>CAYLHL010000029.1:0-2827 GCA_964383595.1 uncultured Occallatibacter sp. | reverse complement strand
GGCAAAATTCAACGTCCGGGGTGCTGAAGTGCAGGTTTTGAATCGGAGAGGTTTTATTCGAGCGGCAGGCGCGGCAACCACAGGAGCGCTGCTAAGCTCGCGTCTTCATGCTCTGGCAGTTCAAGATGAAGCCGGCAGGCCGGTTGCGGCCAACGATCACATTCAGATTGCGCTGATCGGCGCGGGCGGTCAGGGCCAGGGCGACACCAAGACGGCGCTGCGTGTTCCCGGCGTCAAGCTCGTTGCCGTTGCCGATTGCTATAGCGGCCGCCTCGAGCACAGCAAAGAACTCTGGGGCGACGACATCTTTACGACACGCGACTACGGTGAAATTCTGGCGCGCAAAGACATCGACGCGGTCATCATCGGCACGCCCGACCACTGGCACAAGCAGGCCAGCGTGGATGCGATGAAAGCCGGCAAGGATGTGTATTGCGAGAAACCCATGATCCATCTCTACGCCGACGGGCCTGAGATGATCGAAACTTCGCGGGCGACAAAGCGAATCCTGCAGGTGGGCAGCCAGCGCGTGAGCTCCGTGGTCTACGAGAAAGCCAGGGACTTGCTGGCCTCTGGGGCCATCGGCCAACTCAACATGGTCACAGCCCGCTGGGATCGCAATTCCTCCATGGGAGCTTGGAACTACACGGTTCCGCCCGATGCCTCGACCGCGTCCTGCGACTGGCCGCGGTTCCTCGGCTCTGCGCCCAAGATTCCCTTCAATGCGGAGCAGTTCTTCCAGTGGCGCAAGTGGAAGGCCTACGGCAGCGGCGTGGCCGGCGATCTGTTTGTGCATCTCTTCAGCGGCACGCATTTCATCACCGGCTCGCACGGGCCCACGCGCGGCATGGCCACCGGAGGCCTGCGCTTCTGGAAGGACGGCCGCGACGTGCCCGATGTGATGCTTGGCCTGTTCGACTATCCCGATGGCTTCAACCTGAGCCTGCATGTGAACTTCGTCGACGGCGGCGAAGAGAGCGAAGGGCTGATCTTTACCGGCTCCGAGGGCACGATGGAGATTGGCTGGGGCTATGTGAGCGTCAACCGCGTGCCGCGCGAGAAGGAACCGGGCTTTATGATCGGTTCATTCACAGAAGCAACGCAGAAGGAGTTTCTCGAGGAGTACCGAAAGAAGTATCCGATTGCGAACCCGGAAGGAGCGCCGCCGGTGGGATACGAGAAGTTTGTTGCACCCGCGGGGTACAGCGACAGCTACGACCACTTCAAGAATTTCTTCGCATCGGTGCGGTCGCGGCAGCCCGTGGTGGAAGATGCCATCTTCGGCTTCCGCGCAGCCGGCGCGGCGTTGCTAAGCAATCTGAGCATCGATCGGGGCGCCATTGTTAGCTGGGACCCGGAGTCGATGAAGTTGGTTTGAGGAGAGGCGGCAGGGGAACGGGATGATTACTTTTATTAGGCGTTTTCTGATTGCCGGATTAGGCCTGTTCCTTCTCGATGCTTGGGCCCTCCGGCTGCGGTTTACGTTGTGATTCTTTTCGAGTTGGGATTGAAGCCACGCCCTCATTGATTATCAAGTTGTGCCTCGGCGGGCACGCAGCACTTTCGAAACGGCTCTGTCTAGTGCTTGGCTTTCCACCCATCGAGCAAGAAGCGCTCGATGGCTGAGGCACCCTGCAGGAACCTGGTTCATTGTGGATCAGGCCCACCGTGACGCACATGCTCGGTCTGCCGCCGAAACACCCTGAGGGCCAGTAGGACAAGAAGTATAAGCGCTCCAGCGCCAGCGACAACAGCAGCCCAAACGGAGTAAACGCCTACTCCAAATGCTTGTTCGAGCCCGCGCTCAGGCAAACCAACATACAGTCTCGTGTCGGTGCTCCGTAATCTTCTTTCGGCGTCAGGAGTTACAACGTCCTGATGGATGCTAACAATGACTCTCTGGCGCGATCCACGCTTCGGCTGAAACTGCCGCTCGAGAACTGCATCATTGCCGAGCAATTGCCGATCCCCCAGGTACTGATCATCTGTATATTTTCCACTTTTAATCACAGTCCCAGCCTCATCCACGATCTTCCAGTCAAGATCCAGCGGAGTCCGCGGAGAAGGGAGAAAATATATTTCAACCTGGTAACCTTCATCCAGGTCTGTCGTAAAGAATGGGGATATAAATTCGCCGCGCTTGAGCGAGATTGGAACCGACAGCGGCGTGAAGTTGTGTGCGCTTCCGAACCATAACAAATAGGCCAGAGGCGCTATGCCCAGTACGACCAGGAAAACGGCAACCCCGATGAGAATCTTGCGCCACTGCCATTTCTTCATCGCGATTACCTCCGCGATCAATCTACACCTTTTGGCGCGCCTCAAAATATGAAGCACGCACCAGCCTACACGCCGCCCTTTCCGAGCAGGATTCCGATGCCATATGTGACGGCGCCTTCTACTGCGCCCACCACGGTCATCTCGAATCCAGATGACCACCACGAGCGCACGGTGATCAGGCTCTTGGCCGCGCCCACGGCGAAGTGCGCAGCCAACGAAATCACAGCCGCGGCAATCACTGCATTCAAGCCGCTAAGGAAGAAGAATGGAATGATCGGAATCGCCGCGCCAATCGCGGTAGACAGCGCGCCAGAGCTTGCAGAGACCATCGGGTTCGAAAGCGCCTCCTCCGAAGAGCCCAGCCGTTCGCTGGAGAGCGCACGCAGCAATTGCTCGGGATCGCTGGCAATGTGGTTGACCATGTGCAGCGCGTCGGCCTCGGGCAGGCCCTTGACCTGGTAGTAGAGCGAGAGAAGCTCGCGGGCCTCAGGACCGTTCATCTGGATGGCTTCGCGCTCGCGGGCTAACTCGGCCTGGTAGATTTCGC
>CAYLHL010000028.1:0-4384 GCA_964383595.1 uncultured Occallatibacter sp. | reverse complement strand
GGTTGATGCGGCTGTAGTAGTCGTGCGCCAGGTCGCCGTGGCCCAGCCGCGTTTCGGCAATGATCACCCAGGGATTGTTATGGCAGAAGATGCCCGCGTTCTCCTTGTAACCCGGCGGGTAAGAGGAGATTTCGCCCAGGTTCAGGTAATACTGGGAGTAAGGCGGCTGCTGCAGGACGATGCCATGCTTGGTGGCCAGATGCTTGCCGGTGGCTTCGAGCGCCTTGGCGGCGAGGCCGTCTTCGAGGCCAATCCCGGCCAGCACGCAGAAGCCGTTCGACTCGATGAAGATCTTGCCTTCTTCGCATTCCTTGGAACCGATCTTGGCGCCGAAGTCGTCATAGGCGCGCAGGAACCACTCGCCGTCCCAGCCATGCCGGCGAACGACCTGATCCATCTTGACAACTTCCGCAATGTAAGAAGCCACTTCAGACTCCAGACCGCGGTGGCTGGCGATAGCGGCCAGTTCTCGGCCGGCGAGGACAAACAGGCCGGCGATGAAGACCGACTCGGCGACTTTGCCGTCCTTGTTGGTGGTGGTCTGGAAGCTCTGACCCGGCGTGTCGGAGAAGCAGTTCAGGTTGAGGCAGTCGTTCCAGTCGGCGCGGCCAATCAGCGGCAGCCCGTGCGGCCCCAGGCGCGAGAGAGTGTAGTTGAAACTGCGCTGCAGGTGCTCGTAGAGAGGCTTCTCCGAACCGGGCTGATTGTCGTAGGGCACCGGCTCGTCGAGGATGCTCCAGTCGCCGGTCTCCTTGATGTAGGCCGAGACGCCCACGATCAGCCAGTGCGGATCGTCGTTGAAGTCGCCGCCGATGTCGTTGTTGCCGCGCTTGGTGAGCGGCTGGTACTGGTGATACGCGCCGCCCGATGGCAGTTGCGTCGAGGCCAGGTCGAGAATGCGTTCGCGGGCGCGGATGGGCGCCATGTGGACAAAGCCCAACAAATCTTGATTGGAGTCGCGGAAGCCCAGGCCCCGACCAATGCCGGACTCATAGAACGAGGCGGAGCGCGACATGTTGAAGGTCGCCATGCACTGGTAGGCATTCCAGATGTTGACCATGCGGTTGGTGTGAACGTCGGGCGTGGCCACCTGGAAGACGCCCAGCAGACCGTCCCAGTATTGCCGCAGTTGCTCGAAGGCCGCATCGGCCTGCTTGGCGTCAAGGTATTTGGCAATCGTCGGCTTGACCAGCTTCTTGTTGATAATCTGCGAGCCGGGAGGGTCGAACTTTTCTGCGACGGGGTTCTCATGGTAGCCGAGCACAAAGACAATCTGCCGCGTCTCGCCGGGAGCCAGATCGAGCTTGACCTGATGGGCGCCGATTGGCGACCAGCCGTGGGCGATGGAGTTGGTCAGTTGGCCGGCTTCCACTGTGGCGGGTTTATCCCAGCCGCGATAACTTCCCAAAAAGGCCTCGCGCTGCGTGTCAAAGCTGCCGCCCTTCTCGGAGGTGGCGAAGTAGGCGAAGTGGTTGCGGCGCTCGCGGTACTCGGTCTTGTGGTAGATGACGCCATCCTCGACTTCCACCTGACCGGTATTGAAGTTGCGCTGGAAGTTGGTGGCGTCGTCCTGCGCATCCCACAGGCAAAACTCGATGGATGAGAAAGCTGAGATCGAGGCTTTGACGGCGCGCTTGTTGGTGACGGTGAGCTGCCAGATTTCAAGGGTCTCGTCGAGAGGCACAAAGTAGCGGGTGCTCGCCTCGATGCCGGCGTACTCGGAGCCGATGGTGGTGTAGCCCAAGCCGTGGCGGCAGGTGTAGTTCTTAAGGTTATTGCGCGTGGGCTGCCACGAGGGCGACCAGAACTCCTTTGATTCGTCGTCGCGCAGGTAGATGTAGCGTCCGCCGAAGTCCATGGGCACATTGTTGTACCGGTAGCGCGTAATGCGGCGCAGGCGCGCATCGCGATAAAACGAGTAGCCTCCCGCAGTGTTGGAGATGATGCCGAAGTACGCTTGGCAGCCGAGGTAGTTGATCCACGGCAAGGGAGTATCCGGTTGAGTAATTACATACTCGCGCTTCAAATCGTCGAAATAGCCGAACTTCATTGTGCTTGCTCCCTCGAAGAAAACCTTTCGCCAGTATAGTCTCCAGAACAAAAGCTCATCAAACGGGATGCGAAAGTGATCCGTGGAGGGTGAAATTAACCTAGATTTGCGCGACGGGACGCAAGTGTGAAAAAGTATCAGCGCAAGCAAAATCAAGTATCTCCGGGTTCGTTGCCGCGAGGCGAAGCAGCGGAGGTGGGGGTTTTTGATGTGTTTACAAACTAAAAGCGCACAGGTTCGCCGGACGTTGCTGCATTTAGCCCTTTTGGCCGGAGTTCTCATCTGCCCAGCCGTTCTGGCGTATGGAGCCGACGCCGCGCACGTGGCCATCAAGGTTGACCAGGTAGGCTATCCGCTGAATGGACCCAAGGTGGCGCTGGTCAGTTCGCCGGCCACGAGCTTCGAACTGCGGCGCGCCGGCGACAATGCGGTGGTTTTTCATGGAAAGCTCACATCCGCCCAGGACGACAAGGACAGCGGCGACCAGGTGCAGGCGGCGGATTTTTCCGCCTTCCATCAGGCTGGCCGCTACTATCTCTCGATTCCCGGCGTGGGGCGCAGTTGGGACTTCAACGTGGGCGCGAATGTCTACCAGCGTGCCTACTATATGGCGATGCGTGGCTTTTATGGCCAGCGCTGCGGAACGGCGGTGGACATGGGGCCGGAGTTTCCGGGCTACATACATCCCGCCTGCCACCTGCATGGCGAGTTCGGCGCCAGTTCGGGAGCCACGGGCGAACGTGACAACGTGGGCGGCTGGCATGACGCGGGCGATTACGGGCGCTATGTCGTGAACTCCGGCATCACTACCGGCACGCTGCTCTGGGCCTGGGAGATCTACGGTGCAAAGATCAAGAGCATTTCGCTGAAGATTCCCGAGTCGGGCAACGGCACGCCGGACATTCTGAGTGAGGCGCGCTGGAATCTGCAATGGATGCTGAAGATGCAGGACACCGACGGCGGCGCATGGCACAAACAGACCAGCGACCACTTTTCCGGCTTTGTCGATCCAGAGAAGGATACACTGATCAGCGAAGTGATCGGAACCGGATCGGCGCCTTACAAGAGCACCTGTTCCACGGCTGACCTGGCTGCGGTGAGCGCGATCGCCGCGCGCGTCTACAAGCCTTACGACGCGAAGTTTGCCGCACAGGCGCTCGCGGCGGCGCGGAGGGCCTGGGCCTGGACAGAAAAGAATCCCAACGTCGTCTTCCGCAATCCCGCGGGCGTCTCCACCGGCGAGTACGGCGATTCCAACTGCTCGGATGAGCGTTTATGGGCCGCCGCCGAACTTTCCCGCACCACCGGCGAGGCGCAGTTTAACGAGTATTTCCTGAAAAATTACGCGCAGTTCCTGCCTGATCTGGATTCGCCGCCCGCCGAAAACTGGGCGAAGGTTGCGCCGATGGGGCTGTGGAGCTACGCGCTATCCAAACGAAAGGATGTGGATACGAAGGCGGTTGCCACCATCCGCGAACGGACCGTGGCGGCGGCGCGTGCGGTGGTGGAGCGCACCAAGGCTGATCCCTATCATGTGAGCCTGAAGACCAGGGATTATGTGTGGGGCTCGAATGGCGTAGCGGCGGATTACGGCAAATATCTGCTGGTCGCCAATCTCTTCCAACCCGAGCCAGCCTTTGTGGACGCGGCGCGCGACAATCTCCACTACCTGCTGGGGCGCAACACTTTTTCTCTCTCGTTTGTGACGCGGGTGGGCGAGAACCCATTCCTGCATCCGCATCACCGGCCCAGCGCTTCGCATCCAGACGCGCCCTGGCCAGGGCTGCTCTCAGGCGGGCCGAATGCCGGCCGGGCCGACGCTGTTCTGGCCGCGCTGCCGCGAGGTCTGCCGCCAGCCAGGGTCTATGCGGATCAACAGGCCTCGTATGCCAGCAATGAGATTGCCATCAACTGGCAGGCTTCACTGGTGTTTTTGCTCGCCGGGGTGCAATAGCGGGCAAGGCCCGTGTGTGCCGGTAATCACACGCGCATCTTGCCCGGCCGTAATAAAGTCGTTTCGAACTGGCGAGCCAGTCTGTTTACCATCTTCCGCGGAGAGCGGAGAGAAGATGCCCGAGGGCATGGGGAGTTAAATGCTGCAACTTCATGTTGTTGACATCGTTATCATCGTGGCTTACCTGCTCAGCACAGTGCTGATAGGCTACTGGGTTTCAAAACGCGCATCGCAGAGCATGCAGAATTACTTTCTCGGCGGCAATGCCATGCCCTGGTATATGCTGGGCATCTCCAATGCCTCGGGAATGTTTGACATCAGCGGAACCATGCTGCTGGTCTCCTGGATGTTCGTCTATGGCCTGAAGAGCGTGTGGATCC
>CAYLHL010000027.1:0-4498 GCA_964383595.1 uncultured Occallatibacter sp. | reverse complement strand
TACCAGTACTAATCGCCCGTTCGGCTTGTCCATAGAATTAACTCCGCGCAGTAAATGCGGACTTTCTTCTTACAAGCCTTGTAACACCAATCAATTTCGTTGTGAAAAGTTTAGTATCAGCAAATTTTGGCGCCAGATTGCATTTCGCGTTCCTACTCGGCCCGGGAGAAACCATCCGGGACAAACTAGACGTCGCGAAGAGGCTGCGGGCAACCACCCGCCAAGCGCCATTCAAGTTTGCCGGTGACCATACTGCGAGGGATCACCCGTTCCCATCCCGAACACGGAAGTTAAGCCTCGCTGGGCCGATGGTACTGCACGGGTGACTGTGTGGGAGATTAGGTGATCGCCGGCAATTATCTCAAGCAAAAAAGCCATGCCTTTACGGCATGGCTTTTTTGCGTTTGTGCTATTCTTTGCCTCCGGTCGTTCTGTAACACTCATCACACAGAAATTTCCCACTGACGCTCATCTGGAATGGGTTGGCAAGAATTTCGCTGTCACAGTAGTCACAGTTGCAATAAACGTCTTCATCTATACAGCGCCTCTCCATATCTTGGAATTTGGTCTCAGCAATGCGATTGTCAATCCATGCGAGTCCTTCGGTGATGGAATTCCCACCGGAGTTCGGCTTTTTCCTCTGAACTTCTTGGTTCTGCGCAAGATCATGCTTTAACACTGATTGACTGTTTTTGGACGATTCGCTAAAGGTGCGAAGCAAAACTTCAGACGAAGGGTGAACTTCAATCACTCCAGGAAGTGGGAATACGCGCTTTGCGGGGATCGGAAAGTTCTCTTGTTTGCTACGTTTGTTCTCCCTGTAAGGCCTGTTTTGAATATTGACTGAAGCTCGTGAGGCGCGTACAGCTAGCATTTGGTTCCCTTGATGTTGACTCGCATGACAGATCGGACAAAGTGAAACAAGATTACTCAGAGAATGAATCTCTGACTCCTCTAGACTAAATTCAGAAATTCGTTTGATGTGATGACAATCTAGTGTAACTTCTGGGCCGGAATGTTTCTTGCAGCCCTGACAAATGCCATGGTCGCGGAGGAAGACAAAGCGACGGCGCCACTCCCAATCTGGCGGGTATGGATTCTTTCCATCTCCACGATAATTCCGAAACCTTGGCTCGTAATTTAGGAGCCAAATTAGGTAAGCGATATTACCCAAAGAATATAATGCTTCTTCAGGAAACTCCCCTGAGCATGAATCGTAGCCATCTTCAAGATATTTGGTTTCTAAAGCCGACAGTGCCCTTCGACGTTCGCGTCTTTGTCGTTCCTCGTGGTCACGAGTCTGCTTCGCCCTATGAGCACACACACGGGAAGTGATGTATGAAGTGGCTATGACAAGCGCAATAGCTAAAGCAGTCCACATAATGCCAGTGGTCCAAACTCGTTCTTCCGAACTTAATCTACCACAACCAAAGGTGGTCGCACAGTGGTCGCTAAAGGATCGCCTCAAGCCCCTTGCGGCGGATGACGTTGAGCAGGGCGAGGGCCGGGCCTTTGGGCTGCTTGGCGCCGCGCTTCAATTGCGAGATGTAGCCGGCGCTCAGGTTGAGAGTGCGGGCGAAGGCGGCCTGGCTCATGTGGGCGCGCTCCCGCAGGCAATGAGCGCAACTTTGAGAGGATCAAAAAAGTTCAGGCCGGGAGTTGAACTCCCGGCCTGAACTTTACCGTTGGCTGGCTGAAAAATCAGCCTCAGGCGACAGGCGCAGCTTCTTTTTGCTCGACGGGCTTGGCGGGGGCGATGGAACCCAGAGTTACCAATCCCTCGACCGGCTTTTCGCCCAGCACGTGTTCACGATAGAGACGGGCCATGCGGGCATTTTCGGCGGCGTCGGGATGTTTTGAGTCGCGGGCGCGAATCTTCTCTTCGCGGGCGGTCTTGGCGATGCCCAGATCGTCGAGGGTGTGGTTGGCCTCGGCGTTGACGTGCGCCATGTTCAGTTCCAAATCGTGGCCCACGTGCTCCATGGCGACCTTCTTGCCGCCGGTGAAAATCTCGTGGCGGCCATGCTCCTCATACCACTTGGTCAGCGTCGCCGTCATGTGCATCTTCTCGATGATGTTGCGCCAGCCGACGCCGGTGTTATAGGCACAGAAGCTGATCTCGCCTTCCTGCGTGGCGTAGGGAATAATGCACTGCTCGGTGCGGCGGAAGTCGTAGTTGAACAGATCCTGGAACCACATGCCGGCGATGAACAGGAAGTTCCAGCGGTCGGCGCGGCGCTTCTTGATGTCTTCAAGGGTGCGGTCGCCCTTCACGCTGCCGTAGTTCTTGCCGGTGGCGTTGAAGGTCTTGTCCATCTTTTTGAGCATGTCAGTGATTCTGAAGTGGGTGGGCGACTGGAAGGGATCGTAGTTGCGCAGCAGAGCCAGCGCGAAGCCGACGACCGAGAGCCACTTGCCGCGCGCCGCGTCGTTGACCTTGGCCAGATCCTTGGCAACCTGACCCATCTTCAGGAAGGCGGTGACGGGCGCGGCCTCCTTGGTCTCCTTGTCGATCATCATGGCCATGCCGATGCCGCAGTTGGGATGGCAGCCGCAACTGAGCTGGCCCCACTCGGCGGCGGGCCCGTGAATCAGATCGGCCCAATCGGAGAAGGTACTCATGAAGCTGATGGGGAACCAGTCGCGCTCCGGCTCGCCAAAGCCAACCTGATTCTTGATGTCGTGGGCCATGTGCGAGAGAGTGTAGCGCTGGGCGATGCGGCGCTCGTCGCTGATGGCTTCGTCGCGACCGGTGAAGCTGACCGGCTGGAAGCTGAGAAAGCTGATCTTCTTGGGGTTGTCGAGCGCGAACTGAATAATGCGGCCCACCTGCTCGTTGTTGATGCCGTTGATAATCGTGGTCACCGGCACAATTTCAACGCCGGCTTCGTGCAGATTGTTGATGGCCTGGAGCTTCACATCGAAGAGGTTGCCCACCTTGCGATGCGAGTTGGCGGCGTTGCCGATGCCGTCAAATTGAAGATAGACGTAGCGCAAGCCGGCCAGGGCTGCCTTGCGGCACAGCTCCTTGCTCTTGGCGAACTCAATGCCGTTCGAGGCGGCCTGCACGCTGTTGTAGCCAACCTTGCGGCAGTAGGCCACCGCGTCGAGGAAGTAAGGCGAGAGCGTCGGCTCGCCGCCGCTGAACTGCACACTCATCTGCCGCTTGGGCTTGAGTGTAATGGCGTTGTCGAGCATCGTCTTGATCTCGTCCCAGCCGAGTTCGTGGACGAAGCCCACCTGATTGGCGTCCATGAAGCAGGGATCGCACATCATGTTGCAGCGGTTGGTCAAATCGATGGTGAGCACCGCGCCGCGGCCGTGAGTGAGGGTCGAAGTGCCGTGGTTGTGCAGGCGCTTGTCGTTGTGGGAGCGCACATCGCGTCCGGGGAAGCTCTCTTCCAGGTGCTTGAAGAAGGCCGGGTCCATTGACATTACGTCTTCAAAGTGGCCGTGCTTGGGGCAGTCTTTGACCATCAGGATTTTGCCGTCGCGCTCGATGATCTGGGCCTTGATCTCGCCCACCTTTTCGTTGAGCAGCACTTCGTAGGGCAGTTTGCCGTCCAGGATCTGCTTGCGAATCTCCGGCACGCACTTGGGACAGAGCGAGTCAGTGGCGCGAGGCCAGCCCAGCGGCGGCTTCTCCTTCTCGTAGCTCTTCTGGAGGGGCTTGTCGCTCCACTTGGGCGTGAAAGACGGATTTTGGCTGATGCGGTTCAGCCGCTCAAAGACAACCCACGCGCCCTTGGCCGCGTAGACCACGGCTTTCTCGGCGTACTTGACTGCTTTTGACATAATGTTGCGGTCTCCTCAGATGGAATGGACCCGGCGATTGCGCTCGGCCTGACTCCGGGTTTCCGAGTAAACGGGAAATTCGGAGCCTTGAAATCCATTCCTAGACTAACCGCGTATGCCGGTCAAGCCAAAGGAGATGCAGCGAATGGCAAGATTCGTCAGCGAACGGTAGTCCTGGCGGGGGGAGTGGGATGCGCGGCCAGCCAGTTGGCCACGCGCTCTTTCACCTCGGCCAGTTCTTCAGCGGTAATGTGAGTTCCGATCATCTGGCGGTTGGCGGCGTACTGCTCCTGCCTGGGGCCTTTCACTGAAGCGGCCAGGTCAAACCAGTAGTAGGCCTCCACATCGCTGTGCGGCACACCTTGGCCGATGGAGTAAAGCAGGCCCAGCGTTGCCTGCGCGGCCACATCATTCTGCTCGGCGGCCTTGCGATACCACGCAGCGGCCTCGGCCATATCGCGCGCCACGCCCCTGCCGTCGCGGTAAAGAGCGGCCAGGCGCATCTGGCCGGCAACATCATTCTGCTCGGCGGCCTTGCGATACCACGCGGCGGCCTGCTGGTAATCCTCGGCTATCTGCTGTGAACTGAGCTCAACCCCGCCGCTGGCCGCATAGTCGTCGCCCACTAGCACCTGTGCGGACGCATCACCGCCGTTGGCCCGGGCCAGCAGTGCCGGGGCGATGGCACCGGTCTGCGCCAGAG
>CAYLHL010000026.1:0-10316 GCA_964383595.1 uncultured Occallatibacter sp. | reverse complement strand
GTGCGCCGCCAAGTTTGCTAGTTCCACAGCAGAGCTGGGTTGGGACGGGTCCCTGTTGCATTGTAAAAGCCCAGGGCTGTTTATGCCTAGTGTTGACTGTAAATGGCGCAAATCTTCATATTCTTGCGGCCGCTGCGGAGAAGCCTCAGCCAAAAACCGCAGCCTTATGCCAAAACAGACCCCGGTTGCGCGTTGGACGCCCGGAGGATGGCAAAGGTCAACCCGCGCGCCGGAAGATTGCTCCCGGCGCACAGGCTTCCGCTACCACACCCGGCAGGAGTGGGCTGGCATCATCGGGTGGCCCAGCTTGCAGCCAAAGGCCTTGCCAAACTGGTCGAAGTTTTGCACCGTGCCGTTCACCCGCCAGCGCCCCGGCGAATGAGGGTCGGTCAGCGCCGACTGCCGTGCCGACTGATCGGTCCGGTTCTGGCACCACACCTGCGCAAAGCCCAGAAAGTAGCGCTGCGCCTCGGTGTAGCCGTCGATCTTGTCGTTGATGCTCTTGCCTTCTGCCGCCAGCGTATCCAGCAGCGCCATGTAAGCCAGGCGCAAACCGCCGTTGTCGGCCGTGTTCTCGCCCAGCGTCAACTTGCCGTTCAGCTTCTGCGCCGGGGTATCACCCTGCGCCGGAGCAGCCTCAAAGCCGCCGTACTCGGCCACTTCGCAATCGGTCCGCTCGGTGAATGCCTTGCGATCCTCCAGCGTCTGCCACTCGCGCAGGTTGCCATAGCCGTCATATTGCGAGCCTTCGTCGTCGAATCCGTGCGTCATCTCATGGCCAATCACCACCCCGATGCCGCCGAAGTTCACCGCCGGATCCATCGTGAAATCAAAGAACGGCGGCTGCAAGATGCCCGCCGGAAAGTTGATGTCGTTGAAGGATGGATCGTAGTAGGCATTCACCGTGGGTGGTGTCATCCCCCACTCCTTCTCGTCTACCGGCTTGCCCAGCTTGTTCAAATTCCATTGATCCTCGAAGACTGAACTCCGCCGCAGGTTGCCCAGTAGGTCGTCGCGCTCCACCTTAAGCGCCGTGTAGTCGCGCCACTTTTCCGGATAGCCAATCTTGTTGCGGATCAGCGCCAGCTTCTCCTCGGCCGCCTTCTTCGTCGCGTCGCTCATCCACGGCAGATCGCGGATGTCGTCGCCCAGGCTCTTCTCCAGAGCCGCCACCAGCTTGTCCATGCTGGCCTTGGCCGCGGGCGGAAAGTGCAGCTTCACCCAGTCCTGGCCCACCGCTTCGCCCAGCGCATCATCGGTCATCGCGGTGCACCGCTTCCAGCGCGGCGTAGGCTCCTTCTGCCCGGCCAGTGTCTTGCCAAAAAAGGCAAAATTCTCGTCAAAAAACGCTTTGGGCAGATTGTTGGCCGCCGTGTGCAGCGTGTGCCAGCGGAAGTACGACCGCCATGCCTCTACCGGCTCCTTGGCAATCAACCCGCTCAGCCCCTTGAAGAACTCCGGCGTCGCCACATTCAGCGTCTCAAAGGAGCCTACCTTCACATCCTTGAAGTAGACCGCAAAATCCAGCTCAGGCGTCAGCTTTTCAAGCTCGGCAACCGTGTAAATGTGATAGCGATTCGCCGGGTCGCGCAGGTCGGTCCGGCTGGTCGAGGCCTTGGCCAGCGCTGTCTCAATTTCCAGCACCGAGGCCGCCTCTTTGGCCGCCTTTTCAGGCGTGTCACCGGCCAGCGCAAACATCTTCGTCAAATGCGCGAGATACTGGCTGCGAATCTCCTTGAAGTGCGGATTGTCCACAATATAATAGTCGCGGTCCGGCAGCGAGAGGCCGGCCTGCCCAATGCCGGCAATCTGCTTGGACGAGTCCTTCTCGTCCTGCTCCACGCCAAAGGCGAAGAGCGGTGCCGCGCTGCCCTCGGCCTCCAACTCGCCCATCAGTTCGCCCAGTTGGCGCCCGTCTTTCAGCGCGTCGATTTGCCGAAAGGCCGCCTCCAGCGGCTTCAGCCCCTTCCGCTCAATCAGGCCGGTGTCCATGCAGGCGCCAAAAAAGTCGCCGTACTGCTTCTCCAGCGCGCTCTGGGGATGCGTTGCCGCCGCGTCCAGCTCCTGCCACAGCAGATAGCGGTTGCGCTCCTGGACCAACGAGAACGAGCGCGACCACCGCACCTGGTCAGCCGGGATGGGATTGCTCTTCAGCCAGTTTCCGCAGGCGTACTGGTAAAAATCCGCGCACGGGTCGGCCGTCTGGTCAATCGCTGATAAATCAAAACTCCGGACTGCTGGCGGCGGCGCTGGCTTTTGCTCGGTGGGCGCCTGCGCCAGTGCCGTAGCCGTTGTCGCCGCCAGAATCAGAATGGGCGCAATACGAAAGCAATTCATGGAATCTCCTCTTGTGCTCTGACCGTCTGGTTATCTCCCAGTAAAAAGTGTAGCGCCGGTCTCCAGACCGGCTGTAGTGTGGGCGTCCTCGCCCCCACTTGTCTGCGAGTAATTACAAAATTATGCAGTCTGAACACTAGCAGCCTATCACGGCAGAGGGGATGGCTGGAGATCTGAATGAGTCTGCTCAAGAACAGCACCGCCTTGCGCCTCGCGCTGCGCCGATTTATCGTAGATAAGCCATTCTTTCGAGGTGCAAATGAACTTCAAGCTGCTTGCCGTCGTTTCTCTCGCCGCCTTCGCCGTTGCCGCCGCTGCGCAATCCGCGCCCGTCCGGCCTAAGATCACCGGCATCTCGCATCTGGCCGTCTACACCTCCAACCCGGCGGCCACCGATCACTATTACCGCGTGATCATCGGCGCGGCCAAATTGCCCGACCCGGAAGATCCGCGAGGCGTTCGCTACGCCTTCAACCCTACGCAATTTGTTGAGGTGCTGCCGCTGCCCGCCGGCTCCGGCATCAATCGCCTCGACCACACCGCCTATAACACCGGCGACGCCGAGGGAATGCGCAAGTATCTCGCCGCCAAAAACTGGAAGACCCCGCCCACCGTGACCAAAGGCGCCGATGGCAGCCGTTGGTTCACGGTGATCGACCCGGAAGGCAACAAGGTCGAGTTCGTGCAGCCTCCTCGCCAGCCCAAAAGTATTGATGCCCCCACAGTCGTTGGCCGCCACATCATCCACATCGGAATTTTGGTCCATAGCCGCGAGGCGGAGGACAAGTTTTACCGAGATCTGCTCGGCTTCCGTCCTTACTGGTTTGGCGGCATGAAGGAGGGCAAAATTGACTGGGTCAGCCAGCAGACCCCCGACAGCCACGACTGGATGGAATATATGCTCACCAGCGGACCCTCCGGTTCTGGTATTCCCGCCACCATCTCGCAGCATGATCTCGGCGTCCTCGACCATCTCTCCATCGGCGTCAACTCGGTCGATGCGGCTTACAAAATCCTCAAGGACGGCAACCGCCTCGCCG
This sequence comes from uncultured Occallatibacter sp., assembly GCA_964383595.1. Taxonomy (GTDB): domain Bacteria; phylum Acidobacteriota; class Terriglobia; order Terriglobales; family Acidobacteriaceae; genus Telmatobacter. Next base: position 6,939 of record CAYLHL010000026.1, on the reverse strand, counting down.
GCGTGGTCAACGACGGGCATACCCAGATCGGCAAGGACGGCAAGGGCCAATTCAACCTCTACGACCCCGACGGCATCCGCCTGGAGCTGATGAACTTCCACGCCACCCAGAAACCCTGCTGCTCGCCTTTCACCGCACCCGACCCGGCAGAGTAGTGCGAAAGCGCGCAGGTTCTGGCCGATCTCGGAATTCAGGAGAGGAGCAATCCGGCCGCTTTGCTTGCAGAGGGCGGCGGGTTTCGATTGAACTGGTTTAGAACCAGGCGCGGCGGTCGATGCGGTTCTTGCCCGCCGCACCCGAATTTGTCTGTCCTGCTACAGAGCAGCCTTGTGCTGGCGCGGGAGTTTGAATAGATACTGGACGATCTTCCACGCGAGCTGCAGCATCACGAGAGTAAGAATGAGCACGGAAATGGCGAAGATGCCTTGGTTGAGTTGGTCGAGATTCAGCCCCTTGGGCATCGTCCCCTGTTGCTTGAGCATTAAATAGACTCGTCCCGGCGCTCCGACAACCAGCAGCGATGGAACCAGGCCCAGGACCGCGAGCACGATCTGCTGAAACCGCCCATCCTCCTGCCAGGCGCCGCGAGCCAGATTCACCGCTTTCCAGAGAATCTGCAGGAGGGTGAGTGCGGCGACGCTCCAATATAACCAGGCGAGAACCGGAGCGTAGGTGATGGGCGAAGCCTGCACCGCGAAGGCTGCTGGACCAAGAAGAATTACTGGATAACTTGGGATGAGCAGCCAAAACGACAGAAAAAGCGATTGGACGACTACCTCGGCGACGGCTGCCGTGTAACTGCGCCGCTTGCCTGCTTTCTTCAGTTCGGGCAGCGGAGGCAGCGAGGCAGGCGACCACTCCTTATGCAGAGCGCCGATACGGCCGAGCTTCTCAGGAAAATGCACCGAAGCCAATTCATAGAAGGCGAAGATGGCGGTGATGATGCCGGCCGTGTAAAGCAGCGAGAAAGGCAGGCTTACTGCCAGATTCGGCAGCACGCGCCAGCTCAAACGGTCCGCCGCCAGAAGCACTGCGTTCCCAATGCAATAGAGGATGGTAACCCAGAGCAGTGAAGTCTTCATCACTACCCAATAGATGGGAAAGAGCGACGGGCCAATCAGGTATTGCTGCGACTGATAGCGCGCCGCCACACTTAGCGGCGAACCCAGCTCTCGCAGCCAGTCCTCGGCCTCGCCCTGGGTCAGCGAACGGCCCAGCGCGGTTTCACGGTCCTCAAGCTGCGCCTCGTAATTCGCGCGCAACTCGGCCAGAATATCTTCCTGCCGCTTCCAGGGCAGGTGCTTGCGGATCGCTTCCAGATACCGATCGAGAAGTTCCATGGTGTCCCCTTCTTCCTTGGCGCTCAGTGCGCAAAGATGTTGTCGATGGCCGCGTTGATGGACCGCCACTCGTCCACTAGCTGGAGAAAAATGCGCTCGCCTTCGCCCGAAACCCGATAAAAACGCTTGTTGCGCTTCTCCTCTTCGCGCCACTGGCTGGTCAGCAGTCCCTGCGACTCCAGCCGGCGCAGCAGGGGGTAAAGCGTACTTTCGTCAATGGCCAGCCCGCGCTCGGCCAGAGCCTTGCGCAGGGTGTAGCCGTAGTGTTCCTGGTGAAGCTGGCCCAGGACAGCCAGGGTCAAACATCCGCGCCGAAGTTCGAGGCGAAGGTTCTCGAAGAGATTTTCCATCTGCGTCATGCTGTGCCTCGTACACTGTATGAAAAACACTGTATAACATACAGTAATTTTGTGTCAAGCATTTTATTGAAGTTTTTTTGAGGGGCAGAGAGGCGTGAGCTGAGTGCAGAAGAGATTACATCTTGCAATTCCTCCGCCATTTCGTTACTATCTCTTATGTGTCCAGGGAAATCCCTGGACCGTCACTAACACCACGGTTTCTGGGCTTGACTGCCTGAGGCGCGGCAACACCAAACATTGCCCCTCCGGCAGAGAGCACTCCGCAAAGCGGGGCTGGCAGAGGCGGTGGGAGACGAGGATAGAATGGCTAGAAAACCCAGCAAAAACATTACGAAGGCGCGCGCGGCTATGGTTAAGACCGTGTATCCGCTGCCTGAGGCGGTAAGCCTGCTGAAGCAGGTGAAGTACGCCAAGTTCGACGAAACCGTCGACCTGACCATGAGACTAGGTGTGGACACGCGCCATGCCGACCAGATGGTGCGCGGAACCGTGGTTCTGCCCCATGGATTGGGCAAAACCAAAACCGTTGCCGTGATTGCTTCGGGCGACCGCCAGAAGGAAGCTACGGCGGCGGGCGCGGACTTTGTGGGCGGCGAAGAGATGGTCGAGAAGATCCAGAAGGAAAGCTGGACAGACTTTGACGCTCTGATTGCCACGCCGGACATGATGAAAGTCGTTGGGCGGCTGGGCAAGATTCTCGGTCCCAAGGGCCTGATGCCGAATCCCAAGACCGGAACGGTAACCATGGACGTGGCCGCGGCTGTGAAAGAGATCAAGGCGGGCAAGGTGGAGTTTCGCGCCGACAAGACCAGCCTGGTGCATGTGCCGGTCGGCAAGCTGAGCTTTGAGCCGCAAAAGCTGATCGAAAATGCCTCGACGGTGATCGGCGCGATTGTGCGCGCCAAACCTTCGGCAGCCAAGGGCAAGTACATCAAAAGTATGACACTCAGCTCCACGATGGGTCCGGGAGTGCGGCTGGATTCAGCAGTTGCGGATGCGGCAGGCAAGCACTAAACAGTGGACAGCGGACAGTGGTCAGTGGACAGTGACCGCGCGTTCAGTTTCGGTCCCGAACAACATGATTTTTTTAGAGATGTGGAAGCAGGAACGTTGATCGAGGGTGGTTTTTCACTGTCCACTGTTCACTGATCACTGTTCACTGTCGGAGCGGAGCTAAGATAATGGCGATTTCAAGGGCGAAGAAGACGGAGAAGGTTCAGTTGTTGGCGCGTGAGCTGGAAGGCTCGACGACGGCGATTATCGGCACATTCAGCAAGCTGACCGTGGCCAAGGACTATCAATTGCGCAAAGTCATCCGCGAGGCGGGCGGCAAATACCGCGTGGTGAAGAACAAGCTGGCCGCCGTTTCTGGCGAGGGTACGCAGGTGGAGGCCGCGCTCAAGGGTCTCAAAGGCGTGAACTCTGTGGCGTTTACAGCGGGCGATCCAGTCGCGCTGGCCAAGGCTTTTGCGAAATGGGCGGGCGAAAACGCGGAGTTCCAGTTCAAGCTGGGCATCGTGGACGGCAAGCTGCTCAACGTGGATGAGGTGAAGGCGCTTTCGACGATGCCGGGCAAGGAAGAGCTCTTTGCGAAGCTGCTCTACCTCATTAACGCACCGGCGCAACGGTTGGCGACGGTGATCAACGCAGCAGGCCACGATCTGGCGGTGGTGTTGGGCCAGGGCGTTGAGAAGGAAAAGTTTGCAGCGTAAAAGCTGATAGCTCAAAGCTGTTAGCTGAAGGCTGCTTTTATAGGTTTTGGCCACAGAGACAGGCGGGAAGTGCGCGGGTCTGGCGCATCGGAAACTTTCGGTTTGGCTTTGCGACCGCAGGAAAACAATTCAAACGAATCTGAATGGAGAGAAAAATGGCGGATCTGGCACAGTTGGAAGAGCAAATCGTAGCATTGAGCCTCCTTGAAGCATCGGCTCTGGTGAAGAAGCTGGAAGAGCGGCTGGGCGTTTCTGCAGCGGCGGCAGCCCCGGTAGCGGCGGCAGCAGCAGCGGCGGCTCCGGCGGTTGAAGAGAAGACCGAGTTCGCGGTGATTCTGAAGGATTATGGCGCGAACAAGATCAACACCATCAAGGCCGTGCGCGAGGTTACCTCGTTGGGTCTGAAGGAAGCCAAGGATCTGGTTGATGGCGCCCCCAAGGCGATCAAGGAGAGCGCGACCAAGGACGAGGCCGAGGCGATTCGCAAGAAGTTTGAAGGCATCGCAACGATCGAGATCAAGTAGGCTCGGTCACGCAGGTCTGAAACAAGCCGCCCAGACGCAACTCTGTGCGGCTTGCAAGGCCCGCGGGGACGCGTTACTATAAAAGTTGCGCGTCTTTTTGGCTCACATTCCGTTAATTTTTGGGGTGGGCATTTTTGATCGGCGCGTGTGAGAGTTGGAGATGGGCACGCAAGCGTTCGCAGGCCGGGGCAGAGCCAAGCCCTCTGGCAGCGAAAATCGCGTTGTAGATAAGTGCCTTGTGGTCAACGGTTTATCCAGGTGGAAGACTGGTTTTTCGTTGACATTGCGAGTGGCTGGCGAGCGAGCGGCAGAAGCGAGCTTTGGGATCGGCGAGAGCAGGCAAAAGAATTCGGATGGGGGCACAGGCTATGGGCCGCGCTCGTGAGGCATTGCGTCCTTGCGGGCATTTTGTGTCTCTCGCTAGTGGCAGAGCAACCTTTCTGGGGGAATTAAACATTTTGGAGATATTTGCTCAACGCGCACCAGAAACGTAAACAGGCTTGACCGTTGCGCGTACCTCCTCGATATGTGCGCAGTGTAGCGCACTTGCCGGATGTGCGGCAATGCGTGGAATGTGTTTTTTGCCTTAATCTCACGGAATCAGCAGGACGCGGATTCTTTCATTGGAGTTGGCGAGTTGTTTTGCGGCCAGCCGGTGAACGCGATGGGAGGACTGGGTATTAGAGAAGTGCCAGTCCAGATTGATTGACTTAATTACCGTAATTAGCCAGTGCCGACAAGACTCGGGTGCTGGCCCGGCCCGCGGCCAAGTTGTTTGGTTGGCTTGGGTGCCGGAGCGACCAGGGTCAGGAGTGAAGCATGCCCAACGAGAAGCGCGCGATTCGCAGCCGGCTCGATTTTTCCAAGATTCCCACCGCAACCCAGATTCCCAACCTGATTGAAGTGCAGCGGCGCTCTTATGAGCGATTTCTGCAGATGGACAAGCTGCCCAACGAGCGCGACGATGCGGGCTTGCAGTCGGTGTTTGTATCGGTATTTCCGATCACCGACTTCCGCGGCATCTCGCAGCTGGACTTCGTGGACTTTGCCATCGGCAACTGGGAGTGCAAGTGCGGCCACCTGAAGGGGCTTCATCACCTGAGAACTGCCTGCGTGCATTGCGGGTCGATGGTGATTACGGATCCCTTTCATCCCGGCGATGTATTGTGCCAGAAGTGCGGTACTTACAACAAAAATACGCCCGACTTCTGCAACAAGTGCGGCGACCCGGTGAGCCTGCAGTTGAAGTACGATCAGCAGGAGTGTGAGGAACGGGGCATGACCTTCTCCGCGCCGTTGAAGGTCACCGTGCGGCTGACGATTTATGACAAGGACGCCGAAACCGGCAACAAGACGGTTCGCGATATTAAAGAGCAGGAAGTCTTCTTCGGCGATATTCCGCTGATGACGCCCAACGGCACGTTCATCGTGAACGGGACCGAGCGCGTGATTGTCTCGCAGTTGCATCGGTCGCCGGGCGTGTTTTTTGAAACGGCCAACAATCACACATATTTTCTGGGCAAGATCATTCCCTATCGCGGTTCGTGGGTGGAGTTCGAGTACGACCAGAAAAACACTCTCTATGTCCGCATCGATCGCAAACGCAAGTTCCTGGGAACGATCTTTTTGCGCGCCCTGGGGTTGCGCACGGACGAAGAAATTCTGAAGACGTTTTATACCGTTGACCGGCTGCATATTGTCGACGGAAAGCTGCACTGGGCCATGCCTGAGGATGCGAAGACGAACACGCATCTGGTGGGCGCCAAGCCTGCGCATACGGTGTTGCACAACGGCATCGAGATTGCGATTGCCGGGCGCAAGATCACGCCGCACACGCTCAAAGGCCTGCGCGCTGCGGCCGTCGACCGGGTTGAGGTTGAGGCGGCCGAGTTGGACGGCGCGCTGACTGCGGCCGACGTGGTGGATTTGAATACCGGCGAAGTGGTGGTGGAAGCCAACGTGGAGTTGACCGCCGACCGGCTGCACAAGGTTCTGGCCAGCGGGGTGGCCAGCTTTGAAGTCTTCTTCCCGGAGCGCGACGATGTAGGCAACATCATCACCAATACGCTGAAGCGCGATTCGATCAGAAAACCGGAAGAGGCGCTGATCGAGATCTACCGCAAGCTGCGGCCCGGTGATCCGCCCACCCTGGACACGGCGATGGCTTTGTTCGAGGGAATGTTCTTTGATCCGCGCAAGTACGATTTTTCCCGAGTGGGCCGCTTGAAGTTCAACATCAAGCTCTATGAGAACCAGGATCCCTCGGGGCTGAATCATCGCACCCTGACGCCGGAGGATTTCTACGCGACGATTCGCTACCTGCTCAAACTGCGCAAGAACATCGGCGCGGTCGACGACATCGATCATCTGGGCAACCGCCGCGTGAGAGCCGTGGGCGAGCTGATGGAGAATCAGTTCCGCATCGGTTTGGTGCGCATGGAGCGGGCGATCAAGGAGAAGATGAGCGTCTATCAGGAGCTTTCGACGGCAATGCCGCACGACCTGATCAACGCCAAGCCGGTGATGGCGGCGATTCGCGAGTTCTTTGGATCATCGCAGCTTTCCCAGTTTATGGATCAGACCAATCCGCTCTCTGAGATTACGCACAAGCGGCGTCTGTCCGCCCTTGGACCGGGCGGCTTGAGCCGCGAGCGCGCGGGCTTTGAGGTGCGCGACGTTCATCCCACGCACTACGGCCGGATCTGCCCAATTGAGACGCCGGAAGGCCCGAACATCGGCCTCATCAGCTCGCTCAGCTGCTTTGCTCGCATCAATGAATACGGCTTTATCGAGTCGCCTTATCGCAGGGTGAAGGACTCGCGAATTCTGGATTTTGTGGAGATTGCCAACGCGGGCGAAAGCGGCCTGCGCGTGGGCGACCACATCGAGAAGGAAGAGGCGGCGCGGCTGAACGCAGGGCTGAAGAAGGCGGGCAAGCGGACGATTGAATCCATTCCGTTCAGCTTCTACCTGTCGGCGTGGGAAGAGGACAAGCACACCATCG
>CAYLHL010000025.1:0-15233 GCA_964383595.1 uncultured Occallatibacter sp. | reverse complement strand
GGCAAGACGCTGGCCGTCACCGGTTCCAACGGCAAAACCACCACCACCACGCTGCTGGGAGAAATCCTCACCGCGGCCGGCCTGCCCACGCTGGTTGGCGGCAATATCGGCCTTCCGGTTGTCTCCCTCATTGATGAGAGCACGGACGAGAGCTGGTCGGTTCTGGAAGTCTCCAGCTTTCAGCTTGAATCCACTGAGCAGTTTCATCCCCAGATCGCAGTGATCCTCAACATCACGCCCGACCACCTGGACCGTCACGGCAGCTTTGAAAACTATTGCGCGGCCAAGGAGCGCATCTTTGCCCAGCAGACCGCCGAGGATTGCCTGGTGCTGAACGCGGACAACACGCCCTGCGAAGAAGCGGCCCAGCGCTCGGCCGCACGGGTTTTCTGGTTCTCGGTCGAGCATCCGGTTCCGCAGGGAGCCTGGCTGCAACAGGGTTCCGTGGTCTATCGCGCAGCGGCAGACGCGGCCACGGAATATGTGATGCCGCTGAGCGGAATCTCGCTCAAGGGCGCGCACAACCAGGAGAATGTGCTGGCCGCGGTGGTTGCCGCGCGCCTGGTGGGGGTCCCCAGCGACAGGTCTTCGTCGCTGGGGTCACTCGCCGGCGTTCCGGCCGAGGTGATTCGCAGCGCCGTCGAAAACTTCAAGGCCGTCGAGCATCGCCTCGAATTCGTCGCCACCCGCAACGGCGTCGAATTCTATAACGACTCCAAGGCCACCAACGTGGACGCCACAGCGAAGGCCATTGCCGCCTTTGGCAACGACATTCATCTGATTCTCGGCGGCAAGGACAAGAACTCCGACTATACGCAACTCTCTGGTCTGCTGCGCGAGCGCGTCAGAGCCGTTTACACCATCGGCGCGGCGGCGGCCAAGATCGAGTCGCATCTGCGCGGCGTGGTCACCATTCACTCCTGCGGAACGCTCGACAAGGCAGTCAGCGCCGCCGCTGCCGCAGCGCGCCCCGGCGAGGTGGTGCTGCTGGCTCCCGCCTGCTCCAGCTTCGATCAATTTGAAAACTACGAGCAGCGCGGAAAAGTATTCAAGCAACTGGTCAAGGAATTACAGGATTGAACCATGGCCAAGCGCGCAGGCGTCGATAAGTGGCTCTTCTTTATCACCGTGGTGCTGATTGTCACCGGCCTGGCGATGGTCTTCTCCGCCTCGGCCGTGGTGGCTCAGGAGCAGCACCACTCGCCCTACAGCATCGTTGGCAAGCAGGCCGTCTGCGCCCTGATCGGGCTGGTGGCCCTGCTGCTGCTCTCGCACATTGACTACAGCGTCTACAACTCCCCGCGCCTCCTCTATCCGGCTTTGTGCATCACCGTTTTTCTGCTGGTGGTGGTCTTCTTTATGCCTGTTGCCAACAACGCCCATCGTTGGATCAACCTCCACGGCTTCAATTTTCAGCCCTCAGAGATCGCCAAGCCGGTGCTGGTGCTTTTTCTGGCCTGGTTTCTCTCAACGCGGCTGGGCCAGATGCGCGACTGGAAGAACACCCTGCTGCGCGCCGCCATTATTCCTGTTCTCTTCATGGTGTTGATTGATCGCCAGCCCGACCTGGGAACGGCACTGGTTCTGGCCGGAGTGACGGCCATGATGCTGGTTCTGGCAGGCATGGAGTGGAAGTATCTTTTCATTGGCGTGGCCGCGGCCATGCCGCTTCTGGCGTATCAACTGCTGAGCGGCTACCACAAAAAGCGCATGATGGCCTTCTTCAATCCCGATAGCGATCCGCTGGGCGTCGGCTTCCACATCAATCAATCGCTGATCGCCGTCGGCGCAGGGGGCCTCACCGGCCGCGGCTACATGAATGGCGCGCAAAAGCTCTTCTTTTTGCCCGAGGCGCACAACGACTTCATCTTCGCCAACATCGCCGAGGAACTGGGCTTTATCGGCTCCATTATTCTTCTGCTGCTCTTTGCGTACTTCGGCTGGCGCGGCCTGCGCACCGCCTTCCGCGCCCCCGATTCCTTTGCCCGGCTGGCCGCCTTCGGCATCACCACCACCATTCTGCTGCAAGCCTTCTTCAATATCAGCGTGGTCATCGCTATGCTGCCCGCCAAAGGCATTCCCCTGCCGCTGATCTCCGCCGGCGGGACGTCGATTATTGTGACGCTGGCGAGCATTGGGGTGCTGCTGAATATTTCAAGAAAGGCAGACTGAAAGTGACGAAATGGATTTTGATCCGCACCGACCTTACGCATTGTTAATCTACGCTGCGGTGATGGCTTTCTACACCTTTGCCGTGTTTTTGATTCCATTTGGGAGAGATGGAGCCTCATTTCTTGACTTCCCACTCTATTCTGATCGAAGAATCAAAGGGCTTTCGGCGGTTATCCTGATTCACATTGGGTTTCTTGCAGTCTTAACAATGTCGATGTTGTTCTCCTATTACGTGTGTCCTTTACTGCCGAATTGGTTGACTGAAGAGTGGTTCGTTGGCAGTAACGGTATACCGGCGTCGACTGCGGGTATAATGTTCGGTCTATTCGTGATGGCTCTCGCGATTGGCGAGCGAGCATTTATATACCTGAATTCGGATGCAGTCGACTCTGACTCAGACAATGATGAGTCTTGAAAGGATTTAGCTTGTCTCAACTACGCGTACTAATCGCTGGCGGCGGCACCGGAGGGCACATCATCCCGGCGCTGGCCGTGGCGCGTGAACTCGCCGCCCGCCACGACGCCGATGTGATCTTTTCCGGAGAAAAGTTTGCAGATAATTATTGCCTCTGGGCGCACAATCTTCACAGCATAGAATAATAGGGATGAGAAGAAGAGGTCGGCAGGGCGAACGGGAAGGCTCCCCCCCCTCCCCCCTCCCTATATTTTCAAAACCTTGCAGGTAATTATTTAGTTACGATGCGAAGAACGTAATAACAATAGGGCATTGGCGTTGGAAAGGAAGATATTTGTCCAAACTACGCGTACTTATCGCTGGCGGCGGCACCGGAGGGCACATAATCCCGGCGCTGGCCGTGGCGCGTGAACTCGTCGCTCGCCACGACGCCGAGATCCTCTTCGTCGGCACGGCGCGCGGCATGGAGTCGCGCCTTGTCCCCGAAGCCGGCTTTCCTCTGCGCCTCGTCGATGTCGGCCAGCTCAAGAACGTCTCGCTCGTCACCCGCCTGCGCACGCTGATGAATCTGCCGCGCAGCGTCATGGCTTGCCGCCGCCTGCTCGGCGAGTTCAAACCCGGCGTCGTCTTCGGTGTGGGCGGATACGCCTCCGGACCGGCGATGGCGGCGGCTTTGCAGCTCAAGATTCCGGCGATGGCCTTTGAACCGAACGCCATGCCCGGCCTCGCCAACCGCCTCGTGGGCAAGCGCGTTCAGGCCGCCGCCGTCAACTTCGCCGCCGCGGCCAGGTTTTTCCGCAACGCCGAGCAGACCGGCATTCCCGTGCGGCAGGAGTTCTTCGCGCTGGAGCCGCTCGCCGTTGACGCCGCACCGCATCTGCTGGTTTTTGGCGGCTCGCAGGGCGCGCGCATCTTCAATCTCAATCTGCCCAAGATACTGGTTGCCCTGCTGGATGCAGTGCCCGGACTGACCGTTCTGCACCAGAGCGGGGCGCGCGCCTTCGAGCAGACGCAAGCCGCCTATGCCGTTAGCGGGGCGGAGCCGGAACGCTGGGATGTGCAGCCATTCATCTCCGATATGCCTCGGCATTTTGAGCGGGCGACGCTGGTGATGGCGCGCAGCGGCGCTTCGACCGTGGCCGAACTGGCCGCGGCAGGCAAGCCGGCGCTGCTGGTTCCCTTTGCCGCCGCCGCCGACGACCACCAGCGGCGCAACGCCGAGGAGATGGTCAAAGCCGGCGCCGCGGTGCTGCTCGATGAGAGAGACCTTGAGATTTCCGGCAGGCTGCTGACCGCGCTGACCGGCCTGTTAAGCAACCCGGAGCGCCTGGCCGCGATGGGCGCAGCGGCCCGCACCCAGGCACATCCCGATGCCGCCCAGCGCATTGCGGATCGACTGGCCGCGCTGGCGCAGTAGAGCATTTTCACAAATCGTATCAAGTTCAAACAGGGCAAGAATAATCGTTCCCACCCTTCGCAAGAAGCGCGAAGGGTGGGGCACCCACTTTATAGCAAAAGTGAAAATTCTCTACGGCTTGGGTTGGGCATCCAGCCACTGCTTCAGCTTTTGTTCCTGCAGCGCGCGCAGTTCGACGCAACCGTCGATGCTCTCCAGGGCGTGCTTGAGAGCGACATCGGAAGAGGCAACCTTATGCGCGGCAAAGAAGCTCTGCACGCTGGCGCGACCGTCGGCGGAGCAGAAGGCGCCTGTGGCGCCGACCAGCTCCGCGCCCATCTCGGTGGTGAACTGGGCCTGCACCTTTTCCCAATTGTTCTGAATGAACTTCCACGCCTGCTCGCGGTTTTCGCTGATTTGCATAGCGATGGCGAACTGAATTACCGCGTCCTGGTTGCGGACCTTGCCGCTGACGGCGTAGTCGAGTGAGCGCGGGACGAGAGCGGGGTCTTCAAACTCGGCCAGCAGACGCAGCGCACCTTCCTGAAACTCCGGATTGGTGGAAGTTTCATAAACCTTCTGCAATGCGTCAAAGAGCGCCGCATCGCCGTTGCGGGCGGCGATGGCGAGAGCGGCCTGGCCGAGAGTTGCGTCAACCGAAGCGGGATCAGCCAGGAACTTTGCCGTAATCTCACGCGACTGGGCGAGGATAGCGGGGTCCTTGCCGATGTCGCCGAGGGCGCTGAAGAGCGCGGCGCGCAACTCGCGTGTGTTGGCTGAGTCGTTGTCGGCGGGCGGGGGAAGCTTGGCGAAGACCGGCGCATAGGTGGAGCGAATCCAGGCCGCGAGCTGAGCGCGCTCGTCGGAGTTGGCTGCAATGCGCATGGATGCTGCGCGGACGCCGCCCATGGCCGCTTTCATCACCGCCGCGCCGGGGTCGGACTTGACGGCGGCGGCCAGGTCAAGGAAGGCGCCGATGGAAGCCTTGTTGGCACGCACCTGCGCCCACTCGTCGCCGAGCAGAATGATGCGTTCGGCGGGCGTGAGCGTGGTTTCCACCTGCGCCACCAGAGCCGCATAAACGCTGGGCGAATAAGCGCTGCGGTAGTAGCCCTTGCCGCCGGCGTTGGCAAAGGCGCTCCGCGCGGGAGCCTTCAACGTGGTTTCAGCAGGAGTGAGGAGCTGGCAATTCTCTCCCGTGGCTGTTTTGAAACAAACCGGGAGCGTCCATTTTTGCGCAAGGTCAGGCTGGATGCTCGGACTGAGGAAGAACCGCTTTTGAGTCACCGCAACTTGACCATGGGCCGGCTCGGCGAAGGTGAGCAGTGGCTCTCCCGGCTGGGCAACGAGGCTCTCCATGATCTTGTCAACGGGCTTTTGGCTGGCGGCGGTCTGCGCGTTCCAGAAATCCTCGGCCGTCGCGTTCGCGTACCGGTGAGCGGCCAGGTAGTTGTGCACGCCCTGGCGAAAAGTCTCTTCACCTAGGTAATTTTCGACAGTACCGAGCACCGCGCCGGCCTTGCCGTAGGCGATGCCGTCAAACATCTGATTGATTTCGTCCGGGGTGTCGGCTTTGGCGCGAATGGCGCGCGTAGTGGGCTGCGCGTCCACATTCAGCGTTTCATCCAGGTCGGAGGCCACCATCTCGTCGATATTCCACTCCGGATGCATATGCGCCACGGCCTTGGTCTCCATCCACGTGGCAAAGCCCTCGTTGAGCCAGAGGTTGTTCCACCACTGCATGGTAACCAGATCGCCGAACCACTGGTGGGCCATCTCGTGCGCGACGACGATGGCCACCTCCTTTCGCGCGCTCACGGAAGCAGTTTTAGGATCGAGAAGCAGTTCGGTCTCACGATAGGTGATGGCGCCGAAGTTTTCCATGGCGCCGGCTTCAAAATCGGGCAGGGCGATCAGATCAAGCTTCTTGAGGGGATAGTGAATGCCGAAGTAACTGTTGTAGTAGTGCAGCACCTGCTTGGCCACTTCGAGGGAGTAAGGGGTGAGTGCAACCTTGTCGGGCGTGGCGCAGGAGCGGATGGCCACGCCGTCCGACTCACCGGCGGTACATTGGAAGTCGCCGACCAGAAAGGCGACCAGATAGGTGGACATTTTGGGCGTCGTTTCAAATTTGAGGGTGTGCTTGCCGGCAACAGGGACCGTTCCATCGCCGGGAGTGTCGCTAATGATCGGACTGTTGGAGATCGCCGTGTCGCCCGCATCAATGGTGAGTGAAACCGTAAAGGTCGCCTTGAAGGCAGGCTCATCGAAGCAGGGAAAGGCGCGCCGCGCGTCGGTGGCTTCAAACTGGGTGACAGCGTAGTTGCGCTTGGCGGTCCTGGAGAGATAGAAGCCGCGCAACTCATTGTTGAGGATTCCGGTATAGGAGATCGTGAGCGTCGCTTTGCCTACGGCGAGCTTGCCGGCAAAAGTGAAGGTGGCCTGCTGCTTCTCGCTGTCCAGGGAGACAACGGCCTTCTGCCGCCTGCCTTCGGCGGTAACAAAGACGCTCTTGAAGTCGATCTCGGTTGCATTCAGCGTAATCGAGTTGACCGGCTCGGTCAGGTTCACATCGATGGACTCGATACCGGAGAAGGTCGCGGCCTTGAGGTCAGGATTGAGGCTGAGCGTGTAGTGCTCCGGAACGACTGCCGGCGATAGACGCTGGGCGTTTGCGGGAGCCAGAAAAAGCCATAGAAAAGCAGCGGGCACCGCAAACGCGGCGCGCATGGATGAAGCGGAAAAGTGAATCTTCATGGAATCCTCGTGGGTTCTGCCAGAACCTTCCAAAAAAATGATGACCGCCAGCGAACTTTAGTTAGAGTGCCGACTATGCCATTTTATGCTAGCGTGGCTGCGAGACGCTTTGGACAAAGTGGACAAGCGGAATGAGTATGTCGCGCCCAAAAAAGAGCACGCGGTGGTGAAGGGCCTTTCAGCCTCCACCGATGTGAGGATGCCGCGGTCCATACATGGAGTGATGCCGCGCTCCATCCATCGGGCGAAGACGTCCATGCAGCTTCAACCTATTCTGCCAAGTAGTACATCGCGTAAAAAACCGGTATGCTTCCGCGATTCTGGTAACGCGCGGCGGCGCGTACGCATAGCATGGCCGGGTTCACAGAGTATGTTCCCGGCCAAGGCCCGGCCTTCATCGCGGGCCATTTCAAATGCAGTTTATTGAAGGAGAGCCATGATACGAAAAATCCTGTTCGTTGTTCTTTGTCTTGCGTTGACTATAGCGGTTCTGCCAAATGCCGCAGGCCAAAGCGCAACCGCCTCTTTGAGAGGCGTAGTCACGGATGCAACCAAGGCAGTTGTGCCGGGCGCTGAAGTCGTGATCACGTCGATCGGCACAGCCCAGCAGCATATAGAGCGAACCGACAGCCGTGGTGAGTTCTCGTTTCAGGAGTTGTTCATCGGCGACTACCGGGTCGAAGTACGGTCTCCGGGCTTCGCAGTCTGGGTCAACTCGCGGATACACTTTGATGTAGGAAACCAGTCAGAGATTGCCGTACAGCTTGTTCCCGCGACTGACAAAGAGACCGTCGAGGTAAGCGCTGATGCCGCTGGACTGCAAACCAATGAGATTGCGCAAGGCGAGGTGGTGAGCGAAACCGAGATAGCAAATCTACCGCTTAACGGGCGTAACTTCTCTCAGCTAGGCATTCTTCAGCCTGGAGTACGTTCAACCTCCTCGGGATTGACGGTGCAGAACAACTTTCGGCGAGCAGGACAAAATTATGAAGTCAACGGCATGCGTCCGGAGTCCAACACCTTCCTCGTGGATGGCATGCGTGACGTCAACCGCATGGATGGGGGGTACGCGTATCGGCCGCCAGCCGATACGATGGCTGAGTTCCGGATTCTGACCACGACGGCGCCGGCTGAGTTCGGAGGAACCAGCGGGGGCATTACCACGATCGTTACCCGTTCAGGCACGAATCAGATCCACGGAACGCTGTATGAGTTCCTGCGTAACGACGCACTCAATGCCAACAACTACTTCGCGCCGCGGAAGGAAGAATCCAAGCAGAACCAGTTCGGCGGCACGATCGGCGGCCCCATAGTACACAACCACGCCTACTTCTTCACGTACTACGAAGGCCTGCGCGAAAATCAGGACATCACGCATGGCGTGGTGGTGCCGACGATGGCGGAACGCAACGGCGACTTCTCGGCCGACGCGCCTATTCTTTTGAATTCGACACAAACGCCCTTCGGCAACAATCTTTCCGGTCAAATTAACGCGATCACCGCCAAATACCTTCAGTTCTTTCCTATTCCCAACACGCCAGAAAATCCGCACCTGGCCCAAACCACAAACCTGAGCCGGTACAACAATGACCAAGGCGGCGTGAAAGCCGACTGGCTGCTGCGGGACCTGGATGTTTTGAGCGCGCGCTATAGCTACTCGGCGACGGGACTCCTCAGCCCATATTCGGAACTCGGCGCCGATGTTCCAGGGTTTCCCGTTGGCTACTTCGCCAACACACACTTGGGCGGACTCACTGAGACGCACACCTTTTCTCCGCATACGGTGGTGACTGCCAATGTCAGCTTCTTCCGGAACCACGTCATTCTGGATAAGCGCGACTCCGGCTTCAGCCCGCAAGCATTCGGCTTTGAATATTCCTCCACATGGGCCTCGGCCACGGGCGCGCCACTAATTATGACCCAGGGCTATTCCAACGTGGGCGATCCGGTCATCAACCCGCGCGACAGCACACAGAACGACTACGCTTTCAGCGCGAACCTGGCCCACACCCAGGGCAAACACGTCACCAGCTACGGTGGTCAATTCCGCCGGACGCAGCTCAACGGCTACCAGGCAAACTTTGCTTCGGGCACCTTTTCCTTTACCGTTCAGGGCTACACTAACAACTCATTGGCCAACTTCCTGTTGGGTAAGCCGGATATATTCACTCAGGCCGGGGGCGACTTCACGCGTGATCTGCGTGGCTGGGAGTTGGGCTCCTACGCACAGGATGAGTACCGCATCAGCTCGACGCTTACGCTGAACTACGGCGTGCGTTACGAGATCACGACGCCGTTCCGAGACATCCACAATCGCATGATGGAGTTTGCGCCGGGCCACCAATCCACCGTTTACCCTAACGCTCCAAACGGCCTTCTGTTTCCCGGTGACTCTGGTGTACCCGACACCATTGCCCCCGTCTTCAAAAGTGACTGGGCGCCCCGTGTCGGCTTCGCGTGGGACCCTCTAGGCAACAGCCGCACGGTGATCCGTTCAGCCTATGGCATCTTCTACGACGAACTGATGAACGGCGTAGGCATGCCGTTCCGCGCCACCAGCTCCGCGCTCCCACAGACGGTTGTCCGGACACTTACCGGATACACAAAGATCAACTACGCCAACCCGCTCGGTACCGTAACCAACCCGTTCACTCCTGGTCAGTTCGCATTGCCCGCGTCCACCTTTACCCTTGATCGCAACCTGCTGCCGCCCTATGTGCAGGACTGGAATCTCACTATCGACCAGAGCTTTGGTAAACAGAACCTGTCCGTCGGATACATCGGGTCGAAAGGAACGCGCTTGCCGCGGTTGGTCGAAGCGAACCCAGCTATATATGAACCCGGTGCAACCTTCGCTAACTCTCCTCGGCGCCGGCTCTACTCCGGCTGTACGCTGACGACCGGCACCTGCACGTTGGGCACTGCCGGGCTGGTGGAAGGAAATGCGAACTCAACCTTCCACTCGGCACAGATTTCACTGACTCGGAGTGGTACGCCGGACCTGAATTACACACTGGCGTACACCTTTTCCAAGAATCTGGACTACTCGTCGAGCCTTCATATGTCCGGTCCGGCTCCTTGGATGGTTCTTGGAGAGCTTGACATCGCCCAGAACAACCAGGATTTGAAGGCAGAACACGGACGTTCGCTCTTCGATTCGCGGCAGCGTCTTGCCGGAAGCGTTACTTGCGATATTCCGTTTGCGCGCTCCTTCACAGGTCCGTCTCGTGTTCTGCTGGATGGCTGGCAATTCAGTGGCTTGTTAGCCGTCAATTCCAGTACTCCCTTCACCGTCTATGACTCGGCGAACGTCTCGTTGCAGGCACCGCATCCTGGAATTTCCGGAATGTTCGGAGACCGGCCCAACGTCGTTGGTAACCCGAACAAGGGAGCACCGCACAAGGTGTCGCAATGGGTATCTCCTTCGGCATTTCAGCGACTCGATCCGGTTGCGAACACCGGACAGTTCGGCAACGAGGGGCGAAACATCATCGATGGCCCTGCCTATGGGAGTCTCGATGCTTCACTCAACAAGAGCTTCGCCCTCAATGAGAGTACAAAAATTCAGTTCCGGGCAGAGTCCTTCAACGTGACAAACCATGTCAACCTGATTCCACCCGTATTCGACATGAACTCGCCTGCCTTCGGGCAGATCACGGAGGCGCAGGCCCCGCGTGTCCTTCAGTTCGCTTTGAAATTTGTACGATGAACCCGCCTCCAAAGCGAGGAACGCCGGGACGGCAGATTCAATTGAGTGCTCGACTGAACTTTTAAGAGCGATTGAAAACACCATGCCAAGGGGGCAAGCTTAAGCTCGCCCCCCATTTTTCGTGACAATATGGTGTGGACTGAAGAGCTGGATTCTCGCACTACCGCTTTAAAAACTCGACGACCTTTGGCCCAACCTGAGCGGAGCACTGGCCGGGAGCCAGGTGGCCGCAGCCGGGAATGAGATCAAGTTCCGATTGCGGCGCGAGTTGATGCATCGTCTCGCCCAGGCTGGGCGGGGTGATGCGGTCCTCGGCGCCCCAGACAAGCAGCACCGGCATCGGCAGCTTGGGCAGCAGCGTGTCGGTGGCGTTCTGGCCGGTGAGCATGGCGGCAACCGCGCGGTGAATTACCCAGGCGTTGTTCCGCGAGACGCGCAAAATATCGCGCGCAATGTAGGCAGGCACACGAGGAGGATGGGGCATCAGCAGCAGATTCAGCTGGTCCAGTTCAGCGGGCGTGGTGGGAGAAAAAAGGCGCGTATCCCACTCCGGCTTCACGAAGAGGCCCGCCGAGTCAAAGAGCATCAGCCGCTGGACCCGCTGCGCATTCTCAGCGGCGACCAACTGCGCGATCCAGCCGCCCATCGACCATCCGCCCAGCTGCACCTGCTTCAGCCCCAGCGTCTGCAAAAAGCCCATCATCACTTCGGCCTCATCCTGCACCGAATAGGAGAAATTCCTGGGTTGCTCGCTGCGTCCGTAGCCGGGCAGATCAGGCATATAGACGCGATAGCCGGACTGAGCCAGAGAGGGCGCCAGGTTGCGCCAGTCCTCGGCGCTGCCGCCCAGCCCATGCACCAGCACCACCACCGGCCCGGACTTCGGCCCCTCGGCGAGGTAGTGCACATGAAGGCCTTCGACGGTCACCGTGTGGCTCTCGATGCAGGAAAAGTGCTCGCGCAGGTGGAGCGCAGCATTGTAGTAGCTGACGGGGCGTGCCCAGAAGCCAAGGACGGCAAGCGCCGCCAGCAGAGCTGCGGAAACCAGAATCTTCCTGTGGACTTTCATCGCTTTCTCCCACAACCAATTTAATTCTTTTTGAGGACGCGGAACGAAAGTACGCTCTCTTCAATGAGCCGGCAAGCACGGGGAAGCGCGGCGGAAACGGCTTCGCTGAAGCCTTCGCCCAGCTCGGTTGAGCCTGCGCCGATGGTCAGCAGATGTGAAGTCGAAGGCAGAGAATCGTAGAGATCGCGAGCCAGCGCGAGCAGCTCCGCCGCGTTTTGATGATGGGTGTTGATTCCCTGGCCCGCAGCGGCAGGCTCGATGGACATCAGATGAACTGATCCAGGGGGCGTATCGAGAGTGCAATCGATAAAGAGAACCGATTGAGCGCGGGCGACGTCTTCAGCCAATTCGGGAGTCCACTGATGGTCGGCGAGGACGCGTACGCTGGGTTGGTCCTTGAAGCGCCGCTCGGCCCACTCTGCAAGCCAAAGCCCGACGCCGTCATCCGAGCGCATCGTGTTGCCGCAGGCGAGAATAAGGCATCGGGCTTGGGGTTGAAGCATTGAGATTCCTCGCTTTGAAAAAGCACGGCTTTGGTTGTGTCGAAAAAATGCCCAAATAAATGCGGCTTTAGCCGCCGAGGGAAGGCTTATGGATAAAACACCTTTCCTCAGGGGCTAAAGCCCATTCTGCTGTCTACCATCTATCGGCACGACTGAAGTCGCGCCCTTTCAAAACAACGCATCCTTACCGGATGAGCTGGTCGACGACCTTGCCGTCAGGGTTGACCAGCGTCATCACCAGCGGCATCTGGCCGAAGGCGTGGGTTGAGCAACTGAGGCAGGGATCAAAGGTGCGGATTACGGCCTCGACACGGTTGAGCGCGCCCTCGGTGAACTTGCCATCCTTCACATAGGCTCGCGCCGACTGGAGGACGCCGCGGTTCATCGCGTTGTTGTTGTGGCCGGTGGCGACAACCAGATTGGCCCATGTGATCTTGCCGTTCTCGTCCACTTTGTAGTGGTGATTCAGGGTGCCGCGCGGGGCTTCAATCTGGCCCGCGCCATCCAGCCGATTGACGCCGGCTGTGGCGCGCACGTGCTTGTCGAGGATGAGCGGATCGGCGAGGATGCGCTCGATATTCTCGATGCCGTAGAGAGCCTCGACCAGCCGCGCGTGATGGTAGTGGAAGGAGCTTTCGACGGGACCGGCAGAGAGCTGCTTGAAGAGGGCCAACTCCTTGTCAGCCAGCGGGGTTCCCATGCTCTTGACGATATTGAGCCGCGCCAGGGGGCCGACACGATAGCTGCCTTCGGGGTAGCCGAGGGGCTTGTAGTAGACGAACTTGGTGTAGCTGTAGTTCTCGTCCGCTTCGCCAATCACTTCGGTGAAGTGCTGGGCCGAGATGCCGTCCTCAATAATCGCGCCGGTGGGATCAATCAGCCGCAGCGCGCCGTCAGTAAACTCAATGGATTCGTCTTCGTTGATCAGCCCCAGGTAGTTGGACGGGAAGTTGGCGAAGACCTCGATCTCCTGCTTGAAGGAGTCGGCAATCTGCTTGTATGCGGTGAGCGCCAGCTTGACGTTGGCGTAGGCCTCGGGCAGCATGGCGAGAATCTCATCGCGGTGAGCCGGGGTGAGCGGCTCGGTAACGCCACCGGGAACGACCCAGCCGGTGTGGATACGCTTGGTGCCCAGCAGCTCGATAATGTGCTGGCCGAAGCGGCGCAGGCCGATACCGGCCAAGCCCAGGTCGGGCCGGGCAGCCGCCACGCCGAAGATGTGCCGCTGCGCGGGGTCGGACTCCATGCCCAGCAGCAAATCGGGAGACGAGAGGTGGAAAAAGCTCAGCGCGTGCGACTGCACCATCTGCGCCATATTCAACATACGGCGCAACTGTGCGGCCGTGTGCGGAATGCGCACCGCCATGATGGCCTCGCAGGCCTTGGCCGAGGCCAGCAGGTGAGAGACCGGGCAGATGCCGCAAATGCGCGCCATCAAGCTGGGCATCTCGTAAAACGGACGCCCCTCGGAGAACCTTTCAAAACCGCGCACCTGCGTGACATGGAAGTGCGCGTCCTCAACCTGGCCCTGGCTGTCGAGCATGATGGTGATCTTGCCGTGGCCTTCGAGGCGTGTAACGGGATCGATAGTGATCGTCTGGGTCATAAAAAGCTCCAAGTTTCTTCGCCAAGCACGGGCGCGGACGTCCGCACAACAGCCGGTCAGGTGACCGGCGCTACATCAGGCTCCAAAGCGGGTGAGGGCTGAAATATCCAGCGGCGCACCGGTTGCCAGCGCGGTCAGCGCTGCGTGAAAGGTATCAGCCGAGGGCGGGCAGCCGGGCAAAAAGACATCCACATTCACAAACTCGTGAATGGGTCGCACAATCTTGAGCAGCTTGGGCACCACGACGCAGGGAATTTGCTGCTGAATGTCGGCATTTTCGATGTAGGCGCGGTTGAGGATCGGCTCCGGGCCGATGGGGTTGCGCATTGAGGGCACGTTGCCGGCCACCGCACAATCACCCATGGCGACCAGCAGCTTGGAGTGGGCGCGAACCTTCTTGATCTTTTTCTCGTCGTCCACCGAGGCCACGGCGCCCTCGACCAGGGCGATATCCACCATCTCGGGAAACTCCTTGGCGTCAACGATCGGGCTGTAAACGATATCGACCAACTTCGCCAGATCGAGGAGCCGCTCGTCCATGTCAAGGAAGGACATATGACAACCGGAACAACCGTCCAGCCACACTGTTGCTACCTTCAGTTTGCTCATCGCGCTTCCCTCATCAGATTCAAGTAGGGCAGAAAATCGGGATACTTGGGGTGATCGGAGCCGATCTTGCTCTTGTCAAACAAAGCTCCGGTGGGGCAGACCTGCACGCATTTGCCGCAGCGAGTGCAAGCTGAGCTTCCCCAGTCCTCATGCAGATCGGTGATGACGATGGAGTTGATGCCGCGGCCCATCACATCCCAGATGTGCGCGCCTTCAATCTCAGCGCAGACCCGAACACAGCGCATACACAGAATGCAGCGGTTGTGATCCGCGGTGAAGCGCTCGTGTGAGGCGTCTATGGTGAGCGCGGGGTTGCGATAGGGCAGGCTGATGTGGGTCAGGCCCTGTTCCTGCGCCAACGATTGCAACTCGCAGTGGCCGTTGGAGACGCAGACCGAGCAGATGTGGTTGCGCTCGGCGAAGAGCAACTCCAGGATGGTGCGGCGGTGCTTGCGCAGCCGCTCCGAGTCGGTGATGACCTCCATACCCTCATGGACGGTAGCCACGCAGGCGGGAAGAAGTTTGTTGCTGCCTTTGATCTCCACCAGGCAGAGGCGGCAGGCGCCAACGTCACTCAGCCCTTCCAGATGGCAGAGGGTGGGAATGTTGATCTCATTCTCCTGCGCCACTTCCAGGATGGTCTGGCCGGCGCGCGCGCTCAGCTCCTGTCCGTCGATGATAAGAGTTTTGACGCCCATGCTTTCGCTCATGCCAACACCTCCATCGGAGCTTCAGGCACGGGTGCTTCGATGTTGCAGACCCCAGCCGGACAGCGCTTGTGCACAATGTGCTCGATGTACTCGTTCTTGAAGTACTTGATCGTGCTCAGTACGGGATTGGGCGCCGTCATGCCCAGCCCGCAGAGACTGGTTTCCTTGATTGTCTGGCACAGACCTACGAGCAGGTCCAGATCTTCCATGGTTCCTTTTCCCTCGCAGATGCGCGTGAGCAGCGTGAACATCTGCGCCGTGCCCGCGCGGCAGGGAATGCACTTGCC
>CAYLHL010000024.1:0-18084 GCA_964383595.1 uncultured Occallatibacter sp. | reverse complement strand
AACGACAGCTACATTGTCGGCAACACCTTCGGCAAGGTTCGCGCCATGTTCGACGACCGCGGACGCGCCATTGAAGAAGCCGGTCCCTCCACGCCGATCGAAGTCCTCGGTCTGGAAGCCATGCCCGACTCCGGCGACACCTTTCTGGTGGTAGCCGACCGCGACAAGGCCAAGGGCATCGCACAATACCGCAAGATGAAGGAGCGCGACGCCCAACTGGCCAAGAGCTCCAGAGTCTCGCTGGAAGGCTTGGCGGAGCAGATTCGCACCGCCGGCGTCAAGGATCTTCCGCTGATCATCAAGGGCGACGTGACCGGTTCGGTTGAAGTGCTGGCTGATTCACTGGTTCTCATGTCCACCGAGAAGGTGAGGGTCAAGGTTATCCACAGCGGCGTCGGGTCGATTACGGAATCCGATGTTCTTCTGGCCACAGCGTCGAACGCCATCATCATCGGCTTCAACGTCCGACCTGAGCGCAAGGCCGCCGAACTGGCGCAGCAGGAGAACGTCCAGATTCGCCTTCACTCCATCATCTACGAGTTGCAGGACGAGATGCGTCTGGCAATGCTGGGGCTTCTCGAACCTGTTTTCAAGGAGAACTACCTGGGCCGCGCCGAGGTCATCAACGTCTTCCACATTCCCAAGGTTGGCGCCATCGCCGGCTGCAGAGTGCAGGATGGGGTCCTCCGCCGCGACGCCGAGATCAAGGTCATGCGCGGCACGGAGCAGCTCTTCAAGGGCAAGGTCAGCTCCCTCAAGCGCTTCAAGGATGACGCTCGCGAAGTCACCAACGGCATGGAGTGCGGCATCGGCCTCAGCGGTTTCAACGACATCAAGGAAGGCGATCTGATTGAAGCCTTCTCCACCGAGAAGCTGGCCGCCGACCTGGGCGCGCTGACTTCCGCCAAAGCCTGACCCTAATCGAAGGCCAACAGAAGACCGGCCCGCTCCTCATCATGAGAAGCGGGCCGGTCTTTTTTACGGGGCTATAGCCCGCGAGGATTCGATAGACTTTTTACCGGGCTTTAAACCCCGTCTTCCTCCGGATCGATTTTTTCGCAACCTTTAGAGCACGCTGATTCTGGTTTGTTGTATCCCATCCTATCCACAGAAAGATGCAGAAAAGATGGGGCATCCGGCGGATCACCGAAGCATTATTACTTGACATCCCCATTTATAGAACCCGCCCGCCTATTACTGGTACGTTGATTAAATTCGAAGATAAGGTTTAAGTTTTTTTCACAAGAAGAAACTCTCCATCTTTGCAGGGGGTATTTTTTTTGTTACGGCGCTCCACTCTATAAAAGTCATCGAATCCCGTTATATTCAGGTTGTGCTCATCCTTAATTTGCAAAGGTAGCCACCGGGGTTTGTCTCCGGAAAAAATCCAATCCATTCTAGGTTGTTTAATACTTTTCATTCTCTTTTTTTGCGGGGGTTTCGGGGACATTAAAATAAAATGCGTTTCGACGCATTTAAATTCTTTTGCGATATTCTGAAGGCGGTCAATTTTTGAGTTGAGCTGATTACAATCCCAGGCGGCATCACCCTTGGCTTCGATAAAGATCAGTATATTATCGAAAGCAACAATAAAGTCGATATCCTGTATGGTGCCATTAAACAGATTTTGTTTATTGTCGATTGGTTTCTCATGTGCGGTTTCTTCGCCTTGACAGTTGAACAAGTGAAGAGCGCCAACAAGCCAGTCGAGGTGATAGTCCATCGCCCACCAAGCAGCCTCTGGCACATCAATGGGAAGTTCTTTTTTTAGCGAATTACGAAATTCAAAATCAAGATCAAGCTTTTCGCTGTTTTCCCCTAGTGCATTTCTGATTAACCAATATCGTTCTTTACGGTTGAACATTTGTAAAGCTTCAACAAGTGTCATTCTTGCCTCAGGTGTGCCGGGAATCCCAGGTCTCATTCCGAGACCCGGGATTCCGCAAAAACCGATCATTGGAGAAGCGTTGGCTCGTCGTGGTTGTTGCCATTCAGCTCTTCGGGCGGAATGATGACCGCGGCGGCAACCTTGTCGTCAGATTCCAGGTTGAGCAGGCGGACACCCTGAGTGGCGCGGCCGGCGGCGCGGATGGTCTTGGTGTCGATGCGGATGATCTTGCCAAACTGGCTGATGACCATCAATTCGCTGGCGTCGTCGACCAGTTGAATGCTGCTTACGCGTCCGATGCGCGGAGTGACGGCCATGTTCTTGACGCCCTTGCCGCCGCGAGTTTGCAGGCGGTACATCTCCACATTGGTGCGCTTGCCAAAGCCGTTTTCCGTAATGGCGAGGATGCGATACTCACCCGGCTCGTGCTCCTTGGGCGTGACCGCAACACCGACGACGTAATCGTCTTTGGCGAGGTCAATGCCGCGCACGCCGTAGGCCGGCCGTCCCATGGAGCGGACGTCGTTTTCGTCGAAGCGGATGGCCATGCCGAGATGGGTGGCGAGGAAGACGATCTGCGAGCCGTCGGTGATGCAGGCCTTGACCAGTTCATCGCCATCGTCGATGCCGATGGCGATGATGCCGCGCGACATGACGTTGGAGAAGTCCTTGAGCGGCGTCTTTTTGACGGTTCCTTTTTGGGTAGAGAAGAAGATGAACTTGCCCTCTTCTTCAAGGTCGCGCACGGGCAGAATAGCACGCACACTTTCGCCGGGCTGCAGGGCGAGCAAGCTCTGCATCGACTTGCCCTTGCCAGCCGCACCGACGTCGGGAATCTCATAAACCTTGAGCCAGTAAACGCGGCCGGTATTGGTGAAGCAGAGCAGATAGGCGTGGGTGGAATCGACGATCAACTGCGCGACGAAGTCCTCTTCGCGCGTTTTCATGCCCATGCGCCCCTGTCCGCCGCGGCGCTGCTGGCGATAGATCGAAATCGGCGTGCGCTTGAGGTAGCCCTGATGGCTGACCGTGACCGCGACCTGCTCGTCGGCGATGAGGTCTTCGAGTTGCAACTCGGCGGACTCGTCGACGATCTGCGTACGGCGCGCGTCGCCGTATTTGTCGCGCACTTCTTCCAGTTCCTTGACGATGACCGCGCGCAGCTTGACCTCGCTGGCCAGGATGGCTTCGTACTCGGCGATGCGCTCGCGCACCTGCTTTAATTCGTTGAGCAGCTCATCGATGGAGAGTTGGGTGAGGCGATAGAGTTGCAGTTCGAGAATGGCGTCGATCTGACGCAACGTGAGGCCCTTTTCCTCGTGCGGCAGACGCTCGCGGTCGAGGTTGAGAACAATCTCGGTTCCCTTCCCCCAGGCATACAAATTCTCACGCGCCTCGACGCGCGAGCCGGAACCGCGAATGATGCGAATGACGGTGTCGAGATTGTCGAGCGCAATCTTGTAGCCTTCGAGGACGTGCTCGCGGGCGCGGTCTTTCTTGAGCAGGAATACGGTGCGCCGCTGCACCACGTCGATGCGGTGGTCGATGAAGGCGTGGATCGCCTGATCGAGGCTCAACTCGCGCGGCTGCCCATTGAGCACCGCGAGAAAGATCATGGAGAAGCTCTCTTGCATCTGGGTGTGCTTGTAGAGCTGATTGAGGACGATCTCCGGCTGCGCGCCGCGCTTGAGCTCAATGACAATGCGCATGCCATCACGGTCACTCTCGTCGCGAACGTCGCTGATGTCGTCAACGATCTTGTCGGTGACCAGCTCGGCGATACGCTCGATGAGCTTGGACTTGTTTACCTGATAAGGAATTTCGGTGACGATGATGGCCTGTTTTTCCTTGGTCAGGCTTTCAAGGGCAATGCGGGCGCGCATCAGGAAACGGCCGCGCCCGGTTTTGTAGGCCTGCGGAATGCCGGACTTGCCATAGAGGAAGCCGCCGGTGGGGAAGTCCGGCCCCTGCACGTGCTTGAGCACCTCGGCGAGGCCGGCGCTGGGATTGTTGACCAGCTCAATGGCCGCGTTGGCCACCTCAGTGAGATTGTGCGGCGGAATGTTGGTGGCCATGCCGACAGCGATGCCGTTCGAGCCGTTGACAATCAGCGTGGGAATGCGCGTGGGCAGGACCGTCGGCTCTTCGATGGTTTCATCGAAGTTGGGCACCATATCGACGGTCTCCATTTCGATGTCGGCCATCATCGCCTCGGCGATTCGCTCCATGCGGCACTCGGTATAACGGTAGGCAGCAGGCGGATCGCCATCGATGGAGCCGAAGTTTCCCTGGCCGTCAACGAGGGGATAGCGCAAGGACCACGGCTGCGCCATGCGGACGAGAGCGTCATAGACGGAAGAGTCGCCGTGGGGGTGATACTTCTTCAGGCACTCGCCCACCACGCCGGCGCACTTGGAGTAGCGCTTGCTGTGCTGCAGGCCTTCGCGGTCCATCGCGGTGAGGATGCGGCGATGCACGGGCTTGAGGCCGTCACGGGCATCGGGCAGCGCACGCCCGACAATCACCGACATCGAGTAGGCCAGATAAGAGCGGCGCATCTCCTCTTCGATGTTCATGGGGAGATAGCTTGCGTTGATGTTCGGCGGCGTACCGCCTTCGAGAGGAAGCTGGGGGTTCTGATCGTCTGCCATAAGGTTTTCTTTGCTCAAAGAGAGGCGGCAAAAGGGTTGTGGTAAAAACGGTGCCGAGCTCGGTGGGCTGTGCTTTTATTTTACCCTTTCAGGGTGGGTTTTAGCAAGGTTGAGTGAAAGAATTAAGTCCTTATTCTGCTTGAATTTATAGCATTTCCGAGGCGCTTCTTTAAGCGCTTCGGCCAGTTACGCCGCGCGATGCGCCGCGGGCTTCGGTTTGGGCTTGGATTTGGCCGCAGTTCCGGTCCTCTTTTTGGCCTAGTTTTCGCCCGTGTCTTCACTCAATCCAGTCAGAATCACTGGCGGGCGGACGGAAAATTTGACCAGGTAATTCGTTCAACAGTCTGCATGTCGGCCGATCTGTTCACTTCTACAGCAGCCCGGGCAAACTCACTACACAGAGGACTGCTTGCAGCAGCACGATGGCCGCAGCGGCGCCCAGGGCAAGCCGTCCGCGTTTGCTCTCATAGGCGTCAGCGAAGACTCCACCCACAAAGGTGAAGAGAAAGGTCAGCGCCCAGAGCCACGAGGCACCGGGAGCGCCTTTTGTGACAAGAAGGAAGAGCACCGCAGCGCAGAGCAACGGAGCCGTATTGCCGAAGTAGCGCGAGCGGCGCTGAGCGATATAAAGCGCCAGCGCGGCAGAGGTGGCCAGGGTGATGCCGGTGTTCGAGAGCGTGGAGAAAAATCGCTTCGCAGGGTCGAACGAGAGGCCTAAAAGGGCTGCGTGAGATTGGAAGAACGCGCTGAAGGCCTGCGGCGAGAAGCCGTAGCAGGCGAAGAGCAGCACGAACGCGCCAGCCGCGGCGATGAGCACCAGCGGCAGCACCTGGCTTCTGCGCCCCTCGGCAACCCACAGCATCAGCGCCAAGCCGGCGAGGATCACAACCAGCAGCGAGGCGATGTGCGAGGCAGCCGCCACGGCAAAGATCGCGGTGAGCAGAAAGATGCGCGGACGCCACTTGCGGCGCGGTCCCTGCATGGCATGAGCTACGCCGATGCAGGTGTAGACGCCGCCAAAGACTCCCAGCGCCGCCAGCACCTCCGGGGTGGGCGCAACGCAGGCCCGCAGCACCGGTGGAGAAAAGCAATAGAAAGCCAGCGCCGTGTAGCCACCCAGGTTGCCGTATAGCCGCCGCGTCACCCACCAGAGGCATCCGCCCAGCAGACATCCGGCGGCGAGAAACGGCAGGCGCAGCAGCAGCGGTGTGTAACGGAGCTGGTGGCGCAGCTCCCAACTGCTTAGCTCGCCTTCGGTTTGCACTACGCGGTCTCCGGGTGAGCGGAAGCGGTCGAGAGCGCGCTCGGCCAGCAGGTTCAACGTCAACGGCAGCCCGGCCAGCCGGTAGGCCAGAACTCCATCGGGGATGTTTCCGCAACTGGTGAAGGAACCGCTCAGTTGTAATGGCTGCTCCCACATCTCGCGCCCGCAACGCGCATATTGATAATCGCGCTCGGAGAGCGCCTGGCGGGCGATAAGCCACAGTCCCTGGAGAAGAAACACCCCCAGCAGCCCCGCCGCAATGCGCTGCGGCAGATTGAAGCGAAAGCGGCGAATCCGTTGGAAGCGATGGGTCATCACGCTGAGTGGAACCTTACCAGTGTAAACGCTCCAACTGATTGTTCTCGCTCTTTGATTCGGCTGTTTATCACGATCTGATGTATGCTAAGGCCAGCTAACACTACCTCAGGCCCTGGTTGAGAGCTTTCGGTTGAGGTTTTGCTTGATGGCCATCCCTGAAATCGTTGATCTGCTGAAGCGGATTCGGTGGAACTCCTTCCACACCTGGATGCCCCTTCACACGCTGATCCCGCTCGTTGGGGGCGCGCTTACTGCGTTCTTGCAGCGCCGGATCAAACGCCGCAATGCCCGTCTGGCGCGGCACTGGCCTATCGTGGAAGGGAAGGTTCTGGACATCGACGTAGCCGCGGGGACCAAATTCTTTGGCAGCCAGCGACAATTCAACGCGACCTTCAAATACTCCTACACAGTTCTGGATGCGGGCGTGGCTAGCTATTTCTCGGGGAGTTTTTCGCGCTTCTTTCCAGACAAAGAGCAGGCGTGGGAGTGGCTGGAATTGCTGAAGCACAAGCAAATTCACGTTCACGTTCGGCCCGGCAAGCCCGAAGTCTCCGCCGTTCTGGAGGCCGATTTGGACGCCCACTTTTACCTTCCCGCACGCTCCCCGGCTGACTTCGTCCTTTCCCCGTCCGCAACCCATCCTGAGTAGTGCCGTCGCGTGTTGATCGGTCGCAACGCTTTACTCCTCATTCTCTGGGAGGCTACACTGGCCTCATCATGCTCACTCGACGCCGCTTTGTAGTGAACGCCTCCGCCCTCGCCCTTGCATCCAAAACCAGCTTCGCCCTGGCCGGACCAGCCACGGCCACATATCGCAATCCCATCCTCGGCGGCGACCATCCCGACGCCAGCCCGATCCGCGTGGGCAACGACTTTTACCTCACGCACTCCAGCTTCGACTACGCTCCGGGACTGCTCATCTGGCACAGCGGCGACCTGGTGAACTGGCACCCGGTCGCCGCCGGCCTGCACCGCTACGCGGGAACGGTCTGGGCGCCTTACCTCTGCGAGTACCAGGGCCATTTTTATATTTATTTCCCCGCCGACGGCCGCTTGCGGGTAATCCACGCCGATCATCCCACCGGGCCGTGGTCGGAGCCGATCGATCTCGGCATTAACTCCATCGACCCCGCCCACATCGCCGAGAACGGCCGCCGCTTTTTGTACATGGCCGGGGGGCAGATGGCCGAGCTGACCGCCGATGGGCTGGCCGTCAAGAGCGCGCCGCGCACCGTCTTCACTCCCTGGCCCGTGCCCGCCACGACGCGCATGGAATGCACCTGCCTGGAAGGGCCGAAGCTGCTGGAGCGCAATGGCTGGTTCTACATGAATGTGGCCGAGGGCGGCACCGCAGGCCCCGGCACCAGCCACTCCGTGGTCAGCGCCCGCAGCCGCCACGCCGACGGCCCCTGGGAGCTTTCGCCCTACAACCCGGTTGTTCACACGCGCTCGCGCGACGACCGCTGGCTCAGCATGGGGCATGGCCGCCTGGTCGATACGCCGGAGGGCAAGTGGTATATCACTGTCCACTCTTATGAGAACGGCTACCGTACCCTGGGCCGCCAACTGTTGCTGCTGCCCATCGAGTGGACCGCGGACGGCTGGTTCCGGCTGCCCGCCGGCGTGAAGGCCGACGCGGCGATTCCCATGCCCGTTCCAGGAGCGAGCCAGCAGCCGTTCCTCGATCCCTCTGACGACTTCACAGCGCCGGAACTGGGGCTACAGTGGGGCTTCTGGCATGAGTTCGACCCCGCCCGCTTCTCCACCGGCAGCGGCGCGCTCACACTGGCTGCTCGCGGAAAGTCGCTGGTTGACACCTCGGCCCTCACCACCCCGGTTGGCGGCCATTCTTATACGGCCGAGATTGACGTCGAAGTGGAGTCCGGTTGCGAGAGCGGCCTGATGCTCTTCTATGACCCGCAGCACACGACCGGCATTCAGCTCGATTCCAGGGGGATCGGCGTCCGCCTGGCCAACGGCTATATCCCTGAACGCCATGAGGCTGGCGCAACACGCGCTACCCTGCGCATCGTCAACGACCGGCAGGAGATTGATTTTTACTACCGGCTTCCCGGCCAATCCTGGAAGAAGACGCCGGAATCGGCCGAGATTTCAGGGATGCAGCACAATGTTCTGGGCGGTTTTCTTGATGTACGCCCTGCCATCTATTCGGTCGGATCGGGCAAAGCCACCTTTCGCGCCTTCCGCTATTGGCCAGAGGCAAAAGCGCCGGTGTGAAGAATAGTGCAGCGGTTGCCGGCGCCGATGGCACGGCCATAACGCAGAAAAGCCGCCCTTCGGGGCGGCTTTTCTGCGATTACTATTTGCTGAGGCCCTAGTTGAAGATGGCTCCTACGGAGACGTTGGACGCGGGGCACTCGTTTGTTGCGGTGATAATGTTGTAGGTGCAAGTTCCTCCCACCACCACAGTACAGGAGTTTGGCCCTGCCGCTGAAATGGGCGCAGTGGGAGTACAGTTTTGGGACCATCCGTCGAAGGTGACACCCGCTTGGGCGGGAGCGGTCACGGTTACGGTTGTGCCGGTGGGATACGTCGCCTCGCAGACAGAGCCGCCAGTGAGTGAACCCGGGCCGCAATGGATAATATTCTGCGTGGTATTTGTCGTATCCGGAGCGGTAATCAGCCAATTGCTCTGATTCAGGCCGGTGCTCGTCTCACTTGCGTTAAAGACGGTCAGCGTGGAAAAGAGCGAGGTGCTTACCGTGAGGCTGTTACAGGAGCCAGGGTTGACGACCGTATTGTAGTCGTAAATTATGACGCCGTCGATGTCGCTCAAAATAGCGTAGGTAGGCGCTATATAGGGGCAACTGAAGGTCGCGTCGTTCCCGCCGCTGGGACCGGTTGAGCCGTAAACGAGGGTGCCGTCCGGGTTCGCAGCCACAGCATAGACATCCTCATCAGTTCCGGCATTATAGGCTGTAATGAGTCCGCCCTTGCCCCCCGCAGCTCCAGCGGAGTTGATTGGGAAGTCAAAAGGATCCGGGAGAGAAACCCAGGTGACCTGGGTGAACTGGCATTGAGGGTTTGGAAGATTATCCACAGCGAGTGGCGGGTTCGCGGCAACATCCGCGGCGTAAACGGCGGCGTCTGCGGTGGCATAAGCATCGGTGCAAGCTGAGCTGGGGTACTGTGGGCTGGAGAAACCGGCGTGGAAGAAGCCGTTGGTGATGTCCATTGTGGTGGGGGCGGTCGAGAAGGTTCCAAACGCAAGGAACTGCGCGGTCCCATCCAAATCGCTGATTGAGACCGCTGCCGGCGAGATAGAGATTGCAAGTAGTGGTTCGGCCGCGGGTGTGGATGTCACAGTGATATTCGCTGTCGCTGTCACTACGGTGGCGGGATTCGAGCCAGATGCGGGGTTCGTCCATTCCACCGCAATATTGGTTGAACCTACGCTCACGCCCTTGACCACGCCGGGCAAGTCGGATGTGCATACCTGGACAGGAGGCGTGGCATTGTTGAGAGTGCAGGTTTGCGTTTGCGCGCCTAATGTGCTGACTGTGGCAATCGCTTGATTGCTGGAACTCCACGCAAGCTGCGGCGAGTCTGTCACATCCTGTTGCAGACCAGAGACTGTAGAAGTGCCGAGCGCAATCAAGGAGCCGGGTTGACCTGTAGCGGAGAGTGTGAGAGAGTCCGGAACGATGGTCAGTGCGCTCATCTGCAATGCGCTTCCCGCCTGCACCGTGAAGGGCACAGTAGCATACACAAATGAACCATCAGTGTTTGTTGTTGTGGCCGTGATGGCTACCGTTCCCTGTGCTATACCCGTAACCAGCCCAGGCGTTGTTGCGCATGAAACTGGAACGGCAGGAGAAGTAGTCGCTACCGCGTTGCAAACCGTGGCTATTGACGGATTACTGGAACTCCAAGTGACTGTATTTGTGAGATTCTGCGTGACAGGTGCTTGCGAGAAAGTACCGATCGCGGTGAGCTGCGTGGTTTGAGTCGGATATTGCACTGATGGCGCATTGGGAAGGATGGCCATCGAAAGCAACGGCTCCGCCGCCGGACCGGTAACCGTCAGAGTAGCTATCTGGGTCACTACGGACGACGCAACCCCACCAACGGAAGGATTCGTAAAGCTGGCCGTGATGGTGGTCGTGCCTGGGCCAATGGCCGTTACCACCGCCGAGTTGGGCCCGGAGATGATATTGCAGCCGGTTGCCGGGGTGGATCCTGGGACGGAGCAGTTGGTCGTAGGCACTACCGCCGGATTGCTGGAGGTCCAGGAGATCTGCGATGTCACGTTGCTCTGAAGTCCCGCACCATTGGTGCCAATCACGACCAGGTTGACGGTTGGATTAGGCTGTCCGACTTCGGGCATCGTAATCGTCTGCGAAGCTGGAAAGATGGACAACGCTGAAATCGTGCTGGCAGATAGTCCCGACACGGTGAAGGTTGCTGTGGCAGTCACCTGGCTATGGTCAGTATTGCCTGACGCGATGGCGGTGATGGCAGTGGTGCCCGCGCTTACACCTGTCACAAGCCCGTCCGGCACACCGGTGCAGGCGGGAGCGGGAAGGCCCTGGCTGCAAATCGTGGCTACCGACGGATTGCTTGAGTACCAGTTGACCGTGTAGATGGCCGAGACCTTGGCACTGGCCATGTTCTGTTGGCCGGGCCCGATCGAAGCAGGTGCGCTGGAAGAGAATGTCCCAATCGCCAGGAGTTGAACCGGTTGCCCAACGGCCGCCGATTGTGAGTCTGGCAGGATGGACATGGAGAGCAGCGGTTCCGGCGTAGCGGAAAGATCAACCGTCAAGGCTGCGCTTGCCGTCACCGAAGTCGTGTCGCCGGCAGCGCCACCGACACTGGCATTTGGAACGGTGGCGGTGATAGCGGTGACGCCGTCAGTAGTACCCGCGGCAAACTGTCCATTTCCGACTGCGGTGGCCTGGGCCACAGCAGGGTTGCTGCTTCCCCATATTGCCTTACCGGACAGATCCGCCGTAGCGCCCGTGCTCGTGGTTCCGATAGCAATAAACTGTGCGGTCTGCCCCGTCGCGGTTAATGTTTGCGTAGCTGGAACAATGGCCAGCGAGACGTAAGGCTCCGTAGCCGAGGGGGCTGTCACCGTGTAAGCTGCGCTGGCCGTTACCACGCTGTTGTCAGGATTGATGACCATGGCCGTGATGGCAGTGGTGCCGGCTGCGAGTGGCGTGGCAACATTCGGGGTTGCGGGCGTAAGGAATTTGGCAACCGCCGGGTTGCTGGAACTCCAGGTAGCGGCGGGAATGGTGACTGTGGGCGATGATCCCGGCACGGTGTAGGCCTGATTCATGTTGACGGTAGCGCCCGAAGCGGTGGTGCCGATGGCGATGAAGTTGACGTTGGCCGTTGGACCGGTGGCCAGAGAGGTCTGCGTGGCGGGAAGAATGGCCAGCGAAACCAGCGGTTCGGCCGCGACTGAGTTCACTGTCAGCAACGCGCTGCCGGTCACAATGGTCTTGTCGGGATTGGTGGCGATGGCTGTGATGGCGGTAACGCCGGCGGACTTGGCGTTGATGACACCGGTGTTGGGATCAATGGTGGCCACGGCCGGGTTACTGGAAAGCCATTGCGCCCACTGGATGGTCCCGGTAGGCACGGAATAGGTGGCGGGATCGGTCAGATTCACCGTGGTGCTGGAGCCGGTGGTGCCGATGGCAAGGAAGTTGGCGACTGTATTGCCGACCTGCACCATCTCCGAAGCCGGGGCAACAGTCAGCGCCGTCAGAGGCTCCGCAGAGGAGGATGTTGACAGTGACACCGTGTACTGGGATGTGCCCGTCACGACACTCCCGTCCGGATTGGTTGCAATGGCCGTAATCACGGCTGCGCCCGGCCCGACTGACTTGGCGATTCCTGTGTTTTGGTCGATGGAGACAACGGATGAATCGCTGGACGACCAGAGGGCGGCTTTGATCTGATAATTATCGATTGTGGCGCCTTGATCAGTGAGGTTGACCGATGTTCCTGTGCCTGTAGTGGCAATGGCGAGGAATTGGGAGGTTTGTCCGACAGCCAAAGCCGTCTGCGCGTTGGGCGCAACGGTCATCGAAGTGAGAGGCTCCGCGGACCCTACCACCGCTTGCACGGTAAGGGTTGCATTGCCTTCGGCCGCGGTGCCATCCGCATTGAGGAAGATGGCTGTGATAGTCGTAGTGCCAGATCCGAGCGTGGTGGCCAACCCGGTAGTCGCGCCGATTGATGCAACGGATGGGTTGCTGGAGTTCCATTGCACTCCGGACAAATTGGTGAGGGCAACCGAGGCACCGCTGGAGGTCGTTCCGAGTGCTTCGTACTGAACGGGAACGCCCAAAGATGTAACTGTCTGCGTATTTGGAATGACGGCGACCGAGGTGACATCAGTGCCCCCGCCAGCGCAGGATGTGCATGCAGTCACGGTGAAGGTCGCGGAATTGCTGACAATATCGCCGTTGAAGCCGGGCGCGCTGGCAGTGATTTGGGAGAAGCCCGTCCATGCGCCATTAGCCGTAAAGCCGGTGGCCGTGGCCAATCCGTCCGTTGCCGGAGTGCAAGGAGAGGGGGAACCATTGCTGCAAATCACTGCCACTTGGGTGAGGCTGGAGGTCCAGGTGACCTGGCTGGTTATATCGCGCGTCTCCTGGTGGCCGGCGTGGCCATAGTAGCCGATGGCTGTGAACTGAGCGTGCCCCTGCGCAACGCCAGGAGGCACCAGCGTCACCGTCACAGCGCTGGAACCACTGGGACTGATAACGATGGAAGTCAGCCCCGTGGTGTTGCTGCAACTGGTAAGCGGCACAGCAAGGCCTGCGAGTAAAAGGGCTCCGAAGCAGAAGCGATTGAACATTTGCATCTCCTAGCATTCTTCCAACGGCTTCGGCTCCGCAAGAACGCGGCGAAGTCGGATATTTTCTTCCACATTCGACTATATACCCTTCGATTTCCAAGCCGCATGACTGGAAAAAACGACTCTTGTTACGCGGTATCAAGACAGTCAATAAGCGCCGGGGGCTCAAGCATATCGCCCGTGCCGGGCTGCATGAGCCCTCCAGAGCACGGAATGGCTGGCAACCGCGCTTTGCCCAGCATAACCCGCACCCGCTACACTTCCCTCAGGATGGCCATCGCCCGCGACAACACTCCGGAAAGACTGGTCAGCGCCTCGCGCGCCGACGAAGAGCAGGGCTTTGAACTGAAACTGCGTCCCCGCTGGCTGGGCGAGTTCATCGGCCAATCCAAGGCCAAAGAGCAGCTTGCCATCGCTCTGGAGGCCGCTAAAAGCCGCGGCGAGGCCCTCGATCACGTGCTTCTCTTCGGACCTCCGGGACTGGGCAAGACCACGCTGGCCACCATCATCGCCAATGAGCTGGATGTCGGCTTTCAGCAGACCTCCGGCCCGGCGCTGCAAATCCAAGGCGATTTGACGGCCATTCTCACTAATCTGCGCGAGCGCCAGGTGCTTTTTCTGGACGAAATCCACCGTATGCAGCCAGTGCTGGAAGAAAAGCTCTACACGGCCTTGGAAGACTACAAGCTGGACATCATCATCGGCCAGGGACCGGCGGCGCGCACTCACGTGATGGAGATACGGCCTTTCACCTTCATCGGCGCCACCACGCGGCCAGGACTGCTCTCGTCGCCGCTGCGCTCGAGATTTGGAATTTTACTGCGGCTGGAGTTTTATACCGAGGAAGAACTGCGCTTTATTGTCACGCGCTCGGCCGAGGTGATGCAGATTCCCATCGACCAGGACGGCGCCGCCGAGATTGCGTTGCGCTCACGCGGGACGCCGAGAATTGCCAACCGCCTGCTGCGCCGTGTGCGCGACTACGCCCAGGTGCGCGGCAGCGGCATCATCGACCGGCCTACGGCCAGCGCCGCCCTCACCATGCTGGAAGTGGACGCCCACGGATTCGACGAAATTGATCGAAGATTATTGCTGGCGATCATCCAAAAGTACGACGGAGGGCCGGTCGGCCTGAGCACGCTGGCCGCAACCCTGGCCGAGGAGCAGGACGCGCTGGAAGAGGTCTACGAGCCGTTTCTCATCCAGATTGGATTCCTCGACCGCACGCCGCGCGGCCGCGTGGCTACACGTCTGGCCTACGAGCACTTCGGCCTGACGATGCCGGGCCGGCAGACGCCGCTGTTTTAACACAACCCCCAAACTTATTCACTCTACAAGGAGGAAAGGTTATGGCACTGACCGAATCCACCATGCTGAAACTGGGCACCACCGCCCCCGATTTTGCGCTCACCGATGTGGTCAACGGCAAGGTTGTTCGCCGCGACGACTTCCGTGGCCGCAAGGCATTGCTGGTCCTCTTCATCTGCGCCCATTGCCCGTACGTGAAACACATTGAGGCTGGCCTGGCCAAGCTGGGCGTGGATTATGCCGGCAAGCCGCTGGGCATTGCGGCGATCAGCAGCAACGACGCCGTGACTCACCCTGAAGACGCGCCCGCCGGCCTCAAGCGGCAAGCTGAAACCTTCAGCTTTCGCTTTCCCTATCTGTATGACGAGACGCAGGAGGTGGCGCGCGCCTACAAGGCTGCCTGTACGCCGGATTTCTTTCTCTTCGACGCGGAGTTTCGCTTGGTTTATCGCGGCCAATTCGACCGGAGCCGTCCGGGCAACGGGATTTCCGTCACCGGCGAGGATCTGCGCGCCGCCATCGACCAGACGCTCGAAGGCAAGCCGGTCCCCGCGGAGCAGCGCCCGTCAATGGGCTGCAATATCAAATGGAAGGCATAGAAGCGAGTCGGCGCGAGAGAAAGCTGACTCGCTTACTCGCTCTTACAGCGCCAGTCCCTTCAGATAGGCGCGAAGCTGCGGGCCAAGATCTTTGCGCTTGAGCGCTAACTCGACGGTCGCCTGCAACATTCCCAACTTATCTCCGGCGTCATACCTCTTGCCCTCGAAGGTATAACCGAAGACCTTCTCTTCCTTGACCAGCGCCTTGATGCCGTCGGTAAGTTGTATCTCGCCTCCCGCGCCGGGAGCGGTCTTCTCCAGCAGTTCGAAGATGCGCGGCGTCAGCACATAGCGGCCAACGATAGCCTGCTTTGACGGCGCGTCGGCAAACGCGGGCTTCTCCACCATGCCGGTGCAGTTATAAATCCGCCAGTTATCGGCATCCTGCTCACCGGCCAGCACGCCATAGGCGCTGATTCCCGGCCCTTCGACGGTCTGCGTCGCCAGCACCGAGCCATCCCGCTCGTCGAAGACATCCATGATCTGCTTGAGGCACGGCGTCTCGGCATCGATTACATCGTCGGGCAGGAGAACGGCGAAAGGCTCATCGCCCACCAGCTCCTTGGCGCAGAGAACGGCGTGGCCCAGTCCCAGCGGCTCCTTTTGGCGCACGTAACTGATGCGCGCCAGCGACGAGACACCGCGCGAAACCGCCAGGAGTTCGTGCTTGCCGCGCCGTTCCAGCGTTGCATCCAGCTCGAAGCTGTGGTCGAAGTGATCCTCCATTGCGCCCTTGCCGCGGCCGGTGATGATAATGATGTGCTCGATGCCCGACGCAACCGCCTCTTCCACCCCGTACTGGATGATGGGCTTGTCCACCAGCGCAAGCATCTCCTTGGGGATGACCTTTGTGGCCGGCAAAAACCGTGTTCCCAACCCGCCCGCGGGAAAGACTGCCTTCCGAATCTGCTCGCTCATTCCATCGTCCTCATTCTGATAAGAGTTTAAGCCACGCGCCTCACATCTGCAGATTGATTATCGCAGTTACAGGAGGCCGTCTCACAACGTCGGTGAACCGTCCCCCAGCATCGCCTCGCGAACGATCTTTATCGGCGGGAATCCCTGCCGCAAGAATTCATCATGAAACTTTTCTAGAGAAAACGCGGCGCCCTGCTTCTTCATCATGTCTTTACGAAGCTTCATGATCTCCAGCTTGCCCAGCGTGTAGTAGAGATAAGTCGGGTCGCCAGCGCCGCGCTTGGTTTCCACCACAGCAGTCTCCTTCGATTGATAGCCCTCTTTCTGGAAAAAAGCAACCGCCTCATCGTAACTCATCTTGCCGGAGTGCATCTGAATGCCCACGACCAAACGCGCGTTGCGCAGCAGCGCATCCTGCAATTGCCCAAGGCGCAGAAACTTTGCCTCGCGCTCATCCTTGGCCCCGGCGCCGGGCTGGCCGTATCCCTCGTCGAGCATCATCTGCTCGGTATAGTGCGCCCAGCCCTCCACATCGGTATTCGCGCTTAATAACTTGCGTACCCGGCTGGGCGCCTGGGGCAACCAGAGAAACTGAATGTAATGCCCCGGATAAGCCTCATGCACCGCCGTCGAAATCACCGTGCCAATGTTGAACGAATGCATATAGCCTTCGACTTCATCGGGCTTCATGGACTTATCAGGCAGAGTTACATTGAAGTAAGCCTCTGTCGCATGAGTTTCAAACGGCCCCGGCGTGTCCATGCTGGCAGTGGTCGTCGCTCGCATGAACGCCGGCGTCTCTTCCACAATTGGCCGCACATCGGATGGTATGGTCACGATGTGATGAGTGCGGATAAAACTGACAAGTCCGTCGAATGTTGCGCGGAAACTATTCAGCAACTGATCGGGCGCGGGATGTTTCCCGCCTAACTCATCCAGCACTTCGCGCGGAGTTTTGGCCGGCTCAAGCTCCTTTGCAACTTCCCGGAAATGATCCTGATTCTTGTGGAGATCGGCCCAGCCAATCTCCAGCAACTTATCCAGAGGAATATCCACCATCTCGTCGTATTTCAGCTTCTTCGAGAAGGTCTCCGCGCCGATGCGGAAGTCGCCGTTTGACCTGGCCAGCAGATCCGTCTTCAGCCAGTCGAGATAGCTTTTCAATGCCGCGATCACCGTCCCATTCGTTTCAGCGAACCCGGCCTTCAGCGCGGGGTCTTTCGCGTCATCAAAGGCCGCCGGGACATCATGCTCAAAGAAGCTGATAATATCCGGCAACTGCTCGATAGCAATCTCCGTGAAAATGCGGGGCGGATTCTTCAGATTCACGCGCGCATCGCTGAGCAGCGCAGGCATCTGGCGCTCGCGCGCGATGAGCGAGCGCAGACGCTCGTCCGGCGAAGCGAACTTCCGCTCCATCAGCGTAAAGGCACCATTCGCGCAGGCGCTAGAATAATTGTCAGCATTCTTTTCCCAGGGACGAATTGTCTCCAGAGTCAGCAACCGCGAGTGAATGTTGGCCAACACGATCTCGCGGTCGCTGCGCGAAACAAACTCAGTCGCGCTCTCATCAGGATGAATCGCTTCGATGCGCTTCTCAATGCTTTTGAGCGCGGCAATCTCAGCGTCAACATTTTGGCGCGAGTAATTCTCCAACTGCGTATCGTATTGGTGATAGCCGGCCAGCGTTCCTTGCGTAGGCTGATAGCGCAGGTAAACCTGGTCGAGATATTCATCGGAAACGCGGGCCAACTGCAGCTTCCAGTTATCACTCGCGGCATAAGCGGAAATAGCCGAAGTCATGACAGCTCCTATCGCAATCCAGCCAACATATCTTTTCATGTTTTCTCTTTTCTTCAATCTTTATTCCTTCAACCGGCCACCGGCACGGGCGCCAGATTGGCAAGCAGTTCGTGAATCTCCAGCAAAACTTCATCCGGCCGCGTTGCAGTCAAAGGATACTTCAACAAGCCTTGCGGCGTGAACTGAGCGCCGCGTTTCGCATTCCGCGCGACCAATCGCATCAAATGCTGAGGGTCAATGGCCGCATTCTCAGTGAAGCGAATCTGCAACTGGGTGCGCTTGCGATCCACTTGCGCAATGCCGATCCGCTCACATTCGAGCCTGATCAGCGAAGCCTCCAGCAGATACACTGTCGCGTCAGGCGGGGCGCCATAGCGGTCTTCCAGCTCCGCGCGCAACTCGTTCACCGCCGCCTCGCTCACAGCTCCCGCAATCTTCTTGTAGAGCCGCAGCCGCTGATTCTCTTCCGGCACATAACTCTCGTCGATGCGCAGCGC
>CAYLHL010000023.1:0-23890 GCA_964383595.1 uncultured Occallatibacter sp. | reverse complement strand
TCAGCGCGGTCTGTGCATCCACTCCCTTGGCAATCGAGTCCATCATGGGGCCGAGACGAACGAACTTGTAACCGATAATCTCGCCATCGGCGTCGAGTGCGAGTTCGGTCACATACCCTTCGGCCAATTGCAGATAGCGCGCGCCCTTTTCGCTGGTGCCGTACATGGTTCCGGTCACGCTGCACAAGCCTTTGCCCAAATCTTCAAGGCCGGCGCCGATAGGCAGCCCGTTCTCTGAAAAGGCTGTCTGGGTGCGGCCATAAACGATTTGCAGAAAGAGTTCGCGCATCGCCACATTAATCGCATCGCAAACCAGATCGGTATTCAAGGCTTCAAGGATGGTTTTGCCGGGAAGAATCTCAGCGGCCATCGCGGCCGAATGGGTCATTCCGGTGCAGCCGATTGTCTCCACCAGCGCTTCCTCGATGATCCCGTTCTTGACGTTCAGCGTGAGCTTGCAGGCTCCCTGTTGAGGAGCACACCAACCCACACCGTGGGTCAGGCCCGAGATATCGGTCACTTCCTTGACCTTGGTCCAACGGCCTTCTTGTGGTATAGGCGCCGGACCGTGATTCGGCCCCTTGGCGACTACGCACATCTGTTCAACTTCATGTGTATGCATTGGGAGTTGCGCTCCTTTGTTCGGGTTTTGGTTAACAGCTTGCGTTTCA
The DNA here is from genome assembly GCA_964383595.1 of uncultured Occallatibacter sp. Classification (GTDB taxonomy): domain Bacteria; phylum Acidobacteriota; class Terriglobia; order Terriglobales; family Acidobacteriaceae; genus Telmatobacter. Next base: position 23,219 of record CAYLHL010000023.1, on the reverse strand, counting down.
TCAACTTCCATAAAGCATTTTGGCTCAGGAAGGTTCCTTTGGCAGCCCTTTTTAGCGAAGCCTGCCAGTTTTTCGCCGACAGCCGATTCACCGCATCGAGAGGCCTTGGCGCAAGAATGGTTTGACAATTCGATCTGATTATAAATCGGTCCAATTCGATGGAATGTGACCGCCGACGCACCTGTGCAGCCGCCGCCGAGGCCCGTTTTGGCTTGCGATCTGCGACTGCGCCCATTTAGTGCTTTTTTTGCTTTTGCTATAACCAGTGAACCAGATCTCAGCGAACTGTTCCCTGTCAAGCAAGCGAATGGGGAGCCTCTGGCCACATCGCAGGTGGTGACTACTGAATGCGGCTCACGTCGCGCACCGCGCCGCGAGCCGCGCTAGTGGCCAATGCGGCGTATGCTTCGAGCGCTTTGGAGACCTTCCGCTTACGCTTGTCAGGCTTCCAAGCGGCAGCGCCTTTGGCCTCGACGGCTTTGCGGCGACCGGCCAGCTCCGAGTCGGAGAGATTGACGCGCAGCAAGCGCTTGGGAATGTCAATCTCGATGATGTCGCCCTCTTCCACCAGCGCCAGCGAACCGCCCTCGGCCGCTTCCGGAGAGATATGCCCAATGCAAAGTCCAGAGGACCCGCCGGAGAAACGGCCATCGGTGATGAGTGCGCAACTTTTGCCCAATCCCTTGGATTTGAGATAGCTGGTGGGATAGAGCATCTCCTGCATTCCCGGACCGCCGCGCGGCCCTTCGTAGCGGATCAGCACCACATCGCCGGGGAGGATTCTGTCGCCCAAAATCGCCTCGGCGGCTGAATCCTGGCTCTCGAAGATGCGCGCCGGACCGGTAAAGGTGAGTCGCGAGGGATCAACGCCGGCCGTCTTCACAATGCAGCCGTCTTCGGCGATATTGCCAAAGAGAACCGCAAGGCCGCCGTCCTTGCTGAAGGCGTGCGCCGCGTCGCGAATCACTCCACTCTCGCGATCGAGGTCCAGTTCGGCATAACGGTTGCTCTGACTAAAAGCTTCGGTCGTGCGCACTCCGCCGGGAGCGGCGCGATAAAACTCTGTGATCGCCGCAGTCGGCGCGCGCTTCACGTCCAGCTTGTCAATCGCTTCGCCCAGCGTGGCTGTGTGGACGGTGTGCGTCTGACGATGCAACAGCCCCGCCCGATCTAGTTCCGCTAAAATGGCGAAGATGCCGCCGGCGCGATGTACGTCTTCCAGATGGACATCCGGCGAGGATGGCGCGACTTTACACAGATGCGGCACACGGCGCGAGAGGCGATCAATATCGGCCATCGTGAAGGGCACCTCGCCCTCCTGCGCGGCGGCCAGCAGATGCAAAACAGTATTCGTTGACCCTCCCATGGCGATGTCTAAGGTCATGGCATTCTCAAAGGCCTCGAAGGTCGCAATACTGCGCGGCAGCGCCGTCGAGTCATCCTGCTCGTAGTAACGCTTGGCCAATTCGACGATGGTTCTGCCCGCCCGAAGGAAGATCTCCTTGCGGTCGGAGTGCGTGGCCAGCACGGTTCCATTGCCGGGAAGCGCAAGGCCCAGAGCCTCGGTCAGGCAGTTCATCGAGTTGGCAGTGAACATTCCCGAACAGGAGCCGCAGGTTGGGCAGGCGGAGCGCTCATACTCATCCACGTCGGCGTCGCTGACGTGGGGATCTCCAGCGACAATCATCGCGTCAATCAGGTCCACGGCCTTGACGATATTACCCAGCTTCACCTTGCCGGCCTCCATCGGCCCGCCGGAGACAAAGACCACGGGAATATTCAGCCGCAGCGAGGCCATCAACATTCCCGGCGTAATCTTGTCGCAGTTGGAGATGCAGACCAGCGCATCGGCGCAATGGGCATTGACCATGTACTCGACCGAGTCGGCGATCAGGTCGCGCGAGGGCAGGCTGTAGAGCATTCCGTCGTGGCCCATGGCGATGCCGTCGTCGATGGCGATGGTGTTGAACTCCTTGGCCACGCCGCCCGCGCGCTCAATCTCACGCGCAACAAGCTGGCCGAGGTCTTTCAGGTGAACGTGACCGGGCACAAACTGGGTAAAGGAGTTAGCGATAGCGATGATGGGCTTGCCGAAGTCGCCGTCCTGCATTCCGGTAGCGCGCCAAAGACTGCGCGCTCCGGCCATATTGCGTCCATGCGTCGAGGTTCGTGACCGATAAACTGGCATATTTGCATTTTAAGCCTTGCGGCGGCGTTGCTGGCGCCTGCGGGGACTAGCCGTCCAGGCAGCCGCTCGCTATTCGCTCGCAGAGAATCATGTTCTCCCAGCACCACAAAGAACGCGATGGATGAGGTATCCAGCGAAAAACGGCATTTTCCTTAACAAAGAACCTTTATATCCGCAAAAAAGTGCACAATTTACTCTGATTTGCTCTGGCGAATCGCCGTATCTTCGCTATGGGCATTTGACAGATAGTGAGAGAGGAGAGAGAAAAGCTCAATAAAGACGCGGGGTTTTTGAATTGGACAACAGAAACACGAAATTATATGCAAGAAAATAGGGCGAAGAAATGACGAATTAGGAGGGGGGGAGGGGGAGGGGGGGCGCCTGGTATAAACCGGGCGGATAGTTGACAGAACAGACCGGGAGCTTTCGCCCGACCTGAGATCAGAGTACGCGTTTGCGGGAAATAATATGCAAACAAAATTTCGGCGATAACTCCGGCATCGAATCGAAGGGACTCAGAGGAAAGAAATGCCTGCTCGCGTCACTTCGGTTGGTTCGCGTTGACCAGCGGATGACTCAACTTGCCATTAGCAAAAAAGATTGGGTCGCCCTCTTTCGGCTTGTAATTTGGGGTATGTAGAATCCAAATCTTTTCGCTGCGGGTAATCGGCATTCCAGTGACGAACGCATAGGATTGACCGTCCATATTGAAGTCAATTCTGTTGCCTTTGGCATGACCTTCAACTGCGCCCTCCTGCGGCAAAATAGAGATTTCATACAGCCCTTGACCCGGAAGGTAGAAGCCGATCTCGCCAGGGGTTGTCTCCGCGCCAAACCCTTCCAAATCCCCCACAACTTCTTTTCCGCGCAACAGAATTGGCGATACGATGCGCAGTTTATCCAGGCCAGGATCAAGATCACTGTGCTCACTTTTTTCGAATATCGTCAGCATATGGTCCGTCCAATCTCCCGTAACAGAAAGCGGCGCAACTCCGGCAACATCTACCTTCAATGTCTCTCCCGGTTCAAACCAATATTGCTTCTGCGGTGCATGTTCGATGTCCGAATTTACTGTGGTCCGTACGCCCAGCTCGACGCGATCCCCTTCGCGGCCTAGAAGATAGATATTGTAGCCAACTGATTTATTATCAACGGAGGTAAAACCGTGACTACATTCCGCATAGTTTCGGTCAACCGTCGAGAGAGCACATATAGTTTTGTCGCCTGAGTCACTCTGCACTTTGAGCAGCATCACCGTTCCCTGCGAGTGCGCGTGCACCTTCACCATCGCCAGGCTCGATGCCAGCGCCACAATTCCGGCCACCAACAGCACAAATGCAAACTTCGGAATTCTCATCGTCTCCCATCCTTTCTGCCACAGTGTTTGTTTCGTTTGCTGCTTCTCGGCCCAGGCCAGCGGCTTGGTCTCTTCGACCAACTCCAGGCTGGCGATGCGGCGCAGCTCCGCGCCCAATCCGATGTACTCATTCAGCGTCGCCTGGCAGGCTGAGCAATCGCCGATATGGGTTGCTGCCGCACGAGGAATCGTTTCTCCATCGCACAGAGCGGAGACAAACTCCGCTGTTTCGTTGCAATTCATTCGGCCCTCCTCGCGCCCTGCCGCCAGAGCTGGCGCAGAGCCTCCCGCGCCGCAAAGAGGCGCGACCTGACTGTTCCAATGGGTATCTCCAGAATCTCAGCCAGTTTCTGGTACGATTGCCCCTCGACCTCGCGCAGCCAAAGCAATGCGCGTTGCTCCTCCGGTATGCGCTGCAATGCATCTCCCATCTCGAAAGCGCTCTCCGTCCGGCAAGGCTCCGACGACTCCGGCGCGGCCTCGGCTGCCGGACTCTGCCTGCGCCACCACTCAGCCGCGCGCTTTCTGGCCACTCCGTATAGGTAGGCTTGCAGCGAGCCGCGTTCGGGCTGAAAACCATGGGGGCGACGCCAGATTTGGGTGTAACTCTCCTGCGCTACGTCTTCCGCCGCCTCGATGCTGCCGACGAGCTGCCGCAAGAAGAGCCGCAGCCGGGGCGCGGTCTCACGATAGAAGGCATCGTAGGCCGCCGCGTCTCCCTGCGTGATCTTCTTCCATCGCTCTTGGTCGTCGGCCAACGTGCGTCTCCACCTTGATATTCGCGCTTGAGGGCAAAAAGGTTCAGGGAGTTGGGAAGAATCTTTGGATTAATAGGTAATATTCTATGTGGCGCCGGCAGGATTCCTATCTATACATAGTTGCAAACAAGCACGGGCGCCTCCCGCGAGAGGAGACGCCCGTGCATCCTTCGGCTGGAAGGAGGAAAGCCAACAGGGAGACTGCGGTTACGCGGCCTCTTCCTTTTCCTTGAGTTCCTTGAGTTCTTCGGTCTTGGACTCTTCCAACTGCTTTTCCAGATCGGCGCGCTTTTTGGCCTTGATCTCGTCGCGCTTTTGGCGCTTGGCATCAAGCTGCTTTTCGGCGCCCAGCAGTTCGATGAAGGCCTTTTCACCGCCATCGCCCTGGCGGAAGCCGGCGTGAACGATGCGCAGATAGCCGCCCTGACGGTCGGTGTAGCGTGGCGCGACGGTCTCAAAGAGCCGGGTGACTGACTTGTCAGTCATCAGATAGCTGAGGGCCTGGCGGCGCGAGTGCAGATCGCCCTTTTTGCCCAGGGTGATCATCTTTTCAACCAGCGGACGGACTGCCTTGGCCTTGGCCAGGGTGGTCTCGACGCGGTCTTCCACGATAACGGACGTGGTCAGGTTGCGCAACAAGGCGCGACGGTGACTGGTGTTGCGTCCGAGCTTGTTTCCTGCATTGCGATGGCGCATGATGAAACTCTCTTTCGAATCAGTGGTCAGTTGTCAGTGGTCAGTGAACAGTAAGAACCCGGTCGGGCTTATTTACTGTTCATTGTCCACTGTTCACTGTTTAAAAATTTTCTGTCTCGGTGGGCAATTGCAGGTCAACCGAATCCAACGGATCGTCCTCATCGTCATAGTGGCTGTAGTTGGCGGCCAGGGCGGCGGCGGGCGAAATGCTGGTGGGTCCGGGAACGGCGTTGCCCAGCTCATCGATTCTCATGCCCAGCGAAAGGCCCATCTGGGCGAGGATTTCCTTGATCTCGTTGAGGCTCTTGCGGCCGAAGTTCTTGGTCTTGAGCATCTCGGCTTCGGTCTTCTGTACCAGCTCGCCGATGGATTGAATATTGGCGTTCTTGAGGCAGTTGTAACTGCGGACCGACAACTCCAGCTCTTCGACCGAGCGGTTGAGGTGGTCGTTGCGCAGCATCATGCGGCCTTCATCGCCGCGCCCCTCGGTCTCCAACTCCTCTTCGAAGTTGATGAATATATTCATGTGGTCTTTGAGCAGCTTGGCGGCCAGGCCGACAGCGTCGGCGGGCAGCACGGCCCCGTTGGTCCACACTTCCAAGCCCAGCTTGTCGTAGTCGGTAATCTGGCCGAGACGAGCGGCTTCCACCACGTAGTTAACGCGGCGCACCGGCGAGTGGACCGAGTCCACCGGGATGAAGCCAATGCCCAGATCGGCGTCGAAGTTCTTGTCGGCGGAGATATATCCGCGGCCTCTCTTGAGGCGCATCTCCATGTCGAGCTTACCGCCTTCAGAGAGGGTGGCGATGTAGATGTTCTTGTCCAGGATTTCGACGTCGCCGTCGGCTTCAATCATGCCACTGGTGACGACGCCAGGCTGGTCGGCGCGCAGATAGAGCGCTTTTGGACCATCGCCCGTCAACTTGAAGGGTACCTGCTTGAGGTTCAAGATAATATCTGTCGCATCCTCAACCACGCCACTGATGGACTGAAACTCGTGCAGCACGCCTTCGATGCGAACCGCTGTGACCGCGGCTCCTTCAATCGAACTCAACAAAGTGCGGCGCAGGGCGTTGCCGATGGTGGTGCCAAAGCCGCGCTCAAAGGGCTGGGCGCTGAACTTTCCGTAGGTGTTGGTAAGCGTCTCGGCATCAACGGCCAAACGCTTCGGCTTCTGAAATCCTCTCCAAAGCATATCGTTTTCTCTTTTCCCGCGCGGGCTGTGCGTCGCGATGCATTTTGCGGCGGCCGCGCAAGTTCTCCTTCAGTTTGAAATACAACTTACAGTAGACAGCTTGCAGCCAACAGTAAAGAGCCTGTCACCGTTAACTGTAAGCTGCCTGCTGTTAGCTATCAGCTTACTTTGAGTACAACTCGACGATCAACTGCTCATTGATGGGCAGGTTCACGTCCACGCGCTTGGGCAGATGGAGCACACGGCCCGAAAGGTTCTCGAAGTTGGCCTCAAGCCACGTGGGCACGGGATTCTGCGCGGCGTACTGCGCCCCCTGCTCGATGATGACCAGCTTCTTGGCGGCGTCGCGGACCTTGATTTCATCGCCCGCGTTCACCTGGTAGGATGGAATGTTGACCTTGCGCCCGTTGACCTCGACGTGGCCGTGGCGAACCACCTGGCGAGCCTGGCGGCGGCTCATGGCAAAACCCAGGCGGAAGGCGACGTTGTCCAGTCGGCGCTCCAACTGTTGGATCAGCAGTTCGCCGGTAACGCCTGCGGCCTGGTTGGCCTTCTCGTAGTAGGCGCGGAACTGACTCTCCAGCGTGAAGTACATACGCTTGGCCTTCTGTTTTTCGTGCAGTTGCAGGCCGTAGCCGACGATCTTGGCCTTGCGGTCCTTGCCATGCTGGCCCGGTGGGAAGTTGCGCTTTTCCAGCGGGCAACGGTCAGAGGCGCATTTGGCGCCCTTCAAAAAAAGTTTGGTAGCCTCGCGACGGCAGAGGCGGCAGACTGCTCCGGTATAACGTGCCATTTCTTCTCCTGACTTCGGATGACGGCCGGTTTACACGCAACTTGTGGCGGCGTTTCTTCCCGGCCCGGGTTCAGTGGTCAGTGATAAGTGAACTGTGATCAGTAAAAGCCCAGGGCTGATTACTGATCACTGTCCTCTGTTCACTGCAGTTACACTCTGCGCCGCTTGGGCGGACGGCAGCCGTTGTGCGGCACCGGCGTCACATCGCGGATGGTACGCACCTCAACTCCAGCGGCAGCCAAGGCGCGAATAGCTGACTCGCGGCCCGAGCCTGGGCCGGAGACCCGCACGTCGACCGCACGCAGGCCGTGATCGCGAGCCATGCTGGCCGCGTTCGTGGCAGCCTGCTGCGCCGCGAAGGGCGTACCCTTGCGCGAGCCGCGAAAGCCCAGCGAACCAGAGCTCTTCCAACTCAGCGTATTGCCCACCGGGTCGGTGATGGTGACGATGGTGTTGTTGAACGTAGCCTGCACATACGCGATGCCAAACGGAACATTCTTTCGCTCGCGCTTCTTGAACTTCTTGTTCTTCCCGGCCTTGCCTGCGCCGGTCTTGCCTGCCTTCTGCTCTGCTTTCGCCATTAGGTTTTACCCGTCGCTTTCTTCTTGCCGGCAACTGTGCCCTTGCGCGGGCCCTTGCGGGTGCGGGCGTTGGTATGGGTACGCTGGCCGTTCACCGGCAACCCCCGGCGGTGGCGCGTGCCACGATAGCTTTGAATGTCGATGAGGCGCTTGATGTGCATCTGGACGTCCTTGCGCAGGTCGCCCTCGACGTTTCCTTCGTCCTCGATCACCTGGCGGATGCGGTTGACCTCGTCCTCGCCCAGATCCTGGATTTTCTTGAAAGCGTCAACATTCGCCTTCGCCAGAATCTTGAGCGCGCGAGGATTCCCGACGCCAAAGATGTATGTGAGCGCGATACGTGCCTGCTTGTCGCGGGGCAGATCGACGCCAGCAATACGTGCCATTGAGATTCCTTTGAGCCTTCGGTTGTGTGCCCCCGTCCTAGCGCCGGTCCGCACGGGTAAAACGGAAGTGCATCCTGAGGTTCATCGCAAGCCTTGAATCAGGCTAACTAGCCTCTTTTCAGCAGACAGCTTACAGTTTGTATTTTACTGTTCGTTGTCTGCCTTCCCGGCGCCTTCCGCGGTTTACCAGGCTGAAAACTAGCCCTGGCGCTGCTTGTGCTTTGCGTTCTCGCAGATCACCCTGACCACACCGTGGCGGGTGATGACCTTGCATTTCACGCAAATCTTCTTTACTGATGCACGAACTTTCATCTGTTGCTGCCCTTCCTGAAAGCTATTAGCTCTAAGCCGTTAGCCCGGTTTTTGCGCTTCCCAACTCTTCAACTTCCGACGAACAAGCTAATAGCTAAAAGCTAATAGCCAAAGGCTACTTATAGCGATAAACGATCCGTCCGCGGTTCAGGTCGTAAGGACTCAGTTCCACGGCCACGCGGTCGCCCGGGAGGATCTTGATGAAGTTCTTGCGCATCCTGCCCGAGACATGGGTCAGTGCCTCGTGATTGTTCTCGAGTTTGACCTTGAACATGGCATTTGGCAGGGTATCAGTGACCACCGCCATTACCTCAATCATGTCTTCTTTCGACAAACCGCATCCCGCTTCTGCCGGCGCGCTTTTGAGCGCCCCCGGCTGGTAATCCCGAGCGTGCTACTCGGTTAAAATTCTCGATCCAGTGGCGGTCACCGCCACCGAGTGCTCAAAATGAGCGCTCATGCTTCCATCCGCCGTGACTGCCGTCCAGCCATCGTCCAGCACCACAACATCCGGTCCGCCCACATTCACCATCGGTTCAATGGCGATCACCATGCCGGCGCGCAACTTCATGCCCCGGCCGGCCACGCCATAATTCGGCACCTGCGGATCTTCGTGCATATGGACGCCAATGCCGTGGCCCACATAATCCCGCACCACCGAGAACCCCTCGGCCTCAACCACTTTCTGCACGGCCGAGCCCACATCGCCCAGGGTCGCCCCCGGCCGAACCACCGCAATGGCGGCGTACAACGACGCTTCAGTAGCCTTCACCAGCCGTGCCGTTGTTGGGTCGATTTTCTTGCCCACCGGCACTGTAATAGCCGAATCGCCGCAATAGCCGTCTACAAATGCCCCAAAATCGACGGAAACGATCTCGCCTTCCTTGAGGATTCGTTTAGCCGAAGGAATGCCATGCACAATCTCATTGTCAATCGAGGTGCAGAGCACGCAAGGGTAACCGTGATAGCCCTTGAAAGCCGGCTTGGCACCCAACTCTTTGGTACGCGCCTCGGCCGCTTTCTCGATATCAAGGGTAGTGACGCCGGGCTTGATCAGCCCCCGCACCAACTCCAGCACATCGCGGACCACAATGCCCGCGCGGCGCATCTTCTCAATCTCCTGGGACGACTTCAGTACAACCGTCACTCAACCAGCTTTCAAATTCAGATGACAGCTAAAAACAGACATTTAACAGTTCCTGCTTTGACAGAACTGGTAGATGCAAGCTGTCAGCTGTTTCACTCGCTTCTCAACCGCTCAACCGCGGCAACAATTCCGGCCGCAATTTCCAAAATCGGCCGGTCTCCATCCACTTCAGCAAATCGCTCCGCGGCCCGGTAGTGCTCCACGACCGGCGCGGTCAGGGCCGAGTAAGCGCGCATACGCTCCTCGAAAACCTTCTCCGTATCGTCGGCTCGCTGGACCAGCGCGGCGCCGTCCGCGTCGCAAATGCCATCCTTTTGCGGCGGCTTGCCGTAGAGGTTATAAATGCACTGGCAGACAGGACAATTCCTGCGCCCCGTTATCCGGCGCAGTAACTGATTATAGTCCACCTGGATACTCACAGCAACCACTGGGAGTCCCGAAGCCTGGGTTGCCAAGCGGTCATCCAGCCAGTCAGCCTGCACCAAGGTGCGCGGGAAACCGTCCAGAATGTATCCGCTGGCCGTATCCGGCTGCACGAGCCGCACCGCAACCATCTCATTAACCAGCGAATCGGGAACCAGCTCGCCGCGGCTCATGATCGCCTTAGCTGTCTTCCCCAGTTCGGTGCCCTGAGCCACATTTCCGCGCAACAGGTCGCCGGTGGAGATCTGCGGAATCCCCCAGATTTTCACCAACTCCTTGGCTTGTGTGCCTTTGCCCACTCCGGGCGCGCCCAACAATAATATGGGGCCGGGATGAGTTTTCCGGCCCTGACCGGCTATAACTTCAGAAAAAGACATTACCAGGTTTTCCTTCCGCGAATGCGACCGGAGCGCGGCGAAAAACCATCATAGTGACGCATGATCAGCTGCGATTCGATCTGGTTGACGGTATCCATGGCCACACCCACGACGATCAACAACGAGGTGCCGCCAAAGTAGAAGTTGACCCCCAAACCGTGTGTGGTCCAGGCGGGCAGGCTCTCAAAGAACCGTCCAATGAGCCACACCTTATCGAAGCGAATGCCTGATATCAGGAAGGTGGGAACCAGGGAAATAATAATCAGATAGAGTGCTCCGACCAGCGTGATACGGGTGAGGATGTCATTAATGAAGTCCGAGGTGCGCTTGCCGGGGCGAATGCCCGGAATGAACGAGCCCGACTTTCGAAAGTTGTCGGCAATGTCGTCCGGCTTCATGATGATCGAAACGTAGAAATAGGCGAAGAAGATGATCGCCATGATGTAAAGGGCTTCATACCACGGGTAGCCGGGCTGAAGAGCCTGTACGATGGGCAGCAAAAAGCGATTGTTCTGCACAAACTCGGCCTGGCTAAGCATCAGCGGAGCGGAGAGGATGGAGGCAGCAAAGATGACCGGCATCACGCCGCCGGAATTGACCTTGAGAGGCAGATGGCTGGATTGGCCGCCCATCATGCGTCGGCCCACGATGCGCCGCGCACTCTGGATGGGGATGCGCCGTTCGCTTCGCTCGACGAAAACGATGAAAGCGACCACGGCAAACATACCCGCTATCAAAATTAGCATCGCGACGATGGTAAACGATCCCCACTGGTTGGTCTGAACCTTCTGGACCAAGTCCATTACGCCGCGCGGTAGGCCGGCAATGATTCCTGTAAAGATCAGCAAGCTCATGCCGTTGCCGATGCCACGATCGGTAATCTGCTCGCCCAGCCACATGATGAAGGCCGTGCCGGCGGTGAGCGTCAGCACTGTCAACAAGATGAAACGGATACCAGGATTAAGCACCATGCCGCCCTTGGTCAGCATGAAGGCGATGCCGATGGACTGGAGGGCGCCCAGAATGATGGTCATATAACGGGTCCACTGGGTGATCTTGCGCCGTCCCAGCTCGCCTTCCTTCTGGATGCGCGCCAGTGGCTCGTAGACCACGGTGAGCAACTGAAAGATGATTGATGCCGTGATGTAGGGCATGATGCCCAGGGCGAAGACCGTCATGCGACGCAGGTTTCCGCCGCCGAAGAGATTCATCAGCCCCAGAGCGGAACCGCCCTGCTGGTCGAACATACGTTCCAGCATCTTGGTATCTACGCCCGGCGTGGGAATCCACGCGCCCAGCCGGTAAACGGCCAGAATGCCCAGCATGAACAGGACCCGCTTGCGCAGATCGGGAATCCGAAAGATATTGGCGAACTTCTCAAACATTTCAGCCATTGTTGGTTATCCGCTTCAGGGCGTTTGCCGCCACTTGATTCTTTGCCACTGACCATCTTACCTGCGCAGGGCCTTCAGTGTCCCGCCTGCTCATCCCTTGCTGCGACACTGAGCGAGTCAGCAGGTTGCTACTTCGCGGTCTTGGAGACCAGCTTTCCCTTGGGCTTTGGCGTATCGCCGCCCAGAACAACGACCTTGCCGCCTGCCTTTTCGATCTTCTCGACAGCCGACTTGGAAAACTTGTGTGCGTGAATAGTGAGAGCCGAAGTCAGCTCGCCTGAGCCAAGAATCTTGATCAGCGCCTTCTTGCTGGACGCCAGACCCAGCTTCTTGTAGTCGTCCAGGGTGATCTCAGCTAGGTTGAGACCTTCAAGGTGCTCTACCAGCCGGTCAAGATTTACCACCGTGTACTCAGTGCGGAAGATGTTGGTGAATCCGCGCTTGGGCAGGCGGCGGTGCAGCGGCATCTGGCCGCCTTCAAAGCCGCGCATCATGCTGGTGCCGGTGCGCTGACCCTGGCCCTTGTGGCCGCGGGCCGAAGTCTTGCCCATGCCGGATCCCATGCCGCGACCGACACGCTTGCGCCCAGTGTTTGCTTTGCGGGGCGCGCGTAAATTCGATAGATTTCTCGTTGCCATTTTTTCCTCGCTGTAACGCCGGATGGGTTGATCCCCGCCGACTCGCGTAAATGCAGTTTCTAGCTGCCAGCTATTCGCTATTAGCTTTGATCTCGAAGTTGCCCGCCTTTAACCGGAGGCTAAAGGCTAGTAGCTATCGGTTCGTCTTCGAGAATCCTCACCAGGTGCGGGACAGCTTTGACCATTCCGCGAATGGACTCATTGTCCACGCGCTCGACGATCTGGTTGAGCCGCGTGAAGCCCAGTCCCTTGACCACAAGCCGTTGCTTGAAGGGAGTGGAGTTCTGCGAGCGATAGTATTGAATGCGAATTGTCTTGGTTTCAGTCATAACTAAAGCTCCTCCACCGACTTGCCGCGCATGGCAGCCACATCGGCCCGGTCGCGCAACTGCACCAGGGCATTGAAGGTGGCCTTTACGACGTTGTGGGGGTTGGGCGAACCCAAACTCTTGGTAAGCACGTTCTGCACACCGGCCGAGGTCATCACCGCGCGCACCGCGCCGCCGGCGATGACGCCGGTGCCTTCGGGGGCCGGCTTCAGCAGCACCTGTCCGGCGCCGAAACGGCCGAGAACCAGATGGGGAATCGAAGTTTCAGTCAGGTTGACCCGCACCAGATTCTTCTTGGCCGCTTCAATTCCCTTGCGAATCGCCTGGGGAACTTCCTTGGCCTTGCCCGAACCGTGACCCACCACTCCAGCGGCGGGATCGCCCACTACCACCAGCGCGGCAAACGACATATTTTTGCCGCCCTTGACCACTTTGGTCACGCGATTGATGGCCACCACCTGATCCTTCAGGTTGTACTGGTTGGCATCGAGTTTCTTCTTCAAGATCGTCATTGCTCTCTCGTCTCTTTTTAGCTAACAGTTCACAGCTTGCAGCTTACAGTTATTTACAGTCCCAAAACTGTTTGCTGTTCGCTGACAGCTGTCAGCTGCTTTACTAAAACTCCAGGCCTGCCGCGCGGGCCGCGTCGGCCAGCGCCTTGATGCGCCCGTGGTAGAGGTATCCACCGCGGTCGAAGACCACCTTCTTGATGCCCTGCGCAACAGCTTTCTCGGCCACTGTCTTGCCGATCTCCTTGGCCGCCGCCACGTTGCCGCCAGTCTTCATCTTGATGGTCGAGGCCGAAACCAGCGTCTCACCCTTCACATCGTCGATCACCTGCGCATAGATGTGGTTGAGCGAGCGATAGACATTCAGCCGCGGCCGTTCACCGGTGCCAGCCAGCTTGCGGCGAATGCGCTGGTGAATGCGCTGGCGAATTGCATTTCTCTTGGTCTGCGTAATCATGATCTCTCTCACCTATCAGCGGAGCCGCCCGCGGCCCCGTTCGGTTGAATTAATGGTTAGGGGTTAGGGGTTAGTCTGCGCTCTGCGCGCTTTTACTTTTAACTAATCCCTAATCCCTGATTCCTAATCCCTACTTGGCGCCCGTCTTGCCGGCCTTCTTCTTCAGCTTCTCGTCGGAGTAGCGCACGCCCTTGTTTTTGTACGGGTCCGGCTTGCGCAACGAACGCATATCGGCCGCCACCTGCCCCACCTTCTGCCGGTCAATGCCGGTGATCGTCAGATGAAGCTGCTTGGGGTCGATAGCAACATCGATGCCAGATGGCAGCGGAAACTCAATCGGATGGGAGTAGCCCAGCGTAAAAACCACTGTGCCCTTGCCCTTCAACTCGGCGCGATAGCCGATGCCGACGATGTCCAATTCCTTCTTCCAGCCTGCAGTGACGCCCTGCACCGCGTTGGCCACCAGCGAACGTGTCAGCCCGTGCATCGCGGCCTGCTGGTCGTTTTCGCGGTTGACGTGCAGCACGCCGTCCTTGGTCTCGAGCGAAATGCCCTCGGCGATCAGCGCCGAGACCTTGCCCTTGGGCCCTTCAACCACAACCGTGTTGCCCTCGACCTTGTATTTCACGCCGGCGGGCAGTGGAATCAGCTTCTTACCAATACGCGACATCGAATCAATCCTTCATCTGGCTTGCGAGTCCCGAGAGACATCTCACAGCTAACAACTTTCAACAAACAGTTGCTAGCTCCTACATCTCCTCGTTCCACTGCAGCCGGTGAAACAGCTTGCAATTATTAGCTACCAGCTCACAGTTTCAGGTTCCTTAACTGTTTGCTGTAAGCTGTCTGCTGTTAGCTGCTCCTACCACACTTCGCACAACAACTCACCGCCAACGCCCTCGCGGCGCGCCTGACGGCCGGTCATCACACCTTTTGGCGTGGTCATTATTGAGATGCCCAAGCCTCCCTGCACACGCTTGATCTCGTCGCGGCCGATGTAGACTCGGCAACCGGGGCGAGAGATGCGCGCCAGATCGCGGATGGCAGCTTCCGTGCCGGCGTACTTGAGGTACACGCGGAGGACGCTCCTGCCTTCCTCTTCCTGGGTCTTGTAGTTCGAGATGTACCCCTCCTCTTTGAGGATGCGGGCAATCTCGGCCTTCAGCTTGGAAGCCGGTACATCCAGCTTCTGATGACGCGCCCGGATCGCATTCCGGATTCGCGCCAGAAAATCGGCTACTGGGTCGGTCAGACTCATTCCTTCTCCTTCATTCCCCGTTCGCTCCCGGTATGTGAGAGAACCAGCGAGAATGTCTACTACTGTGAACAGTGGTCAGTGGACAGTGGTCAGTGGACGGGGACAGGATGCTACGCACAGTCCACTGTTCACTCTCCACAGCCTTGCTACCAGCTCGACTTGACGACGCCGGGGATTTCGCCCTTGAGCGCCAGCGCGCGGAAGCACAAGCGGCAGACGCCAAACTTGCGCAGGAAACCTCGCGGCCGCCCGCAGAGCTGGCACCGGTTGTGCTTGCGGCAGCTGAACTTCGGCTTCCGCGCGTCTTTCACCCTTTTTGCAGTGGTTGCCATAAACCCTCTTGATTGCAGCTAACAGCTTTCAGCTCCTTGTTCACTCGCATTGCCTACTAACAAGGATCGCTTGGTTTTTCATCACCGCCGACCTCATTTCAACCGAACTGAAGGCTGAAAGCGACGGCCGTTCTTACGCGCCCTGGCGGAAAGGCATTCCGAAGTGCTTCAAAAGTGCTCGCGCTCCATTGTCGTCCTTGGCCGTGGTCACGATGGTGATATTCATGCCCTTCATCTTCTCCACTTTGGAGTAATCAATCTCGGGGAAGATCAACTGGTCGCGCAGGCCAAGCGTAAAGTTGCCGCGCCCGTCGAAACTTTTTGTAGAAACACCGCGGAAATCCCTCACCCTGGGCAGCGCCGTGGAAATCAGCCGGTCCAGAAACTCGTAGGCTTTCTCATTGCGCAGCGTGACCATGGCGCCAATCGACATTCCTTCGCGGACCTTGAAGGCAGCAATCGACTTCTTCGCTTTGGTGGTCACCGGCTTTTGTCCGGTAATCGCCGCCAGATCAGCCACCAGTGGATCCAGCAGCTTGGTGTTTTGCGTCGCCTCGCCCAGGCCCATGTTGACCACGATCTTCTTCAACTCCGGCACCGCCATGGCGTTGTCAAGCCCCAACTCCTTTTTAAGAGCCTGCTTGATCTCCTTGTGATACTTCTCTTTCAACCTTGCCGTCATTGCTCTCAGCTCTCTCTCTTCCGGACCCGGGTTGGCGATTCAGCCTTGTACCGTTACGGAAGGACTTGCCGTCCAGGCGGAGCGCGAACACCTCTCGGCCTATTCGGATTAAGTTCTGTTACTTCTTCGTCAACAGCGTCTGCCCGCACTTCTTGCAGATGCGCATCTTGACGTCGCCTTCGCTCTTCGATCCCACCTTGGCGGGCCCGCAGTTCGGGCAGACCAGGACCACATTCGAGACATCGATCGGCGATTCCTGCTCGGCGATGCCGCCCTTGGTGCGCTGCCCCTGCTTGCTCGAAACCGTCTTCTTGACTACGCGCACGTGCTCAACCAGGACGGTGCCGTTATCGGAAAAGACGCGCAGCACACGGCCCGTCTTGCCACGGTCAGCGCCCCTGAGGACCTTGACCGTATCGTTGCGATGAATCTTCAAACTTGGCATTTTCTCTCCAAAAAACAGCTAACAGTTATCAGTTGTTTTCGACTGCGAGCTGTTAACGGCCCACTATTCACTGCTTTTACACCACTTCCGGAGCCAGCGAAACGATCTTCAAGTATTTCTTCTCGCGCAACTCGCGAGCCACCGGCCCGAAGACACGCGTACCCACAGGCTCGTTGACCTCATTGATCACTACGGCCGCGTTCTCGTCGAAGCGAATGTACGTTCCATCGCGCCGACGATGCTCCTTGCGGGTACGAACGATGACCGCCTTGACCACCTTACCCTTTTTCACCGTGCCGTCGGGCGAGGCTTCCTTGACCGCGGCGGTCACAACGTCTCCCAGCCCGGCCTTCTTGCCCAGTCCGCCGCCCAGCGGCAGAATCACTTGCAGCTTGCGCGCGCCGGAGTTATCGGCAACCGCGAGCATGGTTCTCATTTGCACTGCCATGGGTTCTTCTCCTCAACCAGCTTCAAGCTGCTGGCTCCCAGCTTTCCAATCTTCCAAAGCAACTTGCTCTGCCCACAAAACAGCTAGAAGCTTGCGGCTCGCTACTCGGCGGCTTTGACTTCCGTCTTGACCGCGGCATCTTCCAACTGGCCCAGCGCCGAACGGCGGACAATCTCTTCCAAACTCCAACGCTTCAGCTTGCTCAGCGGGCGCGTTTCGCGGATGCGCACCACATCGCCCAGCCTAGCCGAACTCTGCTCGTCGTGTGCGTAAAACTTCTTTGTCGAGCGCACGATCCGCTTGTATTTGGCATGAGCCTTCCGCATCTCGACCTCGACCACAATGGTCTTCTGCATCTTGGTCGAAACCACCTGGCCAACCTTCTCGTTGCGCCGTGCGCCAATGGAAGCCGGCGCCTGCACCATCTCTTCTTGAGTCGCCGTCATTTAGAGGGCTCTCCCTTCTTGCTGTCCGCAGCTGCGTCGGCATCAGCGGCTGCTCCGCGTATGCCCAACTGGCGCTCGCGGGCCACGGTCTTGATCTGTGCGATCTCCTTGCGCATCTGGCGGAGCTTCTTCACTCCGTCATTCTGCCCTAGCGAGACCTGAAAGCGAAGCCGGAAGAGCTGCTCACCAGTGGTCTTCACCTGATGCGCCAACTCCTCGTCGCTCAAATTGCGAATCTTATCCAATTCCATTTCCTTAGCTCCTGGCTTCCAGTTGCTAGCCTCGTCTTGCTTGTGCTTAACCCTTCGATTCAACCTGAAGAGCTAGAAGCTAGAGGCAAACAACTAAAAGCTGCATTTCTACTTGGCTGCTGCTTCGGGTCTCACTGCTCCCGGCCGCATGACGAACTTCGTCCTCAGCGGAAGTTTATTGGACGCCAAACGCATAGCCTCCTGCGCCGTCGCCGGGTCCACGCCTTCCATCTCGAAGAGAATCTTGCCCGGCCGCACCACTGCTACCCAGTGGTCCAGCGCACCCTTGCCCGATCCCATGCGGACTTCGGCCGGTTTCTTGGTGATCGGCTTGTCCGGGAACAAACGCAGCCATATCTTGCCGCCACGCTTGATGAAACGGGTCATGGCGATACGGCTGGCCTCAATCTGACGGTCAGTGATATAGCCGCATTCCAGTACGCGCAGCCCGTATTCACCGAACGAGATGGAAGAGCCGCGCCAAGCCTTGCCTCTGCGCTTGCCCTTCTGTTGCTTGCGAAACTTCACCTTCTTTGGCATCAACATAGCGAAAACCTCGAAAAGCTGGGGTTAGGGATTAGGGGTTAGGGAATTAGATTCGATCCCGCTCCTACCCGCATCCCGGCCAACTTGCAAATCCTTCACAGCCAGACTTCTGTCAAACCAGGCAATTCAGTTTCGAGGATCGGGATTACTAATCCCTCACCCCTAATCCCTCATCCCTGCTTTTAAAACACGCTCGTGCCCACCGCGGCTGGCTGACGGCGCTTCTGTTCGTAAATGTCGCCGCGATAGATCCACGTCTTCACACCGATGACTCCATAGGTCGTGTGCGCCTCGGTGAAGCCGTAATCAATGTCGGCACGCAGCGTGTGCAGCGGCAAACGCCCTTGCAAGTACCACTCCGAGCGGGCGATTTCGTTGCCGTTCAACCGGCCCGAAACCCTCACCTTGATTCCCTTGCAGCCGAAGCGTAGCGCCGAATCCACGCTTTTTCTCATGGCGCGGCGGAAGCTGACGCGCTTCTCCAGTTGCAACGCAATGGCTTCAGAGACCAATTGGGCATCCAACTCCGGCTTGTTCACCTCGATGATATCGATGAAGACGTCGCGGTTGGTGCGTTTGCCCAGCTCAATCTTGAGCTTGTCGATCTCCGCACCCTTGCGGCCGATAACAATGCCCGGCCGCGCCGTGCGGATGAGAAAGCGCAACTTGTTGCCCGGGCGCTCGATCTCCACCGAGCTGACCCCGGCGGCCTTAAGCTTCTCGCGCAGCTCTGCCTTGAGCTTCACGTCCTCGATCAGGAGCTTGTCATAATCGCGCTCAGAGAACCAGCGCGAACGCCACGGCTTGTTCACTCCCAGCCGGAACCCGTAAGGATGGACTTTCTGTCCCATATGCTTTTCCTCAAAACCCTCTAGGCCGACTTCGTGGCCTTTTTCCCTGTTTTCTTGACCGTCTTCGGTGCCGCAAGGCTCGCCTCTACCACTGCGGTTGGCGCCGTCTTCGGTTCGTCCACTGTCGTCACCAGGCCGTCAGCCGCCTCGCGCTCGGCCAGCGAAAGAATGATGTGGGTCAGCCTGCGCTGATAGCGGAAGGCGCGGCCCATGGGCGCCGGGCGGATGCGCTTCATGCGCGGTCCATCGTTGGCCAGGGCCATCTTGACGTAGAGATTGTCCACGTCTAGATCAACACCCTGCTCGCCCGCCACGTACTTCGCGTTATCGACCGCTGAAGTCAGCAGCTTGTGGATCACCGGGGCGATGCGCTTCTTGGTGAAAGCCGCGACTGTGAGCGCTTCCTCCACCCCCCGGCCTTTGATCAGGTCCAACACCAGCCGCGCCTTTTGCGGCGACACGCGCTGAAACCTGGCCTCGGCCCGATATTCCCTTGTCTCGACTGCCATTGTTTCTTCCTCAAAATCAGCTATCGGCTTCTAGCCATTAGCTTTTAATCCGTTTCGTTACACATCAAGCTCCGTACTCTACCGGCTCATAGCTGGAAGCCATGAGCTAGAGATTGGAAGCTGCATTACCGCGGCTTGGCGCCAGCTTCGGCGGCCTTGCTGCCCCCGGTGTGCCCCTTGAAAATGCGCGTGGGCGAAAACTCGCCCAGTTTGTGACCCACCATGTTCTCGGTCACATACACCGGAACGAACTTCTTGCCGTTGTGAACCGCAATCGTGTGGCCCACAAACTCGGGAAAGATCGTCGAGCGGCGCGACCAGGTCTTGACGATTTTCTTGTCATTGGCCTGATTGAGCACATCAATCTTCACCGTCAGATGCGCATCCACGAACGGACCCTTCTTTGTCGAACGTGCCATAAAACTCAGCTCCTAGCTCTCAGCTCTCATCTCTCAGCCGTCAGCTTACTGCTTACCAAACTGACCGCCCGCTTATGCCTTAACCGTTTTCATGCCGCCTTTAGCTAAAAGCCTTAGCTGTTAGCTGTCAGCTGCTTTTCTACTTCACCCGCCGGCTGACGATAAACGCATCCGTCCGCTTGTTGTTGCGCGTCTTGTAGCCCCTGGTCGGCTGACCCCACGGGGTCACCGGATGACGACCGCCCGAAGTCTTGCCCTCGCCGCCGCCGTGCGGGTGATCCACCGGATTCATCACAACGCCGCGGTTGGCAGGCCGTATGCCCTTCCAGCGGTTGCGTCCAGCCTTGCCGATGGAGACATTTTCGTGATCCGTGTTGCCCACCTGGCCAATCGTCGCCATGCACTCAACCAGCACCTTGCGCGTCTCGCCCGAAGGCAGTTTCAGAAGGGCGTACTCGCCCTCTTTGGCCACCAACTGCGCCTGCGTTCCCGCCGAGCGCGCCATCTGCGCGCCTTTGCCGGGCCTCAGCTCGATGGCGTGAACCGTCGTTCCAGAAGGGATGTTCTTGAGAGGAAGCGAATTGCCCACAAGAATATCTGCATCAGGCCCCGATGAAATCGTCGCGCCCACCTTCAGGCCAACCGGCTGTAAAATGTAACGCTTCTCGCCGTCCGCGTAATGCACCAAAGCAATTCTGGCAGACCGGTTCGGGTCGTATTCAATGGTCGCCACCCGTCCCGGCACACCATACTTCTCGCGCTTGAAATCAATCAGGCGCAGCATCTGCTTGTGCCCGCCGCCCTGGTGGCGCATCGTCAGGTCGCCTTGGTTGCGGCGTCCGCCTGTGCGCTGCTTGACCGCCAGAAGTGGCTTGTGCGGCTTGGCCGTGGTCAGGTCGTCATTCACCTGCGTGGTCTTGAAGCGCAGCGTCGGCGTAATCGGTCTGTATGTCTTGATTGCCATTGTCGTTGTCCTTGACGAACTATCAGCTTTTAGCCTTTGGCTAACAACTTTCAGCTCATCCTGCTTAACAAACTTCCTTGCTTGACTTTCTGACTCTTGCTTTGCTCACGTACTTCCGAACTAAAAGCCAAGAGCTGCGATTACAGATTGCTCACGTATTCAGGCAGCTTTTCGCCGGCCTTCAGCCGCACGTAAGCTTTCTTCCAATCCGGCTTGAAGCCGGTAAACTTGCCGCGGCGGCGCTCCTTGCCCAGAACATTACTGGTACGGACAGCGGAGACTTTCACCTTGAAGAGAGCCTCGACGGCTTGTTTGACCTCGGTCTTCGAGGCATCGGGCGCCACTTCAAAGACCAGCGTTCCTTCTGTCTCTTTCACGCTGAGTCCCTTTTCAGTAATCAGCGGGCGGCGAATTACGGTGTAAAGTGTTGGCATTACGCGACCTCCGTCTGCTCGGCAAGCTTGCGCTTCGATGCGTTCTTCTCCAGCATCTCGGTCAACTGCTCAATGGCGGCCGTCGAAAAGATGGCCCTCTCATAGCGCAACAGATCATAAGGATGCACCTCATTGTTGAGCACCAGTTCCACGCCCTTCAGATTGCGCGCACCCAGCACCAACGCCGGAGAGAGCGTCTTGCCGTTTTCCACCAGCAGGGCCGTGCGTGTCACGTCCAGCTTGGTGAGCGCCTCGCGGTAGAGCTTGGTCTTGGCATCCTTGATCTCCAGCGAATCGACTACCGTCAGCTTGCCGTCAGCCAGCTTGACGGCCAGCGCCGAGCGCAGCGCCCCCAGCAGCTTCTTGCGCGGGAAGGCGTAATCATAGCTGCGCGGCTGCGGTCCGTGGACCGTGTAGCCATGACGCCACAAAGGAGAGCGAACGGAGCCGATACGCGCCCTGCCCGTGCCCTTCTGCTTCCACAGCTTTTTGCCCGAACCGGCAACTTCCGTGCGGCTCTTGGTCTTGTGCGTGCCCTGACGCAGCGAGGCGCGGTAGTGCCTGACCGCCTCCCACAGCAGAGCCTCATTCACCTGGTCCGGCCCGTAGAGCGCATCCGACAGCTCCAGCGTACCCACCTTCTCGCCGTTCAAATTCAATACATCCACATTTGCCATCGTCTTCTTCCTGCGAGCTATTAGCCTTTAGCCGTTAGCTTTTAGCTCAATCCCGTAACGCAACCATTTTCCAATCTCGTAAATCCCAGCTACTAGCCAAGAGCTAATAACTTACTTTCTCTTGCCGCCGGCCTTCTTTGAAGCCTTCAATGGATCAACCGTGCCCGAACCGGCAAAACCGCGGCGCTCACGCGGAGGAATCTTGGCCTTGGAGATTAGCAGATAGCCTTCGCGGCTTCCAGGCACAGCACCCTCGACCATCAGCAGATTCTCTTCCAGATCGATGCCGCGAATGCGCAGATTGCGCACTGTAACCTGCTCGGCGCCCATGTGGCCCGGCATACGCTGGCCGGGAAAGACGCGCGACGGGTAGCTCGATGCGCCAATCGATCCCTGCACCTGGAACATATGTCCGTGCGACTTGGGTCCACCGCCGAAACCGTGACGGCGCACCACGCCAGCAAAGCCCCTGCCTTTCGAGGTGCCGATCACATCTACAAAACGCGCCTCGGAGAAGATGTCCACCAGTACCCGGTCGCCAGCCTTGGCAGCCACAACGCCATCGGCGTCCAGCTCCAAAGCTACTTCCTTGATCACCTTCACCGGGGGCGCTTCCGTCTTGGCAAAGTGCCCCTTCTGCGGCTTGGTGACATTCTTATCCTTGACAAACTCGACCAGGCCAATCTGCGCGGCCTCGTATCCATCGTTGGCTAGCGTCTTCAATTGCGTAATTACGCAAGGGCCAGCCTGCAGCACCGTAATTGGGTGCACATCGCCTTTTTCGTCGAAGACCTGCGTCATGCCGATCTTTTTACCTAAAATTCCAACAACGCCCATAACTTCCTTTCCTCATCATGCGATGCGAAATTCATCGCACTGCCGGCCCCTTCGCGGGGTTCGAATGTTCCTGACTTCACCTACGCAACCAGCCATTGCGCCGCGAGGCGCGATTGGCGGCACCGCAGGTGCCTACTTCTCGAAGGCCTTGATCTCGACATCGACGCCGGCCGGCAAGTCTAGCTTCATCAGCGCGTCCACCGTCTGCTGCGTCGGTTCAAGAATGTCGATCAACCGCTTGTGGGTACGAATCTCGAAGGCCTCGCGCGACTTCTTGTCAACGTGCGGCGAACGCAACACACAATACTTGTTCTTGATCGTCGGCAAGGGAATCGGACCGGCTACCGTTGCTCCGGTGCGCTTGGCCGTCTCCACAATCTCGCCGGTCGAGGTGTCCAGCACGCGATAGTCGTATGCCTTCAACCGGATGCGAATTCTCTGTCCTACCATGATCTTCCCTTCGGGGGTTAGAGGTTAGGGGTTAGTATTTTGTCGCTCTAACCCCTGCTCTCTATTCCCTATTCCCTGCTACTTGATAATCTCGCTTACCGTGCCGGCGCCCACCGTGCGGCCGCCCTCG
>CAYLHL010000022.1:0-31531 GCA_964383595.1 uncultured Occallatibacter sp. | reverse complement strand
CTTTCACGGCGATAACACGGGTTCAAATCCCGTCGGGGACGCCAATTAAATCAATAATTTACACGTTATCCTCTTCCATTCAACTTTCACGTGGCCGTCTAGGAGCCGATAGAATCAGGCCTCAAATGCCCGACTGTGCAGGAAATTATTTTGCGCGGATCATCTTCAGGGCGCGTGGTTCCGCCGATCTGGGTACTGGAAACCGCCAAATCGCGACAGGAGCGGGGAATGTCTCCGGGGTTCCGATACGTTACCGCCAACTGGAAAAAGTCGAGAAGGCCTCAGAGTTGGGTATCCACACCGTTCGCGTCGTGAATCAACCGACATAGACGGCGGCAAGCATTGCAAGTAAGCGGAAGCGAATGGCATCCAGGCGCTCCACAGGATGCGCCTCTCAGTGGTCACTGGGACAGAGCGCAACCACATTGCTCTCGTGGTCCACGCCGCCCTCTGACAAGGGGACAACATGGCGGCTTTCAAGGTAGGCACGGCCTCTTTCCATCTTGAACCCGGCTGTTTGGACAGCTCACGGCGCCCTCTCTACCTCGATAGCGCGGCTGTACGCGCCCTTCACTCTGTCCTTGTTCATCAATTCTCCTTCAATTTTTGAGGTGTTTTTCTTTTTCCCTATCGTTTCTGAGAGTAGCGGTTCATCTCTCCTCGTCCTGAGCTGTTAAGACCAAGGCCGATAAGCTGGACTGGAGAGCATTGAAGGACCCTTTCGGCATTTTGCACTGGTACCTCCGGAGCGCGGTTGAACTGATTTTGTAAGCACTAAAACAATAAAGACCGCGTTACGCCGCTCCAACCACTTGGCGTGGCAGAGTGAACATATGGCCCGCCGGGCACTATGGAAGTTGAAGCGCTCCGGTTATCATGTCAATTGACAGATTGAATACAGCCTTGAGCTGAATTCGTAGCGTGCCGCTCCAAACTCGGCAACAAAGGTTCTTTGTCAGTAAGGAATTGGGTGGGTCATGTTGAAGAAGGTTTTAATAGCAGGGTTTACCGCACTGTGTTTTTATTCGACCGTTCCAGTCATTGCCCAGGGCAACTCAAAAGGGAGCGCATCACCTACGCCTTTCATTGTCATCGATCAGTTTGGCTATCTACCGGATGCAAAAAAGGTCGCCGTTATCCGCGATCCTGCTATCGGTTTCGATAGCCAATGGCAATTTGCGCCAGGCAAGGTCTATCAGGTCGTCAATGTGGAGACTGGAGCAGTTGTCTTTGAGGGGGCGCCTGTCGCCTGGCGCGCTGGCGCTGTCGATCCCTCTTCCGGCGACCATGCTTGGCAATTCGACTTTTCGGGTGTGGTTGCGCCGGGCCGCTATCTGATCCGGGACAAGCAAATGGGGTATGACTCCGTGGCTTTTTCGGTTGCGGCCAATCTCTATAAGCCTATATTGGTGCAGGCCGTGCGCATGCTCTATTATCAGCGCGCCGGATTTACCAAGGAGGCGCATTATGCTGGCGTCGCCTGGGCGGACAAGGCAAGTCATATGGGCCCAGATCAAGACTCAGAGGCTCGGCTCTATAGCGCCAAAAACGATAAGGCAACAGCACGTGATCTGCACGGCGGATGGTATGACGCCGGGGATTTCAATCGTTACACCCGCTGGAGCGGCGACTATGTGGTGGGCCTGCTTCACGCTTATCACGAAAGCCCAACGGCCTTTACCGACGACTTCAACATTCCGGAATCCTGTAATGGCATTCCCGATTTGCTCGATGAGGTGAAATGGGAAGTTGAGTGGCTCGAGCGCATGCAGAATGAAGATGGCTCCTTGCTGTCGGTAATCGGATCCGCGTCGGGAAGCCCGGCTTCGGCGGCTACGGGGCCTAGCTTCTATGGTCCTGCGACCACCTCTGCAACTTATGCGGGTGCTGAGGCCTTTGCCTATGCGGCCAAGACCTACGGACAGTTTCCAGCCCTCAAAATATTTGCCGATGATCTGAGAGAGCGGGCGCTCAAGGCATGGATGTGGGCCCAGACGCATCCGCACGTGCTCTTTTACAACAATAGTCCACGCGATCATTCGGAGGGGCTTGCTTCAGGGCAGCAGGAGGTTGATGATTATGGACGCGAGATGGGAGCCATCGCCGCCGCCGTCTATCTCTTCGATCTTACTGGCGAGACAACTTACCGCGACTATATCGACGCGCATTATCGCGACAATCGGATCTTCACTCGTCACATTACGCTCGATTTCGATTACACGCAGACAGCACCTTTGGTCTATTATGCAAGCTTGGCCGGGGCGACGCCTTCGGTTTCGTCCGCCATCAAGACCGAATTTGCCAAAGGATTTGAAGAGGACGGCTGGAAGGCCGCCGAGAGTGATCCTTATATGGCCCATATTTCGGACTATGACTGGGGCAGCAGCGCGACCAAATCCAACCACGGCGATATTTTTGGCGACGAAGCGCTTTATAGCTTGGGCAGCCACAGCCCGGCTGATGCCATGAGCGCCGCGGCGGACTATCTGCACTATATCGACGGCGTCAATCCGCTCGGCAAGGTCTATCTATCCAACATGAAGGCGTTTGGTGCAAGCAATTCGGTGGACCGCTTCTACCACACCTGGTTTGCCCACGGCAGTCCGCTTTGGGGCAGCGTCAGCGGCTCGAAATTTGGTCCTCCGCCGGGTTACCTTGTGGGCGGCGCCAATCCGCACTACACCTGGGACAGAAGGTGCCCGAAGATCAATCCTGGCTGTGGGCAGGCACCGCCTTCACCGCCGGTTGGTGAAGCGCCGCAAAAGGCCTATGCCGATTTCAGCGATGGCTGGCCGCTCAATTCCTGGGAGGTGACCGAGCCATCCATCTCCTACCAAACTGCCTTTATTCGGTTGCTGGCCAGGTTTGTACGCTAGATGCATTCTCACGTTAATCCTGTCGACCCGAGCAAGCCATGAAGGAGTTGCAGAAAAGAATGCAGATCAAGGCACTCCAGTAAGACGACGATGGCCGGCACCGCAAGAACTCAGAAGGAACTTGAGTTAGGCAAAGGACGACCGTATGCTGAGAGATCAACCCACCATTGCCATGGACAACAGTGTGCTTAATCGGCTTGCTAAGGAAAACGACCCCCAGCAGGTTGTTGCCGCGTTGCTATCTGGCAATGAAGTGCGTGTTCCTGAAATGGCTTTTGGAGAGGCGATAGCAACTGCAAAGCCCGAAGTGCGAATGAAGCTCATGGAGGTTTGCCGTCTCCTTGTAGCCTCCGGCGGTGGCATCACCGCTGCTCATTGGCTGATGGATCGACACATAAAGCGGTTCCACGATTATCCACTACGTTATAGTTGGCGCAATGTTCAATCCCGTTATTTCTATCTTGAGGAAGCAGTACTTTCTGGAAACTACCACGCAGATGAGGCTCTGGTCAGTGAGCAAGCTACTGAAATGAAAGCCCGCCAAGATGGGTTTGAGCAGCTCTTTCCGAAGTCGACGCGAACGACGCCATTTCCAAAGAGCTTTGCCGACTGGCTCACCGAGTGCCAAGTGAAAGACGGATCGTTCTGGAATACTGCGCGTATCCTCTATTGCGGAGCCTTCCGTTCTAAGGACTGCATCATGATCGGAAGATCACTCTCAAAGCCTCCAGACGATGCGGTCCTTCAAACGTTCCTTGATCTCTGCCCACCTATGAGAGCGATTGTGTATGCAATTGAACTCACGCACTATGACCGGAGTCTGCGTCAAGCAAAGGCTATCTCATATAAGGCAGGGCGGAACGATCAAATGATGGCGGTTTACTTGCCCTATTGCGACCAGTTTCTAACCGACGATAAACAGCAGCATAGATGCTTGACCGAAGTCGCGTCTCACGCTGGGATTCCGACTCAAGTTCGGTTCTATGATGACTTCCGTTCAAGCCTGCCCATCTAGGGGTTCTAAGCCTCAACTTTTTGACTTGAGACCCAAGCGAATATCGAAGCCCAGCTCCTGCTGCGGCGAGATCCCCCGCTGCGACGAGATGGCCTGCCCCTGTTTCTGTTCTGGCTTCATCTCCGGCGCATGGGCGCTGCTGTGCGATACATCATGCCCCAGCGCGGCTCCCAGTTTCTCGCAGTCGTTGGTGAAGATTTGCGCGCCGTATCCCTCGCGTGAGACGGCTACGTAATGGTCCTGCGATTTCCCCTAAACCGGCTTTAACCGGTTTGGCCTTTTCAGTGTCACTTTCCTGGTCAGTTGGATTTGTATTTCGGTGCCTTTCTGTGCCCTCAGGTGCATATTTTCCACAGAAAGCTAGATCAGCGCCAAAAAACACAGGGGCTTTGGGAGGCCCCTGCATGTTGATTCTACTGATCTTATGGCGGAGAGGGGGAGATTCGAACTCCCGATAGCCTTGCGACTATGTCTGATTTCGAGTCAGGTGCATTCAACCGGGCTCTGCCACCTCTCCGCTTTGTTTACAACAACTTACGTCCCTGTGGAAAACTGCTTGAACTGCCGGTGTCAGTACTGGTGTCAGTTGGAACTACGTGTTGACCTTCGTTCACGTAGAAGGCGTCAACGATGCTGCTGGTGAATATGTTGGCACCGGGCATGAGATGAGTATACCGCATGGTCATCTGTGCTGTGGAGTGGCCCATGTATTTTGCCGATGGCTGCTAACGGCACTCCGCCCATCACCCACGGCTACATGCAGAGTGCCTGTTGTCATGCCACGTGTAATTCTGGATGCGAACCTTGGCGAGAGCCGGCTTGAACCAATATTCGACGTCTGTCATTGGCGTGCCCACGGTGTTCATGTACAACAAGGAACCCTTCTTGCCCTTAGCCAACTGCGCGTAAGCCTCACCGCCTACCTTGCCTAGGGGTGCGTATCGGACCATCGGTTTGTTGCGATCCTTCTCTTGGTGAATAGTCAGCATCCTGGTCTTAGGGTAGAAGTCGCCCACTTGGCTTCTGAACTGCTCGCTCATTCTCATGCCGCTGGCGATCGACAACAGGAATATCGGAACGTAGGCAGGGGACTTGGCTCTGATAGCCTCAACCAGCCCTTCGGCGTTTGCCCGTATGAATTCTTAATCCGAGCCATCAGTTTCTGAACTGGAAATCACTCGACCTCAATCAGAGCAAGTTATTCAATGCAAGTTCTCAGCAAGCCGGTCCTTTGATCGCAACTCCCGTATCCGGGATCTGGGATCAAGCCTTCTGATAGAGAGGGAATGCAGGTGAACTGCTAGCCACATGCAGCGAGTGCCGTGTTTGATTCCAGACGCCATGTAGCCGATCAGGAATATCAACCCAATAAGGTCTTTCTCTGCTCTACCCAGTTGCGCACTGCTTCGCCCCACATGGGGCGCGCAATGAAATATCCCTGTGCAAAATCGCACCCCAGAGTATTGAGGTAGTTGAGAGTATCAAGGTCTTCAACACCCTCCGCCGTGACCTGCAGGCCAAGGCTGTGGCCCAGGTCAATGATCGATTTGATGACGGTGCGCGACTCGCTGGATTGCTGTGCCTGCATGACAAACGACTTATCCACCTTGATCTCCGAAAACGGGAGTCTGACAAGTTGCACCATCGAGGAAAATCCGGTGCCAAAGTCGTCGATCGCCAGTTGAAAGCCCTTCATGCGCAGCCTTGTCAACAAGTCCAGCGAGAGGATTGGATCGACCATCGCGCTGGTCTCTGTCAATTCTAGGACAATACGCTCTGGGGCAATTTGAAACAGGTGGCAAAGGGTAACTAGATGATCGGCCAACTGAATATCCACGAGACTTCTTGCGGAGAGATTCAAAGACAAGTGCAGATTAGACTCAGGATAGGCTCCGGAAAACCACTCAAGGCTTTGGTCAAAGACCTGTGCTGTCAGGGCATCGATCAGCCCGAAATTTTCCGCAACCGGAATAAAGCTGTCGGGCATCACAATTCCCCTGTCGGGATGCTTCCAGCGAACCAGTGCTTCAAACCCGGCCGTCGTACCGCTCCTACATTCAAATTTGGGCTGATATGCCATTACGAACTCGTGGCGATCAATGGCATTCTGCAAACCCGGTGCGGTCACTTCAAATTCATCTCTGTACGCGGATTGTTCCTCTGCCGATGCGGGCTGATCGCGTTCGCAACCATCGCCAACCAGCAAGTGCAGAGCCTCCTTGGAAATCGGCTTGGAAATGATCCCCGCAATACTCAACCCGTGCTCCGATGCAGAGCGCTGCGCGGCTTCCAGCACTCTGGTGCCCATGCCGCTGGAGATGACAATCTTCGCGCGCGATTTGCGCTCCGCCAGAAGCCGCATGATCTCAACGCCGTCCAGTTCCGGCATCACGAGATCGATGGTGATTATGTCAGGACTCATCCGTTCCAATCGCTGGAAGAACGCTTCCGGGCGGGTCACGAACTCCGCTTCAAAGCCGAGGCTCTCCGCAATCCATTGGATGGTCTGGCCGACAGCCGCGTCATCGTCCAGGATGAGAATGCGCCGGTTAGCCATGGCGTTCCTCCTCTTCAGGCGCGGACTGGCTTGTTGTCAGAATGCCGCGGATTCTTCTCGCCAGTTGCAGCCGGGAGTAGGGCTTGTTCAGCAACTGAACATTCTCGTCCAAAAGACCCATGTGAAGAATCGCGCTCTCTGCATACCCGGAACTGAATAACACCTTCAATGCCGGGTAAAGCTTGCGTGCTTCGTGCGCCAGTTCGCGGCCGTTCAAGCCGCCTGGCATCACTACATCGGTAAACAAAAGTTCAATCTCCGGGTGCTCCCTGAGAATCGCCAGTGCTCCCTTGCCATTCGCAGCCTCCAAAACCCGGTACCCGAGATGGAGCAGCTGGGTTTTGGCAAACTCCCGCACCGGAGCATTGTCTTCCACCAAAAGAATAACCTCCGAGCCATAAAGATCGGTAATCAAGTTTGCCTCCTGACTGGATGGCTCGCTCTTCTGATCAGCCTGGGGAAGGTAGAGCTTCACCGATGTGCCACGCCCCGGCTCTGAGTAAATCTTGACGTGCCCTTGCGATTGCTTGGCAAAGCCATACACCATGCTTAACCCCAGGCCCGTTCCCT
Source organism: uncultured Occallatibacter sp. (assembly GCA_964383595.1). GTDB lineage: Bacteria > Acidobacteriota > Terriglobia > Terriglobales > Acidobacteriaceae > Telmatobacter. Next base: position 24,513 of record CAYLHL010000022.1, on the reverse strand, counting down.
TGCCAACTTCCTTGGTGGTGAAGAACGGATCGAAGACACGGCTCAGGTTTTCCCGGCTGATACCGCAACCCGTGTCCGACACTGTAATCAGGATGTATTGCCCTGGAGTGACGTCGGCGTTCTGCTCTGCATAATCGGAATCCAGTTCCGCGATACCGGCCTCTACGATCAATTTTCCGCCTGCCGGCATGGCATCCCGGGCATTCACGCAAAGGTTCAGCAGTGCGTTCTCCAACTGCGTCAGGTCAACGAGCGCCGTACAATCCTCCCGGCTCTGGATCACTTCCAGATCTATATCCGCGCTCAAGGTGCGGCGCATAAAGCTCTCCATATTCGTGAGCATCCGATTGACGTCGATCGGCTTTGGCTGCAGCGCCTGGCGCCGCGCGAAGGCCAGCATGCGGTGCGTCAGGTCCGCGCCGCGCTGTGCAGCATCCAGAATCATCTGCGCCATCTTGCTCAAGCGCGGGTTCTCTTTCACTTCTTCGCCAATGAACTCAGAACAACCCAAGATCACGGTCAGCAGGTTATTGAAATCGTGGGCAATCCCTCCGGTCAACTGGCCCACTGCCTCCATCTTCTGCGCCTGCCGGAATTGTTCTTCCAACTGCCGCCGCTCCGTGATGTCGCGGAAGGTCCATATCCTGCCGAAATAATTGTTTAACTTATCCCGAACCGGGGCCGAGTAGCGATCGAAGATTACGCCATTCAGCAGCTCAATCTCATCCCGGCTGACTTCGTCAGGATGGGAGTTCAGATAATCCACTTTCTCTGTAAAATGATCAGGGTTCTTGACGATGGTGCGCATAAATTCGCGCTGACGTGCATCGTCTGGGTCCTCGGCAATCTCTTTGGGGATTTGCATGAGTTCGTTCAACCGGTGATTCTGCAGGATTTTCCCCCCCCGGTGGTCGACGACAAGGACGCCGTCCAGAGCAGCGTCTATCTGCGCTTCAAAGAAGGCGGTTCGCCAGCGCAATTCTTCTTCTTTCTTTACCCGGTCCTTTTCATGCTGGTTCACTTCCATGGCGAAGGAGATATCCATCGCCATCTCGTCGAGAAGCAAGAGTTCATCGCCGGAGAAAAACTTCGGTTCGCTGGAGTAGAGGTTGAAAACACCAACCACCCGGTCCTCGACGATGAGCGGAAAGCTTGCCGACGACCGGAAGCCGTGGCGCATGGCCTGTTCGCGCCAGAGCGCATAATTGGGATCGTGCTCGATGTCATTGCAGATGGCGTGTTTTCTGGTATGGACGCATTGCGATGACGGCCCGCCGTATTGCTTCCGGTCAAGCAGATTGAGCTTGATTTGATCGAGGTAGCCATCCACGGCGCCGCTGAATGCAACCGGTTGTAGCAATTGCGTGGCAAGATCGATCATGCCGATCCACGCCATGAGGAATTGTCCCTTGTTCACCGCGATGCGGCAGGCACTTACCAGAAGAGCCTGGGAATCTTTTTCGCGAACGATGGTCTGGTTGATGTCGCTCAACACTGAGTAGACGCGGTTGAGGTGCTCAATATGCTTCTGCGCACATATGTGTTCCGTCATGTCGTGCAGGACTCCAATCAGGTTGGTGCATTGGCCCTGTTCGCTGAAAACCGGACTTACGGACACATTTGCGTGCTTTTCACCGGTTGGATATACGGATGTCTCGTCCCAGGAAACGGTCTTTCTCTCCCGCACCGCCTCTTCGTACTTGTCCAGAACTATGCTGCCGGCGGGTTCGGGAATCACCTCCCGTGTCAGTTTCCCCACCACCTGACCGGTCTCGAGACCGGTAACGCGCAGAAAAGCCGGGTTAACGGAAACAAAGCGGAACTGGCCGTCCGGCTCCACGGCCAGATTGAAGACAACGTCTGAAAGGTTCTGGAAGATGAGCGAGAGTTCACGCTCGTTTGCGCGCGCCTTCTGCTCACGCACTAGCAGTGTGCGGTTTGCCTCCTCCAGTTCCAAGGCCTTTGACTCCAGTTTGTGGATGAGAACCTCGCTGTACTGCCGGAGCAAATTTGTCTCTTCGCCAACCGGAGCATTCGCGGGAGACATATCTCCTCGCACGGCCCTCGCCATAACCTCGCGGATTCTGGACATGAAGGGAGCAGGTTCGGTTGGTTTGACTATAAAGGCGTCCGCGCCGAGGTCCAGTGCAAGTTGTTCGTCCTTCGGGTCGGTATAGGTTGCCGTGTACACGACAAACGGAATCCGATTAAGCCGCTGGTCCGCTTTCCATTGCCGCAACAGAGTGAAGCCATCCATGATCGGCATGAGCAGGTCAGAAATGACCAACTCCGGCGGATCGCCCAAGGCTGTGTTCAACGCTTCTGCGCCGTTTTTGGCCGTCTGAACCTCATACCCGGTGGAGCGCAACAATGACTGCAAGTAATAGATGTTCTCGTCGTTATCATCTACGATCAGGATTCTTTGCATGGGATCGTCTCGTTTCCTTTTCGGGAATAGCCGGTTACCGAGGCAAGTGTTTGGCGATTTGGTCGATAAAGGTTCCGGGGTTGATGGGTTTTTCAATGTAGTCTGTCGCGCCCGAGGCCAGAGCTTTTTCGCGGTCCCCAACCATCGCATAGGAAGTTACCGCAATGATAGGCGTACTTCGAAGAGCAGGATCCTTGCGGATTTCCTCAGCAACGGCGTAGCCATCGAGCCTGGGGAGTTGAATATCGAGCAGAATCAAATCCGGACGTATCTCGCTAGCCATGGTAACTCCAAGTCTTCCATCCCGGGCTTCCTGGACAGAGAATCCGTGCTTTTCAAGCAGAAAGCGCACCAGATAGAGATTCTGTTCGTTATCTTCAATTACCAGAACTGTGTTCTTCATGAGTTTTGTCCCCTACCAAAGGTAGTCGAACGGTGAACGTGCTGCCCTGATCGAGAGCGCTCTCCATGGAGATAAATCCTCCCAGAAGCTCTACTAGCCGTTTGCAGATGGAGAGGCCCAATCCGGTTCCTTCACGCTTGCGCGCCAAGCCTGTGTCCGCCTGGCGAAAAGGCTCAAATATACTCTGGTGGTACTTGGGGTCGATCCCTATGCCCGTATCCCGAATGGTGGTGACAATCCAATCGTTGTCCCGCCAGCACTGAACCATCACTTCTCCCTGATCAGTGAACTTGACGGCATTGCCCAGAAGATTCAAGAGTATCTGTTCCACGCGCCGCTGATCGCTGTTAATCTCGCCCACATCCGGAGAAAGCTCTGTCCGCACCTCGATCCCTTTCTTCTGGGCCAGCGGCAGAATGACGGAAACGGTCTTCTCAATGGCGTGGAGCATGGGGAAAGGCGCGCGATAAATATCCAGTTGGCCAGCCTCGATCTTGGAAATGTCCAGAACGTCATTGATCAACGCCAGCAAATGCCGCGAACTGTTCTGCACCATTCCCAACTGTTTTGCCTGTTCGTCGTTCAGGGGTCCCGCCAGTCCCTGGAGAACGATTCCTGTGAATCCGATGATCGAGTTGAGTGGTGTCCGCAGTTCGTGAGACATGGTGGCCAGAAAAGCTGACTTCAGCCGGTCGGCGGATTCCGCAGCGTTTCTGGCTTCCACCAGTTCAGCAGTGCGCAGGCGGACGCGATCCTCCAGTTCGCTGCGTGCTCGTTCGAGAGCGGCAATGGCTTCGGCACGTTCGTTTCGCGCACGCAAGGACGCAATGCCATGAGCGAGGTTTTCTCCGAGTTCGGCAATCAGTCCAACTTCCGACGCGTCGAATGCATCGGGTTCTCGCGCGTAGATGGCCAAAGCTCCATAAACAGTGTGCCCCTGGTGCAATGGCACCGCCATAACGGACTCAAATCCGCGGGGCGCCGTTTCATTGCGCCAAAGAGCAAATGTCGGCTGGGCACTGAGACGGCGCACAACAACCGGTTTTCCCGTGCGGATGGCGGGACCGATGCTTCCCCTCCCATATTCATTGTCGGCCCAACTCACATGAATGCGATCCAGGAAGCCTTCTGCGGGGCCAGCGAATGCAACCGGACGCACGGTGCATGCTTCGTCGTTGTCGGCATAACCCACCCAGGCAAACAGGTATCCTGCCGGCCCGACCGCAATACGGCAAACATTCTTCAACAGGGCTTGCTCTTCGGTGGCATGAACCACTGCCGAGTTGCATTGTGACAACACTCGAAATGCCCGGTTCGTTTGGCGCAGAGCCTCTTCCCTCGCCTTGCGATCGGTAATGTCCGTGCTGATTCCGCAAAGTGCATAAAAATGGCCGTCATCATCCCTGAGCGCAACCTTGATGCTCTGATAGTGGTGCAGAACATCCCCATACACTGATTGTTCATCAAATACCAGTGCCTGACTGCTCTCCACAACCGACTTGTCATTGGCCGTGAACTGGCGAGCTGAATCTTCGGGAAAAAGCTCGAAGTCTGTCTTCCCTTTGGCGCATTCGCTGGGAATCTTGAACAACTCCGTCCAACAGCGATTGACAAAGATATAGCGACCAGCCTGGTCTTTCATATAGATCATCGCCGGCGAGTTGTCGAGAACAGCTTGCAACTCCGCACTGCTCTTGCGGATCAGATCCTCCGCTATTTTGCTTTCCGTGATGTTGGTAAGCATGAACAACAGGCCATTGGCTGCGTGCAGTTCATCCGGAATTGCTGTGGTCGAAATCTTTGCCCACATCTCTTTTCCGTCCTTCTTGCGTAAACGGAGTTCTCTCGCGCCAATTTCCAGAAGAGATAACTGGGAAGCTTCAGGACAGAAATCAGAAACCCTTTTTCCTGTCATTTCCTTCGGCTCATACCCCAGCATATTGGCAAACTGATGGTTGACGAAAGTCGTTGAGCCCTGGGCATCCAGGGTCCAGATGCCTTCGTTGGCCAACTCGACAATCCGGCGATAGCGCTTTTCGCCTTCACGCTCCGCTTCCTGCTTCGCCTGTTCCCGGATAAGATATTCCCGCTCCGCCTCAGTCGCTTTCCATTCAGCTATCACGGCCGACAAGAGTAGTCCGGAGCCAGCCAGGGTGGCAAAGAAGAGCTGAAGCAGGAGAGCGTTGATGAAAGGCAGATCCTTTGAAAAGGGTCCCAGACCGTGCGCGGTCGCAAGTAAGGCGACGGTGGCGATGACGGCATTGACCAATGCGGTTCCGGCAACTCCAAACCGAATCGCAGCCCACAAGACGAACGGGAAAACCAGTAGTGCCAGCACGGTGTGACGATCTGCAAAATTGAGGTGTTCATCAAAGAGCAGCACGCTGGTAAGGGCGGTGAAAAGGAGCAGCCCGGCCAGTTCCAGTATCCGGGCAGCGGAGCGCACTTTGAACATCTCGCCCAGCGAAAGAAACAGGGGTGCAGCCAGCAGAATGCCCATGGCGTCACCCAGGTAGTACATCAACCATACCGTTGTCCCGGTAGCCCACGGCTTTACGCCGGAGAAAAGAAGTACAACGGTTCCAATGGAAGCGCTTATCGTCGAACAGAGTGCGGCCGCCAAAAGCATCAGGCCGAGCATATCCCGCAGGCGAGTCAACGAGGTTCGAAATCCGGGAATGCTGCGGAGCAGGAACGCGCCCGCCAGCGCCGCGGCTGTATTTCCTGCAGCCAGTCCTAGAGCCGCCATGAAATGAAGATGCCAAAGATAATTGATCAGGAAAGCAGCGAAAAAGATGGCAGGCCAGCAACGCCACCCAAAGAGCAACAGACAAGCGAGAGCAACCCCGGAGGCCGGCCAGACCGGGGAGACATTACCAGCGGTAAAAGGCACTGCCAAACCTGCCATGCCTGCTAGGAAATAGAGCATGCCAGTTCCAGCTAAGCGCTTGTAAACCGAGATCGCCATGTGGACCTTCGGATAGGTCAAATGTACATCTAAAGTATGCATTATTAAGCAACTATTTATACCTGGGGAATAGAACGGGAGAAGGATGGCCCACAAAAGCCATCATTTATGACCGAGGGCCTCAAGATCGGACTCTAGCCAACCGGAATCTGATTTAGTTGGTAACACAGGCTGTGGTACAAAACATCGGGCAGGCCAAGTGTTCAGGCACTCAGTTCGGAAGGTTCCGTTGAAGCTTTCCAGGAACGCGTTGTCGGTAGGCTTGCCCGGTCAGGAGAAGTCGATCTTCGCTCCATTCCGATAGGCCCACTGATCCATAATCTGGCTGGTGAACTCGCTGCCGTTGTCACGGAACAGCATTTTTGGTACTTCGCGCTCCAGCTTCAACTTGTTGAGTGTGCGCACGGCATCGTCTCCTTTCAAGCTTTGCCCAACCTCGATGGCCACCGCTTCGCATATGTAGACATTGACGATGTTACGAGAGCGGAACCTGCTACCGTCCTGCAGTTGATCTGCGACGAAATCCATACTCCAGGTTTGGTTGGTAGCAGAGGGCCTCCTGCGTTTTGCCTTCATACAACTGGCATCTGATTGCTTTCTGCTGTTTCCGAACGAGGCACTCGCGCGGAAGCTCACACACTGAAACCCTGAAGAGAATTTCAGATAACCGAGAGCATGATGCAATCCGCCCTCCATCAGTTTACCGGCAAAGATGTATTGGTTGCAGTGGCGATTCTGGAGTACACTCCAAATACCTTCGATAGGCGCGGCGTTTGCACCGACTGAACCGAAGCGCAGCCAGCAATGATCGGTTCTTCGTTCCACTATTTGCAAGCCATGGATAGACGGCAGAAAACTGGGAACTGGCCCGTAATCTGCCTGCGCGACCTACTTCTTTCCCTTGCGACCGCCAAGAAGCCCTTCCAGCTCCTGCTTGAATTCGCGCACGTCCTTGAAGTCTCGATAGACCGAGGCAAAGCGGATATAGGCTACGGTATCCAGCCCCTTCAGATGCTCCATAATCAACTCGCCGATCTCAGAGGTGGTTCGCTCGCGGTCTGGAGCATCCATCAGGAAGGTCTCAGCAGCGTCCACGATGGCCTCCAGATTGATGGAGGGCACGGGACGCTTTTCGCAGGCGCGCAGCAGGCCGCTAAGCACCTTTTGGCGGTCGAAGCGCTCGCGGCGGCCGTCTTTCTTGACCACCATGTAAGGGATTTCGTCGATTCGTTCATAGGTTGTGAAGCGGCGATTGCACCGCTCGCACTCCCGCCGCCGACGGATGGAGTCGGCCTCTTTGCTCTCGCGCGAGTCCACCACCCGATCCTGACCGAAGCCGCAATAAGGACACTTCATACTACGGCGATTCTACGACATCAGAACCGGTTCGTCATGGCGCTGCCGTGAGCGCAACGATCTGCGGGTCGTTGTAAAGCAGGCGCAAAACCTCGGCGGGCGTGGCCTGCTCAGCCTTAGGCGTGGCCAGAAACCAAGTCGAGCCGGCGCGATTCGTGAAGGCATCCGGCGAGGAGAGTTTGCCAGTCAGCTCGACGCCGACCGGCTTATCCGGGGCAATCTGCGCCAGGAAGCGGCCGCCGGGAAAGCGGGAGTTGAGTTCGCTCAAACGCACCTCAAGCGCGTCGGCATAAAGCAGGCCGGGAAAGAAATCACTCAACATTCCGGCTGAGCCGGAGCGGAAGTCAGGCGGCGCTGCCTCCCACACCCAGACCAGATTACCCAATCCATTGTGATTCACCAGCCGGTCGAAGAGCTGGCGATACAGCTCCGCCGAGCCATGGGCGCCCTTGCGTCCGGCCCACCAGAATTCCTTGCCGTTGGCTTCGGGAAGTGGATTCCAGAGCACCGCGACGCCTGCCTTTTGCAGCTCCTGGAGCGTTGCCGCCGCCTCGTCCACCAGCGCGAGCCATAGTGTGTTAAGGCTGCTGCCGGGAGTGAGCAACTCATTCCACTCATAGTCGGTCAGTTGGCCGTTTCCGCTGGCCGCCGCTCCGTCGGTGGGCCGGGCCGGAGACCAGCTCAGGCTGATGACGGCATGACTGGCTGCGGCCTCTTTGAGAGCCTCTTGGACGACAGCCTTGCGCGCCTCGGCTGAGCCGCCCAGCTCCGCGGCATAGATCGCCGGAAGCTTCCCGGTTGCAGTGAAGACCGCGACGGTTGCTTCCGCAGGCGATGCGGCATCGTTTTCCTGGCCGCTCAACACCGCTTGCCCAAAGGCGGAATACAGACGAGTCAGCAGGGCTTTGGCCTCTGCTGTTGCGCCCGGAGAAACCGGTTCGGCCGCAGGCGCATAGCCGACGCGTTCAGCGGTAGCCTTGCGGATGGCCGCCATCGGCCCCGCCAGCCGCGGGTCGTCGCGGTTCAACACGCGCGGAGCGTGATAGAGGGCGTTGGCTTGATCAAGCGTATTGCCGGTGCGGATGATCTCGCTCCAGCACATGAAGTAGGTCCAGCGCGGCTGCCGTTCGAGTACATCGGGGCTGGGCAGGCCGCCCACTTCGGCCAGCGCAATGGGCTTGCCGTTGGCCAGCGCGAGCATGCTCGTGTAGTACTCCTGCTTGAACTCGCCGTAGATGTCCATGGTGACCACGTCGGCAAATTGCGCGCCGGGGTAGTAATCGGCAATCGGCGGCCATTCGGGATTGGGCGCGTTCACATTCCACACCCACACCAGGTTGTCCAGATGATGGACGTTCACGAAGCGGTCGTAGAGCTGGCGATAGAGCGCGGCTGACCCATCCTTGCCGGGACGGCCACCCCACCAAAACCAGCCGCCGTTGATCTCGTGATAGGGACGATAGAGTACCGGCACGTGGGCGTCGCGCAACTGCCGCAGATAGCCGGCAATCACGTCCACCTGCGCGCACCAGCGGTTGTAGAGCGGAGTGCCGGGGGTAAGCAACTGCTGCCACTCGTAGTCGGTCAGATGGCCTTGCACACTGTCGCGGAAGGTGACCGGCTCGTCGTCGGTGGGCCGCACTTCATGCCAGGTGAGAGCGATTACCGAGCCGTTCTTGTACTGCCGCTTGACCTCTTCGATCATCGCAGGCCGTGAAAGCACGGAGTCCTTGTCGTCGCCGGCGGAGAAGCCGAAATCCTCGCCGAAGAGGCCGGGATACTTGCCCGTCAGATCGTAGGCCAGGTCAGTCCAGCGCGAGCCGTCATTGGGATAGTTGTGCTGGCCGGTGATCGTCGCCGTGCCGGAGATGGAATCAAGATAGGCGAGCAACGCCCGCGCCTCCGGACTGGCATGAGGGTTGACCGGCACGGGAGCCGTTTGCGCCCACGCCGCGCGTCCTAAAAAACCAGCTAGAATCGCCGCAATCAGAATCGTCTGTAACGCTTTCATTCGCATCGTGAAGGACCAACCTTTCGCGCTACGAATTATAGACGATAGCTCTATCCCGGATAGGTTCCCGATATGTAGCCCTTCAATTCCTGAATGGTCTTCGCCTGGCCGGAGATCACCCACTTGACCAGGTCGCCGATGGAGATGACTCCCACCACGACCTCATCCTGCAAGACCGGAAGATGGCGAAAATGGCTCCGAGTCATCATCGTCATACATTCATCCACGGTTTGCTGCGGCGTGACGGAGACAACCGGGCTGGTCATGATCTGTTGGACCTGGGTCTTTTTGGCAGTGTGGCCCATCAGGTCGCCCCGGCGGGCGTAGTCGCGCTCTGAGAGGATTCCGACCAGTTTCTGATTGGAAAGAACCAGCAAGGCGCCCACATCGTGCCTGGCCATCAATTCCAGCGCCTCGCGCACCGATTGCTCAGGCGCAATCGAGAACACTTGTTTTTCGGCCTTGCTCTTGAGCACCAATTCTATTGAGTCGGAGATCTTCATCTGAACCTCCCAGACGTGGCCGCCGTCACACGTAGTCAATATAGCCTATACACATCGCCAAAGAATAGCGCGAAAGTGGATTGTGGAAGGCCGATGCAAATCAGTTAGAGCGAAGACCGAGAAAGCTACAGGAATTATTGACTGCGAAAAAGACCGGAGCCCACAAAAATGCCCTCCAAAATCGATGGAAAAACAGGATTTTTTGATCAAAAACGCGCCTTTTTGGGCTAAAAAGAGGGCAAAAACGGCGGTTTGCGATTACTGATTGGTAAACAGTTTAAAAATGCAACCCAATGAAATAATGCGAGTTACGGGAAATGATGACATGAAAAATGGCCTCCACAGGGGTAGGGGGGGTGGGGGTAAGCAGGAACTGGGAACAGAGATGAGGGTATAAGGAACACGGGTTGGCGGCGAATGAACATAATTGAATTGTGCGCCGAGGGACGGTAATTACGTGCAAAGGCCGGTAAAAAAATGGTGAGTCGGCGTATGGCATTCCGCCGTATGCTCGACGCCTTCGCGGGCGGCGTTCAGGCGCGCGTCAGCCAATAGAACGGACAAATAACGTATTATTCTGCCTCTGCTACCCTTATCTAGGGATTTCCAATCACTTTAGTCCTCTATCTGTGAATGGATAAAGCTTATTATGGGCTGGATCGCACTATTTGCTATTGCATTTTCGCTTTCGCTGGACGCCTTTGCTGTAGCCACAGTTGCAGGGATTACTCTAGTTGAATCCTCACGACAGCAACGCTTCCGCCTAAGCTTCCACTTCGGACTCTTTCAGGCAATCATGCTCGCTGGCGGGTGGTCTCTGGGCAGTGTAATCGCGCATCGGTTGCACGGGCTCGACGCTTGGGTAGCTTTTGCGCTACTAGCTCTAGTCGGCGGAAACATTATTCACAACGCCCTTCGCGGCGATAAGGTAAAACACTACATAATCGATCCGACTCGCGGCTGGAATCTGATTTTTCTTTCCGTAGCCTCTAGCCTCGACGCACTTGCGGTGGGCATCTCGCTGGCAATGGTCAACATTCCCATCTTTCGCTCGGCGCTAATCGTTGGCTTTGTCTCTTATGGCATGACGCTGTTGGGCATGGAGATTGGCCAGAAAATCGGAGCGATCTGGGGACGCCGTTGTGAATTGTTCGGCGGCTTTGTCCTAATTATCATTGGCCTCTATTTCCTGCATCCGACACTGCGGGCATTCCATTTCTGAGGAGAGGCGTTCCAACGAAATCTCTAGCCAGCCTTTTCCGTCAACTCGGCCCAACGGGCATAGAGCGCGTCGCTCTCCCGCTGCGCCGCCTCCAGTTCCAGCAGTGCCTCTTGCAGGGCAGCGGCGTTGATGGCAATGGCGGGATCTTCCACCTGCTCGCGGGCAACTGATAGCCGATCATCCGAGGTCGCGACGCGCTGCTCGATGGCGGCAAACTCGCGGGCTTCGAGATACGAGAGCTTCTTCCGGGCAGAGTTGGCGGGGTTCGCGGAGGTTGGCTTCCGCCCGGTCTCCTGTTTCGCGGTTTGATTACGTTCTGATTGACTGCGTTCTTCGAGCCACTCTTCCCACTGCGCGTAGTCGGCAAAGCGGCCGGAGTGGCCATTGCCATCGAGTCCCAGCACAGTGGAAGAGACGCGGTTGAGCAGGGAGCGATCATGTGTGACCAGGACCAGCGCGCCGGGAAAGTCGAGGAGGTTTTCTTCCAGGATTTCCAGCGTGGGAATGTCCAAATCATTGGTTGGCTCGTCGAGCAGGAGAACGTCGGCCGGCTCGAGCATCAACTTGGCGATGAGCACCCGCGCTCGCTCTCCGCCGCTGAGGTTGCGGACGGGCTGATTGAGCTGCTCACTGGTGAAGAGGAAGCGCGCTGCCCAACTGGCGACGTGCACGAGGCGTCCCTGATGGAGGACGCTATCGCCCTCCGGCGCCAGGGCGCGGCGGAGGGTGAGGGTCTCATCCAGCTCGCGCATCTGGCTGAAGTAGACAATGCGCAGCGCATCGGCACGGCGAATCTTGCCCGCGGCCGGCTCGATCTCGCCTCTCAGCAGGCGCAGCAGCGTGGTTTTTCCGCTGCCGTTGGGACCAACGAGGCCGACTTTCATCCCCGCGGTGAGAATGAAGTTCAACCCAGAGAAGAGGCGCTTACCGGGTACGTCGCAGGCCACGCCGCTGAACTCGACCAGCCGCTTGGTCTTTCGCAGGCTAGCATCGAAGTCGATGCCGGCTGAGGTGACCGAAGTGCGCGCGTCCATCGCCGCCAGTTGACCGATCATTGCGTGTGCGGTGTCGATGCGTGCCTTGGATTTTGTCGCTCGCGCCTTTGGTCCGCGCCTGAGCCACTCGATCTCAGTGCGCACCTGGTTGCGCAAACTCTCCTGTTGGCGACTCTGCGCTTCCAAATGAGCCTGCTTTTCTTCAAGAAAATGGCTGAAGTTGCCTTTGACGCGCAGCAGGCCATCAGCAAAAACGCGATTTAGCTCAATGATTTCGCTCGACGTGGATTCAAGAAAGTAGCGGTCGTGGCTGACGGTGACGGCGGCAAACGAAGCGCTAGCCAGCAACTCCTCAAGCCACTCGATGCCGGCCAGGTCAAGGTGGTTGGTCGGCTCGTCGAGCAGCACCACCTCCGGCTCACTCACCAAAGCCTCGGTAATGGCCAGGCGCTTGCGCCAGCCGCCGCTGAGCGAGGCGGCCTCGGCGGTGAGGTCAGTAAAACCAGCGCGCCCGGAAAGCTCGCGCAAGCGGCCTTCGCGCTCACTCTCGTCCACGTGAGCCGTGGCCAGCGCCCGCTCTAAAACCTGCCGAATGGTGAGACCGGCGGCAAAGCGCGAGTCCTGGGGCACATAAGCGGCGCGAGCGCGCTTGCGTACCGTCACTTCGCCCGCGTCCGGCTCAAGCTGGCCGGCGAGAATCGCAAGCAATGTTGATTTTCCCGATCCGTTGGGGCCGATCAGGCCGATCCGCGCGCCCTCCTCGACGGCAAGCGAAATCTGCTGGAAGAGCGGTTTGGCGCCGAACTGCTTGGTTACGGATTGTGCACTGAGAATCGGAGGCATCTAGAACAAGGATACGTTGCCGGGGCACAGGCGCCTGCTCCCTCTTCCCTGCTCTACCAACTATGCAGCCACTGCTCATCGCGACCGATGCGCACCGGAGTGCGAAAGAGCTCGCTGAGGCGCGCTTCGGTCAGCAGCTCTTCGCGCTGCCCGTCGGCCACAACGCGCCCGGCCCGCATCAGGACCACCCGCTGGATCTCAGGCAGAATGTCGCCCAAGTGATGCGTCACCAGCACCAAGCCCGTGCCCTCGCCGGCGAGGCGACGCAGACTTTCGCGCAGCTCTCGTTGCGCGGCCAGATCGAGGGCGTTGGAAGGCTCATCCAGGAGCAGTTGCCGGGGCCGATGGACCAGCGCCCGCGCAATGAGAATGCGTCGCCGCTCGCCGGCGGACATGGTGCCCACCAATTGCTCACCGAGATGAAGCGCCTCCATGCGTTCCAGCGCCTCGACCGCTCGCGAGCGCATCTCTTCGGTGACGTGCAGATTGGGCCAGAGGGTCGAGGCGGAGAAGAAGCCCGCGATGACCGCATCCAACCCGGTGGTTACAGCGGTCCGCTCGCCAGGAAGTTCGCCCAGCAGCCCCGCCGCGACCACGCCAAAGTGCCTTCGCAACTCAGTCAAATCCCAGCGTTCGCGGCCAAAGATGCGCACCGAACTCTTCGGCTCCGCGATGGGATAGATCTGGCAGCTCATGGTAAGGATCAGCGTGGATTTGCCGCAGCCATTCGGTCCCAGGATGGCGACGTGCTCCCCGGCGCGGATCGCCAGGTTCACGTCGTGCAGCACCAGGCGATCGCCGCGGGCCACACTCACATGATCCATCTCAAGAAACTGCACTTCGCCGCTGTCCGTTTTCTTTGTCTGAATTGAATGACTTTCCATTACTCCGTCCGTATCTTGCACACCAAGGTTCTTGCCAGGAACAGAATGAAAATGGCGCTGCTATGACCAAGCGCATCCCTGCCAGCCCCTCTGGGAACTGCGCCATCAAGGGATTGAGTTCAGCTCATTCTGTCGTTGCTCGTCCCCGGCCGCCAATCTTGCTTTGGTAGAGGAGGCCATCGGCCCGCAGAAAGAGTTCTTCGGCAGACTCTCCAGGACGAGAGAGCGCCGCACCAACTGAGACCGACAGAGAAAAGCGCTTCTCATCGTCACAGAGGACCGAAGTTCCAGCGATCATGAGAACACACCTCTCAGCAAGTTCGCTTAGAATCTCCCGATTCACATTCCGTGCGATGGCGAAAAACTCGTCGCCGCCCCATCGCCCAACGAAGTCGGTGGGACGAAGCGACCCCGTCAGGGTATTCGCTGCTTCCTGCAAAGCTTTGTCTCCCGAGGCGTGGCCGAAGCTGTCGTTGATTTCCTTGAACCGGTCGAGATCGAGCACCAGCAGACCAACGGGGTCCTTGTGTACATCGAATTCGCTCAACGCTGTTTTTAGAGACATCTCGAGAAAACGGCGGTTCGGCAGTTTGGTTAGATGGTCAAGAAAGGCCAGCCGGTTCATTGCTTCAATTTTGCGCCGCGCCTCAATCTCGGCCGAATTGTCGCTAAAGATCTCGACAGCCCCAATGACCGATCCGTCGGCTCCCCGCAAGGGTCGAACCTGCACTCTTACAGGCACTCGCCGTCCATGTTTATGGCGCAGAAAGATATTTGCTTCATGGACGCCTCCGTCGGCGATACATGCCGTTAAAGGACAACCATCCAAGCAGAGCCTGTTTCCCAACTTATCGACGTGGCATAAAATGTCGTTCTGGCAATACTTGCCCAGAAGCTCTTCAGCTTTGTAGCCAGTCAGGCTATGAGCGCCTTCGTTCCAATAGAGAATCTGCCGCTCCCGGTCGACGAAGTAGACGCCGTTGCCGATGTGGTCCAGCAGCATTTTATAGAATTCCTGGTCGGTTGGAACAATGGAATTATTCAGCTCTTCGGATTCCAGAAAGCCCCCTACAAATCATTCTTATTATCTCATCCTGCATAAGTTCCCGGCACGCCACGAGCACACTGCCCAGGAAACAGCGCATCAACAGGCTGGATATTCAACCCGATTCACCTGATAAATTAGATAAATAAGCACTATGACCAATGAATCCCAATTCGTCCTTCCACGCGGCTTCCGCTATGGCGCAGCCAAGGCGGGTCTGAAAGCGAGCGGCCACACCGACTTCGCCCTCATCGTGGCCGATGCGCCGGCGAGCGCCGCCGCCGTCTTTACCGCCAACCGAGTTACCGCCGCTCCGCTCATCGTGGATAAAATTCATCTGCAAATGACCGGAGGCAAGGTGCGCGTGGCGGCCATCAACGCCGGCAACGCCAACTGCGCCGCGGGCGAGGCTGGGATGGAGGCAGCTCGGGCCACCTGCTACGCCGTTGCCGAGGCTATTGGCTGCCGTCCGGAAGAGGTCTTTCCCTCGTCGACTGGCATCATCGGGGTTCCACTGTCCGCCGGCAAGCTGATTGCATCGCTACCCGGCCTGACCGCGTCGCTGGGCGCGGATTTCGAAGACTTTCAGCGGGCAGCTCAAGCGATTATGACCACCGATACGGTGGAGAAGACCGCCTTCGCGCGGCTGGAAATCGACGGCAAGGAGGTTCGCATCGCGGCACTCTGCAAGGGCGCGGGCATGATTCACCCGCAGCTTGTGCCGCACGCAACCATGCTGGTGTACATCCTTACCGATGCAGCAATAGCTCCAGCGGCGCTGAACGGCTACCTGCAAGCGGCCATCGAGGTCAGCTTCAATCGCATCTCCGTGGACGGCGACACTTCAACCAACGATACCGTGCTGCTGATGGCTTCAGGCGCAAGCGAGGCGGCCGCGGGAGCGGAAGACGCCGCCTTCGCCAGTGCCTTGACCAGGGTTTGCACCTCGCTGGCGCGGCAGATTGTGGCCGACGGCGAGGGCGTGAGTCACGTGGTGGAGTTGCACATTGAGGGAGCGGCGACGGACGCCGACGCGCTCAAAGTTGCCAAGGCCATTGCACATTCGCCGCTGGTGAAGACCGCCTGGGCGGGCTGCGATCCGAACTGGGGACGGCTGGCGGCGGCGATTGGCTACTCTGGCGCCGAGATCGACCCGGAGCGCATTGATATTCGTTTCGGCGAATTGGCGATCTGCAAGGACGGAGGCCGCGCTCCTGAGTTTGACGAAGCGGCGGCACACGATTACATTGCTCAGGCGGAGTTCTCCATCACCATTGAACTTCATCAAGGAAACGGCTCCTGCCTTTTCTGGACCACCGACCTGACGCACGAGTACGTCAGCATCAACGCGGACTACTCGACCTAGCAGATTGCATCGCCAGGAAGAGCGCAAGGCAGAGCGCCACGCCTCCAGCGGTGTCCAGCAGAACATCGCTGAACTGCCCGGTCCGGTTAAGCAGAAAACTCTGGTGAAACTCGTCAACGCCCGCCACCAGGAAAGTGGCCAAAATTGCCAGCCCGTACGCCCGCAGTTGCCTCAGCGATACTGAGGCCTCGCCTTGCAGCGCACGCCAGAAGCCGCGAAAGCAGAACAGCGAAAAGACCCCGTAGCCCAAAAAATGGCCGGTTTTGCGAATAAGATGGTGGATCAACAACCAATGCGCGTCCACGCCTCCGCCGCACAATGCCTCGGCGATGCGCCGCAATGGAGGGCTGGTGTGGTCCGAACCGAGATAGGAGGAGGACTCAACGGCAAAGACTGTTATGCAGGCCAGCACCGGCAGCCACGTCCACAACTGAGCTTGCAAACGGGCCCGTGGCTGCGCAGAGCCGCGCGTTGAAACGGGCGGCGCATAGGCCCCGAAGACGATGGAAGGGGAAGCCATGAAAAGTGCTCCTGAAGGCTGGATAAGAATTCTTTCGGCTGAAGGCGGCGAATCTTGAATTCAATCTGCAATTGTTTGAAATATTTCATATTGCGTTGTCTTGAAATGGGACAGGTGGCTTCAAGAGCGAGGATTCTCAGCACAGCCTGCAAGTTAACGACCTCCAGGCTTTGAATCCGTTTCTGTAAACAGCCTCAAAGCCTCCGCCTCCGGCTCCGTTTACAATCGCAAGAAACGGTGAGGATTCAACAACGATGACGGGCAAGACATCAGAACCGAGCGCAGAGGCGACGCGGGGCAACCACAGCTTCTCGCTAATCTCCCATGAAAAGTTGCTCCAACTTTACGCTTCAATGGTCAAATGCCGCGCACTGGCGAAGCAGGCACGGCAAGAATTGCCACAGAGCCAACTCACCGCTGATGCCGCAGGCCGGGAGGCCGTTGCGGCGGGCACGATCATGGATCTGCTGCCTGAAGACACCGTCGTCACCTTGCAGCGTGGCATGATGGCCGGTTTCATCGAGTTGATCCAGAGTTCGCCGCTGGAGTCGATATTCGGCCGTCTGCCGATCCACGCCGTCGGCCCTAATCCGGCAGAACGACTCAGCCTGGCGATCGTCGCAGCACAGGAAAACCAGGCAAAGAAGAACGACAAGATCGCCGTAGCCTTCCTGAGCGGCGAATTTGATACCTCGGGCTACGAGCAAGAGGCCTTCAAGGTTGCCAATGCGCAGCAGTTGCCCATTCTCTTCGTCTGTGAGCGCAATCTGGAAACCGTGCCGGAGACTCTCGACGGTCAGCCCTGCGGCTTTCCCGTTCTGAGCGTGGACGGCAGCGACGCAGTCGCCGTCTATCGCGTGGCCACCGAGGCGATCAGTCACGCCCGCAAGGGCAACGGATCCACTCTCATCGAATGCGTTTTTGACCGTTCAATCAGCGACCTGGCAGACTCCGGCGACCCCATCAAGAAGATGGAATTGTACCTTGCAGGCAAGGGACTATTTAGCCACCCGATGAACCACGATGCAGCCGTCAATTCCATTCCGGCACTGGGGGCGGCTCGTGATGCGGCCAGGTCGCAGACGAGTCCCGGCGCGGCATTTCCTCTTCAGTCGGCCATGACAAACCAGTGATAAAGTGAGGAGTATGAGTTTGAGCAAACATAGTTTCATCAACGCTCTTCCGCTCTGCGCAACCTTATTGGCAGGATTCTTTCTGTTGACATCTGCACTTCCTGCCGCCGCTCAGTCAACGGCATCCGAGACTCCCGCGCCCGTCTGCGCGCCCGCAGCACTCGGTTCCCCATACATTCCGGTCGATAGCTGGGTCTATCCGGCGGTGTTGAGGCTTTACTCGCTCGGTTTTGTGGATGATGTTTTTCTGGGAATGCGCCCCTGGACCCGCGCCAGCGTGGGCCACATGATGGAGCAGGCCGGAGAGCATATTCAGGAAGCGGACGGGGGTTCGGCCGCCGACGAGGCGCAGGTCATCTACGATGCGCTCCAGCGCGAACTGCGTCTTGACGATCAGGGACCCTGCGGGGCGCACAAGGGCATCTCACGCATCGAGTCGGTTTACAGTGTGGCGCGGGGCATCAGCGGCACGCCACTGCGCGACAGCTATCATCTGGGCTCAACGATCATCAACGACTACGGCCGTCCCTACGAAAACGGCTTCAACAACTACACCGGTGCGAGCGGCTACGCCACCGCCGGACGCTTTACGCTGTACGTGCGCGGCGAGTCTCAGGCGGCGTCCTCGGCCACCGGCTACTCGCAGTTGCTGGCCCAGGCGCTCAGCACAGTGGACGGCACAAACTATACCGACCCCACCACTCAGCAGGTATCGTATTTCCTTCCCCAGGCCACCATTCCTATGGGACCGATCGGCGCCGTCGCCCAAGCGCGGGTAATGGAAACCTTTGTCTCAGCGCACCTTCTCAATCACGAGATTTCCCTGGGTAAACAGGACGACTGGCTTGGACCCGGACTGGGCGGAGGTATGGCCTACTCCAATAACGCTGAAAACATCTATTCCTTCCGCATCAACCGCATTGAGCCGCTGCACGTACCGGTTCTTTCATGGATCACCGGCCCCTTCCGCTACGAGTTTCTGATTGGCGGTCTTCACGGGCACAACTATATTCCGAATCCTGCCAATCCCGGCGGCGCAAATCCAAATCTGCCGAATGTGATCAACCCCGGCGATCCCTGGGTTCACTTGGAAAAGGTGAGCTTCCGGCCCACGCAAAACCTGGAATTTGGCTTTGAACGCACCGCGATCTGGGGCGGCGAGGGCCACGGTCCCATCACCATTCACACCTTCCTGAAGAGCTTTTTCAGCACTGCATCGCCTAGCGGCACCATCAAGAATGGCCGCGACGACCCCGGCGCGCGCTTTGGTGCCTTCGACTTTTCCTATCGGCTGCCCTTCGTCCGCAAATGGCTGACTCTCTACACGGATTCCGAGGTGCATGACGATGTATCGCCCATCGACGCTCCGCGGCGCGCCGCCTACCGGCCCGGACTTTATCTCTCCCATGTGCCGGGCATTCCCAAGCTGGACATACGCGCCGAAGCCGTCTCGACCGATCCATCCAGCTCAGACCATCCCACTCCCCCACAAGGCCCAGCGTACCCAAGCCTGTACGGTCATTTCATGTACTACGAGGGAATTCAGAAGCAGGGCTACACCAACAATGGCCAGATCTTCGGCGACTGGATCGGACGCGAGGCCAAGGGTGGGCAGGCCTGGATCACCTGGCATTTAAGCGGCAATGAATGGATCGAAGTGGGCCTGCGCAATCAGAAGGCCACCAAGTTCTTTATTCCCGGCTCGGCGACCCAGACTATTCCTGCTGGAAGCCCCAACTGCCCGCTCTCGTCCGCCTGCCTGATTCCCGGCGGCACCACCTTGAATGACATCAACTTCCAGGCGGTCAAGCGCATCGGCAAGGACTTTGAGATCAACGGCAACTTTGCCCTTGAACGCTGGAAGGCGCCGATTTACCTTCCCGGCTTGCAGACCGTGACCACAACCACCATTCAATTCACCTGGTTCCCGGAGCGAAAGATCAGCTTCTAAGCCAAGGTTAGCGGTACATTCTACAATGAAACCATGATTCTTGAGAGCTTTCCTGTAGGTCCGTTGCAATGCAACTGCACTATTCTCGGCGACGAGAAGACCGGCGAAGCGATTGTCATCGATCCCGGCGACGAGGTTGAACGCATTTATCGGCGGCTGAGCGAGTTGGGCCTTACGCTCAAACAGATTCTCGTTACCCACGCGCACATCGACCACGTGGGCGGAGCGCTGCGGCTCAAGCGTCTGACCGGCGCGCCCATTCTGCTGAATGAAAAAGACCTGCCGCTGTTGGATACGATGCAGGCGCAGGCTGGCTGGATCGGAGCGGAGCCCCCCGAAACCGCTCCGCCTGACGCAGGCCTTGCCGAGGGTCAGATCGTAGGGCTGGAAAGCTATCCGGCTACGGTTCTGCACACTCCCGGCCACACGCAAGGCTCCGTCTGCCTCTACTTTGCTCCGCTGAAGCTGCTGGTGGCCGGAGACACGCTCTTTGCCGGCAGCATCGGCCGCACAGACCTGCCGGGCGGCAACTTCGACCAGATCATCGACTCGATTCAGCGCGGCCTGCTGCCGCTGCCCGACGAGACGCGCGTTCTCACTGGCCACGGGCCTGAAACCACCATCGGCGAGGAACGCAGGAGCAATCCGTTCCTACAGTGAACAGTGGACAGTGATCAGTGGGCAGTGGTTAGTGGTCTGATGAGGTTGGCGCACTTTCTTGTATTTGCAGGCCGGATCAACGCCGACTTGACTCAGAAAGTTTCATCATTTCCCGCTGATTGAGCTGATTGAAGTACTCGACCAGCCGGGCCGCTCCGGCGCGGAACTCCGCCACGGCCGTGAGCAGGCTCACCACCAGCCAGCCGGAATCTTTCATCCCGAAGAAGTAGCCGGGTTGAACCCAGACGCCGCGCTCCAACAACTCCAGAACTGTCTGCTCGTCGGGCTGTAGCGCGGGAATCCGCAGAATAGCGTACCATCCGCCCTCGACCTTGAGCCTGCTCACCTCCGGCACGGCGGCCAGTTGCCGGTCCAGCTCGGCCAGATTGGCCGCGACACGCTCCTGAATCTGCCGCTGGATGGCCGCGCTGCCTTCGAGCCAGGTGGGCAGCGCGCTCTGCACCGGCGCATTCATCGAAAGGAAAGTGTCAGCGATAATCTCTAGTCGATCCAGCGCCGTACAGGCCTCATCTCCCGCCGCCACAATCCACGCAGCCTTCATCTGCGGGAGCCCGGCAATCTTGCTCAACCCGCTGACGACGAAGACCGGAACGCCCTCCAGTCTTGCGGCAAAGCTCTTCCCTGCCCCGCCGAAGCTGTAATCCAGAAATACCTCGTCCACAATCAGCGCCAGATCGAACTCCCGGCAGAGCCGCGCCAGCTCCTCGGCCTCCCACGGCTTGGTGAAGTGGCCGGTGGGATTGTTGGGATGCACGAGGACAATGGCGCGGGTGAGAGGCGTAATGGCGCGGCGAAGGCCCTCCGAATCGATCTGCCAGCCCTGGTCGTAGACGAGCGCGGCTGCTTTGATTTTCACATCGTCCAGAGTTGCCAGAAAATCGAAGAGCGGGTAGCTGGGCTGCGCGATGAGAATCTCGCTGCCCGCGTCGCAAAGCAGGCGAAAGAGAAAGCTGTATGCTTCGCTGGTGCTGGTGGTGAGCACAATCTGCTCAGGCTGGAGCGCTACGCCGTGAGCGGCATAGTATGTGCAGACGGCCTGGCGCGCCTGCAACAGGCCACGCGGTTGCGGATCGTAGTCGAGCGCCCGCGCATCGGCCAACGCCGCCAGCAACGCCGGATCGTAGGCAAAGCCGCAGCGGGTGGGGTTCGAGGCGGTCAGGTCGGCAATGGGAAGCCCTGCCGCCAAGCGCTGCCGATGCGCCCTCGCCAGCTCACTCTCTTCCGTGTTCCAATCTGTTCGCCGCGAAAAACGCATCGTTTCACTCCGCCGAAAACTGTCAAGCCTGCCACACCGCAAGTGTCCGCCGCACCTCAGATGGCACAATAGAAGGAGGCATCCCTTTCAACATTACACCGATGCGCCCAGGAGGAAGATTGGCATTACGCGCAGTTGTCTTCGATTATGGAATTGTATTGACCGGCCCGCCGTCAGCCGAGGCCTGGGCCGCGCTGTTGCGCATCACCGGCCTGCCGGAAGACCGCTTTGAGAGCCTCTATTGGGCCGACCGTGCCGCTTATGACGAAGGCAAGCTGACTGGCCTCGGCTTCTGGCAGAAGATTCTGCGCGAAGCTGGTTTGCCCGCGAATCCTGAGATGACCGAAGAGCTGAATCAGTGGGATGCGCGCCTGTGGACCGTCGAGGACCCCTCCATGCTAGCCTGGCAGCTTGCGCTCAAGCAGCGCGGCCTGCTTACCGCAATTCTCTCCAATATCGGCGACGCGGTGCTGGCCAGCGTGGAGCGCGAGTTTGAGTGGATTTACCGCTTCGACGTGCTGGTATGGAGCTATCAACTGGGTATCGCCAAGCCTGACGCGGCGATTTATCGCCATACGCTCAACAAGCTGGGTACGCGTCCTGAAGAGACTCTCTTCATCGACGACAAGCTGGTCAATGTGGAGGCCGCCCGCGCGCTGGGGATGCAGGCGATTCTTTACGTGAGTTTGGAGCAACTGCGAAGCGAGTTGGTCGCCACCGGGCTGGACCGGGAACTGCCGTTGCCGAAGTGAGAATGGCGCTGCCTGGTTTACTGATGGGACGAAGAATTGCCGGTGCGCGGGCGTTACACTCATCTCATGGTTCTTCGTCTTTATGCCGCCACCAGCAGCGCGGGCAAGTTGCGCGACTTCCGCACTGCCGCCGAAACGCATTCGATCGTCCTTGAGCCTCTGCCCGCTCTGAAGACGATTCCACCCCCGGTTGAAGACGGCCTGACCTTTGCCGCCAACGCCCAGCTCAAGGCCGTCTACTATTCACGCTTTGCCCCCGGTGAGCTAGTGGTGGCCGACGACTCCGGGCTGGAGGTGGACGCGCTTGAGGGCGCGCCCGGCGTTCGCTCGGCCCGCTACGCCGCCGACTCCGGCATTGTGGATTCACTCGGCGCCAACGACAACTCCGACGTCTGGAACAATCTCCTGCTGCTGCGGCGGATGGCCGGGGTGCAACCCGAACAGCGCACCGCCCGCTATCGCTGCGTGCTGGTGGCCGCCCGCGACGGCGTGGCCCTGCACACCGCCGAGGGCACTGTCGAAGGCATGATTCTGGACGCGCCGCGCGGCACCGGCGGCTTTGGCTACGATCCGCTCTTCTATCTGCCCGCGCTCGACCACACCATGGCGGAGATCGATCTGGAGACCAAGCTCTCGCTCAGCCATCGCGGGCGCGCCATCGCGGCGCTGCTGCCGATGCTGCGGGCGATATACTGACTACTGCGATTGCCTCGCAATCTACGCAAAGGAAACGCCGTGCCGGATTTGGAATTCGATTCAGAATTTGAGCGCAACCTATTCAAGCTGCGCCAGGAAAAACTCGAAGAAATCATGAAGCTGGGCCAGACAGCCTATCCCAACCACTTCCCTGCCTCGCACACGCTTCCTGAGGTGCGCAGCGAGTGGGATGCGGCGACAGCTGAAACGCTTGAAGCCAATCGCGTAACGGTGGCCGTCGCGGGACGCATCATGGCGATTCGCGCGCAGGGCAAGGCGGGCTTCGCCACGCTGCAACAGGGCGGCCAGCGGCTTCAGATTTACGTGCGCCTCGACGCCGTCGGCGAAGAGGGCTTTGCGCTCTACAAGCTGCTCGACATGGGCGACCACATCGGCGTCTCCGGCTACTTGTTCCGCACACGCACGGGCGAGCTGACAATTCACGTCGAGACGCTGACTTTTTTGACGAAGGCGATGCTGGCGCTGCCGGAGAAATTTCACGGACTGGCCGACGTTGAACTGCGCTATCGCCAGCGTTATGTGGACCTCTTTACCAACCTCGACGCCCGCGAGGTCTTCGTCAAGCGCGCTAAAGTGCTGCGCGCACTGCGAACGTTTTTTGACAGCCGTGGGTATATCGAAGTGGAGACTCCGATGATGCAGCAGGTGGCCGGCGGCGCGGCGGCGCGACCCTTCGTGACGCATCACAACACGATGGACATGGACCTGTTTTTGCGCATCGCGCCGGAGCTTTATTTGAAGCGCCTGGTCGTCGGCGGCTTCGACCGGGTTTATGAGATCAACCGCAACTTCCGCAACGAGGGCGTCAGCACCCAGCACAACCCCGAGTTCACCATGCTGGAGTTCTATCAGGCCTATGCGAATTATCACGACTTGATGACGCTGACGGAAGAATTGATAACATTCGTCGCAAAGGAAGTGAACGGAACGACGATCACGAACTTTGGCGGAGTGGAGATTGACTTAGCTGGATCAGAAATTGATGAATCTGGAAAACGTAAATGGCTGCGGCTGACAATGCGCGAAGCGATTATCAAGTTTTGGCCTGAGCAAGCTGGTGACCCTCCAACCCTACTCGAATTCAGCGATGCCGCGAGCTTCCGATTACGAATCGAACTTGCGCTCGCCAAAACGCATCCACCGGACACAAAATACCCTCTCGCATTTTCGCTTCTCACCATGGGGCTGCAACATATTCTCTGGACCATTGATGGCGGTACTCCGATGGGCAAGGCAATCGCAGAGTTATTCGAGCTGGTAGCCGAAGAGCACCTCATCCAGCCAACAATCATCTACGAATTTCCGACAGCCGTTTCGCCGCTCTCTAAGCAGAATCCAAACGATCCGGATTGGGTCGAACGATTTGAGTTTTATTGCGGCGGCTTCGAGCTAGGCAACGCCTTCAGCGAGTTGAACGATCCGGTGGAGCAGCACAAGCGCTTTGCCCAGCAGCTTGAAGATCGCGCCCATGGCGACGACG
>CAYLHL010000021.1:0-32617 GCA_964383595.1 uncultured Occallatibacter sp. | reverse complement strand
ACCAACCTGCGCTTCGACGACACCAACCCCGAAAAAGAGGAGCAGGAGTACGTCGATTCCATCATGGAAGACGTCCGCTGGCTGGGCTTCCAGTGGGATCGCCTCTGCTATGCATCCGATTATTTTCCCCAGCTCTACGAGTGGGCATTGCAACTGATCAAGGCCGGCAAGGCATATGTCGATGACCTCACAGCCGACGAAATTCGTCAGCATCGCGGCACCCTCACCGAGCCGGGCAAAGACTCGCCTTATCGCAACCGCTCCGTTGAGGAGAACCTCGACCTCTTCACCCGCATGAAGGCCGGCGAGTTCCCCGATGGCAGCCGCGTCCTTCGCGCCAAAATCGACATGAGTTCGCCGAATCTGAATATGCGCGATCCGGTGATGTATCGCATCCTCCACGCCACCCACCAGCGCACCGGCGATGCCTGGTGCATCTATCCCATGTACGACTTCGCCCATGGCCAGTCGGATTCCATCGAGCGCGTCACCCACTCCATGTGCACGCTGGAGTTTACTGATCATCAGCCCCTCTACCGCTGGTATATCGAGCAACTCGGCATCTTCCCCACGCGGCAATATGAATTTGACCGCCTCAACATCACTTACACCATGCTCTCCAAACGGAAGCTATTGCAGTTGGTAAATGAAAAGCGCGTGAGCGCTTGGGACGATCCCCGCATGCCCACCCTCTGCGGCATACGCCGTCGCGGCTTTACGCCGGAGGCCATCCGCGCCTTCGTCGCCGCCAGCGGCGTCTCGCGCACCAACGGGGCAACCGATGTTGAGATGCTCGAGCACTTCCAGCGCGACGACCTCAACCATCGCGCCCGCCGCGCCATGGCCGTCTTGCATCCGCTCAAACTCGTCATCGATAACTACCCCGCCGGCCAATCGGAGTTTGTTGAAGTCGCCAACAACCCCGAAGACCCCAGCGCCGGCACGCGCCAGGTGCCGTTTTCCAGAGAGATTTACATCGAACAAGACGACTTCCGCGAACTTCCTCCGCCCAAGTACTATCGCCTCTCGCCCGGCAAGGAGGTCCGCCTGCGCAACGCCTACTTCGTAACAGCACAGAACGTGGTCAAAGACGAGGCCGGAAACATTGTCGAGGTGCATTGCACTTACGATCCGGCCAGCCGCGGCGGCAACTCGCCCGATGGCCGCAAGGTCAAGTCCACCATGCACTGGGTCTCAGCCGCCCACGCCATCAGCGCCGAAATCCGCCTCTACGACAAGCTCTTCTCCAAGGCCGATCCCTACGATCTCGAAGAAGGTCAGGACGTGCTCGACAATCTCAACCCCAACTCCGTCGAGATCCTCCTGGGTGCCAAGCTGGAGCCTTCTCTCGCTGAAGCCAAGTTGGAAGACCGCTTCCAGTTCGAGCGCGTAGGCTACTTCTGCCTCGATCCCGACTCCACGCCGGAGAAGCTGGTCTTCAACCGCACGCTCCCATTGAAAGACGCCTGGGCCAAGATCGAGAAGAAGACCGGCGGTGCGGCAGCCGCTCGCTAGTCGCTCGCATGGGCTGTTGTGTTTTCCCTGGCGGTGGCCCACATCTCGATTTTGAGATGTGGGAGATGATCATCCGGCAACCGGTAATGCTCTTACCAGCTCGAAGAACTCCCGCAGCTTCACAGTTGAATACGGCGTCTGCCCCAGCGCTTCATCCATCCGTGCCAGAAACTCAGGCGTCTGCCCCACAGCAGGTGGTTTGCATATAATTACCTTCCTCCGTCGCACAATTGAAAATGTTTCATAAAACGGGCTGTGGATCTTCACTCTCCACGGTCCACTGAAAGGGAAATTCACCATGGCACAAACATCCACATCGGCAATCCACTCGGTCGAGGCCATTCCTCTTCCGCCGAGCCAACCCAAACCCAAACAATCTCGCGCCGCCATCAAGCGTTGCTGCGCCGCATGGCAGCGCGCCTACGATGCGTTCTTGGAAGGTAGGCAGGGCAGCAGTGTGGAGAAGGGCCTCGCCAAACACGTAGCAAAGCCTGCTTACTGCGAAGCCATGCCCACGCTTGCCGGGTATGAAAGCATCCGCGACTTCATCGCCTGCGCGGCCCACGGCATCCTCATCGACGCGATTGATCAAAAGAAGGCCAACCAGCTCTTGTATGCGGCGCAGGTCGCGCTCGCCTCTCTCAATCACGAGCCGAAATCGCAAAAAACCTCCTGACCCCCACCCCCCCCTACCCTGTGAAGGCCGCTTTTTTGCTCTTCCATCGTCCGTAACTCGCTTTTATTCAGCATGTTATATTTTTCACCTGTTAACTTATAAGTAACCTGAAATCTCGAATTTTGCCCATTATTCAGCCCAAAAAGCGCCGTTTTCTGCCAGAAAAGGCCGCTTTTTCGCGCTTTTTGTACACATAATCAGGCACCGGTTGCCCCAGGTCCCGATTCTGGGACCTGAGATTCCTGTCACTCGCCAACCGGCAAGGGCCTCTCTTGCCTACTGCTTTCCAAAGCGGTAGACGAAGCCGGTGCTGGCGCCGATGCTGCTCTGCGTGGTTGAGCCGAAGCCGGTCATTACATATTCGGGCGCAAAGCGCAGGGCAAAGTTCGGGGTGACGTTGTACTCCACGGGAAGACTGACTTGGGCCGCGTAGGTGTAGCCATCAGGCCAAAGTCCCAGCGCCGCCGAGAGAATGGTGCTGTGGTTGGTGTCGCCTGAGAAGTTTCCGTGGATGACGCCGCCCAGCACACGTCCGGAGACGGAGACCTTGGGCTGCAGGTAGAAGCGATAGGTGGGACCGACCAGCGCGGAGTACTGGCTGATGGCCGGGTTGGTGATGCCACTGTTGGTGGGAACATTGTTATAGACGTAAGCCGTGCCGTAGTAGCCGCGGCCTTCGGCGGTGGCGCCCAGCCGCTCATTGAAGTAGCGGGTAAAGCCGACGGTCCAGGCGTACTCCTGCGTCCGCTCCAGCGGCTTCACGTAAGCCACGCCGGGGCTGGCAGCCACGCCAAGTCCGGGAGGAAAGTACATATAGCCCATACCGGCATACGCTTCGTAGCGGTGGGCGTAGGCATCGTGGATGGCGGCCAGGCGGCGCTGCTCGCGGCGAGCCTTGATGCGCGCCTGAACGCTGAGCGCGCCCTGCGACTGAGCAACCGGCTGCGAGGCCTGATCGGGCGCGGAACTGCTGCTCGAAGTCGAGCTTTGCGCCGCGGCGGCGGTTACGGCGGCCAGAGCCAGCGTCAGAAAAAGGGCTAAACGGCGAGATGAAGACATCGGTTTCAGGTTCCCTCCACGGCAGTTCGGAAGCAAGCCTGCACAGCGCTCCCCCCATAGGTATTAAATCACCTGGGGGGAGCCTTGTGCGCGCACACGCACTGAATTGGAGGCGCTGCGGAGGGATTCGCGGCCGATTCCGCTAGCGGATGGCCTGCAAATCGCTCAGAAACTGGGCCTGATTGAAGCCTTTCGGCGAGCCTTTGGCGGCGAGCCGGTTCTGGCCAAGCAGCGTGTGCGCCTCGTCGCAGTACTTCTTCCAGAAGGCCGAAGTTACTGTGCCAAATCTGGACAGTTTATGTCCAGCAAAGCCCTTCTATCTCTCCTCTTAACGAGATTGCTCAATGAATCTGCACAGGCAAAAGAAAAATGCTCTACGATGAAGGGCAGCGGAGGATAAAACGAAGATGGGGCGTCTTTTGCTGGGAGTTCTGCTGGGGATCGTGCTGCTGCCGATCGCTGTTCTGGGGTGGTTGCGTTTTGGCCATGTCCCGATAGCCGTGGCGGATTCGCCGTTGCCGCAGGAGCGGATGCTGACCGGCATCCCGCTCGACGCGCGCATTCAGCGGGAAACGATGAAGAGTCCGGTCGCCCAGCCCGATGAAGACGGCCTGGTTGCCGGCGCCCACATCTACAGCGAGAAGTGCGCCTCCTGCCACGGCTTTCATGGCAAGCCCTCGCAGCTTGGCGAGAATATGTTTCCTCCGGCGCCGCAACTATGGGAGAAGCACGGCAATAATGTGGTGGGAGTGAGCGACGACCCGCCGGGTGAGAGCTATTGGAAGGTGGCCAACGGCATCAGGCTTACCGGTATGCCGTCTTTCAAGCGGATGCTCACAGATACAGAAATCTGGCAGGTAAGCCTGCTGGTGGCCAACGCTGACAAGCCGCTGCCTCCGGCGGCGGTGGGAATTCTGCGCGGCGAGCAGCCCGCGTTGGGAGTGGTTGGTCCGGCGATGAAGTAACGAGTTTCAAACATTTATACGTGCCCGCATCCCGAGCAATAGAACATTACTGATTCTGCCCCAAATAAATGCAACATCCCCTCCCACCCATTCCAGAAAGAAAACGAAATGGATGGGATACGGCAAAGTTCCGGTCTATAGCGGTTCTCCAATAGGTGTACGCCAAAAACAAACCGTTGAGTGGCTTTCCCTTAACAAAGCCACATTTGGCAAAGCTGGCATAGGCAGAGGAATTGGAGAACCGTTCTTCTCTGTTCCCATTGAACCTCAAAAAACGAAGACGCCAGAGACCGGAGTCTCTGGCGTCTCAATGCGGTAAGCTCGCAGGTTACTCGGACCATACATCGTCCCAATGAGCCTGGCGATGAGGACTTGAGTTTCCTCGCATCCTGCATCTACTGGCTCCACCAGCGATGGATCTTCGAGTTTCCTCGAATCTCGCATCCTTCGGCGGCGCTGGCGATCAATCTTCGGGTTGCCCCGATTCTTTGTTCCTCCAGCTATGCCTACGATGAGTCTTCAGGTTGCCCCGAATCCTGCATCTACTGGCTGCGCCTTCAGTAAGTTTCCGGTTGCCCCGGATCCTTTTCCTTTAGCTCCTCCAGCGATGGATCTTCGAGTTTCCTCGAATCTCACATCCTTCAGCGGCGCTGGCGATCAATCTTCGGGTTGCCCCGAATGATTGTTCCTCCAGCTATGCCTACGATGAGTCTTCAGGTTGCCCCGAATCCTGCATCTACTGGCTGCGCCTTCGGTAAGTTTCCCGGTTGCCCCGGATCCTTTTCCTTCGGCTGCGCCGGGGTGGGTGGTTCTTCGAGTTTCCTCGAATCGCACTCCTTCCGGCGGTGCCGCTCTTGCGTCTTCGGGTTGCCCCGAATCCTGCATTCACGGCTGGGTCGATGATGACTTCCCTGTCTGGCTCGAACTTTGCATCCTCTGGCTAACCAGCGGATGAATCTTCGTGTCCAAACACTTCCTGCACATTCCTGCCTGACTCTGAATGCATTCTCAATCTCATTCGACCTTTCACGCGCCGGACAAGCCGACTGTGAACTGCCGCCTTCAACTGAATCCTGCATCTTCCTGCCAGGCTTGAATTGCGTTTCCGATTCCCTTGCAGGACTACCAACTGACGAGGAGATTAGGACGGATCAATCTGTGGAAGCAAGTGCAAAACGAAGAATTATCTGTGGATTTCACCAGTGTTGGTGCATTCCAGAAAAATTGCTCCACGATTTCACGGCGATTGCCGCAGATCTTCCATGAGTCAAGCTGGATGCTCCAGGTCCCGCGTTTGGAACCTGGGAACGCGAAAGATAAAATCAAGGTATGAGCGATGGCCGCGAAGAGCGCGAAGAAGCCGAGAAGCGCCGCGAGTGGGAGCGGCAGGAGAATCGTGAAGACCGCTATCCCGCGGACGAGTGGGAGCCGGAGCGGAAAGATTCCTGAGCGGCGTTGGACAAGCAGAAGCCGCTCATAGCACCCGCGCCAGCCACTTGCCCGTATGCGACATCAGATTGGCCGCAATCTCCTCCGGCGTTCCCTCGGCGACGATTTTGCCTCCGGCCGCGCCGCCCTCCGGGCCTAAGTCGATCACCCAGTCGGCACACTTGATTACGTCCAGATTGTGCTCGATGACGATCAGCGAGCCGCCGCCGTCGATGAGCTTGCGGAAGGCCGTCAGCAGCTTTGAGACATCGTCAAAGTGCAGGCCTGTCGTCGGCTCGTCGAGGATGTAAAGCACGCGGCTGGCCTGCGACGGCCTGGCAACGGCGTTCATGGCGCGCACCTGAGCCAGGTGAGCGGCCAGCTTGACGCGTTGCGCCTCGCCGCCACTGAGCGTGGTGGCCGATTGGCCCAGCCGCAGATAGCCCAGGCCGATCTCGTCCAGCACGGCCAGTTTATCCAGCAGGCGCGTCTGCCCGGCAAAGAAGCGCAGCGCCTCTTTCACCGTCATTTGCAGCACATCGTGAATGTTTTTGCCCTTGTACTCGACGTTCAGGATTTTGGTCTGATAGCGGGTTCCGTTGCAGTCCTCGCAGGGCAGCTCGACATCGGCCAAAAACTGCATTTCAACGGTGACAGTGCCGTCGCCCTCGCAGGTGTTGCAGCGGCCGCCGGGCACGTTGAAGGAAAAATGACCCGGCGTGAGCGAGAGCCGCTTGGCCTCCGGCTGCTGGGCAAAAAGTTCGCGCACCAGATCAAAGCCCTTGATGTACGTGATGGGATTGGAGCGAGGCGTGCGGCCGATGGGCGTCTGATCGACCAGCACCACGTCGTTGAGCCGCTCCGCGCCGGTAAGGGATTTGTAGACGCTCGACGGGTCGGACCCATCACCCTGACCCAGCGCCCGCGCCACCGCCCGGTACAGCACCTGGTGCACCAGCGACGACTTGCCCGAGCCGGAGACGCCGGTGACGGCCACCAGCATTCCCAGCGGAATCTCCACATCGAGTCCGTGGATGTTGTTGGCCGTTGCGCCGCGCAACACCAGCCGTTCGCGCCCCGGTGTCCGCCGCCGCGTCGGCACGGGAATCGAGAGCTGGCCGGAGAGATAGCGGCCGGTGAGCGAGTTCGGATTGGCTTCAATTTCCGCCAGAACGCCCTCAGCAAGAAGATAGCCGCCCAACTCGCCCGCGCCGGGGCCAAGGTCGAGCAGGTGATCGGCCGCGCGCAGAATATCGGCATCGTGTTCGACGACGAGGATCGTATTGCCCAGGTCGCGCAGGTTTTTCAGAATCCCAATCAGCCGCGCCGTGTCCCGCGTATGCAGGCCGATCGACGGCTCATCCAGCACATACAGCGCGCCCACCAGTTGCGAGCCGAGCGATGTGGCAAGTTGAATCCGCTGCGCCTCGCCGCCGGAGAGCGTCGAGGCAAGCCGGTCCAGCGTCAGGTATTCCAAGCCAACAGCATCCAGAAAATTCAGCCGCTGGCGAACCTCGTGCAAAATCGGCCCGGCGATCTCCTCCTGCATCGGCGACAGATGCAGCTCGCCAAAGAATTTCTTGGCTTCGGCGATGGTCAGCTCGGCGGCCTGACAAATGCTCAATCCATTCACGCGAACGCTGCGCGCCTCAGCCCTCAGGCGTTGGCCGCGGCACTCCGTGCACTCGGCGTAGCCCCGGTATTTGCTCAGCATCACGCGCACGTGCAGCTTGTACTTTTTGCGCTCCATCTGCGTGAAGAACCCGTAGACGCCTGCGAATGTCCCCTTGCCGTGCAGCACCGTCTCGCGTGCCGCATCGGACAACTCGCGCCAGGGCACGTCCAGAGGCACCTCAAGCTCCCCCGCGCGTTTGCGCAGATCAGTAAACCAGGGCCGGTATTTGGGCCGGTTCCAGGGATCAATCGCGCCATCGGCCAGAGTCAAACCCTTGTCGGGAATAATCAGGTTCAGGTCGAAATCCATGGTGTTGCCGAAGCCCTGACAGCGCGGACACGCTCCGAAAGGATTATTGAAGCTGAAGAGGTGCGGCTCCGGCTCGCAGCCTGGAAGATGGCAGCTCTTGCACTCAAAAGCCGCTGAAAAACGATGGCGCGGCCGGGCGGCTTCATCCCCCACTCCTCTGTCGCGCGGCTGCTCCTCAAAGATCACCTCGCCCGACTCGCGGTAGGCGATCTCCGCCGCGTCCACAATGCGGGCGCGGTTCTCCGCGCTGACGACAATGCGATCCAACAGAATAAAAACGGGCAGCGAGAAGTCCAGATCGATGAGCGACTCGGGCGTTGAAAACTCGAAGATGGCGCCCTGCTGGTAGAGGCGGTTGAAGCCTGATGCGCGCAACTCGACCAAGCGAGCCTTCAGGCTCTCGGAGAGTGGCGAGTCGGTAGCGGGCTTGGCGGGCGCTTTGCCTCCGGCTTTTGTCACGCGGCGCACCGGCTTGGCTTCCAGCGCCGGCGCAACTGCTGCGGGTCGCACCGGGAAGAGCACGTTCAGCCTCGTTCCCTCACCCAAGGCAAGCGTGGCTTCGGCAATCTCGTCCATCGAGTCGCGCTTGACCAGCCCGTCGCAGTGTACGCAATGCACCGTGCCGCAGCGCGCGTAGAGCAGGCGCAGATAATCGTAGACCTCGGTGGCCGTGGCCACGGTCGAACGCGGGTTGCGCGTCGAATTCTTCTGCTTGATGGCGATGGCCGGCGCAAGGCCATCGATCAGATCCACATCCGGCTTCTCGATGCGCTCCAAAAACTGCCGCGCGTAGGAGGAGAGCGACTCGACATAGCGCCGCTGCCCCTCGGCATAGATGGTGTCAAAGGCCAGCGAACTCTTGCCCGACCCCGACACGCCGCTGACCACCGTCAGCTTGCCGTGCGGAATCTCGCAGGAGATGTTCTTCAGGTTGTGGGTCCGCGCGCCGCGGATGATGATGGCGTCATTCAAAGGGAGGCACCGAGGGGAATCTCGCGCCGCCCGCATAGCCGGCCCCACTGCGAGGCTCAGGGTACAGACGGCATTGTCTATTATAAGGCACCTGCGGTGCGGCCATTGCATGGAGCAGCTGCTCGCTTTGCTCGCTGGAGATTTGTGGTCTCCCAGCCTTCGCGCGTCAATCCTCAGCCGTTCTGGCCAACCCCCTCCCAGTACTCTAATGTTATGTGGCGGAGTGGAAAGAACACTGCGAAGCTGCGGCAGAATCGATAAAGGCTTTCACAGCTTTAGTTTAAACGTGGTAGACGTATTGGCCTTTTTCAAAAAACCATATTGATAATCAGAGATATAATTACGCCTATGAAGCGCTTTATTTGGATGTTGCTACTGCCGCTTGCCGCTCACTGCAACGCGCAGAACCTATGCAATACCAGTTCACTGTCACAAGCTGCTGCGCGAGTCCTGACGCTTCAGAAAGAACTTGAGAAAACTGAAGTGAGCGAGATGGATGAACACATCCCGCCCACATTGGCAGACAAGATCACTCAACTCAAAGACGGGTTGAGCCGAACCACGGACGATGTGATGGCGTGTGCAAAACCATCGATCGAACCGAATAAATTGCAGAAAGATCTGGTCAAATTGCTTCACGCCAATCCACCGGAACCGCCTGCAAATACAGTCATATCCAAGGATGACCATCGCTTCGACGAATTTATGGGTCCTATGGCCAAAATCTGCGGATTCAGGTAAATCGTCCGCCGGGTGTTGCCGGGATTCTTGAAATCCAGTATTCGACCAATATCGAATGTGGAAATGATAGTTTGCTATTGGCTTACGAGGTTAATAGTGGAGTCTGGAAACAGAAACTACGCTGGCAATCACCGCCTTTAAAAGAGATTTCAGATGCATTCGGAGATTTCTTTGTATCCGCGGTTCTTCCCGGTTCTTCAACTTCAGGATGCATAGATACTAAATGGCGCGTTGTTGTTGCGCATGGTACTCCCTGGTGTACTTCGCGCTTCAGCGGTTTCAAGATGGATTTGCTTTCCCCCGGCCCTAATCCTGCTACTCCGCGAGTTCTATGGCATACCGAGAGAGGATATTCCCGCGGCGATATTGAGCCGCAAATCAAATCTTCGGGAAATACATTCGAATTGCGCTTGAATGCTGACTGTATGTCTTTTGATGTTGTTAATTGCTTCGAGCGCCGCGTAATCTACCGGTATAGCGTTGACGGCAACGATAAGGTGCGCCGGGTGGGGCCGATTAGCATCAATGCGCGCGGCTTTGTAGAAGAGTGGCTTATCGCGCCATGGTCTGAATCGCGGAGTTTTTCTGTTGCCCAAGCTGTAGATCCCCTGCAAAAGGTTCATAATTCGTTCAACCCGACATTCAAGCCAAATGAAGACCAGTTCGTCATTCACAGTTTTGGGCCGGTTCAAGCGTGTGCAACGCCTGGCACATTTCAGATACAAATCAATTCAACGCTGGAAAAGATCGTTACTGGCAAGCCCGGAGGAGAGTCGAAAGCTATTGCCAGCCATTATTTCCTTGTGCACGAGGTGAAGGATGGATACATGATGCTTTCTGCACCGTTAGATCCAGACCCAACGTGTTCTGGAGCAGACCTGATGCCGGCAAGTAATAAATAAGCAACAGTGCACATTGATGAACCAGCGAAATGTGACACGCCCAGCCTCAGCCCCGGTAAACTAACAGTTGAGGCCTTCCGTGCGTAGATTCGCCACACTCGTTCTGCTTTCCGCCGCGCTTGCCGCAGTTGCCCAGAGTTCCGCCTCCGATGCAGGAGCGCAGACTCCCGCCGCCGCGGCTCAGCCCGTCTCCGCGCAGGTGGCGGAGGCGGAGGCGGCCATCGTTCAATCCGACTGGAAGACGGCGGAGAGCAAGCTCGATCCGTGGCTGGCGGCCCATCCCGATGATGCGCGGGCGCTCTTTGATGCGGGCTACGTGGCCGACGCGCAGAATCGCCTGGAGGATGCGGCCAAGTTCTACCGGCGGGCGGTCGAGGCAAATCCGCACTCGTTCGAGGCGCGCATTGAGCTGGGGCTGCTGTTGGCGCGCCAAAACAAACTCTCCGAGGCCAGAACGGAGCTGGTCGCCGCCACCCAGCTCGATCCCGGTCAGTCGGGTGCCGAGGCTGCGGCGCGCGCATGGCGGGCGTTGGCTGAGATTGACCGCGCCAATGATGCGGCCGAAGCCTCCAATGATTTACTACAGGCGTTGAAGCTCTCGCCTGAAACTCCGGCCGACACGCTGCTGGCCGCCGAACTGGCCGCCCAATCTGGCCAGCTTGACGCCGCCGAACAGGCCTATCGCCGCGTCCTGGCCGCGCAGCCCAACTCGGCCGCGGCCAACGCCGGCCTGGCCCATCTGCTGATTGAGCGCAAGCAGTATCCCGAAGCGGAAAGCTTTTTGCGCGCGGCGCTGGCGCGCTTGCCCAATGATCCGCCGCTGACCGCGCAACTGGCCACAGTGCTGGCCGCCGAGAACAAGGCCGAGGCGCTGCCGCTGCTCCAGAAGCTGCATCAAGACCACCCCGCGGAGGCGCCCATCAGCCGTATGCTGGCCGAGGTGCTCTCCGAGGCCGGTGACGCCGCTGCCTCTGACAAGCTCTGCGCGGCGCTGCTCGCGGCCACGCCCGACGATTCCGCCCTGCTGGTGGCTCACGGGCAAAACCTCATCCACTTGCTCAACTTTCCCGCGGCCTTCGCGGCCTTTGACAAGGCCACGCGCCTCGATCCAGCCAACGCCGACGGCTGGAGCGGGCTGGCCTTTGCCGCCTCCAGAACCAATCAGCCCTCCGTCACTCTGCACGCGCTTACCATGCGCTCCAAGTATCTTCCTGAAATTCCCACCACCTTTTTTCTCTGGGCCACGGCCTACGACACCTTGCACCAGAAGGCCTCCGCAGCCGCCTACTACCACCACTTTCTCGACTCAGCGGCGGGCAAATTTCCCAACGAAGAGTGGCAGGCACACCAGCGGCTGCTCGTGCTGGAGAGAAAGAAATAGCAGACAGCTTACAGCTCACAGTGAAAGCTCCGTAACCGGCGAACCTTAAGCTGTTTGCTGTTAGCTGTAAACTTGTAAGTGTGGCTGCTGACTTTGTTCCCATCTTTCAGGAGGAGTACCGATTCTTGCGCCCCAGGGCGCCGATGCCGCCCATCTTCGTCCGTTTCCGGCGCTATACCTCGCTGAATACCCGGATTCGACTGCGCGAAGGAGAAATTCAGGTCAGCCTTTCGGACTTGCTGGAAGGTGCGCCAGAGCCGGTCATCCGCGCCATCGCTCACATTCTTCTCGCCAAGCTCTATAAAAAGCCCATCGACCAGGCGCATGAGCTGCGCTACAAGCGGTTTACCATGAGCGCCGCCGTCACCCGCCAGACCGAGCAGATTCGAGGCGCGCGCGGCAACAAACGATTCTTCGGTCCCGAAGGCCACTTCTACCATCTTGAAGAAGTCTTCGACGCGCTCAACGCGCGGTTCTTCGGCGGAATGTTGGGCCGGCCCGAACTCACCTGGAGCGAAAAAGTAGCCAAGCGGTCGTTGGGCCACTACGATGCCGCGCACAACACCATCGTCGTCAGCCGCGTCTTCGACCGGCCCTCCAGCCCGCGCTACGCCATCGAGTACCTGCTCTACCACGAGATGCTCCACCTGAAGCACCCGGTCAAGCTGCGCGGCCTGCGCCGCTGCGTCCACTCCCGCGAGTTCAAGGCCGACGAAAAACTCTTCCCGCGACTGAAAGAGGCGCAAGCCTTCATGAAGCGCCTGTAGCTTTCCCCTCCTGCGCCGCAGAAAAAATGGGCGGCAAGAGTTTTCTCCTGCCGCCGCCCGTCCCTGGGTTGTCTTTGAAAAACTGCAATCTTGCGTTTACAACACACCTGGTCTTATTGCAGGAGCTTGGTCACTTCCTGCTCCACGCTGTTAGCCTGCGCCAATGCGGCGATGCCCGTCTGGCTGAGAATCTCATACTTGGACATATTTGACGTCGCGGAGGCATAATCCGTGGCCTGAATCGCATTTTGCGCTGAGAGCACGTTCTCCTGCTGGGTGCTCATCACCTGGCTGATCGAGTTCAGCGTATTGATCTGCGCGCCGATGTATCCATCCTGAGCCGCCACATAGGTGATGGCGTCATTCAGCACCGACAGCGCATTTTGCGCGTTGCCCGCGGTGGTCAGATTCGTGTTCGATAGATCCGCATTCAGGTCGCCGCCGGTTGCCGTTACGTAACTGATGGTCGTGGTTGCGGACGAAGAGGTGTAATTCGAGGTGGTGGCATTGGTGGAAGTGTCGGTCACATTGGCGTTGGCCGCGGTGATGGCGACGCTGCTGTTCGTATTGGTCAGCAGAATGCCCGTGTCGCCACCAGCCACGGTCTCGTCGCCTACCGCCGACGCGGTGGTGAAGCTGGCCGTCACGCCCGGAATGCCGTCCTTGTTGATCTCCGAAATCAGGCCGCTGACCGTTGCCGCCGTCGTGGTCAGGGTACTCGTAGTGCCGTCGGCATTGGTGATCGTAAACGTGATACCTGTGCCGCCAATGTCATTGGTTTGTGCGGCGGCATCGCTCAGCACCGGACCGGCAGCGTCTGCTGAAAGATCGACAAACAAGCCAGAGTTGCTTTGCTGGACCGATCCGCCCGCATCGCCCACACTGGCCGAAGTCAGCTTGGCAAAATACAAGTTGTCAATTGACGCGCCAGCCGAGGACGAGTCTCCGGTATAGATGGAGACGCCCGCCTGCGAACCGGTGAATACCTGATTCTGGTTGTACGTCGTCGTCGATCCAATATTGTTGATCTCGGAGAGAATCGACTGGTACTCCTGGTTGGCCGCAGCCTCCTGGGTGGTGTTCAGGGTGCCGTTCGAGGCTTCGGTCGCCAGCGTAATGGCGCGGTCCAGCAGGCTTGTCACCTGCGACAGAGCGCCATCGGCTACCTGTAGCAGTCCAACGCCCTCCGTGGCATTGGTCGACGACTGCGTCAGGGCTGTCTGGTTGGCCTCAAGGCCGTTGACCAACGAGAGACCCGCGGCGTCATCCGCTCCAGAGTTGATCTTTGAACCCGATGACAACTGCTCCAGCACCGTCTGCAAGCTGTTGTTGGTATTGTTCAGGTTATTCTCTGCGTAAATCGCTGACAGATTGTTCAAAACACCGAGGGCCATGAATGTGCTCCTTCTTGATGACGTGAATCGCGCTCCGCCTGGGGAATGAATCCATCCTGCCGCAGGCTTTCCGTTTCAACCGGATGGGCGATTCCGCATCCACACCTTTCATCGGTCCTTCGGAAAATAACTTTAGTCATAAATTTTCAGGATATTTTTGCTCTCGTTTGTCGCGCTTCAATTCAAGCTGTCTCGCTTCGCTTCATAACCTGTCCAGATGCGATTCATTCGCTGTTTCATTACGCTCCACGCGTTTGTCGCGCTTCAATACAGCAACGCGCGCTCATGCTCACTCCAATGCCCTCAACCCCGCAATTCAACCCTCCGCCTTTCAAAAAAACGGCGGCAAGAGGTTCGCCTCCTGCCGCCACCGGTCGCGTCTGCAACCGCATGCTGCTCTCTTGCTGGATAAGTTCGCTCTACTGCATGTCTCCCGCTCCCGGGGCCGCATCGGCTCCCGCGCTTGGTGGAGGAGGCGGCGGTGTCTGGCGGCGGTTCAGGCCGCCCGGCTTCATGTCGCCCGACCCATGCCGGTTCGCGCCCTGCCCGCGCCCTGCCCAGCCGCCGGGCTGCTGCGCATGGTTGGCGCGGTCAGCCTGCAACTGCTTCCACTGCTCCGGCGTCAGCTTGGCCCGGATGGCCAGCAGAAAACGTGCATTCGCCTTTTCCAGTTCGGCCCGAGTCTGCGCCACCTTGTCAATTTGTGCAAGAATCTTTGCCTCGTTCGGCTGCTCGGCGCCCATCAGCGGCTCCATCTCCAACTCCGCCTTCTCCACTCCGGCGCGCAGATCGATCAGCTTTACCCGATGCTCCAGCAGAATCCCGTCAAAGGCCTTCCGCTGTTCGTCGGTCAGCTTCAACTTTGCCACCACTTCCGGTCGATTCCACCAGCGCCCGTGATCGCCTTGCGGCCCGAAGGCCCGCTCCATTGGGGGCCGATGCTGTCCGAAGCCCGGACCAGATCCATTTCCCGGTCCAACATCAGCACTTGGCCCTTGCGCCATCGCCACCGATCCCGCCACTAATACTCCCGCAACTGCCCATCCCAACCGTATCGCTTTGAATCGATTCATCGCCTTCTCCTCTTCCTCGCTAGTATGAGGAACTGATCGTTTTTTTCTGATTGCGCGTGTGCCGGCTCTCGTCGGCAGCCATCAGTTGCGCCAGCGGCTCCAGGGCGCTGGGAACCTCCTGCGCTACATCACTATCCACCTGGGCCAGCAAATCTTCATCTTCCTCCTGCGCCAACTGCACCCGCTGCGCAGCCGCCAGCCGCTCAACTTCCGCCGCGCGCGCAGCGGCCGCCCTCGTCGCCTGTCGATGATGCTCCCAGATTCCCGCGGACGCGCCGCCGGCAATCAGCACACATCCCAGCGCCCACCCGGTCGCCAGCCGCCATAGCCGTCTCTGCGGAGCCACCACCACCGTCCGGGCATGGCCATAGGCTGCGTCGCTCCAGGCATGAACACTCAAGCGGTAATCTCGCAGCGCTTCATCCAGTGCATCCGCTCCGCTGCCAACCCCGCCAACTCCGCTCTTTTCATCCATCAAGCTCATCACTTTCCCCCAACTTCCGCGCGCACTCGGGCTACGGCCCGCGAAAGGTGCGCCTTCACCGTGCCGTCCGACAGACCGGTGGCCCTGGCAATCTCGCCCAATTCCATCTCTTCCACAAAGCGCAGCAGAAAGATCGTTCGTTGCCGCTCGCTCAACTCCGACACCACTTTGCTTACCTGTCGCACTCGTTCCCGCGCCAGCATCAACTGCTCGGCTGAGCGCTCCCCGCTGGGCAGCCACTCACCGGCCTCGTTCACATCCACCGCGCTGGTACGCGCCTGCTTCCAGAACTGCACCCGCCGGTTGCGCCAGTGGTCCTTCTGCAAGTTGATGGCGATGCGCATCAGCCAGGTCAGCGCAGTGGATTCGCCGCGAAAGCTCGCCCAGTTGCGATGCGCCTTCAGAAAGCATTCCTGGGTCAGCGTCTCGGCCAGGTCCACGTCGCGCGTCGACGAGAGCAGAAAACGGAAGATCTGCGCACGGTGCCGCGTAACGACAGCCGTAAACTCCTCGGCGGCAAGCTCCTGTGCCGTGGTCATGCTCATCGCGTCCAATGCTGCGCCGGCTGCCATCACTAAGGTAGACGCTCGCTGTGCGCGCAAGTTTACAGCGCAGGGAAAAAGCTCTACCCCTGCTCCTGCGTTAAAAATCGCAACTCCCACGAGGTAGTGGGCTGCCCAGACTGCTCGGCAAGGGCGCGCAGCACAACCCTCCCGGGCTGCAGCGGGTACTCGGCCGGAATGTAGGGAACGGCCGTGGCTGCGATGGGCACACGAAATGGATGGCCGGGCTGCCTTGCGGCGGAAAATCGTTCTTCCTTGCCCCGCAGCAGCCGGTTGTTCAGGGTCAGCTCATTGAAATAATCGAAGTTTTCTGACGCCGGAGCGCCCAGCAGCCAGGGCCCGAAAAAGTAGGAAACCCGGCCCGCTCCGCTCGGCTCACAGCGTAGCTGCATGGCATACCGCACCGTGAGGACCTCGCCTGTCCGCCATCTGCGCTCCACTCGCGCGTAGCCGCCCTCTTCCGTAAAGGGCAGGACGCTGCCGTTGAGACGAATATCCAGAGCGCTGGCCCACTCCGGGCGGCGAATGAAGAGGGGCGCCGGCGCCTGGCGAGTGCGAGCAAGCCGAATGCGGATCGTTCCCTCCCGCGCCAGCGAGGAGGCCGCCGTAGCCGACCAGGCCGGCGTCTCGATGCCGCCATCAACCGGCAGATCGTAATACAGACCACCCTGCTGGGCGCGGAAGGCGCTGGCCTGAATATCGGGAATCGCGCGTAGACCATGCAACGTGCAGCACCACCACGCGCGTACGGCTCCGTCGGCGGGCACGCCGGTCTCGGTGTAAACCCGGTTCCCAAAATCGCCCGTGGCGAACTGGTTGAAGGCCAGTTCGTTGAAGACCGAGCGCTCGGCCATCCGCAGGTACTTCCGATTGCCGGTGGCCTTCCACAACGAAAGGCTCAGGCGCACCCAATCGGCCTCGCCGCAACCTTCCGTGCGATGGTTGCCGGGACTCCACTTCTCGGGAACGCCCCCGGTGATCAGCGCGTCCTGCGACTCGGCAATCTCAGCCCATGCGCCTTCGCACTGAGCCAGAAATCGCGCCTCCCCGCTGGCGCCATAAAGATCCATCACCCCTCGCAGGCTGGTCAGGTAACCATGCACATGATCGCTGGGCCGCCGCACGATCACTGCCGCAATCTCCGAGGCCAGCTTCCGGTAGCGCCCGTCCTGGGTCACCTGATACAACTTGCTCAGCCCTTCGGTCTGCTGCATCCAGCAGATGTAACTGGTGGCAAAATGCTGCGCCCCAAACTCACTGCGTATCTCCTGCGAAAGCATCAGCGGACTGATGCGCACCAGCCAATCGCCCAGGCGCCTGCACGCGGCAAGCACCTCCGGCGACGGCTTAAGTTGGTAGTACTCCAGCAAGCCCACCAGCAGCCGCCCATTGCCCCACAAAAGGGCCAACTCATCGTCTTTCGGCTGGTCGTAGTGGAAGCCCGCGCCGAAGTACCCATCGGGCTTTTGCAACGCGATCACCTTGCTGACCAGCCCGTCCAGCCCCGCAATGGGCCTCCCATAAAACCGGGCAGCGGTGGCCAGTGCGCCAATATACCGCCCCGAGACATCTCCGCTGTACTCGGTAAAGCGGCGCTCCGGCACGGGACGAACATCAGCCAGAACCAGCTCCTCGGAATACACCGGCGAATCTCCCGCCAGAACTCTGTGCAGGGCAAGCTCAAACCGCTCGCGCAAGGGAGCATCGGCGACCTGCTGCAAGCCGTTCTTCTCAGACTCACCGGTGGCGAGCGAAGCAAAAGAAGGTCCCGCGCTGCCGACGGCGAGTGGAATCAACGCCGCGCTCCTGACAAAGTTTCTGCGATTCATTCAATTCTCTCCTCAATCCATCGATTGGAACCAGCCCATCCTACTCCAAGCCCCTCAAAACCGGCAAGATTCGCTCCCGCTCTGCCTGCAAACCGCGGTGCATCGGCCGCGCTCGAGTCTACCATTATCAGTATGTTGATCCCATTTTCTGCATGAACCTGCAATATATTGTATATTTCTCGATATTCCCGGTGATGTTCGTTGACTTTTTCCGCGTACAGACGTCTGTATCTTGCGTATTCTCAGTCAATTGTCCTTCGTCTGTCTTATTCAGAACCGTTCTCCCACATGGCAACGGACGTGCTATAGAACAGAATGATCGATGGTGTTCCCCTCATGGAGACGAGTTTCAACAACCGTTTGCAGTTGACACTGCTGGCCGTGGTAACGGCTGGGCTGGTGCTGCTGGCGGCATTGAACTTCAATGAGGAGCGCCACACCCAGCAACCCGACGACGGCGTCTGGTGGCGTGAGGCGCCTGGCGGCCAGGGCCTCGTGGCCGACAAAGTGCTACCCAACAGCCCCGGTGAGCGCGCCGGCATCCTTCAGCACGACCTGCTGACGGGCGTAAGCGCCGGATCTGATTTGCTTTCCGGAATGAAGCCGCATCCCCTGCTGGCTGGGGTCAAGGAACTGCCCGACGAGACTGGCCAGCACAGTGAGGCCGAGCCGGAGCCGCTGCCGTCCAACTTGAAGTACACCCCCGTGGCGCGCGTTGAAAACCTGGAGCACGCCCTCTACCGCACCGGCAGCTACTTCCGGATTTACTACCAGATCTCCCGCAACGGCATTCAATTGGACAGGCCGGTCGAGGTGATCCCGGAGCCGGCCGACCGCGTCATGGCCTCGGTGCTGCGCGTCATCGGGCTGATCTATCTGAGCATCGGCATCTACGTCCTCTTCCGCCGCTGGACGGCGCCGCGCGCCACTCACTTCTACCTTTTCTGCCTGGTCTCCTTCGCGCTCTACGCTCTCAAGTACACCGGCGTCTTCCATACTCTTGACTGGACCGTCTTCTGGTGCAACGTCGCGGCTGAATCCCTGCAACCGGCGCTCTTTCTGCATTTTGCCCTCAGCTTTCCCGAGGAGCGGCTCAAGAAATTTGGCCGCCGCTGGCTGCTGCCGTTTATATACGCCCCCGGCGCCGGGCTGCTCGGCCTCTGGATTTGGTCGATTGGCACGCGCGAAGCCACCGGCCTGCTGCTGCATCAGCTCGACCGGGTCAGTGTCGCCTACGAAGCTGCCCTTTACCTGATGGCCGCCGGCCTCTTCGTGCGCAGCTACTCGCTGGCCAAAGCCCCCTTGCAGCGCCAGCAGTTGAAGTGGCTCTATCGCGGCGCGCTGCTAGCTGTCGTGCCCTTTACGCTTTTTTTCGCCGTTCCCTTTCTCTTCGATATTCCCGTGCCCAGCCTCTACACCAATCTGGCCGGGCTTTCCATCGTCATTCTGCCGCTCACCTTCAGTTGGGCCATCATTCGCTACCGGCTGATGGACACCGACCTCATCTTCAAGCGCGGCGTGGCTTACACGCTGGCCACCAGCCTCATTCTGGGCGGCTACTTCGGCATCATCGCCCTGGTCACGCTGTTGGTTCACACCCGCCTGCCAGACACCATCCGCGAGTGGGGGCTCGTGCTCTCCATTCTGGTGGTCGCGGCCATCTTCGACCCCCTCAAGCGCCGCATCCAAAGCTG
Source organism: uncultured Occallatibacter sp. (assembly GCA_964383595.1). Taxonomy (GTDB): domain Bacteria; phylum Acidobacteriota; class Terriglobia; order Terriglobales; family Acidobacteriaceae; genus Telmatobacter. Next base: position 13,190 of record CAYLHL010000021.1, on the reverse strand, counting down.
GGTGGACCGCATCTTCGACCGTCAGCGCTACGACTACCGCAAGGCGCTCATCGAGTTTGGCCGCGGCCTCAGCTCTGAGACTGATCTGGCCGCTTTGCTCGAATCCATTGTCGAGCGGCTGCCCAGCACGCTGCTGGTGGCGCGCGTCGCGGTCTTTCTGACCCGCGATCGCTCCTGCCTTTATCTGGCCGCCGCGCACGGGCTTCCGGTCGAGGCGCAGGTTGCGCGGGATTGCGATGGCGCCGCTCTTGACCTCGGCTTCCTCGACTTCGACCGCGCCGCCGACCACTCGCACATCTTCCTGGAAAACGCCCAGGCCGCTCTCCATCTGCCCGCCGCGCAGCAGCGCGCCGCCGCCCTGCTCGACCTCAACTATTACCTGCCCTGCCGCGTTCAAGACGGCGCCAGCACGCGCACCATCGCGGTTATCGGTCTGGGCCGCACCATCGGCGGCGACTTCCTCTCCAGCGAAGATGTCGAGTTGCTTGAATCCCTGGCCAGCTACATCGGCATCGCTCTGCAAAACGCCAGCCTCTACGCCCGCCTCGAAGAAAAAATCGGCGAATTCGAGCGCCTCAAGGAGTTCAACGAGAACATCGTCGAGTCCATCAACGTCGGCATCCTCGCCCTCGATCTCGACGACCGTATTGAAAGCTGGAATGCGCAGATGGAGGTCATGCATGCCCTCAGCCGCGCCGAGGCCATCGGCCAATTGCTGCGCGACGTCTTCCCTTTGGAGTTTGTCGAAGCGATTGACAGCTTCCGCAGCGAGCAGGGCGTCCATCACCTCTACAAATTCCGCCTCACCACCCGCGCTGGCGAGCAGCGCACCGCCAACATCGCCGTGGCGCCGCTGCTCTCGCGCGACTTTGTTTCCGTGGGCCGCATCATTCTGGTGGACGACATCACCGAGCGCGTCACGCTGGAGACCCAACTGGCGCAGGCTGACAAGCTCAGCTCCATTGGCCTGCTAGCCGCCGGCGTTGCCCACGAGATCAACACCCCGCTGGCCGTCATCTCCTCCTATGCGCAGATGCTCTCCAAGCAACTCAAGGACGACGCACGCCTGGCTCCGGTGCTCGACAAGATCACCCAGCAGAGCTTCCGCGCCGCCGAGATCGCCAACGGATTGTTGAACTTTTCGCGCACTTCGACCACTGAATTCCGTGAAACCGACCTCAATCAGGTCATCCGCGACACGCTCTCGCTGCTCGAACATCAGTTCAAGACCGCCAGGATTACCGTCGATCTGGAGCTGGCCAACGAGTTGCCCGCCATTCACGGCAATCCCGGCAAGCTGCAACAGGTCTTTCTCAATCTGCTGCTCAACGCCAAGGAGGCCATGCCCGGCGGGGGCAGTCTGCGCGTAGCCACAATGGCCAACACGAGTGATCACTACGTGGCCGCGCTGGTGGCCGACTCCGGCAGCGGTATCGCCGCCGAGCATCTCAAACGCATCTATGACCCGTTTTTCACCACCAAAACCACTCCCAGGGCCGGCGACCGCCGCGGCACCGGCCTGGGACTTTCCGTCTCCTACGGCATCATCCAGGAGCACGCCGGAAAAATTCATGTCGAGAGCACCCTCGGCGCCGGCACAACCTTTCATCTTGAGTTTCCGCTGCTGAGGAATTCCGTTCATGCCTGAGGTCGAATCGTCTTTGAATCCATCTGCTCTCTCCGCCAACGCCAGCCTGGCCTCCATTCTGGTCATCGACGACGAAGCCGCCATTCGCGACTCGCTCGAAGTGCTGCTTTCGCTCGAGGGCTACGCTGTCACCCTGGCCGTGGACGGTGAGCAGGGCCTGCGCAATCTGGACGCGGAGAACTTCGATTTAGTACTGCTCGACCTGGCCCTGCCCGGGCAATCCGGCATGGAGCTGCTTCCCCTGATCAAGGAGCGCCAGCCCGATCTGCCGGTCATCATGATTACCGCCTACGGCACCGTGGAAAACGTCGTAGAAGCAATCCGCGCTGGCGCGGAGAACTTCGTCCAGAAGCCCTGGGACAACGAAAAGCTGCTGGCCGACATCCGCTCCGCTGTCGCCCGCCATCGCGCCGAGGAAGAGAACCTCCAACTCAAGCGCACCCTCAAGCAGCGTTACAACTTCAGCAACATCGTGGGCAAAAGCGAGATCATGCTCAAGGTCTTCGATCTCGTCGCCCAGGTCGCGCCCAGTCGTTCCACTATTTTGATTCAGGGCGAGAGCGGCACCGGCAAGGAACTAATCGCCAAGGCCATTCACGCCAACTCGCCGCGCAAAGACAAACCCTTCGTCCCCATCAACACCGGCGCCATGCCCAGCGAGCTGCTCGAATCCACGCTCTTCGGTCACGTCAAAGGCGCCTTCACCTCCGCCGTCGCCGCCAAAAAAGGCCTCTTCGAGGTCGCCAACGGCGGCACGCTCTTCATGGACGAGATCGCCACCATGGGCATGGATACCCAGGCCAAGATTCTGCGCGTCCTGCAGGATCGCCGCTTCATGCACTTGGGCGGCGTCCAGGAAATTCAAGTGGACGTGCGCATCCTCGCCGCCACCAACGTCGATCTCCGCAGGGAGGTGCAGGAGGGCCGCTTCCGCGAGGACCTCTTCTATCGCCTCAACGTCATTACCGTTGACTTGCCGCCACTGCGCGCCCGCCGCGAAGACATTCCCCTGCTCGCGCAGCACTTCCTCGACTTCTACGCCAACGAAAACGGCTTCGAGCCGCGCCATCTCTCCGCCGACGCCCTGCGCGCCCTCATGGATTACGAGTGGCCGGGCAACGTCCGCGAACTCGAGAACTCCATTGAGCGTGGCGTGGTGCTCTCCACCGGTCCGGTCATCGGCTCCGAGCTCCTCCCCGGCCAGATCACCGGACGCCGCTTCCAGGATGCCCTGCTCGAACACAACCCCGACGCCTCGCTCTTCGACATCCTCGAAGACTTCGAGCGCCGCGTCATCATCGAGAAGCTGGAGCGCTGCAACGGCAACCAGACCGACGCCGCCGAGCAGTTCCACATTCCCCTCTCCACCCTCAACCAGAAGATCAAGCGCCTCAACATCGAAATCCGCAAAAAGGGCAGGGAGTAGGGGAACAGGGAACAAGTAACGCCGGCCTCCCGGCCGCCTGTAGCGTAGACATCCCGGTCCACGCCGGACTCAACATAAATCGGAAGAATTGCGAACCCCAGAGGGAATGTATCTTGCTCGGCGATACTTGTTCAGATGCTTTCTAATATCCTGCCAGCTTGCGCTTCGCCGCGGCCCACAACTCCTCAAGTTCAGGCGCTGAAAGCTCTTCCAGCGGCCGCTCCGAGGCCAGTTCCATCTCGCGAAAGCGCTCGCGGAAGCGCCGATTGCAGCCGCGCAGTGCCATCTCCGCGTCCACATTCAAGTGGCGGCCCAGGTTCACCACGGTAAACAGCAGGTCGCCCAGCTCTGCTTCGACCGCCGGTTGGCGCGCCGGATCGTCTGAAGAGGCCTCGGCCTCCAACTCCGCCGTCTCCTCCACCAGCTTGGGCAACAGATCGCGCCACTCAGGCCAGTCGAAGCCCGCCCGGCGCGCCTTTGCGCCCAGCTTGGCCGCTTCCGCCAGAGCCGGCATCGCCCGCTGCACCGAATCCAACCGCGACACTGGAGGCTTTTGCGCCGAAGGCGCATCTGCTGCATGCAATGCCTTTTGCGGCGAAGCCGCGTTCGCTGCATGCAATGCCTCCGCTGCTTTGATCTGCTCCCAATTGCGCAGCACGGTTGCAGCCGAACCTTCCACCGCGTCCACTTCGGCCCGATTGCCCGCCGCTCGCGCCGCCTCGTCGCCAAAGACGTGCGGATGCCGCCGCACCAGCTTGTTGTTCAACTGCTCCAGCACATCGGCTATGGTGAAATGGCCCTCGTTGGCGGCCATCTCGGCATAAAACAGCACTTGCAGCAACAGATCGCCCAACTCTTCGGCCAGGTGCGGAAAGTCGCGCCGTTCGATTGCGTCGAAGACCTCGTAGGTCTCCTCCAGCGTGTACTTGCGAATCGAGTCGAAGCTCTGCTCGCGGTCCCAGGGACAGCCATCGGGCGCGCGCAGCCGCGCCATGATCTTGACCGACTGCTCAAACAGCGCCGCCGCCTGCGCCGTGTCAGAGGCGAGGGTCGCGGAACCCTCTTGGGGCGAGCGTTCTGGCGGATGGCTCATACAACTCTAGTGTAGCTTGGGCGGGTTGCCCCTCAAATCTGGGGTGCCTCATCCTTGCGACGTTCTTGTTCTTGTTGCAAGGGTGGGAAACCACAAGTCTCAACCGGCCCTTTCGCTGAAGAGCGATATACTCAACCTCGACGATGATTCGCATCCTGGGAACGATCTTTGCGGGCCTGCTGGGCCTCTGCTTCGGCAGCTTTCTGAACGTGTGCCTGAGCCGCTGGCCCGCGGGCGAAAGCGTCGTCCATCCGCGCTCCCACTGCCGCCAATGCGGGCGCTCACTCGCCTGGTGGGAGAACATTCCGCTCCTCAGTTGGTTGGCGCTCGGCGGCCGCTGCCGCACCTGCAAAAGCTGGATCGGCTGGCGCTATCCGCTGGTAGAGCTGGCGGTTGCTGCGTTATGGATTCTTGCTGCATGGCAAACATTCAATCCCTCTGGCATCATGGACATACCTTCCGAGCGGATGCCAATGTTGCTGATCGCCCTCCTTTTCCAGCTTTTCTTTTATTGGTCGCTGGTGGCACTTGCCGCCCTGGATGCTGAACACCTTTGGCTGCCAAATTGGCTCACCTGGTCTGGCATTGTGCTGGGCTTCATTCTGTTTAATGCAACGGTCGATCTAGACGAAAGCGCACTGAAAATTGGGATGGGTCCTCTTTATGCCGCCACTTCACGATTGCTCGCCATCCTCGCCGCCTTTGCCCTCATCCTGCTCATCCGCTGGCTCTACTGGCTCATTCGCCGTCGCGAGGGGCTAGGCCTAGGCGATGCCAAACTGATGGCGATGCTGGCCGCATGGCTCGGCCTTCCCGGCGCGCTGCTCGCCTTCGGCCTGGGAGTCATTCTCGGAGCGTTGGTCGCGGTCGTGCTGCTGCTCATTCCCGCTGCGCGCAGCCGATCAGAAAAAATCGCGCTCACCAAACTGCCGCTGGGTACATTTCTCTGCATCGGCGGCATTGTCAGCAGTTTATGGGGCGAGCGGCTGATCGCCTTCTATCTGCGCTGGGCCGGCTTCTGAGTCCGTCTTGCATTTCCCTGCACTTGGTTTCAGATACCCATCCCCGGTATACTATTTCCATGCACGTCCACCCGACGCCCTCCGGTTCCGGCGCAAACCGCATTCAATCCGTGCTGCGCTTCTCGCTGGCGGCCACGCTCGCCTACGTGGTGGTCACCTTTATCGCCGGGTTGCGCGCTCACTCTCTGGCGTTGTTGTCCGAGTCCGGCCACAACGCTTCTGACTTCCTGGCTCTGCTGCTCAGCTATGCCGCCGTCTACATTCAGTTCCGCCCTGCCAACCCCTCGAAGACCTTCGGCTATCAGCGCGCAGGAGTGCTGGCTGCCTTCATCAACGCAACAATGTTGATTGGCATTTCCGTCTGGCTCGCAATCGAAGCCGTCCACAGACTCTCGGCACCGGTCACCGTACAGCCCCGGCTGATGATGATTGTGGCCGCTGCCGGCGTGGTGATGAACGGCGTCATCGCTGCGCTGCTCTGGGGCGTGGCCCGCGACGTGAATCTGCGCTCCGCCTTCCTTCACATGGCAGGCGACACGCTCTCCACCGCCGCAGTCATCGCCGGCGGCGCGGGTATTCTGTTCACCGGACAGAATTGGATCGATCCCGTCCTCTCGCTGCTGATCGCTGCGCTCATCCTTTGGACCAGCTTCGACATCCTGCGCGAGAGCTTCAATATCCTGCTTGAAGGCACACCGCGTGGTGTCTCGCTCGACGAGATGCGCGCCGCCATGAGAGCCGTCGAGGGCGTCGTCAACGTCCACGACCTCCATGTCTGGAGCCTCGGCTCCAACTCCAGCGCACTGGCCTGCCACGTGACCATCGCCGACATTCCGCCCTCGGAGAGCGCCTGCATCCTGGCCAAGCTGAATCATCTGCTTGAGGATCGCTTTCGTATCGGTCACTCAACTATCCAGTTTGAGCACTCTGCCTGTGAGAAGCTGGAAGGCTGCGTGGTGTCCACTGAAGGCATTGCGAGACGCTCCAGTCGCGGACACCGGCACAGCGGCCACAAGCATGAATGAACCGTTCATGAAGTCGACGTTCTCAAAGGGCAGGTTGATGGTTTGAGAGGGAACGGCTCAACAGGCTGCGGAAAAACTCGAATTTAGGTCTGTTTTGTAACAGGGCACGACTTCAGTCGTTCCGCAAATGTAACATAAAAGACGAGAGCTTTAGCCTCTGAGGGACTGTTGGATCGATGACAGAAATACGAAAAGTCGAGATCTTTGACACGAGCCTGCGCGATGGGCTGCAGCAGCCCAACATCGACATCTCCATGCCCAATGCGGTCAGCCTTCTGCAACGCATGGCCGCTTTCGGCGTTCACTATTCCGAAATTGGCTTTGCCGGCGCCAACCAGTTTGTCAGCGACTTGACCAGCGCTCTCTATCCGGTTGATACGGGAGCGATGAAGCTGGCCCTCTTTGGCAGAACGCGCGGACGCGGCGCCACTGTTCGTGAATGGCCCGATGTGCAATGCATGATTGCACACAAGTCACGCGTGAGCGCCGCTGTCGTTGTCGTCAAGTCCCGGTTGCTCGATGTAATCAAGTCATTGGAAACAACGCCGGAAGAGAATCTGCTGATGGCCTGCGAGACGATTGCCTGCCTGCAAGAGAGCGGCCTGGAAGTGATGGTGGATCTGGAGCACGCTCTGGATGCCTGCTGCGGCCGGCGCGAGTGCGGTAGCGATTGTGACGCGGATTTCCGCAAACGCAGCCTCGATTACTTTCACCAGATGGTGGAGCAGTGCGCTCGCCAGCGAGTAAGTCGAATTGTGGTCTGCGACACCACCGGCGGCGCCAGCACGGAAGAAGTAACTCAAGTGGTCGGCGGTTTGGTGCGCGATTTCCCCGGCGCCCGCTTCGGCTTTCATGGCCACACCGATCGCGGCCTGGGTGTCGCCAACACGCGCGCCGCCATTCTTGCCGGCGCGGTTCAAATTCAAGGAACGCTGCTGGGAACAGGCGAGCGCTGCGGCAATGTGAACCTGACCACGGTCATCGGCAGTATGCAACTGCGCGGCGAAGCGGAGTTTGTCGCTCCCGAATCGCTTACCGGACTCACCAGCCTGGCCCACTCGGCCTACGCTGCCTTCGGAATTGAAGCGCCCCACAGCACTCCCATTGTCGGAGCCGGCGCGTTTGGCACATGGGCGGGAATGCACGGCAGCAGCGAACGCAAGAACCCCGGAGCCTATCTCTGGTGCGATCCGGCACGCGTCGGCGCCAGCCCGGTGATTGGCGTCAACGGCCAATCGGGAAAAGCGAATATCGTGCTGCTCTCCGAATCGCTCGGCGTCGCCCTGGACTCGGCCCAGGCCCAGGAGTTGATGGATGCCAACCAGGCAATGATCGAAGGCGGCGGTTTCACCGTCAGCGAACTCTCCTTCAAGCTGGCCTGCATGAAGGTGTTGGGAACCTTGCACGACCGCTTTACCGTGAAGAGCTGGCGAGTGATCGATGAATCCGACGAAACCGGAAACAGGTATGTGCAGGCCGCAATGTTATTGTCCATTGGCGACTTGACGGTAAAGACAACGCGCGCTGAGGGCGCCGGGCCAGTGGATGCGCTCACTAAAGCCATGCGCCGCGAGCTGGAAAAATGGCACCCGGCCATCGCCCGGTTGCGCCTGGGCACATTCAGCGTTACCGCTATTGACGTCTCCGCGAATGACACGGCGGCCTACGTTCGCGTCACGGTCAGCTTCAACGCCGACGGCCACGAACCCTGGATCACCGCGGGAGTAAGCAGCGATTTGAATCAGGCGGCGCTGATGGCCATTGTGGATGGATTCCATTATTGGCTGCTGAAAAACCCCGATTAGTACCGTGACCGCGTGATTTGGTTATTGTATGAATGTAGCGTCGGCCTCCCGGCCGGCTGTAGCGTGGACCTCCCGGTCCACGCTGCCTCTACACAAATAGAAAAAATGCTGTAAGCCGTCAGCCCTTGCGGCGATAAAGAACCTGAAACTCATAGCCTGTATTGGCGGGGAAGAGGCTCGCCACATGGCGCAGGCGCTCAGCCAATGCAGAGGCAGCAAGCAGCGGGTAGTCGCGCTCGCGCAGATCGTGATAATCGAAGTCCACAGCCAGAGAAAGCATATAAATCGCCAGGGCGTCGGAGAAGGCCGACTCAAAGTACGCGCTGCGCGCTCGCTCGTCAATGCTTTTCTGAGTGCTTCTGCTCTCCAGAGAGCGGCCGTCCTGTGCGCGGCGGCGTGCCTCCCATGCGTCCTGGCTGGTTTCGCCGCGCACCTGGGCTTCGGCTTGCTGCCATACCAGCGACGAAAAGCTCTCCGGCACGCCGGCAGCCTCAACAAAGTTGTGGGCTACGTTAATGAAAAACTCGAAGGCCAGGCCAAAGCGATCATCAACGAGGCGCGTAGACAAAAAAACCGCTTCAGTCGAGCCGAAGGAGGCGTTGCGATGGCAGATGGCGCGGTCGCCCAAATCAACTGTATAGCCCGGCGCAACCATCGTTTCGTCGGTGTCGGCGATGGCCAGCGGAACAAAGAAATAGGCGCGATGTTCGAGCGCGGCCGAGAGTGTGGCTGGCACGGCGCCGACCAGCCGTTCCAGATCCGCATCCGTGATGCGCGTCTCACCCCACATGGCATAGTGAATTCCGTTGGGCGCAAGGGTCACGGCGGTCTGTGCGGCCACTTTTTCCGCCTGCCAAAGCTCGAGTTGTGCGCTGCTCGCCATGAATTTGTATTCTAGCCCACCAGAGCGGTTCTCCAATTCAATTGCCCTTGCTAGTTCTATCAAAGGTGGCTTTTTCTTGAGGAAAAAGCCACTTGGCGGTATGCTTTCGGAGTTCAGCAATTGGAGAACCGCTTTAAGGCCGGTCAGGGGCGAACAGGCGCAAAACGAAGCTTTCGTCCGTTACCGCTTCTTGGCCTTCGTCGCGGTTTTTTTCTTGCTCGCGCGCCGCGCGCCGGACTTCTTCAACGCCTTGAGCGCTGCCTGGTTGCGCTTGATCAGCGCGCAACGCTGCTCCACGCAGGCATGACTGCGCAGTGGATCGGCGGGCGTGTTCATCACGTAATCAAGCAGCTTGGGAACCGTGCTGGTGGCCACGTGCAGACGCGTGTCGGAGGAGGCGTAATAGATGAAGACATTGCCGTTCTTCCGCTCAATCCAGCCATTGCTGAAAACCACGTTGGAGACATCGCCGATGCGCTCATTTCCTTCAGGAGCAAGAAAGTAGCCGGCCGGCTTGCGCGTGACAACCCAGGGCCGCTCCAACTCGGAAAGAAAAAGATAAAGCACATAGCGCAGGCCGGCGGCTGTGTTGCGCACGCCATGCGCCAGGTTCAGCCAGCCTTTGGGCGTCTTGATGGGCGCCGGTCCGAGGCCGTTCTTGACCTCCTGGATAGTGTGGTACTCGCGATTGTCAAGAATGATCTCATCGTCGATCACGGCCTTCTCAATGCTTGCCGACAGGCCCCACCCAATGCCGCCGCCCTTGCCTGCCTGGATGAAATCATCCTGCGGACGCGTGTAGAAGGCGTACTTACCATCGACAAACTCAGGATGCAGCACAACGTTGCGCTGCTGCGGCGAGCGGGACTTGAGATCGGCCAGCCGCTCCCAGTTCTTCAGATCGCGCGTGCGCACAATGCCGCACTGCGCCACGGCCGAGGATGTATCCCACTCCGGCATCTTCGGATCCTTACGCTCCGTGCAGAAGAGGCCGTAAATCCAGCCATCTTCATGCCGGGTCAGGCGCATATCGTAGACATTCGTATCCGGCTCGCTGGCCTCCGGCAGCAGAATTGGAGCATCCCAGAAGCGGAAGTTATCGATGCCGTTGGCGCTTTCTGCTATGGCGAAGAAGGATTTGCGATCCGCTCCCTCGACACGTACGGCCACCAGGAACTTGCCCTCATGCAAAATTGCGCCGGCGTTGAAGGCCGCGTTCACAGCCATGCGCTCCAGCAGAAATGGATTGGTTTTCTGATTCAGGTCATAACGCCAGCTGATGGGCGCGTGGGCCGCGGTCAACACTGGGAACTGGTAACGGTCGATAATGCCGTTGCTACCGGGCGACTTGCGATTGCGGCGGGTGAGAAGCTTTTCCTGCTGCTTGAAAAGATTCTGCACCGCTTTCTTGAATTGAGCTTGAGTCATCTTTGTTCTCCTGTATTTCCTATTGTGCGGTTCGTGTTTGAGAAACATGGCTCGAATCCAGCCGTTTCATCGTTTCAAAACAGGCGCGGCTGTTGTGGTAAGGGCACTTCCATGGATCGACCTTGTAGCGATCCGCGCTGGGAACTCCCGACTTTGATACCTTCCAGAACCATTCTCCATGTACGTGATCAATGATGAAACTGTCGATAAAAGACCAGCTACTTTCAGCCGCGGCCATGAATCGCTCTTCGCCGGTCAGCTGATAAGCATTGATAAAGCCAACCACGGCTTCGGCCTGCGGCCACCAATGCTTGTCGGAGTCGAGAATGCCGGCCGGCCCGGCTTCGTAAAGCAGGCCTCCGTCGCTGTCGATTCCCTGCTCAAGCACAGCCCTGGCCATCTTCACCGCAACTTCGCGAACGCGCTGCAACAGGGCGACATTGCCAAGGTTCTCCGCAGCCTCGCAGAGCAGCCAGCTTCCCTCAATATCATGGCCGAAAGAGATTTTGTTGGAACGCGAACGCCATTCTTCGTTAAGAAACAAAATAAAATGGCTCGTGGCAGGATTGATAATCCTGTCAAGAAAGATTTCGATCAGTTCGCGCAGGCGCGTCCGAACAGTCTCATCCTCATGAACGCCCAGCAGTGCCGCGTAGGCTTCCATCAAGTGAAGGTGTGTATTCATGGACTTTTTTTCGTCCATATCCACATCGCTCAGGCGCTGGTCCACTGCCAGCGACCAATCGCGCTCATAGGTTTCGAAGTAACCGCCGTGCAGGGCATCGTGGCTGGATGACTCGATCTGCTCGACCAGGCGCATGGCCTTTCCGAGAGCCTCGGCGTCGCCTGTGGCATGGTAGTATTCCGCCAGCGCGTAAACGGTGAAGGCCTGCCCGTAGATGCGCTTCTTGGTGTCGATGGGCCGGCCGAGATAATCGAGCATCCAATAGACGCCGCCAAATTCCAGATCCCAGAAGTAACTGGTCAAATACTCGTACGCGCGGCGCGCGGCGGCGAGATAGGCGGGGGCGCGATAAACGCTGAAAGCCTTGGAAAAGCTCCAGAGAATGCGCGCGTTCAGAATAAGCCCCTTGGCGGCGCGCGGATCAATCACAAGATCGTTGGCTATCTGCCCGCGAAAGCCGCCGAACTCTTCGTCGATGGCGTACTTAAGCCAGAAGGACAAGATAGATTGAACTTCCGACTCCACCTTCTGCCGCAGTTCCAGCATGAAGCACCTCCTAGTGGAAGAAAAGACGCGATGAATCTTCCATCCTCATGCGGCCTGCGCAAGAATCGCATCAATGCGCGCCAACTCCTCCGCGCTGAAATTGAGATTGGCGAGTGCGGCCACATTCTGTTCGATCTGCGTGACGCGGCTGGCGCCAATCAGCGCCGAAGTCATGCAACCATTGCGCAACACCCAGGCCAGCGCCATCTGCGCCAGCGATTGGCCACGCGCGACGGCCACTTCACCCAGCGCGCGAATCTGCGCGAGGCGATGTTCGTCAATGTCGCGGCTTTTCAAAAAGTGCTCTTTTGAAGCGCGCGAGCCTTCCGGAACGCCATGCAGATAGCGGTCCGTCAGCAATCCCTGCGCCAGAGGAGTGAAGGCGATGCCGCCCACACCCTCTTTGCCCAGCTCGTCGAAAAGTCCTTCTTCCGCCGTGCGTACAAACATCGAATACTTCATCTGATGAATCAGGCAGGGAGTGCCAAGTTCGCGCAGAATTCCGACGGCCGCAGCGGTCTGTTCGGGGCTGTAGTTGGAGATGCCGGCATAAAGCGCCTTGCCGGAGCGCACGGCCTGGTCGAGCGCACGCATCGTCTCTTCCACGGGCGTCTCGGGATCGGGGCGATGCGAGTAGAAGATATCAACATACTCCAGACCCATGCGCTTCAGGCTCTGGTCCAAACTGGCTAAGAGATACTTGCGCGAACCCCAGTTGCCGTAAGGTCCGGGCCACATATCATAGCCCGCCTTGGAACTGATGATAAGTTCATCGCGATAAGGCATGAGGTCAAGGCGAAGAATCTCGCCGAAGGTGCTCTCCGCGCTGCCGTAGGGCGGGCCGTAGTTATTGGCCAGGTCAAAGTGAGTAATGCCCAAATCGAAGGCGCGGCGGGCCATGGCGCGGCTATTCTCGAATATATCCTCGCCGCCGAAGTTATGCCACAGGCCAAGCGAGATAGCGGGCAGTTTCAGGCCGCTCTTGCCGGTGCGGCGATAGAGCATGGAGTCGTAACGCTGTTCATTGGCGATATACAATGTGATTCTCCTTTTCGGAAAGTTGAGGAAGATTGTGGTATCCCACCCTTTTCGCAAAGAACGCGAAAAGGATGGGGCACCCGGCGGGAGATTGCGGAACCCCATCCTTGCGGAAAAACAATATTGCAGGATGGGTGCGCGCTAACTCAAAATGGCTTTGACAGTAACTTCCTTGCGCCCGTCCGCGGGAGGAGTTACAAGATTCCCATTGACAGGCGCGCCATCAACAGTGAGCGCGATGGAATTGCCCGCGCCCTTGCGGTCGATGGCGATGTTATACGTGACGTCGCGGAAGACGCGCGTTGCGGTGAATCCCGGCCAGCTCTTCGGGATGACCGGGGCTATCTCCAGGCCGTCGAGCGTGGTGCGGATGCCGAGTATCCACTGCACAATGGCGTAGTAGTTCCAGGCCGCGGTGCCGGTGAGCCAGGAGTTCTTTGCCTCGCCAAAGCTGGGCGCGTCCTTGCCGGCAATCATCTGCGCGTAGACATACGGCTCGCAGCGATGCAGGTCGCTGATCGCTTCGCGCGCCGAGGGGTTGATGCGGCTGTAGTAGTCGTGCGCCAGGTCGCCGTGGCCCAGCCGCGTTTC
>CAYLHL010000020.1:0-33901 GCA_964383595.1 uncultured Occallatibacter sp. | reverse complement strand
ACCATGCTGCTGGTCTCCTGGATGTTCGTCTATGGCCTGAAGAGCGTGTGGATCCCCTGGCTATGGCCCACCTTCAACCAGATCTTCCTGATGGTTTATCTCTCCAGTTGGCTGCGCCGCTCCAACGTGATGACCGGCGCGGAGTGGATCAAGACCCGCTTCGGCACCGGCCGCGGCGCGCAGCTCTCTCACATCATCGTGGTGATCTACGCCTTCGTCAGCATCATCGGATTCTTTACTTATGCCTTCAAGGGCATCGGCAAGTTCGCGCAGACCTATCTGCCCTGGCATCTTTCCGCCAACGAATACGCGCTGATTCTCATCAGCATCACGGCGATCTATGTGATCAAAGGCGGCATGATCAGCGTGGTGATCACCGAAGTGGTGCAGTTTTTCATCCTTTCCATCGCCTCGTTCGCGGTGGGCATCATCGCTATGAGCAAGGTGGCGCCGGATATGCTGCACAGAGTGGTGCCCGCCGGCTGGGACAACATCTTCTTCGGCTGGCATCTGGGCCTGGACTGGGCCACGCTGCTGCCCGCGGCCACCGCCAAAATTGCCGATGACAAATATGAACTCTTCGGCTTTTTCGTGATGATGCTGCTCTTCAAGGGCATTCCCATCTCGGCTGCCGGACCCGCGCCCAACTACGATATGCAGCGCATTCTTTCGGCTAAAAATCCCCGCGAGGCCTCGATGATGAGCGCTTGGGTCAACATCGTGCTCACTCCTCCGCGCTACTTCCTCATCATGGGCCTTACGGTGCTGGCGGCGGCTTTCTTTGGCCCTGACCTGCGCGCCATGGGAACCCACATGGACTTTGAACTGGTGCTGCCTCTGGCCCTGGGGCGCTTCGTCCCCGTTGGCCTGCTTGGCTTCCTCATCGCCGGCCTGCTGGCCGCCTTCATGTCCAACTTTGCCGCCACCGTCAACGCCGCCCCGCCCTACTTTGTCAACGACATCTACAAGCGCTACATCAATCCCAACGCCTCGCCCAAAACCTACGTGCGGCTGAGCTATCTCGCATCCTTCGCCGTCATCGTCATAGGCGTCATCTTTGGCTGGAGCGTTACTTCGGTCAACGAGGTTGTGGTTTGGATCGTTTCCGGATTGTGGGGCGGTTACACCGCTTCCAATGTTTTGAAGTGGTACTGGTGGCGCTTCAATGGCTGGGGCTATTTCTGGGGTATGCTCACCGGCATCTCTTCGGCGCTGATCATGCCCAAGGTTGTTCCCTTTGTGCCCTTCCTGCAACATTTGCTGGCGCGCTATGTCATCAACATGGAAGTGGTGATCATCTTCCCGCTGGTCGTGGGAATTTCGCTCGTTGGCTGTCTGCTCGGCACATTCCTCACCGCGCCGGAGGACGACGCCGTTCTGATGGACTTTTATCGCCGCGTTCGTCCATGGGGCTTCTGGGGGCCGGTGCTCAAGAAGGTACTGGCCGAAGATCCCTCCTTCAAGCGCAACAAGGACTTCTGCCGCGATATGTTCAATATCGCCGTGGGCATTGTCTGGCAGGTCTCGCTGGTGGCTCTGCCCTTGTATATCGTGATTCATGAGTGGGATCGCGCCGCCCTCGCCGCGGGCGTGATTCTGGCCACCTCGCTGATTCTTAAGTTCACCTGGTTCGACCATCTGGAAGCGCGTGAGGTTGAGACCAACAAAGCTGCTCAGCAACAATCTCTTTAGTCGAACTGGGTGCCCCAGGTCCCTCGCATTTGGGGACCTGGGAGAAACCCGGAAAGGCCGCAACCATTGCCGAACCACACCGAAAAACTAAATTCACTGGCCGCAGGAATCTCTGTAGAGCGCATCAGCTATCACGGCTGGCCTGACAGCTACCTCCTCACCAATGGCCTGGTGGAAGCTGTTGTGGTTCCAGCCATCGGCCGCGTGATGCAGTTGCGCCTCAAGGGCGAGGCCGAGGGCGTCTTCTGGGAAAACCGCGCCCTCGACGGCCAACTGAACTATCCCTCCTCCAGCGAGTGGATCAACTTCGGTGGCGACAAGAGCTGGCCCGCGCCGCAGTCGGAGTGGCCCACGCACCAGGGCCGCGCCTGGCCGCCGCCGGTAGCCTTCGATGCGCTTCCCGCCAAGGCAGTCACCACCGCGCTCGGCCTCACGCTCACCTCGCCCGTCGATCCCGGCTTTGGAATTCAAGTCACGCGTTCCATTGAGCTGGATAAGGCCTCTCACGTCCTGCGCATTCGCACCGAGTATCACAAGCTGGCTGGAGCGCCGCTGCGCGTGAGTGTTTGGACCATTTCCCAGATGCGCAATCCGGAGCGCGTCTTTGTGCTGCTTCCCGAAGAGTCGAAGCAAAAGCAGCCTTACCTGCTATTAGCGGAAAGCGAACCGGCGGAGTTGAAGGTTGCGGGCCGCTTGCTCTCGCTGCGGCGCAGTGCAAATGTGTCTTCCAAGATCGGCTCAGAGGCGGGCAGCATGGTGTGGGTAGGTCCGAAGGCTGCTGTCCGCATCGACGCCGAGACAGGGCCGGGAGAGTATCCCGACGGCGGCTGTGTCACCGAGGTTTACACCAACCCCGATCCGCTACCCTATATTGAATTGGAGACTTTAGGTCCGCTGGCATCGATGAGCATCGGCGACCGAATCGCGCACGCCACGCGTTACACCATCACGCCCCGCACCACTACGGACGCACAAGCCGAGGCGAGCAAGCTCTTCAGCTCTCGCTAGCGCCCGCTCACTCTTTGTCATCGCCGAAGAGTTCCTTCCCATCCTCGACGAAACTGATGAGAACGACGACGGCGGAGCCGGCGAGTCCGACGAAGAACAAAACTTCCAGCAGCCGCATTGCAAAGACAGCCAATATCATGCTCAAATTGTAGTCTGTTTCGGGCCGGCGCGGAGTTTTTTCGCCTCCTTCATCGCTCCCCGCGCCCCATGCGATAGACTCGGCCTTGTATGCTGCGCACGTTTTGGAAGACCGGAAACTGGAAGTTGTGGGCCGCGGCGGCTCTCTCCGCCGCCCTGCTGGAGTTGCCCTTTCCGCTGGCTGGACCGATGCCCGTCTGGCGCTCGGTTTTTGCCTGGTTCGGGCTGGTTCCGCTGCTGTGGGCGCAGCTTGCCCCGGCGAGCGTTGACGAGCCCCGCCCGCTGCGCCGCGGCTTTCTGTTGGGCTATCTCTGCGGCGTTCTATGGTACGCGGGCAACTGCTACTGGGTGCGCGACGTGATGCTCCAGTATGGTGATATGCCGCCGCTGGCGCCCACGCTTCTGCTGCTTGGCTTCAGCCTGGTTCTGGGCACTTACTTTGGCCTCTTCGGCCTGGGTTTGGCGCTGGTGCGCCGCGCCACCGGCAGCACACGCTGGGCGCTCGCCGCCGCGCCGTTTCTCTGGGCCGCGCTGGAGCTGGCCGCCTCGCGCATCACCTCCGTTCCCTGGGACCAGCTCGGCTACTCGCAGGTGGACAACGCACTGGTCAACCAGCTTGCCCCTTGGACCGGTGTCTACGGGATCAGCTTTCTGCTGGTGGCCGCAAACGCTCTTTTTGCAAGCTGGCGTCTGATTCCATCGCAGCCGGTCACGCCGGGCCAACCAAAATGGAGATGGAAAGCTCTTTTTGGCGGCGAGGTTTGGCGCGCCTTCGGCCTGTGTGCCTTCGTAATCGCTTGCTGGGGCACCGACCTGGTTCCACCCCAACCCGCACCCACCGCTACCGCCGTCCTCGTCCAGCCCAATCTTAACGTGGCAGCCGACGAAAGCTGGGCTGGAGCGGGCTGGGCGAACCACATCGCCAGCTTCCAGCAACTGGCCGGCGAGCAGTGCAAGAGTTACATCGCTGGAATCCCGCAACTCGGCGCGCCCAATGGCGAAATCATCTGCTCGCCAACTCCCACGCGCCCCGATCTCGTCGTTTGGCCGGAGTCGCCCGCGCCGTTTTTCGAGAATGATCCGCATTTTCAGCAGGCGCTCGCAACCATCGCCCGCCAGCAGCAAGCCCCGCTCATTGTAGGCAGTCTCGGCGAGGATTTCTCCCCGGACGAGCAGGAGTCGCGCGAGTACAACTCGGCGCTGGTCATCGGCGTCGACGGCGCGCGCGTGGGCCGCTACGACAAAATCCACCTGGTTCCCTTCGGCGAGTACATTCCCTTCAAGCGGCTGCTCTTCTTCGCCCACAAGCTCACCGGCCGCGTCTCCGAGTTCACCCGCGGCAGCGAGCGCAAGGTCTTCATTCTTGCCGGCCAGAATGGCCAGCGCCATCGCTATGGCGTCTTCATCTGCTATGAGTCGGCCTTTGCCGACGAGGTGCGCCAGTTCGCGCGCCTGGGCGCCGAGGTGCTGGTCAATGTGAGCGACGACGCCTGGTATGGCGACACCAGCGCCCCCTGGCAGCATCTGAATATCGCCCGCATGCGAGCCATCGAGAACCGCCGCTGGATTCTGCGCGACACCAACAACGGCGTCACCGCGGTCATCGACCCCTATGGCCGCGTCCGCCAGAGCATTCCACGCCACGCCGTCGACGCGCTGCCCGCCGAGTACGGCTTCCGCAGCGATGTGACCTTCTACACCGCCAATGGCGATGTCTTTGGCTGGCTCTGCGTCGTCTTAAGTTTGGGAATCGTCGGCTGGTCGGCGAGGAAACTGCTGCGCTTGTGGATTACCGCTTCCACTGCCGATAGATAGGCCAGGCCTGTGGAGTCCCCAGTTTCCTCAGGAAGGAAAACGGACGGCTGAGGTTCTTGGCCTTCCGTCCGCCATGGGAGGAAGGCCAAACTGGAGGGAACACAGGCGGCGAAGGATTGTTCAGAGCCTTTCTAGAAATTCACCGTCAACTTTGCCGTCAGCGCCCGCGGAGTTACATAATGGGTTCCGCTGAAGGTGGAAAGAAAGTTATACAGCGCATACTTGTTGGTAACATTGATGGCCGTCAGGTCTAGATTCGTCTTGTAGCGTTTGGCGTGGAAGAGATTGTCCTTGCCGATGGAGGCGTCGAACAAGCCGCGGGGCGCGATGCGCGCCGGATTTTTATCGTTGTCGCCGGTGCCGGAAGCGGGGATCTTCAACAGCATCGAGCCATACTCCGAGGCCGGGCAGAGCGCGGGCAATGGATTGCCGGGAGTTGCCTTCTGTCCGTTGCAGATAAGTCCGGCCTGAAACTCCTCGTCGGCGGTCAAGCTGCTCAGATTGATCTCCTGCTCGCCGCCGGGCGTGAGGATGGATGTAGCCGCGCAGGCGCTGTTGGGATCGTTGGAGAGCAGGTTATAGCAGGGCGCTTGCCCGGCCACCATGCCAGAGTCATAGCGCCAGTTGAAGCCGCCCCACAGGCCATTCAGCAGCCTGCCGCGCGAGTAAGTGTATTGCAGGTGAGTGGTCTGGTTGAACTTCTCGTCGTGGTCGATGCGGAAGGGAAGGCCGGTGGCGCCGACAGTAGCTCCGGCTCCAGCCACCTGCGGCGGAAAGAAGCGCGCCGAAACCGAAGATGCGACAAAATAGGCGCTGAAGTGATGAAGCTGGGGAATATCCGCGCGTATCGCATAACCCGGAATCTTGGAGCTATGCCAGTCAATGGGAAAAGTTATAGGCGTGTTTCCCAAGACGCTGAAGTCGAAGGCGTTGTGCGTGTACTTCCAGATATATTCGCCGCCAACCACAATTTTCTTGCCGAAGGCCTGCTGAAAACCGGCATGAAACTCATTGCGGAAGCCGGGGCGCATGGTTTCCGATACTCCGGATGAGCAGGCCAGCAGCGGCGACAGCACGTCATTCGCGCACCCGGTGCTGGAGAGAATGAGGTTCTCGTTGAAGGGCGTCTCCAGGGTGCGCGCATAAGAGACGCGCAGCACCGTCGTGGTTGGCTTAATGTTATAGGCGATGCCGACGCGCGGCTGCGTCTGGTTGGCGTCGGTGAGGCCATTGTAAACATCTTCGCGCAGCCCCAGGTTGAAGAGCCAATTGCCGGCCTTGATCTGGTCTTCAACGAAGAGCCCAAGCTCTTTTACGTCCGTGTGGCCCTGAAAGCTATACGGGCTTCCACCGCGGGTAAGGTCATAGGGAGCGAGCACGGGGATATAACTGGGATTCAAGCCGCCGGGGCAGATGGACTGGCTGGAGTAACCAGGCTCGGGAATGTTATTTACATCCAAACAGGGAGCGCTGAAGGCATAAGTCGGATCGACGATGCCCAGGCTGTCATTTTCGTTCAGAAAGGTCTGTCCGTATTGCGCCCCGGCCTTGAAGGTGTGCCTTCCCTTCACATAGGAGAGATCGGCGTGAACCGCGGCGTTGGTCAGGGTGCGGTTTTGCTTGATGGAGGAGGTTTGCAGATTGGCTGGGCCGCGGTCGGCCAGGGGATTGCCGCTGGGATAGTAGTTGTAATCGTCCCGGCGGACAAAAGCGCCCAGGTTGAAAACCGTGTTATTGCTGATCACTCGCGTATAAGTGGGTGAGATATTAATGGTGCCGATCTTCGAGTGCTGATCGGTGTCGCCCACATTGCCGAAGACAGGACTGACGCTCGCGCCGCCGCTGACGGAGGCGCTGTCTGGGTAGAGCACATTCTGGACGTTAAGGTTGTCGTAGGCGTTTGGCGTCTGGAACCATGAGCGGCTGTAATTCAGATCCAGGTGCATCGAATCGGCTGCCGTAAAGTTATAGTCCACGCGATCAAAGACATTCTGCTCGTTGCCTTTGTCGTGGAAGACGGCAAACTCCGGCGGATCGAGAAAGCGTCCAGAGTTGAGCGCGTCGGCTTCGATGAAGTTGCCCCACTTGCTGCCCCCATAAGCCAGGTCGAAGCCGCCAGATTCCGATCCAAATGCGCCATAGGAGCTGTTGAAGCTGCCGGTAGGCTTGGTAACGCCCTGGCCAGAGCGCGTGGTGGCCACAATCACGAGGCTGGTTTTGCCGCCATATTCGGCCGGCGGCGCACCGCTGATCACTTCGATGGACTGAATCGAGTCAGAGGGAATCTGGTTGGAGAAGACCTTGCTCTGCTGGTCGGTAATCGACTGGCCATCTACGGAGAACGAGTTTGAAGCATGGTCGCCCAGGCCGTGAAAAAGGCCGTTGGAGTCAGCCGCCACGCCGGGCGTGGTCTCCGTGACCAGCGAACTGAGGCCGGAAGACGCGCTCTCCATGGGCACCTTGGTAAACAGCTCGCGGTCCACGTCGGTGTGGAAGGTGGAATCGGTTTCTACCAGGTCGCCGGAAGACTCCACGGTAACGGTCTGGACGCCGCCGGCGACTTCAAGAACCAGGCTGAGATTGGTTCCCACCACGGAGCGAATCTCAAAGCTCCGGCTCATAGGAGCAAAACCGCTGGCCGAGACGCTGATCCGGTATGGATTGAAGGGAATGTTTGCAAAGACAAACTGGCCAATTGCGTCAGTGTTGGTGCTGCGGTCCAATCCGCTGACCTCGTTGATCAGATGCACCGTAGCGCCGGGAATGACAGCGCCCTGGGGGTCCTTGACCGTGCCGCTCACCGTACCGGAGTTGTTGCCTTCGGCCAGCGCCTGGAGCGCCGCGAAGAATACGATAGCAGAAAAAATATGGATAAAAAAGCCGCGTTTCAATGACATACGGAACCTCCCGTGAATAGCTGTATATGAGGAATCGAGGAGCCAAGCGCCGGAGTCGCGCCCGCCAAAAACGCGGGACAACCGGGGAGAGGCTGGAATGAGTGCGCTGATCAGCAGTACGGAGGAGGGCGAGTGACGTGCTTGGGATGCCAGTGACGTACGACCACGCGCGCCTCGACGAGCGGCGCGGCGCTCCCGAGTCTGACCATGACAACGACGATGGCGATGAGCGCAACCGGCGCGGCAGACTGCATGGCGATGCACAGCGGGCAGCGGTCGGCATCCGTCTCGGACGGATGCATATGCGCCACCTGAACCATGACCAGCAGCGCCATCAGCGCCAGACACACCAGAGCAACCGCTCTGAAAGAGCGTGGCCTCCGGCGGCGGTTTTCGCCAAAATCTGTCTGAAATCTGGTCAAATGAGTCAACCCCTACCTAAAGGATACACAGATTTGGACGCATCCGCGCTGGAAGGGTTGCGCCGGTAGCCGGATGTTCGTCAGATTCAGCCCGCTAATCTTCACCCGCGCCGTCTAAACTGTTGAACGATGGCCGACTTCCATCCAATGGGAATTGTGCAGCGGGTTGCCCTGGCGCTTTTGCTGGCCGCAGCCTCATTCTGCACCGCACAGACGCCGCTGCCGCTGAAGCCTGTTGAGCCCAGCGCGAGCGCCAATCATCGCCTCATCCTCAAGGACGGCACGTATCAGGTTGTCCGCAGATATGAGATTGTCGGTGACCGGCTGCGCTATATCTCCGCCGAGCGCGGCGGCGACTGGGAGGAGCTGCCCGTGGCGCTGGTGGACTGGGAGGCAACCCGCAAGTGGGAGCGGGAGCACGCGGCCGAGGCCGCCGAGCTGCCTTCGCCAGCCATGAAGGCCGCCGAAGAGATTGACAAAGAGGAGGCCGCCGAGCGCAACGAGCAGAAGGCGCGCCGTCCCGAAGTGGCCAAGGGCCTGGAACTTCCCGACGAAGACGCCGTCTTTGCGCTGGACAGCTTTGACGGCAAGCCAGAACTGGTGGAACTGCTGCCAGTGGACCTGGCCATGAACGCGAAGAACCGCCATGGGCTGAGCACGCTGAATCCGCTGGCCGGCGCCAGCGCCAGCCTGGAGCTGGAGGGCGCGCACGCCCGCATTCACCTGCACGTCAGCACCCCGGCCATTTATCTGTCGCTGGCGGCGCGCAACGACGCCGAGCAGGTCATCTCGCACGCGCTGACGGTGAACACCGGCGGCGCCAAGGAGGTGACCAACCGCAAGCACGGCGCCCACTCGCCCGCCTCCGGCTTTGCGCTGGTCCGCGCCGATGAGCGCCATGCCGTACGCATCGTGGGCGCCATCCATACCAGCCCCAACGGCACAGCTACGCAAGACGAGAATGTGATTCCCGCCCAGGTTGAAGCCGTCTACAACAAGCATTGGCTCAAGATCACGCCCAAACAGCCGCTCCCTGCCGGGGAGTACGCCCTGGTTGAAATCATCTCCGCCGCAGAGATCAACCAGTCGGTCTGGGATTTCCGCGTAGACCCGCGGTCGGGCGACAACGAAGGTTCGATTGGACCGATAGAAAAATAGTGGAGCCGGCGCTTGCCCCGGGAACGCACACTGGACAAATGGAAGAATTGCCTGGATGCGGGCGAAATCGACAGAAAACACCCTCCAAAAGCGACGAAAAACGGGCCATTTTCGATCAAAAAGGCGCGTTTTTTGGTTAAAAAGTGGGCAAAAACGGCGATTTGCGGTTACTGATTGGTTAATATGCGAAAAATGCAAGCCATTGGAAAAATGCAAGTTACATGAAATGACAGCATGAATAAATGGCCTCCACAGGGTAGGGGGGTGGGGGCACCTGCGGTGCGGCCAGAGGCTCGCTTCGCTCGCAAGTGCAGGGACCAGGGACTGAGGGAACAGGGAGCACGGATTGGCGGCCAGTGAACATGGATTTATTGTGCGCCGTGGAATGGTAATTATGTGCAAACTAACTGCAAACTATTTTCGATGGGGCGCTTGTCCTGCCGGAGATGCTGTCTGCTCTTCCTTCGGTTAAACTGGAAGAGCGATGCTTGATTTGGGATTTGTCCGAAACAATCTGGAACTCGTTGAAGAAAAACTGCGCACGCGCGGCGCGGACCCGGCGGCGCTGCTAGGGGATTTTCGCGCCCTGGACGCCAACCGGCGCGAGGCAATTACCACCTCCGAACGGCTGAAGGCGCGGCGCAACGAATTGAGCCAGAAGGTGGGCGCGCTGAAGAAGGCCGGTCAGGACGCGACGGCTGTGATGGACGAGACCCGCTCGCTGAAGGAAGAACTGGACAAACTTGATTCAGCGGCAGCGCAGTTCGACGACCGTTTGCGGCAACTGCTGGCCGGCGTTCCCAATCTCACCCGCAATGAGGTTCCTACCGGAAAGTCGGAGGCCGACAATGTTGCTGTGAAGTTCTGGGGCGAGAAGCCGGTCTTTGATTTTGAGCCGAAGCCGCACTGGGAGCTGGGCGAGGCTCTGGGGATTCTGGACCTGGAACGGGCGGCCAAGCTGAGCGGCGCGCGCTTCGCCGTCTACATGGGAGCGGGGGCGCGGCTGGAGCGGGCACTGATCAGCTACATGCTCGACCTGCACACGGCGAAGCATAGCTACACCGAAGTGCTGCCGCCGTTCATGGTCAATAGCAAGAGTTTGTTTGGAACCGGGCAGTTGCCCAAGTTCGCCGAGGAGCTGTTTCGCTGTTCGGACGCTGACTTTGAAGCCGTGGCGCGCGGCGAGTTCAAAGACAATGACCATTGGCTGATTCCCACCGCCGAGGTGCCCGTCACCAATCTTTATCGCGACGAGATTCTCGACGATGCGCGGCTGCCGATCTGCCTGACGGCGTACACGCCCTGCTTCCGCGCCGAGGCGGGCGCGGCGGGCAAGGACACGCGCGGCATCATTCGCCAGCATCAGTTCCAGAAGGTCGAGATGGTCAAGTTCACGCGGCCCGAAGACTCGGATGCCGAGCACGAGAAGTTGACGCGGGACGCGGAGGAGATTCTGGAGACGCTCAAGCTGCCTTACCGGCGGGTTCTGCTCTGCACCGGCGACACCGGCTTCTCTTCGGCCAAGACATTTGATTTGGAGGTTTGGCTTCCGGGGCAGCAGCTTTACCGGGAGATTTCCTCCTGCTCCAACTTTGAGAGCTTCCAGGCGCGGCGGGCGAATATCCGCTACCGGGCAAGCGGCGCGGGAGCCAAGGGCAAACTCGATTTTGTTCATACGTTGAATGGCAGCGGACTGGCCGTGGGACGCACCTGGCTGGCGGTTGTGGAGAACTACCAGCAGGCCGACGGCTCGGTGGTGATTCCTGAGGTATTGCGGCCTTACATGGGCGGGCTGGAACGGATTACGCGGTAAGGAATTTTTGCGTTCGTACTTTTTTGTTGAACGAAGATTCCCTCAGGGGCTAAAGCCCGCGTTGATTATGCTATTTTTATGGCACGACTGAAGCCGTGCCCTTTCAAAACCGGACTTTCACCATGGGCTGCAAGGACGACAATGAAGAAGCTACTGAAGAGCTATTTCTACTGGACATACCCGCGCGGCTGTTTCCACTATGACGTGATGGTGACGGTGATTCTTGTTTTCATCTTTGTCACGCCGCATCTGTGGAACTACGGAGACAAGCCGTCGAATGCCGCCGGCCCGCCGCATCCGATCCAGGTGGTGGGCGACGGCGGGCGCGGGCTGATTGTGACCGTGAACGCGTCGGACGTGAACCTTGACGTGCAAACCACAGCTTCGAACCTAGTGGTGAAAAAGGCCCTGCGCAAGGCCATTGAGCCAGTCACCGGCGACGCCGTTAGTGTGCAGCGCTGGGAGACAGTGACCGACGCCCAGGGGAATGTTTCCTGGAGAGTATGGGCACGACGGTAAAAGCAGCTAACAGCTTACAGTTGACAGCCAACAGTTTGTTCTCCGCCTATAAGGAACCCTATGTTCTTGAAGAGAAGAGTCGTTATCGTCACATCGCTTGCCCTGCTGCTGCTGGCGGCGCGCGCGGGCTTTGCCATTACGCCAGAAGAAGCAGCGAAGGACAAGGTGCTGCGCAAACTCGACGCTGCCGCGGCCAACTTCCACTCCACCGCGGCCGACTTCCAGTTCGACACTGTCGCCACCGACCCGATACCCGACAGGGAAGTACAAAAGGGCACGGTCTACTACGAGCGCAAGGGAACGGCCTTCCAGATGGCCGCGCACATCCGCGAGGTGAACGGCAAGCCGGTGCCCAAGGTCGTGGTCGTCTCCGGCGGGACCATCAAGCTCTATGAACCACTGATCGACCAGGTGACCATCCTCAGGAAACTCAGCCAGTACGAAAGTTGGTTCATGCTCGGCTTCGGCGCCAGCGGCAGAGATCTCGAACAGAAATGGGAGATCAAGTACCTGGGAGCAGAGACGCTGGATGGCGTGAAGACCGAAAAACTGGAACTGGTGCCGAAAGACGCCGGCATCCGCAAAAACATGCCCAAGGTGACGGTCTGGATGGACACCGAGCGCGGCATCAGCCTGAAGCAGGTCTTTGACGAGGGGCCAGGGCAATACCGGGTGAGTGTCTACTTCAACATCAAGGCCAATCAGTCGTTGCCGGCCGACGCCTTCACCTTCAAGACCGACGGCAAGACACAGTACGTGAATCGGTAGAGCGCCACGCCGCCCAACGCAAAGAGCATGGGGAAGCACTCCAGCGTGTAGCGCGTCTCCGGCGCTTCAATGGTGGCCAGCAGGGCGCAGCGTAGCAGGAAATAGGCGAGCATGGGACGCCAGAACCGGGAGCGAAGCCAAAGCCCGGCGATTCCCAGCAATAAATAAAGCGCGTTGAGCTCGGCATAAGCCCAACTGAAGCAGGTCTCGGCCTGGTGGTGCGCATAAACCCACCAGTCGAGGTCGATGGGCAGATTCTCCACGCGCGGCCTGAGAGTCATATCGGCCACGCGCCCCAGAGGCAACCAGAGGTAGTAACGCAGCGGATGAGCGTGGATGCGCTCTGCGGCCAGTTGTGCAAAGCGCGCATCGAGCTGGGGTGTGAAGCCCAGTCCATTGTTGTTGTAGACGGCGGCCAGGGCGGCGGTTTCGTCGTATTGCGCGGACGAATCGAAGGCGCGGCTGGGCAGCTCTGTCAGATCCAGAGGCTCGCCGGGCACGTTCCAGTAAATGTCGTAGGTGGAAACGAAATCGAGGCTCCATGTCTTCATCCAGCGCTGCCAGCCGGGGTAGGTATTCTCGCCGGGATCGTTGGCGTAGCGCGGGGCCAGCGGCTCGAAGACGTGGAAGACTCGCCAGTTGCGCCCACTCCAGACGGCAAAAGGGGTGAGCGCCAGCAGCAGGCAGACCACTGCCATGCGGAGCAACTTTATGTTGGGGGGGGTGGCCAGACCCTGCTTGCGATGCAGCCCGATTACCAGCGCCGGCGCCAGAGCCAGAGCGGCCAGCGCGCCGTCAGGCCGAAGCAGGGTCGCATAGGTGACTGCAAAGGTGAACGAGAGCGCCGGCACCCATCCGGGCCGGTCGCAGAAGCGCGCGGCCGACCAGAGCGCCAGAGCCAGCACAAAGAGCGTGGGCGCCTCGGTGAGCGGCTGGGCGGCGTAGATGGCCGTAAAGGGGCAGAGCGCGGCCAGCCAGAGTGTGCAGAGCGCGGCGCCGCGACGCAGGGCAGGCGGGGCGATGCGGCCGGCAAAGGAGGCCAGCAGCAGGCAACCTGCCAGTTCAAGCGCAATCTGCACCCAGGCAACGGCGACGTAATTCTCCATTCCGAAGAGCCGGAAGATGAGCGCCAGAAAGAGCGGGTAGCCGGGCAGCCGAATCAACGTGGGATAGATCTCGCCATTTGGCGCGGTCAGTGCATAGCGGCCGTAACGCAGCAGATTCTTTGCCAGGCCGCCGTAGACCAGGGTGTCGCCATTCACCTGGAAGAATTGTCCCAGCATCCACAGGCGAAGAGCGGCTCCGGCAGCCAAGGCGAGCACCGGCGAAAGCGCCCAAGAGACTCGGCCTGAGGGTGGGTGCCGGGTTGCCGATTGACTCTGTTGAGCGTCTTCCATAGTAAGATTCGTATTGTATAGCGTAGAAGGTTTCAGAGGTTATTGCGTCAGCGTTATTCATTTGCCTTCATTTTCGCAGTCATCGTTTTTTTCGCGGGTTACGCTTTCCGCAAAAGGATAAGCCAGATCGCTCATGCCTGATGAACAGATATTCTTCGACCCGCAACGCAAGCGCTGGAAACGGCTTCGGCGCATTTTCGATGCGACAGCCGTGCTTTTCACGCTTGTTCTGGCGGCCTTCATCTTCAACGTGCTGCGTTATCAGCAGTTGCCTGAGCTGCTTCTGCCCACTCCACGGCACAATTACAAGGCATTGCCCGACCGTCCGGCGCCAGTGCGCGGCGGAAAAAGCCTGCGTCCGGCGCGCCGCAAGACCGACCGCAAGCCCTCCGAGATTCCACTCAACTCCGGCGAAGGATTGCGCGCGGCCTATTACGTCCAGGACGACGAGGCCAGCTATTCGTCGCTCAAGCAGCACGTCCACCAGATCGATCTGCTCTTTCCCGAGTGGCTGCACGTTGACGCGTCGCAGCCAACGCTGCTGGCCATCAACAACGATACGCATCGCGAGTATCCGGTGATTGACGGCGCCACGGTGCACGATCCCGACGAGATGAACAAGGTCAAGCGGGTGATCCAGGTGGCCAAGGAAGACACGGAAATCTTTCCGCATCTGAATAATTTCAACCAAGGCCGGAATCTCTGGGATCCGGCGGTTGCAGGCCTGCTTGCCGACGAAAACCGGCGCATTCAACTGCGTCAGCAAATCATCCGCTTCTTTTCCGCTCTTCCCGTCTACCGCGGCCTCTCGCTGGACATCGAAAACCTGCCCGCCAGCGGCCAGCAAGGCTATCTGACTTTCATTCAGGAGCTTTACGGCGACCTGCACCAGCGCAATCTGCGTCTCTACGTCACCGCCGGCGTCTCCACGCCCGACAGCGAATTGAAACAGATTGCCGCCAACTCGGACGGCCTGGTGCTGATGAACTATGACGAGCACCAGACCGCCAGCGATCCAGGCCCCATCGCCAGCCAGGAGTGGTTCGTCAACAACCTGCGCCGCGTTCTGGCAATTGTTCCCAAGGAGAAGCTGATCTGCGCCATTGGCAACTATGGCTACGACTGGACGCTCTCGATCCCCAATCCAAAGGATCGCCGGCATCCCAAGCCGCGAGTAATCAACACGGAAGATTTCGCCGTCTCCGAAGCCTTGCAGCGGGCCTCGGACGCAGATGCTGACCTGGACCTTGATTACAACAGCCTCAATCCCCACTTCGAGTACATCGACGAGGATCTGAACCAGCGCCACGTGGTGTGGTTTCTGGATGGCGTCACGGTGCTCAACGAGATGCGCGCCGCTCGCGAACTTGGCCTGCAGACCTTCGCGCTGTGGCGTCTGGGGATGGAAGACAGCTCCATGTGGAATGTGTGGGACAAGCCCCGCGCGCCTGAATCGTTGCAAGCCCTGGGTTCAGTTCAACCAGGCCACGACGTGGACGACGAGGGCGACGGCGACATTATTCGCGTCACCGGCCTTCCCCAACCCGGCAAGCGCACGATTCTGGTGGACACCGACGAGCCGGATCCCTCGAAGAAACTCATCATCGATGAGCACATGGATGTCTATCCGCGCACCTACACCATTGAGCAGTACGGCTATCACGCCAACGAAGTCGCGCTCTCTTTCGACGATGGACCCGACCCCAAGTGGACGCCAAAGATTCTTGATGTTCTGCGCAACAAGGGCGTGAAGGGTACTTTCTTGTTGATTGGCGACGAGGCGGCGAAGAATGTCGGTGTGATGAAGCGGGTGGTGCGCGAGGGCCATGAGATTGGCAACCACACCTGGAGCCATCCCGACATCAGCGGAATCTCAAACCAGCAACTCGATCTTGAGCTGAAGCTGACGGAACGGCTTTTTGCCAGCAAGCTGGGCATTCAGCCCCTTTACTTTCGCCCGCCCTACGACATTGACGAAGAACCGGAGACCGACGACCAAGCCGCTCCGGTGGAGCGCATCCAGAGAGCCGGCTACACCATCATCGGCAGCAAGCTGGACACCAACGATTGGAATGAAAATCCGCGCAAGACGCCGCAGGAGATCACCCAGTCGATCCTCGAACAGTTGGAGATCATGAAGGTGAAGCCGCAGTTTCGCGGTTCCATCATCCTGCTGCACGACGGCGGCGGCGACCGCTCTGCCACCGTGGCCGCGCTGCCCATGCTGATTGACGCGCTGCGCGCCCGCGGCTACTCCATCGTCCCAGTATCGACACTGCTGGGCAAAACCACAGCCGAGGTGATGCCCAAAATAACCTTCCGCCAGTATCTGCGCGCGCTGCCGGACTCCATCGCCTTCTCCAGCTTGGCCATCATCGGCCAGTTCATTGTTCTGGTCTTTTTCCTCGGCGATATTCTGATGAGCGCGCGCCTGCTGCTGGTGGGCGTTCTGGCCATCATCGACAGGCTGCGCAGGCCCCACCGCGCCGCCTCGCCCGGAGTATTCCCCCGTGTGGCCGTGCTGATCCCTGCTTTCAACGAGGAAAAGGTTATTGTGCGCACCATCCGCTCGGTGCTCAACTCCGACTACAGAAACCTGCACATCATCGTCATCGACGACGGCTCCAGCGACCGCACATTTGAGACCGCGCGCGCAGCATATGCCGCTGAAATTGCCTTGGGCCGCATACAGGTGCTCACCAAGCCCAATGGAGGCAAGGCCGCCGCGCTCAACTACGCGCTTGACCGGCTCTCCGAAGAGATTTATGTTGGCATCGACGCCGACACTGTCATCGCTCCGGACGCCATCACCAAGCTCATCCCCCACTTCGAGGACCCGCTGGTCGGCGCCGTCGCGGGAAACGCCAAGGTGGGCAACCGCGTGAATCTCTGGACCCGCTGGCAGGCACTGGAGTACATCACGAGCCAAAACTTCGAGCGCCGGGCGCTTGATTTATTCAACGTCGTCACCGTCGTTCCAGGAGCCATCGGCGCATGGCGCACCGGCCCGGTGAAGGCCGCCGGCGGCTATCCCATCAACACCGTGGCCGAGGACGCAGACCTGACGATGGGGCTGCTCGAAATGGGACTCAAAGTAGTCTACGAGGATCGCGCGCTGGCTTTCACTGAAGCCCCCATCGACGCCAAGGGACTGATGCGCCAGCGCTTCCGCTGGTCCTTCGGTACGCTGCAGGCCGTCTGGAAGCATCGCGCCGCCTTTGTGCGTAACAAGGCGATGGGATTGTTTGCGCTGCCCAACATCCTCATCTTCCAAATGCTGCTGCCGCTGGTCTCGCCCTTCATTGACATGATGTTCCTCTGGGGCATCGTCAACTACTTCATGGACCGGCACTTCCACCCGGAGTCAGCCTCGGCAGCCAATTTCGACAAACTGCTGCTCTACTTCCTCGGCTTCCTGGTCATCGACTTTGTCACTTCGTCGATCGCCTTCAGCCTGGAACGCCGCCACCCCGCCAACAAGGGCGACGGCTGGCTGCTCTTCCACATCTGGCTGCAGCGCTTCGCTTATCGCCAGGTCTTTTCGATTGTGCTGTTCAAGACGGTCAAACGCGCCATCGACGGCAAGCCATTTAATTGGGAGAAGCTGGAGCGAACTGCCAAGATGAGCAAGAGCACCGACGCGCTGACCGACACGGTGTGAGAGCGAGTTATTGCGGATCGCCATAGAGCGCGCTGAGAGCTTCTTCCGGCTCGGGGCGAACGCGGAAATCGGCGTAGGCTTCGGCGAGGGCTACGCGCCCATCGGGAGTTATCACATAGGTTGCTGGGAGAGGAAGCCGCCAGCTCGGCTCGCCATTCACAAAGGGAATGTTGATGAGGATGGATAGATAATAATCGCGCAGATACTCTGGAATCGTATAAGTCAGGCCGAATTTTTCGGCTAACTCGCAGCCGGGGTCGCTGAGCACTGGGAAGGGAAGCCGGTGCTGGCTGACCATGAAGTCGTTCTGCCGCACGGTCTGCGGGCCGATGGCCACCATCAGCGCGCCGCGCTCGCGCAGCGTGCCGTGCAGGTCGCGCCATGCCTCCAACTCCGTGACGCAATAAGGGCACCAGCGCCCGCGAAAAAATTTAATCACTAATGGGCCAAGCGCCAGCATATCTTGCAAGCGGACGAGACGACCGCCAGCGTCGTATAACTCAAACTCAGGCGCCAGAGAGCCAACGGAAAGAATCCGCTCCTCAATGCCGGTTACGAATAACTCCTCGACAGAGCGTTCGCTGACGGCAAGGCGCTCGGCCGGCACAAGCTCGCGCGTCTTCGCGGTAATCTCGTCGAGTTGGTCCTGAAGCGCGGTCATGACTACAACAGTATTCCTTACCGCCCGAAGCGCTGTTTGCCGCCCATGCCCATGGCGCCGAGGCCGCCGCGCATCATCTTGGCTCCGAGGCCGCCTTTGCCCATCTGCTTGAACATTTTCGCCATCTGGGCATACTGGCGCAGAAGATTGTTTACGTCCTGCACTGTCGTTCCGCTGCCGGCTGCTATGCGCTTGCGGCGTGTGCCCGAAATAATCTCGTGATTGCGGCGCTCCTTCGGCGTCATCGAATTGATAATCGCCTCCAGGCGCGTGAACTGCTTTTCATCGACATTTTTTGCCGCCTGCTGCATTCCGGCGAAGGGGCCGACGGAGGGCAGCATCTTCAAAATGCTCTCCATTGAGCCGAGCTTGCTGATCTGGCGCAACTGGTCGCGGAAGTCTTCGAGCGAGAAGCCGTCGCCGAGCAGGGCTTTTTTGGCCAGGTCTTCTGATTTCTTGCGGTCGAGCGAGCCTTCGGCCTTCTCGATGAGCGACATCATGTCGCCCATGCCGAGGATGCGGCCAACGATGCGGTCGGGGTGAAATGGCTCGAAGGCGTCGGGCTTTTCGCCCACGCCGAGGAACTTGATGGGCTGGCCGGTGACGTGACGAATCGAGAGCGCCGCGCCGCCGCGCGCGTCGCCGTCCATCTTGGTGAGCACAACGCCGGTGAGGCCGAGGCGCTTGTGAAAATCGAGAGCCGAGTTGACCGCGTCCTGGCCGGTCATGGCGTCGGCGATGAAGAGGATTTCGCTGGGGTTGAGGAGCTTTTTCAGCTGCTCCATCTCGCCCATCAGCTCCTGATCGATATGCAGGCGGCCGGCGGTGTCCACGATGAGCACGTCGCAGCCCATGTTGCGCGCCTCGCGCCGTGCCTCCTGCGCAAGGCGGACGACGAGCGCCGTGCCGGCCTTCTCGCCCTTCTGGTCGCCTTCGTAGAGGCGGACTTCGACGGATTTGGCGACCACCTTGAGCTGCTCGCGGGCGGCGGGACGATAGACGTCAACGGAGACCAGCATGGGCCGGTGGCCGCCTTTTTTGAGCCATGCGGCGAGCTTGCCCGATGTGGTCGTCTTGCCGGAGCCTTGCAGGCCGGCCATGAGGATGACCGAGGGTGGCTGCGAGGCGAATTTGAAGCGGGCGGTGTCTTTGCCCAGCATCGTAATCAGCTCGTCGCGGACGATCTTGATGACCTGCTCGGAGGGCGAGAGCGCGGTGAGGACTTCAGCGCCGACGGCCTTCGCGCGAATCTGCTCGATCAGGTCGGTGACGACGTTGAGATTGACGTCGGCTTCAAGCAGCGCCACGCGAATTTCGCGCAGAGCATCGGTGATGTTCTCTTCGGTGAGCGTTCCCTGGCCGCGAAGGACCTTGAAGGCGCGCTGGAGCTTGTCTGTGAGGTTTTCAAACATGGTCTCTACCAGTGTATCGCGGGAACTGGCCGTCCAGGCGCACGCGCTGCGCGGCACCACCTGCGGTGGGGCCAGTCGGCGCTTGCGCGCCATGGGCGTCATCGTCTCCCAGGTCCCCAAAAACGAGGGACCTGGGGCACCCCGATTTATGCTGGGAACCCGCGTGACCCGCCTCCCGGCGTGGACCGGGAGGCCGGCGCTACATTTCCAAGGGCGCTACATTTCCCGAAGGAACATTTTCATAGGCCAAAGACCTAGGAGCATTTGGCTTCGCCTTTCATCTACTCTCGCGGCCTCGTGTGCGAAAGTAAGAGAGGGATGAAAAAGGACTCAATCATCAATCAGCGGCTTGCGTTTTTGGGTTATGGGGCTTGCTTCGTGGCAGGTTGCCTATGGGGCACGGGTTTCTACTTCGGCCGCATTGCGCTCAACGAGATGAGCGTGGAGTACCTGGTTTTCTATCGTATTTTCTTTGCCTGCCTGGGCGTGTTGCCGGTTGCGCTGCATTACAGGGTGCGGCTGACCGGCGATGAGCTGCGCACTCTGCTGGTGGCGGCGGCCTTCGGCATTCCCATCGGATTTATCCTCCAGTTTCATGGACTTGCCCGCACCACGGTCAGCCACGCCTCGCTGATGGTGGGCGCAATGCCGGTGTTGCTGGGGGTGGCGGCCACGCTCTTTGCCCACGAGCGGCTGGACCGCATCGGCTGGCTGGCTCTGGCTGCCTCCACGGCGGGCGCGGCGCTGGTGACTTTGGGCGGAAGCCATGGTACGGCATCTCACGAACAACCGACGTTGGTCGGCGACCTGATTGTGCTGGCCTCGCTGATTATCTCTCTGGCCTGGATACTGCTGAGCAAAAAGCTGATGCAAACCCACTCTCCGTCGGTGGTCTCGGCGTATACCATCCTGGTGGGCTTTCTGATGCTGATTCCCTGGGTGCTTGGACCATGGCTGCTCTCACCGTTGACTCACGCCAACGTGGCCCCGCCGCCCTTTGCGCGGATCAGCGCGACAGCTTGGATAGCGCTGGTGATCAGCGGCCTGCTGTGCACAGCCACCACTACGCTGCTCTGGAACTGGGGCATCCACCACGTGCCGGCCTCGCGCGCCGGGGTTTTTTTGAACATCGAGCCGGCGCTTGGCTCTTATCTTGGTGTAAAACTGCTGGGCGAGCAGCTTGGCCCCTACGCCTGGGTGGGCGGCGGACTGATACTGGCGGCCGCCGTGACGCTGACCACGCGCGAACAACAGCCAATGCCGGCCGTTCTGCTGGATTGATCAGCTTTCTGTTACCAGATCCCTGGAATCAGGCGGTAGCGCGTGTGCGCGGCGTATTCCAGGTACCCCGGAAGTTCGCTACGAAGGAAACGGTCCTCCAAGGCCGTTCGCCAAACAATCAGAACCAGAATCAGAGCCGCAACGGCCATTGCCCACCCAGAACCCAGCATGAGCGCCGTCGCCGGATACATCAGAATCATGCCCACATACATCGGATGGCGCACGATGCGATAGGGACCGGAAGTAACAACGGCGTGATTGCGTTCAGACTGAATGCGAACCGTCGCTTCGGCAAAGCGATTGATCGCCATGACCCAGCCAATCAATCCCATCGCCGCTACAAAAAGAAGGACACCCGGGAGCGCACACCAAAGCGGCAGCGGCAGCCAGCGGAAGCGGACAGCGTCCAAACCGGCAACGGCAATCTGAAGAAAATTCAGCGGCAGAAAGGTCCTGTAAAACAGCCTGTCGAAGCTTTGCGTCTGCTTGAATTTCGGCTTGGCGCGAAGGCTCATCAATCCCGGATTGAAGCGGCGAGCCAGCACGCCGATTCCAATGATAGTGAGCACGTAGACCGCTAAAGCTGCCCAGCCCCGCTTCCAATCCAGACGTCCCGCGCTAGCAAAGAGAACAGATCCCCAGAGAAGGATCGGCAACAGCCCTTGAGCGGCCGTCCCGATTCGCCAAAGGAAACCTGATGCGGCTTTGGTTTCCGGCAAGGATGCGTTGGAATCTTGCATCATCATCCTCTATTCTGGTCGTTCAGGCCTCGAACAATAACTGTGCTTCGGGCCACAACGGCGAGGCCGGCTTCGGTTCCGAAGCCAGCTCGTAGACCAGCCGCTCCAGCACCAGCCGCTTGTCGGGGGGCGAGGAGCGCAGCTCCAGGTCAGCCCGCGCCACCAGACGCAGCGCGCGGGTCAGCTCTCGGCGGCTTTTGTAGCGGCGCGCCTGGCGAATGAGATCGTCGGCGGCAAAGGGCGGCATTCTGAAGCCCTGCCAGAGCGCCTGCCAGATGGCGCGCGAGTCGCGCACGTTTTTTTCAAGGATCACCAGCATCTGACGGAAGGTCTTGGCCAGCATATACAGATGGCCGATGGCCGCGTCTTCGCCCGCGTCCGAGCTGTTCAGCAGGCCGTGCAACAACCCCAGCGCGCGCGCGCAGTCGTGGGCGCTAATGGCGTCGGTCAGTTCGTATAGGGTACGCTGTTTGGCGCCCAGGACCATCGTCTCCACATCGCCCAGCGTAATTCGCTCCTTACCCAGCGTATAAAGCAGCAACTTTTCCATCTCCGAGGCGATCAGCATCATATCCGCGCCCAGAGCGTCTGCCAGTTGGCGCGCGGCATCGGCATCGATGCGCGCTCCGGCCTCCTGCGCCGTGGCCACCACCCAGCGCATCGCATCTTCCTCGCTGGCCCGCGCCAGCTCCACCATCGCACAGTGCTCGCCGAGGGTTTCCTTGAGCCGCTCAAAGCGATTCTTGTCGTCCAACTCCATGCGGCGAATATCGGCGGGGATATGGACAAAATCGGCGACAAAGATCAGCAGCGCCTGGGGATTGGGCGAGCGAAAGTAGCGATCCAACGCCGCAAACTCGTCCTTTTTTGCGCCGCGGGTGTAAAGCTGGCGCACATTGCGCACAAAAATTGCCTGAAAGGGCGCCATCAGCGAGGGCGTCTGCGCCAGGTCCAGAGCTTCGAAGATCGAGGTATTGGCAAGATCCAGATCGGAGAGGCAGAAATCCCGCATCTCAGGCGGTACAAAGGCCTTCAGCACAGCCGCGCGGCAGCGGTCCAGCAGAAATGCCTCGTCGCCGGCCAGCACATAGCCGGGCTTGAGCGCACCCGTGCCGGCCGCCGCAGCCTCCATCTCCGCCATAAAGCGGGAAGTTGCAGAGAATCCAGCGCCCCAGCGCGCGCCGGTCACAGTTTCAGCCTCAGAGCTTGGATTGAATTGACCATGCGGCTCCAGAATATCCTGCCTGGCGGGCCGAGGCCAGTTCAAAACCAGGAAATATCATAGAACCAGTCCGTAAATTAAGAGAATGGGGTGTTGCGCCGGTCTGGAGACCCACAGGACAGCCGACCAGCCTCCCCATCGAGCAAAGACCGCACATTGAGGACCCCGGCCAGGAGGTCGGCGCTGCTTATTTGCGGATACACCCTTCCTATTTTTGCGCGAGACTCCAGCCTTCGGGTAGGCGCACAAGTTCGAATTTGGCGCCCAGGCCGCGCCCGTTGTCGATGTAGCGGAAAAACTCCGGCTGAAACATATACAAGGCGCTGCGGCGAATCGCCGGACGAAAGAGCACTCCCAGTTTGAAGCGCTCGCAGTAGGCTTTAACCAGCAATTGGCGTCGCTCTGGTTCGGCGACGATACTCACCGCGCCGCGCATTTGCACGCCACGAATCTCTCGCCAGCTAGCGGCGTTGCCGTAAACCGCTGCCGCTGCCTGAGGCATTCGCTTCAAATTGAGGCTGTGCTGGCTGCTCGCGGAAGAGAGCCAATAGAGCGAGAGTTCTTCATCGGCAAGGTAGAAGAGCGGCGTTGCGCATGCCGCGCCGTCTTCGCCAGTGGTGGCCAGAGTGAGCGTCGTCTGCTGGCGCAGCAGCCGGGCCACCAACTCCAGTTGTTTGCGCCTTGGCTTCATTGCGTCCTCGGCATGGAAGGTGGTCTACTGCGCGGCGGTCTCCGCCGCTGGCGTCTTGGCCTCACCCGGCTCGTCGAGCCACAGCCACACAATCCACCACAGCAGCGCCGCCAGGTAGATCGCGCTGTTGGTGTTGACCAACTTGGTCAGCAAGCCCATGACGTGGTCGTACTCCACGCGGGATGTGGGATGCGCCGTTTTGATAATGTGCTGCAAGGTTCCTTGCAACGTAAGCAGGGCAATGGCCGGGGCGGAAAGTCCAATCACAATCTTCTGCGTGTGGCTGCGCCAGCCGGCCTTGAAGCGGCTGCCAAAGAGCACCACCAGCAACGCCACTCCGACCGTGAGCAAGGCAACCAGCGTGTCACCCTTCTGCGCCGCCAACTGCATCAGCTTCAACTTGCCCAGCAGCGTGTCCAAAGGCAGATCTTTCCACGCCGGCCAGGGACCCCAAGTTGCCAGCACACCGCCAGCCACGACCACCAGCCCCAGGGTGTTTGCCACCCTGAGCGAGCGCTGCGCCCCGGCAAAGGCTTGCCGCGCCAGTTCCACCAGCACCAGCAGGCCAGCAATCACACCGAGATCGTCGATGGTCAGCAGGATCTCTTGCAAGGGAATAATCGCCATGCGGCCAGAAAGCAGGACCTCGGCCATCAGTTGCAGGGCATAGAGCGCAACGCTGGCCGTAAACCACGGATAGCGGCGCGCCCGGTCGCGGCCTAGCAAGACGACCAAAAAAACCAATTGTGCGGCAAAGGTGAGAGTAAAGAGAACCTGGCGCGTGGTAAAAGCGAAGTTGGGATGCATTTGAACCCTGTCCGGGCCGCGTGTGAAAAGCTGCACCAGCCCTTTTCCAGTCTAACCGCCAGCGGCCGGAGCGCGGTTTGCGGCGTTTCACTCAGCCATCGTCCCTGATAGCGCAGGAACAGATGAGATAAAAGCGGATCGCGGGGAAGGTGAATCGATAAGGTTGTATGGTGCGCCCGGAGAGATTCGAACTCCCGACCTAACGCTCCGGAGGCGTTCGCTCTATCCAGCTGAGCTACGGGCGCACTAATTCAGCAACTGCGATTATAACAGTGGGAAGCTGCCCTGTCTTTGGCGATTCTGGCGCGCATTGGCTGTTTGCAGTTCCATTGCTGCCCAGATTATGGCTTCGACGAGCCGAATTTTGGGAGTTTGGGAGTGAGCTTGCGGACGACAAACTCCTGAAAGATGTTCTCGACCGCGCCCTCGGCAGTGCCGATGCCGAAGTTCTCGAAGGTGAGCGAGACGCCGTTGCGGCTGGAGGCCGGGTAGTAGAGATTGGAGATTCCGCCCGACGCGAGGCCGCCGAGCAGGCCTGAGTAGTTCGTCTGCCAGTGGCCTTTGTCGCTCTTGCAAACAACCGACATGGCAATGGCGTAGAAGAAACGCGAAGTTTTGCTCCCGGAGCCTTTGTAAAAGTAACGCGGATCCTGTTTGAGCAGGGAGGGCAGCATGGCGGCGCCGATCATGGTGCCAATGATGTTATCGGCGTAGTTGGCGGCATATCGCTTGGCGTAGCCTTCAGTGCCTTGCCCGTATCCGCTGAAACTATTGTCGGCCTGCTCGATTCCCGCGAAAATTCCTGTCGCCAAAAGTGTAATCGGGTCAATCGAGGATCTCCAGGCAATATGAAATTTTTGCCCGGGCGTGAGCGGCGAGGAATTGGGAACGTAGCTGACGTAGAAGTTGGGAATGAAGCCAAGCACGCGCTGCTGTTCCTCTTCCCTGACCTGCTCCTGGGCGATCTCCTGCTCGGTCGCCGTCACCTCGACCTGACTTTGCGCGGCAATGAGCAGCAGCTTGACCGGCGGCGCCTGATAGCTTTCGCCGGAGTGCAGAAGGCCGGAGATGACCTGGGTCACAAATCCTTCAGAGAAAATGGTGAGCTCGAAAGCACCGGCCGGAACGCCGCTGAAATCATAACGCCCGCTGCTGTCAGAGATCACCGTTTTCGCCGGCAACTGGGTAGAGCCAAGCTGTGCGAGCGAGACCTTGGCACCTTCGCAGACGGCTCCATCCCGATCCACGACGATGCCGTGGATGCTGCCCGGCAGAGCTTCAGCGGACGCCTGTTGCGTGGAAGCCTGCGCCTCCGGCGCGGAGGGGGTGGCCTGCTGGGAGCGCGCAGAGACCGCATGCGCGATAAACGCCAGAAGAACAGCAGTTTGGACGCACAACAACCCCAGACTGCAAGGCCTGCTGCGCCTGCTAAACAGAATTACCTTCTTCCCGATCAGCCCAACCCCCTAATCTCCGCGGCCCGGAGCAGCCTCTGCCTCAAGGATAAACGGCACGATGAGGCCACTGAAAGGTTAGACGAAAGTTGCGCGGGAAAACGCAAGAAACCGAAGCGTGGGTTAAACCAGCAACTCCCCAGCCAGTCCCGGAGCAGCCTGGAGAGCGGCGTCGATCTGCGACTGTTCTTTGCCGCCGGCCTCGGCGATCTCAGGCTTGCCGCCGCCAGAGCCGCCCACCAGTTTGGCCACAGCGCCCACCAGCTTGCCGGCCTGAATGCGCTTGACCAGTCCCGGCGTCACTCCGGCGATCAGCGCGACCTTGCCTTCGGGTTGCGCCGAGGCCAGAACGACGACACCTTCGCCCAGCTTCTGCTTCAAATTGTCCACGAGGGTGCGCAACTGGCCACGCTCGAGCGAGTCGGCGCGGAGGGTTACAAGCCGGATGCCTTTCACATCGACGGCGTGGCTGAGAGCCTCGTCCAGCGCCCCTGCGGCCGACTTCATGCGCGCCTCTTCCAGCTCGCGGCGCAGACGCTTCAGTTCGTCTTCCTGCTGGGCGAGCCTTCCACGGAAGGCTTCAGGAAGATTGTCGGTGGAGGGGACCAATTGCTCGACCAGCTTGCCCACCTCATAATCGCGGCGGAAGGCGGTCAGAGAGCCGAAGCCGCTGATCGCCTCAAGACGGCGAACGCCCGACGAGACCGAGCCTTCGCTGACAATTTTGATGAGGCCGATCTCGCCTGTAGCGCGGGTATGCGTGCCGCCGCAAAGCTCGGTGGAAAACTCGCCGACCTTGACGACGCGCACCTTGTCGCCGTACTTTTCGCCGAAGAGCGCCATGGCGTGGTACTCATTGACGGCCACGTCAATGGGCACGTCTTCGAGTGTGGCAACCTCTGTGTTGGAGAGAACCACACGATTGACGATGGACTCGATTTCTTCCAGCTCCTCGTCGGCCACCTGGGCGAAGTGAGAGAAATCGAAGCGCAGCCGCTCGGGATGGACCGCCGAGCCGGCCTGCTTGACGTGCGTGCCCAAAACCTGGCGCAGCGCCGCGTGGAGGAGGTGGGTTCCGGTGTGGTTGCGGCGGATCGCGTTGCGGCGCTCGGCGTCAACGACGGTGCGAACGCGGTCGCCGACGGCCAGATTCTCTTTAAGCAGAGCTTTGTGCGCGCGAACGCCTTGCACCGGCAGTACGCAGCCCTGAATTTCGGCGACGGTCGTGTTGCCGTCGGCCGAGGTGAACCAGCCGGTGTCGCCGACTTGGCCACCGGAGTCGCCGTAGAAGCTGGTCTGATCGAGGACGACTTCGACCATCATGTCCTTCACAGCGAAGGGTATGCCAACGCCATTCTTCACGATGGCGAGAACCTTGCAATTCGTTGAGACAAGCTGCTGGTAGCCGTCAAAAACAGTCTTCGGCAGATCGCGATAGAACGGGCTAGCGGTCTTCTGGCTCCCGCCCTTCCAACTGGCGCGAGCGCGGGCTTGCTCCTCGGCGCGAGCGACCTCAAATTCTTCGTTATTAAAACCGATGCCAAAGTCGTGAGATGCATCGACCATGAAGTCGATTGGCAATCCGTAGGTTTCATAAAGGTGAAATGCGGTGTTTCCGT
This sequence comes from uncultured Occallatibacter sp., assembly GCA_964383595.1. GTDB lineage: Bacteria > Acidobacteriota > Terriglobia > Terriglobales > Acidobacteriaceae > Telmatobacter. The sequence goes on along the minus strand of CAYLHL010000020.1, from coordinate 6,726 downwards.
CAAAAATGGCATGATCTGAAGACTGACCTTCGCTCTTCAAATAACCAACGCCCCACTTGATAGCTTCAACCCGATCCGAATTTGCGATCCCGGTAGTAAGTAAATTAATAAATCGGCCTTCCTCTGGATTGAATTCGATAATTGATTGGATTTTCGCTCGAAGATTCTTAACGGCTTTTCCCACAGCGAGAGCAAATTCATATTCGAGTTTGCTGCTACCTTCCTTGAGCACGCGATCAAACTGCTTTTCCTCTGCTTCGACTACTTTGGCTACGCGAGCGGCGGAGTCGATCAGCTCGGGATATGCGCCCTGCATCAGATCGCGGACAGCGAAGACCATCTGGCAAAGAAATGGCTGCTCCTGGCCGAGCAGGCGTCCGTGACGAATTCCGCGGCGGAGAATCTTGCGCAGAACGTAACCGCGGCCTTCATTCGAGGGCAGAACGCCGTCGTTGATGAGGAATGTGGCGGCGCGGGCGTGGTCAGCGATGATGCGCAGACTGGCATTCGAGACGATAGCGGCGATTTCCGCAGGGGCTAAAGCCCCATCATTATCGGGCGTCTCATTGGCCCGACTAAAGTCGTGCCCTTTTACAAAGCCTTGCCCCTTCGAAGCTTCAACTTGTCCCTCAGGGGCTAAAGCCCCGGTCGTTGGTTGATCGCTTTCGGCACGACTAAAGTCATACCCTTTCAAAACTCCGGTTAGCTCGGCGGCTCTCTGAATCAGCGGCGTGAACAAATCCGTCTCGAAGTTGGAGAGCTTGCCTTGCTTTACAGCCGCGACTCGCTCAAGGCCCATGCCGGTGTCGATGGAGGGCTTGGGCAGCGGAGCGAGCTTGTAAGTGGTGGCTTTTGTTGCGGGATCGACGATGGCGGAGCGATCGAACTGCATGAAGACGAGATTCCAAATTTCGACATAACGTGCTTCGTCCTCGCCAAAGGGCTTATCGACACCGGGCGTATCGGCGGCCTCAATGCCCATGTCGTAGAAGATTTCGGAGCAGGGGCCGCAGGGGCCGGTCTCGCCCATCTGCCAGAAATTGTCCTTGAGGCCGTATTCGTGAATGCGCTCTTTGGGAACGCCGGCTTCGATCCAGAAGTTCTCGGCCTCGGTGTCGCGCGGAACGCCATTGGCGGGGTCGCCCTCGAAGATCGTCACATAGAGCCGCTCTTTGGGGATGGCGAGCCACTCTTTGCTGGTGACCAACTCCCAGGCGAAGGCGATGGCGTCTTTCTTGAAATAATCGCCGAAGCTGAAGTTGCCGAGCATCTCGAAGAAGGTGTGATGACGGCGGGTGAAGCCGACATTCTCGAGATCGTTGTGCTTGCCGCCGGCGCGGACGCACTTTTGCGAGGTCGTGGCGCGGGAGTATTCCCGGCGCTCGGCTCCCAGAAAAACGTCCTTGAACTGGTTCATCCCGGCGTTGGTGAAGAGCAACGTGGGGTCATTGGCAGGCACCAGCGAAGAAGAGTGCACACGGCGGTGCCCCTTCGACTCAAAAAAGCGCAGAAAAGCTTCGCGTATTTCGTTCCCAGAGCGGATTTCCATAACACTCTCAGTGTAATTGCTACGACCTGCGGGGACTAGCCGTCCAGGCAGGCGGCGCTTGCGCGCCACCACCTGCGGTGGGGCCAGATGGCTCGCGATTCGCTTGCAGGAGTGTTTGATTTCCCACCCATTCCGCCACCTGCGGTGGGGGCCAGACGGCGCTTGCGCGCCAGAAGATTCGTGCTTTCCCACCCATTCCGCAAAGAACGCGGAATGGATGGGGCACAGAATAATTATGTGGCGTGGACCTATGTGGCGTGGACCGGGAGGTCCACGCCACAGCCGGCCAGGAGGCCGGCGCTACTTTATGCGTGCTTCGATGTGGTTCAGGCCGGGTTTGAGCGGCCAGGTTTTGCCGTTGAAGACGAAGCTTCCGGTGAGCGAGCCGGGCAGGGTGATGGTGGCATCGAGGCCGTCGCCCTGGCGGTGATAGTCGACCTGAATCGCTCCCTGGGGGTGCGGGAAGCTGGCAGTGAGCGATGGCAGCGCACCCAGGTGGGGCGCGACGCGGACAGTATTGAAGCCGGGGCTGGCCGGCTCAATCCCGGCTACCAGGGTGAGCAGGTCGTAGATGGGATGGGCGCTCCAGGCGTGGGAGTCGGAGCGGGTGTTGCCGGGAATCTCAGGCCATGTGCTGAAGTGCAGGGGTAGGAGTTTGCGCCAGGGGTCAATGGCGCGCAGATACTCGTCGCCCATGCCGGCGTGATCGAGGGCGCGGGCGAAGTAGAAGCGGAAGTAGTAGGAGGCGCTCAGGATGCCATCGGGAGCGGTTCCCGGCTCGATGGCCAGCATCTTGCGCATCACGTCCTTCTGTTGGTTTTTGGGAATGACGTCGTAGAGGACGGCGAGAGTGTTGGCCTGCTGGGAGAAGTTTTTCTGGTCGGAATTGTCGGCCAGAAGCCCGCGGGAGGCTGACCAGCATTTGTTGTAGAGAGCGGTGCGGGTGTGCGCGGCACGGCTCCGGTAGTTGGCGGCGAGCTGCGGGTCGCCCAGGGATTTTTCCAGGTCGGCGGCCTCGTCCAGCGCGCCCAGGTAGCTGAGCGTGCCGATGCAGGATTCGCTGTACTTGTCGTAGGAGGGCATCGTCCCAGTGGAGATCCAGTCAACGAAGCTCCAGAAGGGAAGTTCGTGGAGCAGGCCGTCGGGCTGCTCGAATTGTGCGAACCAATTGAGAACGCTGCGGCTGCCGGCGAGCTTGGAGCGGATGAAGCCGTCGTCATTTGGCCGGTAGAGCCAGTAGTCGTGTAGCATCCCGACCCAATACAAGGAGAAGTAAGGGATGGTCTGGGAGAGCGAGCTGGGATAGCGGCTGCGGGTGAGGCCGTCGGCCGAGCGCGAGAGGTCAAAGGCCTCGATGGCCTGGCGGGCGAGGCGGTCGTCGCCGGCCACGCTGTAGGAGATGAGCGCCTGGATGCGGGTGTCGCCGATGTACTGGAGCTGCTCGTAGTAGGGCGTGTCCATGTAGGTTTCATGGGCGTCGAGGCGGGCGGAGCGCCAACTGATCTGCCAGATTTTGTCGAGGTCGGGGTCGGGGGAGTGGAAGCTGGCGCGTTCTTCAAAGGGATACGCGGTGAATCTGGCGGTGAGCGAATCGAGGGTGAGCGGCTCGGCGGCGGTTTGGATGTCGAGGTCGAGATAGCGCCAGGTGCGCCACCACAATGGTTCAAAAACGCGATGCGCGCCGCCGTCGGGCAAAAAGCTGTCAATCATTCCCAGGGCCACGCGGTCAGCCACTTCGTCGCGGTCGCCCTTGTGCTGGTTTTTGTCGTAGAGCGCCTCGGAGTAGGTGAGGATAATGTGCGCGCCCTTTCCGCCAGAGACGGTGAGCAGCGGATAAGCGGTGGTGAGGGTTTTGCGGTCGAGCATCAGGTGAACGTGGGCTCCAGCGGGGACCACGGCCGGGTTATCGGGAAAAGCGCGCAGGTCTGGCGAGTCAGCGCGGACGGCAACGCCGGCGCTGGTTGGTTTGTACTCCATGGCGGGCAGCGGATCGGGTACCAGGCCCCAGGGATTGTCGCCGGAGTTTTCGGAGGAGTGGGCCTTGTTGGTGACCGGATAGATGCTTTCGCGGATGGGCGAGGCGGCGGGAATCCAGGCGCCGGTAGAGGCGGCGGGGTTTTGCCAATCCCAATCGTAGCGAGCGGCGTCGATCTCTTCGCCGGGGCCGCAGGCCATGTAATCCCAGTAGCCGTTGGCGACGCGGGGCAAGGCGCGCTGGCCGGCTTCGATCTCGACGAGCCAGCCTTCGGGAGTGCTGATGGAGGCGTCTCCGGTGGCTTCGCTTTCCAGCAGGAAGGCGGTGCGGTCGGTGATCTGGGCGATAGGTGCGTAAACGCCGAAGTTCCATACAGTTGCGGTGATGATGTTCTGGCCGGATTTGAGCCAGGGAGCCAGATCGAAGCGCTCATAGCGCCAATGGGCCAGATCGCCGCGAGCCGGCCCGTCGCCCACGCGATGTCCGTTGACGAAGAGCACAAAGCGGTTGTCGGCACTGACTCGGACCGGGTAGCTGGCTGGAACGGCAGCCAGCGTGAGCGCGCGGCGGAAATGGAGCACCAGCGGATCGCGCAGCGGTGCCGTAGGATGGGTGATCCACGAGGCGTGCCACGCGCGGAGGGTGGAATCGGGCTGGGCAGGCGCGGGAATGTTGTTCTGGGCGGAAAGCGTGAGGGAGGCGAGCGCAAGGAAGAAAGCGGTACAAATTGGGCGCATGGTAGGGCCTTTCTGAATCTCAACTTCACAGCTTATCGGAAAACGAAAACCAATGGGAAAATATTTTCAGATTCGGCAGGGCGGGGTTTGAAGGGTTGATTGACGCGGAGAAGCGCAGCGGAGAAGAAGAATTCAGGTCAAAAAAGGCTTTGTTTGCTCGTGATTTAGCTTGATTGTAACCTTCTATTCATATTTGCCGGGTAGCCTGTAATTGGTGACAGTCCAAGTGCCCGAAATCCGTATTTCTCAAGTACAGCTTCCGCCCGAAGCCGCCTCAGAGGGCGATCAGCCTTTGGCGGAGGCAGCTCCGCGCGAGGCTTCGGCGATACGCGCTTTTCTGCTATCGCGCGGCAACTCAGCGTGGGCCGACCGCGGCTTTCATGCTCTGATGGTGCTGTGCGCGCTGAGCATCTTCGGCATAGTGGTGCTGATTGCCAGCGAGCTTGTGGCGCGCTCAAAGCTTGCCTGGGGCCAGTTTGGGCTGGATTTCTTTTACAGAGCGTTTGTTGACACCTACTCGGGCAAGCCGATGTACTGGGATCCGGTGAACGGGCACTTCAGCGCCCTGCCGTTTTTGTATGGCACTTTGGTTTCGTCGTTCCTGGCGCTTCTGCTGGCGGTTCCGCTGGCCATTGGCGTCGCGGTGTTTTTGACCGAGATGTGCCCGCGCGGGCTGAGGGCGCCGTTGGCCTTCATCACGGAACTGCTGGCGGCGATTCCCAGCGTGATTTACGGATTGTGGGCGATGTTTGTTCTGGTGCCACTGCTGCGCCTGTATGTGAATCCCTGGCTTGTGAAGGGATTCGGCTGGACGGGATTTTTTGGCGGCGACAATCCCACCGGGCTGGGTTTTCTTGCAGCAGGCGTGATTCTGGCCATCATGATTCTGCCCATCATCTCTTCACTGACGCGCGAAGTAATGACGGCGGTGCCTACTTCGCAGCGTGAGGCGGTGCTGGCGCTGGGCGCCACGCGCTGGGAGATGATCCGCATGGGCGTGCTGCGGAATGCACGCATCGGCATTGTGGGCGCGATTATTCTGGGCCTGGGACGCGCCCTGGGCGAGACCATGGCCGTAACCATGGTGATTGGCAACAGCCCGGAGATTCAGCGCTCACTGCTGGCCAATGGGAGCACGATGTCGTCGGTGATTGCCAATGAGTTTGCCGAGGCATCCAGCGAGCTGCATTTGAGCGCGCTGATGGAGTTGGGGCTGGCGCTGTTTATTGTGACGATTATTGTGAACGCGTTGGCCCAGGTGCTTGTGTGGGCGGTTACGCGGGGCGCGGCGTCGACGGCTCACTAAAAGTGAATATTGAACAGTGATTAGCTAGAAGCGATAAGCCAGGAGAAGGGAATTTGCAGAGCGCACAAACATTACGGGCACGCATCCGGGCGCTGACTGATGGAGCGGCCACGACACTGGCAGTGCTGGCGACGGTGGTGGTGGTGGCGCCGCTGGTGGCCATCTTCATCTATCTGGTATACAAGGGCGCGAGTTCCTTGAATCTAGCCTTCTTTATTCACAATCCCGCGCCGGTGGGCGAGTCGGGCGGGGGCATGGCCAACGCCATCGTGGGGTCGGCGATTCTGCTTGGGGTGGGTAGCCTGATCGGAATACCGGTAGGCATTGCAGGGGGCATCTACCTGGCGGAATTTGGCCGCGGCACAAAGCTGGCCAATGCGGTGCGCTTTACCGCCGATGTGTTGAACGGTGTTCCGTCGATCGTGATGGGCATTGCGGTCTACTCGCTGGTGGTGGTGCCACAGGGGCATTTTTCGGCATTTTCCGGCGGCGTGGCGCTGGGCATCATGATGATTCCCACGGTCTGCCGCACGACGGAAGAGATGCTGCTGATGGTGCCGAATGCGGTGCGCGAGGCGGCGCTGGCTCTGGGCGTGCCCAACTGGCGCTCAGTGCTGTCAATTACCGTCAGGACGGCCTCGGCAGGCATCATCACCGGCTGTATGCTGGCCTTTGCGCGCGTGGCGGGCGAGACGGCTCCGCTGATCTTTACCGCCTTCGGCAATGTGGGCTGGAGTGAGAAACTCAGTGAACCGATCGCCGCTCTCCCGCTACAGATCTGGGTTTACGCCATCTCGCCTTACGACGAATGGCACCGGCTGGCGTGGGCTGGGGCGCTGGTGCTGATTGTTCTGATTGTGCTGGCGGTTTCGCTGGTGCGCTATGTGACCAGCCGCGGCGTATTGAAAGGGGCAAGCTAAGTGGGCGTCAGCATTGAAGTGACCAACCTGAATGCGTGGTACGGAGCGAATCACACGCTGCAGGATATTGATGTGAATATCCCGGCCAATCATGCGACGGCGCTGATTGGCCCGTCGGGTTGCGGCAAGAGCACCTTTGTGCGCTGCCTCAATCGCATGCACGAGACCAACCCCATAGCGCGGGTTACCGGCAAGGTGCTGATTGGCGGTCTTGATATCTACGCCGACGCCAAGCCGGT
>CAYLHL010000019.1:0-34356 GCA_964383595.1 uncultured Occallatibacter sp. | reverse complement strand
TGACCTCTCCCTTACCAAGGGAGTGCTCTACCAACTGAGCTACATCAGCCCTCTTGCAAATCACTGGGGCGTCGAACCGCCATCCCCGTCCCCGCCGCGGCGAATCTTATCCGCTTGACGGGCCAAAACCGTGCGCAAAGCCAATCCTCCGAGGATGACGAGCGGAAGCAACCGCAACTCCACTGGCCTGCCGCCTACAAAAACCGTGCCCTCACCTAGAGTAAACCAAGCCAGCGCCGCCAGAATCGCATACAGCGCCATGGCCATCCAAAACTTACCGCCCAAATCCGGTCCGGAACTCTTCAGGTTGGCAATCATGCGCTTCTGTCCGCTCCGATTTATGTCCATTTCGGCTGCGACTCCGCGCACATTCCCGCCCTGAATACGGCCCCGCAAATCATGGTGCACAGGGGAGGATTCGAACCTCCGTAGCTCCAAGGAGCGGCAGATTTACAGTCTGCTGCCATTAACCGCTCGGCCACCTGTGCCCGTTTACCTCAACAAGCAAAACAGCTTGCCAAGACCTACCCAACTCGCCTGACCCTCGGATCAACCCACTTCAGCGCATCAGCCCCCGCCCGGATAATCTCCGGCTCATCGGAGCATGCTTCTCAGTGGAATCATCACAGAGGACAGGACCGGGACCAAAAAACTCTATCCCGGCCAATCTTATACTAATTCAGCCCCGAAAATCGATCCCGATTTGTGGAGCTGGCGAAGGGATTTGAACCCCCGACCCTCTGATTACAAATCAGATGCTCTACCAGCTGAGCTACGCCAGCCCATTCCACCCGGAAACCGCCCGGAGACCAAAAAAATCCGTACAGGCACACCATCACCCTGCACGTACAACGGCACAAAAACCAAGGTTAGCATACCCACGCCTTCCGCGCAATTCGCGCCATGCCTCCGCAAGGGCAAACGCGGCGGAATTGCGAGGCGTCATGGCTCTACTTGGGCCATGCAATCCGCTAGCTGCGCGGCCAAAAGTGCTCTTCCGAGCAGGCGCTGAGCCGTTGAGCTGCATCTTCCGGTGTAATGTCGCGCTGCGGCATCCCCAGCATCTCAAAGCCCACCATGAACTTGCGCACCGTGGCCGAACGCAGCAGCGGCGGATAGAAGTGGGCATGGAAGTGCCATTCAGGATGTGCCCCGCCCCCCACCGGCGACTGATGAAAGCCCATCGTGTAGGGGAAGCTGGTTTCAAAGAGATTGTCGTAGCGCGTGGTCAGCCGCTTCAGGGCGTCGGCCAGGCCATCGCGCTCGTTTCCACTGAGTTCCGGCATTGCGCCCAAATGGCGGCGGCTGACCAGCAGCACCTCGAAGGGCCACGTCGCCCACCACGGAACCAGCGCCATGAAGTGCTCATTCTCAAAGACGATGCGTTCCCGCGCCGACTCTTCGGCGGCCACATAGTCGCACAGCAGGCAATGACCGGTGCGGGCCAGGTGCTCGCGCTGCGCCGCGCTTTCGGCGGCAGGCTCGTCGGGAACAAAGTCCGTGGACCAGATCTGGCAATGCGGGTGCGGGTTGCTGGCGCCCATCATCGCCCCGCGATTCTCGAAGATCTGCACGTACTTGATCCAGCCCAGGCCGGCCAGTTCCTGGTACTCGCGCGTCCACGCGTCCACCACGCGGCGTATCTCCGGCTGGGTCATGCGGGCCAGGGTCAGCGAGTGGTCGGGATGGAAGCAGAGCACCTTGCAGAGGCCGCGCGCCGGCTCGGCCACCAGCAGCGGCGAGGCCGGAGCTTCGCTTGCCGCGGACGATTGCGGAAGCAGCGCGGCGTAGTCGTTCACAAACGTGAAGATCCCCTCGTAGGCCGGATTCGCCGCCCCGCCCGCGCGCTGATTGCCGGGGCAGAGGTAACACTGCGGATCGTACGTCACGGCCGAGGGCGCGGCTTTTTGAGCAACTTCGCCCTGCCAGGGGCGCTGTGTGCGATGCGGCGAAACCATTACCCAGGCTTGCCGCAGCGGATTCCAGCGCCGGTGCGTGTATTGCCACTTCTTTTCCATGATTCTCCCGAAGATAATTTTATCGCGCGTGCCGGGTTGCAGCGCGTAGCTCCGCCTTCATCAGCGCAAGCAGCGTCCGCCGGGCGCGGAGGCGCATCGCGCAAGTGCCGTTGCGGCGCGCGAGCTCGAGCAGCGGAATCGCCTCCTCGCGCAGCTCCGGCTCTTCCATCGCCAGAATGCCCAGGGCCTCCAGCGCAATCGCGCGCAGGGCGTTGCGCTCATCGTCGATCATGGCGCGCACCAGTATTGCCAATTGCATCCGCTCGCCGCGCGTCGTCGCATTCCATGCTGCCGCCAGTGTCACATATCCGCGCGCCTGCCACTCGGCCAGCGGCAATTCGCCGGCCAGGTCTGTCAGAACGCCGGCATAGGCGCGCAAAATCCCTGGCTCGCGCGCGCTCACGCGCCGGGCCAGGTCTGCGGCGCAGCGGCGGCTGAAGGGATCGGGTGCGAGCAGCGCCTTCATCAACTCGTGAATAGCTGCGCGCCGCGGCGGCCTCTGCTCAAAAAAATCCCGTGTAGCAGCCACGGCATCGGCATCTTTCCAACTGCGCGGGATAACCATGGGCCCATTCATCTATTCTCCTGTTCGTCTCCTCTGCTAGCCGCTGATGAAATCTCCCCTGGCGGCAAGCAGACACTTCCGGGTTTCTTGCGGAGCAATCCGCATTTCAGCAGCATAAACAAAAAACCCGTGGTTAAAACCACATATTTACAAGGCTGCATTCAAGCGTTGAATGGCCCCCGCTCCCGCCAGGAACGGGTCGGAAAGGAAAAATGCCGTTCCCGGCAGAAAAGGCCCCGATTAAAATCTTCCGATTCATAGAAATCTGGCTATGGACCGCAAGTCACGATCGGTCTACCATAGAGCCGTGAGCTGAATCCGCCGCTTGCCTTCGGCCCACGGCAAGGATGATCCACCATGCTATCGGCAGAGCAGATTGTCAGCCTTCACGACCGCGAGGTGCGTGCCTGGCACCAGCCGCCGGCAGAGGCTGCGGAGGAGCTCTCGGATTGGCTGGGGCAGGTCCGCCACCAGCATCAGACCAACTTCGTGCTGTGGCACATTGAGGACGAAGCCCGCGCCGTGGGAGCGACCGAGTCCGAGTTGGCCGAAATCAAGCGCCGCGTGGACCGCACCAACCAGCGGCGCAACGACCTGGCCGAGCAGTTGGACCGCGCCTTGCTGGCATGGTTGAAGACGCGTGGGCTGCCCAACCCCGCTGCTCCCTTGCACTCCGAGACTCCGGGAATGATGATCGACCGGCTCTCGATTCTCTCGCTCAAGATCTATCACACCCGCGAGGAGGCCGAGCGCGCCGGAGCACCCGCCGGCCACGCCCAGCGCAACCTTGAGCGGCTGGCGATCCTGGAAGAGCAGCGCAGCGATCTGGCTGCTTGCCTCGACGCCCTTTGGCGTGAAACGCTTGCCGGCACGCGCCGTTTCAAGCTCTATCGCCAACTGAAAATGTACAACGATCCATTGCTCAATCCGGCCATTTACCGCGATGCAGTTCATGCCAAATGAGGTGTGCTTGGCGGGACGGCTTGACGTGAGGCGGCACAATGCGTATAAAGAGTGCCTGAGCAGCGCAACTCCCCAAGGCGCTTTTAGGGGCCGGCAGTAATCCGGCTTTTACGCTGAATGGAGTGCGGGCTCAAAGCAATACCATCTTGCAAGAGGCTCGATCAGTGGCGCGCGACAGAAAAAAAGAAACTGCAACGTCCGGCAAACCCGGTGGCATCACAGCTCCGGCCACGGGGCCAGTCTTCCAGCACTACCAGGCCGCCGTGCAACTACTCCAGCAGGGCAAATTCGAAAAGGCGCTGGCTGCTTTTGAGAAGCTGTTGCCCTCGGCGCCCGCCGAGCTGAAAGAGCGCTGCAAGATGTACATCAGCACCTGCCAGCGGCAATTGGAAAAGCACAGCCTGACCTTCCCTACTCCGGAAGAGCACTACGACTACGCCGTCTCGCAGTTGAATACCGGCTACTACGAGGAGGCGCGCGAGCAGTTCAACAGCATCCTGACCTCCCATCCCACGGCCGATTACGCCTTTTACGGGCTGGCGTTGTTGGATGCCATGACCGGGCGCACCCAGGAATGCCTCAGGAATCTGGCCCGGGCCATTGAGCTCAACTCCAGAAACCGGCTCCAGGCACGTGCTGACAACGACTTTCAGAGCATGACGGATGATCCTCGGTTCACCGAGTTGTTGTATCCCGAGGTGCCCTAGGGTCTACGTGACTTTCCCGCACAACTCGAAAGCTAGCCCGATGCCTCTGCCAGATCCGCAGCCGGATGCGGGAGCTGTTCTGCACCGGCCAATGCGCGTGGCGGCCATCGGGGGTGGAACCGGTCTCTCGACGCTGCTGCGTGGTCTGCGCCGCTATGTCATCGTCACTGGCGGCCCATCCGCCAATGACTCCGGCCTCATCGCCGACCTGGCTGCCGTGGTCACCGTCACCGACGATGGCGGTTCCTCCGGCCGCCTGCGCAAAGACTTCAATATGCTGCCTCCGGGCGACCTGCGCAACTGCATGGTGGCACTCAGTGAGGAGGAAGACCTGCTGGCGCAACTCTTCGCCTATCGCTTTCGCAAGGGCGACTCCTTGAAAGGGCACAACTTCGGCAACATCTTTGTCGCCGCTCTCACTGAGATTACCGGTGACTTCGCTCGCGCGATCCAGCTTGCTTCAAAAATCCTGGCCACGCGAGGGCGCATCTACCCGGTGACCACCGCCAACGCCACGCTGGTGGCGCGCATGGAAGACGGCTCGCTGGTGCGCGGCGAAACCATGATCACCGCCAGCCGCAAGCACATCGTCGAGCTGACCCTCGACCCAGTGGATGCCGCTCCGCTGCCCGAGGCGCTCGAGGCCATTGAGCGTGCCGATTTGATTACCGTGGGACCGGGCTCGCTCTACACCTCGCTCATCTGCAACCTTCTAGTGCAGGGCATTCCCTCGGCGCTGGCTTCGGCGCATGGTGTGCGCGTCTACATCTGCAACCTGATGACCCAGGCCAACGAGAGCCTGGGATTGACCGCCTCGCAGCACATTGAGCGCATCTACGAGCACACCCGCGCTTCCATCTTCGACTACGCGCTGGTCAACACCGAGCCTTTTACGCCGGAGACCCTGGCTCGCTACGCGGCTCAGGGCGCATCACCCATCGAGGCCGACATTGATCGCATTGAGGCGCTGGGCGTGCACTGCATTCCGGGAAACTTCGCTAGCGAAGACAGCTTCGTTCGCCATGCCGCCGGCCGGGTGACCGATGCGCTCATGGCGCTGGGCCAGGCGGCGATCGCCGGCCGGGCCTGAGCGCGCCTCGCTGTCAATCCCTTACCGCTGAAGCAGGTCGATGGGCTTGGTGAAGTCGGTGGCTCGGATGTGTTGCGCCAGAACCGGATGCTGGCGCTGGAGTGCCAGAAACATCTCCCAGGCGACGCGGCGGTAGCTGAAGTGGCCGGCGGGCCCGGTGCGCAGTTCGATGATGTATTGGGCTTCGGCGAAGTCCATCTTGAAGAGCGAGCGGACGCGCGTGGCCAGCGGCAGCAGATAAAGAGCCGATTGCGCGGCCTCGGGCGCAGAGCTGGCATGGATGCGGGCGCTGGCGGCGTGGGCCTGTTCGATAGCCGATTGATACTCGGCCAGGACTCCGGCTTCGGCGAGGATATTCACCTCTGGGCCGAGGTCGCCGGAGGTCGGCGTCTCATAGCCGTGCAGCGTCGTAAAGGGCTGGATGATCTGCGTGCAGCGGCGATGGCGGTGCATGTCGCGGAAGCCGCCGATGTCCATGAGAATGTCGAAGCGCAGGGCCGCGCCGGCGTGGAATTGGCGCAGCGCCTCATCGTGCTTGCCACGGTGACGCAATCCGGTCTCGATGATCTCCGCAACGCGAGAGGCTGAAAGCCCGGCCACCAGGTCGCGAATCTGGCGATAGGAGTGGTGCGCGGCCGAGTATAGAAGAGTAGCGGCCAGCTCAACTTCGAGAGATTCGGTGCGTTCCACGAGGTCTACCACTGCATGGGGCAAACCCGCGTCAGGCAGACTCGCAAGAATCTCTGCGGCGGCCTGGGCTAATTCGGCACTGGTCTCAATCTCATACGGATTGGGCTGGGCATATTTGACCAGTGTGGGAGCGGAGCGCAGTTCGCGGGTGAGAAGGTTGGCGGCTTCACTGCCAAGAGTCGGATCGGCCGCGGAGATTTTTGCTACCAGGGCCTCCCCGGCCTGACCGTTGACATCCCAGGCGAGGCCGGTGGCGGCCTCGCGCAGCTTGACTCCCAGATCCCGGAGCTCGGCTGCTGGATGTGAGAGCAGCCGCGAGACCTGGGATTCGAGAGTGCGGGCGTTCACAATCTGGCCCAGCGATGTGTTGGTGGCCAGCGGAAGCAGGTAGCGCGCCACGTCGAAGGCGCGAGCCTTGAGGGTGCGCTGGTAGGCTTCGGGCCGGAGAGATTCGGGGCAGGGAACCCGCCTGCGCAGGCTCTCCAGAACCGCCGCCGTGGTGTTCTGGTAGGCGGCAAAGAGCTTTTCAATGGTCTTCGAATAAAGCTGGGCCGATGCGGAATCCGTCCCAAAATCCGGGAGATACCAGCCTGATTTGAGAAAGTTCTGGTATCGTGTAGACCGCTCCTGGCCGTCCCAGCGCTGCTCGTCCACCAGGAAGATGGCCGCCATCAGGCTGAGCCGCTCGATGGCCAGGGCGATATGGGCCAGGTCGGCGATGGAACGGTGACCGTATTGAAAATAAAAAGTGTTGAGAAACTGCTCGGCTCGCTGCCGGCTGATCTCGGTGAGCGACTCGCGCATGGAGAGAGCCGAGCGGGAGTATTTGGCCATGGCATAGGCCAGCACCTCAGGGTCGGCGCCCTGGACGGCGAAGACTTCGGTCTGGTTGCGTGCGGCGGGCGGATGAAAACTTTCACTGGACATGGATAAGGTCCCGCGAACAGAATACGTCATGGGGGCGGATCAGGGTGTGCATCCCCCTTTCGGCTCAAGGCATCCAATCGACGAGGCAACGAAAGCGACCGCGCAGGATAGGAGTAATTGATCATGCTGGAGTATCAGGTACGCTTGTCGCACAAGCCTCGGCCGCTGCCATCGGGCCGCTGGCTGATGCGGCAGCGCTGGAACGATCTGCTCTTTGCGCATTGGCCGGTTCCAGCCTCGTCGATTGCGCCGCTGCTGCCAGAGGGGCTGGAAGTGGACATCTTCCAGGGATCGGCGTGGCTCGGGGTCATGCCGTTTTGGATGGACCGCATCAAGGTGCACGGATTCCCGCCGATACCCGGGGCGCGCAACTTTCCTGATCTGAGTTTGCGTACCTACGTCCGCGAAGAGCGAACCAGAGCGCAGGGGGTCTTTTGCCTGTCGCTGGATGCCAGTAATCTGCTGGCGGTGGCTGCGGGACGAACCTTCTTTCATCTGCCGTACCACTGGGCCGACATGCACATGGAGCAGCGATCGGAGCGGGAGCTTTCGTTCTCCAGCCGGAGACGATTTGCCGATCAGCCGGTGATCTTCAAGGCGTGCTACCGCGGATTGGGTCCGTCGCTGCGGCTGGCGGAGAGCCGCCTGGGTTCGCTTGAGTACTTTTTGATGGAACGCTATTGCCTGTTTTCGACCAATCGGGCCGGAGAACTGGTCCGGGTAAATCTGCACCACGTCTCCTGGTCGCTGGAAGAGGCCGAGGCGGAGATCGAGCAGAACAACCTGGCGGAGGTTCTGGGCTTGCAACTGCCGAATCAGAAGCCTGTGCTGCACTATACGCGGCGGCTGGCGGTTTATGTGTGGCCGGCGGAGCGGGCGCGTTCCGAGTTGGTGTCGCGGCCTGTCACAGCGGTGGCAGCCCCCTCCGGATGAGGTCATTTCCGCCGGATTGGCGATGGCCCTGGACTGCGGTTTCCGATTCACTCCCGATTCGTGCGACAATGCAGAGCGATGGCCTCTGTTCGCAAACCGGTGATCGTGCGCAAGTTCTCCCGCGACTGGTGCGCCGGTTTTGCTGACCCGAATTTTGGTCAGAACGCGGCGGAGTTGGAGATCCTGGAGCTTGGCGGCAAGGTGCTGCGCATCGGCTGGGAACAGGTGAAATGGGTTTGCAGCGTACGCGACTTTCCTGCGGGCGAGACGGCGAATCCGGAGCGGCTCCTCCACAAGCGCTTTGCCACCCGGCCGCGAACTCCCGGCCTCTGGCTGCGCCTGACCCTGACCGACGGAGATGAATTGGAGGGTCTGGCGGCCAACGACCGATCACTGATCGAGGGTGCGGGTGTGCTGCTGACCCCGCCCGACACCCGCTCGAATACGCAGAGAATTTATCTGCCGCGGCAGGCGATCCAAACTCTCGAAGTAGTGAGCCTGATTGGCGCCACAGGGCACAGGCGCGCGGTCGCGGCGGTTGAACAGCCTGACCTTTTCGCGAGCGATTCCGAAGCGAGATAGAGCGCGACGGGAATGGGATGGCTCGGACAACGCGCTGGAAGTGCTCGCATGGTGATTTGCGTCACAGTATACTGTTCCTTGGTCCAGTAAGGTGAGAATCGAAATGGAGCTTCTTTGGCTGCGAGTTGCGGCAACCCTCTATGCAGCGGCCTCGATTGCCGTCTTTCCAGCGGTGCTCTACGGGCTGACGCGCTGGCGCAAGAGCTGTATTCATCTGACTGGCCTGGGCCTCTTCTTCCACTTTGTCTCTTGCGTCGAAATGCTCGCCCAGGCCCATCGATGGATGCCTGTGGACGTGCGCGAAGTGGAGTCGCTGCTGGGCTTTGCCATCGCGGGACTCTTTCTTCTCATCTGGTGGCTTTACGACGCAATTGCGCTGGGCATCTTCGTTTTGCCGATGACTTTTTTCGCGGTCTTCGTGCCCGCGCTGGGGCCTGAGCGCTTCGCTTTTCCCTCGGCGGGCGTCCGCATCGGCTGGCTGGTGGCCCACATTGCCGCGCTGCTAGCAGCCTATGTTGCGCTTGGCTTCAGCTTGCTGGCCTCGGTGCTCTACCTTGTCCAGGAGCGCCGCCTCAAGAGCAAGCAAATGCCGGGAGAAGACTCCTGGTGGCTGCCGCTGGATTGGCTGCCGCCGCTGGATACGCTGGAACGCATCGCTCGCGCCAGCCTGGAATTCGGATTTCCCTGCATGACGGTTGGCCTGGTGATCGGATCGGTACTGGCGCAGGAGGCTGTGGGACCGGCCTACTTCTTTGATCCCAAGGTAATCGCCTCCTTTGCCCTGTGGCTTGTTTACGTTGCGCTGTTGTTTATCCGCCGCGCGGCGGGATTGCGCGGGCGCAAGGCCGCTTATCTCTCCGGCGCTGTATTCCTCGTGATGCTGGCTGTGCTGGCCGCCAACATCTTCAGTCATGTGCACAGGTACGGTCCGCAATGAGCATCGTGCTGATTGGCGTCAACCACAAGACCGCGCCCATCGCGCTGCGCGAGCGCATCGCCATTGCGCGCGAGGCTCTGCCGGAGGCTTTGCGCGCTCTTGCCGCCGAGCCGGGCGTCGCCGAGTGCATGATCGTCTCCACCTGCAACCGCGTGGAGATTCTCTCCGTCGTGGAATCGCAGACGAATGGGCTGGCCAGCTTTCTCCATCGCCACTTCCACCTGGACCCCGCGGTGCTGGCTCCGCACCTATACGAATATCGCGACCAGGAGGCCGTGCGCCATCTGTTTCGCGTAGCCGCCAGCCTGGATTCCATGGTGGTGGGCGAGCCGCAGATTCTCGGCCAGGTAAAGGAGGCCTTCAGTGTGGCGCGCGCCGCGGGCACAGTGGGCGGCCAGCTTGAACACCTATTGCAAGGCTCCTTTGCCGCCGCCAAAAAAGTTCGTTCTGAAACCGAAATTGGCTCAAACTCGGTTTCCATCGCCTCGGTGGCCGTGGAACTGGCGCGCAAAATCTTTGGATCGCTGGAAGGCCGCACGGTTTTTCTGGTCGGCGCGGGCAAGATGAGCGAACTGGCCGCGCGTCATCTGGTGCAGCAGGGCGCGGGAACGATCCTGGTGACCAACCGCACTGAGGAGCGCGCGCGGCAGATGGCGGAAGGCTTTCAGGGCTATGTGATTCCCTTCGAGCAAATTTACGAGGCGGCAAGCCAGGCCGACATCGTCATCAGCTCCACCGGCGCGCCGCACCCCATCTTCAGCCGCGAACATGGCCAGGCCTTCCTCCATCGCCGCCGCAACCGGCCGATGTTCTTCATCGACATTGCCGTGCCGCGCGACGTGGACCCGGCGATGGGCGAGCTGGAGGGGATTTTTGTTTACGATATCGACGATCTGCAAGCCGTGGCCGCGGCCCACCTGAATGAGCGCAGCCACTCGGCCACAAACGCCGAGGCGCTGATTGCCGTCGAAGTCGAGCGCTTCCATCAGCGGCTGCTCACCGTCAACGCGGCTCCCGCGATTGTGGCACTGCAGCAGCAGGCCGAGGAGATTCGTCAGGCGGAGCTGAAGCGCGCGCACGCCAGGCTGGGTTCGCTCACCGCCGAGCAGCTTGCGGCGGTTGAGGCGCTGACCCAGGGGTTGGTCAACAAATTCCTTCACCCCCCGATGCAGGCGCTCAAGCAGGCCGCCCGTGAGCGCGATGCTGCGCGATTGGTCGCGCTCTGCGAGGTATGGTCGCTGCCCGCGGACGAAGCGAATCAGAACGCTGAGGGTGACGATGACTTGGCCAGCGGTGGCGCCATCCAAAGCGCTTCTCATGCGCGGAAGGATTCACATTGAGCGAGATCACCGGCGGAGTCGAGAAAAAATGAATCTGCGCATCGGAAGCCGCGGCTCGCAACTCGCGCTTTGGCAGGCCCGCCACATCGCCGCGCTGCTCTGCGCCGAGGGCCATACGGTCGTGATCGAGATCATCAAGACGACCGGCGACCGGCTGCAAGAGGTGGCCTTCGATCAGGTCGGATCAAAGGGAATGTTCACCAAAGAGATTGAGGAGGCGCTGGCTGCGGGGCGCGTGGACCTGGCCGTGCACTCGCTCAAAGACTTACCCACGGAACTGCCGGAGCCGTTTACTCTGGCCGCGACGCCCCCGCGCGTGGACCCGCGCGATGTCTTCGTTTCGGTGAACTATGCGAATCTTGGAGCGTTGCCTCAGGGCGCGCGTGTGGGCACCAGCAGCCAGCGCCGGCGCGCACAGTTGAAGGCGCTGCGGCCTGACATTGTTCCGGTAGAGTTTCGCGGCAATGTGGACACTAGGCTGCGCAAGCTGGCCGAGGGCCAGGTGGATGCGATTCTGCTGGCCGCGGCGGGCCTCGACCGCCTGGAAAAGACCGAATGGGTGCGCGAGCGGCTGGAGCCGGCCGAGTTTTGCCCGGCGGCTGGCCAGGGAGCGCTGGGCATCGAAACACGCAAGGACGATGCGGCGACCATCGCGGCGGTTGCCTTCCTTGATGATGCGGCCACGCGTTTCGCCGTCACCGTTGAGCGGGCGACGCTGGCGGCTCTCGGCGGAGGATGCCAGGTGCCCATCGGGATTCATTGCCGCTTGGCGCTTGAGGATGCGCCTATTGATCCTGCCCATCAACAATATGATCTGGGTGCCCCATCCATTTTGCGCTCTATCCACCCCAGTGCTCGAAGTTCGTGCGCCGGGGACCCCGGTTTGCGAAATGGGTGGGAGTGCGATGTCTTTGCCGTCGTCGCCGCGCCAGAGAGCGGACAGGCTGTGCGCGTCTATCATCGCGCGCTTGAAGCGGAAGTCGATCCCATCGCGCTCGGCCAATCGATTGCGCAAAAGCTGATCGATGCCGGAGCAGCGCCGTTGCTGGCGGCTGCGGAGGGCTTGCGGTGAACGCGCAACCGTTGGCTGGCCGCCGAGTGTTGGTCACGCGTGCTCAGCATCAGGCTGGCAAGCTCAGCGAGGGACTGCGCACGCTGGGTGCCGTGCCGGTTGAAGTGCCCGTGCTGGAGATTGTTGCGCCCGCATCATTCGAGCCACTCGATGAGGCGCTGCGAAATCTTGCTCGGTACGACTGGCTCATTCTCACCAGCGCGAATGCGATTCATGCGCTCAATGAGCGAGCGGCGAGCGTCGGCGTCAATCCGGCAGACACGGAGCAGTTGCAGGTGGCTGCCATCGGCCGAGCGACGGCCGAAGTGGCTCGACGCTCCGGCTTTCACGTAACAGTGGTGCCGGATGAGTATGTGGCCGAGAGTTTGCTGGAATCGTTGCGCGATCAATTGGCCGGAAAACGAGTGCTGCTGCCCCGCGCCGCCGTTGCCCGCGACCTGATTCCCGATGCCCTGCGCGCAGTTGGTGCGGTTGTCGATGTGGTTGAGGCTTACCGCAATCAACTGCCGGAAGCCGCGCCGGAGCTGCTGCGCCGCGCTCTCGACGGCGGCCTCGACGCAGCCACTTTTACTAGCTCGTCGAGCGTGACTCACCTGGCAGAGGCGGCGCGCGTGGCGGGCCTTGCGTGGCCATTTGCGGAAGTTCCGGCGATTTCCATCGGACCGATTACGAGTCAGACACTGCGCGAGTTAGGCTGGCCGCCCGCAGCCGAGGCCGAGCCTTCTGACATTGCAGGACTAATTGACGCCATTGTGGATGTTATTGCCAAACAACGCTGCCCATAACTGACAGCGTGTCAACCAGAACTCAATGCCCCGCCACGCCGAGGTGAATTGCCGGCAGGCCGGCCAGCGCCGATGCCCACGGAACAAGCAGGAAAACCAACACAACCGCCGCGCCCGCGGCCAGCCACGCCGCATAAGAGCGCAGA
Organism: uncultured Occallatibacter sp.; assembly: GCA_964383595.1. Classification (GTDB taxonomy): domain Bacteria; phylum Acidobacteriota; class Terriglobia; order Terriglobales; family Acidobacteriaceae; genus Telmatobacter. The sequence goes on along the minus strand of CAYLHL010000019.1, from coordinate 21,601 downwards.
TTGCCCGATTGCCAGCGTTGCAGAATCGCTCCCGCAAAGTTGGCTACGCCGCCCAGCAGCCATGCAGCGCCGCCCAGAATACCGATCTCCACGACCCACTCCAAAAAGTACTTCGAGAAGCGAAGCAGCGGTTTGACCACCACGGTTCCGTAGAACTCATCGACAAAATATTTGCTGGCTAGAAGCTTGTAACTGCCCGGATAAGCCGCTGCTAACAGTGCGGGACGCGTAAGCTTGCGCCGGTAATACTTATCGGCGATCATCCAGCCTTCAAGCGCCATCAATACAGCCACAATGCTCAGGACAGTCTCCAACGAAAGCAAGTGCGAGGTAAAGGGAACAGCGAGGCGCCAGCTTCCCTCCGCTGCTGTTGCGCCCAGAACCGGAGCCAGAAAGCCGCTAAAGCGTTCCATGTTGATCCAGCCAGCTGAGCGTTCAATGCCAATCCAGCCGCCGCAAATCGAAAGCAGCGCCAAAATCACCAGCGGCCCGCGCATCGACCATGGACTCTCGTGCAAATGGCCCTGTGGGCCGCGGGGTTCTCCCAGAAAGGCTAAGTACCAGAGACGGAACATATAAAAGGAAGTAAGCAGCGCCGTAAAAACGCCCACAAACCAGAGTAACTTACCGCTTGTTCCCTGCAAAAATGCCGCATAGAGGATTGCGTCCTTGGAATAGAAACCGGCGAAGGGCCAAAATCCTGAGATAGCAAAAACGCCCACGGTAGTTACAGCAAATGTAACTGGCAGCTTCTTCCAAAGGCCGCCCATCTTGCGCAGATCCTGCTCGCCTCCCAGCGAGTGAATCACCGCGCCGGCCGCCAAAAAGAGCAGTGCCTTGAAGAAGGCATGAGTGACCAGATGAAAGATTGCCGCCGAGTAAGCTGCCACGCCGCAACCTAGAAACATATAACCCAGCTGCGAAATAGTCGAGTAGGCCAGCACGCGTTTGATGTCGTTCTGCGCCACGGCAATCGTCGCCGCAAAGATCGCCGTGGACGCGCCGATCACCGCAACGACGCCAAGCGCAAAAGGCGAGTGGTCAAACAAGACATGAGTACGTGCGACCATATACACCCCAGCCGTCACCATGGTTGCCGCGTGAATCAATGCCGAAACCGGCGTAGGGCCTTCCATCGCGTCGGGTAGCCAGATGTACAGCGGCAACTGCGCGCTTTTGCCTGCCGCGCCCAGCATCAGGCAAAGCGCGATGACCGTAACTACGCCGCCGTTCCAGCCGGGATCCTGTCCTAACTTGGCGGCTATCTCAGTAAATGTAAGTGTGCCAAAGTTGGCGACGAGAAGAAACAATGCAATAAGGAATCCGAAGTCTCCGATGCGGTTAACAATAAAAGCCTTCTTGCCCGCCTCCGCCGCCGACTTCTTCTGAAAGTAAAAGCCTATCAAAAGGTATGACGCTAGCCCAACGCCCTCCCAGCCGACAAACATCACCAGAGCATTGCCGGCCAGCACTAGGACGGTCATAAAAAATAAAAATAAATTAAGGTACGAAAAATACCGCGCATAGCCTTCGTCGTCGTTCATATAGCCAACGGAGTATACATGAATCAAAAAACCGACGCCGGTGACGATCAACAGCATAACCAGAGAAAGATGATCGAGGACAAAGCTGAAGTCGATGTGCAGCGCCGGAATGTTGATCCAGCTACCAAAACCTTCCACATATGGAAGAAGTGCGCTGGACCAGCCGTAGTTCGGTGGATTGCTAGGGGCGAATTTTGCCGCACCGAACGGGAGATAGACCGTTGTTGCTGCAATCAATACCACGCCAAACGCAGCCAATGGAGCCAGAAGCGCGACCGCGGTCACTCGCCACTTGGGCATACGACGTCCCAGAATTCCATTGATAAGGAATCCGGCGAAAGGGAACAGCGGAATAAGCCAAAGAGGCATGATAGTCATAATTTCATCCGGTCGATGCGGTCGACAGCCAAAGTTCCGCGCGCGCGGAACACGGCAATGATAATGGCCAGACCTACGGCAGCCTCTGCCGCGGCAACCATCATCACAAAAAAGACGAAGATTTGCCCCTTCACCGCGTGCCACTGATGAGCAAAGGTGACAAACGATAAATTCACGCCATTGAGCATCAATTCAATTGACATGAAGATAGTAATCAGATTGCGTTTGACAAGAAAGCCCACCACTCCGAGCGAAAACAAGATTGCGCTCAGGATAAGATACCAGGAAAGCGGGACTTCCTGCGACAGAAATGAACTCATTGCTCGCCCTTCCTTCCTTCACTTTTGTCGCCGTCGTGGCCGGCCAGCGCAACCGCGCCCAGAATCGCGATGAGAATTAGCACGGATGTTACCTCAAAGGGCAGCAGAAGCTTTGTGAAGAGTACTGCGCTCAACTCTGTCGTTGAGGTAATTCCTTCGCTCAGACGGGCTACGCCCAGCCCACGCGTTTGCAGAATCACCGTGGCGATCACGGCCAGAATCACCACGACCGCGGGAAAGCCCACCATGCTGGCCGCTCGGCTGCGCATTGTGCGTTCCTCGCGGTCGGCGTTAAGCAGCATCACGACGAAGGTAAAGAGCACCATGATAGCGCCGGCATAGACTATCACCTGCGCCGCCGCCAAGAACTCCGCGCCCAGCAGGAGATAAAGAACGGCCAGCGAAGTCATCACCACAATCAGCGAGAGTGCGCTGTTGATAGGATGACTCTGAAGGAGCAGGTTAATCGCTCCCGCAAGGCAGAAGCCGGCAAAAACAAAAAACATAATCAGGTGCATCACTCACTCCGAACGCCGAATGTAACTCAACGAAAAGCCAGCCAAAAACTGGTTGCGACTATGTTGAGCATGGCCAGCGGCAAAAGCCAGCGCCAGCCGAAGTTCATCAGTTGGTCATAGCGGAAGCGCGGCAGCGTTCCGCGCACCCACACATACAAAAACAGAAAACAGAAGACCTTAAGCACGAACCAGAAGATAGGGAACAGCGCGTGGACAAACAAGCTCTGCGGTGGTGGAATCAAATCGCCAAAGGGGCTGGTCCAGCCGCCAAAAAACAGCAACGTGGCCACGCAACTTACAGTAATCATGTTGGCGTATTCGGCCATGAAAAACATGGCGAACTTCATCGAGCTGTACTCTGTATGATAGCCGCCGGTCAGCTCGCTCTCTGCTTCCGGCAAATCGAAAGGCGAGCGGTTTGTCTCCGCGTATGCGGCTATCAAATAAATGAAAAAAGCCACAAACTGCATTCCGCCAAAGATATTCCAGGTCAACATTCCCTGTGTCGCCTGTTGCTCCACAATAACTCTTAAATTGAGCGATCCGGAGCGCATTACCACGCCCACCAGAGAGAGTCCCAGCGCCAACTCATAACTCACTAACTGCGCAGAGGAGCGAAGCGCGCCCAGCAGCGAATACTTGCTGTTAGACGACCATCCGGCCAGCGCAATGCCATAGACGCCAATTGATGTAACGCCCAGAATCACCAACAGGCCAACATTCACGTCGGAAATCTGGAAGAGATGCGGGCTGCCGGCAATAGAAACCGGCTCGCCGAACGGAACTACAGCAATCGAAATCAGCGCGCAACCCAATGCGATGATCGGCGCAATCAGATAGAGCGGACGGTAGACGCCAGCGGGAATAATGTCCTCCTTGAGGAAGGACTTCGCGCCGTCAACCAGCGGTTGCAAGAGGCCAAATGGACCCACGCGGCTGGGGCCCCAGCGGTTCTGAATCCGGCCGACGAGTTTGCGCTCCAGCAGCACGGTGTAGGCGACGGCCAGCAGCATCACCACCGTCACCACGGCCACCTTGAGCACGCTCCATAATATGAATTGCAAAATCGTCACTGGCCTTCAGCCTCGTTGTTTGATAACACCTTCAGTCCGCCAAATCGCGACTGATGTTTTTTCAGTTCCTTGAGAGCCGAGCTATGCTCGCCCAGCGTTCCGGAGGTAAATAGTCCGTTGTGCGCAGTCGTAAACTTGCCCCGCATGGCAAGCGCCCCGACCGGCACAAAACCTAGTTCAGTTCGGACATCCTTGCCGCTCGACAGATCGCTGGCCAGCGCATAACCAAAAACCAGCCGCACAATCTCATCTAACATCGCCAGGGGATCAAAGGGACCGCTCGCTCCGAATGGAACCAATGCCTTTACATCCGCGCCCATTGCCCCGGCGAGCCTCACCAGTATCTCAAACTCCGGTTTCACTCCGGCCCGTTCGGCGGCCTTCCTGACTAACTGCACATCTCCATAGGTGTTCGTTACTGAGCCGTTCTTCTCATAAAGGCTGGAGGCAGGAAAAACTATATCTGCCTGCGCCGCTGTTTGAGTTAGAAATATGTCGGCAACAATGACAAAAGTATTCTTCAATGCGGCCGACATCACTCTCGCCTTTGCCATTGGGTCGGCGCCGATCACTAATAATGCGTCTAACTCGCTTTTCGCCGCTGACTCCATCATCTCTGCCAGCGTCTTGCCAGGAGTCGCATGCAGGCCAATATATTCGGCGAATGCGCCTGGAGACGTTACCGGAACGTAGCCCGGAAGCAGGCCGGGCAAGAGACCCATGTCGGCCGCGCCGCGCGAATTTACAAAATCACCGAGACAGGCAAAGCGCACATTGCCACGCTTCAGGCCCCAGGAGACTAACTCCGCAACTTGCTGACCGCTGCATTCAGAGCCAAAAACCAATAAAATCGATTCTTCTGCCAGCACGGCTTTGGCAAAACCGGAGTTACCCTCGTCCAGATAGCCGGCAAGGTCCGGACAGTCGTTCGACGGCAACCTCAGTATTGCCTCGGCTTGGCGCTCCAACTTGATAGCTTTCTCGTTGGCCACATAGAGCCGCGCCCGATTCAAGCGCACATTGGAGCGCAGATTCCATGCCAGTAGCGGATGCTCTTCGGTGGGATTGCCGCCGATGAGCAGAATCGCCGGTGCAGTGGCCGTGTCTCGCAAACTTGCGGCCTTGTCCATGTGTCCCGCCAGGGCTTGCGCAAAGGCCGCGTAATCCGCAGTGCGCTCGTGGTCAATATTATTTGTGCGCAGTACGATGCGCGCAAACTTCTGCAGGAGATAGTTCTCTTCGTTGGTGGTGTGGTTTGAGCCAATAACTCCAATCGCTGCTCCGCTCTTGTGATCACGCACTTCCTTCAGCTTGCTCGCGGCCAGTCGCAGCGCAGCATCCCATGAGGTTTCGACGAGCTTGCCTTGTGCATCGCGAATCAGTGGCTTGGTCAACCTCTCCGCGCTCTCCACAAAATCAAAGCCGAAGCGTCCCTTGGCGCAGAGAAAGTCGCCGTTGATGCCGCTCTTGTCGCGATTGTTGGCGCGCACAATCCCCGAACCGGACCCAGTCCCGTCGATGGTTTGCCTCACACCCAGCGTCACCTTGCAGCCGTCGCCGCAATGTGTGCAAATCGTGGAGACGTGATTCATCTCCCAGGGCCGCGTCTTATAGCGATAACTGCCGCTGGTCAGCGCGCCCACCGGGCAGATGTCGATGCACATTCCGCACTGTTCGCAATCCAGATGATCGCCGCCGTTGGGAGCAATCGAAGAATGAACGCCGCGCCCCTGCACGCCCAGCGCCCAGACGTCCATGCCCTCGCCGCAGACGCGGATGCAGCGATAACAAAGAATGCAACGCGGGCGATCAAAGTAAACCGCCGGTGACCACTGCTGTTCTTCGCGATGGCTTTTTGCCTCGGCGTAGAGGCTCTCGCCCGCGCCATATTGAAAGGTCAGATTTTGCAGCTCGCACTCGCCGCCCTTGTCGCAGACCGGGCAATCGAGCGGATGATTGCCGAGTAGCAACTCAATCGTAGCCTTGCGCGCCTGCGTAATCTCCGGCGAATCGGTAACAAAGACCTGGCCCTCGGCGACGGTCGTAGTGCAGGCGGTTTGCAGCTTGGGCACCTTCTCCTGCCGCACAACGCACATACGGCAGGCGGCCTGCAAGCTAAGGCCGGGATAGTAGCAGAAGGACGGAATATCAATGCCCGCCTTGCGGCAAGCGTCAATCAAGAGCGTCCCCGCCGGGGCCGTCAGCGTCTTTCCATCGACAATGAAGTTTACGTCTGCCATTCGTTGATCCCGGTGCTCCTACACTACAGATAAATCCAAATGCTTTGCGAAGGGGCAAGCCTTCCCGCCCAAATGCTCCTCAAACTCCTTGCGGAACTTCTTCACGAATCCCAAGATCGGCATCGCCGCCGCGTCGCCCAGCGGGCAAAAGGTTCGGCCCAGCATATTCTCGGCGAGATACTGTATGTTGTCAATGTCCGAAGCCGAGCCGAAGCCGCCATGAAAGCGCGTCAGCGATTTCTTGAGCCAGTCGGTTCCTTCGCGACAGGGGATGCACCAGCCGCAGCTTTCGTGTTGATAAAAACTGATAGTTCTGAGCGCGAACTCGACTATACAAGTCTGATCGTCGATTACGACCACGCCGCCGGAGCCGAGCATCGAGCCGGCCTTGCCTACCTGGTCGAAGTCCATTCCGATGTCGATCTCTTCGGGCAGCAGCACCGGCGTAGAAGAACCGCCGGGAATGACGGCCTTCAATCCGCGCCCGCCGCGCACTCCGCCGCCGACTTCGTAGATCATCTTCTTCAAGTTATAGCCCATCGGCAACTCGTAGACGCCGGGCCGCTCCACGTGGCCGCTCAAGCTGAAGAGGCGCGTCCCTCCGTTGCGTGGCGAACCCACAGCGGCGTAGGCCGCCCCGCCCATGGCAATGATGTGCGGCACAGTGGCGATGGTTTCGGCGTTATTAATAACGGTCGGCCCGCCGTAGAGGCCGACGACGGCGGGAAACGGCGGCTTGATGCGCGGCACTCCGCGCTTGCCCTCGAGCGACTCCATTAGCGCCGACTCTTCGCCCACTTCATAAGCGCCCGCGCCGGACTGCGTGATGATTTGAAACTCCGTCTCACTGCCGAAGATATTTTTGCCGAGAAAGCCGTGCTTGTAAGCGTCGGCGACGGCCTTTTCCATGATTTCAAGTAAGTAGCGATACTCTCCGCGCAGATAGATGAAGCCCAGCTTGGCGCCGATGGCCAGGCCGGCGATGATCGTGCCTTCGATCACCGCGTGAGGGTCATGCAAAAAAATAAGATGATCCTTGCAGGTTCCCGGCTCGCTCTCATCGCCGTTGACAAGCACGTACTTTGGCTTGGTGGATTGTTTGGGCACAAAGGACCACTTCATGCCGGTCGGAAAGCCCGCTCCGCCGCGCCCGCGCAGGCTGCTGGCCTTCAACTCTTCGATAATCCACTCAGGCTCCTGCGCAAGGCATTTCTTCGCGGCCTCGTAACCGCCGAGTTTGAGATAGCGGTCGATCCTGGCCGCACCCTTGCCGAAGCGCCGCGAGACGATCTTCACCTCGTCGGGATGGGAGACCAGCCTAGGCATGAGCGGCCCCCTTCCACCCCGGCGACGAAGACCTGTCGCTGGGGGCCCCGGCTTTCCCGCGATAACCGGCAATAATTCCCGGCACATGTTCGGGATTTAACTCATCGTGATATTCGTAGTTGACCTGAATCGCCGGCGCCCACGAGCAGGCGCCGATGCACTCGACCTCTTCAAGGGAGAATAATCCATCCGGTGTAACTCCCTTGTTTCCGATTGCCAACTCCTGCTGAAATCTCTCGTAGACGTCGTAGGCTCCGCGCAGCATGCAACTGATATTGGTGCAAACCTGCACGTTATATTTGCCGGCAGGCTTGAAGCGCAGCATGGAGTAGTAAGTGGCCACATTGCGAACATCCAACTCGCTGATGCCGATGCGCGCCGCGACTTCGGCAATCACAGCATCCGACAAATAGCCTACTTCGTCCTGCGCGTAAAGAAGCATGGGCACCAGCGCCGAGCGCTTCAGCGGGTACTTTGCCACCAGCGCATCAAAGCGCGCCGCCAGCCTGGGAGAAAAGACGCTCATGGTTTCATCAGTCAACTCACCAGCTCCCCTTCCTGCGATTTAGCCAATGTCATCTCTTTCTCGCCTGGTAACTCTGTCATCGACCGGCCTGCTTTAACTCAACGCAAACGGTCGAAGAATGCTCAATCAAATCCGCCACGGAGAATTCCAGAAATGATGTCGATGGCAATCTCTTCCGGGTAAGATACATAAGACGGAAATGCCACTACGCCGGGGAAAAGCACATTCTGGACGGGGGCTCCATCGTTGCAGAAATACTCCTTCCGCGAAATCTCATATCCATTCGGAGGGCCACTGATGACGGCCGTGACTTTAAACTCGTTCCTCATAACTCCAAGTCCCACTCTGCAGAGTGAATCCGTTCCATAAGTTAGAAAGACATCTTCTTCGAAGGTCGGCAAATGAATCCATTCAAAAATGCCAGCCTTCTTCTTGCGGAGCTCCACATTTGCCTTTTTGATTTCTTCGGCAATATGCACCTTCACCTTTGCAAAGAAAGCGCTCGAGCTCGCTTTGGCTTCTTTATCCCTTTCGGCCGACAATCTCTCGGCATCCTGAGCCAATTTCGCCTTCATTGCCAGCTTTTCGTAATTCACCATCAGCCTCTCCTTACCTGTCAATTTCCCCCAGAACTATGTCGATGGATCCTACCACTGCCACCACGTCTGCCAACATCCGTCCCTTGCACATCGTCTCCAGCGCCTGCAAGGTGGCAAAGGTCGGATTGCGCATATGAACGCGCCAGGGATTCGCCGCGCCGTCTGAAACCACATAGTAGCCCATCTGCCCGCGCGGCGATTCAATGCCCTGATAGACTTCCCCAGCCGGTACCGCAAAGCCCTCGGTGACGATCTTGAAGTGATGGATCAGCGCCTCCATCTGCGTCTTCATCTTCTCGCGATTCGGCAGCACGATCTTGGGCGCATCGGCCTTGATCGGCCCCTGCGGCATCCCGTCCAGCGCCTGCTGAATAATGCCCACGCTCTCGCGCATCTCGATGAGTCTGACTTCGTACCGCGCCCAGCAGTCGCCATCGGTCGCGATCGGCACCTTGAACTGAAACTGCTCATAGCTGGAGTAGGGCATATCCCGTCGCAGATCAAAATCAACTCCAGACCCGCGCATATTCGGCCCGGTCACGCCCAGCGCAATTGCGTCTGCCGCGGAAAGAAAGCCCACGCCCCTCAAACGGTTGCGGAAGATCGGGTTTCCGGTGAGCAGGTTCGCGTATTCGTCAATCTTCTCCGGAAAACTCTTGATGAATCCCTGCACACGGTCGAAAAAGTCCAGCGGCGGCTCCATCGCAAGCCCGCCGATGCGGAAGTAGCTGGTCATCATCCGCTGGCCGGATAAACCTTCGAGGATGCGCAATATCTCTTCGCGTTCGCGAAAGGTGTACAAAAAGACGGTAAGAGCGCCGATGTCCATGGCATGGGTGCCCAGCCAGACCAGATGCGAATTGAGCCGGGTCAGCTCAGACAGCAGGACGCGCATCCATTGGGCCTTCGGCGGAATCTCCAGCCCCAGCAGTCTCTCAACCGCCAGGCAGTAGCAGAGATTGTTGGCCATGGGACTGAGGTAGTCGATCCGGTCGGTCAGCGGCACCACTTGCTGATAGAGCTTGGTCTCGCAGCTCTTTTCGATTCCCGTGTGCAGGTAGCCGATCTCCGGGTAAAGGCGCACCACGATCTCGCCGTCAATCTCCAGCACCAGGCGCAGGACCCCGTGCATCGACGGATGCTGCGGGCCCATGTTCAGCACCATGTGCTGATCGCGGGCGCCCGTGGCCAGCGGAGCTTTACGGATAGGTATGCCCGAAGTCATCTAGTGATAGCCCTCCACGGGATAGTCCTTGCGCAACGGATGCCCTTGCCAGTCGTCCGGCATCATGATTCTGCGCAGGTTGGGATGCCCGGCAAAGGAAATGCCAAAGAGATCGAAGACCTCGCGCTCGTAAAAGTTGGCCGCCGGCCAGAGGGATGTGATCGACTCGACCGAGGGCGCGTCGCCGTCCAACAGCACCCGCAGCCGGATGCGCTCCTTATATAAGTGCGAGAGAATGTGGTAGCTCAACTGAAAACGGGGCGTGGAGGGGAACCAATCCACGGCCGTCACATCCTCGAAGAAATTGTAGCCCGCCGCCTGCACCGTGGCCGCCGCCGGGCGTATCAGATCGGCGGCGATGGTCAGCGTCAGCTCGCCGCGGTCAAATTTCGCGTCCGCCAGAGCCTCGGCGTTCCAGGCAAGAATGGCCTTGACCGCCGGGTGGCCGGCGAGGCTCTCGAGAACCTCGGCCTTTCCTGTCAAAGTCTTTCTCAACCCTTCCATACTATAGGTCCGCCTTGTCCTGGCTCCAGTTCAGGATGCCCTTGCGCACAATATAGTAAAGCCCCACCGCCACAAACCCCAGGTAAACCAGCATCTCCCAGAAGCCAAAGAAGCGGGAGCCGGTCAGAGCCGGAAGTTTGCGGTAAACCACCGCCCACGGCATCATGAAGACCGCTTCCACGTCAAAAAGGATAAACAGAACCGCGACCATATAGAAGCGCACACTGAAGCGCTGCCTCGCATCGCCCACCGCCTCAATGCCGCACTCATAGGCGGCCAGCTTGGTGGGCGTGTTGCGATGCCGCCCGACAAACCATGAGGCCACAACCATCGCCGCGCCAATTCCAAAGGCGGCAAGGATTTGCAACATCAGTGGTAAATATTGCCAGTAATAAGGAGTCATCGCCGCTCATCCCCTGGGATTTGGAGGAAAATACACCCTGCCTGCCAAGGCCAAAGCGCGCTCCGGCGCGGCTGGATGCTGGTTTGAGATTAGGTTTCCTGCCTGTTTCCGTCAAGGCTGGCGAAAAGAAAGAGAATTGCGCCGCCGTTTGCAGAGTTTTTCATCGCTTTGTGAGAGCCTTGCCCGGGAACTCCTCGGAAAGAGGGCAATTCCGCGCACCATCCCTTGTGTTCCCAAATTGGAACGCATTTTATTGCAATTCTACCGTGGGAAACAGTACGTCCGTCATCTGAAAACTCTCGTTTCCCTGCCGAAGAACTAGGTGAGGATATTAAATATGGCTGCCGCTTCAACAAGCTTCCCGATTTCGGCCCCCGCGTCCACCCTTCCCGTTAGCCGCGTTCGCCCCAACCGCTGCCGCCGCATCACTCCCCAGGCTGGGCGCGCGCTGGATATCCTCGCCCACGCCATCGAATACCTGACCGACGAGTTCGTGCAGCAGGGATTGGAATTTTCGGCCCGTAACGAGCAGTTGCAGGCCGTGCAGTTGCTCATGGCGCTCAACCGGCAAGTCTATTTCGAGTGCCCTGAAGTGCACACCTTCGGCGAACGCTGCCGCAAGATGCTGCATCTTCATGAGGTGTAGGCCTGCGACCGCGTGATCTCTCACATGGGAAGTCAATCGCTGGAGTTGGATTCCTAACCCACCGCCTGCACCGTTCCCTTGCCCACCAACTCCTCCATTCGCTCCACCCAGCCGCGATCCGCCGCCACGCTCATTCCCTCCGGCTCCAGGATCACTTCGTATTCACCCTTCTTTTGCAGGTGCAGCATCACCTTTCCCGGCCCCGGCGCGGCATCCGCGGCGCTCTTCAATCCGGTGAGCATCTCCTCGGTCGCGCGTTCCAGATTGATGCGTATCCGCACCCCTGTCGGCAACTTTACTTGCACCTCTTCCAAAGCCAGAATCGAGCTGAGGGCTATCTTCGGCGCGGCATCCTCGTCGCCTGTCAGCACGCCGCGCACCAGCACCGGCGCTTCCATCTTCAACTGGCCTGAAAGTTTTTCATAATCCCGCGGGAAACAGACCAATTCGATCTTGCCCGTCGCATCTTCCAGCGCCGCCTGTGCGTAGAGCTTACCCTCCCGCTTCGTCTTCTGCACCTTCAGACCAAGTATCATTCCCGCCACTTGGATCTCGTCGGCCGGATCCGATTGCCCCCAGCGCTTCTCCGGAGGCTTGCGCTCCAGCGCCTCGGCCACGGAGATCACTCCGGTCAAATTGTGCAGCTTCTCCGCATACTTATCCAGCGGATGCCCGGAGACAAAGAATCCCAGCACCTCTTTTTCATTGGCCAGGCGCTCGCCCTCTTCCCAGTCGGCCACCTTGGGAAGATCGTCCGCCTCCCGTCCCGCTTTAGGCCCCTCATCGAAGATGCCAAACAGCCCGCTCTGTCCCTGCGCCGCGTCCTTCTGCGCCTTCTGCGCGCGCTCCATGGCCTTGTCCACGGCAGCCATCAGCGGCCCGCGCTTGCCTAGTGAGTCCAGCGCGCCGGCCTTGATCAGCGACTCGATCACCCGCTTGTTCATCACCCGCAGATCGACCTTCTCGCAAAACTCCCAGAAGCTATGGAAGCGCCCGCCAACCTCGGCGCGCGCCTTCATGATCGATTCAATCGCATTGCCGCCCACGTTCTTCACTGCCGCCAGCCCAAAGCGTATCGCCTGTCCTTCCGGAGCAACATACGGAGTAAACTGCGCTCCGGAGATCTGCACGTCCGGCGGCTGAACGCCAATGCCCATCTCCTTGCACTCGCCGATATACTTGACCACATTCTCCGGCTTCGATGTCTCCGAGGTCAGCAGCGCTGCCATGAACTCCACCGGATAGTGCGTCTTCAGATAAGCCGTCTGATAGGAGACCAGCGCATAAGCCGCCGAGTGCGACTTGTTGAAGCCGTATCCGGCAAACTTCTCCATCTGGTCGAAGATTTCGCCCGCCGTTCCTTTGGGATGACCAAGTGCCTCCGCGCCGCTCATAAAGCGGTTCCGCTGCTTGCCCATCTCCGCGGCGTTCTTCTTGCCCATGGCGCGGCGCAGCAGATCGGCCTCGCCCAGCGAGTAACTCGCCAGCACGTTGGCGATCTGCATCACCTGCTCTTGGTAGACAATCACTCCCAGCGTCTCCTTGAGCATTACTTCCATCTGCGGCAGCATGTACTCAACCTTGCGCCGTCCCCATTTGCGCTCGATGAAGTCATCCGTCATTCCGCCTTGAATCGGTCCTGGCCGATAAAGCGCGGTCAGCGCCGTCAAATCCTCGATCCTATCCGGCTTGTAGCGCCGCAGCATATCCCGCATCCCGCTTGATTCAAACTGAAAGACCCCTGAAGTCAGAGCGGAATGAAAGACTTTCTTGTAAGTCTCTTCGTCATCCAGCGGAATCGCATCGATATTCGGCTTCTCCCCGCGCGTCTGCTCAATCAGCTTCAGGCAATCGTCAATCACCGTCAGCGTCGCCAGCCCCAGGAAGTCCATCTTCAGCAGGCCCATCTTTTCCACGGCCTTCATATCATAGGCGGTGACAATTTCCTCATTCTTCGTCTTGGCCAGCGGCACCAGCTCGGTCAGCGGCCGCGGCGCAATCACCACCGCCGAGGCATGAACCCCCGACCCGCGCACCAGGCCCTCCAGCTTCTTCGCCGTATCCAGCAGCTCGCGTATTTGCGCGTCCGTATCGTAGGCCTTGCGCAGATCTGGCACATCCTCCAGCGCCTTGTCCAGCGTCATGCCCACCGTCGCCGGAACCAGCTTGGCGATGCGGTCCACGTCGCCATACGGCATATCCATCGCCCGCCCGCAATCCTTGATCGCCGCCTTGGCCGCCATGGTGTTGAAGGTGATAATCTGCGCCACCTGCTCGCGCCCATACTTGCGAGTGACATACTCGATCACTTCGCCGCGCCGGTTCTGGCAGAAGTCCACGTCAATATCAGGCATTGAAACCCGCTCGGGATTCAAAAACCGCTCGAAGAGAAGTGTGTTCTGCATCGGGTCGATGTTGGTAATCTCCATCGAGTAGGCCACCAACGACCCCGCTCCCGATCCGCGCCCCGGACCCACCGGAATCCCATGGTCCCGCGCGTACTTGATAAAGTCCCAAACAATCAGAAAATAACCGGAGTACTTCATCTGCTTGATAATGCCGATCTCATACTCCAGCCGCGCCTCGTACTCATGCACCGGCGCGCGCAGCATACCGCGCGCCTCTAACTGCCGTACCGCCGTCTCCAGCCGCTTCTTGAATCCCTCCCGGCAAACTAGCTCGAAGTAACTGTCAATCGTATGCCCCTCCGGAACCGCAAACTCCGGAAAGGGATTGTGCACCTTGTGCAGCTTGAAATTGCAGCGCTCGGCTACCTCCATGGTGCGCTGCAAAACCAGCGGAGAATCCGGGAACAGCCGCTCCATCTCATCCGCGCCTTTCACAAAAAACTGGTCGGAATCAAAGCGGAACCGTTCTTTATCGTGTATCTTCGAGCCGGTTTGCACGCACAGCATCACATCATGCGCGTGCGAGTCTTCGCCGCACAGGTAATGCGAATCATTCGTCGCCACCAGCGGAATCCCTGACTCGCGCTCCAGGCGGAAGAGCGCTTCGTGAATCTTCTTCTCCTGCTCAAGCCCTTGATCCTGTATTTCGAGATAGAAGTTACCCTTGCCAAAGATATCTTCATACTGCTGTGCCACGCCGCGCGCCTTCTCGTAGTTGCCCTCCAGCAGCTCTTCGCATAACTCGCCGCTCAGGCAGCCGGAAAAACCAATCAGCCCCTTGGCGTGCTCGGCCAGATAGCGCTTGCTCACTCGCGGCTTGCGATAGAAGCCGTGCAGCGACGCCTCCGAGGTAATCCTGACCAGATTGCGATATCCTTCTTCGTTCTCGGCGAGCACCAGCAAGTGATTGTTCGAGTCGCCGTCGCCGGGGGCGCGGTGGTCCTCGTGCTTGCAGATATACAGCTCGCAGCCCAGAATCGGCTTGATCCCTTTGGCTTTGGCGGCCTCAAAAAAGTGCACTGCCCCGTAGATGTTCCCGTGGTCGGTCATCGCCACCGACTTCTGCCCCAGTGCCGCCACGCGGTCAACCAGCTTGGTCAAGTCGCAAGCCCCATCCAGCAGCGAGTACTCCGTATGCAAATGCAGATGCGTAAATTCACTCATGGCTACCTAGATTCTAGCCGCCAAGATGTTTACGCGCCCTGTCCAAAAGCAGGTCGAAATATCACCAGACTGAGGAAAACTCAGTGCCCCATCCTTCGCGCACTTTGCGAAGGGTGGGAATTCACTCGCCCCATGTGCGAAGCGCGTCTGGCCGCACCGCAGGTGCCTTTAGCCGCGGGCCATTTTCGTATATGCTGCTGAAATGCGGCTTGCGCCCCAAGAAACGGGTGGAACATGGCGCGCGACGCCGCGCATGCGAACGATGGGAGAGAACGATATGAAGAAGATTCGGGTTGGTACGATTCTGCTGATGGCGGTGAGCCTCGCCTTCGGGCAGGGAAGCGCAAGTGCGGCGAAGGCGCCCAAACCCGTCAGTGCCAAGAAGTTTGATGCGCTGGCCGACGCGGCGATTGCCGCCATGAAACAGCGCGCCGCCGAACTCAAGGTCAGCGGGGTCGCGGTGGTCTCCTATGCTCCGGGCGAGAGCATTCAGGGCTGGAGCTCGAAGATGGCCGTGGTGGGCAGGATGAAAGATGCTCCCTCGGCAACCGAAAAGGGCAACAATCTGCTCGGCATCGCCTATGCCAAGGCCTCGGAGATGGCCGACACGCTGGTGGATAGCGGCACGGCCAAGCGTCCGCCCATGACCGGCGAGTTCGGCTGGCAAGGCGGAGTGGTGGCCCGCACCCGCACCGGCTGGGTGATTGTGGCCTTCAGCGGCGGCAAATCGGAGGACGATGTGCAGGTCTCCCGCGCCGGCCTTGAGGTGCTCAAACCGGCTCTGTAGGCGCAATCGAATGAGTGCGGCAAGGTAGGGCGATATTCGTGAAGATGAGCCGCCCAATGCGCACGGAGCTGCCGCGAGAGCTTCAATAGCCGGCTCTTCCGTTTTGGCCCGCGCTGAAGCCCCCGGGGTTGCATTCCGGCGCCGTACGGGATTCATTTTAAGGACGAATGGCGCACAGGCGCTCATTCGTGGTAATCTCTCACTAGACACCTGAGAGTGGACTGAGAAAAAAGAGGGGTATCATACGCCGTGCTGGCGACCGCAAAGAAAACAGCTCTGATTGAAAGCTTCCGCACCCATGATTCGGACACCGGCTCGCCCGAAGTCCAGATCGCGATTCTGAGTGCGCGCATCAGCGAACTGACCGAACACTTCAAGACGCACAAGAAGGACCACGCATCCCGGCGCGGCCTTTTGCAACTGGTCAGCAAGCGCCGCCGCCTCCTGGATTACTTGAAGTTGCATGATACCGATCGCTACCGCGACGTCATCGGCAAGCTCGGTATTCGCAAGTAACCAGAGAGCAAAACCCAGAAAGCCGACCTTGACTCCAACATTGACCCGGAAGCGCCCAGACCGGACGTTGGTCACGGCCCCCGTTCTACGCAGGACCCGGAACCGTGGTGTACCTGGCGAACCGCACCCGGTGCCAGGGATGGCGCACAGCTATGAGCCGATGCGCCGTTGTTCCTGCTGGAATGCAGGCATCCTTGTGCTCCGGCTCCCAGAGGCGATCTTGGGAGCTGGGGCGGCCATCTTTCTGGTCAGGCTTGCCGGTAATTTGCCCGCGCAAGCCAGCGCCTTTCCCCCCACAAGTTTCCCAAGCGAACACAATGAAACGAGGACACTATGTCTAAACATGAAGTAGCCGTCGAGCTTGCCGGTGGCAAGCGGTTGGTCTTTGAGACCGGACGCATGGCCAAGCAGGCCTCCGGCGCCGCACTGGTCACCACGGGCGAAACCGTGGTCCTGGCCACAGCCGTAGCCTCTCCCGATACAAGGGAAGGCATCGACTTTTTCCCCCTCACCGTTGATTACCGCGAGTACGCCTACGCTGGCGGACGCATCCCCGGCGGCTTTATCAAGCGCGAAGGCCGGCCCAGCGAAAAAGAAGTCCTGACCTGCCGCCAAATCGACCGCCCCATCCGTCCGCTCTTCCCTGACGGCTTCCGCAACGAAACCCAGGTCATCGCGCTGGTCTTCTCCGCCGACAAGGACAACGATCCTGACGTAGTGGGCATCAACGCCGCCGCTTGCGCCCTGGCTCTCTCTGACATTCCCTTCAGCGCCACCGTCGGCGCCGTGCGCGTGGGACGCGTCGATGGCGAGTTCGTCATCAATCCCACCTACTCCGAGCGCGCCGCCACCACCGTCAACATCATGGTCGTCGGCCACAAGGACGGCATCGTGATGATCGAGTCAGGCGCCAAGGAAGAGTCCGAAGAGGTCATCCTCGCCGCCATCGAGTTCGGCCATGCCGAGATCAAGAAGATATGCGCCGCCATTGACGAGCTGGTGGCTGTGGCCGGCAAGCCAAAGCGCGTATTCACCGCGCCGGAGTTCGACGAAGCCTATTTTGCTGAACTCAAGGCCAAGGTCGGAGATCGCGTCAAGGAAGCCCTCGACACCAAGATTCACGAAAAGCTGGAGAGCCAGACGCTGGTCAAGCAGATCAAGGACGAACTGGCCGCCGCTTTGCCCGCAGACGAGCCCGATGCCAAGAAGAAGCTGGCTACCTACTACGAGAAGCTGCGTGAGCGCATCTTCCGCGAGCAGGTGACCAAGGATCGCATCCGGCCTGACCGCCGAGCCTTCGACGAAATTCGTGCGATCACCATCGAGACAAGTGTTTTGCCCCGCGTTCACGGTTCGGCGCTGTTTACCCGCGGTGAGACGCAGGCCCTGGTCACGGCCACGCTGGGCACCGCCGACGAAGGCCAGCGCATGGAGAATTATGAAGGCGATAAGAAGAAGCCTTTCATGCTCCACTACAACTTCCCGCCCTTCTGCGTAGGCGAGACGGGCCGCATGGGCGGCACCGGCCGCCGCGAGATCGGCCATGGAGCACTGGCCGAGCGCGCCATCACCGCGGTTCTGCCCTCTCCGGAAGAATCGCCCTACGCCATTCGCATCGTCTCGGATATTTTGGAATCCAACGGCTCTTCGTCGATGGCAACGGTTTGTGGAGCCAGCCTGGCTCTTTTTGACTCCGGCATCAATCTCAAGGGCGCGGTGGCCGGCGTGGCCATGGGCCTGGTCAAGGAGGGCGACGACTACGCCATCCTCACCGACATCGCGGGTGCGGAAGACCACTACGGCGATATGGACTTCAAGGTGGCCGGAACCCGCAAGGGCATCACTGCGCTGCAGATGGACATCAAGATCGGCGGACTGACCCGCGAGATTCTTGCCCAGGCCATGGAGCAGGCGCGCCGTGGGCGCCTTTTCCTTTTGGACAAGATGGATGCTGTCCTAGATGGACCGCGCACCGAACGCTCGGCCTACGCGCCGCGCATCGAGACGGTGATGATTCCCACCGACAAGATTCGCGACCTGATCGGCAAGGGTGGCGCCACCATTCGTGGCATCATCGAGCAGACCGGCGCCAAGATCGATGTGGACGACACCGGCCGCGTCAATGTCGCCTCGTGCGATGCCGACGGCCTCAAGCGGGCCCTCGAAATGATCGGCAACCTCACCGCCGTGCCGGAGATAGGCAAGGTCTATCTGGGCAAGGTGGTTCGCCTGGCCGAGTTCGGCGCCTTTGTCGAGCTTTTCCCTGGCACCGACGGCCTGCTGCACATCTCCGAGATAGCCGAGCATCGCGTCAAGGAAGTCAAGGACGAGCTGAGCGAGGGCGATCAGATCATGGTCAAGGTTCTGGCCATCGAAGGCAATCGCATCAAGCTCAGCCGCAAGGCGCTCATCAAGGAGCAGAAGGCCAAGCTGGCTCATTCGGCTCCCGCTCCGGTTGAAGGCGAAGAAGCGGAGATTTCTGCCTCCGAGTCTCAGCCTGCGCCTGCTGAGCGCGTTGCACCCGTCAGGCCGCGTCACGAGTTCGACGAGCGCCAGCCCACCTCCAATCAGAGCACCATTCTCATCGAAGGCGGAGACGACTTCGACGAGGTGGATAGCGAGGAGATCGACGAGGAGAACGAGCCGAACTTCAATCGCGTCGATGGCGCTCCGCCGCCAGTCGTTGGGCAGCCGGCCGGCGCAGGCCGTCCCCCCCGCACAGACAACAAGAACCGCCGCCGCCGCCGCCGTCCGGGTGGGCCGGGTGGTGGGCGCGGATAGCAGCATGCAGCTTCTAGCTCTTAGCTAGAAACTGCCCGCTACTCGCTTCTTGCGCGAAGGTAAAACAGAAAGGCCCGGATGCTCTCCGGGCCTTTTCTTTTGCGGTATTCACGGAGTCAGTTTCGTTAGCCTATCTCGAAGCGTCAGGGCACAACTTCAGAGCTTTTTAGCTTTTGCCGGAAACTTCCGTGCCACGTCCATTCCGCGTATTTCTGCGGAATGGATGGGATACTGACAAATTTCCGGTCTACACTATTTCCAATAAAGCTTCAGTCGTGCCGCTCATCCAAAGGTGAATGAGAAGGCTTGCGCGCCGGGTGAGAGAAACTCGATGCGGAAGAGGCGGTCTCGCACCGCGCCTTGCTGCCGGATGAGTTGGTAGAGGCGGCTTTCGGTCACGGTGCCGTACCCTTCTGCGTCGCAGTCCATGCCGTGATCCGCGCCGGGCGCCTTGCCGTCCAGCGTCACGCGGAAGCGAATCGGCCTTCCGCCGCTGCCCGGCCCCAGCACAAGATGAAGGTCGCGGGCATGATAGCGGTAGACGATAGCCGCCGATGTAGAGAGCGCGGTGGCGATCTGGCCCTCGTCCTTCCATTGCCCCTCCAGCGCCCATTCATTCAACGCCAACTGTGCAGGCGCGCTGTAGAGCTGCTCCGCATCCTCGTTGAATCCACCGGGCGAGGCGAAGTTCGCGGCCCGCAAATAGCCGAGATAAGTCTCCGGCGACTTCACATCCGGCAGATCGGCAGCGGCCTCCACTCCGGCGGCGGTACTCTTCACCCCGCGTTTGGGAGCCGGCTGATGGTTTCTCTCCTCCAGCAATTTGCGAATCCAGCCCTCAGATTCCGCCTCGTTGCCTTCGCCGAAGTGGTGATAGCGAACGCGGCCCGTGGCGTCGATGAAGTAATGCGCGGGCCAATACTTGTTGTGGAAGGCGCGCCAGATGCGATAGTCGTTGTCCATGGCGACGGGGTAATCAACGCCCATCTTGCGCATCGCCTTGCGCACATTTGCCTCGTTCTTTTCAAAGGGAAACTCAGGCGTGTGGACGCCGATGATCACCAGCCCACTGTCTTTGTACTTCTCATACCAGGCCTGAATGGCGGGCAGCGAGCGCAGGCAGTTGATGCAGGAGTAGGCCCAGAAGTCCACCAGCACCACTTTACCGCGCAGTTGGGCCGCGCTCAGCGGCGGCGAGTTGATCCAGGCCGTGGCGCCGGAGAGGTCGGGCATTGTCTCCGGCACGGCGTCAGCGCTGCCGCCCTTGGACATCATCATCGCCGAATCGCTGTCGTCTTTCGCTGTCTGCGCCGTGGCAACGCCGGTAGTCAGCGCACAGGCAACCGCCATGCCCGCCAGCAGCCGAAGCCCGTTCTTGCGAAATGGCTGGCTGGAGCGCGTATAGGCATACGTCCGCATGGGGAAAATGTGTGGGCCGAGAATGGCGAAAATGCCGCCGAAAAACGCAAGAATAAACAAGATCATCAGGCAATCACTCCTTCACTTCGGAGCCGGTCTCACCGCGAAGACACAATAGAAGACCGGCTCACAATGGATGAGAGTCTGAAGGCCGCTGAAAGGCTTCAAATCTTCGTGTTGCCGCGCCTCTTACGGGATATCCTCCGTCTCGTAGACGGAGTCGCCGCGCCGTTTGGGAACGCCGTGAACCGAGCTGAGCAGATCATCGACAACGTCTTCCAACTGGCGCTGGGTTTCAATGACGGCGCTCATGCTCTTCATCTCATCCGGTTCAATCACTCGCTCAACCAGAGCAATCGCGTGGCACTGGGCGACGTGGTCCAGCTTCAACCCTTCGGGAGTCTTGGCTTTGATGCTCACCTGGTCGGCGCCCAGCCGCAGCAGATCGGCAACGTGGGCGCGCATTTCGCCGGAGATGGGGCCGATCTTGGGAGCGGCTAAAATCAGCGTGGTGTCGATGTTCACAATGCGATAGCCGGCTCGTTGCAACTCTTCCATCGCTTGATGGAGAAAGATCGCCGAGTCGGCGTCCTTCCAGCGCGGGTCGCTGGGCGGAAAGAAGCTGCCGATGTCGCCCGCGGCGATGGCGCCCAGCAGCGCATCGGTGATCGCGTGCAGCAGCAGGTCGCCGTCCGAGTGGCCGGCCAGCCCTTCCGGGTGGTCGAGCGTCAGCCCGCCGATGCGCAGCGGCACACCTGCCTTGAAGACGTGCGAATCATAGCCAAATCCGATGCGTGTTTCCATGAATACCGTGCCTGTTCTCTAACTTGATTCCAGCCGGAGTTAGCGCGCTCTCTGCCGCAGATAAAACTCGGCCAGCGCCAGATCGCCCGGCTGCGTAATCTTCAGGTTCACCGCCGAGCCGTGCACCACGGCCACCGGATGACCGGCGCGCTCGACGACCGAAGCCTCGTCGGTGCCGATGAAGCCATCCGCCGTGGCCTCGGCGAAGGCGCTCTGCAACAGGCCATAGCGAAATCCCTGCGGGGTCTGCGCCAGCACCACGAACTCGCGCGGAATCGTTGAGGTAATCAGCGCGCCGTGGGCCGTTCGCTCCACCTGTTTAATCGTGTCCACGGCCGGCAGGCCAACAATCGCCGCGCCAAACTGAGCAACGGCGTCGATGGTGCGCTCGATGGTGGCCGCGTCAATCAGCGGGCGCAC
>CAYLHL010000018.1:0-37711 GCA_964383595.1 uncultured Occallatibacter sp. | reverse complement strand
AGAGCCGCAGCCGCTGATTCTCTTCCGGCACATAACTCTCGTCGATGCGCAGCGCAATCCCCAGGTTCAGTTGCGTTGCGGGGCGCTCTTCGCTGGATTCGCCCTTCATTTCTTTTACCGCGGCCTCAAGCATTGACGTGTATAACTCGAAGCCCACCGCCTCAATGTGCCCGCTCTGCTGGCCGCCCAGCATATTTCCCGCGCCGCGCAACTCAAGATCCAGAGCCGCTATTTTGAAGCCCGCGCCCAGGTCGCTGAACTCCTTCAGCGCCGCCAGGCGACGGCGCGCGATCTCCGTCAACTCCTTTTCCGGCGGAATGAGCAGGTAAGCATATGCGCGCCGGTTTGACCGTCCCACGCGGCCGCGCAACTGGTATAACTCGCTCAACCCGTGGCGGTCAGCGCGATTGATAAGCATCGTATTGGCCAGCGGAATATCCAAGCCATTTTCGATGATGGTTGTGGCCACCAGCACATCGTATTCGTGGCGCATGAAGGCCAGCATCACGCGCGCCAGTTCCGTCTCGCTCATCTGTCCGTGGCCCACGGCGACGCGCGCCGCCGGCACCAACTCCTGAATGCGAGCGGCTATTTCAAAGATTGATTCCACGCGGTTGTGCACAAAATATACCTGCCCGCCGCGCTCCAGCTCAACCTCGACCGCCGAGCGGATAATCTTCTCATCGAACTTGGCGACAACCGTCTGAATCGCCATGCGATCCTTGGGCGGCGTCTCGATCACGCTCATGTCGCGCAGGCCCATCAGCGACATATGCAGCGTGCGCGGAATCGGCGTGGCGCTCATGGCCAGCACATCGATCTCCCTGCGCATTTGCTTGAGCCGCTCCTTGTGGCGCACACCAAAACGCTGCTCCTCGTCGACAATCAACAGACCGAGGTCCTGGAAATGGATATCTTTCGATAGCAGCCGATGCGTGCCGATAAGTATGTCAATTTTGCCCGTTTCCACGCGCGCGACAATCTCTTTTTGCTCTTTTGCGGTGCGGAAGCGCGAGATCATTTCGATATTGATTGGAAACTGCGCAAACCTTTTCTTGAAGGTCTCAAAGTGCTGAAAGCTCAGAATCGTGGTCGGCGTGAGCACGGCCACCTGCTTGCCGTCCTGCACCGCCTTGAAGGCCGCGCGCATGGCCACTTCCGTTTTGCCATATCCCACATCGCCGCATAACAGGCGATCCATCGGCCTGGTTGATTCCATGTCATACTTGATGGCTCGAATCGCCGAGTTCTGGTCTTCGGTTTCGCTATAGTCGAACGAATCCTCAAACTCTTTTTGGAATTCATTGTCTTTCGAGAATGCCGTTCCCTGCGCCGTGGCCCGCTCAGCGTATAACTTCAACAACTCGCCGGTCATCTCCTGCATGGCCTTGCGCACACGGGCCTTGGTTTTGGCCCACTGCTGCGAGCCGAGCCGATTCAACACCGGGGCGGGTCCCGCGTCCGTCGAACGATATTTCTGAATCAGATCCAGGCGAGTGAGCGGCACATATAATTTGGCAGCTTCAGCAAACTCCAGAATCATGAACTCGACGGAGATGCCATCCTGGGAAATCTCCTTAAGTCCCTGATACTGCGCGATGCCGTGCTCCACGTGGACCACATAATCACCCACGGTCAAGTCGCGGAAGTCGGAAACGAATGCAGCTGTCTTTGACCGCCTGGGCTCCGGCCGCGCCGCCACATCCGCCTCGTCAGAGAGATCGTTGGCCCCGAACAAAACCAGGTTCGAGTCCTGAAACAGAACTCCCGCGGCCACTGGCGTGCGCACGATTACCGGCACGCGCAGGTCCCCGGCAAGATAACTCGCCTCATCCAGCACCGTTTCGCCCGGACGCGGATTACGGCTGCCCAGCCGGTAAGGAATCTGGTAGTCGCGCAGCACTGTGGCCAGCCGCTCCACGTCGCCTTGATGCGGCGCGGCCAATACAATCCGCGCTTCCGCGGCCCTCAGCGTTTGCAACTGCTCAGTCAGCGCCGGAATAGACCCATGGAAGCGCGGCGCGGGCCGCGTGTTGAACTCAATCTCTCCAAAGGTGTTATCTTCGTCCAACACATCGATCACGCCTAACTGATCCAGGTCGAGACCCATCCTGGCATCCAACTGCGCCTGCAAGAGTTCAGGCCGAAGATAGATATCTTCCGGCCCGATCAGCGAACCCATTGCAGACCGCTCATGCCGCTGCTCGACCTTGTTCCACCAGCGGTCAATCTGGTTGCGCACCATGGCCGGCTCTTCAATAAAAAGCGCGCACTTGGGTATGAGAGATAGCAGCGACTTATCCGCGCCGGCCACGACGGAGAAAAACTCCCACCCGGGAAAGACGCTTACCCCGCCAGCAGCGGCTAACTCAGCGGCTAACTCCTCGTTTGCGTCTTCCAACTCCACGCGCTGGCGGTTAAGCCGCCCGTGCACGGCGGCAAGAAGCTTTTCAGTCACCGGCGTCTCGGTCAGCGGCAATAACTGCGTCTCATCGAGACCCGACTGCGAACGCTGCGTCTCCGGATCAAATTTGCGAATTGTTTCAATTTCGTCGCCGAAGAACTCGATGCGCACCGGCCGGTCAGATTCAGGCGAGTAGACATCCAGAATTCCGCCGCGCCGCGTAAACTGCCCGGGCATCTCCACGAGATCCAACTGCGTATAGCCCACGCTGGCCAGGTGCCCGGTGAGCGCCTCGATGTCCACCTCTTCGCCGCGCTTGATCGTCACCGCGAGGCCAGCGTAGTAGTCGCGGTCAAAGAGCTTCATCGCCGCCGCTTCCACGGGCGCAATCAGAATCGAGACCGCCCCGGTGGCCAGCTTCCACAAGGCCGCCGCACGCTGCTCCTGCACATCAGGATGAGGGGAGAGATTTTCAAAGGGGAGCACATCGTGGGCCGGGAATCGCACCACCGTGGCCGGGTCCACCGCGCCGGTCAAATCGCATCCGGCGCGCAGCATTGACTCCAGCGCCTCGGCGGCCTTGTTGTCGGCCACCACCACAATCACCGGCTGTCGGGCGGCGCGCGCAAAGAGAGGAATATAGACGGAGCGCGCCGATTGGGTCAGCCCGGAGACACGCTTCCTCCCCGCACCCAGGCTCAGATGCCTTCGTACGCGCTCAAACCCCGGAGAGTGCTCCAACTCCGCAAAAACCTCGCGGACGAACGGGAGAATCATGTATTTCCAGTTTATCAGCGAGGTACGGAACTTCCCGCGCTGGCCGTCTGCTCTGTCCAAGTCAACTGCGCCGCTGCTTATTGCTTCGGCGGTGACCGTGAACGCCGCGCCGAGCGCGCTGACTCACTCAACTTTCATCTAGCTTAGGGTGAACTGAGGCAGCCTTCCGAGTCTCAAACGGCAAATGCGGCTCCGCTGCTGTATTCTCAAGGGAGTGGCGCTGACTCTGCCGCGTTCACTCACTATCGCAAAACTTATGCGCTACACAACACAATTTCTGCTTTCGGCTTTGGCCGCGGATCAATTTCCTCCGCTGGATGCGCCGGAGATTGCCTTTCTGGGCCGCTCGAATGTAGGTAAATCGAGCCTGCTGAACACGCTCACCGGCGAGAAGGCGGCGCGCGTTTCGCAGACGCCGGGACGCACACGCGCCATCAATTTCTTTGCTCTTCTGGACCAGAGTCAGCGGCGCAAACTGGTTTTTGCCGACCTTCCCGGCTACGGCTACGCCAAGATTTCCAAGTCGATCAGCGCGGGCTGGCCGGAGTTTATCGAGCCTTATCTGGCGATCCGCTCGACGCTCAAACTCTGCGTCTGCCTGGTGGACTCGAACGTGCCAGCGCAGGAGAGCGACCGCCAATTGATCGACTGGCTGCGCGCGGCGGGGCGCGACTTTGCTGTGGTGGCCACCAAGATCGACCGGCTCAGCGGCAACGAGCGCACACGCAATCTGCTGGCGCTCAAGAAGGGGCTGGAGTTGGATGAGGTGCTGCCTGTCAGCGCCAAGACCGGCTACGGCGTGAAGGAGCTTTGGGCGCGGATCGAGGCCGCCGGCGGCGCGGGAGCTGATTCCCGCTGACGGAAAACTCGAGCTTTTATCCTATTTTATGTAGAGTGCAGCGTGGACCGGGAGGTCCACGCGACAGCCGGCCGGGAGGCCGGCGCTACCTGTTCTTTCCCGTCGCTGCCCTGTTCTTTCAGCGATTGGCAACTTTGAGTCAAGCAGGAGATCCTCTCAATACCCAAAGCAAAATGTTCTCGTTCCTATGAAGATTCCGCCGGTCAAGCGCCAGGCAGGTTCTGTCCAGCGTCCAACTGGCTCAAAAACGCCTCCAACTCGGCGGGCAGCGGCGCTTCAAGCTGCAGCAACTCGCCGGTCCGGGGATGCGGAAACTCCAGACGCGCGGAGTGTAGAAAGTTCCGTCCCAGCCTGAGCCTTTCCGGCTCCGCTTTGCGCCGCGCGGCCTTGGAAGTGGCGGCCTGCGAGGCTACCTGGTCGGTCAACTGGCCCGCGCCGCCGTAAAGCGTGTCGCCCACCACCGGATGGCCAATCGACGCCATGTGCACACGAATCTGATGTGTCCGGCCGGTCTCGATGCGTACCTTGATCAGTGTAAATTTTCCAAAGCGATTGGCAAGCCGCCGCACCACTTCGTAGTGCGTGACGGCCGCGCGGGCGTTCACAATGGGTTTTGCCGTCATGCGGGTGCGCCGCAGCGGGTCGCGGCCTACGCTGGCGTTGATGGTGCCCTTGGGCCGCTCCACCGCTCCCTGCACTAGCGCAAGGTAGGTCTTCTTGATCTGGCGGCTGGAAAACATCTCGGCCAGCGCCGCATGGGCGCGGTCGTTTTTGGCCACTATAATCAGGCCGCTTGTGTCCTTGTCGAGCCGGTGCACAATGCCGGGGCGCAGATCGCCGCCGGTATTCGAGAGGGCCTTGAAGCGGAAGAGCAGCGCGTTGACCAGCGTGCCGCGGCTGCGCGCGTCTTCATTCTGCCCGGAGCCGGCGTGGACCATCATCCCGGCCGGCTTGTTGATGACCGCCAGATCCGCGTCCTCGTAGATCACGTCCAGCGCAATCTCCTCGGCGATGGCCTTGAGCGGCGCTGGACGCGGCTCGCCGGTAATGTCAATGCGCTCGGCGCCGCGCAGCTTCAGCGATGCCTTCTGGTGCAGCCCGTTGACCAGCACATCGCCCTGGTCGATAAGCAATTGCACGCGTGAGCGGCTCACGCCCTCAAGTTGCGCAGCCAGGAATTGGTCGAGCCTCTGGCCCTTCGCTTCTTCCGATACCTCAATGGTGCGCAGTTCAGCCATGTGCAGCCTCATCTTTCGCTCTTGATGCGTTCCGCTCCAACAGCGCCAAGCCTCCGGCGACGACCATCAGAATCGCCGCCAACTGCGGTCCATCCAGCGCGCCGCCCAGAAGTGCGCCACGTCCAGTGTGGTCGCGCCAGAGCTCGGTGAAATAAATTGCCGCGCCCACGCCCAGCAAGAACAACCCGGCAAGATCGCCCTTCTGACGGCGATGCGGCATCCAGAGCAGTAAAGAAGTCGCAAGGGCGAGAAAGCCCAAGGCCGCGTAAGCCTGCACCGGATGCAAAGCAACGCCAAGCGGAGCGCCACTCCACAACCCCGCCAGAGGGTGAGTATAGGTGACAGCCCAGCGCGCCGCAATCCCTCGCGGCTCAATTCCATAGCCCGAGCCGGCCAGCAGCGCGCCCGATTGCTCGAAGGCCATCCCAAGCGCCAGGGGCGCGGCCAGCGCGTCGGCCGTGCTCCAGAACGGCAGCCGCTGCCCGCGCCCATAGAAGACGGCGACCACAGCAGCGACCAGCGCGCCGAAGGCTCCCAGCAGCGGATGATGAATCATGGCGAGGCCGAGCAGCCACGCGGGATGCAGGCGCAAATCAGCCCAGTTGAGCGCCACCAGCAGCAGCCGCGAGGCTGCCAGCGCCGCAAAGAGCGCAAGAATGCAGAGATTCCACACCTTGCCGGCACTGACTCCGGCAATCCGCGCCGTGCGCTCGGCCAGAAACAACGCCAGCAAGACGCCCAGCGCCGTTACCGCGCCATAGGACGGAATCAGAATCGAGCCGAAATGAAAGAGAACTGGATGCACCAGTGTCAGAATACGGCATCTGAGCTTCTCGGCGTCTCCGATGAGCGATTGATGCTCATTGGGGTGATAAGGAGTAGCTGCCGCGATCTCGCAGAAAGATAGAATCCGACCCACGGGGCCGTGGTTGATGCGCCGGTGAACCCTTCCTAAGAAGGTGGAGCTCTCCGCGGTTCATTAGGCATTCCGGACTGGCGGACACTGCACACAGAACCGATTGTCGAGTTGAGCCCCTGTTCATTGAATGTTGGTTCAACCAGCGTTGATTGCCCACCTGCTTTGCAGGCCGGTTTCTATTGCGGATAGTAGTGTGGGCGGAGAAGAATTACAAGTCTTGTTTTCGAATGCGCTTTGTGTTACGTTTTTGACCCGCCGTGTTTGGGAAGCGCGCGGCGATGCGTCGGCCAGCTACCCCGCCTTGCGTTCATTCTCAAGCACTTCGTCCAGCAGACCGCGCAGACTGGCCACGCGAGCGCTGGCAGGAGGCGCATCTTTGGCGCCGCCGGCCTGCTGAGCCCGAAGCAGCTCGTCGGCCAGATTCAGGGCAGCCAGCACAGCCACGCGCAGCGAATCCACCGTGTTGCCCTGAGCGGCCACGGCGCGCATCCTTGCATCCACCAGCTCGGCCAAGGCGCGAATGTGCTCGGCATCCTGGCCGGCGAGGAAGTAGGTTTGATCGTAAATTTCGACAGTAACGTAACCGGCTCCAAAACCGGATTGTTCCTCAGCCAAGCCCGGCCTCACAATTCCAGCGCATCCAGTTGCGCCAGCAGCCGCTCCACGCGCTGCCGCACAGCTTCGCGCTCACCATGCAGCGCACTCACTTCCGCTTGCAGGCGCTCAGCCTGCGGCGCGGCCTCGCGCAGCCGAGTCTCCGCCGTCTCAGCGCGTTTTTCAGCCGCGGCGCGTCCCTGCCGCTCCTGCTTCACCAGATTCACCGCGCGCAGAATCCGCTCTTCCAACGCGGAAAACTCATCCACACTCAACGCCAGAGTGCTTGCTTCCGAGGCTGCTTCGGCACCCTGTCCGGCGACAGGCTCCGCGGCTGCCTCCGCCGCCAATTCTGCCGACGACTCTTCCGGCTGCGCCTCTTCAGCAACCTCCGGCTCCCACAAGGACTCCGACATCAAAAAACCTCCACACGAATCAGACTTGCCGGTGCCAGTATAGCGCCGGATGAGATGATTTACAGCCTCATTGCACTGCTAACTGCGCAGCCGCGCTCCAACTTTGCCAACCGCCGCGACGACACGCGCCTGAAACTCCTGCAATTCCTCCTCGCGCAGGGTGCGGTCCGCCGCCTGGAAGGTCGCGCCCAACAATAATGCATACTCTCCCGCGCCCAGTTTTTTATCGCGGAAGACCTCGCGCGCCCGCCACTCCACCAACTCGGGAATGTGCAACCCGGCCACCGCCTTGTCGATTGTCTCCCACGCGACGCTCTCGTCCAGAACCAGCGAAAAGTCGCGGCGAACTGGCTGGAAGCGCGAGATCTCCCGCGCCGCGGGCTTACGCAAAGGCAGTTTGTAGAGCCGGTCAAGGTAAAGCTCACCCACCAGCACCGGCTCCTTCAATTTGCGCTCGGCGGCCAGGCGCGGATGCAGTTGCCCAAACCAGCCGACGGTCGCGCCCTCCACCACCACGCGCGCGGAGCGGTAGGGATGCAGCCACTCCGGGGTAATCCCCGCCTCGGCCGGAGAGCAATCGAAGTAAACTGTCCGCGACAGGAAGCGCGCTGCGACCTGCTCAACTATGCCCTTCACGTCATGAAAATCCACGGTCCGCGCCGGATGCAGCGCCCCCTGCTCTGGCAAGCTGCCCACCGCGCCGAAGGAGAGCGCGGGGCGCTCATCCACTTTTTCCGTGTTTCCGCTGAAGACCGTGCCCAGCTCAAAGAGCCGCACGTCGCTCACATCGCGATGCAGATTGCCGGCGATCATCGCCAACATTCCCGGCACCAGCGACGGCCTGAGCACACCCGCCTCTTCGCTGAGCGGATTGCCCAGCGGAACAACAAGCCCCGGCTGCGGCGCCGTCAGCGCGGCCTCGGCAGCCGAGCAAAATGTGCTCGCAATCGCCTCATGGAAGCCCGCGGCCAGCAGCACACGCCGCACTTCGGCTTCCCTCTCCGCCCAGGGCAGCGCGCGCACGCCCTCGCCAAAGGCCGGCAGCGTATTAGCAAAGCGGTTGTAGCCGTAGACGCGGGCGACCTCTTCGATCAAGTCGATCTCGCGCTCCACATCCAGCCGCCAACTGGGTAGCGTCACCAGCCAGGCCGCGTCGCTTGTTTTCTGAAGCCCGCAGCCCAATGCCTTGAGCACTTCTTCCACCGTCGCCGCGGTAATGCCTTCCTCATCGACCGTCGCGCCCAGAATGCGATGCACCTCACTCAGCTTGAGCGCGACCGGCTCGCGATTGGCGGTGCGCGCTTCGATCGCGGGCACACGCACATCCACCAATTCGCCCTCGATCCAGCCGCCATTGGTCAGCAGAATGCTGCTCACCACGGCCGATGCGACCTCTGCGGCATTGAAGTCCGCGCCGCGCTCGAAGCGATGGCTGGCGTCGGTATGCAGCCCGTGCCGGCGCGCTGTCCGCCGCACCGCAACCGGATCAAACCACGCCGCCTCGACCAAGACATTCTTCGTTTCCGCGGTAATCATCGAATCCCAGCCGCCCATCACTCCGGCCAAGCCAAGAGGTTTCGCGTGGTCGGCAATAATCAGGTCTTCGGGATCGAGCACACGCTCCACACCGTCGAGGGTCTTGAGCTTCTCGCCTTTTTTTGCGCGCCTGACGATGATGCCGCCTTCGAGCTTGTCCAGATCGAAGACGTGCGTCGGCTGCCCCATTGCCAGCCAAGCAAAGTTCGTCGCATCCACGGCGTTGGAGATCTGCTTCTGCTCCAGCAAACCGAAGTAGGTGTTCACCTCAGCGCCGGCAAACCAATCGCGCGAGGGGCCGATGGTGACGCCGCGCAGCACCCGTGCAGTGAAACGCCCGCATGCGTCCTCGGCCTCGATCTTCACCGGGAAGGCCGATGCCGCCGCACGCGCTTTTGGCAATACGAAATTCAGTTTGGGCAGCGCCAAGTTATAAATAGCCGCGGCCTCGCGTGCCACGCCGTAGTGGTTCATCGCGTCCACGCGGTTGGTGGTGATGTCCATCTCGAAGAACGAGCCGTTGCCCTCGCCGAGCGGATAGACGCCATCGACGGCGATGCCGCGCAGGGTGAGGTCTTCAGCGAGTTGCGCGTCATCGACGGGCAATTCGGGCAAGTAACTACGAAGCCATTTGGTAAGTATTTTCATGATTATCCTTTGTGGCAAGGCAGCGGGCCATTACGCAAACTGCCCCAAGAACCTCATATCGCCGGCATAAAAAGACCCAATCTCGCTGATGCCGTATTTCATCATCGCAATGCGCTCCACGCCCATGCCAAAGGCGAAGCCGGAGATTTTCTTCGGGTCATAAGCGGGCTGTTTCTCCGCAGCAAAGGCGAAGACCGCCGGGTCCACCATGCCGCAGCCCAGCAGCTCAATCCAACCCGAATCCTTGCATTTGCGACAGCCCTTGCCGCCGCAAAAGATGCAACTGATCTGCACGTCGGCGCTCGGCTCCGTGAAAGGAAAGAAGGACGGGAAAAACCGCGTCTTGACCGCCGAGCCGAAGAGCGCCTTCATCGCGTAGTCCAGCGTTCCCTTCAGGTCGCTGAAGGTAATGTTGGTGTCAACGCAGAGGCCTTCGACCTGATGGAAGATCGGCGAGTGGGTCGCGTCGGCGGCGTCGTTGCGGTGCACCTTGCCGGGAATCACAATGCGCACCGGAGGGGGCTGCGACTCCATGGTGCGCATCTGAACGGGCGAAGTATGGGTGCGCATCAGCAGGCGGTCGCGCTGCGGACGGCGCTCCTGCGCGGCTACCACCAGCGTGTCCTGCGTGTCGCGCGCCGGATGGCCCGGAGGAAAGTTCATGCTCTCGAAGTTGTAGTAGTCGGTTTCGACCTCCGGCCCCACGCCCACCGAGTAGCCGAGGGCCGCAAAGACGCTGACAATCTCATTCAGGGTGCGCGTGATCGGATGCTCGGCGCCGGTGAGCCGTCGCGTGCCGGGCAGCGTAATGTCGATGGCTTCGGCCTTGAGCGCCGCGTCGGTCGGACCCGCTCCCAAGGCCGCCTCAAGCAGCCCTTCCACGACTGCTTTCAGCGCGTTGAAGCGCATCCCCAGCGCCTTCTTCGCTGCGGGAGGCGCGGCCTTTAACCAGCGGCCGGAGACCTCGTTGAGCAGCCCCTGCTTGCGCCCCAGCCATTGCAGCTTGAAAGCTTCCACCGCCGCTTCATCGTTGAGCGCCGCGGCAGCCGCGCGCGCCTGCCGCTCCAGCGTGGCAAAGGCCGCATCCAGCGCAGCCTCGTCAAATGCCGTCAAATTGGGAATCTCAATGTTCATATGCGTATATAAAGGATAAACCATTACATGGAGCAGAGTTAATTCGATGAATGCCGCCGAATTTCGTATGATCTCTTCATGCAGCTTCACGGCTTTGCCTGGACGCTCTCAGTTTTTCTCGCCCTGCCCGCTGGTACGGCGCGCGGGCAAGCCTTCGCTGTCACGCTCACACCCGATGCCGTCGAGGCCGGCTCGCCGGAGTTGATTCGCGTGGAAGCGCCGCATGCGGTGAGCCTGGAAGGCGAGTGGCTGGGGCGCAAGCTGGAGTTCTTTCGCGGGCGCGATCGGCGGGCGTGGTTTGCCCTGGCCGGCGTCGATGTGGAGGCCGAGGCAGGGCCATCAACGCTGAAGATTTCCCTGCGGCGGGCCAGGGGCGGCGCGAAAGAGTTCAGCCGCGCTGTCGAGATTCTTCCCGCGCACTACAGCACCGCGGCGCTCACCGTGGCGCCGGAGTTCGTCGAGCCCGGGCCGGAGGCGCTCAAGCAAATTGAGGCCGACAAGCTACTCAAGGAGAAGGTCTTTGGCGTGAGCGCCGCCCAACCGCTCTGGTCGGCCAGCTTTCAGGCGCCGGTCGATGCCGAGCCGACTGACAGCTTCGGCACCCGCCGCACCTTCAACGGCACGCTGGCCAGCATCCACAAAGGCATGGACTTTCGCGCTGCATCGGGTACGCCGGTGCGGGCCGGCAACAGCGGCGTGGTGGTGCTGGCCCGGCCACTCTACTATGAGGGCAACTGCGTGGTGATTGATCACGGCCTGGGGCTGTACACGATCTCCATGCACCTGAGCCGCATCGATGTGCTCGAAGGCGAGGCGGTGGCCACGGGCGAGCAAGTGGGGCTGAGCGGGGCAACGGGCCGCGTGACCGGACCGCATCTGCACTGGGCCGTGCGCTGGCAGGGCGCTTATCTTGACCCCGCCAAACTGCTCAAAATCGACCTGAGCCGCGCGCGATAACCACGAACTGCGCTACTCCCACAGATGACTTGGCCGCGGCCCCATCTCCAGTTCCAGCTTGCCGCCCGCGATCAACTGCGAATACTTCAGGCGCGGCTCCTTCAGCGGAAGGCCATTCAACCGCGCCGACTGGATGTATAGATTGGCCGCGCTGTTATGGTGCGCGATGATTTCAAAATCTCCGCCGCGCAGATGCAAAACCACGCGCGTAAACGCCGGGCCGCTGATCTGATACGACGGCTCGGCCGAGCATCCGCCCTCCATGTCGAAGAGGCCGATGCCGGCAAGGACCACATACGCGCCCATCTGGCCTTCGTCTTCTTCTCCCGGCCAGCCATTCAGCGGAGAAGTATCGAAGACATCGCTGAAGGCAAAGCGCGCGTACTTCTGCGTGAGCGCGGGCTTGCCCGCGTAGTTGAAAAGCCAGGGCGATTGCAGGTTCGGCTCGTTGGTCAGATCAACATACTGCTTTTCGAATCCTTCTTCGAGCCGCTGGTTGAATCGCTCCTTGCCGACCAGATCGACCAGCCCCTTCACATCCTGCGGCACGAACCACGTATAAATCCACGGCGTGCCTTCGAGAAATCCCGGCCCGTTCCATCCGCCGCCGGTGCCGAAGTGATGAATGTCATTCGGTTCAATCCAGCTTCCATCGGCGTGGCGGCGCTGCGCATAGCCCGTTGCGGGCGAGATGATGTTGCGCCAATTTGCGGAGCGCTGGGCAAACAGCGCCGCATCGTCCGTCTTGTGCAGCGTGGAGGCAAGAGTTGCCGCACAGGAATCATCGTAGGCGTACTCGAAGGTTGAAGAGGCCGGGCCGGTCTCTTCAGGGACATAGCCGTGGCTCATGTACTCCGCCAGATGGCGGTCTCCCGCCATCCCCTGCGGATACTTGCCGCCGCAGGTATACCGCTCACCGGGCGTGGTGAGCACTTTGCGGATAGCGTTGTAAGCCGCCTCCCGGTCGATTCCCGGCAGCCCCTTCTGCAATGCGCCCACGATGAGCGAGACTTCGTGCTGCGCCGCCATCACCGGCGAATAGCGTAGCGCCACCGGCGCCTGCGGCAGCCAGCCATCGCGCGCGGCCTCCAGAAGAAGCGAGTTGTCGAACGAGGTCATCACCTCAGGCGCCAGCAGCGACCACAGCGGACCGAGCGTCCACTGCGTTCCCCACAGCCCGTCGCTCGAATAGACGTGATCGGCTGGCGGCGCAATCTTCTTCACCTCGCCGCAGGCGTCGGAATAGCTGCCGTCCACGTCATCGAGAATCGCCTTGGCCGAGTAGGCGCGATAGAGATTGGTATAGAGTTTGACTCTGTCATCCGGGCTGCCGCCCTCCACATCGACGCGACTGAGCAGCGTCTTCCAGCTTGCCCGCGCGGCGCGCGCCACGGAGTCGAAGTCGAAGCCGTGCGGCGCGGATTCGGCTT
Organism: uncultured Occallatibacter sp.; assembly: GCA_964383595.1. Taxonomy (GTDB): domain Bacteria; phylum Acidobacteriota; class Terriglobia; order Terriglobales; family Acidobacteriaceae; genus Telmatobacter. Next base: position 24,799 of record CAYLHL010000018.1, on the reverse strand, counting down.
GCAGATTCTCTCGCGCCTGCGCCAGGCCAGTCAGACTGATTCCCGTGCGCGCCACCACGGGCACACTCGCGCTGGCGGCAAAGTCAAGCCAGATGCCGCCCGGCAACTTGCTGTCGATCCCGGCTACATTCTTCGCAATCGTGCGCGGCTTGCGCCAATCCACGCCATAACCTGTATCGCCGCCCTTGTATTCGTGGGTTTGCCAGGAGTTCATCGCGGTGAAGCCCTGCGAAAACTGGCAGACAAAATAGACCGTGAACTCGCCCGCATAAGTATTGCTCTGGGTGATCGATCCCTCGATCTCAGTGGCGCTGATGCGCTTCACGGTGAAGCCAATCAGCGCCGATTTTTCTTCAACCGGATTGGCGAAGTCGAAGAGCAGATGGGTTTGCTCGCCCGTGGGAAAGTGAAAGCGCATCCAGCCGGTGCGCGTGGTGGCCGTCAATTCTACGCGCGTCTTCGCGTCCACTAGATCGACGGCGTAGTAGCCCGGCTTGCCGGTCTCCGTCTCCTTGCGAATGCGCGAGCGATAACCCGATGTCCACATAACACCAAACGGCCCGTCGCTGGGACCGGGAAAGAGCTTCGTCTGGCCCGGCTCGTTATCTATCGGGCCAACCATCGGCATCACGCTCATGCTCGACAGGCTGAAGCTGTGCAAAAAACTGAAGCCGGAGATGCTGGCGATGGTGTATTCATAGCCCCCATCCCACACATTGCCCTGGTTGTCGGGACTCATCTTCACCAGTCCCATCGGCACGGTGGCTCCGGGGAACTGCATCCAGCGCGAGTTCGATGTGCCGGTAAAAACATTTACGGCGTCCACGCCGCTCAACCTGGGCGCAACGGAATTCTTTACGCCGGCCGATTGCGCCTGCGTCAGCGGCACGACCGCCAGCAATACCAACAAGCTCATAACCTTACGAATAGCCATCGATTCCTCTTTCTTTCATCACGCCTGCTTCATTCACCGCTCCGCACAAAGGCTTTGATGGTTGCCAGCGGCTTTTCCGTTGCCTTTACCGGCGAAATCCGGTACGGTCCTACGAAGGCAGGAACCACGAATGTCTCCGCGTAGTGGACGATGAACGGCTTAAATGCAGCTTCGGGACTCTCCACAACAATCTCATCTCCCTCCACCAGATTCAGCACATTCAGAGTGCCTTTCGTATCATGCAGCACGGAACCCGTGAACCAATGGCGGCGAGTTTCAATGAACTCCAATTCATGCAGCTCGGTGCGTTCTTCCCGCCAGCCGTCGCCCGCGGCCAACTCTTCTACGCGATTGATCAGCGATGCTTTTACCCAGTTTGTGGTCCGGTCCCACTGAATGTTCTCGAATCCGCGCTGCAAATGAATAGGGCGAGGCGCGCCATCCATCCCCATTCGGCTCCAATCCCAAAGCTTGAAGGTAAAGATGTAGGGAGTGGAACTGATCTCCAGCACCATGGAGTTCTTGCCGGAGCAATGCACAGTTCCCGCTGGAATCAGAAAATGATCGTGCTTGGCCGCCGGCCAGCGATTCACAAACCGCTCGGCATCGAATGCGCTGCCTCCCGCCTGGGCAAGCTCCAGCGCATCCTTCATGGCATCCGGGTCGATCCCTTCTTTCAAGCCGAGGTAAACGCACGCGTCTGGTTCCGCATCCAGCATATAGTAGCTTTCGTCCTGGGTATACATCTGTCCAAATTGCGCGCGCGCGTACTGCGCCATGGGATGCACTTGAAGGGAAAGGTTGCCGCCGCCCATGGTATCAAGGAAATCAAAACGGATGGGAAATTCAGCTCCGAAACGCTCGTAAATCACATCTCCCAGCAGCTTGCGCGGTTGTGCGAAGACGAGATTCAAGGCGGGCATCTCAATCCGCCGCTCGCCAAAACCGAGCACGAGGCTGTTCTCTTCCGGCACGCAATCAAAGCACCACGCATGGTTTGCGGTGTCCTGGGGAAGGTTGCAGGTCTCTTCCATCCAATGACCGCCCCATGGGCCTGGATCAAAGAAAGGAACCACACGAAATGGGCGGCTGGCCGCGGATTCCAATCCCGCCCGCAGCAGATCGCCGGCGATCATCTTCGGGAACGAAGGCTGATTGGTGTCGAGCAAATAATCCATGCGCGGGAGAAGCCTGCGTTTCAATCTGTCAGCGGCGCGCCAATCCAGAAAGAATGCCCGCTTGTATTTCCGGGCCGGAGTATCGCCAAGATTCTCCGCGCCAAGATTGCCAATCTCCGCGCGGCGCTGGCGTTGCTGAATCTCCCACCTCGCCATGTCCGCATAGACCAGCAGAGCGTTGGGAGGAGCCAGTAAAGCCGCGCCCGGACCAACAACCAGCAACTGTTTTCCTCGATACTCGTGAACGCTCTTTCTGGCTTGCTCGAACTTCTCTGCATCAAAGAAGTTCTCCATCTCGAAGTCATTGAGGATTCCAAAGACCGGATCGTCGGTAAGGAATGGCTCGACCACTCGATTCAACTCGGCGGCGGGCAGCAAATAATCTTCGCTGAGAATCAGCCGGGAGGGCTGAAGCTCTTTCGCCAGCTCCTCCTGCAATTGACTGGTAAAGACGCCGGGATAACATTCCACGCATATCGCTCGCGCCTCTTCGCCCACACGCTCGCGCAGCGCCCTGCCAATCTCTCCCCAGCCGCTCAGACACAGCGCTGAGTCGGCTGATACGGCGACAAACGGGGACTTATCGTACATGCGCGGCACCTGTTTCCCTCAACTCGCCGGAATTGGCAGCGCCATCTCCCGTGGCAGTTCGCGCCTGCGAGAGCGCGATGACGGCCAGCACCAGAATCACCATCCCGGCTATTTGCAGCAGAATCGGCTTCGTTCCCGCGTGCTTCCACTCCCCCGTAAGCAAACCCAGAAAGCCCGCCATCAATACAATCAGCGACATGAACGCCGGCCAGCCCAACACCACCCCCAGATTTCCCAGTAGTCCCGTTGCCGTTCCGTAAAGCGCCGTGCTGAAGAACCAGAGAATCGCCATCACTGCCGCCAGAAACGCATAGAAAGGCGTATCCGGGCTGCGATAGTTCTTCCACGATCCCTGCTTTAAGAGCAGATACCAGCAATAGACAAGGTTTGGCACGGCGCCCGCCGCCAGAAGCGGCAGCCATATAGCATTGACGACGTGTTGCGCGCCCGCGCCGTGTGCAGCCGCGCTCATGGCAAGCGGCGCGCCGTAAGCAACTCCAACATTCATGAACGCCGCGCAGAATCCGCTCAGCAAAGCCATGGCCAGCCCCACGGCAAAAGGCTTGCTCGTCTTTACCAGGCCGCTCTGCGCCTTCTCGCGCGCTCTGCCCGCGGCTGCGCACACCAATACGCCCAATAGAACAAGGCTTATTCCCGGCGCGATCGACCAGAGCTGTCCATTTGGCGTGTAAGAGTGTTGTTGATGCAAGAGCGGTATCAGGCTGCCAACAGCGGCTGATACGCCTAAAACGATGGAGAATGCCAGCCCAACCCCGATAGCATCGATGCAGAGACCAAAGAGGACCTGGGCACATCCCCAACCCGCGCCACAGAGCATGACTGCCAGGATGGGCGCCGCGCCCGCCTCGCGATAAACAGCGCCGAGCAGGGGAATGGAGGCTCGCGCCGCGGCAAATGGCAAGAGAAGAAGGGCAAAGAGAGTCCACGCAAGCCAGATGTTCTCCCACTCCCATCGCCTGGCATACTTCATCGGCAGGGCAAATGCCGCATTGGCGCTGGCCGCAATCGCCACCAGAACCAGCCCCAAATTGAAATCGCTCACAGAACCATCTCCTCGCTACCAGTCGAGAGCTTTACGCAATACCGACTCAATATCATCGACCATTTTCTGGTTCTGCGCCTTGGTGGGATGGCCGTCGCAGCCGTTGCCTGGATAGTGCGTCGCCTGCACCCAGACGGTACGCGTGTCCTGCGTCGCGGCCACCGCATCCTGCACATACTTGCGCAGCAGCGGATCGGTGACGATGGCTCCTTCGGTTACGAAGATCATCGCCTGGGGATAATGCGCGCGCAGTGTCTTGAGCAGGCGCGCGTACTCGGCGACAAATGCATCGCTGTTGAGCGGCTTGGTCTTCTGCAGATTGAAATCGTTGGTTCCCAGCGAGACAAATATTCCATCGGGCGTCCACTTGTGATAATCCCACAGGGCGCGGCTAGCAGTCTCATCGGAGGCTATCGCGAGATCAAGAAACTGCGGCGCGTTCGGCACATTGTCGGCAATCCCCAGTCCGCGATAGTCGCGCGTCACGCCACGGCCACCATAGCAGACCAGGTGCGTCTGCGCGTCCAGCCTGCGGCCCAGCTCCATAGCGAAGCCGTCATAGGCGTCATTGGCGGGATGCTTGGGGTCGGGCGTGCAGGTGGCGTTGTTCTCCACTCCGGCGCCGCAGGTCACCGAGTCGCCCACAAACATCAGCCCGCGGGCGGGCAGCGGCGGCGGCGTCAGCAAAGCGCCATCAGCGGGAAGATCGACGCTGAGCAGCGTCACAATTCCCTGCCAGGTTTCGGTCCGCTTGTACACCTCGATGGTGTGCGCGCCGGCATCCAGCCCGCTGGCCAGAGCAACCGTCTGCTCGCCCTTTTGCAACAAGACGAGAGCTGGAGCGCCGTGGTCTACTACGACCGTCAAGGCGGATTTCTCCGAGTCACATATCAGATGAAGCGAGAGCGAAGTTCCCTGAAAACGCAGCAGCAATCCCGTTCCCGGATAGCCGAGGCGCGGTCGCATCGGATTGCCGGTATCGATCTGCCCCACGAGCTCAAGCTGCGCGTTATTGAGGAATACTATCGTCCTTGAAAGTGTGGCTTGCGCGGGCATCCATAGAGCTGATCCCGCCAACGCCGCGAACAACACAACGCCCGTTCTGATCTTCACAATCCCTCCTTGAAAGTTCTCTGCACAACCCGATCTACCTCTTCCAGCGAGACAGTCCTGGCGGCATAAAGTCTGCTGCCTCGTCGTCCAAAACCAATACCCAGTCAGGGCCGTACGGCGGCGAGCGAAACTCTTTTTGTACACCGCCATCAATCACGCCGATTAATGTTCCGATTCCCGTGCGCGGATCGTACCACCAGGCGCGAATCCGCTTGCCGCGCAACTTACCCAGATCGACCGTGGCGTAGGCGTCGTTGGCCGGGAAATAAACGAAAGCATAGCTGCCATCGCTGCCGCGCGTGGCCTGAAGATGTTGCCCACCTCTCCCCGCATCTCCCACAATCAAGGTCTGATCCGGGATGCGCGTAAAGTACGGACGCGACTCGATCAGTGCGCGCAGATATTGCATCTGCCGTCCAGCTGGGCGCTGCATGGCGTCTATCCAATCGCGATCTGCATGATTGATGCTCCCGTTGCGCGCATTGGCAAAGCCCCACACCGCATGATGGCCGTAGGTCACGCCGCAGGCTCCGGCAAAGACCGAGCGATAGACCTGCTTGCGTACATCAATATCGCGGAAGTATCCGGTCGCCGGATCCCAATCCGGCCAGGGATTGTAGGGATGATCCTCATAATTAGGCTCCAGATCCAGCGTCGGCTTGGCGGGCGTCATCGCATAATCCCGCGCAATCCACTCCCACACCGGCATATCGTGCCCGCCGCCGTGGCCGCTCTGCATGCCATTCATCGATAGCCAGCTCTCGTTGTGCAGATACACCGACGAAGACTCCTGTCCGCCCTGCGGGTGATAGACGATGAGCGGCTTGCGGCCCAAACCATCTTCCAGACCAGCTGCCACCTCACGCCAGATGGGCGTCCAATCCTGGTCGGCTGCAAAGCCCGCCGACTTGCCCATCTCCTGCAAATAATCATTGTTCATACCCTTGAGGCGGGCAGGCCGATCGCCGCCCAGAATCCAGATCACGTTGGTGCGATCCTTGAGCCGGTCGGCCAGATAGTGAGCAAAGAAGCGCGCGTCGGCCAGATTGTCGTTGCGAAATAGGCGCGGACCGCTGCCCCAGGGCGCGGTCAGCTTGTCGCCCCAGATGGGCACCAGCGCCACATAAAGCCCGTTTGCCGCGGCTTCGTCCACGATCTCCACAATGCGGTCAAAGTACGCTGGATTGGGCTTGCGCGGATCGTTGTCGACGAGCGGCCGCAAGCCCAGTGCGCTGGCCTCCGTCACACCGTTGAACTCCGACAGCACCACCGTCTGGATGACCGTAAACCCCTGCTGGCCGCGCGTGTGCAGATAGTAGCTCGCCTCCTCGCGCGTGGTGTGGTGAATCAGCTCCCAGGCCGTATCCCCAAGCCAGAAAAAGGGCCGACCGTCGGCGGTTTCCAGCAAGTGGCCATCTGCACGAACGCGAATCAAGGGAAGAGGCGAGGCGGGCAGGGCGGGTGCGGTCTGCGCGGGCATCCATAGAGCCGATCCTGCCAACGCCGCGAACAACATAACACTCGTTCCGATCTTCACAATCCCTCCTTGAAAAAAGAACTTGGCACAATCGATGCGAATTCGCGCATTCCCGATTCTAATCGATCTACAAGGTTTCAAACCATAATCGGAGGCCCGCCTAGGGAAACATTAACCTGAATCGAGATATCCACTCACCGCCGCTCGTAGCACGTATTTATAATTGGTATGATGAAAGAGGATTGACAAGCAGGGGAAGCCGGCGCATCGCTCGTTGGCGGAGGAGTTCATTGATGGGAGCAGCAACAACAAAGCCCGCTGTGAGGCAGCGCCTCAGCCGCTCTCTGGGTCATCGTCTCCTCAGCATCTTCAACGATTCAGCCAGTCATCTGGGCAGCAAGGTGGTCGGCATCTACGCAATCCTGCTCATCATCAATGTTGCCGCATGGGCCTGGGCTGTGGTGGCCTTCCGTCATTATCCGGTGCTGCTGGGCACCGCGCTGCTGGCTTACAGTTTTGGCCTGCGCCACGCAGTCGATGCCGATCATATTGCCGCAATCGATAATGTGACGCGCAAGTTGATGCAGCAAGGCAAACGCCCGGTCGCCGTCGGTTTCCTGTTTTCCCTTGGTCATTCGACGATAGTTGTGCTGGGATCAGCGGCTATTGCGGCGACGGCCCTGGCGCTGCAACATCGCATGGATGCCGCCCGCGCCATTGGAGGCGTGGTTGGCACACTGGTATCGACGCTGTTTCTTTTCGCCATCGCCATCGTCAACCTGATCGTTCTGCACTCCATCTATCGCGCCTTTGTGCGGGTGCGAGGCGGCGCGCCGTACGTTGAGGAAGATTTCGATATGCTGCTGGCGGATCGCGGGTTTCTTTCGCGGTTTTTCCGGCCCATGTTCGATCTGATTACACGCAGTTGGCATATGTATCCACTGGGCTTTCTTTTTGGCCTGGGCTTTGACACGGCAACGGAGATCGGATTGCTGGGCATCTCGGCGGCAGAGGCCTCCAAAGGCCTGTCGTTGTGGTCCATTCTGGTCTTTCCCGTGCTCTTCGCCGCCGGTATGTCGCTGATTGACACCACTGACAACATCCTCATGCTGGGCGCCTATGGGTGGGCCTTCATCAAGCCGGTACGCAAGCTCTACTACAACCTGACCATCACCTTTGTATCGGCCCTCGTGGCCCTTCTGGTGGGCGGCATCGAGGCGCTGGGTTTGCTAGTCGATCAGTTTCATCTGACGGGTTTCGTCTGGACCCAGGTGGAGCGGCTCAATGGCAACTTTGGTGTGCTCGGCTACTGCATCATCGGGATCTTCGCGCTCAGTTGGATCGTCTCCCTATTGATCTACAAGTGGCAGCGGCTGGACGAGATTGAAGTACGGAGCTAACGCCATACCGCCTGATCTGGCATACAATCGAGAGTTATAGCAGGAGTGTGTATGGGGATCTTAAGCAGAATTGGCGTTGCACTGGATTCCGATCTTCTCAAGCAGTTTGACCGTTGGATGAAGAAGAACGGTTATACCAACCGCTCAGAGGCTTTTCGCGATCTGATTCGCGAGCGCCTGGTCGGTGAGCAGACATCCTCTCCGAATGCCGTTGTCGTGGGAAGCGTGACCCTGATCTACGACCACCATGCCCACGGCGTGGGCGAAAAGCTGACTGAATTGCAGCATGAGCATCACGACCTGGTCGTCTCCACCAGCCACGCGCATCTGGATCACGACTCATGCCTTGAGGTACTGATTGTGCATGGCAAATCGGCGGCCGTGGAAGAGTTTGCCAGCAATCTCATCGCTCTGAAAGGGGTCCAGCATGGGCGCCTGGTGAAGACCGTTCCCGCGCAGGCGCTGGCGTCGCCTTCGGGGCATAAGCATAAGCATTCGCACAAGCACTGAAGAGGTGAAATCCAGCCTCTCAAGCGGCATCTGTCAAAAGCTTCTCGCCAACGCGAATCGCACCAGAAACGGCTCTGTGGGGTGGGTAACTCGTCCGAATGCCGGCGTGGCTAGTGGAGTTACCTGGTAGACATAGGCGTAGTCAATGTCAGCATCTTTGCGGTTAAGCATATTCAAGAATTCGGCCGAAATGCGCCATTCCCTGCGAATTCGATAACCGATCTCCGCGTTGAGCAGCACGGTTTGACTCGACCGATAAAGTCCGTCAGAGGTCAACGCGCGCGGGCCAAAGTAGCGCAGGCGCAAGCTCGACGTCAACCCTCTGTAATCGTGCAGCGTGGCGCCCGATGAAATCACCACCTTGACAGCTTCGGGCACCTGCTTGCCCCCGGGACTACTTTCTTGCCAGAAGCCGGTGCTATCAGGAGCGCCATTAACCGTCAGGGCTGCCTTGACGACGCTCTGCGCCGCGTCACTCGGATCGACCTGGGTAAACTGGGCACGAGAATCCGCAATGTCAAAATCAAACGCCCAATGTTCCGCCGGCGTGTAGTAGTTCGCCCACTCGATACCATAGCGGTTGCTCGACTGTTCCGAAGCAGACGTGCCTCCGGTGTCACCATCCTGCATCAGTTCGGAGTTGCTGCGGAGATACCAGAGCGCAAGGGTGCTTTGCAGATGCTTGACTGCCACATTACGCACACCGATTTCCCCGCCTTTGGTTTGGACCAAGGGGGGGATTTTCGCGCAGGATGTATTGGGATAAGGATAGTCCGGCGAAACCGGTTCTATGGTTTGCGTTGCGCCGCGCCCGTCATTCGAGTGAAAGCTGAATCCGCCCTGTAAATAGAACTCCGTGTTGGCCCACGGGCCGAAGATCAAACTGGCTTTGGGGCTGGGCAGAAACTTGCTGGCCGAACCGGAATTGGCTGCGTTCACCGAAGCAGAGTATGCCAGGCTTGTGACGACAAATTTATCCTGGTCGCCGCGCAGGGCAACGATAGAGCGGAATTTGCTTGTCCACTGAATTTTATTTTCTACATAAGCACTGCCCAGTGTGTCGGTAAAGTGATCCCGTTCCGTGGTCGCGGGCAAAGTGGGGCAGGTGGTATTGGGAACCGTGGTAGTAGTGGCGCCGCTGGGCAGAGTTATGGCAATCGTAATTGTGGAGTTGGTAGTGATGCATGTGGGAAGAGCAGTGCTGGTGGAAGGGAAGAAACTGGCACCGGTGGCGGAATAATCGGTCTTGGCCGTGCGCACGCGATTTTCCGTCCGATATAGTCCGTTGTTGATCCAATCGTTGCGAAGTTGAAAGCCGAAGGTATTGGACATCTTGCGGCCATACCATGCGCTGAAGATCGTGTGGCGCGCGTCGAAGCCAGCCACCCAGCGCCTATCCTGCTGCTCGAACTGGTCGCCTTTGTTGTAGTCCACCAGGTAGTAAGTGAAATCGGAATATAAATTGAGATCATAATTAAACAGATAGGCCGAGATCTTCGACTCGGAATTTTTGCCTTGGCGATGACCCTCGCCCTGCAAGCTATAACGCTGGCTGTGGCCACCGTCAGATGAGTTCAGCGTGCCGAAGAAACCAACGAGGAATTGTGCGGCATCGGGTATTTGATCGCTCGAATTCCATTTTCCGTGGTAAGCGCGGGTAGTGATGCTGGCGCCCCTGGCGTCGTCGCCCTGGCTGTAGGTTAGGATGCCGTTGATTTTGTTATAAGCATCCGGATGCTTCCATGGGCCGTCATAGTAATACTCTTCTCCGCCGTACATCAAGTTGCCTGAACCGAGCTTTTGAGATGCGCCGAAAACGGCCCGCCCATAGGTATATGTGCCGCCTTCCACCTGGAAGAAGTTCTGGGGCAGCGTCTTGAAGAATTCCAAATGAGCCGCTCCGGCCGAGCCAAAGTTGCCGATATTCGCGTAATAGGGGCCTTTCTCAAAATTCACCCGCTTCACAAACTCCGGTATGACGGTGTTCATGTCCGAGTAGCCCTCGCCGTGCGCGTGCGAGGGCAGGTTCAGCGGCATATCGTCGAGGAAAATGGCGATATCCGTGCCGTGGTCGAGATTGAAGCCGCGAAGAAAATATTGGTTGGCCTTGCCGCCGCCGGCGTGCTGCGTGATGATGAGACCGGGAACCGTCTCCAAGACTTCTCCCGAACGAAGAATCGGGCGATCTTCGATCTCCGTTGCGCCCACAGTTCCCTGTGTGCCGGATTCGGCAATGCCTATCAGGTCATCCTCACGGCCCTGCACGTTGATGGTGGTGCTCACGGAACCCACCGCCAGAGAGATGCGCAGCGGGGCCGGTACGCCAGTGCTTCCCAGAGTCACAGAGATTTCTTTGGTTTCAAAACCGGGATTCGACACCACGAGTCGATAACTGCCTCTATCGAGTCCTGTAAAAATGAAGGAGCCATTCGTTCCCGACTGTGTCGTTCGTTGCTCTGTGCCGTTCGCGCCGCGAAGCTGCACGGTAGCCCCGGCAATCGCCGCGCCAGAGGTGTCAACGACCGTTCCGGATAGCTGAGCCGTATAAGCCTTGTCAGCCGCGGCGACAAGGTGGCCCTGCGAATCGGGCATTTGCCCGCTGATCGCTGGCTGCTGCACGGCCAGCAGGCAAGGGACAGTCAGAAAGAAAAACGCAGCCAGCTTGTTCATAACCATATGCGGCAAATCCAGAAGCAAGAGAAATGGAGGCAAATCGTCCAGCCAAAAGCCGGATCCGCGCCCTGAAAAGGATTATCGCACTCGTAGCACGATTATCATACTAGTATGTGACATAAATATCTTGGAATCGTATGCGGTCGAGGCGGGGCCAGTGCTTAAACCACATGAATGAATAATTCATCATGGGCCAGTGCGGGCGAGGACGCCCGCACTACAGTCGGCCGGGAGGCCGGCGCTGCATCCCCGAAAGAAGATTTTCATACGGCCAAAGAACTAGATATAGTCACGAAAGAGTTCTGCGGAGGGCGCTGCAATCACGCCCCGACCCACCAGCATTCCCTCCTCGGCCACAGTTCTGGAACCGGCGGCCACCGCAGCCTGCACGCTGGCGACATCGCCAGCCATCAGCACGAATCCCTTGCCGCCCAGAGCCATGGCCAGGTGGACGCGAAGCAGCGTTACATTGGCGGATTTGACGGCCGTGTCAGCGGCCTCGATGACGCTGGCCGCGGAGAAGGTTTCGATGACGCCGATCGAACGCAACTGCCGGGGATCGATATCGACGGCATTGGAAATTGCCGCCATGACGGAGGGATGTACGCGCGCGATCTGGCGTTTCTCAATGAGCGACGGCCCCGCGGCCACTCCGCCGGCTTCCACCGAGGCGGCAACGGAGGTAACGTCGCCCGTCACCACAATGAGAAACTTGCCCGAGCAGATGCTGCGCGCCAGCAGGAGCTGAACGGAGCCAGCCTTCAGCATCACATCTTCGACAACAAAACCGGTGGCTACGCTGGAAACCTCGATGACTCCGATGGAAATGATTTCAGACACGCTTTGGCTCCTTTTAGGCTTCAATGACAACCGCATCTTGGTGGACCGTGACCACGCCGTCGATGCTGGCGTGCACCCGTGCGCCGAGTTTGCCATTCGGCGGCGCGGCAAGCAGATCGCCCACGCGCACACGGTCGCCGCACTTTACCACGGGAAGCGCTGCGACGCCGGCGTGCTGCTTGAGCAGAATGTTGACCCTGCGGGGCGAGAAGGGGTGGTCCACGAGCGGACCCGTATTGTTGAACTCGCCCAAACCCAGCCGGGCGATCAGGCGACGCATGGGCACACGCCGGGTTTCCGCCAGCGGATGAGGGGTGATGGATGCGGGATCGCCCTTGAATGTCAGTCCGCGCTCCCGCGCCAGCGGCTTGGCTTGGACACAGACATTCTTGGGATCAAGATCCTCCGGGCAGGCGTACATGGTGCAGAGATTACATTCGCAGCAATAGAGCGTGGCCACCATGGCGTCGGCTCCGGTGGCAAAGCCGAGCGACTGCATGGCGCGATGCGGCTGGATGGGATGCCCGAGCAGAAATCGAGGACAGAATTCGGTGCAGAAGCGGCACTGATCGCAGGCCGAACGGCCGATGCGGTTCACCTGAATCATGGGCGCATTATGGCGCTCGATGAGCTTGTGCGAGGCGGGCAGCACAACGATGCCGCCGGTGGTTTTGGTGACCGGCGCATCAAGGCTCTCCGCCGGATGGGCCATCATCACGCCGCCCAGCAGCACGCCGAAGTCTGCCACCGTGGGGCCGCCCGCGGCTGCAATCACTTCGCCGATGGAGATGCCCACCGGAACCCGCAGCGTGACGGGTGTCGCAACGGCGCCGGCGACGGTGAGGTATTTGTGCGTCACTGGCCGGTCAAGGCCGATGTTGATGAGCGTCTCGACGTTGGAGACAACCGCGTCCACGTCTTTCGGCAACCCGCCGGGAGGAATCACGCGGCCGGTCACCATATGGACGAGAATAAATTCATCTCCCGCCGGGTAAACATCCGGCAACGGCTCAACCCGGACTTCCGGAGGCGCCTGGCTCTCCAGCGCCGCGATGATCTCGTGATACTTTTCCTTGATCCCGATGACCCCCTGGCGCGCCCCGACAAGCTCCATGGCCGTCCGCAAGCCGCGCAGGAAGGGGCCGGAAAGATGCTGCAGCAACTCCTTGTCCTTGTGCAGAAGTGGTTCACATTCAGCGGCGTTGGCAATCACCAGCGAAACCCGGGCCTTGAACTTCTCTGCCGTTGGAAAACCGCCCCCACCGGCGCCCACGATGCCAAGTTCCTCAAGGCGATCGGCGGAAAGGTGCCCAAATGCCCCCTCCGCCCCATCGATTTGTGACCTGCCCGCATTTGCCGTCATTCAGGCTCAACCTCAAGATTCCGTCAAAATGGCGATTCTCAGACCGTAATTGACTCTGACCTAAACTGTACTGTATGTTTTATATTAGTTCAAGATTGTTCAGGTTTGTTCAGCAAATGATCTGTTTGATTCCAAATATCGGCAGCACTTCGTTCAAATTCCGACTCCTGGACATGACGGATGAGTCCGTATTGGCCTCGGGGCGCGTGGAACGGATTGGCCAGCCGGGCGGCGAGTGTCCCGACTACCCGGCGGCCATCCGCAAGTGTTTTGCGGCGATTGCCGGCGAAGGGAAGGCTCTGCGAAGCCTGGCCGAGGTGGGCGCGGCGGGCTTCAAGGTAGTTCATGCCGGGCCACAGTCGGCGTCGCAGATCATCGGCGACGAGCTTCTGGCGACGATGCGGGAGTTCTCATTCATCGCCCCGGCGCACAATCCTCCCTACATCGCGGCCATTGAGGCCTTTCGCAAGGAGCTTCCGGGGCTTCCGCTGGTGGCGGTGATTGAGACCGCCCCTTACAGTCAGATTGACGCGGCGGCCACAACCTACGCCGTGCCGTACGAGTGGCGCGAGAAGTATGGCATACGCCGTTATGGATTTCACGGCGCCAGCCATCGCAGCGCCAGTGAATGCACCCAGGCGCTGCTCAATCGCAAGGATCTGCGTCACATCTCCTGCCACCTGGGAGGCAGTTCGAGCGTGGCGGCCTTTCTGAACGGCGTGGCCATTGGGACCAGCATGGGCGCCAGCCCGCAATCCGGGCTACCGCAGAACAACCGCGTGGGAGACATTGATGCCTTCGCCGTTTTGCACATGATGAAGAAGCTGGGGCTTGACCCGGACCAGATGGCGGTGCTGCTCAGCAGCCGCTCAGGGCTAGCCGGAATCAGTGGAGGCAGCGGCGATCTTCGTGACCTGAGTCAGGCCGCCGAAACGGGCGACCAGCGCGCCCAACTCGCGCTGGATGTGTATGTTAACGCGATCCGCCACTATCTTGGAGCATTGATGCTCGCGCTCGGCGGAGTCGATGTGATCACTTTTTCCGGCGGCATTGGAGAAAACAGCGCTGGCATCCGCGCCGCTGTCCTCAAAAACCTCTCCGCTTTCGGAGTGGAAGTGGACGAGGAGAGCAATCGCGCGGCGCGGGGCGAATCGACCATATCGAGCGGCGCTTCGGCGGTGAAGATTCTGGTGGTTCCGGCCAACGAAGAGATGATTGTAGCGCGGGAGACAGTGGCTGTTGTCAACCGCGCCATGGCAGCGGCGCAAACGCGCGCAGGGCAGGGTTTTGATCATGAGTAGTGGAAGATTGACGGGGACGGCGCCTATGGGTTCTATCGACAGATCGACGGTGGAGCAGATCGTGCGTCAGGTCGCTCGCGAATACCTTGAAAAAGGCGGGAGTGGAGCGGCGCCGGCGCTTATGGTGCAGACATCTTCGCGGCATATGCACGTTTGCCGCGAAGACATGGACGTTCTCTTCGGAGCGGGCGCGGAACTGACCTTTGATCGCCCGCTCTACCAGGAAGGCAACTTTGCGGCCAAGGAAACCGTTACCATCGTAGGGCCGCGCAGCCGCCTGATCTCCAATCTCCGCATCCTCGGCCCCATGCGCAAGCAGTCGCAGGTCGAGCTGGCGTTCACGGATGCCATCACCCTGGGTTTCACGGATATTCCCGTACGGCTATCGGGCGACATCGCGGGCACGCCAGGCGCGGTGATCATCGGACCAAAAGGTGTCGTCGAGTTGAAGCAAGGCGTGATTCGCGCAGCCATCCACGTCCACATGAATCCAGCGGAGGCGGCGCACTTCGGCGTGGCCAAAGGCGACACGATGAAACTTCGCGTCGGCGGGCTGGCAGGGCTGACATTTAATAATGTCCATGTACGCATTGATCCCACGTCCCGTCTCAACGTCCACATGGACACCGACGAGGCAAACGCGTGCGGTTTGCACCTAACCAAGGAAATTGAACTGTTCAAGTAACGCTGCAAAGAAGAGAGGAAGCGATGAAACAAGCGCTTGGAATGATTGAGACCAAAGGCCTGGTTGCGCTGTTCGAGGCGACTGACGCCATGCTCAAATCCGCAAATGTATCGTTCGCCGGCTGGCAGTCCGTTGGTGCGGGACTGGTGACCGCCTTCGTAGAAGGGGACGTGGCCGCGGTCAAGGCAGCCACCGACGCGGGCGCTGAAGCAGCATCCAGAATCGGCGAGGTGATCAGCGTTCAGGTGATCTCCCGTCCGCACGATGAGCTGCCGTCCTTTGTCCAGCAGGACAAAAAAACCGCGCCCAGAAAATCTGGCGGCGCGCAGTAGTCAGAGGAGACCAGATGAGTCAAGCAATCGGATTGATCGAAACGAAGGGCCTCGTCGGACTCGTCGAGGCATGTGACGCGATGGTGAAAGCCGCCAGCGTAGAGCTTGTGAAAACCGTGCAGATCGGCGGTGGTTACGTGACGGCCATTGTGCGCGGCGATGTGGGCAGCGTGCGAGCCGCGGTGGACGCCGGAGCGGCAGCCGCAAAGGCCGTGGGCGACCTGGTGTCGTCGCACGTGATTGCGCGTCCGCATGATGCGCTTGTCGAAAGTTTTTTGAAGTAATGCGGGATCAGGAGAACGAAGATGGCCAATGAAGCGATTGGAATGATCGAGACGAAGGGCCTGGTCGCACTTGTCCAGGCTACGGACGCAATGCTGAAGGCGGCCAGCGTGGAGTTCGTCGGCTGGAACAAGATCGGCAGCGGTTTGTGCTCCGTTTTTGTGCAGGGAGACGTGGGTTCGGTGCGCGCTGCGGTGGATGCCGGGGCTGGCGCCGCCCGTGCCGTGGGCGAGGTGATCAGCGTGCATGTGATCGCGCGGCCGCACGGAACCCTTTCAACTGTTTTGCCGAAATAACCGCAAACGGCAGAGCTTTCTCTGCCGTTATTCACGAGGTGAGCCGGCATGTTCATAGCCAAAGTCATCGGCAATGTTGTTTCCACTCAGAAGAGTGAGAAGTTCCTGGGGATGAAGCTGCTGCTGATTCAGCCCTACATCAGCAGGGAAGGCAAGCTGCAGATCTCAGGCAGTTCCGTGGTCGCGGTTGACAGTGTTGGAGCCGGCGTGGGCGAGTGCGTCTTGTTCACGCAGGGCAGCTCGGCTCGGTTGACGCAGGCCACCAAAGATGCGCCGGTCGACACGGTGATCGTCGGCATTGTGGACGCCATCGAAGTCGAAGGCAAAGTATTGGAGAAGCCATAAATGCAAATTCAGGAGCCAATTCAGGCCCAGGCGATCGAGGAGATTGCGCGAGAAGTGGTGGCCCGGCTGCGCGTTCAGATGCAACTGCCGGTTGCCTCCGCAGCGCCGGCCAAGAGCGCCGCGGCGGCGCGCGATGGAGTCTTCCTGACTGTGGATGAGGCCGTCAATGCGGCCTTCGAGGCGCAGATCAAAGTGGCTGCCATGAGCTTGGAAGATCGCGGGCGCATGATCGACATCATCCGCCGCATCTGCATGGACCGCCGCGAGGAACTGGGCCGCATGGAGTATGAAGAGACCCATGTCGGCCGCCTCGATCACAAAATTCTCAAGCTGACGAATATGCGCTTTGTGCAAGGCGTTGAAGCCATGCGCGACCGCGGAAGCAACTCCCGCAGCGACAACTCCGGCCTGTGCATCATCGAGCGCGCGCCCTGGGGCGTCATCGGCATGATGCTGCCGGTCACGCATTCGGTGCCGACGATGGCGGCCAACGCCATCAACATTCTGGCGGCAGGCAACACCGCGGTCTTCGGGCCGCACCCGTCGGGCGCCAAGGTGGCGCAATACGCGCTGCAACTGTTCAACCGCGAGATCGAGCGCGAGCTGGGCGTGGCCAATGTTCTCACCACCATCGTCGAGCCCAGCATCGAGGCCGCCGGGAAGATCTTCAATCACCCCAAGGTCGCGCTTCTGTGTGTCACCGGCGGTCCGGCCGTGGTGAAGGCTGCAAGCAAGTCCGGCAAGCGCGTAATCGCCGCCGGCCCGGGCAACCCTCCCGTGGTTGTTGACGAGACCGCGGATCTGGATCGGGCCGCGGAGTCGATCATTGCGGGCGCTTCGTTTGACAACAATCTGCTCTGCATCGGCGAGAAGGAGATCTTCGTTGTCGCCTCAATCGCAGACAGGTTTATCGACGCCATGCGCCGCGCTGGAGCGTATCAGTTGGATGCGGCGGCAATCGAACGGCTTACCAAGGCCGCGTTCACCTTCGATGGCGACGGCAAGGGCTGCGCGCGGGCGCACGTGAAGAAGGCCTTCGTCGGCAAGGATGTTGCCGTCCTGGCAGAGGCGGCCGGTGTGCGCGTCCCTTCTGGCACACAGCTTCTCTTTGGTGAAACCAATGAGGATCACCCTTATGTCGTGGAAGAGCAGATGATGCCTTTCATCCCCGTAGTCCGCGTCAGGGATGTGGATGCGGGCATTGCGGCGGCGGTGAAGGCCGAGCACGGATACCGGCACACCGCCATCATACACACGCAAAACGTGGAGACAGCGACGCGCATGGCGCGCGCCATGAACACCACTTTGTTTATTCAGAACGCGGCCTCGCAAGCCTCGCTGGGCGTGGACGGCCCGGGCTATTTCAGTCACAGCATTGCCACGCCCACTGGCGAAGGAATCACCACGCCGCTGACCTTCACGCGCGAGCGGCAGATGGTCGTCGGCAAAGCGCTCAGGATCGTATAACCATGTTTCTGGCGCAGATTCGCGGCACGGCAGTTGCGGCAGTGAAGCACCCGACGCTGGAGGGTTGCCGGTTCCTGATTGCGCAGCGGCTTGAGGCCGACGGCAGCCTGGCTGCGGAGCCTGTCGTGGTGGTGGATTGGATAGGCGCGACGAACGGTTCCACGGTGCTCGTTTCCACCGACGGGGATATTGCGCGAGCAAGGCTGGGCAACACTACGCCGGCGCGCATGGTGGTAATAGGGATTGTGGACTCAGTGCAGATGCAGGGGAGCGCGTGCGGGGTGAAAGCATGAGGCTTGGCATCGTTCGCGGACGCATCACCGTTAATCTGGCGGTTCCCTGCTTTCGCGGCAAGACGCTGGTAATTTTGGAGCCGGTGACGATGGAGAATCTGTGCGCGAAGAATGGACTGGGCGGCGGCAAATCCCTGGTCGCCATTGACACGCTTGGCGCCGCCGAGGGCCAGATGGTGGCCTTCACTGAAGGCCGTGAAGCAGCCAATCCCTTTTGGCCCGATGCAGTTCCGGCAGACGCATTTTGTTCCATGATTGTGGATTCAATCGACATACATTCGTAGAGAGTTTTTTCAGGATTCGAGGTGGATAAGTGAAGAGCGACGCGAAGAGCATGGATATTTCCAGTCAGAAACTTGTGGCGATGCGCGATGTGCAGGGCGCCCTTGCGGCAGGCGCAAGCCGTGTGCTCATCGGAGCCGGCGCGGTGGTGACCCCGTCGGCGCGCGACTTTCTGGCGCAGCACGATATCGCGCTTGTCTCCGCCGGCAAGCAGAGCGCCGCAGTGCAAACCGCGGCCCCCGCTGCAAGCACCTATGCCAACAGCAGCGCCGCGCCGGCTAGCGGCAAGGCTAATCCAAAGCTGTTTTTCTCGCCCGAAGCCGAGGCCATCAAGAAGGAGATTTGCGCCGTTGGCAAAAAGCTTTGGATGCGCCAGTTTGTGGACGGAAACGGCGGCAACATCTCCTACCGCATCGGCCCCAACGAGGTCATCTGCACGCCGACCCTGGTGAGTAAGTACGACCTGACGCCAGAGGACCTGAGCATGGTCGATCTGGAAGGAAACCAGATCGCCGGCACCAAGCCGCGCACCAGCGAAATCTTTCTCCACCTGGAGATCTACAAGGCCGTGCCCGAGGCCAAATCCTGCGTTCACTGCCATCCACCCCATGCCACCGCCTATGCAATCACCGGGCGCGTTCCTCCCAACCTGGTCATTCCCGAGTTTGAAGTCTTCATTGGCAAGGTAGCCATTTCGCCCTACGAAACACCCGGCACGGCGGCGTTTGCGCAGACCGTTCTGCCCTACGTGAAGACCCACAACACGGTGCTTCTGGCCAACCACGGTATCATCTGCTGGGCGGATACAGTCACCCATGCCGAGTGGTTCGCCGAGGTTCTGGAGACCTACTGCTGGACTCTGATGCTGGCCGCGCAACTGGGCGTTCCCATCTCCTACATCTCGGAGCAGAAGGGCGCCGACCTGCTGGCCATCAAGAAGAAGCTCGGCCTGCCGGACATTCGTTTCGATACCTCCAAGATGAAGGAATGTCAACTCTCGGACATCGAGGAAGGTGGCTCCATCGCGCTGAATCCATCCCCCTGCGATGGCAACGCCGGAAACGCCGGCAGCGCGCCGGATGCGAATCTTGATGCGCTGGTGAAGTCGGTTACGGATGCGGTGATGGAAGCGCTCAACGCCAAGTGAGTTAATTAATTCGGCTCAGATGTTTTGAAATGCCGTGCCCCATCCATTCCGCGCTTTTTTGCGGAATGGGCGGGAGGGCGTGTTGATTTTTTAGGGTCGAATCAGTACGCCGCGACGATGCACTCGATGCCGTTTTCCTTGAGCAGCTGCATGAACTCAGGCTCCGGCGCCTGATCGGTCACGATCTGATCAATCTCGCTCAGGTCGGCCACGTGAAGCATCGCGCCATGGCCAAACTTCGAGTGATCCGCCACAATCACAACCTTTCGGGCGGCATGGACCATGGCCCGAATGGACTCGACGATCAGGCTGTTGGAATCGCTGATGCCCTCGGCCGTGATGCCACGAATGCCCATGATCACAACGTCGGCGGAGACCGTCCGCAGCATCCGTTCACAGATGGGGCCGATTTGCACGCCCAGCCGCGGATAGACATAACCGCCCGTCAAGGTGACCTCAACCAGTTTGCTCTCCCAGAAGACCTGGGCCACGGGAACGGAGTTAGTCACCACCTGGATCAGCTTGCCGCCCAGATGCTTGGCGACCTCCACAACCGTCGAGCCGCCGCCCAGGATTACGGTTTGGTGATCTTCAACCAGCGAAGCAGCCACCTTGCCGATGCTGGTTTTTTCCTCGTGAGAGCTGCCTGACTGGCGGCCGAAATCCAGTTTCTCATCTCGTGTTTGCAGCGAGATTGCTCCGCCGTGAACCCTGCGCAGGACGCCTCGCTTTTCCAACTCGATGAAATCGCGGCGCACACTGGACTTCGATGCGTTCAAAAGACGGCATAATTCTTCAAGATTCATGAACTCTTCATTTGCAAAGAGTTCCTGAATATGCAGGAGGCGCTGTGCCTGACTCATAAAAGCTCCGTGTCAATACTATAACCGGTTTACAGGTTTTGCGGGCACATATTGGCCAGCCGGCTCTCTTCACCGGCTGGATCGATAAGCCCCAAATGCAAAAAACCGTGATTCTTCTGGTCACATAATTTCAAAATGCGGCAAACTCTCTCTTGCCAGAACCAGATTCCTCCATTTATCGTCTCATCAGAGCGCCAATCGCCGAGGGCGTTGTGCCACAGGAAGCGGCCGATCTAAACTTTTGCCAGATGCTGCATTGATTGCGGCGGCTCTTCCATTCAATCGATCTGCCGCTCCTCACCAGGAGAAAAAGAGGCCGGGATTCAACCATGCGCGCTTCTCTGTTTATTACCTGCTATAACGACACGCTTTATCCTGAAACGGGACGCGCGGTGGTGCGTCTGCTCGAAAAACTGGGCGTGGAACTGGATTTTCTTCCCAGGCAAACCTGTTGCGGGCAGATGCACGCCAATACCGGCTTCCGCGCCGAGGCGTACTCCCAGGCCAAACGCTTCGTCCGGCTTTACCGGGACGCAGAATCCGTGGTCATTCCCTCCTCGTCGTGCGTGGCCATGATCCGCGATCAATATCCAGGACTCTTTCAGGAGTTGGGCAACGAGGCGCTACGCCAGGAGCTTGCCGTGCTGCTGCCCAGGGTCTTTGAACTGAGCGAGTTTCTCATCGACCGGCTGGGAGTCGAGGACGTGGGAGCTTACTTTCCCCATCGCGTGGTTTACCACGCAAGCTGTCACGGAGTGCGCGCGCTGCACCTGGGCGACAGGCCCTACCGCCTGCTGGCCAAGGTGCGGGGACTGGAGCTGGCCACTCTGCCCAACGTGGACCGCTGCTGCGGCTTCGGAGGCACCTTCTCGGTGAAGAACGCTGAAGTCTCCTCGGCGATGCTTGCCGTCAAGCTGCAGGACATTGTCTCCACCGGCGCCGAGTACTGCACCGCATTGGACAACAGTTGCCTGATGCACCTGGGCGGCGCCATGCACCGTCAATATGCAGGCATGAAGACCCTTCATCTGGCCCAGATCCTGGCCAGCACCGAAGAGGCGCAGGCGGAGGCCGCACAATGAGCCACGTTGAACTTGATCCCCGCTTTGCGTCCCCGTTTCCCCAGGCGGTTCTGCCTGTTCTTCGCAACCCGCAACTGCGCAAGAACGTGGCCCACGCCATTGACGTCATCCAGACCAAACGCGGCAGGCTGGTGACCGAGAAAACCGATTGGCAGGAGCTTCGCAACTCCGCCGCGGCGATTCGCTCGCACGTTTTGGAGAACCTGGGCGCGTACCTGGAGGAGTTCGAGTACCGCTGCACGGCTGCCGGAGGCCAGGTTCACTGGGCTGCCGACGCTGACGAAGCGCGCCAGTTGATTCTCGAGCTGCTGCGCCAGGAGAAGGCCAGCGAAGTCATCAAGATCAAGACCATGACCTCCGCCGAGATTCAGTTGAATCCCTTTTTGCAAGCGGCGGGTCTGGATGTCTTCGAGACGGACCTGGCCGAGATCATTCTGCAATTGGGCGATCTGGAACCCTCTCACATTGTCGTTCCCGCCTTACACGTGAACCGCAGCCAGGTGCGGGAGATTTTTGCCCGCCGCATGGGCCTCAAAGACCTCTCCGACGATCCCAAGGAACTGACCAACGCCGCCCGCCACTACCTCCGCCAAAAGTTCCTTACCATTCCGACGGCCATCAGCGGCGCCAACTTCTTGATTGCCGAAACCGGCTCGGTGGCCGTCGTCGAATCCGAAGGCAACGGGCGTATGTGCCTTACGCTCCCCCGCACCCTGATTACGCTGGCAGGCATCGAGAAGGTGCTGCCGCGTTTCCAGGATCTTGAAGTGATGCTGCAATTGCTGGCGCGCTCGGCCACCGGCGAAAGGATGAATCCCTATACTTCGCTGTGGACGGGCGTCACTGCCGGCGATGGTCCGCAGCGCTTCCACGTGGTGCTGCTCGACAATGGCCGCACTTCAATCCTCTCCAAGCCCAAGCAGCGGCAGACGCTCAAGTGCATCCGCTGCGCGGCCTGCATGAACGCCTGCCCGGTCTATCGCCAGACTGGCGGCCACGCTTATGGCTCGGTTTACCCCGGTCCCATCGGGGCCATTCTCACGCCGCAGTTGATGCAGATGCACTACGCTCAATCGCTGCCCTTCGCCTCCTCGCTCTGCGGCGCCTGCTATGAGGCTTGCCCGGTAAAAATCAACATTCCCGAAGTGCTGCTCGAACTACGCTCCCAGGTGGTCAACCAGGAGCGCAAGCAGACTGGACGGTTCTTAGACCCCCTCTATCTGGGCCTGCGCGTCGCCAATCTGCTTTTTGCCTGGGCGTTGCTCTTCCATGCGGCGCAATGGGCTGGCCGCCTCGGCCTGCGACTCTTCACTCGCAAGGACGGCTGGATTCATTGGCTGCCCAGCGTGGGCGGAAAATGGACGCAGACCCGCGACCTGCGCGGCCTTCCCGCTCAGAGCTTCCATCAATGGTGGGCAGCGCGCGCAAAGGAGACAAAATGAGCACTTCCGCCTTGTCCCGGCAATTCATCCTCGACCGGATTTGCGCCGCGATCCTGCCGCCCGCAAAAGACCTTGCCGGTGCGGCCGTTGACTACGCCGCTCTGCCGCGTGAGTACATTCGCCGGGGCAGCCTGAGCCGGGAAGAGAAACTGCAACTGATGATCAAGCGCCTGCGCGAGTACGACGCCGAGGTGATCGAGACCACTCCGCAAGAACTCCCCGCAGCCATCGCCGCGCAACTCAAAGCCAGCGGCAGAAGCAACTTCATCGCTCCTGCCGGCCTGCCCGTGGAGTGGCTTGCAGACGACTTCCACTGGACGATCGATCACGGCCTCTCTACAGACGAAATCGAGCAAACCGAAGGAGTTGTCACTGCGGCCTTTTGCGGCGTGGCCGACTCAGGAACCATTGTGCTGCACCACTCCGCCGAGGAAGGCCGCCGCGTGCTGACTCTGCTGCCCGATTGGCACCTGTGCATTTTGCGCTCTAGCCAGGTTGTGCAGTCCTTCCCGGAGTACATTGATCGACTGCCGCAGCCGCCCCGCCTGGTCACTTACATCTCCGGCCCAAGCGCCACGGCGGACATTGAAATGACGCGCATCAAGGGCGTCCACGGGCCGCGCTTTCTGGTAGTCATCCTGGTGCGCGACGAGGATTGAGATGGCAGTTTGACCTCTGGGCTGTGGGACGATATACGCCGTTTGGCTTTTCGTCAAAGCTATTGTTATGTTATTACGGCAACTTTGATCTGCTTACCAATCCTCACTGCGATTTCACGAGGACGCGAACCGATCTTGAACCATTGCTGGCTGATTTTCTCGCCGTCGATATTCACGCCAGCCGAAACTTGTCTCTCGGCGTCTTTGCGCGAGTTTTTCATGCCAAGTCGAAAAATTAACCGCGCAGTATCAATGAAAACATCTTTGTTTCGGTCCGCCTCGGCTTGTTGAAGGGAAATAGAATCCATCCTTGCCACATCCCGGATGAGAATTGAGACTCTTTCAACGTCTACAGGGACTTCTCGGCGTTGCACACCAGCCGCCCAGTTTTCATCAGCGGCCAGCGCCGCCTCTTCGCCGTGGAAGCCGGCAGTGATGGTGCGCGCCAGGCGCTTTTTCGCCTCCATCGGATGCACCGAGCCTGCTGCGACCGAAGCGCGCAGCGCGTCCACTTCCGACTGCTTCAAATCCGTCAGCAGCACCCAGTACTTCCACATCAATTCATCCGAGATGCTCATCAGCTTACCGTACATCTCGGCAGGCGGCTCGTTGATGCCAATGGCGTTGCCCAATGATTTAGACATCTTCTGCACGCCGTCCAGACCTTCGAGAATCGGCGTCATCAGCACGATCTGCGGCTTCTGCCCGTAGTGGCGCTGCAACTCGCGCCCGCAGAGCAGATTGAACTTCTGGTCGGTGCCTCCCAGCTCCACGTCGCACTCCAGGCAGACCGAATCATAGCCCTGCATCACCGGGTAGAGCAGCTCGTGCAAACTGATGGGCTGCTCGGCCTGGAAGCGCTTGTGAAATTCGTCGCGCTCCAGCATCTGCGAGACGGTAAAGTGCGCCGTCAGCCGAATCGTGTCCTCGTAGCCCAGCTTGCCCAGCCATTCGCTGTTGTAGCGCACCTCGGTCGCGCTCTCGTCGAGAATCTTGAAGACCTGCTGCTTGTAGGTCTCGGCGTTTACGTCAATCTGCTCGCGCGTAAGCGGCTTGCGCGTGACGTTGCGGCCGGTGGGGTCGCCGATCAGTGTGGTAAAGTCGCCCACCAGAAAAATCACCGTATGGCCGAGCTGCTGAAAGTGGCGCAGCTTGCGCATCAGCACGGTGTGGCCCAGGTG
>CAYLHL010000017.1:0-40939 GCA_964383595.1 uncultured Occallatibacter sp. | reverse complement strand
GACGACCTGCTGATTACGAATCAGCTGCTCTACCAACTGAGCTACTTCGGCCTGCCAATTCAGATTGTACCGTTGCGCCCGTCATTGGTAAAGTTTCAACCCCGCCACTCGCTGTCCCTATTGCAGGTGGTGCGAGCGAAAAGTGAGCGGCTGCTCCATGCAATAGCCCACCGCGGGTGGTCGCCGCGCGGTTCGGTCGCGTAAGCTGAAATCACGGTCATGCCCGATTCTTTTTCCAACGCGGCGCCTCCCGGTGAGCCGGCTCCAACCTCCGAAGCGCCGGAGCCGATCATCGTTTTCAGCCACGTGGGCATCTCCTTTGACGACCGGCCTGTTCTGGAGGATCTGAACTTTTCGCTGAATCGCGGCCAGACTCTTTGCATCCTGGGGCGCAGCGGCGTGGGAAAATCGGTGGCCCTGCGCATGCTGATGGGCTTTCTCAAGCCGGATTCAGGTTCCATTCGCGTTGAGGGCCAGGAGATCACCACTCTCGGCGAAGAGGGATTGAGGGCGATTCGCAAGCGCGTCACCATGGTCTTTCAGAACGGCGCGCTCTTTGATTCGCTCAGCGTCCGTGAGAATGTAGCCTTCCCGCTGCGCGAGCGCGGCGGCCTGAGCGAGGAGCAAATCCAGCAGGAGGTTGACCGGCTGATCGGCCTGGTGGGCGCCGAGGACGTGCTCGACGCCCTGCCCGCCAGCTTATCGACCGGCCGCAAGCGCGCCGTAGCCATTGCGCGCGCTCTGGCCGCGCAGCCAGAGGTCGTGCTCTACGACGAGCCAACCACCATGGTCGATCCCATCATCGCCAAACGCCTCGGCGAACTCATCCAACGGCTCAAGCGCCAGCTTGGATTCACCAGCATCGTGGTCACGCACGATATGCGCTTTTGTCAGCGGCTGGCCGACCTGGTGCTTCTTCTTCATCAGGGACAAGCTCTGTTTTTCGGCCCGCTCAAGGAGTTTCTGGCCTCTTCTGACGCTAATATTCAACAGTTCCTTGCCCTGGACGCTTATATATTACCCTCGGAATAAGGCTTCCTCCACATCGTAATTCCCCATCCCCGGATTTTTCTTGTGCTGCATCGCCGCATGGAGCCATGCTGTTCATGCCGGATGGATGCCGGAGGTGAATGAAGTCGTTAGCTTCATTTATCGATAAGACCAAAAAACGTTGTGAGACAACAGGTGTAATTGTGTTATACAATTTCTTTCTCGTTGATTTTCAGCTTTTTACCCCATCCAACCCGGTTTCTGACTCGGGGGGGGGAAGGTCTTTGAGTCGATGAGAATGCACCTGGCCCCTTCCCTCTGAGTCAGTGCCCACAAACTTCTGTCGCGGTTGGCCTGCGAAGACCAACAGTGGTGTATTTTGTCTCATGGCCGAACTGCTTCACCAAGCGCGGTTCGCCTTTGGATGCGGGGATTCTCGCAAATTGATTTGCACCCCCTGACCGGCAACGGGCTTCAAGCCAGGTCAGTTAGGGAGTCATCGTATTTGGTATTTGTTCATTGGCTGTTTCCCTGCCCGGTGGGGGCGGAACCGATTCTTTCAATTGCTTACTTGCTTTGATGCCTGAATGATTTGAGGTCTTCATTACGCCATGGCGGCAACTGATTTTTGGCAAAGAGTTTCTGCTTCTGTCTCTTCCTCGCCGGAATGGAAAGAAGCGTCAGCGCGGGATGCAGCGCACGTGCCACACGGCCAAGCGCGGCTGTGGATGGCTCTTGATGGGATGACGATTCTCTTCTCCGTCATGATCGCCACTATCTATAGAAAGCATACTGGCCCATTAGCCAGCGCAAGGGGACTCTGGCACGGCACGCTGATTCATGGCCGCTCCATGGGAATTCTTCTGGCGCTGTTGTGCTTTTTCGCCATGTCGCTCATGATCACCAGCCGGCGGCTGGGCTTGTATACGCCCACGAAGCTCACCAATATGCTCCATGAGCAGCGCCTCAGCCTTCAGGCCTGCCTCACCTCCGGATTGCTGCTTGCAGGCACACTCTATCTGGTCCATGCCGAAGACATTCCCCGCACCATTGTGCTGGTCACGGTGGGGCTGGTCACCATTCTCCTGAGCCTGCGCCGCTTTTTCTATCGCCTCATGCTCTACCGCAGCTTTGCGCACGGCGTGGGCACCCGCAATGTGCTCATTGTGGGCACCGGGCCGGAGGCAATGGCTCTGCGCTACTACCTGGAGAGCATTCGCCATCTGGGCTACCGGTTCAAGGGCTTTATTGAGTCCCCCAACTCTGAAACCCACAACGAAGCTTCTCCCGACCATGTGGTTGGCTCTCTCGATACTCTCTTTCAACACGCACGCCGGCTCTTTGTGGATGAGATCTTTTTTACCACGCACTGCGAACGCAGCATCGTTCAGGATGTCCTGGCCAAGGCGCGCGCCTACAAAGTGAACCTGCGCATGGTTCCTGACATGTACGCCGGCCTGACCTTTGACAGTTCGATCGAATACATCGGCCACTTCCCCACCATTCCGCTGCACTACGACCAGGTGCCGGAGATTGGCCTGGCGCTCAAGCGCACCCTTGACATCGTCTTCTCCAGCATGGCGCTCATTCTGCTTTCGCCGGTGCTCGCGGCCATCGCCATCGCCATCAAGCTGGATTCACCCGGCCCGATCTTCTACGCCTCTGATCGCGTTGGCAAAAAAGGCCGCGTCTTCCGCTGCCTCAAGTTCCGCACCATGGTCCGTGACGCCGAGCAGAAGCGCGCCGAACTCACGGAAATGAACGAGCGCGATGGCGTACTCTTCAAGATCAGCAACGATCCGCGCATTACAAGGCTGGGCCGATTCCTGCGCAAGTACTCGCTGGATGAGTTTCCCCAGTTCTACAATGTGCTGTGCGGCGATATGAGCGTGGTCGGCCCGCGCCCGTTGCCTGCCGGCGATGTGAAGGACTCGAAGCTCGCCTATCTGCGCGTGCTCGCTGTCACCCCCGGCGTCACTGGCCTCTGGCAGGTGCAGGGACGCCAGGATCCCTCATCCGACAGCTATATTTCGCTCAATGTGCTCTACGTTGAGAATTGGAGCATCTGGCTCGACCTCCAGATCATCCTGCGCACTCTGGGCGCGGTGCTGGCCGGGACCGGAACGTAGCCGTAAGCTGCCAGCTTTCCCCGAAACGCTGGCAATCGCTGATAGCTCGAAGCTGGAGGCTGTTTTCTCGATTAAACTGGAATTGTGAAGATCGCACTCGCCCAGATCAATCCGACGGTCGGGGATTTTACCGGGAACATCGAAAAAATTCTCGCGGCCAGCCGACGCGCCGCCGCCCAGGGCGCGCGTCTCACTGTCTTTTCCGAGCTGGCCATCTGTGGCTACCCTCCGGCCGACTTTCTGGAAAAGCCCAGTTTTCTGGCCCGCTGCCGCTCGGCTGTCGACGAGCTGGCTGCGGCCACGCGCGAGCTGCCCACCGCCGTGCTCGTGGGCGTGGCCCTGCCGGCGGAGAGCGAGAGCGGAAAGCCGGCCGTCAACGCGGCCGTTCTGCTGGATGGCGGCCGCCTGCTGCTCGAACAGCACAAGCGCCTGCTGCCCTTCTACGACGTCTTCGACGAGCAGCGCTACTTTGCCGCGTCGCGTCCCCAGCAGGTGGTCGAACTGGACGGCCTGCGGCTGGCCATCACCATCTGTGAGGATGCCTGGAACGACAAGAACTTCTGGCCGCGGCGGCTCTATACGGTTGATCCGGTGGAAGAGCTGATGCGCCAGCAGCCTGACGTGCTCATCAACCTTTCTTCGTCGCCCTTCTGGCATGGCAAGCGCGCCCTTCGCCGCCAGATGCTCGCGGCCATCGCCCGGCGGAATAGCATACCTGTGCTGCTCTCCAACCAGGTGGGTGGCAATGACAGCCTGCTCTTTGACGGCTCCTCGCTGGCCCTGAATGCGCGTGGAGAGCTGATTGCCCAGGCCGCGTCGTTTGAAGAGGATCTGGTGCTGCTGGATCCGTTTGATGCTCCTCAAGTGCCAGTGCCCGTCGACGACGATACCGAGGCCGCCTATCGCGCCCTGGTGCTGGGTACGCGCGATTATGTGCGCAAGTGCGGCTTCAAGAAAGCCTTGGTAGCCTTGAGCGGCGGCATCGACTCGGCGCTGGTGGCGGCCATTGCCGCCGAGGCCCTGGGCGCTGAGAACGTCGTCGGCATCGGTATGCCCAGCCCTTACTCCTCAGCCGGCTCCATTGACGACAGTCGCCGCTTGGCCGCCAACCTCGGCATTCGTTTAGAACTCATCGGCATCAGCGGCCTCTTTGCCGAGTTTACAAACTCGCTTGAGCCGCTCTTTACGGGGACCAAACCCGACACCACCGAGGAGAACATCCAGTCGCGCATACGCGGCTGCCTGTTGATGGCCCTCTCCAACAAATTCTCCGCGCTGGTGCTCACCACCGGCAACAAATCCGAGATGGCCGTGGGCTACTGCACCCTCTACGGCGACATGGTGGGCGCCTTGGCGGTGATCGGCGACCTGGTGAAGACCCGCGTTTACCAGGTCTGCCGCTGGCTTAACCGCGACACGGAGGTGATTCCCTGGGCGATTCTGGAAAAGCCGCCCTCGGCTGAGCTGCGCCCCGACCAGAAAGACACTGACTCGTTGCCGCCCTACGAAGTGCTTGATCCGATCCTCGAAGCCTACGTCGAGCGCTACGAGAGCCCGGAACAGATCGCCGCGGCGCACGGATTTGCTCTGGAGTTGGTGCAGCAGGTGGTGCGCCTGGTGGAACGCAGCGAGTACAAGCGCCAGCAGGCCGCACCCGTCCTCAAAGTCACATCCAAGTCCTTCGGCATGGGCCGCCGATTTCCTATTGCCGTCAAAGTTCAGGTATAAGCTAGAAGTTGGGAGCCATCCCGCAGTTCAGTATGAGCGCAGTTTAAGGAGAGATAGCTTGATTCGACCATCTGCCCGTATTGCCAGCCTTTTAGCGCTGGTAGTATTTTCCCTGCCTGTCTTCAAGGCCGTTGCACAGCAGGATGTGCCCTCCGCCCCGGATGCCTCCGCGGCTGCTCCCTCGGCGCCCGCGCCGGCCAGCGCGCCGGTTCTGCCTGCACCCGACCCCGCCAACTTTACCGCCGCTTTGCCCACCAAGGAGACCGTCAATGCCTTCTTGCAGGCCAACTGGGGCTTCGATGAAAGCCGAATCTGGCAGGTTTGGGCCATTTTGAAGACGCCCGTGGAAGGCATCAGCAAGGTCATCGTCCTCACCGGTGATAAGGCCGGCAAGCAGAAGCCCGGACAGCTTGATTTTTTTGCCCTTCCTGACGGCAAGCACATCATTGCCGGCGACGAGATCATTCCCTTTGGCGAAAATCCCTTTGCGGATGCTCGCGTCCTGGCGCGGCAGCGCGCCGATGGCCCCTATCGTGGCTCGGCCAACAAGGATCTGGAGATTGTCGAGTTTGCCGACTACCAGTGCCCCCATTGCAAGGAGTCGCAGGCCAATATGGACAAGCTGGCCGTGGACTTTCCCAAGGCGCGCATCGTCTTTGAGATTTTTCCGCTGGAAACTATCCATCCCCAGGCCAAGATCGCGGCCGCTTACGGCATCTGCGTGGCCAAGCAGGGCGGCAGCAACGCCTTCTTCACCTTCACCTCGGCTGTCTTTGAAGGTCAGGAGGGGTTGGAGACCGCCGACGGCGCTTCTCTGACGCTGAACAGTGCTACCGTCAAGGCTGGACTGGATCCCGCTAAGATTGCGGCCTGTGCCGCAACTCCCGCGATTCTCAGCGCGGTTGAGGCCTCCGTGAATCTGGCCAAGGATCTGAATATCACGGGGACTCCGACGCTGGTGGTCAATGGCCGCCAAGTTTCTCCCAACCTTCCCTACGACACTCTCAAGAAGATCATCTTGTACCAGGCCAGGATGGACGGCGTCACAGCCCAGTAATTCCAACTTATTTCCACCGAGTGTAATTCAAACTTTCCCATCCTTGCCGCAAAAACAGAACGCGGCAAGGGTGGAGCACCCGCTTACTCCGCTCACTCTCTCACTCCGCCTTCAGTGTCACCGTAATCCGCCGCGTGTCGCCGCCAATTGAAGCAATCGTGATCTCTCCGGTTGCCTTCTTCAGGATGCTCTTGAATTTCTCGCCCCACTCCACCAGAACCAGCGCGTCGGGCGTCAGCAGTTCATCCAGCCCCAGCGTTTCCAACTGGTGCTCGCCCTCCAGGCGATAGACGTCCAGGTGAAACAGCTTCACCGGCTTGCCTTCCTGCGTGCCTTCGTACTCGTGCAACAAGGTGAAGGTCGGGCTGGTCACCTCGTCCGCTTCGGCGGCATCCAGAGCTTCCGCAATGCCTTTGACCAGCGTGGTTTTGCCAGTGCCCAGGTCGCCGCGCAGAATCAGCAATTGCGGCGGCAAAAGCAAGGCTGCCAGCTTTCGGCCGGCCTCAATGGTCTCTGCACCGCTCCGGGTGGTGAATTCGTGCCTCATGCTTGCGGCAACAGGGACTCCCTGACTCATTGTTCGGCCTCGTGAAGGGCTTCGGCCTGCGGCGGCAGCCCCTGTAGCCAAAGATACCCGCTGGGAGCCTCGGCGTGAAAGCGAAAAGCCGTGGCAAGCTGCGCCAGGCTATCCGTAGCCAACAACGTATGCTCGTCTGCGGCGCGCACGGCCAGGTCGGCGGCCAGCCCGTGCAGATAAACCGCGGCCTCCACAGCCTGCTCCGGCTCGCCCGGATACTGCGCCAGAAGGCCGGCAATCAGTCCGGTAAGCAGATCTCCGCTGCCGCCCTTGGCCATGCCCGGATTGCCGCTGGTGTTCACTGCCACGCGGCCGTCGGCGTGGGCGATGAGTGTGCGCGCGCCCTTGAGCACCACTGTGACTCCAATGTACTGGGCGTAGCCGCGCGTCACTTCCAGCCGATTGGCCTGCACCTCCGCCACATTGATGCCCAGAAGCCGCGCCATCTCGCCCGGATGGGGCGTAAGTACGAGGCTTCGTCCTTTGGCCAACTTGGCCAGCAACACCGGCTTGGCGGCCAGAATATTCAACGCATCAGCGTCGATGACCGCCGGAATATTTGTCTCCGAGAGCAATCCTGCGGCGAATTTCACTGTCTCCGCGCTTTGGCCCAGGCCGGGCCCAATGGCCATTACGGTTTTTCCGGCCATCAGCGCGGCCTGCTTCTCTGGCGCAAGATTCTCCGCCGCAATGCAGCCCTCGGGAGTTGCCACGAGCGGCCAAGTCATCAGCTCCGGCGCAACAGCTGCCACCATTTGCAGCACCGGCGCGGGAACCGCCGCCGTCACCAGTCCTGCTCCGGCGCGCAGCGCGCCCAGGGCCGTGATGGCTGGCGCGCCGGACTTGCCAGCCGAGCCGCCGATGACTAAAACGTGTCCAAAGTTGCCCTTGTTCGCTCCCGGCAAACGCGGCCTCTGGGTGAGCGCGAGCGCCGAGCCGGCCCAGTCCAATCCATGCGTCGAAACGATGGCCTCTTTTGGTGAGCCGATGGGCGCCACTACGATGGGTTGCGACCAGTGCCGGGTAAGTTGCCCAAAGACGTGCGCAGGCTTGGGCGCGGTGAAGGTGATGACCGCATCGGCGGGAAAAACCGGCCCGGCTGTTGTAGCCGTGCACTCGTCGGCGGGCCAGCCGGAGGGCAAATCAACAGCCAGAATCGGCGCACTGCTGCCTTCGAGCCAGTGAAGCACATCGAGCGCCAACCCCTTGAGCGGCGGCTTGAAGCCGGTGCCCACCACGGCGTCGATGAGTAGATCGGCCTCCAGTGCGCTGTTGTGCTGAGGCAGATCCTCGGCAGTTTCGATAATGTGGATCATCCCAAGCGCCGGGCTGGTCAGCTCGCGCCAGGCCACGGCGGCGTCGCCGCTCAGACCACTGCGCGCGCCCACCAGTAGCGTGGTCACCTCCAGGCCGGCCGCGGCAAGCTGCCGCGCGGCCATCATGCCGTCGCCGCCGTTGCTGCCCCGCCCGCAGACGACCGTCACTCGCCGCGCGTGCGGAAACTGCTGGCGCGCAAAGCTTGCCACCGCCGCCGCGGCAGCCAGCATCAGCGTAATCGACGGCGCCGCGAAACGCTCCGTGGTCAGGCGGTCGCAGGTTTGCATCTCGGCTGCGGTAAGAATGTGCATGGGGACAGTGTACAGCGGACAGTGAACAGTGAACAGTGGACGGAACCTGCCGCATCACCGCGCCATCAGCACCAGCAGCCAGCCGTTCAACCCGGCGATGAGCACGGCGACAAACCAGGCAAGCGATTGCAGCCCACGGCCGTTCACAAACTCGCCCATCAGCTTGCGATTGCCGGTAAACATCACCAGCGGCACTACGGCAAAGCTGAGTTGCAGGGAGAGAATCACCTGGCTGAGGATGAGCAACTTTTCCGTGCCCTGTTCGCCGGTGAAGGCGACCACGAGAATGGTGGGGATAATGGCCAGCGAGCGAGTGATGAGCCGCCGCAGCCAGGGCGAGAGCTTGAGGTGAATGAAGCCCTCCATCACCACCTGCCCGGCCAGTGTGCCGGTGATCGACGAGTTCTGGCCGCTGGCCAGCAGGGCAACTGCAAAAAGCGTACTTGCCCCGGTGACTCCCAGCAGCGGACTGAGCAGCTTGTAGGCGTCCTGGATGGCCGCAACATCATAGTGTCCGCTGCGATTGAAGACGGCTGCGGCCACAATCAGAATCGCCGCGTTCACAAACAGCGCAATGGTGAGCGCCGCGGCGGAGTCGATGTTGGCCATGGTAATGGCCTCGCGCTTGCCCGTGGCCGTGCGCAGGTATTTGCGGCTTTGCACAATCGACGAGTGCAGGTAGAGATTGTGCGGCATCACCGTCGCGCCCAGAATTCCGATGGCGATGTAAAGCATATCGGGGTTGGTGACGATGGACATCGAGGGCAGAAACAGATGCTTCAGAGCCACCCAATGTTCCGCGTGGGAGAGCAGAACCTGCACAAAGAACAAGGCGGTAATGGTGCCGATGAGCGCGATCACCAGCGCCTCAATGTAACGGAAGCCCCAGCGTTGCATGAGCAGAATCAGCAGCACGTCCGAGCTGGTGATGAGCACGCCCCAGAAGAGCGGAATGTGGAAGAGCAGTTCCAGGGCGATGGCCGAGCCGATCACCTCGGCTAGGTCGCAGGCGGCGATGCCGATTTCGGCGAAGATCCACAGCGCGTAGCTCACCCGCGGGCCGTAGCACTGGTGGCACATCTGTGCCAGGTCGCGCTCGGTGGCGATGCCCAGCTTGAGCGAGAGGCTTTGCAGCAGAATCGCCATTAGGTTTGAGAGCATGATGACGAACAGCAGCGTGTAGCCGAAGCGCGAGCCGCCAGCGATGTCCGTCGCCCAGTTGCCGGGGTCCATGTAACCGACGGCGATCAGGAATCCGGGGCCGATGAAGCCCGCCAGGCGACGCCAGAAGTGCGGCGAGCGGGAGATGCGCACCGTGGCGTGCACCTCGGGCAGCGAAGGCAGCAGATGCTCAGGCGCCGGCTCGAGCCCAGGCAGGATGGGCACGGCGGCGAAATCTGTCGAATCAGGCATCGGGCTTTTCATGGCTTGAATGCAATCAGTCTATATCGAAAAGTTGCGGCAACCATTTGTTTTGATAAGATGCCCTGCCGTAGAATCGCACTCAACCAGGGAAGAGAAGAACGGGATGATGCACTTACGAAATCTTGTTTGCCTGATGGCGATGGCGCTCGGTGCCGCGGTCCTGCCATGCCAGCAGGAATCCCAGCGTGCGTTGCCCTTGCCGAAGATCGCCGGAAAATATGTGACGATCTATCTTCCGGCGGCAGACCGCTTTCCTGGTCCCGATACCTCTGAATTGAAGGCGGGGCGGCGCTATGCGGTGTGGGTGCCCAACGACCATACGTTCATCAAGGGTCCCGATGGCCGCTGGAATCTCTTCGGAATTACGCATCCGCTCACCAGTCCAACTCCCCAGACCATCCACGAGGGCGAGTTCCAATCCTTTCATGCCCGCGCGCCGGCCGGCGATCTGAAAGACGTTCTTGCGATGGGAGCCTGGAAGGACCTTCCGAAGGTGCTCCGCGCGCCCGACCGGCCGGGTGAAAATCCCGCTTTTTATGCGCCGGATGTCCTTCAAAAAGGCGATTTGTACTATCTGTTTTATGGGCCTGATCCGATTCGCCTGGCGACCTCTCGTGACCTGCAAAGCTGGACGCCGCAAGGGCCGCTCTTCAGCGACGGGCCAAGTGCGCGCGATCCAAGCGTCCTCTTCTGGCAAAGCGTTTACTCCATGGTCTACTGCGTGGAAAATACCGTGACCATCCGCACATCCACGGACCTGCGGCGCTGGAGTGCGCCGCGAATCATCCTTCGCTTGACCGGCGGCATGGCTCCGGAATCGCCCACCATCGTGCGGCACGGCGGTAGATTCTATCTATTCGTTTGCATCTGGAGCGGCCAATGGGATGGAAAGACGGTGCAAGGCGCTTACTCGCATCATACTTATGTCTATCAATCCGAAAACTTGTTGGACTTTGCCGGCGGCAAGCCTGTGACCATTCTCGACGCTCACGCGTCTGAAGTCTTTCAGGGAGAAGACGGCCAGTGGTATATCTCCAGCGCGGAGTGGCCGCGCCGGGGTGTAAGCATTGCCAAACTCAATTGGGAGTAACGAAAGTTGCCGCCGCGCCAAAGATACGATGAGTCAACGCGCATAAATGAGAACTGCAACGGCCTGGCGCGGCTCCGGCTATTGGTCCATGGCGAAGCTGATCGTCACATCCTCGGTTGTGGCGCCGGCTCCCGGCTCGAACCTCCATTTTTTGACGGCATCCTCGGCGGCAGCTGATAGCATCCGGTTCCCGCTGGTCGCCTTCGCGTCGGTCACCTTGCCGTCCGCGTTCACGGTAACCGTCAGCTTCACGTCGCCGGTGATTTTCATGCGCTTGGCAATCTCAGGATAGACGGCTTGCACGCGCGCTTTGACGGCGCGCACTTCGGCCCGTGCAGGCAGAGCAAGCGCCACCATCAGCGCCAATGCGGCTGCCTGCATCAGTCTCACTCCCCAACGCCGCCACAGGCCCGCATCAATATCGAAGTGCATTTTGTTCACTGAAAACCTCCAACTTATCAAACTGCTTGTTGGGGTTATCGGCTTCAATGGGAGCATCATTAACGCATTTTTAGTTTTTTATTACTTTGGAATAGAGACCTTGCGAATCTTCAGCCTTTTGCGCAGTCCACAAACGTCAGATTCTGCGCGGCGGAATGGCGCTCGTCGCGCCAAAGCTCAAAGAGGCGGCCGTAGCTGAGGGTGATGTACCGGGACGGATCAACGCCCAAGCGGGCGGCAGCGCCGTCAATCCATTCGGCGGAGCCTTCCAGCTCGGCGTAGTTGCCGATGGGCGTCTCATCCACCACGCAATGGCCCTTGCCGTCCGTCCATTCGGCGCGCCACTTCTCGTAACGGAAGGCCTGGACGAGGCCGAGCGAGAGGAAGATTTGCTCGATGGCTGCGCCGTCGGCAACATCGGTCTCCGTTTCGATGCGATGCTTGTGAGTGTCTTCGCCAGGGCCGACATCCGGCAGGCGCTTGTGGGTGATGATGGTGTGGCCAGCGTAAGTGCGGATGCGCAGAATCTCCGTGCGCGCCCGCATCTGCCGGTCCGGCGTATCGTAAAGCACATTGCTCTCAAAGGCGCGCGGAGTATGCAGCGCAAAGCCGGCAGCCTCGAGCCGCCGCGCCAGCTCGGCCAGGTCGTCCACGCGAAATTTGATTTCGGTTTCTATAGGCATCTTTAGCAGTGAGTATACGGCAACTGTGCCCCATCCATTCCGCGCTTTTTGCGGAATGGGTGGGAGGCAGCCGACATCAATCCCCGTAACAGGCGACAATAGAAGAGATGAAGACACAGCGATGGACGGTCGATCCGGCGCATCTGGATACCAACGAGGCCGAGGAAGCCCTGGAGCGGGCGGCGGCGATTCTGCGCGCTGGCGGCCTGGTGGCTATGCCCACTGAAACCGTCTACGGCTTGGGAGCGAACGCGCTGGACGCGGCGGCGGTGAGCAGCATCTTTGCCGCCAAGCAGCGCCCGGCGTGGGATCCAGTGATTGTGCATATTGCCGATGAAGCAATGCTGGACGGGCTGGTTGAGCGGGTTCCCGATGCGGCGCGCAAGCTGATGAAGGCCTTCTGGCCGGGTCCGCTGACATTGCTTTTGCCGCGTACGGCTGCCGTGCCCGATGCGGTCACTGCGGGGCGGCCGCTGATGGGCGTGCGGATGCCGGCGCACCCGGTCGCGCTGGCGCTGATTCGCCGCGCCGGAGTTCCGGTGGCCGCGCCCAGCGCCAATCTCTTTGGCCACACAAGCCCCACCACCGCGCAGCACGTGCTGGCCGACCTCGGCGGGCGCATCGATGCCGTGCTGGACGCAGGGCCAACCGAGCACGGCGTCGAGTCCACGGTCCTCGATCCCTGCCAGACTCCGATGCTGATCTACCGGCCCGGAGCCGTCACGAGTGTCCAGATTCGAGACACTGCCGGTGCGGTCGAGCTTTTTAAGGATCGTAAGCCGCTGGAGACTCAACCTCGCGCGGCGCTGCCCTCGCCCGGCGTAGGGCTGCGCCACTATGCGCCCCGGGCGCGGCTGGTGCTCATCGAATGCGGGTTGGCCGAGTTGGGCGCGCGGCTTGCCGAGGCGGCGCTGCAACAGACGGGCCGCGTGGGCGTGATGCTGCCCGTCGAGGTTGCCGCGCCGGCGAGCGTAGAGGCGGCCTTTGCCTGGGGACGGTGGTCGGCTCCAAAGGAGTTGGCGCGGTCGCTCTACGCCGGACTGCGCGCGCTGGACGACGAAGGTTGCGCGGTGATTCTCTGCCCGCTGCCGCCCGCCGAGGGAATTGGTGCGGCCATCCGCGACCGGCTGCGCAGGGCGGCGCATCATGCCGTCTGAGGAAACCGCTCCCTCCTGCACGATTACAAGCTCTCGCTCATCTCCGTGACAGATTGCGCATAATTAGCCCCGCAGGTCGCACAATCATTCTGGAGGAAAAGAAATGCAAACCGGCCTATTAACTAAAATGCCAACAGATCATCCATTAAAAAATTATCAGAAAGTAACTACTCAACCCACCCACCCCCCCCTCTTTTTGAGGTCCCTTTTGTCTTTCATTCTCATCTAACTAACATATTATCAATTACATACGATTAATTTCTATTAACTGAAAAGTAACATGAAAACCCCTGAATTGCCTTCTTTTTGTCGATATTTTGGCTCTTTTACCATACTCGATGGCATATTTGGTCAAGATAAATAGCCTCTTTGGGGCAAATAATCGAAGACTCCAAGCGCCATTTGCGTACGCATTTTCTTCGCTTTGCCAGCCCTAAACCATCGCCCGTTCCTTCACGCTGAGGTACTGATTCAGAACCGTCGATGTAAGCGCCTCGGGATTCAGATCGAGCGTCAGAGCGCCTTGTTCCTGCAGCCGCGCCAACAGCAGCTCGCGGCGAGCGGCCATCTCCTGCGCGGCGGCGGCGCGGAAGAGCTGCTCCACGTTTTTCGGGCGGGCCTGGGCAATCCGCTCCACCTCCGGCTGGGCCATGGCGACAAAGAGCAGCACATGGCGGCGCAACAGTTGCAGCGCTCCGTCGATCACCTCCGGACGCATCGCAGTTTCGGCCAAATCCGTCACCCATAAAATCAGCGAGCGCCGGGGTTGCAGTCGATTGAGCATCGCCGTGGCTTTCAGATGGTCGGCTTCGGCAGCTTCGGCGCGCACCAGGGCCAGCGATTCGATAAGCTGGCGCAGATGGCTGGCGCCGCGACTGGGCAACAGCCGTTGCTGAATCCCCTGCCCGTAAGCCAGCAAACCGATACGGTCGCCGGAGTAGAGGGCGAGCTGGGCGAGAGCGACGGCAGTCGTGCAGGCGTGGTCGAGCTTGGAGTGTATCTTCTGATTTTCAATAATGCTTCCCTCGTGCGCTAAACCGGCTCCAAAAACACTGGAATCGGAGGGAGACGGGGGATTCTTCCCCCGTGTAAGGCCGATGGAATCAGCGGGGGCTTTAGCCCCGGAGAGATCTCTCAAGTTGCGCCCTGATACGGGTTGGAAATTGTTCTTGGCCGCCTGCGCCAGGGCAACTCGCGCCCTCATCAGCCGTCCGCAGTCGAGAACGATCCACACCGGCTGGCTGCGCTCGCTCTGGTACTGGCGTGTGATGGGGCTGCCGCGCCGCGCCGTCGCCGTCCAGCAGAGGTCGCGCAGGTCGTCACCCTCGCGGTAGTCGCGCAGGCTCTCAAAGTCGCGGCCCAGGCCGCGCTGCTGCGAGCGGCGGAGTTGCAGGTCGATCTGGCGGCTGCGGGCGAGGAAGATTTGCTGCTCCTCACCCGAGCGCAGGGCGGGGTAGACGCGCACCGTCTGTGCGAGCGGCGCTCTAGCCCAGCGGTCGATAAGCCCCAGCCCGGAACGGTAACGCAAGTACAGCCAGCCGGTTGGCCAGTCGCCGCGTTCTTTGGGTTCAACGCGGTAGCGCAACTTGGCTGGCACACGGGAGAATGCGATCAGCCGCAGCGTCTGCGGCTCGGCGATGAAAGCGCACGGCAGATCGTCCACCAGCCGGCAATCGAGAACCATCTTGCCGTGGTTTTCGACCGTCAGCTCAATTTCGGTCTCGCTGTCGAGCGCGGGCGCGTTGGACCAGCTTCGGGTCACGGTCAACGCATCCGGCGCGGGCAGGCGCAAACCGTCGAGCAGCGCGGCCAGCAGAACCAGCGCCTCCCAGAACGGCATGGCGAAGGCCAGCCGCTCATCCCAGAAGCCGGGAATCAGCCAGACGAAGCCAACCAGCAGCAGACCGATCGAGCGCGGCGTAAGGCCGAAGCCCCAGCGGCGGCGGCGCTCGCAAACGGCGCTGATGGGCGCGGGATGGAGGCTGGCAGCAATCATTGCCGCGGCACCGGCACGGCGGCGATGACGTCGGCGAGCACGCGATCGGCGTCGAAGCCTTCGAGTTCAGCTTCGGGCTTGAGCATGACGCGATGCCTCAGCACAGGCTGCATGGCGCGTTTAACGTCGTCGGGAAGCAGGTAGTCGCGGCCATCGAAGGCGGCGGCGGCCTGGGCGACGCGCATCAGACTCAGCGTGGCGCGGGGGCTTGCGCCCAGCAGCAGCGTCGGCCACTCGCGGGTGCGGCGGGCGAGCGCCAGAATGTAGCTGTACAGCTCCGGCTCAATGCGGATGGCGCGGACTTCCGCGCTCGCCGCAGCCAGCAATCCCGCCGGAATGGGAGCAATCGCGGCGTCCTCCAGCAGCCCAGCGCCGGAGCCGCCGTGGTAGCGCTCCAGAATCTGCTGCTCCTCAGATTCGGAGGGGTAGGCCACGCGAATCTTGAGCAGGAAGCGGTCGAGTTGCGCCTCGGGCAGCGGATACGTGCCCTCGAAATCGACTGGGTTCTGCGTGGCGAAGACGGTGAACCAGGCGGGCAGCGGGCGGCGTGTGCCGTCGGTGGTCACTTGCCGCTCCTCCATACATTCCAGCAGCGCGGCCTGGGTGCGCGGCGGCATACGGTTGATCTCATCCACCAGCAGCAGATCGGTGAAGACGGGACCGGCGTGGAAGGCGAAGTCAGCAGAGCCGGGGCGGAAAATTGTGGTGCCGAGAATGTCGGCGGGCATCAGGTCGGGCGTGGCCTGTACACGCTGAAAGCCGAGGCCGAGCAGGCGGCCCAGCGCCTTCACGATCAGCGTCTTGGCGATGCCCGGCACACCCTCCAGCAGTGCGTGACCCTGGCAGAGCACGGCGATCAGCACCTCCTCGATCACCTCGCTCTGGCCGGAGATCACCCGGCCCAGCTCAGCGCGCGAGTGGGCGATGAGCTGGCTGGTGGCTTGCAAGTGTTCCGCACTTTTTGCGTTTTGGTCGAGTTCTTCGTAGTTTTCTTGGCTCATACAACCCTTTCTTGCGCTTTGGATTGAATCTTCTCTGGTTGTGCGGCGATGCTGCCCGCTTGACTGCCCGGCCGAACCGCTTCAATCAGCTTTTCGTAGTGCCCGTGCAGCGATTGAATCAGCTTGAGCGCCTGACGCGCATTGATTAAATCAGCGCGAGCGGCCTCTTCGCAAGCGGCCAGATCTATCTCCAAATTCTCGTCGGCTAGTTGGAAGCGGCGGCGAATCACCGCGGCCAACTCGGCCGCATCCATCTTCGTGGCGCGCTGTCCGCAGAGCCGCAAACTGTGCCGCCGAAAGCGCTCCCAAGCGATAGAAACAGCCGTCGAAGCAGCTCCGGCGTTGCGGTAGAGCGAGCCCAACGCCTCAAGAAATTCGATGGGCGTGGCGCGCGCCGGCGGAGGCAACTCGCGCACCGGCCCACTGCGCCGGCTGAAGCTGAGCACGACGAGCAGCGCCAGCCCCGCCAGTCCAATCCACAGCATCGTCCACGACGGCCCTGAGGCGTAGCTCCAGGTGGAACGAATCTCCCCATGCAGCGACTCGTCCCAGTAGAAGCGATGGCCCTCGCGCGGTCCCAGCGAGTTGAGCAGCAGGTCAAGATTGCGGGCGCGGTTGAGCGAACCGTTTTCGAGCGGTGTCGAGCTGGCCCACCAGACGATCTGCCCTTTGCCCCACGCGTATTCGACGACCGCGGGCTGGCCGGCGCAACTATAATCCACGCGCACCGCCGGGTTGCCCACCTTCCAGCTCGCCTGGGGAACCATCCACACCTCGCCGGTGTCGGCCAGCGGATTCTGGCCCTCCGGCTCCAGCTTGCAGGCGGCAAAGTTGAACTCGGAGAAAGGCTGACTGGCCTCACCGGGCAGAATGTACCCGCCCCAATAGCCGGTGGAGAGGACGCGCCCGCCGCGCTCGACGATCTTGCGCACCGCCTTGATGTCGGCAGGCTCACGCGAGAAGGGCTGGGCAAAGATGACCACCGTCTCCGGCCCGGCCGTCGCGGCCAGATCGCTCAAGGGCTGCTCCCAGCGTTCGATTGGATAGCCGGAGCGCAGCAGCGTTTCGTAGGCGGCGCGGGCGCCATGCTGACCGGCCAGATAAGTAGAGGGCAGGGAATTGTTGTTGTTGCTGCCGGGCATCAAAATGCCGGTGGTGATGGCCAGCGCCAGAGCAATTCCCACACACCACAAGAGCAGCTTGCGGTCCTGCGCGTCGAGCGAGGAGAGAAAGTTCATTGTCTCTCTCCTCTCGATGATCCATCGCCGGAGATCAGCCCATCGGCCAGCTCCTCGGCCTTACGATAATCGCCCTCAGCTGCCGCGCGGCCGCCGTACCAGACGCGCTCAAAGCTGCCGGTGAGCTGGGCGAGTCCCGCGCAGCGCGGGTCTTCGGCGGCCACCAGCGCCAGGTACTCGCGCGGAGTGCGAGCGCGGTCGGCGGGCCAGAGCCGTCTGGATTCGAGGCGCGCGATCACCGCCCAATAGAGGGAGTGAATGCCCGCGCGCCACTCGCCCAGCTTGGCGGCGTGGCGCGCGTCATTCAGCCACAGTTGCCAGTCGCGCGCAGAGGCGGCTCCAGCGGCGGGGCCGTCGCTCTCCGGCACCAGGCGAACGCGCCAGCGGCGCTCCATTTGCAGCAGCCCCCACGCCAAGCCCACGCACACAGCCAGGATGAAACCCCAAACCAGCGCTTCGCCCACCCACGCGGCGCTGGCCCGCAGCTTTGCCGCGCCGGCGAAGAGCCGGTTGAGCCATTCGCCCAGCTTCTCAAGCGCCGCGTCGCGGGCCGTCGGCGCCTCCAGGTTGCGGAAGTCGCGGCCTGCAAGCACCTGCTTCATCGCCGCGCGCTGCAAAGCGTGATCGGGAGCGGCCGTGGGCGCTGCCGCATCGGCCTGCGCAATCTGCTGCGTCAGGCGCGCCTCTGCGGAGAGCAAAAGCTGGCTGGTGGTGGGCTTGGGCGGGCGCGTCGGCTCTTCGAGATTCGCGCCCGAGGCAGGCTTGGGCGGCGCGTTGTTCGCTGTCTTGTTTTGGACGTTAGCCGGAGCTTCGTCCTTTTCCCGCGCCTGGGCGAGCAGCGCGCGCAGCCAGTCGTAGCGCATCAGCCGCCGTTCGGCATTGCCGTGCGGAACGCTGTCATCCAAGCCAACAAGCGCCGGGTCGCAGCTCTTGGCATCGCGCGCCTGGGCGCAAAGGGCAACTACCGCGTTCAATTCGACAAGGTGCTGGCGATACTCGGCGAGCGTTACCAAGCGGAAGTTGCCCGCGGGCTGAGCGGCAACCGGTTCAGCGGCGTGGGTTTGCGCCGCCGCCATCCATGCGGCCAATGCAGCAGCAACGACGAGAGGCCGAGCAGTCACGTTCTGATCCCCTGCGTGTTCATTTGAGCGACATCCGGCATATTGTCACTCTCGCACTGCAAACTCTTCGCCCTCAATGAACCGGGTGAATCCAAATTGCGTTTCCGCCGCCAGAAACCATATGCACATCGAGCACCGTTGTCCGATCCACGGGTTGCTTCGTGAAGGTGGTGTGCGTGGCCTCGGTGGCGGCATCGGGCGCATCGGCGTAAATCTCGGCAACGTACTCTCCATCGCCAAGAAAACACAGCGGAAGCTTCACCGTGCGCGCATCCCAGTTGGTCAGCGAGCCTATGTACCAGTCCTTGCCGCTGCGCCGCGCCAGCGTAATGTTTTCCATCGGCCTGCCGCCGATCACGCGCACCTCGTCCCAGGTGGCCGGAACCTGCTTGATAAAGTCGAACTCCTTTTGTCCCTGGTAGTGCTCAGGGTAGTCGGCCACCATCTCGAAGGGGCTTTCAAAGACCACGAAGAGCGCCAGTTCGTGGGCGCGCGTTCCCAGTCCCATGGGCATAAAGTTGCGCGCTACAAAATTCTCCCGGTTGCTGTTGCCAAAGGCGCCGGGGGTGTAATCCATGGGGCCGGCCAGCATGCGCGTGAAAGGCAGAGTGGTGTTGTGCGTGGGTGACGTGCGGGCGCTCCACTTCAAATACTCCTTGCCCATCACGCCCTCGCGCGTCATCAGGTTCGGATACGTCCGGCGCAATCCGTCGGGCTTGTATGCGCCGTGGAAGTCGATCATCAGATGATGCGCCGCCGCGTTTTCTATTACGCGATGATAGAAGTCCACCATCCACTGATCGTCGCGATTCATAAAGTCGATCTTGACCCCCGCGATGCCCCACTGCTCAAACAAGGGAAACGCCTGATCCATTTGTTTATCCACCGAGGTCCAGTGCGACCAAAGCCAAAGGCGCACATTCTTCTGCCTGGCATAGCGCACTAACTCCGGCATATCGATCTGCGGGCTCACATGGGTGATGTCCGTATGTGTTAAGTCGCCGGGGCTGCTTGCCGAAGATGCCGCCCAGCCCGCGTCGATCAGCATATAGGGAAATCCCGAATCCGACGCGAAATCGATATAGTGCTTCATCGTCGCCGTGTTCATGCCGGCCTTGAAGTTCACGCTGGGAGCCGCCTCGCCGGACCACCAGTCCCACGCCGACTTGCCAGCGCGAATCCATGAGGTGTCCGCGATCTTCGACGGCGGATTCAGATTGAGTACGATGTTGGACTCGATCAGCCGGCCCGGCTCATCGCCTATCATCAGCACACGCCAGGGAGTCGCAAACGGCGTCTTGGCTTCCACGGCAATTCCCGGCTCATCCACCCGCGGCGATAACTCGCCCCGCACGCAAAATGCGCCCGCGCCTTTGCGCAGATACATTCCCGCGTAGTTATCGATGTCAGCCTCGGTGATGGCCACCCAGCCGATGCCCGGCTCCTCCGCCAGATACGGCATGCCGATCAGCCAATCGTTATGCAGCCCGCTCACCTGCCGCTGCTGATACTCATCCTCCCATGAAGATTGGAAGCCATCGAGAATCAGCGGCCAGCTTGCCGAGTCTTTCGCATAGCAGAACTCCGTGCCCTCGCGGGCAATTTGCGCCTCTTTCAACGACGGCTGATCGGGCACGAGATAGCGGAAGGCCGCGCCGTCGTCATAGACGCGCGCCTCGATGGATAACCTGCGCCCGGCTGCGTCCGCAAAATCAACGCGGGCAGAGTTATAGTGGTCGCGCACAGTGCTGGTTTTTCCCGCGGGGATGTTGTAACTCGAATCCACGCTACCGGTTTGCACGGCCTTCAAGCGCATACCCGGCCCCAACGCGGGCTGCCCGGCAAGCTCCAGGCTCAGCTTCGAGCGGTCCATCAATCGCTTG
Organism: uncultured Occallatibacter sp.; assembly: GCA_964383595.1. Taxonomy (GTDB): domain Bacteria; phylum Acidobacteriota; class Terriglobia; order Terriglobales; family Acidobacteriaceae; genus Telmatobacter. The sequence continues at coordinate 20,795 of CAYLHL010000017.1, read as the reverse complement.
TCATGGAAGTTGACCGCATAGCGCAGGCCGCCGGGAATCGCTGCTTCCACGGCCGATTCCTTGGCCGCGGCATCGAAGAGCAGAAAGATAATCTGGCCATTGGGCGATGTCACCTTGGTCGCGCTCTGATCCGTAGCTTGAGCAGTTACCGTTACCGCGCCAAAAAACGCGAGCAGACAGAGCAGAGTTGTACGCAGGCAAGACATAGGCACTCCCTGGGAACAAACTTCATTCCGCGATTGACAGGTCGCTTTCACGGCCACTCGCCAGTATACGTCAGGCCGTCTTCACTCGGCCTCCGCATCTTGCGAAGGTTCCAAAATTGGCGCGGCGGCGGCGGGCTGCGTCAGTCCGGCGGCCTGCATCATCCACTCAATGTCATAACCCTCCTTGCGGATGCGCTGGTCGTAGTAGAAGAGCACAAGGCCGATGCTGTAGATGGGTTTGATGAGCGCCTGAACTGCAAAGGATGGACCATAAATGGCGAAAAACAAAAAGATCATCATCCCCGTGGATTCCGTATTCGCGCTTCTCATATAGGGAATCAGTGCAAGAAGAACCATCAAGGGAATCGTGACACCCATTGAGAGCACAAAGCCGAGAATGCCAACCAGAAGATAGAGCAGAAAGATGCGGCCCTTTGTCCCCTTGCTCAAATGAGTGGAGCGTTTGATTGCCGACCAAGAGCCGAACTGCTCAACGACAGAGGCGGGAAAGGCAAGAGAGAGGCGTAGCAGCATCCAGAAGGCATAGCCCGCTAACACTGCCAGGAAAAGAAGAGCAGGAACTCCAAGAAAGGGGTTCGCCGCAGCACCTTTGCCAGGTGTCCCAACTAAGTACGTTTGCAAGGCCGCAAGGAGTAAAAGCACTATCCACAATGCAAGCGGAACGCCTGCGACCAGAAGGACTTCAAGAAGAAAGAGACCAATATAACGCCAACCGCGCCGCCAAACGGTTTTGTATGAGTCGCGGATGGTGGCTGTCTCGCCCAGATATATACTCGATGCGGCATGATTCATCGCCGCCGCGGCCAGTGAGATCGCAGCCAGCAAGATTGGCAGCGCCACCACAATGACAGCAATCACAAAGATTCCAACCAAAGTAAATCCCAGGCCGGAAGAAACTGAAGCCGCGCCGCGCCAACTCCACCAGCCAGCAACCAGACCAACCAGGAAGGCCGACCCCAGCACAACGCCAGCGGGAAAAAGTGAAATTCCAAGAAAGACGAGAAAGCGCGAGCGGTAAAGCTGCGCGGTCCGGTCCAGGATTTCGCCCAGAGTCATCGGGCGCAGCGGCTCATTCATGCGCGGCCTCGGCATCTTGCGGCGGGATTGCAGTTAGCTCGGCTGTGGCAGGCAGTTCGCCAACGGCGGGCGGCGTCAGCCCGGCGGCCTGCATCATCCACTCAATGTCATAACCCTCCTTGCGAATACGCTGATCATAGTAGAAAAGCGTGATGCCGGCGGCCCAGATCGGCCCTAAAAAGGTGTTGGTGAAGAAGCCGATGACCTGCGAAAGCACTTGCAGCCCCACGCCCAACTGCTGGCCGGGGTGTTTGAAGGCCGCCACAAAAACAAAGAACTGGGTGAGGCCCACCAATCCCAGTTTGACGACGCCAACCAGCAGCGCCAGCAGGAAGATGCGTCCCCAGGAGCCTTTGGCCAGCTTGATGCTGCGACGGATGGATGGCCGCGCCTTGAGATTCTCCACCACGCACGCGGGAATTGCCAGCGAGTAGCGCAGGCTCATCAGAATGGTGTAGATGCCGACGGGAATGAGCAGAAGGACAAAGACCGCAGTAGCCACGAGCAAGATCGCCGTCGCCTGCGGGTTGGTCGCGACGGCCTGCTGTGCGGCAGCGCCCGCGTGGTGCGTCTTGAAGCCGGAGAAGGCGATGGCTCCGAAATACCCGGCGTACAGTAGCACCATCGGCGTCCAGACAAGGAATGCGGTGATGGTCATCAGCCACAGATAACGGCCCAATCGAGGCAGGATGCTCTGGTAGGCGCCGCGGATGGTGGCCGGCTCGCCCAGATGAACCCAGGCCACGGCGCGGCTGATGGCGGCGATGGCCATGCCGAAGAAGAGAAATGTCAGCAGCAAGGCAAGGCCCGATGCGCTCCAGATAAGCCATTGCAGCCGCTCGGTCATCTGTAGAGCGCGCAGCGCCTCCGCCAACCCGATCTGTAGCAGGCCCAGCACCAGCAAAACGCCGGAGTAGACGGCAAAGATGCCGGCAAAGAGTAGAAAGTTTTCGCGGTAAAGTTGCGCTGTGCGGTCCAGAATTTCACCGAGAGTAAGCGGGCGGAGGTTGCTTTCCATGATTCACTCCTGAAAAATGCCGCGTTTGTGCTTTCCGGGATACTAGCACAGCGGGCGCCTGCGCCACCTGCGGTGGGGCCAATTGCTCGCTATTCGCTCGCCGAGGGCGAAGAGAGAATGAACGATGGACCACTGTTTTTTTGTGCGCAGATGCCTAGCGCGCTTTTTTCTTTGCCGGCTTGGCGGAGTTGGGCTGGGAGTCGGGCGGGGAGCTGAGGGCAATCGGTCCCTGGTCGGGGCCGACGCGCCGGACGCGCGTGTCGTCCATCTCGCAGGTGATAATCCGCGGAGTCGCCGGGCGGGTGACGCCGGTCGCAGGATCGGCGGTCATGGCGCCGCCGCTGGCAATCTGAAAATTGAAGACCGGCGCGCCATTGGCTGTATACGTGACCCGCACCGGTAGATAGCCCTCAATGGGATGCAGCCGGTATGCCGTCTCATAGCGATGATGCCGAAGGCTCCAGGTGAAGACGCGCACCTGGTCGAAGTCGAAGGGCAGGCCGCTTTTGTTGGGCGAAAGCACCGTCACGTACTGCGGAACGGTGTGGTCCGGCGTAGCAGCCTCGGGGTCTGTAACCTTGTTCAGCAGGTAGACGCCTACATAGCGCTGGCCCTCGGCATAGGTGGCGATCTCGTCGGGCACGTCCACATCCAAGTTGCCAGCCAGCAGCCAACCGGCGCGGCCCTGGCTGTCGCGCACCAGCCACCAGTCTTCCATGTGCGGCGGTTCCTGACCCGGAGTCTGCGCGGCCGTCGCCGGAGTAGCCGGCGTGGCCACCTGATGGGAAGCAGCCGCGGGAGCATTGACCGCGGGAGGCGCAGCAGCGACGGAGGGTTTTACCGTCCCCGGCGCGCTCTTGGGAACCGAGGCGCGGGCCAGAAGCTGAATCTTCGCGTTGGCCGCCAGCAGATAATACCGCTGCGTCTCACGGCCCGGCGACAGATGGAGGTAGATTTCGTCGCGCAGAACGCCGGTGGCGACCACGGGGTCGTTCTTGTGCTGAACCCCCAGCTGCTCAAAGGCCTGAAAGGTCTTCTCGTCGATCACGGCGCGTTCTTCAATCCAGCCGATCTCGTTCTTCTCAGTCTTCACTTTGAGAAAGCGGCGGCCATGCTCAAGCACTTCCAGCGGCTGGCCATTGGTCACCTCGGCCACGCGGTTGGAGACGGCGGCCACGCGGTCATGCAGATACATCTGCCGCTCCCAGACGTACACCGAGTCGTGGCGCAGATGGCGGAAGCGGTTGCATCCTGAAGAAAATGCAATCAAACAGACGAGAAGCAGCGCGAAAGCAGCGGCCTTCGAGCGCCGCGCGGAAGAGACGATTGGGAGATTGGGTTGCGTGATCACATCCAGTGGCGGTCCTCTTGAGCATAGCACCGAAGCACAGGGAATAGGGAACAGGGAACAGCAACATCAGAGCAATAGAACGTCTTAAAAAAATCACATCTCCCGTTCCTTCGGCTTCAGATATTCGGGACCAATGGGATCGGTGACAGATTCCTTCACGATGCGGTCGATCTCGGCCATCGCATCTGCGTCGAGATTCCAGCCCAATACGCCCGCGACTGCGTCCAACTGTTCCTGCCGGCGTGCCCCCCACAGAGCCACGGAGACGCCGGGACGGTCGAGCACCCAGCGGGCGGCCAGCTCCAGCACCGTCTTTCCGTAGCGTTCCTTCGCCAACGCGGCCAGCCGTTCAACGGCGGTGATGTACTGGCTGAAGCGCGGCTCCTGAAACTTGGGATCACGGTTGCGAATGTCGCCTGCTTCAAATTTCATGCCGCGCGTAACCCGTCCAGCCAGCAGACTGCGGCAAAGCGGACTGTAGCAGAGGATGGCGACGCCGTTCGCAGAACACCACGCTAAAAGACTCTCGCCGTGTGCGCAACACCCGCCGTGCGCGCGGCACTCGATTCCCCGGTCGAAGATGTTGTAGGGCAGCTGGTTGCTGGCCAGCGGCGCAGCGGCGCGAAACTCCCCCATCTGCGCCACGCTGAAGTTGCTCACTCCAAGCGCGCGCACCTTGCCCTCGCGTTGAAACTCACTCAGCAGCGCCGCCACCTCGGCCACCGGCGTGCGTGTATCCGGCCAGTGCACCTGGTAGAGGTCGATGTAGTCGGTTCCCATGCGTCGCAGGCTGCCCTCAATCTCGCCGCGCAGACGCTTTCCGGTCGAGTTGGTGAAGACGCCGCGCTCATTCCATTCAAGGCCGCATTTGGTGGCGATGAAAAAATCCTCGCGCCTGCCGTGCGCGCGCATCGCCTTGCCGACAATCTCCTCCGAGCGCCCGCGGCCGTAGATCGGCGCGGTGTCAATGAGATTGATACCCCGCTCGAGTGCGCCCAGGCAGGTGGCGACGGCCACATCGTCGGCGACTGTGCCCCACTCCTGCCCGCCGATGGCCCATGTGCCTAGCCCGACACGTGAAACCTGAACGCCCGCAATGGTTGTTCTCTCCATGCACATTATCTTAATAGGAATTAGGGGTTAGGGATTAGCAGCCGGAAGCACCGTCCGATATTCTTTTTGTGGAGAGTTCATATCCATCGAATGCGCAATTTTTTTTCATTTGCGTTGATTCTGGCGGTTCTTGCCGCCGCACCGCTCGCCCGCGCGCAGGGCGGCCCGCCCTTCATCACAGACGATCCCGGCACTCCCGGCAACCGGCAATGGGAGATCAACTTGGGCTTGATGGGCAACCACAATCCGGCGAACTCAAGCTATCAGTTGCCGAACCTCGACATCAACTATGGCTGGGGCGACCGGATTCAGTTGATGTACTCGCCCTACCTGGCCGCAGCCACCGATGAGCACAACACCACCCGCGCCGGTCTGGGCGAGTCGGTCTTTGGCGTCAAATGGCGCTACTTCGAGCATCACCGCGCTGGCGAGCCTAAATCAGACGAGAACCTGAATTTCTCGCTGGGCACCTATCCGCAGGTCACCATCAACAACCCCTCCGGTAGTGTGCGCCGAGGAATCGTCGAGCCGGGGCCGCAGTACTATCTGCCGGTTGAGTTCACCACGAAATGGGGGCCCATCGACTTCGACGGCGAGGTGGGACGCTGGATCGGCAATCGCCATGTGCCCGACCGCTGGGGGCGCGGGCTGATTGCCGGACATGAATTCAGCGAACGGCTGGAACTTTACGGCGAGATTTACGATCTGCAGGACGTGAATCGGATCGGCGCCGTGCCCCGGCAGCGCCAGTTCACACTGGACTTCGGTGGCCGCCAGACGCTCGACCGCGCGGGGCACTTGCGCCTGCTTTTTTTGGGAGGCCGCGCCATCCAGGCGGTCTCTCGCCAAAACAGCGAGCCGAGTTGGATCGCCTACGTGGGTGTGCAGTTTCTCTTCGGCCCCAAAGAAGCTGCAGAGAGCAAGTGATGCGAGTCATCTTCTGGCGGAAGAGGATGAGAGGTCAGTGCGCAGATTGCTTTCCCGCCCTCTGCGGAAAAATCAAGATGCAGGCAACCGCCAGAACAACCAGCGCGCCGGAAGCGGAGTAGCGGCTGAGATTCAGACCGCCATGCTCCAGAGGCTTATCAAGAAAGTCGCCGACTACGGCTCCCAGCGGCCGCGTCAAAATGAACGCCGCCCAAAACAGCGCGGTCTTGGATATCTTTGTCCAGAAGTGACAAGCGGCCACGATGGCTAACAATGAGCCAAAGATCGCGGCCGCACCGGCATAACCCAGATCCATGCTGTCCGCGGTCCAGTCGCCCAGCGCGGTGCCCAGGGTTTGGGAAAACATGATGGTGATCCAGTAAAACGCCTCTACCTTGGGTGTGCCGACGGTGCTGACTGAAATCGACCCCTGTGACCAGTACCACACGCCAAGAGAAGCCATTAACAGGACAAATAAAATCAGGCTGCCGCCCGTGTAGCCGATGCCGAGCGAACGGTCGGCAAAGTCGGCCATCGTGGTTCCGACCGTAGTGGTGGCGATAATTGTTATCCAATAAAGAAATGGATGGAATTGCTTCGCTTTGATCTGCGCAAATACTGCGACAAGAAAGATGGCTGCGAAGATCGCGGTGCCGACAAGATAACCCAGATTCATCGACATCGTCACTGCATCGCCGCCGGTTTCACCCAGGGTGGTGCAGAAGATCTTGATGATCCAGAAAATGAGCGTGACCTGGGGAACTTTGCTCAGCCGGTCTTCGCGCGCAGGATCGGCGGATAATGTCTCAAATGACATTTATGCCCTCTGGGAGAATCGAGATTCGGTGGATAATTATCGATGCTTTGACCACCCGAATCAGTATATCGAAATGATGGCAGACCAAAGGAGTATGCCGGCCGGCGCCGAGCAGCGCGACCAAAACGAATGTTCAATATGGAGTGCAGTAATATCCCAGCTCCCGCAATCGGGAGCTGGAGCGCCCTGTGATTTCTCTTTGCCGGCAATCCGCCCAACACAGGTTTCCTTACGGATGGGGCCAACTGCAAGGCGATTCTTAGCGTTTACCCCCGGTTGCGTGGCCACGCCCATCGCGAACTTCATTTGCCTTAAAGTGGGAAACCTTGTCGAGCCGTTTTGACGGCTCGGGTTTCTCGCCGCGCTGCGGTCTGGGGCCGGCATAGCCGTGTTCGGGATGATAACGGTTATTCACGTGGCCGCGGAAGTTCTCCGGACCATGAAACCACGGGCCGGCGCCAATGAAGATGCCACCCGAAAACCATTCCGATCCGTAGTAGCCGTAGGGAGCGCAATCATAAGGAGCGACGTCATAATATCCATAGGGACATTCGGGCGCAACCCCAATCTCCACAGCAATCTGAGCCGTCGCCTTCGGAGCGGCGATCATCATCATCGATCCCGCAACAGCCGTGAGCAGTACAAGCTTGAATCCAGTCATCATATCTCCTCGCTCATGCGGGGCCTTCATCAAGAGCCCCGAAGCATCCTCAGCTTAGCGGTTTGGTTCATCATCGTCTGAGCAAAATGAATCAAACGCGATTTTCGGGACGGCTCTGCTATCGGAATGATTGGCTCGCTCGCTGGATGACGGACGGCCTGAAAATCTGCTATGTGTCCGCAAATCTCTCCATTCGCCGCACCCAGCCCTGGTAGTGTATTGTTCAATCCGTATGGAATACTCACAACACAATACGCCGCGTCCCGCTCCTGAAGCCGAAGAAGTTTACCGCCGCTGGATTCAGTTCCTCGATGATGAGTTCACCCGTCACCAGGCCCCGGAGCGCCGCGCCGAGATTGTGCGCGACCAGCTCACCCAGCTCTACCTGGGCCGTCCGCACGGCGGCAAGCTCAACCTGACGCTTACCAGCGAGCTGCCCGGAAACGTCGTCAGCCTCTCGCTCGACCCGGAGAACGTGACCCTGGAAGCCGAGCACTTTACCGACATCGATCACGAGAAGTTTGCCATGCGCAAGCCGCTGCTCTGGTTCTGGCAGATGTTCGACCGCTCGCCCATCGGCACCAACCACTGGCTGGGAATGCGTTTCCGCTCCATGCTGGGCCGCCACCTCTTTGCGCGCATCGGCGCGGGCGTCAAGATTTACCACGGGGTGGACCTCACCTTCGGCTACAATCTGGCCATCGAGGAAGGCGCCACCATCCGCCAGCGCGCCCTGCTGAATGATCGCGGCGGCATCATTATCGGCAAGGGCGCCGTCATCGGCTCTTTCGCCCGCATTTACTCCCACAATCATTCCGCCCACGACTTCGGCGAGGTTTCGCTGGCCGCCACCGTCATCGGCCCCTCGGCGCGCATCGCCAGCCACGCCATTGTTCTGGCCGGCCAGCACATCGCCGCCGGAGAACTGGTGGGCAGCTTCCCGGCTGACCCGGTCTGAGGCTGCCGGGGAGCCGCTCCAGCGTTAAAATGGAGACAGGGATAGGAGTTACGCGCGGCCTATTCCCGCGAGAGCCTCGCCCGCGGTTTGCGCACAGGAGAAAACGCAATGGCACTGATGAAGACATCCAATCCGGCGCTGAACGGCAATACCTTCAACGGACTTTCTGATGCGCGCTTCGGCGGCGTCCTCGACGAGACCTCGCGCATGACGCTCACCGGCACGGTGAACAAGACCGGCGTTCTGCTGCTGTGCGCCATCGCCACCGCCTGCTGGACCTGGCACTTGTTTCTTCAGACGCGCGACTTTTCCGATGTGGCGCCACTGATGCTGCTGGGCGTCTTCGGCGGATTGATTGTCTCCTTCGTCACCATCTTCAAGAAGGAGTGGTCTCCAATCACGGCGCCCATCTACGCGCTGCTGGAGGGTTTGGCGCTGGGCGGCCTGTCAGCATTGGTGGACGTGCGCTATCCGGGCATCGCCATCGAGGCTGTGGGTCTCACCTTTGGAACGCTCTTCGTCCTCCTGCTGGCCTACCGCTCCGGCCTGATCCCGGTCACGCAGAAGTTTCGCATGGGCATTGTCGCCGCCACCGGCGGCATCATGGTCTTCTATCTGCTGCAAATGGTGCTGGGAATCTTCGGATTCCAATTCACTTCTGTCAACGGCAGCGGGCCAATCGGCATCGGCTTCAGCCTGATCGTCGTGGCCATCGCGGCCCTCAACCTGGTGCTCGATTTCGATTTCATCGAGCGCGGCGTCCAGGCCGGCGCACCCAAATACATGGAGTGGTACGGCGCCTTCGGAATTATCGTCACCCTGGTCTGGCTCTATCTGGAAATCCTCCGGCTGCTCTCCAAGATGCGCAGCAGGAATTAGGGCCTTGAGTCTAAATTTCATTCAAGAAAGAAGCAGATCCTTCGACTCACCACCCCCAGGCTGAAGTACACCTGGGGTCCCGTTCGCTCAGGATGACAGCATTTTTTGTTGTATGAAATTCAGATTCAGGACACTGATCCCTGATCCCTGTTCCCTGTTCCCTGTTCTTCCATGAACGACCGCAGGATCAGCGTGGCGGCCACCTGATCCACTACGCGGCGATGCTCCTGGCGCGCGCGGCCGGCCTCATAGAGAATTTGATGGGCCTCGCGCGTGGTTAGCCGCTCGTCCCACATATGGATCGGCAGGCCGGTCAGCGCGCCAAGTTCAGCGGCAAAAGCCTGGGTTTTGGCGGCCTGGGAACTAACCTCGCCGGAGAGATGCACCGGGTTGCCCACCACGATACCCGCAACGCCAAACCGCCGGCAGAGCCGCGCCAGTGAGCGCAGATCTTCGCGCCGGTTGTGTTGCCGCTCCAGTGTCAGTACCGGCTGCGCTGTTAACCCAAGTTCGTCGGAGACGGCCACGCCGATGCGGCGGTTGCCAACATCGAGACCAAGGTAGCGGGGGTGAACAACGGATTCCAGCTTTTGGCTCCTTGCCTCCAGCATACGGCCCAGCGGCGGCTTGAGCTTCAATAAATTGCCCGCTTTGCCCTCCTGCCCGGTACAATCAAAGGATTGGGAGACTTGCGAGGGTTTTTTCGCGTCTACAAACACAAGAGATACGAGAGGAATCACAGCAACGCATGGTGCGCCGCCGACGAACGAGCAGACGAAGAAGAAGTTTCGGCGCGACAACTCTGCGGTTGACCCTCTTTTTTCTGTTATTTGCGGCGGGTGGAGCAGCCTGGCTGGTCTTTGCGCCGTATGGGCCGTCGAGTGAAAGTTTTGTCGATCTGGCGCCCGGTTCTTCCACTCTGCAGATAGGCCGCCAACTGGAACAGGCGGGCATTGTGCGCAGCCAGTTTGCCTTCGATCTGGTGCGCTGGTGGAAGCGGGGAACGCTCAAGGCGGGCGAATATCGCTTCGATCATCCTGCGCCGGTAACCGAGATTTATGCGCGCATCCATCGCGGCGATGTTTTTACTCGGACTGTAATTATTCCAGAGGGCGCGAATCTTTTTGAGATTGCCGCCCGGCTGGAGCAAGCGGGATTTGGCACTCGGCAGGATTTTTTGGACGGTGCGGCCCGGCAGGTGAGTCTGGTGGCCGACTTGGACCCCGGCGCAACCAGCCTGGAAGGTTATTTGTTCCCTGATACTTATCACTTCCCGCGCAAATTTGGCCCGCCCCAGATTTGCGCGGCGATGGTACGGCGATTCAGGGCCGTGACCGGCCAACTGGGATTGAAAGGAAATGTGCATCGCGTGGTGACTTTGGCTTCACTAGTGGAACGGGAAACAGCGGTGGACGCTCAGCGTCCGCTGGTGGCCAGCGTCTTTGAGAACCGCATGGCGCGGAAGATGCCGCTTATGACCGATCCCGCGGTGATCTATGGTCTCCAGCTCGATGGGCGCTGGCGGGGTGCAATCTACCAGAGCGACTTGAAGCTCGACACGCCCTATAACACCTATCTGCACACCGGCCTGCCGCCGGGCCCGGTGGCCAATCCCGGCCTGCGCTCGCTGCGCGCGGCCATGCAGCCGGCCCAAACCGATTATCTCTACTTTGTTGCAGCCGGAGCCAATCCCCAGGGCGGTTCGCTCTTTTCCGCCACTCTTGAGGAGCACGCGCGCAACGTGGCCGACTACCGCAACGCCGTAAAGAAGGCAGGCAGCCAATGAGAAAGCCCAGGCGATCTGCGGCCGCCGCCGCGTTCATTCTTCCGCTGCTACTCTCCGGCTGTTCGCTCCTTGTCTTCACCACGCGCAAGCTGCCTGTGCCCAAACCGCCCTCGATGGAGCAGACAGTCGCGCCTGAATATCTGGTGGCGCAACTCAATCAACGCTGGAACACGCTCAGCAGCCTCACCGCGAACGTCGAGATTCAGGCCAGTGTGCTCAAGACCAAGCAGGGCGTGGCCAAGGACTATACCTCTATCAGCGGAATCATCCTGATGCGCAAGCCGGAGATGCTGCGCGTCTATGGGCGGGTTCCGGTCATCGGCAACCGTGCCTTCGACATGGTGAGCGACGGCAAGAAATTCACGCTATGGATACCCTCCAGGAACAAGGCCTATAAAGGCTCCAATACGTTGAAGAAGAAGTCGGCCAGCCTTATGGAGAATATGCGCCCCGGCTTCTTCTTTGACGCCATGGCGGTGCGCGGCCTCGAGCCGGACGACTTGTATTCAGTGGTGGCGGATTCGGAAACGGTGGAGGACAAGGCCCGGAAGCATCTCTACTCGGTGCCGGAATACATCCTCAGCATCAGCCGCCGCAAACCGGGAAGCAACCAGTTAACGCCCGTGCGCGTGATTACCTTCCACCGCGAAGATCTTATGCCGTATCAACAAGACATCTACGACAGCGATGGCAACCTGGAGACCCAGGTCTACTATGCTTCCTACCAGGATTTCGGCGCGGACAAGTATCCTTCGTGGGTCAAGATCGTGCGTCCGCTGGAAGATGTCCAAGTGGTGCTCACCGTTGATAAGGTGGTGGAGAACCAGACGCTTACCGATGACCAGTTTGTGCTGAAGCTCTCCGAGGGAACCCAGATTCAGAACCTGGAATAACTCCGCCGTTGCGCCGCGCTCCCGCGCCGCATGGAGTTATCCTCCAAAGCAGAGTCTTTGTCTCCAGTGGAAGGCCGCGCTCAGCCCAGCGGCGCCAGATGCTTGGTGTTCTGGTAGGTGTAGACGATGCGATGTGCGACGGTGATGGTGGAGAGAACAGCCAGCACCCACAGTGCCGGCGCCATCGCGCCCCAGTGGTTGAAGAGTGCGCCCAGAATCACCAGCACAATCCGCTCCGGCCGCTCCATGAAGCCCACCTTGCACTGGCCGATGAGAGCCTCGGCGCGGGCGCGCGTGTAGCTGATCATCAGCGACGTGACCATGACAAAGGCCACCAGACAGACATAGCGAAAACGATTGATGCGGCCATAGTAGACCAGCAACCCAAAGAAGAGCACCACGTCGGAGTAACGGTCGATTACCGAGTCAAAGTAGGCGCCGAAGACGGTGACCTGGTTGTTGCGCCGCGCTACGCGGCCGTCCAGCATATCGAAGGCGCCGGCGGTGAAGATTACCACGCCCGCCCAGAAGAACATCCAGTCGGCGTTGGTGGCATTGGCGTGGCCAAAGAGAATCGCGGCGACAATGTTGATGACCAGGCCAATGAAGGTGAGCACGTTGGGCGAGATGCGGGTCAGCGCCAGCCCATGAACAATCTTATTCAAGAGCCATCCGCAGGCGCTGCCAAATGCGCTGGTCCAGGTCATCGCCATCGTCCCTACTTCTTTTCCGTGCCGTCGGCTGCGCTCTCGGCCGCGGCGGCTTCATCGTGGATGGTGGTTAGCTTGAGCACTTCCAGCTCGCGCTTGCCGTTGGGGGTGACAATGATGGCAGTATCGCCCACCCGCTTGCCCACCAGTCCGCGGCCAATGGGCGAAGTGGTCGAGATAAGCCCCTTCGAAACATCCGACTCCTCGCTGGTCACCAGCCGGTAGACAATCTCCTCATCCTTGGTCGAGTCGAAAACCACCACCGTCGAGCCAAAGCCCGCCTTGTCCCTGGGTATGTTGGAGAGATTGACCAGCGACAGCTCTGCCATGCGCCGCTTCAGCTGGCCCAGGCGGGCATCCACAAAGGTTTGGCGTTGCTTCGCCATGTGGTATTCGGCGTTTTCCGACAGATCCCCCATGGCCACGGCCTTCTTGATTTCGGCGGGGAGGTCATGGTTGAGTTCGTGCTCAAGGAGTTCGATCTCGGCGCGAAGCTGTTTCTTGATGTGCTCGGGCATTCTCAATCCGTGGCGGCGAGCAGAGTTGCTCAATCCGCATGAGATAAAAGTACGTATGCTTTATTATACGCGGGGAGAAGGCGGGCAGCGAAGGAGCCGGAATTTGACCTGGTCAGCTGTTCTTCTCCACATCGTTGCCGCCAGTCGGGTTTTGTCTGCAGGTTCGCCAAATACATGGAAACTGAGCCGATCTACCCCTATTTCTTTCCGATCCGCGCGCAGAATCGCTTTGATGCTGCCCAGCCATTTACAATGACGTCTATGCAACAGGAGGCGATTCGTCGTCTGCCTTGCGTGTCCTGGACCCTATGACTCTGAGAATTCTTCGCACTTCCGCAGCTTTCGTGTTCGCCACATTGCTGCTCGCATCGTCCACTCTGGCGCAAACGCATCCCGCCGCGCCCGAGAGCCCTTATGGCGGCATCACGGTCGAAGAGATCATCGCCCGCGTCAACAACCAGATCATCACGCGCTCTGATTATGATCGCGCCATGAAGGAGCTGGACGCCGAGGCGCACCAGCGCGGTGAATCGATGCAGGAGATCTCCGCCGGCCACAGGGATCTGCTGCGCAACCTCATCGACCAGCAGCTCTGGCTCTCCAAAGGCAAGGAACTGGGCATCAACGGCGACACCGAATTGGTGACGCGGCTGAACGAGATTCGCAAGCAGTACAACATGGAAACCATCGAAGACTTGGAAACAGCGGCCAAGGAGCAGGGCGTCTCGTTCGAGGATTTCAAGGCCAACATCCGAAACCAGATCATCACCCAGAATGTGATGCGCCAGGAAGTGGGCAAAATCGTCCAGCGCGACTTCACTCCCGGCGAAGTGGAGCGCTATTTCGAGCAGCACAAGCAGGATTATGTGCAGCCGGAGAGCGTCACGCTCTCCGAGATTCTCATTTCCACCGGTACACTAGCCCCCTCGACTACGGAGAATAGCGGTGTGCAACCGGACGATCCGCAAAAGCTGGCGGCGGCCAAGGCCAAAGCCGACGATCTGGAAGCCAAACTCAACGCTGGCGGCGACTTCGCCCAACTGGCGCGCAACTTCAGCGACGGCACAACAGCCGCCGAAGGCGGCGATCTGGGCCAGTTCCAACGCGGCAAACTCGCCCAGGTGCTGGAGGACAAGACCTTCGCGCTCAAGGCAGGGCAATTTACCGAGCCGATTCGCACCAAGCAGGGCTACGTCATCCTCAAGGTGGTGCAACACATTCCCGGCGGTGTGCCTGAATATAAATCTGTCGAAAACCAGGTTGAGCAGGACTTCTATGCCAGCCGCACGGAACCGGCCATGCGCGAATATCTGACCAAGATGCGCGACGAGGCCTTCATCAACATCAAGCCGGGCTATGAAGACAGCGGGGCAACCCCCGGAGAGCTGAGGTCGTCTATCAGCTTCAGCGCTTATACGCCGCCGGCAGCCAAAAAGAAGGCCAAGGTGGAGCGTACTCGCTTCCGCGAGAACACCCGCAGCTTCCGGCAAAAGTCGGCGCAGGCCGCCGCGCCCGCTGCGCCTGCCAAGAAAGCCAAAAATCAGCCGACAGAAGCCGACCAGGCCGTCATGAAGCCCGGCAAGAAGGAAAAAATTCGCTTTGGCCAGGCGCCGACCAAGACCCTGCCGAATGCGTCCCAGACTCTGACTGAGGACGCTGGCGCCAGTGCGAGCACCGCGTCCGCGCAAACCGCCGCCACCCCGGAGCCGATCAATCCTCTTGAGAGCAAGCCCAAGCCAACGCAGAAGACCCGCTATAGCGCGCGCGCGCCACAACTCAAGCGAACCCATCAGGCTGCGGCAATGAAAACCGACTTCTCGACGCCCTCCGCGCCTGATGCCGCCGAGGTTGCCGACCGCCAAATCCAGGCCGCGCCGTTGGGCCTGGCCGGCGACACATCCAAACACAAGAAGAAAAAGGCTACCACCACGGGCGACAAGACACGCCTGACCGACAAGAAGAAGGCCGAAGCCCCGGCCCAAAACTCCGGCAATGCGCCGCTGGCTGCCGCTCCGCAATCTCCCGCACCCACACCGGCTCCCGCTCCAGCGCCGGAGCAGCAGAAGTAACTCCGGCCCGCTCCCCGCGGGCACTTGGACGCAGTCTATGTGCGCACATTGACTGCGTCCGTGAACATCACCCGCTCCAAGATGAACAGATTGCGTGAAGGCGAGGGAGAATCTCCGCGCCGTCCTTTAACCGAAGATGTGCAGTACGGACGCTTCGTTGATGGTATCAAGATCGTCAATCCATTCCTTTAGGCGCTTTTTCCGCCTATTTGCGCTAGAATGAAGACGGCAGTATGACTCTCCATCAGCCCATCCCGGCCCTGCTTTAGCGGCGCCCGCCGCCGATACTCTTTTTCCGCTCATTTTCAATTCCACATAAACATTAGAAGTACGCCCCTTGCGGGCCATGAAGGATTCGCCATGATTGACCGTTTGGAACAGATGGAGCAGCGTTACGATGAACTGTCCGCACAGCTTTCGCTGCCGGAGATCGTCAACGACCGCGAAAAATATCAGAAGGCCGGCAAGGCACTCAGCGACCTGGAAGCTCCCGTGATGAAATTCCGCGAGCTGAAGATTGTGCGCCGAGGTTTGGAAGAGGCCCGCGCCATGCTCGCCGACAGCGACCCGGAGTTGCGCGCCATGGCCGAGGAAGAGATTGCCCAGCTCGCGCCGCGCGAGCCGATGCTGTTGGACGAGCTGAAAATCATGCTACTGCCCACCGACCCAAACGACAGCAAGAACGTCATTCTGGAAATCCGCGCCGGCACCGGCGGCGACGAGGCCTCGCTCTTTGCCGCCGAGGTCTTCCGCATGTACACCCGCTTTGCCGAGCAGCACAAATGGAAGATCGAATTGCTCTCCATGTCCGAGTCGGGCGTCGGCGGCTACAAGGAAGTGATCGCCATCATCGAGGGCGAGCGCGTCTACTCGCAGATGAAGTGGGAGAGCGGCGTGCATCGCGTGCAGCGCGTGCCGGAGACCGAGACGCAGGGCCGCGTTCACACCTCCGCCATCACCGTGGCCGTGCTGCCCGAGGCCGAAGAAGTCGATGTGAAGATCGAAGCCAAGGATATTCGCATTGATACATTTTGCTCCTCTGGTCCCGGCGGCCAGTCAGTGAATACAACTTACTCGGCCGTGCGCATCACTCATATTCCGACGAATACGGTGGTAAGTTGCCAGGACGAAAAATCGCAGATCAAAAACCGCGAAAAAGGAATGCGCGTTTTGCGCTCGCGCTTGTATGAGATGGAGATGGACAAGCAGAATGCGGAGCTGGCCAAAGAGCGCAAGCAGCAGGTGGGAACTGGAGACCGCAGCGAAAAGATTCGCACCTATAACTTCCCGCAGAACCGGCTCACCGATCATCGCATCGGACTCACTCTGCATCAGCTTGACTTAGTGATGGAAGGCCGTTTGCAGCCGATCGTCGATGCGCTGATTACCCACTACCAAGCCGAGCAGTTGAAGGCTGGCGGGCAGGACTGAATCATTCGATGCTCTCTCTGCGCAATCTCGTGCGAGAAGGCGCGACGCGCCTTTCAGCCGGACCTCATGGTGACCGCGCCCGCGCGGACGCGGAGTTATTGCTGCTGCATGTACTCGGCAAAGATAGAGTTTGGCTTATGATACATACCAATAAGGTACTTACTGAAGTCGAGATTTCCAATTATCGCGCATTGCTCGAACGTCGTGTCCATGGCGAACCTATCCAATACCTCACTGGAGAAACGGAATTTTACCGAATGCCGTTTCGAGTTACACCCGACGTGCTGATTCCGCGGCCTGAGACGGAATTGCTTGTGGAGCGTGTGACACAATTGGTGCCGGTGTTTCTGCCGCGATCTGATCATTTCATTGAATTCCGAAAAATATCTCCACATATATGGCATAGCGCAGCTAACACAACTAATTCGGAAGAGAGCGAGTCAAAAACTAATACCACTTCTCACGCACCACGCATCGTAGATGTAGGCACCGGATCGGGCGCCATCGCCGTAAGCATCGCACGCGATTGGCAGGAATCTGAGATCACCGCAATCGACATTTCACCCGCCGCACTCGATATTGCGCACAGCAATGCCGAACGGCTCGGCTTTGCCGATCAAATTCGCTTCCTCGAAGGCGATCTGCTCTCACCCGTTGCCGGCGAGCGCTTCGAGATTATCGTTTCCAATCCACCTTACGTTGCGGAGGCCGACCGCGCCGGGCTCTCCGTCGAAGTGCGCGAGTATGAGCCCGCGCTGGCTCTCTTTGCCGGAGACGACGGCCTCGAAATCTATCACCGCCTCATCCCCGCCGCCTTCCGCGCACTCACTCCCGGCGGCTTTCTGGCGCTCGAAATCGGCTTCGGCCAATCGCCCGCGATTCGCGCATTGCTCGCCGACTCCGGCTTTGAGCAGATCGAGTTCACTCCCGACCTGCAAGGCATTCCCCGCGTCGCCTGCGCTCGCCGACCAACAATCTAAGGCAGAATCTTTGCCTCGCCGGTCTTTACGTTCAGCTCCCACGGATGCGGCGGCGGCAATCGCAGACCCCCATCCTTGAACTCCAGCGGCATCCACAGATAGCGCGAATCCCACAACCTTTCCGGCCTCCAGATGTCGCCCATGAAAACCACCGTCGTCGCCTTTGATCCCACGATCTTCAGCAGCGTTCCCGATTGCCCTCCATAGGTATTCATCTCCGGCGGGGCCATGTTTTTGAACTTGCTCCACGGGCCGCTCAGCGAGGGCGCGCTCGCATAGACGTTGGGGTTCGGCGCCCAGCCGCTCAGGTGCGATCCCATCACATAATAGACGCCGCCAAAATGAACCAGCGCGCCACCTTCCAGCGGGGCCTTGAGGAAGCTCACCTGTTTTTCCACGTTCAAAAAATCCTCCGAGAGCTTGGCAATGAAGAAGCCCCCCGTAGGCCGCGACTCGAAGATCAGGTAGGCCGCGCCGTCGTCATCCACAAACTGCCCAATGTCGCGGCTCTCCTCGCCCAGCGGCCGAAAGCTCTTCACGTAGCGATATTCGCCGTCGATGCTGTCGCCGACTGCAACCCCAACCCGCGCCAGCTTGTAGGGCTTGTCGTCCAGATGGAAGTACATGACAAACTTGCCGGTGCGCGCATTGGCAAAGACCTTGGGCCGCTCCAGAACCCAGCCTCGGCCTAGATGCTCCGGATCGGAGAGCGCCAGCACCTGGCGGCGAAACTTCCAATGCACCAGGTCCTTTGATGCGTAGCAGGCCACAGAGCGCTTCTGAGGGTCGTTGGAGAGCGTCCGGTCCTCGCCAAACCAGTAGTAGACGCCCTGCCACAACAAAACGCCGGCGCTGTGCGCCTCGATCTGCTGCCCGCGATCATCCAGCCAGACTTCGCCCGGACGCACCGTCGGCGCCGCCCAAAGCGCCTTCATCGCAAAGAAAAGAACAAACAATCCAATGCTTCCCGCCATCCATTTCCGCATATCTCTTCCTTTCAACCGTCTTGCGCTGACCTTCCTATCCTACAATTGCCGATAGCCGCGCCAGCGGCATACAATTCTCGCTGATATTGTTTTTTTGAAAGGAACCTCCATGCGCTTCTTCGCTGCACTCTCTGTTGCCGTTCTTGCCTTGGCATCTCTGCCTGCTCAAACTCAAACTCCGGCCTCATCCCAAGTGGCTCTTACGCCGCCCATGGGCTGGAATAGTTGGAACTTCTTCTTTGGCAAGGTCACAGACAAGAACATTCGCGACTCTGCCGACCAGATCGTGGCCACGGGCATGAAGGACGCCGGCTACGTCTACGTCAACATCGACGACACGTGGGAGGGCGAACGCGACGCCAACGGCGTCATTCACTCCAATGCAAAGTTTCCTGATATGAAGGCGCTGGCCGACTACGTTCACTCCAAGGGCCTCAAAATCGGCATCTACTCCTCGCCCGGACCCAAGACCTGCGCGGGCTTCGCCGGTTCGCTCGGCCACGAGGAGCAGGACGCACGGACCTACGCCGAGTGGGGCATCGACTATCTCAAGTACGACGCTTGCAGCTTTATCGGCGACGTGATGTACAAGCAGGCTCCTAACGACGCTGCCGAGCGGATGCGCCTGATGATCGCCGCCTACGCCAAGATGGACAAGGCTCTCAAAGCCACCGGACGGCCCATCGTTTACTCCTTCTGCCAGTACGGGTGGGATGCCGTCTGGGAGTGGGCGCCCGCGGCCGGCGGCAATCTGTGGCGGACGACGGGTGACATCTCGCCCGACTGGGATCGCATGTATGTCATCCTCAGCCAGCAGGAGGGCCTGGAAAAATACTCAGGACCCGGCCACTGGAACGATCCCGATATGCTCGAAGTGGGCAACGGCAGGCTCTCGCTGGCCGAGAACCGCACTCACTTTTCCATGTGGGCGATGCTGGCCGCGCCCTTGCTGGC
Source organism: uncultured Occallatibacter sp. (assembly GCA_964383595.1). Taxonomy (GTDB): domain Bacteria; phylum Acidobacteriota; class Terriglobia; order Terriglobales; family Acidobacteriaceae; genus Telmatobacter. The sequence continues at coordinate 1,440 of CAYLHL010000017.1, read as the reverse complement.
CGGCAACGACCTGCCCAATATGAAGCCGGAGATCAATGCGATTCTCACTAATCGCGACGTGATCGCCATCGATCAGGACAAGCTGGGCAAGCAGGGCAAGCGCGTCTACTCCGACGGCGAGGTGGATGTCTGGAGTCGCGAACTGGATGGCGGCGCGATGGCCATCGCTGTCGTCAACGCCGGCAGCGACCGTTACTCCACCCATCCCTTCCATCTGAATCTCGACAAACTCGGATTGGCCGACAAACAGACCGGCAAGGATTTGTGGACCGGCAAGACGATCGAGCTGACCGAAAATATGCCGCTTGAACTGCCCAGCCACGACATTCTGCTGGTGCGTATCGATGCGCCCGTGAAAGCGACCCAAAAAATAGTGTTCGTTCAACAACCAGTGGCCCGGTAAGAGGTAAGCTACCGAGCCTGACAGGCTCTGCGCCATCGGTTTTCTTCCGCCGGGGATTATCTCTGATCCCCGGCGGTATTCTTTTCAATGATTTGCAGTTTTGCAGCGGCTAAATCCAAAATCTAAAATGGCAATTGCGCCCCTCTCTATCTCGGAGCTGGACGCGCCTGCTCTCACTTCACCACCAGATTGATCAGCTTGCCCGGAACCACGATCACCTTCACCACTGTCTTGCCCGCCGTTCGCGCCTGCACTTTTTCGCCGGCCAGCGCCGCCACCTCAATGGTTTTGGCACCGGCATCGGCGGCCACGCGCACCACTTCGACCAGCTTGCCATTGATCTGCACGGGAATCTCCAACTCGTCTTCTTTGGCGAGTTCTGGGTTGCTCACCGGCCAGGACGCGCGAAGGATGGCCTCCTTCTCGCCCAGCTCCTCCCACAATTCCGCCGCCAGGTAGGGCGCAAAGGGAGCCAGCAGCAGCACCAGCGTGCGCAGCAGCTCACGCACCACCGGCGCGCTTACCTCGCCCGCCGCCAGTTGCGCATCCGCCGCCTGAATCTCGTTCACCAACTCCATAATCGCCGCCACGCAGGTGTTGAAGTGCCAACGGCCCTCAAAGTCCAGCGTAATCTTGGCGATGGTCTGATGCAGCTTGCGCAACAGGGCTCCGCCCTCTTGTGTTTTGGACTGGCTTTCGTGGACTGAACGAGCAACCGGCGCGTACTTTGTCGTCAACCGCCAGACGCGCGCCAAAAAGCGGCTCACCCCGGCGACTCCGTCCTCCTGCCAGTCCAGATCGCGGTCCGGCGGCGCGGCAAACAGAGCATACATCCGCGTTGCATCGGCGCCATATTTGGCGATCATCTCGTCGGGCGAAACCACATTGCCCTTCGATTTGGACATCTTCGCGCCGTCCTTAATGACCATCCCCTGCGTAAAGAGCCGCCGCGCCGGCTCGTCGTTCACAATCAGCCCCAGATCGCGCATCACCTTGGTCCAGAAGCGCGAGTAGATCAGATGCAGAATCGCGTGCTC
>CAYLHL010000016.1:0-50522 GCA_964383595.1 uncultured Occallatibacter sp. | reverse complement strand
CCCCACACTCCCGCAAGGGCCACCAGCAACAGAAGCAGCCCGATAAGAATCATCAAATTGGTCGTGTTCAGCAGCGTGGGCTTGGCGATAACCTCGATGTCGCCGGGCGAGCGCATCAGGATATTGAAGGGCACCTCGCCCTCGTATGGATTGGAGCTTTCCATCATACAGATTCCGGTGACGCGCACCCGGGAGCCGATCGAAACCTGCTTCATGGACTCCGGCTGAGAATTGAGTGCGTTCGTATGCCTGTAGATGGCAGAAAATTTGTAACCGTCTGAAAGCAGGACATACTCGTCTTGGCCAGCCTCGCGTACCTCCATAACCACCTGCGCTTCGACTGAGACCAGGCTGAATAAATACTTGCTTGAAGTGAGTTGTTGACTCGTGACAAGCCTCGGCGCAATGGGAGCAAAACCCGCGCTCTCCTGAATTTCGCCGTCATTGAGCGCAAGATAGCCGTCATGCACATCGGGGAAGCCCGTTGCCGTAGCCTGATTGCCGACGCGCAGGGGAAGTTCCTCATGTGTGAGAATCTGAATGCTGCTGTCGCCGCTTTGCAGAAGCGCCAGCGAGCCGGGGTTATAGTAGGTGATGGTTCCTTCCACCCGGACCCTCGCTGTAAGGTTCTTCACGTGGTAGCCGGAGAGAATACTGCCCATCGGCGTGACCGGCATAGACCACGGATCGGCGCTTGCGCGCTTGATGATCTTCACATCAGCAAGCGAGGAGACAAGCAGCACAATCCCCGTCATTTCCATCTTGCCGTCGAATTTTCCTGAGGCTACTCCGGTGATCTCCACTTCGGCGTCCAGCATGCCCTTGATCGCATTTGTGTCGCTCTCAGACACCAATACTCCGATGACGCCGCCATCGGTATACAACTGCATTTCAGTGAAATTTGGGTATTGAACCCATTGTCTTGAAACTGGATTGACGGAATGGACCATGCCGCGGACAGTAACCAGCAAACAGTCATCCTTGGCCTGGATCAAATCATTGAATGTGACCGGGAGAGGCTTGGGCAGTTTGCCGTGGTATAGCACGGTGACTTTATCGGCATGAATATTCGGATGGAAGCTATCCTGGACCTTCCCTACAATGAGAAGGCGATCACCGAGAAGCAGATCTTTTGCATGATAAACATGATCTACAAAGATAGCCTGATCGCCCTCCTGCACAAAGAGTGGGCTGAAGTCTTCTCGTCCAGTTCCATAATCAAGGGCTTTGGATATTATGGTTGCCTCAAAGGCCACAGGCGGTTCTCTGAGGGCTTCAGCATGGGAGAGCGCGCGAATGGCCCGCAGCGTGGTCAGCGGGGCGGGCGCGGCGCCGGCCAGAGCCGTCCATGCAAACAGGAGCGCGAGTGTGGTGATCAGTCTCTTCATTGCAGAGAAACAGGCTGAGATCGAGTTGTGCAGCCCTCTATAGTCTTCTATCGGCAGGAGCGATTGGGGAAATCACTCCAACAAATAAGTATCAAGGCGCAGCACGAGAGCATCCCGGTCCAGCCGTGCTGGGATAAAGGAGAGCGCAACGCAGGCTCCTGAAAGGGGGCGGCAGCAGCTTCAGATGCCGAATCAGATTCATGTGAGCCACGCATCTATCCTAACCCTGCCGGCCGGGCAATCGAGTGGAAGATTTGCCAGATTTGCAAAATATGCGAAAAGAAGGCGCACCAGGCATTTGATATGTTGGGAAAGCGAGGGTCAACCGATTTACACTCAACTTCGCGGAGTATATTTGGTCGCTTGCGCGCCAACGGAGTCTTTCATGCAAAGGTCATCAGCTCTTCTCGCGTTTTTTGCCGGAATTGTTGCTACAGGAATGGTTTTCACCGGAGCCAGCCTTGCGGCCCAATCTCCCAGCCAGCGGCTCGAACTCGACCGCGGGACCTCGACCATCGTGCTGGAGCCTTATGCGCCAAACATTCTGCGCGTGACGCTCAGCCTGAAGCGCGCTTCCGCGCTGGCGGCTCCCGGCTATGGCTTTGCGGCTGCCGCCGCGCCGGAGGGCTGGAACGCCACCCAGACGCCGCAGGCCGACGTTTATCGCTCAGCGCGCATCGTGGCCACAGTGGAACGACCGCAGGGCCCCCCCGGGGACGACAGCACCAGCTTCTTTCCCAGTTCGACCCCCGCTGCGCACATCACCTTCACCACGCCCGATGGCAAAAAGCTGCTGGAGATGACCGGCTGGTCGCAGGCCATTCCCAATCAGAAGGACGGCACCGCTGAAGTTTTGCGCGACCGCCGTTCTACGGACGCGGAGTTCTTTACCGTGGGCGCGACTTTTGTTTCGCCCGATGACGAGCACTACTATGGCTTGGGCCAGAATCAGGAGGGATTTCTCGATCATCGCGGTCACGCGGTGCGCTGCTGGAACGATTATCTGGCTACCGCCGCGCCCAGCACTTGCGTACCTTTTGTGGTGACTAACAAGGGATATGGGCTGGTCTGGGACAATCCCTCGAAGACCCTCATCGAGCCGGGCTTCAACGAGCAGACACGCTGGACCTCCCAGGTAGGCGACCGGGTCTCGTTCTTCGTGATCGCCGGCGAGACGGCGAACGAAATTTATGCCGGCTACCGGCTGCTCACCGGGCCCACGCCGCTGCTGCCCAAGGCCGCTTACGGATACATCCAGTGCAAGCAGCGCTATGCCAGCCAGAAGGAAGTGCTCGACGTGGCGCAGGGCTATCGCGACCGCCATCTGCCGGCCAGCGTGCTGGTCGTGGACTGGTTCTACTACACCAAAATGGGCCAGTTTGACTTCGACCCCAAGTTCTGGCCCGATCCGGCGGCAATGAACAAGCAGCTCCATGACATGGGCTTCGAGACGATGATCAGCGTCTGGCCGCGCTTTGTGCCCGAAGACCGCTACTACAGCGAACTATTGAAGAAGGGCTGGCTGATTGCCAAGGCCGACGGCACGCCGATTGACGGTCTGCCCTATGACCGCGCCGGCTCCGACATCGACACCACCAACCCCGAAGCGGCCAAGTGGTACTGGAAGATCATCCGCGACAACATCATCAGCCAGGGCTTTGACTCCCTGTGGGCCGACGAGACCGAGCCGGATCTGCCGCCCAACGGCGCATACTTCCACGTCGGTCCGGGTACACAGTTTTTCAATGTTTATCCGCTCTTCCACACCGCGGCGCTCTATGATGGCTACCGCCGCGACGAGCCACAGAAGCGGGCGCTGATTCTCTCTCGCGACGCCTATCTGGGCGCGCAGCGCAACGGAACCATCTTTTGGTCCTCCGACATCTACCCCACCTGGGACGCGTTCAAGCGGCAAATCCCCACTGGCCTCGACTTTGCCGCTTCGGGAATCACCTACTGGTCGAACGACACAGGCGGCTGGCAATATCTTCCCGCCGAACACCATCCCGCTCACAAGCCGTTGCTCGACCCAACCGGTGTACGCGCCGAGGTGGGCGGCTACGACGACTTTCCGGAGCTCTACACTCGCTGGTTCCAGTACGCCAGCTTCCTGCCCATCTTCCGCACCCACGGCAGCCGTCCCGCCAACGAGGTCTGGTCCTACGGCAAAGATGCTGAGCCGATTCTGGAAAAATACCTGCGCCTGCGCTACCAGTTGATGCCCTACATTTATTCGCTCGGCTACCAAACCTGGCTGACCGGAGCGCCGTTCATGCGCGCTCTGCCGCTGGACTTCCCCAACGACCCCAGGGTGGCCGATATGGGCGATGAGTATATGTTTGGACCGGCTTTTCTAGTGGCGCCGGTCACCCAGCAGGGCGCGACCAGCCGCCAGGTTTATCTGCCCGCCGGGGCTGACTGGTACAACTTCTGGACCAATAAGCGCTTCCACGGCGGCCAGACAATCATCGTCGCCGCGCCCATCGATACCCTGCCGCTCTTTGTGCGCGCCGGGTCGATCCTTCCGCTGGGTGCGCCGGTCGAGAGCACGCACGAGGCGCAGGCCATCGCCAAGCTGCGTGTCTACCCCGGCGCGAACGCAGACTTCACTCTCTTCTCCGACGATGGAACAACCTACGCATACGAGCAGGGAGCGGGCAGCGTGACGCATCTGCATTGGGATGAAGCCAGCCGCAAGCTCAGCCATACCGGCGCCGCGGCCTGGACCGGGCCGGAGAGCGCCATCGTGGAGGTTGCCGGCCAGTGATTCAGGCCACCATCAAGCCTCCATGTGCGTGGCCATCGGGCGCGGGCCTTGGCCCCTTTACTCGTCGTAGTGCAGCAGGCTGAAGACGTCGTACTCGGTGAAGCGCTCGCGGCCCTTGAGAAAGTCCAGTTCTATGGCAAAGGCCAGACCGGCAATCTCACCGCCAAGCTGCTTGACCAGCTTGATGGTGGCTTCCATGGTGCCGCCGGTGGCCAAAAGGTCATCCACCAGCACCACGCGCTGGCCCGGCGCAATCGCGTCCAGGTGAATCTCCAGCGTGTCACTGCCGTACTCCAGCTCATACGTGACGCGCGCCACCGGAGCCGGCAATTTGCGCGGCTTGCGCACCGGAACAAAGCCCGCGTTGAGCCGGTAAGCCAGCGCCGGCCCGAAGATGAAGCCCCGCGCCTCGATGCCCAGCACCAGGTCGATCTTCTGCTCCAGATAGTGCGCCGCCAGCGCGTCAATCAGCCGCGCAAAACCGGTCTTGTCCTTGAGCAGCGTGGTGATGTCATAAAAGAGAATCCCCGGCTTGGGAAAATCGGGCACTGTGCGCACCAGCGCCTTCAGGGCTTCCACATCGATGGGCTTGATTGCTTCGGGCATACGGCAGGCTGCTCCTTGATCTCAGTTGGTTGTTGAGCTTCGTACTGATTATAGCGGGACAGCGGTCAGTAGACAGTGAACAGTGGTTAACAACCCGATGAATCGATTCGATTGCATCAGCCAAGAGAAGCGATTCTTTGGGAAGAACGAGATGCTCACGCTACCGAACGGGAACTGTTCACTGTTCACTGTCCACTGCCGTTACCACGCGCCATCGATTCTGAACGAATCCAGTTCGCCGGCCTCGGAGTCGGCCAGTTGATTCTCAACCAGACGGTCGACGCGGGCGCCGCGCGGCCCCTCGCGCAATTTGGCGCGCAGCTCGGCCAGCAATTCATCCGATCCCGCGGCCACGACCTCGACCTCTCCCTCTTCCGTGTTGCTTACCCAGCCGCGCAGATCGCGCAGTCCGGCCTCGCGCTGCACAAACCAGCGAAAGCCCACGCCCTGCACCCGTCCCTGAATAAGAAAATGAAGAACCATCGGTATGAGTTTTACAGATGCGTGGCGTGTGCGCAACTGGCGATCAAAAACCGATTGATTCTGCTAAAAAACGGCTTAACAAAGGGGCTTTTGGGGCTAAAAACAGGGCAAAATGCGGGGTTTCCAGTTACCAATAAGTCAACATTTCAAAAAATCAAACGATTGATTCAATGATAGTTACAAACAAATGAAGCGTTAAAAACAGGCCTCCACAGGGTAGGGGGGGTGGGGGTCAACCGGATTTCTCCTATATCGTAAGACAATCACCCGTCAAGGCCCGCTCCTCACAGTTCTTCCATTGTGTGACAGCGGTGGTTAATTATCTGCAAAGCACCTGCGATGGGGCCAGTCGGCGCTTGAATGCCATGGGGTTCGTGGTTTTCCCATCCATTCCGCAAAAAGCGCGGAATGGATGGGGCACCGCTTCTACATTGATCGCGAAATTGAACCAGCGGTCGTGCAAAGCCCGTACAGAGCAGGATGGTCGAAGATGGTGGTGTTGATGAGGGCAGAGACGGCGGCACGGGCATCCAAGAGCTCCTGGACCCGAGTCTCCGGCCCTCCGCTCCAGACGCGTTCGATGTCTTCCGCTACGATTTTTTCGATGTCCTTTGGGTGCATGGCGTCCAGTTCCGCCCTTAAATAGGCAGTGATTGTCTCGAATTCTCCCTTATCGAGCCAGACTCCGTGACATTGCGGACACCAATCGACAATGACGGAGGACTTGCCGAAGATGACGGAGACCATTTTGGTCGTCTTGCATTTCACGCAGCAGCGGTTGGTCACACGTGCGCTCGTCTTCTCCATGTCGTCGATTTCGTCGTTCAGCCAGTGCATAGAGCCTTCGTTCACCTTGTTCTTCAGCTTTCGCAGCTCGTCTTTGATCAGCCACATTCCCTTGCACTTCGGGCAGCCTTCAAAATCCATGGAGAAGATGGAATACACAAACAGATTTTGCCCGCAAACAGGACAAATATCGGCGGTATTCTCCTTTTTGACCGCGCCCTTGATCGGAGGAACTTCCACGGTAAAGTCCGTCTCAGAGCTTGGCTTTTTGATTCTCTTGTACCAGTAGGGAACGTGGACGTTGTTGACGAAGTCGGAGAAACCGTGACCCTGGATCGGCATGATTTTGGACATGATTTTGGAGACGACCGGAATATTCTCCTCGTCGATCTTGTCGATGATCTTATCGGTGGCCGGCCTGTCCTCGGCGAGAACCTCATCGATCAGATTTAACTCGCCGCCGTCGAGCCAGAAGCCGCCGCAGTTTCTGCAAAAATGTAGATGAATATCGTCGGACTCCAGGAACTTCACCTTGCTCAGATTGAAGTCGTCGCAGCGGGGGCACTTTTTTGGCTTCTTTTCGGGTTCGTCCGTCCCGATCTCTTCGCAGTATTCGATGCTTCCAGAAGTGTTGAAGGCCATCCTGTCCAGGTCGCCGGCATCCAGCCACAGGCTGCCGCACTTATCGCACATATCATAGGAGATGATGTCCTTCTTGGTGACGACCTGGTTGGTGGTCATCTCGGTACCGCAGTTCAGGCATTTCATTGGAGGACTCCGGTTACGTTGTTGGGGCGGACATCGGAGGCATGGGATTGAACTATAGTCCGCTTTGTTGAGTCATGTTGATGCCTTATGGACAAGGTTGGTACGGCTTCCGATTTTAACACGCTCCAGGTTGTCTACCATATTCGCGGGTACCCGGCCTTGTTTTTCCAGTCAAAGAAAAATCCGGGCCTAAGGGCCAATCCACTTGCTGTTCTCTTCAGGGGCATAAAAGTCCTTTCTTCCTCCATCTCAAAAGAACCCCCACCGCAGGTGCCGCGCTACACTAAAACCACATGGTCTTCGTTCTCGACAACTACGATTCGTTTACCTACAACCTTGTGCAGTACCTGGGTGAACTGGGCGCCGAGGTTGTGGTGCGCCGCAACGACGAGCTGAGTGTCGCCGAGGTTGAGGCGCTGCGGCCCGAGCGCATTCTGCTCTCGCCGGGGCCGTGTACGCCGAGCGAGGCCGGCATCCTGGTTCCGCTGATCCGCCATATGGCGGGCAAGGCGCCGATTCTGGGCGTTTGCCTGGGCCATCAGGCCATCGGCGAGGCCTTCGGCGGCCAGGTGGTGCGCGCCAGCCACCTGATGCACGGCAAGACCAGCCCCATTACGCACGACGGCAAGGGCGTCTTCGCGGGACTCTCGTCGCCGCTCACCTGCACTCGCTACCACTCGCTGATTGTGGCCGAAGAGTCGCTGCCCGCCGAGTTGATGGTCACAGCGCGCACCGCGAGCGCCGATGGAAAGTCGTCGATCATCATGGGCCTGCGCCACCGCAGCCTGCCCATCGAAGGCGTGCAGTTCCACCCGGAGAGCGTGCTGACCGAGGGCGGACACCAGATGATCCGCAACTTTCTGGCGATGTAGAAGCAATGCGAGCGTCCATGCGATAACGGGCGCCGCACCAGTAATTCCGATAAAGGCTTGTGGCATTGTGAGAGCGCGGCAACCAGCAAAGGGCCGCCGCACTTCATCTTTATTGGCCGACATTCTGGACGCAGTTGGTGCCGCCCGCCGGGTCCTGCTTGATGGTGCCGAACTCGTCGCTGCAGAAGCCGCGGTTGCCGGTCTTGCCAACGGTTTCGGGAACCGCCGTAACCTGGTAGCCGGTGATGCGGTCCGTGCCGTTCAGATTCACCTTGGTGCAGTTGCTGATGGTGAACATATAGCCCGACTTGATGCCGGAGGAGAGGTCGCTCTGCAGCAACTGTGCCGATGTGGCGCTGGGCGCGCCGGTTTTGGGATCGCCGCCCAGCGCGGTGAGCGAGCAGGCAAAGCCATTCACCGGATAGGTCGTGGAGTATTGCAACTGCGCCTGCATGATGGCGCGGACCGACTGCATCGCCGACATCTCGTTGGCCTGGCGCGTCAGGTTGCCCATGGTGGGAATGGCAATCAACATCAGAATGGCGATGATGGCCATGACGATCAGCAACTCCATCAATGTGAAACCGTTCAGCTGCAAGGCGCGGCGAGTGCAAGAGTTCGATTCGGTGCGATTCATGGGATCAATTCCTCATCAAGCGGGCGAAATTCTCAAAACCATCCGTGGAAATCCTACAACGTATGGACGCGAAAGGGAAATCAGACGCTCAAAAAAGCAGGGAATAGGGAAGAGGGAACAGGGATCAGAAAAAACCCGGCGGCTGTTCCCTAATCTCTATTCCCTGTTCCCTGCTCTTAAATCGTTCGCACATAGTTTTTTCCCGGCAGGCAGCGCACCCGGCCGGTGATCTCCAGCTCGAAGAGGGCCATGAAGACCTCCGAAGAGGTCAGTTGTGTTTCCAGCACTTCGAGAATTTCGTCAATCTGCAGGGTCTTGTCCTGATGCAGAACCTCCAGCACCAGCGCCTCTTCTGGCCGCAGAACCGGGTCGGGCAACAGCGATGCCGTAGTTACGGATTTGGCTTCCGCCGGCGCTTCGGCCTCCAACTCCAGCCGCACCTGCGAAGGTAGATCTTCCCACACGTCTTCCCACGTGGCCACCAGCTTCGCGCCTTGCTTGATGAGCGTATTCGGCGTCCAGGAGCCTTTGTTGGTCACGTTGCCGGGAACGGCATAGAGGTCGCGATTCTGGTCGGCGGCGCAGCGGGCGGTCACGCGCGTGCCGGAGTTCTCCGCCGCCTCCACAACCAGCACGGCCACGCTCAGCCCGCTCAGAATGCGGTTGCGGCGAGGAAAGTTCTGCGGTGCGGGAAAGGTGCCCATCGGCAGTTCGCTCACAATCGCGCCGCCGTGGGCGAGAATCTCCTCGGCCAACTTCTTGTTCTCCTTGGGATAGACCACGTCAATGCCCGTGCCCCAAACGGCCACGGTGGGCATTCGCGCCTCGAGTGCTCCGCGGTGGGCGCAGGAGTCGATGCCCCGCGCCATGCCGCTGATGATGAGCAGCCGCCGGACAGCCAGATCTCGTGCCAGCATCTCCGCTACGGCTGAACCGTAGGGCGACGGGTGTCGCGTACCCACAACCGCGATTCCCGGGCGGCTCAGCAGCCGGGTTGACCCACGCACCCACAGCACCGGCGGCGGATCGTAGATCTCCTTCAGCCGCTCGGGATACTCCGGGCAGCCGTAGGTCACCAGCGCCGCTCCCTGCGCTGCTACGCTCGCCCACTCCTCTTCGGCCGCTGCCCGCGCCTTGCCGTCAAAGAAAAACTGCGCCGCCTGGGCGGGAAATCTCAGTCCTTCGAGCGCGGTCAGCGACAGCGTGAAAATCTGGCTGGGCGCGTCCAGTTGCTTCACCGCGTCCAGAATGCGCTTGGGACCCAGACCGGGCGCCAACACCAGCGCCAGCCAGGCCAGCCGGTCTTCGTCCAATGGAGCGCCAGAGTGCGAAAGCACAGTTTGAGGCATCGTCGTCATGAAAGAGTCACTGTCCGAGAATTGTATATTTTATTTTCTTCACAGGAAAGTAAAGCTCGTAAATCCTTGCGTTTTTGCTCATAATCCCTTCTTCGATTGGAAATAATCAAGCCCAGCGAATGCCTCCTGCCATCTCTTCCTCTGGAATCCACTGCCCCGGAGAAGTACTCTAAGAGAGCGTGAATCCCGTCCAGCAATCTCGCCTGCGCATCGCCGCCATTGGTTTCCTCAATCCCGCGCCCCTGATGTGGGACTTCGAGCACCCACCGGTTGCGGCCCCACTTGCTCTGCGCTATCAAATTGATCGCATGATGCCCTCGGAGTGCGCCGACCGGCTGGCAACGGGCGAGGCCGACATTGGCCTTATCCCCATCGCCGCGTTGGCCACCCCCCCCGGACTGCGTATTCTCCCCGGCTGCGTTATCGCCTCCAAGGGCCGTGTACGGTCGCTACTGCTGGTGCGCCGCGCCAGCCAGCCCTTGGCCGATCTGCGCTCGGTGGCAGCCGACTCGGCCAGCCGAGCCACCCTTGTCTACGCCCGCATCCTCTTTCAACGCCACTGGGGCAATCCCGATGTGCCCTTTTTGCCGGCGGCCGCCAACCTCGACGCAATGCTGGAGCGAGCCGACGCCGCCATCCTCATCGGCGACCCCGCCCTGCTGGCCCTGGAAGAGCGCGTCAATCGCTTCGAGCGCTCCGGCGTTGAGCTGGTCTACCACGACCTGGCCGCCGAGTGGCGCGCCCTCACCGGCCTGCCCTTCGTCTCTGCTGTCTGGTGTGCTGCGCAAACAAATTCGGGCGCCCCAAGTCTCGATTTTGAGACCTGGGATTCCATAGCCGTCGACTTCATCCAATCCCGCGACCACGGCCTCAGGAACATCGACGCCCTGACCGCCGAGTGGTCCTCGCGCATCCCCATCCCCGAAGCAACCATTCGCGCTTATCTGACTTCCAACATTCATTACATACTCGACGAAGAGTGCATCGAAGGCATGAGAGTCTTCTTCCGCATGGCCGCCGAATGTGGCATATTGCCCGACTACAGCGTCTCCATCGGCGCCTAGGCCGTCTTGTCTTGCCAGGCTGTATAATTGCTCCGATATGCAGAAGAGCGTCCCGGAGTCAATACTCGACAGCGGTCCACGCCATTAGAGCAAAAGAGAGGCAATCGGATGAACGCCAGGAATTGTGTTGCGCTGGTTATTTCCAGCGCATTGACCTTGTTGATGGCAGCCTGCGGCGGCGGCGGAAGCTCGACCACGACCACGCCTCCGCCCTCGACCTATGTATTGACCGTGACCACGGTCAACCCGAACAGCGGTGCCGCTATCGCTGTCTCTCCCGCTGATATAAACGGCGCCGGCAACGGAACCACCAGCTTCACGCGCTCTTATAGCTCCGGCACCGCGGTCACGCTCACCGCCCCAGCCACGGCCGGCGGCAATATGTTTCTCTCCTGGAGCGGGTGCGGCAGTTCCAGCAACCTCACCTGCAATGTGACCATGAACGCGAGTTATACCGTTACTGCTACTTACACCACGCCCGTTGTCTACACGCTTACGGTAAACTCGATCTACCCCTCCAGCGGTGTCATCATCAGCGCTTCACCCGCCGACAACAACAGTAATACCTCCGGCTCGACAGCCTTCACGCTCTCCTATAACTCCGGCACATCGGTTACGCTCACTGCGCCAGCCACGGCTGGTGGCAACAGCTTCTCCTCCTGGAGCGGATGCACCACCGCCACCACTGTTACCTGCAATGTGAACATGAGCGCCAATACCAACGTCATCGCCAGCTACTCCGTTCCCGTCTCTTCCCTCACTTACTATGTGAGCGGCACGGGCAGCGACTCGAATGACGGCCTCACCGAAGCCACTGCCTTCCGAACCCTGCAGCACGCCGAACTTCTCACCCAGCCCGGCGACACCGTTTATGCCATGAATGGGACATATACCAACAACATCTGCACCACCTGCGATGTTCTCGACATCTATAACCCCGGCACAGCAACTAACTGGATCAAATACAAGGCCTATCCCGGCCAGACTCCGGTTGTCTCCTTCAACGGATGGGAAGGCATCTACATTGAATCCACGGCGTCCTATATTGAAGTGAGTGGTTTCACCGTCATTGGCAATAACGCCAATGTAACACTGGCGCAGGCGCAGGCGCAGTCCACCACCACCCCCGATCCTGCCTTCAACGGCAACTGCATCGCCATCGACGGCCGCTCGGGGACTGACACTATACGGCCCAACCACATCAACATTCTCAATAACATTGTCAGCGAGTGCGGCGGCGGCGGCGTTGGCACCGCATGGGCGGATTACGTCACCATCTCCGGCAACACCATCTACAACACCGCCTGGTACTCCATCTACGGAGCTAGCGGCATCTCCACCTGGGAAAACTGGAACTCCGACACCTCCACCGACTACAAGATGTTCATCACCGGCAACCGCCTCTTCGGCAACAAGCAGCTCATCCCCACTTTTAACGTCAACCCGCCCGCGATTACCGATGGCGAAGCCATCATCATCGATTCCACGCGCAACTCCGTCTACAACTCGTCGAACGACCCGCTGCCCGCCTATACCGGCAGAACGCTCATCGCCAACAACGTGATCTACGCCAACGGCAGCTCGGCAATCGAAGTCTTCGAGAGCGACCACGTGGATGTGGTCAACAATTCCAGCTACCAGAACGTGACCAATCCGCCGTTGAGCGGCCGCGGCGAGCTGGATCTCAACCAGACCAAAGACGTCAACGCCGTCAACAACATCTTCTACAGCGCCACCGGCCAGAATCCGGTTGCAGTTGACGTCGGCACCACATCGTCCATTTTGTTGGATTACAACCTCTACTACAACGGGAGCAACACCGGCGATGTCGCCAACGGCGCCCACGACCTGACCGCCGACCCGCTCTATGTGGACCCGGCCGACGCCAATCCGCTCGATGTCCTGCTCACCGTCTCACCCTCCAGCCCCGCGGTCGCCTCCGGCACCTCGGATCTGGCGCCCGCAACTGACTTTGCCGGAAACCCGCGCCCCGGTTCCAAAGGCTACGACCGCGGCGCCTATCAGCAGCCATAACACTGATAGGCGCGACGGTTGCCGCGGCTAGAGCAAAACACTCCGCCGCATGGCCGCGCAGCACGGCCATGCGGCGGATTTGCGTATGAGAATTGCCTGGTGCCCCATCCTTGACGCGTTGATTGCGGCAAAGGTGGAATAGCAGTGAAGTTTCAATACGTTGTTCCCTCATCCAGCCGCTGTTTTGAAAGGGTACATCTTTAGCCGTGCCGAATGCGGTCTCTAAACGGTTCGGGGCTTTAGCCCCCGGATCTGCGTGTCGGCAATGTCATTCATCCTGAAGATGCTGTTAGGGCAAAGCAGAATCAGAGTTGTAATACGAGAAGATGATGCGGCCAAGAGTCGTTTTCCTCAAGAAAACGCCACGATGCACACACTTTTTGGACCCGTGAGAACACTGATTTTGCTCTAATCTATCCAGGACAGGAGAACGGATGAACACTCTTGCAAGGTCACGCGGCGTTCTCGGATGGTTTGTGGCGCTCGGGGCGCTGGCGAGCTTGCTTCCCCAGTGCGCGCTCGCGCAGGCTGCTGCGGCGGCCCAACCGGCCACGGCTACGGTAGTGATGCTCAGCGATCTGCACCTCGATCCCTTTCACGATCCAGCGAAGCTTCCGCTGTTGCTGAAGGCGCCGCTGGAAGATTGGGAAGCGATTCTCAGCTCCGCGCAGTCGCCCACGCAGGCGGCGGATTCAGCTGCGGTGCAGAAGGCCTGCGGCGGAAGCCGGCAGATGGACTCATCCTATGCGTTGCTGCGCAGCAGTCTGCGGGCGGCCCGCGCGCAGGCGCCGGATGCGCGCTTCGTGGTGGTCAGCGGAGATCTGCTGGTGCACAATCTGGACTGCCGCTATCGCGCGGCGCTCAAGTTGTCTCAAGCCGCCGGCGACGACCAGTCGCTCTCGGCTGCCTTCGCCGAAAAGACGACGGTCTTTGTGATGAAACAGGTGGAGGCCGCCTTCAAGGGAATTCCGGTCTACCTGGCGCTGGGCAACAACGACTCGCGCTGCAATCACAACCGTCTCGATGTGCGGGACGATTACCTCAAGGCGACCGTTCAGGCAATGCTCGACGGGCTGGTGGGGGTGAGCGCGGAAGAACGCACGCTAGCGCTGGAAACCTACCAGTCGGCCGGCTACTACGCGGTGACAATGTCCGCTCCCATGGAGCGGACGCGGCTGCTGGTCATCGACGACACCTATATGATGGCCAACTTCGCCAACTGCGAGGCCGACGGCGCCGACCGCAAGGGCGCGCAGGAGCAGCTTACCTGGCTCGCGCGGGAGCTCGACGGCGCGCGCCAGCGGGGCGAAAATGTCTGGCTCGTGGGACACCTGCCGCCGTCGGTGAATCCGCGCAGTTCGCCGGGAAGGCTGCTTCGCCTCTGTACGGACGGAAGCGCGGAGACCTTTCTCTCCTCCAATGCGCTGGCAAACCTGCTCTCCAGCCACGCGGATATGGTGCGGCTGGCGATCTTCGGACACACCCACATGGATGAGTTGCACCTGCTGGGCGGCAAGGCGGGAGTTCCGGTGAAGGTCGTGGCCTCGGTTACGCCGGTGGACGGCAATCTGCCCTCGTTTCTCCTGGGCAAGGTTGCGCCCTCGTCGGCCACGCTGCTGGATTACCAGGTTTATGTGGCGTCGAACACAACCGGCGTGGGAACAAGGTGGGCCAGGGAGTATGGTTTTGACGAAACCTACCACGAGGCGAGTTTTACCGCCGCGTCGCTGGGCGATCTGATTGGACGCCTGCGGGCCGACACTGCTGGCAGCAGCGCCGAGAGCGAGGCCTATCAGAAGCATTTCTACAAGGGTGCGGACGGCTTTGCGTTGGGACCATTTTGGCAGGCGTACGTGTGCAGCCTCGATCAGCCTACGGCCGAGGGCTTCAAGACGTGCGTTTGCGGCGGCAAATGACGGGCGCGACCTGCCCGCTTCCGTCATTTACGACAATTCCGGGAACCATCTCGGCAAATCCTGCGTACTAACGCAATATGCAATGCGTGAGTACATTAAGCTGGTACGGGATGGGATGGGCGGCGGCAGCCGCTCCGGCGCCGCGCGCCAGTCAAACCCAATCCCGGAACGGCATAGGGCTTCAGTCGCCGGCGCGCAATGCCGATTACGCCAGCGCGGTTTTGGAGCCGGTGATGATCCCTGTGCCCAGAGAGGCAGCTTCGTTGCAGATCGAAAGCTCTCCAGACTGGCCGCAAATTGTCCGCCGCTGCATAAACGGCGATTCCGACGCATGGGCTGAGCTGGTCCGTGCCCAGCATCGGCGCGTCTACGGGCTTTGCTACCGGTTTACCGGCAACTCCTCTGACGCCGAGGACCTCACCCAGGATGTCTTCCTGAAGATCTATTCCAACCTCGGCAGCTTCGATCTGGGGCGCGGCTCCCTGCAGGTGTGGATTACAACTATGACCCGCAACCTGCTGGTGGACCACTTCCGGCGCACTCGCAACCAGCGGGCGACCAGCTCGCTGGACGACGGCTGGGACTCCGCCGAGGAGTTGAAGCCGATTGACCGGCTGACGGCGCGCGGCCCTTCGCCGCATGAGTTGGCGGCCGGCAACGAGCTGGCAAAGATGGTGCAAGAAGCTTTGGCGCGTGTCTCGGTGGATCTGCGCGAGGCGGTCATTCTGCGCGATTTGCAGGATATGGACTACAAGGAGATCGCCCAGGTGCTCAAGATTCCCGAAGGAACAGTCAAATCCCGCATCAGCCGTGGCCGCGCGGAACTGGCGAGGCTGTTGGAACGTAATAAACGGGAGGTAATGTGATGACAGAGCGCATGAACAATTCGAATCTTCCCGGCTGCGAGCAGTGGGAGATGCTTTTGGCGGAGGCTCTGGACGGGCTGCTGAAGCCCGGCGATGAGGCCGCTTTCAGCGCTCATCTGGCCGTCTGCCCGCTCTGCGCCAAGCTCTTTGAAGAGGCGCGCAAGGGCCGCGAGTGGCTGGAGTTTCTCTCGCCTGAGCCGGAGATTCCCGCCGGGCTGCAGGAAAAAATTCTGGCGCGAACAGGGCCTGGGCAGGTGACGGGCCAGCAACTGGCAGTCAGCGGCGGCCATATTATGCCCATTCATCCCGTCATGATTCCCGCATGGCAGCGCCCCGGCTTCATGGGCAGTGTGCGGCGCTATGCCGAACCCCGCCT
This sequence comes from uncultured Occallatibacter sp., assembly GCA_964383595.1. Taxonomy (GTDB): domain Bacteria; phylum Acidobacteriota; class Terriglobia; order Terriglobales; family Acidobacteriaceae; genus Telmatobacter. The sequence continues at coordinate 34,601 of CAYLHL010000016.1, read as the reverse complement.
GCTGATGACCGCGGCGATGGCCTTCTTTTCCATCGCCATGACGCTCTATGTGACCGGCGTCCGCTTGGGCGAACTGCGCTTCAGCAGCCTGAGGCCCGCTGCGATTCGCTCGGTGATGGAGCGGCGCCTGACCATGGCATCGACGCCCATCATCCGCTACTATGACCACTCGCGGCTGGTCTACGAGGTGCAGTCCCGGATGCGCGACCTGCACCGCGCAGCCGAGGATGTGCGCCAGGATCAACAGAACCAGCGCAAGCAGCTGGAGCAGGCTCCGGGCGAGTCGAAGCAGGCTCCCGAGCGCCTGCGGGAGTTGCCTTCCGAGCAGTCAGCCACTCCGGTCATGGAGCCGGCTGAGGAGCCAACCTTCAACATTTCAGATCTTTTGGAAACTTCCCTGACGTTTCAGAAAAGGCCCGCGTTTTCCGGCGGCTCCCAGACGGAATTACGGGAAAGGAGCATTTTATGGATTGCGTAAATCACAGTGGTACGCCGGCGGTCTATTTTTGCCAGAATTGCGGCAGGCCGCTCTGCAAGGATTGCATTGCCTCCGGGGCGCTGGGAGCTGTTCAGGCAGGGCAGATTCTCTGCAAGGACTGCATCGCAGCATGGCAACAGCAGTATCAGGCATTCTCTCAACAGCCCTTTGTCCCGCCGCCACCCAGCGGGCCTAACCCCGCGGCGGCAGCCGTTCTGGGACTGGTCCCCGGCGTGGGCGCCATGTACAACGGCCAGTTCTTCAAGGGTTTCCTTCACGTCATCGTTTTTGCGGTGCTCATCGGCATCACCAACAGTTACCCCATCTGCGGGCTGTTCATCGCCGCCTGGGTGCTCTACCAGTCGTTTGAGGCCTATCACACCGCGCGGGCGCTGCGCGACGGCCTGCCGCTGCCCGATCCCTTTGGATTGAACGAGGTGGGCAGCTGGCTGAATCTTGGCGGACGGCCGCAGACTCCTGTTCAGCCCGGCGCGGGGCAGGAGTCGGCTGACGGGCAGGCGTTGCCGCCTTCTCAAATCCCGTACACTTCGCCGTTTTGTTGCGGGCGCAGAGAGCCGGTCGGAGCCATCGTGCTGATTGCGCTGGGAATCCTCTTCCTGCTCGCGCAGTTGGACATCTTCCACGGCCGCCTTCTGGAGTTTGCCTGGCCGGTTCTGCTCATTGCGCTCGGCATCTGGTTGATCGTTCGCCGTATTGATGAAACTCAAGGAGGTTCCAAATGAACCATTACATCATGATCCACCGCCTGCGCTGGCCTTTGATTCTGCTGTTGGCAGGCTCCATCGCTTTGTTGCACCAGATGGGCTTCATCGACCATTTCTGGCACTGGTTCTTTCCGCTCGTGCTGATCCTGCTCGGCTTACTGATGCTGGCTGAGCGCGCGGTAATGGCCTCGTGCGGAGACTATCCGCCCGCAATCTATCCCGGCGCGCCCAATCCCGGCTCGGCCACGGGCGTTCCACCCTACCCGGGACAGCCTGTGGCCTACATCCCGCCGTCCCACTCAGGTGACAGCAATACCAACTCCGAAGGAGGACAATCATGAGCACCACACCTCCATTCACACCTCCGGGCGGTGCGCCGCCCCCGATTCCGCCCTTCGACGCCAAGAACCAGTACCGCGCTTATCGCGAACAGCAGAAGGCCGCATGGCGCGCACAGCGCGAAGCCTGGAAGGCCCAGCGTTACGCAGCCAAGGTCAACTGTGTTGGCGTGTATGGCCCGCGCGTTCCCTCGGTCGTTGGCCCCATCATTCTGATCGGCGTTGGCGTGGTGGCTCTGCTGCTGATGACCGGCCGCCTCGATGCCGGCCATTTCTGGAGCTGGTATGGCCACTGGTGGCCCATGCTGCTGATTGGCGCCGGCCTGCTGTTGCTGGGCGAGTGGACCATCGATCTGCGCCGCAAGACCCCGGTGCGCCGCGGCGGCGGCTTTGTCGGCCTGCTCATCCTGCTGGCCTTCCTCGGCTTTGGCGCCGCCGGCTGGAGCGACTGGTGGGGTCCATTCAGCTCTCACTTTGGCGACCAGGACGACGACTTCTTCAACACCTTTCGCCAGCCTGAGCACGATTTCGATCAGAAGCTGCTGAACGCGCAGATTCCCTCGAACGCTGCCATCGATATTGAGAATCCTCGCGGCGACGTCAGCGTAACCGCGGGCGACGGCTCCGTCATCGAGGTGCAAGCGCGCGAAGTGGCCTACGCCAATTCGGATGCCGACGCCCAGAAGATCTTCGACTCGGAGGCCGCCCACCTGACCGTTAGCGGCAACGCCGTGCTGGTCAAGTCGGAGAGCAATTCCGGCGGACGGCTCAATCTGACGATTACCGTTCCCAAAAACGCCCACGTGAGCATCAACTCAGGAAAAGGCGATGTGACCGCGGCGGGTCTCGGCGCCGGCATCAATGTCGCGGCGCACGGTGAAGTTCACCTCAGCGCCATTGCCGGTTCGGTTCAGGCGCGCTTCTCTGACGGCAATCACGACTTTTCCGCCCACGATGTGCAGGGCGACCTGAGCGTTGAGGGCGACTTGAACGACGTCACCTTCTCCGAAATCAAGGGCAAAATCACGCAAAACGGTGGCATCGTCGGCGACGTGCACATCGAAAACGTCTCCGGCGACATCCATCTGCACACCACCGTGACCGATCTCGAAGTGGCGGGGCTGCCCGGCGACCTGACCCTCAGCTCCGACGAGCTGCGCGTAAGCGAGTCGCGCGGACCGGTGCATGTCGTCACCCACTCCAAAGACGTGGAGCTGAGCCAGATCTCCGGTGACAGCTACGTGGAAGACAAAGACGGACGCATCAGTATCGAGCCGGCCGGCAACTACGGTGTGGACGCCAAAAACAGCAAGGGCGACGTCGAAGTGACCCTGCCGCCCAATGCCTCGGCCACGGTAAACGCGCAGACGCACAACGGCGATATCCTGACAGACTTTGGCCTGCCCATCAACGGCCAGGAAAACAAGTCGGTGAGCGCACGAATCGGCTCCGGCTCATCGCGGATTGTGCTCAGTGCCGACAACGGCGATGTCCACATCAAAAAAGGCTCGGCTAGTCAGCCCGCCGCGCCTCTCGCGCCCGCAAACAAGGCGGCCGCGCCCAAAGCGCCCAAGCTCAAGGCAAACAAGGCGCTGCCCGCGCAGCCGGTCTCGCAATAAGCATTGCCGCGGTCGAGCATTCAGCGATCGCGGAGTCAACTCCGTACCCATCCTTGCGGCTTCTTCTTGCCGCAAGGGTGGGAAACCACGAAGTCCCATACAGAAACAGTGAATAAGTTCTAGCTCAAGAGGAAAATCCATTCCAAAATTTGCTCCCCCCCCCCGGAGGCCAGAGTCAGACCCATTCATCAGAGAAGACACTTGCAGATGATTTACTGCATCTTGTTACTCTGAAATCGAATTGGTCCTCTCGGATGGGCCGGTTCAGAATGAGGCTATTCCCCCTACCCCTTATTTACTGTGAAACCGAGAAGGAATGGCGGCACTTCCTGTAGCACGCTGCCTCGCCGCGCCCGATTATCTGAATAACGGCCCAATGGCGTAAACTTGATCGTACGGATGCTAGAGCAAATTGAAAACCTCGTAAAGCTGCAAGCAGTAGAGTTGGAACGTACTCGTCTCAACCAGGCCATGCAGGCCCTGCCGGCGGAGATGGCCCAAGCCGAAGCCGCGCTGGCCACTCAACAACACCAGGCCGCCGATGCATCGGATGCGCTGAGCCGCGAGGAGACGCTGCGCGCCCGCCTCGACCGCGAAATCGACGCCCTCCGCAAGAAGATTGTCCGTTTTCGCGTTCAGCTTGATTCCGTCAAAACCCCTGAGCAGGCCGACGCCATTGAGCACGAGATCCGCTTTTCCGAAGCCGAAGTCGAGCGCCTTGAGGCCGAGGATTTCGTCAGCCTGGAACGCACCGAGGCGCAGGAGGCCGCGCTGGCCGCCGCCCGCTTGCGTGTCGAGTCGCTGGCGGTCACTCTGGACAACATTCGTGCCCGCATCCATCTGCGCCAGGCCGAGTTCAACCGCGATCTGGCCCAGCTCAACCTGGAGCGCGAGGCCCTGCGCCCGCTCATCGAGCCGGAGTGGCTCGCCCGCTTCGACCGGCTCTGCGGATCACGCGGCACCGGCATCGCGCGCGTTGAAAATCAGCAGTGCACCGGCTGCCGTATGGGCGTTCGCCCGCAGACTTGGAACCAACTGCGCGAGGGCGAACTGCTCGTCTGCGACACTTGCTCCCGCCTGCTTTATTGGGATCCGTCCATGGCGCCCGCCTCTGACGCCGTGCAGCAGAAAACAGTCAAGCCCAAGCCCAGGCGCAGAGTCGCCAAAGAGCCCGTGGGAGAGTAGTCGTGCTGCGCGTCTGCGTGGACATGGATGAAGTGATGGCGGATACGCTCGCCGAGCACATCCGCCGCTACAACCAGACCTTTGACGAAGACGTGACTCCGGACGATCTGGCCGGCAAGGGACTGTGGGAGATTGCGCCCCTCGACCGCCAGCAGCAGTTGCGCGCCTTTCTCGACGCCGAGGACTTCTTCGAGGATCTGGCCGTGATGCCCGGCTCGCAGAGGGTGTTACAGAGCCTCTCCGCGCGCTTTGAAATCTTCATCGCCACCCAGGCCATGACCGTGCCCAACTCGCTCGGCCCCAAGTATCGCTGGCTGCAGCGCCACTTTCCCTTCATTCCGCCCACGCACTACGTCTTCTGCGGCAACAAGAGCATCCTGCGCGCCGACTACCTGATCGACGACCTGCCCAAAAACATTCTGCGCTTCGAGGGCCAGGGCCTGCTCTACACCGCCCCGCACAACCTCGCCGCCACGGGCTTTGTCCGCGTCAACAACTGGGACGAAGTCGCCGCATACTTTGCCGGCGTTGACGGCTGACAATGCCAGATTGATTCATTGGGAGATGGGCTACCCGCCTTCCGGCACTTCGGCTCCTCCTCCCCGGTCCCCAACTGCGAGAAACCGGGGGCACCCTCAACTTGATAGAATCCCTTTTGAGACTGGGGATACCCGCCGCCCGGCTACTTTGGTGCATATAGCAGAGTTTTCCAATAGTGCCGTTGCCCCGATCTATAGGTCGTCAAAGCCGGATCGGCATAGATCCCATCGATGGTTTGTCCCGGACCGTATCCGAAGTACCACCAGTCGAACCCGATCGGCTGATGATTACCAGGGAAGGTAGGCCCTCCCGTAGCTTGACCGTTTACATACTGCGTCAGGCTGTTGGCCCATGCGGTATCGTCCCCACTCTGCCCGTCCGAACCATCCAGACTCGCCCCACCTTCGCCCAACCACACCGGCGCCGTGTTGTTGATTACCAGGTACCCCCAAGCCGTGTTCCTGAAAGTGATAGAGTCCGGGCCGCTATCCGGACTCTGTCCACTGAGCCAATGCGGATAGTCGTGGATTGAATAGACTACTTCCGGCGCACCCACGTCCACCGGTGCCAAGCTTACCCCAGTTAGATCCCCGATTCCGACAGTGTCGTTAGCAAACCAAGCACCGTTGAGATACTGCCTCGTGAAGTTGATCGCACCTTCACAGACGATGAGGACTCCGGGATCGGCGTTTTCAACGGCCTTTCCCGTGTCGTTGCACATGAGCCTGAGATCGGCGCCGTTGTTGCCGCCCCAGTTCAGCTTCAGCGCCTGGCAACCGTTGCCACAATTTACTCCCCCGACAATGGGTTCGTTCCAGAGATCAAAAGCGATCACCGTAGTGTTTCCAGCGTAGTGTTTTGCCATGGCAACGGAGTTCGCTTTGAACGTGGAGTAAGTAACCGTTCCAAGAGTGCCGCAACCATCGTAGTTGCCGGTGAGCGCGTTCCACTGAACACCTGCGATGACCTGGGTACTGTTTACGTCATACCAGAAACCGTTTTCCTGCTGGCTCGCACAGTCCTTATTTCCGCTGCTGCCATCGACTCCTTCATTGCTGTGGTGGCTCCAGATCACTCGGATCCCATTGGTGGCGGCGGCATTGACAACCAGGTCTTGAGTCGAGAAGTTACAGCGCCCGTTTGGGCAGGCCTTGGCGTCGTACCAGGACTGCCGAATGCAGTTGAATCCTGCCGCCCTGATTAGAGCCATATCGCTCGAATAATTGCCGGTTGGCTCGTCATAGCCGATACAAGCGAGACGGACGTTCTGTCCGCTACTTGAGACAATCTGATTGCCCGTGGTATGGAAGTAACCGGAGGGGAGTTGGGCCACGGGCTGCCGGGTACAAGAAAGAGTCCCATTTATGAAAAGAATCAGTCCAACGAAGAAGAAAAACCGTATTCTGCCCATTTCGCACCTCCTCTTTTCGGTCGCGATTGAGGCGGAGCGGCAGTCAGCACGGCACTCGGGCTCGCGAAATTGTCTAAAACAGATGTTCGCTAATCTCGTCAAGCCGAGAATCCGGTTGAATTGCCAGCGGCGGGTGCCCCACTCATCTCAGTTTCCGGGACTGTGCCCCGCGTTTTTTGCGATGAGCGGGCGGCTGGCGCAACCGCTGCAGGTTCGTTGTTCTGGTTTCATTCCTGCGAGCGAAGCGAATAGCGAGCGGCTGGCCGCACCGCGGGTGCCGGGAGCCCCATCCATGAATCGTTCTTTGATTCATGGATGGGAAGCAAATTTGCCGGACTAGAACTTGACCGACGGCGCGGTCTTCGCAGCCTCGCTGGCCTCGAAGAAGGCGTTGTTCACCTGGAAGCCCGCGATCCCCGCCCAGATGCTATTGGGGAACTGGCGCACGTAGGTGTTGTAATCGCGCAGCGCGTCGTTGTACCGTTTCCGCGCTACGCTGATGCGGTTCTCGCTCCCCGCCAGTTCGTCCTGCAGGCGCATGAACTGGTCGCTCGAGCGCAGTTGCGGGTAGTTCTCGGTGAGCAGCAGCAGCCGGCCAATCGCCGAATCGAGCTTGCCGTTGGCCGCGATCTTGCCTGCCGGACCCTGCGCATTCAACATTCCCGCGCGCGCGTTGGCAATGTCGCCAAAGACCGTGCTCTCTTCCTTGGTGAATCCCTTTACGGTCTCCACCAAGTTGGGAATCAGGTCGAGCCGCCGCTGCAACTGCACGTCCACATCCGACCATGCGGCCTTCACAATTTCGTCTCTGGCCACCATCTGATTCTTCGCGCCCACGTAGCTGCTGAAGGCCATCAGCACGGCCAAAACCAGAACGCCCACCACTCCCAGCGCAATCCAAAGTCCCTTGCTCATACGGTGTTTTTCTCCTCTGGCTCGCCCTCAGGCAAGCCCTCTAGTCAAAGCTGAAAACCTACCAATCGCCTCCAGCGCCGCCGCCGCCAAAGCCTCCTCCGCCGAAGCCGCCAAATCCGCCGCCTCCACCGGAGTCGCCGCCGCCACCGCCGAATCCGCCGCCGCCCATCCACGGGCCGCCGCGAAAGCCGCCAAACAAGCCAAAGCCAAGCAGGAATCGAAAGAGGTGAAAGCCGCCGAAAAAGAGCAGCAGAAAAATCAGCAGGATTACCCTGCCCATCGCCGGTCCGTGGCTTGCTGGAGGAGTTGCGGCCATCGGCTCGTTCTCTGTAAGCGTGACCTTGGCGTCCGCGGCGATCACCTGCGCCACCTCGCCCACAGCCAAAGTCACAGCGCCGTCAAAATCATTGGCGCGCAGATCGGGCACCATCTCCCGGCCAATGTCGCCCAGCTTGCCGTCGGGCAGAATCCCTTCCAGCCCGTAGCCCACCTCAATGCGGCGCTTGTGGTCATCCACGGCCAAAAAGACCAGAACGCCGCGGTCCGAGCCTTTGCGGCCCATCTTCCACTTGTCTTCCAGAGCGTTGGCAAACTCCGCCGGGTCGACGCCATCCAGGGTGTGGATGGTCACCACGGCCACCTGCGCATTGGCCTGCGAGTGGTCAAGCTGTGCGCACAGGCTGTCGAGCCGGGCAATCGCCTGGGGCGACAGCACATGGGCAAAGTCGCTCACATAATCGGTGGGTTTGGGCAGATCCTCCACCCGCTCGGCCAGTATGGCGGAGGAGGTGACGCAAACAAAAGCTGCCAACAGCAGCCCGAAGACGGCGGATTGTGCGCGGCTAAAGCCCTTCATCGCTTTCTATTGTACGGGTTCGGCAGGGGAATGGTCCCCTCATCTTCTTTACTCGACCACCTTCAGGCTGGTCTCGGCCGTGGCCAGCGAGCTGCCTCCCACCCAGATTTTGTACGTCGTCGGCTCGACGGTGCGCTTGACATTCACGTTGTAGAAGTTCAACTCGTCAAAGCCCAGCGGGAATTCGACGTGCCTGGTTTCGCCGGCGGCGAGGGTGACGCGGGCAAAGCCCTTCAGTTCGCGTACCGGCTGCGAGACGCTGGCCGCCGTGTTGCGAATGTAAAGCTGAACAACCTCGGTTCCGGCCACGCCGCCGGTGTTTTTGACATCCACGCTGACCGTGACCAACGGTTTGTGCCCGGCTGCGAGCACTTGGCGCAGCGGAAGCTCTGCGCGGCTGACTGTGGGCTGCGCGTAGCTGAAGCGAGTGTAACTCAAGCCCCAGCCAAAGGGGTATAGCGCAGAGTTCTCTTCGTCCATGTAGCGGGAGACGAACTTTTCATCGTTGACTCCGGGCAGATGACCCAGGTCGCCGCCAGCCGGACGGCCGGTGGGCAGTTGCGCGTAGTAGAGCGGCTCCTGGCCTACGGTGCGGGGCAGACTGGCGGGCAGCTTGCCGGAGGGATTTACGTCGCCGAAGAGGACATCGGCCACGGCGTGACCAGCCTCGACGCCGGGACTCCACGCTTCGAGGATCGCCGGCACATGAGCCGCGGCCCACTTCAACTCCAGCGGGCGGCCGGCCAGCACCACCAGAATCACCGGCTTGCCGGTGGCCACGACGGCTTCCAGCAATTCTTCCTGCGCGCCGGTAAAGCCCAGATAAGCGCGGCTGGAGGCTTCGCCTTCCATTGATCCGGCCGGCTCGCCCAGCGCCAGAATCGCCACGTCGGACTGCTTGGCGGTCTCGACCGCCTGTGCGATGGTTTTTGTTTCGTCGTCGCCGAGCAACTCGCAACCCTGCATATAAAGCAGCCGGTCGCCCAGCCGCTCGGCCAGCGCCCGGCGGAGCGTGACAGCATATTTTGCGTCGCCGCTCGCCCATGCGCCCAGCATCTCACTCTGGTTGTCGGCCAGGGGGCCGATAAGGGCGATCTTTCCGGAGTGGGCTGCAAGCGGCAACAGAGCGCCCGCGCCCTGCACAGGCTCGTTCTTGAGCAGAACAAGGGTTTCATCGGCCACCTTGCGGGCGGCGGCGCGGCGCTCCGGCGTGGCGTCGTAAGCCTGCCCCTGCTCGGTGAACGGATGATCGAAGAGGCCGAGGGCGAACTTGACGCGCAGAATACGGCGCACCGCTTCATCCACCACGCTTTCAGGAATCTTGCCCGCGCGCACCTGGGCCGCGATCACCGTTCCATAGAGGTTGCCCTCCATGTCCATATCCACGCCGGCCTCCAGAGCCTTGCGGGCCACGGTCTGGCCGTCGGCGCCGATGGAGTGATTGAGCAGCTCCTTCACCGCGCCCCAGTCGGAGACGACAAAGCCGTCAAAGCCCCATTCGTTGCGCAGAATCTGCGTCAGAGTCAAAGGGTTGGCGCTCGCCGGGACTCCGTTGATGGTGTTGAAGGAGCTCATCAGTGTAGCCGCGCCGGCCTCGACCGCGGCGTGATACGGCTCCAGGTAGACCTGGCGCAGCATGATCTCGCTCATATCCGTGGCGTTGTAGTCGCGCCCCGCGATGGCCGCGCCGTAGGCGGCATAGTGCTTTACGCAAACGGCGACCGAATCGGGCTTGCCGAGGTCGCCTTGCTGATAACCCTTCACCCAGGCGCGGGCCATCACCGCGCCGAGGTAGGGATCTTCGCCGCTGCTCGATTCGACAATGCGCCCCCAGCGCGCATCACGGGCAATATCGACCATCGGCGAGAAGACCCAGCTGACGCCGTCGGCGCGTGCCTCCGTTGCGCCAAAGCGCGCCGCTGTCTCCACCGCAGCGGGATCAAAGCTGGCCGCCAGCGCCAGGGGAATGGGAAAGGTGGTCCGATAGCCGTGAATCACGTCGAGGCCGAAGAGGATGGGGATGTGCAGCCGCGATTTCTCCATGACGATGTGCTGGTAGTGATTGGTGGCCTCGGCGCCGGTCACGTTGAGGAAGGAGCCAACGCGCCCTTGGGCTACAAGATCGTCGAAGTGCAGGTTAGAGGCGCCGGGGCCAGTGGCAAAGCCGGCGGAAAACTGCGCCAGTTGCCCGACCTTCTCGTCCAGGGTCATCTTCCGGAGCAGCGCCTCGACGCGGGCATTCACTGTTTGCGACGCCAATTGGCGGTTGGGCACGGGACGGCTCTGGGCAGCGGCACAAAGCACGGTAAGAGCAGTGAGAAACAGCAGCGGCAGCAGCAGGCGAAGTGGGCGAAAAATGTCGGATTTCATATGCCCATCATGATAATTTGTTTGCAGGCCGTGCGCATAGCCGGCTTGCGGCGGCAGCCGGGCGGCATTTGCGGTTTCACGAAAAAACCTCTCTCATGCCACCCGCGATGCACTACTCTTGCTTATGAGGCGCATGGCATTCTTGATTCGATCCTTTCGCAAGGCGATCTGGCTGGCTCTGGAGCACGACGTGCTCAACACAGCCAAGGCGGCTGCTTATTCAGGGATGCTGATGCTCTTTCCCGCGCTGGTCGTTTTGACTGCGCTGCTTGCACAGGTGCCGGAGGGAACTTCGCTGGTCGGCGAGATTCGCTACTCCTTTGAGCAGTTTTTGCCCGCTGATTCGATGTCTTTGTTGCAATCGGCGCTGGAGACCCGCCGGCTTCACTCCGCACAGTTGATTCTTTCCGCAGCCGGCCTGTCGGTATTTGCCGCACTGGGCATGATGCTTTCTTTTATGGATGGCTTCCGCCGCGCCTACCGCCAGCCGCGCGACAGTTGGAGCTTCTGGCAGCGGCGCATCCGGGCGCTTCTGCTGGTTCCGATTGTTCTGGTTCCCTTGTCGCTGGCCACATTGGTGCTGGTCTTTGGCCGCCAGATCGAGGCATGGATGATCGACAATGCCGGCCATGAACTGCGTCACATTGTGCTCTTCTTCTGGCGCATGGTGCGCTGGGCCGTCTCGCTTGTGACCAGCGTGAGCGTTCTCGGAGCGCTCTATCACTTTGGCACTCGGCGCAAGGAGCACTGGGTTCTGGTAGGCCCTGGCGCGATTGCCGCTACGCTGGTCGGCTTCCCGGCCACTCTGGCCTTTGGCTGGTACGTCACCAGCATCGCCGACTATTCAATGTCCTATGGCTCCTTTGGCGCCGGCATCGCCACCCTGGTATGGCTCTACATCACCTCGCTCAGCGCGCTGCTGGGTGCGGAGTTAAACGGCGTCCTCTTCCGGGAGCGTCAGCAGCGGGCTTCCGACTCTGCAAGCCCTGAGCCTGACTCCTCCAGTCTGTGACAGTTTTCACTGCCCATTGACTTTGTTTCTTGCATAATAGATAGCAGGGTTTGTGCTACCTTTTCCAGAATGAAATGGACCCATCCACGTGTTTTTGCAGCCCGTGAACCGATTTTGCCTTTTACATTTACCTTCCCTGGAGCAACCTTATGTCGTCCGTACCACTGAATCCAATCGATTTAACCGTCCAGCGCCGCGCCAAGATCGTGGCTACGCTCGGTCCGGCCTCCAACACCGTGCCCGTTTTTCGCAATCTGGTCAGAGCAGGCGTTGACGTGGTCCGGCTAAACTTCTCCCACGGCAGCCTTGAGGAGAAACTGGCGATGATCCAGATGATCCGCAAGGTAAGCCGCGAAGAGCGCAAACCGCTGTGCATCCTGGGCGATCTGCAAGGCCCCAAAATTCGCACCGCAACACTGAAAGATCATCAGCCCGTGCTCCTGAACGCCGGCGAATGGTTGACCATCACGCCGCGTGAGGTTCCGGGCACGGCGTTGCTGGTGGGCACCACCTTCAAGACGCTGGCGGAAAACGTCGAACAAGGTTCGCGGATCCTGCTCTCAGACGGCCTGATTGAGCTGCGCGTGCAAGAGGTGAACGACGGCGATGTGATCTGCGAGATCGTCAACGGAGGCCTGCTGGGCGAGCACAAGGGCATCAACCTGCCTGGAATTCCCGTGCGTGTGCCCTCGCTGACCGAAAAAGACTCCGACGATCTGGAGTTCGCCCTCAAAAACGGCGTGGACGCCATCGCCGTCTCCTTTGTGCGCACAGCCGAGGATGTTCGCCTTGTGCGCAACCGGGTCGCAGCCTACGGAAGCGAGACGTGGATTATCGCCAAGCTGGAAAAACCCCAGGCCATCGAGGATCTGGACGGTATCCTCACGGCCGCCGATGCCATTATGGTGGCGCGCGGCGATTTGGGCGTCGAGCTGCCGCCAGAGCAGGTTCCAGCCCTCCAGAAGCGGATCATTCGCCGCGCCGCTGAATTCCGCAAGCCGGTCATCACCGCCACGCAGATGCTGGAGTCGATGATCGAGAACCCACGTCCCACCCGCGCCGAGGTCTCTGACGTTGCAAACGCCGTTTACGACGGCACCGATGCCGTGATGCTCTCCGGCGAATCAGCCATTGGCAAGTACCCGGTCGAGGCTGTCTCCATGATGGCGCGCATTGTGATTGATGCCGAGCTCAACATCAAGGAGGCCGAGTACACGGACCGCCGAAAGCAGCGCCGCCCGCGCCTCTCCATCGCCGAGACCATCTGCGAGGCCACAGCGCACGCCGCCAATGATCTCGACCTGCACGCCATTGCCCTGTTCACAGAGTCCGGATCGACTGCGCGCAAGCTCTCCAAGTATCACCCTTCGGCGCCCATCTACGCCTTCAGCCCAGTCGAAATCACCATCAACCGCCTCAACCTGCTCTGGGGAACCACCCCCATCCGCTGTCCAAAGATCAACTCCAATGAGGCGATGGTCGAGTGCGCCGAGAGCCTGCTTGAGCAGTACGGCTACGTCAAGCCTCGCGAGGTCATCGCCATCGTTGCCGGAACTCGCACCCGCTCCGGCGCAACCAACTTCCTGCGCCTCCATGTAATGAGCGAGAACAAGGAGAAAGCACGCCTTACTGACGCCAGCGAAGAGAAATCAGCGCCGGCGCCCACCGTCAAATAATCAGAATAACTTGGTTAATCAGAATTGCTCCGTGCCCCATTCTTTCCGTGTTTTCTACTGAAAGAATGGGCTGATAACGCCGCTTCCACCTCAAGTCGAAGGCGGCTGCCCCACCGCTGGTAGCTACTTCGCCGCTAACTGTCGCAGTACATACTGCAGAATCCCGCCGTGCTCAAAGTACTCGATCTCCTGCGGCGTGTCGATGCGAACCACGGCCTCGAACCGCTTCACCGCGCCATCGGCGGTGGTGGCCTTGACGTTAAGTTTGCGGCCGCTGGCGAATTTGGCTGTGAGTAGCGACGTTAGGGCAGGGAAGTCGTAGACTTCTTCGCCGGTCAGGCCGAGCGATTCTACATTCTGCCCATCGGCAAACTGCAAGGGAAGAATCCCCATGCCGACCAGGTTGGAGCGATGAATCCGCTCGAAACTCTCGGCGATAACCGCCCTCACGCCCAGCAGCTTCGGTCCCTTGGCCGCCCAATCGCGCGAGCTTCCGGAACCGTACTCCTTGCCTGCCAGAATAATCAGGGGCACACTGCGATCGGCGTACTTTTGGCTGGCGTCGAAGATACTCATCGGCTCGCCCTCAGGCAAAAGACGAGTAACTCCACCTTCCGTGCCGGGAGCCAGTTTGTTGCGCAGTCGCACATTGGCAAAGGCGCCGCGCACCATTACCTCATGATTGCCACGCCGCGATCCATAACTGTTAAACTCCGCCGGCTTGACTCCATGTGCGGCAAGATACTTGCCCGCAGGCCCATCAGTTTTGATGCTGCCTGCCGGCGAAATGTGGTCGGTCGTCACCGAATTGCCCAGCACAGCCAGCACCCGCGCGCCCATAATCTCTGTAATTGGCGCTGGCTTTAAAGTTATTCCGTCAAAGTAAGGAGCTTTTCGAATATAAGTCGAATCAGGCTCCCATTGATATACGCTGCCAGTAGGATATTTCAAGCCCTGCCAGTTTGCGTCGCCCAGGCTCACCGTTGCGTACTCCTTGCGGAAGCTTTCTTCGGACACTCCCTTGGCAATCGCTTCGGCTACCTCGGCTTGCGTGGGCCAAATATCCTTGAGGTAAACTGGATTGCCCTGCTCATCGCTGCCCAGCGCAGTTGTCTCGAAGTTATGAGCAATGCTTCCGGCCAAGGCATACGCCACCACCAGCGGCGGGCTCATCAGATAATTTGCCCGCACATCCACGTTCACTCTGCCTTCGAAGTTGCGATTGCCGCTCAGTACGCTGACCACAACCAATCCATGTTCATCGATACTCTTGGTAACATCGGCAGGCAGTGGCCCGGAATTGCCAATGCAAGTGGTGCAGCCATAACCCACTACATTGAAGCGCAGTTTTTCAAGATATGGAAGCAATCCAGCCTTGGCGTAGTAGTCAGTAACTACGCGCGAGCCTGGAGCGAGAGAAGTCTTCACCCAGGGCGGCACGGTGAGACCTCTTTTAACGGCCTTTTTCGCCAATATTCCCGCAGCCATCATCACCGATGGATTGGAAGTGTTGGTACAACTGGTAATAGCCGCAATCACCACAGACCCATGGTCAAGATACTTATCAGGATTGACGCCGAAGCGACCTTGCACTGTGTTAATTGAATAAGGCTCACTTAATCCAGCATCCGTTACTGGACCGCGTTCCCACTTGGCAGCGGTGCGCGTCCCCAGAGGCTTTGCGGACGAAGATAACAGTGTGGGCAATTGCTGATTGAAGCTGGCTGCCGCGTCCTTTAACGGCACACGATCCTGCGGGCGCCTGGGCCCAGCCACGCTCGGTTCAACCGTCGCCAAATCAAGTTCCAAAGTCTGCGAATACTCAGCTTCCGGCGTATCCGCCGAATGGAGGAGTCCCTGTGCTTTGTAATAATCCTCAACCAGTGCAACCTGTTCCTCGCTGCGTCCCGTCAGCCGCAGATAGCGCAGCGTCTCGGCGTCCACCGGGAAGATGCCGCAGGTCGCGCCGTACTCCGGCGCCATGTTACTGATCGTCGCGCGATCAGCCAGCGGCAGTGCGGCCACGCCCGCGCCAAAAAACTCGACAAACTTGCCTACAACACCCAGCTTGCGCAGTAATTGAGTTACCGTCAGCACCAGGTCTGTCGCCGTCGCACCCTCGCGCAGCTTGCCGGTAAGCCGGAATCCAACCACCTGCGGCACTAACATCGAGATAGCCTGGCCAAGCATTGCCGCCTCGGCCTCGATGCCGCCCACGCCCCAGCCCAGCACGCCCAGTCCATTAACCATCGTGGTGTGCGAGTCAGTGCCGACCACAGTATCGGGATAAATAACCAACTCGCCTTCTGACTTCATGGTAAAAACCACGCGGGCAAGATACTCCAGATTCACCTGGTGGCAGATGCCCATTCCGGGTGGCACGGTGCTGAAGTTATCAAACGCTGACTGGCCCCATTTGAGAAAGGCATAGCGCTCGCGGTTGCGGCCAAACTCCAACAACGCGTTGGCGTCATAAGCCCCCGCGCTCCCATATTCGTCCACCTGCACGGAATGGTCGATAACCAGTTCGGCTGAGATGAGCGGATTCACCCGCTTCGGATCGCCGCCCAGCGTATGGATCGCGTCGCGCATCGCGGCCAGATCGACCACTGCGGGCACGCCGGTAAAGTCCTGCATCAGCACCCGCGCAGGCATAAAAGCAATCTCGCGCGCCGGATTGGCTTTTGGCTCCCAGTTAGCCAGAAACTCAATATCGCTGGCTGTAATGTTTACGCCATCCTCTCGGCGCAGAAGGTTTTCCAGAAGTATCTTCAAGCTGAAAGGCAGACGCCCCAGGTTGAAGCCGCGCGCCGCAAGCGCCGCAAGCCGGTAGAAAGTATAAGTCTGATTGCCGGAAGTTAGTGCGGCCCTACTATTAAAGCTGTTCATCCTGGAAAGCCTTTCTTGTCCGCGCACTGGCGGATAGATCTGAGATTCAGCGGCACGCGCCTGTTTCCGATGTAAGTAACGATCTAGCCGGTGAAATAGGCCTCGCTGTTGCAAGCCGCGCCCGAGTCAAATAACTGGAAGTGAGCGGCTATGCACCCGATGGAGCCTCTCTGTCTATTATCCATTGGAGGGCGAGGTTTTATCAATGTGTGCTCTTGTTCAAGTGAATCCTGCGACAATTAGAGCGGGAGGCGGCCGTGTCGGAGATTCGTGAATCGTTCTGGCGCAGACACAGGGTTGCGAAGTGGATTGCGGGCGGGCTGCTGCTATTACTGATCGCGGCGGCCGGGATGGTGGAGTTCGGGCTGCGCCGCGCGGAGCCGTTTTTGCGCGCGCAGATCATCGCCAGCCTGGAGAATCGCTTTCATGCGCGGGTTGAGCTGGACAGCTTTCACCTTTCGCTGGCGAACGGACTATGGGCCGAGGGCAAGGGGCTGCGCATCTGGCCGCCCGCCGAGGTTGCTGCCGTGACGATTCCCTCAGGCGCGGGCCAGCCGCTGATCAGCCTGGACGAGTTTCGCTTTCATGCACCGCTGCGCTACCGTCCGGGCCAGCCGGTGCGCGTGGAGCGGGTGGAGTTGAAGGGATTGCGCGTCGATCTGCCGCCGAGGTCGCACTTTGCGCATTTATCCCCGGGCGGGAGCAAACCCAAAGACGCGGCGGCTCTGGTTCGCTTCACGGTAGAGACGGTCGAGTGCACCGGCGCCGAGTTGGTGATGGAGACCGACAAGCCGGGCAAGCTGCCACTGGAGTTCACGATTGCGCGCCTCAAGCTGACCAATATCGCATCCGGCGAAGCAATCAACTTTGACGCCGAGCTGACCAATCCGCGGCCGCACGGGAAGATTCAAACAACGGGCAGCATTGGCCCCTGGCAGGGCGCGGACTTTGGCGATGCGCCGTTGCAGGGCGAGTACCGCATGGAGCAGGCGGAGCTGGCCAGCTTCAAGGGGATTGCTGGCGCGCTCAGCTCGACCGGCCGCTTTACGGGCACGCTGCGCGATATGACGGTGGATGGCGAGACCGAGACGCCGGATTTCCGGCTGACGCACTTTGGCAACGCGATGAGGCTCGCGACGCGCTTCCACGCGCGCGTGGACGGCACCAATGGCGACACCTGGCTGGAGCCGGTGGAAGCGACGCTGGGCCAATCGCACTTCAATGTGAAGGGTTCGATTGTGCGCTTGCGGGAAGCCGTGGTGGATGGCGCGCAGCAATATGGCGGCCACGAGATTGCGCTCGCGGTGAATGTGGACCGGGGGCGCATCGAGGATTTTATGCGTCTGGCCAGCCGCACGCCCACGCAGTTGCTGACCGGTGATGTGACGGTGAAGACCACTTTGCAGATTCCGCCGGGGCCGGCGCCGGTGCATGAGCGGATGAAGCTGGACGGCTGGTTCGCTTTGGAGAATGCTCGCTTCAGCAGTGAGAAGATTCAGGGGCACATCATGGATCTGAGCCTGCGCGGGCAGGGGCGTCCAGACGAATTGAAGAGCGTCGATCCGGCGAGCATTTTATCGCGGATGCAGGGCAGCTTTCAGATGGCAGGCGGAATGGTGACGCTGCCTGCGCTCATCTACACCGTGCCGGGAGCGGCGATTCAACTCAAAGGAACGTATGGCATCGAGGGTGGCGCGCTGCACTTTGATGGAAGCGCGAAGATGGACGCATCAGTGTCGAAGATGGTGGGCGGCTGGAAGGGATTGCTGCTGTCGCCCGCCGACCGCTTCTTCAAGAAAGACGGCGCTGGCACCGAGCTTCCCATTCACATCGAGGGAACGCGCGAGGAGCCGAAGTTCACCATCGACTTTGGCCGCATGAAGGCGAGCTTTCCGTCACGGCCTGCGGAGAAGCAGTAGGATTGCGCGGCGAACTCCGTGCGTTGCATCGCCGGTGATATACTTTGCCTTGCGCCGCGCCGTGCGTCAATCCACAAGCAGCGCATTCCTTCAAGGAGACCGCCATGCATTGCATAAGAAAATTCAATCTGAGCATCCTGGCCCTGCTGATGGGCGCGGCCATGCTGACCGCCGTTGCGCAGAGTCCGAACGCGCAAACCGCCAAGCCCGCCATCAGCGAGCGCGACTGGTGGAAGAACGCCGTCATCTACGAGATTTATCCGCGCAGCTTTCAGGACTCGAATGGCGACGGCATCGGCGATCTGAACGGCATCACCGCGCGGCTTGACTACCTGAAGGAGCTGGGCATTGACGCCATCTGGCTAACTCCCTGCTATCCGTCGCCGCAGGTGGACTTTGGCTATGACATCTCGGATTACAAGAACATCGATCCGAAATATGGCACGCTGGCGGACTTTGACCGGCTTGTCGCCGAGGCGCGCAAGCGGCATATTCGCATTCTGATGGATATGGTGATGAACCATTCCTCGGATCAGCACAAGTGGTTCTTGGAATCGCGCTCCTCGCGCGAAAATCCCTATCGCGACTGGTACATCTGGCGCGACGGCAAGGGCGAGACGGCGACCGACAAGGGCCTGCCGCCCAGCAACTGGCAGTCGTACTTTGGCCACTCGGCCTGGCAGTGGGATGAAAAAACGCGCCAGTATTACTATCACAAGTTTTATATTCAGCAGCCGGACTTCAACTGGAACAACCCCAAGGTGCATGAGGCCTTCAAGGATATTATTCGCTTCTGGCTGAAGCGCGGCGTGGGCGGCTTCCGCTTTGACGCCATCACGGAACTCTTCGAGGATCCCGCGCTGACCGATGAGGGCTACGTGTTGGACAAGGACGGAAACAGGGAGATCAACGCCTACGGCGACCCGGTGGTGGATAACACCAAGACCAGCAACCTGCCCGGCCTGCATACGGTGGTGCAGGAGATGCGCGCGACAGCGGATACCTTCGCGGCGAATGACTTTCCGGGAACGCGAGTGATGATCGGCGAGACCTATCTGCCGAATATCGCCGAGTTGGCCAAGATGTACGGGCCTGCCGGCAAGCCGGAGTTTCATCTGCCCATGGATACGCAGGTGGGGTTCATCAACAAGCTGGACGTGGCCACATTCCGCGCCAAACTGACCGACGCGGAGAGCGGGATGGGTGATCATGTTCCGTTACTGCTCTTTGACAACCACGACAATCAGCGACTGCAGGCGCGCTATGGCGACGGTGCGCATGACACGGAGATTCAGCGCGCGCTTTCGGCAGTGTTGTTTTTGAGCCGGGGCGCGGCGCAGTTCTACTATGGCGACGAGATTGGAATGTTGACCACGCCGCCCACGCGCAAGGAAGACGTGAAAGATCCCATTGGCATCACCGGCTGGCCAAAGGAGAAGGGCCGCGACGGCGAGCGTACGCCAATGCAGTGGAATGCGACAGCGAACGCGGGCTTTACCACCGCCAGCGCCACGCCTTGGCTGCCCGTGCCGCCCAGCGCGGCCACCATCAACGTGGCCGCCGAGAAGCGCGATTCCAACTCGCTGCTGGCCTGGTACGAGAGCGTGATTCACCTCAAGAAATCCGATCCATCGCTCGCGCTTGGCGCGGAGACGATGCTGGATGCGAGCAATAGCAAAGTTTTGAGCTGGCTGCGCAAGGCTCCGGGCGCGGCGCCGGTGGTGGTTTCGGTCAACTTCACCGCCGAGCCGCAGACGGTGAGCCTGAGCGTACCCGGCTCCACCGGCAAGCTCAAGACGCTGCTGAAGTCGCCGGGCGCGGCCGATCCCGCATCGCTTAAAAGAATCACGCTCGCGCCATTCGGGGTCTACGCCGGCCAGATTCTGCCGTGATCAGAGTCTGTCCGTAAATTGGTAGCGCCGACATCTTGGTCGGGGTCCCCATCGAGCGGTCTTTGCTCGATGGGGGCGGTTGGTCGGCTGTCCTGTGGGTCTCCAGACCCACAGGAGATCTCTGGCAGCGTGGATGCTGCCAGCACAGCCGGTCAGGAGACCGGCGCTACAATCCTTTCTTGATTTACCTACGACACTGTCTGCAGGCTCGGTGTGCGTTGGCGGTCAGCCAGCAACGGTATCACCTGCGCATAGGCGGCCTCGACGGTGAGGCCGTACTTCGAGCGCAGATCCTCGACTTTTCCGTGCTCGATGAACTGGTCGGGCCAGCCGATGCGAACCACCGGCAGCGGGCTGCCCATCTCCTGCAACGCCTCGATGACCGCCGAGCCAAAGCCGCCCATCCTCACGTGGTCCTCGATGGTGACGAAGGCGGCGACGCGGCCAGCGTAGTCGGCCAGCATCTCCCGGTCGAGCGGCTTGATGAAGCGCGGATTGATGACCGCGGCCGAATAGCCGTCGCTCACCAGGCGCTCGGCAAGCTCCTGCGCCAGCGGGTTCATCGGTCCGAGGCCAAGGATGGCCACGTCTGAACCGTCCTGGATCACTTGAGCCTTGCCCACGGGAATTAATTGCGGCTCCGGCTTGCGCGCCGCTCCCGGGCCAACGCCGCGCGGGTAACGAATGGCGCTCGGACCGGGAAGCTGAAGGGCTGTAGCTATCATGTCGGCCAGCTCGTCCTCATCCTTGGGAGCCATCAACACCAGCCCCGGCACGGCGCGCAGATAGGCAATGTCGAAGAGGCCGTGATGCGTGGGTCCATCGTCGCCGGAAAGCCCCGCACGGTCCATGCAGAAGAGCACGGGCAGCTTTTGCAGCGCCACGTCGTGGACGATGCAATCGAAGGCGCGCTGTAAAAACGTCGAGTAGATGGCGCAGACGGGCCGGTAGCCGCGCGTGGCCATGCCGGCGGCGAAGATCACCGCGTGCTCCTCGGCGATGCCCACATCGAAGAAGCGCTTGGGATGGTGCGGCCGGAAGAGATCAAGCCCAGTGCCGCTGGGCATTGCGGCGGTGATGGCCACAATTTTCTCATCAGAGTTGGCCAGCTGCACCAGCGTGGTGGCGAAGACCTCGGCGTAAGTGGGCTGCCCAATGGGCTTGGTCTCTCCGGTTTCGGGATCGAAGGGGCCGAGGCCATGAAACTTCTTTTGCAGGTCCAGCGCCGGCTGAAAGCCGCGGCCCTTCTGCGTCAGCACGTGCAGCAGCACGGGACGATTTTGCGCCTTCAGGAACTTGAAGCTCTCCACCAGCAGGGGAATGTTGTGGCCGTCGATGGGACCGTAGTATTGCAGGCCGAACTCCTCGAAGAGAATGGAGGGCCAGAGCATGCTCTTGGCGGCCTCTTCGGCGCGGCGAGCCACCTCGACCGCCGTCTTGCCGCCCACCCGCTCAATAATCCGGCGGGCCGAGTCGTGCAGGCTGTTGTAGTGCTGGTTGGTGACAATCTTGTGGAAGTAGCGGGCAACGGCGCCCACGTTGCGGTCGATGGACCATTCATTGTCGTTGAGCACGACGATCATGCGCTTGGTCTGCTCGGCGATGTTGTTGAGCGCTTCAAAGGTAATGCCATTGGTGAAGGCGGCGTCGCCGGCCACGGCAATCACGTGCTCGGAGCCGCCTGCCAGGTCGCGTGCCACGGCCATGCCCAGTGCGGCAGAGAGCGCCGTGCCGGCGTGCCCCGCGCCATAGCAGTCGTGCTCGCTCTCGGTGCGCAGCATGAAGCCGTTCAGCCCGCCCGGCTGGCGAATCGTATCCAGGTGGCCGAGCCGCCCGGTGAGCATTTTGTGGATGTAGGCCTGGTGGCTCACGTCAAAGAGCAGCTTGTCGGTGGGGGTGTCGAAGACTGTGTGCAGTGCCAAGGTCAACTCGACGACGCCAAGATTCGGACCAAGGTGGCCGCCGGTCTTGGAAAGCGTCTGAATCAGGAATTCTCGAATCTCCACCGCCAGCTCGGCCATCTGCGCAAAGTTCAAGCGCTTCAGATCGGCGGGCGAGGTGATTGATTCCAGAAGTTTTCCCATGCTCTTCCTTCCCCCGGAAAAAAGGACCGGGCAGCCAATCAAATGTCCCTTCAGACGGGGGCCATCGCAACCAGCTATGCCAATCGTTAGTATATCAATGCTGTGAATCCGGGGTTGAGCAGTGCGCTTGGTTCCCGCGTTTGTGTGGAAGACATTCTCCGCTGATTGGTTCGTGAAAGCTAAAATGCGGACCGTGCCTTAGCCGAAGTCGGAGTCCCGGCCGGCTGTGCTGGCGTGATACGGGTCATGGCTCTCGGCCTGACTGGGACGCGAGTCGAGCCATTGGCCGATCAGCAGTGTCTCTTCCGGGGCTGCCGCGCCCGCGATCTCCGCCGCGCTCTTGAGCAGATTCTTGCGGACCTCGGCGGCACGCGTCGGGCAGCCGAATTCTCTGTCGCTGCGTAGTAGGGATTGACCGCACTGAGATTCTATTGGTTTCCGTGGATATGCATCGTTCCCTTCCATGGAGCGGGAGGGCAATTGGGCGGCCGGAAATCTGCCGTCAAGATGAGAGAATCCTGATTTTGTAACAACTCTTGAAAATTGCTCTCTTCCTGCGGACTAAGTATACTTAGTCTGTGGTCTGCGCCATTCAGGCGAAGATTTAGCTTTCGCGGCCGGTGCGAGATTTGAGCCTAGGCAGTAAGTAAGCGTTCTGCGAGGCAAGAAGCCGGTGGTGAGCATTGCTCCGGCACAGCCAGCATCGATGAATTCCACGTTTTCAAAGCTCGTGGAAAAGTGACTCGCAATGATTCACGGGCATCTAACTCAGGGTAACTCCATACTTAGAAAGTCACTGAAGGAATTGATCATTGTCGCTGAAAAATCGGCGACGGGAGACAAGTTTTGTCAAAGTATCATAAGTCGGTAGTCCCAACCAAGTCGCACGCGGGCGCGGTGCCGCTCGTGGCCATTGTGGGCCGGCCCAACGTGGGCAAATCCACGCTCTTCAACCGGCTCACCAAGAGCCGCCGCTCCATTGTCGGCGACGAGCCTGGCATTACCCGCGACCGCATCTATGGCGAGTACGAGTGGATGGGCCGCACGTTTCGCCTGGTGGACACCGGTGGCATGGTGCCTGACGACGCGGAGTTGATTCCCGCCGAAATTTATGCCCAGGCGCAGGTGGCGCTGGAAGAGGCTGACGCGCTGGTGCTGGTGGTGGATGCGCGCACTGAACTGGCCAGTCCGGACTACGACCTGGTGCGCATGTTGATTCGCGGCGGCAAGCCGCTGTTTCTGGCGGTGAACAAGGTCGAGGGCGAGGCGATGGCGCTGGTTGCGGAGAACTTCCGCCAGTTGGGCATCCGCAATGTTTATCTCATCAGCGCCGAGCACGGGTTGGGCATCGGTGACCTGGCCGAAGCAATTGCCGAGGCTCTGCCCGCGCCGGTGGAGGCTGTGCAGAGCGAAGGTTCCGAAGAAGATGCGCCGGATGAGCAACTGCACAAGACTCACGGCGAGTATGAGCAGCACGAGAGTTCGATTGCGATCATCGGGCGGCCCAATGTGGGCAAGTCCACGCTGCTCAATGCCCTGACCGGAAGCTCGCGCGCCATTGTTTCGCCCATTGCTGGAACCACGCGCGACGCCGTCGACGAGGTAGTGGAGTTCGAGGGCAGCCAGTTGCGTTTTGTTGATACGGCGGGCATCCGGCGCAAGGGCAAGACGCACCTGATGGCCGAGAAGATGAGCGTGGTGATGGCCCGGCGACACCTGGAAGCCGCGGACGTGGCCTTGCTGGTGATCGACGCTGTCGATGGAGTGACCGCGGCCGACGCCACCATCGGCGGCTATGCGCATGAGAGCGGGCGCAGCGTCATCATCGTGGTGAACAAGTGGGATCTGCTGACCACGGGCCGCACCGACGGCAAGCCGCCTGCCGACCGCGAGATCTTCGAGCAGCAACTGCGCACCGTGCTCAAGTACCTGAACTACGCGCCGGTGATCTTTCTCTCTGCGCTCGAAGGCACGCAGAAGGAAGCAAAGAAGATGCTGCGGGTGTTGCACGAGGTTGTAGCCGTGGCCGCCGAGCGGCGCAAGCGAGTCTCGACCGGGCAGATGAACCGCTTTCTTGAGACCATCGACTTCCAGCGCGCGCCGGTGCCCATGGCCAAGCGGGTGCGCATCTTTTACATGACGCAGGCCGCTGTTGCGCCGCCCACCTTTGTGCTCTTTACCGACCGCGAGATCAAGCTGCACTTCAGCTTCGAGCGATTCCTCGAAAATCAAATCCGCTCGGCCTTCGGCTTCAAGGGCACGCCCATCTGGTTCAAGGTGAAGGCGCGCAATGAGAAGAAGGGCGAGTAGGTACAGAGTTATCGGAGATACTATGTACGATTCAATGCCATGATCCAATACCTGTTTACCGCGTCGCAACAGGTGTAAAAGAAGAGTCACTGACAGCCGTGATAACCCCGCGGGTATCTTGTAAGAGTGGCCGTGGTTCGTGCTAGACTCGCAATATATGATCTCTTTACTGCGTGAAAAATCTATCGGAGGCAGACCAGCGGGTTCTGCCCTTGATCGGCCCGCTTCGCTGACGCGCCGGGCTGGGCGAATGGGGCTTATCCTCCTCTTTTCGTCGCTGGCGGCGGCGCAGTACACGCAGATGCCATCCCAGGGTGGCAACTCGAGCGGAACGCAGAGTCAGGGCGGAGCCGACTGTCTCGACCCCGCAATGTCCAATTCGTCTCAATGTTCCGGCCAGGCTGCAATTGGCTCCGATTCCTCTCAAGGCTTGCAATCGAGCAGCGCGACGTCGAACCGGACCAGTGATCCGTTAAGGAATCCTGGCGCCATCTACTCTGATCTCGAACAGTACTCTCAGCCAACTCCAGCGCAGAGCAGCACGCAGACGCCCCTGCCGCAGGAGCCGCTCTCCGAGTTTCAGAAGTTTGCCGCCTCGGCCACTGGACAGGTTCTGCCCATCTACGGCGCAAGCCTTTTCGGCGCGGTTCCGTCTACCTATGCACCGCTCAACCTGGCTCCGGTTCCACCCGATTACGTCATCGGTCCGGGCGACGAACTGCGCATCCGCGTTTGGGGGCAGATCAACTTCCAGGCCAACGTGAGCGTGGATCGCGGCGGCGAGATATTTCTTCCGCAGATTGGTCCCACGCACGTCGCCGGTATGCCCTTTTCAGCGCTCGACGCTCATCTGCGCAGCGCCATCGGACGCCTCTATCATAACTTCAATCTCACCGCGGATGTGGGCCAGATTCGCTCCATCCAGGTTTATCTCTCCGGTCAGGCGCGCCGTCCCGGCGTTTACACCGTCAGCTCGCTCAGTTCGCTGGTGGACGCGCTGTTTGCCAGCGGCGGGCCTTCAGTGCAAGGTTCGCTGCGTCACATCCAACTGCGCCGCGATAGCGCTGTGGTGGCCGACTTCGATCTCTACGACCTGCTTATTCACGGCGATAAGTCAAAGGATGTAAAGCTGCAATCGGGCGATGTGATCTTTATTCCCCCGGCGGGCCCGCAAGTGGCGGTTACCGGCAGTGTGAATAATCCCTCCATCTATGAGCTGCGCATTGGTGAGCCGCTTGCTGCTCTGCTCGCCGATGCCGGCGGCGCTACATCGGAAGCGTCGCAATCGCGCATATCAATTGAGCGCATTGAAGACCATCGCGGCCGGCAGGCCATGGAAGTGGCCTATGATGCGGTAGGCCTGGCCACGCCGCTGGTTGGCGGCGACTTGGTGCGGGTATATTCGCTGGCGCCCATCTATCGCAAGACGGTCATCCTGCGCGGCAACACAGCCAATCCAGGCCGCTTTGCTTGGCATCCGGGAATGCGTCTCAGTGACCTGATTCCCGACAAGGAATCGCTGATTACGCGCAACTACTGGTGGAAGCGCGCGCAGCTCGGGCTACCCGAGCCGGAGTTTGAGCCTGCCCAGGGCCTCGACAAGCTGCTTCAGCCCGCGGACAATCATGCCACCACGGTCAGTGCCGCAAATGCCGCCAATTTTACAGGCTCACACACGGCAGCCCCATCCAAAACCCCCGCGGAGCAATCAGCAACGCCGCCGAGCCAATCTGAAACGCAGACGAGCCAAACTCTGAATGCGCAGCAGCGCTCCGCCAACTCCACGCTGGCCGCCGAGCAGGAGAATCTCCCCGCGCGCAATCCCTCTGTGTCGCGGAAAACCGAAGTTCACTCCCTCGCGCCAGAGATCGACTGGAGTTACGCAGTCATCGAGCGCCAGGACGCTGAGACGCTCAAGAGTACTCTGATCCCCTTCGACCTGGGCAAACTGGTTCTGCAACACGACGACGTGCAGAATTTGGAACTTCTGGCAGGCGACGTTGTTTCTGTCTTTTCGGAAGCAGACATCCACGTACCCATTGCCCAGCAGACCAAGATGGTGACGCTGGGCGGGGAATTTGCCCACGCCGGGGTCTATACGGCCAAACCCGGAGAAACGCTGCGCCAGTTGGTGGAACGCGCCGGTGGATTTACCTCCAACGCCTACCTCTACGGCTCCGAGTTCACACGCGAGTCAACCCGCGTTGTCCAGCAAGCCAGAATCGATGAATACATCCAGAGCCTGTCCATGCGCATTGAGCGCGGCAATCTTTCGCTCGCCTCGACAGCGGTAAGTACGGCTGACCTTGCCAGTTCCGCCGCGGCCCAGAATAGCGAAAAAGACCTGCTGACGAGCTTGCGGCAGATTCGCGCTACCGGCCGCATCGTACTGCGCTTCTCCCCTGACAGCGACAGCATCAGCAACCTGCCCGACATCCCTTTGGAAGATGGCGATCATTTTGTCATCCCGCCTGTTCCGGCCACTGTCAATGTTGTCGGCGCGGTCTTCGATCAGAACTCATTTCTCTTCACGCGGAACGGACGAACCGCCACGTACCTGCATATGGCCGGCGGACCCAACGGAGACGCCGACCGCGGTCATGAGTTCATCATTCGCGCCAACGGCGAAGTGGTTAGCCGCGAGCGTGGCGCTACTCTATGGGGTGGCGGCGAGTTCTCCAGGGTACGCATCAATCCCGGCGATACCATTGTTATTCCCGAAAAGACCTTCAGGCCTTCCGCATTGCGCGGCCTGCTGGATTGGTCCCAGGTCTTCTCGCAATTCGCATTGGGGGCCGCGGCCATCCAGGTGTTGAAGTAACTGTATCCGGAGCGCGCATTCCTGCTGCTTGCCGGGATGCGCGCCACTCACGAACCCGGCAGGAAACCAATGAAGACTGAAACTCCGCACACTGAATTTATTGAGCACGCCGATTCTCCTGCCGTGGCGCAGGCCGGACGCGCCGCCGTGGAGGGTGAAGATATCTCCCTCCTCGATCTGCTGCTGGTGATTACTATGCGGAAGCGGATTGTTATTTGGTGCACAGTCGTCTTCGCGCTCCTCGCCATTGTATTTTCGATGCTGCTGCCCAAAAGCTTCACAGCCACCGTTACTCTGCTTCCCCCCCAGCAAAACTCCTCGCTTAGCGCGACTTTGGCCGCGCAGTTGAGTAACATGGGGGGATCAAGCGGATCGAGCGGGATAGCCGCGCTGGCCGGCAGCACTCTCGGCATCAAAAATCCCAACGATCAGATTGCCGGCATGTTCAAGAGCCGCTCCGTCGAAGATGCCATGGTGCAGCGCTTCGGTCTGATGAAGGAGTACCACAGCCAGCTTCTCTCCTATGCGTGCAAGACATTTGAAAGTCATGTTGACATCGTCACAAACAGCAAGGATGGCCTGATTCATATCACGGTTTCGGATAGCGATCCGAACCGTGCCGCGCAACTGGCCAACGGATACATCGAAGAGTTTCGCGGCCTTTCTCAGCATCTCGCCATTACCGAAGCATCCCAGCGCAGGCTTTTCTTCGAGCAGGAATTGGAGCAGGCCAAGAACAAACTCGCCGATGCTGAGGAGGCAATGAAGCAGACCGAGCAGAGCACTGGCGTGATCCAGATCGACAGCCAGTCTCGCGCCCTGATCGATGCGGCGTCCAACCTGCGCGCACAGATCACGGCGCGCGAGGTGCAGATTCAGGGAATGCAAACCTATGCCACAGGCGAGAATGCTCAATTGGCGCAGGCGCAGCGGGAGTTGGACGGAATGCGAGCGCAGTTGGCCCGGCTCGGCGGTTCTGAAGACAATGGTAGCGGTGGTTTTATCGTCTCCAAAGGCCGTGTGCCGGAAATCGGCCTGGAGTATGTTCGCAAGCTGCGCGACGTGAAATATCGCGAGACCATCTTTGAAATTCTTGCTCGCCAGTACGAGGCTGCCAAGCTCGATGAGGCCAGGCAGGGCGCTCTCATTCAGGTCGTTGATGCCGCCGTGCCGCCTGAAGTACGCTCTTTTCCCAGACGCGGTCTAATCGTGATGGGAGCTACCGCCGCGGGCTTCGTCTTCGGAATCTTCCTCACACTCATCGTGGCTTACTTTCAACGTGTGAAGAGCGACCCGGAATCCAGCGCCAAGCTACACCTGCTGCGCAAGACGCTCTCCTTCAAACGCTCATGAAGCTTGCGCCGCATTCCGGATATACGCCCTGCCGCAGACGCGCTCTCCATCGCGTACAATTGCCGATAGAAAACTCAGGAGGTTTACCCTGTTCGCCGCGTTTGTGACCAGTCTCAATTCCGCCGCCAGCCAGCTGCATGGGTCGCCCCTGCGCATGGCCGCCTTGTGGGTCTTTTCGCCCCAGAACACTCTGCGCCACTCCCTGAAGTCGATGCTCGACGCCGATCGCACCTTCACCGGCCTCTACCACTGGAATTTCTTTGACGCGGCGGTGCTGCTCCCCTACTTTGCAGTGATGATCGTGCTGGCCTTTTATGGCGTTCATCGCTACACCATGTGCTACCTCTACTTCAAATACAAGCAGAACTACAATCCCAACCCGCCGAGCCACTTCGCCGAACTGCCGCGGGTCACCGTGCAACTGCCCATCTTCAACGAGCAGTTTGTCATCGACCGGCTGATCGAAGCTGTCTGCGCCATGGAATACCCCAAAGACAAGCTGGAGATCCAGGTCCTCGACGACTCCACCGACGAGACCCAGCAGGTGGCGGCCGGCATCGTGGCGCGCTACGCCGCAATGGGCCACCCCATCAGCTACATCCATCGCACCAACCGCTATGGCTACAAGGCCGGTGCTCTCGACGCGGGACTCAAGGTCGCCAGCGGCGAGTTCGTCGCCATCTTTGACGCCGACTTCGTCCCTCCGCCCGACTGGCTGATGAAGGTCATCCACCACTTTGCCGAGCCGAACATCGGCATGGTCCAGACCCGCTGGACCCACATGAATCGCCACTACAGCATGCTCACCGAGATCGAGGCTATTCTGCTCGACGGCCACTTCATCATCGAGCATGGCGCGCGCGTCCGCACCGGCGACTACTTCAACTTCAACGGCACAGCCGGCATGTGGCGCATCAAGGCTATCTCCGACGGCGGCGGCTGGCAGCACGACACCCTCACAGAAGACACCGACCTGAGTTACCGCTCGCAGTTAGCCGGGTGGAAGTTCAAATACCTGCCCGAGGTCGAGTGCCCATCCGAACTGCCCATCGAGATGACCGCCTTCAAAACCCAGCAGGCGCGCTGGGCCAAGGGTCTCATCCAGACCAGCATCAAGGTGCTGCCGCTCATGTTCAAGTCGAGTGTGCCGCGGCGCATCAAGGT
The DNA here is from genome assembly GCA_964383595.1 of uncultured Occallatibacter sp. Classification (GTDB taxonomy): domain Bacteria; phylum Acidobacteriota; class Terriglobia; order Terriglobales; family Acidobacteriaceae; genus Telmatobacter. Next base: position 5,044 of record CAYLHL010000016.1, on the reverse strand, counting down.
CGAGGCCGTTTATCATCTGACAGCCAACCTGAGTTATCCGCTGATGATTGTCATGACGGTGCTACTGATGCCCGCCATGGTCTGCCGCTTCTATCAGGGCTGGTTCCAGATGCTGCTGATCGACGTGCCTCTGTTTACCGCCTCCACGGCCTCCATCGCCGTCTTTTATCTAATGGCCGAGCGCGAGCTGTTCCCTAAAACATGGTTGAAGACGCTGCTTTATCTTCCTTTTCTGATGGCTCTCGGCATCGGTCTCACGCTCACCAATACCAAGGCGGTGATGGAGGCCTTGCTGGGCATCAAGAGCGCGTTTGTGCGCACCCCCAAATATCGCGTCGCGAAGAAGGGCGAAAAGTCGCAGGCCGCGAAATATCGCAAGCGCCTCAAGCTGACTCCCTGGTTCGAACTGCTCATCGGCTGCTACTTCATGGCGGCGATTCTCTATACTTTTTCCAACCATAACTACTTCACCGCGCCGTTTTTGATTTTGTTTGTCATCGGCTACTGGTACACCGGCCTGATGAGCCTTCTGCAAGGCCGCTTCGAGCGCTGGCGCTCGGGCGGCGCAACCACCGCCAACACCGACGAATCCAGCCCCAAGCCGTTTCCGGTGGGGGTGTGAGGAGTCTGCAGGGAAGTGTATGTTCACACAATTCAAAGGAGAACGGTGCACGGTGCGTTCTGTTGAAGGCCGCAAAGAAATTGGCTCACTCAGCCTGAGATCCTATTTGGAGGTGTGTCTTGCAAAACGGAGCATCAATTGAATTTCATCCTTTTGCGCTGCTTCTTCTCCCGGTCTATCTCGCGTTGTTCTGGTGCCTCCTCTGTTACGGAATCAGCTTTCTCAGCGGCTGGCATTCACTCACCCGGCGCTTCCGCGCGCAGCACGAGCCATACGGCCAGACCGCGAGCGCCCTTTTTTCCATCCGCGGCGTCAGAATGCGCTTCAGAACCAATTACGACAACATCATTCGCCTTACCGTTGCCGAGGATGCCCTATATCTCTCCGTGCTCTTGATATGCCGCATCGGCCATCCGCCGCTCAGCATTCCATGGAGCGAAATCAAGATCAGAAAAGCGAAGTTTCTCTGGATGCGATTCGTGCTTCTCACGCTTGGTGAGCGGGAAAAGATTCCTCTGCGCATCAGCGAGCGTATGGCCGCCAAACTGGGATTGGATTCCACTGAGATCAGACCGGCGCATCCGGTCATCGAAGCTTGACAGACATGGAAACTCTCAAAAAACCACATCGAGACTGAGCAGCGCGCTGCCTTGCAGCACACTGGCGCGGCTCGGGCACGAAGGTGTTCCCTGACCGGATAATAGCCGATAAAACTTGTCTATTGAGGCGGGTAGCCGACCGACTGCGCGTACAATGCTCGCTTGCTGGCAGGCAGCTTCAGCGTTGCGCCGATCGTTCCAGCGTCGTGCTTCCCCCAGAAGGCGTAAAACCACGCGTTCAGCCCCTCAGAGGCCGCAAAGAGGTAGATATTCTGGCCGATGAAACCCGTATCCACCTGCGCGGAGTCCTCCTTGGAATCAGCTACAAAAATGATGGTCACGGGCGCATGGACCGAGGAGCCCTGGCAGAGACCCGCGCGCAGGTCGCCCGCCAAAGATGGCCGCAGAAGGTTCGCCTCGGCGTCATAAATATAGACGCCCTGGGCGAGAGCGACGTAAAGTTCGACCTCCTGCTTGTTGTTGGCCGAGGGCGCGGTGCGGCCCAGCCCCGGCTTTGCGCTGCGCGGGCGATTGACGCCAAAGGCCGCCCATAACAGATTCGAAAGGGTTTGCATCGGAAGCGGCTTGTCCATAAAGGCGCGCGTCGTCTGCCGCCGCTCGAGCGCTTCCATCAGAGGCATCCCGGCGGTGATCTGGGGCTTGGGAAGCTGGATGGGCTTCAGTTCCTGCGCACGGCTGGCTGGCGCCAGACTCAACAAGGAAAATACGGTCAGAAGCAGGACAGCGCCGCGGCGAGTAAAAAAGGCGGAAAAGGGCATGATTTTCTCCTCGACGAACAGGATAACCGGCAAACGCTGTCTCTGACCTCTGCCCGCGCTCAATCCGCTAGAAAGGCAACCGACTGCAAAGTGGTAATCTCAAATGCTTTGCGGCAGCGGATGTTGACGCAGTTGAGCTTTTCATCGCGCCGCACCATATAGGATTGCGCCTTGGCGAACTTGGCCCGATCGCGCTCATCGGCCCCGCGCGGCAACTGCGCCCGCTTGCGCCGCACCACCCAGGTCACCTTGTACTCGCCCGCCTGACCGCACTTGGGACAGCTCAGCGTGTGAGTGTGCTGCTCGGTCGTCTCATTGAAAAAATCGCGCTCTTCCATCTTCTTTCATCTCCGTTGGGCGGCAAAACCGTAGGTTTGGGCTTCGCTTCAGCTGTGCTTCTTCCTTATACTCATCCTTGCCATGACGAAACGCAAGCCAGGGAAATTCTCCGCCACCAAAGCCGTCAAAGCCAACGCCCGCGAGCGCATTGGCCAGCCCAAACCCGCGCGCGTTCTTTCCACCGAGCCGCGCACAGGCCGCTCTCTCAAGCATAAACCCAAACTCGAAGAGGTCATTCGCCAGGAGGAGTAGCACCGGCGCGCGTTGCAGCCGTCAAACTCCAACGATTCATCATTCAATTGGAAGCAGCGTTTTGCTGTTAGCCATCTCTTGCCCGGGATCTCTGCAAGACAGGCTGCAAGACGAAGCTCCCACTCTGTCCTACGCTGCAATACGCCTGTAAGACGGCTGGAAGACAAGCGCAAAACCGCAAAGATCCCGCTCCACAGAGTTGCCGCACAGACGCACTGGAGCGCCTCAACGGCGATTGATCGCGCAGAGAATCGCATCCAGCGAGGCCGTCACGATATTCGGATTCATCCCCACGCCAAACATCGGTCCCGCCTCTCCAAATTGCATTTCGACGAAGGCCATGGCAGTGGCCGAGGCGCCTTCGCTGATGGATTGCTCCTGGTAATCGGCAACGCGCAGGGCAAGGCCAAACTCCTGGTTGATGGCCGCAACAAAGGCGTCGATGGGGCCGTTTCCCTTTCCGGCAATGGCGTGTTCCTCGTTCCCCGCTTTGACCGTTGCGGTGATCGTCACCATTCCCTCGCTGGAGCTTTCCGAATACTGCTTGCAACTGAAGGGGCCGCGCCGATGGATGTACTCCGCCTCGAAGGCCTTCCACAGCTCAGCGGGCCGAATCTCGCGGCCGCTCTCGTCGCTGATCTTCTGAATCACGCGGCTGAACTCGATTTGCAGCTTGCGCGGCAGCCGCACACCGTAATCGCGCTCCAACAGGTAGGCCACGCCGCCCTTGCCCGACTGGCTGTTGACGCGAATGATCTCCTGATAGTCCCGGCCAATGTCATTGGGGTCGAGCGGCAAATAAGGAACCTCCCATAACTCCTTGCCCGCCTGCACCGCGAAGCCTTTCTTGATGGCATCCTGGTGGGAGCCGGAAAAAGCCGTAAATACCAGCTCGCCAGCGTAGGGATGCCGCTGGTGGACAGGCATCTGGTTGCACGACTCGACGCAGGCGATTACCGCCGGAATGTCGCTGAGGTCCAATTCCGGATCGACGCCCTGGGTATACATATTCAGCGCCAGGGTGATGAGATCGACATTGCCCGTGCGCTCGCCGTTGCCGAAGAGGGTGCCCTCAATGCGGTCGGCTCCGGCCATCATCGCCAGCTCGGCGGCGGCCACGCCCGTGCCCCGGTCGTTATGAGGATGGACACTCAGGATGATCGCATCCCGATGGCTGAGCTTGCGGCCAATCCACTCAATCTGATCCGCATAGACGTTGGGGGTGGAGTTCTCGACGGTCGAGGGGAGGTTGAGGATCGCCGGATGCCGCGGCGTGGGCTGCCAGACTTTCATCACGGCTTCGGATATTTCTAGCGCGTACTCCAACTCGGTTCCGGTAAAGCTCTCCGGCGAATACTCGAAGACCCAATCAGTTTCAGGATGAGAGGCCGCGCATTGTTGAAGCAGTAGCGCGCCGTCCACGGCGATCTTCTTCACGCCCTTGCGGTCGAGTTTGAAGACCACCTCGCGCTGCACCGTCGAAGTCGAGTTATAAATGTGCACGATGGCGCGCCGCGCCCCGCGCAGCGCCTCGAAGGTGCGTTCGATCAGGTGCTCGCGGGCCTGGGTGAGCACCTGCACGGTCACATCCGGCGGAATCCGCCCCATCTGGACCAGGCCGCGGCAAAAATCAAAATCCGTTTGCGAGGCCGAAGGAAAGCCGATCTCGATCTCCTTGAAGCCCAGCCCGACCAGCAGATCGAAGAGGCGCAGCTTGCGCTCCGCGTCCATCGGATCAACCAGCGCCTGGTTGCCGTCGCGCAGGTCCACGCTGCACCAGATGGGCGCCTTCACAATGGTTAGGCCGGGCCATCTGCGATCATGCAGCGCCACAGTGCGAGCCGATGGGTACTTGGTCTTGGGATCTTTCAACGTCATTCCTTTTCGGCTCTTCGCCGGCGGTCAGCAATCGTATGTGCAATGGTGGAGACGCGCTCCAACTCAACCGGATCGAGCGTCTATAAGGCTATTTTAGAAGAACGAGCCAACAAAACCAATCGAGTGAAGCTCTGATTCAATCGATGTCTTGAAAGAGCAAGGCTTCATCCAAGCCTCTGGTGAACAAAAAAACGCCCCACCCTTGCGGATGAGGCGTTCTTGCTTTTGCGACCGACGGGAGCCATTGGCCCCACCGCAGGTGGCTCAGTCGTAGTATTCCAGTCCGAGGTGCGTGATCAGGTCCGCGCCCATGATGTGGCGTAGGGTGTTTTTCAGCTTCATCGACTGGATGAAGAGATCGTGCTCGGGATAGAGTCCCGGAGCCGACTGCGGCGACTTGAGATAGAAGCTCAGCCACTCCTGAATCCCGATAGAGCGCAGCGAAGGCGTGCGCTTGGCCAGGTCGAGGAAGAGCACCAGATCGAGCGCCACCGGCGCGGCCAGAATCGAATCGCGGCAGAGGAAGTTCACCTTGATCTGCATCGGGTAGCCCAGCCAGCCGAAGATGTCGATGT
>CAYLHL010000015.1:0-56514 GCA_964383595.1 uncultured Occallatibacter sp. | reverse complement strand
CATCATCTCCAGCGGCAGCGGGAAGATGATGGTGGTGTTCTTCTCCACGCCGATCTCGGTCAGCGTTTGCAGGTAGCGCAACTGCAGGGTCATCGGCTCGGTGGCCAGCAGGGCCGCCGCGTCCACCAGTTTTTGCGCGGCGTTGAACTCGCCCTCGGCGTGGATGATCTTCGACCGCTTTTCGCGCTCCGCCTCGGCCTGCTTGGCCATGGCGCGCTGCATCTGGTCGGGCAGATCCACCTGCTTCACTTCGACGGAGATTACCTTGACGCCAAACGGCTCGGTGCGCTGGTCCATGATGGACTGAATGCGCATATTCAGCTTGTCGCGATGGCTAAGCAGTTCGTCCAGCTCCACCTCGCCCAGCACCGTGCGCAGCGTGGTTTGCGCCAACTGCGAGGTCTGGTAAACGTAGTTGGCCACCTTGATGGCGGCGTCGTTGGGACTGACCACGTAAAGCGTTACCACGGCGTTCACCTTGATAGTGACGTTGTCGCGGGTGATCACGTCCTGGGCCGGGACTTCAAGCACGTCCTGGCGCAGCGAGATGCGCACCATCTGCTGAATGGGCCGGAAGACAAAGATAATGCCCGGCCCGTAAGGCTCTGGCGAGACACGGCCCAGGGTGAAGATGACTCCGCGCTCATACTCGCGCAGAATCTTGATGCAGTTGAGCGCATACAGTACGCCGATGGCGAGAATGATCAGAATTGTTGTGAAAAAATCAGGCATTGGGCTTTCCTCACTTACGACGGATTGTACTCCTGTTGGGTTATGCCGGGCGTTGCGGCGCGTCCGGCGCAACGTGCAAAAGATACTGCTCATGGCCCACCACGCGCAACCGCGCTCCCGCGGGCACAGGCGTGCTGGCCACGGCGTGCCAGATTTCGCCCTCCACCAGCACCTGGCCTTCGGGAGTCAACGCTTCCATCGCCCGCGCCGGACGGCCAAGCAAAGCGTCCACGCCCAGACGGGATTTATTGCGCCGCGCGCGCACTGCCAGGCGAATCAGAAAAACCGTAATCGCGCCAAAAGCTGCGCTGACCGCAAATGCCACCCACGGACTGACGGCCATCTCAGGCACCGGCGCCGCCACCAGCGTCAACATCCCGAAGGCAAGGCAGAGAATTCCCGCGATCGCCAGCGCGCCGTGACCGCCGAACTTGGCCTCCAAAACCAGCAGCACCAGCGCCGCAATGAGCAGCAATACTGAAGTGAAGCGAATCGGCAGCAGGTCCAGCGCAAAGACGGCCAGCAGCACCATCAGCGTACCCAGCGCTCCCGGAACAATGGTGCCGGGCGTGTTGAACTCCAGATAGATCAGCAGCGCGCCGCCCACCAGCAGCAGCAGCGCAATGTTGGGATTGACCAGCCAGCCCAGCAGTTGCTCGCGCAGCGTGGGCTTCATGGTAACTATGCTCGGATTGGCCAGGTGCAGCGTCAGCTTCGTCCCGTCCAGGCGCGTAATCTCGCGGCCATCGAGTGAGCGCAGCAGCTCCCAATCGTTCGCGGCAACCAGGTCAATCAGGTGCTGGTCCATAGCCTCCTGCGCCGTATAGGAGTGCGAGGAGTGAACCGCGGCCTCGGCTGCCTCGGCGTTCCTGTTGCGCTTTGTCACGTAGGAGCGCAAAAAGGCCTCGGCGTCGTTCTCAATCTTCTGGCTCATCGTCGCGTCCGGCTGGGGGCCGAACTCGATCACCGGATGAGCCGCCCCGGCGTTGGTGCCGGGAGCCATCGCGGCCACATCCGCCGACTCCAGCAGAAAAAACCCCGCCGACCCCGCCCGTGCGCCCGCCGGAGCCACATACACAATCACCGGGACCTTCGATGAAAGAATCGCCCCGGCCATGGTTCGCGTCGCGTCCAGCAGCCCGCCCGGAGTGTCCAACTCGACCAGCAGCGCCCGCGCTCCGTCGCTGTTCGCCTGCTCGATGGCCCGCTCCAGTTCGCCCTGCGTCACCGGTTGAATTGTGTCGTAGAGAACAAATTTGTCCACCAGCGGCTGCTGGGCGCGGGCCGGAGTAGCCAGCCCGCAGGCCATTGCCAAACCAATTACTAGCGAAAACCCGTGTACGCGCTGCATCATGGACTGCTCCCTTCTGGATTTCATGGAGCCAGAAATCCCACTACTTCCTGCCTTCCTTCGCCGCAATCTGCCGCTGAAGCTCCAGCGCCGGTCTGCTCTTGGGATCAATTTGCAAGGCCGCGTCAATGTTCTTTTTCGCTTCGTCCAGGCGGTTGACGGCCAAATCCAGCCGCACCATCACCAGATACGCTTCCACTGTCGGCAACAGTTCCAGAGAAGCCACGGCTTCCTTGCGGGCGGTATCCTTGTCGCCGTTGCGCTCGCGCAGCTCCGCCAAACCTGCGTGGACCTCCGCAACTTGGGGATCGGTGGCCAAGGCGGCCTGATAGAGCCGCTCGGCTTCGAGCAGCAAACCGCGGTCCAGGTACTCATGCGCCTGGGCAGCGAGTTTTTCCGCGCGCTCATGCGGGGCCAGCGCATTCAGGCGCGCGGCGTCCACCTGGTCCAGCATCAGGGCGGCCTGGTGGAAGGCAACGGCGTCAAAGCTGCGCGCGATGCGCTCCAGAGGATCAGGATGAAGCACGACTCCCTCCTCCAAATCCCCCGTCTCGTTTGCCTTGGCCGTCTGAGGCGTGCCGGGCATCTTGGCCAGCGCGGCTTTGACCGCTCCCGTCCTGGCCATTCCCGGCTTGGCGGCTTCCGTCCAGTCTTTCTGAACCGCCAGCGCCTCCGCGTCGTTGGGGCGCAACCGCAGGCATTGGGCCATCTCGGTCAACGCTTCCTCTGTATTACCCTGGCGCTTGAGGCTGACCGCCAGGCTGAAATGGAAATCGGCGCCGCTGGGGTCAGCAGCCACCGCCTGGCGAAAGAGCGGGGCGCCGTCCTTGCCCTGACGGGCCAGGGCAACTCCCTCATTGTTAAGAACTCCAGCCAGCGGAAGCACGCGGGCTACGCCGGCAAATGCCTCTTCGGCACCTGCGTAGTCGCCGGAAAAAAGCAGCGAAAGTCCGCGCAGAAACCCCGCTTCAAGAAAGTCGGCGCCGCCGCGGCCCACCTTGGCAAAGGCCGCCGCCGCCTGCTCGTACTGCTGGCTGGCGTACTCTTCGCGCCCCAGTGCCATCCAGGCCGGCGAAAACTCTGGATTGAGCACAGTCGCTGAGTTCAGATGGCGCAGGCGCTCCGCCTGGTCCGGTTCGGTGATGCCACGAATGTACTGCTCGAAAGCGTCCAGGCGCAGAACGGAACCGGCGGCCACAAAGGCCTCCTCGGAGACGTTGAAGCTGGGATCGAGTTGCCGGGTGAGCTTCCAGGCCAGCGAGGAAAATACCGAAGCCAGCGTGCGCATCTCGCCGCGAGCGGTAACCGGCTGGCTCATGCGCAGGTGGGGCACGTCCACAACCTGCGCTTCGGCCACGATGCCCGTACCATCGGCCATATAGCTGCCCACGATGATCGAGTCGGCGTCCAGCGTCTCGGCCAGCTTGAGCGAACTCGCGCGCGAGGGATGAAAGCCCTGCGGCAGACCCAGATGATCCAACGCATACATTCTCTCCGCGCGGCTCATGGGGGCAAAGCCCGCCGAAGTAAATCGGCTGCTGAGAATCTCAGCCGAGGCCTCGCGGACCCACTCCAGGCTGGGCTGGCCGGTCCGATTGTCAAAAGGAAGCACCAGCAGGATGCGTCCCCCGGCACCCACCGCGGCGGGAACGGACTCCTCTGCCGCCTGGGCAGAAGTAAAAATCGGAAAGAAAAAGACGAAGGCAAGACTCAGCCCCAGTGAGGCTGCACGTTGCCCAACTCGACGCATACGAAAGGAAGGAATGGTAATCACGACAGGCTGATTATAGGCGTTGTGGCGTGAGGTTGGGAGGGGAACGCGGCTGAAGCGGCAGCCATTCTTCATCAAAATCCCTTCAAAAATCATACAAAAGTATTTTTTTGCGCCATCAACCATTGACGATTCTTCAAGCCGTGTGCCGAGCGCTCCTTCCATTCCGCAAAGTGCGCGGAGTGAATGGGAATTCACGAACATCCATGCGAGGGAAAAGCAAGCCACGGCCGCACCGCCGGTGTTTGCAGATTATTTCCCTTTTCATCACATAATCATTCTCATGAACTTTTTCGAATCGCCCCGGCCCGCCTGTCAGTCAAAAGCCGCCATTTGACACCGAATCATCGCATAACTCCTTATACTGGAGGATTTTAGACGTAACTTCTTTTATTGAAGATTTTACAGCGCAACCATACCTGTAACATCATGATAAAAAGGATTTTATCTCCAATAAATGGGTGGGGGTAGGTGGGCGTGTGGTGGTACGGACCGGTCACATCACAGACAGATTGAACCGGGAAGATTCCTCCCGTATAGTTCACTGAGAAGGCGGAAACGGGGAAGCTCTCACAAGATTGATGGTGCAGTTATGACTCGGCCCGCGCTCATGCTGTCCCATGCGCTACGCAAAAAAGTTGATCTGCTGTTTCTCTCGGCCATTGGTCGGTTGCGCGTTGAGCTCAAGCTCCTCATCGGTGTCCAACGCTTCCGGCGCGTCCTCGGAGTCGTCCGCCGATCTTCCCTCGCTGGGCGAATAGGTCTCGTCGCCGGTCCTCGACGAATTCTCGATTCTCTCCATCGGGGGCAGTCCGAGGTCCGCCGGAAGCGGCCGCGCAGGCGGCAGTGGAGTGAGGTTCACGATTGGAGAGATTCCCATGATCGCCTGCTCCTGCTTCAGGTTCTGATTCAGCTACTGGCCTGAGTTCTTTCCATGCTCCATTGATCGACAGGCAGACAGCAAACTTTAATGATTCAGAAAAGAATTGTCTGAAATCTGGACAGTTCTCCTGCATATTTCTTCTCTTCTTCATTGATCCTTACTGATCAATCGACAAATCTGCGTCGCACTTCAGGCAGATTTCGCCGGAATCGTTTTCGCCGCGGAGTGAGCTATCGGTTGATGGAATAGTGGGACGGCGCCAGCAGGGCGCTGTCTGGCTGGGCCTGATCGAGCAGTGAAACTCCCTGCGCCAGATTCAAGCCCGCCGGAACTGGAAGGAATCCGCCGCGTTTTTCGCTGGTTTCGCGCGCGATGGTTTTGAAGAGCATTGCCCGGCCGTTCATATGCACTTCCAGATTCTCGGTCTTCCAGTCTGTTGCGCTGACCCGCGTTCGCTGCAACTGGAACCAGCCGCCCTTGTAAAGTCGTCCCAGAATGCCGTAGCCGAAGTCCACATTTTCCTCGATGCGTCCATCCAGACGTGCCATGCGCTTGTAGCGCGAGTCGATCCACAACTCACCGCTCATCGCGTGGAAGATGCGGGCCTCGATGCTGTGAGCCGAATACTCCGGATTGGGGCGAAAGCGCAGGCGGTAGCAGTCCTTCTCCACTCCGGCATACTCATAAAGGAATGCATCGGGCAAGAGCGCGACGATGCGGCCGATGCGCTTTTCGTCCTCGGCGTGCTCCTGACGATGGCGGGCTTGTTCGGCGGGCGAGTTGAGCAACCGTTGCAGACGCCGCTCCTCCGCCAGCCGGCCCGCGGCATCCAGCGGTTGGCCGTTACTCCGGGCAAGGCGCGAAACCGGACCATCGGCGGTCTCAACTTGTTCTTCCAGTCGCGTCTCATTTTGCGCGTGGCGCTCAATCCAGAATCGCCAGTAGCCGTGGAGTTCGTGGTCGTGCAATTCGTTGTAAACAACCTCGCGCACCAACTGGCCAGGCGGCGGTTGAAGTTGCTGCGCGGAAACTCTTCCAGCCATTATCGCCAAGGCAAGTATCCCCGCCCATCGCAACAGGAAAAGCCTTCGATTCTCCTTCATTCAGCCCGCTCCCCGCCACTGGATTGAACCGCAATCCAAGAATGCGAGCACAACCGTGAAGCGCCGGCAAGATTCCGGTAAAAAAACCAACAAAAACCGCAGTTCCTCGGTATTGCGCAAGTGCCGCTGCCCCTGGCAAAACTTGGTACACTAGCTCCATGCTGGATGAAGCGCAGTTCCGCCTGGTGGCTGAAGCCGCCCTTGACTCGCTGATGGAGCATTTGATTGCACGCGAGGAAGAGCCGAATGCAGGCTTTGAGGCCGACGAGCAGAGTGGAGTTCTGTACGTATCCTTCGAGCAGCCTCCGGGCAAGTTCGTGATTACGCCGAACACGCCGATGCGCCAGATCTGGATCTCCGCGCTCTCCACCAGCTTCAAGCTCGAATGGGATGAAGCCGCGCTGGCCTTCCTCCTGCCGCGCACTGGCGAGCATCTGATGGCGCTGGTTGACCGCCTTATCAGCGAGCGCCTGGGAGCTTAGCGGCTAGGATATCTCCGCATCAGCAACTACTGTTCAAGATCATCAACTACTTGCGAGAGCAGGATGAAGCGCAGTTGCGCGTGGTGGCAACATGGAGAAACCCCAGGTCCCAATTGCGGGACCTGGAGCACCCGGATTGTGGGCGATATACGGAGTGTGACCGCTTACTTCTTCAGCGGCTTGCGAGCGAAGTAGTAGAGCGAAAACGCCAGCATCGCGAAGGCCAGCACCGAGACGGCGGGGTTGTCGGTGATGTGGAAGTGGATGGGGCTTAACGGATTGTCGGGATGTACCGTCATTGAGTAGCCCTTGAGGCCCACGCCGACCAGACCGGCGATGCCGCCTGCCGCAATCAAACCGGAGGCAAAGAGTGAACCTGGAGAGACGTCGCCCTCAGCTTCGGGATCGCCGCCGGCTTTCTTCACCGCCGCGTCCACCAGCCAGCGCATGACACCGCCCACAAAGATGGCCAGCGTAGTCCCGATGGAAAGATACGCGCCGACGGCGAAGGCCAGCGAGCGGATACCCAGCAGTTCGACGGTGAAGACGATTGAGACGCCCAGCAGCACCAGTCCCCAGGGCAGCTTGCGGCTCAGGATGCCGCTGATGACGGTGGCCATCAGCCGGGCCTGGGGCGCGGCAATCTTCTCGCTGCCGATGCCGGGAATCCACTGCACTTCGATCTTGCCGGTGGCGGGCGAGTAAAGGTACTTGCCGTCGGCCAGTTCGCTGGAGCCGAGCGCGTTCAGCACAATGTAATCGCTCTTGGCGTGCATCGTGGTCTTCTTGTCCGCGCCGATCACCGGAATACTCTCATTCAGTCCCTCGGGATTCGACTGCACAGCAACGCCGGAATGAGGTGCGGAGAGATCCCAGGCCTGTGGCGCCGCGTGGAACTCCGTGAAGACGGTGTTCATCTTCTGGAGGGTATAACCGATGGCGAGAGTGGAGATCACAATGCCGATCAGGAATGCGTAACGCTGTTTGCGCGGCGTGGAGCCGATCAGGTAGCCGGTCTTGAGATCCTGCGAGGTGTCGCCGGCCTCTGCCGAGGCAATGCAGACCACTCCGCCGATGGTGATCGCCAATGCTCCGAAGGCAGGGGCGGTCCAGCCCGAGACCAAAAAGATCGCCGAGGTGGCCATCAGGGTTGCAATCGTCATGCCGCTGATGGGGTTGGCTGAGGAGCCGATCAAACCGACGATGCGTGAGCTGACGGTGACAAAAAGAAAGCCGAAAAAGACGATGAGCAGTGAAGCGGCCAGGTTCTCAACGGGACCGAGATGGGTTCCCGGCACCGGCTTGAAGTAAAGGAAGAAGAACATGAGCACCACCAGCAGCGCGGAGCCGATCATGGCCATGCCCATGGAAAAATCATCTTCCGTGCGCACGGGCTTCGCGGCCGAGGCGTCCGCGCCCTTGCGCATATGCTTGATGCCCGAACTGAGCGCGTTGAAAATGGTGGGCAGCGTCTTGAGGAGGGTGATCAGCCCAGCGGCGGCCACGGCTCCGGCACCCATGGGACGGATGTAGGTGATCCAGAGATCACTGGGGCCCATCTGCGCGATGGGCACCGTGCCCGGATAGACCGGCCCGGGCAGCGCCTTGCCGAAGAAGTAAATCAGCGGCATCAGCACCAGCCATGAGAGGACGCCTCCGGCAAACATCACGCCTGCCGTGCGCGGTCCGATGATGTAGCCCACGCCCATGTACTCGCTGGTGGCATCGGCCTTGATGGCCGAGCCTCGGAGCACGTGGTTGGGGCCGAAGTCGGGGCGGAACTCCGGCGTTCCCGGCCATGCGCCGAAGAGATTCTCATTCTGGAAGAAGGTGTAGAGCGCGCCCAGGCCGAGGCCCATGAAGACGCGGCTGGCAAAAGAGCCGCCCTTCTCGCCGGCTATGAGCACGTCGGCGCAGGCCGTGCCCTCGGGGAACTTCAAAGTTCTATGCTCATCCACAATCAACTGCTTGCGCAGCGGCACCATGAAGAGGACTCCGAGAAAGCCGCCTATCAGTGCAAGTATGAAGATACGCGCGTACTCCAGATCGAAGCCCAGGAAGATCAGCGCCGGGAGTGTGAAGATGACCCCCGCGGCGATGGACTGGCCTGCGTTGCCGGTGGTCTGGACAATAACATTCTCCAGAATCGAGCTGCGGCCGAAGGCGCGCAGAATACTGATGGACAGCACCGCGATAGGGATGGAAGCGGCTACCGTAAGCCCTGCGCGCAGGCCCACATAGACGGTGACGGCGCCAAAGATGATGCCGAAGATTGAGCCGAGTAGAACCGCGCGAAAGGTAAACTCGGGGGGCCTCTCGTGGGGTGGCACAAAGGGCTGGAAGACGGGTGGTTGGTTTTCAGGCACGGCAAGCCTCCGAAAAGTGAGCAATTTGCAGGAATACTCTGAAAAGGAAGTGTATCAGCGCAGGGGTTGAGTGCGACAGAGAGGCTCTGCGAAGCTGTACAGCTGTGGAGGCGCAGATGTGGATCGTTTGCGCGGCGCATGGCTTTACGCTGGCGGCTCACGACGTTATGATAAGAGGGGAGTTTGTGTACGCTTGCAGCGCATTGTTGCCAGGTTGCGGGAGTAGTTCAGTGGCAGAACGTCAGCTTCCCAAGCTGAATGTCGCCGGTTCGATCCCGGTCTCCCGCTCCAAAACCGGCCCAGCAGCTGGCAAGTCCGGCTTCAACCCTCCATCAAGCATTAAAAAAAATCGCGCCGGGCCGCGAAACCTTTTTTCATTCGGCGCATCTATACATTCAACAAGCAGAGGCTTCCCCCGAATCACCACCTTCCCTGGAACGGTGTCCATTCCCCCTTGAAGGTCTTGTAAAGACCCCTTCTCAAAACCTCCTCTGGATCCCCTCCCCAACAGCCTCTCAAGCGGGCCTGCCGGAAGGCAGGCTCATTTTAGAGCCTGTGAACACTACCTCGTCTGCATTGGATAAAATAAAGGCCAGATGACCTCTTTCTCCAATAAAAAGCCTCATGCGGAGCCGGTTTTCCAGAGCGAGGAAATTCAGGCGATGGACGCACTCTTTGAGCGTGCAGGGCTGCACCGCAACCTGCACGGCAAGGCCGGTGTGACGCTGCGGATGCGCTTTGAGCGCACATCGCAGAAAGAGCTTATCCCCAGTGCGCCGCTTCCCCGCATCTCGCCGAACAGCGTGGAGTGGCTAGCGGTTCCGGACTGGGAGAAGCTGGGCTGGCTTTGGCACGGATTCAGTACACGCCGTGGCGGACTCAGCCGGGCCTATTGCGCCGAGGACGCGTCGGGCGAGTTGAATCTTGGCTTTACGGCCGAAGATGAGCGCCAGACGGTCGAGAGGAATCGCCGCCTGCTGGCCGAGGCTGTTACGGGAGATGCGGCGACGCCGCTGGTGGCGCTCAAGCAGATTCACTCGAACCTGGTTCGCGTGACCGGCCCCGCCGACGCCAGCCGCGAGAAGCTCTGGATGGCCGACGGGCTGATGACAGACAAGCCGGGCCTGCTGTTGGGTATTCAGACCGCCGACTGCATTCCGGTGTTGGTGGCTGACCGGAAACGGCGCGTGGTGGCCGCCTTTCATGCCGGCTGGCGAGGCACGGTCAAGCGCATTGTCGAAAGCGGCGTAGGTCGGATGCGGCTGGAATTCGGCTCCCGGCCGGAGGATTTGATTGCCGCCATCGGTCCCGGCATCGGCCCCTGCTGCTATGCGGTGGGCGAAGAGACGCTCTCAGAGTTCGAGTCGCAGTTCACTTACGCCCACGAGCTTTTCCACGAGGTCTACGACGCTGACCCGGTGAGAACGAAGTACCCGATGCTGTTCATGACGCAACGCGCGCCGGGCCATTCGGAGATCGGCCCCAGCCTGCATTTGGATCTGGTGGAGGCCAATCGCCGCCAGTTGCTGGCCGCTGGCCTCAAGCCGCGGGCAATTACTTCCGTGGGCGGCTGCACAAGCTGCCAGCGAGAGTTGTTCTTCTCTCATCGCGGCTCCCAGGGCCGAGCCGGGCGAATGATGAGCGTAATTGGCATCCGGCCATAGACGCGACTGTGGTGAGAACTGGTGTGCAAACTGTGAAATAGACTCGTAAGGCTTGCGGTTTTTCCTGTCTGGTATCCTAGCCCCGGAGCGCCCGGCTGAGATTAGCCCGAACTGGGAACTTCCATCCTCCGACAAACGTATCGATTCACAGCGCCCAAAAAGACTGAGTGTTTCCATCCGCCATGGCATCTTGATTGCCGTGAGCTTTGTTGCGCTAAAAACCGGAGGTAATTCCATTCTTTTTCTAAAACGTGTTGCTCTGATACTGATCCTGGCACTCCCGCCGATTGTGGCGGCCGAAGTAAAGCCAAGTCCGCTTTCATATGATCTGCAAGTCAGCATTGAGCCGGAAGCTGGCTCGATCGCTGTTCAGGGGAGCGTGGAACTCCCGCCGGAAAGAGTGAATGCCAGCAGTTTCAGCTTCTACCTGCATGAAACCTTCGCGATCAGCAAGCTGCTGGTGAATGGCAAAGATGCCGCCTTCACTTACGCTCCCCTGGAAGACCAGATTCCGTTGCCGGCATCGCGCATCGTCGTGGTGAATCTGCCAGCCGGCACCCGGCCCGGTAGCATCCGCATGGAGATTGCTTACGGCGGACGCATGAAGGTTTTACCGGAGTTCGGAGCTTCATCCGATATGCGTCATTCTCTCGACGATCAAATCAATGCGCGCATGGTCGAACTCGCCTTCTATTCCTCGTGGTACCCACAGTTTGTCTTTGGCGCGCCCATCAAATCGGAGGTTGCGCTCTCGCTTCCGCAAAACTGGATCGCTGTTTGCTCAGGCAAAAAATTCGACGATCATGTTGAGAATGGACGCGACATCACACGCTGGTCTGCCCTCAAAGACGTCGACATCGTTCTTCTCGCCTCGCCTGACTACAAGCTGAAAACCATCCACGAATCAAACATCAATCTCGAAATTTACTCAACCCAAATGCCCGATCAATTCCTCGCAAAAGAGGGTGAGAAAATCTCCGGCGTACTCAATCTCTACACCTCCATCTATGGGCAAACCAGCATTCCCAATGGAGTCGTGAAGCACGTGTATTCTCCAAAACGAAAGGGTCAGGCATTGGCAGGCTTCGCAAGGCCGGGGCTTATCGTTACCTCCGAAGGCCGGACCCTGGATAGTCTGGCTCAAGACCCCGGATTCTCTCTCTTCCAGGGAATTGCTCACGAGATCGGACATTATTGGTGGAATTTTGGCGCGGGTCAGGGCGACTGGATCAACGAAGCTTTCGCCGAATACTCTTCCGCCATCGCGGTTGAAAAGCTGTCCTCTGAATCCGCCTTCCGGGATGTGATGGCCAACTACCGCAAGCAGGTCGCGGCTCTGCCTTCGGACGCGCCATCCCTTGCTACGGTTGGAATCTCAGAGCAGTCCAGTTTTGTTGTTCGCTATGAAAAAGGCTCTTTGCTGCTCGATACCTTGCGTCATGCCATGGGAGATGAAAAGTTCTTTCAAGCGTGCCGCGAGTTCTTCCAGACCTACAACGGCAAACCCACCGGGACTGCGGAATTCCGCAGCTTCTGGAAATCGAGACTGAGAAGCAGGCAATCTGTGGTTGATACCTGGCTGGATTCTAGCGGTAGATTACCCGTCGTGGAAGAATGGATGGCGCAAGGCAGGCTTTACACTCTGGATCATCTCCAGTAGCGAAGACTGTCGCTGGGGATCCCGGAGCCGCAAAGACAAAAACGCGGCAAGGGCAGAGCACCCATGTCACTCCGCTCTTCGTAAAATAGTTTAAGAGGCGCTTGCGGCTTCCTTCGGGTTGACCAGGTCGCGCAAATCCTTTGAAGGCTTGAAGTAAGGCACCTTCTTAGCGGGAACATCGACGCGTGCGCCGGTCTTGGGGTTGCGCCCGATACGGGGGTTGCGCTGACGGATGCGGAAGGAGCCAAATCCGCGAATTTCAATCTTGTCTCCGCCCTTGAGGGCGCTGATCACCGCATCGAATATGGTTTCGACAATTACCTCGCCGTCGTGACGCGTCAGGTCGCCAACGCCGGTCACCTTTTCCACCAGGTCTGCCTTTGTCATATCCTGCAAGGCCTCCGCTATCAGCATAACCGGAATTCGGCCAATCTGGTGAAAAAAGTAGGCTTCTAGCGAAAATTTGATTTATTCCCCCTCCACGGCTGGGCGGAAATCCACCCCTGGCGAAGATTACCGGGCCGACTTTGCCCCGCGGCGTTTATGATGTCCAGAGTCGTTCCTTGAGGTTGCCGCGCTCGGCAGCACACAGGGATGGATGGATGGGGCAAGACCTTGACGGACAATTCCAGCACCAACACCGGGCACCTTACCGGGCCAATGTACAGCATCGTGATTCCCGCCTTCAACGAGAGCGCACGCATCCCGGCGACACTGGCCTCGGTGGTGAACTGCATCCGCGAGCGCGGCTGGGATGCCGAAGTCATTGTGGTCAATGACGGCTCAACCGACGCAACTGCCGAGGTGGTGCGGGCCTTTTCCCGA
Source organism: uncultured Occallatibacter sp. (assembly GCA_964383595.1). Classification (GTDB taxonomy): domain Bacteria; phylum Acidobacteriota; class Terriglobia; order Terriglobales; family Acidobacteriaceae; genus Telmatobacter. The sequence goes on along the minus strand of CAYLHL010000015.1, from coordinate 43,677 downwards.
ACGGCGCCTGAACTCCTGCTTATTGAGAATTCGCGCAATCGCGGCAAGGGCTACAGTGTGCGTGCGGGAATGTTGCAGGCGCTGGGCGAGATCGTGGTCTTCACCGACGCCGATCTCTCGGCGGGCATTGCCGAAGCAGAAAGCCTTTTTGACGCCATCCGCGCCGGCGCTGACATCGCCATCGGCTCCCGCTGGCTGGAGCGCAGCCGCCAGACCCACCGCCAGCCGCTCTACCGGCAGTTCTTTGGCCGCTGCTTCAATGCCGTTACCCGCCTGGTGATGCGTCTACCCTTCGCCGATACCCAGTGCGGCCTGAAAGCCTTCACCCGCGCGGCCGCCCAAACCGTCTTCCAATTGCAGACCATTGAGCGCTGGGGCTTTGACCCGGAGATTTTGCTGATCGCCCTCAAGCAGGGCTTTCGTGTTGTCGAGGTGCCGGTCAGTTGGGCGCACGACGAGCGCACCCGCATGAGCTACCTGCGCGACGGCGTCAGGATGCTGCAAGAGATCACCATCATTCGCTGGAATGCGCTTCGCGGGCGCTATAACAGGCCGGTGGAGGCGCTTCATCAACCCGGACCAAGGCAGTAGTCCGCGCCACTCATGCGGTTGAGACTTATGTATCGAGTTTCTCGTCTTCCTGCACAGGCGGTGAATCGTTGATTTTCCGCCAATATTGGGAAGCATGGAGGAAAGCAATGGTTCGCAAGGCACTACTCGCAGTTCTATTCCTCGCGCTGGCTTCGGTCACCGCCCTGGCCGCCGACTTTAACGGCAAATGGACCGCCGATGTCCAATCGCCACGGGGTACGCAAACTCTCACCTTCGATTTTCACGTTGATGGCGCAACCCTGACCGGCAAAATCACCAGCCCGCGCGGAGATACCGATATTCAGGAAGGCAAGATCGACGGAGAGAATATCTCTTTCGTCCAGGTGATGAACTTCAACGGCAATGAGTTCCGCATCAGCTACAAGGGCAAGATCAAGGACGACGAAATCACGTTTACGCGTCAGGCAGGCGACCGCCCCGCGCAGGACTTCGTCGCCAAGCGCGTGAAGTAGGCCATCCGCAAACCGAACGCCAAGCGTCCCAGGTCTTGGAATTGAGGCCTGGGACGTTTGGCGTCACGCTCCGCTGCAACCTTGCAGCGATTACTCTGCATGCAGTTCATTGAGCCTCGCTGCGGCGCCGGCGTTCCTTCGCAATTTGATATCCCGCATTGGCGGCTTGCCAAAAAACCGGCTATATTCCCGGCTGAACTGGCTTGGGCTTTCATAGCCGACCTCGAATGCTGCGCTGGCGGCATCCAGGCCGTCCGTTAGCATGCGCACACGCGCCGTGTGCAAGCGGAGCTGTTTCTGATATTGCAGCGGGCTCATTGCGGTCACGGACCGGAAATGATGATGGAAAGTCGAAACGCCCATCTGCGCGACAGACGCGAGTTCCTCGACGCGCAACGGCTTGGCGTAGTTTTCTCTCAGCCATGCAACAGCCTTGGCCGTCCGGTTGCTCTGTTCGCCCAGCGTGGCGATGGCGCGGAGGTGCTTTCCCTGTGAGCCGCTCAGCAAGCGATAGATAATCTCTCGCTGGATCAGATTGCCGAGAAATGCAATATCCTTCGGCGCGTCAAGCAGATCGAGCAATCGGGAAGATGCGTCAAGCAGCTCGACCGAGCTCTCTCCAACAGCCATGCCGCGCGTGCCGGAAGCTGCTTCGGGCACATGAAACTCCTCCTGGCTGAGAATCTCGCGTACGGCCTGCATTTCCAGTTTGAGCATCAATGCCAGAATCGGTTCTTCCTGCGATGCCTTCGTCACCTGGCTGATCACCGGCATATCGACGGAGGTCAGCAGAAAAGTGGACCCGTCGCACAAGAGCGTTGTTCCACCAGCGTTGATGCGCTTTTCTCCCTGAACGAAGACGATCAGTTCAGGCTCATAGGCCGCCGAAGTGCACTCCGTCGGAGCACTTTTGCGATAGAGGCTCAAGCCCGGAACGCTGGTTGCCTCTTTGCCATCCAAATGGATGTGGGCGGCGATCTTGCGCACCAGCTCAGCTCGCAACTCAACCGCCTGGGACCGGGTTTCTCCGCTTGCTTCCTTCTGTTTTGCCATGGGAATTCTGCGTTACTCCTCCATGCTCAGCGTACCGCTGAATCAGTCATTCATGCACAAATAAATCACGGCTCGACAGAAATAGGCAATCAATAGGAAGGATCTGGATACCGTTCAAAGAAGATTCCGGCCTATCCTTTGAATTGAGAGGAATTGTGGAGCAAGGCCGTTCGCCGCATTTCTCAAAGATCTACCGAGAAGGCCAGGAGGTGACTCAATGTATAACACCAAAGCTTACTCCGCCGCCAGTGCAACAGCGCGGCTTGCTTCCACCACGATCGTGCGTCGCGATCCGACCGAAACCGACGTGCAGATTGAAATCCTCTTCTGCGGCATCTGCCACTCCGACCTGCACCAGGCCCGCAATGAGTGGAGCGGCGTTATGCCCACCGTCTACCCGTGTGTTCCCGGCCATGAGATCGTTGGCCGCGTCACCAGGGTTGGCTCCGCGGTCTCCAGGTTCAAGCTTGGTGACCTTGCCGGAGTTGGCTGCATGGTGGACTCCGACGGCGACTGCCCCGTGTGCAAGGCCGGACTCGAGCAATTCTGCCGGAATGCAACCTATACCTACAACTTTCCTGACAAGCATCTGGGAGGAGTCACCTACGGGGGCTACTCGGAGAGCATTGTCGTTGACCAGCGATTTGTCCTCAGCGTGCCCGCGAATCTTGACCTTGCCGGAGCCGCTCCCCTGCTCTGCGCCGGTATTACGACCTACTCTCCGATGCGCCACTGGGGGGTCACCAAAGGCAAGAAAGTCGGCGTGGTTGGCCTGGGCGGACTGGGCCACATGGGCGTAAAGTTCGCGCACGCGCTGGGCGCGCATACGGTGGTCTTCACCACCTCGCCCAGCAAGAAGGAAGACGCGCTGCGCCTCGGAGCGGATGAAGTCGTCCTCTCCCGCAATGCCGATGAGATGCAGAAGCACGCCGGCAGCTTCGACTTTATCCTCGACGCCGTCGCCGCCGATCACGACATCAACGCCTATATCAACCTGCTGCGCATCGACGGCAACATCACGCTGGTCGGGGCGCCGGAGAAGCCTCTTCCCGTCTCCGCCTTCGGCCTGATCATGGGCCGCCGCAGCCTCTCCGGATCGCCCATAGGCGGCATCCCGGAAACCCAGGAGATGCTCGACTTTTGCGGCCAGCGCAACATCACCTCCGACGTCGAAATCATCCCCATCCAGAAGATTAACGAAGCCTACGAGCGAATGGTGAAGTCCGACGTGAAATACCGCTTCTCCATCGACATGGCTTCTCTCAAATCGGAGTAAAAGGAGCCATGCATGGCAAGCAAAATCCACCCAACTGGGGCAGAAAAGGCGATTGGCGGCTTCTCTCCCAAGCTCGTGAGCCTGACAGATGATGTTTTGTTTGGGGATGTATGGGAGAGAAGCGCGCTCTCCAAGCGTGACCGCAGTTTGGCCACCATCACGGCGTTGATTGCTCTGCGCGCGTCAGAACAACTTACCTTCCACCTGAAGGAAGGCATTAAAAATGGCCTGACGCAGGAAGAGATCGTCGAACTGATCACGCACATGGCCTTCTATACGGGTTGGCCGAGCGCCATGTCGGCAGTCACGGTTGCCAAGAAAGTTTTTGAAGAAGATCAACAGTAACACATGATTCGATGCGAGGCGGTTCGGTCTAAAACCGGCTTGAACAAAGAGAGGGATCATGCAAAAGCGCAAATTAGGAAACGGCAATCTGGAAGTTTCGGCTCTTGGTCTTGGCTGTATGAGCATGAGCTCGGCTTATGGCCCGGCAGGGGATAAGGGCGAGATGATTCGGTTGATTCGCACCGCCTATGACCTTGGCGTAACCATGTTCGATACAGCCGAAGCCTATGGGCCTTTCGAGAACGAAGAACTGGTAGGCGAGGCGCTCCAGCCGATCCGCGACAAAGTGGTGATTGCCACAAAGTTTGGCTTCGATATCGATCTGGAGACGGGTAAGCGTGGTGGCGGGACCAACAGCCGCCCCGAGCATATCAAGGCGGTGGCCGATGCTTGCCTGAAGCGCTTGCGAACCGATCGCATAGATCTCTTTTATCAGCACCGCGTCGATCCTGAAGTGCCGATTGAGGACGTGGCCGGAGCGGTGAAGAAACTGATTGCCGAGGGCAAGGTCAAGCACTTTGGCCTGTCGGAGGCGGGGGTGCAGACGATCCGCCGGGCGAATGCCGTGCAGCCGGTCACCGCGGTGCAGAGCGAATACTCTCTGTTCTGGCGAGGCCCCGAGGCCGAGCTTCTGTCGACTCTGGAGGAACTTGGTATCGGTTTTGTGCCGTTCAGCCCTCTTGGCGCAGGTTTCCTTACGGGCAAGATTGACGAGAAGACGAAATTCGATTCCACCGACTTCCGCAACATTGTGCCCCGCTTCGCGCCCGATGCGCGCAAGGCGAACATGGCCCTTGTTGCCCTGGTCAAGGCCGTCGCGGAAGGCAAAGGCGCAACGCCGGCACAAGTCGCACTCGCTTGGCTGCTGGCGCAGAAACCCTGGATCGTACCGATTCCAGGAACCACCAAGCTGCATCGGCTGGAGGAAAACCTCGGCGCGGTGAAGGTCGAGCTGACCGAAAGCGACCTCCAGCAGATTGACACAGCCGCGTCAAAAATCACGCTGCAGGGCGCTCGCCTGCCAGAAGCCCTGCTCAAAATGACGGGCCGTTAAAGCAGCTTTCTTGCATGAAGGAGCGTCGCTTGCAAAAGCGCAAATTAGGAAACAGCAACCTGGAAGTCTCGGCTCTCGGCCTCGGCTGCATGAGGATGAGCGCTGGTCACGGCGCGGTGTCAGGAACCAGGCAGGAGATGATCGCGGTCATCCGCGGAGCGGTTGAACGCGGCGTCACGCTCTTCGATACGGCCCAGGTCTACGGCCCATTCGTAAACGAAGAGCTTGTTGGCGAGGCTTTGGCTCCCCTCCGCGACCAGGTAGTGATCGCCACCAAATTCGGATTCAAATTCGAGCCCGAGGGCGATCCGCATCCAACGGGCCTGAACAGCCGCCCGGAGCACATCAAACAGACTGTGGAGGCCTCGTTGAAGAGGCTTCGCGTTGACACCATCGATCTGATCTATCAGCACCGCGTTGACCCGGAGGTTCCAATCGAAGATGTCGCCGGCGCAGTGAAGGACCTTATTCAGCAAGGCAAGGTAAAGCATTTCGGCCTCTCCGAAGCAGGAGCGCAAACCATCCGCCGCGCACACGCCGTGCAGCCGGTGACGGCGCTGCAAAGTGAATACTCGCTCTGGTGGAAGCGTCCTGAAGAGGAGGTTTTGCCAACGCTCGAGGAACTTGGAATTGGCTTTGTTCCGTACAGCCCTCTGGGCAGGGGATTCCTAACCGGGACGATTACGGAAAACACGCAGTTCGACCAGGAGGACAACCGCGGCAGCTTCCCGCGCTTTACGCCCGAGGCCCGCAAGGCGAATCGGGCTTTGATTGATCTGATCGGTGCCATTGCTGTGCGGAAGAAGGCGACAACGGCCCAGATTGCGCTCGCCTGGCTGCTGGCGCAGAAACCCTGGATCGTGCCCATCCCAGGCACCACCAAACTGGATCGCCTCGAAGAGAACATCAAAGCAACGGCACTGGAGCTTACCGAGGGTGATCTCCGTGAGATTGACACCGTTACTTCAACATTCACCGTGCAGGGCGCTCGTTACCCCGATAACATTGAGGCCATGACCAGCCGCTGACATCGCGGTGGCTTCGCCTACAGCAATCAGCAAAGGAGACACAATGCAGAAGCGCAAATTAGGTAAAAGCAAACTGGAAGTATCCGCACTCGGCCTTGGTTGCATGGGCATGAGCTTTTCATACGAGCCGATTCCGGACAAGCAGGAGATGATCTCGCTGCTCCGCGCGGCGGTCGAGCGCGGCGTCACATTCTTTGACACGGCGGAGGCCTACGGCCCATTCAAGAACGAAGAACTGCTGGGCGAGGCACTCTCTCCCTTCCGCGGACAAGTGGTCATCGCCACCAAATTCGGCTTTGATATCCATCCCGACGGGAGCCGGGGGCAGGGACTCAACAGCCGGCCGGAGCACATCAAGCAGGTTGCCGAAGCCTCGCTCAAGCGTCTGAAGATTGATGCCATCGATCTTTTTTATCAGCACCGCGTGGATCTGGATGTGCCCATTGAAGACGTAGCCGGCGCGGTGAAAGAACTGATCCAGGAGGGTAAGGTGAAGCACTTCGGGCTATCCGAAGCTTCCGCGAAGACGATTCGCCGCGCACACGCCGTGCAGCCGGTGACGGCCTTGCAGAGCGAGTACTCGTTGTGGACCAGAAACCCGGAAGCTGAAGTGCTTCCGGCACTGGAGGAACTGGGCATCGCCCTTGTCCCCTATAGTCCGCTCGGCAGGGGCTTTCTGACGGGCAAAATGGACGAGAACACCAAGTTCGATTCGACCGACTTTCGCAGCACGCTGCCGCGCTTTGCACCGGAAGTCCGGAAGGCGAATCTCGAACTCGTTGCTTTGCTCAGCGCCATCGCAAAGCAAAAGAATGCGACGCCGGCCCAGATTGCGCTGGCCTGGCTGTTGGCGCAGAAGCCATGGATTGTTCCCATTCCCGGGACGACGAAGCTGCATCGCCTGGAAGAAAACATCGGCGCTGCCACGATTGAACTCTCGGCCAAAGACCTGCGCGAGATTGGGAGCTCCGCAGCAAAGATCACCGTGCAAGGAAACCGCTATCCTGAACAACTGGAAAAGATGACTGGCCGCTGAACTGGAGAGAGCAAGATGAGCAAACGAGTATTGATCCTATCTTCGAGTCCAAGGAAAAATGGCAACTCGAACGCCCTGTGCGATCGCTTCATGAAAGGCGCAGTCGAAGCAAAGCACAAGGTTGAAAAAGTGGTGCTGGCGGAGAAGAAAATCAACTACTGCACGGGATGTTACGCCTGCCGGGGAAATGGGCAATGCGCGCAGAAGGACGATATGGCGCCGATCCTTGACAGCATGATTGCGGCGGACGTAATTGTATTGGCGACGCCTGTCTACTTTTACACCATGTGCGCCCAGATGAAGACCGTGATTGACCGGACCGTCGCACGGTACACCAAGATCACCAACAAGGAGTTCTATTTCATCATGACCGCCGCGGACAGCAACAAGGCGGCGTTGGAGAGAACCATCGAGGGCTTTCGGGCCTTCACCTCCTGTTTACGAGGAGCAAAAGAAAAAGGCATCATGTATGGCACAGGCGCATGGGAGATTGGCGACATCCTGACAAGCCGCGCCATGAAACAAGCGTTTGAAATGGGCAAGTCGTTGTGAATTTCCGTTTTGAACAGTTCAGGCCATTGGGCGGAGAGATCAATCATTGTTGGGAAAGGGAATTCAAAATGGGGATCAAACGAATCGGTTCCGTGCCTTCAGGGAGGGGACCGGCGTTTGAGGTATATATGCGCCTCGAGTCAGTTCGCCCTTTCTATTGATTCGGCCCAGAAGTTTTTTAAACTCCGCGCCCCATCCATTCCGCGTTTCTTGCGGAATGGATGGGAGGGAGTGCTGCATTTCAATGGAGCCAAATCTCTAAAGAGCGTCTGTATAGATCAGACGAGCCAATAGATTCTCAATTTGCTCCTGCTTGCCAGAGCGCGGTTGAGGATTGATGCCGTTCTTGAGAGCCGCTGCCTCGATCTGATCAAGCGAGACCTTGCCGGCGAGCATGGCTACAGCCTCAGGCGACTTCCAGCCCGCATAACGCTGCTCGAGGATCGCGTCGTAGCGGCCGTCTTCGATCAGTTTGGCCGCCGTCAGGAATGCGCGAGCGCAGAGGTCCGCGCCACCCACATGGGCATGGATCATATCTTCGGCTGCGAAGCTCTGGCGCCGCACCTTGGCGTCAAAGTTGCACCCGCCCTTGGTCAGGCCGCCCGCTTTGATGACGTGATACATACTCATCGTCATCGCCCAAAGCTCGTTCGGGAACTGGTCGGTGTCCCAGCCCAGCAGCGCATCCCCGCGATTGATGTCCAGCGATCCAAAGATTCCCAGAGCTCCTGCCGTCGAAATCTCATGTTCAAACGTATGTCCTGCCAGCATCGCGTGGTTGGCTTCGATATTGACCCTGACTTCCTTTTCCAGGCCGAAGCGCTTCAGGAATCCAAACACCGTTGCGGTGTCAAAGTCGTACTGGTGCGTGGTCGGTTCCTTCGGCTTGGGTTCGATCAGAATCTGGCCGTCAAAGCCGATCTTGTGCTTGTATTCCACAACCAGAGTCAGAAACCGCCCCATCTGATCGAGTTCCTGCTTCATATTGGTGTTCAGCAACGTCTCGTAGCCTTCGCGTCCGCCCCAGAGCACGTAATTTGAACCACCGAGTTGCTTGGTGGCGTCCATGCAATTCTTCACCGTGGCCGCGCACCAGGCGAAGACCTCGGGATCGGGGTTGGTGGAGGCGCCGGCCATAAACCGTGGATGCGAGAAAAGATTCGCGGTTCCCCACAACAGCTTGGTCTTGGAGTTGCTCAACTTCGATCCGAGATAATCCACCATCAAGTGGAAATTCTTCAGAGTCTCGGCAAGAGTCTCTCCCCCGGGCGCGATGTCGGCGTCATGGAAGCAGAAGAAGGGCAGGTCGAGCACTCTGAAGAGCTCAAACGCCGCATCGGCTTTCACCTTTGCCTGTGCAATCGGATCGCCGGCGGCAAACCACGGGCGCTCGATCGTCGGTCCGCCAAAAGGATCGCTTCCCTGCATCGCAAGCGAGTGCCAGTAGGCGACCGCCATGCGCAGATGATCCTTGAGAGGCTTGCCGAGTACAACCCGGTCAGCATCGTACCAACGGTAGGCAAGGGCCTTCTCACTCGAAGGACCTTCATACTTGACTGTTTCGAAAGAGCTAAAGATTGTTTCGGCCATGGTGAATCTCCTATTCATTCAAGAAAAATCGAATTCGGGCTGCGGAATTGATCGGCTGGACACCATCGATCCAAAATGGAGGATGCGTCTTGATGGCAGCATCTTGTTAAATTGCTTTTTGCCCGTCGTTATAAGGCAACGTCTCCAGGACACTATTTTGTATCACAACGCAGGCCACGCTGTATAGATCGCTCCGCTCCTGCATTACGCTGAGAAGCAAGGTCTATTTCCCGATGCAGAATGCGGAGAAAATCAGGTTTAGGATGTCGTCCGGAGTGGTCTGGCCAGTGAGCGAATCGAGTGCCCAAAGAGCGCGATAGAGGTCCAGCAGGAGCATCTCGTGGGGGATGGCGGCGGCGTTTGCCTCAGCGGCATCAGCCAGGGCCGCAAGAGCCGTTGCGATGGCCTGCTGGTGGCGCAGGCTGGTCAACATGCCCGGCTCGGAAGCGGCTCCGCCGGTGGCTAGAGTGAGAATGCTCTCGCGCAGCGCGGCAATGCCCTCGCCTGTGAGCGCCGAGGTGACCAGCGCAGGCAAACCGGCGTAATCGGGCAGCGAGCGGCCCGACTCAATCAGATCGCATTTGTTCACGGCCACCACGGCCGGACGGCCCTCAACGGCGGCCAGCAGCCGCCGCTCCTCGTCGTTGAGCTGCTGGGTTGCGTCCAGCACGACCACCACCAGCGCGGCGTCGGCCAGCGCCTCGCGGCTGCGCTGGATGCCCAACTGCTCCACTTCTTCGGCAGCCTCGCGTAAACCGGCCGTATCCACCAACTCCAGCGGAATCCCATCCAGAGAAATGCGCTCGGAGACCGTGTCGCGGGTAGTGCCGGGGGTAGCCGCCACAATGGCGCGGTCGCGCTCGGCCAGCCGGTTGAAGAGCAGGCTCTTGCCGGCGTTGGGCCGGCCCACAATAGCCAACGTCAGCCCGTCGTGAACGATGCGCCCGCGCGCGAAGCTGGCTTCCAGTTGGGTCAGCGGCGGCCGCAGCTCACCGATGCGGCGGGCGATCTCGGCCTGGGGGGCAACATCCACGTCGTCCTCGGCAAAGTCGATGCCAGCTTCGAGCAGCGCGACCAGTTCCACCAGAGCCTGCTTGACCGGAGCCACGCGGCGGCTGAGCGCACCGCCCATCTGACTGGCGGCCAGGCGCGCCTGGGTAAGCGTCTGGGCCTCAATCAGGTCACGAACAGCCTCGGCCTGGGTGAGGTCGAGTTTGCCGGCCAGAAAAGCCCTCTGCGTAAACTCGCCCGGCTCGGCCAGCCGAGCGCCCAACGCCAGCGCGCGCTTCAACAGCAGTTCCAAAACCACCGGCGAACCGTGCGCGGCAATCTCCACCAGGTCTTCGCCTGTGTAGGAGCGCGGCGCGCGAAAGAATGTGACAAGCGCCTCGTCAATGCGAGCTGTCTCGCCGCCGGTGTTTTCATCCAGCACATCGGCCAGTCGCGCCCGAGCGTCTTCCAGCGGCTGCCGCAGGCGGACGAGTTGCGCGGCGATGGCGGCGGCCTCAGCTCCGCTCAAGCGCACAATGCCGATGCCTCCGCGGCCCGGCGGCGTAGAGATGGCGGCGATGGTCTCGCTGTGTGAGTCCGGCGCGTTCATAGTCTGGAAACAGTGTAGACGCTGAGGCTGGAGGATTAACCGGCGGGTGGTCCCGCAGATGGCCCACGTCTCGATTTTGAGATGTGGGAGTCGAGGAACCTCAACCGGCCATCGTTCCTGACGAGTTCTACTGGCAGCGTTTGCGCCACAAAAAACAAAGGGAGAAGCCTCACGGCTCCTCCCTTTTGTTGTCCGCAGTCCAGGGTTACTACTTCTTGACGGGGGCGATCACGTCCTTGGCGGCCTTGGCCACGCGGAACTTGACCACGGTCTTGGCCTTGATCTTGATGGCCGCGCCGGTCTGGGGGTTGCGGCCGATGCGGGCCTTGCGCTCCGCCTTTACCAGGCGGCCGATGCCGGGAATTACGAAAACGCCGTTCTTTTTGGTTTCCTTCACGGCGGTCTCCGCCTGCAGGTCCAGGAAGGCGGCGACTTGCTTGTTGGTCAGTTCCAGTTTTTCGGCCATAAGCCGAATCAGGGCGGTCTTGGTCAGTCCAGTTGCCATTGCGATACTCTCCTTTTGGGCGGCCCTTGGGCGCGCCGGTGTTGCCTGGGCTTGATGTGCGAGGCGCGAACCGCATGGGAGGGAGTGCAACCCTGGCAACACTTGCACAAAACCCTTGTGTTCATGCGGGTTCAATGAACCCCGTCGTTCGTTACAATGCGACTATTCAGGATACGTTGTCAAGGAAAAAACCGCGATTTCCACAGTTTTCTTGGGGTTTTGTGGCTATTTCGTTGTTTTTTACCCGTTTTTGCCTGTTTTTGCACGGGTTTGATGGGTGATTCGGCAAAGAATCCAGTCCAAAAGGCTACCACACGCAGTGTTCAATCCAGTCAGAAAAGTACCTTGTTGCGCGGCGCTGGAGCTGCGGCAATCGGCGTATTCAGCGCCTCCACCACAGGCGCGGCCAGCTTGAAGTGGCGCGTCAGCGTGGCAGCAAAGCCGGCGTCGAGCGCGGCTGCGGCGGGCAGCGTCGTGCTCAATCCCCATTGGCGGCATTGAATCAGATCGAGCGCCGGAAGGTCTTTGGGAAAGCCCTTCGGCGGGCGGATCAGCGCGTTGCCTTCAAACTCTGCAAATGTCTTTCGCACATTGGGCTTTTGCAGGAGCTTTCTGAATTCAAGATGGTGGTCGAGCAGCCAGTGGCGAATCGCTGCCAACTGATCCTTTTCCGGCATCCAGGCTCCGGCGGCAATGACGACTTCCTTGGGATCGACGTGAAAATAGAAACCGGCCCCCGAGGTTTTCTTCAACCCTTCCAGCATCCACCATGCGGCGACGTGAGTTTTGTAAGGCTTTTTATCGGCGCTGAAGCGAGTGTCGCGATAGATGCGAAAGAGGCATTTTTCCGCAGGCCGCACATAAGCCGGAGCAAAACTCTCCATCGCCTCGCTGACCTTGCGAATGATGGCCAGCATCGGCTCCTTCAATTCCGCCTCGAAGATGGCCTTGCGGGGCTTGAACCATTCGCGGTCGTTGTGGCGCGCAAGATTGCGCAGAAAGGCGAGGCCTTCGGGGCGAAGGTGGGCGGGGGCGATGGTAGTAGGTAATTTGGTCTTCGTAACCATGTCAAAAGAAGTGTAACGCGGTAACCACAAAAAATATCGAGTAGCACTAAGTTATCGAAAGAACACGTCTAAAACCGCGCCAATTCAATAACATTCACTCCATCTGAGGCTCCGGAGATCGCCATACCGAATGCCGAAGGCCCTACCACAGGCTATAGGAAGGAGCCATTTGCGAGCGTGTAGCGAGCGCCTGCTGCATGCAATGCGCCACACCCTAGCTGGTTACCGAATCACCTTCAACGCCCCCCGGAAGAGCCCGTCGAAGTCGGCAGCCAGCGTGGCCTCTTTGGCTACAGCCTGTTCGATGGCCTTCTCGGAGGCGGCGCGCTGATAGCCAAGATTGACCAGCGCGGAGAGCACATCGTCCACCGCCGCCCCGCGAACGGACGATTGCGCCGGCGCAACGGCGAAGTCGTCGAGCTTGTCTTTCAGCTCGACCACCAGCCGCTCGGCCAGCTTTTTGCCCACGCCGGGGATGCGCGTAAGCTGCGCGTGGTCTTGCCCGCGGATGGCCTGCACCGTCCGCTCCGGCGAGAGGCCGCTCAGCATCTTGATGGCCAGCTTCGGCCCGACGCCGCCAACGGTGATTAGCCGCTCGAAGAGGCGCTTCTCATCCTGGTCGAGAAAGCCGAAGAGAGCGATTGCATCGTCGCTGACCTGGGTGTGGATATGCAGCGCGGCCTCTGCGCCCACCGAGGGCAGCGCCGCAAAGGTTGGCACCGAGATGGTGACATCGTAGCCCACGCCGGCGGCCTCGACGATGGCCTGGCCGGGCTGCTTGTAAATGAGCTTGCCGCGCAAGTGAGCGATCATAGGAGCACCGAATAGAGAATAGCGCACAAGCTTGCCAAATGCGGCGAACGAGGCGCGGGTACGAGCCGATTTCCGCAATTGACGAGCCTCGGCTGCAAGGAATAGAGTTGCCTTTTTACAGGCAAAGCAGCGCGAAGACGCGTTGAAGGAGTAGTAATGTATTTTTCCATGAGATCATCTCTTGCATTTTTGGCGGCGCTTTTGCTGCTCTCTGGCGCGGCCAATGCCCAAACGGCCACCATCAACCTGACCGTGAACGCGGCGGCAGGAACGCACGCCATCGACCCGAATATCTACGGGATGTCGGGCTTCGGCCTGGACGCAGCCTTTGCCAAGGAGATCAAACTGCCCAACTACCGCTGGGGCGGCGACGGAACCACGCGCTATAACTGGATGGTTGACTCCAGCAACTCCGGCAATGACTGGTACTTTGTGGGCGGCAGCGGTGAGGAGAATCCCACCCCCGGCGGCCAGGTGGACAAGATGATTACTACCTACTCTCCGGCGGGCGCCAAGCCGCTCATCACCATTCCCATCATTCCTCACATCAACAGCACCAGCCTGCGCACGTGCAGTTACCGCAAGTCGGTTTACGGCGAGCAGCAGAAGTTTAACCCCTATGTCACGCTGGGAGCAGAGAAGGACCAGTGCGGAAACGGCTTTGAGCCGAATGGCAATCAGATTCTCGACACCAAAATCGCCTATAACCACATTGACAACACTACGGCCTTGCAGAAGCAGTGGGTGCAGCACCTGGTCAAGACGCATGGCACGGGCATTGTGCATTATTTCCAGTTGGATAATGAACCCTTTGGCTGGGGCAATACGCACGTGGATGTAGAGCCGGACGGCGTGGAGTACTCGACCATTGTTTATCTTGGCGAGCAGTACGCCGCGGCCATCAAGCAGGCCGAGCCGAGCGCGCTGGTCTTTGGGCCGTCGGACTTTACCCATGCCGGCTGGATTGGCAACCCGAAGGCACAGGATGGCCTCTTTGCAGGTGAATTCTATCTGCGGGAGTTTGCCAAATACGACAAGCAACACGGCTCCCGCAGCCTGGATTACTTTGACGAGCACTATTACGGCCCGGAGGGCAGCAATCCGGCGGAGATCCAATCGACGCGCTCACTTTGGGACCCGACCTACAACTCCGGCAACTGGATCGAAACCACTTATTTCAAAGGCCCGATGCGCCTGCTTCCCCGCTTTCACGAGTGGATCAAGGCCTACTATCCGGGGACCAAGCTGTCGCTGTCAGAGTACAGCGTGACCAACGGCGACCAAGGCGGAAAGACGATCTACGACGCGCTCACACAGGCCGACGCACTGGGAATCTTTGGCCGCGAGGGACTGGATTTAGCGAATCTGTGGACGATTCCCAAACCGGGCGATCCGGTGGCCTTCAGCTTCCGGCTTTTCCGCAACTACGACGGCAAAGGCAGCCAGTATGGCAATGTGTGGGTCAGTTCAACAAGCGCCGACCAGACCAAACTCGCCATCTACGGCGCGCGGCGCACCTCGGACGGGGCGCTGACACTGATCGTGATCAACAAGACGGCGGAAGCGATCACTTCCAACGTCGCTCTGGCAAGCTTCAGCACCCCGGCCACCACGGCTGCGGTTTACCAGTACAGCGGCGCGAATCTGGCTGCAATTGTGCCCCAGCCGGCGATTGCCTTGTCAAAGCGTGCCGGCGGCGCGCAGAGCTTGACCGCCAGCTTCCCTGCGTATTCGGCCACGGTGGTGGCGATTGCGCGCAAATAACGCACCGGAGGCAAGGATAGGAGAGTTTTCCGCAGTTGAACGCCCTCCTCCGCCTTTCTGCGTCCAAGCATCAGGCTCGAAATAGCCCCGGCCCGTCCCTACCGGATACAATAGGGTTCTAGGCTGCTCTATTGAGCGGCAGAAGACTTTGAATCTTGGAGCAGGCGCACGTGAGAGGCATGAACCGCCGCAGTCCGCGGCTTGAGTTGATTGCAGGGCTGGGCTTTGCGCTGGCAGTTTCGGCGCTCGGCACGGTCGCGGCGCGCGCGCAAGCTGCTTCCACAACCACCACGCTGGTTGCGCAATCCAGCGAATCGGGAGGCTGTTCGTTGACCAGCCTCGCGGTGAATGTGAGCAACGCGGCTGATACGCCTTCTGGCTCCGTCAGCATTCAGGACGACGCGGGAAGCGCTCCGGTCACCCTGGCAAGTGCGCCGCTCAATTCCAGCGGCCAGGCCAGTTTTACCTTTGCCCTGGAGGATGGCGCTCATTCCTTGAGCGCGGTCTATGCCGGCAACACCGACTTTCTAGGTTCGACATCCACTGCGGCGCCGGTGACCATCAGTTCACAATGCGATTCCACATTTGTGGTTTCCGTCTCCAATCTGACGCCGTCTACAACCGCAAACACTCTCACTCTCACGCCCGGCCAGTCGGGAACGGCCACGATCCTGGTCACGCCCTCACAGCAGTATGTCTCCACGTTGACGGCTCCCGTGTTCATCACCATCTCCTGCTCGGGCCTCTCTGATCTGGCCAACTGCAACTTTACGCCGGAGAACGTTGAGATCCTGCCCAACCAGAATGCGGCAGTCACCAGTTCGATGGTGATGCAAACCTACGCGGCGTCTACAACTTCGCTTCCACCGGCGCACCAACCTGGAAATGGATCCATCGCCTGGGCATTTCTGCTGCCCGGCGCTTTGGGCTTGAGTGGGTTGGCTTGGGGAGCGCGCCGCCGAGTACTGCTCAGCCGGCTTTCGCTCGTGGCTCTCGTCGGCCTTGTCACATTGCTGGGCACAACCGCCTGCAATCCGCGCTACAATTACGAGCACCACGGACCGGCAGCCAACCCTGCAACGCCCGCTGGCAGCTACGTAGTCACTGTCACCGCGCAATCCAGCAATGGCGTCAACGCGGTTGCGCACTCCACCACCTTTGTGTTGAAGGTGAATTAGAGCTTCTTCACTCTTCACGCCAAACGCATGAAACTCTCTTGCAGATTTTTTCCTGCAATCGATTATTCTGATCTCCGGTCGGCCCTCGGGGCTGACCAGAAGATTGAAGGTTTACCCCTCCCCCCCCCCTTCCTGTGAAACTGTGACGACTTCCAGTGGTCGCATCTTCTCTCGATCTTCGTTTTTTTACTACACTGTCGAGCAGCAAGGCATCCTCTTAGGTTGCCGTGTTCCCTCTTCCCTACCCCCCGGTGTTAGCCTTAACACTTATGGCAGAATCGTCTCAAGTGGATTTTCTGGTGATCGGAGCGGGCGTGGCGGGGCTGCGAGCGGCCGTCGAACTGGCGCGTCACGGCGATGTCCTGGTGGTAACCAAAGAGTCCGTGGCCGAATCCAATACCCACTATGCGCAGGGCGGCATCGCCGTGGCCATGGAGGGCGACGAGGATGTGGCGCTCCACCTGGAAGACACCGTCAACGCCGGCGATGGGCTGGTCTATCGTCCTGCTGCTGAAGTGCTTGTGGCCGAGGGCCCGGTGCGCGTGGCGGAGCTGATCGAGTGGGGCGCAAACTTTGACAGCGAGGCGGGCGAGTTGCTGCGCACCCGCGAGGGCGCACACTCTCTGCCCCGCATTCTGCACGCCAATGGCGATGCCACTGGCGCCGAGATCAGCCGCTCGCTGGCGGCCTTCGCGCGCGTTCACAAGCGCATCCGCTTTGCCGAGTGGACCACGGTCACCGGCCTTCTTGTCGCCGATGGCCGCGTCATCGGTGCCGATCTGCTCAGTTGCGACCGCCGTCCGCGTCTTGCGCAGCGCATCTTCGCGCGCTCCGTGCTGGTAGCCGCCGGCGGCGCCGGCCAGGTCTACAGCGACACCACCAATCCCGCCGTGGCGACCGGCGACGGCATCGCCCTGGCTGAGCGGTCCGGCGCCGCGCTGGCCGACATGGAGTTCTATCAGTTTCATCCCACAGCCTTTTCACTTCCCGGCGCGCCACGCTTCCTGCTGTCCGAAGCCCTGCGCGGCGAGGGCGCAATCCTGCTGAACGACCGTGGCGAGCACTTCATGGAGCGCTATCACCCGCTGCTCGAACTGGCCCCCCGCGACGTAGTGGCGCGCGCCATTACTCGCGAAGGGATGGGCACGGCGCCGGGGGATTTCCGTGTTGTGCATCTGGATATGCGGCACGTGAAGGGCATCGACCTGCATCGGCGTTTTCCCGGTATCAGCGACTTTCTGGCGCGCTATTCGCTCGACCTCGGACGCGATCTGATCCCGGTACGCCCGGCGGCTCATTATCTGATGGGCGGCATCAAGACCGATCTCAATGGGCGCACCAGCCTGCCGGGGCTTTACGCCGCGGGCGAGGCAGCCTGCACCGGCGTCCACGGCGCCAACCGCCTGGCCTCAAACTCGCTGCTCGAAGGCCTCGTCTTCGGCGCGCGTGCCGCCCTGTCGATGCTCGGCGATGGCCTGGCCTTGCAGACGGCAGAGGCGCTCAAGAACACACCGGCATCCTTGGCCTCCGGCGAAGCAGAAAAGTTGGAAGAGATTATCG
This sequence comes from uncultured Occallatibacter sp., assembly GCA_964383595.1. Taxonomy (GTDB): domain Bacteria; phylum Acidobacteriota; class Terriglobia; order Terriglobales; family Acidobacteriaceae; genus Telmatobacter. Next base: position 26,192 of record CAYLHL010000015.1, on the reverse strand, counting down.
CCAGGCTGCAAGCCTCCATGTGGGCCTATGCGGGATTGCTGCGCGAGGAGTCGACGCTACGCCTCGGTTTGGCCGAGCAGCAGGCCTGTGCTGCGAGTTTGGCAGAGCTGGCTGGTCAGGGTAAGTCCAGCCGCCGACTCTCCGAGGCGCAAGCCAGCTGCCGCGTAGCCCACGCGATTCTCACCTCCGCGCTCGGTCGCACTGAGAGCCGCGGCGCTCACTTCCGCAACGACCACCCCCGCCGCGACGACGCAAACTTCCAGAGGCACTCCGTTTACAGCGGTGGGCAAGTTGCCTTCGAGACGTGGTAAAACTGCTGCAGTTCTCCTAGGCGGTATGCGACGCGCGTCGTGCTTCTGAGTATAGAGTTCACTCAGCTTTTGCATATTGTTGAACAACACCGCGCATCCACGCTACTTCTCCCGCGCTACCACATAGTCCGGCACCCAGAGCAATGAGCGTTTGTACTCCGAGTCGGGAGTGGAGGCCAGCGCCTGGCGGCTCTGCTCGGCGTAGCGGTCGGCCACACTCATGGCGTACTCGATGGAGCCATTGCGCGCCAGAATCTGCTGAATGCGCTCGCGGCTGACGTTCTCGAAGCTGCGGTCGTCCAGCACCCGCTGAATGGCCTTGCGGTCGGCGGCGGTGCCGTGGTCGATGGAGTGGATGACGGCCAGCGTGGCCTTGCCCTCGCGCAAATCGCTGGCCACGGGCTTGCCCAGCACCTCTTCGCTGGCTGTCAGATCGAGCACGTCGTCGACAATCTGAAAAGCCAGGCCGACGGCGCGTCCATAGGCGGCAAGGCTCGCCTCCTGCGCCTCGGAGGCGCTGGCCAGCACCGCGCCCAGGCGCATGGAAACGGAAAAGAGGCAAGCGGTCTTGCGATAGATCAGGTCGTAGTACTCGGCCTCGCTGACGGCGCGGCCCTGCTTTTGAATCTGCAGCAGCTCGCCCTCAACCATCTGCTGAGTCAGCTCGATCAGCAGATCGAGGATGCGCAGATTCTTTTCCTTGAGCGCCACGCGGAAGGCCTGCATATAAAGCCAGTCGCCGGCCAGCACGCATTTTTCGTTGCCCCATGTGGTGTTGGTGGAGGGGCGACCGCGCCGCACATCTGCGCCATCGATGATGTCGTCGTGGACCAATGTAGCCGTGTGGACCATCTCAACTACCGCGCCCAACCGAATGGCCGCCGGTCCCGAGTAGCCGAGGGTGTGCGCGGAGAGCAGCAGCAGCGTGGGCCGAATGCGCTTGCCGCCGCCCTCGCGCAGATATTCGGCGATCTCCGTGATAGTGCTGACGGCGGAGGCCGAGTCGCGCCCCAACTCCTGCTCAATGGCCACGAGATCGTCCCGCAGCAGATCGAAGACCTCTTTTACCGTCGCTCTCGCCAGTGTGCTCAAAATGCTCCGATTCCCGTGCTTTCTCTTACAGTGTAAGTGGACCTGCTACGCTTTCCTTGTAGTACTTTTGGAAAGGCTGCCCCACAGCAGGTTATCAAACAGCGGCGTCCCTGCTTCGGCTTCCTCTCGCATAATCTCCGCTAGATATGCCCCAGCCTTTCGGAACGACATGTGATTATACTGACTTATCCGCTGTGCGCATTCGCAACCAAATCCAAGGCGTGTCGCTTGGACCAGCATCCGACGCTGTTGTGCATCCGGTCCACCCCTAGGACAATGCCAAACCCCGTTCAAATCCAACTCAGAACGCTCTTCATTGGCTATGTCGATGGATGGACATTCCTGTACGACTTGCTGGAGGAATAAACGCAGAGCAGGACGCCACCATTTCCATCCAATAATGAAGCGGCCCCCGTCATTGGCCACATACTCCGCCTTATCTGGATCAAAAGGTAACAGTAATGGACGGATGTGTTTGGAAACGTCCTCGGCGACAGCCTGAGCAGGTTCGATCACCAGCCATTCAACAAATTTTGGCTTTGGCCCATACAAAAACACTTCAAGAGTTCGAATCGACATCGAAGCGATTTCTGAAGCTTCGAGCACGAGAATATCTGGATCCTTGGCGTCACACGGGGCACCGGGAAGCCATGCAAACAGCCGAATATAAATCCGCTCAGCACAAACCGATATCATCCACCACTTGCGAGAGGATATTGCGCGCCAAACCATATAACCAATCAATGCTAGAAAAAACGGAATGCCGAACCAGACCGCTGCCCGAATCGAAACAATGAGGCTAACGGCGAGGGCGATCAACAGGCCCAATACACTTACAATGCTCACAAAAACAAGTGCGGGAAAATGCCAGGTAGCCCGAACGTCAGCCGAGGCTATGCTGCGTACTACTTCCGGTGAGTCAGATCGTACGAGTTTCATCGTCTTTTGGCACCCATACTAAAACCCGACCGCTCAGTTCGTACGATAATTCGTAAACGTCAGCTCGACGCCGAAATCCTTGCCGCGCAGCAGAGCGATGATCGCCTGCAATTCGTCGCGGTCTTTGCTCGATATTCTCACTGTGTCGCCCTGGATGCTGGCCTGCGCCTTCTTCTTCGAGTCCTTGACGAGTTTGACGATCTCCTTGGCCTTTTCGATGGGGATGCCCTGCTGCAAGGTGATCTTCTGGCGGACGCTCTTGCCCAGCGCCGGCTCCAGCTTGCCGTACTCCAGATTCTTCAGTGAAACGCCGCGCTTGATCAGCTTTTGGCCAAGAATCTCCTTGACCGCCTCCAGATGGTATTCGCCATCGGAGGCCAACTGAATTTCCTTGTCTCCCTCGGCGAGCCGGACCTCGGAGTGGGAGTCCTTCAGGTCAAAACGCTGGCGAATCTCCTTGAGCGCCTGATCGATGGCGTTGCGAACCTCTTGAATCTCCACTTTACTGACAATGTCGAATGAGTTTTCCTGAGCCATTATCCATTTCCTCAAACTTTGAAAGGCTGCTGCATGCAATGCCTGCACACAATGCCTCTAATCAGTTTCCCACGTCCGGGCCGGGATGAAACAGCCGATGAAAGTTTTTCGTGGTGGCCGCGGCGATTTCTTGCTCGGTGAGGTGGTGGAGTTCGGCCAGCGTTTGGGCGGCGAACGCTACCCAGGCAGGCTCATTGCGCTTGCCCCGGTTGGGCGCGGGAGCCAGCCAGGGCGCATCGGTCTCAACCAGCAGACCGTCGAGCGGGAGGCGTTGGGCTACGTCGCGCAGTGGTTGGGCTTTGGGAAAGGTCAGGGTTCCGGCGAATGAGATTAGAAAGCCCAGATCGAGCGAGCGTCTCGCCTGCTCGTAGTTGCCGCCGAAGCAGTGCATGATGCCGCCCAGGCCGGTCGGCTGCCAATGCGCGTCGAGGATCTCGAAGAGATCGTCCCAGGCATCCACAGCACCATCCTTCGGCCTACAGTGGATGAGGATCGGCCGCTTGCGCGCCGCCGCGACCTCGAGCTGGCGAATCAGCCCCGCGCGTTGCGTTGGATGCGCCGCGCCTTCGTGGTAGTAGTCCAGGCCGATCTCGCCACAGGCTATGACCTCCGGCTCGGAGAGCAACCGGTCGAGCTGGGTGAGAATCACATCGTCGATCTCCGGCGTGTTGTGAGGATAGACGCCGGCGCTGGCAAAGAGCTTCGGAATGCCGTCTCGCCCGTTGAACTCGCGGCAGATATTGAGCGCCCCATCCATCCCCGCCGCCTGCTCGCCAATGCCGATGGCCAGCACCGCGCCGACGCCCGCCTCATTCGCCCGCCGAAGCATCGCCTCACGGTCGTCGCCGTAGCGCGGACTGTCCAAGTGGGCATGAGAATCAATGAGCAAAGCGGGTCTCCAGTGAGTTCATTGCACGATTGGCCTTGTCTTCCAGCGAGCCGAAGGCGTCTGCCCCGCCGTTTGTGGTTATTTCAGCCGTGCGCCGAGCGGAACATCTTCGAGGAAGCCGGCGAGGACTGGAGCGCCGCCTTCCAAGGACGCGGCCAGCAACATTCCATTCGACTCCAGGCCGCGCATCTTGCGGGGAGCTAGGTTGGCGACGATGATGATCTTGCGGCCAACAAGCTTTTCCGGCTCGTAGTACTGCGCGATGCCGGCCAGAATCTGGCGCTTTTCGTAGCCGAGATCGACTTCAAGGCGCAGCAGTTTGTCGGCCTTGGGAATGCGCTCTGCGACGAGGATTTGCGCCACGCGCAGATCGACCTTGATGAAGTCGTCGATGGAAATGTGCTGCTGCTCAGAGGGCACCTGTAGTGGGGCCAACTGCGGCTCCGCCGCCACCTGCGGTGGGGCAGGCGGTTGAACGGCGGCAGCGGTGGAATTTGCAGGTGGCGCGGAGGCTGGCGCGGTTGAAGGTGAAGCGGGTATCGAAGATGTGTGATCCAATGAGCGCATCTCAGGGGCTATAACCCCGGCATTTTGTGTCGCATTCATGGCACGACTGTTGTCGTGCCGTTTCAAATACTTTTCTTGTGGCGCGATCGGGGTTGGCAAAAGAGAAGTTGTAGTCTTAGCGGAAGGAAGAGTAGCCGTTTTTTCGGCGAAGTTGCTATTGGCCCCACCACTGGTGGCGGCTTCGATGACGGTCTTGCTGTTTTGATCTTCGATTGTCTGCATCCGTTCCACGGCATCCTTTTCCGCGCGGGGAAAGAGCGGCGCCGGTTCGCCAAACGCGGTTCCAGCCTGCAAGCCGCCCCACGCGAGTTCTTTTAAAAAGCCCTGCTTCGCCGCGCTCTGAATCTCGCCCTGCCCAAGCTGCCGCCAAACCTTTGCGGCCGACTCCGGGAGAATCGGATAAACAAGCGCGGTGATGATTCGAATGGCCTCGGCGGCTGTCGCCAGCACTCGCGCTTGAAGCGCCACGTGCTCAGCTTCTGGACGATCAGTGGGCCGTTTCCAGGGCGCGTTGGCGGTCAGGTAGCCGTCGGTCTCAGCTACTAACGTCCAAAGCGCTTTCAGGGCTTCAGAAAAATTCAGTTCATCGAATGCTGGCCCAAAGGCGGCGATGGCGCTCACCGCACTCTCGCGCAGCGCGGCCTCGGCAGCCGTCTCCGCGCCAGCGTTAGGCACAATGCCGCTAAAGTACTTGTGCACCATGTTGACTACGCGGCTGACCAGGTTGCCGTAGCCGTTGGCGAGGTCGCTGTTGTAGCGCTGCACTAGAGCGTCGAAGGAGAAACTGCCGTCCTGGCCGAAAGGAATCTCGCGCAGTAAGAAGTACCGCAGAGCATCAGAACCTAAAACCGTGCAAACGGTCTCGGCGCGGACAATGTTGCCGCGCGACTTGGACATCTTTCCCTGGTCAAAGAGCAGCCAGCCGTTGGCCTGCACCGAGCGGGGCAGCGGAATGCCGGCGGCCATCAAGAACGCGGGCCAGTAGACGCAGTGAAAGCGGCTGATCTCCTTGCCGATCAGATGCAGATCTGCCGGCCAGAACTTCTCAAAGCGCGCGCTCTCCGCTGGATCGTCGGAACCATAGCCCAACGCGGTGATGTAGTTGGCCAGCGCGTCCAGCCAGACATAGATGACGTGCTTCTCGTCGCCGGGAACGGGAATACCCCAGGAAAAGCTGGTGCGGCTCACCGACAGATCGCGCAATCCGCCACGCACAAACGAGACGACCTCGCGCCGCGTCGATTCCGGCCCCATAAAGTTGGGGTTGTCCTCATAGAACTCCAGCAGCTTGCGCTCAAAGGCTGAGAGCTTGAAGAAATAATTCTCCTCGCTCACCGTCTCGGTCACGCGGCCGCAGTCGGGGCAGACGGTGCCCGGAGGGCCATCGACATATAGCTCATCGCTGACGCAGTATTGGCCGGTGTAGGCACCTTTATAAATGAATCCTTTGTCGCGCAACTCAGCGAAGAGGCGCTGCGTACCGCGCTTGTGGCGCTCCTCCGTGGTGCGGATGAAGTCGTCGTTGGTCAGTCCCAGTTGCTTCCACAGGCCGCTGAACTCGCCTGAAATCGCGGTGGCGAAGTCCTGCGGGCGGCAGCCTGCTTTTTCTGCGGACCTTTCAATCTTCTGCCCGTGTTCGTCGGTACCGGTCAGAAACCATGTTTCGATGCCCAGCGCCCGCTTGCGCCGCGCAATTGCGTCGCAAACAATGGTCGAGTAGGCGTGGCCCAGATGAGGCCGCGCGTTCACGTAATAGATGGGCGTAGTCAGGTAATAGCGGGATGAACTGGATGCGGAATTTGTCATAAGCGGGGTTTTGCGCCGTTCAGCCCATGCAACTGGCTGATTCACGAGGCAATCTACTCTCCATCTTACTGCATTTGCTTTCGTTGCTCTCCCAGCGCATGGCGATTCGAAGGGTGAGAACCCCCGGCTATGCCGGCGAGCCTCTGGCTCCCATTACAGAAAGTTTGCATATAATTACGATTCCCGGGCGCACAATAAACTCATGTTCACTGCTCAACAATCCCTGCTCTCTGTTCCCTCTTCCTTGTTTCCTGTTCCCTCTTCCCTGCTTTACCCCCACCCCCCTCACCCTGTGGAAGCCATTTTATTAACCATTGACTTCATATAACTTGCATATTTTTCAATGATTTACATTTTTAGCTTGTTAACCAATCAGTAACTGCAAACCACCGTTTTTGCCCTCTTTTTAGCCCCAAAATGACGTCTTTTTGATCAAAAAGACCCGTTTTTCGTCGATTTCAGAGGGTGTTTTCTGTCGATTCGCCCTCATCCCGGCCTATACCGCACTCAGGTTGACCTTCAACAATTCAAGTGCGATTGCACTGACAACGCCAGTGGAATCGATTCCGCGGCAATAGCGAATTTGCTATACTTATCGAGTTCCTCCCGTGTGCGGAGGTGGCGAAATTGGCAGACGCACCAGCTTGAGGTGCTGGCGCCCAAAAGGCATAGGGGTTCAAGTCCCCTCTTCCGCACCATATCCCCTTAAAATATTGACCGCGCAGAAGTTGTGACCCGCCCTATGTTACAGCCGCTATGAATCCTCTTTGATCTGAGAAGAAGCCCTACCACTCCGCCTCAAAGGCTCTGAAACGCCGTTCCAGCTCCCACTGCTGGGTGGCCTTCTGGCTGCCGTCGAGGAAGGCCTTGCAGGCAGCAGTAAGCTTGTCGGCGCCGAGGGGTTGCGTTTTGCAGGGCGCGGCGGGGGTGGTGAACTCGTCGGGCGCGGCCCAGAGACTCGCGCCGGGCAGGAAACTGTGCTCCAGACCGGTACGGACCAACTGCTTGAGGTCGGCGTAGCTAAGGTGGTAGTCAAGGGCCGCGCGCAGGTATTCGCCGGTGATGTCGATGCGGCTCACACCTTCATCGTCCGTCGATAGCGCAACCGGCACGTGGTTAGCGCGGTAGAGCGGGAAGGGATGGCGCTCGCCTTTGACTCCGAGGATTCCCTCGTTGGAGCTGAGGTTGATCTCCACCATGACGTGCTTCGCGGCCATCTCCTTCAGCAGACCGGGGGCATCATCCTCATAGGCTACGTCTACTCCGTGGCCGATGCGCAGCGCGTGACCCAGCTCTACGGCTTGGCGAATGTGAAAGCGCAGCCCCTCTGGCGGCACAAGGCCCGGAGCCAATTCGCCGGCGTGCAGGCTGATGGGAACCTTGGGATAGACCGAATGCAGATAGTCAAGCATCTTCATCTGCAAGGTGTAATCGCGCATGGAGAGGAAGCCGTCCTCGGGCATGACGAAATTGATGCCCACGAAGCCCGCTTCATGAGCATCCATACTCGCCTGAATCGTCTCAAAGCCCAGCAGCGTCTGCGCAAAGACCTGTTCAGGAGAAAACCCGCGCAGAACCTGGTAGATGAAACGCACTTCGACCTGGCAGGCGGGCGCGGCTTGCGGGCTTCCGCAATGCTCCCTCTGGCGGCGCTGCGCCTCAGCCGTACGCGCCTCTTCGCGATCCGTAGAGACCTCGTCGCGCAAGCCGTGGTTGAGCAAACCTTGGCGATATTGGGTAAAGGCCTGTGGAGACGCGTCTTGCTCCAAGGGTTTTGCGTGGGCCAGCGCGGCAGCGTGGGCGAATTCCGGCGTCTCCATCAGCTCCAGATATTGCTGATTCTGTGCGGCGGCGCGGCTGGCCACCTCGTCCACCCACTCGCCAATGTGCCGGTTGCTCAGCCCGCCGAAGCGGCTGAAGGTGGAGAAGAACTGATCGTGGCCGCTGAAGCCAGCGCTGGGCACAAAGTTGCGCATTGAGAAAGCGTTAATCAGGCGGTCGTAGAGATCCTGGTTGGAAGTGACCCGCGCGGCCGCCACAAGCGGAGGTGTGCAAGGAGGCTGGCTGAAGCTGAGAGCTGCCGGGTCCACGCAGAGATCGTCCTCGCCCGCATCGCGGATGAAGGTTTCGGCATAGACCGCGCCGGAAAGGTGGACGTGCAGATCGGCGCCCTTGGGAAACTGGCTCAAAAAGACGCGCAGAGCCAACGGCCCCCTGCGCGCAGCTGCTTGATAAGCTTGGTCCGCACGGACCGACGGCGTAGGTGGCTCGGCGGAAGCAATGACGGCGGCGAAGACGAAACTGGCAAGCAGACAGACATGGCGGCGCATAATGCCTTTCAGTGTAGAGCAGCAATAGGCGGCGCGAAAAGCACGGGATAATCGCACGTTGGCGAAGGGGATTGCCCAGCATGACGGTTTGCCGGCCCCGGTTGGCGCGGATAGCGAAGAGTTGGTATACTGGCAACAATCGTTGCGACCGATTGTTCGTGAACTCACCTGCCCCCTCCGGCGATGCAGGATTCCGCACAGATCATTGCAACACACAGTTTGCACTGAGGCCAGATAGCTCAGTGGTAGAGCGCGGCCCTGAAAAGGCCGGCGTCGGCGGTTCAATCCCGTCTCTGGCCACCACATTCTAAATTGGTTAGCTATAATTATTAATTTGATAATTCACTCATCCGCAAATCCCGTGTGATTGCTATTGGTTCGCCTGTGAAGGTGGCGCGAAATACGCCGTCGAGATACCATCCTCGGTGTCCGGTTGGACCCGGAGTGACAAGGCATACAAGCCCATGGTTTGCCCAGGTCTTGAGAGCCTTCACGGTCCTGCCAAACAAGCCTGTCTCCAAGTTTCACTTGTTGACGTAGCTGCAGCGCAGCTTTGAAGACTGCGTTGCGATGAGCTTGCGGGTCTTCAGTTTCCAGCCGGGCGAATTTTCAATGGGGCAGTTAGATGCTAAGTCTACGTGTATGATTGCTAGAAGTTAAGCAAGAAAGGAAAGAGTGATTGGAGGAAAGATGGGTCGATTGAGAATTGGCGTGGGTATTGGGTTCCTGCTGTTACTGCCATTATTCATTAATGGTTCGGCGAGTGCAGAGGTAAAGCTGCCCAAGGTCCTTGCGGACCACATGGTCTTGCAGCGGAGGGCACCAGTCCATATCTGGGGTTGGGCCAATGACGCGGAGCAGGTGACGGTCGAGTTTCGTGGCCAGACCAGATCAGCGACAGCCGATGACATTGGGCGATGGGAGGTTGATCTGCCACCGGGCGAGGCCGGCGGCCCGTTTGCACTGACGGTTCGTGGAACCAATACAGTGACGCTCAACGACATTCTGGTTGGCGATATTTGGATTGCTTCCGGGCAGTCGAATATGGAGATGCCCTTGGACGGCTTCGGACCCGATCTTCCCATCAAGGATGCGGTAAAAGAGATTGCGGCGGCCAACCACCCGGAGTTACGTTTCATCACGCTGGCAGAAGCATCCTCAGACTATCCCCTGGACGACACGAAGGTCCAGATTCCCTGGCAGGTATGCTCTCCAGAGAATGCCGGGCGGCTTTCCGCCGTCGCCTATTTTTTTGCGCGCGACTTGCAGTCGGTTGAACATGTGCCGATCGGCATCATTGTTTCCGCGTGGGGCGGTACTCCGGTGGAATCGTGGACAAGCCATCAAACATTGACTTCAGACCCCGCATTGATGCCTCTGCTCGCTCTCTATGACCAGGAGACACGCGATTACGCAAATGAATTGCGTGTGATTGAAAAAGAACAGGCCGAAGCAAAGAAGTCCGGGAAGCCCGCACCCTGGCATCTTGGTGTGCAAACGGGGTGGCTGCCCTCCGGACTTTTTAACGCGATGATTGCGCCGCTGACCCCTCTCCGTATCAAGGGAGCTATCTGGTACCAGGGCGAATCGAATGCCTCTCCTGAACGCGCTGCCCTGTATGCCAGATCGTTTCCCGCGATGATCGCGGATTGGCGAGAGGCATGGCGGCAGGGCGATTTTCCATTTCTCTATGTGCAAATCTCCAAAATCAATCCGCCGGCCCCATCCCCATGGTCAGTGCTGCGTGAAACACAGCGGCGATCACTGTCTATCAACAATGTTGCCATGGTCGTCTCGGCCGATGTGGGCGTGGCGGAAAATGTTCATCCGCCAGATAAGCAGACCATAGGCGCGCGGCTCGTGTTGGCAGCCAGGGCATTGGCTTATCAGGAACCGATTGAATACAGCGGGCCTGCGTATCGGCAAACTAGTTTGGAGCCGGGGGCAATCCGCGTGTGGTTCGATCATGCAGACGGATTGAACGCGCGTGACGGCAAATTGTTGGGCTTTGAGGTTGCAAGAGCCGATCACAAGTTCTTTGCAGCTACGGCGCAGGTGGAAGGCAGCACGGTTGTTGCCAGCAGTTCGAGTGTGGCAAATCCGATCTATGTGCGATATGCATGGTCCGCAAGTTCTCCGATGACTCTATTCAATCGGGAAGGACTGCCGGCGTCTCCATTCAACTCCGATGACACATATGCTAACCAGGACCAGCCGTCAAGATAGAAGCTGGTTCGGTGACCCAATTTCCAAACCTTGGAATGGGTTGAAAGTTGAGAGGTCGCAGCTGCCATGGTTTTCTGAAGAGGCAGAGGGAAACACGAATACGGGCAAATGGGTCCACAGCGAAGAGGAGATTCAGCGTGTGCTAAGGAAGCCGAGGCAGGCGAGAAAGTGGTCGAAGTCTACCGCAAGCACACCATCAGCCAACAGATCTTTTGTCTGTGGAAGAGGAAGTATGCGATAAGATCGTTCGCTGCACCGCAGGGCCTTTCATGACTGCAACCTGACGCTGATGAAAGTCCCTGCTGGTGTGGTCGGAGAGAGAAATCTGGCCACTAAAAGCAGCGGCGCAAAAACAGGCCACTTGCCACATTTAATCTTCACATACAAGCAAACTATTCAGGGTGCCGAACCTGAATCAGTGCCGTGAAGGTATCTCTGTGCTGATTTTCCTTTCAATCCGCCTCAGTGGCATTTGCTGAGTGCAGGTCGATTTCCTCTGGACCTACTCTCAAGGCATTGCGCCAAGAGCCGCGGATTGTGCTGCGCGATAGTTGTTCGCGGACAAATCACACACGCCAGTTACCCATCTCTATAGGTGGCTTTTTTTCGGTGTACACTTGCCTAATCAGAGAATCTCATTCCCATACGAGCCTGAGTAAAAAGTGAACGTGCGGTGCCGTTCTCTTGGCCTGCGAAGCAGCTTGCCCGAGAATCAGTTTTTAGCGATATGATAGCGCTGGTCCCCGTTCGCATCTCGCTCCATGGATGCAAGATGCTCCAGAACGTACTGAAAAGGAGTTCAGCCAAAATGAAATTATCGGCGGCGCGGCAATCTGCGGCCAAGACTTTGGCCTTCACATTTCTTATTTTCGCAACTCTGGCAGCTTCCGCGAGTCCCGCCGATCGCAGCGCCTCGGGAAGATATGAACTGCGCGGAGAGCGTCTCACGGCTCGCTTTCAAGTGGCAAAGACCGCCATCAAGGTTACGGAAGTCGAAAACCTGAAGACTCACCTGAAGTTGCAGCCGGGCGACCCGTTTTCCCTTTTGCTGCGCGATGGACGCGTAATAGCAGCCTCGCAGTTGAAGCTGGACGCGGCGCCCGTGGAGCAGGCGGTGACGCCCATCCCGTCGGCATCAAGACGGGCGGAGCAGATTGCGGGGCATGAGCTTTGCGCCGACCTCAGCGCGCACGACAACTCGTTTGCTGTCCATTGGTGCACGGTGGTGCGCGATGGCACGAATTATCTGCGTCAGGAGATCACGTTGCAGGCCCTTGGGCAGCCTTTGGATATTGCCGAGGTGCGGCTCTTCGACTTTCAAGCTCCTGGCGCGCGCGTGGTGGGGCGGGTAAAAGGTTCGCCGATCGTGGCGGGCGATTTCTTCTTCGGCTTCGAGTTTCCGCTGTCGGTGAGCGCGGTCAATAATGGGCGGGCAACGGCGATTCTGACCCGCACACTGCCTCTTGCCGCCGGGCAATCCATCTCTTATTCCTCGGTGATTGGCGTGACCGCCGCCGGCCAACTGCGGCGCGATTTTCTAGCCTATGTGGAAAACGAACGCGCGCATCCCTACCGCACCTTTCTGCATTACAACACCTGGTATGACTTGGGCGAGGGCGGACGCTTTACCGAGGCGCAGGCTCTGGACCGCATTCACGCCTTCGGGGAAGAGTTGGTCCGCAAGCGTGGCGTCACCATGGACTCCTTTTTGCTGGACGACGGCTGGGATGATACGCACCTGCTCTGGAGCTTCGATTCCGGCTTTCCCGGCGGCTTTACCAACCTCCGCGGCGCGGCCAAGCAATATGGCTTTGGCATCGGCGTCTGGTTCTCTCCGTGGGGCGGGTATGGCAAGGAGAAGGACGAGCGCATCGCTGCAGGAAGGCAGGCCGGCATGGAGATTGTCAAAGGCGGTTTTGCGCTTTCCGGCCCCAAGTACTACGAACTCTTCCAGCAGAAGATGCTGGATATGGTTTTAAAAGATGGAGTGAACCAGTTCAAGATCGACGGAACTGGCAATGTCGATCAGGTCTTCCCCGGCAGTCTTTTTGACAGTGACTTTTCGGCGGCCATTCATCTCATCGAGCGCCTGCGCCGGCAAGACCCCAACATCTTCATCAATCTGACAACGGGCACTTGGCCCTCTCCGTTCTGGACGCGCTACGCGGACTCCATCTGGCGCGGAGGCGACGACCATAACTTTGCCGGCGTGGGAAGCTGGCGTCAAAAATGGATCACCTACCGCGATGCGCACACCTATAGCAATGTCGTCCAGTGCGGGCCGCTCTTCCCGCTCAATTCACTCATGCTGCACGGTATCCTCTACGCGGCCACGCCCGAGCATCTCCGCGACGATCCCGAGGGCGACCTGAGCGACGAGATTCGCACGTATTTCGGCTCCGGCACACAACTGCAGGAGATGTACATTACGCCCTCGCTGCTGACCAAGGCCAATTGGGACGATCTCGCTGAGGCAGCAAAGTGGTCACGGACCAACGCCGAGGTCTTGAAAGACACGCATTGGATCGGCGGCGATCCCGGCAAGCTGGAGGTCTACGGCTGGGCTTCATGGACGCTGCGGAAGGGCATCGTGGTGCTGCGCAATCCGTCGGATAAGGCGCAGGAGTTTGCTCTCGATGTGAACCGGACATTTGAGCTGCCGGAACATTCGCCGCGGAGTTATAGCGCGCACAGTCCGTGGGCGGCGGATCAGGCGCAAGCTACCCTCAATCTGCACGCCGGTGATCCGCAACGCATCGTGCTTCAGCCATTCCAGGTGCTCACACTGGATGTAACGCCGCGATAAGCAACTTTGAAAAAAGCCTCCAGAAGAGGCGAAAATCTTCACCGGATTGGACGAAATTGATGACATCCCCAACGCTGCTCGTTCTGGCCGCCGGCATGGGCAATCGTTACGGCGGCTTGAAGCAAATTGATCCGGTTGGGCCTGGTGGAGAAACCATCATGGACTACTCGATTTACGACGCCCTCCATGCGGGCTTTGGCAAACTTGTGTTCGTGATCCGCAAAGAGATTGAGCAGCCGTTCAAACGAGTCGTCGGCGCGCGTTATGAAAAACGCATCGCGGTGGAATACGTCTTTCAGGAGCTCGATAGCCTTCCGCCGGGTTTTTCCCTGCCTTTCGGCAGGACTAGGCCGTGGGGCACGGCGCACGCAATCCTGATGGGATCGAGCGCCATTGACGAGCCTTTTGCGGTCATCAATGCAGACGACTTTTACGGCAAAGAGGGCTTTCGCATGCTGGCGGAGCATCTCCAATACGCTTCTGCGGAGTACGCGATGGTAGGATTTGCTCTGCGCCACACGCTCTCTGATTTTGGAGCGGTGGCCCGCGGGGTTTGCCAGGTCAATGGCAGCGGCCTTCTGCAAGGCGTTGAGGAATGGACGGGAATTGAGCGCGATGGCGACTCCGCCACCAACACGGACGCGGCTGGGCAAGTAATCAGGCTTACCAGGGACGAGGTTGTTTCGATGAATATGTGGGGATTTACTCCCAGGATATTTGGGCAACTGCGAGAATTGTTTCAGAGTTTCCTTGAACTGAATGGCTCGAACTTGCAGGCGGAATTTTACATTACCAGCGCCGTCAATGAATTGGTTTTGACCGGGCAGGCGCGAGTGATGGTTTTGCCTACGAGGAATTCATGGTTTGGCGTCACCTACCGCGAAGATCACCCGCGCGTCGTTGAAAATATTGGCCGGCTCATCCAGGACGGCTGCTATCCAAAGAGGCTTTGGCAATGAGCAAAGAGCACAATATCGCCGCAGTAGCGGGTCAATTTCAACTGCGCGGTGAGTTCCTCAGTGCCGCGCCCTGCGGCAACGGCCACATCAACGACACCTATTGCGCCGTCTTTGATCAGTCAGGCGCGCAACTGCGCACCATCTTGCAGCGCATCAATCACAACGTCTTCAAGAATCCGGCTGCGCTGATGGAAAACATCCAGCGCGTGACCTCACATCTGGCCGCGCAGGTCTCCAGCGAGCCGGACTGCGGCCGGCGTGCGCTCACCTTGATTCCGGCGCGCGATGGGCGAGCATGGCACGTGGATGAGGAGGGCTGCTATTGGCGCGCTTATCGCTTTATTGAGAATGCCAACACTTACGATACCGTCGAATCCACCGAGCAGGCATTTCAGGCTGCAAAGGCGTTTGGGCATTTCCAGAAACTGCTCGCCGACTTGCCCGCCCCGCGATTGCACGATACCATCGTGGATTTTCACCACACGCCGAAGCGATTGCTGACGCTGGAGCAGGCAATCGCCTCGGACGTGGTTGGCCGCGCCATCCAGGCGAAGCCAGAGATCGAATTCGCCCTTGCGCGCCGATCCATCACCAGCCTGCTGCTGGATGCGAAGCTGCCGGAGCGGGTCACGCACAACGACACCAAGTTCAACAATGTCCTCTTTGATAACGCCACGGGCGAGGGCATTTGCGTCATCGACCTCGACACCGTCATGCCGGGATTGGCGCTTTACGACTTCGGGGACATGGTTCGCACGGTCACCAGCCCGGTGATGGAAGACGAACGCGATCTTTCCAAAGTGACCATGCAGTTTCCCATGTTCGAGGCACTGGTGCGAGGCTACCTCGCCTCAACTGGCAGCTTCTTGACCCAGGCGGAGAAACAATTCCTTGCCTTTTCGGGGAAATTGATCACGTTCGAGATAGGCCTTCGGTTTCTTACCGACTATTTGGCGGGCGATACTTATTTCAAGGTGCATCGCGACGGACACAACCTTGACCGCTGCCGGGCACAGTTCAAGCTGGTCGAATCCATCGAGCAGCAGGAAGAAAAAATGGACCGGTTGGCGCAGTCGATTTCATCGTGATTGGAAAGTCGCTCCACTGGCCCTATATGCGCAAGAAGAGCTTTCTTCGGTACATCCAATATAGGATGAGCCAGTAAGTGACGAGAGTGAGGGCACCGAGGACAGTAGGCTCGACGGCCGTACCGAAGATGTTGAGGACACCCATGCCGAAGTGAATACGAAAGCTGTTCTGAATGAAATCTTCGCAGAGATTCGCGATCAGATAGGCGGCGATGGAGTTCATGCCGACAATGGCCAGGGGAAAGGCCAGGCCACGATGCTTGCGGATCTCGATGATCCAACAAAAGGCGGCGAGGAAGAGGAAACAGACGCCGCCGCTGAAGAGAGTCCAGGCGGGCGTCCAGATGCGCTTGACGATGGGGCAGACGCCGGTGAAATGGAGGAGCAGGCCGGCGGCGATGAGCGCGGCGGCGGCGATGAGGAAACGCCGCAGGGGAATTTGCGGGGACGCTTCCAGGAACCAGCGGCCGGCAGCGAGGCCTAGAAGCATGGTGCCGAGCGTGGGAACGAAGCTCAGTGTAAGATAACCGCCGCCGTTGTAAAGAAAACGGCTGGGACGGGGAAAGAGATTGAGAAACCAGAGGTCGAAGGCCTGGCCCAGGTTGCTGTTCTTGTTCCAGTGGGCGGCAAAGCCGGTGAACAGATGGCGGTGCCACTCGGGAGGCACGCCGACGGCGCCCCAGTCGAAGGCGGCGCCGGGCGCGGGATAAAGAGCCCAGGCTAGCCAGTAACAAATGAGGATAGAGCCAAGGGCGATCCACTGCCAGCGGGGACGCGCGAAGGCCAGCAGAAAGGCAAAGGTGTAGCCGAGACCGATCTGGGTGAGGGTGTCCTCAAAAGTGAAGTTGGTCATGGGGCTGTTAGTGGAGCGGAGAAAGATGCCGAGGGCCACGAG
Organism: uncultured Occallatibacter sp.; assembly: GCA_964383595.1. Classification (GTDB taxonomy): domain Bacteria; phylum Acidobacteriota; class Terriglobia; order Terriglobales; family Acidobacteriaceae; genus Telmatobacter. Next base: position 9,747 of record CAYLHL010000015.1, on the reverse strand, counting down.
AAGAAGGCTGCGCCAGAGCGTGTGAAGCAGCATCCGGCGGAAGCTCTCGCCCTTGCGCCGGCGGCTAAGCAGCGAGTAGGGAAGCGCGACGCCAACCAGGAAGGTGAAGCCGGGCTGGATGGTGTCATGCAGGCTCATGCCTGCCCACTCAACGTGCGTTTGGTTGTAGCCAAGGAATTGCCAGATGGGATTCGCGGGGAAACAGCGGGCTATCTGCCCGAGACGAAGCGCCTCGCCCATCATCAACAGCATGACCAGGCCACGGTAGGCGTCGACTGCTAAATTGCGCTGGGTCAGTTGCTCAACACGCTCGGTTAGGCCACTCATTCAATCATCCTCATCGCAAATCAGGTCCACCGTCAAGAGACCGGAAGGGACAGCCGAAAAGACTTTTTTATAAAAAAGATCTTTCCCCCTCTAGACGTTTCATGTTTAAGGCGGTCCAGCAAAAACGGGGCCAAGTATGCGACGCCGCACAAGCATCTTTAAGCGGCTCGCAAACTCAAGCCCCGCATCCGCCGCGAGTTATGAACTACTGAATCGTTAGATAAAGTGTCTGTGTTGCCGTAGCAACCCCGGAGCCGCTTGCTGTGACGGTCAGCGTTGCGTATGTGGGAGAGCCACCGCCGGAATTATTTCCGCTTGCGCTGCCTCCGCCGCAACCGCTGAGAACGCCCGTCAGAAGCGCCGCCGAAATGATCAGCATGCCGAGATACTTCCTGCGCCGCCGTAGCAAGGGCAGCATCAGCAGGCCCGCCAGCGAAAGAACTCCGGTAAAGTTGTGCCGCAAAAGAGTCGCACTGGTTGCTGAGGTCTGTACTGTTATCGCCACCGGAGTTGAAGTTGTCGCCGGCGTAATCGCCAGCGGCGCGGGCACGGTGCAGGTCGCGTTTGCGGGCGCTCCCGTGCAACTGATCGTCACTGTTCCGGAGTAGCTGGAAGTGGAGAGCGCCAGTTGAAAGCTGGCGCTCTGCCCCGGCTGAACGGTTGCACTGCTTGAAGCTCCGCTGGCCATGGCCAGCGCCATGGTGGGCGCGAGCGTGGTTGCGCTGGCCTCGGCCGAGTTCGGTCCCATGCCGGTGGCGTTGCTGGCGGCGACTTTGTAGTAGTAAGTCGTGCCCTGCGCTAGCCCCTTGTCGGCGTAGCCGGTAGCCGTCAGGCCAGTCGCCAGTGCAGTGGTTGATTCAGCACCCGCCGCCGTGCCGCGATAGACGCTGTAGCCAGTTATTGTGCCCGACGGCGCCAGCCAGCTCAGGTCGATCTCGCTGGTAGAAGCCGCGGTAGCCGTCAAGAGCGAAGGCGCGCCGGGTACCGTCGGCGTGTTGGAGATGATCTGCCCGTAGACAAACGAGTCTCCGCTCAGGCCGAGATAGACCTTGCCGAAGGTGTCCTGGCTTGCCGCCATAGTGACTGGAGTCGCGTAGATTCCCGTCGGATAGTAGGCAATGCGATCCCAGCTGGCTCCGCCATTGGTGGAGCGAAAAACGCCCCACTCCGGATCGCTGCTCAGTTGGCCGTAGAAATAGACCGTGTAGGCCGCATCATTCGCCTGGCCGCTGCCCGCGCCCACAGCCACGGTATTTGCATGGGCTATCCCGCTGACCTGCTGAAAGCTTTGGCCGCCATCGGTCGAGTGGAAGAGGCCGAGTTGTGTCGATCCCTGAAAGCCGGAGGCGTACCAGAGATCGTTCTTCACTTTGCTGTTGACCATCAGTTGGCTCGTCCACGCCTCGCCGGTGAGACCGGCATTGGCCTGCGGCTGCCATGTCTGGCCGCCATCGGTAGAGATATAAAGGGAGGCGGGCGCGATGGAGAATCTCAGATAGAACTTGTCGGCTGTAAAGGGATCGGCGCGCAGCAGGTGCAGGGGCAGCATGGGCGAAGAAAGGCTGGTGAACGTGCTCTCCATGGTCATGCCATCGGTGTTGAGCGGGAAGGACTGGGTCACATGCCAGGTGGCGCCGCCGTCCTGCGAGTACTCCGGCGCCAGATTGTACGGCGGCAGCATCACCAGATGATCGCTGCCCAGGGTGCGTCCGCCGCGCGGGCTGACGGCAATCAATCCGGCCGGCACATCGCAGGTGGAGGCGCCGCAGGCATACTTCAGAACCGACCCGAAGCGCTGCCAGGTTTTGCCGCCGTCGGTCGAATAGCCCGAGTAATTTGTGCCATTGGAGTAGACGTTGCTGGTGGTGACGACAACATACGACGGCGCGTCGGGCGCGTAGTCCAACGCTGTGCCCTGAGAGATAGTCTCCTGCTGCAGCGGAATCTGCACGTCGCTGAAGTTGTCTGGATTGGGAATGTAGAAACCGGTTGTATCCTCGGCTGAGGCGATGATGGTGTCGTTGCTGCCCGGCGGAATCACGATGTCCTGCGGGCAAAGCTCTTCGATCCCGGTAGTGACGATCGTCCACGCCGGCGGATTGGCGGCGGTCGCGCTCTGCGCCGCCGCAGCGGCGATGGTCAATGGACCCTCCTGGCCGGTGGGAGTCCACAAATTGCCCTGTGAGTCCACCTTCAGGCCGCCGTTGCTGTGCCAATCTCCACCGTTCATGCCGACGGTTTGCGGCAGCCAGCCAAGGGTGTTGGCGTACTTCGGCGCGCCCAGATTGATCCACGTCGCGCCGCCGTTGTCCGAGCGCGCCAGGCTGGTGTCCGCGGCCAGAGCGTAGAGCCGCTGCGCATTGGTGGGGTCGGATACAACGCTCACCACCGCTTGATTGATCCATGCAGTGCCGCCTGAGTTCAGCAATGAAACCCGTGTCCACTGTCCTGCCGCATAGCGCCAGTAAGCCCGGTTCCAGCTATCCGTCGCAAAGTTTTCGGCCACATACAGATTGTCATTCGCGTCGATATTGGTATTCAGCGCCTGATGGCTCAGGGACAGGCCGCTGGCCGAGTCTTTGACTCCGGTGGAGATATCGGTCCACGTCTGCCCGCCGTCCTGGCTCCGATAAACATCTCCGCCCGCGTCGCTTACGCCGTTGACGGTGTTGTTGATGCTGATGGCGTAGATGGTTTTGCTGACCGCCGTGCCATTGACTGTGGTTGTGCCCGGCGCTTTGGCAAAAAGAATGTTGATGAATTCGATATTTGTGGGCAGGCCTGTCGCGGCGGCAAACTGCGTCCACGTCTGTCCGCCGTCGAGCGAACGAAAGAGCCCTTGCGACTGGCTGCCGTAGTAAAGCACCGTGGTGTTGGCGGGATCGACGGCCAGCCGCTCGCCATACATGCGGTTGGTGCCGTTAGGATCGCCCAGAATCTGGGCAGCCTGCATATTTCCGGGATAGAAATTCAACCCGCCGTCGGTGCTTTTGTAGATCTCCACATAGTTGGTCGGCGTCAGAATGTCGGTGCTGTGCTCGGTCGGAAAGACCATGTAGACGACACTCGTGTTGCTGGGATCAACAACGATACTGTTCGTGCCATAACCGCTCGGCGAAGAGGTCTCCGCCGTGGAGTGAATGCCGCTGCCGTCGGTGTTGCTGACCCGCATTGGCGCCCACACCTGGTTGGTGTTGTCCCAGCGGTAGGCGCTGCCCACATCGGTGCGCGCATAGCGAATTGTCGGGTCCAATGGGTGCACCGTCATGCCGACGACCCAGCCGCCGCCGCCGATCCGCACCGGCTTCCACTGATAGGACGAAGAGAGATCGCTGCCCTGTGCCCATGCCGCAGGCAGGAGGGTGGCCAAGAACAAAAAGAGAAGCCAAGGTAAAAGGAAACGCGTGGAAAGTGCCGATTGTGAAGGCCTTCGTATGAACATAAAGTGCTCCTCTCCCAGACTGATTCGGCTAGAACCCGAATGCGCCTCCAAATTGAGCCGAGACGCATACAGTCATTTTGGACTCAGGACAGTGTATCTCAAAAACTCTCACGAAAAAGAACCATGCTGACCTCCTGAGGATTGAACCGCCGGTTTTCAGCAATGTCTATTTGCTCACAGGCAAATCGTTTGTTTGAATCATGATCCTGAATATGTGCCCATCTCTTCCTGTTTGGTGCGCACAAGCTCTGCGAAGCTCTTCAGCGGCTCCACTTTGGCGGGCTGCCCAAAAACGCGACAAATCACGACCAATTTATTGCTTCTTGGAGGCACCCACGTGGATCGTAACCTCTGCCGTGCGGGACTTTCCCCCGTTGTCCACCGCGCGAGCAGCCAGAGTGTGGGTCCCCGGAGCCAGGTCGGCGAAGGTGTATTCGTAAGGCTGCTGGCGGGCAACGAATAGGACCTTGTCGCCGATGGAAAACTCCACCCGGTCGATCTTGCCGTCAGGATCCTCCGCCTTCACCAGTGCCGCCACGGGAGCTGTGTACTCCTGATCGAGCGGCAGCGGCCGTACAAAGCGCACGTTGGGAGGAATATTACCGTTGTTCGATTGCGCGTAGAACCATTCCCTCAACCCGGGAATCTGCTGCGTCTTCTCCTGCACGCCGCCATGGTCGGTGTTGGCAAAGATCGTCAGCCGCGGATTCACACCCGTATCCCAAGTCGCGGCTCCTTGCGGATCTCCGTTGGCCAGGCGAATCCTCGCCACAACGGTCGAGAGCTGCTCCAGCCGGTTGGCATCATCGTTGATGCCGATTGTGGCCCAGATCGGAGTGTTCTTGAGCACTTCCGGATCGATAGCCCGTCCGGTGACTGCCTCAGGGTTTGCGGCGGCGAAAAAACCGGGCCGCTGCTGTAGATAATTCCATGTTCCCGCCCCGCCCATGGAGAAACCCATCAGGTAGATGCGCTGCAGGTCGACGGGAAATTCCTTGATCAGCCCATCGATAAGCTCGAAGACCGCCTGGCGGCGCGCAACGCTGGTCCAACCGCCGGTGCCTCCCGCGGGTGCAAGCAGGAAGGTAGGCTCCTGCTGCACGTCCCGGTCGTATTCGTGCCACCATTGGAGGCCGCTTTCTTTCAGAATCCTTTCGTGAGTGATGCACTCGTCGCAACTGCCATGAAGGTAGACGGCCAGAGGGTATTTACGTCCCGCCTCCAAATTCTTCGGTACATAGACCACATATTTCAGAGTCTCGCCGCCGGTACTTGTACTTTCGCGGAATTGATACTCCGGCAAATGGGTGCTGGACTGAGCGCAAGCCGGACCGCTGACCAAACCGGTCAGGCATACAAGCAGGAGGGAAGGCGCAAAGAGGTAAAGGCGCGCCGTGCGTAACCCTCTCCATTGCTGATTTATAAAGACCATGGTCTTCTCCATTTCAGAACCGCCTTCATTCTAGAGCATCTCTCCCGATGATGGATTGCAGGGATGGTAATAGCTCGCGCATACGCTCATGGCACGCCCATCCGTTCAAATTACAGCACCGGCAAAGGCAGCCCTGCCGGTGCACGACCTCCCCTTCCGGCACAAGTGGCAGCTCCCTCGAAGCCTCGATTTGCCCTAGAATCCCGGCGGACGCTCGCCCGCGACTGCGAAGTGTTTTTCCAGTGCCAGACCCACCTCCGCCAACCGGCCTTCGTCAAAAAGCTGGCCTATCAGCGTGACTCCATGAGGCACACGACGCGGTGGCGAGAACCGGGGCAGCGGATGTTGCGGGTCCGGGGCCCAGTCGCTGCGCGCCTCCGAGACTTCGACAAATCCAGCTCGAAGGGTCAGCGATGGGTGCCCCGTGCAGTTGGTAATCACCAGCATCTCGTCCCGCAACGATGGCACCAGCAGTAAATCCACTTCGGAAAGCACCCGCGCCATCTCCTCGGCCACCTTGCGCCGCAAGCGGTCCGCCTGCACGAGGTCCACCGCCGAAAGAAAACGCGCCTGGCGGAAGCAATTGGGCCATGCATCGGCAACCTGCATCTTCAACTCATCGATCTGGTGGCTCAGCGTCAGCTCTTCAAAGGCCGCTGCGGCCTCGGCAAAGAGAATCACGTAGAGCGAGTCATAAGGCCAGTCAGGAAGGGATACTTCGACCGGCATCATGCCGAGTTTTTTCACCGCTTCGAGCGCAGCCCGGTCAACATCCGTTGCCGGAGCCTCCTTCATCCAGCCGGGAAAATAGCCCACGCGCAAGCCTTTTACATCGGCCGCGGCATCAAAGGCCAGTTCGCTGGGCACGCCGGCTAAATCGCGTCCATCCGGCCCGGAGATCGCCTTCAGTACCAGCGCAGTATCTTCCACGCACCGCGCCATCGGCCCCAGCTTGTCCAGCGACCAGCAGAGCGTCATCGCGCCGGTGCGCGGCACACGGCCAAAGGTGGGGCGCAATCCAGTCACCCCGCAACGCATCGACGGACTTACAATGCTGCCCCCGGTTTCGCTGCCGATGGCAAAGCCCACCAGTCCGGCGGCCACGGCTGCGCCCGGCCCCGCGCTCGAACCAGACGAGCCTTCCTCCAGCAGCCAGGGATTCATCGTCTGCCCGCCAAACCAAATATCGTTCAGCGCCAGAGCGCCCAGGCTCAGCTTGGCCACCAGCACCGCACCGGCGGCGTTGAGCCGCTCCACGACAGTTGAATTTGTTTCCGGCACGCGGTTCCGGTAAGGCTCGGCCCCATAGGTCGTGGGAATTCCCGCCGTATCCAGCAGATCCTTCGCGCCCCACGGAATGCCATGGAGCGGACCGCGATACCGGCCTGCCGCAATCTCCGCATCTGCTTGATGGGCTTGGGCCAAGGCATGCTCCCGCGTGAGCGTGATAACGCAACGGAGCTGCGCATTGAAGCGCTCCAGCCGATGCAGATAGATCTCAGTCAGCCGGGTCGAGGTTAGTTTTCTGCTCTCAATCCAACGGGAAAGCTGCCAGACGGGAGCAAAGGCAATCGCGTCGTCACTGGCAGGCAATTCCGCTCGCGCATCCATGCTGCGAATGAAATGATTGCCTCCCTGCGGGGCCTTCACAATCCCCGGCAAGCTCGGATTCCACTGCGTAGCTGGCGCAAGCGTCGCTTCCAGCGCAATTTTTCTTGGCCCGGTACGGCGCTCCAGGAGCGGCGCCATCTGCATCCGCCAATTGCTGGCCGCGGTAGTGCGATCCATCGGAGTCATCTCCAATTGCATCAGCTTTTCTGCTTCCGTAAAGGTTGCAGGCGAGACCTCCGGCCCAACTGCGGGGCTGGTTCCGAAGGCTACGGGCGCGCCCGGCGGCAACTCCGCGGGCACCTGGGCTTCAGCCTGCATTGCCGCGGCCACCATACCGAGCGAAGTATAAGTGAGAAAATCTCTGCGTGAGCTGGCCATAATCCTCCTTGGGACTTGCGCCTCAAAACCTGTTTGACCTCAAGCAATCATAGTATCTGGACCGAGAGCAGAGCCATAATCCATTGGGCCTCTTCGGAGGGTGCACAAGGCAATGCATTCATCGTAAAATAGGCGGGTTGAGAACAGAATTGAAAACAGCAAGCATCATCACCATCTCGGCAGGACCACGCCTTCGCGCCGCGATGATCCTGGCGATCATCGCGGACTTGCTCCAGGTCGTCGTCTTCCCTCTATTTGTTGAGGGGGCTGCATCGCCTGCCGATGACATTCTCGATTCCTGCATCGGAGCCGTGCTGGTTTGGCTTCTCGGCTGGCATTGGGAGTTTCTGCCCTCGTTTGCGGCCAAGCTCGTGCCGGGAGTTGATCTGGTTCCTTTCTGGACGATGGCGGTTGCCAATGTCTATCGGAAGCAGAAGAAGATCGTGGCGACAGTGGAAGGAATCAGCGAGGAATCTCCCTCGCTGAGAAATCCGCGAAATTCTTGAATCGGGCGCGCTGGAGTCAAAGCGCGGGAAGCAGGAATATGAACGATATTGAGAGCGAAATACTCCACCTGAGCAACAGGTTTACGAGTGCAATCGACTATGCGCGTACCATCCACATTGAACGGCGCAAGGGAACCGATATTCCGTATATGTCGCATCTTCTTGGGGTTGCATCTCTGGTGATGGGTGAAGCGGGACACACCGGATTCCCAGTCACCGAAGAGATGGTGATCGCAGCCCTTCTTCATGACGCCGCCGAAGATCACGGAGGAGTGCCGCGGCTCAAGGACATCGAGTACAATTTTGGCCCGAATGTGGCGCGCATGGTGGAGGGGCTATCCGACAGTCTTACCGAAACCCCCGGCAATAAGCAATCGTGGCTGGAACGCAAGCAGGCATATATCCTGAGACTTCGCGAAGAACCGGCTGACGTCCAACTTATCTCGGCAGCCGACAAGCTCCACAACGCAAGAGCAATTCTTGAAGACTATCGGGAGATAGGGCCACGGATTTGGGAACGGTTCAAACGGGGCCGGCTGGACCAGCTAAGGTATTTCGATGAACTCTTGAGGGTATTCAATGCCTCTGGAACGAACCGGATTGTTGAAGAATTGGGGCGCGTCGTCAACGAACTCAGGCAATTTTCGGCAGATGAGGCACTTTGATAAGGGCCAGTTTCGACGGGCTGGCGACCCTCCCAAAACTACGCTTTCGGATGATCTATCCCACTCGTGTTGTAAAGGCGGAATCCACCCGTTCAACCTGTAACGCAGGCAGATTGGACGCCGCAAGAGCGACTATCGCAAACGCGTAAATCCGAATTGAAAAGCTGTCGGCGTCCTCGTCCAGCAATTGGTGAGAAGGACGCCGACTTGCAGATGGACCGCAAAGGCTGAGCGCAGCAGCAATTAACAGCTACGCCTTCATCGCCTCTTCAACCGCGACGGCAACAGCAACCGATGCGCCGACCATGGGGTTGTTGCCCATGCCGATCAAGCCCATCATCTCCACGTGCGCGGGGACTGAGGACGAGCCGGCAAACTGCGCATCCGAGTGCATCCGTCCCATGGTGTCGGTCATGCCGTAGGAAGCCGGACCAGCAGCCATGTTATCGGGATGCAGCGTTCTGCCCGTGCCGCCGCCGGAAGCAACAGAGAAGAACTTCTTCCCATCAAGCAACCGCTCCTTCTTGTAGATGGCCATCACCGGATGCTGGAACCGGGTGGGGTTGGTCGAGTTGCCGGTAATGGCCACATCGACCCGCTCCAGGTGCATGATGGCAACGCCTTCCCGCACATCGTCGGCACCATAGCAGCGGACAGCCGCACGTTCGCCTTTGGAGTAGGCCTTCTCGCGGACGACGTTCAGCTTGCCTGTCGCATAATCGAACTCTGTCTGCACATAGGTAAAGCCGTTGACGCGCGAAATAATCATAGCCGCATCCTTGCCCAAACCGTTGAGAATAACGCGCAAGGGAGTTTTACGCGCATTGTTTGCGGAGCGGGCCAGTCCAATGGCGCCTTCAGCGGCGGCAAAGGACTCGTGTCCTGCGCAAAATGCAAAGCAGCCGGTCTCTTCGCGCAGCAGCATCGCGGCCAGATTGCCATGGCCGATGCCAACTTTACGATCGTCAGCAACCGAGCCTGGAATACAGAAAGCCTGTAGGCCCGTGCCCAGGGTCTCGGCAATCTCCGCGGCGACCTTCTGATTCTTCTTGATGGCTACAGCCGCGCCAATCAGATAGGCCCAGCCCGCATTTTCAAATGAAATGTTCTGGATTGACTTCACAATCTTGCGAACATCGACATTCTTGCCCAGGCAGATTTTCTCGGCCGCTTCCAGCGATTCAATTCCGTTGGCGGCAAGAAAGGAGTCGATCTGCGCAATCCTTCTTTCGTATCCTTCAAACAAAGCCATGATCTTCTCCTTTATTCCTTGCGAGGGTTGATGGTTTTCACAGCGTCGGCAAAGCGGCCATAGGTGCCGGTTGCCTTGGTCAGCGCGGTCTGTGCATCCACTCCCTTGGCAATCGAGTCCATCATGGGGCCGAG
>CAYLHL010000014.1:0-57608 GCA_964383595.1 uncultured Occallatibacter sp. | reverse complement strand
GCTCCGTGTGGGGTTTACCCTGCCCCCGGCGTTACCGCCGGAGCGGTGCGCTCTTGCCGCACCTTTTCACCCTTACCCTGGCGCTGAGGCAGCAAGCTGCTTCAGGGTTGCCCTCCCGAAAGAGGGGTAGCCAAGGCGGTATCTTTTCTGTGGCACTAGCCGTCCACGAGCCTTAAAGCCCGCGTCCCGGACGTTATCCGGCACACTGCCCTGCGGAGTTCGGACTTTCCTCCCCCGGTGGTCCCGCGCTTGCGCGTGAGCCTCCGGCAGCGACCGCCCGGTCCTCCTGCCAGTGGTTAGTGTACAGCAGATGCGCTTCTAAATGGAGCTGAATCGCAGGCAGACGCGGCGTGTCGCGCATTTTCACCTATTCTGCGGCGAACGAGCGAAGAACCACGATTGGGGCCTATCAATCTGTGGTGAAAGTTGTAATAAGCTGAAGACTACGCCTCAAGGGTTAAAGCCCGAGGTGTTTTGTCAATCGTTTGCGGCACGGCTGAAGCCGTGCCCTTTCAAAACATAAACGATCATCTGTGTAGCGGACGCTATAAAGTCTTTGACTTTATGATTTTGAGGTTTGTGCTTTCCCACCCATTCGCCAGAAAAAGGCGAATGGATGGGGCACGGAGCTGGTAAAGATGGAACTGGTACAGATTCAGAGGGTCAGAACCCTAGCGCGGACGCAGCGCCTTGATCGCTTCCGGCAGACGCTCTTCGATCAACCGCTTGCGCTCGGCGGCGATGCCGCCCAGATAAGTTGGCGCGGGGGTAGCCGTGAGCACCAGCAGCAGAGCAATCACCGAGAAGGCAAGCCCTGCAAAGCCAGCCGAAACCAGCATATGGTAGGTGTCGGCGATATCCAGGCCAAAGACGTTGAAGGCGACGTGCTCCAGCGGCTTGACGTGAATGAGAACCGCCAGCGCAAAGAGGAAGAAGAAGACCGCCAGCGAGGTCAATACCGCCAGCGTTACGTCGAGGCTGCGATGGAATTTCTGCCGCGCCCTACAGTGGGGACATTCGGCGAAATGCTGTTCGTAGTCCTTGCGCATCTCCGGAGAGATACCAGAAATGTCATAGCGCCAGCTTGCCAAGATAGCGCCTGCGACTCTGTCTGTGCATTGGGTTCTTGCCATAATCTTATTAGACTCACTTTGCAAAGGAAGTGTAACGCCGCCTTGCTGCTGCGCGACTCACGTGGCCCGGAAGGCTTCTATCTGAGGTTCTTCCACTGTCCTTGAATCGGTGGCTCCCCAATCAACTTCGCCTTGCCGCAGCGAAACGCCTTGGCATATTTCCGGCCAACCTAACCTGGTACAGAGTGATGCCCGACTCTTACTATTGTAACTTATCCCAATTAAAAGTAAAGAGGGGCAAGGGCTTCATGCTGATTCGCCAACAGCAACTTATTGGCTAAAAGGCTCGCCCGGCCATTCAGGGCGCGTTCGGCTGTGACCCGCGCCAATTCAGGAAGATTATTGCTTTCAGATAAATGCGCCAGAATCACATAGGCGGCCTGGCCGTCGTAACTGTTCTCAAGAAACTCCGCCGCCGCCTCGTTGGACAAGTGACCTACGCGCGAAAGAACCCGCTGCTTGACCGCCCAGGGATAGGGGCCGTCGCGGAGCATCTCCAGATCATGGTTGGACTCGAGCAGCAGCAGGTCAACTCCTTGCAACTGCGACCTGACGTTGGGTGGAATGTAGCCCAGGTCGGTTGCGAAGGCCATCCGCACCCCCTCGGCGCGGAAGACAAAACCCACTGGGTCGGCGGCGTCGTGCGGCGTGGTGAAGGGGCTGATGTGGATGTCACCGATCTCGAAGGCTTCTCCCGCCGCAAAGTACTCAACCGCAGGCAGCCAGCTCGGATCCTTTGCCTTGGCGGGCGCGGCAGCTTCGGCTGAATCAGGCTCAGCCTCCGCAGCTTCGACGAGATCACTCTCGTCCGCCTCGCCCTCATCGGCTGCGGCCTCCGCCTGCCGCTCGGCGGCCTGCTTGCGCGTCTGCTCCAGCCATTGCGCGTAGGTCATCTGCTTGCGCGGCGAAATCCAGCGCATCCATGCGCGATGCGTCCCTTCGGTGAAATAGACCGGAATGCCCAGCTTGCGCGCGGTGACGGCAACGCCGCCGACGTGGTCGGAATGTTCGTGGGTGATGAGAATCGCGTCCAGCGTCTCCGGTTCCTCGCCTGCCAGCCGCATCCGCCGAAAAAGCTCGCGGCAGCTCAGCCCGCAATCGACCAGAATGCGCGTCCGTCCCCCGGAGACAACCGTGCAGTTTCCCTTGGAGCCCGACGCCAGCACTGTGAATCGCACCATGCTTTGAGGATACCGCGAAGGGCTGTGGATTGCGCAGGCGCGCGAATCGCCGGGTTCCGAGTGTGTTGCCGAATGCCGCCGCGCACGCGCAGCTCGACGGCTGGTGGCCCGGTGAACCATTCAGTTAGCGCCTGCGCACTCTTCCATGCACAGAGCCTCCATTTTGAGTAGAATGACCGCGTGCCGATAACCATCGCTTTCGACGCACTGCGCGATGATGCTTTCCGTCTCATCGTAGGGGAACTTATTGCCAGCGCCGGTGTAGTCGCCTTGATTCTGCACTGGTTCCGTTTCCGCACTACGGATCGCTCGACGCTCTACTTCGGGCTGGCAGCGCTGTTGTATGGGCTGCGCCTGATCCTGGAGTTGACGGCCCTGCGATCTTATTTCCCTTACGTTCCCTGGCGCGTCTTCGAATCTTTGATCACCCTGGTGATCGGACTGCCCTTTATTCTGTATATCGGCAGCACGATCGGCCGCGCCTACTCATGGTTCATTCGCGGAGTAGTAGCCGCCAACATATTGCTGGCCATAGCGGGCATCATCAGACTAAGTCAGCAAGCGTCCATGGACCGAGTCTGGTTCGCGACATCGATACTAACATTTACTGTCCTGGCGGGATGGGTTTGCATTGCTGTCTTTCCAAAGATTCCGATTGACAGAGAGGTGCGCGTCCTGAGAATCGGCCTCCTGGCTCTCGCGCTCTTCGCTCTCTACCAGAACCTGTCGGTCATCGGTCTTCTGCCAAGGGCCGGTTTTCTGGAGCCGCTGGGGATGGTTTTCCTGTTGGGGACATTCATTTACGTGAGTGCCGCGCGCAGCCTTCGGTTGGAGACCGGGTTGATTGCTATCCGCAACGAGTTGGAGATCGCCCGGCAGATTCAGACCTCACTGTTGCCGAAGCTTGAGACGGCAATTGCAGGACTGGAGATCCATGCCCGTTACGCGCCGGCGGGTTCGGTGGCTGGCGATTTTTATGACGTTCTCACAGACGGACAAGGCTTGGGCGTGCTAATTGCCGACGTCTCCGGCCATGGCGTTCCGGCAGCTCTTTCGGCCTCCATGCTGAAGGTTGCGTTGAAAGCACAGGCTGGGCAGATGGCCCATCCCGAGGAGGTTCTAGATGGAATGAACAGAACCTTATCCGGTATGTTGGGGGAACAGTTTATCACCGCCGCCTATGTGTATTTCCATGCTGAGAGGCGCGAGTTGCGCTATGCCGGCGCGGGCCATCCTCCCGTCCTTCTTTGGCGCTCCGCGTGCCGGAGAATCGAATCCCTGGAAGAGAACGGGGTGTTTCTCGGACCTTTCGCCGACGCGCAGTACTCCGCGATCACTTCGCCCTTTGAGCCAGGTGATCGCTGTCTTCTGTATACCGACGGGTTAGTGGAGGCTCCCAACCAAAAGAACGAAGAGTTAGGCCTGTCGCGGCTCAGCGAGTTCCTAACCAAGAGCTCTGAATTACCAGCAAATGCAGCTTGCTCATCGTTACTGAACCTGGTAATGGCATGGTCCGTCTCGGAGCCTGAAAGTCAGCAGGACGATATTACATTTGTCATCGTCGAATTCGGAGATTCAAGAGCCTCTGGCGGTTTGGCCCGATCTCGATGATGGAGTCAACCCCCTCCGAGGGTGCCCCCGGTCCCCGACGCCAGCACCGTGAATCGCACTATAGTTTGAGGATTCCGCGAAGGGCTGTGGATTGCGCAACGCGGACAAACTCACATTAATCAAGAGAATTCACAAACGTCGCCGCGCCTGGACTGGACCGGAGTGCAGGCCCGCTTGCTTCCAGTTTCCAAAAACTCTGGAGTACCCAAATTCCGCAGGAGGGGAAGCAGATTGGGGCCATCGTCTTTGAGTACAATGGATGCATGACTTCTACACTCGCGGAACACTCCATCGATCAACTCTCCATCGACACGCTGCGGCTGCTGGCCGTGGACGCGGTGCAAAAGGCCAATAGCGGCCATCCCGGCGCGCCGCTGGGCTGCGCGCCAATCGCCTATCTGCTCTTTCACAAGCGGATGAAGCACAACCCTGCGAACGCCAAGTGGTCCGACCGCGACCGCTTTGTGCTGTCCAACGGGCACGCTTCGGCGCTGCTTTATGGGACGCTGCACCTGGCCGGTTACGACGTGACGCTGGAGGATATGAAGAGCTTCCGGCAGTGGGGTTCGCGCACCCCCGGTCATCCTGAGCGCGGTCACGCGGACGGCGTTGAAGTGACGACCGGACCGCTAGGGCAGGGCATGGCAATGGCCGTGGGCATGGCCATTGCGGAGAAGCATCTGGCCGCGGTCTACAACCGGCCGGGTTATGAGGTTGTCAACCATCACACTTATGCTCTGCTGGGCGACGGCGACCTGATGGAGGGCGTCTCGCACGAGGCCGCCTCGCTGGCTGGAACGCTGGGGCTGGGCAAGCTGATCTTTTTCTACGACGACAATTTGATCTCGCTGGACGGGCCGACGAGCCTGAGTTACACCGAGGACGCGCTGGAGCGCTTCAAGGCTTATCACTGGCACGTGCAGCGCGTGGCCGACGGCAACGACCTGGCAGCGCTGGACGCGGCTATCGAAGCGGCCAAGGCCGAGACCGGCAAGCCGTCGCTCATCGCGGTGCGCACGGTGATCGGCTACGGCAGCCCCAAGGCCGGAACCAACAAGGTGCACGGCGAGCCGCTGGGCGCTGAGGCCGTGGCGGCGACCAAAAAGTTTTTCAGCTTCCCAGAGGATAAGAGCTTTTATGTGCCTGACGCGGCGCTGACCAACTGGCGCACGGCAGTAGAGCGCGGCGCGAAGGCGGAGGCGGAGTGGAAGCAAAAGTTTGCGGGCTATGCGGAGGCCAATCCAGAGCTGGCGGCGGAGTTTGAGCGCACCCAGGCGGGCAAGCTCAAGAGCGGCTGGGAGAAGTCGCTGCCCAGCTTTGCGCCGGGCAAGCCGCAGGCCACGCGCAACGCCGGCGGAGCGGTGATGAACGCCATCGCCGAGGCCGTGCCGGAGCTGTTTGGCGGCGCGGCGGACCTGACCTCTTCGACCAAGACCATCTTCAAGCCGGGAGAGAGCTTCCATGTGGACGCGACTGCCCGCAATGTGTATTTCGGCGTGCGCGAGTTTGCAATGGCGGCGGCGGTGAATGGAATCGCGGCCCACGGCGGGCTGATTCCCTTCGGCTCAACCTTCTTCGTCTTCTCCGATTACGCCAAGCCGGCGATGCGGCTGTCGGCGCTGATGCAGACCCACTCGCTGTTTGTTTACACGCATGATTCGATTGCCGTGGGCGAGGATGGCCCGACCCACGAGCCGGTGGAGCAACTGCTGGGGCTGCGCGCGATTCCGGGGATGACAGACTTCCGCCCAGCAGACGCCAACGAGACAGCCGCGGCCTGGCGGCTGGCGCTGGAGCGCAAAGGGCCGAGTTTCTTCGCGCTCAGCCGGCAGGATCTGCCGATCATAGATCCGGCAACACACGACATTTACGCCGGGGTGAGCAAGGGTGCGTATCTGCTGGAAGATGCCGCCAACCCGCAGATCGTGCTGATTGGCGCGGGCAGCGAAGTTTGGCAGGCCATCGAGGCGGCAAAGCTGCTGGCCGCTGAAGGTATCGCCGCGCGCGTCGTCAGCTTCCCAAGCTGGAAGCTCTTCGAGGAGCAATCGGCGGAGTATAAGTCGAGTGTGCTTCCGGCTAACTTGCCCAAGCTGGCGATTGAAGCGGGAGTTACTGTTGGCTGGTGGAAGTATGTCGGGCTGGACGGCGATGTTATAGGTCTGGATCGCTTTGGCGCATCGGCGCCGGGGCCGCGCGTGCTGGCCGAGCTGGGCTTCAGCGCGGAGAATGTGGCGGCAAGGGCGAAGAAGCTGGTGAAGTTACGTAGCTAACAGCTTACAGCTAACAGTGAATAGTAATTTGGTCTTCGAGTAACTGTTAGCTGTTTGCTGTTCCGAAGGAGTGCATTTTGAAACTCGTCATCGCATCCGACCACGCGGGATTTCCTCTCAAGGAGGAGATTCGCGCTTATCTCACTCAGGCTGGCCATGAAGTGGCGGATCTGGGCGCTTTCAGCGCCGATAATCCCGACGACTATCCCGACTATGCCGAGAAGCTTGCTCTGGCGCTGAAGCGGGGCGATGCACCGCGCGGAATACTAATCTGCGGCTCGGGCGTGGGAGTCTGCGTGGCGGCCAACAAGATTCCCGGTATTCGCGCCGGGATGTGCCACGACACTTACTCCGCGCACCAAGGCGTGGAGCACGATGATATGAATGTCTGTGTGCTGGGCGCGCGCATCATCGGCCCGGCGCTGGCCTTCGAGGTGGTGGACCGCTTTGTCGCGGCAAAGTTTATCGCCAGCGAAGAGAGATTTGTGCGCCGTTACGAGAAGGTGCTGGCCATCGAGGCCAAGTACCTGCGCACGGATGCGAATTGAATGGCAACGATTTTTCCCTTTGACGCGATCCTCTTTGATGTGGGAGGAGTGCTGCTAACCAACGGCTGGGACCATCGCGAGCGCGCTGCAGCAGCCGAGCACTTTCACCTCAATCCGGCGGCCTTTGAGCCCCGCCACCTGGCGTGTTACGCCGACTGGGACCGGGACCGGATTACGGCGAATGAGTATATGGACGCGACCGTGTTTTACGAGCCGCGCAGCTTCTCCCGCGACGATTTTTTTACTTTCATGCTTGCGCAGTCGAAGCCGCAGCCGGATGGCGCGCTGGGAATCCTTGAAGAACTTGCAGCATCGAACAAGTGTTTGCTGGGCGCGCTGAACAACGAAACGCGAGAGGCCAATGAATATCGCTTCAGCCATTTTGGCCTAGGCGCGATTTTCAGCGTGGCTCTGAGTTCGTGCTATCTCGGATTGCGCAAGCCGGAGCCGGCGTTCTTCCGGCGGGCGCTGGATATTCTTGGCCGGCCGGCGGAGCGGATACTTTTTATCGACGACCGGGAAGAGAATGTGGCCGCGGCAATCACTGCCGGGATGAAGGCGATTCGGTTTGAGGGCGCTGAGACATTGCGAAGTGAGTTGAAGGATTATGGGGTTTTATAGATAAGTATGGATGAGTTAGTGAATTAGCGCGCCTGTTTTCGCAAGCGGAATTGCAAGTTAGCAAGTCAGCGGCGGAAGAATGGTTGGAGGTTAAGCAGATGGCGACGGTACAGATGAGCGTCAGCCCGGAGGACTTATCTCAGATTCCACGCGGCAATAACAGGATTCCGGAGCCGGGGATCATGGTGATCTTTGGCGCTTCAGGCGACCTGACACGGCGCAAGCTGATGCCGGCGCTCTTTCATCTGGATCGGGCGGGGTTGTTGCCGGAAAGGTTTGCCATTGTGGGCGTGGCACGGCGGCCGCTAGGCAATAGCTTTGCCGAAGATATGCGCGGCGGCATCATCGAGTTCAGCGGAGTGGAGCGAAGCGATCCAAGGCTGGATAACTTCGTTGAGCGCATCCATTATTTTCCGGTGAACTTTGACGATCCGACGAGTTATACGGGGCTGAAGGCGGAGTTGGAAAGAATCTCGCGCGAAAAAGGCATTGGCGGCAGACGGCTTTTCTATTTGGCCACCTCGCCGGAGTATTTCGCCGGAATTATCCAGAACCTGGGCGCGCAAGGCATGGCGCAGCCGGAGCAGGGCAAGGCGTCGGTGGTGATTGAAAAGCCCTTTGGCCACGATCTGGCCTCGGCGCGCGCGCTCAACTGCCAGGTGAACGCCGTCTTCCAGGAGGAACAGGTCTTTCGCATTGATCATTACTTGGGCAAGGAAACGGTCCAGAATATTTTGGTTTTCCGCTTTGCCAATGGCATCTTTGAACCTATCTGGAACCGCAATTACGTTGACCATGTGCAGATTACCGTGGCGGAAACTCTGGGCGTTGAGGGGCGCGGACCGTTTTATGAGAAGGCGGGCGCGCTGCGCGACGTGGTGCAGAATCATGTGATGGAGTTACTAACTCTGGTAGCTCTGGAGCCACCGTCGAGCTTTGAGGCCGACAGCGTGCGGCGCGAGAAGTTGAAGGTCTGGCGGGCGATTCCTTCCATTCCTATTCTGAATGTGGTGCGCGGCCAATATGGCGCAGGAGAAGTGGATGGCAAGCCCGTTGTGAGTTATCGCGATGAGCCGCGAGTGAGTCCGGAGTCAGGCATGGAGACTTATGCGGCGGTGAAACTGGAGATAGAAAACTGGCGCTGGGCAGGGGTTCCATTTTATCTGCGCGCGGGCAAGCGGATGCAGAAGCGCGCCACGGAGATCAGCATTCAATTCAAGCAGCCGCCGCTGTTGATCTTTGACAGGCTGGCGCAGCACGCGGCCTGCCAGGTGATCAAGCCTAACTTGCTTACCATTCGCATCCAGCCGGACGAGGGGATTGCACTGCGCTTCGGAGCCAAGGCGCCCACCACGATGGAGATGGACGTTTGCCCGGTGAATATGGACTTCAACTATGAGGAGGCCTTCGGAAAATCGAGCGCCAACGGCTATGAACGGCTGCTGCTGGACGCGATGCTGGGCGACCAGACGCTGTTCTCGCACCGCGACGGCGTGGAAACCACCTGGGCGCTTTACACACCGATTCTGGAGGCCTGGGCGGCCAAGACGCCGGAGAAGTTTCCTAACTACGCAGCGGGATCGTGGGGGCCGGAGTGCGGAGACCATCTGATTGCGAGCGGCGGGCACGCGTGGAGAAATGATTTGGGAAGAAAAGCGTAGAAGCAGGGCACTTGCGGTGCGGCTTGCCGCTTGCTTTTCGCTCACAAGGGGCTCTTGGTAACCCAGGTCCACAAAGGCGAAGGACGGGGGCAAGTTACTTTGACTTCGGAAATCCCACTGGCGTAGCTCGAATCGTAACGCGTCTGATGTGCCCATCTGTGCATTCGCTATAGATCCAAGTACCTTGATAAAACTTAGCTATTGTGTCTAGCGCCTCGCGTAAGGTTAAACCCGATTGCACATCACTGAGATTGGGAGACTTAGTTGAAAGCATCGGACTAAAGAGATGGTTGTAAACAAGACCATGCTGAATCCCATGTTCAGTGAAGTATCTTTCTACTTCAGGTGCTTGGATTAATTCCGCTACGGCGAAAAACACGTCGCTAGATTTATTGAACTGAAATGGTTTCAACTTGATTTCTAGAATATCGTTCGGCATACGCTTATCGGTGATTCGAAAAAAGCCGTCGCCGTCGCGCGACCACGCCAAGTGTCTGTCGGCTCGCTGGAGCAGGGTGAGAGCCTGATTCAGATTCCTGAACGGTCCTGTAGGCGGATGAGGGAAAGGTGCTACAACCTCCTGATTGCTGATGCACTCCCCTTGAATGATTAGAGATCCAGGAGTGCGGCTTTTAAACGATAGGTCGGTCACAAAGTTATCGACCGTAGTCGGCGATCCAGGGTATGCCATCTTAATCTGTGCTGGAGCACTATGAGGCAGAGACATCAGAGCGATAAAAACGCCATATTTTCGCGATATTCATCATTATTGTCCTCATCCACGTTCTCCTCATCCACCACTTTAAACGAGAAAAGAACTCCCCATTACCGTTCCGGACGAGTTGGTCGATCCTGTTTGCCGGGGCGCCCTGTTATAAGGGCGCACCCCATCCATTCCGCGCTCTTTGCGGAATGGATGGGGTACTGACAATATTCCGGTCTACACTCTTTCCAAAAAAGCTCCGCAGGAAGCCTTTAACTCCGCGAATAACGTATCACCTCGACCGTAGAGGCGGCGACCAATCCCTCCGCTACCATCTCGTCCAGCGAGGGCGTCAGCCGCGCGACCTGCTCTTCCGTGGCGACGATGCTCATCTGCATGGGCGCGTCCTTGGAGAAGCTCCAATGGCTGGAGCGGCGAATGCGGGTGCTTGGCCCATAGCCCTCGATGCCGCGGAAGACCACCACTTCCTCGATGCCCAGCTCCTGGCATTTGGCCATGATGGCTTCATGCAGCGGATGGCCCTGCCAGCGGTCGTCCTCGCCGAAATGAACGCGCAACAAGCTGGCTGTGAACTCTTCTTTCATGGTGCTTGCCTCCTATTGCGCGGGCGTGGGGATCGTTTCGGTTTCGAGCGCGCGATAAGCGTACTTGATGATCTCCACGTCGGAGAAAACCACCAAGCCCTCGGCCACCATCTGGTCAACGAGGGGCAAAAAGGCGCGCAGCTTTTCGGCGGTGTCAACGGCCGAGAGCATGATGGAGCCGTGACGCGAGCTGGTGAGCGGCTTGTCCTTGTGCAGGCGGCGATGCGCGCCGTAGCCAAGAATGCCGCGATAAACGGTGACGCCGGCGATGTCGTTGGCGCGCATGGCCTCCACCAGGGCTTCATGCAGCGGCTTCGACTTCCATTGATCCTCTTCGCTGACGAAGATGCGCATCATCTGCGCATGGCCTTCAATCTTCAGATGCGCGGGCGTGAGCGGCTGTTTGGTCTTGGAGAGCTGCGCCGGCTTTGCCACCGTGGTCTCCTGCATCTCGATCAGCCCCGTGCCGGCCAGCTCTTCCAGCTTGCTCAGAATCGCGTCGATCTTCTCGCGTGTCTCAATGAACTCGATCTTGATAGGCAGGCGGTCAGAGATTTCCACCAGGTGCGCGGCGTGCATATGATGATCGGCGCCGAAACCGGCAATGCCCTTGGTCACGGTGGCTCCGGCGACGCCGCGATAAAAAAGGAAATCCAGAATGCTGGAGTAGAGCGGCACACCGTGATGTGTGGCTCCATCGCTCAGATAGATGGTGACTTTAACGGCTTTTCCGGGTTGCAACATTCAGTCTCCCAGTCTCCATGAGCAGAGAGGATCACGTGAGGATTCTATCGCAGGCAGCCGCAGCCGCGCGCGACGTTCAACTGATGGCCTCGGCCAGCACCGCGCCGAGCCACACAGCGGCCAGGCCCAGGATGAGGCTGCCAATCGCGTAGAGCGAAGCCAAGGCAAAGGCTCCGGCGCGCAGGGTGGAGAGCGTCTCCCACTCGTAAGTGGAAAAAGTGCTGTACGCGCCGATGAAGCCCACCGGGATCAGGTAGCGCCAGGCCGGACTCAAGCCCGCCCGCTTGCCCAGGTAGGTGAGCGAGAAGCCGATGATGACACAGGCGGTCATGTTGATGACAAAAGTGCCGTAGGGAAAGCGCGTTCCCATGCGCCCTGCAATCGTGGAGCCAACCCAGTAGCGAGCGATGGAGCCAAGCGCGCCCCCGGCGGCGATGAGCAGATACTTCTGCAAAGTCTATCTCCCACTCCAGATTACAGCTTTTTACGTCCTGCCAACCGCCAGGTGCTCAAGCCGGATAACTCCTGCCCTTCCATTGGACGCGCTTTTGGAAGCGCTGCTGAAACCAACTGCGAACCAGCAGCGCCACAAAGAGCGGCAGCCCCAGCGGAGCCAGCGCGCAATCAAGAAATGGAAAGTTGGATTTGGCCACGCGGTGATAGAAGCGGAAGAGATTGCGCACCCACAGCAGCGCCAGCACCCAGCCCGCGGCCAACCACTGCATCGAGTGTGCGCTGAAATGCGCATTCCAGAGCCAGATGGCCAGCAGCGGCAACACGGCCAGCAAAAGAATGTCGATGGCCCTCCAGACGGCCAGAGCCAGGCAATTGTCAAAAAGCAGCGCCAGGTTTTTGGTCCAGCCCGCAATCATCGCCTCCGTGGAGCGGTACATCTGCGTAGAGAGGGCGTCGTCGGCATAACGGAAGCGCAGGCCCACCTTGCGCCGCTTGGCCAGGAAGGCCAGCTCCACGTCTTCAAGAATCTTGTCCGCGACGGCGGCGTGACCGCCCAGGCGGCGATAGGCCGCGCGCTCGACGAGGATAAACTGCCCGTTGGCCGCGGCGATGCGCTGGTTGGGGTCAGAGACCCGCGCCGGCGGATAGGCCAGGGAAAGTTCGCTGAAGATGAGCGGCATCAGCGAGCGCTGCGCCAGGCCGCTCACAATCTGACGCGGCGAGTAGCTCAGCATTCCCGCCTTGTGCTTGGCGGCTTCGTGCAGCGCGCGGCACAGATTCCCCTGCTCGTGAATGGTGTCGGCGTCAGTGAAGAGCAGCCAGCGCCCGCGCGCCCGCCGGGCCGCTGTCCACAGGGCGTTGTTTTTGCCGGTCCATCCCTCCTCCAAGTCGTCCGCTTCGATTACGGTCACTCCGTCAAAGCCGCGGGCGATCTCGGCCGTTCGGTCGGTCGAGTGGTCATCCACCACAATCAACTCCCAGTCGCGGCCCAGCTGAAAAATATCACCGGATTGGCTGGTGAGCGATTCGAGGCAGGCAGCGAGGCAATCTTCCTCGTTGCGCGCCGGGACAATCACAGACAGCTCCAACTCGCTTTCGGCTTCCCCGGCGACAGCTTCCGCATCCGGCTTTTCGTCTTCCATGACTTACCGCCCTTCCGCTCCGTATTATAAGGGTGTGCGGCTCTCTCGATTTCTCATCCTCGCTTGTCTTTTCCCTCTGGCGCTCGCGCCCGGCTGCGATCGCGGCACGCATCCAGCCCAAACCGGCCGACCAGCGCCGGATTTCACCGTCTCTGACGGCGCGACAACCGTTCACCTGGCCGACTACCGGGGTCGCGTGGTGCTGCTCAACTTCTGGTGGAGTCAGTGCGCGCCCTGCATAGAGGAGCTGCCCTCGCTGCTCCAACTCCACCATGACGAGCCTGGTTTGGCCGTCGTGGCCGTCAGCATTGACGAAGACCCCGACGCCTACAGCCGCTTCATCGCCCGCCATCACATGGACCTGATCACCGTTCGCGACCCGGCGCAGAAGGCCGCCCATCTTTACCACTCCGATATGTGGCCTGAGAGCTACCTTATCGACCGCCAGGGCGTGATCCGGCGCAAGTTCATCGGCGCACAGGACTGGTCCAGCCCGGAGATTCGCGCCTACCTGAAGGGGATGTGATGAGGGCAATCTCGGAGATTATTGGATATTCGGAATTCTTAAAGTTAATTTGAAAAGATGGAACGGGTCATTTTCTCGAAGAAAATGACCCTTGAAGAGCGCCGATTTACGGCCGGGCTTGCTGCGGAGATGCCGGCACAATGGAAGCCGAGTCCTGCTGACCCTTGGAGGCGAACCAGTTGCGATCCCAGAGGTTCTTGTAGAATTCGCCAGTCAGCTCAGCGGCGCGTGGGCCGAAGGTGGGGCGTCCACCTTCGAGGAAGAAGACGGTAACCAGGCTGCCCTGGGGCGAATCGGAGTAGGAGGCAAACCAGCCGAAGCGGGTTCCCTTGTCCGAGCAGGTTCCAGTCTTGCCGAAGACCGGCAACTCGTTGAAGTTGGCGCGCAGGCGGCGGGCGGTGCCGTACTCGACCGCGCCAGCCATGCCGTCCTCAATGTCGGGAACGAAGCGGGCAATGTCCAGAGTGCGCTTGACCTTGGGTGCGAGCGCCACGGCCGCTGCCGCGGTGGTGGGGTGCTGCAAGTAGTAGAGGGTTCCGCCGTTGGCGATGGCGGCCACAAAGGCGCCCAGTTGCAGCGGAGTAAGCGAAACGCCCTGGCCAAAGCTGCACATGCGGCCCACGCCGCCTTCGGCGGCAGGGAGCTCATGGTCGGGATAGACGCCCAACTGCTCGCCTTCGATGTTGTAGCCGGCCAGCTCGCCCAGGCCAAACTGGTTGGCGTAGTGATGCACGCGCTCAAAGCCCAGTTCCCTGCCCAGCTCCTCGAAGTAGAGGTTGTTGCTCTTGGCCAGCGCCTGGGTCATATTCATGCGGAAGCCGGCCAGCTTGACCTGAGTGTCGCGCGTAACCAGCCCTTCAGAGAGCGCCGCCATGGCCACCGTGAGCTTGATGGTAGAGCACGGCTCGGCGCCGGGCGAAAGAGCCAGTTTCTGATTGACCATGGCCAGGATGCGCCCATTGGAGGGGTCGATGACCACGGCTGTGCCGTTCATGTCGCCCAGAGCGTCGATGGCCGCCTGACGGACAACGGGGTCTTCTCCCGCCGTAACGTCGCCGGCAAAAGTGTCTCCTTTGGTAAAGGAGCTGGCGGTAAACCGCTCATTGAAACGATGATGGCGGGAGGAAAAGGCCGCACGGCGAGCCCTCGCTCTCCCGGCTCCTCTTGCGGTCAGGTGAGCCTGCTGCCGGGTAGCCGCGGCTCCAGACGCAGCGTGTTCTCTCGCCGTGGAGGAATGAGCCGCCGGCCTTGCAGCCGAACTGGAGGCATGTGTCACGGCGCGATGGCCGGACCGATTATGTACAGAGAGATGAGACTCCGCGGACCTGACACGGTGCTGCGTTTGCGGCACATCCAAAGCCGCCGCGATCCCGGCGCCCAGGCCGGAACCCAACAGAACCAGAGCTGGCGCCAGTAAAAATGCCCCAATACGGAAAAATCTCATCCAGCCAGTATCCTCTCACCCTCGGAGTGTCGTGCCGCGCTTCCCTTCGGAACCCATTGGGATCGCGCTTCATGCTATTCAAACATACCAAGCCGGACTGGTTAACTTCAGCGGCTCCATCACTTTCATCGGCCACTCAACATTCAGCCAACAGGCTGTTTCTCAAGTAGCCAACTCTCGTCCGACGCATCAGCCTGCCGCTTTCACAGCACCGTCTGCATTCGCAGGGCAAAATTGCACGATTGAACCCTTAAGAACCATTCTACCAAGAATCCGCGTTCTAGAACCCCAAACGGCGCAGGAAGGCCGGTTTGTCCAAATCCCGCTTTTCGTCGTCCTTGCGGAAGAGCGTCGCCGCCGGTGGGACGCGGTACTCGTCCGCCTCCGCCGGCTCGCCGGTTTTCTCTGCGGCGTACTCCCCGGATATCTCAGTGTACGAAGGCTCCTCAGACAATTCGGCAAACTTCGGCCGCGCCAGACTGGCAACCGGTTCCAACGCACCCGGCGCATGATTCGTGGCCGTCTGCTCAAGCGGGGCCGCATCCTCGGCGGAGTCCGAAGTGGAGGCTGCGGCAGCGTAGAAGTCAGAAGCAGACTCATCCAAATCCTTTGACGAGGCTGATATTCTCTTCTCTTCTTCATCCTGGGAAAGAAAGCGCCGCGGCACAGGCTGAAGATGACGCGCGGAAGCAGGCTCCGTTTGCCAGTCGCCGGGCGCAGCCACTGAAGGCGAGGCGTCAGACGCGGGCACCGGTAGAACCCTGGTGCCGAATGGTACGAGTGGCACCAGTGGGCGGGGCGCCGGAACCGATTGCACGGAAGGTCTGGGCGCTGCCACAGGCGGAACCGACGAACTGGGCGCTGGCTCCGATGGCGCGGATGAGCTGAACTCTGGCTCCAGCGAGACGGACGGGACGGGCGCGGCGGCCAGGGGAATCGAAACGATGGAATTCTCTTCCACGTTCAACATACGCGCGCGCCGCTCCGGCATCTGGTCGCGGAAGCCAGTGGCGATGACGGTGATCTTCACCTCATCGCCCATCTTCTCGTCGAGCACCGCGCCGAAGATGATGTTGGCGTCCTCGTGAGCGGCGGCTTGAATCAGCGACGACGCTTCGTTGACTTCAGAGAGCTTGAGCGAGCTGGAACCGGTGATATTGATGAGAATGCCGCGAGCGCCATCGATGGCGCCGGCTTCAAGCAAAGGCGACGACATGGCCGCCTGGGCCGCTTCCGCGGCGCGATTGGCGCCGGAACGCATGGCCGTGCCCATCACCGCGTGGCCCATGCCGGCCATGGTGGTCTTCAAGTCGGCAAAGTCGCGGTTAATGATGCCGGGGATGGTAATAATGTCGCTGATGCCCTGCACACCCTGGCGCAGCACATCGTCGGCGATGCGGAAGCTTTCAAAGAAACCGGCGTCCTGGGCCACGGCAAGCAGCTTCTCGTTGGGAATCACAATCATGGTGTCAACGCTTTCCAGCAGCTCCTGCAAGCCGCGCTCTGCCTGACGCAGGCGGCGCTTGCCTTCGAAGCCAAAGGGGCAGGTGACGACGGCCACGGTCAGAATGCCCATCTCGCTGGCCAGCGAGGCGATGACCGGCGCGGCTCCGGTGCCTGTGCCGCCGCCCAGTCCGGCGGTGACAAAGACCATGTCAGCACCTTCCAGCGCTTCAATGATTTTTTCCGAGTCTTCCAGGGCGGCACGCCGCCCGATGTCCGGGTTGGCCCCCGCGCCCAGCCCCGCGGTGAGCCGGACGCCGAGCTGAATCTTGATCGGAGCCAGCGAGGTCTTGAGGGCCTGCACGTCAGTGTTGGCGGCGATGAACTCGACGCCCTCGATCTGCGCCTGGATCATGCGATTCACAGCATTTCCGCCGCCGCCGCCCACGCCGATGACCTTGATGCGCGCACCGCGCACTGCCTCATCGTAATACTGAATGCGCATCTCGCCATCTTCCTTTTTCTGCTGTTCCATGATCGATCTCCTGATTCCAGACCTGAGACGAAAACTCTAAAAACTGGCTGCAAAGAGGGCGCGCAGCCGGGCACGCAGGCCGCCGCTCTCCTCCGTGTGATTCGTTCTGGTGCGATGAGCATACAAAAGCATTCCAATGGCGGACGACCAGCCCGGATCAAGCAGTTCGCTAGGCATATTCGATAAACGAACGGGCAGGCCCGTGCGCGCCGCAACCCGCAACTGGCCCTCAGTGATATAGAGCATACCGGGCAGCATGGCACCGCCGCCAGTGAGGACGCATCCCGCGCCCAGGGCATCCAGAACTCCGGCGTCGCGCAGGTTATCCCTGACGAGTTGCAGCAGCTCACAAGCCCGCGGTTCGAGGATTTCAGCTAACCTGCGCAGGCGCAGCATCTGCGGCTGAGGGTTGTTGATCTCAATCTCATCGCTTTGGGGCACGTTCGTGACCACGGCGTTGCCATACAACTGCTTCAACTGCTCGGCCAGGGCTACGGGCAGGCGCAGCACCGCGGCCAGATCGTTGGTAAAGTGCTGGCCGCCAATGGGAATCGACGCGGTATGCACCACCGCTCCCTGGAAATAGACCACCAGCTCGCTGGAATGGCAGCCGATGTCAAGCAGGCAGACGCCCAGTTCCCGCTCGTCGGCCTTGAGCGTGGCTTCGGCGGAGGCCAGCGACTCCAAAACTGTCTCTGTCACCTCAAGCCCGGCGCGATTGGCGCAGGTCACGGTGCTTTGCAAGGCGCTGCCGGAGCAGGTGGCGATGTGCAGATCCACCTCAAGCCGAGTGCCGATCATGCCCACCGGATCAAAGATGCCCTCCTGGCCGTCGAGGATGAACTGGCGTCGCAACAGGTGCAGAATCTCGCGGTCCGGAGGCCTTTCCACGGCCCGCGCGCGTTCGACGGCGCTGTGCACATCCTCGGCGTCGATCTCTCGCGGGCGGCCGCCCAGCTCAATGCCGCCGTTGGTGTTGAGTCCGCGAATGTGCGGTCCGCCCACCCCCACCACCAACTGGTCGATGTTGGTGAGCGCCATGCGCTCCGCCTGCTCGCTGGCGGCCTTGACAGCATTGGCCGCGGGTGCCAGCTCGGCAATCATTCCCCTGCGCATTCCCGCCGACGGCACGCACCCGTGCCCGCAATAGCGCAGCGCGCCTTCATTCAAATCCGCCGCCAGAACGCGGGTCCAGGCGCTGCCTATGTCCAACGCCACGATCATGTTGTCCTGATTCTGGCTCATGGCGCTCACTGGCCCTCTCCGGCAGAGGCCGCCGGACGGCTGGTTGGGGCACTCTTCTGCCTGTTCAAATTCAACGCGGCGCGATTGGTCTCCGCGCGCTTCTTGCTGTTCCGGGCCAACTTAGTCTTCGCGGCGGCGGCCTTCTGCGTTTTTGCGTTCTTGCGCGCCGGGGCGGCCTTCGGCTTGGCGCTCGTCTTGGTAGCCGACTTTGCGGCCGCATTTCCAGGCTCTTGCGCGGCCTTTACATCCGATGGCTTGCCGGCGCCCGTGTCGGCTGTCTGCTCGGCAGCGGCGTCCTGCGCCACATCGGTTCCGGGCTGCATCTCAAGCACCACCTGCTGCTCATAGCGCAAATCCACCGACGCCAGCCGGGGATACTGTTGACGCCACTCGGCAATATGCGCCTTGTAACGCTGGTAGCGCTCCAGAAATTGCTCCTCTCCAAAGTGTGCCAGAATGTCGCCGCCCTGCTCGGGCATCAATACCCGCGCGTCTTCCGGGTCGGTCAAGTCAATCTCGGAGATCTGCTCGGAGAGCTTCTGGCCGTTCGCGTCCAACTCCGACAACAGGCGCTGGTAGACCTTCATGCGCGCCTTGCGCGCAGCCAGCGGCTCCTGCGCGTCAATGCCCGAAACCACCGGGAAGGAATAGTGATGCTGAGCCATCATCGCCGGCGGCATGGTGAGCAGAACTCCGTTGGCGTCCACCAGGCCTATCTGTGCACCCTGACGCACAAAGGCAATCGGCTTCCGCTCCACAATCGAAACGCGAATCTGGTCCGGCAGCAGGCGCATCACCGTGGCCCGCTCCACCCAGGGAAGTTCTTCCAGTTGCCGCTGCCGCTCGCGCAAAGGAACAAAAAAGATGTTGCGCCCGATGTCCTCGCCGAAGACCGGCAGCATCTCGGCGCGGCTCAACTCGGTCAGGCCGCTCGCTTCAATGTTGCTGGCCCCGCTGATGCGGAAGCGTCCGTCGCGGCCCAGATAGTACTTGAGAAGATAGGCTGAGATAGACAGTCCGACGAGCACAATCAGCACAGCCATCAGCAGAAAGACGCGCCCCACCGCGCTTGCTGGACGCCACCAGCGCCGGCGCGGGCCGCTTCCGCGCATACGGCCAAAACCGCCCTCGTCCAAGCGGCCGACGTTCTTGCGGATCTCTTCCACGCGGGCAGCGCCGTCCTCCGGGTTCTTCAACTCCAAAAGCGGGCTGGGACGCGTGCGGCTCACTGAAGGCACACTCCCTTGCAAACGTCGTGAGCGAGGCTCCAAGGGCGCTTCATCTTCCCATTCGAAGGGACGGTTTCTGGTACTGCTTTGTATAGTCACGCCTGAGCAAGGCAGCGAGAATTGCCAGATTCAACTATAAAGCGCACGCCATACTAAATTCTTCTCCACAACGCCAAATGGAACCACTCATGTTACGAGTGCCGCGTTTTGAGAGAGGTAACGCCGGCCTCCCGGTCGGCTGTCGCGTGGACCTCCTGGTCCACGCCGCACTCTGCACAAATAGAAAAAATACTTCTAGGAACCTGCCTGGTTCGCGTCAGGGAAGATGGTCACCCGCAGGTGAGTCGATCCATAGGGCACCAGGGTGATGGTTTCAACCTCTGCCGCCGCTTCGAGCTTGACTGCGGGTGGAGCGGCAGGCAAAAAATCGCGCACCGGAACCTCTTTTGTGCCGGCCGCCGGGGGACCTGGCAGCGGCGGACTGAAGAGGACGGAGGCGTCCTTGGGATCGGCCACCAGCTTCCAGCCCGGCAGACGGCGCACGGGAGCCTTGAGGCGCACCGGGGAATCAACCCAGGGGTCGGCGGTCATCGCTGCCTGCTCAAAGCGAATCGCGTCTTCTTCGTGGCCGCTGGCCGCCGCCAAGGCGTAATTCCATGCGCTCACAGGCCGCGCGTTCCACGAAGGGAACTCGGCAGTAGACCAGCGATCCAGCGGCGTGGACGACCATTCCTCCTTGATGGGCAGCGCGTACACCAGCGGTCCGTGCTCAACGGCGATGCCGCCTTGCGGCCAGCGGGTTACGCGTGTGCGCATGGGCAGAATCAGGGTTGCGGTGTCGCCCGCTCGGAAGGTGCGTTCGATGGTGGCAAAGCCCTTGCTTGCGGCCGGCAGGCTAACCGGTTTGCCGTTGATCAGCAGCCGAGGTTGCGCGCACCACTCGGGAATCCTGAATGAAAGCGGGAAGGCGAGAGGCTTTTCCGTGCGCATCGTGAAATGAATCTTCTCATCGAAGGGATAGTTTGTCCGCTCTTCGATTTCAACCATCTGCCGCTCGCCGCCCAGCGGCACTTTGATCGTCGATGGTCCATAGAGCACCGCCGCCAGCCCGCCCTGCTGTCCGCCCATCCACATGCGCAGGGCGTAGTTGGGCAGGATGCGATGCGCGTTCCCGGCGCAGCAGGCCACTCTGCCACCCGGATTCGGCTGATAGGCCATGGTGGAGCGGCCGCTGTTGGAAATGTGGCTGGAAGTGAGCGTGGCCAGCATCTGGTTGGGGCAAGATAAATACTGCACCCCCTTCCAATCCTTGCGGATGGCGCCGAAGCCGGCATTCAGGCAGGCGCGTTCAATGCGATCCGCCCAGACGCCGTCACCAGTGGCAGCCAGCAAGTGTCCCCAGCTCCACGTGTGGTCGGCAATGTCGCAGGTTTCATGCACATCGCGCGAGGTCGTGCTCTGATAAAACTCGCTGGTCGAGGGAACTCCGTCCACCAGCATATAGCGCGAGAGAATGCGCTGCTGCGCGGCCAGCGCAAAGGTCAGGTACTCCGCCTTGCCGGTGTACTGATAGAGAATGGCCGGAAGCTTGGAGGTCTCCGCATAGGTGACGCCGTGCGAGTTGACCGGCGCATCATCCCGAACGCGCTCCGGCGCCAGATCGCCGCGCTCCACGTCGGGAGGCAGCTTGAGGTAGGCGTTCCAGGCGTTCTCTGCCAGCGCCAGCAACCGCGCGTCGCCGGTCCGCTCATAGGCCCAAAGCATACTCTCGATGTTGGTCACATTGCGCACCGGCTTCGCGTAGCTGGCCGCATCAGCAAGATAGTGATCGCGCAGCAACTCCGCTGGATGGCGGTCTCCCCGCGCATCGGCCAGAGCGGCCACGGCGCGGAAGAAGATGGCGTGCGGCCAGCGATGGAAGTTCTGCCGCGGCGGCTTGATCGCCTGCGGGCCCAGGTAGCCGCCGCCGCCGGGGTGCGCCAGCGTGTACTCAACCGGCTTCAACGCCCGCTCCAGCAGGCGCTTGTCGTCCAGCAGCAGGGCGCAGCGCAGCGCACCGTCTATCCAGTAGGCCTTCTGCTCCCAGGCCCACCACGATTCGTCCCACTCGTGGTGCTCGGCGACGTATTTTTCCTCTCCCGCCCAATAATCCCCCTTGAAAGGCTCTGAGACATCGGGCAGGTGGTAGCCGAGCTGATTCGCCTGCTTTTCCAGATAGAGACGCAGCCACCCGTCGGGACTGAGAGCCGAAGCCGGCAAGCTGCTCAGGCCAGAAATTTTTTGAGGGGCGGAAAACGACGTCTCCGCGGCTGCTGATGCGCTGCGCGCCATCCACAGCGCAAGAGAGCTGTAGAGGCTCATTTCAAGAAAGCTTCGCCTGTCAATCTGTGTCATCTTTGCACCCGTTTCTGGTCGCGGTTCATCCCCTTGCGGCGGGTGGAACCGGATGGAGTGTATTGGGAGGAAAAGCCTGTGCCGCAACCTCCAACAATCGTTGCAAGCTCCAGTTCCCTATCCCTCATTCAAGCCGCAGTATATCTCATTTGAAACATCTTCACATGGGGCAAGCGCAGCGTACATGAGCACTGCGTTCTACAGCGGCCACCTATCAGTTTGCCGCGTATTTCAACATCTTGTCAGCTCTGCTCTCGCCCGCCGATCATTCCTAGCACGCAGCTACATCGGGAGCCCAGCCTCAGTTGTACCGCATAGCAATACGACAGCCCTGAATGTGAGGCGTATCACATCCTGGAAGCCTATTGCCATCTAGCATTGCAAGAATGAACGCAGAGACTCTTATTCTGGCTGCGCCGTGCTCGCTTCTGATAGGTGCCGCGCTACAGATTCTTGTCGCCAAGCTCTGTTCCGCACGCGCAAAAGGCATTTTGGCCTTTCTCGCCTGTCTGCCCGCTGTTGCCTCTGTGGTTGGGCTAATCGGCTGGGTCAAAGCAGGGCAGGCCATCGATATGGACGTGCTGCACTGGGACGGCCCGCTGGCGCTTGTCTTCCACGTGGACGCCCTCAGTGTCCTTTTTGCTTTGATGGGAACGGGGTTGGGCGCCTTCGTGCTGCTCTACTCCATCGGCTACATGGCCCACGACAAGGCCGCCACCCGCTTCTTCGCCTCGATGCTGGTCTTCATCGCTGGTTTCGTGGGACTGGTTTACAGCGCCAACCTCTTCTTCTTCTATCTCTGCTGGGAGTTGGTGGGGTTGTGCTCCTTCACTTTGGTGGGCTTCTGGTACACCAACCGCGAAGCGGTCGCGGGCGCGCGCAAGGTGCTGCTGATGACGCACATCGCGGGCTACGGCCTGCTGGCGGCGATTCTGGTCGTCTTCCACCGCACCGGCAGCGCGCTGTGGACCGACCCTGCGGTTGCCCACGCCTTTACCGGCGGCGTCTTTGTGCTGATGCTGGTGGCGCTGGTGGCTAAGTCCGTGCAGGTTCCGCTGCATACATGGATCCCCGAAGCGATGGCCGCGCCCACGCCGGTCAGCGCCCTGCTGCACGCGGCCTGTTACGTGAAGGCCGGCGTCTATCTGGCTTGCCGCATGCACAGTTTTGGAGCGTGGCCCGTGAACGGCGGCTTTGCCTGGGGCAGCGCGTCGCTGGTCTGGATTGGCACCGTCACCATGGCCGTGGGCGTCATGTACGCCATGGTGCAGACCGATCTGAAGCGAATGCTGGCCTTCTCGACGGTGAGCCAGATCGGCTACATGATGATGGGCATCGGCATCGGCACGCCGCTGGCGATTGCCGCCGGCCTGCTCCATTGCCTCAATCACGGCTTCTTCAAAGGCGGGCTGTTCTTGACCGCCGGCTCGGTGCAACACGCCGCCGGCACACGCGACATGAACAAACTCGGCGGCCTCGCAGGCAAGATGCCGCGGACGACATTGTCATGGCTGATCGGCGTAGGCAGCATGGCCGGCGTTCCGCTGATGAGCGGCTTCGCCAGCAAGTGGATGCTCTACGCGGCGGCATTGCAGGCCGGTTGGGCGGTTCCGGCGATGGTCGCTTGGGCGGTCAGTCTGGGCACGGTCTTCCTATGCGCCAAGGCCACCAGCGCAGTCTTCCTGGGTCCCGCAACCGAAGCCACCAAAGACGCGCACGAGTCTCCGCCGACGATGGTCTGGGGGATGGGTTTTCTGGCCGCGGGCAGCGTGATACTGGGCATCGCGCCACAGCTGGCCGTCAACTATCTGCTCAATCCGATCCTGAATGCGCTGCAGATGAGCGCGGTGAACGTGACCTGGCTTGGGCTTTCGTCGGATGCGGGCAGCTTCTCCAGCGTGGGCGGCCTGGTGCTGGCCGTCTTTTCGCTGATTGTGGGCGGAGCAATCTACGCGATTGCTTACGCGTCACGGCAGCCAAGGGTTGCCGGTACCGCGCTGGCCGGAGGAGGAATTTTTACCGGCGGCGAGCCGCTATCTTCCGAAGGCAGACTGACGGCGGGCGATTTTTCCAGCATTTTCTTGCAAAACTGGCATGAGTTCTTCCGCTGGTCGAATGTGGACGCAGTTTATCTGGGCGTTTGGAGCGGCTTGCAGGCCGCCTCGCGCGGGCTGGGCGTGGTGGTTTCGTGGATGGAGCGAAACGCGCTGGCACTGGTGATCGTGCTGGCGGCGGCAATCCTGGCGGGAGTGCGTTGGTTTACTCCGGCAATTTCAGGCGCCCAGACTTCTCCAACACCCCCGATGCCTCAACTGCTTGTTTTGGCTTGCGCTGTGGCTGGGGTTGCATTGATTCTGTCGGCTCTCAGCCATGCGAAATGGCTTCGCCTTTCGCCATTGATGATTCTGACTGGCACGGCCGTAGTTGCAGGTTTGATTGTTCCCGACCATTGGCTGCGCCTTATGCTTTTGGAGTTGGGCGCGTTCTTGACCGTGGCGCTCGTCTGGCAAAGCGCGCGAACACTAACCGCAAAGCTGACTTACCTGGTGGTTGTTCTCATCTCTGCATTGTCCATGGTGGCCAGCGATCTGACGATGGAGGCACAACCTGACTGGGCGCTTGCGTTATTGCTGACCAGCGTTTGCGTCAAGTTGGCTGCCATTCCGCTCTTCTTCTGGCTGCTGAGTCTGGCTGACGAAATTCCGGCTCTGGTTCTCGGCACCATTATCGCTGTCGTCGATATGGCGGCCTTCGGCGAGTTCTGGATTTCGACGCAATCGACTCCGGGCCTGTTCGCATATCCGGGACTGCTGCTCGGCTTTGCCGCTGCAACCTCGTTCCTGGCCGCTCTGCTGATGCTCTCGCAGCGCAGTCTAAAACGCTTGCTGGTTCTTTCGACGGTCGAGGATGTTGGCTTCCTGTTGTTGGGAGTTTTCTCTTTGACTTCTCTCGGCTACAACGGTGCATTGTTTGCCGCCGCGACTCACTCCCTCGCCAAGGCGCTACTCTTCATCTGCCTCAGCGGACCAGAAGCCGACGGCGCTTTCGACGGCGAGCCGAAGGGCTTGGCCGCGCGCTACCCGGTTGCCGCTTTCGGCTTCCTCTTCGGAATGTTGGCGATGTTGGGCATTCCGCCGACAATGGGCTTCCTGGGCCGCTGGAGGCTCTACGAAACCGCCGTGCAGATTGGCTGGCCGCTGGCCGCCGTCTTCATTCTCTCGTCGATCTTCGCGCTGATCGCTTACGTACTGGCGTTGACGCGCTTCTGGTGGGGTCCGCCGGATGATGCGAATCCGGCGGCAACCATTGAACATCAAAAGAAGGAGCCGTTTGTTTTGCAAAGTGTGATTGTTGGGCTGGTTGTGCTGATTCTCGCCGCCGGCATCTGGCCGAATGCGCTCGAAATGCTGCTGGGAGGAAGGCCATGAAGCTCTGGGACAAATTGATGTGCTACAGCCGCCGCCACAGCCCCTGGCTCTTCCACATGAACGGGGGCAGTTGCAATGGCTGCGATATTGAGCTGATCGCCAGCCTCACCCCGCGTTACGACGCCGAGCAGTTGGGCGTGCGCCTGGAAGGCTCGCCGCGCCACGCCGATATTCTTTGCATCACCGGCCCGATCACGCACAACGCAACCAGCGCCATCAAGACCGTCTACGATCAGGTCTGCGGGCCAAAGGCTGTGATTGCCATCGGATCGTGCCCTGCCACAACCAATGTTTTTATCGACAGCCGCACGCTGGAGGGGCCGCTCGACAAGCATATTCCCGTGGATGTCTTTGTGCCCGGTTGCCCGCCGCGCCCCGACGCCATCATTCTGGGCGTAGCCAAAGCCGCGCAGATTCTCTCCGAAAGAGCCGCGAAAAAACTACCCGTTGCGCCGGTCGTCATGCCTTTGGTCGGGCCGGGATGCGGCGGCGCTTGCGCTTGCGGCGGAGCATCCGAAGCAAATGTTGAAAGCGAAGCGAAGATGGAAGAGGTGAAGCCATGAATAACTTGATCACGAATGGCCTGATCACTGCCCTAGCGCGCCTGCTCATCTTTCCCGGGCTTCTCTTTGCCGTGCCCGCAGCGTGGTTCTTCCTTTGGGTGGAGCGCAAGGCCGTGGCGCGGATGCAGGGCCGCATCGGGCCGCCCTTCATGCAGCCGTTCTTTGATTTTGTGAAGCTGCTGGGCAAGGACACGCCCCCGCGCAAAGGCGTCGCCGGATTGTTGATGCGCGCCTGGCCGTTGATTGCGGTTTCAACGGCAGCCGGCGCGGTGGGGTTGTTGCCGGTGCTGCCCTCGCACGGCGGCTTCCAGGGCGACTTGATCCTGCTGCTGGCGCTGCTTGAAGTGCCTTCGATGTGCATCATCGCCGCGGGCTTCTCCTCCGGCTCCATCTTTGGCGAGATCGGCTCGGCGCGCGAGGCTGTTCTCAGCGTCAGCTACAACGTGGTCTTTCTGCTGGCCATTCTTTCCATCGCCGCCTCGCAGCATACCTTCAGCCTCTCGGCGCTGGCCGGACTTCCCAGCTCACCGCTGCGCTGGCTGGGCATTGTGGCGATTCTGGTTTGCCTGCCCGCCAAGCTGCACCTGAATCCCTTCTCGCTTCCCAACGCCGAGCAGGAGATCTACTCCGGACCCATGACCGAGTACGCCGGGCCGGAGCTGGCCATGTGGGAGCTTTCTCATGGCCTCGAATGGGTTGCCGCCACTGGACTCGTAGCCACGCTGATTGCGCCGCAGGTTCTCTTCGTATGGCTCGCCATTCTCATCTTCGTCGCGCTCTCGTTTGGCATTGTTTTGCTGTTGTCTGTGGTGGCGGCCGCCACGGCCCGCTTGCAGATCGACACAACGGTGCGTTTTTACTGGCAATGCACGCTTATCTTCGCGGTTCTGGCCGTCGCAGCCGCGCTTTTCATGAGGTTTAGAGCATGAATATTCTAACCATGCTGTGGAAGAATTTATGGGGCGGCTCGCGAACAGTGCTCTTTCCCAAGCGCCCCAAGGTCACCGCGAACTATCGCGGCCTGGTCCGCTTTGATCCCGCGCTCTGCTCAGGCTGCGCCGTCTGCAGGATGCGCTGCACGGCGCGCGCCATCGAATTCAAAACCGGCAAGGGCGAGTTCACCTGGAGCTATGATCCCGGCCATTGCACCTTCTGCGGGCGCTGCGTGGAGGGCTGCAAGGAACACGCGCTCAGCCAGGACTCGGAGTGCCCGCCCATCTACACAACCATTGGCGAGTTGAAAAATTCCTACACCGTTGCCCGTAAGCCGCCCGCGGCCAGGCAAGCCGCAGCGGCCCCGCCGCCGGCAGCCGCCGCAGCCAAGACAGAACCCGTTCCAGGAGGCACGAATTGACGTCGCTCGATGAAATTCCGCAGAAACATGGCAGCAATGAAGCCTGGGTTGAAAAGGGAGGCGTCCATTGGCTCAACCCCGGCAAGATGAGCGTGCGCCAGCTGGCCGCGGCCATGAACGAGCTTCATGCGCGCTTCATTACCATCACGGCCTATCAGTTGCCCAAGGAAGAGGGCTTCCGGATGGAGTATCACTGGGACCTCGATGGCCAGTTGCTGGGCTTCAGCTTTGTGCTTGCAGGCAAATCCATTGAAAGCATCTTTGATCTCTGCGAGGCCGTGGACTGGATCGAACGCGAGATTCACGAAGGCTTTGCCATTGAATTTACCGGGCGCGAGTACGAGCCGCTGCTGCTGCGCCAGGGCGATACGCCGGGCGTGAATCTACGCGACGCCGTGGTTGCGAGTGGCGCCTTAGCCGCGAATCAGGAGAAGAAATGAGCTACAAAATCCCCATGGGCCCCTATCATCCGGCGCTCGAAGAGCCATACAAGCTGGACCTGATCTGCGAGGGCGAGACCGTCGAAGACGCCAAGCTGCATATCGGCTTCAACTTTCGCGGCATCGAGCACCTGGCCGAGTCGCGCAATTACATTCAGGTGATCGCGCTGATGGAGCGCGTCTGCGGCATCTGCTCCAACATTCACACGCTCACGCTGTGCACGGCGATGGAGGGCCTTACCGGCCTTACTCCGCCGCCGCGCGCCCAGTATATTCGCGTCATCATGGCGGAGTTGGAGCGGCTGCACTCGCACGTCCTCTGGGCCGGCATCGCGGCCAAGCTTATGGGCTTCAAAACCATGTTCATGACCTGTTTTGAGCTGCGCGAGAAGGTAATGGATGTCTTGCAGGCCATCAGCGGCAATCGCGTCAACTATTCGATGAACCGCATCGGCGGGGTCAATCGCGACATCACCGACCCTCAATCCATTCTGAAGATGGTTGAGGCGCTCGAGGCCGAGATGGCGCGCACCGTGATTCCCATCTTCACCACCAGCCGAACCGCAACATCGCGCTGCGCCGGCGTGGGCGTTCTTACCACCGAGAAAGCTATTGCGCTGGGCGTGGTTGGCCCGGTAGCGCGCGCCTCCGGTGTGCCGCAGGATCTGCGCCGCGCCGCGCCCTATGCGGCCTACGCGGAGTTGGACTTCGACGTGCCCGTGCAGCCCGCCGGCGACGTGCGCGCACGTCTGCTCGTTCGCGCTCTGGAAATCATGGAGAGCTGCAAGATACTCCGTCAGGCGCTCAGCAAGCTGCCTCCCGGCGAAATCCACACCGAGGGCGAAAAGTTCGCCTTCACCACAGGAACAGCCACCGCCCGCGTGGAAGCGCCGCGCGGCGAGGTGATGTACTCGGTCTCGTGGAGAGAAGGATCGCGCAATCCCGCGCGTGTGCACGTGCGCACGCCCACATTTGCCGTCATGCCGGCGATTCGCTGGATGGTGAAGGGTGCGCGCCTGGCCGACACGCCGCTGATTCAGGCCTCGATCGACCCCTGCTACTCCTGCACCGACCGGTAGGAGAGATCATCGTAGGCCACGCGGCCTTCGGAGATCGTCCAGCGAACGCGGCCTTGCATCGTCCAGCCGTCGAAGGGCGTGTTGTGCGCCTTCGATCTGCCTTGGCGAGCATTGTAGGTCCACTCGGCTTTGGGATCGAAGACGACCACATCGGCAAAGCTGCCCACGGCCAGCGTTCCGCGACCCTTCAGATTCAACAGCGCGGCAGGCTGGGCGCTGAGCAAGCTCAACACGCGGCCCAGGGGCATTTTCCACTCGTGGTGCAGCCAGCGCAGGCTCAAGCCCAGCGCCGTCTCCAGGCCGATGATGCCGTTGGGCGCGCGGTCGAACTCGACCTCTTTCTCATGCACGGCGTGCGGCGCGTGGTCGGTGGCGATGGCGTCAATGACGCCGTCCAGCAGCGCCTCAATCAGCGCATCGCGGTCGGCGCCCGAGCGCAGCGGCGGGCACATCTTGGCGTTCGTGTCATAGAATCCCACGTGCTCGTCGGTCAACAAAAAATGATGCGGCGCAATCTCGCAGGTGACTCTCAATCCATTGCGGCGAGCGGTGCGCACGGCGCACAGCGAGGCAGCTGTAGAGATGTGCGCCACATGCAGATGGGGCTTGGCCTCGCGCAGCGCCTGAACCAGGCGAATATCGCGCTCGACGATGGCCGACTCGGCCTCGTTGGGCCAGCCGCGCAGGCCCAGCCGGAAGGCCGCAACCCCGGCGTTCATGCTGGCCACCTTGTCGCCGATGCGCGTCAGGCGCGTGTCCTCGGCGTGCTGGATGACGGTGAGTTCCACGCGAGCGGCGGCGGCCAGCGCCTCGCGCATTACGCCGTCTTTCAGAATCGTCAAGCCGTCGTCGCTCACGGCCACAGCTCCCGCGGCCTTCAGCGCGGCATAGTCGTTGATCGCTTCGCCCTTCGACCCGCGCGTTGCGGCGGCGATGGGAAAGACTCGGACCACAGCGTTGCGCTCCGGCGCTTGCATCCAGCGCGTCGTCTCCTGCGAGTCGTTCACCGGCGTGGTGTTGGGCATCGCGGCCACCGAGGTGAATCCGCCAGCAGCAGCAGCAGCCGTGCCGGTGGCTATGGTCTCCTTGTAGCCCTGGCCCGGCTCGCGAAGATGCACGTGCATATCAATCAGTCCCGGAGCGACGGTGAGGCCGGTCGCGTCCAGAACTTCGGCGTCTTCATCCGCTTTGAGCTTGCCCGGCGAGGCAATTCCGGCTACGTGGCCGTCCTTGAGCAGAATGTCCTTGAGCGTGTCCACGCCGGCAGCGGGGTCAATCAGATGGCCGCCTCGAATAATAAGTGCCGTCATGCGCGGCCTCCAGAGTCTGCATTTGCCGTCAACGCCCGCTCAACCACAGCCATGCGGATGGCAACGCCATTTTTGACCTGCTCCAGAATCGCCGATTGCGGGCCGTCGGCGACGCCGGCGGTCATCTCCAGGCCGCGAATGATGGGGCCGGGATGGAGCACCAGAGCCGTCGGCGCAAAGGCTGCGAGGCGCTGGCCGGTGAGCTGGTAGGCCGCCTTGTATTCCTCCAGGTCGAGTTGCAATCCGGCCAGCCGTTCGGCCTGAATGCGCAGCATAATCACCACTTGCGATTGACGAAGCGCGGCCTCGAAGTCGCGCTCAATGGTGATTTCCGGCCCGGTCTGGGCGGCGATTTCCGGCAGCAGGGCAGGCGGCCCGCAGAGAATCACGCGCGCGCCGAGCCGCGGCAGCAGCAGCATATTCGAGCGGGCGACGCGGCTGTGGAAGATGTCGCCGACAATGCTGACGGTGACGCCGGCGAGGGTTTCAGGGGTGATCGTTTGGACGCCGGGGCGCAGATGAGCGAGCATGGTGCGCAGATCGAGCAGCGCTTGCGTGGGGTGCTCGTGCATTCCGTCGCCGGCATTGAGCACCGGCAGGCGGGTCTCGGACTCCAGCAGCCATGCCGCGCCGGAGTTGGGATGGCGCAGAATGATGGCCTCGGCTCCAAGAGCGCGCAAGGTGAGGCCGGTATCCTTGAGCGATTCGCCCTTTTCGATGCTCGATGACAGGCTTGAAACCAGCGCCGTGTCAGCGCCCAGGCTCTTGGCAGCCAGTTCAAAGCTGGTTCGGGTGCGCGTCGAGGACTCATAGAAAAGCAGCGCGATGCGGCGCTTGGCCAGGATGCGCGCACGCGTGAGCGGGTCCTGATTTTCCAGTATCGTGGCGCGGGTGAGGAGATGGCTAATTCCATCAAGGTCGAGATGCTGAGCCGAAAGCAGCGAACCTGAATTATAGGGAAACGGCGAGGCTGCAACGGGCGGAGTAGCAAGCGGGCGGCGGGCTTTGACGTCGTTCAGGGTCATTTTCTTCGCTCTTACCATTTTTGTTTTTAGCTCTTGGTTTTCAGCCGAGGGCAAAAACCAAGAGTTAAAACTGCCATTGATCAGTCGACGCGTTCAGAGAGCAACACCTGCTCGTCGTTGTCGACCTCCTGGAACTTGACTTCGATGATCTCACGGCTGCTGGTGGGTACGCGGCGGCCGATGTAGGTGGCCTCGACGGGCAGTTCGCGGTGGCCGCGGTCGATCAGCACGGCCAGTTGCACGCGGCGCGGGCGGCCGTGAGCAAAGAGCGCGTCGAGCGCGGCGCGGATAGTGCGGCCAGTATATAGCACGTCATCGCAAAGCACCACGTCGCGGCCGTCAATGTCAAAGCCGATGGCGCCGGGGATGACCACCGGACGCTCCTCCTCACCGGTGAGGTCGTCGCGGTAAAACTGTATATCGAGCACGCCGGTGGCGACCGGGCGCTTCTCAATGCCGGAGATCAGCTTGCCCAGCCGCTCGGCCAGCGGAACGCCGCGCCGCATGATTCCGACCAGCGCCAAATCTGAGCTGCCGTTGCTCTTTTCGACGATCTCGTGGGCCAGGCGCACCAGGGTGCGCTCAATCTCCGAGGCGGACATCAGCCTGCTCTTGGTGCGCAGCGCGGGGTTGCTTGGAACTTTTGGATTGGGTACTCTCATGGAATCTCTCTCGAAGGATCATACGGGGAGTTACTATTCCCCGGCAAGTGGAGGAAAAGGAGACAGTGACAAATACCAGGAAATTTTGAAGGTCGCGAGCTTTTGCCCGCGACCTTCATCCTTTACAGGAGCATGTAGCGCCGGCCTCCCGGCCGGCTGTCGCGTGGACCTCCCGGTCCACGCCGCACTCTATACAAACAGTAAAAGGCCCTAGTTTCCCGCCTCCGCCGCCAGTTTTTTCGCCTTGGCCAGAGTCTCCAGGTGCTGCTGCTTCTGAGCCTTCAGCGCAAGGACCATTTCGTCGCCCGCGCCGGAACGCTTCGCATATTCTTCAACATCTTTGGTGTGCTGGTCCTCGCGCTGGATAAACCCGGGAGTCAATGCCTCCACGGCGGGTGAAACCTGCGCCAGAACCGCGTGAAAGTGCGCTATCTCCTCGGCGGCGCGCTCCGGATGGTAGCCCAGCCGGTCGCCGGTCTGCATCGCGTCAATCAGAATGTCGGGCGGCGCGCCTGCGGGAAAAGTATCCTGTAGCGCGGAGTAGGCGCCGCGCAGACGGGTCATCGTCCCGGCAAAACCGTCCAGCTCGCTGCGGCGAGCGATCAGGCCGGCATCCCGGCGCACCTCGATGGTGACCTTGGCCGCGACACTACCGCTGGGCACGGGAATGATCGTGGTGAGCGTATTGCCCTCGAAGCTCCAGCCGTCCTTGCCGGTCGGTCCGGCCTGCTTGACGGCCTTGCCGTTCACGGTGACCAAAGCCGGCGGCCAGTCGGCGGGCAGGCGCAGCTCAAAGCCGCGAGTCTTCAACATTCCGGGATAACCGCCCTGAACCGGACCAATCTCCACCCGCAGAGTGTCGCCTGTTTGCGTGGCCTTGATCGGCGTGCGCGCGAAGACCCCGCGCTGGTACTCGACCGAGACGCCCGAATCCTCGTAGACCGAGTAGCTGGAAGTTCTGCCCGGCGCCAACGGCCACAAATTCACAATCAGCGGGTCCACAGGCTTTTCGCCAGTGT
Source organism: uncultured Occallatibacter sp. (assembly GCA_964383595.1). GTDB lineage: Bacteria > Acidobacteriota > Terriglobia > Terriglobales > Acidobacteriaceae > Telmatobacter. Next base: position 25,237 of record CAYLHL010000014.1, on the reverse strand, counting down.
AGCGCATGGGCGGCTGCATGGGCACAATGGCCCCGGCCTTCAGGTAAACCGGCGTCTGCTCAATGGAGAAGTTGCGCTCAACGGTCACAGGGCCAGTGAAGTGCTTGCCGGTTTGCCACTCGACCCACTCGCCCTTGGGCAACCATACGGTCTCGGCTGTCAGCCCGGAGCTTTTGTCTGCCGGAGCGGTGATGGGGGCGACCAGCATCTCGTCGCCAAACTGATATTCATTCTTGCTGGCGTAAGCTGCTTCCTCCTCCGGCGCATCGTAGTAGAGCGGACGGAAGAAGGCTACGCCGGTGTCGTAGGTGCGCCGCGCCTCGGTGTAGAGATAGGGCTGTAGCGCGTAACGAAGCTGGAAGGTGGAGCGCAGAATCGACGAGTACGGCTCTGGATACGCCCAGATGCGGCGCTCCGAGTCAGGATTCTTGGTGGTGTGGGTGCGCAGAATCGGGCTGAAGGCGCCAAACTCCACCCAGCGCGTAATCAGCTCCGGCTCCACGGCTCCAGGCATATGGCCGCCGATGTCGTGGCTCCAATAGGCGTAGCCCACATTGGCCGCGGTCGCCGTAAACCAGGGCTGGAAGGCGAGCGACTCCCAGACCGAGACGGTGTCACCGGAGAAGCCGATCTGGTAGCGGTGATTGCCCAGCCCGCCCCAGCGATGGAAGAGCAGCGGCCGCTTGCCTTCGCGCTGCTGGTCGGTAAAGTGAACGTAGTTGAGCCACCATGTCGGCATCACGCCGGGCAGTTTGGTGTGCTGCTCTTGCTGCCAGTCGAGCCACCAGAAGTCAATGCCCTGCTTTTCCAGCGGATGGTGCAGCAAATTCATGTAGTTTGTAGCATATTTCTTGTCGGTAATGTCGAAGGGTACATATTTCTTAGTTGCCGGATCAATGCCCATCGCCCGCGCCATTGCCGGATAAGCGTCTTCCCAGGGCTGCACTCCGGAGGCCGGATGCAGATTCAGCGTCGCCTTGAGTCCCTCGGCGTGAAGCTTGGCCAGAAACTCCGCGGGATCGGGAAAGAGCATCTTGTTCCAGGTGTAGCCGGTCCATCCCAGTCCTTCCTGGGACTGGTCCACCTCACCCGCTGCCCTGAGCTGGGCGTCGCTGATGTGCCAGCCCATATCGATCACAAAGACATCCAGCGGCGTATCGTTCTCGCGGAAGCCGCGCACCAGCTCGTCCAGTTCCTGATCACTGTAATCCCAGTAGCGCGACCACCACGCGCCAAGGGCGAAGCGCGGCACCAGCGGAATTCGCCCGGCGACGCGCACATAGTCACCCAGCGCTTTGCGGTACTCGTGGCCGTAGCCGAAGAAGTACAAATCCTGGCGCTCGCCCGCCGGCCTCAACAGCACCCAGGGCCAGGGACTTTTTTCGCCGTCCTTGAAGCTGAAGTCCGCTGAATCAAAGAGCGGGCGGGTCGAATCGTCCACCAGCGCCCAGCCGGAGCGCGAGATCAGCCCCTCGCCCATCGGCTCCACGGTTTTGCCGCCGCGCGCGCCGTCCAGCGTCCGCGTCGTGCCCAGCAGGTTATCGGGATCGGCAAGGCCCGGATGCCAAACCACCGGTTTGCCGTCAACGGTCAGTTCTATAGAGAGATCGTCCATTGTAAAGTGGCCATCGGCGGAGGGCGTGTATGTGAGCGTCAACGCGCTGGTCTTGAGGACGAGCGTCTGGCCTGTTACCGTGTGCTCAAAGCTGGGCACCGGCAGCCGCCGATTCAGAAAGACAAACGATGCGTGATCTTCGAATTTGCCGTCCGCCGCCCACTCCATGCGAATCAGCTCCGGCGTGAGCACGGTAAAGCGCGCATGGCCTACTGTGACCACGGCCCTGGGATCGGCTACCGGGTCGGAAACCTCTGCTGCTGGCTTGGCCAGCGTGACCGGCGCGGCCTTCGCGGCCTGTTGAGCCAGAGCAGAACCCTGTCCGAGAACGCTCATTCCAATAGCAATCCCGATTGCGGCAAGTTGAGGCAAAGAGATACGCACATTTCCTCCTGAATTTATTTCTCTGTCGAAAAGACTAGCACAGCCAAGCGGAGATAAGCACCGTAACAGCCCTGCGCCGGAGCGTGGAATTGAGCACCCACCCCTTCCCGATCCCTCCCGCAACGATAAACTAAAGATTCATGCCCACTGGCCTCATTCTCGGCATCGAATCTTCCTGCGACGAAACGGCGGCAGCTGTCGTCGAGCGCGGGACGCGCACACTCTCCTCGGTCGTCGCCTCGCAGATCGCCACCCACGCCCGCTACGGCGGCGTGGTGCCGGAGTTGGCCAGCCGCGAGCATCTCCGCGCCATCGTCCCGGTAGTCCGCGCCGCGCTTGCCCAGGCCAACATCACCATCGCCGATCTGGACGCCATCGCCGTCACCTCCGGCCCGGGCCTCGCCGGAGCGCTGCTGGTCGGCGTCACCTACGCCAAGGCGCTGGCCTACGCGCAAGGCCTGCCGCTCATCGCCGTCAACCACCTTGAAGGCCACATCCACGCCGTGCTGCTGCATGAGCATGAGCTGGATCAAGCTTTGCAGAGTACAGCCTCGAACCCGTCCATTCGGCAACCCAGTGAAATGGGGGCTTTAGCCCCTGAGGGATCTCTCTCTCCCGCCAATGAGCCGGCGCTGGCGCTGGTCGTCTCTGGCGGCCACACCCACCTTTATCTGGCCCGACCCGCCCACGGCTCGTGGAGCTATTCGCTCGTCGGCCGCACCTTGGACGACGCCGCCGGCGAAGCTTTTGACAAGGTCGCCAAACTGCTCGGCTTTGGCTATCCCGGCGGACCTTGGATCGACGCCCTGGCACGCTATGGCAATCCGCGCGCCGTCCCGTTTTCCTTCGCTCGATTCAAACCAAAGATTTACCTGGCCGGCAAGGCCCCGCGCACCAAAGCCGCCCGCACCGCGCCCATCGCCGATCTCGATCCGCGCTTCCTGTTTTCTTTTTCGGGAATCAAGACCGCCGTTCTGCGTTATGTCGAGCTCCACGAGTTGCGCCCTGAAGCCCAGGCCCGCGCCGCGCGGCTCTTTGCGCCCAACGCCGTGGCACGCCCGCCCCAAACCAAAGAAGAAGCCCTCGCCCTCTGCCCGCAGCAGATTCTTGACCTCATCGCCAGCTTTCAGTGCGCGGTGGTCGGAGACTTGATGAAGAAAAGCTTCGCCGCCGCCGAGTCCCTCGGAGCGCGACGCATCCTTGTAACTGGAGGCGTCGCCTCCAACCGCGAATTGCGCGCTCGCTTCAGCACCGAAGCCGCCCGTCGCGGCTTGCGCGTCGCCTTCCCCACGCTCTCGCTCTCCACTGACAACGCCGCCATGATCGCCGCCGCCGCATGGCCCCGCTTCCAATCCGACGAATTTGCCACCCCGTCGCTCTCCGCTGACCCGTCGCTGGCGCTGGGGCAATAAAAGGCCGGTTCCTGAAGGAACCGGCCTTTTTTGAACGATATGGCTACTCGGCGTCGCTGCGGAAAACTGTTAGCTGTTACCTGTAAGCTGCTTCTAAATCTCCCAGCGCAGCAGCACCGCGCCGGTGGTAAAGCCGGCTCCGGCGGCGGCCAGCAGCAACAGCTCGCCCTTCTTGAGCTTGCCTTCCTCGACGGCCGTGCCGATGGCCAGCGGAATCGTTCCCGCCGAGGTGTTGCCATACTTCTCGATGTTGATGATCACCCGCGAAGCATCCACGGCCAGCCGGTCGGCCGTGGCCTGAATGATGCGCAGGTTGGCCTGGTGAGGAATAAAGCAACCCAGCTCCGCGCCGGTGACGTTGTTGCGCGCCAGCAGCTTGGTGGTGGCCTCGGCCATCTTGCGCACGGCGAATTTGTACACCGTCGGCCCGTCCTGGTGGATGTAGTGCATCTTCTTGTCCACGGTCTCGTGGCTGGCGGGATTGATGCTTCCGCCGCCCGGCAAATTCAGCGCCGCTGCGCCCGATCCGTCGATCTCGTGCCAAAAATCGATAAACCCGATCTCGCCTTCCGCGCATGGCTCCAGCAGCACCGCGCCGCCGCCGTCGCCAAAGAGAACGCAGGTGGTGCGGTCGGTATAGTCTGTCATGCGGGTGTTGGCGTCAGCGCCGCAGACCAGGACTTTTTTGTGCGCGCCGCTCTCGATCATCTTCACCCCGGCTTGCAGCGCAAAGACGAATCCCGAGCATCCCGCTGAAACGTCAAAGCCCCACGCGCCCTTGGCCCCGATCTTGTCCTGCACCAGGCAGGCCGTTGCCGGGAACATCATGTCCGGCGTCACCGTGCCCACAATGATGACCTCGACCTCGCTGGCCGGGATGCCCCGCGCCGCAAGGCATTTTTTGGCCGCCTCGGCACACATATCGCTCACGCCCAGCCCTTTGGCCAGCACATGCCGCTCGCGGATGCCAGTCCGCTCCATAATCCACTGGTCGCTGGTTTCCACCATCTTTTCCAAGTCTTTGTTGGTTAGAACCTGCGGGGGAACATAGGTTCCGAAGGCGGTAATCTTGGCGCGGCAGCCCACAATGGGGCGAACAGTGAGGGACAATGCGATTCTCCTTGAAGTTGGGTGAACCAAAAACACGAAAAAGCGCCGGGTGACCTACTGCGCCCGTACTAGCCCGTTACCGTTGCTTCCTTCCGGACCTGGCGGGATTGGCGGGATTACGTCGCGTAGGACCCGGCACTGTTTGATTTTATCACCCGGACGGCGGATGCAGGCCGACCGAAGATGAATGAAATTGGATCGAGCGTGCAGAGAATCCGTAAAGACGGCGGACTATTCGGGCGGAACGGGTTGCGGCCGGCTGTACTGTAGCAACCAGTCGTAGATGTCCTGGTCATAGACGTCGTAGGGAGCAATGCCTTGCCCAAGACCGAGGGGATCGAGCACCATGGGTTCGTCGTCAACGTGGCCGATGCCGGCAAAGACCGTGATTTTGGCCGGCACTGGGGGATTGCAGGCGTTGATGGAATCCACCGTCGCCACTTGATCCGCATAAACACCCGTGTCGTTCTCGCCGCTGAAGGCCCAGGCCGGGGTCTGCGCGAAGACGCATCCCAGCTGATTTCCATAGCCGCCAGAGATGGGAACCACGGCGGCCATTTCATTCGGATAGTTCCAGAGGTAATCCCAGGTATCGCCCGACCCCTCGCTGAAGCCCATCAGATAGATCCGCGTCGGGTCCACCTGATAGGTTTTGATGGCGTAATCCATGAAGAGTTTGGTGTAGCCCGCGGTCACAACGTCAACCAGCGGGTCCAGGCAGCGCTGCGGCGAGAGCACGATGAACGGCCGCGAGTCGTCCCAATAGCTACTGATGATGACCCCGACCAGGTCGCCTCCCTCCAGAATCGAAAGCGGAGCCTGAACCGTGTAGGGGTCAAGAAAGCGCGCTCCGCCCCATCCGTGCTGAAAGACGATCAGCGGAAACTTCTGCTTGGGGTCGTTGCTGTAATTGACCGGCAAATGCTCGTAGTAACCCATGTGAGCGCCGGTGGTGCCGATGTCCCTGGCGGTTTGTTTCGAGAACGTGCCATTGTTGACGCGCACAATCCGCACCACTTCCACGGCCGGCAGATTCTGGCTGTCGGTAACGTTATAGCGGACCAGATAGTCGCCCACCGTGCTTGTGTCCACGGCGCTCGCTCCGCTGACAATCATCTGGCTGGTGATGATTCCGTCCTTCGGGTCGATGGCAGTCGCGCCCTGGTCGGTATATGGGGTTCCCAGGGGCTGACTTACAACCCGTGGGCCGTTCAGTGTAATCACCGGTTCGGCAGGATTGCCGGGAAAGACGGGCGCGGTCGAAGTACACTCCTGGTAGGAAAAAAGTTCAGGCGTGGTCTGTTGTTGTTGGATGTAGCCGACGCCGCCCGTGCCCGTAGAGAAGTTGCCGCCGCCACAGCCGACGAGCAATAGAATCGATCCAGCCGGAAAAACCGAAATCTTTCTTTTCACAACCATGTCATGGTGAATCATGGGAGTGCTCCGAATCAAAGTTTACAACCTGGCCAATTATCCCGCAGGCCTCATCCTGCCGTCCGCCCCTCAAAATGGGCCTCGATCTCTTCCAGGGTCTTGCCTTTTGTCTCCGGCAAAAAGAACGCGGCGACGATAAAGTAAACGACGGTGAATCCGGCAAAGAGGAAAAACATCGACGAATAGCCGTGCTTGCTGACGAAGGGCAGAAAGATGCCCGACAGAGTGGTGGAGACCAACTGGTTGATGACCAGCGCGATGCTCATGCCGTTGGAGCGAATGCGCGTGGGCATCAGTTCAGAAAGCGCCAGCCAGACGCAAACGCCCGGCCCCAGCGCAAAGAATCCCATAAACAGGAAGAGGCCCGCGGCGACCAGCCATCCATGGCGCGCGCCGGGCACACGGCCGATCACGGCCTTCTCGATCTTTAACGGCGCGGTTTGCGCGGCGGCGAGATTGGCAAAGGGATTGCTGAAGAAGGCCACAATTTTGTTCGAGGGAACGCAGCGGTCGCGCGTGATTTCAATGGGCCGCGCTGCGGCGTCGTCCGAGCGCGCAAAGCTGGTGGCGGCGGTAAAGTCGCCATAGGAGTAGATGATGGCCAGCGAGGCGCGGTCGGCGTCGATCTGCTTGCCCTCGCTGCCTTGCGCTCCCAGCAACGCGCCGGCTTCAGCGCGGTCAAAGTGGAGGGTCAGCGTCTGGTCCTGAAGCACCTGGGCCTGCACCAGCGCGCGCGCGTCCACGTTCACCTTTTCCGTGCGCAGGAACAGAGCGCCGACGAAGATGAGAGAGAGAATGATGCCGCTGGTGCCCAGCACCAGCAGGAACTTGCGCCCTTTGCGATCCACCAGCGCCACGCCCACCATGGTCAGCAGAAAGTTGATGGAGGTGAAGACCAGATAGCCCCAATGGGCGCTCAGATCGGAGAGTCCGCTTTGCAGCAGAATGCCGGTGTTGTAGCCGATGATCGAGTTGACGCCCGTGGCCGTGTTGCAAAAGAGGATTATGCAGGCCAGAAGAAAGGGGATCACATATTTGCGGCGCAGCAGAGAATCGCGCACCACCCGCGAGGCCGAGCGCTGAGTCTCTTCCTTCTCGCGCTTCTCCATCTCCTGCAATTCAAGGCTGGCTTGCTCGCCGCTGCGCGAGCGCAACAGGGCGGCATAAGCGGCGGCGGATTTGCCGCGTATGAAGAGCCAGCGGGGCGATTCGCTGACCAGCAGGCTGCCCAGCACAAACAGCAAGCCGGGAGGAAGCGAGACCCAGAAGATGCGCCGCCATGCCTGATCCTTGAAGGCAAACAGCGCGGTGGAGTTGGCTGCGGCAGCCACGGCTTGAACGCGATAGCTATAGTACATTCCCACCGCGGCCGCAGCCACGATGCCCAGCGTGAGCAACCACTGAAAGAGGCCTGTTCCCTTGCCGCGATGCGAGGCCGGCAAACACTCGGCAAGATACAGCGGAACCACAACCCCGATCAGTCCGCCACTGACGCCTTGCATCAAGCGGCCGAAAAACAGCGGCGCGAATCCGTGCGAGAGCGCAATCACCGGGATGCTGACAACGAATGTAATGCCGCTGAAAACCATCAGCGGTCTGCGGCCGATCCAGTCGGCCAGAAGGCCGGCAAACAAGGTGGACAGGACGCTGCCCAGCAGCACTGCCGCAACGATAGCCGACAGTTGCGCGGCGTCCAGGCGCGAGGTCGCCTCCAGGTACGGCAAAGCGCCGCCGATGATGCCCACGTCGATGCCGTAAAGCAGGCCGCCCAGGCCCGCGACTACAAGAAGAAAATAGCTATAGCCGGATTGGGCGTAAAGATTCCCAAACCGGTTCGCGTTCGTTGTCATGGAAATGCTCCCTTGCGCAGTGTATCCTTCCACTTAGGCTGCGCGCCACTGGGTTTGCGCGATCGAGGCGCTCCGGCGTCAAAGCCGTGTACTTCAGGCTGCCTGGCGCGATGAGTGCCGGCTGTCACTGCAACCGGGCGCGGATTGGCATAGCCGTTGATTAGGCCTTGTTATGTCGTGCGGGGTCGCGGGAGTATGCAGATGCGTACGCAGCGCAACGGAAGCCGAAGGGATTTTCTCAAGCGATCTCTCGCCGGCGCCGCGCTGCTGTGCGGAGGAGGCGCGGCGGAGGCGCTTGCGGCGGGCGCGCACTCCAGAGTCGTCGTGGCGCATGATACGCAACTGCGCGGCACCGGCTCGGCCATCGATGATCAGCGAATGTTGGCTCTCGTGGATCGCGCCATGCAGGCGTTCTTCGACCGCGACCATCCCCTAGATGCGTGGAGAAAACTGGTTCGTCCAGGAGATACGGTTTCTCTGAAGGTAAACACCCTCGGAGGCCGCGGCATCTCCACCAACATTCAACTCGTCGCGGCCGTCTGCGAGCGTTTGCAGCAGGCCGGCGTCAAGCCCGGCGACATTGTAGTTTGGGACCGCGACAGCGACGAACTGGAGCGCGCCGGTTTTCATCTGGCGACGGGCGGCAACTGTGTGCAATGCTATGGAACAGATCGCACCGGCTACGAGGAAGAACTGTCAGCATATGGCAGCGTTGGCAGCCGGCTATCGAAGATTCTCACGCAGCGCACGGATATGCTTATCAATTTGCCCGTGCTGAAAGACCATGACGGCGCGGGCGTGACAATCGCGCTCAAGAATATGTACGGAGTCATTCATAATCCCAACAAATATCATCCCAACGGCTGCGATCCCTTCGTCGCGGATTTGAATATGCTGCCGGAGATTCGCACCAAAATGCGTCTGTCGATCTGCGATGCGACGATGGCAATGTACGAGGGCGGGCCGGGATACAAGCCGCAGCACAGTTGGAATGCGAATGCGCTGCTGGTCTCCACGGATCCGGTCGCGCTCGATTTCACAGGCTGGCAGATGATCGAGCGCAAACGCGCTGAAAAGGGATTGAAACCGCTCGCCGCCGAGGAGCGCGCGCCGAGCTACATTGCCACGGCTGCAGATAATGAGCATCGCCTGGGTACGAATCAACCGGGCAGGATTTCGCTCGTCGAATTGTAGACAGGGGCACGGCAGGGAGGTAGAAAAATGTATTGTGCGCTGGATGCGGAACAAGTTGTGAATAACTCTCTGGATCGCCGTTCGTTTTTGATGTGCGCTCTGGCCTCGGGCGCGGCGCTGGGTATGACGAGTGTCGTGCAGCCCCCCACCGCGAGCGCGTCCGGCGTGCCCACAGAGACCAGCGGCGATGCACGCTTCGTCGTTGAAGCAAAGTTCTATGAGAAGCAGCCGAATCGCAAGATCAAGTGCAAGCTCTGCCCGCGTGAATGCGTGGTGGGAGACAAGGAGCGCGGCTACTGCGGCGTACGCGAAAATCGCGGCGGCACTTACTATACGCTGGTTCACTCGCGGGTCTGCGCGGCGCACGTCGATCCCGTAGAGAAGAAGCCGCTCTTTCACTATCTGCCGGGGTCTCTTGCCTTCTCCATCGCCACGGCCGGCTGCAACGTCAACTGCAAGTTCTGCCAGAACTGGGACATCTCGCAGTCACGCCCTGAGCAGATTCCCGCGCAGTACACGCCGCCGCGGCGCGTGGCCGAACTGGCCCGGCAATATAGCTGTCCGACGATTGCCTACACCTATAGCGAGCCGGTGATCTTCGCCGAATTCCTGATGGATGCGGCCGATGCGGGGCACGAGGCCGGCATCCGCAGCATCGTGGTCTCCAACGGCTTCATGCAGCAGGACGCATTGAAGATGGCCTACGGAAAGATGGACGCCATCAAAATTGATCTCAAATCATTTTCCGAATCCTATTATCGCCAGGTCGTCACGGGCCAATTGAAGCCGGTGCTGGAGTCGCTCGTGACTCTGCGCAAGATGGGCAAGTGGATTGAGATTGTCTTCCTGGTGCTGCCCACGCTCAACGACAGCGACGCGGAGTTTCGCGGACTGGCGCAATGGGTGAAGGCAAACCTGGGCGCGGATGTGCCGCTGCATTTTACGCAGTTTCATCCTGAGTACCTGTTGAAGAATTTGCCCATCACGCCTGTGCTGACTCTGGAACGCGCCAAGGCCATTGCCGACGCCGAGGGATTGCATTACGTCTATATCGGCAATGTTCCCGGGCATCCGTCGCAAAACACTTATTGCCCCAAGTGCCGCAAGATGCTGGTTGAGCGCGTGGGATTTACGGCCAGTGAGATGCTCATCAAAAACGGCCGTTGTCCATTCTGCCAACAGCCGATTCCCGGCGTATGGCACGTATGAAAGAGCAAAGGAGGTTTCGCAAATGCACATCATGCTGACACAAAACGCCTATTGGCTGGCGGCGCCGCTAATGGCTTTTCTGGCGATTCCGCCGCTCGGACTGGCACACGCGGAAGATGCGCCAAAGGTGCGGCAGGCGGCCGTCGCAGGCAGCTTCTATCCGGCCGACCCCAAGGTTCTTTCCGCAATGATTGACGATCTGCTGGCGCGCGTCTCGCAGCCTGTAATCACCGATCACATTCTCGCGGTGGTTGCGCCGCACGCCGGCTATCAGTACTCCGGTCCTGTCGCCGCGTACACCTACGCGCAGTTGAGGGGACACAAGTATGCGCGCGTCGTCATCATTGCTCCGTCGCACTACGAGAGCTTCGATTACAGCTCTGTCTATGATGGCGATGCCTATGCGACTCCGCTGGGAAACGTGCCGGTGGACAAGGCCTTCGCGCGCCAACTCGCGAAGATGAGTTCGACGATGCGGCTTTCCATACAGGGGCACAATGCCACGTCAGCGGGCGGCGAACACGCGGTCGAAGTCCAGTTGCCGTGGCTGCAAAAGGTGCTGGGCAACTTTACAATCGTTCCCATTGTGATGGGCGACCAGAGTTATGAGAACAGCCGCGCGCTGGGAGTAGCGCTGACAAAGCTCATCAAGAGCGAAGCTAATCCCGGCGACACGCTGGTGCTGGCCAGCTCCGATCTCTCGCACTATCACACCTATGATGATGCTGTGAAGATCGACCACAAGACGCTCAACGCGCTGCAGTCGTGGGACTACTTCAGCATGTCGCGCAACTTCCAGTCGCGCGTGTGGGAGGCCTGCGGCGGCGCGCCCATCGTGGCCGCAATGATCTACGCAGAGCACATGGGAGCCAATCAGGCACGGGTGTTGAAGTACGAAAACTCCGGCGATGTGACAGGCGATCACTCGCGCGTGGTCGGATACAGCGCGGATGTTTTTGTGAAGGCGGCAAACGCCAAGGCAGCGGAGAAGCCGTTCTCGCTGAGCGAAGCAGAGAAGAACGAGTTGCTCGCTCTGGCGCGCAAATCGGTGGAACACGTGGTCCAAGCAAATGATGCCTATGAGCCGGCAGCCAGCACGAGCGCGACGCTGAATCAGGAACGCGGAGCCTTTGTGACTTTGCATAAAAATGGAGAGCTGCGCGGCTGCATTGGTTACACCTCCGCAACCAAACCTCTTTACTTGACCGTGCGCGACACGGCAACGCTAGCCGCCGTGCGCGATCCACGATTTCAGCCGGTTTCGGCGTCGGAGTTGCCGCAGCTTGCCTACGAAATCTCCGTGCTCTCGCCGCTGCGCCGCGTGACGGACGTGGAGCAGATCAGGATCGGCGAGCACGGCCTGCTGATGAAGAACGGCGACAGCGAGGGCTTGCTGCTGCCGCAAGTTCCGGTGGAACAAAAATGGGACCGCAAGACCTTCCTTGAGCAGACTTGCCGCAAGGCGCAGATGGGCTCCGGCTGCTGGAAGGATGAAGATACTGACATCTTCGCGTTTACCGCGGTGGTCTTCGGCGAGCATAAGCCGTGAGCAGAATCGGCGGCAGATTCACCATTGCGCAAAGCCATGCCGTCCGCCAGAATCCGAAGACAGGAATGAGATAACCGCTGAGCACGAGAGCGCCCACGCAACCACCCAGCAGATCAGTCGCGTAGAGTGTGCCGAGTCTTTGCCGGCTGCTGCCGCCGCTGAAGTAAATTTGCGTCGCCAGCGGAAACTGATAGCCTCCCAGGATGCCGGAGAGCGCGGCCAGCGCGGGAAAGACGCACTGCGCGGCGATCCAGATTGCCGCTGCTCCAGAGAGCTTCGCCAGCAGAGTGACCAGCAGCATCAACGCCGGGCAAGAGAGAGCGAGAAGAAGTTGTGTGACGGCCACAGCGCAAAAAGGCGTACGGTCGTCAGAGAAATTGCGGCGCACGGCGAGCCAGCTTCCGAAAGCGATGCCGGCCATGCACAGAGCAATGAGAATAGCGAGTTGATGGTAGACGTAACCGTAGATGGATTGGAAGGCAAGCAGCAAGAAGATCTGGAGCGCCATCAGTGTAAAGCCCGTGGCGGCCATCGAGCAGACAGCCGCCATACGGGCGCGCTGCTCGCGCGCGGGCACAAACGCAAGAAGCACTGTTGCGGCAAAGAGGAAAATGAGAAGCGTGCCTAGAATGATCCTGAAAGGGATATGCCCGGCGGCGCGCAGCCAGCTTGCATAGTCCGGCTTGAACTGCGCGCTCCACAGAACACCGTTGAAGTAGTAAGCGATGGACGAGAAATCGCAATTGATTTGTGTAGTGGCCAATGGCTGCAATTGTTCGCGCACCTCGGCCATGCGGTCGGGCATCATGCGGAAAGGAATGAAGTATTCGCGCACGTAACGCGTCTTCAAATTGCGTGCGAGCAGCCGGGCCACCAGCGTTTGCGCGTCGTCGGTAAGCGCATCGGCGCGCGTGGCGGCGAAGAAGTGAATCGTCTCACCGGGAATCGCAACAACGTACGGAAAAACTTCTTGCAGAGTGCGATGGATGCAACGCAGGAACTCCAGTTGGTCGGGGCTGACAGCTTCTTCTGACGAGCGCAGTTGCAGTGAAAGCACACCGCCGGGCGCAAGATGAGCGCGCGCGGAACGAAAGAACTCGATGGTGTAGAAGCGATTCAACTGCGCGGTTTGCGGATCAGGCACATTCACGATGATCACGTCGAACCTGTCGCGCACCGACTTCAGATAGGCGCGGCCATCGGCGTAGAGCAGATGCACTCTTGGATCGGAGAAGATCGGCGCGGACTCCGACGGGAAGAAACTTCGCGTCACGCCGATGAGCGCGGGGTCCAGCTCGACTAGGTCGATCCGCTCGATGGTGGGATGCTTGAGCACCTGCATCACGCTGCCGCTTGCGCCGCCGCCAATGAGCAAAATATGTTTCGGCGCCGGGTGCTCCAGCAGCGCGTAGTGAACGGATTCTTCAGCGGCGCTGTCGTCCGGCGAGTTAGCCAGAATCAGGCCATTTTGGTAGAGGCTGCGGATGTTGCCGGTCTCGGTTACGGTGAGATTTCCGTAGATGGAGTCGCGCGATGCAAGCACGTGGAAGCCGCGCCACTCCAGCGCCTGCGCGGAGCTTTCCAGCCAGGGCGCGGCGCGGACGAAAAGGAATGTGGCGAGCAACGCCATTACCAGGGCGGCAAAGCAAAGCTGCTTGCGGCTCATGCGAAACAAAAGAATGGCGGCCATCGATATGTTCAAGAGGAACACGATCGCGGCAATCTGAAAGGGCGAGAGAAAGCGCAACAGCACAAGGCTGGCAAGGATTCCACCTACGGCGGAACCAGCCGCTTCCAACAGGTAAGCAGCGCTGACCGAAGCGCGCTCATCAATGGCGAACGCGTTGCCATACATGCGCGCCGCAGCCACAAACAAAGCGCCTGCGGCCAAGCAAAAGAGACTCAGGCAAACCAGCGATGCAAGCAGCGCCGGAAGTGGGCCAACCAGCTCGCCGGGCACGGTTTGCAAGATGCTTTTGCTTGAGCGCAACGCCCAAACAGTCAGTGGAAGGCTGAGTCCGAGCAGGAGTTCGAGCGCTGCTGCCGCGCGGCGGGCAGAGCCTGGGCGCAGCACCAGAAAACTGCAAATGAAGCTGCCCGCGGCCGTCCACAAGAGCCACGTGGCCAGCAAAATTCCCAGAGAGATTTCATTGCCGCCGAAGGCCACCATCAGTTCGCGCATCAGTACGATTTGGCCGATGACGGCGCTGAATCCTGTCAGCACGAGGGCCGCCATGACGGCCGGCGCCTTGCGGTACGCGACGAAATGGGGGCGTGTGCTCATCCGAGCGGGATTATAACGGTTTTCCAATTCCAGCATCTTGAAGCCAAGGCCGATTCCCAGGGCAATTGCATGAACTCAAGACCAAGCCTACGCAGCGCGGAGGAAAAACGAAGATTGAGCGAAACGATGGCTCGAAAAGCCGTCTCGGCTCCTCAGTAATTAGGGGGGATACATTTCCAATTTCGGATCGGCCCCACAGACTGACCTGCATTGAGAGCAATCAAATACAAGAAATAGTCCAAAAAAGATTCATGCAATGGCCTTGGGCCTATTCCTTGCTTCATGTCGGCAATCGCACGTCCAATAGAATAGAAGGTAGTATTTGGGAATTCTTCGAAATACCCGGTTTTTTATTTATGAGCGATCAAGAACAGGGTGATACGCATCACAGCAGCGCTTCTTTGCGAAGCCGAGAATAGTTTGGGCTCTGGGGCTGGTTTTGTGCTGAGATGTGCTGGCGGCTTTGTGAGCGCGACAAGAAGGGATTGGCACCCTGCCCTATATGAATACTTGCCGCTTGCCCGAGAGGAGGGGAGATGACAAATGTTGACAAGCGCGATCGCGGCCTTCTGCGCGTGGATGTAGAGGAGTGCAAGGGCTGCGGGCTGTGCGTGGATGCGTGTCCGCCCAAGGTGATTGGCATGAGCGAGCGGTTGAACCACTATGGCTATCACACGGCGATTTATTCGGGCGCGGGTTGCACCGGCTGCGGCATCTGCTTTATGGTTTGCCCCGAGCCGGGGGCGATTACCGTATTGAGACTCGTGAAGAAAGAGACCAGCGCCGAAATGGCGGGGGCGGGCGAATGCGCAAGCAACTGATGAAGGGCAACGAAGCAATTGTGAAGAGCGCGATCCTCTCAGGATGCCGCGCGTTCTATGGCTATCCGATTACACCGGCCAGCGAGATTGCCGAGGTCGCGGCGGAGTTTGTGCCGCTCACCGGCGGAGTATTTCTGCAAGCGGAGAGCGAAGTGGCCGCTGTGAATATGCTCTATGGCGCGGCGTCGGCGGGGGTGCGGGCGATGACCGCGTCGAGCGGGCCGGGAATCAGCCTGATGCAGGAAGGCATCAGCTACATGGCGGGCGCGGAGCTGCCCTGTGTGATTGCCGACATTACACGCGGCGGGCCTGGATTGGGCAACATCGCGGCCGAACAGGGCGACTATCACCAGGTGGTGAAGGGCGGCGGCCACGGCAACTACAGAACGATTGTTCTGGCGCCTCACTCGGTGCAGGAAATGGCGGATCTGACAGCGCTGGCCTTTGAGCTGGCCGACCGCTATCGCAATCCGGTGGTGGTGATGGCAGACGGATTCATCGGGCAGATGATGGAGCCTATCGAATTTCCGCAGACGGCCATCGCGCCGCGCCAGCCAGATTATGCGGTTGCAGGAACGGCGGCCACGCGCGGCAATCTGATTACCTCGCTGCATTTGGATATTGATGAGATGGAGGCGCACCAGGCGCATCTCGAAGCCAAGTATCGCCAGGCCGAGGAGCATGAGACACGCGCCGAAGAGTGGCGCACCGAGGACGCGGAGATTGTGCTGGTGGGCTACGGAATCATCGGCCGAATTCTGAAGGCCGTGGCAGCAGAGGCGCGCGCCAGCGGAATGAAGGTTGGCGTACTGCGCCCGATCACGCTCTTTCCCTTTCCCAAGCCCCACCTCAAGCGATTGGCCGGGAGCGCGCGTGTATTTGTGGTGGTGGAGATGAGCAACGGGCAGATGCTGGAAGACGTTCTAATGGCGCTGAACGGCGCGCGGCCGGTTGAGTTTCTGAGCCGCGTGGGCGGCAATGTGCCGTCGCACGACGAGACGCTCGGTTTTGTGCGCGAAACCGCGCGGCGTTACGGGCTGGCGATGGAGCAGGATGTACAGCGGAGGGCGAATGTCTAGCGAGATGATTTCTGAATATGCGGTGTCGTACAGCAAGGCGAAGTCCTTTTACGCTTCCTATGAGCGGAAGGAAGAGTTGCAGCATCAAACGCACTTTTGTCCTGGCTGCGGACACGGGCAGATTCACAAGATGCTGGCAAAGGCTATTGATGAGCTGGGCATTCAGGATAAGACTATTATGGTTGGCCCGGTGGGTTGCAGCGTCTTTACCTACAACTATTTTGACGTGGGAAACATCTCGGCCGCGCATGGCCGCGCACCGGCGGTGGCCACGGCTGTAAAGCGCAGCCATCCGCAGAGCATCGTGATCGACTACCAGGGCGACGGCGATCTGGCGGCAATTGGTTCGGCGGAGATTTTGCACGCGGCCAATCGCGGCGAAGCCATCACGGTAATTTTCGTGAATAATGCCATCTACAGCATGACCGGCGGACAAACCGCGCCGACAACGCTGCTGGGACAGAAGAGCGCCACCTCGCCGCTGGGACGAAAGGCGGAGAACGAAGGCTATCCGCTGCACGTGAGCGAATTGCTGGCGACGCTGGAGGCTCCTGTCTACATTGAGCGCGTGGGTTTGGGCGACACCAAGCAGATTGTACAGGCGGGGCGCGCCATCAAGCGGGCCGTGGAGAATCAGGCGCGCGGGCTGGGCTTCTCGTTCATCGAGGTGCTGTCGCCCTGCCCGACGCTCTTCAAGATGACGCCGGTGGAAGCGCAACGCTGGGTGCGCGAGGTGATGGAGAAGACCTTTCCGCTGGGCGTTTTTTGTGACCGCACCAAGGAGGCGCAGCCGCGGCAGTTGCCCGAGGCGCCACCCGCGCTGAACGAGATTCCGCAAATTCTTGGCGTGGCCAACGAGTGCCTGCCGGAGGGCAATCCGGTGGGGATGGACAAAAGCGTGGAGTTGGACCTGCGAGTGCGCGTGGCGGGCTTTGGCGGGCAGGGCGTTTTGCTGCTGGGCGAGGTGCTGGCAGAAGCCGGGTTGGACGCAGGGCTTGAGGTCTCATGGCTGCCATCGTATGGGCCGGAGATGCGTTCCGGCACCTCCAACTGCCACGTGCGTCTGTCGCGGCGCGTCATCGATTCGCCGCTGGTGACAAGCCCGAACGTACTGGTGGCGATGAATGAACCATCGCTTAGAAAATTTGTCGAGAGCGTGCCGGCGGGAGGATGGATTCTCTACAACGGCGATGCATTCCCGGATGATTGTGCGCGGCCCGGCGTGCATGTGCTGGCGCGGCCTTTCACGCAAATCGCCGATGAGTTGGGCAATGCGCGCGCGAGCAATATGGTGATGCTAGGCGCACTGCTGGAGATTACCGCCGTGTTGCAAGACGTGAATATCGACGCGGCTTTCTTGCGGCTGGTGAAGAATCCGCGTTGGACGACACTGAACAAGCGCGCACTCAAGCGTGGGCGGGAGCTGGCGAGAGAGATTGCGCAAGTGAACTGACGTTGAAAGGGCGCGGCGGGCTGGAGTTTTTTGCGGAATCTGTTCTGCCACTGAGGATTAATTTTTGATGCGTTGGCTCACAATTTGTCCCTGCGTTGCGGTCCTCGCGGCTCTGGCCGCCCTGCCGCCATTGGCGCGCCCGGCAGAGCGCATTACGCTGCGCAATGGCTTTGAGATGCGCTGCGACCACCACGTCGAGGTCGATGGACGCACCCGGCTCTACCTGAGCGCCGGCGAGGACAGCTACATTGAGCGCCTTCCTGAAGATATTGTCAACATAGAGACGATTTCCAACCCGCAGCCGCCAAAATCCGAGGTGAATCCGGCCTCCGCCAAGCCTGCCAAAACCAACCCAATCGTCGCACCAAACGCGATGCGGGAGGCAAAGCTCTCCGAGGCGGATCTGCGCGAGATGCTCAACAAGGCCGGCCATGAGCACAACCTTGATGTAGACCTTCTGGCGAGCCTGGTAAAGGCGGAAAGCGGCGGTGATCAGCGCGCCCTCAGCCGCGCCGGCGCTCGCGGACTGATGCAACTGATGCCTACGACGGCCAGGGATATGGGCGTTACAGACAGCTACAAGCCAGAGGAGAATGTGCGCGGCGGCACGGCCTATCTGGACGCGATGCTGGCGCGCTATCACGATAATCTGGCGCTTGCGCTGGCCGCCTACAACGCCGGCCCGGATGCCGTGGACAAGTACCACGACATTCCGCCCTACCACGAGACGCGAGCCTACGTTGCGCGGGTGATTCACGAGTTCAACCGCCGTGTGCTGGCACGCGAAGCGCAAGCAAAACGGACAGACCAGCGACACTGAGCCGACGATTCAAGGGGGCGTTCACTACAAGGCCTGCGCTCCGCGCCACCGCCGCTTCGTGGCGATTGATTGCATCCCCCAAGAGGGTTTCCCGCTACTTCGAGCTGGCTTGATTCCTTGTTCAAGCAACTTTGATCGTCCTGATTGAATTTCCATTATGAGAATCGCCGAACCCATGTAATTGAAAGCGCATAAATATTTAAATCAACCGATCAATTCTTATCCCTCTGAACCAGGAAAAAGCGATTATATGTTTCAGGTTGTTTTTCTTTTGTCTGTAACGACAATCACATCTTTTTGTGTTGACGATCACATTACCCTGTGATAGTGATTGTAGGGAGGGCGGTCAACCAAGCCTCCCTCCGAAATCTCCTTCCCAGTTTCTTTTCGTGCAAGTTGTTGACTATAAAGGAATGCACGAGAGCTTCAGAAGGAGTTCACCCGGCAAACGGACTCCAGTAGAGGTTTTTCAAATTGCCAACCGCATGGAAAAATCGGTTCTCTCCATACCGCTTTGACCGCAAAACCGGGAATTTTACTCAGGGTGGGCTGCGGCTGCGTATTGAGAATCAGCCCAAGACCTTCCTGCTCCTGCTTATTGTGGCCAACGCAAACCTTGTCAGACGCTTCGAGCGAATCGCCCAGCTCAGGCCGGGGGTTGATCGCCACCGCGACAAGGCCGTCACCAGTCTGAGTACGCGTCTGGAAGACGATCCGCATCGCACACGTTCCATAAAAACTTTGCGCGGCCCCGGCTTTCGCCTGCTGGAGAAAACCTCTCCTGCGCCGGATCACTTTGGCAGATAAGAATCTCTCCCGCGGCCACTGAGCGTGGGCGAGTAGGAGGTCTTCCAAGTCGATTGCGAATAAACTCGTGCCACCCTGCTGCCAGGGGTGGAGAAATCCCCAGTGCAACCACCAGGAAAAACAAGGAGGGCATCAGAATGAAGCAAATGATAACTCGGTGCGTGAGGGCGTCATGGCTCATGGCGTTCGTTCTTGTCGCGTTTTATGCGTTGCGCCCGGCTCCTGTGCAGGCACAGGCCATGCGCTTCGACGTTCCCTATGCGTTTACCTTCGGCGCAAAGGTACTGCCGCCGGGAAGCTACACCTTCAGAGCGAGCGGCGTGTGGCTCATCGCGCAGTCGGATTCGGGCACCACCGTCAACGGAAGCATCCTTTCCAGAATCACCGGGCCGGCGGAGCTGTTGCGAGATGGCTCACTGGTCTTTGAAAAATCACCGAAAGGACGGATTCTCTCCGAGGTTTGGATGCCGGGATCAAATGGGCTGCTCGTGCACAGTGTTGCGAAAGGCCACGATCACGATGTTCTGCTGGTCTCTGGCCTGAGCCAGACCCGCGCCGTCTCCGGCAAGGAAGCATACTCGCTCACCTGCGCCAGATGTCATGGGGCAGACGGCAAAGGCCAGCCAGGCGCGGACAAGTTCTTCAACACAGCCATTCCCCGGCTCAGCTCAGCCGCGGTTCAAAGCAAGACGGACGAGGAGCTGAGAGATCTGATCAATCAGGGCAGCAGCGCGATGCCTCCTGTGGAGATTGATGAGGCCGGCTTCCGGCATCGCCTTCCGCCGCAGGACGTGAACGCAGTGATTGCGTACGTGCGCACCCTCAAACAGTAGCCATGCGGCCGCACGGGAGATAGCCCCCAGGCCCTGATGTTGGGGCCTGGGAATCAACAAACCTATACCTGCGGATCAGCCAACTATACCGGTAGCCAGGCGAATTTCCGCCGGGGCCTATCCTTCACGCTGCGGAGTCAATAGCCTCGCTGAGCGCGGCGGCAACCTCCACCTGCTGGCTGAGGGTGATGCGGTTGAAGAAAGGCAGAGCCAGGGTGCGCCGCGCAATGGCTTCGGTGATAGGCAGGTTGGCCGCGCGCGCGCTGGTATGGCTGCGCCAGGCCGGTTGCAGGTGGATGGGAGCAAAGTAGCGTCCGGTTTGCATGCCCCGGCGTGCGAGCGCAGCCTGCACACGGTCGCGGTCTGCGCCTATCGGCAAGCGAACGACATACACAAACCAACTGACAACGCGATCTGGTAGCGCGAGCGGCGGCAGCTCCAAACCAGGGATATTACAGAGCAGCGCATCGTAGCGTTGCGCTGCGGCGCGGCGCAGGGCGAGCATCTCGCCGATGCGGCTCAACTGCACACGGCCCAGCGCGCAAGCCAGCTCCGAGAGGCGATAGTTGTAGCCCAGTTCGGCGTGGTTGAGCCAATCGGCATTGCTCCGCCGGCCCTGATTGCGCAGGCTGCGCAAGCGTGCGGCGTGGTTAGCGCTGTGTGCTAGCACGGCTCCGCCTTCGCCGGTGGTGATCTGCTTGTTGGGATAAAAGCCCAGCACGGCGAGATCGCCGAAGCTGCCCGCGCGCCTGCCTTGATACTCGGCGCCGATGGCCTCGCAGGAGTCTTCGATCACAACCAGATGGTGACGGCGGGCGATAGCTTGCAGCGCATCCATCGCAGCCGGAACTCCGAAGGTGTGAACCACGAGCAGTGCGCGGGTGCGCGGTGTGACGGCTCGCTCGACGGCCTTTGGATCGAGGTTCAGCCTGATTGGATCAATCTCGGCAAAGACCGGCGTGGCGCGCACCTGAAGCACCACATTGGCGACGGCGACAAATGCGAAGGAAGGCACGATCACCTCGTCGCCCGCGCCGATGTCCAGCGTGACGAGAGCCAGATGCAGGCCGGCTGTTCCTGAGCTGACACAAACCGCGTGAGGCACTCCGTGATAGTCGGCGAGCGCGGCCTCAAAGGCAGTGAGTTCGGCTCCGAAGCTGAGGCGCGGTGAGCGCAGCACGGCCGTGACGGCGTCGATCTCGGCTTGGGTGATATCGGGCGCGGAAAGCGACACGTGTAGTGCGGCAACCTCCTGCGGCTGGTCCGCGCCAAGAGAAATGCGCGGCACAAAGCTTTTTGCAAGATTCGATTCCGCACTCATAACTGCTCCGGTGCGGCGTCCATCAGCGGAGCGGGCAGCTTGACGAGCAGGCCTTCCAACTGGACGGCAGTCAGTACGCGCGCGATGGTTTTGGCGGCCGTTCCATCGCCGTAGGGGTTGGCCATGCCAAGCAGAGTTTTTCGGAACTCTGGACGGAGCGCTTGCGTGATCGCAGCGAGGATTGCTGCGGTTTCGGCAGGCGCATCGATCACGTTGCGGGCGCGCTCGCGGCCCTGCTGGCGCATCCCAACGTTGACCGCGGGCAGCGCGAAGGAGGCCGCCTCCATGATGCCACTGGAAGAGTTGCCAACGATTGCGTCCGCATTTCCCAGCAGGCTCCAGTAAGTCACGGCATCAAGATTGACGAAGATGTGCGTCTGCGCTCGCTTGCTCGCCAGCTCCTTCGTGCGTTCAATCAGCGCGTAGCTTCCGGCGTCAGAGTTGGGATAAACAAAGATGAGCTGGCCAGGTGCCTGCGCGAGCGCGGCGAAGAATGCCTCGGCCTCGGCGTTGGTCTCGCGCAGAATCGTCACCGGGTGCCATGCAACGACGAGCGTGGGCGGTGAGAGCGCGAGGCTGAGTTTGGCTTCCAGTGCGGCGCGACTGTGCAATGTAGAGCGGCGCAGATGGTCGAGCGAAGGTGCGCCCGCATGAGTGACGCGCCACGGCTCCTCGCCCATCGCAATCACGCGGCGGCGCGCGGTAGGCGTCGATGTGAAATGAATGGCCGCCATCTTGGTGAGAGCGTTGCGCACCTGATCGTCGATGGCTCCCTGCGAGATTTCACCACCTTCAATGTGAGCGATGGGAATGCGTAACGCAAGCGCAACCGAAGCGGGCGCGAGCATCTCATAGCGATCGGCGATGAGCAGCAGCAGATCAGGCCGCCAACTGGTGAGCGCGTCAGCCAGGCCGAGGATGGCAATGCCGATGGTCTTGGCCATGCCGGTGTCGGTGTCGGAGCTGAGCAGGCATTCGATGCGCGCAAGAATCGGGAATCCGTCGCGCTCGATTTCGCGGATGGTTGCGCCGAACTCCGGCGAGAGATGCGCGCCCAGCGTGAAGACTCCGAGCTCCACATCAGGATGCGCGGCGAGCTCGCGCAACGGCCAATAGAGATGACTGTAGTCGGCGCGCGAGGTGGTGACCACGCCGATGCGCCGCTTCTTCGTTTCGTTCATACGCAGACCTTCTGTCCGCGCGGTGGCGGAATCGTCGCGCGCCAACAATCCGCGCCCATCGGGATTTGCAAACGACGGAAGCACATCCGCAGTATAACTGGCCGGCTCCTCTGCTCGCCTGCAATCTCGGTCTATAGTCCAACCTTGTGCCGATGCGCTGCGCTTGGTTCTTCGCATACACTGGTAGGTTCCTTGGATTTTTGCCGGGCGGCTTCTGGGCCGCGTTGAGGAAGGGAAGCATGAGAATCTCAGGGTCTTTGGCACTTGCATTTTGTCTGGCGATTGCGACGGCGGAGGCTGCGCCCGCTCGTTTTGACGCCGAAGCGGTGAAAACCAACAATCGCGGCGTGGCCGAGATGAGCCAGCAGCTCACCGAGCGCGCGGTGGTCAGCTTTGCCGAGGCAATGAAGCAGGACCCCAAGCTGGCGCAGGCGGCCATCAACGAGGGCATCGCGCTGATGGCGCTGCAAAAGCTGGACGAAGCCAAGAAGGCGCTCGCCGTGGCCCTTGCGCTCGACCCCGCCAATGCGCAGGCGTGGTACAACCTGGGTCTGGCGCAGCACGCGGGCAACGAGACGGAGGCGGCGCTCGCCAGCTTTCAGAACGTGGTGAAAATCGACGCAAGAGACGTGGACTCTTATTACTTCGAGGGCGTCTGCTATCAAGAGTTGAAGCAGTACGACAAGGCGATTGCGATTTTGCGCAAGGCGCTGGAGATCAATCCGCAGCACACCTCGTCGGAGTTTAAACTGGCGGGCGCGCTGCAACGCACTGGCAACGCGGCAGAGGCGCGGGAGCACTTCAAGATTTTCAAGCATCTGCAGGAGTCAAAGATCTCCGCGGCAATTGGATTGGTTTATGGCGAGCAGGGACATTACTCCACTGTTTTGCCGGTTATCGAGCCGGAGACGACGCAACGTACGATGATTCCGGTGAAGCTGGTGGCGAAGCCGGTGGTCACTGGAAAGATCGCGCCATTCACCACCACCGGCGGCGCTTGCAGCATGGACGTGACCGGCTCTGGCGAAATGGATCTGATCCTGATGCAATCGGGCGCGCAGGCGATCCGCGTCCTGCGCAACAAGGGGAATGGCAGCTATGAAGAGTTCGATGCTACGGCCGCTGGACTGAAGGCATCAGGTCATGCGGTGGCCTGCGCCGTGGGCGATTACGACGGCGATGGATTGAATGATCTCGCCGTGGCAATGGACGATGCCGTGCTGCTCTTCCACAATCTGGGCAAGGGCAAGTTTGAAGACGTAACTGCGGCGGCAGGCCTTCAGCCGCGCAATCATCCCACGGGCATTACCTTCGTGGACTATGACCACGACGGCGATCTCGATCTGATTTTGACTGGCTCACCACTCAAAGCTGGCGATGAGTCCAATGTTTTGTGGCGCAACAATGGCAACAAGACATTCACCGAATGGACCGAGCCAACAGGATTGGGCGGCAGCGGCAAAACGGAGTCCGCCATTCTCACCGACTTCAACAACGATCACGCGGTGGACATTGCAGTGACAAGCGATGGAACTGCGCCGTTGCTGTACGTGAATCCGCGCGAGGGAAAATATCCCACGCAGCCACTGCATGAGGATAAGAATTTGCCGCCAACAGTGGGCATTGCCGTCCTCGATTACAACAAGGACGGCTGGATGGACATTGCCGTCACTCATGCCGGCGCGCCGGGGCTGACGCTGTGGCGGAACATTGCGGGGCCGGAAAATGTTGGCCGGCGATTTGAGCGCGTCGAGTTGCCGCTTAGTGGCGCGCTGCGCGGATGGGGCCTGACGCCCATCGACATCGACAACGACGGATGGATTGATATGGCTGCGATTGTCGAGAGCAAGGCTGGTCCGCAAGTGCGCGTCTTCCGCAATCGCGGCGATGGAAGCTTTGAAGATGTGAGCCGCGCGCTGGGGCTTGACGCGGTGAGGCTGACTGCGCCGCGCGGGCTGATTGCGATGGAAGACAACGGCGCGGCGGATTTGATTGTAACGCAATTGAACGCGCCGCCGGTGCTGCTGCGCAATGTTGGCGGCAATAAAAATCACTCGGTACGTCTTGACCTGACCGGCTTTGCCGACAACAAAACCGCGCTGGGCGCGCAGGTGGAAGTCTTTGCGAGCGGCCACTGGCAGAAATGGGAAGTGGCGGGCGCATCGGGTTATCAAACGCAAAACCCTCCGCGAATACTGGTTGGACTGGGCGATGCTGAGGGCATCGACCTGCTGCGCATTCTCTGGCCCACCGGCGTCTTGCAGGACGAGATTGATCTGCCGCATCAAAAAGTGATCGCGATGAAAGAAGCGGATCGTCGCGGCAGTTCGTGCCCGGTCTTGTTCGCGTGGAACGGGCACAAGTACAAACTCGTCACGGATGTGATCGGCGCGGCGGTGGTGGGCCACTGGTTTACACCCACGCGACGCAACACACCCAACCCCGGCGAGTGGATCAAGGTGGATGGTGCGCAGCTTGCGCCGGTGAATGACAAGCTGAGTTTACGCTTTATGGAGCCGATGGAGGAGGTCAACTACATCGACCAGTTACGGCTGGTTGCGGTCGATCATCCAGAGAGTGTCGAGGTCAATCCCGATGAGCGTTTTCTTGACGATCCGCCGTTTGCATCGGGGCGCGTAGTAGCTTCGTCGGGCGCGCGGCTGCCCGTTGGCGCGTGGGATGGCGATGGCCGCGATGTGCTCAATCAACTCAGCCGCCGCGATCACATCTTTGCCGGCGGCTTCACGCCTTCGCCCTATGACGGCTTTGCAAATCTGCACACGTTGACCATGGATTTGGGCGAAGTGAAACAGGGTGGTCCATTGCGGCTGCTGATGACCGGCTATGTGAACTACTTCAGCGCGACTTCGCTCTATGCCGC
>CAYLHL010000013.1:0-59007 GCA_964383595.1 uncultured Occallatibacter sp. | reverse complement strand
GAGCAACGGCGTCGATGGTGCGCTCGATGGTGGCCGCGTCAATCAGCGGGCGCACTGCGTCGTGCACCAGCACAATGTCGTCCGGCTCGGCAGGCAGCGCGGCCAGCGCATTCAAAACCGATTGCTGGCGATTGTCGCCGCCTTTCACCACGCGCGCCCGCCCGGTGAAGCCGTACTCGGCGATTTGCGCCTCAACGCGCTCCATCTCCGTCTGGCGCACGGCCACATAGATCGCTTTCACCCGCTCCACCGAGGCAAAGGCGCGCAGCGAGTGAATCAGGATGGGAACGCCATCGAGTGAGAGAAACTGCTTGGGCTGCGGCCCGGACATCCGGGTTCCCAGCCCCGCGGCGGGAAGAATCGCAAAGACTTGCATATCGGTTGGAGTATACAACGGCGAGGCATTGCATGCAGCAGAGTTTTGTTTGGGAATATTCTGCGGGAACCATCTCCGCCACTCGCCGCCCCGCCGCCGTATCATTTTAGAATGCGTATTTTGCCGCAGCTCGCGCTTGACACCACGCTGTTCAAGCCGGGGCTGCGCCTGGCCGTGGGCCTCTCCGGCGGCGCTGACTCGGTGGCCCTGCTGCGCGCACTGGCCGGGCGGAGCGCGGAGTTGGGCCTGGTGCTCCACGCTGCTCATCTGCATCACGGCCTGCGCGGCGAAGAGGCTGACGGCGATCTGGCCTTTGCCCGTGCACTCGCTGCCGAGCTTGGACTGCCCTTCCACGAGGCGCACGTCGATGTTGCTGCCGCGGCCAAAGCGCGCGGCGAAACCATCGAAGAGGCCGCGCGCCGCCTGCGCTACGGCTGGTTCCGGCAACTGATGGTTGCGGGCGAAATCGAGGCTGTGGCTACCGCGCACACCCGCGACGACCAGGCCGAAACGGTGCTCGCCAAGTTTCTGCGCGGCGCATGGACCGAGGGCCTGGGCGGAATTCATCCGGTCGTCGCCTATCCCGAAGGCCGAATCCTGCGCCCGCTGCTCTCCGTCACGCGCGTGGAGATCGAGGCTTATCTAGCCGCGCTGGGACAGGGCTGGCGCGAAGACTCCTCGAATCGGCATCTCACCTTCACGCGCAATCGCATTCGCCACGAACTGCTGCCGCTGCTGGAGGGCTGGAATCCCCGCCTGCGCGAGCACCTTTCGCAGATGGCCGAGTTGGCCCGCGACGAGGAGGCCTGCTGGCAGGCTGAAGTGGCCCGCATCGCGCCGCAGTTGCTGCTGCCCGGTCGCCCGGTGCGTGGTGGCGGGCGCGCCGCCAAGGATGGCCTGTCCATCGACGTAATCCGGCTGGCCGCGCTAGCCCCGGCTCTCCAGCGCCGTCTGCTGCGCTTTGCCGCGGAGCAGTTGGGCGCCAAAATCGATTTTCCCGCCACCGAATTTCTCCGTGCGCTGGCGCTCACTGGCAAAGCCGGACAGAGAAGGGAACTCGCCCAGGGATTGCGCGCCGAGCGGAGCCATCGTGAGCTGCGGCTTGTCGCCGCGGCAGCGGAGCAGCAAGTCAATTCCGCTGTTGAGTTTACGGCGGTGATTCCCGGCGTGGTAAGTGGCTTCGGGCTGCGGCTGCAAATCGAGGTTGCGCCTCCGGCGTCTTCCGCTGCGCAGAATGAAAATTCCTCTGGCGGAAAAGTGGCCACGCTGCGCAACTGGCTGCCCGGCGACCGCGTCCACCTGCGTTACTCCTCAGGTCCGCGCAAGGTCAAAGAGGTGCTGGAGCGGCTGCGCGTGACCGGCTCCGGCCGCGCCCTCTGGCCGGTTCTCGAAGTCGAAGGCCGCATCGTGTGGATGCGCGGCGTCGAAGTGGAGCCGTTACCCGGAATTACCGTTGTGGAAACCCTCCTGGACGAGGCTTGAGGGGCCAAGACCTCAGTTTCTGGCCCGCAAATTGCTACAATCCTATCCACTTTGGGAGTACAATCAAGGCTACTGCTCTTCCCAGCGGCAGAGTTGTTGTGTCTGCCATCCAGAGGCTGTGACCTTTTGTGACTTTGCCGGACGTAACGGCGTCTAAAGAGAAGTAGACGGTGCTACAGTGCCGCAAGCCGGTTTCTGCAACACCGGAAGAGAGGAATACTGGTGAATTCGACCGTTCGAACATTTGTTGTCTGGGCCTTCATCCTTGCCTTCATCCTGGTTCTCATCACCTGGGTGCAAAAGGGCGCCGGCACGAGCAAGGATACGGAAATTACCTACTCCGACCTCTTCAACCAGGTGAAGCAGGGAAAAGTGCTTGATGCAGAGGTCCAGGGCACCGAGTTGCACGGCCATATGAAGGCCACCCCCAAGGAACAGTTCCACACCCATGTCGGTGATCATTTTGATCCCCTTGAGGCGGCCTTCCTGGCCTCCGACGCTCACTTCTCCAAGAAGGCCGAGCAGAGCAATATGCTGCTTCCGTTGCTCTTCAATATCGGTCCGATCCTGCTCTTCGGTTTCATCTTTTTCTTCTTCATGCGCCAGATGCAGTCCGGCGGCAACAAGGCCATGTCCTTCGGCAAGAGCCGCGCCCGGCTGCTCAGCATGCAGCAAAAGAAGATCACCTTCAAGGACGTGGCTGGCGTGGACGAGGCCAAGGAAGAACTGAAGGAGATCATCGAGTACCTGAAGGAGCCGGCCAAGTTCCAGAAGCTCGGCGGACGCATTCCCAAGGGCGTGCTGCTGGTTGGCCCTCCGGGAACCGGCAAGACCCTGCTGGCCCGCGCCGTGGCCGGCGAGGCCAATGTTCCCTTCTTTTCGATTTCAGGTTCTGATTTCGTTGAAATGTTCGTCGGCGTGGGCGCCAGCCGTGTCCGCGACCTCTTTGAGCAGGGCAAGAAGAACGCTCCCTGCATCATCTTCATCGATGAGATCGACGCCGTCGGTCGTCATCGCGGCGCAGGCCTCGGCGGCGGACACGACGAGCGCGAGCAGACACTCAACCAGCTTCTCGTCGAGATGGACGGCTTTGAGTCCAACGACGGCGTGATTCTGGTGGCTGCCACCAACCGCCCCGATGTACTCGATCCCGCGCTGCTCCGCCCCGGCCGCTTCGACCGTCGCGTGGTTGTCGGTTTGCCCGACGTGCGCGGACGCGAAGAGATTCTGCGCGTTCATGTGAAAAAAGTTCCTGTCTCCGACGACACCAACCTGAACGTGCTTGCTCGCGGAACCCCCGGTTTCAGCGGCGCCGATCTGGCCAACATGGTCAACGAGGCTGCCCTCAGCGCAGCCCGCCAGAATCGCAAGCAGGTGGTCATGTACGACTTCGAAGTGGCCAAGGACAAGGTGCTCATGGGCGCCGAGCGCAAGTCCATGCTGCTTACCGACGAAGAGAAGCGGGTCACCGCCTATCACGAGGCCGGCCACGCGCTGGTCTCCTTCAAGCGCGAGCACTCCGACCCCATTCACAAGGTCACCATCATTCCCCGCGGCATGGCCCTCGGCGTCACCATCTTCCTGCCCGGAGACCGCCACAACTACACTCGCGAGTACCTTGAAGCCAATCTGGCCATCGCCTACGGCGGCCGCGTCGCCGAGGAGATCTTCCTCAACCAGATGTCCACCGGCGCCGGCAGCGACATTGAAAGCGCTACCGATCTCGCCCGCCGCATGGTCTGCGAGTACGGCATGAGCCGCCTTGGTCCGCTCACCTTCGGCAAGAAGGAGGAGCAAATCTTCCTGGGCCGCGAGATCGCACAGCACCGCGACTTCAGCGAAGAAACAGCCCGCCAGATTGACTTGGAGGTCCGCCGCCTCATCGACGAGGCTTACCAGTCGGCCCATGAAATCGTGGAGACCAACGCCGACGCCATGCACCGCATCGCCGCAGCCTTGCTGGAGCGCGAAACCATCGACGCCGAAGAGGTCAAGATGCTGATCGATGGCATTGCACTGCCTCCGATACGCTCCAATCTGGCCACGCCCTCCGACACAGGCGGCAGCGACGTGCAGGAGGTTCTCAAGCCGGAGACGCACGGCCCCAGCTACCCGGAAGGCTCGCCTTCACCGGCGTAGTTTTCCTTTGCATGCAAGACGAAACGGCCACTCTATGCGGAGTGGCCGTTTTTTCGTTCCCAGTACAATTATTCGCGTAGATTTGAACCATCCACCCGTTTCCTTCGACATAAGAGTGTATGCCCATGGAGATCGAGAATCGAATCCAGTTCGAGTGGCTCGCGCTCCGTTGCCAGTCCGGCGAGCCGCAAGCCTTCGAGGATCTGATTGCCGTCATGGAGCGGCCGTTGCTCTACTTCGCAACCAGCCTCACCGGCAATCCGGACGCTGCGCTCGACGTGCTGCAGGAGGTGTGGATCAGAGCCTTGCGCGGGATTCGCAAACTCAAAGATCCCGGCGCGCTGCGCTCGTGGCTCTACTCGATCACCCATGGAATTACGGTGGATCGCATCCGCAAAAACTATGCGCGCGAGGCTGCCGAGAAAATTCAATTTGAGGATTTTCAGGAGGCCGAGGAGCCGTCGTTTGCCGCTGAAGACGCGGCCGCAATTCATCAGGCATTGAGCCAGATCGGCCTCAGGCATCGCGAGGCTCTGGTCCTGCATTTTCTTGAGGACCTCTCGCTGGCCGAGATCGCCTCGGTTGTGGGCTGCTCGGAAGGCACCGTGAAATCCCGCATCCATTACGCAAAACGAGCGATGAAGGAAATCTTGAGTGGAGGGAATGATGGAAAAGCAAAGTGAAAATCTGCGCGACCGCCTGCTGGCGCGCTTGCCTCAACCGGAGAATCTTGCTGCGTACCGCGAAGAAGTGGCGTCTTTTATGGCCAAGAGAGAGAAGCGGCTGAGCTGGGAGAAGTGGCTGGCCCGCGGGCTGTGGGCCTATGTGCTCGGCTTTGGCATATTGTGTTTTTATCGCGGACAGAATTGGATGGTCACGCCCAATGGCCACAAGTTTGAATTCGCCGCGCTGGTCTTGTTCATCGTTGGAACAATGCAACTGTTGAAGTATTTCACTTTGCGCAGCCGGGTTGAGATCCTGAGAGAAGTCAAGCAGCTTCAGTTGCAGGTGCTCGAACTCCAGGCCTCGCTTCATCAACCTGAGAGTCGATGAACGACGCCGGCCAGGCTTCGCGGTCTCTCACCCTTGGCGCAAAAACAAGAACGCGCCAAGAGTGGGGCGCCCGGTCAGACTGTCTAGCTATTGAAGTCTCTCAGTTCCGATACTATTCGACAACTCAGCCGGTCACGGTATTTTGCAAGTGGTAAAAGTGGAAGAAAACAGTACGATTTCTCCTATTAGTCCGAGGGCAATTCTCATAAACCCAAATGCCGGGGAAGGTTTTGAGAACATGATCCATTGCTTCTGAAAAGGTCGCGCCACTGAGAGTTCCCTCAAGGTGTGGCATCCAAGAAAAAGGCTTTCCGCCTCCTCCAAGAATCGAAACCACCCCGAAACCAGATGGCTTTTGGATGGAATGAGTTTTCATGAAGAGTTCAACCTCAGGTGAGGAGGAAATCTCGCTGAGTGCATCATTTGCGTTGTAGGTGAGTCCCCCCCGATCCTCTTCACCAAATAAGATGTGGCCAATTCTGACGCTCAATATATCTTTATCAACGCCCTTCTCTGTCATTCGGATTATTCCGTCAGGGTCTTGCGTAATCTTCATGGCTGGATAACTGGCAAAGATATCGCGTAAAGTTTGCAGTGGAGAAGCTCCACTGACGAGCGGAGCACGCAATTGCGAATACTCGGGAAAATCTGAAGAGGAAAAATTAGAGCAACTTCCCGTGAACTCCAACGAACCCGATAGCTTGGATGTATTGAGAACCTCAAGAACAGGCAGGAGTGGAGAGGGTTTAGGTGCAGGAATTGATGCTGCTTTAGCGCTTTGGGTTGTCACATCTTTTGACGCTTGCCCGGAAACCCCCACAACGAGTGAGCAAGCAACGAGAGTGACAATAAGAAATCGTCCAATCATGAAAGAGCCTTTCAAAAAGTCTCTGGAGATAAAGACGGTTCATAGCGAGAAATTGCCGTCGGGACGTCTCATACCGCGACGCGCTCGACACGCTGTCCGATGCGCGTGAAGACCTCCCAGGGAATCGTTCCCGTGGCGTGGGCGTGGTCGAATGCGGTGATGGTTTCTCCGCCTTGCGCGCCCAGGATCACCACCTCGTCGCCGGCTGCGACGCCGGGAATCTCCGTCACGTCCACAACGGCCTGGTCCATGCTCACGCGGCCCACAAGAGGCGCGCGCGCGCCGCGCACCAGCAGGCTGAAGTGATTGCCGAGATGCCGGTCGAGTCCGTCGGCGTAACCGGCGGCCACCAGCGCCAGCCGCATCGGCTCAGTGGCGACAAATGTGCCGTTGTAGCCCACCACCGCGCCGGCGGAAATCGAGCGCACACTCGCAACGCGGCACTTCCAGGCGAGCACCGGCTGCAACTGAAGCCGCGCGGCGGCCAGCTCCGGCGGCTCTTCCGATTCAAAGTCCGGATCAAACTCCGGCGCAAGGCCGTAAAGCGCCAGCCCCGGACGCAGCATCGCCTTCATGCCGTGACGCGCGGCAAGTGTGGCAATACGCGCGGCCTGACCAGTCAGCAATGCGGCTGACTGGCCCACGTTGAGCCACTCAGGATAAACCCCGGCGGCCTCGATCTTGCGGAGGGCCTGCTCCATGCGGGCGAGTTGCTCTTCGGTCGCGCGCCCGTCGGCCTCGTCGGCGGCAAAGAGGTGAGTCATCACGCCGTCGAGCCGGAGTGGCGAGCTGGGATGAAAGCGCGCCAGCAGGGAGCCGAGCGCATCCAGATCCACTCCCTGGCGGCTCATGCCGGTATCGATCTCCAGATGAACGGGCAGCGAAGCCGCCCGCAGGCCCGCCGCGCGCGCCGCACCCTCCAGTTCTTCCAACTGCGCAGGCTCCCACACCACGGCGGTCAGGCCGCGGCGAACCACTTCTGCTCCCTGGCCGGGAAAGACGCCGCCAATGACCAGAATTTGCGCCTCCGGGCAGAGTGCGCGGGCGGCCACGCCCTCTTCGGCGCAGGTGACGCCCAGCCAGCGTGCTCCCGCGCGCACCACAGCCGGCGCGCAGAGATCGAGCGAGTGGCCGTATGCGTCGGCCTTAACGATGGCCAGCAGTTCCGCATGGGGAGCTGCCAGACTGGCAAGAAAACGGAAGTTGTCTTCAAGCGAACGGGTGCGAATTTCAACCCAGCAGGGGCGCGTTGGCATCAGGGAGTCCAAGCATTAGTTTAACGCGGACGGGCGCCTGCTTCATCTGAGAAGCGCAAACGCCACCACGGTCTCGCCTTTGAGCGGAATCTCGTCCAGCAGTTCTGCTTCAAGATCGTGCGGGACCGTCATCTCGCAGGCGGCCACCTCTTCCTCGCTCGCGCCCTTGAAACACAGCTCGCAGTGGCCCAGCTCCCCGCCATCTCCCATGCGAACCGGCGGTCCAAAGACGCGGCAGGTCAACGGCCGCCATGCGTAAACATCGCAGCAGCCGGTGGCGGGATTGAGCGCCGGGCAGACCGCCTCGTTGGCGAAGCCTTCAAAACGCTCCTGGTCGTATTTGGAGGCGCCCAGCACTCCCGTCTGTAGATCGCCGGGAAATTCCAATTTGTGCTCGGCTATCCACGCCCGCGCTCGGCGCTCAATCCGGCCGGCCAGTGCCGGGTTTGTGGATCGCAGTATATCCATGCCCTCGCCCAGCCTGAGTGCATCAAGCGCGCTGAGAGCAAAGCTGCCGTGGCAACATTGCGTACAGCCTTCCCGGCACACAAGGCGTTCGCCCGCGCGCTTTGCCGCCTCTGCAAACGACTCGTTCATAATTTGCACCAAAAGTGAATCGCCTATGGGCAAACGCATACCGGCAGCATAGTCCATTTGCCTGCCATCCGTCGCTCAAAAAAACTGCGACCGGCATATCATTAGTCACATGGAATGATTGCAACTTCGGTACTCATTCCTGCTCATTTCAGGAACTTTAGGGTATACCCCCCGTTTCCCAGGGCTGCGCGAAGGGTAACCGCCGTAATTCAAGAATGGAGGATTTGAAATGATTCCTTAACCCATGAACATTCCGCCGTTCACGTCGAGCACGTGGCCGGTAATGTAGGAGGCCGCATCGGAGGCCAGGAATTTGACTGCCCGCGCGATATCGAGATCGCTTCCCCGACGTGCCAGCGGGATTGTAGCCAGCATCGCCGCGCTCACCTTCTCGTCCAGTACGGCAGTCATCGGCGTCTCAATGTAGCCCGGCGCGACGGCGTTGACGGTAATCCCGCGCGAAGCCACCTCGCGTGCCAGCGACTTGGTCAGTCCGATCAGTCCGGCCTTCGAGGCGGCATAATTTACCTGGCCCGCCTGTCCGGCCCGTCCCACCACGCTGGCCATATTCACAATCCGTCCCCAGCGATTCTTGATCATCGGCCGCAGCAGCGCCTGAGTCAGCAGAAACGGCCCGGTCAGATTGATGGCCAGCACCAGATCCCAATCGGCGCGCTTCATGCTCATCATCAGGTTGTCGCGGGTGATGCCGGCGTTATTCACCAGAACCTCCACCTTGCCGAAGCGATCAAGCACCGCTTTCGCTCCGGTTTCAATCGATTCCTGGTTGGAGACATCAACCCGGAAGGCTGCCGCCTGCCCGCCGATGGCCTCAATCTCCGCCACCACCAGCGCCAGCTTGGCTTCGTTGATGTCCGCCACGGCCAGCGTGGCGCCGGCCCGCGCCAGCTCCAGCGCAATGGCCCGCCCAATTCCCTGCGCAGCCCCGGTTACCAGTGCAATTCTTCCCTGTAAATCCGCCATATTCTCCCTTTGACCTCCGCGCGCGCTTTCGCGCCCTTTTCTCCCTATTGTAAATGGGGCGTCGGCCTCACCCGGTGCGCAGCCAGCGGCAATTTCATCCGTGTAGATTTCACGGGAATCTCAGCGTAAGCATCTCCTTATCACCCCGGAAGATGCCGAGTGCCCGTACAATCGAAGCATGGCACAAGAACCTCGCTACACTCTCGATCACGCTAAAGCCGGCCTCGACTTCACATTTCCAGCCATTGAAACCTGGCAAAACCAGTTTCCCGGCTACGAAATCCTCATCGACGACCCGGAGATGACCTCGGTCTGCCCCAAGACCGGCCTGCCCGACTTCGGCTCCCTGACGATTCGCTATATGCCCCGCCAGCGCTGCCTGGAGTTGAAGTCGCTCAAGGAATATCTCTTCTGCTACCGCAACCTGGGCATCTTCCAGGAGAACATCGTCAACCAGGTTCTGGAAGATGTGGTCAAGGCCAGCGACCCGGTCTGGGCCGTCGTCCGCTGCGAGTTCCGTCCCCGCGGCGGCATCGGCACCACCGTCGAAGCCCGCTGGCCGCGACCCGGGATTTGATGAAGTCAACGCTCCAGCCCGATCGTCCCCGCCTCTCGCCCGCCCAGGCGACGCTGCTGCTGCTCATCGGCCTCAATCTGCTCAACTACATTGACCGCTACATTCTTCCCGGCGAACTCTCGCTCATCCAGCGCGAGTTCCACGCGAACGACCACCAGATGGGCGCGCTGACTACCGGGCTGTTTCTCTTCTATATGATTGCCGCTCCGCTCACCGGCTGGCTCGGCGACCGCGTTCCGCGCAAGCCGCTCATCATCGCCGGCGCGGTCCTCTGGAGCCTTGCCACGCTCGGCACCGTTTGGGTCCACGGCTACTGGACCTTCTACCTGCGGCAGGCTCTGGTGGGCGTCGGCGAGGCCACCTTCGGCATCTTCGCTCCCGCCGTGCTGGCCGACTTCTACCCGGAGCGCGAGCGCAACCGCATCCTCAGCTTCTTTTATCTGGCCATTCCCGTCGGCGCGGCCCTCGGCTACATGGCCGGCGGGCAAATCGGTCCCGTCTGGGGCTGGCGTGCGCCCTTTTTCGTCTGTGCCATTCCCGGCTTCATCATCGCCGCCCTCTACGGCCTCTGGGGCACTGAGCCGCAGCGCGGCGCCTGCGACCACATTCGCCCCACCCTCAATCGCACCACCTTCCTCGGCCTCTTCACCAACCCCGCCTACCTGACGGCCACCTTTGGCCTGGCCGCGCTTACCTTCGCCATGGGCGGCATCTCGGCCTGGGTGCCGGAGTTCCTGCGACGCTCCGCGGGGCTTTCCATCGGCAACGCCAGCCAAGCAGTCGGCGTCATCACGGTCGTCGATGGCATTGCCGGAACCCTTATCGGCGGCTGGATCGCCCAGCGCTGGCTGCGCACCAACCACCGCGCTTTGTACCTGCTCTCCTTCTGGAGCGTCGCCCTCACCCTGCCTTGCGGCGCGCTGGTCTTCTTCGGTCCCGCCGCCTGGACCGTGCCCGCGCTCTTTGCCGCCGAATTCTTCCTCTTCCTCAACACCGGCCCGCTCAACGCAGCCATCGTCAACGCGGTATCCGCGCCGGTGCGCGCCACCGCCGTCGGACTCAACCTCTTCATCATTCATTGCTTTGGCGACACCTTCTCGCCGCAGATTATCGGCTACATCTCCGACCGCGCCGGCAGCCTGCGTCTCGGCCTGGGCGTCACGCTGATCTCGCTGGTCGCCTCCAGCCTTATTCTCCGCTTCGGCGCGCGCTTTGCCCCGCCGCTGGAAGCGAGCGCCTGATTCCGGTGGGTTGATACAATCAAGATGCAGCTTGAGCTTCCCCGCTCGAAGAACAAACAGTGAGGAATGAACGGAATGTCCTTCTCCGCTTCTATCGCTCGTGATTCCCTGTCGTCAGCCCTCGGCCCTCGCCAGCTGGTGGAGTTCTACCGGCTGATGGCGCTCTCGCGCGCCGTGGACGACCGCGAAATCCTGCTCAAGCGCCAACAGAAGATCTATTTCCAGATCTCCGGCGCGGGCCATGAGGCGCTGGGGGTGGGCGCGGCGCTCAATCTTCGTCCCGGCTACGACTGGGTCTTCCCTTACTATCGAGATCGCGCCCTCTGCCTTGCGCTGGGCTTCACCGTCGCTGACATGATGTTGCAAGCTGTGGGCGCGGCCACCGATCCCGCCAGCGGTGGACGCCAGATGCCCACCCACTGGAGCAGCCGCGCCCTCAACATCGTCAGTCCCTCGGCCGCCACCAGCACCCAAGTGCTCCATGCAGTGGGCTGCGCCGAAGCTGGCCGCTACTTCAGCCGCCATCCCGAAGCAGCAGCTACAGCGGAGGGCGATTACCGTGCCTTCCAAGAAGTGAAATTTCACGGCGATGAAGTGGTGCTCACGCTGTTAGGCGAGGGCGCTACCTCGCAGGGTGAGTTCTGGGAGGCGATGAACACCGCCTCGAATCGCAAGCTGCCGGTCATCATCTGCGTGGAAGACAACGGCTACGCCATCAGCACTCCGGTCGAGGTGAGCACCTCCGGCGGCAATATTTCCCGGCTGGTGGCCAACTTTCCCAACTTCTTCTTCGCCGAAGTGGACGGCACCGACGCGGAAGCCAGTTTTCTGGCCTTTCAAGCCGCCGTCGCTCACTGCCGCGCCGGCCTGGGGCCTGCCTTTGTCCACGGCCACTGCGTCCGGCCTTACTCGCATTCGCTCTCCGATGATGAAAAGCTCTATCGCACCCAGGCCGAGCGAGAGGCCGACGCCCTGCGCGATCCTTTGATCAAAATGCGGGCGCGGCTGCTGCGCGATGGTATTCTGCGCACGGACGAACTCGTCGCGCTGGAGCAGGCAGTCGAGCAAGAGGCAGCCGAGGCCGCCGAGGCCGCTCTCGTTGCGCCGCTACCACTGGTGGCTGACATCACCAAGCATGTCTACAGCGAAGACCTCGACCCCACCAGCGCCGCCTTCGCCTCGGAACAACAAGAAAAACCTTCGCCCGGCGCGAAGCCTCGCACTATGGCCGACCTCATCAACGCCTGCCTGCACGACGAGATGCGGCGCGACCCGCGCATCATCGTCTACGGCGAAGACGTGGCCGACGCCAGCCGCGAAGAGGCGCTGGCCGAGGTCAAGGGAAAGGGCGGCGTCTTCAAGCTCACCGCCGGCCTACAAACCGAGTTCGGCTCCGAGCGCGTCTTCAACTCGCCGCTGGCCGAGGCCAACATCGTGGGCCGCGCCCTCGGTTACGCCGTCCGCGGCATGAAGCCGGTCGTCGAAATTCAATTCTTCGACTACATCTGGCCGGCTTATCACCAGATTCACAACGAGCTTTCCGTCCTCCGCTGGCGCTCCAACGGCCAATGGGCCTGCCCGGTGGTCATACGCGCGCCCATCGGCGGCTACCTCACCGGCGGCGCCATCTACCACTCGCAATCGGGCGAGAGCCTCTTCACGCACATTCCCGGCCTGCGCGTCGTCTTTCCCTCCAACGCCCTCGACGCCAACGGTCTGCTGCGCACCGCCATTCGCTGCGACGATCCGGTCCTCTTTCTTGAACACAAGCGCCTCTACCGCGAGACCCACGACCGCGCGCCCTATCCCGGCCCGGAGTTTGCCATTCCCTTCGGCAAGGCCCGCACGGTCCGCTCCGGCGCTGACATCACGCTCGTCACCTATGGCGCGCTTGTCCCGCGCTCGCTGCAGGCCGCCGAGAAGGCCGCCCGCCTTCACAACATCGACGTGGAGATCCTCGACCTGCGGACGCTCAATCCCTACGACTGGGAGGCCATCGCCGCCTCGGTGCGCAAGACCAGCCGCGTCATCGTCGCCCACGAAGATATGCTCAGTTGGGGTTACGGCGCTGAGATCGCCGCCCGCATCGGCGACGAGTTATTCGAGTACTTAGACGCCCCGGTCCGCCGCATCGGCGCTATGGACACCTACGTCGCCTACCAGCCGATCCTCGAAGACGCCATCCTCCCCCAGCCGGAGACCATCCTCAAAGCGATTGTGGATTTGCGGGCGTATTAGATCTTTTCCGTATTTGTAGCGCCGACAAATTGCTAGCGCCGACAAATTAGTAGCGCCGACCTCCAGGTCGGCTGTCCTGTGGGTCTCCTGACCCACAGGAGGCGCCTGGCAGCGAGCCGCTGCCGGGTGCCCCATCAATCCATCGCGTTCTTTGCGATGGGTGGGAAACCACGAATTCCATGGCGCGCAAGCTCCTTCCGACCCACCGAAAATAGTATGCATATAAATATCCTCTCTTGGCGCACAATCAAACCATGTTCACCAGCCGCCTATCTTTGATTTTTGTCTTTGCGAGCGCAGAGCGAGCCACTGGCCGCACCGCAGGTGCCGCACAATGGTTTTGAGTCGGGAAAAAGAAGAGAGCGCGGGTGCCCTCGGTTCCTCGCTTTTAGGGAGAGGGGCTACCACAAACCCCATGGCGCGCAAGCGCCGACTGGCCCCACCGCAGGTGGGCGCGGGGGCAAAGGAAATACGAACAAAAGGGGAAGAAAAACAGCGACACCCCCACCCCCCCACCCTCAAAACACAATTTCTGAGAGGAACTAATCAATGCAAGCGAAAGATAATAAACATCTTAAACAACAAGACATCTGTACTCATCAGTAAACACAAACCCCGAAAAACCACCGTTTTTTAGCCAAAAAACACGCCTAATTTGTCATTTTCGCGCGAAAAAAAGGCCTCTTTAGGAGCACTTTTTCGTGACTGCATCTTCGCCTCTGCAATTTCAAGAAACCGGGTCGCCTGCAAGTCGATGAAAAGTCCTTGCTACAATTCACAGGGAAGTCAAATGGAAAATCCCAACTTCATTAACAAGTTCTCAGGAGTCTCAATGCTGCGACGGTATGCGCTAGCACTGTTGTCCATCCTCTCGTTTGTATGCGTCAGCAGTTGGCTGCCGGCCCAAACACCGGCCTCGAGACCTTCTCAGGTCTCCGGGCAGCCCAGGATGACTAAGGGCCATCCCTTTACCGTATGGGACCAGCAAGACATCGCCCGTTACCGGGAGTTGCTCAAGTCGAGTCCTGAAATGAAGGCCGAGTTTGACCAACTCAAGGTCTGGGGAGATAAGCGAATCGCTCAACCCTTGAATGTGCCCGAACACACGCTGGATGCCAACGGGAAGTGGACCTTCCCCGCGTTCAAGCCGGGATATCAGGACCCGCAAGGCAATTGGAATTGGGAGTGGAACTTCAACACCGCAATGCAGCAAAGAAGCGCCGATATCTCGAATCTCGGAATTCTCTATGCGCTCACCGGCAACCAGCAGTACGCCGCCTTTGCCAAGCAACTCCTCCTCGCCCTGTCCGATGCCTACGGCTACGGACAAGGCAATGCCGCGCCTGACCCGAATGGGTACGATCACTTTGAGGCCTATGGCTTCGATGGTGGGGATGCCGGCATGTTCCTGACCAAAGCATGCTCTGGATACGATCTGATCTACAATCTTCCAGCGTTCACCACCGTGGATCGTGCCCACATTGAACAGGGTCTGATCCGGCCAATGGCACAACATCTACAGAAAGCCAAATACATGTACACCGGCCACGGCCGATGGGGAATGGTTTGTCTCTACGGAATTTTCATCTCCGGTATTACGCTCGATGATCAAGAGATGGTCAACGGCGCTCTCTACGGCCTGGGCGGAAGCAAGGAGAAGCCAAACGGCGGCTTCATGGACTGCTTCAAATCTTCCCCTCCCACCTGCCTGCGCGATGATCGTCTCTGGGGCGCTGATCAGAAACCCGAGGATCAGATTGCTTCGCTGGCTATCATGGTCAGTGTCGCCGAAGTGATGTGGCGCCACGGCGTTGATCTGTATAGCTACCAGAATAAGGCGATGAAGAAACCGTTTGACGCGGGGCTTTCATTGATTCTGCCTTCCTCTGCGGCCCCAGGCGATGCCGAGTATGCCAAGCTCCTGGGCATGCCGGGCGTCAATGCCTATGATTATGCCTTCCGCAGGTATCAGGATGCTCGCTATCTGCCGCTGATCAACAAGCTGAAGCCGGCGCTGGTGCTGGCTGTTGGCGAACTGCCTTCGACCTTCGACATTCGTACATCGGGCAAGTGATTACCGGCGCAACGTCAAGTAACTGAGGACGCTCCATCCTTTCCGCGTCTTTTGCTGAAAGGGTGAGAATCCACGAACTTCCTAGCGGCAAGTGCCACACAATCTGATGGCGGGCCACTTGCCTGATCAGTCGTGGCCACTCTTATGAATAAGCATTTTGCCTTGCATGACGATTGTGCCATCGATGGTAGAATCGCCAATGAAAACAGGGAGCAGGAACAGATGACAACCGGCGCGCATCGATTCCAGGATGATTTGCAGTTGGCGTCAAATCCACCGCAACCAGTCGCGACCAGGCCGGATCGGTTGCTGTCGTTGGATGGCCTCCGCGGCTTTGATATGCTGTGGATTATCGGAGGCGCTGAGATTGTCAAAGACCTGGCTAAAGCGTGTCCCGGAAAACTTTCAACGGAACTGGCGCAACAGTTTGAACACGTCGCGTGGGTGGGATTGCACGCTTTCGATATCATCTGGACTCTTTTCATGTTCATGGTTGGAGTCTCTCTCGCGTTTTCCATAGCCAATCGCAAACTAAGGAACGCGAGCAGACGCTCAATCTACTCTCATGCCATCAGGCGCTCGATCATCTTGTTTTCCCTGGGGATGGTCGCGCAAGGCAACCTGCTGCAATTCAACCTGGCCACCCTTCACCCCTTCTATAGCGTGCTTCATGGCATAGCAGCCGGCTATCTGATCGCTACGATTGTTACGATGAACCTGAGAGCAAAGGGACAGGCAATCGTCACGGCGATCTTCCTGCTGAGTTATTGGATCCTGTTGTTAGTAATTCCTGTACCCGGCGTTGGCCGTGGAGTGCTAACTTCGACCGGCAACGCAGCTACCTATATAGACTCATTGATCATGGGGCGCTTTTATTATGGCGAGAACACATGGTTTTTGAGTTATCTCGGATTTGCTTCTTCGGTCCTTATCGGAGTGCTGGCTGGAGAGCTGCTTCTCTCCGCGCGATCCATAAGAGCAAAATGCCTGGCTCTGTACGCGTATGGCGCGGGTCTTCTTATCCTGGGCCTCATCTGGAGCATCTGGCTGCCAATCATCAAGCTATTGTGGACCAGTTCCTTCGTCCTCGTCGCCGGGGGAATTAGCTGCCTGATGATGGCGACCTTTTATCTGATCATCGATGTCCTCGGCTACAGAAAATGGGCGTTTCCATTTTCTGTAATTGGCATGAATGCTCTGGCCGTATATATGGCAACCAATTTGTTCGATTTTCGACTGATCGGCAACGTCTTCGTCGGAAGCCTCCTCCCGCGAGTCGGCAGATGGGGCGAGGCGCTTGCTCAATAGGTGGCATTGGCAGTAGTTTGGTTAATTCTCTACTGGATGGTTCGCACCCGATCGTTTGTGAAAGTGTAATCGGCGGCAACGTCGAAGAATGATCGCTGGTGAGGGAATCCACGAACTCCATAGTGGTAAGCGCCACTGGACTATAGCGGCCCATCGACGATGCGGGCGACCACATCATACTCGTGCGCTTCGGTGATCTGGGCGCGATAGAAGCGGCTCGGCTCCAGCGCCGTCAGGCTGCCGAAGTCGTTGATGTAGAGCTTGCCGTCAATCTCCGGCGCGTGGAATTGGCTGCGGCCCTCCCACAGAAGAGGAGTCTCTTCACTTTCACCCTCGGCCAGCACCACCATCTCGCGGCCCACCCACTGCTGCTTGGCGCGCTTGCTGATGGTTTGCTGCACCTTCATCAGCTTGCGTCGGCGCGCTTCGATGGTGCGCTTGGGGACCTTCGCGTCCAGTGAAAAAGCGCCCGAGCCTTCCTCGTCGGAGTAATTGAAGACGCCCAGCCAATCAAATCTAGCCTCCTTGATGAACTCAACCAAAAGATCAAAATCCGGGACGGACTCGCCGGGAAAGCCGGCGATAAAGGTGGTGCGCAAGGCGACGCCGGGAACCATTGCGCGAGCCTTTTCCAGAGTCTTGAGAAAGATCTCGGCGCTGCCGCCGCGCTTCATGCGTTTAAGCACGGCAGGCGAGGCGTGCTGCAGCGGCAGATCGAGATACTTGCAGATATTCTCGTGGCGGGCGATGGTCTCCAGCAGCTTGCCGGTAACCCGGTTGGGATAGGCGTAGAGGAAACGCAGCCAGCGCAGGCCCTCAATTCGCGCCAGCGCGTCGAGCAGCAGTGCGAGGCCGTCTGTGAGGCCCAGGTCTTCGCCGTAGCAGGTGGTGTCCTGGCCGATCAGAGTGATCTCGCTCGTGCCACGGGCGACCAGTTGCCGCGCTTCAGCGACC
The DNA here is from genome assembly GCA_964383595.1 of uncultured Occallatibacter sp. Classification (GTDB taxonomy): domain Bacteria; phylum Acidobacteriota; class Terriglobia; order Terriglobales; family Acidobacteriaceae; genus Telmatobacter. The sequence continues at coordinate 41,860 of CAYLHL010000013.1, read as the reverse complement.
ACCGACTCGAAGCGGCGCGAGCGGAACTTGCCGCGCAGATTGGGAATCACGCAGAAGGAGCAGGGGTGGTCGCAGCCCTCGGCGATTTTAATGTATGCCGAGGACGAGGGCGTGGTGAGGAGCCGCGGAGTGGATTCGTCGTAGAGGTAGCTGGGCAAATGCTGCTCCGCGCCCTGCCAGTCGTCGCGACGGAAGCGGCCCTGGCGCTCGCGTAACTCCCCTTCAGCGCGGAAGCCGGTCTTGTGTGTCCCGGCTTTGGATTCCTCTCCGGGGCGCGTCTCCGCAGAATGGCTACTGAGAATGTTGAAGGGCGAGAGCGCGGCGGACGTAGGCGCCAGGCCGGCAGCTGCGAGAATGGATTCCAGCTCTCCAGTACCGACGACGGCGTCCACTTCAGGGATACTCTTCTGGATCTCGTCGCGGTAGCGCTCCACCAGGCAGCCGGCGACGATCAGCTTTTTTGCCGAGCCGGAGCTCTTGTGGCGAGCCATCTCCAGAATCGTATCGATCGATTCCTGCTTGGCCGTGTCGATGAAGCTGCACGTATTGACGATGAGAATCTCCGCCTCTTCTGGATGGGTGGTGAGCCGCGCACCGGCGCGGTCAAGCAGGCCCATCATCACTTCGGAATCGACGAGATTTTTTGGGCAGCCCAGCGAGACGAAGCCCACGACAGGGGCCGTGGATAAGGAGTTTTTGGTCACACTTCTATTGTACGGGGATCGGAATCCCAGCAACGCGCCGTTGAGCGCCGACTACGTAAGCCGCTGCGGTTCCAAAAGCGGATTCCGTATAAAGTGGGAAACTTCAACCAGAATTCACGCTCGCCGTGCGTTTTCCTGTTGTGAGCCTGGCGCAACCGTCCTAGCTTCCAGAAGAGAGCAATCAGGCAACGGTTTTGCGCGTATAAAACTGTCCGCAAGCGGCGATCTACCAACCCCTATGACGAATCAGGCGAACAAGGCAAGTTCCCGGCATGGCTTGACGGGGCATCTGACCGAGGCGGCGCTGAGTTACCAGCGAATATTGGAGGAGAATCCCTGCCATCCTGAGGCGTTGATCGGCATCAGCCTTGTGGCGTTGGCCAGCCGTCAGACGGATGCAGCGGTGAAGATGGCGCGCGCGGCTCTGGCGGCGGCGCCACGGATGAGCATGGCTTGGGTGGCTCTTGGTCAGGCGCTGAAGGCCGCGGGGCACAACGGCGAGTCGAAGTGCGTCTATGAACAAGCCCTTCGCCTTGACGGCATGAACCCGCTGGCGCACACCGGCCTGGGCGAGTGGATGCTCGGCGCCGGGCGTTCTTTGGATGCGATGCGCGAGTTTGAGCTGGCGCTGCGCGGCAATCCGGCGCTGGCCGGCGCGCAAATGGGCATGGGCAATGCGCTGGCCAGCTTGGGCCGCAATGAAGAGGCGCTGGAACGCTATCAGCAGGTGCTGCTGCTGCGTCCCAGGCTGGCCGAGGCCGAGTTTGCCGCAGGCTTTGTTCTGGCGCGCATGGAAAAGCTGAAGGAAGCCGAACAACGCTATCGCTGCGCGCTGGTCTCGCGGCCCGACTTTGCCGCTGCCTGGATGAATCTCGGCTCGCTACTGCGTGAGCAGGGGCGCGAGGTCTACGCCGAGGCAGCCCTTCGGCGGGCCGTCGAGCTGCGCCCGGATATGATCTCCGGCTGGGTGAATCGGGCGATCCTGGAGCGCGAGCGCCGCCGCCCGGTGGAGGCCGAGGCCTGCCTGCGCAAGGCCTTTGCGCTCAACCCGGAGCAGGTGGAGACGCTCGTGGCCTGGTGCCAGTTCCGCGCCGCCGAACTTGATCTGGCTGGCGCATGGCAGTGGTTGCGCTGGGCGCTGGCGCGCGATCCGGCTTACGCTGAAGCCGTGAATATGCATGGCATTCTGCTGCACAAGGAGGGTCGCTTTGAGGAGGCGCTTGCAGTTTTTCTGGAAGCCGAGGCGCTGGGCCATCGCGCGGCGGCCTCCAATCGCGGCAACTCGCTGCTGGATTTGGGTCGCATGGAAGAGGCTCTGCGCGCGCACGAGTTGGCGGTCGAGCGCGATCCCGAGTGCGCCGGAGCGCAATATAATCTGGCGCTGACCCGTCTGCGGCTGGGCGACTGGCAGCGCGGCTGGCAGGGCTACGAGGCTCGCTGGCGCTTTCGCGAAGTGCATCGCTCCCCGCGCGTCTTTGCGCAGCCCCGCTGGCAGGGCGAGGCTCTCAACGGGCGTCGGATCCTGCTCCACGCCGAGCAGGGCTTGGGCGACACCATTCAATTCTGCCGCTACGCGACGCTGGTGGAGGCACGCGGCGGGGTGGTTCTATTGCAGGTGCAACCGCCGGTGGAGCGGCTGATGCAATCGCTGGCCGTGGTGCGCGCCGGCCTCGCCGAGACGCATCTACTAGGCGCCAAACTGCCGGAGTTCGATCTGGAATGTCCGCTGCTGAGTCTGCCGGCGGTCTTCGGAAGCACGAGGGAGACGGTTCCTTGGCCGGGCGCTTACCTTGGCGCCGATCCTCGGCTGGTGGCCGAGAAGAGCGCTATCTTCGCCGGCGACGGGCAGTTGCGCGTGGGCCTGGCCTGGGCTGGCAATCCCCGCTACAAGGCCGACAGCCAGCGCTCCATGCAACTAAAGACGCTGCTGCCGCTCTTGCGTACGTCTGATATTACCTGGGTTGCGCTGCAAAAAGGGCTGGCGGCCCAGCAGTTGGCCGCGCTGCCCGGCGATGTGACGGTGCTCGATGGCAGCAGCCGCGACCGCGACCTGGCCGAGACGGCGGCGCTAATTGCCACGCTCGATCTGGTGATCACCACCGACACCTGCATCGCCCATCTGGCGGGTGCGCTGGCCAAGCCGGTGTGGATTCTGCTGCCGCATCTGAGCGACTGGCGCTGGATGCAGCAAACGGACGCCACGCCCTGGTATCCGACAGCGCGGCTGCTGCGCCAGAGCCGCCCCGGCGATTGGTACGAAGTCGTCGCGCGCGTGATCGGCGAGTTGAGCCAACTGCGCGCGGCGCGCCCCCTGCGCCATTGCATGGAGCAGCCGCTCGCTATTCGCCCGGCGTCCGCGCTCTAGCCAGAGGCTCGCTACTCGCGCGCGCTATGATTAAAGGGTGCAATCCGAGTACAAGCTGGGCGATATTCTGGCCAATGCCATCACGCATGGCGTTGGCGCGGTGCTGGCAATTGTGGGCACGGTCTACATGATCGCCGCTTCGACTCGCGGCTCAGCCTGGCACGTGGCCTGTTGCGCGGTTTTTTCGGCGACGCTGGTGCTGGTTTACGTTTGCTCCACGCTCTACCACTCGCTGGTGCGCACGCGGGCGCGCCACGTCTTTCACATTCTGGATCACTCGGCCATCTACCTGCTGATCGCGGGCACGTACACACCCTTCGCGCTGATCTCGCTGCATGGGCCAATTGGCTGGACCCTCTTTGGCTTCGAGTGGTCGCTGGCCGTGGCCGGCGTCATCTTCAAGAGCTTTGCCGTGGGCCGTTTCGAGGTGGCTTCGGCCTTGGTTTACCTGGGGCAAGGCTGGGTCGTAGTCTTTGCGGTAGCGCCGCTGGTCCGCGCCATCGGCTGGCAAGGATTGATGTGGCTGGGTGCGGGCGGCGTGGCTTACACGCTGGGAATAATCTTCTTTGCCCTCGACCGGCTGCGCTACTTCCACGCCACATGGCACCTGTTTGTGCTTGCCGGCAGCATCGCGCACTACTTCGCCATTCTCTTGTATGTCCTTCCGGCGCGACCGTGAAGGCTGCGAAAAAACTCCTTCCAGAAAAGTTATTCTTCCCTGAGCGCGACTTCCGCCTGCCGGTAGTGTTATAGAGAGTGAAGAGGCTTTGCGCCCTGGGAGTCAATTCGATTGTGGCACAGCCGATTGTTGCAAAAAGCTCGTTGAACACCCTCCTCTTGAGGCGCAAGGAATGGATTGTATGCACGATCATCTCATAGCGGAGATTCAAGGCATCTTTCTAATTTTATTTACGGGCATTGGATTCATCGCGTTTTTCACACCCACACTCTCTGCACAGAGCGAGAACGTATCTTCCCAAAGCGGTGACCGATTTGCGATTCGAGTTGAAGCGCGAGAAGTTATTGTTCCTGTTTTCGTCGCCAATAAGAACTATGTTCCTAAAAAGTTTCCAGTTGATCCACGTAAGGCGAAGAAGAAAAATATCGAGCAGGAAATCACCGGACTTACATCCAAAGATATTCACGTCTTTGAAGACGGAATCGAGCAGCCAATTAAGGATCTCCGTGTCGAGCCAGTGCGTTTCTGGAGTGTTCCCGATAGCATTATCAGTCATAAAGAGTATTCGGATACGCCAAAAGGAATATGGGCAGGTCCTGACATATTCTCTGGCACGTATGGACGTTGGGTTAGTTCTAATCTCGAATTGTTACAATTTAATGACGTTCAAGCTCAAGTAAGTGATGTTTATCATCTTAGCTGGTACCTGATTTTTTACGATCCACCATCCTCAGTGGAGGGATCATGTCATCAGATCAAAGTGACGGTGGATCGCGAGGATGCATCTGTCTACTCCCGCAATGAGTACTGCAATACGAAACATTCACCGTCTGATCCATTGAAAGGAACGAAGGCGGGAGAGCGAATGGAAGAAGCGGCGGCATCTGCCCAAAAAACCAAAATACCTATAACGGTCCAGGCGGCAGCCACATTCAACAGTACCAGCGCAGGCCTTGTCAATATTGCGGTGGAGTTTCCATGGAGTGCACTCAGTACATACTGGGATGGTATTTATCGGACAACGGATGTCACCCTTCTTGGGCTGGTCTACAACAAGGAAGGGACTCTCGTCTCACGCTTCAGTGACATAGCTTTTTCGCCGAAGGCGCTGGATTTCTATACACATACGGGTCTACCTTTGATCAACGACAAAATCATGAGAGAATACGGAGCCGTGGAAAGTACGAGTTCTCGTCTTCCCGTTCGTTACGAAACGCAGATTGACCTTCCCGCCGGAAGTTATAATCTGCGAATAGTTTTAACAGATTGCAAGAACTTTGGACGGGCGGATGTGCCCTTCACGGTAGAGGCATATGATCCAAATAATATCGCAGTCAGCGAGATCGTTCTTGGCAAGCGATTTACCAAAATGGCAGTTGTATGGCCGAAGTATGGCCAAAGCAAGAGTATTGCGAATCCAATGAAACCTCCCGATGGTGAAGTGAGTACGGCGCCTGAGTACGTGCCTCTGGTCAGCAAAGGCATTGGGATCACGCCTACAGGAGACACGCGCATTCACAAGGGCGACAGTTTGTTGAGTTACTTCGAGGTTTATGAACCGGCGCTTGCATCAGGACTAGCAAAAGTTCAGTACGAAATGAGAGTGATTGAGTCAAAGACCGGTCAAACAATTGTGGACACAGGTTTGCGTTCCGCTGATAGCTATATCAATCCAGGAAAACTCATTATTCCAATCGCTGAGGGCATTGCCTTCAAGAAGCTTCACACAGGCGCATATCGCGTCGAGGTTCAGGCCTCTGATTCTACGGGCAAGCAAACTCCCTGGCGCTCGGCCTCTTTTACAGTCGAGTAGCTACGGTTCCGAGGGCAGCGGAAGGCAGGCCCGGCCAGAGGCCAATCCCTACTTGCCGGGCCGGCTCTGCTCCATGTATTCCACATAGCCGAGCAGCGCGCCCCAATGATAGAAGCGATCACTGCTGGTTACGTCGTCTCCCACGCCGGTGATGGCGTTGTAATTCTCATGCACGTGGCCGTTTTCGCTCCATTCCTTTAGAAACAACTGATAGGACTTTCGGGCAAACTCGCGGCTCGTCTCCGGGTTGTCGTAGTTGCGCAATCCGAGATAAACCAAGTAGTTCATCGGCCCCCAGATTCGCCCGCGCCAATACTCCTGATCCTTGAAGGCGGGGTCGTTGCGCGCGATGGAGGGAATGGTCCACTCGCCCCAGAACTCGTTGGGGTTGAGCAGGTGCTTTTGGATCATGGTTCGCGCCTGGGCGGGGGTAGCCGCCTGCGCCAGCAGCGGGTAGAAGTTGGTGGGCGAGAGCCGCATGCTGAATTGCCCGGTGTGCAGATCCTTGTTGAGAAAGGCTCCCGCGTCGTCGCTCCACAGTGTTGCCAGCTTGGCGCTATAGCGCGCGGCGCGCTGGCGCAGTTGCGCGGCATCGGTAGGCTTATCGAGCGTGTCGGCAATGGTGGCCAGCGCGTTGCAATCGGCGATGTACATGCTCATCAGGCCGACGTCGGCGAACTCCAGCAGATGCGATTGCGCGTTATATGTGGCGGTGTCGTACATGGGGCTGTTATCCAAACCGGATTCGAGGATGGCGCCGCCGCGGGTTCCGCGCGCGCTGTCATCGAGGTCGCCGGGCAGATTGTTTCCGTCGCTTCCCCAGGCCATATATCCCTGAATGTCACGATGTTCGGCCCACCAGAGATTCCAGGCGAGCAGCGGTTGGAAGGTATCCTCAAGCAGCCAGCGGTCGTGATATTTGTTGTAGAGGCCAAGCACGGTGATGGCCCCGACGGGCGGTTCGGAGCGGTCAAAGCTCTTCCAGCCGCCGGGCCGCGCGTAGTTGGGCACAAAGCCCTGTGGGGTTTCCTCGCGCAGTATTTCAATCGCATTGGCGTAGGCCAGGTCGCGGTCGCCCACCGAGGCCAGCGTGCCCGCAAAGAACGTATCCCAGTCGAAGAGCACATAACCGCCCCAACTGACGCTCCAGAGCCGGCTGACCGGCGATATGACGCGCTGCTTTTCCGCCTCGTAGATCGTGTCCCATCCGAGGGTGGTTTCAATGGCGTCCACAATGGGCGCGGCTTCCTTTTGTCCTGCCGAGGTGGAGTTTTTATACGCGGCCTGCTGCTGGCCGATGATCTTCTGAATCTCTGTGACGCTGCGGCGCTGGCCGGTGCTGATGCCCACAGCCTGGGTGAAGCTGGCGGCAAAGTACGGCCCGCCGATGGGCAGATCAACGAACTGGCGGGATAGCTTTGATTGCGGCGTCAGGCAGGTGCAATAGACCGGCACTGCGCCCGACTCGCCATGCGTTTCAATGAAATCCGCATGACGCAGCGCCGTGCCCGGCTGGTTCCAGAGGAAATTGACGGAGATAATCATCGTCGGCGGAAGCGTTGAAGCGGTCTTCGACGGCAGCGGCGTGGCCAGAATCACTTCGTCGCCGCCATCGTGTGCGCTCTGGACGCGCCAGACGTGGCCCCTCCACGTGACTTGCAGTTCGGTGTAGCTCCCATCCCAGGAGTGCGGCCCGGGAACAACGCGTTCCTCATTGGGCCCCATCTTGCCGATGAGAGCGCCGGGAAGAAAATCGTCGCCATAGACCGTGGTGTTGAGCTTGAGGCCGAGATGAATGGCCAGGCCTTCAGGCAGAAGCACGTGGGTTGTAACGCTATGCGCATCCCACGTGTTCCATCCCCGCGCAAGGCGCTGCTGCACCTGGCGGTATGCGGCGGATTGGGGCGCGACGGCGGCGGGCGCGGCGGCTGAACGGGATTGAGCGGCGGTTGCGGCCAGCTTGGCGGAATCGCTTGTCTGAGCCGCTTGACCGGCCGGGCAGCCGGCAATCAACAGAATGGAAACAAAGACAAACATGGTAGCATTTCTAACGATTTGCATGATGCCCTTTTCTACCAACTGCAGCCTTGCATGGTCAAGTAGCATTGAGCGTCTCGTCATGCAGCTTTTCGCCTCATGAAAAGGTGCATACTGTATATATAGAGTCGTGGTATCGAGGCGAATTCTCCCCCTGGATATCCTCCAGCAGCTCCGGCTTTTACACTGATAGTGGAGTTCCTTCAGGAGCCTTCCCAGATTGAACCGGCTTTTCAGCGCCCGGAACGATTCGCGAAAGTGCGCCGGGTCTGTTGCGCGCGTGAGTTTTCCTGCGAATTTTCGACGCTTACGAGGCATTCGGAGCATCAAAAGAGTGACGAATCAAACAGAGAGGGATTCATGACAGCTTCTGCCCGTTATCCCGGCATCCGGGTAACCGCCAATGGAAATCAGCTCGTTTCGTACCACACTGAGACGCGCATCTGTGACGCCGGTGTTTTTTATCCGATTACGCCATCGACAGAGGGTGGCGAGCTTTTCCAGCAGGCCTATGCCGAGGGCCATCTGAATGCCTTCGGGCAGAATACCATCGCCATTGAGACGGAGGGTGAGCACGCGGCGCAGGGTGGAGCGATTGCGCACTCGGTCTGCGGCAAGCGGGTGGTCAACTTCACCTCCGGCCAGGGCGTCGTCTATGGTCTTGAGCAGTATTATCACGCGCCCGGCAAGGCCTCGACGATGGTCATCGAGGTGGGCGCGCGCGCTCTCACCAAGCAGGCGCTGAATGTGCATTGCGGCCACGACGACATCTACGCCGCGCTGGACACCGGCTGGATCATGCTCTTCGGCAAGGACGCGCAGCAGACCGCCGACCAGGCGTTGATCTTGCGCCGCGTGACGGAGTTGAGCCTGACGCCAGGCATCAACATCATGGACGGCTTTTTGACGACGCACTTGGAGCGCACTTTTTACAAACATGAATCGGGGTTGATCCGCGAATTTCTGGGCGCGCCCGACGATCTTATTGACTGCCCCACCGAGGCGCAGCGCACGCTCTTTGGGCCAACGCGGCGGCGCGTGCCCAAGATGATGGATCTGGCCAATCCGATTCTACTGGGGCCGGTGCAGAATCAGGAGCACTACATGAACGGCGTAGTGGCGCGGCGTAACAACTTCGCCGAGCCGATTCTCGCCTTTCTGCAAGACGCTTACGAGCAGTTTGCCGCCTTGACCGGCCGCCGCTACGGACTCATCAGCAAATACAAAACTGATGATGCTGACACAGTTTTTGTCTCGCTCGGCTCGGCGGCGGAGAACATTGAGGCAGCGGTGGATTATCTGCGCCAGACGCGCGGCGTCAGCGTCGGCTCGATTCACGTCAACGTGATTCGCCCCTTCCCAGAGGCTGCGATTGTGGCCGCGCTCAAGGGCAAGAAGAACGTCATCATTCTGGAGCGGACGGACGAGGCGATGGCCGGCGACAACCCGCTGGGGCGCGACATTCGCACCGCGCTCTCCAAGGCCGTGCAAGGAGTTGCTGGTTTGCCGGCGATTTCGCTGGCTGAGGTTCCCAAGCTTTTTGGCGGCAGCTACGGCCTCGGCTCGCGCGACTTCCGCCCCGAGCACATCATTGGCGCCTATGAGTACGCCGCTGAAGGCCGCGCCCGCAAGGACGGCAAGCGCGCCTCTGATGGCGTGAACTTTTTTGTGTTGGGCGTCGACCATCCATACGCGGTGATCGGCGACGAAACTCCCTCGCTGCTGCCCGAGGGCGCGGTCGCCGTGCGCTTCCACTCCATCGGCGGTTGGGGCGCCATCACCACCGGCAAGAATCTGGGCGCAATTCTCGGCGATTTGAATGATCTGATCTTTGAACGCGATGGGCAGCGCGACGCGCTCGGCAATCCCAGGGAAGTGATCCACGTCAGCGCCAATCCCAAATATGGCTCCGAGAAAAAAGGCGCGCCGACCAGCTATTTCATGGTCGCGGCCAAGGAGCGCATCCGCGTCAACTGCGATCTCCGCCACGTGACCGTAGTGCTCTGCTGCGACCCCAAGGCCTTCACCCACACCAATCCTTTAGACGGCATGGCCGAGGGTGGCAGCTTCGTCTGGGAATCGGACGCAGAGGGAGAAGAAGCCTGGCAGCGCCTGCCGCTGTGGGCGCGCAAGCAGATCATAGATAAACATATTCGCGTCTTCACGCTGCCTGGTTTTGAAATCGCCAAAAAAGCCACCGACCGTGCCGACTTGCAGTTGCGCATGCAGGGCAACGCTTTTCTCGGCGCCTTCTTCCGCGTCAGCACACTGCTCGACGAGTTCGGCATCAGTCAGGATCAGTATCACGAGGTCGTCGAAAAACAGTACGTGAAAAAATTCGGCAAGCTGGGCGAAGCTGTCGTCCAGTCAAATATGGAAGTGATGCTGCAAGGCTTTCAGCAAGTCAAGGAGATCAAGATCGGCGCGCTTACCGCCGCTGATCACTCTTCGTTGCGCGGCGCTTCGTTGCTGCCTATTTTGGAAACAGTTCCCGCAGGCGAGGGATGCGCCACCGGTTGCCGCTCACATGCGCTGCCCGCTGGCCAGGCCGCGCGCACGCCGCTGGCCAGCGTGGCCAACTTCGACGCCGAGTTCCGCGCCCACTTCGGCTACAATCAGCCCTCCACACCGCTCTCGGCCGTGGGCATGATCGCCGCCGCCACCGGCGACACCGCCTCCAAGTACGTTGCCCGCCGCGAGACGCCGCTCTTCATCGCCGAGAATTGCACTCAGTGCATGGAGTGCATCTCCGTCTGCCCCGACACGGCGCTTCCCAACACCGCGCAGGATTTGAGCACGCTGCTGCGCACGGCTGTATCGCATTACATTGCCGACGCCAAAGACCGCGCCAAGCTGCTGGCCGCGCTGCCGGAGATTGAGCGCCTCGCTCGCCAGCGCATGGTGGCCGAGGCCAAGGCCGGAACGCCGCTGCAAACAATCCTGCGCGACGTTATGGATTCCCTCGAAGGCCTGTCCAAAGAATCAAAGAACGGAGTTCTCGCCATTCTCGACAAGGTGCCCATGGCTTATCAAAAAGTCACGGCCATCTTCAGTTCGCCGGAGCGCAAGGCTCCCGGTTCGGGCGGCATCTTCTCGATCTTTGTCAGCGATCTCTGCAAGGGATGCGCGGCCTGCGTTACCGCCTGCGGCGATCATCAGGCGCTCAAGATGGTGCCGGAGACTGAAGAGGTCAACGCCAAGCACACCAGCGGAACCAACTTCCTCGACCTGCTGCCCGACACACAGCAGAAGTATCTCGGCCTCTTCAGCGCGGCCAATCCCGCCGAATCAAAAACGGCCACGCTGCGCAATATGCTTATGGTGCGCTCCAACTACGACGCGCTGGTCTCCGGCGACGGCGCTTGCGCGGGCTGCGGAGAAAAGAGCGTCCTACGCTCCATCGCCGCCGTCACTGAGGCGTATATGCGCCCCGTCTTCCATGCCAAGAGCGACCGCTTTCTGGCCAAGGCCGGCGATCTCGAAAAGCGCGGCGTGGCGCGGCTGGCCGTGCTCAAGGCGCGCAGCCAGGCCGAGTACGATTTGCTGCGCCAGGCCATCGCGCATTTGATTCTTGGCCTGGGTGGTGAAGACGAAGCCGACACCCGCGCCCGCATCAAGGAATACGAGCATCAGCATGGGCCTATCAGCGACAGCGAACTGGTCGAGGCCATCGCGGCGGTGCTGCTCACCGAGGCCTTCAACCACAAAAACCTGCAAGCCGTCGATGGCCGTCTCGCCAACGGCATGAGCGTGATGGCCATGGCCGCGCACACCGGCTGCAACACCGTCTACGGCTCAACCGCGCCCAACAATCCCCACCCTTATCCGTGGATGAACTCGCTCTTTCAGGATGGCGTTACCGTGGGCTGGCTGATGGGCGAGAGCTTCATCGTCGATCACGCGCGCCGCTCCGTCATTCCTGAGCGGCTGGCCGACATTCTGCTCACGCGCGACGCCGGGGTCCCCGCGGACGGGTCTTCGTCCGTGGGGTGTAAGAATGTCATCGACGCCCAGGAGTATTACAACCTCAGCCACTTCACTGACGCGTTGATGACCGACCAGGAGGTTATCGAATTGCCCAAGGTCTGGGCCGTCGGCGGCGATGGCGGCATGGGCGACATCGGCTATCAAAACATGAGCAAGGTGATGCTGCAAAACCGGCCCAATGTCAAGGTGCTCATGCTCGACACCCAGGTCTACTCCAACACCGGCGGGCAAAACTCCGATTCGACGCCCATGCTCGGCGGCAACGACATGAACGTCTTCGGCGCGGCCACCCAGGGCAAGAACACTGAGAAGAAGACCGTCGCCGAGACCTTCCTCGCCGGTCACGGCTCGCCCTTTGTCGCGCAGGTCTCCATGGCCAACGCGCCCAAGCTCTACCGCGCCATCCTTGACGGCCTGGAGTATCGTGGCACCCTCTTCATTCAGGCCTTCACCACCTGCCAGCCCGAGCACGGCGTCGCCGACGACATGGCGCTCTTCCAGGCCCAGCGCGTGCGCGACTCGCGCGGCGTGCCGGAGTTCGTCTTCAATCCAAGACTCGGCGAAACCTATCAGGAGGCGCTCGACATCAAGGGCAATCCCTCAATTGATCTGGACTGGTACGAGACCAAAGACAAAACCACCGGCGAAATCCGGCGCTACACAGTCGCCCACTGGTGCACCACCGAGGCGCGCTTCCGCAACCACCTCAAGAAGATCAAGCCCGAGGCCGCGGCCAAGCTCATTCCGCTCGATAATATGCTGGTCCGCATCACGCAGCAGGACGTGGTCTATCGCCGCTATCTCACGCCGGGCCACCGCGCCTTCATCCCCGACTTCGGCGTTTATATCACCGTGGAAGAAGCCGGCAAGACGATTTACTACGCGCTGAGCCGTCAGTTAATCATGTTCTGCGTCGAGCGCCGCAAGGCATGGAGGATGCTGCAATCCAAGGCCGGCATCGTCAACAAGGAGTACGCCGCCCAGCGCGCCCTCCTCGCTGAAGTAGACTCCGGCAAGCTGCCGCTGGAAGAACTGCTGACGCGTGGGCACGAAATCATCAAGGAGCGTCTGGCCGCTACCACGCCAGTCAAAGCATAAGTAACAGTCGTTCACCGGCTTTCGCCGATCCACGAGCATGAAACTGTAGCGCCGGCCTCCCGGCCGGCTGTAGCGTGGACCTCCGGGTCCACGCTTGTTATTTAGGGTCAAAGAAATCTGGGTGCCCCACCTTCGGCGCGTCTTAGTTTTTGCGCCTAGGGTGGGAGTCATTAGCTCATTTCCATAGAGCTGTCATCCTGAGCGACCCTGAGCGCAGCGAAGGGGAGTCGAAGGGCCTGCGGTTGCTTCTCGCGGCTTTGAAAGGGCACGATTGGTAGGTCAGGGCTTCAGCCTTGACTGCCGCAATAGCCAACAATCCACTCCCAAAAACCAAACGCGGACCGCAAGGTCCGCGTTCTTCATTATTGAGCAGCACCAAGTTTTGTGACACGAATATATGTCTTCATGGGTAGCTAAAGTTATTTCGGCGTGGCCGGCGGAGGCAATGCCGGTTTGACTTGCGGTTTGGCCGAAGGGCTGGGCGCAGCCGGCTTGGCGGGAGCGGCCGCTGCTGTTTTGCTTGCAGGAGCTTTCTTTTCATCGCCCAGGAAGTGTTCGTCGTCCTTGCCCACAATGGCGGCGCGCATCCACGTCATCCAGATGGGCAGAGCGGCGCGGGCCCCGGTCTCCTTGTCGCCCAGCGATTCGCGGCTGTCAAAGCCCACCCAGACGCCGCAGGTGACCGAGGGCGAAAAGCCCAGGAACCAGGCGTCGGTGTAGTCGCTGGTGGTACCCGTCTTTCCGCCCAACGGATGGTTCAGTTGCGCGGCCGCCGCGCCGGTGCCGGATTGGGTGACGGCGCGGAGCAGGCTCATCATGGTGCGTGCCGTCTGCTGATCGATGACGTTGTTCACGGCTGGCGGCTCTTCCCACAGCGTGATGCCGTCAGCGTTCTGGACCTTGCGAACCAGGCGCGGTGTAACGCGCAACCCGTCGTTGGGAAAGACCGAGTAGCTGGCCACCTGTTCCTCGAGAGTGATTTCAGCCGCGCCCAGAGCGACGGGCAGATAGGCGGGAATATTCGAGGTGACGCCGAAGCGGTGGACCAGATCGATGACCTTGTGAATGCCCACGCGCGCCGCCAGTTTGAGGGCGGGAATGTTGCGCGACTCGGCGAATGCGCTGGTCAGCGTCATCGCTCCCCTGTAATCGTTTTCGTAGTTGTGCGGCGTGTAGCCCCCAAAGCTGACCGGCCCATCTACGACAATGTCGGAGGGTTTGGCGCCGTCTTCAATGGCCGCGGTGTAGTCGTAAATCTTGAAGCTGGAGCCGGTTTGCCGCTCGGCCTGGGTGGCGCGGTTGAACTGCGAGAGCGCGTAGTCGCGCCCACCCACCAGGGCCAGTACGTCGCCGGTGGTGTTGTCGATGGCCAGCAGCGCGCCCTCGGCGCCGGAGTCCTGTTCCAGTGTCGCGCGCCGCGCCGTGCCCTCCATCGCGTCAGTCAGATGTACATAGATCACATCGCCCGGTTTGACCAGCGCATCGGCGTAACGCTGGCCGGTCCATTTCCAATCGTCGGGCAGAATCACAACTTCGCCCTTGCCAACGCGGGCACGAATCTCCATTGGCAGCACACTGGTGACCACGGCGTGAACGTAGTCGCCCGGAGCCGCCTTCATCGTCCAGTCTGGGTGCTTGTACTCCTCAATCGTGCTGCCCTCTGCCAGCACATTCTCCAGCCTGCCCGGCCCATTTTCGCCCACCCACCCGCGCCGTCGCTCATAGGTGGCCAGGCCGTCGGCCACAGCGATGTTGGCGGTCTTTTGCAGATCGAGGTCGAGCGTGGTTTCCACCTTGAGGCCGGCCTCATGCACCTGCTCAGTGCCGAAGCGTTTTTCCAGCTCCTGTCGCACTTCTTCCTGAAACCAGGGAGCGACGGACATCTCCGGCTGCGCAATGTGCAGCCCCAGCGGCGCGTTGCGGGCCTGCTCGGCCTGCTCGTGAGAGATCACCTTGTCCGACTCCATCTCGGTGAGCACCAGGTTGCGCCGGCGCAGTGCCTTGTCGGGCGCCAGAAGCGGCGAGTAGCCGACGGGACTCTTGGGCAAGCCGGCCAGCAGCGCCGCTTCGGTCAGGTTGAGATCGCGCGCGTGCTTGCTGAAGTAGAACTCCGAGGCGGCCTCAAAGCCGTACATCCCGCTGCCCAGGTAAATCTGGTTGCCATAGAGCGTGAAGATCTGCTCCTTGGTGAAGGCACGCTCAATCTGGATGGCCAGATAGGCCTCCTGTACCTTGCGTGTCGCGGTGCGTTCCGAGGAGAGAAAGAGGTTGCGCGCCAACTGCATAGTCAGCGTGGATGCGCCCTGCGCGCGTCCGTGCGAGCGCAAATCGTGCCAGGCTGAGCCGGCGATGCGCAGCACATTGATGCCCCAGTGCGACTCGAAGCTCTTGTCTTCAATGGAGATCACAGCCTGCCGCAGTACCGGGGCAAAGTCGTCGTAGTTGACCACCTCGCGCCGCTCCAGGGCAAAGGAGCCGATGATGCGGCCCTTCTGGTCGTACAGCTCCGTGGTCGTAGAGGGACGATATCGCTCCAGATCGTGAATCTGCGGCAAATCGACCGAATAAACCAGCGTCAGCCCGGCCAGCGAGCCGGTAATCACGGCCAGGGTGAGCAGTCCGGAGAGGGCAAACTTGCCGGCCAGTTTGCGCCGCTGACGAGCTGGCGCGGGCACGGCTTGAAGACGACGGGGCCGTGTCAATTCGCGGTGCTCTGGCGGCTCAATGGGGTAAACAGGCAAGCGATTCAGGCCTCGTGGTGATCCCTGCCACGCAGCGGCAGAGAAATGCTTCAGCATCAGCCTAACATTCCGGCGTTGCAAAAGGTTGCGCAGAGTGAGCCGGCGAACCAGAGCGGGCAAGATCGGGAGAGTGCGGAGCGCAATCCCGAAAAGCTATACTTTATCTTCAGACCATTACCGAAGCGGCTGCATCTGGCCGTTTATAGGGCCGCGGATAATGCCAGAAAGGACTCAACCATTGGAAAAGCGCAGCAAAGTTACCGTGGAAGAAGTCGAGCGCGTGGCCGAGCTGGCCCACCTTGAGTTGCAGCCGGAGGAGATGCCGCGCATGCTCGGCGATTTGAATGCCATTCTGGATTACGTGGCCGAGCTGAACGAAATTGACACGAGCGGCATCGAGCCGCTGGCCCAGGTGACTGAACTCTTCAACGCCGCAGGCGAAGGCGTGTTGCGCAAAGATGTTCCGCAGCCCTCGCTCGATCGCGCCGTCGTTTTCTCACAGGCGCCGGAGACGGACGGGGTGTTTTTCAAGGTGCCCAAGGTGATTGAGCGGTAGGTGCATTTTCATTGCTCTTGAAATATTGGGTGCCCCATCCTACGCGGGTTTTGCGAAGGGTGGAAAACGAACAGTCCGGCGACGATGATTCGGTATCAACTGGGCCGAAAGAGGCATGGGAAGGAAGATTCTCTTGGACACCGATACGAAAACGACAGAATCCTGCGTAGAACATCCAAAGACTCTGGCCGAGTTACGCGCCGGCATCAGCGCTGGCACAACCAAAGCCGCCGATCTTGCCGCCGGTTATTACGACCGCATCGAGAAGAAGAATCCTCGGCTGAATATCTATCTAAGCTTCACCAAAGAGCGCGCGCTCGCCCAGGCCGAGCGCATCGATGCGCTGGCCGCGCAGGGCGATCCTTTGCCTCCGCTGGCCGGCATTCCCGTCGCCATCAAAGATGTGCTGGTGATGCGCGGCGCTCCGGCCACGGCTGGCTCAAAGATTCTCTCGGGCTACCATCCGCCTTACGACGCCACGGCGGTCGCGCGCCTCGAAGCGGCAGGCGCGGTGCTGCTGGGCAAGCTCAACTGCGACGAGTTCGCCATGGGCTCGTCAAATGAGAACTCAGCCTACGGGCCGGTG
The DNA here is from genome assembly GCA_964383595.1 of uncultured Occallatibacter sp. Classification (GTDB taxonomy): domain Bacteria; phylum Acidobacteriota; class Terriglobia; order Terriglobales; family Acidobacteriaceae; genus Telmatobacter. The sequence continues at coordinate 25,294 of CAYLHL010000013.1, read as the reverse complement.
CGCAATCCCGTTGACACGGAGCGGGTTCCCGGCGGCTCCAGCGGCGGCTCGGCGGCGGCGGTCGCTTCCAACATGGCCGTGGCCACGCTCGGCTCTGACACCGGCGGCTCCATTCGCCAGCCGGCCAGTTTTTGCGGCGTCGTCGGCGTGCTGCCCACCTATGGCCGCGTCTCGCGCTATGGCCTCATCGCTTACGCCTCGTCGCTCGACCGCGTCGGCCCCTTCGCCGCCAATGTGCGCGACGCGGCGACGCTGCTCTCTGTCATCGCCGGCCACGATCCGCTTGACGCCACCAGCTCCCCGGCTCCGGTGCCCGACTACGCTGCCGAGAGCGACAAGCCAGCAGAGCGCCTGCGCATCGGCGTTCCGGCCGAGTACTTCGCCGAGGGCCTCGACCCCGAAGTGCGCGCCTGCATCGAAGCGGGCATTGCCGCGCTCCAGGCCGCGGGCTGCGAGATCAAGCCGGTCCATCTGCCGCACACGCGCTACGCCGTCCCGACCTACTATCTGATCGCCACCGCCGAGGCCAGCGCCAATCTCGCCCGCTTTGACGGCGTGCGCTACGGGCCGCGCTCAAAAGACTCTGCCACGCTCGCCGATATGTACCGGCACTCGCGCGAGGAGGGTTTTGGCGCGGAGGTCAAGCGGCGCATTCTGCTCGGCACCTATGCGCTCAGCGCGGGCTACTACGACGCTTATTATTTGAAGGCGCAGCAGGTCCGCCGCATTCTGGCCGAGGAGTATCTGCGCGCCTTCAACGAAGTGGATGCGATTGTCACGCCCACCGCGCCCACGCCCGCCTTCAAGCTGGGCGAGAAGACCGGCGACCCGCTGGCCATGTATCTGGCCGACATTTACACGGTGACGGCGAGCTTGGCCGGCATCTGCGGAGTTACTGTTCCCTGCGGCGCGACTAAGGCCGGCCTGCCGGTGGGGATGCAGGTCTTAGCCGCGCATTTGAATGAGGGCACGGCCTTCCGCGTGGCGCGGGCGGTGGAGGCATTGCATGCAGCAGCCGCTTGCTAACCGCTCGCATGAGGGTCATGGTGCCCCACCCATCGCATAGAACGCGGAATGGATGGGGCACGGCGGTGGACTCATTGAGGCGTATACTGCATGTCAGGGTTCCAGATGTCAGCAAATGACCGTAAACCCGTACCTCCCGCGGTGAGGAAGCTCCGCACAGACCGTTTGGCAGCATTAGCAGTAGACAGGGAATCTGCCACCTTTTTTGTAGACCAGCTACGCTCCGCTAGACTTGCAGTGTTAGCCGATGCGGAGGGATTTGAAGTAATCATACACGCTATCGAACGACTCGGATCCTACCTCGAAGGCGAGATGAGAGGTTTAGATCGTTACAGTTGTGTGCTTCTCAAACTTGCAGAAAAATCTGACATATCAGAGCTTTCCAGCATAAAAAGAAATTTCTTCACGCCGGTTAGGGATCTTTATGAATGGGTAACGGATGCTCGTAACGACGCATTGCATCAGGGTGCGTTTGCCCGTCTTCTTACTGTCCAAACAATCAAGCTGTCAATCATCTTTGAGGATGCGGTGAAAAACAATATGAAGAAGCCTTTAGTGGTATCTGATTTAATGGTGACAAACCCCATCCGCGCCGAGCTTTGGCAGCCTGTCGGCTTCATTAGGCAGCAAATGCTTTCCAATTCCTTTTCTTACCTGCCGGTCTTTTTCGATGGAGCCTGGAGAATTATTTCTGACGTTTCAGTCGCAAAATATCTAGGGATGGATCCGAACACAAATCGTAAGGCTCAATTGTCTAAAGTCCTTGAAGATGCTGTGAAAGAGAACGAAAAACTCTTGGATGATGCTGTTGAAATCGCTCCTAATACGGAGCGTGTAGAAGCCTTGAAGAAAATGAAACCTGATGGAAGAACTGATAAATACACGAATGTATTACTTGTTACGGAACCAACACCAGGGAGTGAACCAAAACAAGAGAGTCGAGGAAAGAAAGATTCTGGGAAATCAAGGCTCCTTGGCATTTTGACCGCATTCGATCTTTTGTAAATGTTCGGTCGCCTGGTGCCCCATCCTTCGCGTTTTTTGCGAAGGGTGGGGCACGACGAAACCTAAATGGAACCTAATTCATCGGGAGCAGATTTCATGAGCAGAAAATCGTGGTTGGCAATCGTTGCAATCGTAATATTGCTCTCTGTCTTACCAGTTATTCACGCCGCTCCGCGCAAGGTGCATACGGTGGTGCTGGGCGCGATGAAGAAGGTGCCGTACTCCAAGGTTGGCGACCCGGCGGGCGCGGCGGCTGCCGAAACCGAGCTGAAGATTCGCGCCCTGCTCGTCGATGGCGTTCTGAAGGAGTGGACCACCGGCGAGGCCCACGACGTGACCGACCGCAGCTTCGTCGTCCGCCGCGTGCTCAAGATCAACGACGCTCTGCCCTCTGAAAAATCTCCAAAAAAGCTGATGCGGCCAGCCAGTCCCTGGGTTTGGCAGCGCGGCCCCTGGCTGCTGGTGGACCGTGTCACCGGCCATATCGTCGCGCTCAAGCTGCCCGACTACGATCCCAGCGTCAGCCATGTCGCCTGGTTCCGCGACTACGCGGCTTATTGCGGCGTAACGGCCAGTGGCAAGAGCCTCTACGGCGTCGTCGCGCAGGTGGCGGCGCGCAAGCCTGTGCTGGCCAAAAAACTTTCGTCCTTCGATGCGGAGAGCCACTCCGATCCGGTCTGCGCGCCCGCTGAGTGGCAGCGCGAGCCGCTGCGCGTTACCTTCCAGCCCACGGGGAAAGATGCGGCCAGCTTCGACGTGATCCCCGGCTCGGCGGTGCTGGTGGAGGATGCGGGCGACGAAGAAGCAGGGAAAAAGGAATAGGGATCATGAGTTGGGGATGATCCCTTACACTATATTGTGAATAGACCCCTGCGGGAGTTGCTACGAACTCTTCCTGCTTCTGCGAGTGATGGGCGAAACCGCCAACCAACCGAGATCGACAGCACATTGAGGACTCCCCGATGACCACGAAATCATTGCATTGCGCCGCAGCCCTGATCCTGCTCTTCGCGGGCGCACTGGCACACGCTCAAGTGACCGGCACGGTAACGGACAAGACGACAGGCAAGCCCGCGGCGGGCGATGCGGTTGTGCTGGTGGATGTGCGGGCCGGCATGAACGAAGCAGCCCGCGCCACCACCGACGCCCGCGGCCGCTACTCGCTGGCCAAGCCGGGAACTAGCAGCTACCTGGTGCGCGTCACGCATCAAGGCGCCAGTTACTTCATCGCTGCGCCCGAGGGCGGCGCGCCAGGCGACATCGCGGTTTATGACGTGGCTCCCAAAGTCGATGGCGTGGTCATCGAAGAGGATGTAGTGGGCATTGTCGAATCCGACCACGGGCAGTTGCGCGTCATCGAGCGCTACTCCGTGCATAACGCCAGTGTGCCGCCGCGCACCCAATGGAGCCAGCGCTCCTTTGCGATTGTGCTGCCTGCTGAAGCCGTGGTGGACGCAGCCTCGGCGCAGCGGCCCGGCGGGCTGCCCACCTCGCTCAAGCTCGACTCCGACGGCCCCAAGGGCCATTACTCCTTCAATGTTCCCATTCAGCCCGACGATGGTGACAAGGGCACGCTCTTTCAAATTGAATACGAGCTGCCTTACAGCGCAGGCAAGTTCACCTTCCACCCTCTGGTTTCGATTCCGGCCAGAACCGTTTGGGTGATGCTGCCTAAAAGCATGACCTTTACTTCGGGCGCGAGTTCGGGCTTCCAATCCGCGCCGCAGGACCCCGGCTTTCAAACCTTCGTAGCCCGCAACGCCACCCCCGGCAAGCCGCTGGAGTTCACCGTGGCGGGCGTCGGCTCTCTGCCGCGCGAAGATCAGGGCGCGCAAGGCGCTCAGGCCGACAGCGGCGCTGGGCAAGACGCTGGCGCTCCCGGCTCGCAGCCCGGCGGTGGCATGGCCAACCCCATCAATACGCCCGACCCGCTGACGAAGTACAAGTGGTGGATTCTGAGCGTGCTGGCGTTGCTGCTGGCGGCCGGCGCGGCCTTCTTCCTGCGCAAACCCGCGTCATCAACAGCAGTCTCGGCAGCCGTCGTCGCGCCGGCATTCGCAGCTTCCACCGCCCGCAACGCGGCCCTGCTCAACGCGCTCAAGGAAGAGCTCTTTGCACTAGAGAGCGAAAGAATCGCCGGTACACTCGCGCCTGCCGAGTACGCAGAGGTGAAAGCGGCGCTGGAGACGGTCTTGAAGCGGGCGCTGAAGAGGCAGTAAAGTGGTCCGTCTTGCGCGCGCCTACACCACGCCCAGAACCTTCACGATCACCCGCTTGCGCCGCTGGCCGTCAAACTCGGCATAAAAGACGCGCTGCCATGTGCCCAGATCGAGCTTGCCATTCGTCACCGGCAGCGTCGTTTCGTGATGCAGCAGCAACGACTTCAGATGCGCGTCGCCGTTGTCTTCGCCCGTTTGATGGTGCCGGTAATCGGGGCGCGCCGGGGCCAACTCCTCCAGCCACTTGCCAATGTCCTCAATCAGCCCGCTCTCCAGGTCGTTCACGTAGATCGCCGCGGTGATGTGCATCGGCGAGACAAAGCACAGCCCGTCTTTTACGCCGCTGCGCTGTACAATCTGCTCCACTTCGTCGGTGATATGCACCATCTCCCGCCGCTTTCTGGTTTCAAAAACCAGGTACTCCGTGTGACTCTTCATCGCAGGCCTCCTGTAGCTGTGGCTTCACCCTTTATCCTAACTTCAGCCGTGACCTCGAAACCGCCCACTCCCGCCCAGCGCCTGCGCCAGATGCACGACCGGCTCTTTGCGGCCTACGGCCCGCAGCACTGGTGGCCGGCGGAGACGCGCTTCGAGATGATCCTCGGCGCCTATCTCACGCAGAACACAGCATGGAAGGCCGTCGAGCGCTCGCTCGGCAATCTGCGCGCGGCCGGAGCGCTGAGCGTGGACGGTGTGCGCGCTCTTTCGCTTGAAGCGTTGCAGCGCATGATTCAACCCTCCGGCTTTCATAGCCGCAAGGCACCCGCGCTGAAGGCCTTTGTGTCCATGCTCGACAGCGAGTTCGACGGTTCGCTCGATAGGCTTGCCGCCGCGCCCACCTCCGCACTGCGCGTTCGTCTGCTCGCTTTGCCCGGCGTTGGCCCGGAGAGCGCCGACGCCATTCTGCTTTACGCGCTCGGCCATCCGGTTCCCGTGGCCGACGAATATCTGCGCCGCATCGTCGAGCGCCACCGGCTGCTATCGCCCGCGCCGGGCCGCAATCGTAAGGGGTATGATGCGCTGGCCGCGCTCACCCAGCAAACCTTCGCCGCCGAGCCTGCGCAGAATCAGGCTCCACTCTTCAACGAGTTCCACGCCCTTGCGGTTGCCGTGGGCAAGGCGCATTGCCGCCGTAAGGCCCTCTGCGATGGTTGCCCCCTTGCCTGGGATCTGGCAAATACAATGGTGGGCAATTCTACTGCAATGTAGGGCTCAAATAGAGATGCCCCATCCTTGCGTCCGAAAAAACGCAAGGATGGGGCACGGAGCTTCCTTACACCACCAGGGAATGGCGCTAATTGATTGAGAGCAGCTTCCAGGCTCCGTTCTCGTAGGAGAAATCGGCCCGGCGCGTGGTGCTCAGCTTGTTGCCTGGGTTGTGCGCAATCTGCTGCAGCGGCGACGGCGCACTGTCCAGATTCACGCCCTCGGTAAACTGGACTTCCTTGGCAATTGCCACACCAGGAAGCGTGGTATCCTCAATTTCCTGCAGGTCATGGGCTTTAAGATGACTGGCCGTGAGCGGCAGCACAGTCACAGCAAAGCGCTTATCTTGGGCGTTCTCCGGGCGCCACTGGATGACGCTGCTTCCATCCGGCAGCTTGAGCGCCTTTTTGCCCGTTGGGGTAAGAGTGAAGTCGCCCCAGTAATTGTTGGGGAAGACCTTGCTCCGCTCCCAATACCGGGCGGTAATGCCCTGCCTCATTCCCAGATCGTCCACCCTGATGTTGGCGGCGGCGGCTGGACGCTGGTCGTAATTGGCCTGGATCAATGCCAGCGCATTTGCCTTGGTTAACTCCGGTCCCGATTTGCATCCCGCCAGCCACAACCCGGCGCTTAATAGACCTAACGTCCCCCATGCAAAGATTCTCACTGCGTTTTTCACTTTCCCTCCCCTGAATCGCTTCTGGAGCGCACAAAAATAACAGATTTTGCTTCGTCCGCCATTCTTCTCCAGCGATGATCAGGATGTCAAGAACAATTGAGCGGGGGATGGATGTCTTACAGCTTTTGGGTGCGCTGCACGGCGCGGACGCCCGGAACGCGGCGCAGGCCGAGGACCATGCGGTTGAGGTGACGTACATCCTCAGCCTCTGCGACCAGCTCGACGACGGCCTCGCCGTTTTCGTCCTTGCGAATATCCACGCCGCTGATGTTGGAGTTGTCGTCGGAGAGAACGGCAATCAGTTCCTTCAACATTCCCGCGCGGTCATCGCAGGAGACGGTGAATTTGACAGGATAGCGCTGCGGCCTGCCCGCCTGGTCGCCCTGGCGAGACCACTCGACATTGATGCGGCGGTCGCTCTCGTAGAGAAGGTTTTGCACGTTGGGACAGCCACGCGCATGAACGGCGACGCCTTTGCCGCGAGTGACGTAGCCGACGATCTCTTCGCCGCGAATGGGGTTGCAACATCGCGCGCGATAGACGAGAAGGTCGTTCTGACCCTCAACCTGAAGCGAGTCGGAGCCGGTGAGGTGCAGCTTGCGCACGGCGTCGGACATGGCCGCCTCGCCCGTGCCGGCGGGCTTGATCTCAGGTGCAACCTCGGCCTCTGGAAGAATGGTGCTGCCGGGCGCCAGCTTGCTGAGCACCTGCCGGGCGGAGTGCTTGCCCTGGCCCAGGGCAGCCAGTAGATCGGCGGCCGTAGCCACGCTATATTCGTTGGCGATGCGCCCCAGGTCCTGGTCGCCTACAAGGCTGAGCGAGACCTTGAACTTGCGCGCCTCCCGATCCAACAGCTTGCGGCCGATCTCGACGGCGCGGCGCCTGCGATCTTCGTTGAGCCAGTGCTTGATCTTGTTGCGGGCGCGGGGACTTTTAACAAATGTGAGCCAGTCGCGGCTCGGTTTATGGTCCTTCTGGGTGATGATTTCCACTATGTCGCCGGTGCGCAGCTTGGTGCGCAAGGGAGCCATGCGGCCGTTGACCTTGGCGCCGACGCAGGTGTGGCCGACTTCGGTGTGAATGGTGTAAGCAAAGTCAACCGGCGTGCCCTCGGCGGCGATCACCACGACCTTGCCCTTGGGCGTGAAGGTGTAGACCTCGTCGGGATAGAGGTCCATTTTGAGGCTGGAGAGGAACTCGTTGGGGTCGGTCATCTCCTTCTGCCACTCGACCAACTGCCTGATCCAGTTCAGCCGCTCCTCGTCGCGGGCGTTGACCACGCCGCTGCCGGCTTTGTACTTCCAGTGGGCGGCGATGCCTTCCTCGGCAACGCGATGCATCTCCTCGGTGCGGATCTGCACTTCGAACTGGTGGCCGCTGGGACTCATCACCGTGGTGTGCAGCGATTGATAGTGGTTGGCGCGGGGCATGGCGATGAAGTCCTTGATGCGTCCCGGCACCGGCCGCCAAAGAGTGTGAATGAGGCCGAAGACAGCGTAGCAGGCTGCTACATCCTGGGTAATAACGCGGATGGCCAGCAGATCATAGACCTGATCGAAGCTGACCTTGGAGCGCTGCTGCTTTTGGAAGATGGAATAGATGCGCTTGATGCGCCACTCGACGCGCGCCTCAATGCCGTTTTCGCGCAACTGCTCGGCGAGCGTGTCCTCAACGCTGCGCAGGAACTGCTCGCCCTCGGACCGGCGGGATTCAACAGCCGCCGAAACCTGCTCGTAGCTGACCGGGTCAGTGTAGCGGAAGGCCAGGTCTTCCAGCTCGCCGCGCACCTTGCCCATGCCGAGGCGGTGCGCGAGCGGCGCGTAGATGTCCAGCGTTTCGCGGGCGATGGCGTCGCGGCGCTCCGGCCGCAAGTGCTCCAGAGTGCGCATATTGTGCAGGCGGTCGGCCAGCTTGATGAGCACCACGCGCACGTCTGAGACCATGGCCAGCAGCATTTTGCGGACATTTTCCGCCTGGCGGTCTTCGCGATTGGCAAATTCGATCTTGTCGATATTGGTGACGCCCTCGACGATGTGGGCGACCTGGCTGCCGAAGCCGGCCTCAATTTCTTCATTGGTGGCGGGCGTGTCTTCGACCGCGTCGTGCAGCAGTCCGGCGGCGATGGCCGTCGAATCCATCTTCATCTCGGCCAGCACCTCGGCCACCTCTAGCGGGTGAACGATGTACGGCTCGCCGGAGGCGCGCATCTGGCCCGCGTGGTGGCGGGCGCAGAACTCCCAGGCTTTGCGGACCAGGGCAATGTCGTCGCTGGGGCGATTGGCGTGGACGAGTTTGAGCAGAGCCTCGACGCGAGCATCCATGGCGTGCTGGTCAAACATGATGGGTGGGGAAGGGACAGGCGGGGCAGGGACGGGCTCAATCGGCGCCGTCTTCTCCGCTGGAGCCGGAGGCACGCCGGGAAGCTCGACCGATTCGATCTGCCGCGCAGTCGCCATGCCTCATTATAGGCCGGTTGCGGCTGAAGTGCAGAAAAACCCCTGCGGTGGGGCCATTGCATGGAGCAGCCGCTCGTGCGCTCGTACAACCTAAGTTGGGACCAGTTGCCTTTGGCTGCGCGCCATAGAGGTGCGTGGTTTCCCACCCATTCCGCAAAACCGCGGAATGGATGGGGCACGCGGCATACAAATTCAGACTAGCCTTTGCGCGACAGTTTCGTCCAAAATATCCCGCACTGTCAGCGCGACGATGGCGATGTGCTCGCTGCGGAAAAAGTCTGGTGATTGGGTTGAAATCCCCGATATGCATCCCGCAGGGGTTAAAGCCCATCATTTTTTGTTGTATTTGCGGCCCGGCTGAAGCCGTGCCCTTGTTACAAAGCCCACAAAATCGAGTTTTTCCGCAGCCTGTGAATCCGTGCCCTTTCAAAACATCGACTTTGCCGAGGTTCGCGAAATTGGAATGCCTGGTTCAATCTCTGAATCTCGGATGGCTGGCGCGTCCTCTAAGATTGTGGAAGAGGAGCAAATCAAGACCATGCAAGATACCTATAACGGGCTGGAACTGCCCAAGGACGGCCAGCCTATTGAATACCGGAACGGGCAGTATGAGGTGCCCGCGAATCCCATCATTCCTTTTATTGAAGGCGACGGCACGGGGCGCGACATCTGGAAGGCCTCGCAGAGGGTCTTCGACGCCGCAGTGGAAAAGGCCTACGGCGGCGCACGGGCGATTCGCTGGTTTGAGATCTTCGCCGGCGAAAAGGCCTTCAGGCAGTTTGGCGCATGGCTGCCCGACGACTCGGTGGCCGCGGCGCGCGACCTGAGAGTCTCCATCAAAGGGCCGCTGACCACGCCCATCGGCGGCGGCATCCGCTCGCTGAATGTGGCGCTGCGCCAAATCCTCGACCTATACGCCTGCGTGCGGCCGGTGAAGTATTACCAGGGTGTGCCCAGCCCGGTGAAGCACCCGGAACGGGTCGATATCGTCATCTACCGCGAGAACACCGAGGATGTGTACGCAGGCATCGAGTTCAAAGAGGGTAGCGCGGAGGCCGGACGGCTGATTCGTTTTCTCAACGATGAGCTGCTGGCGGAATCGGGCAAGCGGGTGAGAGCCGACTCGGGCGTGGGCATCAAGCCGATCTCGATCTTCGGCACCCAGCGGCTGGTGCGCGCCGCCATCCAATTCGCGCTGGAGACGGGCCGCAAGACCGTCACGCTGGTGCACAAGGGCAATATCCAGAAGTTCACCGAGGGAGCCTTCCGCGAGTGGGGCTACGCGCTGGCGCGCGAGGAGTTCCGCGCCCAGACCGTGACCGAGCGCGAGAGCTGGATTCTGGGCAACCTCGACGCCAATCGCAGCCTCACCGTGGAGCAGAACGCGGCGCTGATCGAACCCGGCCTGGAGTTCGGCTCGCCGGCGTACCGCGAGGGCATCTTCGCCGAGGTGAAGGGCGTCGTCGATTCCATCGGCGCAACGCACGGCAATGGCGCATGGAAGCAGAAGCTGCTGATCAACGACCGCATCGCCGACTCCATCTTCCAGCAGATCATCATTCGCCCGGAGGATTACAGCGTGCTGGCGACAACGAATCTGAATGGCGATTACATCTCCGACGCGGCGGCGGCGCAGGTGGGCGGGTTGGGCATCGCTCCGGGCGCCAACATCGGCAACGGCTATGCGGTCTTCGAGGCCACGCACGGCACCGCGCCCAAGTACGCCGACAAGGACATGATCAATCCCGGCTCGGTGATTCTGTCAGGCGTGATGCTGCTGGACTTCATTGGCTGGAAGGAGGCGGCGCGGCTGATTGAGGCGTCGCTGGAGAAGTCGATTCTGCAGAAGTTTGTGACCTACGACTTTGCGCGGCAAACGGCCGGGGCAACCAAGGTTGGTACCAGCGAGTTCGCCACGCGCATCATAGGAAATATGTAAGGGCAGGGACTAAGGGACCAGGGACCGAGGGACTGCTTTTCCTAACTTCAGTTTTCTTGTCCCTAGTCCCTTAGTTCCTAAACACCCATTCCCCACGGAGGAACGCAATGCGCAAGAAGATCAGTATTATCGGCGCCGGCAATGTTGGCTCAACGGCAGCGCACTGGATCATGGCCAAGGAACTGGCCGATGTGGTGATGATTGATGTGGTGCCGGGGGTGCCGCAGGGCAAGGCGCTGGATCTGCTTCAGGCGCTTCCCATCGAGCGCTCCGACGTGCACATCACCGGCTCGAACGACTACGCCGACACGGCCAACAGCGACATTGTCATCATCACCGCCGGCATTCCGCGCAAGCCAGGGATGAGCCGCGACGACCTGCTGCTGACCAACTTCAAGATCATGTCGGATGTGGTCAAGAATGTCGTCACTTACTCGCCGGAGTCGATTCTGATTGTGGTCTCGAATCCGCTGGACGCGATGGTGCAGGCCGCCTATCGTCTGTCGGGCTTCAATCGCGAGCGGGTGATCGGCATGGCTGGGATACTGGATTCCGGGCGCTTCAAGAGCTTTATCGCCGAAGAACTACAGGTGAGCGTGGAGAATATGAGCTGCATGATTCTGGGCGGTCACGGCGACACCATGGTTCCACTGGTGCGCTATACCACGGTAGCTTCCATTCCCATCACCGAGCTGCTCTCCAAAGAGAAGATCGACGAGCTTATCCAGCGCACACGCGAGGGCGGCGCGGAGATTGTGAAGCACCTGAAGACCGGCAGCGCCTACTATGCGCCCTCGGCGGCAGCGGTGGAGATGGCCGAGGCCATTCTCAAGGACAAGAAGAAGATCATGCCCTGCGCGGCTTACCTGGAGGGCGAGTACGGCATCCACGGCTACTTTACCGGCGTGCCGTGCAAGCTGGGCGCGGCGGGGCTGGAGCAGATCGTCGAGTTCAAGCTCACTGGCGAAGAGGCTGCCGCTCTCCAAAGGAGTGTGGCGGCGGTGAAGGAACTCTGCGACGTGATCGGTGTATAGCGCACGGTTCTGCTGGGAATGATCCAAGGGCCGGGCAACAGGCAGGGTAAACTCGCGATGTGCCGAGCGAGCCAGAACGCGATTCCACGGCATTTGGAGGTTGTTTATGCGCATGATCATGCTGGTTCAATTCCCCATTGAACCGTTCAACACTTTGGTCCGGAATGGCACGGTGGGTGAGAAGATACGCCAGATTCTCGACGCCACCAAACCCGAATCCGCATACTTCACTGAACGGGATGGCCACCGCGGTGGCATCTTTGTGGTGAATCTTGAGAACCCTTCCGATGTTGCCAGACTGGCTGAGCCTTGGTTCCTTCAATTCAGTGCTGAAGTCGAATTCCGCATTGCAATGACTCCCGAAGATCTCGGCCGTGCGGACTTCGGAGCGCTGGGAAAGAAGTGGGCCTGAAGCAATAACTGCGGCAAAATGCGGAATCCCAGGTCCCAAAGGCGGGACCTGGGGCCCCCGGCACGGCAGAACGCGCCTAGTAAATCCGGAAGTTCTCTTCGATCGCGATCCTCACCGCAACGGGCACACCGTGGTACATCGCGGGCTTAAAGCGATATTTGCTTGCAGCTTCAATGGCCTTTTCATCCAACCCCATGCCGAGTGGCCTTCGTAAACGGATCTCTTGTGGCTTTCCTTGCGAATCGACCACCAGGGAAAGCAAACATTTCCCGCTGTATTTTGCATTGCGTGCTTCATCCGAAAACTCTGGTTCGACAGTGAACAATGGAACGGGAGCGCTGACTCCATTGCCTATTTGATGAATATCGGGAATGTTTTCGCTCGAACTTTTCTTCATCTCTCCAGTTCGAGGAAAATCCCCAAGATCGGCGAAAATTATCTTTTCCAGATGTACCCGCAAAGGCGCAAATGTCTGCTCTGGCTGGCTTCTCAACCGCAATTGATAGGCTGTCTTGCCTTCGCTGTCCTTTGCCTTTTCAATGCAACCTTGCAGGCTTACTTCAACTGATTCGGCAACGGCTGCGGTCGCGCCATCATGCGTTCCAGGCTTGAAGCGGTCCGCTGCGACTGTGTCGAAGGCAACCTGGTCAAGCACCGTGCCCAGCGGATGAAGATAAGTCAATTCGCTCGGCTTGCCCTTCTCGTCGATCACAACGGCGAGCGTAACTTTGCCGGCGGCTCTCTTCTTGCACTTATCGATGACGGCGGAGGTCTGGCTCGGCGGAAGAAGCTCTGGGGCCGTCCCATCCTTGCCAACGGCATAAATCTTCACCGGGGCCGGCGGCGCGCCCGCTACAGATGACGTTGTGGTCATCTGCCCGCCGGAGATCTTTGCGGTCATCACAACAATCAACGCGACAACCCAAAAACCTCGTATCATGTCTCCGCGTCCTTCGAACGACAATTTATCACACTCACCCTGCGCTGTGGTTTATGGCCTCCCACCCATCGCAATAAACGCGATGGATAGGGCACCCAATCATTTGAGCTGATCCAAGTGCGGGGCATCCGGCGAGCGAAGCGAGCGGCTAGTGCATACAATGACAGCAATGCAGGTGTCAGCACGTGCCCGAAGGTAGTGTGCGACAATCCTCATTAGACCGTTTTACTATGCTATGTTCTCGTAACCTATTGCTGGGCGTTGTGGGATTGACTCTGGCTGCACTGTTGGCTGGAGCGCAAGCGCCGTATCCATACGCATTCAAACTGCCTCCCTCAGAGCCGCTGGCGCTGGTGGGCGGCACAGTGGTGGACGTAAGAGATTGGGGCGCATCGGCCAAGGATTTGCCCGATGCCGTCGTCATTGTGCGCGATGGGCGCATCCTTGAGGTCGGCTCGCGCGCGGCGGTCTCCATCCCCAAGAACGCGCGAGTGATCGATTGCACCGGCAAATATCTTATTCCGGGCCTTGTGGATGGCTTTGCCGGCATGAACTCGCCAGGCCAGGCCAGAGCCTACCTTTACATGGGCGTGACCACCATCGTCGCCGTCAGCGACTCTTATCGCGGCATGGTTGATGTTGCCGCTTCGCCCAGTCCGCATCTTTACCTGATGGACTCGATTGGCTCGACCGACAACTGGAGCCTGCTGGCCAAGCGGCCCGAGTGGGCGTTCAAGCTGAGGCAGCTCGCGCGGCCCTCTGAACTCAGTCCCCAAGACACCGTTCGCCAGCTCAACGAGACCGCTAAGTTGGGCACGCGCGCCGTGTGGCTGGGCCACAACCTTACCGCCGCCAATGTCCAATGGATCATCGCCCGCGCCCGCCAGATGGGTTTGGCCACCTACGGCGAGTTTGTCTCGACATCCTATCAAGTGGGCGTCGAGGCCGGAGTGGATGCGCTGCCGAAGATGGGCCGCTATGAACTGGGCGTCATTCCCGACGAGTTGCAGCAGCCGCTGGTGGAAGACTCCGAGGGGCAGGCCGCGACCACCGCCTACGACTACGCGGAACATCTGCCCACCACTGACTTGCACCTGCGCACCTACGCCCGCTTTTTAGCCGCCCACCATGCCGCGCTCATGCCCGCCTTCAGCATCCATTATGCGCAGTTGCCGGAGCATCGCAACCTGTGGAAGGAGCCAGTGGCCGCGCTGCTCGATCCCGCGCGCGTCTATCAGCCTGCCAATCGCGCCACCGGCGAGATTGACTATCCGCTTGCACCCTGGGCCCGCCGCATGCCCGCCTATACCCAGCGCTGGATGGAAGAAAGCCTGCGCAAGAAGGCTGACCAGTCGGTGCTGCGGCTGTGGCGCATCAACCAGACTCTCTTCTCCGCTTACCCGCATTATCTAGCCGCCTCCGGCGCGCCGGCGCTCGGCGCACTGCCCGGCATCTCCATGCACACCGAACTGGAGCTGCTGGTACGCCTGGGGCTTAGCCCACGCGAAGCCCTGGCCGCGGCCACCAACAACTATAGCCTCCAGTTTGGCTGGAATGAGCTGGGCCAGATCAGCCCAGGCCGCCGCGCTGACATCCTGGTTCTCGACGGCGACCCCACCCAAAACATTTGGAACGTCCGCCGCATCTCCGGCCTTCTCATGGACGGAAACGTCCTTGACCGCGATGCGCTGTTGAAGGAGAAGCACTGAGGCCCGCCTCGTCGATTTCTCTGCTGGGAGCCCCGGGGCCGGGCAGAATCGCCGCGCATCAATTAACCTAGAGACAGGAGTGTTGCGCGGGTTTTCCCCAATCCATGACCGATTCCTTATCGCACTCGCTCTCCAAGCCCAAGCCGCGCAATCAATGGCTCATCCTCATTGCGGCCTTCAAACTGGCTCAGGCTCTGCTTTTTGTGGCCATCGGCGTGGGAGCACTGCGCCTGCTGCACAAAGATGTTGGCGATCTGCTGGCCCGGCTGGCCGAACACCTGCGCTTCAATCCCGAGTCGCGTTTGGTCAACTTCATCCTTGAAAAGAGTCCACTTGTCACAGACCAGCTGCTCAGAAGGATTGGCGCGGTGGTCTTTATCTACGCCGGCCTCGACCTGTTGGAGGGTATCGGGCTTTATTTAGAGAAAGTTTGGGCAGAGTACTTCACTCTGGCCGTAACCGCTTCCTTTCTGCCCTGGGAGATATTCGAAGTTCATCGCCGCATAACGCCTGTTCGCGTCGGGCTTCTGGTGGTTAACGCCCTGGTCTTCGCCTATCTGATGAAGCTGGTAACGGACCGACGGCGGTGTAAAAGCGTAGATTCGTCTCAATAAGAGAGAGTGCTTCGCCCTTTGTTCGCTCTAAATCATCTGGATAAAATGCGCAAGGCGAAAGAATGGGGCCGGAACCAAGAAAGTAATCTTTTTCTATTAGTAGTGGTTATATTTAAATAATCCACCATTGCTTGTGGTTTTTTCATTTAATGATTCATGGATCATCCAATTTTTGCAAGAACCCCCTGAAAAAGATGAGATTTCCACCTTTCGTGTGGCAGATATTTGCGCGATACTTGGGTCTATTAGGGCCAAGGCGGGACCAAAAGGGTCAGCCGGGGCCGAACAGTTGAGCCGAGGAAGGGTTCTCCGGCCCAGATAAGAGCAGCCAATGGCAGACAGTCCCGAAATCAATCCGGCCAGCCAACCAGCAACCTCCAATGAGGCCACTGGCGATTCACTGGGCGCCTGGGACGATCTGCAAGTTGGGTTTGTCGGCAATCCAAAAGCCAAGCTGGACGACCGCGGACGTTTGAAGCTGCCTTCCGAGTTCAAGACCTTTGTCGAGAAAAAGTACGGCAAGGACTTCAATGCATTTTATATCGTCAGCCGGGAGGGCGAGGACGCGGAGATTTATCCGATGCCGGAGTGGCAGCAGCATCTGGCCAAGGTTTTCAAGATGCCCAAGAGTCTTCCGGCGCGCAAGAAGTTGCTGGAAAGGTACTCGCTGTATGGCGACCGGGCAGACATGGATCCGCAGGGCCGCCTGCTCTTTCCCGATGAACTGCGCAATGCGGGCATGGTGAACGTGGAAGTGAAGGTTTCAGGCGAAGGAACACTGCTGAGAGTGAAGAGCCTGAACGGTCTGCGCGAAAGCGTCAAGGAAACGGGCTTCAGCGAGCAGGATATGGAAGCTCTGACTGAATACGATGTGTAACCTCCGTCAGAAAAGCCCCACAGGGGGAGCGCATGACTAACTCGAATGAACGCCATGCGCCGGTGCTGTTAACAGAAGCGATTGAATTGCTCCGGGTGCGCGCCGGAGGAACCTATGTGGATTGCACGCTGGGCCTCGCGGGCCATTCCGCCAGGATTGCTCGGTTGCTGGGTTCGCAAGGGCATTTGATTGGTTTTGACCGCGATCCGGAGGCACTTGCGCTGGCGCGGGAGAAGTTGGACGGGGTTTGCGTTGAGCTGGGCAGCCAGGCGCCGCGAGTTACTTTGATCGGCGAGGCTTTCAGCTCGATAACAAAGCATTTGCAGCCTGCCTCGGTGGATGGATTGCTGGCAGACTTTGGCGTAAGCAGCCTGCAACTGGACGAGGCGAGCAGAGGATTCAGTTTTATGGGGGACGGACCGCTGGATATGCGCATGGATACGCGCTCCGGTCCGACCGCCGCACAAGTGGTAAATCAGATGAGCGAATACGAACTCGCGAATTTGATTTACGAATACGGAGACGAAAGGAGGTCGCGAAGAATTGCCAGAGCCATTGTTCGCGGGCGGCCGATAACGACCACGGGTCAGTTAGCCCGTATAGTAACATCGGCCGCCCCAACAATGAAGCATGAACACATTCACGCGGCCACCAAAACCTTTCAAAGCCTCCGCATTCACGTGAATGGCGAGCTGGATGAGATTCGAGCCTTGATGGAGGCCGCGCCCAATTTGCTCAAGCCCTCCGCAAGACTGGTGTCCATCAGCTTCCACTCACTGGAAGATCGCATTGTGAAAGACAGCTTGCGCGAAGGCGCGCGGGCGGGAATCTGGGAGATTCTCACCAAGAAGCCGGTTACGGCCGGCGAAGAAGAGTTAGAGCGCAACCCGCGCTCACGGAGCGCAAAGCTGAGAGCGGCGGAAAGAACAGCTAACAGCGAACAGTTGGTAGCGAACAGTTCTCGGCATCGGTAAAGAAGAAAGAGTTACGAACAGAATCAGCAACGGAAGCGGCATGGAAAAGAGTTTATTCAACAGCAGAAACGGTTGGTTGGAATGAACTGTTAGCTGTTCGCTGGGAGGGCTACCATGGCGGCATTGGCAACAACGTACTTTGAAGCGGGCAGAAGCTGGAGCGCGCGGGTCGAAGAGCACAACGCCAAACTGCTGGCGCAGCAGGCGCTGCGGCGGCGGGGCATGAGCACGCCGGAGTCTTACATTCTCAAAAACATTGACAACAGCCGCCTGGTCAAGGTGGCTGATCCGGCGCGGGCGCGCCAGATTCGCCAGTTTTCCGCTGCTGTTGCCATTCTTTTTTTGCTGACCATGGTATGGGGACTACAGCGCTTCAGCGCCACGGAGAGCGGCTACCGTGTGGAGTCGGAGAAACAGGTTTACGATCAATTAAGAGAGGAAAACCGCCAATTGCGCCTTAGTGAAGCTCAACTGACCCAGCCTGATCGAATCGACCGGATGGCCCGCGAGATGGGCCTTGCCGAGCCGCAGCCCGGCCAGATGGTTCATCCCATGGCCGCTCCTGATAGTTCAGCTCCGGCGCTTGCCCAAGCCGTTCCTCCAGCGCCAAGCTTTTAGACTTTAGCTCCTGGCTCCTGGCTAGTAGCTACAACGGAGCGATTGCCCATGCCGCCCCCCGTTCGACCCAGTTTGAAGAGCGACACCGCGCCGCGCGTTACGCAGATGAAGCGGGCGCGGTTCTGGTTGATCTGCCTTTTTTTTCTGATCTGGGCGCTGGCTATTGCCGGACGCTTGTTCTGGCTCCAAGTGGCGCGCTATCGTGAGTTCGCGGACCGCGCGCGGAACCAGCAGCAGGAAAGGATTACGGTTGCTCCGCAGCGGGGTGTTCTGTATGACCGCAACCTGCGCGAATTGGCCATGACCGTGCAGGTGGACTCGGTTTGCGCCGACCCCAATCTGATCAAAGACAAGCCGGCAACCGCGCATTTGCTTGCCTCGGTAGTGCATATTGATCCCGACGACGCGCAGACCACCGAGGAGCAGATTGCGGCGCGCCTGGACGCGGGAAAAGACTTTGCTTGGGTTGCCCGCCGCGTCACCCCGGAGACCTCAGCGCGCGTTCACCAGTTGATCAATGCTCACTCGCTTCAAGGCATCTGCTTTCGCAAGGAGTTTCAGCGCTTTTATCCCGGCAACGAAGTCGCCGCGCAATTGCTGGGCTATGTGGGCGCGGACGACAACGGACTGGGCGGCCTGGAACAGAAGTTCGATGCGCGCCTGCACGGAGTTCCGGGCGAGGAGCATAAATCGGTTGACGCGCGGCGCCATGCGCTGGGCTCAAGCGTGCGTGAGCCGGAGCCGGGCCAGAACCTGGTGCTCACCATTGATGAGTACATCCAATCGATGGCCGAGCGCGCACTCGATCACGCCATGGAGCGCACCCAGGCGGCCAACGGCACGGTGGTGGTGCAGGATGTGTACACCGGCCAGATTCTCGCCCTGGCCATTCGTCCCACATTCAACCCGAACCTCTTCCGCCACACTACGCCGGAGCTGTTGCGCAACCACGCGGTCAGCGATGTCTACGAACCAGGCTCGGTTTTCAAGCTTATCGTTTACTCAGCCGCGCTCGATCAGCACCTGACCACGCCCGACGACAAAATCGATTGTCAGGGCGGAGCCATCAAGATGCCCGGCGGCCGCATTATTCATGACGACAAGGGGGACCACTTCGGCGTCATTACCGTGCATGAGGCGCTGGAGCACTCCAGCGATGTGGCCGCCGTCAAGCTGGCGCTCAAGATCGGTCCTGATCGTTTTTACCAATACATTCGCGACTTTGGCTTTGGCGCACGCACGGGCGCGGAGTTGCCCGGCGAGACGCGCGGCCTTCTGCGCCCGGTGAGCAGGTGGGGCTCCTCTTCGATTGGCTCCATCGCCATTGGACAGGAGGTTGGCGTCACGCCTCTGCAACTGGTCACGATGGTTTCGGCCATTGCCAATGGCGGTGTCTATCTGCCGCCGCGGGTGCTGATGCCGGGGCAAGTCGATGGCACTGGCAATGGCAAAACGCCGGTTGCACCGCAATTACCCGGCCACGAGCTTCCCAATCCGCTGCCGGCTGGCGCGCGCCGCGTCATCTCCACCACCACCGCGGCGCAGATGCGCAAGATGATGGAGGGGGTGGTGCTTGCCGGCACCGGCAAGCAGGCGCAACTGAATGGCTACTCTTCTGGTGGCAAGACCGGCACCGCGCAAAAGATCGATCCGGTCACGCATCTGTACTCGAAGACCATGCACATCGCTTCGTTTGCCGGCATCGCGCCAGTCAACAATCCGGTGATCGCCGTGGCCGTGATTCTGGACGATCCCAAGGGAAGCTACTACGGCGCCGCGGTCTCCGCGCCGGTTTTTGCCGAGGTTGCGCAACAGGTGCTGGAATATCTCGCCGTGCCTCACGACACCGATCTGCGCCTGCCGCGCGTCTCCAAGTCGAATGTGAAGGTAGCTGAAGACGACTCCTCCGAGCATACCGGCGACATCAATGCTCTCTACGCCGCAGCCAACGATCTGCCCAGCGACGATCCCCTGCGTGGAGGCGTGGACGCTTCAGCCTCAGCGGCTAACAAGCCGCAAAATGCAAGCCAGCCCACTGTCGCCAATGGTCAGTCTGCGAACGCAGCCGCAAACACGAACGCAGCAAGCGGCGTTCGGCCGCGTCAGGCGGCGCCGCAGCCAACCACGACGACGGTTGTCATCTCCGACGGAAAGACTCTGCGTGTGCCCTCGCTCGTTGGACTGTCAGTGCGCAAAGTCATCGAACAGGCCGCCACCGCCGGATTTGTCGTGGAAATCACTGGCAGCGGCACGGTGCGCGAGCAAGCTCCCGCCGCTGGCACAATGGTTGCGCCCGGAACCAGGATCGTGGTCAAGTGCGGACGATGAGTTGTTTGCTGAGAATCATTCTGCTTATATCCCTTCCGGCGAGCCAATAGTAACTTCCAGTGGCGAGCCTGTCTCCAGCAGGCTCTTCAAGCTGGACAGGATCGCCGGCCATCCATCCGCGATGTCCTGGATGAACTTCGATTCGCTCTTGTCCATCTCATGCAGGAGGGTGAGCTTGACGGCCTCGCCCTGTTGCTCGAGTTTGTAGGTCAGGCGCGAATAGCCCTCGGCGGTCAGCTCGGGCAGGATCTCATGCCGCCACTTGAGCACCAGCCTGCGCGGCGGATCGATCTCCACAACTTCACCGCTATCGCCGACGCGCCCGTCGGCCATGACAATCCGCCATGAAGCTCCCGGCTTCCAATCTGATTCCTGCGTAGTGTCAAACCAGTACCGGCGGGTGAACTCCGGCTCGGTCAGCGCCCGCCATAATTTTTCGGCGGTGGCGCGAATGTAAATGATGTAAACGAACTGAGATTCGGCCATTGGTTATCCTTATCCTCGAAGGATTCTTGAATTTGCTGACAACTCTGTAGATTATCAGGGACAGGATCATCTGATTCCATACATTTCAAGGGCAACACTCTACAATTAAAGCCGTGATGAATTGGAATGAATTGATTGCGGAAGTGACGGCGGTGGGCGCTGGCGGAGACTCCTACGAGCAGGTGACGGGGGTCGAGTATGACTCGCGGCGGGTACGGCCGGGCGCGATTTTTGTGGCGATGAAGGGCGGCTCGACCGACGGCAACCGCTACGTCGATAAGGCTCTGGCGGCTGGAGCATTGGGTATTATTACGGATTTCGCGCCAACCTTTGATCACCTGCTGGTCTTTCAACCAGGCCTGCCGGTCCTGGAGGTGGAGCATGGACGGCGCGCGCTGGCCGAGGCTTCGGCAGCGTTCTTCGGCCATCCGGAGCGCAAGCTGGCAGCTACGGGAATCACCGGCACGAACGGCAAGACGACCACGGCTTACTTGATCGAATCGCTGCTGAACGCCGCCCAACGAAAGACGGTTCTGGTAGGGACGATTGAGTATCATGTCGCGGGCGAGGTACGGCCCTCGCTGCACACCACGCCGGAGTCGCGCGACCTGTATGAGCTGATGGCCGAGGGCGCGGCGCGCGGGGCTACGGAACTGGTCACCGAGGTCTCAAGCCACGCGCTCGACCAGGGTCGCGCGGCAGGCGTGAGTTTTGATGTGGCCGTCTTCACCAACCTGACGCGCGACCATCTCGACTATCACCTAACGATGGAGAAGTATTTTGCAGCCAAGCGGTTGCTCTTTGACGGCACGGTCTATGCGGCTCCGCGCGTGGCGGTGATCAACGCGCACGACCCGCGCGCCGAGGAACTGAGCGCCGCAGCCGCGAAGGCCGGCGCGGAGGTGCGAACGTATGGCATTGGCGTGGGCGAGTGGCGCGCCGCGCGGCACACGCTGACGCCGTCGGGCGCGGTGCTGGAGCTGGAAACTCCGGCGGGGGCGGCCAAAGTGGTTTCGCGGCTGGCCGGCGAGGTGAATATTCTCAATCTGCTGGCGGCTTTGGCGTCGGCACACGCGCGCGACGTTTCGTTTGCCGATCTGGTTGAATTTATTCCGCGGCTCCAGCCTGTTCCCGGACGCTTTCAGTCCATTGACGCGGGCCAGCCCTTCACGGTGATTGTGGACTACGCGCACACCGACGACGCGCTGCGCAATTTGACTGCATTGGCGCGGCAGATGACAGCTCGCACAGGCGGCCGCGTGATTACGCTCTTCGGCTGCGGCGGCGATCGCGACCGCACCAAGCGGCCCAAGATGGGGTTGGCCGCGGGGCAGGGCAGCGACTTTGTGGTGGCCACCAGCGACAATCCACGCAGCGAAGAGCCGCTGGCGATTCTGGCCGAGATTGAGCCGGGGCTGAAGTCGAGCGGAGTTCGCTACGTTGTAGAGCCGGACCGCGCCACGGCGATTCGCCTTGCTCTGGGCGAGGCCAAGCCGGGCGACGTGGTGCTGCTGGCCGGCAAGGGCCACGAGAAGGAGCAAATTCTCGGCTTCAAGTCGATTCATTTTGATGACGCTGAAGTAGCTCTTTCCACACTCGCCGAAATGGGTTATGGTGGGGAGCAATGAATCTTACACTTGCAGAAGCAGCTATTGGCGCGGGCGCGGTGTTGGAGGCGCCGGAGCGCGTGGTCAACGCGGGCGCGCTGGTGGCCACCGGATACTCGATTGACTCGCGCACCCTCGCCCAGGGCGAGCTGTTCTTCGCCGTGCGCGGCGAGCGGATGGACGGGCACGACTTTGTTGCCGCCGCCATTGAACGTGGCGCCGTGGCCGCAGTGGTCTCGCGCGCACGGATTGCCACGCTGCCCGATGCGGTGCTCTCTGCTCCGCTGCTCATCACCGAAGACCCGCTGATCGCCCTGCAGGCGCTGGCCACACACGTGCGCCGCCGGTGGGGCAAGCGCGTGGTGGCCGTCGCCGGTTCGGCGGGCAAGACCACCACTAAGGATGCGATTGCAGCGGCGCTGGGCGCGCAGTTCAACGTACTCAAGTCAGAGGG
This sequence comes from uncultured Occallatibacter sp., assembly GCA_964383595.1. Classification (GTDB taxonomy): domain Bacteria; phylum Acidobacteriota; class Terriglobia; order Terriglobales; family Acidobacteriaceae; genus Telmatobacter. The sequence goes on along the minus strand of CAYLHL010000013.1, from coordinate 2,711 downwards.
AAATCTCAACAACGGCTTCGGTTTGCCGCTGCAACTGCTGCGTCTTGAAGCCGCGCACGAGATTGCGGTCATCGAGATGGGCATGAACCATGCGGGCGAGATTGCTCAACTGGCACGTATCGCCGCGCCCGACTGGGCGGTGGTGACAAATGTTGGAAATGCGCACATTGAAAACTTTGTCGACGGCCAGTGTGGCATTGCCCGCGCGAAGTTTGAGGTGGTGGATGCGCTGCCCACCAACGGCGTTGTCTTTCTGAACTGTGACGACGCGTATGTTTCCCAGTTCGGGCGCGACTTTCACGGCCGCGCGGTTTACTTTGGCTCTGGCCCTTGCGCCGATCCGCAACTGCTCGAAGCCACCGAAGACTTGGCTGGATTGCACGTGCGCTATCGCGCCAGAGAGCGCGAAGGGCAACTGACGCTGAAACTGCTGGGCGCTCACAACGCATTGAACGCGCTGGCCGGACTGGCCGTCGCTCTGGAAGCGGGCGTTGATCTGGATGCAGCCACAGCCGCGCTGGAAACCCTGACCGCCGGCGACAAGCGCGGCGAGGTGCTCGAAGTTAAAGGCGCGACGATTCTGAACGACTGCTACAACTCCAATCCCGAAGCGCTCAGTGCGATGATTCGCACCCTGGCCGCGCGCCCCGCCAAGCGCAGGATTCTCGTTGCGGGCGAGATGCTGGAGATGGGCGAGCACGGCCCCGCGCTGCACACGGCCTGCGGACGCGCCGCCGCCGAAGCCGGCATTGATTTGGTTGTTGGCGTCAGCGGCAACGCCGAACACCTGGCAACCGCCGCCTGCAAAGGTGGAGTCGCCGCGCTGTTTTTACCCGACGCCGAAGCCGCCGGCCGTTGGCTCAAGCTGAATCTGCGCAAAGGCGACGTGGCGCTCATCAAAGGCTCGCGTGGCGTTCATCTGGAACGCGCGATTGAGAAATTGGGAATATGCTAACGGTCCCAGCCGCATTCAAATTCAATGAGAACTTAGTAATCAACGCATTGAGGGTCATCTGAACAATTTGCTTACCAGGCAGCCTTGTTGCGCTTTGTGGCTAACGGCGCGATTTCCACGCCCTGCTGCCCCCCGGCCCTGTAAAATCAATCTGAAACCCGCCTCGCGCCGGCTCAGGAGGCCACTTGCTTTACTGGCTGCTTTACGAAAAGCTTTTTCCGTTCTTTCACCCTTTTCGCATCTTTCGCTACCTCACCTTCCGCACCGCCTTTGCTTCTGGTACGGCGCTGCTGATTGCACTCTTCATTGGCCCGTGGGTGATTCAGAAGCTGCGCGAGTTCCAGATCGGCCAATATGTCCGCGACGACGGCCCCCAGTCGCACCTGAAGAAATCCGGCACCCCGACGATGGGCGGCGTGCTTATTGGCATCGCCATTCTGCTGCCCACCGTGCTGTGGAGCGACCCCGCCAATCCCTTTGTCTGGATAACCGTCTTCTCCACGCTGGCCTTCGGGGCTATCGGTTTTGCGGATGATTACATCAAAGTTGTCCAGAAGCGCAGCCTGGGGCTGACCGCGCGCGCCAAGCTGTTCTACCAGGGGTTAGCCGGTGCTGCCGTGGCCGTTGCGCTGGTGGTTCTGGAAAAGTTTCAGCTCTTCTCCACGCAGTTGACCGTGCCCTTCTTCAAGCAACTGCGCCCCGATTTGCATTGGCAGTGGCTTGGTTCCATTCCTCACCTGGGCTTTCTGGCTTTTCTGCCCTTTGCCGCCTTCATCATTTTTGTGCTGGTTGGCTCGTCCAACGCCGTCAACCTGACCGACGGCCTGGATGGGCTGGCCATCGGCTGTACCATCATTGCCGCCGGCGCGCTGGCCGTACTCACCTATGTCAGCGGCCACGTCGTCTTTGCCGACTACCTCGAACTCCAGCGTATGCCCATGGTGGGCGAGCTGACCGTCTTCTGCGGCTCCATGGTTGGAGCCTCCATCGGCTTTCTTTGGTATAACGCCCACCCGGCGGAGATCTTCATGGGCGATGTGGGCTCGCTCGCCCTGGGCGGGGCCATCGGCACGGTCGCCATCATCATTCGCCAGGAGCTGCTGCTGCCCTTTATCGGCGGCATTTTCATCCTCGAAGCAGCCTCCGTTATTCTCCAGGTGGGAAGCTACAAGCTGCGCAACAAAAAGCGTATCTTCAGAATGGCTCCCTTGCATCATCACTTCGAGCAATTGGGATGGAGCGAATCCAAAATCATCGTGCGTTTCTGGATAGGCGCCCTGGTGTTTGCATTGTTTGCACTCACCACGCTGAAATTGAGGTAGAAGGGTTCTATTCGTGCACAATATAGAAACAACAGAAGACAGAGGACAAGACTTTATGCTGGAGTTGAAAAACAAGAAAGTTCTCGTCGTCGGACTGGGAAAATCCGGCTTGGCGGCGGCGTTATTTCTGCGCCGGCGCGGCGCGCTTGTCACCGTCTCCGACATACGCAGCGCCGCTCAGTTGGCCAAGGACATTCCCGCCCTGCTTGAAGCCGGCATCATGGTTGAGGCCGGTGGGCACGGGTTGCTCACCTTCCGCCGCCAGGATCTGATCGTCGTCAGCCCCGGCGTACCGCTGGATACCCCTGAACTGACGCAGGTGAAGCATTTCGGCCTCCCGGTGATCGGCGAGCTGGAGCTGGCCGCGCGCTTTCTCAAAGGCAAGACGCTGGCCGTCACCGGTTCCAACGGCAAAACCACCACCACCACGCTGC
>CAYLHL010000012.1:0-61767 GCA_964383595.1 uncultured Occallatibacter sp. | reverse complement strand
CCGCCGTTGGCCCGGGCCAGCAGTGCCGGGGCGATGGCACCGGTCTGCGCCAGAGCGGCTGCCACCGCCAGAATCACCGTCCATGCAAGTTGCTTCCCGTGCCTGTTCATCGCGGCCTCATGCAACCAACCAAAACCATACCAGATTCGGTTTGTCCGGGTTTCGCGCTCTTTCAAGCCCAATGCCGCTCACTTCCCTTTTCGGTCCAACAGATACAACGACTCGGTGACTGCTATCTCGCGCTCACGCAGGTTGCGGCAACCCCGAAAGGTATTGTAGCGCGCATCAAAGACGGAGATTTCTCCGCGCTGCTGCAGCTCGCCGAGAAAGCTTTCGCGGCTGACAAATCCCTCCGAGTTATACGAAATCAGAATAAATCTTGCCTTACAATAATCGACCGCGTCAAAGAGAGCGGCTTCGGCCTTTGCTCGCCTGTTATAGTCGGAGCGTAGCCAGCCCTCAGGAATTCCACTGACGGAACTTATTTTCTCCGGGCGCTGATAACTCGCAATCAAATTCAGCATGAAGTAATTAGAGCCGTAGGGATGCTGGTTATACGGCGGGTCGAAGTAAGCTACATCTACCTCAGGCAAATTGTGTACCAGGCGGTTTGCATCCTCCTGATAAACTTCGCACGCGCAATTGAAGTTAGAAAATACCGGCAGCTCAAGCTCAATCTCGCGCCTGATGCGCGTGAGAGCATTTTCCGCGTCTCCGCCGTATTGGCCGACGCCTTGTTTGTTTTTGTAAAAGCCTTTGAAGACGCCGGAGGTGTTGGCGTGGACCGAAGCCGCCGCCAGTAGCGGCGCCAGCAGCAGATGTTGCAACTCCAGCGGCAACTCCGCGATCAACTGCCTTGCCGTATCAATATACATGGCGTTGCGCCGCGTATAAAAAACCCGCTCGCCCGGCTGAATAGCCTCTTCATCTTTCGGCGCGTATAACTCCGTGATGAAGCCCGGCTTGAAACCGGCGCGCAATCCGTTTTGAAGCTGCTGAAAAGCCGACTGCAACCCTATTTTCGATATCTCATCGGCGTTGGTCAGATAACATCGGTTCGATAAATAACTATAACTTTCCAGGTCATTGGCGATAATCCGCGAGGAATACTGCCTTGCATAGCGAGAGACGATTCCGCTACCCGAAAAAAGATCAAGGAAGGTAATCTTTTCTTTTCCCAGCGCGCTGCGCGCCGCTTCAATTCCCTTGCCGATCAGGCCAAGCAGGCTGCGCTTGTTTCCGATATACGTAACAATCTGGCGAGTGAGATACTCTTCGCTTTCGCAGATCGCGCCCGGGTAGAAAAGCTGATATTGAGCCGCCATACCGTAATTCTAGCCTCACAGCTACGAAGCATTTCTTCGGAGATTGAGTCGGGAATTCAGGCCGCGCAGTTCTAATGTTGCACCGCACAGCCACTGGAAGGCGAGAGGCAAATTGGCAATCTCGCTTTTCTCCCGGCAAAGTCGCAAAAACGAGGCAGGAATCTCCTCGTGCGCACGAATGCTATGCGATCTAACCGGTTGAATTATTGTGCCGGCGGGGCGGGAGGGCGCGGCGCGATGGTAGCCTCCGTGCCTGCCGACTTGGCCTTGGGTGCTTCCTGCTTCTTGGAAGGCGCAAGAATGGCGTGCAGAATGGTGCCTTCCATGCGCGGCATGAACTCGACTATGCCTGCCTCGCCAATGTCCTGGATGAGTCTGTTGACGATGGCGTAGCCCAGTTCGCGGTGAGCCATCTGACGCCCACGGAAGCGCAGGCTGGCCTTCACCTTGTCGCCGTCGGTAAGGAAGCGCACCGCCTGGTTCTTCTTGGTCTGGTAGTCGTGTTCGTCTACGGTTACGGAGAACTTGACCTCCTTGACCGTGATCACTTTCTGCTTCTTCTTGGCGGCGCGTTCGCTCTTTTCCTTCTCATAAAGGAAGCGGCCGTAGTCCTGGATGCGACAGACCGGAGGCACCGCGTTGGAGGAAACCTCGACCAAGTCGAGACCCCGCTCGCGGGCGATCCTCATGGCCTCAAAGGGCGCCAGGATACCTAGTTGTTCACCGTTTTCGTCGATGACGCGGATCTCTCTCGCGCGAATCTTTTCGTTGATGCGAATAAAGGACTTAGCCGAACGTTTGTCGAGTGCGATGGTGCTCCTCCAAAAGTCGCCGTTGCCCGCCGCCGGCCTCTGCCGGAATCGCCGAAGACACACAAGCGCAAAATGAGTATAGCATTGGTCCGGCCCCGCTGAACGAGCAGTTTTTAGAGGGTTTGGGTTTGAAGTGCGCGGACTTCACCCCCGGGGGCGAGTGAATACAGCCCATCTCTCAGGCAAGTCTGGCCCACGATCCCTTCAAATCCTGCGGCAAAGGCCGCCATACGGCCAAGCTCAACTTCGGCGATTGTCTCGCCTACGCGCTGGCCAGGCAGACCGGCGAAGAGTTGCTCTTCAAGGGACCCGATTTCGCTCAGACGGATATAACCGCCGCTTGGTACCGAGTTTTCTCTGCCTCCGCCTTTGCGGCTTCCAGCGTCGCATCTGCGGTCAAGCCGGTCACGCGCAGGCGCACCAGCCGGTTAGCCTCCAGCCAGCCTTCGATTTCGACGGGCAGAAAGTTTTCCGTTAACGCGGCGCTTCGGTCACGCGCCTTCATCGCCGCCGGCGTGTGCAGCGTGATGGCCTCCAGTTCCCGCCCCACAAACCACCTACGGTGGGTCTTGCTTTTTTCCGCAGCTAGTAACCGCAAGGCGGCCATGCGCTCCTCGACTGCGCCTGCCGGAACCGGCCGCTCGGCGTTCATCGCCCACGCAGGAGTCCCTGGACGCGGCGAAAAGGGAAAGAGATGCAGGTAGCCGAAGGGCAGAGCCGATAGCAGCGCAACGGTCTCCTCGAACTCGGCGTCAGTTTCGCCGGGGAAGCCCGCCATCACGTCCGCGCCGAGGGTCAGCTCCGGCCCGGCGGCGCGCGCCAGTGCCTCAACCTTCTCAACGTAATGCCAGGGCCGATAGCGCCGGTGCATCCGGCGGAGTACCGCGTCGGAGCCGGATTGCAAGGGTAGATGCGCATGACGCGCCAGCCGCGAACCGCCAAACTCGGCCATCAGGCCAATCAGCTCCGCGTCCCAATCCATCGGCTCAATCGAGCTGAGCCGCAGGCGGGGCAGGGCCGTCTGCGCGAAGATCTGCCGCACCAGGCCAGCCAGCGTTTGCGGCGTTGGAGCGGACAAATCCCGTCCCCATCGTCCCAGGTTGATCCCGGAGAGCACCAGTTCGTTGCCCCCGGCGGCCACAAATCCCGCCACCTGTCGCAGAATGGCCGCGCCGGACAGGCTTTTGGACGGGCCGCGCGTCTGGGGAATAACGCAAAATGTGCAGCGGTTGCCGCATCCCTCCTGGATTTTGAGATTGGGCCGGGTCTGCGCGCCGGGAACAACCTGCGACTCTTCAAGAAACGAATGAGCAAAACTATCGTCAGCCCAAACCACCTGGGCCACCTGCTCGCTGTTCGCTCGCTCAATCTCAGTGGCCGATTGGATTTGTACCAGTCCGCTCTCTGCGTCCGGTGTCACGCGCCCCAGCAGGCTCAAAACGATCTGCGGAGCGAGGGCCTTATGGCTGTTGCCGACGATGGCGGCTACGCCTGTCATGCCAGCCAACTCATCTGGCGCGCGCTGCGCATAGCAGCCGGTGACCACGATGCGCGCCGCCGGATTGAGCCGGTGTGCGCGGCGAATGAAGGCCCGCGCCGACCGGTCCGCCTCAGCGGTCACGCTGCAGGTGTTGACAATAACTACATCCGCTTCAGAGGGCGGCCGCAGCCTCAAACCAGCAGTTCTTAGCCGGTCGCTCACCGCCTCTCCGTCAGCGCGCGCTGCGCGGCAACCAAAATGCTCGACGTGGAAGCTGAAAGCCATGAATTCAGCTTAGAGGAATTGGGAGCGATTCGCTCATTTCACCCAGTGGCACAATAGAATTTGTATTTGCCCAGCCGTTCACAAAAAAATGCGCGATCTCGCCCTGCTGGACTATTCTTCTACCATGCGTAATCTGCGTGTTTCGCCCACAGTGAGCTTCAAGCTGCAATAGGCCGAATCAACACGGACGCACTCGCTTGGCGCGAGGAAAGGAATATGTAGTCATGAGGCAATTTCGAGTTGCAGTGGTGATGGTTCTGCTGGGCGCGCTGGGCGCGCTGGCGCAGTCTCCCAAACAGGAACTCTACAAGTGGAAGAATGTGCAGATTGTGGGCGGCGGGTTTGTCGATGGGGTCATCTTTCATCCCACCGCGCCCAACCTGCGCTATGCCCGCACCGACATGGGCAGTGCCTATCGCTGGGACGCGACGGCGCGCCGCTGGCAGCCGATTCTGGACTGGATGCCCTTCAAGGATCTGAACCTGATGGGCGTCGAGTCCATCGCGGTCGATCCCGCTGATTCCAATCGCGTCTATCTGGCCTGCGGCACGTATACCAATGCGGGTACGCCCAATGGCGCAATTCTGCGTTCGGAGGACCGCGGGAAGAGCTTCCAGCGGAGCGATGTACCCATCAAGTTCGGCGGTAATGAAGACGGCCGCGGTAACGGCGAGCGCCTTGCGGTCGATCCGCACGATGGCAAAATAATCTACCTCGGAACTCGCCGCGACGGAGTCTGGCGCTCGGCGGATCGCGGCGTGAGCTGGGCGCGTGTGGCCAGCTTCCCGGATGTTACAGAAGTCGTTCCAAAGTTTGTTCCCATCCCCGGAGAGACGATGGAGCAGCGCTGGCGGCGTATGCCGGTTCGCGGCAGCGGCGTAATCTTCGTCAAGTTTGCCCCTTCGGCTGCAAACGGCGCGACGCAGACCATCTATGTAGGCGTCTCGCTGATGAACCGGCCCAACCTTTTTGTCTCGAAGGACGGCGGCGCAAGCTGGAATCCGATTGACAACGAGCCAACCGCCTATCGGCCCACCCGCGCGGCGCTGGCCAGCGACGGAGTTCTTTACGTCGCTTACGGCAACGCGCCCGGTCCCAGCCACATGAGCAATGGCGCTGTCTGGAAGCTGGACACAAAGAGCGGCGCCTGGACCGAGATCACACCGGAGAAACCCGTGGCCGGCAGCAAGGAGTTCGGTTATGCTGCCGTCTCCGTGGATGCCAGGCATCCACGCTGGCTGATCGCCAGCTCCTTCGGCCGTCCCGATGGCGGCGAAGATATGTTCCGCTCGACGGATGGCGGCGCAAGCTGGCGGCCCATCTTCCTCAATGGCGGCGGCGGTGTTTACGACTACAGCGGTGCTCCCTATGTGGCCAAGACGCCGATCCACTGGATGTTTGACATCGAGATTGATCCGCTCAACTCTGACCACGCCGTTTTCACCACCGGCTACGGTGGCTGGGAGACCCACGACCTGACCGCTGCTGACCGTGGCAAGCCCACCCACTGGAGCATCCTTGCCACCGGCATTGAGGAGACGGTTGGTTTGGAACTCGACAGCCCCAACGAGGGCGCTCATCTGATCTCGGCAGTAGGCGATTATGGCAGTTTCGTTCACTGGAATCTCGACCGTCCGGCGCCGGAAGGCGCCTCCGCGCCGCCACGCCTGGGCAATACCACGGGCGTGGTCTCGGCCGCGCTGAATCCGGCTGTCGTGGTTCGCGTGGGCGACAACGCCGAGCACAAGACCGGTCAGAACATTGGCTACTCGCTTGATTTCGGCCACACCTGGAGTGCGACCGCTGCCTCGCCCACGCCGACCAGCCGCAGTGGCACGGTCGCCGTTTCGGCTGATGGCGCCATCTGGCTCTGGACTCCGGGGCGCGAAGCCACTTATTTGACCCGCGACAAGGGCGCAACCTGGACAGCCTCGCAGGGAATTCCTCACGGCCTCCATGTCATCGCCGACCCGAAGGATGCAAAGGCCTTTTACGCCCTTTCGATTCGGGATCTCACGCTTTATCGCAGCGCCGACGGCGGGGCCACCTTTACCGCCGAGAAGCTGAACTCGCCCACCTTCGCCGCGCCAGGCAAAGGATTTCGCTTCGATGAGCGCGGCGGCCAGGATCGCGTCTATGCCACGCCGGGCCGCGTTGGCGACCTGTGGGTTCCTGCCTTCGACGGCCTCTACCACGCCGCGACAGGAGCAGCCGACGCCTTTGTTCGCTTGCCAAATGTCGAGGAAATTCATGCCTTCGGATTCGGCAAAGCCGCTCCCGGGCACTCCTATCCGGCCCTCTATCTCGTTGGCACGGTCAGCGGCCAGCCTGGAGTCTTCCGCTCCATCGACGAAGGGCGCAGTTGGGTGAGAATCAACGACGACCGGCATCAGTGGGGATTGGTGCTGCAAATCGCGGGCGATCCTCGCATCTATGGCCGCGTCTATATTGGCACGCACGGCCGCGGTGTCTTCTATGGAGATCCCGCGCAATAGCATCGTGACCGCTTGATTTCGTAATTGTACGAGTGTAGCGCCGGCCTCCAGGCCGGCTGTAGTGCGGACGGCCTCGTCCGCGCTCGTCCATCAAGAGGCCGACGCTTCAGTTTCCCGCGCCCCAGGTCCCGCTCACAAGCGAGATTTGGGGCGCAGGTCTTTTCCGGTAGAATCAAAGGATTCGAGGATAGTTTTGCGATGAATTTCAGGTTTATGAGTTACCCGTTGGACGATCTGGCGCGGAACACGCTGATCAGAGAGCCTGATTTTCAGATGTCCTCGGCGGCCAAGCGGACGGTGTTTCCCCTGCGGGCGATCCGCTATTGGTGGGTTGCCCATGCACTTTCGCGGGAATTGATGAACAAGCCGCAGGCCACCATTGTTGACATGGGCGCGGGCCACGGGCAGATGCGCCGCTATTGCGCCGGTTCGATGGCGCGGATTGCGCCGGCTTACCCCTTCGACTCGCAGCAGTGGATTGGATTGGACAAGCTTCGCCAGGAGGGAATCTCCGGCGCTGGGTACGCGCGCGTAGTGGAATGTGACTTTGACCAGCCTCTGCCCCTGGAAAGCGGCTCAGTGGACGCGCTGATCTGCATTCATGTGATGGAGCATCTGCCGCGTCCTGAGTTTTCCATGGCGGAGATCGCCAGAGTGTTGTCTCCCGGCGGCATCTTCATCGGCGGCGCTCCCACGGCTCCCGCGCCCATCTCCTACTTTCTTCATCGGCGGTTGCGTTCCAAAATGCTCCATGGGACGACGGGGCCGAACGGGCACATCAACTCACTCAGTCCCGGCGACTGGCGGCGGCTCGTGGCAAAGGCCGGCTTGCAGCTTGATTTTCTAAGCGGCTCGCATTTGATGAGGCTGTCGGGCGCGGCTCTGGAAAACTCCCGGCTTTGGGCCCGGCTCAATCTCTTCTGGGGCGGCTTGTTTCCATCGCTCGGCTCAGAGCTTTACCTGATGGCGCGCAAGCCTGCGTAGTTGACGCTTCCCATTTAGACTTCCTTCTCTTGCTCAACCATGCCCAGCGGATCGTTGTCGCGATCGGTTGCCTCGACCAGCGCGGCCAGCCGCGCGGCCAGCTCAGGGCTCCACCTTGCCAGCGGAGCGCGCCACTGCCAGTTGCCGGCAGCCACGGCCGGTGTATTCATGCGCGCCTCGGAGCCGAGTTCGAGGATGTCCTGCGCGGGAAGCACGGCCATCTGCGCTACGCTTTCCTCGATGGCGCGAATCAGCGGCCAGACCGGAGTCTCCACCGTCGTCCCCACATAGGCCTTTACGGCGGCGCGATCCGTCTCGCCGGCCGATTTCCACCAGCCCAGCGTAGTGTTGTTGTCGTGCGTACCGGTGTATGCCAGAAGATGAGGAGTGTAGCGGTGGGGCAGGTGGATGTGCGCTCCTTTGCTGCCAAAACCGAATTGCAGCACCTTCATTCCCGGCATATGCAGTTCTTGGCGCAGTGCATCCACTTCAGGGGTAATCAGCCCCAGGTCTTCGGCCACCAGCGGCAGTGGACCCAGCGCCGCCTCCAGCGCGCGAAAAAGCTCCAGCCCCGGCGCCTTCACCCATTCGCCCTTGACCGCCGTCTCCTCTTCGGCGGGAATCGACCAGCAAGCTTCGAAGCCGCGGAAGTGGTCGAGGCGGACGATGTCGTAGAGCTGGCAGGCGCGGCTGACCCTCTCAATCCACCAGTCGAAGCCCCGCTGAGCCAACACATCCCAGCGATAGAGCGGGTTGCCCCAGCGCTGGCCGGTGGGCGAAAAATAATCCGGCGGCACACCCGAAACGTGAATTGGATTCAACTTCTCGTCCAATTCGAATAGCTCCGGGTGAACCCAAACGTCGGCCGAATCCATATTGACGAAGATGGCCATGTCGCCCAGAATGCGAATCGCATGGCGCGCGGCAGCCTCTCGCAGATCCTTCCATTGCGAGGAGAAGGCAAACTGCAAGGCCTGCTCCTCGGCCACGCGCCGCGCATGGGTGGTGCGCGCTTGGGCCAGCGCCTTTGGCTCGCGGCGTCGCAGCGGCTCTGGCCACGCGGTCCAGGCGCCGGTCTTGAACTGGCGGCGTAGCTCGGCAAAGAGAGCGTAGTCGTCCAGCCAGCTCGCCTCAACATTGCGAAACTTCTCGAACTTCGCCCACTGCAAGGCCAGCTTCGGGTCGTTTGGCCCGCGATCAAGAAAGTTGCCCGCCGCCTCGAAGAGAATCGGCAGTTTGCGCCGCTCCACTGCGTCAAAGTCCACCGGACCGCCCGGTTCAGCTTGCGGCTCGATAGAATCGGGCGTAATCCAGCCCCAGTCAGCAAGAATCTCCAGGCTGACGAAGAAGGGATTGCCCGCGAAAGCGGAGATGCCCGCGTAGGGAGAATTGCCGTAGCCGGTTGGGCAGAGCGGCAAAACCTGCCAGACATGCTGTTTGGCTTCGGCTAAAAAAGCCACAAACTCATGCGCGGCAGGTCCCAGGTCTCCGATGCAACCCAATGAGGGCAGTGAGCTGATGTGCAGTAGAATGCCGGACGAACGCTGAAAATCCATTTCATAATTATCGACTCGACGGGGGGAAAATGCAGGCTCGAAGTGAAATCCAGCAACTATAATTCATCTGTCCGGCAGACAAAGCCCACTTCCATTCAATGAACCGAGGAACAATCTCTTGCAGATACCGTTCGGCCGCTCACTTATTTCATTTCTAGCCATCTCGCTTGCCTTCCTTGCGCCCACCGCCGTCCGCGCACAATCAGCAACCGCGCAGTCCATCGTTCTCACTGCTGGCTGGCAGTTGCAGGACGCAGCCAAAGTGCCGCAAACCGGCGCGGAGGTTTCGGCCTCGGCCTTCAACGCCACCGGCTGGTACAAAGCCACGGTTCCCGGAACCGTGCTGACCACGCTGGTGAACAACCACGTCTATCCCGAGCCGCTTTACGGAGAGAACAATCGCCCGGAAGTGATTCCCGAGAGCCTGGCGCACAGCTCCTATTGGTATAGGACGCTGATGGAGATTCCCGGCGACTATGCCGGTAAACACATCTGGCTCAACTTCGATGGCATCAACTACGCGGCGACGGTCTGGGTGAACGGCGCGCAAGTGGGCGCCATTCGCGGCGCCTTTACCCGCGGCATCTTCGACATCACGGCCAACGTGAAGCCCGGCAAACAGGCCGTGCTGGCCGTGATGGTGACGCCGCAGCCGCATCCCGGCGTTCCCCATGAGCACACCCTGCGCAATGGCCTCGGACAGAATGGCGGCATCACGGCCATCGACGGGCCGACATTCCTCTCCACCATCGGCTGGGACTGGATCCCCGCCATTCGCGACCGCGACACCGGCATCTGGCAAAAGGTATTTCTCTCGGCCACCGGACCGGTGCTGGTGAAGGATCCGCTGGTAACGACCGATCTGCCGTTGCCCCGGACCGATTCGACCGACATCGCCGTCCAGGCCACCGTGGAGAATGTGGGCGACAAGCCTCTCAAAGGCGTTCTAGCGGGAAGCATCGAAGGCATCTCCTTCGAGAAGCCGGTGGAGTTGGCGCCCCACAGCATGCAACTGGTCAGCTTCGACGCCAAAACAACGCCCGCGCTGCACATGAGCAATCCCCGGCTGTGGTGGCCCAACGGCTACGGCCCGCAGAATCTTTACAATCTCCACCTCAGCTTCAATCTGGGGCGCGATCTCTCGGACGCGCAAGATGTCAGCTTTGGCGTTCGCAAGATCTCCTACAGCGTTCCCGGCACTGACACACTCACCATCTCCGTCAACGGCGTTCCGGTCTTCATCCGCGGCGGCGACTGGGGATTGGATGAGGCGCTCAAGCGCATTCCGCGCGAGCGGCTCGATGCCGAAATTCACTTGCATCAACTGGCCAACATGAATCTGATTCGCAACTGGGTGGGCCAAAGCACGGGTGAAGACTTCTACGCGATGTGCGACAAGTACGGGATTCTGCTCTGGGATGAGTTCTTCCAGCCCAATCCCGCCGACGGACCCAATCCCACCGACCTGGAGACGTATATTGCCAACGTCCGTGAAAAGATTCTGCGCTTCCGCAATCATCCCTCCGTCGCGGTGTGGTGCGCCCGCAACGAGGGCTTTCCGCCCCCCCAGATTGACGCCGAGCTGCGCAAGCTGATGGCCGAATTGGAACCGACCCGCCGCTACCAGCCCAGCTCCACCGACGGAGCCGGCGTTCGCTCCGGTGGCCCTTACCACTGGCGCACTCCGCGCGAGTTCTATCGCGTCACCGACGACTACTTCAAAACGGAAACCGGCAGCGTCTCCGTGCCCACGCTGGAATCCATCCACGGCATGATGCCCAGCAAGGACTGGGAGACGATCAACGATGATTGGGCCGAGCACGATCTGGCCAAAGGCGCCTCCGACGGCGAAAGATACCCCGCCGTTCTGGCCGCCCGCTATGGCAAGATCGCCAACCTGGCCGACTTTGTGCGCAAGGCGCAGTTGATGAACTACGAGGCCTTCCGCGCCATGTACGAGGGGCGCAACGCCCAATTGTTCCATCCCACGACCGCCGTGATCACCTGGATGAGCGACCCGGCGCAGCCCAGCTTCGTCTGGCAGATCTATCACTACGACCTTGAACCCAACGCCTCGCTCTTTGCGGTCAAAAGCGCCGGCGAGCCGGTGCATATTCAGTTCAATGAGGCCAACGGCGAGTTGCAGGTCATCAACAACCTGCCCCAGCCGCTCACCGATGCCGTGGCGCGCGTCTCCATCTATCACCTGGACGGATCGCTCGTCACTCAGTACGAAACGAAGCTGACGGCGGAGCCTTCCAGCGCCACTAATCTCGGCAAGGTAGCCTTTCCGGACGTGCTCGCCGCAACTCACTTCCTCAAGCTGGAACTGACCGACGCTCAGGGCAAGCTGGTTTCTTCGAATTTCTATTGGCGCGCCCAGCCCGGTTACCCGGATGTTCTCACCGATCTCAACCAACTGCCGATGGTCGCGCTCCAAGCGCAGGTTACCAGCAAAGAGGCGGACGGCCAGCGGCTGGTGACGGTTACGCTTCACAATCCAACCAAGAGCGTCGCCCTGATGGCTCACCTGCAACTGCGCCGCCAGCACTCCGGCGAGCGCGTGTTGCCGGTCTACTACAGCGACAACTATGTCTCTCTGCTTCCCGGCGAAAACCGCACCATCACCATCCAGGCCGATGCGAAGGAGTTCAACGGCGAGGATGCTTTGGTGGTTGTCGATGGCTGGAATGTGACCGTCGCACAGGCTTCGGCGGAGGGCGTTTCCATCCTGCCCAATCTCGACGCCCAACCCGATCACTGGCCTGTCACCGGCCTACCCTTCCAGACCGTCGGCCTGCGGTAGAACGGATAAGTGCATTTTGCTTTTGCTATAAACTTCCGTGCCCCATCCATTCCGCGCTTTTCTGCGGAATGGGTGGGATACCGACAAAATCCCAATCTGCACTATCTCCAAAAATGCTCCAAACGCAAAAAGGCCCGCAAGCCATCCGGCTGCGGGCCTTTTGCTGTTTCCAGTATGATTCCCGCCTACATGGCTGGAATCCCTTGGTTCTTTGCCTTGGGAATCTGGATGCGGCTGTGTTTTTTGTAGTCGTCCAGAACCGTGCTCAGAAAAACATTGAAAGAATCCGAGCGGCGCCGTTCCAGAATTCCTTCGCGAGTCTGGCTGAGGTTATTAGCGATCTCGTCGGGGGTAGGCTCCTGCTTGTCCAGAATCTTGGCCACCACACCGGTGCGTTGCGCGTTGATCGGCCCGCTGATGTTGCCCACCGCGAGGTCAAAGAGCTGCGGGGCCACCTGGCCAACCTGGCCGAAGTCAGGCACCTGGCCGGATTCGTTCACCAGGTCGCTGGTCTTCATGGTCGCGCCCACTTCCTTGGCAGCCTTGGCTAAATTATTGGAGGATTTGGCCTTCGCCGCCAGCTCTTCGGTCTTCTGGGCAAGCAGGCTGGGAAGTTGGTCGTTGATGTAGTCGTCGGCTACATGGCTCTTCCAGTCAGCAAACTCAGGCGTGTGCGCCGGAGCAACGCCGGTAACCTGGAAGATCGCAAAGCCCTCGCCGGTGGAGGCATACTGCGGCGGATCGCCCTGCTTGGATTCGAAAGCCTTGCCGATCATCTGAGAGGAGTCAGGCAACGCGGCGATAACACCCTGGACGCCAACCAGCGGCGTGGTGGCCACTTCCAGATGATGAGCCGCGGCGGTCTTTTCCAGGCCGGTCTTGATGGCTTCGGAGGTAAGCGCCTGTGCGAAATTCTCTTCGGCGGCAGCCGCGCGCTGGCGAGTCAGCGTGGCCTGAATGGTGGGCAGCACTTCGCTGAGAGACTGGGCGTGCGCCGCCTGCCGCTCCTCGACCTGCACAATGTGATAGCCAAACTGGGACTTGACGATCTGCGTGTCGCCGATCTTCTGGGTGAAGAGGGCGTTATCGAACTCCGGCACCATCATGCCGCGCCGCGCAAAGCCCAATTCACCGCCCTTGTCCTTGCTGCCCGGGTCGTCGGAGTTCTTCTTCGCCAGATCGGCAAAGTTTGCGCCGCCCTGAATCTGCTTGAGCAGCCCCATGGCTTTGGCCTTGGCGGCGGCATCGGTCTTGGCGTCAGCGCCCGTCGCCACCTTGATAAGAATGTGGCGCGAACGAGCCTGCTCAGGCAGAGAATAATCGGACTGGTGGGCGTTGAAGTACTGCTGAATCTCCTGCTGGCTGGGCCGCGGCAGCCCGCCCGGAAGTTGATCGGGAGTAAAGGAAAAGTAGGTAATCTTGCGCTGCTCAGGCACCGCCGTGGCATAGCGCGCGGCGTTCTTCTTGAAGAAGGCCAGCAGATCGCCATCCGAGGGCTTGATCGTCTTGCGCAGGTCGTCGGAGGAGATCACCGCGTAGTCGAATTTGATCTTGACGTTCTGCTTGCGGTAGCTCTCGCGAACCTCTGTGTCGCTCACCGTGACTCCGGCGGTAATCAGCGCCCGCAGCCGATTGAGAACGACCTCCTGCTTGATCTCGTTTTCAAACTCCGCCACCGACAGGTTGAACTGCGAGGCGACAAAGGCGGAATACCGATCCGTGCCGATAAACTGGCCGTTGGGGAAGAGGTACTCGCCAAACTGGCCCTGATGCAGGAACTGGACCACATCGTCATTTGTGGCGTTGATACCCAGCTTTTCGGCCTCGATGAGCAGAACCTTCTGCTGCACCAGTTGCTGGCCAACCTGCTGCTCAACCATGCCTTCAATCACCGGGCTGTCGGGGTAGTGATTGCGCTGCATCTGCTGGCGGGCAACCTCGCTCACCCGCTGCTGGCTCACCGTGATGCCGGATGAAAGCAGACGGCTGTACCAGTGAGGGTAGATCACCGCGTAGGTGTCTGTGGTGCTGGCGCCCATGCCGGTAAGGCCGGGAATCAGGTAAATCACCATGCCCACCGAGACGACGGCGATGATGACAACAAAGATCGCTTTGACGATGCGGCTGTTTTTTGCTTGCAGAAAACGGATCATGGGCGGACTTGGACCTTCAACTCTCTACGCGCAAAGGTCAATAACCAGGTTCAGCACGGCTGCGGCTGAAAACGGGCACTCGACCGAATGCGCAATTATCGCGCGCTTTTCGCTAGACGCGATTCTTTGCCATTATAGACGAACGCGAGCCGTCTCAGCCGCCGAGGGGAGCATATCTGCTACAGTGAAGGTTGGTCCCTTTGCCCGAAACTCTCGCAATCAGGGGGTTTTGCGTACTCCATCGGGGATTCGCCCAAGAAAATATGCCCCACGACCTGCCCAAAGCCTACGCCCCCACCGCCATTGAAGATCACTGGGCCGAATTCTGGGTGCGCGAGAAGCTCTTCGCGCAACCTACGCCCCAGGCGAGCACGACCCCCGAAAACCAAGGACCGGACGGCCAGTCCTCGGCCTTCACCATTCTGCTGCCCCCGCCCAACGTAACGGGCCGGCTGCACATGGGCCATATGCTCAACCAGACGGAGATGGACATCCTCACCCGCTGGCGGCGTATGAGCAACCGGCGCGCGCTGTGGCTGCCGGGTACCGACCACGCAGGCATCGCCACGCAGATGATGGTGGAGCGCCAACTGGCTGCCGAGAGCGTCAGCCGCCAGCAGCTTGGCCGCACGGCATTTGTCGAGCGTGTCTGGGAGTGGAAGCGCCAAACCGGCGGCGCGATTCTCGACCAGATGAAGCGCCTCGGCGCATCAGTCGATTGGCAGCGCGAATACTTCACCATGGACACGAACCTCTCGGTCGCGGTGCGCGAGGCCTTCGTCCGCCTCCACGAGCAGGGATTGATCTATCGCGGCGCATACATCGTCAATTGGTGCCCGCGCTGCCAGACGGCCATCAGCGATCTCGAAGTGGTTCATGAGGAGCAAAAAGGCCACTTATGGGAGATTCGCTATCCGGTGATCGGCGAGGATGGCAAGGACTCGGGCGAGTTTCTTACCGTTGCCACCACGCGGCCTGAGACCATGCTGGGCGACGTAGCGGTGGCGATTCATCCTGAAGATGAGCGCTATCTCCACTTGCACGGGAAAAAGCTGCGGCTTCCGCTCGTGGGCCGTGAGATCCCCGTCATTCTCGACGATTGGGTCAGCCTCGACTTCGGCACCGGAGCGGTCAAGGTCACTCCCGCGCACGATCCCAATGACTTCGCGTTGGGTGAGCGCCACCATCTGCCGTCAATCAATATCATGGACGCCGAAGGCAAGATCAACGCGGAGGGCGGCGCTTACGCGGGTCTTGATCGTTACCAGGCACGCAAAAGAGTTGTCGCCGACCTGGAAAAGCAAGAGCTCTTGGCGGGCATCAAGGATCATACGAACAATGTGGGCCACTGCGACCGCTGCAAGACAGTCGTCGAGCCGCGCCTCTCCACCCAATGGTTTGTGAAGATACAACCGCTCGCCGATAAGGCTATCGAAGCGGTCAAGCAAGGTTACATCAAATTCACGCCGGAGCAGTACGAGAAAACCTACTCCAACTGGATGGAGAACATTCACGATTGGTGTATCTCGCGCCAACTCTGGTGGGGCCATCGCATTCCCGCGTGGCACTGCGCGGAGTGCCATAAAATCACCGTCGCCCGGGTTGACCCCACAGCCTGCGCGCACTGCGGATCAGAGAAAATCACGCAAGAGACCGACGTTCTCGACACCTGGTTTTCTTCGGGATTGCTGCCGGTTTCCGTCTTCGGCTGGCCTAACTTAACCACAGAAAATCGCGCCGACTTCGACGCGTTCTATCCCACGAGTTTATTAGTTACCGGCTTTGATATTTTGTTCTTCTGGGTTGCGCGCATGATCATGCTCGGCTGCTGGTTTGCCGCTGATGTTCCCATGCCCGACGGATCGAAGCGTACGCTGGCGGATTCGGTGCCCTTCCGAGAGGTTTACATCCATGCGCTGGTGCGCGACGCCAACCGCGAGAAGATGTCCAAGACCAAGGGCAACGTCGTTGATCCTATCGAAATCGTCAAGCAATACGGGACAGATGCGGTACGCTTCACGCTGGCCAGCATGGCCTCTCCGGGAACCGACATTGCATTCAACGTCGCCCGCACCGAGGGTTACCGCGCCTTCGCCAACAAGATCTGGAATGCCGCTCGCTTCCTCTTTATGAACGTGGACCGCGCCGCTGAGATCGGCATTGTTGTTGATCCCACAGTACTGGGGAAAATGCCGGAAGCCGAGCAGGCTGCGCCGCTGGAAGCTCGCTGGATTGTCGCTGAGCTGCACACAACCGCAGCCAAAGTGAATCAGTCTCTCGAAAACTATCGCTACGACGACGCGGCGAATACGATCTACCAGTTCTTCTGGGGCAGCTTCTGCGATTGGTATCTGGAGATTGTCAAGCTGCGGCTGGATTTCTCCGAGACCGCCGATAAAGCGCAAACAAAATCAGCACTTACTATATTGGTTTCCGTCTTTGAAGCCTCGCTGCGCCTGCTCTCGCCCTTCATGCCGTTTATCACAGAAGAAATCTGGTACGCGCTTTACGACGGCAATCCCCCTGATAAGTCGATTGCGCTTTCGCGTTTTCCAGAGACGCTTGATTCGGTGATAGATCCAGCGGCTATTGCCGCCATGGATCTTTTGCAAAATCTTATCGTCGAAATCCGCGCACTTCGTAAAGAGATCGGCGTTGAAGAGAAGGCTGTTACTCCCATTGAAGTACGCATTGATCTTAACAATAGAGGCGTTATCGAGCAGAATTGCGATATTGTTGAACGCTTGGCAAAAGTTAGCGAAGTGAGATTTGTTACAGAGATAACGAACGGATTTTCTAAGCACTCGACGCCCGCCTTCGACGTTGCCGTCGTTTACGAAAAGAAGATCGACGTTCCCGCCGAACGCGAACGCCTCACAAAAGATATTGCCAAGTACGAAAAAGGTCTGGCCGCCGCTGAGCGTCAGTTAGGCAACGAAAGTTTCTTGGCCAAGGCCCCGTCCCAGGTGGTAGAAGGATTGAAGAGGCAAGAGGCGGAGACGCGTCTGCTGCTGGAAAAGGCGCGCGCGGCGCTGGAGAATCTGAACAAAGGATAACTGCTATGTCTTGCGATTGTGCACAATGCAGGCAGCACTACCGGACGCTGGGTATCGCGTACGGAATACCCTCCGAATCCGAAATTCAAGATGCCTATCGCGAGGCGATCAAGCAATGGCATCCCGATCTCTATGAGAATTACGCCAGCTTGCGCGCCGATGCCGAAGAGCATTTCAAGCAGCTTCAGATTGCTTATCGGGAGCTGAAGGAGCACAACGGCGTCGCGGTGGCGGAGATGCCGGTAGAGATCGTCGTTGAGGAACCGGACGATGAAAGGCCGTCGATCTCCTTCGGCGGCGCGCCGGGTTGCGAGGTTGGGCCGCACTTCTCGCCGGAAGCCGAGGAAATTCTCTCGCGCCACCTCGGAAGGCTGGGCACGGCGCTGGCCATCGTGGACCTGAGCGGCGGTTCGCGCTCCGGCGACTACGCGCAATTCCTGCTTCTTGCCGATCTGGGGATCATGGCGCGGGACGCGCGCAGCATCGTCTCGCTGCTCTGGTACAAGGATTTGGGCGAAATCAAGGTGATTGACAAGCAAAAGACGGGCATCTGGCAAAGTCTCGTCAGCGGTGGCTCCGGCAACCAGTCCAGCTCTGCGCTGGAGATTTATCGCAATAATGGGACGCTTTTTGCCACAATCTCCGGTCAGACGGAGGAGAGAGTCAAGAATGTGATTTACGCCTTTCTTGAGCGCAGGAAAGAGTCGGCGCAGTTTTGAGCGCGAGCACAAATATGGATTGGAAGAGCAGCAGCATCGAGGCTTTGCTGGAGCGGGCGCTGATGGAAGATCAGGCCGCGCGCGACGTCACGACCAAACTTACCATCGACCCCGATCTGCGCGCGACTGGCTCGATTCTTGCGCGGCAGGAGATGGTGGTTTGCGGCTTGGGCGCGGTCGAGCCTTTTCTGGAGATTTTTTCGAAGCTCGACCGGCGCGCTCCGGCGCAGGCGAGCTTTGAAGTCGTGAGTCAGCCGGAGATCTTCGATGGCGTAAAAGTCCACGACGGCCAGGGGCTGGCTGTGATTCGCCACAATGCATGCGCGCTGCTCAGTTGCGAACGGGTGATTCTGAATCTGATGCAGCACCTGAGCGGCATCGCCACGCAGACGCGGCAGTTTGTAGACGCGATTGACGGCACCGGCGCGCGCATCCTCGATACGCGCAAGACGGTTCCGGGATTGCGGACGCTGGAAAAGTACGCCGTGCACTGCGGCGGCGGAACAAATCATCGGCTCGACCTGGCGAGCGGCATTCTCATCAAGAACAACCACATCTCGCTGGGCGGCGGGCTGCCCACGGTGCTCCCGCGGGCGCTGGCGGGGCGCGAAAAAGGCCAGCGCGTGCAGGTGGAAGCGCGTACGCCGCGGGAGTTGGAAGAGGCGCTCGAATTTGGCGCCGAGGCAATCCTGCTCGACAACATGACGCCAGCGCAGGTGAAGCAATCCGTGAAGCGCATCCGCCAGTTCAGCGCCGCGCGGCACGAGAAGATTTCCATCGAGGCTTCGGGCGGCATCGTGCTCGATAATGTTCGCGCCTATGCCGAGACCGGTGTGGACTTTATCAGCGTGGGCGCGCTGACCCACTCCGCCAAAGCAGCCGACATCTCCATGCGCATCAGCGCGGAGACGGAATAACCGTGTACAACCTCGCAAAATTGGAGGCCGCGCTGACGGGAACGGTCTTCGCGGGCCTGCATTTTTCTCCGCGGACGGATTCCACCAACTCCGATGCGCAGGCTGCCGCACGCAGTGCTGCGCCGCACGGCTCGGTATACTTTGCCGATGAGCAATTGGCTGGCCGCGGGCGCGGCGATCACGCTTGGCGCTCAGCCTCGGGCGAGGGATTGTATGCGAGCATAGTGCTGCGGCCGCGGATTCCGGCTCATCGCCTGCCGCTGCTTCCTCTGGCCGCGGGATTGGCCGCTGCCGAGGCGATTCACGCTGTTTGTGGATTGGCCATTGATTTGCGCTGGCCAAATGATCTGCTGATCGGCCCGCGCAAGGTGGGCGGCATACTGGTCGAAGCGAAAAACTCAGGCAGCGCTGTTGATTTTGCCGTCGTAGGCGTCGGAATCAATGTTCATCAGCGAACCTTTGAAGCTGGATTGAGTACGCCTGCCACCTCGCTGGATTTGGCAACGGGAAAGCAAGTTTCGCGTCAGGAGTTACTCGTTTCCCTGCTAAAATCGCTGGAGCGGGAGCTGGTTGGACTGGCCGACCCGGCGACGGGAGTAACGATTCCGGCACGCGTCGAGCTGGCTTCGACGTGGATTTGCGGACGGAGGGTTGAGGTGCATGGCCCGCAGGCTTGCATTGGAACGACGGAAGGGTTGGACGAGCATGGTTTTTTGCTGGTGCGCACCGATTCCGGCCTCGTCACCGTCCAGACTGGTGGAATTCGATCTGTAGAGATGGGCTGAGAAAACAATGTTATTGGCAATCGATGTCGGCAATACGAACACGGTTTTGGGGCTTTATAAGCTCGAAGGCGAACGGCCCGAGCTCGCCGCGCACTGGCGCGTCACCACCCACCGCGCGCAGACCGCCGACGAGTACGGCGTGCTCTTCGTCAATCTCTTCCAGATGAACGGCATGAAACCCAGCCAGGCACATCACATTATCATTTCGTCGGTGGTGCCGCCGGTCGAAGGGACGCTGCGCGAGGTCTGCCTGAGCTACTTCCACACCGAGCCGCTCTTTGTCGAGCCGGGAATCAAGACGGGAATGCCGCTGCTGGTCGAGAATCCCGCCGAGCTGGGCGCTGACCGGCTGGTGAACGCCATTGCCGCCTTTGAGCATTATGGCGGGCCGTGCGTGATTGTGGACTTCGGCACAGCGACCACCTTCGATGTAGTCTCGGCCAAGGGCGAGTACCTGGGCGGGGCGATTGCGCCGGGCCTCGGCCTCAGCGCCGATGCGCTCTTCTCGCGCGCCGCGCGCCTCACTCGCGTAGAGATCAAGCGCCCCGAAAAAGTGATCGGCACGAACACCGTAACTCACTTGCAGAGCGGGCTTTACTACGGTTACATAGGTTTGGTGGACGGCATTCTGGAGCGCATCATTGCCGAACTGGGCGCGCCGGCGCGAGTCATCGCCACCGGCGGACTGGCGCGGCAGATCGCCGCCGACTCGCGCTTCATCTCCGAGATCGACGATATGCTCACCCTCGACGGCCTGCTGATTCTCTTCGAGCGCAACCGCGCCGTAAAACCGCGAGGGCGGGCGTATTGAGGCGCGAGCCGTGCTGAACTACTTCAACTACTTTACGGAGATCGAGGAGCGCTTCCAGCAGCGGCGCGGGGCGCTGTTGCTGCTCTCGACGCTCGACTGGGCGCTGATTGAGACGTGGCGCGAGGCGGGGATTCCGCTGGAGGCGGTGCTGCGCGGCATCGACGCGGCCTTCGATAAATATGAAGCGCGCCAGAATCGTGGCCAGCAGCGCGGCCGCATGCGGCGCATCAACGGCCTCGCGTGGTGCGCGCAGGCGGTGATGGTTGCCGCTGAGGAGTTGCGCGAGGCCGCCGCCGGAACCGCTCCCGATGCTGCCGTCGAGCGCGAATCCGGCTTTGAGCAGCAGCGCGTGGCCCTGCATTTGGAGGCCGCAGCTGTGGCTCTCGACGCGGCGACGGTCGCCCGCGAAGCCTGCGCCGCAACCGCAGCCCGATTGCGCACTTTAGCTGCCGAGACTCGCGCGGCGAGTGAGAATGGCTCCGCTGCGCAAGATTTGGAAGCCCTGGAACGCACCCTCACCGTGCTAGAAGAGAAGCTCTTTGCCGCGCTGACCGCGGCGGCTCCTGAAGATCTGCTCGTAGGCTTGAAGGAGCACGCGGCGCGCGAACTGGCGCCCTATCGCGCCCGCATGGGAGCCGTGCAACTGCGCCAGGTGGAGCGGCAGTTTGTGCAGAAGCAGTTGCTCGTCGAGTACAACTTGCCGCGATTGAGCCTGTTTTACATGAGCCAGCAATGACGCCCAGAAAACAAATCACGTCGCAGCGGCGCGCCAAACAGGCCGCAAAGAAACACTCGGCCGCGCGCAATAAGCCCACGAAGCAGCCTTCCGGGGCTAAGCAGGCCGCGGATAAACTCGATTTAGCGGGCTTTGTAACAAGGGCACGGCTTCAGCCGGGCCGCAAAAACGCACAAGCAGAGGAGCGGGCTTTAGCCCCTGCAGGAGGCCTATCGAGCATTTCGTCCGAAAGCAGGCGTTTTTTCAACGCACAGCTCGTCGAAATCGAAAAGCCGGTCTATGGCGGCGCGTTTCTGGCTCGCGTCGAAGGCAAGGCGGTTTTTGTGCCGCTAGCATTGCCTGGCGAGCAGGCGCGTGTTCGGATTACGCACAGCAAAGCCAGCTTTGCGACCGCCGAAGCTGAAGAGATCGTCCGCGCCGCGCCGCAGCGCATTCCGTCCGCTTGCCCGCACTTTGGCGCTTGCGGCGGCTGTCATTACCAGCACACGGATTACGCGACGCAACTCGGCTTCAAGCAGGCGATTCTGCGCGAGACGTTGGAGCGCGGCGGCGTGGCCGTGCCCGTGGAGATCGCCGTACTCTCTGGCGAACAATGGAGTTATCGCAACCGCATCCGGCTGGCCTTCGACGCGGCAGGCAATCTGGGCTATCGCGGACGGCGCTCGCACGGAGTCGTTCCCATCAGCGTGTGCCCCATCGCCGCGCCACTGTTGGTGGAGTCTGCGCTCGCCTTTGCTCAGCTCGCGCGCGAGTTTGCCTCGGCCTTGCGCCCCACGGAGATTTCGCTCTTCTGCAATCGCGAAGAAACCGCGCTGCTGGCCACTGTTTTTTCAGACAGCCTGCCTAAATCGCGCTTTGACGAATTGGCGCAGGCGTTGCACGAACGAATCCCCGCGCTCATCGGCGCGGAGTTGGTCGTCGATGAGCCGCCGCAAACGATTGCGCAGTGGGGCGCGGCGTCGCTTGCCTATCGCGCCGCCAGCTTTGACTATCGCGTCGGCCATGGCGCATTTTTTCAGGTGAACCGCTGGCTGGTGGGCTCTCTGATTGAGCGAGTGACCGCAAACCATGAAGGCAAGCTGGTCTGGGATTTGTTTTCCGGCGTTGGCCTCTTTGCGCGGCAACTAGCTGCCAACTTCAATCGCGTGGTTGCCGTCGAGTCAGCCCCTTCGGCGCGGGCTGCGCTGGAGGAAAATCTTCGTGCCACAGCCGGCAAGGCCGTCCACGCTGAAACGTTGGCCTTCCTTCGCGGCAACCGCAAGCGCGAGCGGCCTGATTTAGTCGTGGTTGACCCGCCGCGCACCGGCCTGGGCGCGGAAACCTGCGCGCTGCTGAGCGAGATCGCCGCTCCAGCTTTTGTTTATGTCTCCTGCGACCCGGCCACGCTGGCTCGCGACCTGCGCACGCTCATTGCCTCCGGCTACGGAATTGAATCCATCACCCTCGCCGATCTTTTCCCTCAAACCTTTCACCTGGAGACAGTCGTCCAGTTGCGGCGCGCCCGATAGGCAGGCTAGCTGTGGTGTAAGATCGGGTAAACGTGGCATCCCTTTGAGCGGTTCAGTTCTATCAAGTTTCATGGGAAGGCATTCAACAATGAGTTCGGTGTTACCGCGAAAGACTGAACCGTTTCAAGCAAGTCACCAGAATGAGATGTGCCGGAATATCTCGTTTGCGCTATCTCTACTGATGTTAATGGGCGCCCTTCTATTTATGGCCATCCTTATTGGCCGTTATCCGCTTCCTTATATTGATGAGTCCTTCTTCAACTATCCAGCGATCAGCTTCCTCCAAGGACATGGCTTCCTTGGCATTGTGAGTTCCAAAGCGCCCTACGGAACGGCTCTGTGGGCCTTCCATGGACCGTTTTATCCACATCTGCAGGTGTTCGTCTTTTGGCTCATCGGAATTAGTCAGGAAGCATCCCGGCTGCCCAATCTTATTGCCGGCTATTCGGCCGCTTGCCTTATGGCGTATCTGCTCTGGCGCGAACAATACAAGTTTGCGCCGCTCATCTTTGCTCTTCTCTGGCTCGGAGATCGAAGCACACAGGAAATTCAATACGCGAGGATGGACGGTCTTGCGTTGTTGATGGTCGTGATAAGTTTCATGATGCTCAACCGGTTTTATAAAGAACCAAATTGCCGGAATGTATTTTGCGCCGCCTTCTTCGGTGCTTCGGCCCTGGCGTTCCATCCTGTCACAGGTCTGTTTCTGGCTCTTGGCGCGAGCTTGATCTTCTTCGTGTCTTATAAACGAAAATGCCTGTTTGGAAGTTTCCTGAGTTACGTAGTCGGCCTGGCTGTCGTAGCCTTTCTGGTGCTGGTTTGTGTTCATTTTCATCCAATTGAGGCTCTGCAGCAGTTCCGGTGGCATATGCAATATAACTGCATGAGCGGAACAACCCTGAAGGCCAAGCTGCTCAATCTTCTCCTGGTAATTCGCTGGAGTAAGTGGTTTTTTGCAGCTTTAGCCTGCTTTACGTTCTTCGCCGCAGTTCCAATCACGCTTGTGAAACTCTCGCAATGGCGTCGCAAGCTCATCGATGGCGAGTCTTTCTTCGCATTGAGTATGGCGCTGTTCAGCGTAGCGGGGCTGGTTTGCCTGATCAGTAAAGCTGTATTCCCGTATTACATCATCTATTTTTCGATCTGGCCGATCGCCCTCATCGCTGTGTCTGCTGAGCGGCTCCTGCTCCGCGCCCGCCCGGTAAAACTTGCCGCGGCTGCCGCAATCATCATCTTTCTTGCATGGTTGCCCAGCGCGGCCTGGAACGCCATGAGAATGAGGGAAGCATTTCTCTATCGCAATCAGCTCAGGCACGACTCTATCCTGGCTTGGCTTCAAAAAAGCATTCCAGCCAATGCCAAGGTCTCCGGCGACCCGCTGATTTATATGCTCGCCGAAGAAGCGCATCTTGATTTCACCCCTTCGCCGTGGATAGCAGAAGGCTCCCATGCTCCCGGCGGCGCATGGCTTCTTCTGAGCGAACCCGAGTACACAGCCCCCGAATATTTCTCAAAGGCGGATGTGCATCGCCGGACAGTCGTATTTTGCTCAAATGCCTTTCCGGGGGCAAAAGATATCATATTTAATGTCTGTCTATTGCGTCCATTGGTCAATTAGATTGCCTGTTTGCGATCCATAAATTGCAAACGGATGCCGATTGCATGCGCTGTATGATTCCTGTGGGACGCGATGGAAATAGAATCCAGTCATTCCGAGCAAGCCATCGAAAGTACTTCCGCGCAAGGCCTCATCCCGCTCTTTCATGCGGCGTGGCTCTTCGCCGCCGGAATTGCGGCTACCTACTGGCTCTACCTGCGGCCCAGCCTGGTGCTGGTAGCGTTGGCGCTCGTGGCTGTGTTGTGCGGCGTGGCGGCAATTCGCGCGCAGCGCATCGTCTGGCTGCCCCTGGCTGTGCTGTGGCTGCTGCTGGGCGCATGGTGCGCCTGGATGGAGCCGCATCCGGCCCCCGCGCCCGCATTGGTCCAGCTCTCCGACGGCCTGCTGCGCACTGTGGAAGGTACGGTCGTCGGTGCAGGCCCGGTGCGCGACGAAACAGAGCAGAACTTGGACGAGCCAGACTTTGCCCAGCGACCCACGCAGCGAATTGATCTGCGCGTCTCCAGCGTGGAGGTGGTCAACGACGCTGAAGACCAGCAGGAGCCAGTTACAGGCGGCGTGCGGCTGACCGTTCGCTGGTCGCAAACTCCGTCTGGTCAGCAGCAATTTCATTGCGGCCAGAGAATCAGAGCCGTGGCTCGCTTGCTGCCGCCGGAGGTTTATCACGATCCCGGCGTCTGGAGCCGCGAAGATTTTCTCGTCGATCAGGGCATCACCTCAACGGCCACCGTGAACATAGACCGCATTGAAAGCGTGGGCCAATCTCCAGGACTTTTTCTCGCCTGCCGGGTGAGCGGCCTGCAACACACGACGAGCGCCCGCCTGCTGGCGTTGCCCGCCGCCATGCGTCGCCTGCCCGCGCCACTGCGTCTCTCGCCTGACGACGCCATCATGCTGGCAGCTATGATCACCGGCGACCGTACCTATTTGACCCACTCGCTGCGCGTGGGTTTTGAGCGCACCGGCTCTTTCCATCTGCTCGTGGTTTCCGGCTTTCACCTGGCGATTGTGGCCGGCTGCATCTTCTGGGTTGCCAAGCGGCTCAGGCTGCCCCGCGTCCCAGCCACGCTGGTCACGATTCTGGCCTCCTTCGCCTACGCGCTCTTCACCGGCTTTGCAACGCCGGTTGAGCGTTCATTCTGGATGGTCACCCTCTACCTGGTAGGCCGACTGCTCTACCGCGAGCGCAATGCGCTGAACACCATCGGTTTTGCCGCGCTCTGCCTGCTGGCCTTCAGCCCGCGCAGCTTGTTTGACGCCAGCTTCCAGATGACGCTGCTCGCCGTGGTGGTCATCGGCGGCATTGCCGCGCCGCTGCTCCAAAGCACGATTCATCCTTATCTGACGGCCCTGCGCAACCTGCGCCAGATTGCCCTGGACATCAAGCTGCCTCCGCGCCTGGCGCAATTTCGCGTCACCCTGCGCATGTTTGCCGCCACGCTGCAGGCAGCCATCCACTCAGTTTCCCCCGCTTCCAGCCCGAAGCACAGCGTTGCCGAGCCTGAACCGCAATCCGTGCTGTTTCCCGTCTCCATCCTGAACCCCTTCGCAGAGTCAATGGCGCACCTCCGCGGTCGCCTGGTTGCATCCATCGCCTGGCGTGTCTTTCCCTCAGCAGTGCGCCTGATTCTCCGTATCGGCGAACTGCTGGTCGTCTCCTGTGTGGTGGAGTTGGCCATGGCTCAGCCCATGGCTCTCTACTTTCATCGCATCACCATCTTCGCTTTGCCGGTGAATGTCTTCATTCTGCCGCTGCTAGCCGTGTTGATGCCGGCCGCGCTGCTTACCTTGCTCTGCGCTCTGATTGGCCCGGCGTACGCAGCACTTCCTGCGATGGTTGTAGCTGTCTTTTTGCACATAGGAACAGCTCTGGTCCATCTCTTCGGTTCAATGGCTTGGGGCGACTTCCGCATTCCCGCGCCGCTGCTCTGGCAGTCGCTCCTCTTTTGCGCGCTGCTGGCCGCGGCCATCGCGCTGGCTCGGATGGCCGCTGCGACGAGAGTTCGCTGGCCGCGCCGTGCAGCCTGGGCCGCACTGCTGCTCGCCGCATTCGCCGCCGTCCTGCCACGCCCGGTCGATCACCCACGCGACGCCCTGCTCATGGAGGCCATCGACGTTGGCCAGGGCGATTCCCTGCTGCTGATTACCCCCGACGGCAAAACCCTGCTGGTCGATGGTGGCGGCTTCGGCGGCGGACCCCATCAAGCGCCGCAAGATTACGACATCGGCGAGGAGGTCGTCTCCCAGGTCCTCTGGTCACGCGGCATTCGCCGTCTCGACGCGGTGGCTCTCACTCACGCCCATTCCGACCATATGGGCGGTTTGCCCGCCGTCGTGCGCAACTTCCATCCCGCCGAGCTGTGGGTGGGCAACAACCCCCATTTCGCAGCCTATAACGCCCTGCTCGACGAGGCCGCCAGCCTCCATGTCCGCATCCGCTCCCTGCGCGCCGGCGACGCCTTCTCCTTCGGCCCGGCCCAGATCAGCATTCTGGCGCCCTTCCGCGACTATCAGCCCGGCGCGGAGCCTACCAACAATGACTCGCTGGTGATGCGCATGGCTTACGGAGCGACTTCCGTAATGCTGGAGGGCGACGCCGAAGCGCCCATCGAGCAGGCGATGCTGGCTGAACCCGGCTTGTCCAGCACGCTGCTCAAAGTGGGCCACCATGGCAGCATCACCTCCACGCGCCCGGAGTTCCTGGCCCGCGTGGCGCCGCAATGGGCCGTCATCTCCTGCGGCTTACGCAATCGCTACGGCCATCCTCGCATTGAAGTGTTGCAAGCGCTCTATGCGGCCAACGTCCGCACCTTCAGCACTGACATCCACGGCGCCGCCTGCTTCCGACTCGACGGCAAGGCCACCACGCCCGATCTGGCCTGCGGATGGCGCTCGCTGCCCTGATACGGGCAGCGGCTCTCCGCCTGGGCAGAGTCAAGTTTTTGTCTGGCAGCCTGTTGTGAAAGTCTGGTTTTGAAAGGGCTCGGCTTCAGCCGGGCCGTAAATGTTGATAAATAACGGCGGGCTTACTGGTTGCGGAAAAACTCGATTTTGCGGGTTTTGTAACAAGGGCACGGCTTCAGCCGGGCCGCAAATGCAACAAAAAATGATGGGCTTTAGCCCCTGCGGGATGTATTTCGGAGTTTACACCCAAATTCAGGCCTTTTTCCGCAGCCTGTCTAGCCCCTGAGGGATGCTTATCGAAATTTCTCAAATTTCACCACAGGTTGCGGAATCAGAAGAAATGTTCATCCCGTGAAAATTATTAAGTTGACCCGGAGGCACGCGACCCGCAGAATGAAGAAAGCGCCGTTGCGCTGCTGGAGTCTCCTTTTTCCCAAGAGATGCCGGAATCCTGAATTTCGAGGTGTTCATGCCCGCATATCTGTTGTTGCTGGTTGCCGTGTTGAGCCGTTTGCTGCCCCATCCGGGCTGGATGAACTTTACTGCGGTAGGCGGCGCGCTGCTTTACTTTGGCGCGCGGCGTCCCTGGCGCGAGATGCTGGCCCCGCTGGCTGCGCTCATGGCCACCGACTACCTGCTCACCGTCTACAGCTACCAGTACAGCTTCCAATGGCGCTTCTACGTGGCCACATGGGCGTGGTATGCGATGGCAATGGCGTTGGGTTGGATTCTCTTGCGCGCGCGGACGACCGTGCTGCGCGTGGGCGCGGGTGCGCTGCTCGGGCCGACCTCCTTCTTCCTGCTCTCCAACTACGCGGTCTGGGCCAGCGGATGGACGTATCCGCGCACCCTCGGCGGGCTGGGCGCTTGCTACGCCGCTGCCGTCCCCTTCTATCGTAACGACCTTCTCTCGACGACTGTTGTCGCCTCGGCGGCTTTCGGCCTTCCGGTCTTGGTGCGGCGCCTGAGCGCGGTGCGGGCTCAGACAGCGCTGGCAGGAAAATAGATTCTCTGGTCTGGCATCCCAGGTCTGAATATCCCGGCCTGGGACGCCCGGCAAAGTGAGAAGGGAAATAGGTACTTAATGAGCACTAAAGTGCTCCAGATCCTGCATAAATGTAACTTTTCCTGATGCGTAAGCTGCTCAATCCACGGTAAATCGCTTTGGGTTGGAAATTCATATTTAATAATCAAAATATTTCTAAATATGTTAGCTCCGTACAATAAATTGTGCTATGTTATTACGCATAGTCCCCACTTCTTTTCTAGGAGTTCAGATGAATCAGAGGCTTTTTGTCTCCGCATTGCTTTTCGCAGTGTCGTTTTCACCAGTTGCGTTCGCCGACACAATAACCTTCAATCACGATGCGAATTCGTATACCTTGGTGTCGGATAACCCGGCTAACCAGGGGACTGTGATCATCGACAACGCATTCATAGAGGACTCTTCGGCGACCCAAAGCCTCACAATCACCGGCCTCGAGTACTATTTCGGAGGCACGGGGTACACCACAGGCCATACTCCGGCCACGAATTCAGGAACCGGCTGGAACTATATTCTCGGCGTGGGTGCTTATTCGAATTCTGCGGGCACTGCGTGGGCGGCGCATAACTCAATCCCAACGCCTGGCGGCGCGGTGAAGCCTGCTACCGGAGCCCAAACAGATTACCTCGCAACAGTCTCGCTGATTCAAGGCAACGCGGCGGATCCGTCACTTTGTTACATCGGCGAGACCCTTGCTGTGGGTGCCTCTTGCGACGTTGAGTTACAGGTGACAGCCAACTACGGCGGTGTCCTGGGTTCTTCGTCCGTTACCAAGATGTGGGGTTATGCGGAAGGCCTCGAGGGATCCACCACCGTGGGCTCAGACATGATAGAGAACATTGATGTTGACGTTGCCCCTGAGCCCTCCAGCCTCTTGCTGCTGGCAACCGGACTGCTGGGACTTGGCATGATAGTTCGCCGCAAGCTTTCATACAACTAACAGAAGCTAATCCAGTCCACTCCTCCGTTGTTTTTTACCGCTCGCCCTGTCAATGCAAAAGGGCGAGCGGTTTTGTTTGGCGGGACAGGTGGCCGGGGGCGTGCCCCATGTATCGCGTTCTTTGCGATGGGTGGGAAACCACGAACCCCATGGCGCGCAAGCACCGACTGGTCGGCGGGTGGCGCGGGTACGGAGCCTTCAAATCTTACTGAACAGGGATGAACGGAAGATGGGTTGGCGAGAACAGGCTCAGAATAACCGGTGCGGTCACAACGAAAAATGAAAAGAGCCGCAGTGACTATTCCTTGTTTTCAAAGACTTCTGGCACGTTTTAAAGGAGACCTTCCCGCATTTCTTCCGATGCTGCCGCCGGAGCCGCGTACCAGAGGCTAATCAGTATCGTCCCCACCAAACTCCCAGGTCATCTTGACCACGATGCCGATCGGGCTGCTACGGCTGCTCGCTCCTATCGGTACGCCAGCTCCAATCTCCAGTCGGTGCGGGAGATGTTTATAAGTTCCCGGAGTCACATAGAAACTGTTGACGCCCGCATTTCGGCGACCGCTAAACTCCAGAGTCGGCCTGAGGTCGTCTGCGAACGGTCGAACAGCCGCGACATTATATGCAATGGACTTGTCATCCTTGCTCAACTCGGGAATAAAGCTCGCATGGATTTGCACTGTGCCGAATTGTTTTGCGGCCAGCAACTCCGGTTCAAGGCTGGTTGCACCGCGTGAGGTCAACGGCAGATTCACGCCCATTGCGGCGCTCAGTGCGAATGGATGGTTGCTGCGGATGAACTGATACAAGAAGCTGGCGCTCATCGTGCTCCAAGCTAAGGGGAGTTCGCTCGTCGCCGTAGGCTGAATACCGTATGGCAGCTCCAGGGAGAGTTGGAAGCGCCGAGTGATCCCGTACTCGAAACTTAAGCCGGCCGATTCCCCGTCCGCCGCGCTCTTGTGATTGCGAAACCCCATCCCCTGCGCGGTAAGTTGCACCTCACCCTGTTCCTGGCTGCGGACGGCTTCAGACAGGAAGAACTCTTGAATGTACTCCGGAAGAGTATCCTGCGATCTCTGGGCGACCTTGATACTTGGAGTTTGGCACGCCGACGTTGATTGAGACCCACCCAACAGGCAAACGCCGATGATTGACGCTAGTTGCATTTCCACAAAGCATCTTGTTCTCAAGAATTGTCCCTTCCAATTGTGAATCTGGCGGGCGGGCGGCGGGTAGCCCTGGTCTCATTCCGAATTTTATCAAGTTGAGGGTGCCCCATCCATCGCGTTCTTTGCGATGGGTGGGAATCCACAACCTCAAACAGCAGGCTTTGTAACAAGGGCACGGCTTCAGCCGGGCCGCAAAGATACCCTGATAGAGAGTGAGGGCTTTAGCCCCTGCAAAATATCTTGATTGACAAATACACTGTCATCCTCTGGCCGGGTGGGCCTGATCCTTCGCTTTTTTGTGGACCGTGGAGGTAAGCGCCATCTTCTGCTCCCTGCGGGTGCCCAATCCATCGCATTCTTTGCAATGGGTGGGAACCCACAAATCTCATGGCGCACAAGCGCCGGCTGGCCCCACCGCAGGTGGTTTGCAGATAATTACCCTCCCTGGGCGCACAATGGTTTTGAGTTGGGAAAAAGAAGAGGGCGCAGGGAACGGGTGGGTTACAACAAACCCCATGGCGCGCAAGCGCCGACTGGCCCCACCGCAGGTGGCCGCGGGGGCAAAGGAAAAGCGATCAAAAGGAGAAGAAAACAGCGGCACCCCCACCCCCCCCCACCCTCAAAACCCAATTCCTGAGAGGGGATCATTCGTGCAAATGAAAGATAATAAACATCTTAATCAGTCACCCATATGTACTTATCAGTAAACATAAACCCTGAAAAACCACCGTTTTTTAGCCAAAAATTACGCCTTTTTTGCCAGGTTTCGCGTGAACAGAGACCTCTTTTAGAGCACTTTTTCGTGACCGCACTTTCGCCTTTGCGGACCTATGAGACGAAGCCCCATCGTTTTGATTGTGCTTCTTGAGGGCGTTCAGCCTTCCAGCTTGTCAGCGCGCTTTTTGCGCATCCACCACCAGCCAAAACCAATCATGGCCAGTCCGCCGACAACGGCCAAGAGTGTCATTCCGTGGTGCGCCACCAGGCCCACCGCTCCCGGACCAAGCTTGAGCACCAGCGCGGAGAGAATCAACCAGCGGAACATTCTTCCACAAAAGACGGCCAGCATGAAGGGGACGACGCGCATCTCGAAGACTCCGGCGGCGAAGACGAAGGCCTTCCATGGCGTGGGCGGGGGCAGCATCGAGGGAATCATCATTGCCAGAAACTCTTGATTCTCGAAGCTTTCGCGCAGTTGCTCGAAGCGATTGCGGTTGATGCGCTTAAGCAGAAAGAGTTCGCCGCCGGCGCGGCCCAGCCCGTAGGGCAACAGGCCTCCGATCGCCGAACCAGCGGAGGCCAGCAGGCAATAAAGCCAGAAGTGGCTCTTATCGGCCCATACATAGCCAGCCAGAATAAAATCCATGGGGACGGGAATGGTGGATGAGTCGAGCAATGCAACAGCGCCAACTCCCCAAAAGCCGAACTTGGCCAGAAACGGGAGAAGCACCAGCTTCCATTTGGCCATCCATCGAAAAAAAACTGCCTTCAACTCTGGTCCCCTTCCTTCGCCGCATCCGTCAACCTGTCAGCAACCATTGTACGGGCCGGGGCGTGGGCGCGGACTTGGTTGGGATGAGAGAATAAGAAAGAATGTGAAACGAAGCGGCGGGGCGCGTCTGCGCTCAACCTGTTTCATTGGGAATGAATGTCCACTGACGAAGCTCCAAGTGAAGTGAACGAGCCGAAGAGGCCGGAGAAAGCCACACTCGCTGCGGGTGAAGAAGTGCGTGAGCCTGACTCCGCGCTGCCGGTGGTGCGTGGTTCGCGCTGGATAGACTACGACACGCACGAACTGCTGCAGATGATCAGCGAGCTTGAGGACGAGCGGCGCTGGGCCCGTCTGCGCGAGGGAATTTGGATCGCGATTCTCATCCACCTGGCGCTGATCTCGGCGATGATCCTGCTTCCCAGATACATCAGGGCGCCGCAAGTGGTTGATCGGAGCGCGCTCAATCAGCCAAAGGATTTCACTTATCTGGATTCGCCGAAGTGGCAGCCCAAGGTAACCATCAAGCCGGTTCCGGCGCCGCAGCCTGCAATCGACAAAAAAACGCTGGAGGAGATGAACAAGGTGACCCCGGCTCCGCCCGCTGCTGAGCAGGCGCCAAAGGCCGCCGCGCCCACCACGGCTCAGCCGCCATCCCCCCCCACGCCGACCAGTCAGCAGCCAACGATTGAGGCGCCTCGTCCGGCGGCGGTTCCCGCAAGGCCCAACTTCGCCATGGGCTCGCAAAACCCTGCCACTCAGTTGCGCGACCTGATGAAGGGCCTTGCGCAGAACCGCGGCATGGGTGCAGGCAGTTTGCCCGGCGGGGGAATGGGGAGGCACCCTGGCCTGAACGCGGGCGGCATTCAGATCCTCTCTGACACTCAGGGCGTTGACTTCAACAACTGGATACAGCGCTGGCACTATGAGACGCTGCGTACCTGGGAGCCACTGATTCCCGACGAGGTTAACCCGCCGCTTCTCAAGTCAGGGCAGCTCATGATCCGCTTCAAGGTGCAGCCCAATGGCCGAATCATGGACGGCAGCATGGTGTTGGAGGGCAGCAGCGGCGACGTGGCCCTGGATCGCGCCGCATGGGGTGCGCTGGTTGGCTCCAACTATCCGCCCCTGCCCAGGGAGTTTCACGGGCCTTACCTTGAGCTGCGCGCGCTCTTCATGTACAACATGGAGCCGCAGCGGTAGGGGCTAATTTCTGTCAAGACACTGCAGTGGATTAGCGGACGACCGCATAGACGCTGCAAACCAGGATGGGAATGATCCAGACGGCGAACCAGATCAGATAAGACCGTTGCATTTTCAGGCTTGCATCCCGGCGAAAGGGCGTGGCAAAGCTGCCTTGCGGGAGCAGATCACGGCCCAGGGTCGCCGTCAGCCGCTCTCCGCGAAAGATCTGGAACATATAGTATCCCCAGAAGAGCCAGGGAGCGCCCACAAAGAGCCAGAAGAGCCAGATGGTCTTTCTAACCGAAGGGCAAGCGCTCATGAGTGCAACTTCGAAGAGAATAGTCACGATGAACCAGCAGCAGCCGTTCAGGACACGGATATTGTTGCGCCGAAGGGCTTCCTGATACCGGTAATGTTTTTCGGCGCATTCGAGAGGCAGCGGAGCGGCGGAACGAATAGCTGCAATTTTCAGGACGAAGAAGCCCGGCGCAATCCAGGTAAGCATGAGAGGCATCAGCCAATCGATATGCGGGTCGCCTGAGCGCAGTAGTAGCCACCAACTGACTGCGATGATGGCAGCCATCAGCGCTTCCATCGGCCAACTGAGGTAGTCGCCCAGGCGGCGGGTTTCCAGCGAGAGAGCGACCGGGCACACCGGCGGATTGCCGCCGAGCTTGTGGCGCGTCCACCCGTGGAGAGTCATCAGCGTGATCACGTACAGCAGCGCGGAACCGCCTGCCCACGCGGGCACCCAATTCCATAGCCTCAACGCCAGAGGGACGGCCAGGGTCACAGCCAAGGCAAGATGCATCATGAGCAGGGTGGCTCGATAGCCTTTTAGCCAGATCTTCCCCGGCCCGTCATAGAAGCCCGCCGGAACTGCGATGCCCAGATAGAAGCCTGGACCGTTGCGCAGCGGCCGGTTCCACTCAAACTTCACAAAGTTATAGACAAAGCCTGAGACGATCATGATGATGCTGAAGACAGAGATTTCGAATTCTGTTGGCGCGGTCATTGAGCGCCTCCTTTCTGTTGCAACAGCGAGAGTTGCTGGCGAACGGCCGCTTCGATTTCGTGGTTTGTGAGACCCGCCAGGATGAACTGCGTAAGCACTGTGCGCAAGGGCGGCAGAAGTTCAGACTGGTCGATGCGCCCCGGGTTGCGCGCCGCGATAACGGCCCCGGCTCCGTGGCGAACGGTGACGAAACCCTCGTCCTGAAGCTGGCGGTAGGCGACGGCGACGGTATTGAGATTGACGCCCAGATCACCGGCCACCTGCCTGACCGAGGGCAGCGTGGCTCCCTCGCGCAGCTCGCCCCCCGCGATCAACGACTTGATTCCGTCGGTGATCTGCAGGTAAAGGGGGCGCTTGTCGTTGGTTTGCAGAGTTAGAAACATGGACTTCTCCAACTGTCATCTGTATGTATACAGCATACAGTAATCGGAGTCAAGCGGATGAAAAGTTTTTCGCATTATTTTTTTCAACCACGACAAAGATTCGCCGCTAAAGTTTTCGCGGCGTCGCCAGCCTGAACGTGGAGTTGGGAGCAACTGATGGGCTTGATGCTACTCTAACGAATATGGAAATCAGAGCGGATGAGCCCACGGCTGCCGGAGTGACTGCCGCGCCGCATGAGCGGCCCTGGATTTTTGGAGTGCTGATTGCTCCCGTGGCGGTGCTGGCCAATGGACTCATCGGCGGCGCGCTGTTTTTTCTTCTCCACCAGCGGCAGGGCGTGGGCGCGGCGCGCGCGGCTGAAATTGTCGCCTTTCTGAATCTGCCCAATACCATCTATTTTCTCTGGAGTCCGATCACCGACTTCTGGATGCGCCGCCGCACCTGGCTGATGGTGGCGGCAACGGCGGCGGCGGCGGTGATGCTGGCCGCATTTCATCAACCTAGCCTGGCCAGCCCGGTTGCAGTGGCGCTGATGTTCCTGAGCGCCTGCCTGGGCCAGCTCATTGTCGCCGGCAATGGCGGCTTGATGGGCACGCTTACCAGCGAGGCCAATCGCCGCCGCGCAGGCAGCTTTTATCAGAGCGGCTCGCTGGCCTTCGGCGCGCTGGCGCTTTCCGTGCTGATGTATTTTTCCAGCCGGCTGCAGTTGGGCGTTCTGGGCTGGCTGATGGCCGCCATGATTGCCTTGCCTTCGCTGGCTGCGCTCGCCGCGCCGGAGCAGCGCATTATCGGCGGCCATGATCTGAAGAAAACCTTTGCGCAGATCTGGAAGGAATTCAAGGGCACCTTCTTCCGCTGGGAGGCGCTGCCCTACACACTCGTGATGCTCTTTCCCATGTGCAGCGGATCGATGATTCAACTGCTGCCCGGCCTCGCGGCCGATTACCACATTAGCGATCAGCAGGTGGCGTGGATCAACGGCCTGGGCGGCGCGCTGTTGACGGGCGCGGGTGCGCTCTCAGCGGCTCTGGTCTCCACGCGGGTGCGCGCTCCGGTTGCATATTTGACGTTGGGCCTGGTGAATGCGGCCACGCTGGCCGTGCTGTGGCTGGGACCGCTTACGCCGGTGGTCTATCTGACGGGCACGGTTCTGTTCATGTTCACCATCGGAGCCGGCTACGCGCTCTTCACGGCGGTTGTGCTGGAGTTTCTGGGCGGTTCGGGCAAGAGCGGCAGCGCCCGATACTCCATCATCAACTCGCTTGGCAATGTGCCCGTCGCATACATGGCTTTCGTGGACGGAAGCTGCGCCGGACGCTGGGGGGTGCGCGCCGCTTCCGGAGCGGATGTCGTCCTCAGCACCATCGGCGCCTCGCTTCTTCTGGCATACTTTTTGAGCCGCCGCAGCGTCAAGCACTCGACATAGGCTCCGCGCTCGCTGACCGGACTTCTACGAACCGGGCTGAAGAGGATACTCTAGGAGTAGATAGTCTGTGACTGTAGCCGATCCCATTGCGGCGCCGCTCGAAGGAGCGAAGCCCACTGGGTGGCATCGTAGACAAAGCAAGGCATTGAGGGGAGTCTCACATTGAAGAGGAAGTTGTTGCTTGCGATACTGGCCGCGATTCCGGCCGCATTCATGCCCCTGGCAGTCACTGGCCAGATTGTCCCCGCTGGCGGAGCGCCCAAAGCCGAGAAAGGTGAGTCCACCACAAAGTACGAGATCTTCGCCGGTTATGGTTACACCAGTCTGAATCAGGTGTATCAATCGCGCAACGGTTTGCAAGGCGAAAATTATTCCGTGACCCGCGATTGGGGAAAGCACTTCGGCTTGACCGCTGACGGGGCATATTACGCTTACGCATACGATGCCACCAACCCTGGGAAGCCGACAGTGGAGACGGTCCTGTTTGGTCCAGTGGTGCGCGCCAATTTCTACAAGAACTTTGATGTTTTTTTTAGAGGGCTGCTGGGCGGGGCACACACCGGCGGTGAGAACGCCACACCCAACATCTCCTTTGCCGGCGGCGTCGGCGGCGGCGTGGACTACAGACTCAGCCCGCGCTTTGCCCTGCGCGCTTCGGGCGATGACATAGCCTCATCGTTTCTGGCAAACGCCAGTACAGCGGTCTGTTCCGCAGGCGCTGATTGTTCAGCGCATCGGCGCCGGAATTCGCGTGCCGCGTTGGGCCTGGTCTACAAGTTCTAAGGGACAAAAGCTGAAAAATGATCTGCGGAGTGGCGCTTCAGGAACTGCGTCCCTTCGCGTCCATCATGCGATGTGAGTAAATCTGGTGGGCCTGCAGGGATTCGAACCCCGAACCAAGGGATTATGAGTCCCCTGCTCTAACCGTTGAGCTACAGGCCCGGTCGTGCAGTTGCAAGCGGAAGAAAGTGCGCTGGGGCAGCTTCCTTTTGTTACTGCGAGCCATCTTCCGGCTTGTGTTGGGCGCTCTCTCAGTGTGACATAGCCGCCAGCCAATCGTCATCTGCTGCACAAAATCGCCAGAAATCGAGTCGTCCTTGATTGTAAGTTATTGATATTTTATAACATTACGTGGTATATCCCCCGCTTGTACTTCCTTCGCCACAAGATCCAATCGAAACTTGCACCGGTCTTGCCAGGGGATGCCTACACCTATTCAAAAATAATTTGTCAATGACGCTTGACATTATCTCGCGAAATATGTAAAGTATAGTTGTCTTACAGTAAAGGAGACCAAACATGGAATGCAAAACCAACAATCCCGCCGCCTGGCGCTTCACGATTCGCTTCATCGTTCTCTCGTTGCTGTATGGTTTGTTTTCAGTCCTGT
Source organism: uncultured Occallatibacter sp. (assembly GCA_964383595.1). Lineage (GTDB taxonomy): Bacteria > Acidobacteriota > Terriglobia > Terriglobales > Acidobacteriaceae > Telmatobacter. Next base: position 24,774 of record CAYLHL010000012.1, on the reverse strand, counting down.
CTACAGCAGGCCTTCTTCTCTTGCATCCAACCGGGATCGTGATCTGGCTGCTGGCTCTATTGCCGGCGATTCCTATCGCCATGGCAGTGCTTCTCACTGGCCGATACATGAGCGAAGAGAAGGATGACTTTCAGCGCGCGGTCTTGGTTCAGTCTTTGCTCGGAGGCATCGGAGCAACGCTGGTTGTGACCACCGTTTGGGGTTTTCTGGAGAACTACGCTCACTTCCATCGGCTGGATATTCTCTTCCTCTGGCCAATTTATCTGGTCTTCGTGGCCATCTCCTACGGAATTGTCAAAGCGAAGTACAGATGAAAAGCCGACTGTGTATCCAGCGCGCCGAGTGCGACCGGCCGCAGGCCAATCTTTTCAATGTGAAGTGCTCAAAAGGCAAGGGAGACCAATCATGGAAAGCCGATTCTCTAATTTCGTCAACCGCCGTTTTCATCGCCGCAGCCTTGTAGTCATGTTGTTGTATGTGCTAGCTCTGGCCGTGATGAGCCTGGCGATTGACCATCTTCACCTTAGGGGTGTGGGGCTGGTTCTGCTGGCTTTGCTTCCAGCTTTGCCAATTGTGGCCGGCATCGTCGTCATCGCCCAGTATTTGTCCGAACAGAAGGATGAGTTTGTCCGCGCCCTGCTGATCGAATCGATGCTCTGGGGTGTGGGAGCAACGCTCATCGTCACCACGGTCTGGGGAGCGCTGGAAAAATTTGCGCACATTCGAGCGATGAGCTTGTTTTTGGTCTACCCGCTCTGCTGCGTCTTTGTGATCCTTGCCAGAGTAGTGGTTAAGCGGAGGTACAGATGAAAAATCGGCTGAAAGTGTTACGCGCCGAACGGAACTGGTCGCAAGCCGATCTGGCCGAGCGGCTGGAGGTCTCGCGCCAGTCGGTGAACGCCATCGAAACGGGCAAATTCGACCCCAGTCTTCCGCTGGCCTTCAAACTGGCGCGGCTTTTTGAGAGCACTATTGAAGAGATTTTCAGCGACGAGAATTGAGGAAATACAAGGTCTCGAATCGTAATCCTTCAACAATCTCAGAATCTCTGGTTTTACGGAAATTCCAGGGGAAAATTCACAAACTGACCTATACTGGCTTCATGCGTTTTCATTCTGCCGCGTTGCGTCTGTCTTCATCTCTGCTGAGCATTGCCGGGCTGGTTTGTGTGCTGGCTCAGCCGCCCGCGGCCCGCGCATGGGGCAATGGTGGCCATCGCATGATCAACCGGCTTGCCGCAGCCACGCTGCCCGTCGACACGCCCGCCTTTTTGCGTTCTCCCGAGGCTATCGCCGAGTTTGAGTACCTCGGCCCGGAGCCGGATCGTTGGCGTTCGCCCGCTGAGCCGGAGCTGAACGCCGCCCAGGCTCCCGAGCACTTCATCGATCTGGAGGAGGCCGACGCGCTGGGTCCCTTGCCGCGTCGCCGCTTCGACTTCGAGGCCCGCGTCTTTTCCGCGGGCCAGCGGCCAGAGAAGATCGGCCTCCAGCCTTGGGAGGCCACCGAGGTCTGGGAACGGTTGAAGGCTGCGCTGCGCGAGTATCGCACGCTCAAAGCTGGCCACGAGAATACCCGCCCCGTCGAGCAGGCGATTCTCTTTTACGCTGGCTGGCTGGGCCATTACGTCGGCGACGGCTCGCAGCCGCTGCACACCAGCATCCAATACAACGGCTGGGTAGGCGACAATCCCCACGGCTACACCACCGGTCACAAGATTCACTGGCAGTTCGAGGGGCCGTTTGTGGATGCCAACTTGCGCGAGCCGGAGGTGCGCGCCCAGATGACGCCGCCTCATGCAATTCGCGGCGAGATCTTTGACGCGTATGTGAACTACCTTCGCCACTCGAAAACTTATGTGGAGAAGGTCTATCAACTAGAGAAGGCGGGCGGTTTTACTGGTGCGGGAACGGCGGAGTCGCGCGCCTTCACCGCCCAGCGGTTGGCAGCCGGAGCCAGCATGCTGCGCGATATGATCTACACCGCCTGGCTGCAGAGCGCCAAGCCGGTGACCGATCCTTTTGCGGGGAAGTGAGAAACTCGCTCGTTACTCTAAACGCTGACTTCCTAATCCTTGTTCCCTATTCCCTGCTTATTCAACTGCCAGCTTCGGCCTTGGCAACTGCCGGAATCCGGCGCAGCAGGACGGTCAGCATAGTCGTCATCAGCGCCACGGCTGGAATGGCGATGATTAGCCAACCCAGCAGAGCCTGGCCGGCCAGCCCGCCCATCCATGAAATCGCCGTCAGCGGCGAAGAGTGCAGTAGCAGCCGGGCGCTAAACGGCACCTGCGGCCGGAAGACGAAGATCCGTCCGCCCAAGCGCACAAAAGGAACAATCATGGCGAGTTGCAGCGGCATCACCGCGTAATTTGCCGCTTGAATGGCAGGTAAATTCAGCCGGAAAGCCAGCGCTAGAGCCCCGCACATGAACGTCGGAATCCCAACCACCGGAATACAACCGATGGCGAGGCCGAGCGCCAGCCGTTGCGGCGAGATACCCTGTCGCATCCATGTTGCCAACTTCCGCCTGATCGATTCCAGATATTTCTTCACCATGCTATTAATGTTATCGGTAGGCAGTGACAACTGTATGGCTTTCGCATGAAAGTTTGGTAAACAGACAAGGGCGAGCGACCTAATGTAGAAAAAATCAGTATGATTCATCTTTCGCATCTGGCGTCGCAATGAGCGCGGCAATCTTGGGAGCGAGGCGGCTGAGCAGCCGCGCCAGACGCTGTTCCACCCGCCGGCCGGTCTCCTGGACCTCTTCGTGGCTCAGCGGAGTAGCGCTTAGCCCTGCAGCCAGATTGGAAACGCAAGAGATGGCGAGCACCTCGATCCCCATGTGGCGGGCAACGATGGTTTCGGGCACTGTGGACATACCTACTAGTGTTGCGCCCAGTGCTTGGAAGGCACGGATCTCAGCTGGCGTCTCAAAACTGGGACCGCTGACGGCGAGGTAAATTCCCTCGTCGAGAGTTTCCCTTTCGGATGCCGTAGCTTCCTTGGCCAAAGCGCGCAGCCGCTTCGAGTATGCTTCAGTCATGTCGAAGAATCTCAACCCCGCGCCGGACTGGACGGCAAAGCGCGGCTCGTTTGGCCCTATGAGCGGATTCCATCCCATCAGGTTGATGTGGTCGCGTAGCAATACAAGCTGGCCTGGGTGATAGCCCTCGGCAATGCCTCCGGCGGCGTTGGTCAGTACCACGGCCCGCACGCCCAACGCGCCCAGCACACGCATGGGAAACGTGACTTGCTGCGGCGAGTATCCTTCATAAAAATGCACACGGCCCTGCATCACAATGACCGGCTCTCCGCCCATCCGCCCCGGCGAAGAAAAGCTGTCTCCGGGAACCCCACCCAGAAATCCCACGACCATGCGCCCAGAGTGTCCCTCGACTGTGGAGCAAGGGAAATGGGGAATCACGGCATAAGGGACGACGACCGGCTCGGTGACCGAGTCAGCTATGGCCCCCAGCCCGGAACCGAGGACGATGGCGACGCGAGGTTGAATGGGCCCCAGCACCCCCCGCAGATACGCTGCTGCTTCACAGACTTGATCGTAGTTGGTCATTCTTGTGCCTGACTTGTACTATGCACATTTTACAGTCGCGGAGATCCAGAATCACTTTTCATCATGAAGATAAAAAGGATTGCATCAACATTCGGAAACGTCGTCGTGCTGGCCGTTGTGGAGGTTGCGCAGATAGCGCCGGAAGACGCTATATTAGCCCTAATGGTGTGCTAAGGTCATGAGTGACCGATGGAAAAATGGGCCGTGAATGATTCCATGGAGTTTGCCATTCAGATGAGAGAGAAACGGAGCACTATGATCAGTTTTGCTGTACGGATGAAGTTTGCCCCGGAAGATCGCGCCGAGGTTGTCGAATCTCTGCGTGCGCTGGCCGTGGCCTCGCGCCAGGAGCCGGGATGCGTCAGTTTCCTTCCCAACCAACTGGAGGACGACCTCGACACTGTGCTCATCTGCGAGCAGTACCAGGACGCGAAGGCGCTTGAGGCGCACCGTGCCTCCGAGCACTTCAAAACCCATGCCGTGGGCGGACTTTTCCAGAAGATGCGCGAGCGGAGCGTGGAGAACCTGATTGCCGTCATTTGAACTCCCGGTCGCGACCAACAAGCAGGTGTTTGAGGAGGCTGGCTGCGCCATACGCGATGAGATGATCAGGCAGAGATGCCCGCCATTATGCGCCTGTTGACGGGCTCGGCCTAGCGGGGATACCATCCGATACGATGAAGCCCGCGTCCATGATCAACCCATTTAAATTCCTCCGTCTCCGGAGGTCGCACTCTCTGGTAATTGTTTCCTTGCTCGGCGCGCTGACGTTGGCCCTTTATGTAGCGCCGTTTTGTGCCGGATTGCCCAAGTCGCAGAAGCAGGAGAGCCGCCGCGAGATCGACCAGCTGGAAGATGCCTGGCAGAATGCCATGCTGAAGGGAGATATTGCCGCCCTGGACTCTCTGTTAGCTGACGACTACATGGCCATTACCCCCAACGGCACCTTGCAATCCAAAGAGCAGACGCTGGCCAACCTGCGCAGCGGCTCAACTTATTTCACCAGTATGCAAACTTCCGATCGCAAGGTGCGTTTCTACGGTTCTACGGCGCTGGTCACTTCCAGAGCCGATGTGACAGGCACAACTCCTGGAGGAAATATATCTGGGAGTTATCGCTACACAAGAGTCTATGTGAGGGACGACCAGGGCGAGTGGAAGATTGTGAGCTTTGAGGCCAGCAAGATTCGCGAACCTGCCGAGAAGAAGTAGGCGAGCGGGTGTCCAATCTCACCGCCGGAAAGAACTTCCCCTTACAATAGATCAATGCCCGAGTTGCCAGAGGTCGAGACGATCGCCCGCGGCGTCCATGAGCGTCTGCGTGGCGACCGCATCGTCGAGGCCTGGTTTGGTTCGCATCGCGAGCCATTCAAGACGCTGCCGCGGCTCCAGGCTAAAGGCCTCGAAGGGCGCGTGATTCTCGCCGTTCATCGCACGGGAAAGCACATCGTCTGTGAATTGGGCACTGCGTGCGGCAGCCATGTGGATGAGCGCGAAGCACTTCCAACGGCCCAATGGGTTGTTCATCTTGGCATGACCGGCAGATTGCTGGTGACCACCCCGGAGGCGCCGCTTGCCCCGCACACCCATGCGCGGCTCACTCTGGCCAGCGGCCGGGAGCTGCGCTTTGTGGACCCGCGCCGATTTGGGCGGCTGGAGTTCCGCGATCTGAGCCGATGGGAGCCTTTTCGCGCGATGGGAGCCGATCCGTTGGTGGTGACGGCGGAGGAGTTCTCCGAGATATTTCATCCCCGTCACACGCCCATCAAGTCGGCCCTGCTCAACCAGAAGCTGCTCTCTGGCGTGGGCAACATCTACGCCGACGAGAGCCTCTTTCGCGCCGGAATTCGTCCGCGGCGGCTGGCTAGCCGGCTCAGCAGAGCGGAACTGAGACGTCTGCGGCTGGCATTGCTCGAGGTTCTTGAGCACGCCATCCGGCTGGGCGGCTCATCGGTCAGCGATTACGTGGACGCTGGTGGAGTACGCGGCTTCTTTCAACTTGAACATTTCGTCTATCAGAGGACCGGCCTACCCTGCCGCCGCTGCAAAAAGCCAATCCAGCGGCTTCTACTGGCGGGAAGAGGAACGCATTATTGTCCTCAATGTCAGCGATAAGCCGTATTAATTCTATGGTTTTCAGGAGTTTTCTTCCCGATAATGTTCCATTATCCAGAAAAATATCGAGTCATAAAATCCACAAGTTATTGAGATATAAGGAATGTATAAAATGGCACAGTGATTGCTATTAGATAGGCGCCAGTGATGTACAGGCGCTGGAAGATATCTGACCAGCCCAAAGAAAAGCAGGCCCGGGCAAGAGAAACCGCCAACGAAGCGGCCCTCAAAAGGGATGAACCGGCCGGGGACAACTGCGATAGGCACGGTGGAAGATACCGCCGGCTAGGATTTCCTGGGAGGCCAGTGACCAGTGCAGGAATCGCAGAAGCGCCACTCTCAATGAGTGGCGCTTCTTGCGTTTGTGCGGAATTCGATGTATCCAGAGATAATTCAAGCTGGCTTTCCATTGAAAACGGTGACTTCCTTGGTCCAAGAAATGGGCGTCACTCATAAAGTGCTGCTTTCTCGCCGAAATCCTGCTAAAATCATCTTTCGGCCATCCGCGCCAGGAAATCCACCTGTAGAAAGCCCGCATGATGCCAGACGAAACCAAACCCCAATCCATAACCTACGCCGACGCCGGCGTGGACATTAGCAGTGGCGACCGCGCCAAGGAACGCATCAAGTACCTGGCGCAGAAGACTTTCAATCGCAATGTGTTAGGCGGTATCGGCAGCTTTGGAGCACTCTTCCGGCTGGATATGCAGCGCTGGAAAAACCCCATCCTGGTCAGCTCGGCAGACGGCGTAGGTACCAAGTTGAAGGTGGCCTTCGAACTGGGGCTGCACCACACGGTGGGCGCGGACCTGGTGAATCATTGCGTCAATGACATCGCCGTGCAGGGCGCCACGCCCCTATTTTTCCTCGACTATTTTGCCTGCGGCAAACTGGACCCAGAGGTGACCGAGAGCGTAGTGACGGGGCTGGCCGATGCTTGCAAGGCCAACGGCTGTGTGCTGATCGGCGGCGAGACGGCGCAGATGCCGGGCTTTTATACCGACGGAGAATACGATCTGGCCGGCTTTATTGTGGGCGCGGTGGACCGCGAAAAACTGGTAACCGGGGTGGGCATCAAGGCCGGCGACGTGCTGATTGGGCTGCCCTCGACCGGATTGCATACGAATGGTTACTCGCTGGCTCGCAAGCTGCTCTTCGAGACGGCGGGCTACAAGCCAACCCAGTATGTAACTGCCATTCGGGAGAAAGCGGGTGCAGCTCTGATGAAGACCCATCGCAGCTATCTCCATCTGATTCAAAAACTTGTGACGGCGGGGCTGACCACCGGCATGGCCCACATCACCGGCGGCGGCATCACGGAAAACCTGCCGCGCATCCTGCCCAAAAATGTCACTGCGCAGATCGAGATCGGCTCCTGGCCGGTGCTACCCATCTTCGAGCATCTGCGTGAGTTGGGTCAGGTTTCACAAGAGGAGATGATGCGTACCTTCAACATGGGCATTGGGCTGATTGTGGCGATTCCCGCAGCCAAGTTTACCCGGGCCAAGAACCTGCTCGACCGCTCCGAGGAGAAGTTCTATGTAATTGGCCGCGTCGTCAAGGGCGAGCGCCGGGTGCAGTACACGTGAGTCCGGCTTTGATGGCAGATGGCCGTCCGCTCCTCCGGCTAGGAGTTCTGCTCTCCGGCCGAGGCTCAAATTTTCTGGCCATCGCCGAGTCAATTCGCGCCGGAAGGTTGCAGGGCGTCGAAATCGCCGTCGTCGTCTCTAACGTCGCAGATGCGGGCGGGCTGAAAACCGCCAAAGAACTAGGGCTACCGACGGCGCTCTATCTCTCTCAGGGCCGTAAGCGCGCTGTGCACGACGCCGACGTGATCGCCTGCCTGCGCGCGCACAGCGTAGATCTAGTTTGCCTGGCAGGCTATATGCGTCTGCTCTCGCCGGAGTTCGTGGCTGCCTTCCCCAATCGAATCCTGAATATTCATCCTTCGCTGCTGCCCGCCTTTCCGGGCCTGGAGGCGCAGAGGCAGGCCTTCGACTATGGCGTCAAGCTCGCCGGCTGCACGGTGCACTTTGTCGATGAGCATCTGGACCACGGCGTGATCGTGGTGCAGCGGGCGATTCCCGTGCTGGAGACGGATAACGCGCACTCGCTCAGCGAGCGCATCCTGGCCGAGGAGCACATCGCTTACAGCGAGGCAATCGCCCGCGTGGCCAGCGGCGAGTACGAGATTCGCGGACGGCGGTTTGTCAGGCGCACATCCTAAACGTCGCGTAGATACATCCGCACCTGTTCATTTGGGACAAATCGGAATGTTTCCTGGCCCACTGTCAAGGGGCCAATTTTTTCTAATCTTCTAAGTATATGTTCACAAAGGAACAGAAGTTTTCTGAAGTTTACCGAAAATATAAAGACGAGCGCTTAGGCTGAGAAGTAGTCAGAAGAGAGACGGACGTACCGCGCCAGGCGAATGTGTTCGCCCTCCCCGCGCGGATGGGTTCCGGGGCGCGGAGCCGTCTCAACTCTGAACCACAAGCGGCTCTCCGCCGCGAGCCAGAGCCGCAACCACGGTGCGCTCGAAAATCGGGGGAGATGCAACAAATCGGGTACCGCGGCCGGCCCTGAAAGGGGCTCGTTGCGGCACTCGATTTTTTTTGCGCGGAACGGGCTTTGTCTCTCTGCGCCAATTAATTTCAAGGTAACCAGGGCGGCGGAAGCCGCCCATTTCTTTGCGAGGAGCTTACCGCATGAATCACATTTCGAATTTCTGGAATCAACCGAAGACCTCAGCCGCCGGATTGCTGATTGCCGTCGCCACTATCGCCGGTGTGCTTTCGCAGCAGGGCGTCACGTTGGGTAACGCCGGAGCCGGAACCGTCGTTACGCTCATCTCCGCTGTCGCCACCGCGTTGCTCGGCTTGCTGAGCCGCGATCCCGCGCCCGCCGCGAACTCAGCTAATAGCGCTACGAGCAAGCTCGGCGTAATCATGCTCTGTGCGCTGCTCGTCAGCGGTTCCATGCCGCTTACCGGCTGCTCGGCGACGAGCGTAGCGCAGGACATTGTGAATTGGACGCCAACCTTGCAATCTGCCGTGGCGACAGTTGACACGACAGCTTCGCTGCTGGCGCCAGCCGATGCGCCCGTTTTCACCGCGGCGACGGTCGGCTTCGACGTCGCTTCCAATGCGCTGGTTACCCAGGCAAAGGCTTATCTCGCCAATCCGACAGCTGGCATTCTGGCGCAGCTTCAAATGCAGGTGGTCACATTTCAGCAGCAGGTGAACGCCGCTCTGCTCTCCGCCGCCAAAATCGTTGACCCTGCCAGCCAAAAGAAGGCGCTGGCCGACATCAATCTTGTGGCAACCGTGGTGAGTGCGATGCTGGCGCTGGTCACGTCGATCAGCAGCAAGGCAGCGGTGGCGCGTATGGCCGCGCAAAGCACGGTGAAACTGGCCCAAGTCCGTCCCTATTTAAATGAGAAGAAGGCCGCTGCAATGGTTTCCGAGCATTATGGCAGGCCAAACGCGTGGGCAGCTCAACAGGTTGGCCAAGTGGAAGTAAGCGCGGCGCAGGCAGGCTTTTAGAAACCGCCTTGAAGATCGGGACAACGATCATATTGATTCGGCCTGGAAGTTTTGATACGCCATGCCCCCATCGATTCCGCGTTTTTGCGGAACGGGTGGGGGATAGGTGTTGCATTTCTTTGGGGCCGGATCAGTAATGCGGCTCAGAAGGCCGAAAACTTTCTAACTGCATTCCATTATCAAATTTTCCCCGCTGTGTGATCTGAGTCACGGAGCCTACCGGCATAAACTCGGTAGCCTGTCAGAGATGGCGCAGGCGCCTGGAGCGCTGAAGCGACCAAGGAGTTTCATTATGGCTTACGTGATTACTGATGCCTGTATCAAGGACTTTGTCTGCGCGCCTGAGTGCGCCACTGCCGCCATTGCGCCTGCTTCCGCCGGCGATGCCGCCGCCGCCGGCGTATCCCAGTTGTTCATCAACCCGGATGAGTGCATCGACTGCGGCAATTGCGCGAGCATCTGTCCCTCGAACGCGATCTTCGCCGAAGACGAACTGCCTGCGGACAAGGCGCATTTTGCCGAGAAGAACAAGGCTTATTTCAACTAGTTTGGATGTTTCCCATCCCAACTGCAAAATCAAGAAGGTGGTACGGACGGTGCGCTGGGATATACCCGGCGCACTTCCGTTCTGACGTTGAACCGCAGGTTGCTCTCACGGCTCAATCTTGACGGGCGTCGGCGGTGTTGTCGCCGGAGCAGATCCAGCAGGCTCTGCAGAAGCTGGGACTGGAGCATTTGGCTCTGGAATGATCGGCGCTGGCTGCTGGGTCATGGGCAATACCGGCAGCGTAAGCGTCTGCACCGTCTCCGGGTCGTCGCGCAGTTTCACGTAGAGAACGCCATTGGCCGGATGAGGAACGCTCAACTGCGTCCCCGTAAACTCTTGTGGCACGTCGGCGGCGTTGTCGAATCCCGGCGTGGCGGCGATGGACGCGGCAAGGAAAAGATTTGTTCCGGTCAGTGTGCAAGGCTTGGCCAGAGTGCGCGGGCAGTGCAGTTCCTTGAAGCCGGGCAGCCGTATCAGCGTTCCCAGAGCCAGCCAGTCACCAGTGACTCCGCCGGGTGAGACGGCGCGCGCGTGCAGTGGACCGAATGCCGAGGAGCCAAATTGGGCCAGCGGTTTTACAACTCCCAGAGCTGTTCTTGCATCTTCCAGCATCAAGCTCCCATCGGACACCGCCAGCAGAGTGCGGAAGCTGCCGTCTGCCGTGGCTACTTCGATTTTTTCATCATGGGGAAAGTTTGCCGGCACTTTGGAGCGGAGAAAGAAGACCAGCCGCTGCTGGACAGGCAAGTCGTCGGGGCTTTCCAGATGTACGGGCGAGGGTGACGCTGAGACCTCGTCCTGTGTTCCCTTACTGAGAAGCGTGACCTGTGGCCGCGGCGGTTCGACGCTGACCGGCACACGCATCTGGCGTCCATCCTGCAACTGCACACTGGCAACGAGACGTTTTCCTGGCTCCAGAGCAGAAGTCGAGCTGTCGGCATTCAGCAGCAACTGGTCATAGTCCTGCACACGGCTGAGCGCAGCCGGGGTCCAGTTGACGCCGTTTAGGCTGACTTTGGCAACTTCGTCCAGGCGGTTGCCTTTGAGCAGCGCTTCAGCGTCGCCTGCGCTCAGCGAAAGACGTTCCAGTGTGGCTGCTTCGGCGTAGGCTTTTAGCGGCAACTGGTCGGGTTTTTCCACTCCGAACTGGTAGATTTCCAGAGTCACTTCACCGGGTGCCGCGTCTTTCATGGGGACGGTCACTTCCATCAGTTCCGGCTTGGGAGACTTCCACGCCAACTTGATCGATGTGCCTGTTGTGGTCTGCGTTCCCATCCGAAACGCGATCCGGTCAACGCAAAGCGAGTTATCTCCTTCAAGATGTAGCGTGTCATCGCGGCCCACGACCAGGGCCGATTGGTCTGCCGCCGCCACGCTCCACTTGCCAGGTTGAGATGAATGCAGATGAAAGTGCGGACCCTCCCAGTCCTCAAATCCCCACTTGCCGCGCACCACGCCAGTCAGATCTCCCTCCGGCAAATGGGGCGCCGGATGTGCCAACACTAGCCCGCCCTGCGATGGATCAGCCTTCAACGGCAGATCGATCCCACCACTTTTGGTGTCAATGTGCAGCGTGAGTCCATAAGCAAGTTGGGTGGCAAAAACCAGCGGCGCGTCATCGGCAGGCAATACCAGTCCGGGTTTCTGGGCACAATAAACCTCTGCCGGAGTTACCGGGTGCAGCGGCGGAAGCTTGGCTGGTCCCACCGGCGGCAGCGCCACCACCACTACTGACTTGGGATCGCGAAACGACGGTGGCACACTCAGCCGCAGATTGAGCGTATCCTTGGTCGGCAGGGCCAGCGCAGGTATATATTGAAAGTGCGCCGTGTGCATGGAAGACAGAATTCTGGATATGTCTACGATGGAGCCAATATAGTTGCCATAAGCGCCTCGTTCGCCAAACTTCGAGTAACTGACCTGATTCACCAAGTCCATTGTGGAACCGCTGGTCAGTTCCGTCACCTTCGATTGAAAGTTGGGATCGTCCAGCACCAAGCCATCGGTGTGCTGCACCAGGCAGGGCGCCTGCTGGTCACTGGGCTTGTCAAAGCATTGCTGTTCCACACGGATGGCCAGGCTGCGGGCGGACATTTCGGCATGAATCTTGAGCAAGGAAGGATCGGTCTGCGAGGTGATTTTGACTTCGGCGAGATAGGCGTCCAGGCGCATTCGATCCCAACTGGCTGCTTGCAAGTCCTGCACAGCGCGCACAAAAGCGCCGGGACGGCCACGCACGGCGGCACGCAGCGTACTGAAGTCGCCGCCCGTCTCCGGTACCAGAAAGACAATCGCTTGTTGTGCCTCTACAGGCACGGTAACGAAGACGCCCTCGTCGCGCACTTTGCGGTCCCAGGTTTCTACGCGGGTAAACCACTCCGCTGGCGGTGGGTTGGTGGCTCCGCGCAGAAAAGCAACTATCAGGACATAATGCGTAGACTGGCTATCCGGAAAGTCGGGATGAATCCAAAGCCGGTCTCCAGGCTGCAGGTTGGGGATCTCGCCTATGGGCAGAGTGGCCGCTCCCCGCTTGACATGCACGTCCACTTTCGGCCCGATAAGATCAAAGGATGTTTCCGCGACGCATAGTGAGGTAGTAGCCAGACACCACAATAAAATCAGTTGCAGGCAACGGCGCATACCTTCCATTGTAGGACTTTATCCTCCAGAATAGAATTGGAGCGAGACGGGGCTATTATGATGGTTGTGAGGTTCCAGTGTGCGCAGCTTTCCTGCGGCCTAGCACCAACGGGTTCTCTTCTTCGGTTACACTGAAAAATGAATAGCTTCAAACAGAGGGAATCTCTATAGTATTTCTCGGGTTTATCGGGAGTGGATGATAGCTTTTAGCAGGACAACGAGTCTATAATCGCCATGAACCGCCTTAACTTCATCGGGAAATACACCCGGTTGCCGGAACAAGGCAGACGGTCTTCTATTTGATTGAAATGCAGTACCAAGCATCGCCGAGTCGTGCCAAAGACGGTCCGCAAAGCAGGGTATGAGTAAAAGTTGAGCAGATATTCTGCTGCGGTGTGAAAAATTTAGAAAATAGGGCTGCTCTCTTCAGCGGGTTCGCATCCCAACTCCGGTCCAAGGTCATGAGGCCGAACGGAGCAAGGCTGGCGCAGGCTGAAGCAGCGGCATACGGAGAAGAAAGAATGAAATCGACAAAAGCTGACCAAAACAGCGTAGATGTAGCCAACCTGAACATTCCTGATGCGGAAGAGATGATCGAAGAAGCTCTGAACGAGCTATCGTTCTCTTCCGATCCCGGCTTGGCGCGAGCCTTGCATTTCCTGGCTCCTCCGGGCTACCAGGCGATTGTGGAGCTATGCAGTGAAAACGGGCGCAGCAAGCGCCGCAACGCCTCGGCGGATTCGTGGTCGCCGGAAGAAGACGAGGTGCGCATCTACTTTGAGCGTTGTGACGGCGCCGAAGTGGCTCCCGGACCAGCGCGCTTCCCGGCCGCTGCCGAGTCGGCCTTCGACGACGACGAAAGCCAGGATGCGGCCATCCCCGCCGACTTGGACGCCCGCGTCAAGGAGCTTTGCGCCGCGCTGGCCGAGGCCGAGCGAGGCGGCCACGCCTTCATCGCCCTCAAGTGGTTCCGCGACTCGTTTTTGTCGCGCAAGGCCTTCCGCTGGAATCAGCATCCGGAGTCGCGCCAGGCGGTTCTGGCAGAGGCCATCCAGCGCGGTGTTGTGGTTACCAGCAAGATCGCCAACCCCAAAACCCCGGCCTATCCCACCACCACCATCCGCCTCAACCGCGTCGAGGCCGGTATGCCCGATGAGGCGCAGCGCTTCCATCCAGTTACGGCGCACGGAGACTCCATCGCCGAAGCCATTGAAGAGGAACGGGGGAATCTGTGAGCTGCTACTTCCTTGAAGCCACTGCCTTCGCAAAGTTGTTTGTTCATGAACAGGGCACCGGCGAGTTGATCCGCCTCATGGAGGCCGTCGAGGACAACCGCAAGCTGATCTCTGCCTCCACGCCGCTGGAGGTATACGCGGCCATCCGGAGGCGCGAGCGAGAGGGTGTTATCAGTGCGGAAGATGCCGCCGCCGCGCTTGACAGTCTGCGCATGGAGGCGGCGCGTATGGTCCAGGAGCCGCTCAATCCAGCGGTGCTCGAAGCCGCCCGCCAACTCCTCGAGCGCACTACTACACTACGGTGGCCTGATGCCCTGCAACTGGGCGCTGCGCTGGTGGCCCGCGATATGTTCCAGGGCACGGAGATCATCTTCGTCTCTGCCTCGCCGCTGCTGCTTGAAGCCGCTAAAGCCGAGGGCTTTCATACGCTCGACTCGGCCAAAGATCCGGAGTAAGGCGATGGATTATCTCTGGACTCCCTGGCGTTATGCCTATATCACTTCGGCCGACAACGCGGCTCGCCCCGGCGTCCCGACTCTCCTCGCGGCCTGGCCCGGCGACCACCAGTGCGTCTTCTGCAACCTGATCGCTTCCATCGACTACGCAATCGCGCACGGAATGAGCGCCGAGTCCGCTGAAGCCGCCGGTGGACTCGTCCATCGCGGCCAGCACTGCTTTATCTGCATCAACGCATATCCTTACACCAGCGGCCACGTCATGGTGATGCCTTACGCACACCTTGACCGGCTCGCCCAACTACCCGCCGAGGCCGCTCATGAGCTGATCGACCTGGCGCAACGGACTGAGCGCGTTCTCGACCGGCTTTACCACCCGCAAGGCTTCAACTTTGGCATGAATCTGGGCCAGGCCGCAGGCGCCGGCGTGGCCGGACACATCCATCTCCATGCACTGCCCCGCTGGGCGGGCGACACCAACTTCATGACGACAGTCGCCGAGACGCGCATCCTGCCGGAAGATTTGCAGACGGCCTGGAAGCGGATGCGGGAGGCGTTTGGAAAAGACTGAATCGGGTGCTCTCTTGACAACGCCAGAGACGAAGGAGAAAACTTCCCGGTAGATATTTAACCAATTCTTACCCGATTTTTTACGGTTTTCCAAGGTGCTCGACAAATGAAGAATCTTGTTCCACTTATTCCAGCTATATGTCTTCTGCTTCCCTTCACCGGCTGCGGCGGTTCGGGCACAGCCACCACCGTTCCCCCCATTACGCCCAGCAGCATCGCGATCCAGTTGTCCAGTTCCACTCTCACCATCTCGCAGGGTTCGAGCGGCAGCGCCACGGTTGCTGTGACCCGCACCGGAACCACGGGAAATGTGACTCTCAGCCTGACCGGACTCCCTGGCGGCGCAACCGTTGCCTTTCAGAATCCCACTGCCGGAAACAGCGGCCAGGTCACCATCACCACCACCACGGCGGCTCTCGCCGGAACCTACCCGCTCACGATGCAGGCAACCGACGGCACATATTCTGCTTCGGCGAGCCTGAGTCTGGTCATCAGCGCCGCGCTGCAGATTTCCACCTCCTATTCCTGGACCTCGACCGGGCCTCTCATCAGCGCCAAGTCCGACGCCACCCATGACATCATCGCGGTCAAGGATCCGTCAGCCGTCCTCTATAACGGCCGATGGGTCATCTATGCCTCTACAGTCAACAGCGCTGGCGATTACGGCATGGAATATCTGAATGTTGCCGAAGACTGGAGCGATGCCGCTACGGCAACGCCGTATTTCCTGGACTACCTGCCGGGCACTGCGCCGCAGGTATTCTATTTCGCCCCGCAGAACAAGTGGTATCTGATCTACCAGTGGACTCCGCAGTTCTCCACAAACAGCGATCCAACCCAGCCCCAGAACTGGACTGCGCCGACAAACTTCTTTGCCTCCCAGCCCTCGTCGGTGAGCGCCTGGATCGATTTCTGGGTCATCTGCGATTCCGAGAATTGCTACCTGTTTTTCTGTGGCGACAACGGTAACTTCTATCGCGCCTCGACCCCCATCGGTGACTTTCCCAATGGCTTCAACACTCCCGTCATCGTTGATTCGAGCAGCCAGTTTGACATGTTCGAGGCCGACAATGTCTATAGCGTCGAGGGAACCGGCCAGTATTTAGCGAACATCGAGTGCCTTGGGCCCAACGGGCAACGCTACTTCCGAGCCTTGTGGGCCAGCAGCCTCGGCGGCACATGGAGCTCGCTCGGTAATACCAACGACTTTTCGATTCCGTTTTTGGGAGAGGATAACGTCACATTCAATGGCGGCGTCAATGCCTGGACAACTTCCTTCAGCAGCGGCGGTTTGCTCATCGATGGCAATGACCAAACCGATTCGGTCAACCCCAACAACCTTCAATTTCTCTACCAGGGCGCCGATCCATCGGCATATTCGAACGATTCCTACGGCATGATCCCCTGGCAGTTGGGCCTGGCCACTGCCACCAGCAACTAGGTCTCTGACCGCATATTCTTGTACCATCCCCGCGCCCCTTCTTTTCGCAAAGAACGGACAGGAAGGGGTATGGAAGATCTTTTAACACGTGAGTTGAGAAAGCGCTAGTATCCTGAGTTTGAGATTCGCACAATAATAGTTATCATCCTCAACGAAACTGTCATTCTCATCGATACTGTCATTCTGAGCGAAGTTTGTCACAATTATTTGCGACAAACGAAGTCGGAGGACCTGCTTTTTTACCGCGACCTAATGCTACTTCACTTCGCCACTCTCTTCCGCTCCCGCTGCCAGCGCCAGGCCCGGCTGCGACCACTCCGGCGACTCCATCTCGCGCAGATCGGGTTGCAGCTTTCTTACTTCAGCTAACTCGCCGTCGGCGTGGGCCAGCTCACCTAACTGCCTGCCATAAGAGAAAACTCCGCCCTTGCCTTCGATGGTGCCGATGAGCTTATTGTAGGTTTCGACGCTTGTGCCGAGCGCGTTGCCGAGCCTGGTCACGTGCCCCTGCGCGACTACGAGTTTGTCGTAGATCTTCTTCCCAATCTCGTGAATGGCTTTGGCGTTTTGCGTAATCTCCGATTGCTGCCAGCCGAACTCGACGGCCCGCAGCAGGGCAATCAGCGTCGTCGGCGTGGCCATCACGACATGACTCTGCGCGCTGAACTCAATCAGCGACGGGTCGGCCTCCAACGCCGCGCTGAACAACGCTTCGCTCGGCAAGAAGCAGACCACAAAATCAGGAGCCTTCTCAAATTGCTTCCAATAAGCCTTGCCCGATAACTCCTTCAGATGCGTCTTGACGCGCTGCGCGTGGGCCATGAATCGAGCGGCTGGGTCGGCCGCGCCCGTGGCGTCAAGAAATGCATCGAGAGGAGTCTTGGCATCGACAACAATCTCGCGTCCATTGGGCAGTTGAATCGTCATATCCGGGCGCAGCATCTTGTCGTCTTCGTCGCGCGCGGTCACCTGCTCGGAAAACGAACAGTATTGCACCATTCCGGCGTACTCCACGCAGCGCTTCAGTTGCAACTCACCCCAGTTGCCGCGGGTCTTGGGAGCACGCAAGGCCGTGATCAACTGCGCCGTCTCATTCTTCAGCGCATCAAGCGAAGCGGGAATCGTTTTTTGCATATTCTCGACGAGGGTTCTCACTTCGGAATACGCTCCGGTACGTGTGTTCTCCATCGCGCGCGCCTGCTCGTCGAGGCTCTTGAGCGCGGCTCCCAGCGGGTCGAGCATATTCTTGATCGCCAGTTCTTTGGCTTCCAAAGTCAGCTTCGCCTGACTGGTTTGCCCGCCGAGTTCCTGCTTTGCAAGCGTTAGAAAGTTCTGGTTGTTGGCGCTCAGGGCCTTTGAGGCCAAATCGCCGAAGGCCGTTTCTATTTCCGCTTTCATCAGGGCGTACTTATTCTTTTCCGCGGTTATGATTGCCTCCGCGGAACCGAGTTCACCGGTAAGACGCGTAATGTTCTCTTGCAAGCCCTTCGTTTCGATGGTTTGCGCAGTCTTTTCGGTTTCCAGGCTTGCCACTCGCTCACGCAGCAGCCGATTTTCCGCTTGGGTGGAGTTCTTCCCCAGCCAATAACCGAGTAAAACACCGGCGACAACAGCTATGGCCACGATTATCAACTCCTGCATCGCTTTCCCCTTTTCCTCTTTTCGCTTAATAAACGCCTGTAGTGTCCAAGGCAGTGGATACCCGCATGAAGAGATGGATAACACGCGAATGGACAGTGTCCACAGGTTACCACCAGAAAGAGGAAGGGAAAGAGAGTCTCCAGTGGCCAGCATGAAAACGAGGCAAGTGACAGAAAACAAAAGAATTTGGAATAATACTTAACTTTGCCTGATAAACGCCTTTCTGCTGGACGTTTTCCGCGGAAGTGTGTAGATTATCTGATCCCTGATTCCTTCCTGGGTTCTCATTGAGCGATTTTTACTCGTTGGGGTAGCTATTCTGTCTTCACTGCCTTTACACGCCTCCCATCTGCCCGATAGACTTGAAATTCGGAGCCGCGCGCATTTTTTTTGCAGGGTGGTTGTATTCCCCCGCCACGGGCCGGTATTGTAAGCAGACAGGGTCCGCACAGGCTGTCCCTGAGAGATTCCCAGGTTTTGAAATTCACAAGGAGAACCACGTATGGCCGTTGAAGAGAAAGTTAAGCAGATCATCGTCGAGCAGTTGCAGGTCGACGAGGCCGAAGTTACCCCCGGCGCCAGCTTCCAGGAAGACCTGGGCGCGGATTCACTGGATGTTGTCGAACTGGTGATGCAGTTTGAAGAGGCCTTTGACCTGGAGATTCCCGACGAGGAAGCCGAGAAGATCAAGACCGTCAAGGACGCGGTTGACTACATCGAGAAGAACGCGAAAGACGCGAAAGGCGGCAAGTAGCCAGTGACCCGCCGAGTCGTTATAACCGGCCTGGGGCTGGTCTGCGGATTGGGCAACACCGCGCCCGAGGTGTGGCGGCAGTTGATGGCCGGAGCCAGCGGCATGGGGCCTATTCAGGGCTTCGATACCACCGGCTTCACCACCACCTTCGCCGCCGAGGTCAAGAACTTTGACCCGCTCAACTTTATTGACAAGAAGGAAGCGCGCAAGATGGGGCGCTTCATTCACTATGCCCTGGCCGCCACGCAGGAAGCACTCACGCAATCGGGTCTCCAGATTACGCCGGAGAACGCCGAGCGGGTGGGTGTCTTCATCGGTTCCGGCATCGGCGGCTTCGAGGTCATCGAGCGCGAGCACACCAATCTGATGCAGGGCGGCCCGCGCAAGATATCCCCCTTCTTCATTCCGGCGGCCATCGTCAACATGGCGGCAGGGCAGGTGAGCATCCGCTATGGCGCCACGGGGCCGATCTCGGCCACTGCCACAGCCTGCGCCACTTCAGCCAACGCCATCGGTGACTCGGCCCGCATGATCCTGCATGGGGACGCCGAAGTGATGATTGCCGGCGGCGCTGAAGCAGCGGTTACGCCGCTGTCAGTGGGCGGATTCGCCTCCATGCGCGCTCTTTCCACGCGCAACGACGATCCTACCCACGCCAGCCGTCCCTTTGATCGCGATCGCGACGGTTTTGTCATCGGCGAGGGTTCCGGCATTCTCATCCTTGAGGAACTGGAGTTCGCCAAGGCGCGCGGTGCCAAGATTCTGGCCGAGATCATCGGCTATGGCATGAGCGCGGACGCCTATCACATCACCAGCATCGCTCCTGAGGGCCTGGGCGCGCAGCGCAGCATGAGAGCAGCCCTTAAAGACGCGGGCATCCGGCCGGAAGAGGTTGGCTACATCAACGCGCACGCCACCGCAACGCCGGCGGGCGACGGCAACGAGTCGCAGGCCATTGAAGCGGTCTTTGGCGAGCACGCGTTGAGCCACAAGCTCAAGGTGAGCGGCACCAAATCCATGCACGGCCACCTGCTGGGCGGCGCGGGCAGTTTGGAAGCCGGCATCACCGCCCTCGCGCTCATGAACCAGATGCTGCCGCCCACCATCAACCTGGAAAACCCCGATCCCGAATGCCGCTTGGACTATGTGCCCAACAAGGCTATCGCCCATAGCTTCGACATCGGTCTGTCGAACTCGTTCGGCTTCGGCGGCATCAACGCCTCGCTGATTCTGCGCCGCTGGACGGAGTGAAACAGTTGACAGCTATCAGCTAACCGCAAACAGTTTTTGGGCCCCGCCAAAACTCTGATTTTGCTCTGAACAACAACAGCGCGAATCCTGTCCGGATTCGCGCTGTTGGCTTTTGTGCGGCCCGAGTTACATGTAAAAGCCACTCGGGTGCCAGATCGAGTACAGAAAAAATGCGCCGCGCTACCTGTTTTCGCGCTCTTCCTTTGGCTTTGGCGCGGGCTTTGCAGATGGAGCCGGCCGAGCCGCCGGAGCGGGGCGAGCTGATGGAGCTTGCCGAGCTGGCGCACTCTGAGCCATCGGACGAGCAGCCTGGGCCATCGGACGAGCAGCCTGGGCCATCGGACGAGCTGCCGCAGCCGGAGCGGGATTATGCCTTTCCTCGGCCAGGGGCGTTGCCACAGCCAGGTTCCTTGGACGCCCTCCGTTGCTCTTGGCGAACGAGCTTCTGTCAGCCTTGGCTACGGATTCGTGCTGCGCCTGGAACGAGGTTTTGGCCACGTGCTGGTCGTGCTCGGCCATCCGCTCCTCGGAGCTGGGGGGGTGATTGATGCCGCCCGGGCCACCGCTGAAAGCTACACGGTTACCCCTGGCAACAAAGCCTCTATCCACGCGCTCCCGGTCCACGAAGGTCGTGTGGACAAACCGTTCGTCCACACGGACAACAGCAGTGTTGTAGGCGAAGACACCGCCGCGCCATTCGCCACCGGCAAAGCCTATACCCCCGTAGCCGAAGCCGTAGTTCACTCCACCGTAATAGCCGACGTGTGGCCCCCAATACCCTTCATGGAAGACAAAGAGGCCGCCGGACCAGCCCCAGTAGCCGGGGGTCCACAGAGCGCCCTCATAAGGCGCCGGAACCCACGCACCAGGAACCCAGTAGTAGTCTTCTGTGTCGTACGAGTAAGCCCAGTAGCCGGGGGGCCACATCAGGTTGGGTGCCGGGCAGACAGGCTGCTCATAGACCGGCAGCACCGGCGGCGCAAATCCGACACTGATAAATACGCCCGCGTGTGAAGATGCGGGAACGAGCGTGACAACTAGCGCCAGCATGATCCAGCGCATTGAACGTAGCAATTGCATGAGAAAAACCTCCTGAAACTTTTTCGTGCCTGCCCGGCTGGCTGGAAGCTCTCAGCCATCGAACAGGGTTGGTACTGGGAAATTGCCTGAAAACGTCTTTCAATGAGCCGGAACCCAAGTCGCTGTTCCTAAAAACACAATCGCAAGTAGATTACTCTACTTCAAACACCAGCGGCCAGGAGAAGTTGCGGCCCACGAATACATTTTGCCTCCGCACCAAAAAGGAAAAAACCGGAGTGACTGGACGCATGTCTTCCATGCGCCTATTCTGCCGACACGGGTTCTGCACACCGCTAACGAACCGCGATGGCAGCCACTCAACGATCAATATTTAGTAGCGGTAGCTCAATCCCATGCCGACAACCTTGCGCGCCTGGAGATTCACGGGAATGTAAACGACCGGGGGGGCGGGTGCGGGCAGGTATGTCAGCGACGGGATTGATCCGATATTTCCCGCCACTTGGCCGATGCCGATATCGAAGGCAAAGTGCGGCTTGTCCCGCTGCGTTACGCGCACTGCGTAGTCCATCGTTGTGGGCAGATCAGCCTTGCCGGCCACCAGCGGAATACCAGCCGGCGGGTTGGGGCCCAGGCCCTTTGAAGTCGGCGGCTCCTGGGTGAATCCCGCTGAAGGAACGGCTACGATTCCGTGGCCAACAGGCAGCGGAATGCCCAGTCCGCCAAAGAGCCGCCCACCGAAGCGCGTACTCTGGCCGCCGATGCCAAAGATGGTGGCGTTGGTGGCCTTCCAGCCGAGGTTGGCCAGGAAGGGTACCGGCTTCTTGGCCCAGGTCTTGGTAATGACCACATAGACGTCTTCATTGGTGTACGACTTGGCAGCCGGAACGGCCTCCGGAGTACATAATGAGGTTTCCAGACAGTACTGATCGTAGAGTTTCACGGCCTGCGGCCCCGCCTCGCCGCTGACCAGCTTGTCGCCAATGCGAATCACGCCACCCACAGCAACGCCGGGCATCAAGGGGCCGAACGCGCCATCCTTGATGGCGATTACCTTGCCGTGGATGATATTCATGCCGCTCGCGTTCCAAAGCTGGCTGAAATCCGGAGTGACTGGTACTGCGGTGCTCGAAGATGTGGATCCCAGCACAGCATTGGCCAATACGGTGGTTCCCGATCCGCTATCGCCAAACTGATGCACACTGCGTGTATACCCAGCTTCGGCGCGGCCATAAAAGGCCTCCGTGATACTGAAAGTCTCAATGTTGCCGATTACCTTTGAAGCGTCGATAAAGTGAAATCCGACGGCCGGGTGGGAGAACTTCTCTCCCTTTTCCATATAGACGACATAGGCGGTGGGCGTCAGAAAGCCGCCGGTTTGGCCCTCGAGCGTCAGGTATTGGGCGTTGAGTTGCCGGGCGGTCAGCATGGCAATCACGAGAAGGCAGCAAACTGCAAGCTTGTTGATGGTGCGAAAATTCACTATTAAACTCCATGGGAGCACAGTCGCCTGTCTCCGGTGATTTACATCACTCATTCCCTTGTAACACAACTGAAGTAAAGTCGTCTCCGGATTTGTTTCGGTGGTAGACTCAACCCATGCCGCGCGGTCTCTTCATCACTCTCGAAGGTTTGGATGGTTCCGGTAAAACCACGCAAATCAATCGCTTGGCCGCATGGCTCGACAAACGCGGCCATGAACTGGTTCTCACTCGCCAGCCAGGCGGCACCGCCACCGGCGAGCGCATCCGCGCTCTGGCTCTCGATTCGCGCTCCACTTTTCTGGCCCCGATGGCCGAGATGGCCCTCATGTTCGCCGACCGCGCCCAAGCTATTGCCGAAGTTATCCAGCCCGCCCTTGCGGCTGGCAAGATCGTTCTCTGCGACCGCTTCACGGATTCGACAGAAGCCTATCAGGGCGGCGGACGCGAACTGGGCTCCGCTTCCGTTCTTGAACTGCATCGCATTCTTTGCGGCAATCTCCAGCCCGATCTTACGCTGTTGCTGCTGCCAGGGCTGGAGGTATCGCTCCACCGCGCGCGTCGCCGCAACCAGCGCGTTGTGGAACAGACCGGGACCGACGAAGGCCGCTTCGAGCAGGAGCAGGAGGGCTTTTATCGCCGCGTCTGGCAGAAATATCAACAGATCGCCGCCCGCGAGCCGGAGCGCGTCATTCTGATCGAAGGCGACCTGAACATCGACGAGGTCCACGAACAGATCGTCGAAGCCGTCGCCGAACGGCTGGCTGTGCTGGCATCTGAAGCGACGGAACAATTGTAGCGAGCGCCCGGTGCGCGGACGGAAGGCATGCGCCTAAGCCGGCGCTGGGTGCGGTTGCTCATACGCTCTTTACTTGAACGCCAGAGCCAGCGCATCGGAGAAATGGGCGTTTAGTACGGAAATTCCGTGATGCCTCGTTTTTTTTCGATTTCCGTCGAGAAATCATTGACCGCATCCCCCTTTCTTGTTATTGTTAAAAGGTTGCGCAAGAACGTCTCTATTCGTGTCTCATAACGGATGTGGGCGAATGGGCGGTCCGGCCAGAAGATATTAGGCGCGGGATGCAGCCCAGGGCCAGGGGTGGTTGACCGGCCTGAACGGTCCCCGGAATTGCTCTTTTCTTGCCAAGGGCAGGGACAAATCGCATCGGCGTCCGCGCGTTCTTCACCTTGAAGGGCTATGCGGGCCGGAACTGGCGAAACGGAGTCGGCTTTGCTCGCGCAGTTTTTGATTGCATCGCGCGGGGAAACGCACGGCCACCGTCCCGGTTCTCGTCTGAGATTGGTACGAAGGCAGACGCGAAGCAGCAAATAGGGCTTCCGTGCGTATGTGCTCGCGGCTTTTGAGCCGTGCGCTCACGCAACGGCCGGTCCCATGAGTGAGTCTGCGCGCGGCGGTCGAAGTTTGGTGAGCCTGTGCTGGGTTGGCGGTTTTTTTAAGGGCTGTTGGCGGGGCTTTTAGAGCTGCCGGCAGGGTTATGACGGTGTAAGGAGTTTCAGTTTGCCTACATTCAATCAGTTGGTTCGCAAGGGGCGTACGGCCCCGCGGTACAAGACGGCGTCCCCGGCCTTGCAGTCCTCGCCGCAGCGGCGCGGCGTTTGCACCCGCGTTTACACGCAGACGCCCAAAAAGCCGAACTCAGCGCTGCGCAAAGTGGCGCGTGTCCGGTTGACAAACGGGATTGAGGTTACCACCTACATCCCCGGCATCGGCCACAACCTGCAGGAGCACTCGATCGTGCTGATCCGCGGCGGCCGCGTAAAGGATCTGCCCGGCGTCCGCTATCACGTGGTGCGCGGCACACTGGATTCGGTGGGCGTGGCCGACCGAAAACAGAGCCGCTCAAAGTATGGAACCAAGCGCGCCAAGGGTGGAGCGGCTCCGGCGAAGAAGAAGTAGCTTGAGTCGAGCTTCTAGCTGCTAGCTCCTAGCTTCTAGCTCGTTCTTGAGGGAGCCAAAATTGCTGCTTCTCGCACAGAGGAGCTGGAAGCTGGCGGCTAGAAGCTAGCAGCTGATTTTGAGGATTTTAGGATTATGCCAAGAAAAGGGCACATTGCGAAGCGGGAAGTAGCGCCGGATCCGGTTTACGGCTCCACGCTGGTCACCAAGTTTGTCAACTCGATGATGTGGGGCGGCAAGAAGTCGACCGCCCAGGGCATCTTTTACGACGCGATGAAGAACCTCGAGGAGAAGGGCGGCGGCGAAGACGCCCTGAAGCTCTTCAAAAAGGCGGTGGAGAACTGCAAGCCGCTGCTCGAGGTGAAGACCCGCCGCGTGGGCGGCGCCAACTATCAGGTACCGATCGAGGTCAATCCCGACCGGCGCACCTCGCTGGCAATCCGCTGGTTGATCAATTATGGCCGCAGCCGCGGCGAAAAGGGCATGACCGACAAGCTGGGCAACGAGCTGCTGGACGCGGCCAACGGGCGCGGCGCGGCGATGAAGAAGAAGGAAGACGTGCACCGCATGG
>CAYLHL010000011.1:0-68762 GCA_964383595.1 uncultured Occallatibacter sp. | reverse complement strand
CTAGAGGAATGACCGCACACGACAGAATTCGGCTTACAGGTCCTTTTGCCGAATTCAGGATCCCCAATCATGCGGGGTCCCCGGCGACTCGGGGTCCCCAACAAGTGATTTTTACTTGTTGGGGTGAGAGAAGCGATTTTTGCTCGCTGGAGTGACAGAAGACAGCCCCGGCCGGGAGAGCTTTCCGGCTGGGGCTGGCCATTTTAGAGAGCTCGCCGCCCATTTCATTCCGTTATCATCAAAATATGCTGCGAGTGAAATTGTTGGAAGATGGGGCGCGTGCGCCCGTAGTGGCCCATCCGGGCGAGGATCTGGGCTATGACTTGTTTGCGCTGGAAGGCGTACTGCTGGCTCCGCGAGCGACCATCAAGGTGCGAACCGGTATCAGCGTCGAGGCGCGCCACCCTGAGAGCGGCGAGCCGCTCGGCTTGCTGGTGCGCGACCGCTCGTCGATGGCCGCGCGGGGAATAGCCACCACCGCCGGAGTGATCGACGCCGGCTACCGGGGCGAGATTCTCATCCTGATGACCAACCTGGGTGAAGTTGCCGTCGAGTTGAAGGCGGGCGAGAAGATCGCCCAGATGATTCCGGTTCCCGTTCTCACCGGCGACGTGCAGGTAGTCGAAAGTCTGGAAGATTCGGCGCGAGCGGAAAAGGGTTTCGGCAGCTCCGGGCGCTAAGACGCTGCGAGTCTTCTCACTGCGGAAGAACTTCGATGCCGGTCACAGTGGCATAGCCCTCCACCGGAACGAAACTCAGAATCAATTTTCCCTGGGCGTTCGGCTCCAGCCCGGTGAACTTGCGCGTCACCACATCGGCTTGGCGCGCCTCCTGAGCCAGGTTGAAGTTCTTCAGCAGCGCCACTCCATTGCAGAAGAGATTGAAAACGTGCGCGACGGCGGCCTTGTTTTTATCCGTGCTGGATTGGTCCCAGTCTCCCTGGCGCGCCGCAAAGTGCAGCACCAGCGAGTATCTTCCCGGCGTCACCGGAATCGCATAGCTGAAGTTGCCCCAGCGTTCGGTCTCGTAGAGTTCCGGGTCGTCGGTGCCTTTGACCGGGACTGAATAATTCGCCAGTTGGCCGCCCTGGAAGTAATCGTCTGGACTCCACCAATGGCTGTCGTTGGAGTAATAAGGGGATTGCCGGGCCAGCAGGCGCACCGGCCGAATGTGTCCGCGAAAGCCGGGCAGAATTTCGATGGCCGAAAGAATGGCCTGCTTGCCCTCTTCGCCGGCAAACTCCAAGTGCAGCAGTCCATCGGGCGCGGGAGTCAGGCCAATGAAGACCTTTACATCGGCGGTGCGGCTGGCTCCGGCGTCGGCCACCACATCAAAGCGCGTCAGCAGCGCGCGTCCGTTGGCGCGTACACTCATCAGTCGGCTGCCTTCTCCGCCCGTTCCGGCCGACTCCGGCCCAAAGACCGTCTCTGCAAAGTGCAGGCGCAGCTCGTAGATGCCCTGTTTCAGCGGAATCGCGTAGCGAAAATCTCCCTGCCGGCTGGCGCGATAGAAGTCCGGGTCGAGGGTGCGCCAGATGATCTCTGCGGAGTTTTTTACGGCTGTGCCGCCCTCAAACCACGCATCGGCGCTCCACAACTTGCCGGCATGATCGACGAAGCCCCTGTTCGCGCCGGCCAGGATGCGCACCTCCTCGCCTACCGGCGGGCCAAGCTGCGACTCCGTGGTTAGGGCAGGGAACTGATTCGATCCGCCCGCTGGCGGGGTCCGCGTATTTTTTCTCAAAATCAGGAATGCAGAGCCCAGAGCGAGAATGAGCATTGCAACGGCGGTGACAAGCAACCAGCCGCGTCGGTCCCTGAGATAAAGCCAGCCCGCCGTTCCGCCTGGGGCGCTAGCGATTGCCGACTGGCGGGTCGCGGCGGAATCCGCTGCCTGTGGCGGCGCGGCAACAGGAACGAACCTGGGAACATATTGCCCCAGCGGAATGATGATGTGGAGCGGATGCGATGCGCCTTCGGTCTCGTAGTAGGCGGCCAGGCGCTTGCGCAGGCGATTTGCCTCAACCCGCACAATCGAATCAACATTCTGATCGAAGCCGGCCCCGCGATGGAAGACCTCCACGCCAACCGAGTACTCCTTGATCTGGCCAGCCTCTCCGGCAAAGAGTTTCTGGCAGAGGTAGTCGAGCAGTTGAGCAAGCAAAGGCGCGCGCGCAAAGAACTCGGAATGAAGCAGCGTGGCCAGTTCGGCGCGCTGGGCTTCGAGATCGACCGGCTCTGGGTTCTTCGTCGCCATGGTTTCCGCACCCGGACTGATTGTAATGCTAGCGCCGAATCCTGTTTTAGCAAGGATTTAACAGTTGTGGCATCGGCGAAAATCCAGATTTAACGGCGTGTAACCCTCGCCTTCGCCCTGCTGTAATCCGTTTTACGCCGAAGGATAAAAGCCCGCAAGTAGAAGCAGGGTATCGAGTTTGTTCGCGTCAAGCCAATTTATTGTTCCTTTGAAACGGTCAGGTAGCAGCTATAGCGTTGCGTACTTGTGATGACCGGCCTTTACTCAAGGCGATGCAGGCAACAGATCGCGGCAATCGGCACGGCGCCCGCGAGACTGTCCCGCACGGGAGGTGAATCATGAAAAGGCTGGGGATGATGTTGTTGGCAACGAGCCTGCTGACCTGCGCGGCTTCCTACGGAAGATCAGAATCTGCCCCGGACGCGGTTCCGGCGGACAAACTGGAAGCCGCCAAAATGGCGGAGCAAAACGGAGATCTTGCGCGCCTGCGCAATGAAGGTGTATTGGCGGCGGCCAGCTATCGCACCGCCCTGCGAGATGACCCTCAGAATGCCAAGCTCTATAACAAACTGGGCATCGTCGAGCTGCAACTGGGCCGGAGAGGAAATGCGCGCAAGCATTTTCAAATGGCGCTGAAGTACGATCCTCGATACATTCCCGCGCTCAATAACATAGGCGCCGTCGCCCTGATTGACAGGAAGTACAAGGCCGCCATCGACGACTTCAAGCAGGCGCTGGCGCTCGATGAGTCGGTTGCCTCGACGCACGTCAACCTTGCCGAATGCTGGATGGGCCTGGGCAAGATTGATCGCGCCATGACCGAATACTCGCGCGCGCTGGAGTTGGACGCCGATGTGCTCAGCAACAGCCAGGATGGCATTCAAGCGCGCGTCACCTCGCCCGAACAGCGCGCCCGCATCTCGTTCCTGATTGCCAAAATGTATATGAAGCGGGGCAACATCGACGGGGCTTTGGACTATCTGAGCCGCGCCAAGGAGCTGCACTATCCCGATCTCGACAAGGTCTATTCCGACCCGGATTTCACTCCCCTTTGGAAGGATCCTCGCCTGAAAAAAATCGTCAAGGGATAGCAAAGCGCCATGCCGGGCCATCCTCAGTTCTTTTTGGATGCGATCCGGTGGAAGTTCTGTTTTGGGTATGCCGCGTTGCTGTGTGAAGCGCGCTTTCCACAGCAACGCGAATCAGCGGGGCGCGTTCTTCCATCCCGGCGCCGCTTCCGCTTGCCATCAGCGCCGGGATGCCAGATCATCAAAGGAGCGACTCTTTTTTGTGGATGAGTGCTTTTCGACTTTGTTTGCTCTCAAGACGACTAGCATGACAACGGCAGTGCAAAGAAAATGGGAACATTGATCATTCATCGCTCCAAAATCCAATCCGTAAAATCGATTTCTTTCAATTCAGGCAAATTCCTTGCCTGTACTTGTATTCTTGCTTCTTGCTTGGCAACTGGACTGCTTGCGCCGGCCAGCCAGTGCGGTGCGCAAACTTCAATGCTGGCAGCCAGTGAGCTGGCGCACCGCATCGACCGCCATTACAATCAGTTGCATTCGCTCAAGGCCGGTTTCAGCGAGAGCTATGAAGGCCTGGGAATGCACCGCGCCGAGAGCGGGACGCTGCTGCTGCTCAAGCCCGGCCGCATGAGGTGGGAGTACTCGTCGCCCGCCGGCAAGCTCTTTCTGCTCGACGGCAAATTCGCCTGGTTCTACGCTCGCGGCGACTCTCAGGTGCAGCGCATCCCCGCCAGGCGGCTGGACGACCTGCGCTCGCCCTTGCGTTTTCTGCTGGGCCACACGCAACTGGAAAAGGAGATTGGCAATCTGGCGCTGGCGCCCGCCGCGAATGGCCAGTTCACGCTCACCGGCCAGCCCAAAGGCCAGGAGCGGCGCGTGAGCCGGCTCTCGCTGACTGTAACCGCCGATGGTGTGATTACCGGCATGGAGATTGAGGAGACCGACGGCGCGTTGACACGTTTTACCTTTTCCGGACAGCAGCCGAACGTGCCAATCCCCGCAGAGAGCTTTCATTTCACGCCGCCCGCCGGTGTGCCGGTCGTAGACGCGCTGCCGCCGGTCTAGAGCGCTTTTGCGTTTGCTACAAACTCTGTTTCCCATCCATTTCACGTTCATTGTGAAATAGGTGGGATTGCAACAACCCCAAGCGAGCGAAAAGCGAGCCTCTAGCCCCACCGCAGGTGGCCGTGACAGACCCGCCTCCGCCGCGTTACCCTGTATTCGGTTCGCGTTCGCGCGACGAAGGAGCAATTCTACCCCATGCCTATTCAACCTACCTCAAAAATCTGGCACAACGGTAATCTCATTCCCTGGGAACAGGCCAATATCCACGTGATGAGCCATGTGATTCACTACGGCTCCAGCGTCTTTGAGGGCATCCGCGCCTACGGGCAGCCGCAAGGCTCGGCCATCTTCCGCCTGCCGGAGCATATGCAGCGTTTGCTCGATTCGGCCAAGATTTACCGCATGGAGCTGCCCTTCGACATCGAGGAACTCTGCGCCGGCGTGGTGGCCTTGGTTGAAGCCAATGGCGTTGCGCCCTGTTATATTCGGCCCATCGCCTTGCGCGGCTATGGCGAAATCGGCGTCAGCCCCAAGGGTTCGCCCATTGAGGTCTACATCGCCAACTTCTCTTGGGGCAAGTACATCGCCGGCCACGGCGGCGCTGATGTCTGCATCTCCACTTGGAACCGGCTCGCCCCCAACACCATGCCTTCGCTCGCCAAGGCCGGCGCCAACTATATGAACTCGCAGCTCATCCACATGGAGGCCGAGATCAACGGCTACGCCGAGGGCATCGGGCTCGACGTGAACGGACAGGTCAGCGAAGGCTCCGGCGAAAACATCTTCATCGTCCGCAACGGCGTCCTCTTTACGCCGCCGCTGTCCAGCTCTGCCCTTTCCGGCATCACCCGCGACTCGGTGCTCACCATCGCCCGCCACCTGGGCTTCACGGTCAAGGAGCAGTCGCTGCCTCGCGAGCTGCTCTACATCGCCGACGAGGTCTTTTTCACCGGCACGGCCGCCGAGGTGCAGCCCATCCGCTCCATCGACCGCATCCTCATTGCCGACGGCAAACCCGGCGAGATCACCAAAAAGATTGCCGACGAGTTCTTCGGCATCGTCAACGGCCTCAAGCCCGACCGCTTCGGATGGCTTACCCCGGTCAAGGTCAACGCCAGTGAACCGGTCAGCGCATAGCTTTTCCGCGGATAAAATCAGGGACGCAAGGGCAAACTCGCCTCTGCGTCCCTTTCATTTTCATAGCTATCCGCAAACTAACTGTAGTTCTCAATAGAAGTATTACGGGAAGCTGGAACCAGAGGAGATGAAATGACTTGGAAAAGCGGGCGTGAACTAATTCAAGGCTTGTGTGCCGAATCGCAAGAAGCTGGCCTGCAAAGGTTGGCGCGCTGGATTGCAGCTTCGCTGCTTTTTGTGATGATTCCGTTTCTGCCTGTCGCCACTGCCCAGACCAGCGCCGGCGGCTCCGGGATGGCGCCGACCCCGCCCATGGGCTGGGCCAACTGGAACAGTCTGGGTTGCAACTATGACGAAACGACCATCCGGGCCATGGCTGATCGCATGATTTCATCCGGGATGAAAGAGGCCGGCTACAACTATCTCATCATTCAGGAATGCATCGTGCCCACCGGCCATCGGGATGCGGACGGCACTCTGCTTCCCGACCCCAAAAAATTCCCCCATGGCATCCCGGCCCTTGTTGCCTACATTCATCAGAAGGGGCTGAAGGCCGGCATCTATACCGACGTGGGCCCGCAGACCTGCGCCGATTACGAAGGCAGCTTCCAGCATGAAATGAAAGATGCGCAAACCTTCGCGGACTGGGGCATCGATCTGATCGAGGAAGACTTCTGCCACAAACCCGCGGACTATACGGCCGAACAGCTCTACACCCGGATGCGTGACGCCATAGCGAGTACACACCGCCCCATCTTCTTTTACATCTGTAATTGGGGAAGCGAAATGACATGGACCTGGGCGCCGAAACTGGGCAATGCGTGGAGGAGCACCGGCGACGTTCTGGAGCCAGGCCACTTTGATTGGAATCGTATGTTGCGGAACTTCGACCAGAATGCCCTGCATTCCGCCAGCGGCGGCCCCAACCATTGGAGCGATCCGGATATGCTCGCAGTTGGCATTCCGGGCATCAACGAAGTTGAAGCGCGTTCCGTCTTCAGCCTCTGGGCCATCTCCGCCGCGCCGCTCTGGGCGGGCAACGACCTCACCATCATGTCGCAAGGGACGCAACAGATTCTCACCAATAGAGAAGTGATCGCCGTCGATCAGGACCCGCTCGGAACTCCAGGCACACTCATGGCGGAGGAGACTGTAGGGCTGCAAATATGGGCGCGGCCACTGGCGGGGCAAAACTCCCCGCAGGCTGTTGTGCTCTTCAATCGAACTTCTCAAGAGGCCGAGATGCACGTTCAATGGCAGGACCTGCGCATCTACGGGCCGGTGGAAGCGCGCGACCTTTGGTCTCATCAGGATCTAGGATTACTCCCTGAAGGGTATTCAGCCCATGTACCGGCGCATGGCGTTGTCATGCTCCGGGTTGTTCCGCGGAAAAAGTAGCAACCGCTCCATGGCAGCTCGACTTCGCTCCGGAGCTCAGATGCCGGCGAAGGGGATATGCCTGCTTTAAGATTCAGGTCCGAGAATTCCAGCGAGGTCCTTGAAGTCAACCCTCGATTCCCCGCACGTGCGCGGCTCGCGCCGGGCTAGTATCATAAGCGTGTGGTCGTAACTGATCCCAGTTCACTGCCCACTGTCCACTGACAAAGGAAGCTGCCGCGCGTGAAACCCGATATGAAAATCTCACTGGCTGGATTGGAACTGGTCAATCCGGTCATCGCCGCCAGCGGCACCTTTGGCTACGGCATTGAGTTTGAAGAGATTGTCTCGCTGGAGCGGATCGGCGGATTTGTCACCAAAGGCATCTCGAAGGAGCCGATGGCCGGCCATGCCGCGCCGCGCATTGTGCAAACGGCGGCGGGGATGTTGAATGCCATCGGGCTGCAAAACGTCGGCGTCGAGGAGTACATTGCCCACAAGCTGCCGCCGCTCCGCCGCTATCCCGCCTGCAAGGTCATCGTCAACGTCTACGGTTACACGGTGGGCGAATACATCGCGGTGATTGAGCGGCTCAATCAGGCTCAGGGCATCGCGGCCTATGAGCTGAATGTCTCCTGCCCAAACGTCCAGGCTGGCGGCATGGCCTTCGGCTCCGACGCCGGCGAACTGGAGTATCTGGTTGCCAGCGCCCGCGCCGCCAGTACTCGCCCGCTGATCGTCAAACTCTCGCCCAACGTGACCTCCATCGCCCACATGGCCAGGATCGCAGCCGGCGCCGGGGCTGACGCGCTCAGCCTCACCAATACTTTTCTGGCGATCTCCATCGACGCAGAGACGCGCCGCCCGCGCCTCGCGAACATTACTGGCGGCCTTTCAGGCCCGGCCATCAAGCCCATCGCTCTGCGCATGGTCTACGAGGTGGCCCGCGCCGTCACTATTCCCATCCTCGGCATGGGCGGCATCGTCACTCCAGAGGATGCGGTCGAGTTCCTGCTGGCCGGGGCAACCGCCGTTGAGGTGGGAACGGCCAGCTTCGCTGATCCGCTGGCCGTCGAGCGGCTGGCGCGTGGGCTTGAGTCCTGGTGCCGCAGCCACGGAGTGGAGCGCGTGGCCAGCCTGACCGGGGCGCTGGAGATTCCGCGCGAGTGAGCATGATGTAAACTGATAGAAGCGAGTCAGGTTGCCTGTTTTTTAGGGCCAGCCGATGGCCGCGACGTTGAAGCCGCGCGTTTTTTGGCGCGTGTGTGCAGAGACACCCCAAGAAGGAGAACTACCCTACCGATGGCCAAGATTGCAAAAACAGGTGACCGCAAGAAGGCAATGGACACATCGAAGTCCACAGACTGTCCCAAGTGCAGCAAGCCGACGCGCATCGTCAAGCGCGTCAAGGACCGCGAGCGCGGCGTCCCAGGCGGCGTCTACATCTCGTGCTCAGCCTGCGATTTTTACGAGAAGCTCTGAACCAGGGTTGAGGTTTGGTGTGGGAAAAGCTCGGCTGCGGCCGGGCTTTTTTCTGTGCTAAAAGTAAATATTTTAGGGATATGGTGCGGAAGAGGGGACTTGAACCCCTATGCCTTTTGGGCGCCAGCACCTCAAGCTGGTGCGTCTGCCAATTTCGCCACCTCCGCACACCGGGTGAACTCCACAAGTATAACAAATTCGCGTTTGCGGCGGAATCGTCGAAGCGTGAGAAGTCTAGGCAATCGCATTTGAATCACTGAAGGGTACGGCTTCAGCCCGTACGTTTCTCTGCCCGCTCAAGAATCCAAATGCGATTGCCCTGGACATCCGGCGAACCTCTGGCCGCACCGCAGGCGCCCGAGAATAGTTTGCATATAATTGCTCTTCCTCGGCGCACAATCAATCCATGTTCATTCGCCGCCAATCCGTGCTCTCTATTCCCTCATTCCTCTTCCCTGTTTCCTGTTTCCAGCTTTACCCCCACCCCCCCTACCACTATAAAGGCCATTTTCCAACCTTTTGTTGCTTCTAACTCGCATTTATTCATTGATTTGCATTGTTAATCTGTTAACCAATCAGTAACTGCAAATCGTCGTTTTTGGCCTCTTTTTGGCCCCAAAACGCGTCTTTTTTGATCGAAAAAGCTCGTTTTTAGTCGATTTCCGAGGGCGTTTTCTGTCAATTATGCCCTCATTCCGGCCTTTTTCGCAGTCAGGTTGACCTTCAACGATTCAACTGCGATTGCCCTGCGAGAGAAGTTCACTTTCCCTCTGGCCTCGGCAGCGCAAAATGCCAGCTTCATTCGTTGCCGTTCACTCCCAGCCGCGCCATCCAACGAGCGAGGGCTTTTTGGTCGTCTGATCCGGCCTCGTGAGCGGCGTGGATCTTGCTCCGCTCGGCCGCGCTGCGATTCTGGCTGAGCTTGAATTTGCCTTCGATGCGCTGGATGGGGATGCGAAAGCCCACAATCCCGGCCAGCATCGAGTGGCGGAAATCGCTGGGCATCGCGCGCCATTTTTCCGCGAAGGCGGGCTCATGGACGGCGATCAGGCCTTTGAGCAGGGCGTCCTTGGCGGTTTCCTCCTCCACCAGCTCCAGGGTTCCATAGGCGTGGACGGCGATGTAGTTCCAGGTGGGTACCGAAAGAGGATCGGCGTAAAGGGCGGGTGAAACATAGCTGTGCGGGCCGGCAAAGACGGCCAGCGTTTCTCGCCCGGCGAGGGCCATCCAATGACGATTGGCGCGGGCAAAATGGCCTTCGAGCAGGCAGTGGGAGCCTTCGTCCTTCACCACCAGCGGCAGATGCGTGGCGGCCAGCGGTGCAGCGCTCTCAGATGCCGGCGGCGGGCCGATGAGAATGGCGAACGACCAGGTCCGCATGGCCTCGAGGAGAAGCGCGCGATCGGAGATTTGATTGAATAAGGGTGTGTACATGGAGACTCCTACGGAAAATGCCCACAGGTTCCTTTTCGACTGTCATAGCCTCCAGTTTCACTCTTCAGGAGGCCGGCGCGAAGATGAACAACAGCTCTGGCGACGGTACCGAATCTTGCAGACACCCTGATTCTACAGGGTTTTGAAGAAGCGGGGATTATTGGCTATGAGAAATTGCATTGCTTTGAAGCCGATAGTTCTGCTGCCCAGAGGTTCTTCGCGCGGAGAGTCTGAGGATGACCAGGGGGATGGATCGGGTTCTTGCAGTGGAATCTTTTTGACGCGTCTCACGCTCTCTGTTATCTTGATGAAGGACGTTTTAACGCACAACACTCCTCAGTAGCTCAATGGCAGAGCATTCGGCTGTTAACCGAAGGGTTGTAGGTTCGAGTCCTACCTGAGGAGCCAAAGAATCAATAACTTAGCTTCCATCGCGCTCTGTTTGCGCTCCAATTCCCTCAAAAGCCAGTTTCGCAACCTTCGCTCCGGCGGTGGTCATTTCGTCTGTCACCACGTCGCCGTAAATGTTGAAGGTAGTGCGAATGTCCGAGTGGCGCATCATTTTCTGCTGCACGGCTACCGGGGTTCCGACGGCATCCAGCCACGAGCGATACGTGTGCCGGAAGGCGTGAGTCCCAAGGTGGCCGATCTTGGCAACCTCGGCAGCCCGGACCAGTTCCCGCCAGACGCCCGTGTAGGAATACGGGAGTCTGCCGATTTTGATGGGGCTGGCGAAAATCCAGTCTTCAGCGCAGGAAAAATCCGAACGCTGCTTCCAGGTTTTCAGCTGCTCCAGCAATTCACCCGTGAGCGGAAAGCTCCGAGCCGAGCCTTCGGTCTTCACATCGCCCACAACCTGCTCGACTATGCCGCGCCGGATGTGAATCTGCTCCCCTAGCCAGTCCACGTCCGCCCACTTGAGCCCGAGCGCCTCGCTGATGCGAAGGCCGAGGCATACGGAAAGCAACGCGAGCGTAGCGAAGGGTTCATGCAGTTCAGCCAGTAGAGCGTGAAACTGTTCCACCGTCAGACTGCGGGCCTTGCGCGTCTTGTGCATTGCGCCCTTGTTCTGGACAAGGGAAATAGGATTGCGGCTGATGTCTAGGAGTCCTGCCCACATCGCAAATTCCACAATTCCATGCATCAGTGAGCGCACGTGTGTTTTGGACTTCGGCGATAGGGGCAGCTCCCGGAGCCACAGTTCAACGGGTCGGGGCTGCAAGGCACCGATACTCTTGTCTCCCCACTCCGGCAGTATGTGATTGTGAAGGAAAGATCGATACACCCGCGCCGTGGAATGGCGGGATGGCATCCGTTCTACTTCATATCGTTCAATCACGCTACGCACCGTGTCCCCGATCTGTGACCTGGTCGGCTGAATCTCAAGGCGCTCAACCTCTCTCCACGCGGCTGCCTTGGTTGGGAATTCTTGCTTGGTCCCGATTCGCCTTGAGCGGCGAACCGGGCCATCATACCAAAGGAAATTCCAGGTCTTGCGCCGTTTGTCATAACGCACAGACCCGTTCTTGTGTCGCTGTGTTCTCATGCTTCCTCCCTTAAGCGGCCACAGCGGATGACGGGAACAGCATAGCATCCAGTTCGGACTTCAGAAATCGCCAGACGCAGCGCTTCGTGCCGGAAAGTTTATGTGCAGGAACCTTTCTTTCACGAGTCCACTGGAGCAATGTGCGTCGCTTGACCTTCAGGTATTCAGCCGCTTCGTTTGCAGTTAACCAATTGCTTTGGGGCGCTTGGGGCATAACCAACACATTCGAAACTTGCGTGTTCATAACTCAGTCCAGATCCTCAGCCAGCGTTGTGATGCACTTCAAGTCCAGCGTCAGTGGATCCCGGTCCGCAGCGGACAACATGGTGCGGACCTCCCTGCGGGTGAGCGGCTTACGGCAGCGGCGTGGGACACCACGCCGGTAACAACAAGTTGAGTATTTCTTCATCGGTTCATTCCTCATGGGCGCCGGTTGCGCCAATTAAAAAGTTGTTGGAAGGGGAGTCGGACCCGCGGCTCCCCAGATGTCTGCGTTGTATGGTGATCGTGATAAGACAAAGACGTGCTCATTCGTTATCAGCGGGCAAAGCCCAGCAGGGCGCAATGAATCCGGCTCTTGTCCCGACGTGATGTCTACCCGGCTTTGACCTGGGCCTCACGCTGGTCCAGCCACTCTTCCATTGCACTTACGCCCGAACTTTCGTTGTACCTGGCGCCGTAGATTCCCACAGTGGTCTCCACCCGCTTATGCCAAAGCATCTTCGCTAGTGTCAGGTAATCCTTGGGGTGCGTTTTTAGCCACTTGAATGCAACCGCATCACGGAATAAATGAGGCGTTGTGCGTACGCCGCAAGTCTGCAAGGTCCATCGGCCGATAATCTTCTCGACAAAGTCCGCACGCATGGGTCTGCCGATGCGATTGACAAAGAGATGGTTGGAGCACTTTTCAGCAAGCAGCAACGGCCGATGCTCAACCAGGTATTCTTCGAGAGGGGCGATTAGCTGCCTCGGCAGTAGCGTGTGGATCGCAATACCGGTCTTGGTTTCCTTTGGCGAGAAACGGATTTGCCAAAACTCGGCATGTGGGTTCTGCTCCTCTTCCTCGATAACCCAGGTTGGGATATCCAGGTCGCTGAATGCTGGAATCGCGGCTTTGAAAAGGTTAGGATTAGCGCCGCCGACACGGCACTCTCGAACGTTCCGCTGGCGCCATGGCAAAACTAAAAGCCAACGGAAGATCAGTTCCTCCATCGCCAGTCGTGCTGCTCGCTTGGGATCTTTCTTCTTCCTCTTGTTGTAGGTCTCCCTGGCAGAACGAATCTTGTCGGGAATTGTTTCGAGTACGTCATAATCGACGTACTTTTCTGCCTTCCGCCGCTTTCGTTCGGAGTCGTCCTCCAGAGATACGCTATCGATAAGCGTCTTTAGCCAGCTGAAGTCCTGGGAGGCGTATGCAGGATGATGACTCATAACCGCGTCCAGCATCCCAAGCCGGGACTGAATGGTGTGTCCTTTTTTGCCCCGCTCGTTAATGGACCATTCAACGAATTTCTGCACAAGCTTCTTCTGAACGAGATCGGACATAGAAGTGGGCTGGATGCCGCAGACATTGATGACAAAGCCAGCGAGCTGGCAGATGGTCAGGCGGAGGTTGTTTGCCGAAACCGCCCGGATCTTTCCCCACTTAGGACGGTCAACAGCATACTCCGCCTGCTTCCACTTCAACAGCACTTCGGCCTCTTGTCTGAGTCCGGGATCAAGCTGGTCCAAGGGAACCCCGTACTTCGTCTGGTGGAGCACAGTGGGAGGGTTGAGCGTCGTCCAGCCTGTATCTTGCAGCAGGCGCCAGAAAGCATTCCGCTTGGCTGCGACCGTGGTGAACAACATTCCGCCCGTGGTCATCTCCTTGCACCAGAGTTCAACATCTTCGATGGTCACGTCACCAGGCGTTTTCGCGACCCGTGAGAAGTACCTGACGATATCCATGACTTTCTTTTCTGATGCGACCGTGAGCAATGGCCTCCACCGCTCGGGGGCATTCGCATCGGGTTTCCAGCCAAGGCGGCGTGCCGTCTTCAACAAGACCCGAAGCTGGTACACAAACGAGCGGATGGAATTCTCGGTGTACGGGCGGCTCGCCAGAAACGCGCGGAATCCTTTCCGGCGAGCGTCAAGAGTATCAATAGGGATCTGATCACCAGGCAGATTAAGATAGGTGCCGAGCAGACCGCAGGTGGTCTTCAGCATTGAAATCGCGCGAGGTAGTTTTCCTTGCGATCTCGCCAGTAAGTCGCCGGTGGTTTTTACCGGAACTTGAGTGCGCTGATCGGAAGGAGTGCGAAGATCTGCTGCAATTTCTGTGCCAATCTGAAGAATCGTGTTCATAATATGTGCCTTTCGCGTGGAAGAAAATACAGGTTTCTGCCCCAAAAACTGCTTAGAAAATCAGCAGTATTCGGAAGCAAAGCGACGATCACAGCAGCTTCTGCATAGAAGCGCAGGAGACGGTGATAAAACGCAACAAGAAGAAGTAACTGGCAGGTTTCTGCCACGCAAACCAGACGCGGAATTCCAATCCCTGCCGCCTGGCACTTAATGTCTTCTGAGCTATTGACCATGCCGGGCTCCTCCCTTCCTGCTGGCGGCGAGGAAGTTTTCCAAGTCCACTGGAAGGAACCTGGCCCTTCCAGGAAGATCTCGCGCTGAAAGCTGGCCGGACGCAACCCGGCTCTGGATTGCGCGGACCGAGACGCTGAAGATTCTTGCGACATCGCGGATGGTGAAGGTTGCCTGGAGTTGGAGATTCTTGACCTCAAGAATCTCCTGGAGGAGCGGGTACTTGGTTGCTAAATAACTACTCATATGGCTGTGCCATGCCTTTCAACTCGGGTCGGGTATGAAGGCTCCCTCGCCGGCAGTTTTGATCCTGCAGCAGGGTGGGCAATTTGCCAAAGCTCCGTCGGAAAACTATGTTCCCGGCTTGCGCTGAACGCACCCTCTGCTGACTGTCACGATCCTGCAACGGGGGGGGCATTTTGCCAAAGCTATGTGCAGAACACAGAGAAAACAGGCCCAAAGACGGGGCTAGGCTGCATTCAGTCCTTGACATAGCGCCAGGAGTGCGAGCTGAGGGTGTGCCGCTGCCATGCACATATATATGTCCCACACGGCGCTGCGCCACGAATACCGCGTCATTGAATATCTATTCCATATGGAATGCATATTATGCAGGCACAACCGACTTCTCATTTACATTCCATATGGAATAGATGTCACCGACAAACATTAAGGATCGCATTGTATATTCTATTTGGAATATAAGAGCGTCAAAATCAACAAGCAATGATGTACATTCCGACTGGAATATAGCTCGCTAGGCATTCCTATGCTCTAGACTTATTCCGACAGGAATAGACATGGAATCCATGGCGACTAAAAAACAGAACGGCACCGAAGTGTTTATGAGGATGTGGGCGGCTTGGGAGACTGTCGTTCCTCTGGAGCTGGTTCGCCAGAACCCGAAGCTGGTTATCGGCACTTTAGAACTGAGTGGTCGCCCTGAAGGAATATTCCAAATGGAATTGAAACGGAAACTTGGTGTGAATCAACCGCGCCTTAGCAAGATGACCTCGAAGCTGCGCAAGGCGGGATTGGTGAAGGTGAGCATACCCGCAGGCGATCGTCGCAAGGCCTTGGTGAGAACCTCTGAAGTCGGCAAGGCGCTACTGGCAGACTTCAACAGCAAGCTGGGGGGCTTGGGCGTCGCACGTTCATCTTCGCCTCATCCCAGGAGGCTCGGCAAGAGCATCCGAGACGCCGCTGGCCAAACCACATTCTTCAGAGAAATCCCTAGTGGTGATTCGAATTAGACGATTCGGAGGTGGGGTAAAACCTTATACCTATACTTGGCATCTGCCGCCTCCTCTTCTTCTGACTCGACAGTGAGCTCGAAGCCAGTTTGTACTCTGACGGGACGCGGTGCGTGGCGAAGCGGCTTGGGATTCCGGACTGCTTGTAGCTGGCGTGAACGGCGCCGCGGTGAATTTTTCAACTGTGGGTTGTTTTCTTCCATTGTCTCTCCAAATGGAAAAGGCAGCCCGATAGCTGCCGATTGAATTGGCTGATTGAGCGGCTGGACGGGACTAAAGCTCAACCCGAACAAGGCCGTGTGCAGCTATGGTGTGCGTCAGCGCAAGCTGCAGTGTGACATTTTCAAGTTCATTCTGGTACAGTGAACAACATCATGGAACCAAAGATTTTGCGTTTGCCGAAGCTGCCACAGCTACTCGGGCGCAAGTTATACAAGGCTGGCCAGACGCGGGGCGCTGATGACGATGTCGAGTACCAAAACCGTGTTTTGAGGAATAGCACAGTCTTGATTCCATTCGGCATCTGGGATATGTGCCGTCAAGCTCCGGATGGCGAGAACTACGAAAACGGATATATCGTCTTAATCTCTCCCACAACCTACTTCGCGATGGATAATCCAGAGCAACAACTTGCAACATTGGGACTGGAGATCGGAACGAACACGTTGCTTTTTTATCAAACAAGGGAGCAATGGGATCTGCACAACCCATACGCACTGAATCTCGCCGTAGCAACACGTCGACTCCCCCCATTAGGGGGCAGCTACATCGCACGTGTGCCAGCCAACACAGGGGAAGGCGGGGGGAAAATTAATAGGGGATTTACAACGACAAAGGATAAGGGAGCAGGAATCCGGGTCTTTGAATACGCGAATTCCACGACGATCAAGGAAGTCTCCGTCCAGCTCGAGGCATTGATTTGGATGTGCATGGATGCGGAAGCTGTCATGATCAAGTATGGAATGGCCGAGAAGGACGCGGCAACCCGAAAGGCTGCCATCTTGAAACTAGCCGAACAAAAAGACCTGCTCGATTTAGAGCGATTGTTCAAGTTGCGAGTATTGGACGGAAGTGGGAATACAGTTTGTCCCCTCTGTCTTAAGCCGCTTTCGACGGAAGGATTTCTCACTCGCATGAAGCAAGCCGAAGGACGGGATGTCCCTGACATCACGGTAACGGAACTCAATCTATTTCATATTCAAGAACTCAGGGTGGGGCAATCTAATCATCGGCCATACAATCTGGGGTGGGGCCATCACCATTGCAACGTCGTCGTCAAGGATTCCGGGATAGCCAAGACATTGGCTTGGATGGAGTCCGTTCTAGAGCGCAATCGGACTGCCGCTCTAGTCAACGGTGGCAGGGAATAGGCCTATTTGTTGTGTAACTTGGATCGATCCACGGTGTACGCGCTCGTCCTTATCTATCAAAATCATCTCAGCGTTGCTTGCACTGCAAGCCTGGATTCTACGTGTCGCGGCTTCAGCCCATTTCGGTTCGATTTCCATCACTATCGCTCGTCGACCTAGCTTGATCGCGGCTTGGGCAGTACTGCCAGAACCCCCAAATGAGTCTAGAACGATGTCCCCAGGGAAAGTTGATGCGGAGATCGCATGTTCCAGCATTGAGGCCGGTTTTTCGGCTGGGTGTTTACCTTTGTAAGGTCGGACCGATGGAAACGTCCAAACGTCAGTGAACTCTATGGAGCCATCAATAATGAAAGGACGAACTGCGTCCTCATAGTCCGGCATAGATTTGACCTTTCCCGTCGCAAGGAAAACGCCAACCATCTTCTTGTATTGTTCCCGACTGGGAATATTGCGCCCAGTTTCCCAATTTGAAACAGCACCTCCGTGGTTCACCTTGCCAAAAGCACCGGTCAGCTCCGCAACCTCATTCGACGAGAGGCCGGCGCACTTTCGAGTTTTCCGCAGGAAGTTGGCGAAAATGGATCGATGAAGGTTCCCTTCAACAGCTGGTTCAGCAAAAATTATTCGTTCCGATTGTGGATACCATTGACGGAGGGCCTCCTTCCTCATCTTCCCCTTCCAACCGTCATAACCTGGGTCGTTTGGCTTTGTCCAAGTGATTGTCGAAAGTACATTGAATTCTGCCGCAAACATAACCGCAAGTCGGGCTGACATCGCTGAGGAGCAGAAACAATACAGAGATCCGTTGGGGCGTAATACCCGCCGCCACTCCGATGCGTACTGCTTCATCCATTTCAGATATTGAGCGTCCGCTTCGAAATCTGTATCCCCATAGATGTTCTCCTTCTTCGTGGAATGATAGGGGGGATCAGTGAGTACGAGCGATACCGATTCAGCAGGAAGTCGACGGAGCAATTCCAGAGAATCTCCTTGTGCCACAAGCGCCTCAGTCGACCTGAATCGAAGGTCGCCTTTGAGGGCTGTTTCCACTCGCGCAAAGTCTTCAGTTCTTGTATTCATGTTCTTTACCTCAAGTCTATCGGAAAGGACTTCCTCCGAGCCTCGTCGCACCATTTTGGTTGGGATAGCCACGGATTCTCAGGGCTATTCCTGTTGTTAAAATGGATATTTGGGAAGTAGTGATCTGTTTGCACATTCAGTTGCACACTTGGGTGCCGAACTGCCTTCTGGCACCCTAATAACATGGTCTATTGGCGGGCTAAATTGCTGATTCCAAATAGGACGAGGTAGGGGAAACCGGTTTTCAAGACCGTTGGTTCCCCGTTTTGCCCAGACTCGCCCAATCCGTGCGCTCTATATGCGCTCCGATTGTTGGGTTAATACTGCTTTCCGTGGTCTAAGATGTCATCCGCTGACCTGCATGTTGTTGAAAATACGTTAGATTGATAATTCGAGTCCTACCTGAGGAGCCAAAAAGCCAATAAAATAAATAAGATGCGAGGCAGCCCAATTGGCTGCCATTTTTGTTTTCATCGAAGGGCTGTTCCGATGGCGGTTTCTCATTTTTTTGTGGATTTACTGGGAATCGCACCCATGAATCGGTTTGATTGACAGCCGTAGGAACGCCAAAGCACACTCAGATCAGTGCGTAAATCAAACAAGTTTTGGAGAAGGCGATGAATCGGCGCGATTTCTTCAGAGGCTCGATGCTAGCTAGTCTGGCGGCAAAAATGCCTGGTTTGGCGGCATTGAACGCCGCAAAAGTTGCCGGAGCAGCCAAGGCTCCAGAGGCCGCGGCAGGCGAACCGGCGAACAAGGCGGAGATCTTCCGGCTGCTGGGTTTTGCCACCATGACGGGTGAAGATCCCCTGAAGATGTGGGCGCGGTTGAAGAATACGCGGGAGTGGCTGGCCGGTCCGCTGGCTCCGGATGGGTGGGCCGGCCAGGCGTTTATTGCCGATCACGCGGACATCTTCGGTTTCAGGTTTCTGTCTTTGCCAACGGCGTGGTTGAAGCCGCAGAGCGGCAGCCTCGTGCAATACTGTGCCGAAAACTTCAGCGACTGGATGCGTCCCTGGGCGCCCAGCGGATGGGAGACCTGGTGGGCGGACGTGGGACCGAATGCGCCGGACAGAAGCTATTCGCGGCTGGTGTGGCAGATGCCCGATGGGGGGCCACGCGTGACCTATGAGTGGGCGCGCACGGCCGCTAACCAAGTGGTCTGCCGCATCTCCAACTCATTTCCATCGGCGATGGCCATCGAAGCCTATATTCCATGGGATTCGGAGGCGCCGAAGTTTAACCTGATTTACTCCGATGCGCCGGAAAAGCGCTACCTGCGTGGCCGCTCGTGGGTTCCGGGAACGCGCAACGGCATGCGCTGGGTGATGGCATGGAGCACGCCGCCGGAGGATACCACGTTTGGTCCATCCGTCTCAATGATTGGTCCATCCTCCCAACTTAGCGCAAAGCCCAAACCCGTAGACTCCAAGTGCCGATGGCACGGATATTTCAAAGAGATCGAGACGCTCTATCTCTGCGCGGAGCAAGGGCAATCGTATGCGCCCCTTGAGGCTTCGACCGCGCAGTGGATGAAGCCGGGCAAGATCGACGCATTGCTCGAATCCAACCGCCAACGCTATCTTGACCGCAGGCCGATTGGCGAAGGCTGGCTGGCAGATTCGCCTTCGGTCATCAATGATCCGCTGCAATGGAGCGAGGTTTACACGCCGCAGCGGAAGCGCGCCTACCTTACCGTCAGTCGCAGATGGTCGGGAGGGGATAACAACTCGGCGACGGACTTTCTTTGGGACAGCTTCCTGACCGCTGTGCTGGTCTGCCAGGAGGACGAACAAAAGAGCTTCGACCTGATTCGCGAT
The DNA here is from genome assembly GCA_964383595.1 of uncultured Occallatibacter sp. Classification (GTDB taxonomy): domain Bacteria; phylum Acidobacteriota; class Terriglobia; order Terriglobales; family Acidobacteriaceae; genus Telmatobacter. The sequence goes on along the minus strand of CAYLHL010000011.1, from coordinate 49,334 downwards.
ATCACTTCATGGCAGAATGATCAAGGCATGTTTTGCCAGTTCGGCCAGTTTTATACGCATCAGATTCATACGGGCTTTCCTGTTGCATGGGGCCATACACAATATCCTCTCGGCGCCCTGGCGGTGGCAAAGATCTATCTGCGCAGGCCCAACAAGGAGTTTCTGGCTGAGATTTATCCGCGGCTGCTCAAGGCGCACAACTGGTGGTTTGCAGATCGCGGCGATGGGCAGCCTTGGCGCGACGGCAACCGGGACGGCCTGCTCGAATTGGGATCCAACTATCCCGAGGAGATTCCCGTCGAAGACCGGCAGCAGGTTGCCTGCTGCGAGTCCGCAGATGACGACCCGCAGTGGTTCGGCGTGACTCGCTACAACGAGAAGACCAACACGCTGGAGCAAGACACGGTCGAGCGCAACTGCCTTTACGCGATGGACGCATGGATTCTGGCCTGGATAGCTCAGGAACTGGGCCACGGCGCAGAGGCTGCCAGACTCAGGGCTGAACACGCCACGATGGCGGACCGTATCAACCGCCTGCTGTGGGACCCGGCCAAAAAATGTTACTTCAATCGCCGCTGGGAGCCCAAGGATGGCTCAATCTTCTTTCCTCAGATAGGACCGGATATCTTCTTTTCCCTACTGGGAAAGATTCCAGATGCAGGCCGGTCAGAGGCGCTAAAGAATCTCTTCTGGAACCCTAACAAGTTCGCCGGTGAATGGCTTATGCCCACCATCAGCCGCGATGACCCGAATTACCATGTACAGCACTACTGGAAGGGGAAGGCCTGGCCTCCTTACAACTGGCTGACCTATCAGGGCATGAAGATCTACGAGTGGGACAAGGAAGCCCGCGCTCTGGCCGAGTCCAGCGCGAAGATGTACCAGAATGAGTGGCGTACGAAACGCCAGATCCATGAGAATTATTATTCCACCACCGGCGTTGGCTCCGGCGATCCGCACTATACATGGGGCGCCCTGTTGGCGCTGATCACGGTCGAAGAATTGATCGACGCCAATCCCTGGCACGGTCTCCGCATCGGCAACCTGAATCCCGTGGAAGCAGGCGCCATTCGCAGATATTATGTAGCAGGCTCCCTTTACGATGTGGAGATTTCTTCGTCACACCTTCTGGTGCACCGGGACGGACGGCAGCTTTTTGAGGCAGACGCTCCTATTGAGCTGCGCCACATTGAATTTCACCAGGATTCGGTTTCATTCGAGCTGCGGACGGCGCGTTCAGTAAGCCTGCGTATCGGTACCGCGTCGAAGCGGGTTTTTCCTGAAGGTACGCATCGCGTCAGCCGTGCGGCCTTCACCGGGCTCCAGAGTTGATAAATGAAGACGGCCCGTTTGCGGGTTTGTTAGGGAGCAGAGATAGGAACCTGGTTTGGGAAGCTCCATTTCATGATCCTACATTCAGAACGCGGGCTTTACCGGCTTTTTCTCGCGCGGGTCGAGGTTGGCGTCGGCGGCGTGCTGGTCGCTCTGGCGATCCATCCACTCGTCGAGGCGACTGCGCTTGAAGCGCCAGCGGTTGCCCAGCTTGAAAGCGGGCACGAAGCCCTCGGAGGCGTATTTATAGAGGGTGTCAGAAGAGATGCCGAGATACTCCGAGGCCTGGCGAATGTCCATGACCTCGCGTACTTCAGGGACCAGCAGGTTGGAGCGGAGAACATTGCTGCGCATGATTGGCTCCTGAAGGACACGGATGCCCCAAGTGAAATTCCGGTATTTCTGCCGGTACTCTTGTATATAGCGCGGATTCGCCTGGGATTTCAAGGGATTTCAGACAGTTGGATGAAATTATCCGAGGTTTAACCTCCTGTTTTGGCGGCGCTCGCAGAGGAGTTATGCTGGAAGGCGCAGCCGGTTGGGGCACGGTTTCAGCTAGCCCCAAGAACTAGCGCTGTTATGACGGATGGTGCGCGGACGCGCTTCTTATCAACGGGTCAAGAGCTTGGGTCCGCAGCGGCGAATACAAAGTGAAGAAGCTCCTTCTCGAAGTTTTTACAGCTTCACTGTAATTGGGGGTAGATGGTAAAGACCGGGTACGGGCCGGGCACATCCCTGACAGATTGGCTTCCGTTTGACATTTTCGGATTCCAAACCGGATCCAAAGGCCGATCTGATTTGAGAGCAAACGAATGCCGAAAATGACTTGCAATAGAGATTGGCGAGCTTGCCCTGATCTCCGAGGCTCGCACACTGCGTTCGCCGCGCCGTTCCGGTAGACTGAAAGGGAAATGAGTACGATGGGCAAGATTCAAATCGCAGCGCTGTCTCTTGCGTTGGCCGCCGTGTGGACGCTGGCTGGTTGTGGCACGCCCGGAGCGCCGCAGCCGCCCTCGCTCAACCTGCCGGAGCGCGTGACCGATCTAGCCGCCAGCCGCGCCGGCAATCAGGTGGCTGTCACTTGGACCATGCCCAAAAGGAACACAGACAAGCTGTTGCTCGCGGGCAATGTTGCGGTCCGCGTCTGCCGCGGCGCCTGCGATGCGGCCAGCGTAAACATCGAGGCGGCTGCTGGGGCGAATGCCGCGTACACCGATACTCTGCCTGCCGATCTGGCCGCTGGAGCGCCGCGCCCGCTCAGTTATTTTGTTGAACTGAGAAATCGCAACGGCCGCTCGGCCGGCCTGTCGAACGCCGCCATGGTACTGGCGGGGGTTGCGCCTGCGCCGGTGGATGGTCTGAGCGCCGAGGTGCGCAAAGACGGCATGGCTCTGCGCTGGACGCCTCTCGCACAGGATTCTTCCGCAATTCGTCTGCATCGCAAGCTGCTCAACCCGCCTGCCGCCAAGCCGCACGAGGGGCTTTTGGCAAAGCCGCCTGAGCCGATTGAGCAGAGCCTGATTGTGGAGGCTGGCTCTCAAGGAGGCCGAGCGCTCGACAAGAAGATCCGCTTTGGCCAGAGTTACGAATACCGAGCACAGCGTGTTGCCCGCGTTACGGTGGATGGCAAGACGCTGGAACTGGCCGGCCCGCTTTCCGCTCCGCTGCGCGTCGAAGCTCGGGATATTTTTCCGCCCGAGACGCCCACTGCTCTGGCCGCCGTGGCAACAACAGTTGAAAATGGCAGCGTGCCGGCCATCGATCTGAGCTGGCAACCGGTCGGCGACGCTGACCTGGCCGGTTACATCGTTTATCGCCGCGAGGCTGAGGCTGCGTGGCGGCACATCTCGCCCGCTGAGCCACTCATCGCGCCGGCCTTCCGCGATGCCGAGGTGCAGCCGGGCCACAGTTACCGCTATGCTGTCGCAGCCATCTCCCAGAGTGGACACGAAAGCGCCCGTTCCGCCGAAGCCGAAGAGACTGTACCCAATCCTTAGCCGCCGGCGTTCCCAGTTCTTTCAGCGACCTGCAACAATGTGCCAAACAGTGCCCCTGTTCCTGTTATTCTTACCGTGTGGACCACTCTCGCCGCATCGGCCAACTGCGCCGCCGATTGACCAAAACCGGGCTTCATGGCCTGCTGGTCACGCACCTGCCCGACCTGCGCTACCTCTCTGGATTTACCGGTTCGAGCGCCGCGCTGGCCGTCACTCGCCGCAGCGCGCGCCTTTTTACCGACGGCCGCTACACGACGCAGGCCGCAGAAGAGGTTTCAGCCGCCGAGGTCGAGATCGTCTCCAGTTCTCCGGCCGTGAACGCTGTTCAATGGCTTGCGGCGCAACCCGGCGTCGAGTTTGCAGGATTTGATCCGACTAAAACCACGGTCGCCAATTTGGCCCGCTACAGAGCCGAACTGCCGGTGCGTCTGCGCCGGAGCTTTCTCTCCGCACTGGCCGCGCCGCTGGTTGAGCCTTTGCGCCTGATCAAAGACGAGGACGAATTGGCCGTGATGGCGGAGGCGGCGCTTACCGGTTGCAAGCTCTTCGACCACATTCTCGGTTTCCTGCGCCCCGGACTGGCGGAGTTTGAAGTGGCTGCCGAGTTGGAGCATCAGGCTCGCCTGCTGGGCGCCGAGGGGATGTCTTTTGAAACCATCGTCGCCGCGGGTGAGCGCTCGGCGCTGCCGCATGGCCGCGCGACCTATGCCCGTTTGCCGCGCCGAGGCTTCATAACGATGGATTTCGGAGTGATCCTCAAGGGATACTGCTCGGATATGACGCGCACCGTCCACCTGGGCAAGCCCACGGCACGGGAGCGGGCTGTTTATGAGGCTGTGCTGGAGGCGCAACAGACCGGGGTTGCGGCGGTGACCACCGAGGCAAGCTGCGCGGAAGTGGATGAGGCCGTGCGCGGTGTGCTGCGCAAGGCGGGATTGGCCGAGGCATTTACTCACTCCACCGGCCATGGCGTCGGCCTGGAGATTCATGAGCCGCCGCGCATCGGCGCCGCGGAGACAGCCAGGCTGCAGGCCGGAATGGTAATCACCATCGAGCCGGGAGTGTATCTGGCCGGCCGCTTCGGCATCCGCATTGAGGATATGGTGGCTGTCACGCACAGCGGAGGCCAGGTGCTGACCCCATCTCCGACGGCGCTGATTGAACTTTGACTTCAACCCATTTCGCGGTTCGCGCGAAAGTGAAGGTACGAATGAAACCACAAGACATGGATGATTTGAAACAACTGGTTGAATTTCTGAAGTCGCAGCAGGTAACGGAGTTCGACCTGGACCGCGGCGGCGTGAAGATTCGCCTCAAGTTCAGCCAGAATGCGGCATCGTCTTCTGGCTTGGGCGAACTGGAGCATATGCTCAGTACGGCTTCGCCCACCGTGGAGCGGGCCGCGGTCGCGGCAACACACGCAGCTCCTGTGGCCGCTCAGGCTGACGCCAGCCTGCACATCGTCAAGTCGCCCATGGTCGGCACTTTTTTCAATGCGCCCGCGCCCGGCGCGGCGCCGTTTGTTTTGCCCGGCGATCGTGTGGCCCAGGGACAGGTGATTGGCGTCGTCGAGGCGATGAAGCTGTTGAACGAAATTGAGTCTGATGCCGCAGGCGAAGTCGTCGAATGCATGGTTACCAGCGGCCAGCCCATCGAGTACGGTCAGCCGCTCTATTCAATTCGCATCTCATAGGTTCGCAAATGTTTCGTAAAGTTCTCATTGCCAATCGTGGTGAAATCGCGCTGCGCGTGATCAACGCCTGCCGTGAACTGGGCATTCGTACCGTCGCCCTTTACAGCGAAGCAGACAGCCATGCGCTGCACGTGCGCTTTGCTGATGAGGCCATCTGCATTGGCCCGCCGCAGTTGGCCGAAAGTTATCTCAGCATACCTGCGGTGATCAGCGCTGCGGAGGTCGCCGACGTGGACGCGATTCATCCCGGCTACGGACTGCTGAGCGAGAACGCGCACTTTGCCGAGGTATGCCGCGCCTGCAACGTTAAGTTCATCGGCCCGCCACCCGAAGTCATGCGCCTGATGGGCGAAAAGGAAAAGGCGCGCATGGCGATGAAGCGGGCGCGCGTGCCGATTCTGCCCGGTTCCGACGGCGTCCTCGCCACCGTTGAAGAAGCGCAGGAGTGCGCTGCCAAGGTCGGCTTTCCAGTAATTCTCAAGGCCAAGGCCGGCGGCGGCGGGCGCGGCATGAGAATCGTGCGCACGGAAGAAGAGCTGCCCAACCTCTTTCATGCGGCATCGAGCGAGGCGGCCAACGCCTTCGGCAACGGCGAGCTTTACATGGAGAAGTTCGTCGAGAATCCGCGCCACATCGAGTTCCAGGTTCTGGCCGACGAGCACGGCAGTGTGCGCACCCTTTTCGAGCGCGAGTGCTCCATTCAGCGCCGCCATCAAAAACTCATCGAAGAGACGCCGTCGCTCCAGGTGACGCCACGGATGCGCGAAGAGCTGAGCCGCACCATCTGCCGCTGCCTCACTGACATCGGCTACCAGAACGCCGGAACAGTTGAATTCCTGATGGACAGCGAGGGCCAGCTCTACTTCATCGAGATGAACACGCGCGTGCAGGTCGAGCATCCCATCACCGAGGCGATTACCGGCGTGGACATTGTGAAGGCGCAGTTGCTCATCGCCGCCGGCGAGCGGCTGGAAACGATTTTGCCCGAAAAAATTGAGATTCGCGGCCACGCCATCGAGTGCCGCATCAACGCCGAGCACCCGCAAAAGTTCACTCCCTCGGCGGGCCAGATCACCGCCTTCAACGTGCCCGGCGGCAACGGAGTCCGCGTGGATACGGCGCAGTACGCCGAAGGCGTCGTTTCTCCCTACTACGACTCACTGATCGCCAAGTTGATTGTCCACGGCCGCGACCGCGCCGAGGCGATTGCCAAGATGGAGCGCGCACTTTCGCAGTTCATCGTGCAGGGCATTGAAACCTCCATCCCGCTGCACCAGGCCATCTTCGCCGACCCCGACTTCCGCGCGGGCAACTTCGACACCAGCTTCATGGAGAAGTTTCTGGCCCGGTAGAAGCTGAAAAGTCTTTTATCCCCATCGAAATGGCTGGATTCTCCGTTGAGAATTCAGCCATTTTTTTGCATATATTTCTTTACTGTCGTGCCATTCTCTTATTAATGTGGCAAAACAAGAGGAGGCGCGACGATGGTCAATGGGCTGCAGGATTATCAGCTAGGGCAAGTGATTACCGCCATTGGCGGCTTGGGAACGGCGGCCTTCGGCTTGGTGGACGCGGCCAAGACGGCTTTCAAAAGCATTAACCGCATCGGACTGGCTCACATCCATCAGGTGGTTTCCGGACTGACGCCAGAAAGCGTCGTTACGGGAGCTTCGGTGAATGCGCTGCCGCAGGCCAACATTCTGGAGACGCTCACGGCCAACTGGGTCAACGGCGTCGATCTGGCCAGCCAGAAGGCCATCGCCAAGTCGCTCATCAAGCTGCACCTGAGCGCGGCCAATGCGACGTTCGTCGCGGCCGAGACGAGCGTTGATCCGGCGGCGCTGAGCGCGGTTGCGGCCAATATCGTTACGGGAACGCCGCTGACGCAGGCCCAAGGCGACGCCTACTCCCGCTTTGACCTGATTGTGACCGCGCTGCTCGATGAGGCGTATCAGCTCTCCGACCAGCACTATCGCAACTGGACGCGGACGCTGGCTGGCATTGTCGCCGTGGCGCTGGCCTTCACTGGCGCATGGGCGCTGGTGGGTAGCTATCACTTTTGGCATTCTTCCAGCCCGCTGCTGGCGCTGCTGGTTGGTTTGCTGGCCACGCCTCTGGCGCCCATCGCCAAGGACCTGTCCAGCGCTCTGGCCACGGCTGTAAACACCATGCAACTGGTGAAGAAGTAGGCTGCCATGACGCAATTTCTTGATCTACGATTGCAACCCGTGGGCGGTGGCCTGGCCAGCACGGCGAGCATCCGCCAGGGCACGAGCATCAGCGACTACACCGGCATGGGACTGAGCGATCTGCTGAGTGCGATTCGGGGCCGCCACGTCTTGCTTGTCTCGCATGGCTTCAATGTGAACCGCGCCGACGGCATTGCCTGCCTGTCGAATTGGGAGAGCCTGCTGCAACTGCCACAGTTTTCGGCTTTTTTGGGCCTGCTCTGGCCAGGCGACTCGATCTGGGCGCATGGACTGGATTATCCTGATGAGCCGAGGATCGCTGATGAGGCCGGTGCGCTGCTGGCCGGTTTCCTCAACGCCAACTTCCAGTGCGCGGCCAGCCTTAGTTTTGCCTCGCACAGTCTTGGAGCGCGGGTGGTACTGGCGACGATCGCGCATCTGAGCTTGCCGGTGCGCCGCCTGACGCTGATGGCTCCGGCCATCGACGACAACTGCCTGACGACCGAGTTTCAGGCAGCGGAGGCAAAGGTAGGCTCTGTCTCGGTGCTTGCATCAAAGAAGGATGAGGTGCTTTCGGCGGCCTTTCCGCTAGGCAACTTCTTTGCCGGCATCCTGGCCCAAGGTCATCCCTGGTGGCGCGCCGCGCTGGGACATGGCGGCCCCGCCCAGCCCTGGCCGGCAAACTTCCGGCCTCCCTTCGAACTGCCCGATGACTGGAAGTTCGAGCACGGAGACTACCTGCGCATCGATAAGCCGCCCGCTCCTGATCTGCTGCTTCCCGTCGATGTTCCGCCGCAAGGCTCGCCGCCGCTCTCTGGCAATGGCTGGCAGGAGGCCTTTTCGTCGGCCTTTGCATCTACGCGCTTTCAATAAAATAAAATCCACGATTCACTTCAAGCGGAGAAGAAGCGAATCGTGGATTCTTGGCGGTTGAGAAAAATACCTTTTACATCAGCTTGAAAGCGGCCCTGCGGCAGATTGCAAGAAGCGCCAGCATGCCAGACAACATCAGAAAAAACGAACTGGGTTCCGGCGTACCCCCGATCACCGTGCCACTCGGATTTGATGGATCCTGATAAGCGGCGGTGAAGTTGTCAGACTCGAATCCAGCAGTGGTTGTCTCCGTGAAGACAATGCTGGTGATATAGCCAGAGGTATCGAAGAAGTTCAGAAAAGCGAATTGCTCTCCTGAATCATCCCCTTTGAACGCGGTAGTCGGGTTGCCGCAAAAAGCGTTGGGGCAGGCGCCGGTCAGTTTCTGGTAGAGCGCCGGTGTGAAGTCAAGCAAAAGCGTGCTGCCATCGTAAAACTTCAGATCGTTCCCGTTATCAAGTGCAGAAAACCACAGTCCGAAGTAGTTGACTCCCGGAATGTTGCCTGTGGTACCCAACGTAAGTGTGTAGCTCCCCTTGCTCACATCCGCATAATAACCAGTTCCGCCGGCGCCACCGTATTCGTTGGCGGGGTTGATAAAGAGGCCAGATCCGGAGAAAGCTCCGGTGATCTCCCCGGAAATAGGATTAGATAAAACAGTGCCGCTGGAATACAAAGAAGGGAAGTCCCATGTGCCGGTTGGCACAGTACTCGCAGCAAATGTCTGCATTCCGACCCAGCAGCCCGTAGTTCCAGTGCACAATGCTGTTGTATTAGGTGTCTGAACACCCGCCGCGCTATATGTAGCCACAATATCGCCATAAACCGGGTAAGAGGTTCCTGTGATGAACAACGCAATAAGCGCACACTTCGGCCAGTTCTTAGCAAATGACAAAATCATAAAAATATCCTCTCAGAGATGGATTTAAATCTGCCACAACGTACAACCAGAAGTCAAGTATTTGCCAATCATTTTTTTACAATAAAGCCTATCGCATTTTTTCATATTACTCTTCCCAATCGGGTATTCTGTCTTCGCAACAGAGGAGGTTGCCCAATGGACATTCAAAAGGAACTGATTGCCGAATACGACCGCGAGATTGCTACGACGCGCAAGATGCTGGCCGCAATCCCCCCCGACGCCGACTTCACTTTCAAGCCCCACCCGAAATCAATGAGCCTGGGCCGTTTGGCGGGACACACTTCGGAAACCGCCGGAGAGTGGGCGATGAGCACCTTCACAACTGACAAGCTGGAATTCGCCTGTGACCATGTCTTCGAGCCCTACGTTCCCGCTAGCACGGCTGCTCTGCTGGAGCGCTTTGACAAGGAGACGGCTGAGGCCAGGACCGCTCTGGCCGCCTTTGCGCCGCAGAAGTGGGATGAAAACTGGAAGTTTGTGGCCAACGGCCAGGCTTGGATCGACGATTCGAAGTACGGCGTCTTCCGCACCTGGGTGCTAGACCATCTGATCCATCACCGCGCTCAACTTGGCGTCTACCTGCGCCTGCTCGGCGCGTCCATCCCAGGCTCCTACGGGCCGTCAGCGGACGAAACGTAGAAAGATCGGGAGGGGAAACGAAAGCCTCCGGCGCAAGAGCGGGTAAAATGAATGGAAATGTCTGAGAAGAGAATGGTTCCTTTCGCCCGCCTTGCAGCCGTGCTTGTTTTGGCGGGCGGCCTGGCTCTGCAAGCCCAAACAGCGGATCAGGCGTGGCTGCGGCACGGTTTTTATCACGGCCTTCCGCCGGTTCCCATGCACGTGCGGATGCTGGGTCAAGAACCGCTGGAAAAAACTGCGGTCGATGAGCTGGTCAGGGGGATCAACAACCTTTGGGGTTCGTCTCCCATGATTGGTGGAAGCTCGACGGAATCGGCCATTGTGTTGGGCACAGTGGAGGAAGTGCGATCGGCCTTCCCCGCAGTACGGCTTCCCGCCGGGCTTTCGCCGGAAGCTTTCTGGATTGCTGAAAGCGATGCGAGCGGCAAGCGAATTGTACTGATCGCCGGCGGTAGTGAACGTGGCGTACTCTATGGCGCTTTTGCATTGCTGCGGGAACTTGCAACAGCCCGCTGGACACCGAAGACCACAATCAGTGAAGGCCCCGCAATGCCCATCCGCTGGGTGGATGAGTGGGGCAATCCCGATGGCTCCATTGAACGCGGCTACGCCGGGCGCAGTATCTTCTTTGAGGGCGGCAACGTCCGCGACGACCTCGCGTCGGTGGCCGAATACGCGCGCCTGCTGGCCTCGGTGGGCATCAATGGCGTCAACGTCAACAATGTGAATGCCGCGCCGCAACTGCTCGACGCCGGCCACATCAAGCAACTCGTCCGCATCGCTGACGCCATGCGCCCCTGGGGCGTGCGCCTGGCTATCAGTGTGGACGTGGCCAGCCCGCAGAAGATCGGCGGCCTGGCGACCTACGACCCTCTCGATCCGACGGTCAAAGCCTGGTGGGCGGCCAAGGTTGAGGAGATTTACGCGCAGATTCCTGACTTTGCCGGCTTCACCGTCAAGGCAGACTCCGAAGGCCAACCCGGTCCCGCGAGCTACGGGCGCACACCCGCCGACGCGGCCAATACCTTGGCCGCGGCCCTCGCGCCCCACGGCGGCTTGCTTCTCTATCGCGCCTTTGTTTACAACCACCATCTGGATTGGCGCGCCCCCAAAGCCGACCGCGCCCGCGCCGCCTACGATATCTTCCACCCACTCGACGGCAGCTTCGCCGCCAACGTCATTATTCAAATCAAGGAAGGCCCCATCGACTTCCAGGCTCGCGAGCCGGTTTCGCCGCTCTTCGCCGGGCTTGAGCGTACCAACCAGGCGATGGAAGTCCAGGTCACCCAGGAGTACACCGGCCAGCAGCGCCACCTGGTTTATCTCGCACCCATGTGGAAGCAGGTTCTCGACTTTGATCTACACGCTGAAGACCGCTCCACGCCGGTCAAGGAGATCCTCGCCGGCAAAACATTCCATCGGCCTTTGGGCGGCATGGTCGCCGTCACGGGAGTGGGTCGCGACCGCTGGCTCGGCTCGCCGCTGGCACTGGCCAACCTCTACGCCTTCGGCCGCCTGGCATGGAACCCCAATCTCAAGCCTGAAGAGATTGCCGAAGAGTGGGCGCGACGGACATTTATCAACGACCCGCAGGTCATCAAAACCGTTGTCAAGATGCTGATGCAATCGTGGCCGGCCTACGAGCATTACACCGGCCCGCTGGGAATGCAGACGCTGACCGACATCACCGGCAGCCACTACGGCCCCAATATTGAATCCAGCGAGAACAACGGCTGGGGCCAATGGCACCGCGCCGACAAGGACGGCGTCGGCATGGATCGCAGCGTGGCCACCGGAACCGGCTACGCGGGCCAGTACCCGCCCGCGGTGGCAAAGCTCTATGAGTCGGCTGCCACCACGCCCGACGAGCTGCTGCTCTTCTTCCATCACGTGCCCTATACCTACAAGCTGCACTCCGGCAAAACCGCCATCCAATACATTTATGACAGCCACTACGAAGGCGCTGCGCAGGCCGCGGAACTGGTGCGCGAGTGGGCAACGCTGGAAGGCAAGATCGACCAGCCGCTCTACAAACAGATGCGCGACCGCCTTGTCTATCAAGCCGGCCACGCGATTGTCTGGCGCGACGCGATTGTGCAGTACTTTTTCAAACTCAGTGGCATTCCCGACGAAAAAGGCCGCGCCGGCCATTATCCCGGCCGACTCGAAGCCGAGAACGCGCGCCTCGATGGCTACAAAGTCATTGACGTGACTCCGTGGGAGGATGCGTCGGGCGGAAAGGCCGTAAGCTGTGAGCAGCCGCTGGTTCCAAAAGCAGGAAGTGACCAGAAGCCCTTCTGCTCCGCCGAATGGACTTACAAAGGCGCTCCCGGACGCTTCAACATTGCCGTGCAGTACTTCGATCTCAGCGGTGGGGTAGCGCACTTTAACTTACAGGTCAACGGCCACACTGCCGCAAGCTGGATTGCCGATGCCTCTCTGCCCTCCCGCCGTCCCCATGGCGACAACTCCACGCGCACGACCGTTCGCTCCGTGGACCTCGTCTCCGGCGATCTTCTGCGCATTGAGGGCACTCCGGACGGCCTTGATCCCGCCGCTCTCGATTACATCGAACTCATGCCCGCCGCTGCGCCGGTGCTACCATGATTCTTACTTCGAGGAGCAGTGATCCCCATGAAGATTAGCAACGCCTATGTAAACATCACATCGCCGGGAAGAAACTTCGTTACGCTGAAAATTGAAACCGATGAAGGCATCTACGGCCTGGGAGACGCTACGCTGAATGGGCGCGAACTGGCCGTCGCCAGCTATCTTACCGATCATGTGATTCCCTGCATTGTGGGCCGCGACCCATTTCAAACCGAGGATATCTGGCAATATCTTTATCGTGGTGCTTACTGGCGGCGCGGCCCGGTCACCATGGCCGCCATTGCCGCCGTAGACGTTGCTCTCTGGGACATCAAGGGAAAGACGCTGAATACGCCGGTCTATAACTTGCTGGGCGGCAAGAGCCGCGAGGGTGTGCTGGTTTATTGCCATGCCGCCGGCAAGGATATTGACCATGCATTGGAAGACGTGGCGCACCACCAGGAGATGGGCTACAAGGCCATTCGCGTGCAGAGCGGCATTCCCGGCCTTGCGGCTGCATATGGCGTATCCAAGGGGCCGGGCAGATACGAGCCGGCCGAGCGCGGCCTGCCGTCGGAGTCCGCATGGTCCACCGAAAGCTATCTGCGCCACACTCCCAAGCTCTTTGCACGGGTGCGGGAGAGTTTTGGCGATGAGCTGCACCTGCTGCATGACTGCCACCACCGCATAACGCCCATCGAGGCGGCCCGGCTGGGCAAGGAACTGGAGCCGTTTCACTTGTTCTGGATGGAGGACCCCACACCGGCCGAGCTGCAAGAGGGCTTCAAGATCATTCGTGAACACACCACCACGCCGATTGCCGCGGGCGAGGTCTTTAATTCAATCTGGGATGCGCACGACCTGATCCGCAACCAGTGGATCGATTATCTGCGCATGACGCTGGTGCATGGAGGCGGCTTCACGCATTTGAAGAAGGTGGCGGACTTTGCCGCGCTCTATCATGTGCGCACCGGATTTCATGGAGCCACTGACCTGTCGCCGGTGACGATGGCGGCTGCGCTGCATTTTGACACGGCGATTCATAACTTCGGCATTCAGGAGCGGATGCCGCACAGCGACGAAACCGACCAGGTCTTCCCCCATCACTATTCCTTCCGCGATGGGATGATGTTTCCCGGAGACGCGCCGGGGCTGGGCGTTGATCTGGACGAAGAACTGGCAAAGAAATATCCGTATCAGCGAGCCTATCTTCCCATCAACCGCAAGCTCGACGGAAGTTTAACGGATTGGTAACAGTCTTCTGCCGGCTCCGTTGACCCGCAAAGGATTCGCGCGTTTGTTTTTTAGAATTTATTCAGCGGGTTGAGCAAGCGTTTGTACCGCAATCGAAGCAGGCGTGGAGGCGGCGCTCTGCTTGTTCTCGTACATCCGTTTGTCAGCCACAATGCACAAGTGCTCTACCTCCAACGCGTCTTCGGGGTAGACCGCAGCACCTATGCTGGCGCCAATTCGCACTGTTTTCCCCTCCAGTTGCATTGGTTCCTGGAGCAACTGGATCAGCGAATGGGCCACAAGTTCGGCCTCAGCGCGGCTGGTTGGCTCCTCCAGAATGATGGAGAACTCATCCCCGCCGGTTCGAGCGACCGTATCGGAACGGCGGACCCGTCCAGTGCAAATTGCTCCAACACGCTTCAGCAGCAAATCGCCCACGTGATGCCCCAGCGTGTCGTTCACCATTTTGAACTGGTCCAGGTCAATCAACAGCAGAGCCGCTTGAGTTTTGGCGCGGCGGGCGCGTTTCAAGGCGCTGGCCAGATGGTTCTCAAAGTGCCGCCGGTTGGGCAGTCCGGTCAATGCATCATGCAGTGCCAGATGCTTGTTGTGCTCGATCTGGTCTTCCAGCAGCAGCAGCAGCATCCCCACGGCAACCACAAACTTGGGAAGATTCCACACCTCGCTCTCAATATGCATCTGGGGCATCAAGGCCATCAAAGCTGGCCCCACCACAAAGACCGAGGCCCAGGCGCAAAAACCGGCAATGGTGACAAAGGCTCCGGTAGTAGTCCGCCGGAATGTGATGAAAAAATTGATTGAACAACCGAGGTAAACGGTAAAGAGCACGGCGTTCAAAGCCAACTCGTCGAAAGCGCCGGCTCTGTGCTGAATGGCCAGAAGAAAGAGCGCGAGGGCGAGATAGAGGGTGACGGTTGTCCAGCGCAGCGCACAATTGATTTTACGCAGTGAGGCGAGTGTGATCGCCAGCGGTCCAATGCCCAGCAGCGCGGCGGATCCATTCAGCGCCCAGACCGGCGCGCCGCCAGTCAGCAGAATCACGTAGAGCGTGTTGGCCGACAGCAGAGTGGAGATCATCCACCGGCTGGAAATCTCATTCCGGAAAGTAACCACTCCCGACTGGAAGAGGAGCCCTGCCAAGACGAGGGCAACCGTGCCGGTCATCTCCGCTCCGACGCCCCAACCGTCCGGCAGCGAAAGGAAGAGGAAGGCGAAAAAATGTACTGCGATCAGGGCCCAGCCAGTTAGCCACGTGTCAATCCACGGTCCAGATACGGAACTCCGGCTGTGCCGCGCCACGGAAGCAAAGGCGCAGATGAGCAGCGTGATGGCTGCAAGGTCCGGAAGTACGCTCCAGTTCATCCTGTTTCCTCTCTGCCGTCACCGGCTGTTGGCGGCAATCCTAGATGGCCTGGGATTGAAGGATACATCTTACACCAAAATGGTTCCACAATGATGAAACAAATGATCGTCAAAACTGACTCGATTCCTCATCGCCATTCCCATTCTTATCCTTTGGTGGCCGGCTTTCCCGGTCTGAATGATCGGATTTGGAGGTTGTCAAGCTCAATCGGCGTTTGTTTCCTCGTTTTTATCCGGAAAGACATTGCCCATGCGGCGAATCTGCGCGCCCACGCCGCGCAGCTTCTCTTCGATGTGTTCATAGCCGCGATCCATATGATAAACCCGATCCAGAATCGACTCGCCATCGGCCACGAGCGAAGCCAGCACGAGCGAGGCCGAGGCTCTCAGGTCCGAGCACATGACGGCTGCCGCTGAGAGCCGGGCCGGTCCGCGGACCGTGGCAGTGCGGCCTTCAACTTTGATATTTGCGCCCATTCGCGCCAGCTCCTGCACATGCATGAAGCGGTTTTCGAAGATATTCTCCTCCACCGTGCTCACGCCGTCGGCCTGCGTGGCCAGCGCCATGTACTGTGCCTGCATATCGGTGGGAAAGCCGGGATATTCTTCGGTCGAGATGTCAGCCGGGCGCAGCGGCTCGTCGGCGCGTACACGCACCGCATCGGGCCCCAGAATATCTACGCTCACTCCGGCCTCTTCCAGCTTGGCCAGCAGCGCGCTCAGGTGCGCCGGGTTGCAGTTGGCCACAATCAGGTCGCCATGCGTGATGGCGCCGGCAATCAGGAAGGTGCCTGCCTCGATGCGATCGGGCTGGATGCGGTGGCGCGCGCCATGCAAGCTGCTTACGCCCTGCACGTGGATCGTCGATGTTCCCGCACCCTCGATTTTGGCGCCCATCGCGGTCAGCAGTTCGGTCAGGTCGGCCACCTCCGGCTCGCGCGCGCAGTTCTCCATCAGCGTTTCGCCCTCGGCCAGCACCGCGGCCATCAGCAGATCCTCGGTCCCGGTGACTGTGATCTTGTCAAAAATCAGATGCGCGCCATGCAGCCGCTCCGCTCGCGCCTCCAGGTAGCCGTGCGCCTGTGTGATGACCGCGCCCATCTTCTCCAGGCCGCGAATGTGCAGATTGATGGGCCGGCCGCCGATGGCGCAGCCCCCGGGCATGGCTACGCGCGCCATGCCGGCGCGAGCAATCAGAGGCCCCAGCACCAGCGAGCTAGCGCGCATGGTCTTCACAATCTCGTACCTGGCCTCCGGCTCCGAAAGCGTGCGGCAGCAGATGGTTGTGCGATGCTGCGCGCGCCCATAGCCCAGCTCGACCTCGGCGCCCATTGAGGAGAGCAGCCTCCGCTCCGTCTCGATGTCGCGCACTTGGGGAATGTTTTCCAGCGTGACCTCGTCCGCGGTCAGAATTGCTGCCGCCATGCAGGGCAGAGCCGCGTTCTTCGCCCCCGATACGCGAATCGTCCCAATCAGCGGATTGCCGCCGCGAATCACAAATTTGTCCATGAAAGCTGAGCTGCTCCTAGCCTTTAAGTGTAAATCCGCGGGCCGGACAGCGCAGAAATCCGGGAAGTATCACGGCAGCCACATAGAATCATCTCTACAGATTCCATTCATGCACTTGCGCAGGATTTATACTTGCTTTTGGCTTGAAACTGTGGCTTTGGACGGCCAATTGGGAGTGTGCGATGAGAGAGACAAGATTCAGCGGATCGTTTGTGTTGTTGGGGTTGATCTTCGTTCTATTGCCAGGCTTTGCCGTTGCCCAGCCGTCGCCGGTCGCGGCCAAACCGCTGCCTACTATTATTGAGAAGGACGGCCGCTTCGCGCTGATGGTCGATGGTGAACCGTACCTGATGCTGGGCGTGCAGGCCAATAACTCCAGCGCATGGCCCGCTTACCTGGGCAAAGTCTGGCCGGCGGCCGAGACACTCCACGCCAATACCGTCGAGTTGCCCATCTATTGGGAGCAGTTGGAGGCCACCCAGGGAAAATTCGACTTCAGTGTAGTTGACCTGATTCTGAAGCAGGCGCGCGAGCACCATCTGCACCTGGTGTTGCTCTGGTTTGGCACCTGGAAGAATGGTAGCTCGCATTACACGCCGGAGTGGATCAAGCTCGATCAGGCGAAGTACCCCTTCGTCGTGGACAAGGACGGTCGCACGGTTGATTCACCCTCGCCGTTTTCTCCGGCGCGTCTGGAGGCCGACAAGGCCGCCTTTGGCGCTCTTATGCACCACCTCAAGCAGGCCGACCCGCAGCGCACTGTGCTGATGGTGCAGGTGGAGAACGAAGCCGGCGAGTGGGGCGGAGTGCGCGACTATGGCGCGGAAGCGGAAAAAGCCTTCAATGCTCCGGTGCCCGATGCGCTGGTCAAAGGCCTCGGCAAGCAGCCCGGCGGCTGGCGGGAGCTTTTCGGCGACGATGCCGATGAGACCTTCCATGCCTGGTATGTGGCCACGTATATTGAGCAGGTGGCCCTGGCGGGCAAGCGCGAGTACCCGCTCCCGCTCTATGTGAACGCGGCCCTGCGCGATCCCTTCAAACCGGGCAAGGCACCCAGCTACGAGTCCGGCGCGCCCACCGACAACAACATTGAACTGTGGAAGATTGCCGCTCCCTCCATCAGCATCGTCGCACCGGATATTTATATCTCAGAATATGCCAAATACATGAAGGTGATCGAGCTGTACAAGCGCTTCAACAATCCGCTGCTGATCCCCGAGACCGGCGGCTCGGCGGAGTTTGCGCGCTACGTCTTCGCCGCTGTCGGGCAGGGAGCCATCGGCTGGGCGCCCTTCGGACTTGATCTGAGCCGCTACTCCAATCTCACCGAAGGGCCGGAGTCGATGGAAGCGAGCGCTCTCAAACCCGTTGCGCGCCAGTATGAGCTGCTGGCCCCCATAGCGCGGCTGCTGGCAAAGGGTAATCTGGAAGGCAAGCTGCAGGGCGCGAGTGAAGACCCGAGCAACCACCGCCAGAGCTTGAACTTCGATCGCTGGAAGGCGGTCATCAGCGCAGGAATGCCCTCCTTCGGAAGTGGAATGCAGCCCAGGGGGAACGCGGCTCCCGACGGTGGTGTAGTGATTCTTCAACTCGGCCCGGATGAGTTTCTCATCGCCGGCCACCATGTCCGCGTAGACTTTGTTCCCACATTTGCGCCGGATAAAAAGCGGCTCTGGCTCAAAGTGGAAGAAGGCAGCTACGACGGGGCAGGGAAGTGGAAGACCGCCCGCATCTGGAATGGCGACCAGACCGACTACGGCCTCAACCTGAAAGCCGACGAAAATGTGTTGCTCAAGGTGCGCATGACGACGTACTGAAAGTGCCGCAAGAGCCGCGTCTCCGTTTTCTATAGCTCCAGCACATTATCCTCGATGGCCAGCCGCACATTGCCGTCGCTCTTGGCCAGCCGCCGCACGGCCTCCGGCTTGTCGACTTTGGCTTTGAGCATCACCAGCGCCACGGGAACGCTGCGGCCGGCGCACTTGATGGTTTGTACCGCGGTCTCGTGGTCGATCTTGCAGGCGCACATGAGGATGCGGATACCGCGCTCCACCAGCTTCGAGTTCTGCATATGTACGTTGACCATCAGGTTTTCATAGACATAGCCTAGCCGGGTCATGGCGCCGGTGGTGATCATATTCAGGATCATCTTCTGCGCGGTACCGGCCTTCATGCGCGTCGAGCCGGAGATCACCTCCGGGCCGACCTCGGCCAGAATGGCGATGTCAGCTGCGGCGGCCAGTGGCGTTCCTTGATTGCAAATGACGGCGGCGGTGTGGGCGCCCCGTGCGCGGGCATAAGCCACGGCAGCCACCACGTAAGGCGTGCGTCCCGATGCGGAGACGCCCACCACCATGTCCTTGCGCGTGGGGCGGCGGCGGGCGATGTCGCGCTGGCCCAGCTCTTCAGAGTCCTCGTTGACTTCCACGGCCGAGGCCAGAGCCTTTGGCCCTCCAGCCATGATGTACTGCACCTGCCCGGGCGCTGTCGAATAAGTGGATGGACACTCTGACGAGTCCAGCGCCGCAATCCGTCCGCTGGCGCCGGCGCCGACATAGATCAGCCTTCCGCCATCGCGCAGGCAGCGGGCAACCTGGTCGATGACCTGCGCAATCTCAGGAAGCGCGCGCTTGACCGCGCCCGCCACCTTTGCATCTTCGTGGTTGATGATGCGCGCAATCTCAAGCGCGGATTTAGTGTCAAAGCCCTGTGACGCCTCGTTCAGGCGCTCGGTTGTCAGTTCCTGAAGCAGGGTGGCCAGGTCAACCTTTTCTACCCCTTGGAGGGCGTCGGCCATCTCCTGCGTCGTCGAGCTGGTTAGCATTGCGTCAGTCCCCTAGTCTTTATTGTATCTGCGAAACAGTCAAATCAGATGAGAATTCGCAGCCATGGTGCGGACTCAGAGGGCGAAGGTCGAAAAAACTTCAGAGCGTCTCGCGAACAGCGTTGTGAAACGCGGGCCTTACCGCGCGAATCAGTTGGCTACGGCGGTCGGGCCAGGTGCGGTTGGTCAGTAGTACGATAGCCACTGCGGCCTCCAGGTCAATCCACAGCGAACAGCCGCTGAAGCCCAGATGGCCGATGGAGTTGCGGGAAAAATGCTTTCCCGACGAGGATTTTTCCGAGGGTGTATCCCAGCCCAGCGCGCGCGATGAACCGGGCGGGTCTTGCCGCTGGGCAAAAAGCCGAACCGTCGCCGCCTCAAACAGCCGTCCCGCCCCGGCGTTGGCCGCAAGCATCTCACCGGCCAGCAGCAGCAGATCCGCGACGTTGGAAAACAATCCGGCGTGGCCGGCCGCGCCGCCCAGCAGCCAGGCGTTCTCATCCTGCGCCTCGCCCTGAATCCGGCGCCGGCGCAGGGTTCGATCCTCTTCGGTGGGCGGAATTAGGCTCCTCGCGCTTGCCGGAGGCGAAAAGCCTGTGGCGTTCATGCCCAGCGGCAGATAGACCTCGCGCCTCACCCAACTCGCCAGCGCTTCGCCGGTCAACGCCTCCAGCGCCTTGCCCAACAGGATGAAACCGGGGTCGGAGTACTCGGCGCGCGCCCCTGGTGTGGCTTCCAACGGCAGCTCCAGGCAGGCCTTCAAGAGCGCATCCGGAGTCTTCGCTGTGCGGAAGAACTCCACGTAGCCGGGAAGCCCGGAGTTATGCGCCAGAAGATTGCGCAGCGTTACGCCACCTGCGGTGGGGCCAGTTGCGCCTGCGGCGCGCTTCTCTTTGAAACCTGGAAGCAACTCGGACAAAGGCGTCTCCAGATCGAGCTGGCCGCGCTGCTGGAGCAGCATCGCCGCCGCGGTGGTGGCCGCAACTTTGGTGATGCTGGCGATGTCGTAAACGGTCTCCGGGGCGACGGCGCGTGAGTCTTCGTCGTAGGTGAAGCGGCCCAGCGCGTCCATCAGAACGGTCTCGCAGCCCGCGAGCACACCGAAGGCGCAGCCGGGAAAGGCGCGCGCTGCAATGGCCTCGTCCAGTACACGGTAGGCAGCGGCAAAGCGGCTTCGCGGCTCGGCGGCCGGGGCAACAGGCGGAATCTCTTCTGAATGCATCGCTACCTTGCATCCTACCGCAAAGCAAGCCGAATTGCGCCCTTGTTCCGGCCGCTGCGCTTGACTCTGCCATCCCACAGTGCTCTGATGGTTGCGGTGAAACGGATTTTTTGTGGCTTCTTCAAGGAACGGAGACAGGGAATGAGAGCTGGCGCGACGATCGGGGTTGCGGTTGTTTTTTCGGCATTGTTTTTATCCGGGTGCGGAGGCTCCGGCGTCACCAGCAGCAATACCGGCAATGGCGGCTCCGGTGGCTATACAGCTCCGCCGGCGGCCACACCCACGGTTGCCACACCCCCCGCGCAGAATGGCGCCGTGCTGGCGACTCTGGCCACCACAACGCCCGGAGCTTCCATTTTTTACACCCAGGATGGAAGCACTCCCACGAGCAGCTCGACCCAATATCTGGCGCCGTTCCTCATCGCATCGAATCTGACGCTCAAGGCTGTCGCCATCGCTCCGGGTTATGCGGCCAGCGACGCTCTGAGCCAGAGCTACACGCCCAACATTCCTTCGGGAACATTGGTCTGGTCCGACGAGTTCACGAACTCCACCGGCGCCATCGCCCAGCCCAACCCGCAGGTTTGGACCTACGACACCGGTTTGGGAGCCATTTGCTGCGGCAACCAAGAGCTGGAAATCTACTGCGCGTGGGCGTCGACTGCCTCGCCCTGCGATCCGGCCAATCCCAACGCATTTGTGGGTACAGACGGCGCTCTGCACATTGTGGCTGAGTCGCCCTCAGCCAGCGTTTACACCTCAGGGCGGCTCAAAAGCCAGGGCCTCTTCAGCTTCCAGTATGGCCGCATCGAGGTGCGCGCCCAGGTGCCGGAGGCACAGGGGCTGTGGCCAGCCTTCTGGCTCTTGGGCAATAGCGCTGCGACGATCAACTGGCCGGCCTGTGGCGAGATGGATGTACTGGAACGCATCAACGCCGCCCTCACGCCGGACTGGAACCAGGGATCGATCCACATGACCGGCGGGGGCATGGGCACTCCCTACTACTTTCCTTCGGGGCAGACGGCGGCCGGCTGGCACACCTACGGAATGATCTGGAGTCCGGGCAGCGTAGCCTATTATGTTGACAATCCCGCACAGCCCTATGTCACCTACACGCCGTCGAGCTTGAGCGGATTGAGCGGCGCGGTCTGGCCTTTTGATTCCGGCGCCAACTTCATCATCCTCAACCTGGCCGTCGGCGGCGACTGGCCAGGCCCGCCCAACGCCACCACTCCCTTTCCTTCCACCATGCTGGTGGACTACGTGCGGGTGTACACCAACTGAAAAATTTGCACGGTATTCGCACGGGATTGACCATCCTTTTACACTTCTTGGCCGATACTGACTCCGTGATCGCGCGCAATCGTAAGAATCATTCTTTCAAGCTGGCCGTTGCCTCCATGCCACTGGTGGAGATTGCTTATCCCACGCATCCTCCCGCACAGCTTCTGAGTCCCACAAAGCCCAGGATTCATGCAGAAGTGGGCCACTACCGCCTGCGGCTGGCCCAAACGCAAGAAGACCGCGAGGCAGCCTGCCGGCTACGCTTCAAGGTCTTCAATATCGAGCTGAACGAGGGGCTGGCAAGCTCCTACCAGACGGGCATAGATACCGATCCCTACGACCACTACTGCGAACACCTGCTGGTGGAGGACAAGGCGAGCCGGCGCGCTGTCGGCACCTACCGAATGCAGTCCGGCGCAACCGCCTTGCTCCATGAGGGCTACTACTCTGAGCGGGAGTTCGACTTTGCCCCCTATGAGCCGCTGCGCGCCGACATTCTGGAGTTGGGACGCGCCTCGGTTGATCGCGAGCATCGCACGCCTGAAGTGCTCACCCTGTTGTGGAGAGGCATCGCACAGTATGCCCATGAGATGCGGCTGCGTTACCTGATCGGCTGTTCCTCGCTGACTTCCAGAGTGCCTGTCGAGGGCTGGCAGATGATGAGCCAGCTAGAGCGCTATCGGGTTTCGCCGGAGTTCGAAACCATGCCGACCGCCGCCTACGCTTGCCCCCGCGCTGCGGAGGAATGGCAGCCGTCCAGCCAGGCAGACGGCCCGGCCGTCGAGTGTGGCGTCAAGGTGCCCAAGCTGCTGAAAACTTATCTTGCCATCGGAGCGCGCATCTGCAGTGCGCCCGCATGGGACCGCGAGTTCGGCACCATCGACTTCCTCACGCTGCTTGATCTGAAGCTGCTCTCGCCGGCGGCGCGCAATCGTTTTCTGGCTCCGCTGACGGCTTAGAGTTTTTTTGGAAGTAGGATAGACCAGAATTTTGTTGGTATTCCACCCATTCCGCAGAAAAACGCGGAATGGATGGGGCACGGAAGTTTATAGCAAAAACTAAAGGAACTTAGGCGTATCTTTTCTGGTGCCAGATCCACGCCGTGCGAACGATCTCGTCCAGTTGCGTATAGCGGGGTTTCCAGCCGAGTTCCTGGATGGCCTTTTCGCTGCTCGCAATCAGAACAGCGGGGTCGCCGGGGCGGCGAGGATGCACCTCGGCGGGAATGGCGTGGCCGGTGACGCGGCGCGCTGACTCGATTACCTCGCGGACACTGAAGCCACGGCCGTTGCCCAGATTGAAGACCAGGCGGGTGGCATCGCCTTGCAGGGCATCGAGGGCCAGAAAGTGGGCATCGGCCAGGTCGGAGACGTGGATATAGTCGCGGATGCAGGTGCCGTCGGGGGTGGGATAGTCGTCACCGAAGATCTTGATCGAGGTCCGGCGTCCCAGGGCCACATCCAGAACCAGCGGAATTAGGTGCGACTCTGGCTCATGGGCCTCGCCGCGCGTAATGCCTTGCGGCCCTTCGGGCGCTCCGGCCACATTGAAGTACCGCAGCGATGCAACGCGAAGGCCGTGAATGCGGTTCAGCCAGCCCAGCATCTGCTCCACCAGCAGCTTGGATTCACCGTAGGCGTTGGTCGGAAGCAGGCGCGCATCTTCCCGGATGGGAACCGTCTCCGGCTCTCCATAGACAGCGGCGGTGGAGCTGAAGACCAGTCGTCGCGGGCCGTGGGCCAGAATGGCTTCCAGCAGCGATAGCGTCGAGGCGGTGTTGTTGCGAAAGAAGATCTCCGGTCGCAGCATGGACTCACCCGCTTCGATCAGCGCGGCAAAGTGCAGTACGCCGTCGAAGGGCCTTCCCTGGGCCTTGGCGGCGATGAAAATTTCTTCCAGAGCGGCCCGGTCCGCCAGTTCTCCCTCGATAAACTCCACGCCAGCCGGCAAAAGCTCGCGCCGTCCATGGCTAAGGTTGTCATAAATTACGGCCTGATGGCCGTTTTCCGCCAGCAAGCCAGCTACCGTGCCACCGATGTATCCCGCGCCGCCAGTCACCAGAATTTTCATGATAAATACTTCCTTTCCCAACCTAATGGTATAGGCTAAAGTCTAATACAGAGGGCGTAAGAGGCAGCTTTCAAGCTGCTTCCGTTTGGTTTTCCAAACACGGTTCGCATGAACAGAGAAGGCTATATTCTCCCCATCAAGGAACCATTCGGCCGGTTTGCATTTGGCCTTGCAACTGGACGCTGTACTGCCGTATCCTTCGCACAGAGATCCTGCCGGGTCCAGCGTGGCGATGGTCTGTTTACGCCTGTCCCGGTCCGACCTGTGATGGTTACCGGTTCACTTTACCTTGCCAAGGTGCGGGTGGCGTTGCGCAAGGCTGCTGCTGGAGATTCGATATCTTTGTGCGCGGAGGCGCCGCTCACTGACGCTTCCAGCGTCCTCTGCGTCGCAGAGGCGAAATTGCGCTGCCTTTGTGGCCGCGAATGAGGAATGAAGCATGCCGGTGAAACCTAAACCAGAGCAGGCCACTTTCGGATTGCTCCCCGAGCCTGAGCGCAGTTCCAGATCGTTTATCGCCAGCGCAGTGATCAATGGCCTGATTCTGGCCCTGTGCCTCTACATTGGAGCGACAGCAAAGAAGACGCTGGATCGGCACCGTTATGAGGAGACGCTGTTGGTGGTGCCGGCCAAGCCGGAGCCGGAGCCGCCCAAGGTGAAGATGCCTCCCCCACCGCCGCCTGAGGATATGCCCCAGGTTCCTGAGGTGAAGTTTGAGGCGCCCAAGATCAATGTACCCAAGCCGGAACCCAAGCCGGAAGTGAAGCCGATCCAGATGGAAGCCAAGGTCGCGCTGCCGGTCATCAAGGAGCAGAAGCAGTCTGTTATCCTGGCGCCGCAGCCCAAATCCGCGCTGAACAACACGACGGCCAAGGTCCAGGAGATTACCTCGCAGCCGACCAAATCGGCGATTGCCGGGGCGGCCATGCCGGCGCAGGACAACCACGGCAAGTTCTCCACCAAGCCGGTGCATCTTGGCCAGACCTTTGGTGTCACGCCCAATCCGAATGCCAAAGGGCCAGCCAACGTCGCAGCCATCGGCAATCCCTATGGAGGAATGCAGGGGCCTGCTGTGGCGCCGCATGGAATTGTCGGTTCGACTGGCTTCGGTAATGGAACCAGAGTCGGTTCGAGCGCCGGTGTGATGGGCAAGGTCGCCTCGGCCGGAGTTCCGCCGGGCGCTGCCAGACCAGCTCCCCCGGTCAACCAGGGAAAGGTGGCTGCGGCCAATATTCCTGTGGCAACGGTTGCCGCGACGAACAAGATTGCCGCGCCTTCTGCGCCTACCAGCACCCAGGTTGAGGTTTCTATTCCTAAGCCGGCATATACTGACGAAGCCCGTCAGTTGAGGGTGCAAGGGTCGGTGGTCTTGCGCGTGACCTTCTTTGCCAACGGGCATATTCAGGTGATCGGAGTCATTCGAGGATTGGGCCATGGACTGGACGAACAGGCCAAACTGGCGGTACAACAGGGAAAGGTTATCCGGCCGGCAACGATGAATGGCAAGCCTGTGGATAGCACAACAAACATTACGATCACGTTTCAGTTGGCGTAACATCGGAAATGCGCGCTATAACGAATGGATGCGCTCTCCCGCGAGATGCGGAATCAGCGCAAACGTCCGGAAGAAGACTTGAAAAGTACTCAGTTTAGGAGCCTGCCATGACGTTTCGGAAGATCACTCTTGCCTTCCTGTTCATCACCCTGATCGTCACCTGCGCGTATGCAAAAAAAGAGCCCAAGTACTCGCAGGTGCGTCAACTCACGCCCGAACAAGCTGCCCTGGTGGAAAAGGCCATCGGCCGTGAGAAGGTGCTGATCAAGGACATCCAGCAGCGCACGCCTCTGGTGGAGACTTACATCCAGGACACCAGGCCGGACATCAAGCTCTACGAGGTGCCCGTTTCGGACGAGTATATGCTGAGCCGCGTCGACTTTGGCAAGGGTTTCTTCGACAAGAGCTACAATCCGCGCAGCAAGCAAACCAAGCATGGCTTCTTCAAGAGTTCATTGGCCTCCATCACCGGGCTGAGCAAGGCTCTGAAGCTCGATACGCAAATTCAAGACAACCCGCTGGGCTTTACTGAGATGATGTTCCTTGACCCGCACAGCTTTGACAACCAGCATTATGTCTTCAGCTTTGTGCGGCGGGAGTTCCTCGGCTCGGTGCGCACATGGGTCTATGATGTGCATCCCAAGCCGAATGTTAAAGACCAGGGCCGCTTCTTTGGCCGCATCTGGATCGAGGATACTGACGGCAACATCGTCCGCTTCAATGGCACGTATACTCAGCCCAAATCCCAGGACGAGTCACGCATGTACTACCACTTCGACAGCTGGCGCATCAACGTGCAGCCGGACATCTGGCTGCCGGCGGCTGTGTACGTTGAAGAGACTCATCGCGTAAAGGGCGACGAAAAGTCTTTTGGACTGCGCGCCCAGACGCACTTCTGGGGTTACTCGCTCAAGCTCCCCACACGCGAGAGCGAGAACGTCAGCGTGAAGGTGGACGACGCGGTTGACAAGAGCGACGACTCGCAGGACGTGGGTCCGCTGCAGGCCTCGCGCGCATGGGTCACGCAGGCTGAAAACAACGTGATCGACAGGTTGGTGGAAGCCGGACTGGTGGCCCCCCTGACGCCCGGCGGCTATGAAAACACTGTGCTCGATCAGATCGTTATCAACCTGCAGGTGCCCAACAATCTGGCCTTTACCGACCTTGTGCATACCCGCGTTCTGCTCACAGACACGATTGAGGCGACCACCGTCGGCAACACCATCCTGATCAGCAAGGGACTCATCGATACGCTGCCCAATGAGGAATCCATCGCCTCGGTGGTGGCCATGGAACTGGCCCATATCGCGATGGGACACCACATCGATACACGCTATGCCTTCAACGACCGGCTGATGTTCCCCGACGAATCGACCTTCCAGCGCATCGATATGTACCACTCGGACCACGACAACGCCGAGGCCGCCAAGCGCGCCATGGAGTATCTCAACAACTCCATGTATAAGGAGAAGCTGCCCAGCGCCGGCCTCTATTATGCGCAACTGGTGGACCGGGAAAAGGTGCTCAAGGCGTTGAATACGCCCAAACTTGGCGATTCGCTGCTCAAGACCGACGGAACACCGTGGATGGCCGAGTTGAAGAACATGGCGCCCAAGCTGGACTGGGACGACCTCTCTCAGCGTCCGGCCCTGCCCCAGGGGAGTTGGCTCAAAACTGATCCGTGGGACGACCGGGTACATCAGCTCAATGCGAAGATCTACGCTTACATGAACCCCCGCGACAAGATGCCGTTTGAAGTGACGCCGATCTTCTACAAGCTGCAGCGCTATGACGCCTCCAAACTGACGCCGCCTGCCACCGTTGCGCCTGCGGCTTCCACTCCGCTGCCGGCGCCCGATGCTGCTCCGCCAGCAGCCGCTCCGCCGACAGCCGCTCAAACAGAGTCCCAGCCGGCCACAGGTACATCGAACCCGCCACAGCAATAGCCGGGATCTCGAATTCCTGGACCCCAATTGCTCGTTTGGCGAGGCGGGGGCCAGGGATTCGCAATCCTTTTCGATTGCACTCTTTCACAGCAACAGTAACTTTTTCCACCGAACGCACAATAATTCCTATGAGCCGCTTCTCAATTCTTGTTTCTTCGATTCTGCTCGCTGCCGCCGCCGTTGCCGCTCCCGCGCAAGTTTTTTCCACTGCAACCGCGCGCCAGGTTTCCCTCGTTGCTGGAGGCACAGTCTCCATCTTCCAGCCTGATTTCACGGGCCAGTTGAGCCCCTCATCCTCGGGCCTTTACTACTATCCCGTCGCGCAATCCAGCAGCCAGCCACTCTTAGGCGTGGGCGCTTATGTGGATGTGAAGCTGACCCGCTGGGTGCAGTTGGAGGCAGAGGGGCGTTGGCAGCGTTTCAACCAGAACGCGAATATTTATCAGGACAACTATCTGGTTGGCCCACGGCTTCCCGTCTATCACTTCTGGCGATCGAGCGTCTATGCCAAGGTGCTGGCCGGCTCCTCGAAGATGAACTTCGACAGCTACGGTGACCATGGCAGCTTCACCGCCTTGGCCTTCGGCGGAGGTATGGATGTGAAGCTGACCAAACGGCTCAGCTTGCGTCTTGTGGATGTCGAGTATCAGTACTGGCCCGACTGGGGAAACTCTTCGCTCTCGCCCTATGGAGCCAGCATGGGCGTCGGCTACAGAATCTTCTGAGGAGCGGCTCCGCGCTCTCGCCGTTCTCCTGCTTCCAGTCTTGGATAGAGAGAGTACAGTCAGGCGTTGCGTGCTCGCCTTTACTCATCTCTGAGCGCTTCCACGGGGTCCATCTGGGCGGCGCGGGTTGCGGGCACGGTGCCGAAGATAACGCCTACCAGCGTGGCCACCGTCAAGGCAATCACAATCGACCATGGCGAGATTGGCACCGCGTAGGTGGTGAAGAAGCGCACGGCCAGCGGCGGGGCCAGCCCCACCAGAATACCCACAACTCCGCCCACCAGCGAGATGATGACCGCCTCGGCAAGGAACTGGTACTTGATCTCGCGATAAGTAGCGCCCAGGGCCTTGCGGATGCCGATCTCGCGGGTGCGGGCGCGGACGGTGGCCAGCATGATGTTCATGATGCCCACCCCGCCCACTGCCAGGGTCACGGCGGCCACGGCCACCAGGATCAGCGTCAACGCGTTTGCGACCCGCTCGGCGATGCTCAGCATCTCTTTCAGGGTTTGCACCTGGTAGACCGAACTGGGCCGGTGGCGCGCCTGGACAATGCGCTTAATCTCAATGGCGGCGTCGGGAACATCTTCCATATTGCGCATGGAAAAGTAAATCTGCTTCACGTTCTCGGTCCCGGTAAAGTAGCGCGCCACAGAATAGGGAATCAGGATGGTCTGGTCGGCGATCTCTGACATTCCCATATCATCCACGCTTTGCTTGAAGACGCCGATGATGGTGAAGGGGATGCCGCTGATCTCAAACGTCTGGCCGACGGCCGCATCCTCGCTGCCGAAGCGGGTGCGGGCAAACAGAGGCGTCACCACGGCGCATTTGATATGCGACGCGTCGTCCTCGTCGTCCAGAAAACGGCCCTCGGGCACCAGAAGGTTGCGAATGTTCTGGTATTGCGGGCTGACGCCCAGCACCAGCGTGTCCTTGACGATGCCCTGGCCAAAGCTGATGCGCGCATGCATCTCCATAATCGGCGAAGAGTACATCACGCCGGGCAACTGATCCTTTACCGCCTTCTCGTCTTCGCGCGTGAGCGAGTCGTTGTAGACGGTGCGCTCGGCCCCGACAGCGCCCCCACCCGTGTATTCAAGCTCGACAGAATTGGTTTCGATCTTCTGCAACTGTTCGAGGATGTAATTCTTGCCTGTCATGCCGATGGTCACAACCCAGATCACCGAGGTGGTGCCGATGACCATACCCAGCGCGGTCAACGCAAAGCGCAGCTTGCTCGTGCGGAAGCTGTCCAGCGCCAGCTTCAGAATCTCGCTCAGCACCATGGTGCGGCGTGCGCTCTTGAGCGTCTGTTGAAAGGCGTGTTGACGGGAATGATCGGTCGGAAGCATATCTTCAGCTTACAGCGGACAGAGGACAGTGAACAGAGGACAGTGAGATGCAAACTGCGCACCGAGTTGCAGATTCGCTTCAGGGACTCGTAAACTTTCCCTGCCTGCTGATTACCGTTCACTGGCCGCTGGCAAAAAAACAACCCCGGCCTCAGCCGAGGTTGTTTTTTGAATAGCCGGCGAAGCGGCGCTAGGCCTTGGCCACAACGCGATCCACTTCCTTCAGGCGGGCGGCCTTGCCGCGCAGGCCGCGCAGGTAAAACAGCTTGGCGCGGCGCACCTTGTAGCTGCGGATCTTCTCGATCTTGTCGATGACCTTGGAGTTGAACGGGAAGATGCGTTCCACGCCCTGCCCAAAGCTCATCTTGCGCACGGTAAAGGTGCCCTGAGGGCCTTTGTTGATGGCGATCACCAAGCCTTCGAAGGCCTGCAAACGCTCCTTGTCGCCTTCCTTGATCTTCACTTGGACGCGAACCTGGTCGCCAGCGACGAACTCAGGCAGATCGGTGCGCTTCAGCTTGTCGGCCAGGCGCTGCATTACGGGATGAATGGACATGGTTTCTTCCTACGTTTGGACTCAGAGTTTTCAGTTTACTACAAAAGGGCGGGTCCGCGCCCGATTCCGTGCGATAGTCTTTGGAATTGATGGATTTGCCGCTGGTTGTTCCACTTGCGCCAATGCAGATGCGCTATAGTTCCCCTATGGACGAAAAACGCGAAATGCTGCGCCATACATTGGCCACTGTAGCTTACCGGGCCGCTCGCGCCCTCGAAGGCGCGCCTGATCACTTTGCCGGTTTTGCCGGCGCGGGCCGCCTGCCCGTGCAGATCCTCTCCCACATGGGCGACCTTATTGACTGGGCGCTGAGCGTGGCGATGGGCCAGGAGCGCTGGCACCCGACGCAGCCCCGTGCCTGGGCCGAGGAGCAGCAGCGCTTCTTTGAGTCGCTGCAAACCTTTGACGCTTTTCTGGCCACCGGCGGCGTGCTGCACGCGCCCGTCGAGCGGCTGCTGCAAGGCCCCGTCGCCGATGCGCTCACTCATGTGGGCCAGTTGGCCATGCTGCGCCGCCTCTCAGGCAGCCCCACGCACGGCGAGAGCTTCTTCGACGCCGATATCAAAGCCGGCCAGGTGGGCGCAACTCAGCCCGTCGCGGTCAGGCCCTTCAAGACGCGCTGATTACTGGAACGCCAGCGGCTTCCAAGCGCCATCCTGCTTCAGCGCCAGTTGCAGCGGCCTCGGCGGACCCTTTGGTGGCACGGTTACTTCCATCCATAGCTCCTGGCCAGCCTGGAGCCGGGTCGGGTCGGCGGCGTGCTCGGCAATGTAAAAATCCACCGGCTGCTGCAGGCGCATCGCGTCGCAGTTGGCTCCCGGCAGCGCCGTCACCTCCACGCCCTTCGCGCTCGGCTCGGTTTCTGGAATGCGAATCGCCTCCAGCTTGTTGGCTTCCACACTGAGCCGTGCGCGGAATCGAACCGAAGAATTCCCGAGGACAGAGAAACCGCCTTTGCGCGTAGTGCCGTCGCTGTTGCGCGGAAAGACCGCCTGTCGCGCGTTGGGCAGTGTGCTCTGGCAGCCGTCCACGGTCATTTGCAGGCTCAGGTAGCGGCCACGCATCACCATGTTGGGATCGTAAGCCGCCGTACGCACCCAGACCCGTGGGCAGCGCACACGCTGATAAAGGTATTTGGCCGCAATCGACGAGACCAGCGCCAATTGAATCAGCAGCAAAACGATAGATGTTTTGGCGAGTTTCATTGTGCGGTCCCCTCTGCGGAAATCTCCGCTCTTCCCATACCGCTCACAATTTTGCGGCGAGCTTTTTCGAGAGCCCATCCACCGGCCAAAAACAGAATTCCCAGCCCAATCAGCCCCAGCGATCGGTCCAGCTTGTCGAAGATGTCGCTGAAGTAGAACCAGAAGACGGCAATGGCAAAGCCGACAACGCCCAGGTTGACCAGCGCCTGCGAAAGCTGCCGTACGCCCCACCAGATGAGGAAGACACAGAAGGCCGCAACCAGCGCGTGGGCGGCCCAATTTGGCCCGTTGCGCGCATTGGATCCGTGAACCTCACCGTAGTTGTAATACTCTGTCCAGAATCTCTGGCACCACGGCAGCGCAATCGAAAAGCAGATCGCGACAGTCACGGGAATTACGCTCTTACGGAATTTGAAGACCGCAAAAATTAGCGGCAGCACGGCAATGTCTACCCATCCCCAGGTGCGCAGTCCGAGCGGCAGGTAGGTTGTGTCGCCCCACGAATTCCAACCCCCAAGCAAGCAGCAGATTCCCACGAAGGAGGCAATCGCCGCAACTGCGAAGAGAATCCCCCGCAGAATCTTGTGTTTTGTGCCGATGAAGAACGTCAGATAAAGCACCGCCCAGACGACCAGAAATCGGCCAATGTAGACGTTCTCTCCGATGTACCCACTGGCGGCATACGAAAACTCGCTGAGAATCCAGGCCGGGAAGAGCAGTAAAGTCAGCACTTGCTGCGCCTCGTCGCGCAGCAGAATCCATCCGGCGAGCGCGGCAATCGCCCACATCAGCACCGCGGCAGGCCAGTGCTCCTCGATGTTGAAGATCTGGCCGACCAGCGCGATAGCGGCGCCGGTCGAGAGGGTTCCCACCGCGTGCAGCGCCGTCGAGAGGCCGCGGAAGCGCGCGCGCGCCCAGCCGCCGCCCAGGTGGAAGAGGCTCACCATCGCCAGCACCACTGCCAGCCGCGCCGCGGGGCCAATCTCGTCCCAGTGCGCCGAGACAAAGAGCGCCACGCCGCAGGCAAGCAAAATCGCGCCCAGAACCAGCGCGACAATCACCTGCCAGCGCAGGCCTGCGGGCTTGGTCTGTGCTGCTTCATGGGCGCGGATGCGGCTTGCTGTCTCCGCATCCAGGAGGCCGGCCGATTGCCAGCGCGTCAAGTACGATTCAAAGTCTGCCATAAGCTTCGCCAACAGTAAAACACATCTGGGGCAAGCCGCGCACTGAAACTTTGCCTATATCATCAATGTGTATGCGCTTCGAGATCATCACCATCTTTCCCGAGTTCTTCACCGGCTTCTTCGAGAACGGCATTCTGCGCCGCGCGCTGGCCGAGGGGCTGGTTTCGGTGGGTGTGCATGATCTGCGCGCCTTCACCCACGACCGTCATCGCACCGTGGACGACCGCCCCTTTGGCGGCGGCGAGGGGATGGTGCTCAAGCCGGAGCCGCTCTCCGAGGCGCTGGCTTCGTTGGGCATTCAGCCGAAACAGGGAACAGGGAACAGGGAACAGGGATCAGGACGCACTCGCGTAATCCTCCTTTCTG
Source organism: uncultured Occallatibacter sp. (assembly GCA_964383595.1). Classification (GTDB taxonomy): domain Bacteria; phylum Acidobacteriota; class Terriglobia; order Terriglobales; family Acidobacteriaceae; genus Telmatobacter. The sequence goes on along the minus strand of CAYLHL010000011.1, from coordinate 16,683 downwards.
CGCAGGGCCGTCCCTTTACCCAGGCGATGGCGCGCGAACTAGCCGCCGAAGAGCGCGTGGTGATGATCTGCGGCCGCTACGAGGGCGTGGACGAGCGCATCAACGAGCTGTACTGCGACCAGGAGCTATCCATAGGGGATTATGTGCTGAGCGGGGGCGAGTTGGCCGCCGCCGTGGTGGTGGACGCGACGATGCGCCTGATCCCCGGCGTGCTGGGCAATGAAGCTTCAAGTGAGTTTGAGAGCTTTGGCGTGGCCGACACCGAGATCGCCATGGCGGACGATGGCGTTCCGCGCTCGCAGCACGGTGCCGGCGGGCTGCTAGACTACCCGCACTACACCCGCCCCGCCGACTTTAATGGCCTGAGTGTGCCGGAGCCGCTGCTCAACGGAGACCACGCCGGGATTCGCCGCTGGCGCCGCGAGCAGCAGATGCGCAAAACCCTCGCCAACCGGCCGGATTTGTTAGTGGGCGCGGCGCTCAGCAAGGAAGACCGCAAGCTGCTGGAGATGATTCGGGGAGAAAACGAATGATCTACGACTTTTTCTCCGGCGCATTCAGCTCCACAAGTCCTTCAGGCAGCGCCATCTCCACCCGCCGGGCTTCGAGATCAATTTTTCGCAGGTAGCTCTTGGCAAAGGGGATGAGGACCTCACCAGCCTCGCCAATGACCACCAGCAGCGCCACCGGGCCAGCCGTGCGGTCCACCTCTTCGATCTCTCCGACGAGAACGGGAGCGGCTCCGGCCACGTCTACCAACGAGCAGCCGATCAGGTCGCCAACGTAAACCTCGTCCTCGCCCAGAGCAGCCCGCTCCGTGCGCGGAATGGCAACGATCAGTTCTTTGAGCGTCTCGGCCGCTGAAATCGAGTCCACTCCGGCAAAGTGCAGCACAATGCCGTCCTTGTGCGTCCAATGGGCGATAAGTTCCACTTCGCGCGGAGGCCTGAGGCCCGCTCGACCGAGCAGCCAAAGCCGCTTGCGTTCGGCAAATTTTTCAGGGAAATCGGTGAGAAGCTCGGCGAAGACCTCGCCCTTGCGGCCTTGCGGGCGGCGAATCCGCGCCAGCCATACCCAGGCATCGGGCGCGGTCACGGCTGGCTCCGGTCCGGAGCCGGATACAGCCTCGGATGCGTCTGCGCCAGCCATCTCAGGCTTCGTCTTCTTCCAGGATGTCGAGCGTGTAACGGTGGTGCAGCTTCATGCTGACGGCGCCCAGAATGGTGCGCATGGAGCGCGCGGTGCGCCCCTGCTTGCCGATCACCTTGCCCACGTCGGTCGGCGCCACGCGCAGCTTGAGGACCGTGTTTTCCTCGCGGCCCACACTCTCCACTGCAACCGCTTCCGGCACATCCACGAGCGCCCGCGCAATTTCGCGGACCAGCTCTTCCACTTCCACCATCGCGTTTTGGGTCATTCTCTTGCCCCTGACCGGTGCGTTCAGAATTTGGCGGCCAACAAATGAACCGTTGCATCGGTGCGGGCATATTAACAGCCCACACCCATTGCCGTCAGCAAATTACAAGCGCGCGGACTCTGCATTAGTCCGCGCGCGCAGTCAAAGGAGAAGGGAATCAGGCTGTGGCAGCTTCGGCGGCAGGCTCTGCAACCGGCGCCGGAGTCTGCTTGACCAGCTTCTCAACGATGGGCGACAGTTGCGCGCCCACGCTGCGCCAATAGGCGACGCGCTCGAGCTTCAGTTCGACCGTGGCCGGGCTGGTGCGCGGGTTGTAGGTTCCGATGACCTCAATTGAACGGCCATTGCGGGCGCGGTCCTTCTCGATGACCACGATACGATAATAGGGCTGTTTGCGGGCGCCAAAACGCGCCAAACGAATCATCACCACGGCTATACGGTTCCTTTCAATACACAATGCTCTGTTGCGATTATCCGGCAGGCGCGGAGGCGCCGCCGCAGGGAAGCCAGACTCACGCGTCGGGCCGCACAGGACACAACACCTAAGTATCGCCGAAAAGGAGCCTCCGAGGCAAATCGGCCTACGATTTTCGAATTACTGATCCGAAAAGTCAGAGGCGAAGATGCGGTTGCGAAAAAGTGCTGCAAAAAGGGCCATTTTCGCACGAAACTGGCGAAAAAGGCGTGTTTTTGGGCTAAAAAACGGTGATTTTTCGGGGTTTATATTTACTGATAAGTACACATTGGTGGTTGATGATAATGTTTATTATGTTTGACTTGCACGGATGAACCTCACTCTGAAATCGGGAAATGAGGTGGGGGGGGGGTGGGGGTACCGCTGTTTTTCTTCTCCTTCTGATCGCTTTTCATTCGCCACCATGCCACCCGCAGGGAACAGGGAACAGGGAATAGAGAGCGCGGATGGGTGGCGAATGAACATGGACCCATTGTGCGCGAAGGGACGGTAATTTTATGCAAGGACGGAAAAATATTTCTTGGGAAAATGAGGGATGGGTGCTTCGAATCCCACATCTCAAATTCGAGATGTGGGCTACCCGACGATACGCGCAAGGGGCTTGAGCTAACCACTAAGGAGAGTGCTGTGAGATATCAACACCTAGGACAAGCTGCTGGAAGCTGGGTTAATTGTTTGCACCGGAGCTCCACATTCTTCACAGAACTTTGCCAGTGGCGGAAGAGGATGGCCATTCAGACATCGCCTGCTCAAATCGAACTTCTCAATACGAGTTGCTGAAAAGAGAACGGTAGATGCAAGCGAGTAAAGAATGAGCACCACAGCTGACATAGACCGCGCTTTGTTGGCGAGAAGCTCCGTACCCCCTCCATAGAGAAACGGAAGAGCGAAGAATCCAACCCAAGCGTAGCCGAGAAGTACCCACTGAGCCTTTCTCATCCATTCAGGACATCCCCGCAACGCCGCACGCCAGAAATCTTTCTGTTTGAAGTCTCGTGTCATCCGAATTCCGATTATTCCCGTGGGCAGCCAGACAACAAAAATCCCAGGTCCTAGGAATCCAAGCAAATGCTCGAAGAGGAATGTATTCCCGAATAAAGTCGCAACGTGGATGACAAAAACGACGGCGAAACCGATACTAGCCAACAGGAGAAATGGAAACACGATTTTAGCCATTGGTCTGGTTATTCCCTCCCTGATTTGATGTCGGAATTATATAGTGTGGATCGATGTTGACCACCTCACGCGATACCATAAATCTGAGCAGGCATCCACAGCCGCCGCGGAGCGCGCATTTGATTCGTGAGTATCACAAAGGCTACTCAACCCGCCTGGGCCGGGAGATGGAGGTACTCATCTTCGGTCACGCGGGGCTGCCCGTCGTGGTCTTTCCCACCTCCTGCGGGCGATTCTACGACTTTGAAGACCGCGGCATGGTCGCCGCTCTCGCCGGCAAGATCGACCTGGGCCAGTTACAGCTTTTTTGCGTGGACTCTGTAGACTCTGAGAGCTGGTACAACCGCGATGCCAGCCCGCCCCAGCGCATCCATCGCCACGCGCAGTATGAGGAGTACATTCTCGACGAATTGCTGCCGCTGCTTCGACAGAAGAACCCCGACCCGCGCCTGCTTGCTCTCGGTTGCAGCTTCGGCGGCTATCATGCCGTCAACATCGCGCTGCGCCATCCCGATCTCTTCACCGGCTTTGTATCGCTTTCCGGCGCATTTGAGCTTGCCGGTTTTCTGGGCGGCTACTACGACCAGCAGTGCTACTTCCACCTGCCCACGCACTACCTGCCCAACCTGCGCGACCCCTGGTTCCTCGACCGCTGCCGCCGTGCAAGCTACATTCTGGCTACAGGCTGGGATGACCACTGCCTCGGCCAGAACCAGACTCTCGACCGCATCCTCAGCGAACGGGAGATTCCCCACCAGCTTCACGTCTGGGATGCGCCCAACTCCCACGATTGGCCCACATGGCAGCGCATGGCGCGCGAGTACCTGTGAAAAAAGCAGGGAACAGGGAAGCAGGGAACAGGGAACGGCTTTCGAGCGATGTTTTGTGGTTCCCCAGCCCCTGAGAGGAAAGCTCTATTTACCAGCCTTGCCTTTTTTGCCGCTGCTCAATTTGGCGGCGGCCTGCCGCGGCTGGTCGCCGCTATGGTGCCGCTTGTGGTGTGCCAGCGCTTTGGCAATCTCTTCCGGGGAAAGGTGGCTTTGGCTGCCAAGGTGCAGAACATCGTTTGAAATTGAATTGTCAGTTTTGTTTGTTTCCATTGATTTCTCCTTTTTCAACGGAGGGCGCTCAATCTGTGAGCTGCCGTACAAGACCACAGACGAGTCCCATCCGGCTTGGCGGAAGACCCCCAGCGGCGCGGAAATCGCGCTCTGAGGCAGCCAGGGACGTTCCTATCCATCCGCCGCGGACACCTGGCAGGAACAGCGCTGATTAGCAGCTCCTGCTATCAAGGATAGACCCTTTCGACCGGGACGAACAGGTTGCATTTTGCCAGGAGTCCGGTTAGCTGTTGATCTTTTTCAGCAACCAAGCCATGTTCTGGCCCAGGGTCTTCATGGTTTGAATGCCCTCTTCGTCCTTTTCCACGTCGCCGATCTCGCGTCCGTAGCCGATATTCCAATACGACGAGCCAGGAATGATCATCTCGCTGATCAGGAAGAAATGGTTGAGCGAATCAAGAGCGTGCATGGCCCCGGCGCGGCGCACCGCGACCACCCCCGCACCCACCTTGCGCCGGAAGATGCCCCCGTTGGCCTTGGAGACCAGGCAGGCGCGGTCCATCAACGCCTTGATCTCCGGCGTGACGTCGGCCACATAGGTTGGCGATCCGAGCAGAATGCCGTCAGCATGCTCCATTTTTTCAATCAGCGCATTGCCGTCGTCGTTCTTTTGCCCGCAGCGCCGGTCCTTGTTCTGCGAGCATTTACGGCAGGCCACGCAGCCGTGAATCTTCTTGCCGCTCAACTCAATCAGCTCAGTCTCGATCCCTTCGCTCTCCAGCTCCTTCAAAACAGAATGCAAAAGAATGGCCGTGTTTCCGCCCTTGCGCGCGCTGCCGTTCAACGCAACAACCTTCATCTTCCCGTCCATCATCAAGTCTCCTGGCACCTGTTCCCTATTCCCTGTAGCTTTAATCCCGCACTTCCCCGGTCATGGCATATAGAATCGCCCGCGCGGTCGCGTCTTCATCGGCGCCGGAGCAGATCATCAGGTTGTAGAGGTGGGGATTGTTCCAACACTTGCCGAAGTACTGTTGCAGGTACTTGGCGCGCTCTTCATCCACCCGGCGAATACGCTGCTCTGGCTGGGTGTCAGCTGCCATACGGCTGCGCAGGCGCTCGAGGCGCTCCTTGTAGGGAGCATAGACGAAGACGTGGTAGACGCCGGGCTTGTGCTGCAAGACGCATTGCGATCCGCGGCCCACGATGACGCAGTTGCCCTCGGTGTAAGCCTCCTCAATGATCTTGCGCGAAACCTTCACCATGGCGTCGGTATCGAAAACGGATTCGTCAATGAGTTGCAGGCCGGCGGCCAGCGCCGCTGAGCGCATGGCCTGCTGGTTGAGGCGCCGCAGCCAGGAATCCACGTGTTCGTCGTAGGAGCGCACCACATTCGGCTCCACATGAGCCGCGTAGGCGATTGCGTCGATGATGTCCCGGTCCAGCAGCTTCCAGCCAAGCCACTTGGCGATGGTCTGGGCGATGCGTCCGCCGCCGCTGCCGAACTCCCGGTTGACGGTTAATACCCGGTATGCCACTTTCCCCTCCCGCAAAACAGACAACAGTCCACGTTACTCCACTCCGAGCGTTCTTTCCAGTTCCGCGCGCGCAGTTGCGCGTTCCGCTTCGGCCTGGAAGAGTTCCGCCTCGGCTTCGGCCAGTTGTCCATCGGCCTCTTTCAGAGCGGAGGCGTTCACGGTTTTGGCCTCCACCTGGTTGGCCGTGATGCGCCGCATTTCAGTCCGCGCCGCCACACTCTCCCGCGCCGCCTCCAGGCCGCTCTCCGCCCGCCGTACCTTGCGCACATCCTTTTCAATCTCCACGCGTACGCGATTCTCTGCGTGGCGAAGGTTCTCTTCCGCTTGGGAGACCTGCGCCTGGCGCTCATGTACCTGCCCGCTGCGCTTGCCGAACTCAAGCATCGTCCAGTTCATCTTGAGGCCCAGCAGTCCATTGTTTTCCGTCAGCAGAGGCACGCCATCCTGGTGGACGTATTGCGCAAAGGCTCCGATCTCGGGAATATACTCCGCGTGAGCCGCGCTCAGGCCGGCTCGCGCCTTGGCCAGCGTCTCGCGTGCCGCGGCCACCTCCGGATTGTGACGCACTGCCTCGGTCTCCAAATCGCCTGCGGTCACATCCGAGCTTTCAGCTTCCGGCGGGACCAGTTCCACTTCACTCGCCAGCGGCAGGCCGGCCAGATCGTTGAACTCCACCTTCATGTCGGATATGGCGTCTTCCAGCGACCCCAGTGCATGTTGTGCCTCGGCAATCTGTGCCTTGCCCTCCAGCACCTTCAGCTCCAGCACCGCGCCGGCCTCAACCCCGCTCTGAGCCTCGGCCAACCGCTCTTCTCCCGCTTCGATCTTCAGATCCGCGGCCTGTTTCTTCCGTTCCGCTGACAGGAGGCCGTAATAAAGCTCCTTCATCTTCAGGGCGACCTCGTTCTCCGCCCGCTGCACATCGTCCCGTGCGCCCCCCGCATCCGCCTTGGCCACGGCAACGCCGGCGTGGATCTTGAAGTATTGCGTCAGCGGCTGAGCCGCCGTGGTGGTACTCAGAATGAAGTTGTGGTGACCCAGCGGCAGAGAGCCATTTTCTCCGGGCATGGGGCCGATGACCGGGTAGACGCCCAAAGATCCCATGGGAATCTCCAGGTGTTCAATGTTCCGCAGGTGTGCGGCGTCGCTTTCGTTGCTGAGTACCGGAAAGTAGTTGGCGCGCGCCTCGGTCACTTTGGCATTCATCTCCTTGGATTTCAGCCGCGCCATCTTCACAATCGAATTCTGCTTCGTGGCCAGGGCGACGGCCTCATCCAGCGTGATGCGCCGCGCCTGGGCTTGCGCCACGCTGGTGAATGCAAACAGCAGGAGTATGGCGGTGGCGATGGCGCTACCCATCTTTGCCGCTCTGTTCTTGCTGCGCGCCTCTGCCCGGCGATGGGCCGCCACGAACAGAACCGGGATGGCGATCAGGGTGAAGAACATGGACCCCAGCAGGCCGAAAGCAATTACGCTAGCCAGCGGCGACCACAGGCTCGACCCGGAGAGAATCATGGGAATGACGCCCACAGCGGCAGCCGCCGAAGTGAGGAAAATGGGCCGCAACCGGCGTTCTCCGGCCTCCAGCGCCGCCTGCTCCAGCTCTGCGCCGGCATTCATCCGTTCGTGGATGTAATCGATCAGAATGATGGAGTTTCTCACCACCAGCCCGCCCACGCTGATAATGCCGATGAATGCCGTAAATCCAAATGTGTTGTGGGTTATCAGCAATCCCAGGGCCGCGCCGGGCAACGCCAGGGGAAAGGCCGCCATCACAATCAGCGGGTCCACCAGAGTGCGGAATTGGAAGAGCAGAATCAGGAAGATCAGCAGTATGCTGATGAGCAGCGCATCGCGCATCTCGCCGGAGATCTCCTGCTTGTTCTCGTACTCGCCGCCGTAATCGATGCGGTAACCCGGCGGCAGCGGCATGGCGTCGATCTGCTTGCGCGCGTCGCCGAGAATTTCGCTGGCCAGGCGTTTGCCGCTGGGAAAGGCGCGCACGGTCAGTGTGCGAACGCCGTTTCTGCGCACAATGCGCCCTGGCTGCCAGTCGGGAGTAAGCGATGCCACGGCCGCCAGCGGAACCTTCGCCCCGGTCACGGGAGACATGACATAGGTGTCGGCTACGTTCTGAAAGCTCTGCCGCTCCGAGGGATCGAGACGCAGTACCACATCCACGCCGCGGTCTCCCTCCCAGAACGTAGTCACCGGGGCGCCTTCAAAGCCCACCGCCAGTTGCTGCGAGATGGCGGCATTGGTCAGTCCCAGCCGGTTGGCAACTTCCTCGCGCACATTCACGCCCATCTGCCACGCATCCTCGTGCCAATCAGTATGGATATACGTGGCGCCGGGCGTGTGCTCAAGCACATCCTGGACCTGGTTGCCGAGCGTTTCGAGCGTGGAAATGTCGTTTCCCACGATTCGCACTTCAACCGGAGCCTCCATGACCTGGCCCTGCTGCAGTTCCTTGACGAAGACTTTCGCCTCTGGAACCACATCGGGCAGCCGTTCGCGCAGCCCCGCCACCAGTTGCGGTGTTCCCTTCACTTTTTTGGTGTTGACCAGAATCTGCGCGTAATTGGAGGCCGGCGCCTGCGGGTTCACGTTGTAATAAAAGCGCGGCGCGCTCTCGCCCAGAAAGCTGGTATACGACCTGATCAGCGGCTCCTGGCCGAGAACCGCCTCAATCCGCCGCACGGTGGCGTCGGTCGATTCGATTTTCGTGCCCTCCGGCAGCCACACATCCATCACGAACTGGTCCCGCTCAGCCAGGGGAAAGAACAGTTTCGGCACCAGGGCCAGCAATCCAAGCCCAATGACAACGGCCAGAACGCTGAAGCTCATAACCTGTTTCTTGTTCTGCATGGCCCAGACGATGATCTTGTTGTAGTAGCGCTGCATATGGTCCAGTGGCGTCAGTTTGCGCTCGCCCGTGGCAGCTTCCAGTTCGTGGTCGCGCAGCCCCTGGTGAATGAAGAAACGCGCCAGCAGCGGCGTCAGCAGCATAGCCACGACGTAGGAAGTGGATAGCGCAATGGCCACGGTAATCGGCAGTGCGCGGATGAACTCGCCGACGCTACCGGAAAGCATCAGCAGCGGAAGGAAGGCCGCGATGATGGCCAGAGTAGCGGTCAGCACAGGAACCGCCATCTCCGTCGCGCAGCGCTCCGCCGCTTCATCGATGGGAACCTTGCGGTCCAGCAGCCCCACATAGTTGTCGACAATGACGATGGCATTATCCACCACCATGCCCAGCACCACAATCAGCGCCGCAATCGACACTTGTTGCAGCTCGATTCCGAAGGCGTTCAGCAGGCCAAAGGTCATCGATACCGAGACCGGAATGGCGATGGCCGAAACCAGCGCCACGCGCATCGGCAGCAGCAACATCGTAACCAGAATGACGGCGAGGATGGCAATGCCGAACTCCACAAAGAAATCGTGGATGCGATCGTGAACCACCTGGGGCTGATCCGCCACCAGATCCAGTTTCACGTCCGGTGGGAGCGTCGTCTGGATGCTCTTCAGCTTGTCGCGCAGCGTGTTGCCGAAATCGACAATGTTGTTGCCCTCGTGCATCTCCACCGAAAGCAGAATGGCCTGTTCGCCCTCGCGGCGCGCATACTCTGAGGGGTCCTTGTAGACCCGCGTTACATCTGCCAGGTCGCCGATGTGAACCGGCTGGCCGGTAGGCGAGACATCTACCGTCACCTGGCGAATCTGATCTTCAGTTGTGAAGCTGCCGCTAGCTTCGATCGGCACCTTGCTTCCACCGGCCGGCACGCGGCCCGCGTACTCAACCGTGTTGCGGCCGGCCAGCGCCTGCATGATCCTGAGCGGGTTCACGCCATACTGGGCCAGTTGTTCAGACGAGGTGCTGACGTCGATCTCTTCCTTCTGATCGCCGATGCGCTTGATCTTTGATATCGCCGGAATGGTGCGCAGCCCCGCTTCCACGGTTTGCGCGTAGTCCTTCAGCTCCCTGGGGCCGTAATTGCCGCCATGTACCGCAATCAGAGCCGCCACCGTGTCACCGAAGTCGGAATCAACCATCGGGCCGATCACCCCTGACGGCAGCCCCGTGGCCTTCAACTGCGCCATATCCAGGCGCAGTTTCGACCAGAACTCATCCGGGTCTTTGACTGACTTGTTCAGCTCGACATTAATGATCACCACGCCGTTGCGGCTGGTGGAGAAGGTCTTTTCCCGACGCACTTCTCCAAACCGGAAGAGCCGCTCTTCGATCTTGCTGGTAACCTGATCTTCCACTTCCCCAACCGACGCGCCCGGATAGATAGCGGCGACAATGCCGGTGCGAATGGTAATCTTCGGGTCCTCGCGACGGGGCATCGTCACCAGCGAATACAAGCCAGCCGCGAACAACATGCCGCAGAGAACCAGGGTGACCTGAGGGTAGCGCAGGGCAGCGCGAACGGGCTTCACTGGCCGCCTCCTATCACCTTGGCAGATGAGCCTTCACGCACATTCTGCTGGCCGGCTACCACAACCTGCTCACTGCCGTTGAGTCCGCTGCGAATCTCGATTTCGTTATCGATAGGCGCGCCTGCTTCCACCCGCCGCGCATACACACGCTGCTGCGCAGGCTCATAAACGTAGACATTCGTTACACCGCGCGCGTCGCGGACGACCGCATCGCCGGGCACGGTAAGCGCATTCACGATCGCCGAGCCGTAGATCCGCGCTTCTGCCACCATTCCCGCGCGCAACAGATGTGCCGGGTTGGGCACGGATATCTTCACAGCGTAGGTGCGCGAAGAGGGATCGGCAGCCATCCCCACCGTTTCCACTTTTCCTTCGAATTGCTTGCCATCGAGCGACGGGATCGTCACCACGGCGCGCGCGCCCTGCTGCACCTTGCCGATCTCGGACTCCGGAATCGCTACGCGCACCTTCACCGGATTCAGGTCCAGTACAGAGATGACCGCCGATCCTGCGCCCACCGTGTCGCCCACGTCGATTCGCCGTATCCCGACAAAGCCCGAGATCGGTGCCCGCAACCGCGTGTCTGCCACCCGCTTGCGCGCCTCGTGCACCTGGGCCGCCGCAGCGTGGTACTGCCCGCTAGCGGCTTTCTTGTCCTCCACCCGCGTACCTTGCTTGGCCATCTCATACCGCTGCTGCGCCGCATGGTATCCCGCTTCAATCTTCACAAAATCGTTGGCCGGCAGGCTCTTGTGGTCGTAGAGGAACTTCATGCGGGTATATTGATCCAGCCATTGCTCGTAGTCGATGCGCGCCTGCTCAAGCTCCTGCGAACGCAGGCCTTCCTGCGCCTTGTCGTTCACCGCTCGCGCCGCATCTGCTTGCCCTGCGGCCGCGTCGTAGGCGTTTTGGTAGTCGGCCGCGTCCAGTTCCGCCAGCACCTGGCCCTTTACCACCGGCTGACCCTCGTCAACAAGGACCCGCGCCACCCGTCCGGCTATCTGAAAAGCGCCTTGTGCGGTTACATTGGCCTCCACCGCTCCGCTGGCCTCCACCGTCACCGGCTGCTGGACGTGCTTCGGAGCTCGCAATCGCACCGTTACCGGTTGGTTCGCCGCCACCTTCGGCTTTGGTCCGCATCCTGTGAGCGGCAGCAAAGCCAGCAGAGAAACGACAGTAATAACCGCCCCGCTGAAAATCCCGCATCGGGTGCCCCATTTTTGAATTGTTCTTTGATTCAAGGGTGGGAGAGCATGAACCTCAACCTGTTCCCTCAACGCTGTGGCTTTCATCGTCGACTGCAACTCCAAATTGGGTATCTTTTTTTTCATGGCTGTTTCTTCCTTGACATAAACAGAATGACACGTCATTCTATTCTTGACAAGAGGTTGGTTACCCAGACTCATGGCCTACCGCAAAACTCCCGCCACTCAGGCCCGCAACGAAGCCCGCCGCAAGACAATTCTGGATGCCGCTACACGCCTCTTCGGCAGCCTCGGCTATCACTCCACCACGGTTCCCATGATTGTGAATGAGTCAAATAGCTCGGTGGGCAGCTTCTATATACACTTTCGCAATAAGGAAGATGTCTTTGCGGCGGTCCTTGAAGTTCTCGGCCAAAAGGTCTACGAGGTCATTCACAAGGTCAAACTTCTCCAACCCGATCCCGTAAAGGCGATTTCCTGCGCGGTCGAGTCCCTCTTTCTCTTTCTGGCCGAAAACCCCGGAGACGCGCGCATCCTCATCGTCGAGTCCTCCGGCTTGAGCCCGCGCCTGGAGCAGGTGCGCCGCGCCATTCTTCGCCGTCAGACGGAGCAAGTTCGCCAATCTCTGGAACTGGCCACGAATTGGATCCCCGATTTCGCTTCCGGCGCGATTCTGAATACGATTTTTGTTGCCAATCCAGCCATCGCCGCGCAGTGCCTCGTGGGCGCCGTCTTCGAGGCTCTCACCAGCTGGCTCGAACAAAGCCCCACCCAGCGAGCCCCAGCCGCTGAGGTTGCCCGCGCCGTAGCCGACTACAACCAGCGCGCATTGCGCATCTGATCACCTCTGCCGTGGTGGGTGCGTCTCATCGTTTTTTCGTCTTGAAATTCCAGATTATCCCGCGTTTTTGGCGTCCGCGGTCAAGACAGCTCGTCATGACGTGTCTTTCCACTCGTCTCGGCGGCGAAGGCCCGGCGGGCTGCGGCGATGGTGGCGGCGACCTCTGCCGCGCCGTGCGCAGTGCTCAGAAAGGCTGCCTCAAACTGCGAGGGCGGAAGCCAGACGCCGGCTTCGAGCATCCTTCGGTGAAAGCGTCCGAAGGCGGCCGTGTCGCTCTGCGCTGCCTGGGCGTAATTGGCAACAGGCTGCGCGGTAAAGAACCAGGTCCACATGGAGCCGACGCGGTTGAGTGTAAGCGGAACTCTGGCGCGGGCGGCTTCGGCAGCCACGCCCTCGGTGACGGCTTTGGCCGTGGCTTCCAGTTGCGGATAGACTTGGGCGGCGTGGGCCTGTAGATAAGAGATAGTTGCGATGCCGGCCGCCATGGCCAGCGGATTGCCGCTGAGCGTTCCCGCTTGATAGACGGGGCCAAGGGGCGCCAACAGCTTCATGAAGCGGCGCTTGCCGCCAAATAGGCCCACGGGCAGGCCACCACCGATGATCTTGCCTAGCGTGACCAGATCAGCGTCAACGCCGTAAAGCTCCAGCGCGCCGCCCAGCGCCACGCGGAAGCCGGTCATCACCTCGTCGGCAATCAGCAGCGCGCCTTCGCGTTGAGTAAGTGCGCGCAGGCCGGCCAGGTAGCCCGGCGCGGGTGGAATGCAGCCGGAGTTGCCCACAACCGGCTCCAGAATCACTGCGGCGATGGCGTCGGGATGGGCGGCGAAGGCGGCCTCGACTGCGGGCAGATCGTTGTAGGGCAGGGCAAGCGTAAGCCGGGCGATCTCTTCCGGCACACCGGCTGAGCCAGGAATGCCAAAGGTCGCTACGCCGGAGCCGGCTTTGACCAGCAGCCCATCGGCGTGGCCATGGTAGCAACCCTCGAATTTGACGACGAGTTTGCGCCCCGTGGCAGCGCGGGCCAGCCGAATGGCGCTCATCGTCGCCTCAGTGCCGGAGCTGACAAAGCGCAGCATCTCGATGGCAGGAAAACAGGCGATTACACGCTCTGCCAGATCGGCCTCGGAGGCCGTGGATGCGCCAAAGCTGGATGAGTTGCGCGCCGCGCGTTCAATCGCCTCGACCACCGGCGGAAAGGCGTGGCCCAGAATCATCGGGCCCCAGGAGCCGAAGTAGTCAATGTACCGGTTGCCGTCGGCGTCGGTCAGCCATGCACCCAGCGCGCGTTCCACAAACGGCGGCGCACCGCCTACCGCTCTGAAGGCCCGCACCGGCGAGTTCACCCCGCCGGGAAAAAAGTGTTCGGCGTGCTGTTGCAAGGTCTGGGAGCGAGTGCAAGTGGAAGCTGAGGGCAGGGAACTCATGATGGATTTAGTATAGCCACGTCCGAGCAAACCTGACCCCTGACCCCTGTTCTCTGTCAGAACGGTATGTCGTCGTCGGAGATTTCGGCCTGCTGGGCGTACTCATCCTGACCGCCAGCGGCCGCCGGGGGACGCTGGTCAAAGCTGGCAGCCGAGTTCGACGAGCTAGCTGGCCGGCTATATCCGCCTGCGCCGCCCGAAGCTTCGTCGCGGCCGGAGAGCAGCGAGAGGTCGAAGACCACGATTTCAGTCTTGTAACGCTTCTGGCCAGATTCCTTGTCGTCCCAACTGCGCGTCGTGAGCTTGCCCTCGATGTACAGCTTGGAGCCTTTCTTCACATAGTCGCGAATGATCTCGGCGGTGCGCTTGAAGGCAACCAGGTTGTGCCATTCGGTGCGGTCCTGCCAATTGCCCTGCGCATCCTGGAAGCGGTCCCCGGTGGCCAGGGTGAAATTGGCTACAATAGCGCCGCCCGCGGTGGAACGAATCTCAGGGTCCTTGCCTACGTTGCCTAAAAGAATGACTTTGTTAACGCTCTTGGCCATGTTGTTTTACTCCGTCAATTGAAAAGAATAGCAGACGAGCGGCGCTGGCGGACAATCGCTCAATCTGCAGCCAGAAAATGGCCAGAGAAACTTCAAACCGATACCATGATTTTCGTTTGCCTGGCCCAAAACGCCAAAGACCCTCCCGCAAGGGAGGGTCTTTGTGCATGAAAAACTTGCAGCGGCTTACGCCACCACATCAATGCCCATTGACCGGGCGGTTCCACGGATGCTCTTCATGGCCGTCTCGACCGAGGCTGCGTTCAGATCGGGCATCTTCTGCGTGGCGATCTCGCGCACCTGCGCTTCAGTCACCTTGCCGATCTTTTCCTTGTTCGGCGTACCTGAACCCTTGGCGATCCCGGCTGCCTTCAGAAGAAGAACCGGCGCCGGAGGCGTCTTGGTGACAAAGCTGAAACTGCGGTCGGCATAAACCGTGATGACGACCGGAATGACCAGCCCTTCCATCTCCTTGGCGGAGGTGCGCGCGTTGAACTGCTTGCAGAACTCCATGATGTTGACCTGCGCCTGACCCAGCGCGGGACCAACCGGCGGCGCCGGTGTAGCTTTGCCGGCGACAATCTGCAGCTTGACGTAACCCGTAATCTTCTTTGGAGGTGCCATGTTTGTTCCTTCGGGACCAGCTACTAGCTCCTAGCTTCAGCTCTTAGCCGGTCGGTTTCTTTTGCGAATTTTGTGTCGGAGCCGAAACGCTCGCTTGCAACCGGCGCCCGCTAGATAGGCAATCCGGCCAAAAGCTGGAAGCTATGGGTGAATGAAAAAGAAATTGGTCTCCACGGTCTCGTCTGTCATTTCAGTGAACGGCTGCAAAGAACCCTCTCTTAGAACATAGCAATTGTAGCCGAATTCCCCCAAGAACTTGATGATGTCGTTGGGGTGGTAGTTGAACCTCTTTGCCCACTTTCGCAGCATCTCGCATTGTATGACGGGCTTGTGCGTTTCGAGGGTCTTCGCAGCTCCCTTGAAAACCAGCAATTCCGCGCCTTCCACGTCGCACTTGATGATGTTGGGATGAAACCCGTCTTCGTTGCTGCACACCCTGTCAAGGTCGCTGACGCTCGCTACTGTCGTTACGGTTGGCCCAAACCTGTCACCGACAGGAGCCATTGAAGTAGCTCCTGAATCAGCCGGAGGATAGTAGAATGTTGCACGATCCAACCTGTCTGACAGGCCATAGGGACAAATTGTTACATTCTTCACTCCATTGAGGTCAAGGTTGTTCTTCAGCTCCGCGATGGTTGTTGGAATCGGCTCAAAAGCATACACGCTACTCTTCGGATACCGCTTTGCAAATGTGATGCTGTACAAGCCCACGTTCGCTCCAATATCGAAGAAAGTATCGCCATCTTTCGCCAGAGACAGCAGCATCTCTCGCTCTTCCTTCTCGTATTCCCAATTCAACAGCGTCATCCGCAGCTCTCTACTGTCCTCTGGAGTTCATCCTCAATTCTAATCGATGGCAGGAGGCTGCACCTATTCAATCTTTTCCACTTTGCCGAACTCCAGCTCAACAGGGGTGGAACGCCCGAAGATGGTCACCATGACCTTCATCGTTTCGCGATCTTCGTTGATCTCGTCCACCACGCCATTGAAGTTGGCAAACGGTCCGTCCGTAATGCGGACCTGTTCATTCTTTTCAAACTTGATCTTAAGCCGCGGCTTGTCCTTGGCGGTATCGGAACGGAAGAGGATTCCACTCACTTCTTCCTCGCTCAGCGCCACCGGCTTGTCGCCCGTGCCCAGGAATCCCGTCACCTTGGGCGTGTCCTTCAGCACGTGCCACAGATCGTTGTCCAGATCCATCTCGACCAGCACGTAGCCGGGAAGAAAGACCCGCTCCACAGTGCGCTTTTTGCCGTTGATGATCTCGGTCACCGGCTCGGTGGGAATCATCACCCGGCCTACGCGGTCGCTCAGCCCGAAGGCCTGAACACGGCTTTGTATGGATTCGCGCACCTTGCGCTCAAAGCCCGAATAGGCGTGCAGAATATACCACATGAAGCGCTCATTGCGCTCCGGCGGCGGCGGCGCCTGCGGGTCTGTCTGCTCGACGACTTCTTCCGCTTGTCCGGCTTGCCCGGCTTGTACCAATTCTTCTGCCATCATACTCTCGATTCGCGCTTCAAAATGCGATTGCTAGGCGCCCAGCTTGTGGTAAAGCGCTTCCATGGCGTGGCTGCAAATATAGTCCACCACGAAGAAGAACAGACCGAAGATAAAGACGGCGATGATCACTACCGTGGTCGTGGCTTGTACTTCCTTGCGCGAGGGGGTAACCACCTTGCGCAACTCGGCCCGCACATCGCTCAGAAAGCTTGTGAACTCAATCCACACAGAGCGCACACTGTCGATCCATTTCGACGCAGTACCCGGTGCCTGCTTCTTGACAGGCGGCTGCCGCACTTCGCCGTTGACGATTGTTGCCTTCGATGCCATGCTTCAGTTCCTTCGCGCCGGCCGTCGGGCCAACGCATCCTTGTTCAATCTGGCAGGGGCGGAGGGATTCGAACCCCCAAGTTCGGTTTTGGAGACCG
>CAYLHL010000010.1:0-69506 GCA_964383595.1 uncultured Occallatibacter sp. | reverse complement strand
CGAGAGCAGACAGGATGCCGGTCTTTGAGCGCACACCTTCCAGGACGATGACGTAAAAGATTTCGATTTCGTACAGCCGGTCGCGCTTGGACTCGAAGAATTGCCTGCGCTGGTCAATCGCCGCGTCGATCAGTTCGTCGTCGTATCTGGCGAACGGAATGTCCGGCCGGTTTGTCTTGAAGAGATACTGGTAGACGTGAAAGCCTTCGCCGAAGGCTTTGAGCGCAGACTCAAGCCGCTTCACTGCATATTGCTGTTCATCGTTGTCGAGGCTTTCATAGTCAACGCCCGCAACGCTCAGCACCATGCCAAGATCGCCGCTCTTGGTTAGAAACGTCGTCTCGGTCCAAAAGCCATACAGATTGATGTGGGCGCTCAGCGCGTCCGCTTCCTTCCAAGGTTTGATTACGCGGGCAAGGTTCAACATCATCGCACCTCCACGTTCGGGACTTTTTGTTTTGCCGCGTCGTAGCGCAGTTTGAACTTCTCTGAACGCCCGATAATCCTCAAGAATGCTGGATCGGAGTTCGTCGCCCAATGACCAAATACCGCGCCGCCAATGAACACGAATATGCCTGCCAATATCGAATTGAAAAGATTGAACGTGCCAACGGCGGTGACGCAGACCATGAAAAACAATGTGCGTTCAATGCCCATATAGGTGAGAGGCTTATGCAGGCTCTTGAAGACTCTGTTGCGGCGTTTCTGTGTTGTTTCCTGCATAAGCCCTCCTCAGTGTGTGAGTGGTTTCGTGGGAACGAGGGTGATTGAATGGCTGCCGCAATGCTGGGGCTAGGAACCCCACAGCCAGGTGAGGATGTTGGCAGCCATGACGGCGATTCCGGTTCCAACTGCAACACCGGCAAGGTTCTTCTTCGCACCTGGTTCTCCATGCGCAAAGCCGTACCCTCCGATCACGATAGCGATCAGGCTGGCGGCTTTGGCAACCGTCCCGGTGAACAGTGTTTGTAGGGAGCTGATGCCGGAATCAAATGGCGAAGCGTGAGCAGCGATTGGGACGAGCAATACGCAGAGAAGCAGTGCTCCTCCGCGCGCCAGATAGAGCTTTGCGCGTTCAATCGCTGATGCTGTGAGAGTGATTCGAATGCGGAACATTGGCACCTCCAACGACTCTTCAGTCGTGATGTGCCTGACATTAGGCGCGGCTTCGCAGCACGTCCAATACTTCCTGCCTATGGGACCATAGCCTGCGCCTATGGAACGATTCTGGAGAGGATTGCGCGATCAGCCGAACATCGGCAATTGGAGGGGAGGCTCAGCGCCAACACTGCCGACCGGGCGCTTCTTGCGGCTCATCTCAGCCTCGTCCGCATACATCTTTGCAATGCGCAAAGCAAGTAATGGAAGCACGGGCCGTTGAGTATCTGCAAGACATATAAAGGCGGTCTTCACATGAATGGATACCCCTGAGATGCTGCGGCGCGTCAAGTCTGGATCAAGGGGCGCAGATTCAAGCATCAAACCGAATCCCGCGCCAATTTTGACGAGGAATTGCATTTCGGTTGGAGAGGAAACAGAGTCCGTAGGCGTCAAACGAATCTTTGCCTTTGCGAACTTTCGCATGATTTCGTCGTAGCACAAGGGATGGTGAACCCGTGAGAAAGCAATGCGAAGGCGGTCTTCAATATGAGTTTTTGGAATGCTCTCAAGGCTGGCAAGAGGATCATCTCCGCGCAGGCAAACCAAAATTCTCTCAGTGCGTATTCTTTGAACAAATAGCTTTTGGTCGCCGATTGGAAGGAGGATCAGGGCAGCATCAAGATGTCCTTCCGCAACCATAGCGATAAGCGCCGCAGAGCCTTCGCTGGAAGGCTCAATCTGACCGTCGGGCGCGAGGTCTCGATAGCCGCCCATCACATCCTCCACAAGCTGATGTTTGACGAAGGGCGAATATCCGAAGCGAAGCGGAAGATCGATGCCGGAGTGGGCAGAGGAGGTGGCCTGAATTGCACGTTTGCTCATATGGAGCAGCCGTTTTGCCTCTTGCAGGAAAACCTTACCGGCAGCGGTCAACTCTGCTCCAGCGCGCCCGCGCACGAACAGCGTTGCGTGTATGCCATCTTCCAACTTCCTGATCTGGGTACTGAGTGAGGGCTGCGAGAGGTGAAGTCTGATTGCAGCTCGACCGAAGTTGCATTCCTCGGCGACTGCGACAAAATACCGGAGATGACGGAATTCCAGTTCATCGTAAATGCGGCACCTGCCCTTCGCATACCCTGCGGCCGTGAGCTGTTTGCGACCTTAGAGCCGTTGAAATTCGCTGTATCTGTGCGGATTCATTGGCGATGTGCGGTGTTCAAGGCAGGAATTGAATCAATACTCAGGCGTAGAAAATGCCGTAGGTACGACTTCCACAGGCCCTTTGGCTGTGGTAGTTCCTTCACGCATACAAATAAGATGCCCCAACAACCTATTGTGTTCAAAAAGAACCAGCAATTCTCTTCAATAACTTCTCGATGACTCCATTTGCGAGGCATCTGGCGAGCCGCAAACTATTGCACATGGACACACTTAGCGGCATATCGAGGGGCCTTGCAATAAAAATAAAAATCACCCAACACACATCCATAGGTCAGAACTATGGTCCCATAGGCAGGAAGTATTGGACGCCGCACCCATATTCGCGGAGTCTGAAGCCACTGAGTCTTGCGGATCGCCTGGGCGATACTTCAAGGATCATTTGGAGTTGTCAATGGCAAACGAAAACGTCACCGAGAAGAGGCCGCCTCAGTCTGTCGGTTTTGTCCCCGAACGTCTGCTCCAGACTGACGAAGCCGCCGCAATCATACAGATTCATCCCAAAACACTTCAGCGTTTCGCTCGCGAAGGTGTGATTCGTGGAATCCACATTGGCAAACTCTGGCGCTTTCGGGCTTCCGAGATCGAGGAGTGGATTCAACGGCAGACTGCCTGATGGGCGATATATTCCTCGACCTCTGCCCCGCAAAGGACTACCTTGGTAGCAGCCATCCGTTGCCGCCTGGAATGGAGAATTCATGAACAGGCGTACGCGGTATCAACAAGGAAGCGTGCAACGCGAAAAGCGGCACAGCGGACCTGATGTTTGGATTTTTCGGTGGCGGGAACCCGGCCCAGATGGGGCAAGCAAACAGCGCAAAGCCATCGTAGGCACGGTTACCACTCTCACCACTGAAGCATCAGCCCTCAAAGCAGCTCACGCATTGCGCATTGACGCCAACCAACAAACCCCGCAAGCGGAAGGCGGGCCGGGCACAATCGCCGAACTGATCGCTCACTACCGGCTCAAAGAACTGGTGGGTGAGAATCAAGGCCGGAAAGCGTTCTCGACTCGATCTGCTTATGAGTGCTATCTGAAGATGTGGATTCTGCCCCGTTGGGGGAACCACCGCTTAAATCAGATCAAGCCAGTCGCCGTTGAAGAGTGGCTGGACAGCATAAAGCGGGCCAGGGGCACACGTGCAAAGATTCGGAACCTGATGAGCGCAATCTTTCATCACGCGATGCGTTACGAGTGGGTGGACAACAACCCTATGAAGCTCGTGCGCCAGAGCGCGAAACGAGAGAAAGTGCCAGAGGTTCTTGAACTCGCCGAGCTTCAACTTCTCCTCAGCAAGTTGTCCGTCCGGGAGCGCACTTTGGCTCTACTCGACGCGGCAACAGGACTTCGGGTCAGTGAATTGCTTGCACTTCGCTGGGACGATGTCGATTTCGAGAATCTGGAGCTAAGCGTTACCCGGTCCATCTGGCATCAGGTCGTGGGCAACTGCAAGACAGAGGCATCCGCCAAACCCGTCCCAATGGACGACTACATGGCGGAGGATCTTCTGAGCTGGCGTCGTCAGAGTCCCTACCCGATGGGTTCGGATTGGGTCTTCGCAAGTCCGTCCATGGGAGGCAAGCAGCCCTATTGGCCAGACAATCTCATGAAGCGGTACATCAAGCCGGTCGCAAAGAAGGCCGGTATCACCAAGAACATTGGTTGGCATACCTTTCGCCACTCCTTCGGCACGTTGCTGAAGGCAAACGGAGAGGACATCAAAACCGTGCAAGAGCTTTTGCGGCACGCAAACAGTCGGATCACGCTTGACGTTTACACGCAGGCAGTGACCTCGAACAAGCGAGCGGCACAAAGCAAAGTTGTAAGGATGATGGTTTCTAGCGTGGGCACAGTTTTGCCAGACGTGGGCACAACTGATTTTGAGAAGGTAGCTATAAATGCTCGGTAGTGGGCTTATTGTGCCCATATCGTGCCTAGATTATGCTGTCACTTTGATTGCCATTCACTCCTAAGTACTTTGGAATGAATGGCGGGGACGACGAGGCTCGAACTCGCGACCTCTGCCGTGACAGGGCAGCGCTCTAACCAACTGAGCTACGTCCCCCAAGTGATACCTGCCTTCAAAGCAAATCCAACCGAATGAATCAACCCCTTTTGCAGGAGTCTCGTCCATCCCACTGGCTTGCCGCTACATGCTGAACCCGTGCCTTTGTTGACAGCAAGCAGCCTTCACTTCAGCAGTATAAACAAGTGTATCAGATGGATCGGTTCTTGGGGGCTGCCGGAAAGAGGAAAACGCAGCATCTTCCAAATCTGCAACCAAGATCTGCCAATGGGCAAGTCTCGAGCCTCTGGAATCAGGCGCTTTTGGAATGAGCGTCGTCTTCGATATCGTTCCACCCGATAACCCCTCCTTTCTATTCCATAGGCTGGCGAAGAATCGTCTTCAGTTCTCTGGCGCAGTGCGGCGAGGCGCGCACAAGCCATGTTCCGGGAGGTTTTGGGAGTCTTGGGTCGCAACCAGGGACTCAGAAATACAACCACATGCCAGTATTGTTTGAGTTGCCATGGAAGAAGCCGCCGATTCAATCCTGCCCAGGTCCACCACGTAACCCGTATAAAATCTAGGCATACGGCACAGGCGGTGACAATCTTCAATTTTCAATGCTCCAAGCCGGCGGGCGCGTCATGCACACTTGATCGTACTGCGAATGGCAGCGGCGATGAATGATTGGCGGAGTGGCTGGAAGCGATCAGCCCGCTGCTTTCGATGACTGAATCGTCTTCGCCGTCAGGCGGAACGAATTATCTTCCGTTTTGGGCGGCGATGGTGCACGCTGCTTTAATATGATTGGTTTGTTCACTGCGCGTCCGCCGAGGGCAATCAACGCGCATAAGGAAAAGTCAATTCCATGAAGCTACCTCGACACGCGGAAATCTGGCTGGCGCCGTACCTGAGAGACCGCTTGCGAAAGTTCCTGCGTCCCGTGAAGCCGAAGCGCGCCTGGGTTGCCATCACAGATCACTACGAGCCGCTGGGCAGAGGCGCATCGGTCGAAGCCGCGCTTGGCTGCGTTGCACAGTGGCGCGACAGGTGGCCGCGCATCGCCGGCGACGCTCCGCGAGACGCGGCGGGCCAGCGCCCACAGTACAGCTTCTTCTATCCGCAAGAGGAGTACCGGCGCGATCTGCTCGACGGCATCACCGAGATGGTGCGTCAGGGCATCGGCGACGTGGAAGTTCATCTGCATCACGACGATGAAAAGCGCGAGTTCTTTATCCAGAAAGTAACCGATTACTGCCGCCGCCTCACCGAGGACCACGGCTTGCTGCGCCGGCTGGACGGACAAACGGTCTTCGGTTTCATCCATGGCAACTGGGCTCTGGATAACTCGCGCCCCGATGGCAGGTGCTGCGGACTTCCCGGTGAGATTGCCCTGCTGCGCGACCTTGGCTGTTACGCCGATTTCACCATGCCCTCGCTTCCCTCGGCGACTCAGGGCCGCGTCGTCAATCAGATTTATTGGTGCACGAACCATAATGACAATCGCCCCAAGTCTTTTGATCGCGGCGTCGAAGCCACCGTTGGCGGCGGCCGGCGCGGCGACCTGCTGATGATGACCGGACCGCTGGGTGTGCGTCTGGGCGGGCGGTTGCTGCCGCGCATCGAGACCGGCGAGCTTGCCGGATATGACATGCCAACGCCCTCGCGTGTGCGCCAGTGGTTCGATCTGGCTCCCGCCATCGGCGAAGATATCTTTCTCAAGCTTTATACTCACGGCGCGCCGGAATGGAATCGCGAACCGCTGCTCAACGGCGGGTTCAGCAGCCTCTTCGCCTGGCTCGCAGAAGAAGCACACCTCAGGGGCATCGAGGTCCATTGGGCAACTGCCTGGCAGATGTATCAGGCTGCCGATGCGCTGATCCATGGCCGCGGCTCAATCGCCGAATCGGCGCTCTCCCGAGAGGAAGCGAGCCAATGAGGCTTCTGAATGTTCTGCTCATCACTTATTCGTTTCCTCCCGCCGGAGGGGTCGGAGTGCTGCGCGCCGCAAGCCTTGCGCGCTACTTTCCCGCTGAAGGAATTCAGTTGGATGTAATCACCGCTCGCAACGCCTCCGCGGTGGGCACTGACAGCGAATTGCTCAATGCGATACCCTCTGAAGTCAACATTCGGCGCACCATCACTCTCGACATTCCATTCGGAGTAAAAAAGAGAATCAAGACATTGATTTCCGGATCAATGAGTTCATCCGCAAGGCACTCCGCCGGCGTGGCGGCGAAACGCGGCTTTCTCAAGCGCACGATTCAGGATATTCTTTTGCCCGATCCGCAGGTGATGTGGCTTGGCGTGGCGGCTCGCGCCGCGCGTCGCGTGATCCGCCAAAAAGCAATTGATCTTGTCCTGATTACCGTGCCCCCTTTTTCCAGCGTCCTGTTAGTCGAAATTCTTCGCAAGGAGTTTCCTCGCCTGCCCATCGTTGTTGACTTTCGCGACGAATGGCTTTCAACAACGATCGATCTGGTCAGCTTCAGCCGCAGTGAGCGCGCGCGCCGGGTAGCCCACAGCGCCGAAGCCGGCGCCGTGGCGAATTCGAATGCCATTGTTGCAGTTACTGAGGCCGCCCGGCGTGAGATTCGCGCCCGCTATCCGCTGGAGCCAGAAGACAAATTCCACATGATTCCCAACGGATTCGACGCTGTTAAAATGCATCGCGCCGAGCCTGCCGCGACAACTACCCACGGCGATAAGATTGTGGTCACTTATGTTGGGACCATTTATGGTTCAACCGATCCTACATGGTTGGTTCAAGCCCTGCTATCGCTGCCTGATGAAGTTAAGTCCCGATTTATTCTGCGTTTCATCGGCCACATTGAGGAGCCTCGCTTCCGTGAAGCCCTGCTCCAACTTGGCGGCATGGTCGAGTTATCGGGTTTTCTGCCGCAGAATGTAGCTCTGGCAGCGGTCATGGAATCTGATTATGCGCTGCTTATTACTCATGATCCGCTCAATGTCGCTGCCAAGTTCTACGATTATCTCGGCGCGGGAAAGCCTATTCTAGCCACCGTTCATGCGGGTGGCGAAGTACAACGCCTGATGGATGAGTTGCGCGCTGGCTGGTGGGTAAATAGCCGCGATGTCGAAGGCATACGCAGGCTTTTCATTGACGCCGGCGCCCGCGCCGGCTCCCTTGCAAAGGAGTTCAATCCCGATGCGGATAAGATCGCGCAGTACGAACGCGAGATTCTGGCACAGCGTTATGCGCGCCTTCTCTATACCATTGTTGGTGTGCAGCGCGCGTGCGACCTGCACGCGCTGGCCGTCCAGTCCGCGGAAAGCGGTGAATAGCTATGCTCAGAATAGCCGCCATCACGCGTTATTATCCCAGCTCGGCTGAGCCATGGCAGGGAAGATCCGCCTATCAGACTCTGCGCGTACTTGCCCGCGAGGCCGATGTGCGCGTTTTCTATCCCCATGCACGCTATCCCGCCCTGCTCAAGCCGCGCGGCCGGAGCGATCAAACGATTGACGCCAACTACTCCACGCCCGATGTCGGCGCGGGATACTTCAGCTACTTCGCGCTGCCACTGCTCTCACGCCCCTTCAACGGCTGGATGTCCGCTCGCGCTTTGCTGCCTGCGGTGCGCGCCTTTGCCCCAGATCTTATCTTCAGTTGCTTTCTTTATCCTGATGGCTTTGCCGCCATCAAAATTGGCAAAGCGCTTGCGGTTCCTGTTGTAGCCATGAGCATTGGCTCCGACATCAATCGAATCGACGATTTCATAACTGCCATGCATACGCGGAAAGTCTTGTGCGAGGCTGATTGCCTGGTTACGGTCAGCGAAGATCTGCGCCGCAAAGCCATCACGATGGGCGCGTCGGCGGAGACGACCCGCGCCATCCCCAACGGCTGCGATCTCGCCGTTTTTCATCCCGCTGATCGTCTTGACGCGCGACGGAAGTTAAACTTGGACTTAGCCGCGGAATCTCTTGTTTACATCGGCCGCATCGACAGGAAGAAAGGCCTGCGCGAACTGGTTGCAGCCGCGGTTTTGCTGCGCGCCAGGCGTGCAAACCTGCATGCGTATCTGATTGGCGAAGGGCCCGACAGACCGCTGATTGCGCGTAGGATTCAAGACGCTTGCTTGGCCGATTATATTCATCTTCTGCCCGCCTGCGCTTTCGATGATGTAGCTGTTTGGATGGCTGCGGCTGATCTGGTTACGCTGCCGAGTTACATGGAAGGCTGTCCTAATGTGGTGCTTGAGGCGCTCGCCTGCGGACGGCCCGTTGTTGCCACGAATGTCGGCGGCATACCAGAGATATTGAACGATGAATGTGGACAGCTTGTGGCGCCGCGTGATTCGGGAGCATTGGCGAGGGTTCTTGCATCGGTCCTCGACAAACGCTGGAACGCCAACGCCATAGCGGCGCGCGGAAGCCGAAGCTGGGAGACCGTCGCCGCGGAACTGCGCGAAGTCTTTGATTCGCTCATATCCACGCGCCGGTCTAGTTAGCCGCTGTGGAGTTTCTATAGCGTATCAGCGTCCGGAAAAATGATCGAAGGCGAATTTCATGCTTTGGGCTGCGGATGCTGAGCATCGCCAATATGCGCGTCTTGCAGTTTGTAGAGCAGCGATCGATAACTGATACTGAGCCATTTGGCAGTCTTCCGGCGGCTCCAGCCATTCGCCTCCAGCACTTTCAGAATAATCTGCCGCTCCAACTCCTGCGTGGCCGCCTTGGTGATATCTTTCAGCGAAACAGGATTGGCCAAATCAATTTCGTTGTTCGCCCGGACCGGAGCCGTCGGAGCGGCCGGAGCCAGTTCTGCGAGCAACGCATCTTCGCTGTCGATCAGAATATAACTCCGAATCATGTTTTCCAGTTGCCGAATGTTGCCGGGCCAACTGTACTGCCGCATCTGGCGCGTAACCTCGCGCGAAAGCGGCTTTGGATGGCGGTGAAAGGCCTTCGCGTGAAGATCGAGAAAGTAGTCGGTCAGCCTAGGCAAGTCCACGGCGCGCTCGCGCAACGGTGGCAACTCGATGGTCACTGCGTTGATGCGAAAAAAGAAGTCCCGCCGGAAGCTGCCATCTTCAGCCTGCTCCCGCAGATCTTTGCTGGCTGCGCTCACCAGCCGTGTGTTGACCTTTCTCGACTCCTGTCCGCCAACCCGCATGAAGCTGCCGTCCTGCAGCATCTGCAGCAATTTGGCCTGCACTGACAGATCCAGATCTCCAATCTCGTCCAGAAAGAGCGTTCCCATGTGCGCCAACTCCACCCGGCCGCGCTTTGTGGCGTACGCTCCGGTGAAGGCGCCCTTTTCATAGCCGAAAAGCTCCGACTCGATCAACGAGTGGGGAATCGCGGGGCAGGCCACCTTGACCCAGTTGCTCTTGGAGCGATCCGAGTAGGAATGCAGCAGCTTGGCAAAAATCTCCTTGCCTGTGCCGCTCTCGCCCTGCAAAAGAACCGGAACGGTCGTCTTGGCAACCCGTTCCAGCTTCTCGCGGGCCGAGGCCATCAGAGGAGACTTCCCGAAGATCACCTCAGTCGGGGGCAAGTCGCGGAAATTGGCTGATTCTGTGATGCGAGCCAGGGGCATGGTTTATCCGATACACAGTCAATTCATTCTCTGGTAGCAACTTGACGGCCAATCTCAATTGGTCGAATAGTAACTGATAAAAATAACAATAGTAATTTTTTACGCAATACAAAGGTAATCTAAGGTGTGTTTCCACCGCACAAATCATAAATATTGCGCCAAAATGTGTAAGTAATTACACAAAGTGGCGAATGATTTTCCATATTTCGATGGTACTATGTTTATTAACAACATACGCCTTGCATCCCCCCCCCATGAAGCGCGGAAATCATTCTGCGCTTACCTGCGCTTTTCGGCAAGGTTTGCCTAAAAGCTGAGTCCTGCCCATGCTGGCAGACTGATTATCTCTTTTGATTCGTTCATCTTAGCTTTGGTATCTGCGATGGCAAAGAGTTCCTCAGAATCGAATTTGAAGTCGAAGAGCAAGCGCCCTCCCCGCATTGCTGCTCTTGACCCTGATCCCGCTGTTTTGAACTACCTGAACCGCATTCTCTCTGATCGCTTCAGCGTGAGCCAGTTTACCCAGGCGGCGGAGCTGCTTGGCAGCCTCAGAGAATCTTTTTTACCAGACCTGCTACTGATGGACTGGCACATCGAAGAAGACTTCTCCGGCGCGAGCGCCTTTCGGTTGCTATCCGAACTGCGCGCATCTTTTCCGTTGCTCCCCATCATCCTGATGGCCTGCTCCGCTGAGCTGAAGGAGGTAGTGGCGGCGGCGCGCATGGGCGCCACCGATGTGATTCTTAAGCCCTTCAGAAAGGCTGATATTGATCTGGCAGTGCAGCAGTACCTCAATGACTCCGCCAGGCAGTTGGTCAGCGACGAGGAGAGCGATGAAATCCAGCTCGACGGAAACACCTCCTTTGTCCGGGCTTGCAAACGCATGAGGGAGATCGAATCCCAGTGCCGGCTCGTTGCCCGCGCCGACATCCCGGTGCTCATCCTGGGTGAGAGCGGCACCGGCAAGGAAGTCGCCACCCTGTTCATCCACAAAATGTCGTCGCGCAGCCAGCGCGGCTTCATGAAGGTTAATTGCGCCGCCATGCCCGCCGATCTGCTGGAGAGCGAACTCTTCGGCTATGAGCAAGGCGCCTTCACAGGAGCGGTCAAATCCAAGCCTGGCAAATTTGAAATCTGCAATAACGGCACCATCTTCCTGGATGAGATTGGCGAAATGCCGGCGGTTTTACAGGCCAAACTGCTGCAGGTTCTTCAGGATGGCAGCTTCTCGCGCCTCGGCAGCCGCTCCACCGTCAAGGTCGATGTCCGCGTCATTGCCGCTACAAATGTTGACATCAAAGCGGCTATCGCGGCCAAAACCTTCCGCGAAGATCTCTACTACCGCCTCAATGGCTTTACCCTGAAGATGCCTCCGCTGCGCGAACGCATTGAGGAGATTCCGGTCCTGGCACAGCACTTCATGCGCAAGGTAGCCGCCAGGTATAACCGTCCCCCATTGCCCATTTCACCCGCACTCCTGCAAGCTTTCTACAATCATTCTTGGCCCGGTAACCTGCGCGAATTGGAGAACACCATCAAACGCTACGTCATTCTGGCCGATGCGCAGGCTATCATCGACGAACTGGAACCGCCGCAAATTGTCGAGACCGCCGCGCAAAATGCGGATGGCTTTGACGGCAACTCGGGCCTCAAGCATTTGGTCAGGAACCTCAAAGATGGGGCTGAGTCCGCAGCCATCGCAAGATCTCTGGAGGCTACCGGATGGAACCGGAAGGCGGCGGCCAGCGACCTGCAAATCAGCTACAAGGCTCTGTTATATAAAATCAAGCAATATAATCTGGTTCCTCCGCAGAAGTCGTTCAATCCCAGCTAGAGAGAGAAGGAATGACCATACCCGCTGACAGCCGTGATTTGCCCCGACCGGAAATGGTTGTAATCCAGTTAGGATCCAGAACAATCAAAGGCTTCCTTGACTCTCCGGTCTACAACACTATGGAAGAGTTGTTGAGCCATGCTCCTCACACCTCGCCAGAGAACTTCCGGGTCCTGCTTCTCGATACCAACCAAATCGAGGAGATCCCCGCCAAAGATATTAAGGCGGTCTTTTATGTCAATTGCTTTGAAGGTGACGCCAAGCACGAGATTCTCAACTTCCATTCCCGTGCCCCCATCGTCCATGGCATCTGGATGCGTTTGCAGTTTCTAGATGGAGAAGTCATGGAGGGGATTGTCTATAACTCCATCCGTTACCTTGTCGATCCAGGCTTCTTCATGATGCCTACCGATCCAGACAGCAACAACCGACTCATTTATGTGCGCAAAAGCTGGCTCGCCGATCATCGCGTCCTCGGTATGCGCAAGCTTTAGCTCTATCTCCCCTGATCCATTGAAGAATGGAGTATCGTGGCGGCAATCCCCGCCAATTGGCCCGGCGTACGCTTGTCCGCGCGAACCACCCGTCCCTGGGCGCGAATCATACAACAGGTTGAGTTCGTAATCTCCGGCGGCAAATTGATCAGAAAATCAATATCGCCGCTTATCTGCGCTTCCTCGTCCAAATCCAGATAAAAATAGACTCCCTGATTGCTCAAGTCCCGTGTAAAGCCGGGAATCTCGCGTTTTCCTGCAAGCACAGTAAGGGGCACGACAATTCCAAAGCGTGGCCTGCCCCGCCGCTCGATTGCAAATTCCATCTTTTCAGCCATAAGGTCCCCTCTTCAATTCAATGAGGTGCCTATCAAACCACAAGACAGATGCAAAAAAACGGCAAAAACAAAAGGGAAAGATAACTTCTATGCCAATTACCACGCTCCGTGGTTCTGGATATCGACCGTACTGATGCAATTCCGAGACCAAATGAATTGCTTGTATATCTTCACGTTACAGACGCACGCATGATCGATGTGCAACATTTTGCACAATGATTGAGTAGAAACTGAACACTCTGGCCCTCAGCCAAACGCCTTCCGGAAAGCACAATTACCAGGGTTCCCACCTTCGCCGCGCGTTGATTCCCTGCGGCTCCATGCATCAAACATCACGATCAACTGGTCTCGCTCATCGTGCCTGCAGACAGGCCCGTATGCGCTAGGATGGCATTATGACTCCGCTTCTCGATATTCGCAACCTGCAGGTTCGCTTTGGTGCGCAAGAGGCAGTGCGCGGCCTGAGATTGTACCTCGATGAGGGCGAGGTGCTTGGGCTGGTGGGTGAATCTGGATCTGGAAAGAGCGTGACCGCGCTGGCGATTCTGGGGCTGCTGGGGCCGGCGGCGCAGGTTGAGGGGCAGATTCTCTGGCGAAGCGCCGAAGCGGAAACTACAAAATCCACTGACCTGCTGCGCCTGCCGTCCGGCATCTTGCGGCAGTTGCGGGGCCAGCAGATCGCCATGATCTTCCAGGAGCCGATGACGGCACTCAATCCGGTGATGACGATTGGCCGGCAGGTAGCTGAATCCGCACAGGCACATTCTCCCTCCTGGACGGGTCGCGAGTCGAAGCGCCGCGCCATTGCCGCACTGGAGTCGGTCTCGATTCCCGATGCGGCCCACCGCTACGGCGACTATCCGCATCAATTCTCCGGCGGGCAGCGACAGAGAATCCTAATTGCCATGGCGCTGATCAACCGGCCGCGGCTGCTGATTGCCGATGAGCCTACCACCGCGCTGGATGTGACAGTGCAGGCGCAAGTGCTTGAGTTGCTCAGGGAGTTACAGCGGCAACAAGGACTGGCCATGCTTTTCATCTCGCACGATTTGGCGGTAGTGGGCCAGATTGCCAGCCGGGTTGCGGTGATGCGCACGGGAGTGATTGTGGAAACCGGCCCTTGCGCGCGCCTTCTGACCGCGCCCTCGCACCCCTACACGCAAAGCCTGCTTGCGGCCGTTCCCACACTGCGCACCGATCGCAGTTACCCGCTGGCCATGGTGAGCACTCAGGAGATCGCGCGGAAAAGCCAGTAAAGCGAGCCGGAAAGCAGCGCCGCGGCTGGCAATGTAAAGACCCAACCGGCTGCGATATTGCGCACTGTCGTCCAGCGAAGGCCACTGCCGTTGGCGCTCATGGTGCCGGCCACGCCGGAACTGAGAATGTGGGTTGTAGAGACCGGCAACCCGAATCTGTCGGCGGCAAAGATAGTGGCCATTGCTACCAGGCCTGCGCTGGCGCCCTGCGCGTAGGTCAGGTCTTCCTTGCCGATCTTCTCGCCTACGGTAACCACGATGCGTTTCCATCCGATCATGGTTCCCAGACCAAGAGCCAGAGCGACGGCTACCTTGACCCAGTCAGGGATGAAGCGGGTCGCCTTGTCTACCTTGTTCTTATAGTTGGATAGAGCCGCACTTTCCGCAGCGGTGAAAACCGGTGACTTGCCCTCCTTCACCAAGGTAGCGTCGTTCTTCTGCATCAGCCGGAGGGCTTCGCCAGCTACGTACATATCATTGCGAACATTGGCCTGTTCCTTGCCCGGAACCGACTTGAAGACCTTGTAGAGAGCAACCTCGTGACTCACGTCCTCAACCAGTTCTCGCAGCGCGAGAACTGTGTCCGGCTGTAGTTGCTTGGTGCGGATGTAGTCAGTGACCTCATTGCGTGCATCTTCGCCTAAAACGCCGTTCTTGTCCACGTGCCGGTCGAGAATCTGCCCTGCTTGCCCGGAAGCGGTGATGAACTGCTGAATGTCGTTGGCGGTGACGGCGTGGTTGAGCGCGTAAGCGGTCGGAACGGTGCCGATGAGGATCAGCATGATCAGCCCCATGCCCTTTTGCCCATCATTCGAGCCATGAAAGAAGCTGACGCCTGTACAAGTGAGTACCATGAGCGTGCGAATGGGCCACGGTGGCGGCTGCTGGTCTTTGGGCGCCTCATAAAGAGAAGGGAACTTGATCATCTGCTTGGAGATGTACAACAGCAGTCCAGCACAGATAAAGCCAATGATCGGCGAGATGAGCAGCGCTTTGAGAACCTTTATAGCCTGCTCCCAATCCACGCCCGAGGTTCCGGTGTGGGCGTGCATCAATTGGTTGGCGATGCCTACGCCAATGATGGAGCCGACCATCGTGTGGGAACTGGAGGCCGGCAGCCCGAACCACCAAGTACTCAGATTCCAGAGAATGGCGGCGATCAGCAGGGCAAAGACCATGGCGAAGCCGGCGCCGGAGCTGACTTGAAGAATCAGCTCGACGGGCAGAAGCGTTATGACCGCAAAAGCCACCGTGCCAGTGGAGAGGAGCACACCAGCCAGATTGCAGAGGCCCGACCACACCACGGCGATATTCGGCTCAAGTGAGTGGGTATAGATGACCGTGGCGACGGCGTTGGCTGTGTCATGGAAGCCGTTGACAAACTCGAAGCCAAGCGCAATCAGCAACGCAAGCGCCAGCAACAGATAAGGCCAGATGCTGGTTATGGTAACGGTGTCAAGGTCGCGAGTAACGTGAACCGCAATGTAGCAGAGGCCGCCCGCTAGGGCCAGCAGAAACACCATGATTCCCGCGCGGCTGGGCGTTTTTTGTTTCAGTTTGCCATCAAGCAGGGATATGCTCGAAGGCATTGATTCCACTGCGGTTGCCAAATCGGCCATCAGATTTCACCAATGCGGCCGGAGAGATTCCGCGCGCGCCTGGGCCTCCGAAAGGCAGATTCGACAACAACATTGCAATAGAAATAGAGATGGAATCGCTTGTGGCGGGAGAGAGCAAAGCCGAATAAATTGGCGTCCATAAAACCCCAACAACCGCATTTCCGCGCAGTTGGTTGCGTAGTCAGATGGAAATTCACCTGACGTAAACAATCCTACACCCACAGGGGGGGGGCTTGACCAGAGGGTCAATGATAAAGGCTGTGAATTTGTATGTAATTCGCCACCGACGCGGGAAGCAATGCGCGTTCCGGTCCTGAATCTTCGCTTGCCGAGCACACCGGTTCATCCATCCGCATTTGTTCACGAATCTCCGACGCGCTGATCGGGACATCGAGTCGGGGAAGCAGATAGAGCGGCGTCAACGCGCCTTCACGATTGCGAAGAATCAGACTGTGAAGCTCGATCTCTGCCGTCTTCGCGCCAGATTGAGGCGGTAAAACAATCTCCAAGCCTTCCGGCAGCGCGGCCTTCAGGTCGAGCGGCTGGCCCGGCCGGGAGGCGACGATCAACGGCGCGACAAAGGGAATCTCCGCGGCGCGATGCCAGCGCCGGAAACCGGCAAACGCGTCAGCGCCCATCAGGCAAAATAAAACACTCTCCGGCGGCAGTTCTGCGCGCAGGGCGCGCAGCGTCTCCAGCGTGTAGTTGGGCGCACCCGAGGGCTTCGGCGCGTCGGCCAGCGAGACGGCAAACCCCGGCTCGGCGGCAATCGCCAACCGTGTCATCGCCAGGCGGTGCACAAAGGAGACCGTCGAACCCAACGGCTTGAGCGGCTGCGCGCCCACCGGGGCAAAGAGCACGCTATCGAGTCCGAGCATCGCCTTGGCTGCTCGCGCCACTGCCAGATGGCCCAAGTGGGGCGGATCAAAACTTCCTCCAAAGAAGGCGACGCGGCGTCCGCCAGCAGATGGTTCGGTCATGCGTAAATGGTAACAGCGCAGCGCGCAATGGGTTAAGAGCTTGCCGGCGAGATCGCCGCCCACCACAAATCGAACTCCGCCAGCGAGCGCTCGCACTGCAGCCGGTGGCGTTCTTTCTTGTCGCGAACCTTCTTCCGCAGCTCTTCCTCCAGCGGTTCCAGCAGGTCAAAGGTGATGTTGGCCGGCTGAAAGTGTCTGGGGTCAGTGTGCGTGATGTAATGCACCAGCGAGCCGAGAGCGCTGGCGCGCGGCGCCGGAGTTGGCTGTTGACCGTGCGCCAGCGAAGCCGCATAGATGCCCGCCAGAAGGCCGGTGGCGATGGATTCGGTATAACCTTCAATGCCGGAAAGCTGCCCGGCGAACAAGATCCCCGGTTCCTTTTTAAGGCGAAGAGTCTCGTCGAGCAAAACCGGTGCGCAGATGTATGTGTTGCGATGAATCTGGCCGAAGCGCAGAAAGTGTGCGTTTTCCAGGCCGGGAATCAAACGCAGCACGCGCGCCTGCTCGCCAAACTTCAGGTGGTTCTGAAAGCCGACGAGATTGTAGCTGTCAGAGCGCAGATTCTCCTTGCGCAACTGCACCACCGCCCAGGGGGTTTTTCCCGTGCGCGGATCCCGCAAGCCAACCGGCTTCATGGGGCCAAAGCGCAGCGTATCGCGGCCGCGACGGGCAAGCACCTCAATGGGCAGGCAGCCTTCGAAATAATCGGCCGCCTCCCACTCTTTGATCTCGGCCGGCTCGGCGGCCAGCAGCGCATCCAGAAAACGATCATACTCGGCGCGATCCATCGGGCAGTTGATGTAGTCGGCTGTCCCCTTGTCCCAGCGAGCGGCCATGTAAACGCGCTCCATGTCGATGGAGTCCGCCTCGACGATGGGCGAGATGGAGTCGTAAAAGGCCAGTTGGCCGGAGCCGGTAATGCGCTCAATCTCAGCGCTCAAGGCATCTGAAGTGAGCGGCCCTGTTGCCAGAATCGTCAGCGCTCCCTCACCCATTTCAAGCCGCGTCACCTCTTCGCGATGAACGCGAATCTTTGCTTCAGCGGAAATTGCTGCGGAGATGCACCGTGAAAACTCGACGCGGTCCACGGCCAGCGCGTGGCCTGCCGGGACAGCGCATACATCGGCAAAACGCAAAAGAGCGGACCCGGCACGCCGCATCTCCTGCTTCAGCAGCCAGGGAGCCGTGTTAGGCGATTCGCTCTTCAGCGAGTTGGAACAGACCAACTCGCCAAACTCAATGGTCTGATGGGCCGGGGTCAGCTGCAATTTGCCGTTCACCACTGTCCGCATCTCGTAGAGCTCCACGTCGCAGCCCAGCCGCGCAGCCGTCAGCGCAGCCTCCGACCCTGCCAGTCCGCCACCGATGATGTTGATTCTCATCGCGTGTCATCCATCTCTGGATTCCAGGACCCGCCAGCGTTGCCTGCCCCACCGCGGGTGGCCAGTCGCTCCAACGCCGCGCCGCTCATGCGCACCGTGCGCCACTCGTCCAGGAATTCGCCGCCCACCGCCTTGTAGAACTCGATGGCCGGCGTATTCCAGTCCAGCACCGCCCATTGCAGCCGCTTGCAGCCTCGTTCCATCGCGATGGTCGCCACCTCTCTCAGCAGCGCCTTGCCGATACCCAGCCCGCGCAGCGCCGGCTCAACGAAGAGGTCTTCCAGGTAGATTCCCGGCCCCACCCAGGTCGAATAATTGAAAAATGACAAGGCATAGCCCGCCGTCCGACCGTCATATACGGCCATCAGGCAGAAAAAAAATGGTTTAGGCCCGAATCCATCCCGCTCCAGGCTCTCTTCGGTCGCAATCACCGCCTCAGGTGCGCGCTCATAGGCGGCCAGTGCGCGAATGTAAGCCAATATCTGCGGAATATCCTCGCTGGTAGCGGGGCGAATCGTCGTTTCCATCTCTCCATTCTAATGTGTGACACAGGCCACACCCAGCCGTGCTGCGGCTAGGCTAGCATAACGCAGAGAATAGGGTGGTTTCAGTCTGGGCGTAATTTTGAAGGCCGGCAGATCTCATTTCTTCCATGCACTTGTACAGATCAGTCGAATGGGTATAAGTTGGTTGCTGCGAAGAGAGGCAGTTTCTGCGACGGCTGCAGTCCGGTTTTTGGATGAAATCCGCCGCTGGGACTCTATGTTTTTCATGGTTTTTGCGCGCCCGCCTGACATTCGCTTGCGAAGGGCGCTCGCCGGAGAATCGCCCGTCCGTGGACGGGCAGAATATGACTTTATTGAGATCGCGGGCCACTGGCCCACGCCGCTCCCAAGGAGAAAAAGATGAAACGCAATCTTGCACTTTGGCTAGGCCTGATTACCTTCGCCCTCATGCCCGCGCTTGCACAGGCGCCCTCGAAACCCATGGGCAAAATCCACGGCCACGTCACAAATATGACTGGGGTGGCCGCGAACGCCGGTGAAGTGATCCTTTCCACCGACGAGGGCCACAACGCAAAATTCACCTTCCAGGTGACAGCCACCGGCGACTATGAAGGCGAGGCGAATCCAGGTGTATATATGGCGATCTACCGCGCCCCAGATACACCGTTTGGCAAGATGACCGATTCCTTCGAAGATATAAAAATTGTGGTTGGTCGTGATCTCCAGTTGGACTTCGACATGACCCGCAAGGATTTCATCAACAAGCTCAGCCCGGCAGAGAAAAAGGAATTGGAGGAACTGAAACAGAAAAATTCCGAGGCGATGAAGTCCAATGCGGTTATCAAGAACCTCAATGCCGACATCAAGCTCGTTGTTCAGGACATCAACGATGCGGAAAATGCGCAGGATGCCGCAAAACAGCAACTCGGCGCCAGTGCGACTAAAGCGGATCTCACAGCGAAGACCGCTGAGATCAAGACGGCAAAGTATACCGAAGTAGAAACCATGATGCTCAAGGATACACAGGTTCGGCAGGATGTTTCTGCTCTGTGGATTTACTTGGGGTTGGCGCAACTCGGCTTGCAGAAATATGACGATGCAACCACAACCTACAAGAAAGCGCTTGAATTGGAAGCCGCCGTCAAACCGCCCAAGAAACCCGAACCCTCCGTCCTTGGACAGGCCAACGCGGGCTTGGGAGAAATCTACGCGCGCGCAGGCAAGATTCCCGAAGCGGTTCAAGCCTATGATGCCGCCGCCGCTGCTAATCCACAGTCGGCGAGCACCTATCTGACGAATGAATCAGTGATCTTCTCTCAGATCGGGAACGCAGATGCCCAGGTTACAGCTGCCGATAAGGCTATCAAGGCCGACCCAACGCAGGCCTTTCCCTACTACATCAAAGGGCAGGGACTCATCCAGAAGGCGGAACTCGATAAATCCGGAAAGATTATCCTGCCTCCCGGCTGTGGGGAGGCCTATCAGAAGTACCTGGATTTGGCTCCCACTGGTCGTTATGCCGCCGACGTGAAGGGCATCCTCGCCGAGGCATCGCAGACCCATAGCTCTTCTTTCGGCTCCAAGAAAAAGTAAGCTGACTGCCACTCGTTCCAACAAGGGCGCTTTCGGATTCCGAAAGCGCCCTTCACTTTTTGCGTATTCGGCAATCGCACCCGGGTATAGCGATTCTCCAATAGGTTAGGTGTATGCCGGAAACAAACCGTTGAGTGGCTTTTTCCTTAAGGAAAAGCCACATTTAACCAAGCTGGCAAGGGCATGGGAATTGGAGAACCGCTCTAAAACCCTCTACAATCCATTCCATGCGCTCCCCGTTGCCCAACCCAGCCTCTCGTAGCTTCGCACAGGCCGCTGCGCGGGTGACAGCCTATGCCGCGCGGTTGCGGCGGCTTCAGCCAGCTGCCGAGCGCGTATCACTCAGCAAGGCTTTTGGCCGCGTTCTTGCCCGGCCGCTCCTAGCCGACCGCGATCAGCCGCCCTTTACCCGTTCCACTCGCGACGGCTACGCCTGCCGTGCCGCCGAGGCCGAGAAGCACAAGCCACTGACCATTGCTGGCGCTGCCCGCGCCGGCGACCCTCCCTCTGGTCCTCTGTTGCCCGGCACGGTCTGGGAGATCATGAATGGAGCACCGATTCCCACTGGCGCCGATGCCGTAGCGAGCTTCGATCATGTTGAAAAGCTCGATGGCGCCGATGCCGGCAAAATCCGGCTGCTCCCGCGCCGCAAACTCAAACCGGGAGAGAATATGGTGTTCCAGGGGGCGCAGGCCAGCGCGGCAGATGAGTTGCTACCCGCCGGGAGTGCGCTCCACTCCAGCCAGATCGCCCTTGCCGCCGCCTGCGGCTGCACCGCTCTGGAGGTCTTTCACCGGCCTCGCGTGGCCATTCTCACCACCGGCGACGAACTGGTTTCCATCGACGCTTTGCCGGCTCCAGGCCAGATTCGCAACTCCAACGCGCCCATGCTGGCTGCTCTGGTAGCCGCATCGGGCGGCGAAGCATGGCTTTTGCCCACCGCAGCCGACCACGCGCAGGCCCTTAATCTCGCGCTCGAAGCTGTTCTCGCTCAGGACGCTGCCGTTGACTTGCTCGTCCTCTCCGGAGGCACCTCGGCGGGAAAATTCGACCTCGTCAAAGCCGCCCTGGCCCACAAGGGTGCGCGTTTTCACTTCGCCGGCCTAGCCATTCAGCCCGGCAAGCCAACCGTCTTCGCAGAACTGCCACGCGGCGCGGGCTTGCACCCGCTGCCAGTACTCGCTCTTCCCGGCAATCCCGTCGCCTCAACCGTCGCCTTCCTGCTCTTCGCTGCACCACTGTTGGCCGCCCTCGCCGGCAGCCGGGAGGCGCAACCGCGCTTCGCCCAGGCTCGTCTGGCCGCACTCGTTGACCACGGGGGCAGGCCGGGCCTCACCCGCTTTCTGCCTGCCTTCTGCCACTTCAGTACGCTCGCTGAACAGCCGCCGCAGGTCGCGCTGGTTCCCGCGCATGGCTCAGGAGATCTGGTTGCGTTGGCCCGCTCCAACTGCTTTCTGGTTGTGCCGGAAGACGCATACAGCCTAAAAGCCGGCGCGCTCGCAACCATTCTGCTTTGCTGAGGAGCAACCTGACTCGCTAGCCGCTATCCCCACATCGCTACGTTCAGTGCGTCGGTAGCGCCGGCCTCCCGGCCGGCTGTTGCGTGGACCTCCCGGTCCACGCCAAACTCCGCATAAATAGGAACAATGCGCTGCAAAATTCAGGAATCAACCATCTCCGGCGCGCCAATAGTAACGCCGATGGCTTACCATATCGTGGGGGATTTTTCCACGATGAACTTTGTTCTGAAACTGCGTTTTGCTCGTTTTGCGTGCCTGGCCGTGCTGGCCGCCGCCACACTATTTGCCGTCCGCGCCAACGCGCAACCGCCCGCCGACAGCCACGCGATTCTCGACCGGCTCGCCAGCCTCGCCAAGCTGCCCGATGGCGCCTGGAAGCTGCACGCCGGCGACCTGGCCCACGGCGAAGCCCTCAATCTGGACGAAAGCTCCTGGCAGCCCATCGCCAAAGGCGGCAAGGCGCCCAACGAAGCCGTCTGGTTTCGTCAGACCTACGAGATTCCTCCCACGCTTAATGGCTACGACCTGACCGGCTCGCGCATCTGGTTCCAGTTCCATGCCGGTGCCAACGGACCCATGCCCCAGATTCTCTACTTCAATGGCCGCCGCGTGGCCATGGGCGACGATCTGGAGCCGATTGTCCTGCTCGATCAGGTCAAGCCCGGCGACAAGGTCACAGTCGCCGTCAAGCTACTGCACACGGTGG
This sequence comes from uncultured Occallatibacter sp., assembly GCA_964383595.1. Taxonomy (GTDB): domain Bacteria; phylum Acidobacteriota; class Terriglobia; order Terriglobales; family Acidobacteriaceae; genus Telmatobacter. Next base: position 47,387 of record CAYLHL010000010.1, on the reverse strand, counting down.
ACACCAAGAGCTTTGACGGCGCCACGCTGGGCGTCGAGATCCCCGCCGCGCGCCTCAACCCCGAAGACCTGCGCCTTGAGTTCCTCTCCGCCCAGCGACTGATTCCCTCGCTCGCGCCCGGCGACCCCGCTCCGCTGGCCACGCTCGACGCCGCCATCCATACCGTTGATCTAGCCGCCCTGGACGCTCACGACCAGGCGAAGTTCGACGCCAGCCTCAAGGCCGCCCATGCCAAGCTCGAAGCCTTGAAGCCGCTCCTGCAGCAAGCCACCTTCCACCTCACCGGCAACTCCCACATCGACGCCGCATGGCTCTGGCCCTCCACCGAAACCGTCGATGTGGTCAAGCGCACCTTCGGCACCGCGCTGCAACTGATGTACGAGTACCCCGATTACACCTACACCCAATCCGCCGCCGCCTATAACGAGTGGCTCGCCGAAAAGTATCCCGACCTGAACGCCGAGATCAAGCGGCGCATCCAGGAGGGCCGCTGGGAGATCGTTGGCGGAATGTGGGTAGAGCCAGACCTGAATATGCCCGACGGCGAGTCGCTGGTGCGCCAGATTCTGGTCGGCAAACGCTGGTACAAGCAGGCCTACGGCGTGGACGTGAGGATCGGCTGGAATCCCGATTCCTTTGGTTATACGTGGCAGTTGCCGCAGATCTACAAAAAGAGCGGCATCGACTACTTTGTCACCCAGAAGATGACCTGGAATGACACCAACCAGTTGCCCTTCAAGCTCTTCTGGTGGGAGTCGCCCGATGGCTCCAAGGTGCTCTCTTACTTCCCCCACGACTACGGCAACCAGGATCTCAGCCCGGTGCGCCTCAGCGACGATCTTGTCGCTGCCCGCCAGCGGGCAACTGGTGAACTGGAGATGATGGACCTTTACGGTATCGGCGACCACGGCGGCGGACCCACGCGCACCGTCCTCGATCAGGGCTTCCACTGGGCCTGGCCTGCCGCCGATGGATCAAGCCACGTCACGCCCAATTACAAGTTCGGCACGGCGCAATCCTTCTTCTCGTCCATAGAAAAACAGATCGCCCCCGACAGCCCGCTCTGGGATTACCAGTCCATCGCCAAGGGATATACGCCGCCCGCGACGGTTGCGGGCAAGGTTAGCATTCCCACCTGGAAGAGCGAGATGTATCTGGAATATCATCGCGGCGTCTTCACCACCCAGGCCAACCACAAGCGCAATATGCGCGAGGCCGAGGAGCAGGTGCTCAACGCCGAGAAGTGGGCGTCGCTGGCATGGCTCGATGGCCGCGAGTATCCGGCGAAAGAACTGACAGAAGATTGGAAGAAGGTTCTCTTCAACCAGTTCCACGACCTGGCTGCCGGCTCCGGCATCGGCGTCATCTACAAAGACGCGCAGAAGGACTACGATGTGGTGCGCTGGTCTACGAATGAGATTGATGCGGGCGCGCTGGAGGCAGTTGCCGACAAGGTCAATACGCAGAGCAAGGAAGCAAATAGGATACCGGTCATTGTCTATAACCCACTCGGATGGGAGCGATCTGGAGATGTAACTGTAAAAGTGCAGTCTTCGGTTGAACCTAGCCTATTCTATCGGATAGATGAAAATGATGGCTTTGCAAAGAATGTGGCTTTGCCTATCAGCTCAATCAAGTGGGGTGTCGAACCTGGAGTTGCGGAAATTACCTTCAATGTAAATCGGGTTCCTGCCTTCGGCTATAAGGTGATTCAGGTCCATACAGAACCAGTCGTCTCTGGACCGATTTCCATCCTGGGCCCCAATAATACGAAGGTGAATGCTGATAGCATCACGATCTCTGGCAATTTCAGCGTTACGGTCAACAAATCTACAGGTTGCATCACTTCGATCCGGTACTCCACAGGATACGAATTACTCACCCCTGGTGCCTGCGGCAACCAGCTTCAGTTCTTCAAAGACACGCCGAAGGATTACGACGCGTGGAATATCGACCCCGGAACATTGGATGCGCAACCCGCGGTGATTGAACACGCCGATTCGGTCGAGTTAATAGGTAAAAACAGCGAATATCCTGCAGTTCGTGTTACTCGCCACTGGCAAAACTCGAAATTTGTGCAGACAATCAGTCTTGCGCCGTTCTCCGACATCATCGACATCGACAATGACATCGACTGGCATGAGTCGCACGTTTTGCTGAAGGCGGCCTTCCCGCTGGCGGCTTCGGGGCCGTTTGCCACCTATGAAATTCCCTACGGAAGCATCGACCGGCCCACCACGCGCAACAACAGTTGGGAGCAGGCGCAGTTCGAGGTTCCGGCGATGCGCTGGGCCGACCTCGGCGGAATCGGGTCCGACGGCAAGCAGCACGGCCTGAGCGTGCTGAACCAGACCAAGTACGGCTACGACGCGGCGGGCAATGTGCTGCGGCTGACGCTGCTGCGCTCGGCCAAGTGGCCCGACCCTGAGGCCGACATGGGCCACCACCACTTCCACTACGCGCTCTATCCTCACGCGGGAACGTGGAAGGACGCGCTCACCGTGCGCAAGGGCTACGAGTACAACTACCCGCTCACCGCCGTCGTCACCGCGGCGCACACGGGTTCGCTGCCCGCCAGCCACTCCTTCGCCTCTGTTGCGCCGGAGAATGTCGTGCTGACCGCCGTGAAGAAGGCCGAGGACGCAAACGGTTTGATCTTCAGAGTCTATGAGTGGGCGGGCAAGGAGACGATGGCCGAGTTCCACGTTCCGCCGGGAGCGACGGGCGCAACCGTGACCAACCTGATGGAAGCGCCGGAGGGCGCGCCGCTGGCCGTGGTGGGCGACGTGGTGAAGGCGCCGATTCATCCCTACGAGATTCTGACGATTCGGGTGGATTATCCCAAGGGAGGGCCGAAGCAGTAAGGGTTTCCCGGAACATTTCTCTCCATCGCGGCGTATATCGATTCTGGAGGGCGATTGACCCCATGCGAAATACGATTCAGGGAGCGATGATTTTGGTGCTGGGTCTGGCTCTGGCCGCAGGATTGGCCGGTTGCAGGGTCCAAGTGGACAAGGGAGCCAACGGCGAGGATAAGAAGGTCCAAGTGGATACGCCCTTCGGCGGCATCCATGTGGATACCGACCAGACCACGGCAGCCGATCTGGGATTGCCGGTCTACCCCGGTGCTCAGGCGGTGAAGAGCGACGGTGACCACAAGTCTGCCGACGTTCATGTGGGTTTTGGCAAGTGGGAGTTGAAGGTCAAGGTGGTCTCCTACGAGAGTTCCGATTCCCAGGACAAAATAGCCGCCTTCTACAAGAAGGCTCTGAGCCGCTACGGCGATGTGATTACCTGCTTGGACAACGCGCCGGTGGGCAAGCCGGCGATGACCGCCGAGGGACTGAGCTGCGCCGACGATGGAAAAAGCAATGTGCACATCGACCAGGGGGATTATCACCTTGGCGCTGGGAATCTGGAGCTGAAGGCCGGCTCCAAACGCCACCAGCATATTGCGGGCTTTGAGAATCCCAAGGACGGCAAGACTCGCTTCTCCCTGGTGGCGCTCGACCTGCCCGCCGATGCAAGTTCAGACTCCGGAAAGAGCGACTAGGAGAGTGCAAGTTTTGGACGCCCCATCCTTGCGATGTTCTCGTTTTTGTCGCAAGGCTGGGATAGTTCGCCGCGCGCGCCATGACTCTCTCACCTCCAGTGGCGTAAAGTGAAGGGGAGGGTACGTCTTCACTCGTCGCCATGCTCGCACCGCTTTCCATGCGCCTCCCCCATTCCGTTCTGCTCGCGCTTCTCCTTACCGGAGCGTCTTTTGGGTTGTCCGCGCAATCAGCTCCAACCACTCCTCTCACCGCAGACCGTGACCCGGTGCGCTCCCCGGAGGACGCGCGGCCCGTGCCCCAAATTCTCCACAAAGAGGGCGAGGGCTACGTTCTGCACACTGACGTTGAAGAAGTGGTGCTCAACTGTACGGTGCTCGACAGCCACAACCGCCTGGTTCCCGATCTCAAGAAGGAGGACTTCGAGGTTCTGGAGGACGGCGTCCAGCAAAAGCTCATCAGCTTTCAGCACACTGACTTGCCCGTCTCCATCGCGCTGGTGGTGGACAACTCCGGCTCCATGGGCCGCAAGCGCCCCTCGGTGAACAAGAGCGCTCTCGACCTGATTCAGGCCTCCAACCCCCAGGACGAGGCCTTCGTGGTCAACTTCAGCGACGAAGCCTTCATCGATCAGGATTTCACCTCGGACGTGAACAAGCTGAGCGAGGGGTTGAGCCACATTGAGGCGCGCGGCGGTACGGCGCTCTACGATGCGGTCATGGCCTCGGCCGACAATCTGGTCTCCGGGGCCAAACACCCAAAGCAGGTGCTCATCCTCATCACCGACGGCGAAGACAACGCCTCGACCCTCAATCTGCAGCAGACCATCCGCCGCGTTCAACAGCTCTCCGGCCCGGTCATCTATTCCATAGGTCTGTTGTTTGGCGACGAGATGAGCCGCTCCGAGGCGCGCCACGCCCGCCAAGCTCTGGAGATGCTCTCCACCGAGACTGGCGGCATGGCCTTCTTTCCAAAAAATATCGAGGATATCGATCCCATCGCCGCCGAGGTGGCGCGCGACATTCGCAACCAGTACACGCTGGGCTACCACTCCACCAAGCCAACCACCGATGCGGGCTTCCGCAGTGTGCAGGTCGCCGCCAAAGCCAAGGGCCAGGGTAAGCTCACCGTCCGCACCCGCACGGGCTACTTCCCAGTGGCGCGCCTGGCCAAGTAAACGCCGGCACACGACCGCGAAAGCAGTGCGGAAGTTCTGTCCATATGTGGCGTTGCGCCGCGTTCAAGCTGCGACTTTACACGGATTCGGCCCGTCTCATGGCCAGGGCCTGTGGCAAGGTGCGCGTCATCGGTAATTGCTATCTTGCCTGCAACGGAAGAAAGGTGGATTTGGAATGTGCATGAAGGTTTGGCTGGTGGGTGTGGGGGCCTGCGTTCTGGCCTGCGGCGCTGCATCGAAGATCGCTGAGGCACAGGACTGCGTTGCCCTGAAGAATGTCGTCATCGTGGATACGGCGATCAAAAGCGCAGAGGCGGTGGAAGCCATCAGCAAGCCCTCCGGCCCTGTGGGCTTTCCGGGTCCGCAAACCGGACCGCTGCCCGCCTTCTGCAAAGTGACGGGCGTCATCCGCGACCGCACCGGCCTGGACGGTAAACACTACGGCATTCACTTCGAACTGCGCCTCCCGGCTCAGTGGAACGGAAAACTCTACTTCCAGGGTGGAGGTGGCATGGATGGCTCGGTTTCGCCGGCGATTGGATCGTCTGGCGGCGGCACTCCATCGGCGCTGGCGCGCGGTTACGCCGTGGCGAGCGACGACGGCGGCCACCAGGGGATGGATCTCTCCTTCGGTCACGAGCAGCAGGCGCGGCTCGACTTCGCCTTCGAATCCACGCCGGAGACGGCGCTGGTGGTGCGGCAACTGATCGCCGCCTATTATGGCAAGCCGCCGGCGCACTCTTACTTTGTGGGCTGCTCGAATGGCGGGCGCGAGGCCATGATGGCCATCGAGCGGACGCCACTCGTCTTTGACGGCGCCATTGCCGGCGATCCGGGCTTCCGCCTGACGCATGCCGCCATCGCCGAGGCCTGGGACACACAGGTATTCGCGGCGGTTGCGCCCAAGGATGCCGCGGGCCATCCCATCCTCAGCCGCTCGCTCTCGGATGCCGACATGAAACTTCTCGCCCACGCCGTGGTTGAGAGATGCGACGCGCTCGACGGATTGAAGGACGGCCAGATCAACAACTTCTCCGCCTGCAAATTCGATCCCGCCGAGCTTGCCTGCGCGGGCGCCAAGACCGATTCCTGCCTCAGCCGCGAACAGGTGCAGGCAGTCAAAAAGTCCTTCGGCGGCGCGCGCGACTCCAAGGGCAATCCGCTGTATTCAAGCTGGCCTTATGACGCCGGCATCGGCGAGATGGGCTGGCGGATGTGGAAGCTCGGCACCTCGCAAACAGCGCAGCCCAATGCCATCAACACCACGATGGGCGGCGGAGCGCTCACCGATTATTTTGTGTATCCTCACGTCGATGGGCTGACCGTCATGAACTTCGACTTTGACCACGCCGCCGGTGAGACCGATCAGACCGCGCGCATCAACGACGCCGTCGATACCAACCTTTCCACCTTTGCCGCTCACGGCGGCAAGCTGCTCATCTACGAGGGACTCAGCGACCCGGTCTTCTCGGCGGACGACATCATCGATTACTACCGTCAACTGGAACGCGACAACGGAGGCCCGGAGAAGGCAGCCTCTACGGCACGGCTCTTTCTCGTTCCCGGCATGAATCACTGCGGCGGAGGACCGGCCACCGATCAGTTCGATGCGCTGACTTCTCTTGAAAAGTGGGTTGAGCAAGGCGAGGCGCCACAGTCGATTATGGCCACCGGGGCTGCCTTTCCCGGGCGTACGCGTCCGCTCTGCCCCTATCCGCAGTACGCCGCCTATAACGGCTCTGGCGACCCGCAGGATGGGCATAACTTCACCTGTAAGAATCCGCAGTGATCTGTAGCGAGTGCGCCCAGGCTGCTATCGTTTACAATCTCCAGTGCAGCCACGACGAATCGCGCTGCGGAAGGAAGAGGGTAATAGAATGCGGAATACTCAGCTTGCAAAAGCAAAGCTCTCGGCCGTTGTTGCTGGCGCGGCATTCATTCTAGGCCTGGCGCTGCTGGCGGTTCCAAGTTGCGCGCAGAGCATCACCGGCCGCTGGGCGGCCACTGGTCCGGCGCTCCATAACGGCGAGTTACACAAGAGCATTCTTGAAGTGACCCAGACCGGCAGCGACCTGGCGGGAAAGCTCATCGGGCTGGGATACAGCGTTGATGTCAAGGGCCACATCACCGGAAGCCACTTTGAACTCTTCGGCTGGGATGGCAAGACGCCGATGATTGTGGGCGATGTGGCGAATGGAGAGCTGCACTGGACGCAGTTTGGCGGGGAGTATGTAGCCAAGCCCGTAACTCCCGCTACGGAGTTTCCCAAGTTGCCTTATATCGACCCGCCCGCCTTGCATAAAGTTCCTTACAACGGCCTGGCCAAAACTCCACCCATGGGATGGAACAGTTGGAACCTCTTCGCCGAAAAGATCGACGACCAGACGGTGCGCACCATGGCCGACGCCATGGTCTCCAGCGGTATGCGCGACGCGGGCTACGTCTACGTCAACATCGACGACACATGGGAGGGTGTGCGCGATGCCCAGGGCAATCTGCAATCGAACCCCAAGTTTCCTGACATGAAGGCGCTGGCCGACTATGTGCACTCGAAGGGGCTGAAGATCGGCATCTACTCCTCTCCGGGGCCGCGCACCTGCGGCGAATATCCCGCCAGCTACGGCCACGAGAAGCAGGACGCCGCGACCTTTGCCGCATGGGGCTTCGACTATCTTAAATACGACTGGTGCAGCGCCGGCAATATCTACAAGAACGAAGATTTGCAGCCGATCTATCAAAGGATGGGCGAGGCGCTGGCGGCCTCGGGCCGGCCGATTGTCTTCAGCCTCTGCGAATATGGCATGGGCGGCGTGGAGAAATGGGCGCCGGCGGTCAGCGGCAACCTGTGGCGCACCACCGGCGACATCGGCGACTCTTGGCAGAGCATGATCGGCAATATTGAGCAGCAGGTGCCGACCGCTCCCTATGCCGGCCCCGGCCACTGGAACGACCCCGATATGCTGGAGATCGGCAACGGCCACATGAGTGCCGACGAGTACCGCACCCACATGAGCCTGTGGGCGCTGGCGGCCGCGCCTCTGCTGGCCGGAAACGACATTCGCACCATGTCCGACACCACCCGCTCCATCCTCCTCAACAAGGAGGTCATCGCCATCGATCAGGACCCGCTCGGCAAGCAGGCCTCCCCGGTCAAAAACGGCAATCTTGAAAGTTGGGTCAAGCCTCTCGCCGATGGCGGCGTAGCGGTTGGCGTCGTCAATCTCGGCTCTGAAGCGGCGGCAGCCACAGTCAATGCCGCCGATCTGCACCTGGCCGGCAAGGTGAAAACCGCTCGCGATCTCTGGGCGCACAAGGATGTGAAGTTCACCGCTGGCGTGTATACGGCGACGGTGCCCTCCCACGGTGTGTTGCTGCTAAGGGTCAGCGCCAAGTAGCTCGGCAAATGTGCGGCGCGAGACAAATAATTTCGCGCCGCCCCCGCCGCGATATGCTGGTAGTTGGAGCAAAAAGCTGATCATGTCCAACTACAAACCCTCGACCCTTGCCGTTCATGCCGGCCAATATCCCGATCCACTGACGGGCGCTGTCAACGTGCCCGTTTACCTTACCTCGACATTTGAACTGACCGGCATCGGCACGGACCGCGGCTGGGACTACTCACGCGCCGGCAACCCCACGCGCGACCGGCTGGAGACCGCGCTGGCGGCCCTCGAAGGCGGCCTCAGCGGCCATGCCTTCACCTCCGGCATGGCGGCCCTCTCCGCGCTGGTGGCGATGCTACGCGCGGGCGACCACCTGATCTGTAGCAAAGATGTCTACGCCGGCACGGTACGGCTCTTCAATCAGATCGTCTCCGGCTATGGCATCGCCGTCGAGTATGTTGACACCAGCGATCTGGCCGCCGTCGAGGCTGCCATCCGGCCTTCGACCAAGCTGATCCACATCGAGACGCCCAGCAATCCGCTGATGGTCCTCACCGACATTGCCGCGGTAAGCCAGATCGCCCACGCACACGGCGTCGAGGTCAGCGTGGACAACACCTTTCTTTCACCTATATTGCAGAGTCCACTGGCCCTTGGCGCGGATATTGTGATGCACTCGACGACCAAGTACCTCAACGGCCACTCTGACGGGCTGGGCGGCGCGCTGATCGGTTCCACACCGGAGCACAAGGAGCGCTTTCTGCTGGTGCAGAAGGCCGCCGGCGGCATAATGTCGCCCTTCGAGTGCTTTCTCGTCCTGCGCGGCATCCGGACGCTGCCTCTGCGCATCCGGCAGCACGAGGAGAATGGCCGCGCCGTGGCCGCGTTCCTCTCTACGCATCCCAAGGTCAGCAAGCTGGCCTATCCGGGCCTGAAGAGCCATCCGCAGTACGATTTGGCGGTAAAGCAGCAAAAAGGATTTGGCTCGATGATGAGCTTCGAGTTGGAATTGCGCGAAGCAGCGGGACGCTTCTTGAAGGCGATCAAGATCTTCCTCAGCGCCGAGTCGCTCGGTGGCGTCGAGTCGCTGGCATCGCACTCGGCCACCACCACCCATGGCTCGGTCAGCGAAGAGGTGCGCGCATCCATGGGAATCACCCAGGGGCGCATCAGGCTGTCAGTCGGCATCGAAGACAAGGAAGACCTGATCGCCGACCTGGAGCAGGCGCTCGCGGCGGTCTAAGAGGAGAATCATGCCCGAATCAACGCTGCTGCTCGCCATTGACACCTGCGGACCCACCGGTTCGGTGGCTCTGGGGCGTTTTGACGGCCAATCCGTTGAAATTCTCGGCCAGATCGAACTGGAAGGGCGCAACTACTCCGCCACGCTGGTTGCGGCTGTCAACGAACTCCTGGCTCAGGCCTCAACCAAATTAAATCTGCTCCATGCAATGGTCGTCGTCAATGGTCCGGGCAGCTTTACCGGCGTGCGCGTGGGCTTGGCCGCCGTGAAGGGCTTCGCCGAGGGCGCGCGGATTCCGGTGGTTGCGGTTTCGCGGCTGGAGGTGATGGTTGCTAAAGCGAACGTGCCAGCGGCTGCTCTCGATGCGCATCGCAATGAGGTCTATCTGCGTCTGGCTGCGCCCGGTGAGCCGGCAAGGGAACTGCTGGCCGGCGCCGCAGAGCTAGCGGCCTTCCATCCGCCGCCCGCGCGAATTGCCCTCTGCGACGATGCTGCCGTCCTGCTGTTGAGCGCCGCTTGGTCGGGAACCACATTGCTCCGCACCGCGCCGCCCACCGCCGCTGACGCGCTTCGTCTCTGTGCGCCTCGCCTTGCCGCAGGTGAGTTTGCCGATTTAGCTTTGCTCGACGGCCACTACCTGCGCCGCTCCGATGCCGAAATTTTTGGCGAGGGCAGCTTCGCTGCTTCGCTACACCTATGAATCCTTCGCTCCAAGACGCGTGTATTCGCCCCATGATCCCGGCGGACCTCGACCGTGTGCTCGCCATCGCGGCTAACTTGCCCACAGCGCCGCACTGGCCGCGCTCTGCCTACCAGGCTGCTCTCGCGCCGGAGGCCGCCCCGCGTCGCACAGCGCTGGTGGCCGAAGATGCTGGCTTTGTGGAGGGCTTCGCTGTGGCCAGCCTGCTGCCGCCGCAGGCTGAACTCGAGCTGATCGCGGTTGCTGCCGCCGCCCAGCGGCGCGGTATGGCCAGCCAGCTCTTTCTAGCGCTGGCCGTCGAACTGCGCGCCGCCCAGCTTGCGGAAATCATCCTGGAAGTGCGCCCCAGCAACCAGCCGGCGCTCGATTTCTACCGGCGGATGGGTCTTCTTGTATCCGGCCACCGGACGCGCTACTATCAAAATCCAGAGGAAGACGCGATCCTTATGCGCCTCTCGCTTTGAAAGCCTGTTCAGAGGGTCGTGCGCGCCCGGTTCCTGGGACGGCAGGCGAACAGAAAGCGATTGCGGCCACGCCAGGCGGTTTTCCACCCCGAATTCCACAGCCGGGATTACTTCCGGTTCTATTCGGGCTTGCCGTTTGTACGCTGTCGGCGATATATGTAAGTTCGTTCCTAATTTGGAGGTGCCCGATGGATGAAATACAGGATTCCACGCTGAGCGCTGAAATCAATCGTCTGCATGCCGAACATCTTCACTACGCTCAGCGGCTGGAAGAGTTGCTCCAAAAGCCCTATCTCTCCGCCGAGGAGCAGATCGAGGAAGTCAAGCTGAAAAAGCTCAAGCTGCACGCCAAGGATCTGATTTACGATCTGGAGCGCAGATCTGCGGTTCTGGTTTAGGCTTCTGTAGCAATGTGTGAATGCAGGCGAGTTGCCCGTGAGCCGTTCATACGCGGCCTCCGCGCGAGTGGTGTGTGTCGAACTCAACTCGCAGATGGACGGTACAGCGGTCTCCAAATGTTCTATTCCGGAAGTACGCCGACGAGTGGTTTTTTCATCAATAAAAGGCCATCATTGGCAGATTTGGCTATGACATTGGGATTGGAGAACCGCTCTAGCCGTATAATCGTCTGGGACTATGGTTCGTGACGGTTACATCTACGGAGTGAGTTTGCTGGCGGTTGGGTTCGCGCTGGCGTGGGCCACGGGCAACTTGGCGTGGAGCGTCGCGCCCCTGCTTCTGGCGGTGTTTTTCTTGTGGTTCTTTCGCGACCCAGAACGGACGATTCCCTCAGAAGCTGGCCTGATTGTCTCGCCCGGCGATGGCGTGGTCACAGAAACGGCTGTTATCGCCACTCCGGCTGGGCCGCGGCAACGGATCAGCATCTTCCTCAGCGTCTTCAACGTGCACGTAAACCGCTCGCCCATCGCTGGCGTACTCACTGCTGTGCGCTACCAGCGGGGCCAATACCTGAACGCCATGAATCCCGCCTCGGCCGACCGCAATGAGCAGAACATAGCCACCGTGCGCGGCGAGGATGGCCTTGAAGTCACCTTCAAGCAGATCGCCGGCCTGCTGGCGCGCCGCATTGTCTTTAACCCGCGCGAGGGCGAGACGCTGGCCCGCGGACAGCGTGTCGGCCTCATCAAATTCGGCTCTCGCGTTGACGTTCTACTGCCTGCCGAGGCCCAATTGCGCGTGAGCGTCGGCCAAAAAGTGAAGGGCGGATCAAGCGTGCTGGCTTCCATCTCCCTCGAAAACTCCCATGGAGGCCTAGCATGAGCTCCCTCGACCCTGCACTTGCACGGGCCCGCGCGCAAGCGCAACTTCGCCGCGGAATGTTCCTGCTGCCGTCGCTTTTTACTGTGGGCAACATCGCTGCCGGCTACATATCCATTTTGCTGACAATGGCCGCCCTCACCGGCGTTGGCGATGTGCGCGGACACCTCGATTGGGCTGCCATCGCCATTCTCATCGCCATTCCCCTCGACTCGCTCGACGGCCGTATCGCCCGCATGACCAACACCTGCAGCGACTTCGGCAAGGAGTTGGATTCGCTGGCCGACGCCATCACCTTTGGTGTTGCGCCCACCCTGCTGGCGTTCATCTGGGGTTTTCATTTTTTGCCCGACTCCACCAATTCGCCGTTGCATGAGCACCTGATCTATGCTGGCTCTTTTATCTGTTTCCTCTTTCTCATCGGCGGAGTCTCGCGCTTGGCGCGCTTCAACATCAGCCACGACGCCCAGCCGCGCAATCCTGGCCGGCCCGATCGCAAGTATTTTGTCGGAATGCCGATCCCTGCCGCCGCCGGGCTGGTTGCCGCCACGGTGCATTTCTGCGGCGGATATCCGGTTTGGTACTGGTGGGTAGCGCTCATCTGGCTCGGTATCGTCGGCGCCAGCGGTTTCCTGATGGTCAGCACATGGCGCTTCTGGTCCGGCAAGGAACTCAGCCTCTCCCGCCGCCATCCCTTCCAGATCCTCCTGCTGATTGCGGTCGTGCTCTTCCTGATATTCAGGTTTTCTCAGGGTGTGCTCTTCACGCTGGCGCTGGTTTATATGTTCAGCGGCATCTGGGCGCGCGCGGCTTACTCCTGGTCGCGCCGGCGGCGTTGGCGGTCGGCCGGTGCGAACCTTTCTTTGTTGGAACCGCCGGCAACTGAACCCGAGCCGCTTGAAAAACCGTAATCTCCATACCTCAACCAAAGGACGCCTGTGTACAAGATCGCTATTGCCGGAGCATCCACCTTGGTGGGCCGCGATTTGAAGGAAGCCCTGTCGGAGTCGCCGCTGGCGACTGCAAACTTCGTCCTGCTCGACGAGGATGAGGTCGAGGGCCAACTGGACCAGGTGGGCGACGAGGTCACCTTCGTTCAGGCCATCGCACCCGACGCCTTCGACCACGTCGACTTCACCTTCTTCTGCGGCCCGGAAGAGTTGACTCGCAAGCACTGGCGCTCGGCGCTCAGGGCCGGCTCAACCGTGCTGGATCTCTCGGGTGCGCTTGACCAGGAGACCGGCGTCGTGGTGCGCGCGCCATGGCTCGACTCCGAGCGGCTTGGCTCCGAGACGGCCGCGGTAGACTTGTTTACTCCCGCCGTCGTCCCTGCCCACCCCGCGGCGCTGGTGCTGGCGCTGCTGCTCGAACGCCTCCAGAAGGCCGCACCCCTGCGCATCGCCTTCGTTACGCTCCTCCAGCCGGCCAGCGAGTTTGGCCGCGCCGCACTGGACGAATTGCATCAGCAGACCGTGAATCTGCTCAGCTTCCAGCAGATGCCGCGCGAGCTTTATGACACCCAGGCGGCCTTCAATCTGCTCTCAGGCCTTGGCGAAGCCGCCAAGGTGAGCCTGGAGGTGATCGAGGCGCGTGTGCGCCGCCACTATGCCCAGCTCTCCCAAGGCCGCTGGCCTGCTCTCGCTCTGCAAGTTGTCTCAGCCCCCGTCTTCCACGGCCACACCTTCTCTATCGCCGTTGAGCTGGAGCGTCCGGTCGAGCTTTCCGCCCTCGAAGAGGCGCTCAGCGGCGCCCACATCGAACTGGTCCGCGAAGAGACTGACTCGCCCTCCAACCTTGCCGCTACTGGCCAGAATGACGTTCTCGTCCGGCTGCATCCTGAGGTGGATTCCACCCAGGGCGCGCGCAACTCCAGCCAGATTTCGCGCCTGTGGCTTTGGGCCGCCTCTGACAACCTGCGCCTCCAGGCGCAGAACGCCGTCGCTTGCGCCCTGGACCTGCGTAGACTGAGGCCACCGGGGACGGTGCAGTAGCGTCATCGCACAGAAAGTCTCCGTTTGCGGAATCATTCCCACGCCTGCAATACTCTGTGTGTCCCAGTTTTCTTGTCTTGCGTACAATCAATGAATCCACTCTATCGGAAGATCTCGCGACGTCTTGTACCATTCCTGATGCTGCTTTATCTGGTTGGCATCCTCAACCGGGTCAACGTCAGCTTTGCCGCCCTCACCATGAACCGCGACCTGCACATCGGCGAAGGCCTCTTCGGCCTGGCCGCGGGAATGTTCTTTCTGGGATACTTTCTCTTCGAGGTCCCCAGCAACCAAATGCTGCTGCGCGTGGGCGCGCGCCGCTTGATCATGGTCCTGATGATCGCCTGGGGAATTCTCTCCGTCGCCAATGCCTTTGTGCCCGGCGCCACCAGCTACATCGTGCTGCGCTTCCTGCTCGGATCGGCCGAGGCGGGATTTTATCCGGGCGTGATCCTCTACCTGACCTTCTGGCTTCCGCCCAAGGTGCGCTCCAGCGTCATGGCCTGGTTCGTCACGGCAATTCCTTTGGCCAATCTGATCGGCGCGCCGGTCTCGGCCCAGATTCTCCTTCTCGACCACTTTGCTGGATTGCAGGGCTGGCAGTGGCTCTTCATTCTGCAGGGCATGCCCGCCATTCTTCTTGGAGTGTTGGCTTACTTCCTGCTGCTCGACCGGCCTGAACAGGTTGGCTGGCTCACCGCGCAAGAGAAGCAAACCCTCCAGAACGACCTCGCGGAAGCCTCCGGCCCGCCCTCCGCCAAGCCCCACTCGCTCATGGAGGCCTTCACCGCCGAGCCTTCGGTCTACGCCTGGAGTCTTACCTACTTCTCCCTGATGGTCGGTCTCTACGGCCTTAGCTTCTGGATTCCCAAGGTGCTGGTTTCGCATGGCATGAGCCTGAAAAGCCTGAGCTGGGGCGCGGCGCTGCCTTACCTGGCAGCCGTCTTCGGAATGATTCTCTGGAGCCGCAGCTCCGACCGCCATTGCGAGCGGCGTTTTCACCTCGCTGGAGCTTACCTTACCGCTGCTGCTGGATTCATGCTAGCGGCCTTCGCGCCCAGCGCCGCCGTCGCCATCGCCGGCTTTGGGCTGGCCGCTATCGGCGTCCTCTCTGCGATGCCTGTCTTCTGGAGTGCCTCGACCGTGCGCCTGGCCGGCCCTTTGGTGGGCGCGCACATCGCGGTCATCAACTCCATCGGCAACCTGGGCGGATTCTTCGGCCCCATCGCCATGGGCTGGCAGCACCAACTCACCCACAACTACGTCGCGGGACTTGCCTCCATCGCCCTCTGCCTGGCCCTGGGCGCGCTCGCCGCGGCCATGCTCGCCAAGCCGGCTTCGCGACCTGAAACAATTTAGGAGATACCATATGAAAGCAATGCGTTTCGCAGCATTTCTTGCTTTTTCTGCCGCTCTCACCATGAGCGCTGCCGAAACCCGCTCGACCGCCGAGCTGGCGCGGTTGGCAAAGGATAACAGCCCGCAACTCGCACAGGCGATTCAGGACACATTCGCCGCCAAAGACCTGAAATCCGGCTCGGCCTGGTCCGGACATCTGCACGAGTTTTTCTTTGCCCTGCGCGCCGCCCAGCGCCCCGTGCTCATCATCGACGATGCGCCCGGCCCCGCGATGCAGCAGATTCCATCGAGCGACTTGTGGTTTGCCTCCGCGCGCATCGAGCGCCTCGGCGCGCTGCACAGCTTCCACTATCAGTTGGATGGCAAGGAGTTTGGCGGCAGCATCAATCTGCCCGCTTATACCGAGCTTTCCTATCTGATGCCGGGAGTCAAGCAGGGCACGCTCTCGCCCATGCTGAATATCACCAGCAATATATACGACGGCATGGTCTCCAATTACTGGATTTACGTTCCGGCGAGTTACGATCCAGCCGTTCCCGCCGCGCTGATGGTCTTTCAGGATGGCGGCGCATACATCAGTCGCGACGATGGAAACCACACGCTGAATGTCATCGATAATCTGATTTACCTGAAGAAAATTCCGACTGTGATCTGCGTCTTTGTCAATCCCGGCAAGATCGCCGGACCAGCCGGCAACCCCACCTACGACTTTGTGAAAGCCTACGGGGACAAGTGGCATCGTACCTTGGATGACTCCATGCGCAGCACCCTCTATGACACGGTCAGCGACCGCTATCCGCGGTTTCTGCGCGACGAGTTGATTCCTCTGGTCGCGGCCAAATATAACCTGCGCAAAGACTCCTATAGCCGCGCCATCACCGGTTTGTCGTCGGGCGGAATCTGCTCCTTCAACGCCGCTTGGCAGATGCCTGAAGAGTTCAGCCGTGTGCTTACCTGGATAGGCAGCTTCACCAGCATCCAGTGGAAGGAGACGCCGGGCGTTACCGACGGCGGCCAGGACTACGCGGAAAAGGTTCTTCGCGAGCCGCGCCGCAACATCCGCGTCTGGCTCCAGGATGGCTCCGAAGACATGGAGTGGAATGAGTATGGAAGCTGGCCGCTGGCCAATTTGCGTATGGCCAACGCCCTCAAGCTCAACGACTACGACTTCCACTTCAGCTTTGGCAAGGGAAACCATAACGGCGCTCATGGCGATGCGCAGTTTCCCCAGGCGATGATCTGGTTGTGGAGAGACTACGACCCGGCAAAGACCTCGCAGACCTACGAGACGGAACCCGCTGAAAAGGCTAAGCCGCTCTTCCGGGTGCAGGTCTACAACCGTGACACGGAGTAGCGCATTATCACTCACAGAGCAAGATCAAGATGCCCGATCCTTCACAAAGTTCGTAAAGGATCGGGCACTCGCAAAGGCGAAGATGCGGTTATGAAAAAGTGCTGCAAAAAGGGCCTTTTATGGCACGAAAGTGGCAAAAAAGGCGGTTTTTTTGGCTAAAAAGCGGTGGTTTTTCGGGGTTTGTATTTACTGATAAGTATACATGGGTGGTTGATGAAGATGTTTATTATCTTTCACTTGCATGGATTAACCCCTCTCAGAAATCGAGTTTTAAGGCAGGGGGGGGTGGGGGTGCCACTGTTTTCTTCTCCTTTTGATCGCTTTTCATTCGCCACCGCGGCACCTGCGGTGCGGCCAGTGGCTCTCTGCGCTCGCACAGACAGGGATCAGAGATGGGCGGCTGATGGACATGGATTGATTGTGCGCCAAGAGAGGGTAATTGTATGCAAGGACGGAAAAAGATTCTTGAGGAAATGCGGGCTTGGGTTTCTTCGATGGTTTGAAATTCATCGTCTCCCAGGTGCCCAAATGCGAGGCACCTGGGCCACCCCATCTTCAGTGGGTTAATTCAGACCCCGGCACCTGGGCCACCCCATCTTCAGGGGTTAATTCAGACCCCGGCACCTGGGCCACGCCGTGTGCGAGTCTACAACCGCGACACGGAGTAGGCGCAAATCAATCTGCCCAAAAAAGTGTGCCCATCCCTTCAGGTGAAGGGATGGGCACTTTATTGAATTCCATGGCGCGCAAGCGCCTCTGCCTGGACGGCCAGTCCGGCTACTTCACCGCAACCTGGACTTTTACCCTGCGGTCGCGCGAAGAGCCGCCCACCCACAGTTTTCGGACGCCGCCGGCCGTCACCCATTGCTTCTGCGCCGTGGACCAGTACTGAAGCTGGCGCAGCGGAATGTGAATCGTCACCGTGCGCGACTCGCCCGCGGCCAGATGAACGCGCTCAAAGCCGGCCAGAACGTCGTCGGCAAACTGCACACCCGCCTGAGGCTTGGCAGGCGCCTCCAGGTAGGCCTGAGCCACCTCGTCGCCGGCCACCGCGCCCGTGTTCTTGATGGTCACGCCAAGGTCCACGCCGCCGTCGGCTGCGCGGCTAGCCTTCAGCCCGTCATACGAGAATGTGGTGTAGGACAGCCCGAAGCCGAAGGGAAAGAGCGGCTCGATCTTCTGCCGATCAAACCAGCGGTAGCCGACCAGAATCCCTTCGCTGAATGTGGTTTTTCCGTCCACTCCATTAGCCGAACGCTCGGGATGGGCCGGGTCGCCGGCGGGCGTATCTTCATTCCGCTTGGGCCAGGTAAACGGCAGCCTGCCTCCGGCGTTGGCCTGGCCCAGCAGCAGCTTGGCTGTCGCCCAGCCGCCCAGGTCGCCCGTCCAGCCCATATCGAGCACCGCCTTCACCTGCCCCATCCAGGGCATGGCGACCGGCTGGCTCACGTTGAGCACGACGATGGTGTTGGGATTCACCGCGGCCACGTCGCGGATCAACTTGTCCTGATCGCCGGGCAGGCCGAGGGTGGGATCAGTCCGGCTCCAGGCAAAGACCACCGCCGTCTTGGCGTGCTTGGCCGCGTCGATGGCTGCCTGGTAATTCTCCGCCTGCTGGCGCGGCGTAACCCAACTGACTCTCACCTGCACCGGGTCGTTGGAGCTGTCGGGAGAGACATCGACAAGGATGCGGTGAGGGCCGGCGCTCAGTTCCACTGCCGCGAGCATATTATCCAGGCCATCGGTGGTTGCGAAGAGGCCGTTTGAGCCGGGCTGAATCTCCTCGCCGTGGATGAAATTGAACCAGTTCCTTACCACAAATTGGTCGTCGATCTTGAGCTTTCCGTAGCAGCCGAGAAGTTGCAGGGAGAGCCGATAGGTTCCACTCTCGGGAACATTGAGCGTGCCCGTCCAGACGATGTCTTCGTTGGCCGGCAGACTGTTGCCCGCTGTATTCGTAAAGTTGATCGCCGGATCGATGGTGATTGCGTCTTCTTTCCAGACGCGGCGCTCCAGCCCCGGCGCGCCAAAGTGCGACAGATACTGCGCGGGAATGGCCGTTCCCTGCATATCATCGGCGACGGCGTAGGTAACCTGCGCGGCGTCTCCCGCCAGCTTTTTGAGTGCCGCCAGCGGTCCTACCTGAAGCGCGGGCAGACCGAGCGCCTTCTCCGATGATCTGCCCACGGCGACAATCTGGCCCGCTCCCGGACCGATCATTGCCAGCGATTGCAGATCGGCGGGCTTGAGCGGCAGCGCGCCGCCCTCGTTCTTCAGCAGCACCGCCGCATCAATGGCCGTCTTCTCAACAATTTTCACATCTTCCGTGTTGTCGGAGGGCGTCACTTCCAGCTTAATTTTGCCGTCCAGATAGCCGAACTTTTCCATCTGCAACAGCACTCGGCCAGCGGCGCGGGTAATGGTATCCTCGGAGACGATTCCCTTGGCAATCAAGTTTTTCAGATTGGTGCGTGTGTCAGGCGTTTTTGCTTGCTCCGCGGCAGATTTTGGCCGCAAAGGCTGCGCCAGCTCCTCCGGCAGCTTGTCCCCGTCAGGATTACCCTGTCCATTCAACGCTTCGGCATCCTGATCCTGGCGCGAATTCCCGTTGACAAAAAAGGAATCTCCAGAGAATACGGCTTCCTGTGTGCCGGGCATCTCCATGTCCAGCCCCTTATTGATGAAATCCGTGGCATGGACAGCGCCCCAGTCGGAGGTCACAAAGCCCTGAAAGCCGTTCTCCTCTTTCAACAGCTTCGTTAGCGTCTCCGGATTGCCGCAGGAGTACGGGCCGTTGACCTTGTTATACGAACACATGATGGAAGAGACGCCGGCCTTGACCGCCGCGGCAAAGGGAGCGGCATAAACCTCGTGCAGGGTTTGATCATCAACAAAAACATTGGTGCCGTTGGTGTCGTAGGCGATAAAGTGCTTGGCCTGCGACATCACGTCCTCATGCTGGATTCCGGTGATCTCCGCCGCACCCAGTTCGCCGGTCAGGAAAGGGTCTTCGCCGAAGGTGTTGTAGCCGCGTCCGTAGTTGAAGTCGCGGTCGATGTTGATGAAGGGCTGCAAGGCCACGGTGATGCCGTGCGAGCGCGCCTCGCGGCCAATCACCGATCCGTTGAGCCGCGCGTCCTCGCGGCTGAAGGTCGCCGCCAGGCCCATAGTGGAGGTGGGCGCAATCGACAAGACGCGCGTCAGCACTCCCGGAGGCCCGTCGGCAAAGCGCATCGGCGGAATCCCCAGCCGCTTGACGCCGGCCAGGTAGCCGGCCTGGCCTTGGTAGGTCGATGCGTCTTCGCCTGTGCCATGAATCATGGCGAGCTTTTCGTCCAGCGTCATCTGGCTGAGCAGATGATCGACGCGCGCATTGCCGGTGATCTTCGCGTCCTGCGCAAACAGGAAAACGCTGCCAGATACCGCAAGGACCAGCGCTACGAAAAATGCTATTGTTGCTGTGCGATTCTTCTTCATTTCCATACCAATCTTTCTTCAATATTTCCTTGCGGTTTTCATTCCCGCCTGATCTGAATCTGCCAAATACTTCACATCAAAGCAGGCAACTCTACTTGGAAGGCTCCGCAACCCGGCTCAACGTGAAGGTGTGGGGCTTGGGCGCGGCCTCCTCGTAAATGGAGTCTTCCAGCGAGTTCTCGAATGCGCTCATCACGTCCGGGACGCCATTTTGCCCGGCTGTGTCGAACTTGCGTATCGCCATGGTCTGATGAAGGGCATGCGCCGTCTCGCGATCACTCAATATCCATCCAACGTGCTGTGACTGGCTGCGCATGGGAGTGGCATAATCGGCAAGGTTGATTCCCTTCGCCAACTCATCGGCGGAAAACGCGCCGACCGGCTCGCCATCGATTGCCAGCGTGTATTGGCCTGCCTCAAATCCTGTAACCCGCAGCGTCTCCTGGTTCAACTGCTGCTGAATGTCGGTCAGGTCAAGCAGCAGCGATTGCATCTCGTTGTTTCTTTCAAAGATCAGCGGCAAGGAATTCTCTTTTTCTGTCCAGCGCAACTCACCCTTCTCGCCGCGCTCCACGTGATCCACCGTGGCGTTTTGCGCATCCGCCACCTGGCCCGCGTGCCCGTCTATCGTCACCGACGAAACCAGCGCCGGCGCGTTCCAACCCTTCAGCAGCGTCTCGGCCATCACCCAGTGGGCAATCATGTCCGGGTGAACGCGGTCAGGCAGAATCAGCTTGGCTACCAGCGGATCAAGCGCCTCCGCCCTTTCCAGCAGCGCCACCACAGGCGGGTTGAAATTGACGAAGCTGGCGTTGAACTTGACAGCCAACTGCTGGTCAAGATCGCCAAAATGGCGCATCACCCCGTTGTAGGCGACTGCGGGCCATGCAGGCCGGGTTACGTCATCGAAGGGCGACGGCCCCAGCAGCGTGATTCTGGCGCCCGGCGCGTGCTCGTGAATCGACTGAAGCAGGTGCTCGTAGCCCTTCGTGTAGGTCGTTTGGATCTCATCGGTGGTCGGCTGATAGAAGCCGTCGTTCATCCCCAGCATTACCGTAACCACGGTAGGCTGGTGCGAAAAGACATCGCGTGCCAGACGCTGGTCGATGGGTCCGCCGCCGCCTCCGCTCACCCGGTCTCCACCTACTCCAGCGCCATAAAAATGTATGCGCATGGCGGGAAACCGCGTCACGGTGTAAAGCTCCACCCATTGGTTGTAAAGGTTCTGCGCGGTAATGCTGTCGCCGTAAAACACCACCGTGTCGCCGTTCTTCAGATAAAAGCCCTGTGACTGGGCAGACGCAATCGCGGGCGCGGCTGCTACGGCGGTCTGCGGCGTTTGCCCTGCCTGCGCATACAATGTGGCAGCGCATAACAGCGCGCACACCAACCCCATTTTTCCCCGAATCATCTCTTTGTTGCTCCTCGTTTTGATTTGTCTGCTGCTCTTGGAAAACTTCGATTCTGCCCAGTGCTGTTAGCACCCTTCATCCTACTACGGCGCAAAAGGGCGGGCAACCGCATAAAAACTCAGCGCCGCGTCTCCCTGTTCGAGCAATCGAGTGCGCTCCAGAGCGCCATAACGCCCCTCGATCCGCTGTTTCCGCCGGTGCTCGGCGATAACCATCGCGCCGTCGGCCAACAGGCCTGCCGCGGCCCCGCCCAGCAGGCCCAATGTTGCAGCGTACTCCTCCAGTGCGTCGTAAGGAGGATCGAGAAAGACCAGATCGAAGTGCGCGGCCCGGCCCGGCGCGCAAGCAGCTTTCATCCTTCTGAGAGCAGTTCCCACGGCTGCCGAGTGGATCTGAAATCCCGCGCTCACTCCCAGACCTTCCAGATTGCCGCGCAGAACCCGGAGCGCCGCCGGAGCCTTCTCGACAAACTCCACCCGCGCTGCTCCCCGGCTCAGCGCCTCCATGCCCACCGCGCCTGAGCCGGCATACAAATCCAGAAAGGTAGCGCTTTGAATGCGCGGAGCAAGCACATTGAAGAGAGTCTCGCGCAGACGGTCGCTCGTGGGTCGCGTGGCGAGGCCCATGGGAGCTTGCAACGAGCGGGAACGAAATAATCCGGCGATGATGCGCACAGCGTCCAGCATAACGCACAGGAGGCCGGACCCTCTACAATGATGATGTATGCGTGGCTGGTCAATTCCGTTGGGCCGTTGGATGGGCGTCGAGCTTCGCGTCCACGTCTTTTTTCCGCTTCTCGCCGTCGTTTGCATTGGGCTGAGCAGTTCCGATGGCGGTGCGTATTCGCTCTCCCGCGGCCTGGCGCTGTTTCTGATTCTGGTCTCTGCCGTAGCGGTGCGCGAGGCGGCGCGGCTGATGGTGGCTGCGTGGCTGGCCTTGAAGCTGCGCGCCATTCTGCTGCTTCCCATCGGCGGACTGCTGGCATACGCTGACCCTGAAAGCCAGGAGAGCTCCAGCCAGGGCGGCGGCCAGTTTGCCCTGGCTCTGGCCGGTCCCGTGGTGAACCTGGCTACGGCCCTGATGCTGGCTGCGGCCTTCAAGGGTGCCAGCGGTGACATCAGACTCTTCGGCCCGCCCTGGATCTCCTCCGCCTATCTGCTGCGCAGCATGGTATGGATGCAAGCTGGCCTGGGCGTCTTGCATTTGCTGCCGGCTTACCCGCTCGATGGCGGTCGTCTGCTCCGCAGCCTTCTTGCCCGCAAGCATGGATTCGCCCCCGCCGGACGCATGGCCGCCGCACTGGGACAGATTCTGGCGCTGGCCGCCATGGTGGGCGGAATGTTCCTGCATGATTACTGGATGAGCATCGCTGGGCTTTTCGTCATGTTCGGCGCGCAGATCGAGGATCAGGGCGTCTTCTTTCAGGCGGTTGTCGATACCGTGCATATGCGCGAGGTCATGCTCACCGACTTCGCAACGCTCTCACCCTCTGACACGCTCAACGACGCGCTCGCGCGCTGCGTTCACTCGCTTCAGGAGGACTTCCCTGTGGTGCGCGGCCCGCAACTGGTGGGCATCATCAGCCGCCAGCGCATCATGGAGGCCCTGCGCGACGAGGGAAACGGATACGTGCAGGCCTTGATGTCCAAAGCCTTTCAGGTGGCGCGACCCGATGACACGCTCGGATCCACCATCCGCCGCATTCAAACCGGGCGCGGACTTTCGCTGATTCCCATCACTGACAGCGGGCGCATCGTCGGCATCGTCAGCGTCCAGAACCTGATGAGCTCCATGTCGCTGCTGGCCGAGCAGCGCCGCCTGGAGCGCGAAGAAGCCCGCGAGCAAGCCCGATAACCGGCCGGAGACTGACGCAGCCCATGCCCGCCGAAACTGAATCTCCGCTCGCTCCCGGCCTTTATCTTGTGGCCACGCCCATCGGCAACCTGGGCGACATCACCCTCCGCGCCATCGATGTTCTTCGCCGCGTGGACCGCATCGCCTGCGAAGACACCCGCCAGACGCAGAAGCTGCTCAACCACTTTGAAATCACCACACCCACCATAAGCTGCCACCAGCATAACGAGCACACCCGTGCCACCGAACTGATCCAAAACATAAATGCCGGGAAGGCCATCGCTGTGGTCAGTGACGCCGGAATGCCGGGCATCAGCGACCCCGGAGGCTGGCTCGCGGTCGAGGCCATCGCCGCTGGTGTCGCGGTCATTCCCATCCCCGGTGCGAATGCCGCTCTCAGTGCGCTGGTGGCCTCCGGGCTGCCTACCGGTGAGTTCCACTTCATCGGCTTTCTGCCGGAAAAAGCCGGAGCGCGGCGCACCCGGCTCGAAGCGCTTGCCTGCGAGGTGCAGCAAGCCAACGCCGCGCGCACTCTTGTCTTTTATGAAGCGCCGCACCGGATTCTGGAGACGCTTTCCGATTTGGAATCTGTCTTTGGTCCCGCCTTGCGCGTTGTACTTGCCCGCGAGTTGACCAAAATTCACGAAGAGTTTCTGCGCGGCACAGTCGCGGATGTTCGTCGCGAGTTGGCTGCCCGCGACCGCGTTCGCGGCGAGATCACCTTGCTCGTCGAGGCGTGTCCGCCTACTCCGAATGAATCCGGCAGCTCTCCCCTGAAGATTGCCGAGCGCGTCGCGCGTTTACAGGCTGAAAGTGGTCTGGATGAGAAAGAGTCTCTCAAACGCATCGCGCGCGAACTCGGCCAATCCAAGAGCGACGTCTATCGCGAGCTGCAACGGGAGCGCGCCCGGCGACGATAATCCCTGGGTTCCTAGTCGCTTAGTCCCTGCTCCCTGTTCTTCAACCGGTCATACAGATACACATCGCTGGTGGTTCCCAGAGCCTCGTTATAAAGATCAATTGCGCCGGTCAACTGCTTCAGCTCTTCGGTAAAAAGGTGGAGCGCCTGCAACTGGCTTGCCAGGGCGGGCAGCTCGAAATCGGGCGTGGAGAGAAACTTCTGGTAGCCGCGGTCCAGCAGCCGCGCCACCCTGCCCCCAACCAGCAAGCCGGGATGAACAGCGAAGGCCGCCGCTACCTCTTCATCCCCGGAGGCCACCAACACGGTCCCGGCTCCGTGCTTGCTCACCAGCACTCCACCGCCAACTTCGGTGTACGGCGTCAGCTCAAAGCCGTGGTCGCTCAGGGTCTTCAGCGTCTGATCGAAATTCGGATTGCGGAATTTTCGGCTCACGGTCGCCTTCCTGCCTGCGTAGAGATGAAAGCAGTTGCGGGGTTTCAAAACTTCAGCCCCGCACTCTCAATCTCGCACACCCGGAGCGCGGGTGCAATTGTCCATGGGAATCGGTGAGGCCCTAGCTTGACCCGGTTGTTCGTGGCCTCAAAAAATGGGCCTTCAGCCCAGGCCCCTTGCCTCCATCAAACTCCTGCACGAGCACTGGCAGGAGGCGCTGCAAGCTTGCAGCAATTGCGGCCGGCGGCCTTGGCTGCATAAAGCGCGGAATCCACCTCTCGCAGAATATCGTCCGTGGCAGGATGTCCTCCCCCCTGGGTAACCAGAACGCCGATGCTGAGGGTAATCGATATGGGACCGCATTCAGTCGAAATCGGAGTCGCTCCGATCGCCTCCCGCAACTGTTCAGCGCGCGCCAAGGCGTCGTTGGTAGCGCAATTTGGCAGCACCATCAGGAACTCCTCTCCGCCAAAGCGCCCAACAAAATCGTAGTTGCGCACACTGCCTAGCAGACGGCGAGCCACCTCCCGCAATACCTCGTCTCCAATCGGATGCCCATGTTCGTCGTTGACCTCTTTGAAGTGATCCAGATCTCCGAGCAGTACGGCCGTAGGTAATTTCTTTCGAACGCTGCGATTCAGCTCGCGCTCCAGCATCTCCAGAACGGCCCCGCGGTTGAAAAGAGTGGTCAGATAGTCGTGCTCGGCTTTGAACTCCAACTCTTTGCGGGCCTTGCGAAGTTCAGCCTCAATCTCCTTCAATTTGGTGATGTTGCGTCCCACCCCTATCAGGCCGATGACATTGCCGGATGCATCCAGGAGGGGAACCTTGGTGGACAATACGTATCGAGTCCGGCCATCGGAATCCGTGATCTGCTCTTCCTTGCTCACCAGGGGAAGGCCTGAGCGCATCACCTTTTGCTCATCCGCATAGAAAATCTTGGCAAGCTTTTCAGAAAAGAAATCAAAATCTGTTTTGCCGATCAGATCTGCGCCCCTTGCAACTTCTGCATCCATATTGTTTGCCGCCGCCTGGTTGGCCATCAGGAAGCGGCTCTGCAAATCCTTCACATAGATTGGATCAGGCAGACTGGCTACCACGGCCCGCAGCATCGACAACTCAGCCTCGGCGGAGTCGTCGTTCCGCTTGCGGCTTCCCGCCCTGGGGAAAATGCGGCTCAACAGAACTCCCGCAGCAAAGGCCAGAATAGCGCCCGCGGCAAAGACCAGAAAGAGGAAGACATTTGCGTCCCAGTGAAGAGAAACCGAATGCCCGCCGAAGAAAGGAAAGACGAGCTGCGCAGCGCCTGCCCATCCCGCCGTCAACGCAACACCAGAGGTACCGAATTGAGCCATTCCATCCATTCACATTCTCATGCGCGGCATACGCAGGAGCAAAAACCTTCAGGCTCTCGCACGGAAAGAATCGCAAGTTTCCAGTTCCGGTAAAAATGGGCGACAATCCAGAGCGATTTCGCGCCTTGTCCGCGGTGCGAGGAGACCGGTTTGCCAGCGTTATCGGCTACAATCCATGATATATGAGCTTCTGGGATGAGGACTCCCGTTCGATGGAAGTTCTCTTCCGTTCCGGATTGTGTCCAGGCACGGCTGGCGCTTTTCACAATTCACTCCGGCGGAATCCATAACGCAAATGCTGCAATTGGTCCGGGAGAAAACTGCAATGAACGGAATTCCCCAACTCACTGTGAAAGAACTCAAGCGGCGCATCGATGCCGGCGAGGAGGTTTTCATCCTCGACGTGCGCGAGCCGTGGGAGTACAAGATCGCCCAAATCGGCGGCAAACTGATTCCACAGAATGAAGTTCCCCGGAGGCTCTCCGAAATCGACCGCAACCGCGAAGTCATCGTCCACTGCCATTCCGGCGTCCGCAGCCAGCGCGTTGCCGAGTTCCTCGTCCAGTCCGGCTACCCCCGTGTCGCCAACCTCGCGGGGGGTATCGCAGCCTGGAGTGACCAGATCGACCCGTCGGTGCCTAAATACTGAGTTGTCTCTACAAAATCCCGATCTGCCCGTTCCATTCATTGCCGCGCCTTACTCCGGCTTCGCGGTTCCAACCGCGCTCTCCTGCTTGGCCAGCTTCACACGCGCGCTATCCAGTTTCTTTTGCACCTTGGCCACCTCGGAAGGATCCACATCCGCCGGAGCCGATTTGGCAAACTCCGCCAGCGACAGCTCCCATTGCACCGCTGCCAGCCGAATGCGCCCCGTCTTCTCGTAGAGCTCGCCCAGGTGGTCATGAACCGTAGGGTCAGTCGAATCGCGCTCGACGGCCTTGCGCAAATTCTCCTCGGCCAGCTCAAACTGGCCCATCTTGAAGTACACCCAGCCCAGCGAATCCAGGTAGGCGCCGCTCATCGGCTCCAGCTCCACGGCCTTGCGAATCATCTTGAGCGCCTCAGGCAGATTCATACCCTTGTCGGCCATCATGTAGCCCAGGTAGTTCAAGGTCATCGCGCTCTCCGGCTCCAGCTCCAGCGCCTGGCGGAAGTATTGCTCGGCCGGCTCATAATGTTTCTGCCGCTCTGCCAGTTCACCCCTGACAAAGAGCAAATAGGTGCGGTCTTCCTTCTTCGTCGTCAGCGGGTCGGCCTTGTTGAATGCCTCCTCGGCCTCCTTCCACCGATGCGTGCGAACATACATCTGTCCCAGCGCCAGCCAGACCGGGCGGTCCTCGGCGGTGTTGGTCAGCAGGCTCTTGATCAGCGCCAGCCCTTCGTCCGTCTTGCCCACATCGCCCAACTCCCCGGCCAGCATCAGCTTCAGGTCGCGGTCCTTGGGGTTGGCTTCGACGGCCTTGCGCGCCATCGCAACTGCCTTGTCAAAATCCTTGGCGTCGCTATAGACCTCCACCTGAAACTGGTAGCCGCGCACCACGAAATCGCCACCCATGTCAATGAGCTTCTGATAGGTGGCGATGGCCAGCTCGCTCTTGTTCTGCTCGTGATAGATTGCGCCCAGCCGCTCCAGAAAGATGCCCCGGTTGTTCTTCTCTTCGGTGGTATAAGCGCCGTTGGCGTGCGAGGTCAGCTCCACCATCTTCTCGTAGACCTGGACGGCCTCGTCGAAGCGGCCCAGCACGTCCAACAACAAACCCTCGTTGTAGCCCGCTTCCAGATTATTTGGTTCCTTGCTGAGCGCCTTGCGGATAGTAGTCAGCGCATCTTCGTACTTTCCCTGGCGTCGCAGGATCTCGCCGATGTGAACCAGGGCGCCGGCATTCTCCGGATCGGCCTCGGCCAGCTCCTTGTATTGCTTGAGCGCCTCGTCAAACTGGTTGTCGTTAAGCAGCGCCTGAGCCAGCGCATCCATGCTGCGCAGGTCTCCCGGCTCCAGCGCCGTCGCGCGCCGATAGGCGGCGATGGCATCCTTGGCCTGCTTCAACTCCTCATAGGCCGCACCCAATGCATCTTCCATCTTCACCGTCCGGTCTGCCACAGGAACCGCTTCCATCACCTTGACGGCCTGGGCGAAGTCGCCGCTCTCGGCATAGAGGCGGGCCAGGTTCAACACCACTTCTTCCGCGTCTGGTTCAATTGCCTGCGCAATTTTGAACTGCTCTTCGGCCTTCTTGGCGTCATGCTTGACGGTGTATAGCTGCCCCAGAACCATGTGGTCCTCAACGCTCTTGGGTTGCAGTGAAACAATTCTCTCGTACTCGGCAATAGCCTGATCCAACACCTTGCTGGCGGGCGCGGGTGAAGCCCCGGCATTTTGCCCCTCGCTCAGCGCGCGCAGATAGATGCGCCCCAGAAGCTCGTGCGCGTCGATGTCATCCGGCGCGCTCTTCAGCAACTCCCGCGCCGTGCTCTCGGCTTCGTGCACGTGGCCGGTGCGAAAGTATAAATCCGCCAAAGCGTTGTTCAACTGCGGCGAAGCCGGGTCGGCGTCCAGCGCCAGCTTGTACTCCTCGATGGCTCGCGTTACATACTCCGGACGGCCCTCGTTGACGGCCTGCTCTTCGTAGTTGCTGGCCAGCGCCAGATGATAGTAGGCCTGGGCGCGGTCCGGCGCAGTCGCATTCGCGGCCGGCTCGGAGGCCTTCGCCGGAGCTATCTGGATCGGGTCGGCAGCGGGCGCCTTCGATGGACCAACCTGCGCAGGCGCGCCGGTACTCTGTTGGGCGCGCACCGGCGTGGCCGGCGCCAGGAAAGAAATTGCGGCGGCAAAGATGAGCCAAAGAGAGAGCGAACGCGTTTTTTTTGTCAACATCCTGGGGATTCCATGCCTTTTCTGCCGAACTGGCGTGTGAATGAACTCTGCGTCGGCGGGCAACAATCTCAATGCAGGCAGCCCGAGCAACTCTGCCTACTATATAGACGATTCTAGAGCATTTTCAGGTTGACTATTTCGAGCGACCAGGGCAATCGCATAAATCTCTTTCGCGAATGATTCCTCGCATTTGATTACTCTGAACTCAGATCTGTCCTTTAGATGCGTGCGTTCAGCCGCTCCATGCAACTTTTTTCGATGCTTGATGGATGCACTACAGGCTCGCCGCTGCGGGCAGAATCTCTTCCACATCCACCCACTCGGTGGGGTAGTTGCCGGTGTAGCAGGCGGTGCAGTAGCCCGTGTGCTCTTCGCCTTCGCAGCATTTGAGCAGGCCTTCGAGGGACAAATAGGCCAGCGAGTCGGCTTCAATGAATTGGCGAATCTCTTCAATGGATTTGTTGGCGGCGATCAGATCGCGCTTGCTGGGAGTATCGACGCCGTAAAAGCAGGGGCTGATGGTGGGCGGGCAACTGATGCGCAGGTGGACCTCGCTGGCGCCCGCGCCGCGCACCATGCGGACAATTTTGCGGCTCGTGGTCCCGCGAATGATGGAGTCGTCGATGAGGATGACGCGCTTGCCGGCCAGCAGGTTGCGCACCGGGTTGAGCTTGAGGCGGACGCCAAAGTCGCGCACGCGCTGCTCAGGCTCAATGAAGGTGCGGCCTACGTAGTGGTTGCGAATGAGGCCGAGGCGGAAGGGAAGGCCCGCCTCTTCTGCATAGCCCAGCGCCGCCGTTACGCCTGAATCGGGGACGGGCACGACCACGTCGGCGGGAACTGCGGACTCGCGGGCAAGCTGGCGGCCCATCTGGTCGCGGCTCTCCTGCACCCAGCGGCCGAAGATGCGCGAGTCGGGCCGCGCGAAGTAGACGTGCTCAAAGATGCAACTGGATTGCGCGACGCCGCTGGCGAATTGCCGGCTGGTGACGCCGTCTTCGGTAACCATCACCAGCTCGCCGGGTAGCACGTCGCGCTCAAAGGTGGCGCGCAGCAGGTCGAGAGCACAGGATTCGCTGGAAAAAATGATGGTGTCGGGACCGTTGGCATTCTTGATGCGGCCCATGGAGAGCGGACGGAAGCCGCGCGGATCGCGGGCGGCAAAGATTCGGTCGCGGGTCATCATTACGATGGAAAAAGCTCCATCAACCTGGCTGAGTGAGTCGGCGATGGCGTCCACCAGCGAGCCAGCCGGGGAGTGGGCGATGAGCTGGACGATAATCTCGGAATCAGAAGTGGTCTGGAAGTAAGCGCCGTCTCTCTCCAGCCGGGCGCGCACATTGCCCAGGTTCACCAGATTGCCGTTGTGGGCAATGGCGATCAGCCCCTTGGTTGAATCAACCCGGATGGGCTGCGCATTGAGCAGCGCCGAGTCGCCGGTGGTGGAATAGCGTGTGTGGCCGATGGCCATGGGACCGGGCAGCTTGGCCAAAACATCGTCCGTGAAGATTTCCGAGACCAGGCCCATGCCCTTGATGTTGGCCAGATGCTGGCCGTCGGCGGTGGCAATGCCCGCCGACTCCTGACCGCGATGCTGCAGGGCGTAGAGGCCGAGGTAGGCCTGGCGAGCGGCATCCGGATGACCGTGGATGGCGATAACGCCGCACTCTTCGCGGAGTTTTGGGTCTTCCTGTGGAACGATGCCGGAATCCCAGGTCCCCAAATGCGAGGGACCTGGGGCACCCGCGACAGTGGACAGTGGACAGTGAACAGTGGTCAGTTGCCCGGCGGACTCCGCGAAACCCTCAACCCCCTGAAAAAGCATCCCGCTCATGCCGTTGCCTCGCCGTGGAGGGTGGCTTCGAGAGCGGTGGACCAGAGCTTGCGCAGCTCGGTGAGCGGCGCGGAGACAAAAGGCTCGCCGTCTACTGAGATTTCCAGGTGGTCGCCGCCGGTCGAGCCGATGCGTACGGCGAAGAAGCTGTATTCGCCAGCCAGCTTCTCGATTTTGGAGACGTTGGAGGGGTGAGTTGTGACGAACACGGTCGAGGCCGGCTCGGCGAAGAGACCGAAGAGCGGATGAACCAGAAGAGACTGCTCCTGCTCGATGGTGGCGCCGATTCCCTTGGCGAACCCTGCCTGCGCCAGAGCAACCGCAATGCCGCCGTCGGAGATGTCGCGCGCCGAGCGAAGCAGTTTTTGAGCGGCCAGCACTTGCAACAGCTTATGCAAATCGGCTTCGGCGTCGAGATCGAGCGGCGGCGGTGTGCCCCAGAGGCCGCCGAGTGCAACTTTGGCAAATTCGGAGGAGCCGAAGGCAGCCAATTCGGCCGCGGCAGTGGTTTCAGGTTCTTCCGTATCTGCATCGGCGACCGGCTCAGGCTGAACATCAACCGGGTAATATCGCATGGGCTCGGGTTTGAAGGGAACAGAGAGATTCGGATCAGGCTCTTCCCCGCGCGGAACCGGCCAAAGCAGCAAAATCGCGTCGCCGGCCTTCTGGAAATCCGCCCCAACCGCTTTGCTCACGTCCTCCAGAATGCCCACAATCCCCAGAACCGGCGTGGGATAGATGCCTTCTCCCTTGGTCTCGTTGTAGAGCGAAACATTGCCGCCGGTGATAGGCGTTCCCAGGGCCGAGCAGGCCTCACTGATGCCGTCGATGGCCGTCGAGAGCTGCGCCATGATCTCCGGCTTCTCCGGATTGCCGAAGTTGAGGCAGTTGGTTGCGGCCACCGGCTTTGCTCCGGTCATCGCCACCTTTCGGGCACATTCGGCGACGGCGTGCATAGCGCCCAGCTTGGGATCGAGGTAGGCCCAGCGTCCGTTGCCGTCCAAAGCCATCGCCAGGCCGCGTTCGTGGCCGGGAGTGCCAGTGCCCTTGATGCGCATCACGCCAGCCTCGCTGCCGGGGCCGATCACGGTGTTGGTCTGCACCATGCTGTCGTACTGCTCATAAACCCAGCGCTTGCTACAGACGTTCGAGCTGGCCAGCAGTTTCTTCAGGTCGGCGGTGTAGTCGCGGTCTTTGGCGATCTGTTTGAGAATTTCTTTTGTGGGTTCAAGCTCGACCGGCGCCTTCCACGTTCCCACCGGGCGATGGTAGAGCGGCGCATCGTCCGTGAGCGAATGGTTGGGAATGTCGGCCACCAGAACGCCGTGATGGCGAATGCGCAGCCGCGACTCGGTTTGAACCGTGCCCACGATGACGCCATCCAGCCCCCACTTTTTGAAGACGCTCAGCACCTCGTCTTCGCGGCCTTTCGTGGCCACCAGCAGCATCCGCTCCTGGCTTTCGCTGAGCATAATCTCGTAGGCGCTCATGCCGGTCTCGCGCTGCGGAACCAGGTCCAGCTCCACATCCAGGCCCACGCCGCCGCGCCCGCCCATCTCGCAGGTCGAACACGTTAATCCGGCAGCCCCCATATCCTGAATGCCAACAATTGCGCCGGTCTGCATCGCTTCCAGGCAGGCCTCCAGCAGCAGTTTCTCCATGAAAGGATCGCCCACCTGCACATTGGGCCGCTTGGCCTCGGTGCCTTCGTGGAACTCCTCGCTGGCCATCGTCGCGCCGTGGATTCCGTCGCGGCCCGTCTTGGCGCCAACATAGATCACCGGATTGCCCGCGCCGCTTGCCTTGCCGTAGAAGATATCCTCTTTGCGCACAAGTCCCAGCGCAAAGGCGTTCACCAGCGGATTGCCGCTGTAACAGGCCTCGAACTTGGTTTCGCCGGCCAGATTGGGCACGCCGAAGCAGTTGCCGTAGCCGGCGACGCCGCCCACCACGCCATCGACAATGGAGTGATTTTTCTGGGCGAGCTGGCGCTCTTCCGCATCCTCTCCGGCTTCTTTCGAGATCTCGCCGAAGCGCAGCGAATCCATCACCGCCAGCGGCCGCGCGCCCATGGTGAAGATGTCGCGCAGAATGCCGCCCACACCGGTGGTTGCGCCCTGGTACGGCTCGATGTAGCTGGGGTGGTTGTGGCTCTCGATCTTGAAGGCGCAAGCCCAGCCGTCGCCCACGTCGATGATGCCGGCATTCTCGCCCGGACCCTGCACCACCAGGTCGCTCTTGGTGGGCAGCCGCTTCAGGTGCACACGGCTCGACTTGTAAGAGCAGTGCTCGCTCCACATCACGCTGTAGATGCCCAGCTCGGTAAGCGATGGCACACGCCCCAGCGCGGCTTCGATGCGGCTGTACTCATCCGCGGTGATACTGTGCTGGGCGAGCAGCTCCGGGGTAATCGAAGTCGGCTCAGGGAGAGATTGCGAGGAGTCTGTGGTCATAACGATTGCCTTCATTGTCGCATGAGAGACGCCTTTGCGGGCCGATTCGTGTGACGTGAAAAGCCGGAATCACTCCCGGCTGCTCCAATTCCGGTGCAATTGCGCAAGAACGCCGCAGGTGGCGGCTTCTGCGACGGCTGCGGCGTGCCGGTAATTTGAGGTTTGCAGTAGCGTCCAAGTCAAGGGCTGTGCGATACTTTGAGAGCGGATTCCCAACCCGAGCCGGGATGGCGGAACTGGCAGACGCAGCAGACTCAAAATCTGCCGGCCCTTGTGGTCATGGGGGTTCGACCCCCCCTCCCGGCACCAGATCATCTTCACGTTATCTGCCATTTACACAAGCAGAGAGAGAGATCGCGCCCCCGCCAAGAGCCTTCGGCAATATCCAGACCCAAGATATTTGTGCTTTTGTGGTTAACGTGGCCTGCCGGTAGCCTTCCGGATGAGCTTGGCTTCCGGCCTTCGTCCGGAGGGCCTCTCAGCCAAACTTCTGATTCAACAATAGATTGAGATTAGCTGGTCAGGCAAAGACGCAGTTTCCCCCCCCGTCAAACTGATTGGCCATTTTTGAGGGGTTCTGCTGCTTGCAACTTTGTAAACGATTGATATTATTATATTTACTTGACAACTTGGTGCCGAAGAAGGGACTCGAACCCCCACACCCTTGCGAGTACGTGGACCTGAACCACGCGCGTCTGCCAATTCCGCCACTTCGGCACGAGACACAAGTTCAGCTTTCTGCTGAACCGGCAGCATCTCTGAGTCTCGCAAATGCGTGAGCAAGTGTCAAATTTTCAGCTGCAAACTCCTTGAACGGAACGGTATCGCGTGTGCCGCCCAAGAGCTAGAGCATTTTAGCTTTTGCTGGAAACGTCCGTGCCCCATTCATTCCGCGTTTTTCTGCTGAATGGGTGGGATACCGATAAAATTCCGGTCTACTCTATCTCCAAAAAAGCTTAAAAAAGGCCCGGAGGTTAGCCCACGATGGGATGTATTTCATCTACTTGCATCCATCATGGGCTGGGGCCACCTTTTTTCAGAGCAGAGATTTTCAACAGCCTGCAATTTCAAAGCCGGCCGCGGCGTTGCGGTCCCCTGTTCACACCAGCTTGGCGTCGAGTGTGATCTCGGTGTTGTTGGCGAAGAGCCTGGAGATGGGGCAGCCGGCCTTGGCCTCGGCGGCAGCCTTGTTGAAGACCTCCTGCGAAGCGCCCGGAACGCTGGCCGTGGTGGTGAGCGCAATGCGGGTGATGGCGAAGCCGCCTTCGACCTTGCCCAGCGTGACAGCTGCGTGGGTTTCAATCTTTGCAGGCGTCAACCCTGCCTCGCCCAACTGCGCGCCCAATGCCATCGAAAAGCAACCTGCATGGGCCGCGGCAATCAGCTCCTCTGGAGTGGTGCCCGTGTTGGCGCCTTCAAAGCGCGCGGCGAATGAGTAATTTGCATGGTTCAGTACGCCCGTGGCCGTCGAGATTGTGCCCTTGCCTTCTTTGAGTGATCCTGTCCAGACTGCACTTGCCTTGCTTGCCATTGTTTCTCCTTGTGGTGAATTGGATTCTAAAAGATTGCGCGGTTGAGCGCGAAGTCGCGAGGGAGGAGGTCCATGAAACCGCGCGAATAAACCTTCCTTCAATAGATGCCTTGAAGGAAACGGACGATGCACTTTGCCGAAGATAGAATCATTGCAGGAAGATCTGCCGGGATCCATCCCTCTGAGCAGACCCCTGGCCGGCCAAGCTCAACAAACCATTCTCTCTCGCGTCTATACTTCCAGCAGGCCATTGAGAGCCGGCTTTTCAGAAGAGATTCAAAATCAACTCAGGAGATCACGATGCGAATCAGATGGATGCAAGCAGCTTTCCTACTGGTTGGAGCAGTCGCGCTGGCCTGTGGTCAGGCCTCGGCGCAGACGGATGTGGCGGCCAGCCTCTTTGGCACCTTCAACGGAACCACCACCACCAACGGCACCATCCAGAGTCCCTCCAACGCCGCCGGCGGCCTGCTGGAGGTACGCCACATAGCCAAGCCCTGGTTCGGCTATGAAGGCACGTACTCTTTCAACCGCGCCAACCAGACCTATACCCAGACATCCTCCTCGGTATGCGGCGTCTGTGACGTGTCTACCATATGGACGCAGGTTTCAAACAATGCGCACGAAGTGACCGGCGATTGGGTGGCGTCGCTGAAGGCCGGAAAGTTCCGTCCCTTCGCGCTGACCGGCGGCGGCCTTCTCTTTGATGCGCCCAGCGGCCAGGCCATAACCACAACTGACGTTACCGCCTGCGGAGGATTCGCAGGTTGCAAGCTCGGTACCACCACCACCACCAGCGCAAGCACCACCATCAAGGGGGTCTATGTCTACGGCGCGGGAGTGGACTGGAGGCTTCTGCCGCACATTGGCCTGCGCCTGCAGTACCGCGGCAATCTATACCAGGCGCCCAACCTGACCAAGCTCTACACTTCGAGCAATGCCTTCACGCATACGGCGGAGCCGATGATCGGCATCTACTTTCGGCGCTGAAACGGCGTGGCGGGCAAACCCTCAGGGTCATTCTCTGGGGCAAGTTCGTCCAGAGGCGCGGTGGGCAGCAGATGGGCGCGGGCGAGCACCTTGCGTGCTAGGCCGGTCAGCGCCATTCCCGCCGCCTTGCCCAGCGGAACCCAGCGCCTCTCGCCGCCGCCCGCCACAGTCAGTGTGTCAATGTCGCCTGCATAGACGGTGCGGATGCGCACATAGTAATTCACCTGCATGATGGCGTGGCGCAGGGTCATGCGCAGTTCTGCCTCGGGAACTGTCGTTTCTTTCAGTGCTGGCAGCTCCCACATTCCAGGCATCACCGTCTGTAGATCCTTTCGCTGCTCCAGGAGTACCTCGCGATGGAATTGGCCAGCCAACTTCCCGTGGCGCACGGCCAGCGCGTAGGCCGCCTCGCGGCTGTGCATCGGCGGCCGCGGCGCGGTCGGGTGCTCGCCCTGGGTCTTGCAGCCGGCGGCCACCGGGCACAGCGCACACTGCGGCTTGCTGGGCAGGCAGACCAGCGCTCCCAGCTCCATCAGTGCCTGGTTCCAATCCCCTGGCCGCTGCGGGCAAACCAACTTGGCGGCCAGCTCCTCGACTCTGTGCCGGACTGCCTTGTCGCCCGCATCCCAGCCCTCCAACCGGCAGAGCACCCGCTCCACATTGCCATCCACCACGGCAATCCGCTCGCCGTGGGCAATGCTGGCGATGGCCGCGGCCGTGTACGCGCCGATGCCCGGCAGCAGGCGCAGCTCCTCCGCTGTTTGTGGCAGGTTGCCCTGGTTGTGGTCGGCCACAAACTGCGCTGCCTTGTGCAGCATCCGCGCGCGGCGATAGTAGCCCAGCCCGCTCCACAAGGCCAGCACCTCCTCAACGGGAGCAAGCGCCAGTGAAACCAGCGTGGGAAAGCGCGCCATGAATTTCTGGTAACGCTCCACCACCACCGCCACGCGGGTCTGCTGCAGCATCACCTCTGAAACCCAGATTGCGTAGGGATTCTGACTGCGCCTCCAGGGCAGGTCGCGCCGGTTGCGCTCATACCACGCCAGCAGCCACTCCCTTACCCGGGCGATTTTTTCCGCTTCCCAATCCCGCTTGCCCATGCGCTCAGATTATCAGTCCGCGAAGTGGCCCGTGCGCTGGCGGTGGATCAGGTGGGCGCACTTTGATGGGCTAAATTCCGGTCTTGTGTGAAAATCCCCCAGTGTTTTCGTGGAAATGTGGTTGTTCCATGCGATGCGCAAGCAATTTGTCGATCTGTAATTGAAAAAATCCGCTATATCGCGATTTTTCACTGATTTTTTCAAGTGAAGGAAGTTGGTATGGAACTCTACTGTCGCCTTTGCGGATTTTTAGACTTTCGCATTTCGCGTTTTCGTTTTCACGCGCCGGACCTGTCGAGATTGCTTCTCCTGCATCTTCCGGTGCGCTGCGTATCCTGCGACCAAAGAGCTTTTCTCTTTTTCCCACACTTCCTCAAACTGCGCAACGAACGCCGCATGCGCCACAAGGAGCGCGACGGCGGCAGGTAGCGGCGGACCGAGTCGTTCTCCCCATCCGGCAGCCGGATGCGATAGGCTCATAGTTGTATGGAAATCACCTGTAGCCGCTGCCACCAGCCCGTCCAAGCCGAGAACTGCTACTGCTCTGTCTGTGGCCTGCCACAACTGGTTTACGCCGCGGATGGTACACCTGGGCAGGTTCAGCCGGACCACGGAGACGGCGTCGTGCGGGATGCAAGCTGCTTGGCATGGAAGCCGGCCTTGCGCGCGGCGTTGCTGGTCGCGATTCCCGCCGGGGTGCTGTGCTCAACTCTCACGCAGTTGGGTAGCCTTGGCTTTTTATGGATGGTATCAGCCGCGACCTGGGCGGTTGTACTTTATGTGCGCAGCCAGAAGTCGGCGTGGATCACCCTCGGAGCCGGTGCCCGCATCGGCCTGGTCACGGGCCTTCTGGGAGGATGGCTTTCTTTTGGCTTAAGCAGCGGTTTCCTTTTCTTTCAGCGGTTTGTTCTCCACGAATCCGGACTGATTGATTCCAATTGGAAGAACTCCGTCGAGGCGAGCCAGCAGTTGACCGCACAGATGGGTTTCGGGGATGTGGCGCAAATGCAGGCCCAAAAAATATTTATGCTCTCGCCGGAGGGTCACGCCGGCTTCGAGACCTTCGGTTTTGTCTTCAATGCGGCCTTCCTGATTTTCTTCGCCGTTGCCGGCGGCGCGCTTGGCGCGCGGCTGATGGCCCGCAAACGCCAGTCAGAGCTTTGATAGTTCGTCCCGCTCCTGCTGACCCGCCATCTTTTTTCGCCTCTCTTTGCGTATAATTCCTTTCCTCGGCACACAATCAAAAAATGAACACCCTCCAGAGCCACCGGACTTTCCTGTTCCCTATTCCATGCTTTACCCACCCACCCCTACCCTTTGGAGACCAGTTTTCGAATCATTCAGCGAATGTAACTGTTTCATATTAAATATGTTACATTTTTACCTGTTAACGAAAGAGTAACTGTAAATCGCGATTATTGCTCGATTTTTCGCCCGAAAAGACGTCATTTATCGGTAAAAATGCCAGTTTTTCGTCGATTTATGCTTATGCTCTTTGCTGAATTTGCGCAGTTACGACATTTCAGAAGCCAGGAAAACCCGTTGGACTTCTTTACTTGAAAGTTCTTGCTATGCGTAGGCACTGACTTGCTGATATCCAACTCCGCTGAAGATGAAGCCAATCTCATCCCTCAAACGATAGAATCATCTCTGAATGTCCACTGAATTCATTCCAGGCCCATCCTCTCATCCGCGCGATGGGCGGCGGCGCTTCACCCTCGCCCAGCGGCTGGTGCTGGCTGTTGTTCCGCGCCTGGTGTGGGCGCTGCTTGGGATCGTTGGCCGCACCTGGCGCTTTGAGGTCATCGCAGAAGAAGGCGTTACGCCTATACTCTTCGGCCAGAAGTCACCGCCGGAGATCTTCTGCTTTTGGCATCAGTGCGTGCTGCCCTGCACGGCCTACTTCCGCCACTCCCACGCCGTAATTCTCGTCAGCCAGAGCTTTGACGGCGAGCTGATTACGCGCATTCTGAAGCTCTTCGGCTTCGATGCCGTGCGCGGCTCCAGCTCGCACGGCGGGCGCGGGGGACTGCTGGCGCTCAAGAACATGATCGAAACCGGCAGAACCGCCATCTTCACCGCCGACGGTCCGCTCGGCCCCATCTATCAGACCAAAATGGGGCCCATCAAGCTGGCGCAGATGACCGGCGCGCCCATTGGCGCTTTTTTCCTGGAGCCGGAGCACGCCTGGGTGATCCACTCCTGGGACCACTTTCTGGTACCCAAGCCCTTCACGCGCATCTGCGTCAGTTGGGCGCGGCCGACGCTGGTTGCGGCCGATCTGGCTGCAGACGACTTCGAGCCGAAGCGCCAGGAGTTGAATGCGGCCCTGGAACGCGCGCGCCTGCGGGCGCACGATTACTTCAAGAAGGCGCAACAATGACCGCTCTGCGCGTAGCCGACTTCGACTTCGATTTGCCGGCGGAGTTGATTGCGCAGCAGCCGCCCGCCCAGCGCGGCCAGGACCGCATGCTGGTTGTGAACCGCTCGACCGGTGCCCTGCGCGACGCGAACTTCGCCGAGTTTCCCGCGCAACTCAATCCCGGCGACCTGTTGGTGCTCAACGACACGCGCGTGATTCCGGCGCGCCTCTTCGCGCGGCGGAGCGTCGTGCGCGACCATCAGCAGCCCACCGCCCTGGTTGAAGTCCTGCTCACCGAGCCGGCCGGCGACAACCTCTGGCGCGTGCTGGTCAAGCCGGGCAAAAAAGTTGGCGTGGGCGAGCGGCTGGTCTTTCCATCGCCCGCGGGTGGACTGGCGCTCGAAGCGGAAGTCATCGAGCGCGGCGACTTTGGCGCGCGGCTGCTGCGTTTCGATCCTGTTGATGATTTTTTTGCTGTTCTCGACCAGATCGGCCACATTCCCCTGCCGCCCTACATTCGCCGGGACGATGCGGAGGCCGATCGCGAACGCTACCAGACGGTCTTCTCGCGCGAGCGTGGCTCAGTGGCCGCGCCCACGGCGGGGCTGCACTTCACGCCGCAAATTCTTGACGCGCTCGCCGCCCGCGGCGTTGAGATTGCCCGCCTCACGCTGCACGTCGGCCTGGGCACATTTGCGCCGCTGCGTGTCGCGCGCCTCGACGAGGTCCGCCTCCACCGCGAGCGCTATACGCTCCCGGCCGCAGCCGCGGAGGCCATCAACCGCGCCTGCAGCGAAGGCCGCCGCATTGTGGCTGTTGGCACAACGGTGGTGCGTACACTGGAACACTGTGCGCAGCAAGCCGAGGGCTGCCCGCTGCAAGCGCACTCCGGCGAAACGGAGATATTCATTGCGCCGGGCTTTGACTTTCGCCTGACCGGCGCGCTGCTGACCAACTTTCACCTGCCGCAATCCAGTTTGCTCATGCTGGTCAGCGCCTTTGCCGGACGCGACCCGGTTCTTGCCGCCTATCGCCACGCCGTCGAGCAAAAGTATCGCTTCTTTAGTTACGGCGATTGCATGTTTCTCGGCGGATGAGCATTTCCTGGGATGATTGTGTTCACTGGCCACTGTTAGCTGTTAGTTTTTAGCT
The DNA here is from genome assembly GCA_964383595.1 of uncultured Occallatibacter sp. Lineage (GTDB taxonomy): Bacteria > Acidobacteriota > Terriglobia > Terriglobales > Acidobacteriaceae > Telmatobacter. Next base: position 7,138 of record CAYLHL010000010.1, on the reverse strand, counting down.
GTTAGCTGCTCTTCAAGGAGTTCGTCTTGGATCGATATACCGGAGTGCTGGGGATTCTGGCCGTTCTGGCTGTGGCTTGGTTAGGCTCGACTGACCGCAGGCGCATCCGCTGGCGCACGGTAGCGTGGGGCCTGGGCCTGCAACTGGTCTTTGCCTTCCTGGTGCTGCGTTTCTCTTATGGCGAGCACGCGCTCGCCTGGGCTGGCGGCGTGGTCAAATCCATGCTCGCCTCCACCTATGCCGGAACCAAGGTTCTCTTTGGTCCGCTGGGTACACCCGACGGTTCGCTTGGCTCCATCTTCGCGTTTCAAGTGCTGCCCACCATCATCTTCATCTCCGCCTTCTTCGCGGTGCTTTACCACATCGGCGTAATGCAAATCGTGATTCGCGCGCTGGCCTGGGTGATGCTGAAGACGATGCGCATCAGCGGCGCGGAAAGCATGAACGTGGCCGCATCGATCTTCATGGGACAGACCGAGGCGCCGCTGACCATCCGTCCGTTTCTGGCCAAAGCCACGCGCAGCGAACTGATGACCATTATGACCAGCGGCATGGCCCACGTCTCAGGCGGCATCATGGCCATGTATATTGCGCAGGGCGTAGCGCCGGAGCACCTGCTGGCCGCTGTCATCATGACCTCGCCGGGGACGATTCTGATCGCCAAGATGCTGGTGCCGGAGACTGGCGCGCCCGCTACAGAAGGCCGCGTCGTCATGCCCAAAGACGAGCTGCACAAGGACGAGAATCTGGTTGGAGCCATCGCCCGCGGCACCATCGACGGCGGCAAGCTGGCCTTCAACGTGGCCATCATGCTGGTCAGCTTTCTGGCCCTGGTCGCTTTGCTCGACGGCCTGCTGGGCTGGACGCACGGCCTCAGTTATATGCACTGGGTCCCCGGCTCGCTTGGTCAGATTCTCGGCTTCCTTTTTGCTCCCGTCGCCTGGCTGATTGGCGTTCCCTGGCGCGATTGCGGGGCGATTGGCAATTTGCTGGGCACACGCATGGCGCTCAACGAAGTCATCGCCTACATCGCGCTCGGCGCGCAAAAGGCCGTGCTGCTGCCGCGCTCCTTCATCATCGCGACCTTTGCCTTGTGCGGCTTCGCCAACCTCGGATCGATTGGAATGCAGATCGGCGGCATCGGCGCGCTGATTCCCGAGCGGCGCAATGAACTGGCCAAGCTAGGCGTGCGGGCGATGCTCGCCGGAACGATGGCGAATCTGATTTCGGCTTCGATTGCCGGGATGTTTTTGGGCTGATCGGGGAAGATGGAATTCCTTATTCCCATCAGGCGCATCCCGGTTCGGCAAGCGTAGACTGAATCGAGACAAAATGATTCCAAGCTATTGGAGAAGTCATGCGCAGATTCATGCACTTGGTTGGCTGTCTTTTGATTGGGGCCGGCGCGCTTCTGTCCGTTCCGGCTCTCTGGGCCGCGGATGTGATAAGCACTGCGGCCAAGGATCAGGCTTCGCGGCCCTGGATGAACAAGTCGCTCTCTCCGGTGCAGCGCGCCAATCTGCTTATCAAGGAAATGACGCTGGACGAGAAGATCGTGATGATGCACGGAGTAAGCCCGATCCCGGTGAAGGGATATGTGGGATACGTTCCCGGCAATGCGCGGCTTGGCATTCCGGCGCTGAGGTTGGCCGACGGACGCGCGGGAGTTGGCAACGGAGCGCGCGACATCACTCTGCTGCCGGCGCCGATCGCCGTTGCGTCGAGTTGGGATCTTGGCCTGATCAACGAGTACGGAAAGGTTCTTGGCCAGGAACAATGGGCCAAGGGCACCAATGTGGAGCTTGGTCCAACCATTGATGTGGTTCGCGTTCCGGAATGGGGACGCACCTTTGAGAGTTATGGCGAAGATCCGACCTTCAACGCCCAGATGGCTGTGGCGGAGATCAAAGGCATTCAGAGCCAGGGTCCGATTGCCGACGCCAATATGTATATGACGATGAACCAGGAGAGCAACCGCTTCAAGGAAGATTCCATTGTCGATGAACGGACTCTCAGGGAGATCTATTTTCCGCCCTACGAGGCATCCATTCTCGATGGTCATGTAGGCACGCTGATGTGCGCTTATGTGAAGACCAATGGAATCTACTCCTGCGAGAATCCGGAGATTCTGAACGGCTTTTTGCGTAAATTGCTCAACTTCGACGGATGGGTGATGAGCGACTGGGGAGCTACACACTCCACCATCGGTTCGGTAACTGGCGGGCTCGATCAGCAGATGCCCGACGATACGTTTTATGGCGCGCCGCTGAAAGCGGCCGTGCTGAAGGGCGATGTGAGTGTCGCCGCGCTGGACGAGCATATTCGCGACATATTAGTGCCTATCTTTCGCCAGGGCCTCTTTGATAAGTCGCAGCCGGGCAATTGGGAGGCCAATGTGCGCAGCCCGGAGCACGATTCCTTCTCCCGCGAAGTCGCTGAACAAGGCACCATTCTGCTGAAGAATGATAAGAATCTTCTTCCTCTTCCCGCCAAGTCGTCCATCGCGGTCTTCGGCACTGCGGGCGGCAAGGAGCCGAAGGCCGAAGGGGGCGGCAGCTCCGCGGTGGTTGCGCCTTATATTGTGAGTCCACTGGAGGGAATCCGCAAACGGGCTGGCGCGCTCGCGCAGGTGTTGTATGCGGATGGCAGCGACCTGAATGCCGCCGCTAAGACAGCGCGGGCGGCGGAGGTGGCGATTGTATTCGTGCACACGGATGAAACCGAGGGAGACGACCGGCCCAATCTCAAACTACCCGGCGCTCAGGATCAGCTGATCGCGGCCGTGGCAGCGGTGAATAAGAAGACGATTGTTGTCCTTGATACGGGAGGCCCGGTGCTGATGCCCTGGATTGACGCGGTTGCCGGAGTGATCGAGGCGTGGTATCCAGGCCAGGAGGACGGCAACGCAATCGCCGCCGTGCTTTATGGAGACGTCAATCCATCCGCGAAGCTGCCTTTGAGCTTTCCACGCTCCGCGGCTGAGATACCCACCGCGCAATTGGAACAGTGGCCGGGCGTGAATGGGCTATCCACTTACAGCGAAAAACTCAATGTCGGCTATCGCTGGTATGACGCAACCAATACCCAGCCTTTGTTCCCCTTCGGCTTCGGCCTGTCGTATACCACGTTCAAGCTGAGCAATCTGGTTGTGGCGCCGGCGAAGCTCGACACTCAATCCGGGTTGGCGCGTGGAAGAGTGCGGGTAAAACTCAACGTGACCAATACGGGCAGCCGGGAGGGCGCTGAGGTGGTCCAGGTGTATGTGGGGCAGCCGGCGAAGAATGGAGAGCCTCCACACCAGTTGCGCGTGTTTGCCAAGGTCCAACTGAAGGCCGGGGAAACGAAACCGGTAAGCCTCCTGTTGGACGACCGCGCATTTTCGATCTTTGATGCTTCGCTCCACCATTGGATAACTCCGGATGGAAGCTACGAAGTATTCGCAGGTACATCTTCGCGCGACTTAACGCTGCACGCGCGCATTGCGATAGGGCAGACTCGCTGATCCCTGCGATTCAAGGTTCCCGCAAGGTCGCTTCAAGAACAGGTAGCGTCGGCCTCCTGGCCGGCTGTCGCGTGGACCTCCCGGTCCACGCCGCACTGCACATAAATAGGAAAAAAGCGCTACAGTTTTTTTTGCTCGGAGGCGCCCGCGGCCGCGCTCATTGCCCGCTGGGGCATGGGCATGGCCGGCGGCGGCTGGCGCATGGTGACGATCATCGCCTGGGCCGGCTTGCTGCCCGCGCACTGGTAAGAGTGCCGTGTGCTGGAATCAAAGTACGCCGCGTCACCCGGCCCCAGGACGCAATGCTGCTCGCCGTGGCGCACTTCCAGCTCGCCCTCCAGCAGGTAAAGAAACTCGAAGCCCGCATGCATATGCGCCGCAGGTTCCTGATTCTCTTCAAGGGGCATGAACTCGGCAAAGTAAGGGTCCATGTACCGGTCGGGAACCATGTAGCCCAGGCTCTCAAAAAAGTAAGTTGGCTTTTCGACCCCGGTTTGCGGCAGCCTGACGCGCTCCTTGCGGCGATGAATCCGGAATACAGCCGCCGGATCGCACTCGAAGAAATACGAGAGGTCCTTGGAAAAAACCATGGCAATGCGCGCCAGGTTGCGCAGCGTGGGCACCACCCGGCCCGTCTCCAACTGCGACAAAAAGCTGGCCGAAAGCCCGGTGTGACGGCCCAGTTCGACCAGCCCCATCGATTTTTTCAGGCGCAACCGCTTGATTCGCTCGCCGATGTGCTTTTCGGCAATGACCCGCGCCGTGGTCTCCGTGTCCACCTGCGACATTTGCGTTTCTTCGCTGTGTACTGCCGCCGCCTCGCTCATAGACCCTCCAGCCGTCCTGAAAATCGCACGAACGCCGGGAAAATGTTACGCGCATCAAAAACTATTCTCATGGTACTGAAGTTATATTGCAGACGCAATGCTTCTTTCATGGCAGGAATCTTTACTCTTGCGGCTGCCCTGACATTTTCGCGTTCTTGCTTTTGCGGCAGGGGAGGGATGGCTCGAAACCCAGCTCCACGCGTTATGCTAGAGAGTCCGGCCACCATGGCCAGCGAGGAAGTCTATGCCCGAAGATCCAATTATTCCCGCCGCGCAAGCGGCGTCTGCCGCACCGCAGGTGGCCACCATCGCCACTCTTGGCCAATTTGAAGGCCAATCCGTTACTCTGCGCGGCTGGCTCTATAACCTGCGCGAGAGCGGCAAGCTGCTCTTTCCCATCTTTCGCGACGGCACTGGCACCATCCAGGGCGTGGCCCACGTAAAGAGCGTACTGGCTGAAGTTTTTGAGACGCTCAAGGGTCTGACGCAGGAGTCGAGCGTCATCGTAACCGGCAAGGTGAGAGCCGACAAGCGCGCACCTGGAGGATTTGAGCTGGACGTGGAAGGTCTGGAAGTGGTGCAGCGCGTTCCTGAATCCGACCCTTATCCCATCACCTTAAAGGAGCACGGCGTTGATTTTCTGATGGAGCATCGCCATCTCTGGATTCGCTCTCCACGCCAGTCGGCAATCCTGCGCATCAGGGCCGAGATCATGCGCGCGGCTGCCGAGTACTTTGACTCCAATGGATTTATCCGCACCGACCCGCCGATTCTGACGCCGGCGGCCTGCGAGGGCACCTCGACGCTCTTTCCCGTGGATTACTTCGGCGATCCGGCCTATCTGACGCAATCCGGCCAGTTGTATATCGAGTCCACGGCACTGGCGCTGGGCAAGGTTTACAGCTTCGGCCCCACCTTTCGCGCCGAGAAGTCCAAGACCCGCCGCCACCTGACCGAGTTCTGGATGATTGAGCCGGAGGTTGCCTTCATGGATCTCGATGGCCTGTTGGAGCTGGCGGAAAACTTTCTTTCGCACATAGTGAAGAGCGTACTCAAGAATCGAGCCTCGGAACTGGCGGTGATTGGCCGTGATCCGGCAAAACTCGAAGCGATTCTGCCGCCCTTTCCGCGCCTGCGTTACGACGAGGCCGCGGAGATGCTCAACCAGGCCTACAAGGACGGCCACCTGGAAGCGCCCTTTGAGTATGGCAACGATTTCGGCTCGCCTGACGAAACCTGGCTGAGCAGCCAGTTTGACCGGCCTGTGATGGTGCATCGCTATCCCGCCGACGTGAAGGCCTTCTATATGGAACCGGACCCGGCAGACGCGCGTTTCGCCCTTTGCGTTGATGTGCTGGCGCCGGAGGGTTATGGCGAGATCATCGGCGGTTCGCAGCGCGTTTCGAGTTATGAGTTGTTGAACGCGCGCATCGAGCAGCACAACCTGCCCAAGGAAGCCTTCCAGTGGTATCTTGATCTGCGCCGCTACGGCTCGGTTCCTCACTCCGGATTTGGCATGGGCATTGAGCGCGCCGTTGCCTGGATCTGCGGGCTTGATCACGTGCGTGAGACGATTCCCTTTGCCCGCACACTGCACCGCATCTATCCGTAGCCATTTTTTAGAAACAATGTAGACCGGAATTTTGCCGGTATCCCATCCATTCCGCAAACAGCGCGGAATGGATGGGGCACCGAAGTTTATAGCAAAAGCAAAAATGCCTTAGAACGGCGCGCCGCAGGCCGAGCAGAAGCGCACGCCCGACGAATTGGTTTGCCCGCAGCGCCCGCAAGCGATCAGTGTGCCGGTCTGCACCGCCGGGGGCGCGTTGAAGGTCACATTGAAGGGATATCCCCAGCCCGGCATCGCGATGCCCAGCATCGCCGCAATGCTCGCGGCTTGGACGGCGTTGAACTCGCGCACCCGGCCGGGCATGAAGAAGCACTCGATAAAGCCGAGAATCCAGGGAATCGGCGTCCAGCAAAAGCACAGGTAAACGACTCCCAGGCCGGTGCGGCGCAGATAAAAGTGGTGAATGCCGAAGCCGCCCAGAAACAGGGCCAGCAGGACGCCGGCGACCTCGTCGCGGCGCACCGCCGCGTATTGCTGGTAAAAGATGGCTTGCGGATTGGGATACGATTGGCTGCTCATGGGGCTTTCTCCTGCACTGGAAGGATGATACGCTTAGGCGCGGCGCGCGGTTCCCGAAAACAGGGAAGAGGGAACAGAACGTGAGTCCTCGCGGGTAGAATCATCTCAGTATGAAGCCAGGCCATCCCACCGACGCCGCCGAAACCACTCCCGCAAACCTGGACGGCGGCAGCCGTTTTCTTCGCGCGTGCCTGCGCCAGCCGGTTGACCGGACACCAGTTTGGTTTTTGCGCCAGGCCGGCCGCTATATGCCGGAGTACCGCGCTGTGCGCAAACATCACACGCTCGTCGAAATCTGCAAGCAGCCGGAGCTTGCCGCCGAGGTGACGATTACCGCCGCGGAGAAGCTGGGCGTGGACGCGGCGATTATCTTTGCCGACCTGCTGCTGCCGCTGGAGCCGATGGGCCTGGACTTCGAGTTTCAGGCGGGCGAGGGGCCGGTGGTTCATCACCCTGTCCGCACCGCCGAAGATGTGCGTGCCCTCCGTACCGATCGCGCCGCCGACCTGATTTACGTCGCCCGCGCCATCGAAAAAGTCGCTGCCCACTTCGGCAATCGCCTGGGCATCATCGGCTTCTGTGGCGCGCCCTACACGCTGGCCAGCTACATGATTGAAGGCGGCGGCTCGCGCAATTACATCCACACCAAGCAGATGATGT
>CAYLHL010000009.1:0-82128 GCA_964383595.1 uncultured Occallatibacter sp. | reverse complement strand
CCCCTATTTTCAATAAGTTACCAGTTGTCGATTCACTGTCACGGCAGAGGTCGCGAGTTCGAGCCTCGTCGTCCCCGCCAGATTCTAAATGGCTTAAGTCCGATCTGGCATGTGACATCAAGGCACAAAAGGTACAATGACAAGTTGACCTACTGTGCTGGCACGAAACAGAGTATTGAAGATGAGAAAAGGCTCCCTGACGGGAGCCCTTTTTATGCCTGCTGTCGGCGGTGGTCGTTCGAGCAACTATGCTTTGTCTGCCTCAAGGTTCTGATCTTGCAGTGCGAAGATTGCAGCGATCCGGTTCAAGGCAGGGCGCTTCGCTTCTGTGGCGCTTTGTTGGTAGACGCCAAAGGAGCCTAGCCCAGTTCCTCTGCACTCTGCGGCCCACCCGGCTCCTACCGGACTTCCCCCGCGCAAACACGTCTCGGGGGAGGAGGGGCACTTCCGCTACGCTTTAGCGCCCTTCCTCCCCCGAAATACCCCTTTCCAATCCTCTACTGGTTCCCTTTTACTCCGCCCTTGACATGGAATGGCTTGCCCTCCATATAGAGGCTTATCCGGTAACGAATCCCGTTAATTGTGGCCTCATCTCCCCTGGCAGTTGCCAGATCCAAGGCGCGATTGGCGGCTCTGAGCGCTTGCGGGAACTGCCCGGCCTCGGCATAGGCAGCGGCAAGAGTGTCGAGCACTCTCGGATCGGCTCCCGATGTAAGATCGTTGGCTTGCTCGGCAACTGCCACAGCTTCGGCCCCATTGCGGAAGGTATCGTCCGACGAGCTCGCCAGAAAGCGAGCAAGGCCGACGAGAGCGGAGACGCTTTTAGGTTCAATAGCGAGCGCGTTGCGCCAGTGGGCGAGGGCCTCGGAATCGTTATGCAGCGCGCCATAGCAACCAGCCAGAACCTCCTCTCCAGGTGCATATCGCGGGTTGAGTGTGACGGTCGTTTCCAGTTCAGGCAATGCTTGATCCGGATGGCCTTGGTGCAACAGAAGCATACCAAGGTTATAGTGGCTTTGCACCATCAAGGGGTTGATGCGGATGGCTTCGCGGAGGTGTTCGATGGCCCCCTCCGGGTCCCCGGTTTTAATAAGATTGTTCGCCAAGTCGTTCTGAATTCTGGCATCGTCAGGCTCAAGCGTAACGGCCTTTTTCAAAATTTCCAGGGCTTGGGCAAAATCTTCTTTTTCTTCGAAATGCATGGCCTCGTCCATCAGCTTGTAGACATCGGCGGCAGGGACCTGAATGTCCTCGATCCCGTCGCCTTTGATATTGACAAATTCGGGCAGGTTTACTGCACGGTTGGCGGCGGTTGAATTGTCGATCAGGATGGCAGGGCTGTCATTGCCGTTGGCGTCTATGTGAGTGAGATACATCTGTGTGTAAGGCGAGCGGGCCTTGGAAGAAAAGACGAGCCACCGGCCGTTGGGCGAGAAGCTATGCCAGGAGTTCATCAGCGAGGTATTGGCACGCAGCCGGCGTGCTTTACCTCCGCTGAAGGGAACGATGTAGAGTTGACTGTCAGGACGCATGAGCTGGCCGTTACGGCATTGAACGAAGACGATCCAGCGTCCATCCGGCGAAACTTTTGGGAAGTTGTTGCTCATGCCATTCTGCGAAGCGCCAATAATGCGTTCAGGCGTGCCTCCGAGTCCGCCATTGAATGGGATTCGGTAAAGATCGTATTGGATCTTGGTTTCGTTGGGATCATTTGCGTATTTTGCCAGTTGCTGGCCCTCTTCGTGCGGATTGCGCGCATCGGCTCGCGCAAACACGATCCATTTGCCGTCCGGACTCCATACCCCGTCGGTCTGCACATACTGCGGATCGTCGGCACCCGGCAACGGCCGGCGCATGCCCGCAGTACGGCTGTACCACTCCAGAATGCCACGCGTTGGATAAAAGACCTGGAGGAAGCGATAGTCTGTGAAATTTGTGACGTAATAGCTCTTGGGGACGCTGAGAGATGGGCCGGCAAAGGTACTCACTACGAACTGACCGTTCGGCGAGACCTGGGACATGAAACCCACCCGGGTCGTACCGACTTGACCATCGGTGTTCCAATGCACAACATCCTTATTCTCAATCGAAATGTGCCGTTGTATTGGCGCAATGGCATACAGGCCCTTGTCGTTGCCGGGGCCATCCACGTCAACTCCCATCGTCTTTCCATCCGCAGAAAAAGAATGGCAATTGACGCAGGTGTGCACGTTCTTGAGAACGACTCGGCTTTCCAGCTTGCGAATATCGCGAAGCCGCCACTGGATGAGAGGGATCGCAGAAGCGGAAAGGGGTTGAACTATCCCGTCCGCGCCTGGGCTTGGCATCAGCGGCACATCACGATAGAAGATCGGAGCGCCCACTGGATCCATCGATGTAGAGAATGTGATGTGCGCAGAGGAAGCGATTTTGCCATTCTGGTAACCGGTGATCGTTACCGAGGCTGGCCGTCTTGCGGAATGAAGTTGCATGGCCGACCAAGCCGCTGTATCGGGCATCCAGGTCCAGGATTCCGCCTGCTGCGGGGTCAGGCTTGGAGGTTCGTTGGTGCTGGCGGCACAGTCTGGATCAATGGCGCCGATATGCATCCGCTCTCCCTTGGATAGAGCGCGGATAGTCGGAGCATTATCGGCAAAGGATATCGTGATGCGCCAGGATGTTGCTGCCGCATCCCTCCATATGAACGTAGGTGGCGTAATGCCAGGAGGGAAGATGGAGCCGTCCTCCGGGTAGTCGACGGAGATCTGCGCCTTTGCCTTTTCTGAATCCGGTGCGGCCGGGACAGCTTCCTGGCGTTCAACGCTGGCAGACGTGCTTTTCTCGAATGGCAGAAGCCAAATTGCGCAGAGTAGAACGGCAAGGAAAACCACGCCGGTCAAGGCTATTCGCAGTCTTTGCTGCAAGATCGGGTTGTTTCCATCAGGCATTCTTGACCTCCCACGCTGCGATTGGGTTCCAAGCCGATAATCTCTAGCCCGCATTTTTCACTGTGAATTCTCTGGAATGGTTGGTAAAGTCATTTTGGGAGACGCGGGACAGTATTTTCAGGTAACGGGCTTTGCAAACCAGGGATTTTCGCCTGGATCATTTGGTTGGCAGCATCAGCAGAAAGCAACTCGACCAGTTCCTGCACTGTTCAGCGATGGCAGAGTTTAAGATACCTCTGAGGAATCCCGAATCCTCGTTTGCTTTGAAAGAGCTAATCTCTATTCGGAAGCTCCCCTAAGTTTCCTGTTTTCAAAGTGCCCGTTTTCGTCGTACTGCCGTTGTCATGCGAATAGAGTTGAGCCGGAATCTCCTCTTTCGTCACCGGTTTTATTGAATTGTATAACTCCTGGGGCAGATTGCAAGGCCAACACAACGTTTGCGTCCAAACAGCCAGCGTTTGCGGAAGAAAGGCAGGGTGATTCTCAGCCGTCCTTGCCTCGCCTGCCTCATTAAGAGTCCACGAAGACATTTGCGCCGACACCTATCCATCCACCTTTGTGCTGTGTGGCCCGGATTCGCGGAGTTGCGGCATGTTGGCTAGTTTGCCGGAAGCGGCGACATAGCTAGGGCGTATCTGAAAGCGTCGGATGATAATAAACTCTCGCCGAATCTCTACGCATAAACTTCCTTGCCTGCAACAAAGACGCGCGGCCTGAAAGGCACAGCGATAAAGTACGCGAGTTCGCGGTAATCGCCAAATTCATGAATCAGGAAATCGGCATCCTTTCCTTCTTCCAATGACCCCGCACGGTCTCCCAGACCAAGGCTGCACGCCGCATTCTGCGTCGCAGCAGTCAACGCTTCGGCAGGGGTCAAACACATCTGCACGCAGGCCAGCGACAAAATGAAGGGCATGGACGCCACTGGAGACGACCCCGGATTGAAATCGGTAGCCAGGACGATTCCCAGGCCCATCTCGATCATCTTCCGCGCCTGTGGATACTGCTTGCGCCCCAACGCAAAGACCGAGCCCGGCAGCAGTACGGGCTGCACAGCAGCCTGACGCAACAGGTCGAGCGTCTCGCTTGTAACGGCCTCCAGATGATCGGCGGTTGCCGCAGCCAGTTCCGCGGCCAGCGTGGCTCCAGTTCCAGGCCGGAACTGCTCCGCGTGAACACGCAAACGCAGGCCGTGGCGGCGTGCCGCGGTGAGCACACTGCGCGCTTCATTGACTGTGAAAGCATGATCATCGCAGAAGACATCACACGAAGTGGCCAGCTTTGCAGCGCAAACCTCGGGAATCAACTCTTCCACAATCCAGCGGACATACTCCTGACAGCGGCCCGCGAACTCCGGGGGGACTGCGTGCGCAGCCAGCAGAGTAGAGACAATACGCGCGGGACCCTCCACATTGAGTTGCGCGAGCACACGCAGCATCCGCAACTCTGTTTCACGCTCCAGTCCATAGCCTGATTTGGCCTCGATGGTGGTTGTGCCGGAGCGCAGCATCCAGTCCCGGTGCCGTCGCGCCGCCGTGAGCAATTCCTCTTCGCTTGCCGCGCGGGTCAACCTCACTGTGCGCAGAATGCCTCCGCCGGCCGCGGCAATCTCCTGATAATTGGCTCCTCTGATACGCTGCTCGAACTCAGCCGCGCGATTGCCGGCAAAGACCAGGTGCGTGTGTGCATCCACGAAGCCCGGCGTTACGCAACCGCCTTCCGCGTCGATGATTGTGGTTCCCTCGGAAATGCGCGAACGAAGTTCCTGATACGCGCCGACGGCGGCGATGCGTCCGTCCTCAACGAGCAAAGCAGCGTTTTCAACGAGGCCCAGTTCGCTCAGTTCCCTGCCGGCACGCGCACGCTGAGGCCCAGCCAGCGTCACAAGCTGCCCGATGTTGACGACGGCAAACGATTCGGCCACCATCATTTTTCCGCCATCGGCATCCGAATGCCGCGTTCGCGCGCAGTCTGCCGCGCCAATTCGTAGCCAGCGTCGGCGTGGCGAACCACACCAAGGCCGGGATCGTTGTTGAATACACGCTCAATCTTGCGCGCTGCCAGCGAAGTGCCGTCAGCCACGGTCACTTGTCCGGCATGCAACGAATAACCCATTCCTACGCCACCGCCATGGTGAAAGCTCACCCAGGTCGCGCCCGATGCGGTGTTCAGCAGCGCATTCAGAATGGGCCAGTCTGCAACTGCATCCGATCCGTCCAGCATCTTCTCTGTCTCTCGATAGGGGCTGGCCACCGAGCCTGTATCCAAGTGATCGCGGCCGATTGCAATCGGCGCGGAGATCTCGCCCTTGCGAACCAGTTCGTTGATCGCTTCGCCCATCTGCGCGCGCTCGCCGTAGCCCAGCCAGCAGATACGCGACGGCAGCCCCTGGAAGGCGAAGCTGCCACGCGCAAGATGCAGCCAACGGGTAAGAATTTTGTTCTCCGGAAAGAGTTCTAGGGCCAGATCGTCGGTACGGGCAATGTCTTTGGGATCGCCGGAAAGCGCCACCCAGCGGAATGGCCCTTGTCCCGTGCAGAAAAGCGGACGAATGTACTCCGGCACAAAGCCGGGAATCTGGAACGCATCCGCGCAGCCGGCATCGAAGGCAAAGCGGCGAATGTTGTTGCCGTAGTCGAAGACTACGGCGCCGGCGCGCTGTAAAGCGAGCATGGCATTCACGTGGACAACCATGGTCGCCGTTGAGCGGCGTACATACTCGTCGGGGTCGCGCCGCCGCAGTTCGGCGGCCTCATCCAGTGTGAGTCCCTGCGGGACGTATCCGTTCAGCGGATCGTGCGCACTGGTCTGGTCGGTCACTACGTCTACCACCACGCCCCGCCGTATAATTTCAGGAAGCACGTCACCGCAATTGCCTACCAGACCCACCGACAACGGCCGGCCCTCGCGCCGGGCGCTCTCGCAGAGCTGCAGCGCCTCATCCAGGTTTTCAACAACCATGTCACAATAGCGATTGGCCACACGGCGCTCTATGCGGCTGCGGTCCACGTCGACGACCAGCACGACTCCATCGTTCAGCGTCACTGACAACGGCTGTGCTCCGCCCATGCCGCCCATGCCGCCGGTAACAACCAGCTTGCCCTTCAGCGACCCGCCATAGTGCCGCTCGGCCAGCGCCGCAAGGGTCTGGAAGGTCCCTTGCAAAATTCCCTGCGTGCCGATATAAATCCAACTGCCGGCGGTCATCTGCCCGTACATCATCAATCCCTTGCGGTCCAGCTCGTTGAAGTGCTCCCATGTGGCCCACTTGCCCACCAGGTTGGAGTTGGCGATGATCACCCGCGGCGCCATCTCGTGCGTGGGAAACACCGCCACCGGCTTGCCCGACTGCACCAGCAGCGTCTCCTCGTTTCCCAGATTCTCCAGCTCGCGGACGATGGCGTGAAAACACTCCCAGTTGCGCGCCGCCTTGCCGATGCCTCCATAGACCACCAGATCCGCGGGCCTCTCGGCCACCTCCGGATCGAGGTTGTTCATCAGGCAGCGCAATGCCGCCTCCTGCTGCCAGCCCTTGCAGCGCATCTGGCTGCCTCGGGGCGCGCGAATTGTTGGAGTCATTGTCGTCGTCATACGCTCTCTCTCCTTGAGGAGCTGCTGCCACACCTTCTCGCAGTCCCCCAATAAGCCGATACACAGAATACTACCGTCGCGCGAACAGGGCTGTACGGTCTCAACGCCAGTTGCCGGATCGAGCCGCAATCATTATCCTTCTTCCTGTGCCCAATACTCTTGTTGAATGCGTTCCCAATTTCTCCGAAGGCCGCGATGCTAGCAAAGTCGAAGCCATTGTCGAAGCCATGAAGATTCCCGGCGTCTATCTTCTCGATCAGGAGATGGATTCCGACCATAACCGCTCCGTTATCACGCTGGTCGGCGAACGAGAAGCCATTCAGGAGGCCGTGATTCGCGGCGTGGGCAAGGCTGCCGAGTTGATCGATCTCACGCACCACCAGGGTGCACACCCGCGCATGGGCGCGACCGATGTCGTTCCCTTCATTCCCATTGACGGTGTGACCCTGGAAGACTGCGTGGCAATGGCCCGCCAGGTGGGAGCCGAGATCTGGAAGCGCTTTGAGATTCCGGTCTATCTTTACGAAGCCGCCGCCACGACGCCTGAGCGGCAGAACCTGGAAAACATTCGCCGCGGCCAGTTTGAGGGCATTCGCGACGAAATTGCCACCAGTCCCGCCCGCAAGCCCGATTTCGGCGAACCGCGCGTGCATCCCACCGCCGGAGCCACCGTGGTTGGCGCGCGCAAACCTCTCATTGCTTACAACATCTTTCTGAACACGGCCGACGTAGCCATCGCCAAGAAAATCGCCAAGGCTGTGCGTTTCTCCAGCGGCGGCCTGCGTTTCGTCAAGGGTGCGGGGTTCCTTGTCCGCGGCATGGCTCAGGTCTCGATGAACCTGACCGACTTCGAGCTTACCCCCATCCACCGCGTCTTCGAATTCGTAAAGCGCGAGGCGCAGCGCTACGGTGTCGTTCCTGTTTCAAGCGAGATTGTCGGGCTGATTCCCAAGCTGGCTTTGGAGCAGGCCGCCGAGTGGTTTCTGCAAGTGGAGAACTTCGACTCCTCACTGATCCTTGAAAATCGTCTTGCTACGGTGATGAGCGGAAAAACAGCGGTTGGTGGCCTGTGCGCGGGCGTTGAACCCTTCATCGAACAACTGGCAGCTCCAACAGCAACTCCAGGGGGAGGAAGCGCCGCAGCAGCCACTGGCGCCATGGCCGCTGGCCTGGCCGGAATGGTCGCTTCCATGTCAAGAGGCAAGAAGGCCTACTTGCAGCACGAAGGCCAACTCAGCGAAGCCATCGCCCGTCTCGCTCTGATTCGCGAGGAAATGAAGTGCGCCATCGACGCCGACGCCGACTCCTACAGCGTGGTCATGAAGGCTTACAAGGCGGCGAAGGAATCCTCCACAGGCGAACGGATGATCATGGACGCGCTTCAACAAGCAACGACTGTTCCTCTGGGAGTGGCCGAACGCGCCGTCGCAGTGCAACAGATTGCCTTGAGGCTGAAACCGATCACCAGCCCCAACATGAGCTCTGATCTGACGACAGCGATTGCATTGGCAAAAGCCGCCCTCGAAGGAGCCCTCGCAAATGTTGAGATCAACCTTGAGTTAATCAAGTTGGACGCGCCAGAGGATCAGGAGTTTGTGAGCCAGACGCGGAAAAGTGTGGCGGCGCTGAAAGCGCAGGCTTGATCGAACTCGGGCTAACAATTGCCGCCCGACGTCTCATGCCTTCTGCACTCTTATTGTCTGCCGCCGCTACAAGCTGCAAGTGGCCGCGAACCTGAACCATTCGTCTCGTTTTCCGTGGCGGACAGCTTTACTCGAAGTTGAGTGTCTTTCGGCAGAAAGCGCCGTCGTTCGAATCGAGCGATTGCGTGGAGGCCACAAGCGCGGGCGAAATACACAGAAATTATTCGAGTATGCAGCTTACCGGTTCAATCCATAGATCAGTTCCGAGAAGTTGCCAAAGGGGCTGCGACCTTGAGCTAACAGGGAGGCCCGGTTTGATCGCAGTTACACGGGTTGTCAAGGGCAGAGGAAAAGGGAGCCAGTAGAGAGTTGAGGCAGGGATTTCGGGGGAGGAGGGCAGCAGGACGTACGCTGAGAGAATGGAAAAGATTTGGGACGATTCGGTTGCACCTGTTTGCCAGACTCCCCTCGTGCAATTGGGCTGTTCGCTATTGATGTGAGTGCCGCGCCCTTGGCGAATGATAGAATTGCGGCGTACTCAAGTTAGCTATGGTATTTGCCGCACAGCTTCCACGGCCCTTGATGGAAGTTGTGGGCGCCAGGTTTTTTGGGAAGGAAACTGGATTGATGAAGAACACAATCGTGCTCACTGCAGTGCTGGGCCTATGCCTGGCGAACCCTGCCTTCGGCAGCGATCAAGCCGCGCAGGCAGGCTCCGTGACCGGGGTGACGCTAACGCCGTCCTCTGTGACGCTGATACCGGGCGAGAGCAAGCAATTTACGGCAACGGTCACCGGCACGGGTGAGTTCGCCAGGGCGCTGAGGTGGACGGTGAACGAAGTTGCGGGCGGCAACAGTACCTTCGGCAAGATCAGCGATACGGGATTGTATGTCACACCCTTTCCGGCGCCGGCCATGGTGACGGTGAAGGTGGCCAGCCTGGCGGATGCGAGCAAGTTCGCAACCGCTACGATTATGCTGGCGCCGCTGCCGGTGGCTGCCGGTCCGGCGATGACGGTAGATGCCGGCGCGCCGGTGCATACAATCAACCCGATGATCTATGGCGCAAATTCCTATGATCTGGATCCAGTTACGCTGAAGTCGGCGCGGCTTGGCGTGGACCGCTGGGGAGGAAACTCCACCACCCGCTACAACTACAAGCTCAACATCACCAACGCGGGCTTCGACTGGTTTTTTGAGAGCAAAGCCAACGCCAGTGATAACCATCCCGAGTTCGGCGACTTCAACGACCAGTTTGTGCTGGACAAGGCCGCCGGCGCCAAAACGATTTGCACCGTGCCGGTGATCGGATGGGTGGCCAAGACACGCGACAAGTCGTGCAGTTTCTCCGTCGCCAAATACGGCCAGCAGGCCAAGACCGATCCACAGTTGCCCGACTGCGGCAACGGCCTTCGCCCGGATCTGACGAAGATTACCAACAATGATCCCAACGACAGCAATATGCCCATCACCGAGGCCTGGGTCGGCGACTGGGTGAAGTTTCTGGTGCAGAAGTTTGGCAACGCAGCCAGCGGCGGAGTTTCAGTGTACGCGCTGGACAACGAGCCGATCTGGTGGGATATGAATCACCGCGATGTGCATCCGCTTCCCTTCACCTACGATGAGGTGACAAACAACGGACTGAAGATCGCCAGGGCCATCAAGGATGCCGATCCGACAGCTGAAGTAACCGGGCCGGTGCTCGACTTCTGGCCCTCGTATTTCTACTCCGGCAAGGACATTGAGCTCGGCTGGGCAACGGCGCCGAAGAACGTATTCAACGGGAATGCGCCGGACCGCAAGGCGCACGGAGATCTGCCGTTCCTCGAATATTACCTGCGGCAGTTCAAGGCGGCGCAGGATGCCGATCCGCAGCATCGCCGCTTCCTTGATTATCTCGACCTGCACACCTACTTTGTGGCAAACAATGCCGGCTTCAATTCCGTGGGCACAACGGATTCGCAGCGGGCAGCGATCGATTCGACGCGCGCCTTCTGGGACCCGACCTACACGGATCCAACGCTGACCGATCCGGACGACACCAGCAAGACTCCCAGGCCGCTGGCGCCTCAGATCATCCGGCGCATGAAGTCGTGGATCGCAGCCAACTATCCCGGCACGAAAACGGCCATCACGGAATACAACTGGGGCGCGCAGGAGCATATCAGCGGAGCCGTCGCGCAGGCAGACATTCTAGGCATCTTCGGCCGCGAAGGACTGGATGTGGGCACCGTTTGGGGCCCTCCGGATTCCAAGACGCAGATCCCCGGCATGATGGCCTTCAAAATCTTCCGTAACTATAACAACGCTGGTGGCGAGTTCGGCGATATGAGCCTGAAGGCAACCTCGGACGACCAGGCGAAGCTCTCGATCTACGCAGCCGAGCGCAAGGATAATGTGGTCACAGTGATGGTAATCAACAAGAGCTTTGGCGACCTGAAAAGCGACGTTGTACTGGCCCATCTGACGGCGGGCAAGGCCCAGGTGTATCAGTACAGCAACGCGGACCTGTCGGCCATAAGAGCGCTGCAGGATGTGGCAGTGGCCACCAGGGCGGAGACGAGCGCCATCAGAAATGTTACCTTCCCTGCGATGTCGATCACGCTGTTTGTGTTGCCGAAGAAGTAGTGCGTGTAGTCCAAAATCTGCTCACCACGTCATTGGCAGGCGCCGCTTAGGTCCCGCCTTTGACTCGCTCTCGGAACGTCTTATCTGGAGTCGCTATGAAACGCCTCATTGCTTCTTTTTTCTGTTGCCTGTTCTTTCTGCTCACCGCTCCGGCGCAGACGCCTCTTAGCGACCTAGTCGATGACACCACGCCGATCTTCAACGCCTCGCAGTTCGGGGTGAAGTATCCCGAGAAGTTCGTCCTCATGCAGAACCGCATGGGAATCCGCATTGAGTACGTCATCGATCGCGGAAGGTTGCAGCTCTGGATTTCGCCCCAGGCCGGCAAGTCCATGAGCTACCGCGATCGCAACTTCTCCAACCGCGACGACCACTCTGATGTCTTCGAGCGCATCGTCTTTCCTGATCTGGCCGCCGCCGATTTCATTGCCTGCGACTACGATCCCTTCCACTCCGTGCTGCGCTTCAAGAGGCAGTCGCTCCACATCGCGCAGGTCTACGACCAGCCCGTGGTGCTGATCTGGTTTGAGAAGGATGGCGTCGTCGATTTCAAGAGCGCCAAAGAAGACCACGTTGTCGAGCGCACGCCCAAGGTTTTGCACGTCAGCCATCCCGATCGCGGATATATCTTTGACCACGTCGTCCTGCTGGGCGCTGGCGACGGCGTCCTGCAACATCAGCACGCGCTCGATGAAGGCCGGCCCACCTACGCTCGCGCACACCTCAAGGCCGGACAGCCCATCGCCATCGCCGCCGAATTGCAAAAGGAGCATATCCGCGGCGTAGCCTCGCGCGTTCTCGCCGAGGGCATCGACGCCACCCTCGCCGCCAACGAGCGCAAGATCGCCGCCGCGCTCGACACCGGACGTTTCCGGCTCAAGGGCCGTCCAGAGATGCAAAAGCTGCTCGACCTCAACCGGCGCATCGCGCTCTCCATGCAGGATGAGCACGGCTTCATGCGCTCCACCAACCAGTTCATTTACTACCTGCTCTGGTTCCGCGACGGCGGCATGAACACCGCGCATCTCGCTCAGACTGGCTGGCTGCGTCCCGCGCAATGGCAGGCCCAGTTTGCCCTGCTCAACCCCAACACCAGCGCCGATGAACCCGCTGGACGCTTCTTCGGACAACTCATGGCCGGGCCCATCACCAAGCGCGAAGAAGACGGGCTCTTCTACGCCGTCTGGCCGGCCTTCCTATATTGGAGTGCCACCGGCGACGACACGTTCACCAAGGGCGAGTACATCAAGTCCATGGAAGATGGGATGGACTGGCTCGAACGCTACGCCTTCGACCAGCGCCGCGGACTCTTCTTTCGCTACTATCACGGCGAAAACGCCATGAGCGGCAGTTACGATGACGCCTACGATGCAGCCACTGGCGCGGCTGAGGTTCCGCAGAACTCACTCTACAATGGCCGCCTCATCCGCAAGAGCTACGACGTTTATATCAACAGCATCAACCTGGCTTGCTACTACATGATGTCGGCAATGGAGAGCGGAGAGAAGGCTGACCTCTACCTGAAGAAGGCCAAGGCGCTCGAACTGCACATGGAGCCGTTCTACGAGACACCCAACCCGCTGCCCGACTACGGCGAACTCATTACCGACAAGGGCGACGTGGTCGAGGCCAAGCCCTTCGGAATGGATGCGCCCGACTACCAGTGGAGTCTGTCGCTGCCTATGTTCCAGCCCTTCCAGCCGAAGAACTTTCGCCGCTATCAGCAGTCGCTCGTTCAGGACTTAAAGAGCAGGCCCAGCGGTATGTTTATCTCCTCTTACGCTGGCGTGCTCACCGCGCTCGACACCGAACTCCACAACGAAGACGACGTGATGTCTGCTCTAGACTACCTCGTGCCGCAAAGCGCGCGTCCGGGCAAGTACCTGCCCATGGCTGGCACCATCCCCGAAATCGTGGACATGACTGACGGCGATATGTATCACGATGTCCGTCCCATCGTCTTTTCGATCGCGCCTTGGCTGTCGGCGGTCACCAACCTCGGACTGCGCCGCCTGCCCTTCGGCGTCGCCGTTCGCGGCACACGCTATCTCGATAGCATCGATCATTATGAATATGGTGGAGGCCTGCTCGACATCACCTACCGCGGCCAGGGAACCATCTCCCGCGTTATAATCAACGGCCAACCGCTCGAAGGCTCCCTGCAGATTCCCGAGAACCGCATCGTCAAGAGTGTGAACAAAATTGAAGTCGAGATGACACCCGACGCCAGGTCCACTGCTCCACAAACTGAATCAGGGCCCAACGCCCGGCTCATCGCCAGCAGTGTTCGCCTCGAGTCGGTCGAGGACAATCGGTATCGCGTACACGCATACGGTCAGAACACGCTTACCTTCAGAGGACTGACCATGCCGATCAAAGTCACCGCGGCTGACGGCAAACCCGTGGCTTACCGGACCGAAACCGACGGCGATATCTCATGGTTCGAGTTCGAGGGCCGCGGCCAGTTCGTTGTGACACTGGGGGCCAAGTGAAAGAATGATCCACGCACCCTTCCTGACAAGAGTCAAGGATTCCTTGTCTCACGCTCAGTGCGCCACGTCGGCGAGGGCGAGATTCAGTTCTAATATGTTGAGACGGAGAATCGATAGGGCGGAGCAACCACTATGCAATCTTTGAGTGATCTGTGGTTTGAAATTGCAAAGCATCCCAAAATGAATGCCTCAAGGTGACAACAATGGGGACTCACTGCGAATCCCATCGATTATTCCTCGAAGGCGGCGACAGCTACAATATCGACTACAGTGCTGAGACGGGAAAAATCAGATGCACACCTGAAATCGTCAGTATCGTATATATGATCAGTGGTTTAGTTGGTCGGGGCGGAGGGATTCGAATTCTCTAGGGGCATTTTTGGCAAGTATTTGAGATCGCGCGAGTTGCATGCAACACCTTACATTTGAACACGTTACACGTTTTCCATAATTTTGACGATTTCCCTAAAAATGCTCCTGGCTGTCAAGTTTTTAATTTTTTCGTATCACTCGTATCACCCCTCTCGGAGGAGAGGTGAAGGAGAGATGTATTTCCTCCACCCATTTTTGATACGAAAATTTTCCCTTTCTGACACCAAAATGATACGAAACTGCCCTCCGGCTAACCTGAAGAAGGCCAGTTGCCCTCCGCCCCAGAAAACTGCCCCGAACGGGCTTCCATGTAGCGCGCAAACAGCAGGTGAAACGCTCTCGCCTTCAGTAAATTCATTCTGATTTGCCGAGGAACTCAGCGACGACTTAGTGAATTCTCTTCTTGATGTCTGCGGCAACAATCGGCATATATGCTTCCGCTGCCGCGACCGCCTCATCCGCCTCCACTTCACCGATGAGCGCGATGTCGTAGAAAGCGACGTTGCGCTTGCGGCGCATCCGATCGAAGAGGTCGAAGGTCGGCGCAAGCGCTGGATCGAGGTGCTTCTGAGCGAACTCAAGAATGGCGATATGGTGGCCGAGTTGCACCCGCGGACGCTGCCCGTGGCTCAGCATCAGCGCCAAGGATGCTTTCAGTACGGCCTGATAAGCCGTCTGATAGGCGGTTTCCTCATCGATCACCAGGTTTTTCCGGGCCGCTACAGCCTTCTTTTCCGCGTCAGCCAGGAATTGTTTCACCTGTTTGGGATCGATCTTCTGCGGCTTCGTTGTTGCCATTCCGAATTACCTCAATCCGCTTTCCTGTCCAAATGTCGGTGACAAAAGGATCACGCCGAGCGAGCCTCCGCTCCAGTTCCTCGGGAGTGAAGACAGTATAGCTAACCTCACAGCGGAGGGCCCGCTCGACCTTGCGTATCTCACGCGAGAGCCGTGTCTGATCAGGCTGTCCCACGATCAGCAGGTCAATGTCGCTGGTTGCGTCTGCTTCCCCTTTGGCAAAGGAACCGAAAATCCAAGCTGACTCGATTCCTCCGACTGGTTGAAGCGCTCCCTTGAGTGTCGGCTCAATACCTACCGAACCCTGGAGGAGTGTGAAGACCGGCTTCAGGTATGGGTAGGCTCGATTGACGCCATAGTAGAGCTGGCGACCCTCCGGTTCCGCGTGCAGAAACCCTTCGCGGGCCAGCCGCGCCAGTTCGCGGGAGAGATTGGTCGAATCAACGTCAAGTGCAACGGCCAGTTGGCGCACGTAAACTCGCGCCTCCCGGTTCATCAGAAAGAAGGTCAGCACCTTGCGTCGCAGCTCGGATCGGAGAGAAAGCATTGCAGTAATAGTGTACTGCAAATGCAGTATTTTTCTACTGCTTTAACTCGTACTTCTCCATTTTGACGATGCAGATGGTTGGAAGGCGTTTATCCGTCATCCTCAAACCGAAAAATCCGCAGAGACGACACTTCTGCCTGCATGGATTTCTGACTCAACCTGCAATTCTCATCCGGCGTGCAATGGGGCGTTGCGATGCTGGCGCAATTCTGCCAGCGAAGGGATGAAGACGGTTTTCGTACCATGTTGCCAGTTCGGAAGGATCGAACCGCAACGCAGCGCAAAAACGAACCGTGGGGATTTGACCGGCAGCGGCCATACGATAGACCAGCGACTCACTCAGGCCGAACAAGCAGGCGACTTCGTGGATATTCATGATGGTTTCGCGCTTCTGCAAGGTTTCCAGAATCATGGGGAAGATTCCTCCGTCCATGGTGATATTTGACGGTTCGGAAAAACGGCGCAACCAGCGCCAAAGTTCCGGCCACATGGTGCTTCTACGGTCCCTCGAAAGCCACCCCTGCGTCCAATGATTTTTGGGAATGCGGGTATTCCTCCCGCGCATAGCTGAAGATTTTTCATTCATCTCAACCACCACCAGCTGCAAGGTGGCGGGTTGGCGGTCGGCGGACTAAACCGTGCGGCCACTAAAGTGGTTGCCTTCTGCGAGGCTGAAGCCCCGCCTGGAAAATCAATCTGGCAGCAGGTAGGATTTGGTTCTCTGGGTAATTTTTACATAGCCGTAAATTTTGCCGCAGATCGGACTTAGTAATACAAGTGCTTATTTTGCAATCTATTACAAGCGTAAATTCTGCTGTCGAATTTGGTCCATCAATTGCTACTACCCCTGCTTATAGGTGAGTCCAATGTGCCCATGGGCGTTGAACGCGCTGGCGTCAGGACACTGGAATCGTAAGCGGCTCTGGAGATCATCTGCCATCTCCAGTCTTGGTTATCCCCCAACCAGGAGTGCGTTATGCCAGTTGCTATTGAGACGCGACATATCGAGGCCATACTGGCTTTGGCTGAGGCACTGAATTTTACTCGTGCGGCAATCCAGCTGAATCTGGTCCAATCCACATTGAGCCGCCAGATTGAGCAGGTGGAAGGAATTGTCGGCTTCCCGATCTGCGACCGCAACAGCAAGCAAGTTGTGTTTACCGACGCCGGAACCGAACTTGTCAATGAGTTTCGCCAAGCCATACAGCACATCAAACTTGGTATTCATCGCGGCCAGATAACATACGAAGGGAAGGAGCATATTCTGCTCGTCGGTCATTCACCTTACATCGACCCGCGCTTGCTCTCGCTGCTGTTCCAAGTTCACTTGCCGCAGTTTCCAAAGCTTCGGGTTGAAACCACAACCGACGTTGCGCCCATTCTGACCCAAAAGCTGCTGGACGGCGTATTGAACATGGCTATCATTACGCGCCCGGTTCAAACAGAGAGCCTTTTATACACATTCCTGTCAAAAGCTCCGCTCCACGCCGTAATGCCTGATCATCATCCCGCCGCGAGTAAAAGCACAGTATCACTCACAGATTTCGCGGAAGATTGCTGGATCGTACTCCAGGAAAGTGCGCATCCTGCCCTATACAAAACCCTCATGGATCAGGCAAAGTCTTTTGGCATCAATATCCGGGAGCTGCATCACATTTTGTCTCCGCAAGAAGTGGTCTACATGGTCACAACTGGCCTCGGCATTTCGTTCTCAACGCAGGGATTGACTCAGTTCATGTACACGCCCGGTATCATTTGCCGCCCGCTGACTCATGCCCCGCTGTTGCTGGACACACACACGGCCATTCGTCGAAGCGACGACTCCAAACTCGTGAACGCTTTCGTCCGAGCGTACCATCGCAAGTACAAAGATATTGCCGAAGAACAGCCGACGCTGTTTCCGGTATAGGACAATTCAAATTGGTTAAAGAAGGCGTGGACGTACGATTACTAGCACGTCCAGAGCACCATGTGATTTCGAGAGGTCAGATTCCAGCACTTTAGGATTCGAGCAAAAGCCATCCGGATCGTAGATGAAACAGATCAATGTTTGGCAATCCTGATGGGCCTGATAGCGGAGGATGTCTATGGCCAACTGGTTCACTAGTTCTTTCTGGCCAAGATTCTTGCGCGTCATCTTCACTTCGATCGCTATTTTCACGTTTTTCAAGAGAAAGTCGATTCTGCTTGAGCTTCCAGCGTAACTGGGGGTCCATTCTTCCGGCCGAACATCATCGAAATGGAGCTTTAATAACGCTCCCAGAAGATCCTGAACGTCGTACTCATCCTGAATGACACTGCTGTCCGGTTAACGACTAACTCGGTGGCTGCAACCGCCTGATGTGTGGATGGTTGCGGGCGTTTTCGGGTGGTGTCGATTTGAAATTGCCGCGATGCTGATTCCAGAGATGTTTTCTGGAGGCGTCGGTGAACGCTGGCAAGATGCTGTTCGCGCAGTTGATGGATTTCCTTCCCTGGACTTCGTTTGCCCGCAGCGTAGCCCGTTATGGCGGCGACCGCCGGGTGCGCAACCTCAGTTGCGCCGAACAGTTCCGTGCCATGGCTTTTGCTCAGTTGTGGTGTGGATGGCGAACTTGCCAAGGTCACTGGAAATCCACTTTCTGCCAAGTTTTTCTGCTACTGCGGCTGTAGTTCCAGAACCACCGAAGAAATCCGCTACAATGTCGCCTTCGTTACTGGAAGCGTCTATTATCCGTTCTAATAATGCCTCTGGCTTCTGAGTAGAGTATCCAGTAGATTCATCTCGATGCCAAGAGCGTAGAGGCTGAATATCGGCCCACAGATCGCCTGCGGGCATACCATCTGAGGCATCTAAATACTTCTTTAGCCTAGGCACTCCATTTTTTGTCCAATAAATTCTGTTTTCAAGTAGCGCCTTGTCTATACCCGCTTGGTCGAACATCCAATGTCTGCCTGCTGGCGCTGGAATTGAACCACGTTTACCGAAAACACGGGCTGGGCCGCTACCATCTCCGCTAAGATCTCCAATCACAATGAACGTAGATGCTTCCGTCATCTGACAACAGATCACGCATCAAAACGAGACGCTCATATAGCATTGCGATGAAGCTGTCTGCACCTTTGCCCCACGTATCTCGATAGGCAATCTCTTCCAGGATTCCTGGCTTCTTGATGAACGTCTCATCACCGATCTCAATATCCATGCTGAAGTCAGCACCCACGTCAAAGGGTGGGTCAATGTAGATGAGCTTCAGGCCGCCCTGCGCCTCGATCTCTTCGCGTAGCGGCCCGTTCTTCAGCGAAGAGAGAATCAGCTTGTTGTCGCCCCAGATGAGCTTGTTAGTCCAGCCCTTCAACTGCCGTCCGCGCTCATCGAACAGCCCTGCTTGCAAAGCCATGTCTTCCGGTTTCTCGGCGCGCGGTTCATCTACCTGCTCGATCACCTGAAAAGGCAGCACGACATTTGTCACCTCGTTGGTCTTGCCGTTCCACACCAGTTCCACTTCGCGCTTATCGTCAAAGAGCAGAAAGCGGTACTTCTCCGGGAGCGGCTTGCCCGCCTCGATAAAGCGAATAACTTCTTGTTGTTCCTGTTCTGTCAGCTTTGCCATGAATCCTCTTGCCGCGCTTCGTCTGGAGCAGCAAATTCAGAGATCGTTTGTAGTCAATTTGTTGTCCACATTTAGGATAGGCGCGAAATCTCCGATGGGAAGCGTCCTCAGACGTGATTTTTGCCACACGGCCACGACAACCACTGGAAATGTTCTCGCATTGCTCCGAAAGCGGTTTACAAAACATCAGATTAGTGCATGATTGTAAATCATAGAGGAGTTGGCCATGATCGCAGATCGCATCAAGCTCGCACGGCGCAAGGCTGGCCTTTCCCTCCGGGGTTTGGCAGCGGCAATGAACGACAGAGTCACCGCACAGGCCATTGGAAAGTACGAACGCAACGAGGATATTCCGAGTTCGGGCGTTCTGATCTCCTTGGCCAAAACCCTTGGTGTATCAATTGCTTACCTGATGGATACCCAGGGAGTTGTGCTGTCTGGCGTGGAGTTCCGCACCAAGGCCAACACGACCGCCGCTGACCGGGCCGCTGTTGAGACCGAAGTCCTGGAGTGGATCGAACGCTATTTGCAGATTGAACATGTGCTGGAGTTGGAGAGTTCAGCTTGGCAGTGCCCGATTGCACCCCTTCGGCGTCTGAACGAAGCGGCCGATGCGGAGGCACTCGCTACCGAAGTGCGGAAGAAGTGGAATCTGGGGATTGACCCGATTCCCAATATGACCGAACTGCTAGAGGAAAAAGGGCTTAAAGTGCTCATCGTTCCTCTCCCGCAGCGGGTTTCCGGCTTTACCTGCATAGTGGGCCGCGGCAAGGACAATCCCGGCCTGCCGGTGATTGTCGTCAACAAGGAGTTTTCCTTGGAGCGCCGGCGCTTGACCCTGGTCCACGAATTGGCTCACCGGATGATTGACACCGCCAGTTTGAGCGACAAGGATGAAGAGAAGGCTGCCACTCTGTTTGCCGGTGCCTTCCTCATGCCGCGCGCTCACCTGCTCCGCGAGGTTGGGAAACAGCGGAATGCCCTCGGCTACCGGGAACTGATCTATCTGAAACGCCAGTATCGCGTGAGCGGTGCGGCGCTGCTGATGCGATTGCGGCAGATTGGCGTCATCAGCGAACCGGTTCTAATCTACGCCTTCCAAACCGTTGCGCGTGGCTGGCGAACTCAGGAACCGGAAGAACTTGAGCCGCAAAGTGAGCGCGGATCGCAGGAGCGACCACTTCGCTTTGAACGGCTCTGCTACCGCGCCCTTGCTGAGGACTTTGTCTCCCTCAGCAAGGCTGCGGAACTGCTGCGAATCCCTCTGCCCTTGGTGGAATCCGGTTTGAAAGGACCGCTGGTAGCCGATGCGGATCATCGTCAGTGACAGCAGTTGTCTCATCGATCTCAAAAAGGCCTCGTTGCTCGGGGTCTTTCTGAGCCTTCCATATGAGACTCTCATCCCGAATACCCTCTTCGAGGACGAGCTGCTCAGCTTTACGGCGGCAGATAAGCGAGCGCAGTAGCCTAGTCGTGTCAATTGGCTTTCTAACCTCCGAGAGGCCGGACCTGAGACGCCCAAATTCTCTTCTGGTGATCTGCGCCTCATGCCTGTCAGATGCATCTGATTTGCGTTATGGGTTTGTCCAACTTACCGGCAACTCATCGTCATACTTCATCCCTTGCATATGAAAGACAGACTCGGTTCCGGGGAACAAGCAGCCCACTATTCTTCGGCCAAGGTCGTAGCCTGGTTTTGGATCCTCGATTACTTGCCAGAGGCTTTTGGCTACGTTTGGCTTTAGGCAATCGGCGAGGCTAACGAGGAACTCGTAGGTGTCTTCGTAATCTTTAACCACCGCCTCAGGCTGGAACTGTCTTGCCAATGTCTCAAAATGCTTGGCGATGTGGTCCCCTGGTTCCTTAAAGAGCGGTCGCCTGCCCTCAAAGTAAACTTCCTCCGTTTGTTCCTTCACCGGATCGACGTTTCCATGAATCGCATTATTTCTCTTATCCATTACGGTCTTAAATTTCTTGAAGGTCGCGGATTTCTCATCGATTCGCCGAGCAAAACCAATGCATTTATCAGGCAAGTCGAATATCCTAACATCGATGTTGGATCGAATGAATGCGTCGAATTGGCGTTTGTTTGCCCTGATTTCTTTCTTGCAGAGTATCAATATAACCATATTTATAAAGGCCTCCGCAAGGATTGGAGTTATCAACGACAATTCTAGGCAATCGCGGTATAGCTTTGTTGAACGATTTATAGACTCTCTCAGCACTTTCTCATCCTGATTGTCGGTCGCTCCGAAATCACTCTTCGATGAGAATAGGGGAGATATTTTATACGGGGGGAACTCCGTAACGCTCTGTAGAATCTCATTATGTAGGTCGGCACAGATTTCCGCCACCGCAACGAATTTGTTTGGGAATGTGACCCACTTTTCAAGTGAGCTGAAAACCTTACTCTTCTCTGTTCCTACGCGCTCGTAATCTGATTTGATTCTGCGGATGAGGTCTGGCCAATCGTCATCCGTGAGTTCTTCCGACAGCATGAAGTGGACTTCGCGGAAGGTTCCGACAATGTACACGTCTTCGTTTGCTGCTTTCAGATTGAAGTCCCAGTGGTATAGATTATCGCTCGTGTTGCGACGCAGGAAATTCTGGAAGCCATTCGGCTCACCGAACCTTGCTTTCAAATAGCAGTAAATATCTACGGGCGACAGATTTTTGCGAACAGCAAGAATTGACTTGAACACAGGACTACCAGTTTTCTCTTTGCTCTGGTTTTGAATTCTTTCGAGGTGGTGGCGCATTTCCAGCTTGGTAAAGATGCGCCAAGCTGGCACATCCATACACTCCAGTTTTCTGACGCTCTCGCTCATTTTTCCTTCTGCCTGCTTGTCCAAAGGAAGCCTATTAACGTTCGAGGTGAGGCTACTCCTTGCCAGTATCCCTGAAATAGTTCTCTTCCATTCAGTATCCCTCGAATCGCCGGCACCCGCACGTCAGCCCTGACAGATGCCACCAGTTTTTCTCTGTTGTTGCTGAATCCCCGAGTTACAAAGCGAAAGCCGGATGTGCATACAAGCTGAATGCCTCTATGCAAAAGTTGCGTTTACTCTCTCTCGCACTGCCTCGCCGCGCGCTGGCTTCAAATAACGGATCGTGCTTTCCAGATTCGTATGGCCCAGCCAAGCCTGCACAGTGCGCAGGTCCACGCCAGCCGCCAGATGCATTGTTGCAAAGGTTGCTCGAAATTTGTGCAGCCAGTACCGGCTGGAGTCCAGGCCGGCGTGAGCAGCATTTCTTTTGAGAGCCCGCAGCATGTGCGTATCCGGTCTTCCGCTCGCGGTACAGAAGACCAATGCTGTGCCTTTGGCATTTTTAGGCCGGAACTCGCGCAAAATCTCAACGAGCTTTGTCGGGATCGGAACCTCTCGTTCCCGGTATGCCTTCGGCTCAAAGCCGTACTGCGACTTCCAGCGCATATTGATGGTGCTGACATCCAGATTCACATCGTTCCAGGCGCAGTACATAGCCTCTTGTTCGCGCAGGCCCGTCATCAATAGAAATTTGTAGAGCGTCGCGTGGTAGGGCGAGCAAACACTGAACAGGTGGTCCAATTCGCCCTGTTCGTAAATTTCGACTTCCTCGCTGACGAATCGAGGGCGGTCGTTTTTCCCAATCAGCTTGGGCAGGCCATTGGTGGAGAGGAACGTCAGAAGGCAGGCAAACTTGTTGTGCACGGTTCGCGGTGACAGCTTCTTGTCTTTTTTCAGGAAGGCAGTGAACTTGAGCAGATCGATTCGCTCGATGTCTTCCAGGTTGCGCTTGGCGCAGGACTCCTGAAAATACCGCAGCGCAATCTCGTAGCCTTGATGGGTTTTCGGTTCCTTGGTCAGCGCGACTTCACTGAGGAACTGCTCGATGGCATCAAGAATCGGCCGCTTGTTTTTCTCTGCCTCTTCGTCCTCTGATATGACGTTCAGCCCCTGGGCCAGCGCGCGCAGTTCCGCCTCTTTGCGCAACCGTACGGCTTGAGCCTCACTGGCAGACTTGCCGACGGAGGAGCGAATCCGCTTGCCGTTGCCGTCTGTGTAGTCGATGTAATAGGCGCCCTCTGGGTGCCGGACCTCTTTGCCGTCCAAGAAAACCCAGTCTGGTTTGATCCGTCCATTGGCGGCGACAAGGGCGGGGCAGTAGCGCATCCCCTCCGAAGTGTTCACTCTCTTGGTCAGATTGACGCGGACATTCATACGAGAAGTTTAGCAAATTTCGTATCACTTTTCGTATCAGTATAGGCTAAGTTGTTGATTCTATTGGTCGGGGCGGAGGGATTCGAACCCCCGACCCTCTGCTCCCAAAGCAGATGCGCTACCAGGCTGCGCTACGCCCCGACTCTCTCAGTAGATTGTATCGTGGATTTGCTTCTTGTTGGGCCAGTGGCCTTCGGCAATCGCAGCAGCAAGAGCCTCTTGAGTCTTGCCATCCGGTTCCACACACCCGCCACATTCTGGGAAATTCCCTCGCGCTCTCTGTAAACAAGCTCAGGCCAACCCACTCATACTGTATACAATTGTTTACACATGGCAGTAGGTAAACTTGGCCTGTAATTAGTAAGTTGTTGATATGTAAAGGTAATATTTCTTTGTCAACATTGGCACACCACTTGCTATATGAAGAGTGCCCCGGCCTCGGGCTGGGAAAATCACCTTACGGAGAGGACACAAATGAACACCATGCTTCTCAAGCTGTATGTGAAGTTCCAGGACCTGATGAGCCGCGAAGAAGGCCAGGATCTGGTCGAATATGCCTTGCTCGTGGCCTTGATTTCACTTGCTGCGGTCACATCCATGAAGAGTTTGGCCACTGGCATTACCGCTGTTTTCACCAGCATCAGCACCACTCTGGCCGGCGACGTTTAATCCATTTCAACGCGCAGACAAGGTCGTCAGGAGCAGGATGTTAACGCCTTCACGGGAGAGATACCTACGCCCTACTTGGAGTTGAGCGTACTCTCCCGGGCAAAGGCCGCATTTCACTCAATTCACAACGAGGTAGCCGTATGCTGCTCGGATTCCGGAGACTTGTCCACGAATTACGGTGCATGATGGCGCTCCAGGGCGGACAGGATCTGGTCGAATACGTCTTGCTCATCGCTCTGATTTCCATGAGTGTAGTGGCCGCTACAAAGAGCTTGGCCGTCGTATTAACCACGGCATTAAGCAATATCGCCACAACGCTCACCGCCGACACTTAGACCTTTCAGAGCAGGAATCGAATGTTTTTTCGTTTTTCGCGGGAGAGACAGCAAGGCAATCCAATTGCCCTGCTGTCTCTCCTTTGTTTTAGTGCGCGGCTCAAGATTGCAAAGATTTCTATTTTTGCGGCATCTTAGGCCTGCGATCATTAAGAAGGGTTGTTCTTCTTCCGTCACTCTCTGCAATGCCACGGTGTAGGATTGATTTGGTATGCTTCTGTCCACTGCTCCCGCAAGCAGCGCTTCGTTGATGGTGGTCGAAGCCGGCCTCACTGCGATCGTGTGCGTTGTGGCGTTCGCATGGCCGGGTCTGGCCTCCAACTGGTTTTTGCGCATCGAACGGAGCTTTGCGTGCCTGGCGCGAAGAAAGAGGCTGGCGGTTGCGACCGTCGGCTTCACGGCGCTTTTTGCCCGCCTTGCCATTCTTCCCATCTCTCCCATTCCTCGTCCATTCTTACCGGTTGATTTCAGCTTCCTGCTTGCCGCCGATACCTTCGCGCACGGGCGGCTGACCAACCCGACACCTGCCATGTGGACTCATTTTGAAAGCATCCACATCACAATGCAGCCCACTTATATGTCCATGTACTTTCCGGCGCAGGGGCTGGCGATGGCGGCGGGCAAAGTGCTGCTGGGAAACCCCTGGTATGGCATTCTGATTACTTGCGCGCTGATGTGCGCCGCTCTCTGCTGGATGCTGCAGGCATGGCTTCCGCCCTGCTGGGCTTTGCTCGGTGGTGCGCTCGCGATTCTGCGCCTGGGCCTCTTCAGTTACTGGATCAACACCTACACGGGCGGAGCCGCCATCGCGGCGATCGGCGGAGCATTGGTTCTGGGCGCGTTGCCGCGATTGATGAAGACAGCGCGCTTCCGCTACGGACTGCTGATGGCGGTGGGCATTGTGCTTCTTCTGCTGACTCGGCCCTACGAGGGTTTGCTTGTCTGCCTGCCGGTACTGGTCGCGCTGGGCCGTTGGGCCTTATTTGGAAAGAATCGGCCAGGCGCTGCCGTGCTGATGCGCCGCGCCGCTTTGCCGCTGGCGCTGATCGTAGCGGCAGTTGCATGGTTGGGTTACTATGACTATCGCGCATTCGGCAGTCCACTTACCCTGCCCTATACCATCGCGCGCAATACCTATGCCGTTGCGCCGTACTTTATCTGGCAGTCGGCTCATCCGGTGCCAACCTACCGGGACGCGGAGATGCGGCGCTTCTATGCCGGGAGCGAGATGGAAGGCTATTCTGAGATGCATTCTCCCTCCGGCTTTCTTGCGGTGAACCTGAAGAAGATTTGTGGTGGCTTGGCAATCTTTGCCGGCTTTGCACTGTTGCCTCCACTCTTCATGCTTCGCCGTGTCTTTTTCGATCGGCGCATTCACTTTCTTGTTCTCTGTCTTCCTGTGTGGGTGGCCGGCATGGCAATTGGTGTATTTCTTGTTCCTCACTATCTGGCTCCATTCACCGCCGCATTCTATGCCATCGGTCTGCAAGCCATGCGCCATCTCCGGTTTTGGAAGCCGGAAGGCAGGCTCGCGGGCAAAGCTCTGGTGCGCCTCACAGTAACACTTTGCATTCTGATAGCAGGGTTGCGATTATATGCCGAGCCGCTCCATCTTGCCCCTCAACAATGGCCGATGGGCGCATGGCTTTACTGGTGGTGGGGACCGGGGAACTTCGGCGTGGACCGGGCAAAGATCGAAAACGAAATGGAACAACTTCCCGGCAAACAACTTATGATCGTGAGATACTCTCCTCAGCACGAACCAAAGGATGAGTGGGTTTACAACTCCGCGGATATTGATGCTTCCAAAGTCATCTGGGCTCGAGAGATGGATGAGGCAAGCAATCGTGAACTCATTCGCTATTACAAACAGAGGCGGGTCTGGCTGGTGCAGCCTGATCTGCAAGTGGAGAAAGTATCTCCCTACCCCATGCTCGAACTGAATGAAAGTATCATCCATTAAGGTTCAAGAATGAAAAGTGATGACGCAACCACAACAGTTCATGCCCCAGAGCAGCGATCTGCCGAAGCGTGGAAGAGCTATCTGCTTTTCACGCTATGCGCCAGCTTGTACCTGCTGCCGTTCATGCGGGTCATCTTTGTTGCAAGGGACGAGGGATCGCTTCTGACCGGCGCTGCGCGGATTGTCCACGGACAGGTCTTCGCGCGCGATTTTTTCGAAGTGATGGGACCAGGTACCTTCTATTGGCTGGCGGCTTACTTCAAGCTCTTCGGCGTAACATTCCTGGCATCGCGAATATGCTTGTTTTTTTCATCGCTGGGAACGGTTGTAACAATCTACTTTTTATCTCGCCAGGTGTGCAGGCAATATCGAACTCTTCCTTGTGTCATTCTGATTGGAACCTCCTTTGGCGCGCTCTGGCCGGGAATAAGCCATCATGTTGACAGTAATTTCTTTGGATTATTGTCTGTTGCCTGCCTGGTTGCATGGAATACCAGGCGCCACTCCGGCTTTCTGATTGCTGCTGGCCTCCTGATCGGCGCGACAACCTGCATCTACCAACCCAAGGGCGCGCTGCTGTTGATTGCCTCCCTGGTGTGGCTCTGGCTCCAGCGCAAAAGCACTCCCGCGCCGCTGACCGCGCTGGCCTTGCAGGCCGGAAGCTGCTTTGCCGTTGTTACAATTGTGCTCGCCTATTTTTGGAGCCAAGGGGCGCTAAGCTCTCTGGCCTATGCCAACTTCGTTTTCCCGCGCCACAATTACGGCACGGTGAACTACGTTCCCTACGCCACCGACCTCCTTCACCAATACTGGGCGCACTGGTTCAAAGCCTTTGGCGGAGGAATCGCCGCCGTCGCTCCAGCGGTCATCCTGATCACGCCCCTCGTCTTTGTCGCGGCGCTGCCATTGCTTTTGCTGTTGGCCGTGCTGCCATGCAAGTGGAGGTCGATCTCGCCCCTGTTGGCGTTGTATTGGCTTTGCGGATGGGCTATATGGCTATCGGAGTTTCATCGTAGAGATATAGAACATCTGGTATTTGGATCTCCGCTATTGATCCTTTTATGCATTTACGCATTGACTGAAATCGGAAGCAAGCCCGCTCGAGTGGCTCTGCAAATCCTTGCAATCTGCGCTGGGTGCCTGGCCAGCTTTAATTGCTGCGCCGTGCTGTTTTCCGGCGCGCACACCACGGAGACACGCGTAGGCCGCGCTGGGCTTGTTGGCAAAGGACCAGAGCATGTGCTCCGGTTTCTCGATGAGCATCTATCGCCCGGCGAAGCGATCCTGAGTTATCCATATTCCCCCACGTACTACTTTCTCTCCGCCGCAAATAACCCCACAAGATACAGTATTCTGATGTATAACTACAACACTCCAGCGCAATTCCGTGAAGTTGTCAGTGTGCTGGAGCAAAGGCGGGTAAGATATGTCATCTGGGAAACCACCTTTGCGGGTCAGGCCGGGAATGGCTTCCCGGGCATGATCCCAAACAATCCCGCCGATCTGATTCTTGAGCCGTATCTGGAATCCCACTACAAACCGGTGGAGAATGACGATGGCATCTGCATCATGGAGCGAAATTGAACAGCATCGGCGCCCTCGGCGGCATACGAGCAGAACTCCGTTCTCGCTGGCCTGAATGGGCCACAATAGCTGCCTTCGCATCCCTGGTTGCTTTTGCCATCCCCTTCCATGAGCCGTGGACAGACGAGGCCCAAGCATGGCAGCTTGCGCGCAGCCTTTCGCTCCGCGCGCTCTTTCATACCTACATTCGCTATGAAGCTACGCCGGGGCTGTGGCATTTTCTGCTTTGGATGCTGAACCGGGCACACGTGAGTTATACCGGGTTGCACTGGATTTGCGGCGCCATTGCTGTAGTATCGGCTTCGCTGCTGGTGCTGAACTCTCCTTTCCCCCGCTTTCTCAAACTCGCTTTGCCGTTCACCTTCTTTCTTTTGTATCAATATGCTGTCGTGGCCCGCAGTTATGTGCTCGTGCCGTTGATGCTCTTCGCAATCGCCTCGTGGTGGAAGAAGCGCCCTTTGGCCGTCACCGTCACACTGGGGCTATTGGCCAACTGTTCCATTCATGCCGCTGTTATCTCAGGCGGAATCGCGATTATCTGGCTGGTTGAGCAATTGCGCGCAAGAAGCGCCAATGCTTCAGCGCGCTGGCGCAAGCTCCTGCTGTGCTCATCGATTATCCTCTGCTTTTACGCCTTTGCTCTGTGGACCGCATGGCCACCGCGCGACCTCATGTATATATCGATCGTTCGCGGACACACACCAGCCTTCCTTCTATCTGCCCTGGTGCCGCTGATCGCTCCGGTCTGCCAGCCGATCATTCTATTCATCCCATTCTGGGCCGCGATGATTCTCGTTTTTCATTCCAGGGGAAAACTATTCTGCCTTTTTCCAGTGCTTATGTTTGCCGTATTTTCTGGAGTTATGCTTGGCGATTTCTGGCACTGGGGACTTATTGTTCCCCTGTTATTATGCCTACTCTGGATTACTTGGCCCCAGCCGGGAGCCGGTGTTGCGTGGCGCGAAATCGCCGGCCGGTACGCTCTGATCTATATGGCTGCCGTACAAATTCTGTGGTCTGCCTATGCCATCGGCTTTGACCATTACCACGCCTACTCACCCGACTTGGCCGCCGCTCAGTTTCTGAGACCTTTTGTCAGCAATCGAGCAACAATCGCCGCGACCTATCTCGACGACTCGCCTCACCATGTTACCATTGCTTTCGGCATTCTTCCCTATTTTGACCGCAACATTTACATCAACCAGCCATTTCCGTTCTACTGGTGGAGCAACAGAAATCCATCAGACAACATGCTCAATGCGCTCCTGCCTGCGCACCCGGATATCATTGTCGCTGAAACGCAGCAACCTAAGCCAGCACAGGCTATGAATTTCAATTGGCCAAGGACGGAATTGCTGATGAAATCCGGTTATCGCGTCACGAATGTATTTTGCGGCTCCGTGCCCTTTCAGATGCATACAACCTTCACGAACTGCCACATAATCTTTCAGTATGCAGGCGATGATTCCAGCGGCTCGGCTCGGCCTACAAGCTCTTCTCGACGATGAAGCGAGGCCTAGCCTTGGTTTCGGAGTAAATCTTTGCAAGGTACTGCCCGATCACTCCCAGGCAGAGCAATTGGATTCCGCCCAGCATATAAAGGGGAATTACGATTGAAGCCCAGCCGGGAACCGCGGCGAGATTGAAGAGACGGACGATAAGCGCCCATGCGGCCAGAAAAAAAGTGAATACAGAAACCAGCATTCCAAGAATCGTAATTGCCCGCAGCGGAATCTCGGTGAACGAAGTAATGCCGTTTACCGCGAGCGAAACCATCTTCGCAAGCGAATAATGGGTTTTTCCGGCGTAGCGCGGCTGGCGGTCATAGTAGACCAGTGCCGAAGTGAAACCGAGTTGTGGAATCAATCCCCGCAGCATCAGGTTGTGTTCGTTATAACTGCGCAACTCCTCCACCACGCGCCTGCTCAAGAGCCGGAAATCGGCGTGATTAAAGATCAGCTCCACGCCCATGGTTTGCAGCAGCCGGTAAAAGCCTTCCGCTGTTGTTCGCTTGAAGAAACCGTCCGTCCGTCGGCTGCGGCGAATGCCGTAGACGATCTCCGCGCCGCCAGAGTAAGCGCGCACCATCTCTTCCATCGCCGTCACGTCATCCTGCAAGTCGGCGTCCAGGCTGATCAGCACATCTCCCGGAACGGTTAGCAATCCGGCGAGAATGGCGCTCTGCTGACCAAAGTTGCGCGAAAGCTTGATGCCGTGGACGCGTGCATCCTCTGCTGCGAGACGCTCAATCAGCGGCCACGTGCCGTCGCTCGATCCGTCCTCAACAAAATAGATGGATGGCTTGGCGATCAATGAGCTTTGTGCCAGCCGATCAAGCAATGAAAGAAGGCGCTTGGCAGTCTCCGGCAGCACTGGTTCTTCGTTATGACAAGGAACTACGAGAGTCAGCCGCGGACAAGAAGCGCGTTCCATTGGTTGAGCCATCGGCACTGCCTCAGTCATGATCGGATTCAGGGTACACCATTCCACCAGATAAAGTGAATCTATGCAGTGGCGCGCTGTGGCGCGCGGCTGCCCAAGCGCACGCTGATTACTTTGGAGACGCCCGGCTCCTGCATGGTGACGCCGTAGATCATATCAGCGGTCTGCATCATGCGCTTGGAGTGCGTGACGATGAGGAACTGCGTTTCGCGGCTGAGCGATTGCAGCAGGTCGCAGAGGCGGCCAACATTGGTTTCGTCGAGCGCCGCGTCCACTTCGTCGAGCGCGCAGAAGGGGCTGGGCTGGAACTGGAAGATGGCCATCAGCAGCGCCAGCGCGGTGAGCGACTTTTCTCCGCCGGAGAGCAGCAGCACATTTTGCAGCTTCTTTCCTGGAGGCGAAGCAACAATCTCCAGTCCGCTCTCGGCCTGATTTTCCTCGTCGGTAAGGCGCAGGAAGGCCTGCCCGCCCTGGAAGAGCCGCGCGAAAACCACGGCGAAGTTCTCGTTGATGCGTGCAAACGCCTCGTCGAACTTGGTGCGCGAAATGACGTCGATCTCCTTGATGGTTTGCTGCGTGTTCTCGATCGACTCCAATAGATCCGTGCGCTGCGTTTCCAGGAAGCCATGCCGCGCGGCGGTTTCCTTGTATTCGTCAAGGGCCATCATATTCACCGGCCCCATCTGCTCGATGCGCTGGCGCAAGGCGCGGCTGGTCTCTTCTTCGGCGGCCAACTCGTCGCCGATCAGGCGCACGATCAACTCGTCAGCGCGCAGTTCGGCGGCCTCGACGTTGACCTCGGCCAGGCAGCTTGCCTCCAGGTGTTCGAGGTCGGAGCGCAGCTTGGCAACCAAGCTGGAATGGGTGGCGCGGCGCTCGCGCATTTCATCGAGAGAGGCACGGTCGGCTTTGAGTTTCGTTTCAATCTCTGCGAGTTGCTGGCGGAGGGTCTGCGCTTGCGCGCCCAACGTCTGCGCCAAGGCCAGCGCCTCAGTGCGCACACTGGCCAACTCCTGCTCGTGCTGGGCCAGTCCGGCGCTTTCTCTGACTCGCTGTTCACTCTCCGCCTCGGCCGCGGTGCGTTGCTGCTCGATGGAAAGCACACGACGCTCCAGGTCTGCATGAAGCCGGTCGATGCGCTGGAAGGCAGCTTCAGCGCCGCGCCGCCGCTCCTCAAGACCAGCCAGTTGGGCAGTCAACTGCGCCGCTTCCTGCTGCAAACCCTCTCGTGCTTGGCGCAACTGGGCCAATTGCGCCTGCGACGCATCAAGGGCCGCTTCGGCAGCGCGGTGTTCGGCCTCCAGGCGGAGCATCTCTTCACGCTTCTCGCCGATGAGGGTGTGCTTGAGTTCGCGCGCATCCTTGTTGCGCGCCGCCTGCGCCGTCCACTCCTCAAGCCGCCGCTCAACGCGTTGGGTCTCAACCTCCATTTGTTTCAGCGCGGCGCCCTGGTTGGCGGTTTCGCGCTCAGCCAGCCGCCGCTCATCGCTCAGCACTTCGAGTTGCGCAGCCAGCCCTTCGATCTCCTGAACCAGCGCGGCTGCGTCCGTCTCGACTTGCGTCAATTCGACTTCCAGCTTGCCGAGGCGCCCTTCGGCGTCGCGTAACTCGCGCTTCAGCGCCAAAGGGCCTTCGCTGGCCGGCTTGCCGCCGGTCACGGTCGCATTGTGGAAGCACTCGCCCCCCGGCGTGAGAAAGAAGGCGTACGGGTAACGCCCAGCCAGGCGCTGCGCCTCGGCGGATTCCTCCACCAGGTAGCCGAACTTGAGCTTGGGCAGAACCGTCTCCACCGAACGCCCAAAGCCATTCAGCACACGGATCAGATCCTTGAGAGGAGTCAGGCCGGGACCGCTGATCGAGTCATCGCTCTCCTCAAACAACGCGGCCTGGTCTTCATCGTGAATCAGAAACGTGGCGCGGCCATCGACGCCAGATTTAAGCAGTTGGACGCCCTGCTCGGCCGCCACCCAGCTCTTCACCACTACAAAATTGAGTTCCTCGCGCAGGAACTCGTCCACCACGCCCTCATACTCGCCGCTCACCTCAATAAAGTCGGCCAGAGTACCCACCGGCTCCATGCCCTGCGCCAACGCTCCGGGCTTCAGCAGCCTGCGCACCGTGTCGGTGGAATAGCTGTGGTTGCGAATCAGCGAGAGCAGCGAGTCGCGCCGTCCGCTCACCTTGGCCTCTTCGCCGCGCAGTTGGTTCAGGCGCGCGCGCAATGCAGCCTCTTCGGCGCGACGGGTTTGCAGAGTCGCGTGCCGAGCCGCAATCTCGCTCTCCAATCGCTTGAGCGTCTCTGCCGCTGACTCCGCGCGCAGCCGCGCCTCGCCACTCTGCGCACCCAGATTCTCCAGCTCGACGCGCGCCGGCCCCATCTCGGCCTCGAGCCGTTGCGCCTCGCGCTCCAATGCAGCCAGGCTCTCTTCAGCCTGCGATGTGTGGTTGCGCGCGTTTCCGGCCAGGGTCAGCAGGTGCATAACGTGGCGGCGGCTGCTCTCCAATTCCCGTTCTGCCGCAAAGACCTCTTCGGCTGCCGCGCGCGCTTCTTGCTGGCGCGCCTCCACCTGCTGGCGAAAGCCCTGCGCCTCACCGGCTGCAGACTGCATAAAACCTTGCTGCTGCGCGCGCTCCTCGGCTACGCCTTTCAACTGCGCCCGTGTCTGCTCCAGCTCAACGCCTGCCGCGGCAATGCGCGTCTGCAACTCGCTCACGCGCTCGGTGTTCGCGCGCTCACGCGCCGCGGCCCGCTCCCGCTCAATGGCCGCCGTGTTGGCGCGATTCTGCGCCTCCTGGCTTTCGTGGTCCAGCTCGTAGCCCCGCTCGGTGAGCGAGTGCTGGCTGGCCTCGGCCGTCTCAATCTCCGCCGCCGCGCCGGTGATCTGCTCGCTCTGAGCGGCTATCTCGGCTTCCAGGCGCGCCTGGTCCGCGTCCATAAGCGACATGCGGCTGGCCAGCACTACACGCAAACGCGCGCGCAGTTCCTCGCGCACCGCGGCAAAGCGCTCCGCCTTGGACGCCTGCCGCTTCAGGCTGTTCATCTGCCGCGTAACTTCCTCAAAAATATCGTCCACGCGCGCCAGATTCTGCTTGGCGCTCTCCAGACGCAACTCGGCCAGCCGCTTCTTCGTCTTGAAGCGCGTAATGCCCGCCGCCTCCTCGATAATTGCCCGACGGTCGTGCGGCTTGGAGCTGAGCAACTGGCCGATGCGCTCCTGACCGATGATGGCGTAGCTCTCCGGTCCCAGCCCCGTGCCCATAAAGATATCCTGTATGTCGCGCAGCCGGCAGAGCTTGCCGTTCAGCAGATACTCGCTCTCGCCGGTGCGGAAGAGCCGCCGGGTGATCACAATCTCACCCTTTTGCGGAGTGCGCTGAAACTTGCGACGGCGAATCTTCAGCACCACCGCCTGCGGACCTTCGCCCGCTACCTGCGGTGGGGCAGACCCTTCATAAACATCATCGTCGAGAACCAGTCCCGGCTGCTCGTTGGCGATGATCTCCTCGGCTTCGCTGGCGCGCCGGCGGCGCACTTCATCCTCGTCCCAATCGGCCGGGCCGTCGTGCTCCACCTCCAACAGCGGCTCCACGAGAATCGGTCCCTCGTAAGCCTCTGGGTCAACCAGCGTCAGCGTCACCTCGGCCATGCCCAGCGGCTTGCGGTCGCGGGTTCCAGCAAAGATCACATCCTGCATCTGCGTGCCGCGCAGGCTCTTGGCGCTCTGCTCGCCCAGCACCCAGCTCACTCCGTCCAGAATGTTCGACTTGCCGCACCCGTTTGGCCCCACCACCACGGCAATGCCCGTTCCCGCCACGGTCAACTCCGTGCGGTCGCAAAAGCTCTTGAAGCCAAGTACGTGAATCTTCTTTAGTTTCAGCATTAAAACTCCGAGTCCTGCGGGCTAGCCGTGCCTTTCGCTGTCCATTGATCACTGTTTACTAACTACTGACTTGAAAATCCCCTCCGATTCAAACTCTACGGACCCTGGCGGGCAGGGTCAACGGCATGGGGCAGAGTTTTTGTGGATAAGGGAGGCCGCAATTCTTCTTCTTGAAAATTGCTGAAATTGCGGTGCAATTTTTGGGTTTATCAAAGAATGGAGTCGCTTTTTTGCACAGCTATCGCCGTCTTGAGAGCTGGGAAGAAACCAACCGTGATCTGGGCCACTTCGTCCGGCTCAGCGCGCCTTCTTGAAGTCGAAGGTGGCCAGGTTCATCTGTCCTTCGGTGAGGATGTGAATTGTGAGTACGCTCTTGCCTGCCGGCAGCTTGATCCGGGCGATTCCAGCAGCGAGGTTCCAGTGGTGCCACTGCCGCCAGGCCACCGGTTCAGCAGCATCGAAGGTGCTGGTGATGGTCAGTGGGGCGGTTGCCGGCTTGCCGTTCACGTCAAGAGAGATGCTCCCGCCACGGTTCGAGGTATAGAGCAGGTCAGCGAAGTA
Organism: uncultured Occallatibacter sp.; assembly: GCA_964383595.1. Classification (GTDB taxonomy): domain Bacteria; phylum Acidobacteriota; class Terriglobia; order Terriglobales; family Acidobacteriaceae; genus Telmatobacter. The sequence continues at coordinate 47,900 of CAYLHL010000009.1, read as the reverse complement.
CTCGCCTGCCTCGGTCACTTGCACCGTGATGTTGAACCACTCTCCGGGCTCAGTCCATCCCACGTAGAGCAGATTGGCAGGGGGCACAACCTTGTTGTAGGGATTGTCGTCGATCTGCGGATTCAGCCCGAATTTAGTGAAAGAGGTATCCACGCCTTCGTTCATCCGGAACTCATGAAGATAACTTCCATCAGCTGGATTCAACTCACCGCTGCCGTGATTCGCAGCGTCTGAATCGTGATAAGCCACACCCTCACCGCCCAGATCGTAATAAGCGCAAAAAACCTTGCCGGGAATCGCCTGCGCCCCGCCCTGATAGCGGCTGTCATGGTATGAAGTTCCCTTGTAATGGCTCAGAAACTCCGCTCGCGGGGCGCAAAGAGCGGTTGTGGCCAGAAGCGCGGCACATGCCGTCAAAGAAAGAATGAAGACTAATCGCTGCAAGAGTCGTGACACGCACACACCTCCGCGGCCCTGACGAGAAAAAGCCCGCTTACCCAAATAGCCGCAATGATATCTCAATGATTCGGCCCGGAATTATTGAATAGCATCTGTAGCTGCCGGAAGTTTATAGCAAAAGCTAAATGATCAACGCCCTGGAAAGATCACAAATTGAAGAATGAACTCCGCTCTACCAGCCCAAAACGTAGGCAAACAGTAGCGGCGCAACGATGGATGCGTCGGATTCGATGATGAACTTGGGCGTATTCTCGGCCAGCTTGCCCCAGGTGATTTTTTCGTTGGGCACTGCGCCGGAATAGGAGCCGTAGCTCGTGGTCGAGTCCGAAATCTGGCAGAAATAAGCCCAGAGCGGCACGTGCGGGCGCTGCAAATCCTGATGCAGCATGGGCACCACGCAGATGGGAAAGTCGCCGGAGATGCCGCCGGCAATCTGGAAGAAACCCAGCGGGGCTTCAGCGGTGGTTTTGGTATACCACTCGGCCAGCTCCATCATGTATTCGATGCCGGTGCGCACGGTGTGGACATTCTTCACGTCGCCGGTGATGCAGTGGCCCGCGAACATATTGCCGAGGGTTGAGTCTTCCCAGCCGGGGACGAAGATGGGCAGATTTTTTTCCGCGGCGGCAAGCAGCCAACTGTCTTGGGGGTCGATCTGATACGAGGCCTTCAGATCTCCGGAGAGAAGAATCTTGTACATGAACTGGTGAGGGAAGAAGCGTTCACCAGCCTGATCGGCGCGAACCCACTCCTTGAGTACCAATTTTTCGATGCGGCGCATCGCCTCTTCTTCCGGGATGCAGGTGTCGGTGACGCGATTCATGTGGCGCGCCAGCAGCTTCGCTTCATCGGCGGGCGTCAGATCGCGGTAACCGGGAACGCGCTCATAATAATTGTGCGCAACCAGGTTGAAGACGTCTTCCTCCAGATTGGCGCCGGTGCAGCAGATGCCGTGAATCTTGTTCTGGCGAATCATCTCGGCCAGCGAGAGGCCGAGCTCGGCAGTACTCATGGCGCCGCCGATGGTGACGAACATCTTGCCGCCGGAGGCGAGCAGTTGATTGTATGCTTCAGCGGCATCCACCAGCGCCGCGGCGTTGAAGTGGCGATAATGATGCTTGATAAAAGACGTAATGGACGACATAGTGATCTCTTTGAACCCCCAAACACTTAGCTATTATAGGCCGATTGGACGCGATGGGAAACGGCGCGGCCGGCAGCAACGGCGGATTGGACGGGAACAGGGCGCGAAGTTGAAGCGAGTCGAAGTTGAGGCAGAAAAGAGCCGTGGCGAATTGAGCTGCCACGGCTGCTTTGGCATCAACATTTCAGTTGGACTGTTCACGCATGGTTCTTTTGCAGAAACTTTCTGCGCAATGCACCGGCTAAACCCGCCAAGCCGGTTCCAAGCAGAAGCAGGCTGCTGGGTTCGGGGGTAACTGTCTCTTGCTCCCCTGCATTCTGTGAGCCTATGGTGATTTCGTCAAATCCGACCTCATCCGCAACACCTCCAAAATTCACAGACTCGGCCGTGCCTGAAAATGTAACGCCCACAGGAGTCCAAGTGCAGAAGGTGGTGGTAGAGCCCACGGCGCAATCGGTGTCATATTGGGCAGTCAGCGGCACAGATGCCAGTTCCGTACCTGTTCCGTCAAGGCCGCTCCACACTGTAACCGAGCCGGCTTCCGCTGAGCTGTAGTAAAACGAGAAGCCTGTCGTGAATCCACCTGCCTCGTCCAAGGTGTCCGCCGCGCCGCTCTCGAAAAATGCGATTGGACCTCCGGAGGGATTGTTCTGAAAATTACCCTCTCCCCCGTCAAGCGCTGAAATTAACGCTAACGAGTTGCTTGAGAAGACGATGCCGTAGCTTGGGCCTGGCCCGCTGCCGTTCCCGCCAAGCCCGCCATTGAAGTAGTTATCGATCGCCTCACCGCTCTGCAGACCGCTCATGTTGAGTACGACAGGATCAGCCCAAACCGCCAGACTGGATACAGCAAAAAAGACAAACGTCAGCGCCAACTTTGTAAATTTCATGCAGACTCTCCGTTTATTGACTTGTATAGCCTTGTTCTCTCAACCTCAATTACGATTTGCTTCTGACGAGCGATGCACAGTTCCCATGGGAGCACGATTTCGAGACAAATTGCCCCTCGCTATTTCAAGGAGTACTCATCAAGCATGCAATTCTGAGTCCATTTCAAAACGAATAGAATAAACAGGTTGCGAAATGGTTTCTGAATTATGCGCAAAAATATGCATATACGGGGAGGAATATTTTTTCACCACCTGATTTTTTGCTGCACACCTGCCTATTTCTGTAAAGAGAAAGAAGCCGATACATCCGTTGTGTATTTCATCAGAGAACGCATCTGGGAAGCGGGACAACGCACTTCGGATGTGACTATAATCACGTCTGAGAGAACCAGAGAATCATTCAAGATGTTTCGGAAGGGAATTCCGCCCCATGTCGACTGGCGACCTGGCCCTCGGTCAACTTGAGGGCGCATCGAATATGCGTGTCACAAACGATTTCAGCATCAACGTAGCAACGGTGAACGGTTCCGGCTCGCAGTCGGCCAACAGTGTGCTGATGAAGAGCATCTTCGGCATGGGCGTTCCGGTGAGCGGAAAAAATTTGTTTCCCTCGAATATCGCCGGCCAGCCAACCTGGTTTCTCATTCGCGCCAGCAAGGACGGCTATGTGGCTCGCAAGCGCGAATATGAAATTCTGGTCGCGCTGAATCCGGATACAATTCGGGCCGACGTGCTGGCGCTGCCCACGGGCGGGGTGGTCATCCATGAGGAGAACATGAAGCTGGATGAAACGCGCGACGGTCTCTTCTACTATCCAGTGCCCTTCGACAAGATTACGGCTGCAATCTGCCCGGAGGCCAAGCTGCGCAAACTGGTCAAGAACATGGTCTACGTTGGAGTTCTTGCGCAGTTGCTCTCCATTGAACTTCCCGTGGTGGAGAGCGGTCTGCGGCGGCAATTCGCCAAGAAGCAGAAGGTCTTTGACCTGAACTTCGGCGCGGTTCAGGCGGGCTTTGAATACGCCCAGGCGAATCTGACCAAGCGCGATTCGTTCTTCATCGAGCGCATGAATAAGACGGCGGGCAAGATCATCATTGACGGCAACGCGGCCTGCGGCATGGGCGCGGTCTTTGCGGGCGTGACGGTGGTGGCGTGGTATCCGATTACGCCCTCGACGACGGTGATCGAGGCGACTTCCGATCTGCTTAAGAAGTTGCGCCTGACGCCGGAGGGCAAGGCAACCTTTGCCGTGGTGCAGGCCGAGGACGAACTGGCCGCCATCGGCATGGTTCTGGGCGCGGGCTGGGCCGGTGCGCGCGCCATGACCTCGACCTCAGGTCCGGGACTCTCACTGATGGCCGAGTTCTGCGGACTGGGCTACTACGCCGAGATTCCCGGCGTGATTGTGATTGTGCAACGCACCGGGCCAGCGACAGGAATGCCGACGCGCACCCAGCAGGCTGACCTTCTGTCAGCAGCCTTTCTCTCGCACGGAGACACCAAGCACCCGATTCTGCTGCCGGGTTCGGTGAAGGAGTGCTTCGAGCTGACCCAGGCGGCCTTCGACCTGGCCGAGCGGATGCAGACCCCAGTTTTTGTGCTGACCGATCTGGATCTGGGCATGAATAACTGGATGAGCGAGCCGTTCGAATATCCCACCAAGCCTCTGGATCGCGGCAAGGTGCTCTCTGCCGCTGATCTGGAACGGCTGGGCAGCTTTGCCCGCTATCGCGATGTGGACGGCGACGCCATTGGCTGGCGCACGCTGCCCGGAACGCCGCACCCCAAGGCCGCCTACTTTACGCGCGGCTCCGGACACAACGACGCGGCGGATTACACCGAGAATCCAGAGGAGTATCAGGCGGGGATGGATCGCCTGGCGCGCAAGTTCGAGAAGGCGCGCGCACTGGTTCCCGCGCCGGTGGTGGTCCGCGAGACGGGCGCTAAGATCGGCTTCCTGGCCTACGGCTCCACCGATTGCGCGCTCACTGAAAGCCTTGACCAGATTAGGCAGCGCTACGGAATGGATCCGGATTATATGCGCATCCGTGGCTATCCGTTTGCGCGCGCGATTCACGAGTTCATTGCAAGGCATGAGCGCGTCTACGTGGTGGAGCAGAACCGCGACGCGCAGTTGGCCAGTTTGCTCAAACTCGATCTGCCCGCCGGAGAGACGGCCAAGCTGCGCAGCATCCTCCACTACAACGGACTGCCCATCGACGCAGAATCCATCACCGAAGCGTTTGCGCGACATGAATTGGCACTCAAGGAGGGCTTGTAAAAATGGCAACCGGCAACGGAGCACAGGGACCAAAGCTCAACCACATTGGCCTTCCCATTCTCGACTATCGAGGTGGCAAAAGTACGCTATGCGCCGGCTGCGGACACAACGCCATCAGTGAGCGCATCATCGACGCCATGTTCGAGATGGGCGTGGAGCCGGAGCGGATCATGAAGATGAGCGGCATTGGCTGCTCGTCAAAAAGCCCGGCCTACTTCCTCAGTCGCGCGCACAGCTTCAACGGCGTGCATGGGCGCATGCCGGCAACCGCGTCCGGCGCCATTCTGGCCAACCACACGCTGACCACCATCGGCGTCAGTGGCGACGGCGACACGGCCTCGATTGGCATGGGCCAGTTTGTGCATCTGCTGCGCCGCAACCTGCCCATGATTTACATCATCGAGAACAACGGCGTCTACGGGTTAACCAAGGGCCAGTTCTCGGCCACAGCCGATCTCGGCTCGCGGCTCAAGACGGGCGTGGTCAACGAGCTGCCGGCCATTGACACCTGCGCGCTGGCGATTCAGTTGGGCGCGACGTTTGTGGGACGGTCGTTTTCCGGCGACAAAAAGCAGTTGCTCTCCATGCTCAAAGCCGCCATTGCTCACAAGGGCACGGTGGTGCTGGATGTGATCAGCCCATGCGTCACCTTCAACGATCACGAAGGCTCGACCAAAAGCTACAAGTTCATGCAGGAGAATGATGAGCCGATCAACGAGATCGGCTTTGTGGCCAGCTTCGATGAGATCGAAGTCGATTACGACTCCGGCCAGATCTACGAAGTGGAGATGCACGACGGCTCCAACCTGCGCCTGCGCAAGCTGCTGGAAGACTACGACCCCACCGACAAGGCCAACGCCGTGCGCACCCTGATGGAGTCGCAGGCCAACGACGAAATCCTCACCGGCGTCTTCTACATCAACACCGAAAAGCCGACTTTTCTCGATCTGCTGAATGTGGTGGAGCTGCCGCTGGGAACGCTGCCTGAGTCGGTGACGCGCCCGCCCCGTCAGGCGCTCGATGCGCTGATGGCCGCGCTCAAATAAACTTCGCTACCACCTAAGACCGCTGCTCCACCGCGTGGATGTTGACTCCAGAAGCTCGCCCTACACGCTGGCCCGCGAGAAGCGCGAACCGGTGCTGTGGAAGGGCGATGATTTCGGGCATACGGATTTGAGGGCGGCGTGAAGTTGCTGGTTAATCCTGTGTAACAGCGGAGTTGTTGTTCTTGGCAACATTATTGCTATTCAATTTTGTCAGACTTCTTAAGATTATGTCTCATGCAAAGCAATCGCACATTTTTGGCGGTTAAGCTAGTGCCACCTTTGGAAAAGGGGAGATCATGGTCAAAGTGAAGATTTGTAGTCTCTCCACACAAAACACATTTACCTCCATCTCGCCGCCAAACTTCTTGTTTCACTTCGGATGGAATAAGGCGCGTATGTTCCTCCGTATAACTGGACAAACCTGTGCTTACCATCTGTTCGTCCGATAGTTTCAGCACGAAACGATAGACATTTCGATTGCCATCGTTGACAATGCTGTAATCAATGAGATCAAACATTCCCTTAAGAGACCAAACCCCAGTAAACACCTTTTCATACACCTTTACCCGCTCGGCTTGTCCGTCCCCCTGTTTAAAATTCTCGACCGCTTTCGCAAAACGCCCGTTTTGTGTAGGGCGTCCAGATGAAAGACTTCCGGGCTGATCTTCGAGTTTGGGGTTGTGATCATATGATCTACGAGGTATGTCGTGCCCTTCGTACTCGATCGTAACTCCGTCAGAATGGATTTTGTCGCGATATGGAGCATTAGCTCGCTGAGACATCAAAATCACCGAATAATCGGCGTTCAAACGATAATTCATTCCACGTTGAAGCGTCTGCATGTCTTCGGCATCGCACATCTCGCGATAACTCAAAATATCATTTTGCATACGATCCATTTTCATTCTATGCATTATAGATCAGGGAGTACACCAATGTACCCATGCTCAATACTTGAACATTTCTAGTTAGATCGAGGTACCGTGTGTAATTCTAGTCTTGCTTTTGAGACCTGAGATCGATCCGAGTTTTTGCGGGGGGTTGAAATCCCCGCCTCCCTCCGTAAGAGACATTTCCGCAGGAGCTGAAGCCCGGCTTTCTGTTGCTTCTTTTGCGGCACGACTGAAATCGTGCCCTTTCAAAACTTGTTTATGAAACCGCTTCTAGATGCTACCAATCCCCCTCGCATCTATTACCCTAAAGAAGTCAAGGAGCCTCCCATGACCATCATCCGGCAGGAAGATTTTGTTGCTAGCGTTGCGGCGGCGTTGCAGTACATCAGCTACTACCACCCGGTGGATTACATCACGAGCCTGGCGAAGGCGTATGAGCGCGAGGAGTCGCCGGCGGCGCGGGATGCGATTGCGCAGATTCTTATCAACAGCCGGATGTGCGCCGAGGGGCACAGGCCAATATGCCAGGATACGGGGATTGTGACCGCGTTTCTGAAGGTGGGCATGGACGTGCATTTCCTAGGCGCGGACGGCGGTCCTGCGCCCGACGTACAGGAGATGGTCGATGAGGGCGTGCGGCGGGCGTATCTCGATCCCGACAACAAGCTGCGGGCCTCGATTCTGGCCGATCCTGCGGGCAAGCGGACCAATACCAAGGACAACACGCCTGCCTGCGTAACCGTGGAGCTGGTGCGCGGCGCGACGGTGGATGTAACAGTGGCTGCCAAGGGCGGCGGGTCGGAGGCCAAGGCGAAGTTTGCCATGCTGGACCCCTCGGACTCGATTGTGGATTGGGTGCTGAAGACGGTGCCGCTGATGGGCGCGGGATGGTGTCCGCCGGGAATGCTGGGGATCGGGATTGGCGGCACTGCGGAAAAAGCCATGCTGCTTGCGAAGCAATCGTTAATGGAGCCGATCAACATACAAGAGCTGAAGGCGCGCGGGGCGGCGACGCGGGCCGAGGAGCTGCGGCTGGAGCTTTACGACAAGGTGAACCGGCTGGGGATTGGCGCGCAGGGGCTGGGCGGGCTGACGACGGTGCTGGACGTGAAGGTGCTGGATTATCCGACGCACGCGGCGAATCTGCCGGTGGCGATGATTCCCAACTGCGCGGCCACGCGACACGCGCACTTCATTCTGGATGGTTCCGGGCCGGTCTTTCTTGATCCGCCCAGACTCGACGCGTGGCCGAAGTTGAGTTATGACACGTCAGCGGCGCGGCGGGTGAATCTGGAGACGGTGACGCGCGCGGAAGCGGCCGCGTGGAAGCCGGGCGAAGTCCTGCTGCTGACGGGCAAGCTGCTGACGGGGCGCGACGCGGCTCATGCGCGCTTGACGGCGATGCTCGACCGCGGCGAAAAGCTACCGGTGGATTTTCGTGGGCGGTTTATCTACTACGTGGGGCCTGTGGACCCGGTGCGCGACGAGGTTGTGGGGCCGGCGGGACCGACGACGGCGACGCGCATGGACAAGTTCACGCGGCAGATGCTGGCCCAAACGGGTCTGCTGGGCATGGTGGGCAAAGCTGAGCGCGGACCGGCGGCGATTGCGGCGATCAAGGAGTTTGGCGCGGTCTACCTGATGGCGGTGGGCGGCGCGGCCTACCTGGTGTCGAAGGCGATTCACGGCGCGCGGGTGCTGGCCTTCCCGGAGTTGGGGATGGAGGCGATTTATGAGTTCGACGTGCGCGATATGCCGGTGACGGTTGCAGTGGACTCCCAAGGCACGAGCGTCCACCAGACAGGGCCGGCGGAGTGGCAGCAGCGCATCGCGGGGATTCCGATCTTGCAGTGAACAGTGGTCAGTGGTCAGGGATTAGCTGGGTGGCGCGGAGGATTACGTCTACGGCCTGCTCTGGAGTGAGGGCGTCGACCGGGATGGAAACGTGCGCCAAGCGATAGAGCGGCAAGCGGCGCTGGTAGCGGGCTTCGAGGTTGGCCAAGTCGGCGAGGATGGGGCGCGTCTGCTCGCTTCCCTGGCAGCGGGCGAGCGTGGTGGCCAGCTCGACCTGGAGATGGACGAGCAGCGTTCCGGGAGTGGTGAGCAGCAGGGAACGCGTGGCTTCGTGCTCGATGGCGCCGCCGCCGAGGGCGAGCACCAGAGAGTCGCCGTCGGCCAGGCGCGCAATGGCCGAGCGTTCGCGCTGGCGAAAGGCCGCCTCGCCGTGGCGGGCGAAGATTTCAGCGATGGTCGCGCCGGCCTCGGCCTCGATTACTTCGTCCACGTCGATGAAGCGCCAGGCTAAGCGCGCAGCGATGAGCGGGCCGAGAGTCGACTTGCCCGAACCCATGAAGCCGGTGAGGACGATGCGGCGAGGCGCGGCTTGGGAAGAGGCTTTCACAGATTTAGTGTAACGGTTCGCTAGCTCTCAGGTGGTCTACCAACTCCTCTCCTCATGAACAAGAGCGAAATCTGCATGATTTTTGCTGAAAACGGCTCGAAAATGCGTTTTTTGGGGGCCCAAAAAGGGCAAAAAATGAGATTTGCAGTTACCAATCAGTCAACAAGTTTAAATTGCAACTTGTTGATTTAAAATATATTATTCGTATACTAACCTCTAAAAATGGGCCATCACAGGGTAGGGGGGGGTGGGGGTAGGCAGTGGTCAGTGATCAGTTGTCAGTGGTCAGTAAAGCCCTGCTCTGCTGACTGATTCGATTGTGCGCCGGAAGTGGATAATTATCTGCAAGGACTGGCCGTCCAGGCGGAGGCCTTTGGCAGGGGGTCTGCGGTTCGCGGTTTCCCACCCTTCGCAAAGTACGCGAAAGATGGGGCACCCGGCTATCGGCAGCCTGTTTTTCGAGGTTTCTCCTGTGGAATCAACAATATCCACATACAAATTCTAAACGGTAGTTTGTACAGCCGGTCGTGGGTCAAAACTTACCCTTTATGGAATGACAAGGACCGCTTGCGCCCTGGCGGCTGCTTTTACATCTATAATTCACCTTGATTTGCTCATGCATACATGGCAACGATATGATCGTATCGACCCGCCAAGACTACTGGAACAGGGTGAGAGGTACGAAAAGAACTATGCCCTTTCAGGTAGACGATATTCCTGCTACTCCCATAAAGCCCACGTTCTCGGTTCGTCTCAGGGCACACCTGCAGATCATGCGGCTGGATCACTCGATCAAAAACATTTTCGTCATTCCTGGAATCGTTGTTCCCTTAAGCGTGCTACGGACGCCCTTGCTGTCGCCGTCTCTCGCCTGGAACATTCTGGTTGGCTTTCTCGCGACAACCTTGATCGCATGCAGCAACTATGTCTTGAACGAGGTGCTGGATGCGCCCTTCGACAAGCTGCATCCCAAAAAGAATACCCGGCCGGCTGCCCAGGGCTTGGTCAGTGTGCCGATTGCCTACGCACAATGGCTTCTTATGATGGTCGCGGGTAGCGCGCTGGCATTAACTATCTCCCGGCCCTTTGCCTATACGGCAGGCACACTTTGGCTTATGGGTTGTCTTTATAATATTCCACCAATTCGAACGAAGGACAAGGCATATCTTGACGTCCTTTCCGAGTCCGTCAACAATCCTCTGCGCATGCTTCTTGGCTGGTTTATGGTGACCTCTGTACTGATTCCGCCAGTTTCGCTCCTCATTTGTTATTGGATGGCCGGCTGCTATCTCATGGCGCTCAAGAGGTTCAGCGAATATCGTGAAATCAACAACGCGGAGATAGCCGGAGCCTATCGAAAGTCGTTCCAGCACTACACGGAAGTGTCACTTCTGACTTCAGTAATTTTTTACGCTTCAACCGCCATGCTATTTTTCGGCGCGTTCATCATGCGGTACCGGCTTGAATTGATTCTCGTATTCCCCCTGGTAGCGCTCCTGATGTCGACGTATTTCAAGCTCGCGTTTCAGCCCAACAGTGCTGCCCAGAATCCCGAAAAGCTATATCGTGAGCCCATCCTGATGACGGAAACCACACTCATCTCAGTCTTGATGATAGCTCTTCTCTACTTTGACATTCCCATCTTGGGCCGTGTTTTCTCATCCACCTTACCTGCTGCATTCGGGCGTTGAGTTTGTTTTTATTCAGTGAATTGCGGAAGGGGAACTCACTACAGTAATCCGCAGATTATTGTTTGATTTCTGCACGAGTGCAGGGAGTATTGGGCTGCTGACAAACTGATTTTCGTGGCGGGAACTGTATCTACATGACCCGCAAACTATTGAATTGGCAAAGGTGACGTTCCATGGGCTCTTCAACTATTCCCGGCAAGTCAACTGGCGACGCAAAGGTCCGATACTTTGCGATCACTAAGATCCAACTGACCGCAATCGCCTTTCTCGTTCTGACATTCATTATTTCGCTTTTATGGGCGCATTACCGGCTCATGTTGCACGACGAGCTCATCGTGCTGTGGACCGACAGCGTCCCCAGCATCGGTCAAGTCGTAAACATCCAACGAAATTTCCCAGTCTCGCTCGATCCACTCGTCTATCACTTAATCGCGCACGCTGCGATTCGCTGCATGGGCGCAGGCGCATTTGCGATCAGGCTGCCTTCACTTCTCGGCTACCTGTTAATGCAAATTTGCCTCTTCTTCTTCGTTCGCAGGATTGCTCCAGAACGGGCAGCCATTTTCGCTCTCGCATTTCCAGCACTCATCGCCACCTTGTTTTTCTCGACGGAAGCTCGTCCCTACGGTCTGATGTTGGGGCTCTATGGTCTCACGATGGTCACTTGGCAGGTAGCAGCGCACAGTGAGTCAAAACGCACACTTGCACTCATCACGATGGCTCTGGCCATCGCACTCACGATTAATACCCACTACTACGGCGTGTTGTTGCTAGCGCCCCTCTGCGTCGCAGAGATCTTCCGCACCTTCCAGCGCCGGCGGCTAGACACAGCAGTCGCTGCGTCGATTGGAGCGGGCGCTGCAGGAGTCATCTTTACCGTCCCCTTCATGCGAGCTGCTGCTGAGTTCCGACGCCACTATTGGGACATCGACCGCCCTTACTACGGGCTGAGTATGCATCTCTATCACTCTCTTTTTTCAATCTACACCAGCCACGCCGCCCATCACGTCGTGACTGTTGGACTGGTCCTCCTCACTATCCTCGTTATCGTATTTGTTGCGGCTGTATATTTGTTAGGTCGCATCCGTCTGCTGTGCCGCAAATCCACTCCGTTCGCTAAGGCCGACACTGTCTTCATCATCGCGCTCGCGGCATTGCCTCTCTTCGGTTACCTGCTAGCTCGTTTTGTTACGCATACGATTGAGGCGCGCTTCGTTGTTGGTGCAATCTTGGGAATATCCGCGCTCCTGGCCGTCAGCTTATCATCGCTTTTCCGCCGTGATCGAGCAGGAAACCTGGCCCTCGCGGTACTATTTGTTGTGATTGCCATTTCCGGCATGATGCGCATTCATACATCTCGAGATGCAGCTCTGAAAGACATTTCGGCCATGACTGTAACGCCAGAAATCTGGGCAGCAATCATGGACAGCCCCAGCAAACAGCTCTATTTTCAGGATATAACCAGCTTCCTTGTTGCGAGCTACTATGAGCCGGACCCACAGATACGCGCGCGCATGGTACTCGTCTACTCGGAAGAGCAGGAACTCCGTTGGTTACATATGGACACGGTTTCGCTCACGGCGCTCCATTTAAGTAACTTCACCCATTTCACTATCGTCCCCTACGAATCGGTCACCACACAGTCCGGAGATCACATATTCGTGGACTTCAAGACCCCCGGATGGGACTGGACAAATCAGGCGTTTGCGGCTACCTATGCCATCCAGAAACCTCTCGGGTCGGCATTCGGCGGTGAGATTGTGTCGGTTCGTTTTCTCAAGTGATCTGATTCAATAGCGCCAACTGGTCAGGTCGGCTCCCGGAGGCGCGGTCTTCTGGATCTGCTCCAGAATCTTGGGCAGGTATTGCGTGTTGTAGTGCAGCCGCGAGTAAGCGTTGGGCAGCGTGGGATCGCCGTTCCAGCAGTGCTCGGCGCGCGGGCCATAGGTTACTTCGCCGCCATAGGCCGGATTCTTCGTAGCTTTGAGAAAGTCTTCCATGCGATAGACGGCGTCGTTCAGGAAGTATGTGTCATCGGAGCCGACATAGATGTGAATCTTTCCCACTAACTCCGGCCCCAGCTTCTCCCAATTGCGTTCGAGCATCGCCTCCAGGTCATAATGCTGGCGCCAATAGTCGGCGACCTTGTGGTCGATCTCGCCCGTTACCTTATTAAAGATCGGCTGCGGATAGCCGTCCTCACCCACCGGCCCGTAGACCGCCTGCCAGATGTCGAACTGCTCGCCGGAGCGACCGTGATCGCCCAGCGCCAGTTCGTAGCCATTGATTTCCTCGGTGGTGATGGTGGTGTGGCCCAGATAGTCGCGCATCGCCGGCTGCGACTCGCGCTTGTGCGCGCCCTCCAGATAGAAGGCGTTCTTGTCGTTGTATAAGTCGATGTTCGTGAAGGCGTGGAAGTCGATGGGGTCAGGACAGGCGGCAAAGGCGCCGTTGTAATGGTCAGGATAAAAGATCTGCACGGCCAGCGCCTCCCAGCCGCCGGTTGAGCCGCCGTAAACAAAGCGCGCCCAGCCCTGGCCGATGGCGCGAAATTGCTTTTCGATGGCGGGAATCAGCTCGTTCTCAATGGCGTCGCCGTAGGGGCCGACGTTGGCCGAGTTCACCGCGTAGGAGTCGTCATAGTAGGGGTTGGCGTGCTGAATCTTCACCACCAGATAGCGCGGAAAACCGGGCGCGATCCACTGCTGATAGGACTTGTAGGCCTCCTCCTGCTGAATGCGGTTGTATCCGGCCACGTGAAAGCGCTCGCTGAAGTCGGGCTTCAAATCCGGGTCGGGCGGCGTCGTGCGGAAGTTGCCAAACTCGCTGACAAAGTGATCGTGGAAGATCATCAGCGGGAAGCGCGCTTCAGGGTGCTCGTCAAAGCCTTCGGGCACCAGCACAATCGCGCTCAAATACATCGGCCTGCCCCAGAATTTTGTCAGCACGGCGCTCTGGATGCGGATGTGGCGAATGTATTTGGTGTCAACCGGCGCGGGACTGGGCGGAATGATCTGGTCGAGCGCAATTGCAATGGGCGCGCCGCCATGCTGCACGGTAATCTTGCGCGGTGCGGAGATCAGATTGCCGGGCGAGCTGTTCCAGTGCTGGCCCTCTCCCTGATCCATGTGCAGCTTGATGGTCTTGCCGTCGGCGCGATGAAAGGTCTCGTATTTGTTCAGCACGGCTTGGACGAAATACTCGCCCGGAGGCACGTCCTTGAGGCTGCGGATCGGATAGCCCCAGGCGGACGAATCCACCACCGCAGGCTGGCCCGGCTGCCAGCCATCAACGGTGAGGCCGAAGACGATCTGTGTGCTCGGCGTGTCGTCGATCTGGTTGCGCGGCTCGTCGCTGGGGTCGGTGGAAAGCACCAGCAACAGGCGGCCATCGAGCGGCTGCGCGCTCACTTCCCTGGGAAACGTGACGGTGAACGACTGCGACGCGAGAACTGCGGGAAACAAGAGAACAAGAGCAAAGGCGATGCGCTTCATGCTGAAAACTATATAGTGCGGGGCGGTTTCCGGTCGAGGCTCGCGGCTCTTGTTTCAGGGCAATCACAATTGAAACCTATATTAAAAGCCAAGTGATTGAAAAAATCTCTGGGGAGATAGCCGCCCTGGCCAATTACTTATGCAATGGCTCCCCGGTCTATCTATAAACAAAATATTTACTGTTCTGCTGAAGCTATTCAAGGTTACAATTGCGGCCATAGCCTCAAGAGGCTATGTGAGGCGGAATCATGAGTGAATTGGAAGTTCAATCGACGGCCGAGGCGGTTCCCGGCCTGACCCAGTGGCAGCGCGTGGCAAACACCTTCACCGCGCCGTCCAAGACCTTTAACGACATCAAGCACGGCAACAATAGCTGGTGGCTGCCATTCATCATCACGATATTGGCGACCTACGTTCTTTTTGCGGCCATCACCTTCCAGGTTGGCTGGGGCCAGGTGGCTGAAAACTCGATTCATCTCAATCCCAAAAGCGAAGAGAAGATGGCGCAGTTGACGCCGGATCAACGCGCGACTGCGATGAAGGTCACCCAGTACAGCATCGAAGGCAGTTTCGCCGCCAGCCCGATTCTTATTCTGATCACAGTGGCGCTGGGTTCGCTGATTCTGATGGGCACCATCAACTTCGGATTCGGCGGCAAAGCCAAATTCGGAAGCATCTTCGCCGTTTGGATCTTCGCCAGTCTGCCGGGAATTATCAAGGCGTTGCTGGGAAGCCTGGTGCTTTACACGGGAGCGGCTCCGGAATCCTTCAACATCGGAAACTTTGCGCCGACCAGCGTGGGCGCCTTTCTGAATCCGATGGAGACCAACAAGGCGCTCTACACACTGGCCACATCGCTCGACATCACCTCGATTTGGAGCATGGCGATTCTGGCGATTGGCATAGCCACAGTGGCAGGCGTCAAGCGCACATCCGGCTACATCGCGGTCTTCGGCTGGTGGGCGATTATTATCTTGGTAAGCGTTGGGGTCGCGGCCATCAGCGGCTAATGAAGTAAGGTGCCTGCTGGCGATAGACAGAGCCGGCCAAGTGCCAGGCGTCTCATCCTTGAATCAAAAAATGATTCAAGGATGAGACGCCTGACACTCAGGTTTTGGGAATCTGCCGACCTCCGGCTTGCTAGGGATTTCCCAGACCGTCGTTCTGGTGGTAGTTGGGAGCGGGTGGAACGGGAATCACCGGCAGTGGGTGGGCCTTCAACTCGTCCAGAACCAGTTGGACGCCGGTTTCGAGCTGGCGGTCGTGGCCAGCAGCCACATCCGCGGGCAGTTCCTCGACAGCCACATCGGGCGCGATGCCGTGGTTTTCCACCTCCCAGTCGCCGTTGAGTCCATAAATGGCATAGCGCGGCGCGTTGACGTAACCGCCGTCGAGCAGTTGCGGATAGCCGCCGATGCCTACCAATCCGCCCCAGGTGCGGGTGCCCACCAACTTGCCGATGCCAGCCTTTTTGAAGTACCAGGGCATGGCGTCGCCGCCTGAGCCGGAGTTCTGATTGATGAGCATGACCTTGGGTCCGAAGATGGCGCCCACCGGATCAAGCATCGGCTTGCTGTCGCGCTCGACGGCGCCGGAGAGCGGCTGGCGCTTGAGCACGTCCACCACATAGTCGGCGATCAAGCCGCCCTCGTTCCAGCGCTCGTCCAGTACCAGGGCCTGCTTGTCGAGCTGGGAGTAGAAGTAGCGGTTGAAGTTGGTGTAGCCCGCGCCGCCGGTGTTGGGCATATAGACGTAGGCGACCTTGCCGCCGGAGAGCTCATTGACCTTGCGGCGATTGGCTTCAATCCAATCCAGATTGCGCAGGCCAAACTCGTCCACGATGGGAATGACGGTGACGTCGCGGGCGTCTTTTCCGTCGGGCTTGGGGCCGACGCGCAGCACGGTCTGCCGGCCGGAGGTTGCGTCAAAGAAAGCATAGAGGTTGTCGTCAGCATGCAACTCGCGGCCGTTGACGGCAAGCAGGTAATCGCCCTGGTTGACGGAGACTCCCGGCAGGGTGAGGGGCGAGGCAAGGCCGGGTGTCCAGTTTTCGCCGCCGAGGATTTTGGCTATGCGGTAGCGGCCGTTTTCGGCGGTGTAATCGGCACCGAGGAGGCCGGTTTTAGGTCCGATGTCTGGCGGATGCGGCCCACCGAGGAACATATGGCCGATGGTGATCTCGCCCAGCATCTCGGTGGAAAGGTATGTGAACTCGGAGCGCGAGGCGAGGCCGTCGAGGTAAGGCTTGTACTTGGCCTCGATTTTGGGAATGTTGAGGCCGTGGGTGTGGGGGTCATAGAGGAAGTCGCGCTCGATGCGCCAGGTCTCGTGGTAGATTTGCCGCCACTCGGCGCGAGGGTCGATGACGGTATCTAGGTTGCCCAGGTTGATCGGCTTGCCAGGCGCATTGTCGCCGGGCTTGAGGTCGTCGGCTGCCGCGATGGCACAGACTACGCCTTTTCTTGCATAGAGAACCTTCGACCCATCAAACGAAACGCTGAATACATCCACGTCGCTGAGCACGACCTCAGGCTTGCGCTTTTCCAGCGTGAACCGCCAGATGTCGCGAATGCCGGAGCCACCGTTCTCATCACTGGGACGGCCAAAGGGAGAGCCTTCGGCGAGATAGACGACGCCAGCCTTGCCGTTGGCGAGACCGCCATAGTTGCGGGCCGGAATAGGCAGCGCCAGGATGCGGTCGCCGATACTTTCCAGATCCACTTTGACTTCGACCGGCTTGTCCGCGTCGGCATCTTTTTTGTCGCCGGCGTCTTTATCGGCTTTCTTCTTATCGTCCTTCTTCTTGTCTTTGTCGTCCGACTTTTTGTCGTTCTCTTTGGCGTCAGCGTCCTTATTGTCGTCCTTCTTATCGGCGTCCTTGATCTTCTCGTCGTCGCTTTCGGGCGGCAGCGGCGAAGCGCCGTCTTTGGCCAGCACGACGACGTAAGCGGCGCTGGTTTCCGCGCGGTCGAGCGAAGAGAGATCGATGCCCGCGTGGGAGGGGCCGTCGTCGGTGGAGGCGATGAAGTAAAGGTACTTGCCGTTGGAGTCGAAGGCAGGGCTGAAGGCGTCGCTCATGCCGTCGGTCACTTGCGTGGATTTATGCGTCTCAAGCGAGTAGAGGAAGATGGCGTTCAACTGGTTTTCGAGGTCGCGCTGATAAGCGATCCACTTGGAGTCCGGCGACCAGACCGCGCTGAAGCTGGGGCCCCAGTTGCCGTAGATCTCCTTATCAACAAGCACCGGCTTGCCTGCCAGCACGTCCACCAGCCAAAGACGCAGGTGCTTGTCGGTGTAAGCGATGTGCTTGGAGTCGGGCGACCAGGTGGGAGTGTAAAAGAAGCTCGGATCGGGGCCGAGGTCGATGATGGTTGGCGGCTTGAAGCCGGTCTGGTCGCGCAGATAGAGCTGGTACTCGCCGCTGGCATCAGAGAAGTAGGCAATGGTCTTGCCGTCCGGGCTCCATGCGGGATCGCGCTCGGCCACGCCGGGGGTCTGGGTGAGGTTGCGCGTGTCGCCCTTTTCGGCGGGAACGGTGAAGATTTCGCCGTGCGCCTCAATGACGGCGCGGGCGCCGGTGGGCGAGAGTCCAATGTTTTGAATTTCGTCGGGCGAGAGGTTTACGTGGTGTGGCGCCAGACTGGCCAGCTCGCCGTGAACCTGAATGGAGACGGCCTGGTCGGCGTTGGCGGCCGTGGCGTCGAGCAGATGAATGGAGCCGAACTGCTCGTAGACCAGCCCGCCGGGGCCAGCCTGGAAGGACTTGAGGTCGTAGCCGCTGTTCGCCACAACCTGCTTCACGTCTTTGGAGGCAGTGTCGTAGCAGTAGAGCGTGACCGGGCCGCTGTTCTTGCCGTCCGCCGAGCGGTCGCTGAGGAAGTAGACCGAATTGCCCACCCAGACGGGATTGGAGTCGTTGGAGTTCTCGCGTGGCACCTTGACCAGATCGAGGGTCTTCAGGTTGACGATCCAGATGGGGGTGGTCTGGCCGCCCACGTAGCGCTTCC
This sequence comes from uncultured Occallatibacter sp., assembly GCA_964383595.1. GTDB lineage: Bacteria > Acidobacteriota > Terriglobia > Terriglobales > Acidobacteriaceae > Telmatobacter. Next base: position 29,594 of record CAYLHL010000009.1, on the reverse strand, counting down.
AGGCCAGTTGATGCCGGGCAAAGGGCTGATAGGCCAGCGACTGGCCGTCGGGCGAGAAGGAGCCGGCGGAGCCAGAGGGCAGCGCCAGCGGGACGGGAAGGCCAGAGCCGTCGGCATGAACGCGGAAGAGGCGGTCATAGTGGCGATAGCTGGTCGCGCCGCTGGAGATCAACAGGTCTTTGCCGTCGGGCGACCAGCCCACGACAGTGCTGCCGTCCGGATGCCAGGTGATGCGCCGGGGAACGCCGCCCGCGGATGGGATGATATAGGCGTCGGTGTTGCCATTCAGGTGGGCCGAGTAGGCAATCGAGGCGCCGTCGGGCGAATAGAAGGGACCGGCCACTACCTTTCCGTCCGAAGTGAGGCGCACGGCGTCGCCGCCCTGGCGCGAGACCGTCCAGACGTCGTCGGCGTAGCGGAAGGCGATCCGCTGTTGCGAGAGGGAGGGCGTACGGAGCAGCAGCGGAGGCTGCGCCGAAGAGCTTTGGGCAGAAGCGGTGATGGGCAGGAGCGCAAGAAGCGAGATCAGGGCAAGCCGGGAGTGATAGCGAAACATGGAGCCTCCGGTGCGACAGGGCGGTGATTTTAAATTGATAATAGTTGCGAAACTCGCTGTTGATCCATGCTACGCTCGGCAAAGGCAAATAGTTCCTGAAAATTCTGTTTTTGCTGGTTTTTTATGATTTGGCGGGGCCGCGCGGAACCGATTGGGGCCGCAATGCGTATCAGAAAGAGCGAAATCACCTGGAGCCGCACTGATATTCGACAGCGGAAAGCGGCCTGACGGGCCTCTGATGCGTCCATAGAAAGAGCGGACGCATATTTTGCAAAAGAGCGGGCTGCCACGATCCCACTCCAGTTCCCTAACAGAAAGCAGGACCATGCTATTTACCGAGGCCGTTAAACTTGCGCTGCAATCCTTGTGGGCCAACAAGATGCGCACCATTCTCACGCTTCTGGGCGTGGTGATGGGCGTAGCCTCGGTCATCATGGTTGTCACCCTGGTCAACGGCGCGAATACTTATGTGAGCACCAAGCTGCTCAGTCATGGCGCCGACGTCTTCACGGTGAGCCGGATGCCCGGAGTGATCTTCTCGGCCGAGGAGTATCTCAAATATCAGAAGCGCAAGAAGCTGCTCATCGAGGACTATGAAGCGGTGCGGGACCACTGCGCGGAGTGCGGCGAGGTGGGGGCGCGGTTGAGCCGCTCCACCAGCGTGGTCTTCAACCGGCACTCCACCACCGATACCGAGATGCGCGGCTACACCTGGACGATGGTTTCCCTGGAAAACGTGGGCATCGATCAGGGCCGCGGCTTTACCCCGGCCGACGACGACCACGGCACGCACAACGTCATCGTCGGCTACGACATTGTGGATAATCTGCTGGGCGAGGGCGATCCGATTGGCAAGGAGATTCGCGTGGACGGCATCCCCTACACCGTTGTGGGCGTAGGCGAGCGGCAGGGCAAGACATTCGGGCAGTCACAGGATAACTGGGTGGCCGTACCCATCTCCACTTATCAGCAGACCTATGGCTACAACGACTCCTTGGACATTTACGGCCGCTCCGGGGGCGACGCCATGTCGATGGAGCGTGCGATGGACGAGGTGCGGGTGCTGATGCGCGGCCGCCGCCACGATGCAGTTGGCCAACCGGACGACTTCAACATCGAGACCAACGACACGTTCCTGGATCTCTACAAGCAGATCAGCGCCATGTTCTTTGACGTGGTGATTGGGATCGCCTCCATCTCGCTGGTGGTGGGCGGCATCGTGATTATGAACATCATGCTGGTGAGCGTGACAGAGCGTACACGCGAGATAGGCGTGCGCAAGGCACTGGGCGCTCGGCAGCGCGACGTGCTGCTGCAATTCCTGATTGAAAGCGGGACCATGGCGATGGTGGGCGGAGCTATCGGTGTCTTCTGCGGGGTAGCCGTGGCCAAAACCATCACGCTGGTCATCGGCTTTCCCACCAGTGTGCAGGTGTGGAGTGTGCTGCTGGGCTTGTTTATGGCTGCGGCCACCGGCATCTTCTTCGGCGTCTACCCAGCCAGCAAGGCCGCCAAGCTGGACCCAGTGGTGGCACTCAGGGCGGAGCTGTGAGAGCAGCAGGGAACAGGGAATAGGGAACAGGGAACAGGTATCAACGCGAAGAGGTGGATTTTCGCACGAGGCAGGAACGATGATTTACGGGAAAGTGAAAACAATCAAGGATGAGGGGGCGAGCGAACTGTTCCCTGTTCCCTATTCCCTGGTTCCTTACTACAAGTAGCTAGGAGCTGTTTTTTATGGCACAGGGGCAGACTAGAGAATCGATCAAGATGGCTCTGGACACGCTGAGAGCAAACAAGCTGCGCTCGGGGTTGACCATTCTGGGCATTGTGATCGGCGTGACCACGGTGATTGCCATCTCGTCGTTTATCAACGGACTCAACAGCCAGGTCTCGGAGTTTGCCGACTCACTGGGCTCGAATGTCTTCTGGGTCTACCACCTGCCCTTCGGCATCGGCCGCCCGACCACGGAACAGCTTACCCGTAAAAAGCTGACGCTGGAAGATGCTCTGTCCATGCGTACGCTGCCGCACGTGGTTGCCACCGACGCCCAGGTCCAATACCGGAAGGAGTTCGGCCTCGGCGATGTCAGCGTCAAATTTCAGGGCCACAAGGTGGCCGGCGCAATTCTCAAGGGTGACACGGCGCAGTTTGCGGATGTCTCGGATCACACCATGATGGCGGGCCGCGTCTTTACTGACGCAGAGGACCAGCGCCACGCGGCAGTCTGCGTGCTGGGCCACGACACCTCGGAAGAACTGTTTGTGAACGGCGAAGACCCCATCGGCAAGGAAGTGAATATCGCCAACGGCCTCTATACCGTGATTGGCGTTCTGGACAAGCAGAAGCAACCCTTTGGCAGCGGCAAAAACCCTGAAGACAACGAGATCATCTTTCCCTTCGGAACCTTTCACGGCCTCCATCCAGAGGTATTGGACGTGGCGATTGTGGTGAAGTACGACGGCCCGGAGAGCAAGGCGCTGGTGGAGGAGGAGATTCGCGAGACGCTGCGCATCCGCCGCAAGGTCGCGGTTTCAGCCGACGATAACTTTGACATCTTCGGTCCGGACTCGCTCACCAAGCTGTGGGGCAGCATCACCGGCGGGCTTTTTGCGTTTATGGTGGCCGTCTCCAGCGTTGGCCTGATGGTGGGCGGCGTGGGAGTAATGAACATCATGCTGGTGAGCGTGACCGAGCGCACACGCGAGATCGGCATCCGCAAGGCTATCGGCGCCACCAAGCACACCATCATGACACAGTTCACCACCGAGGCCATGACGCTGTGCGCGGCGGGCGGGGTGATCGGCGTGGCGCTGGGCGCGATCATAACCTGGATCATCTCGCTTTTGCCCATCCCCTTGTCGCCCTCCATCTCAATCACATGGATGTTGATCGGCTTCGGCGTCTCTTGCGCCATCGGCCTGGTCTTCGGCATCTACCCGGCGTGGAAGGCCGCCAACCTGGACCCGATTGAGGCACTCAGGTACGAGTAGATCAGGGATCACGAGGAATTATTGTGCCAAGTCCTGGCTTGTCAAGAAGTTTCTTCATTCTCCATGGCTCTTCCGATTGAGCGCACAAAGTACTGGCCCCTGTCCGCTGACCCCTGGGATACACTAACTCCCAGTGATGTTGCATACATTGGCGCTCTTGATCGAGATTCTGACTACGACGCTGGCTGTGGCCGGGATGGGCTACTTTGTGGCCGCCATCGTCGCGGCGCGGATCTTTCCGGCAGAAAGGCGCGCGCCAGTCAATTCCTTTGCGCCGGGCGTGAGTGTGCTCAAGTCCCTCAAGGGGCTGGACCCCGGCATGATTGACGCCTTCCGCAGCCACTGCCGCCAGAGCTATGCGGGCGAGTTCGAACTGCTCTTCGGCGTAGCCTCACTGGATGACCCCGCCGCCGCTGCCGTCGCGCAGTTGCAAGCCGAGTTCCCTGGGCAGGCCATTCGCCTGGTCGAGTGCCCTCAGCGGCTGGGAACGAACGGCAAGGTCAGTACGCTGGTCCAGCTTGCACCCCACTCCCGCTACGATTTTCTGCTCATCAACGATTCTGACATCACCGTCAGCCCGCGCTACCTGGAGCGGGTGATGACCTGCTTCAGTACGGCTGATTCCGGCGTTGTTGGCGCGCAGCAAGTTGGCTTGGTGACCGCGCTTTACCGCGGCCGCGCGCACGGGACACTGCCCTCGCGGCTTGAGGCGCTGGGCATCGCCACGGACTTCCAGGCCGGTGTGCTGCTGTCGAAGTTGTTGGAAGGCGGGCTGCACTACGGACTTGGCTCTACTCTGGCCGTGCGGCGCGTGGCGCTGGATGCCATCGGCGGATTTCTGCCGCTAGTGGACCATCTGGCTGACGACTACGAGCTGGGCGCGCGGGTGGCTGAGGCCGGCTACCGTGTAGCGCTGAGCGCCGAGGTGGTGGAAACCAATGTTGCGGCATACGGCTGGCGCGGCTTTCTGGATCATCAATTGCGCTGGGCGCGCACCGTCCGCGATGCGCGGCCCTGGGGCTATGCCGGCCTTATCTTCACCCACGGGCTGGGCTGGGCGCTGATCAATGTGGCCACCAGCCGGATGAGCTTGCTAAGCCTCTGGCTGCTGGGGTTTAGCTTTCTTCTGCGGCTCGGGGTGGCCCTGACAGTGGGCGCCAAAGTGCTCGCCGACCGCCAGGTGCTGCCCAGCCTGTGGCTGCTGCCGCTGCGCGACCTGGTGGCGCTGGGCGTCTGGATAGCGGGCTTTGCCGGCAGCACAATCGTGTGGCGCGGCGAGCGATTCATGCTCAAGGACGGAAGACTCGAAAAGATTAGTCAATGAACTGATTCATGGCCGAACTTCCGGCTTGACATCTGAACGATTCGTAACTACTATAGTTGCAGATGAATGTCAGCACCAGATTTACGGTCGTGCTCCACATACTGACGCTCCTCGCTTTCCAACCCGGAGAGCCGCTCACGTCGGAATACATCGCCGGTAGCGTGAATACGAACCCGGTTTTTGTTCGCCGCCTGATGGGCTTGTTGCGAAACGCCGGTCTCGTGACATCGCAACCGGGACAGCGCGGCGGTTGGGAACTCGCAGCCGCTCCGGAGAGCATCTCACTGGCAGATGTGAGGAAAGCCATTGAGGAAGGTTCGCCGTTCTCGATGCACAATCAGCCACCTAACCCCCTCTGTCCTGTAGGCAGGAACATTCAAGGCTCGTTGGAAACCATCTATAAGAAGGCAGAACGGGCGCTGGATGGCGAGTTGGCACGAACAACCATCAAGGGCTTGCTGCGCTCCGTTCAGGCAAGAGAGCGAACGTGAGTTTTTTGACCGATTTCGTAACTGCGGTAAATACAAAAGGAGAATGCAATGAAAATCGCACTGCTTGGAGCAACTGGAAACGTGGGTACGCGCCTCATCTCAGAACTTGTGAGTCGCGGCCATCAGGTCACAGCGATAGCCCGTCACCCTGAGAAGCTGGCCAGGCATGAAGGGGTCACAGTGACGGCAGCAGATGTAACCAACGAAGACGCACTCGTCAAGGCTGTTAGCGGTCACGATGCCGTTCTACACAGCGTCAACTTCGTGAATACAGATGCGGAGAAGGTCATTTCTGCAACGAAGAAGGGAAATGTAGCACGGCTGCTCGTGGTTGGCGGCGCAGGGAGTTTGGAAGTTGCGCCGGGGCTTTTGCTCGTCAGCGCACCGAACTTCCCTGCCGAGTACAAGTCCGAGGCGCTCGCAGGTGCGGCTTTTCTGAATAGGCTCCAAAAAGAGAAGGAACTTGAATGGACGTTTCTGTCGCCTTCTGCCTTCTTCGCTCCCGGCCAGCGCACCGGGAAATTCCGCCTCGGCAAAGACCAGCTTCTGGTGGATGCAGATGGGCAAAGCCACATCTCGATGGAAGACTTTGCGATTGCGATGGTGGACGAGCTGGAAACCCCGAGGCACACGAGTGAACGCTTTACGGTTGGTTACTGATGCACCGCAAAGGCAACTGGTTCACAAACTTAATTTCCGGCCACTGATTTTCTCGGCTATTTGCGGCCATTCCGCCGCCGGGCGTCTGGTTAGCATGGTTTTTCAATTAGCCCACTAACCTCGGGCAGTTCTATAATCGCCCCATGCTCTCGCGCGGCAATTCCCGGTGGCTTTCGGTGGCTCCCTATGCGGGCGGAGTGCTGCTGATCATCGTGCTGTTAGGTGGATTGCAGGCCTTCAACACCTCCAACGTGGGCTTTCTCAATCCCGATACGGCCGGCGAGACGCTTCTCATCACCGGTTTGATTGTTCTGGTCTTCCTGCTTCTGCTGCTGCTTGTGGTGTTGCTGCTGCGCAACATTCTCAAGGTCTACGCCGGACAGGGCAGCGGCGGCCTGGGCGCGCGGCTACGCTCGCGCATGGTGGTGGGCGCGGTGTTGATTGCGCTGGCTCCTGCGGCCTTCATGTTTCTTTTCTGTTTTCAGTTGATGAACCGCTCTTTGGACCGCTGGTTCTCGCCCAACACCTCCCAGTTGCGCGACGACTCCAACCGCGTGGTCGTGGAGCTGGCGCATTACGTGGCCAGCAATGCGCGGGGAGAGGCGGAGTCGATTGCGGCCACCGGCGCGTTGGATAGCGACCTGACAGTGCTACAGACCGTGCTGGCTAGCCACCGCATCACGTTGGACAACGGTTTTGCTATTGTTTACGGCAAGGATATGCGAGTTGCGACCAGCTTCCAAGCGCCACCGGAATCCAGCATTGTGAGCATGATTCCCTGGCTGGAGGAAGGCAGGCAGGGAGATGCCATTCCGCTCAAGGGGCCGCTGTCCACGAGCCTACTGACCGCTTCGCAAAGCAACCTTGAACTGGTGATCAGAGTTGCAGGCCAGGATTACGCGCTGGGCAGATCAGCGACGGCTTCAGGCAAAGTGGTGGTGACCGCGCTGCCGATGCCTCAGGGGCTCAGCCAGACCACGGCGCGCATCCGCGCCGGTTCGGCTGCTTATCGAGAGCTATTTTACATTCGCAATCGCATTCGCACCATGTTTTTGCTGACGTTGATGGTGATTACCGTACTCGTGTTCTTCATGAGCGTGTGGCTGGCCGTGTTTCTCTCCCGGCAGATCACGCTTCCGGTTGAGGCTTTGGCTGTGGCAATGGCCGAGATCGCAACCGGAAAGTACGAGCATCGCGTGGCCCTGGCAGCCAGCGGCGAAATGGGCGAACTGGTGAGAGCCTTCAACCATATGGCGGAGGACCTGGACGCAAGCCGGCAGTTGGCCGAGAGCTCGAGCGCGCAACTGACCGCGGCCAACCTGGCGATTGAAGAACGCCGCCGCGAACTGGAGACGATTGTCGAGACAATTCCATCCGGGGTCATTACGCTGGATGGCGCTGGCACGGTGCTGCAATCCAATCGCGCCTTTGCCGCACTGCTGGGCCGGCGCGTGGACATCAGCCTGGCCGGCGAAAAGATCGTAAACCTCTTTCCCGCCGAGTGCGCCGACGATCTGGCCAGCGTGATTCGCAGCGGCCGCCGCATGGGCGCAGCCTTCACAGAGGTCGAGTTCCACGCTGGCGGACGCATTGTTCACCTGGCGATCACCGCCGCGCGCTTTGAGCTGACCCGCAGCAGTCCGGGAACCGTGCTTGTGGTCGAAGACACAACGGAGCTGCTGCGCGCGCAGCGGCAGTTGGCATGGAAAGAAGTGGCCCAGCGTGTAGCCCACGAGATCAAGAATCCACTCACCCCCATCGCGCTCTCCGCCGAGCGCATAGGCAGGCATCTCGACCGCAACCAACCGGATTCGCTCGCAGTCATACGCAAATGCAGCGAGGTGATTCTTGGCTGCGTGGGAACGCTGCGCACACTGGTGGATCAGTTCTCCGCACTGGCCGAGTTCCCTGCCCCGCAACCGCGCGCCTGCGACCTTAACGCAGTCTGCGAGGAGGCACTAGCAATGTTTTCAGGGCGGCTGGAGGGCATCACCGTTGAACTTTCTCTGGAGCCGGGCCTGCCGCCTGTGCTGGCCGATCCCGAGGCAATTCGCCGCGCCCTGGCCAACCTTATCAACAACGCCGCCGAGGCTATGCAGTGCAGTCTGCTGCGCGTCCTCGCGCTGCGCAGCTCGCTGAGTGAAGACGGCGCGGCGGTTGAAGTGGAAGTCTCTGACACCGGGCACGGCCTCACCGACGAGATCCGCGAAAGGCTTTTTCTGCCTTTTTACTCAACCAAACACCGCGGCACCGGCCTGGGCCTTTCCATTGCGGCCAAGATTGTGCAGGAATATGGAGGCACGTTGCGCGCCGAATCCAACAGCCCCAAGGGCGCGCGCTTTCTGATGCGTCTGCCGCTGATGGAGCCGCAGACGGACCCCGCCGGACAGCATGTTTCAGAACCGTTGGCAGAACTGTAAAAACTGTCGGAGCACGAGTTTTAGCCTGTTTTGATCTTGATGATGAATGCCACACTAAGTGAGAGGATTGCTCGCGTGAATCATATTCTGGTAGTTGACGACGAATCCGAGATTCGCTCTTCGCTCGAAGAGATCTTGCGCGAGGAGGGTTACGGCGTAGCCACGGCGGCCACCGCGGGCGAAGCGCTGGCGCAACTCGATGACGCACCCTATGACGTGGTTCTGCTGGATATCTGGCTGCCGGACCGCGACGGTCTTGACGTGCTCGGCGACATTCATGGCCTGCCCGCCGATACGCGCCCCGAGGTGGTAATCATCAGCGGCCACGGCACCATCGAGACAGCCGTCCGGGCCACCAAGCTGGGCGCCTACGACTTCCTGGAAAAGCCGCTCTCGCTGGAGCGCACCCTGATCGTTCTCAAGAACGCCGTGGAGGCGCGCCGTCTGCGCACTGAGAACCTCGAGTTCAAGCGCCAATTCAGCGTCGGCTCGGTGCTCACCGGCGAAAGCGTCCCCGTCAAGGCACTGCGCCAGCAGATTCGCCTGATGGCGCCCACCAATGGCCGCGTACTCATCTACGGCGAATCGGGCACCGGCAAGGAATTGATCGCGCGGGCCATTCACGCCGAAAGCCTGCGCCGGGACCAGATTTTTGTTGAGCTGAACTGCGCCGCCATTCCCGAGACGCACATCGAGGCCGAACTCTTTGGCTATCGGCACGGCGCCCAGCCGGGCGGCCTGCCCGAGCAGCGCGGTACGCTGGAACGAGCCGACGGCGGAACGCTTTTCCTCGATGAGGTTGGCGACATGAGCCTCAAGACGCAATCCAAGGTGCTCAGCGCGCTGGACGACCAGCAATTTACCCCGGTGGGCGGCACACAGCCCATTCGCGTGGACGTGCGCCTGATCGCCGCGACGAACAAAGACCTGGAAGAGGAGATTGCCAGGGGTAACTTCCGTGAGGACCTTTTCTACCGGCTCAATGTTGTCCCGTTCTTTGTGCCGCCGCTGCGCGAGCGCAAGCAGGACATCCCTTTGCTGGCGCGTGAATTTCTAGCCGAGTTTGGCAGCCAATACGGCCGCCCGCGCATGGAAATCGCCGAAGAGGCGCTGGAGTTGCTTGCCCAATACCACTGGCCCGGAAATGTGCGCGAGCTGAAGAATGTGATCGAGCGAGTGATGATCCTCAATCCGCGCGCCCTGCGCATTGAGCGCAAGCATCTGCCGCCGTTGACCCACAAAGCCGGTTCCCGCTCAACAGAGGAGTTTTCCACGCTGCAACAGGCGCGCGACGCGTACGAACGCGAGTTCATCCTGAAAAAAATCGAGGAGTCCCGCAACAACATCAGCCGCGCAGCCGAGTTGCTCGGCCTGGAGCGCGGCCACCTTTATCGCAAGATGAAGACGCTGGGAATCAGCGTCAGGGAATAGATTTCAGTCGAAGTTAATTACGCACTCTCTCAGGCTAGACCCGGCTGAGAGGGCAGCCGGCAAGCGGCAAAATCCCCAGACAAAAAAGCGGGCGGCCCCGAAGGGCCGCCCGCTTTGGTTGCTTCGGGTTAGAAGGAGTACTTCGTGGAGAACTCCACGATCCTCTGACCATAGTGTTGTGTCGCCTTGCCAAAGTTCGCGCCTGCCTGAAGGAAAGCAGGTGTATTGGCATCACCATAGAATCCAGCAGGAACGGAGACGTTGGTGTGATTCAGCGAGAGGTTCACGTCGCCGGATTGGAACGACGTCAAGCCATGGTTAAGGAAGTTGAAGGCAGCCGCACGGAACTGAATGGACTGCTTCTGCCTGACCTTGAAGTTCTTCATCAGGGTCAGATCGCTCTTCCAGAACTTCGGGCTCGGGAAGTACGGCATCTTCATTGTGCCGTTGATGCCGTGGCCGGCAGGTAATGCAAAGCAGTTTACGTTGAGGTAAACGCCCTTCGCATTGTGCTTGCGCGGGTCGCAGATCAACTCTGGCTGCAATTGGATGTCGCCAGAACCCAGAAGGGTCGTGTTGCTCTGGCCTACGGCGACTTGCCCGTTCGGGCCGTTCGGGACCGGACTGGCTCCGTAGATGGAGTTGTAGGAGACGCCGAAGTTGTAGCCCGTGTTGGAGGTCAGGTTCGAGCCATCTTCAATCTGCGTGATGCCTGAAACTTCCCATCCGCCGGCTACTTCTCTGACGATGGTGTTGGCCTGGTTGAGTTTCGGCAGGTTGATGACATACATCGCGCTGAAGACCTGCGGACGATCCGCAGTGCTGATGCCGTAGAACTCGCTGTTGCCGTTATCCACGTAACCGTGGGTAAGGGCGCCATCGGCATACAACTTCGAGTAGGTGTAGTTGATCATCAAAGTGGCGAAACCGGTATTGCGCTGCAAACTTGCCTGCAGTGAATCAAACCGTCCCAGACCAGCTTCGATGGTTTCATTCATGGTTCCGTAATTCACCATCGGGCGGAGCATCTGAGCGCAGTATGTGGTGGTTTCAGGATTGCCTGCCGGTTCGGTAACCGGGTTGCAAGGAACGCCTGTCTCTTCAGGAATCAACAACGACCCGACGGGCATCGCGTTGGTGTTGAGGGTGGAAGAGGAATTGCCGTCAATTCCGCCATCCAAATCCCTGTCGATGTTGCCGACGTAAGAAGCTTCCAGGTTCAACTTCCAGGGCAGCTTCTGGTCGATGGTGGCGCTGTAGGTGGTAACCAGCGGCTCTTCAGTGTTTCCCTCTTGCACCACTGTGGGGCTGATGGGGGCAACGTTGGTGTTGGTGACAGTGCCAGCAGCCAGAGAGGTCGCACCAAAGAAGTTAGGCTTCGGCTGTCTGTAAGCATCGGAGTCGTCCATGGTGCCGCAAGCCGCGTTGTTGAGTCCACCGCAGACGCTCATTGAAACGGAGCCCAAAGCGGTGAGCTGTGCGCTTGAGTTTCCCATGCCGTCATACGCGCGATACCATCCAATGCCGCCGCGGGCGATGGTTTTGCCATTGCCGAAGACGTCATAGGAGATGCCAAGGCGCGGTTCAAAGAACAGGAAACGGCTCTCAGTGCCGGAGAGCGGAATCGCCTGATTCCGGAAGTGCCAGTCGATGCCCGTGTTGTCCGCGATGAAGGCCGGATCGTTGATGTAGGTGCCGGGATTGAAAACGGCGGTACCGTAGATCGGCTGATAGGGCTTGCCGTAGTGGTCAAGGCGAATGCCGTACTGCGCCGTGACGCGCCGCGAAACCTTCCAGTTATCCTGGGCATAACCTGCGATGGTGTTCACCGCTGCCGTGTTAGCTGGGGGTTGAGCCTGCTCGGAGTAACCCTGACCGCCAACGCCCATAGCTGTGTCGGCGTACATGTTGCCCGTGAACGAACCGCTGTCGACGCCGGACCAGCCGCCCTGGCCGTACCAGGCCCAGGAGAAGTTGCCGTTGTACTGTTCCCATTGGTCCTGCGTGTTGTTGATGTGCTCTACGTAGACTCCGTACTTCGTCTCATGCCGCCCAAAGACCTTGGTCAGATCCTCGCCGAAGGCGGGAATCTTTTTCCAGCAGACGAAGTTGGGGTGATAAGCGTTGCCGACTTCGCCGAGGGTGGGATAGCCCGAGCCCCAGGGAGCGATCGACGGCGCCGTGGCATTGCCATAAATGCCGTACAGGGACCAGCCTGGCAAATAAGCGCGCTGAACCAGCGAGGGATCAGCCAGGCTTCCAGGATAGTTTTCATACGTGTAGAAGAACTTTGTCTCGCTGGTCGTGCTGGGCGAGAAGACGTGCATCAAAGTCGCGTTGATGAAATCAGAACCATCCTTGGCGATGGTTGCCGTGGCCATGGGAACAGCGTTATCCCCAGGGCTCTTCCACAGTCCCAGCTTCCAGTCAGCTTGCTGGCGCTCGCGGCTGTAAACCACGGTCAGCTTGCTGTTGTCGCTGATGTCGTATTCGATCTTGGCCATGTTCTGGTACAGAGGAACACCCTGAGTGATGTCCTGGATGTAGTTGAACGCGACCGAACTGTTGTCATAGATTGGTATGGCATTCAGGGTTGTGGGCTGAGCCTGAGCCAAGCCGGATTTCAGCAAGGCATGGCCGTTGGGATCGGTGCAAACCGCAGCCAGCACGCCGGTGGCGGAGATGGTGCAGTTGTTTACATCCGCCATCCTGACGCCCTCGGTAAAGGCGTACCAGGGATGACCAGTCCATGAGGCATCGAGCGCCGGATTCGGCATGGAGGGCGTTCCCTCGAGGATGTTGCCGCCTTCGACATTGATGACTTTGCTGCCGTTCGTGCCGTTGTAGGAGTTCACCTGGCTATAGTCGCCGCCTTGCATGGCGGGAGTCAGCACATAGGCGCGATCCATACCGGCATCCTGAACCTGATATGCCTTCTCAAAGCCCTCAAAGAAGAAGAGCTTCTTGCGGCTCTTGTTGAAGGGGGTATGCGGGATGATGATTGGGCCGCTGAACGAACCACCAGGATAATACATGTGCGTGTCAGCTTTCGGTGCGTTGAGTCCGCCAGCTTTCACGTTGATTTCGTTTTGCACTTCCTCCTCTTTTTCATAGGAGTTCAGGGCGTTGTTGCGGGCATAGATGTGGAAGTCGCCATGGAAGTCATGGCCACCAATCTTGGTAACGGTGTTGACGACCACAGGTCCCTTGGGGTTGTCAGCCGTGAAGTTCGAGGTCATGACCTTGATTTCCGAGATCATGTCCTGGTTGGCTGTGACGGGAACCGCACTGCCCGAGGCTCCGGGATCAAAGGTGTGGCCGCCGTCCATGGTTACGTCAATAGACTGGCCGTTGATGTTGGAATTGCCCAACGGGCCGACGCTGCCGGAGACGTTCATTACCAGCGACTGGTTGTCGCTGCTCATTTTGTTAAGACCGCCGTTGGCCGACAGGATGGCGCCGGGCATGATGTTCACGATTTCTGTTGCGTCGCGGCCGACCAGAGCGATTTGCTCCAGATCCGCGCTCGAGATGGTGTAGGATTTTTCACCGGAGGCGATGGGCGCCAGTTCGGTGACGGTGGCAGAAACTTCAACCGTGTCGCTGGCCGCGCCGACTTTCAGCGTGATGGTCATGGTGCGGCTTTCACCGCCCGACAGGGTGATATTGGTTGCGTGATATTTTGAAAAGGTTTTAGCGGTGACAGTAACATCAAACGTCGCCGCGGGCAGACCGGTGAAAGCAAAGAACCCGTCCTTGTTGGTGACCGTTTTCCGGATTTCGCCGGAAGCCGTCAACTTGGCCGTGACGTCTGCCCCGACGACAACTGCGCCTGCGGGATCGATCACCGTGCCGGTGAGGTTACCAAACATCGACTGCGCACGCGCCACAGGGGCGGCAAGCACAAGAAGAAGCAGGGTAGCCAATAGAGATACCGAAAGACATCTCATTCGCGTCATTGGTGTATTTCCTCCTGAAAATACAGCTTGTTTAAGTTGTGCCGCTACCAGCTAAATAATTGACTGGAGCGGCTTTCCCGTTGTACTTGGCAACGGGTTTCGAATTGGCAAATTCCCACGTCGTCCAGGAAATGCTCCTGAACCACGCGTTAACCTTATACGCAATTAGATCAACGACTGTCAATAGATGAACAATTCGCCGCGTCACCTTGTGGAACGCTGTGGGCCGCGCGGCGGTTGTGCTTGCGCAGTGCCGTAGTGCGGCTTCTCTGCCGGGAGGACACTGCGCAGCGCGCCGCAAGGCGGCCTGCCCACAACGCAGGCTCGGAGAACGAATTCCAATTTATAGAGGAAATGATTATATATCAATAACTTATCGTCGTATTTCGCGTAAAGAAAATCGCTGTATACCTCGCTCAAACCGGGAAGAGCGAGTCTGAGGCAGGCGGCATGGCGGTCAAACGGGAGCGGCGGCGAAGCGGAATCGGCTCGCGCGAGGCCAGCAGGCCGGCAATCTCGCGCAGTTCAGCGCGGGCATGGGCAAGCACGGCGGCCACATTGTCCTGCGTACTTTCGCCGGAGAGGGGCTGGCCGGAACTGGCCTCGAAGAGTGGCAGCCTGGTTTGCGTATTGCGCGGAGTTGCCGTTTGGCGATGAGACGGCTCCAGAACCTGCCGCGCGCCAGCCAGCGTATAGCCCTCGGTGTGGACCAGTTGCTTGATTCTCAGAGCCAGTTCGACGTCGCGACGGCGATAAAGCCGCTGGCCGCTTCCACTCTTGTTGGGCTTGAGCTGGGGAAACTGCGTCTCCCAAAAGCGCAGGACATAAGTTTCTACCTCGCAGAGGCGGGCCACGTCGCCAATCTTGAAGTAGAGGCGGTCGGGGATCTCGGGCGAATCGAGGGCGCGCTTTGATACAAGCTGCATGGCCATGGCGAAGGCGATCCGCACCGCAGGAGGGCGAAGATCGCTCTACGCTGATTATAGGTCACAGTTTGCACCGTTTGTGAAGCAAAATTTACAGGAATGGCCGTCTACTGCTTTTTCAGAACGGCTGTGCCCTTTTCGTCGGTCAGGATCAGATTCTCCAACTGGCGGAAGCTAGCGGCTTTGGAAGCGGAAATCTCGACCTGGCGCACGACATATTCGCGCTCGTAATGAAGGCTATTGCCTTTGGCCGAAACGCTGGAGCGGTAGCTGGCAAAACCGAGATCAATGTTGACCGGTTCGGGCGCGTCATCGAGCACGTAGCCGACGGGCAGAGTGATGTCATAAGAATCCTGCCAGCGGCCGGGATGGCCCAACTCGATGGGATAGATGCGGGGCTTTCCCTCCATCACATCGGAAACATCGCGAGCGTGAGAGCCCAAAACGCGCGGACGCACGAGCAGCAGCGGGCCGGAGGCGTGGGCGTAGTTGGCGGCGCTGAGGTGGAGATCGAGATCGAGCGGCTTGTCGAGGTCGGCGGCCTGGTGGAACTCGAAACCTTTGAAGGCCAGGCCGGGCAGATCGGAGCTGAGCCCTCTTTCCAGCGATTCGCGCAGTTCCTTGGAGTCGGTGTCCTTGATGAACCAGCGCTCGCGGGTGGCGTCGTCGCCAAGGAACTGATCGCTAACATCGCCAGCGATGGAGCCGTCAGCCGCAAGCGTAAAGACGCCTTTGCGGGTAAGGCCGGCGGAGTCGGGCGGCAGCACGGGCATCTGCAGGACCTGGCTGTCAGCGCCGTTGGAGATGTTGCCGTACGCTCCCTGCAAGGCGTCGCGAATGAGGCCAACGGGCGTCTCTTCGTCGGTGGGGTCGAAGATGAGCAGGGTTTTGCCGTTGACGGCCTTGACGCGAGCCAGCAGGCGCGGGTCATTTTCGCCGTCAGGCAGTTCGATGGCGGTAATCATGTGATTGCCGGCCAGTGAAGGCGCATCGGGATCGATGATGCCGCGGCGGCTGTCCACATGAAGATAGTGGGCGCGGACGCCGATGACTTGCAGCATCGCAATGAGAAGAGTGGTCTTGTCTTTGCAATCTCCGTAGCGGTTGCGATAGACGTCGGCGGCGTAGTGCGCCTGCCAGCCGCCGATGCCGCGCTCAACGACAAAGTAGCGGATGTTTTTCTGGATGTAAGCAGTAATGCGGCTGAGCTTGGTATAAAAATCAGGCGCGCCGGCGGTCAGATCGAGGGCCTTGGCGGTTATCTCCGGCGTGGGATCGGCGCGGTGCTCCTCCAACTGCTCCTGCCACAATCCGATGGCGCGCCACTGATTGTCGGCGCCGTTGACGGCCGCATCGCCCCACTTGACGGCCATGCGGGCGGCCAGCGCGCCCCATGCGGGCGTGTTGTGGATTTTTCCGAGGTCGAGGGCGGGCATATCTTTGATCTCCCAGCGGAGATGGCTGGAGCCGAGTTCGATGGGCTTCAGCGGGGCGTACTTGTGCCACGACTCGGCGTAATGGCCGCCGGGCGGCAGCGCCAGTTCCAGCGCCTCCGAGACGATGGGAATCGAACCCTGAATATCCCAGCCCTCTTCGTTCATATAAGGCCGGAGGTGCTGCTCGGTCTCGCAGACGACGACGGCGCCTGGATCGCTGGCCGGGGGATTCACGGTGCGAATGTGCTCGGTCATCTGCAAGACTGCGGCGGCATAGGCGCCGTGGTCGGTGAAGTCGGCCTCCATCGCCTGGAACTGCTTGCCGCCCGAGGCAATCGTCCAGGAGCGGAAGTAGTTGAGCTTTTCATCGACATCGTACTCAACGGAGCAGTGAGCATAATTACGGCCCTGCGGCTTGAGGATGCGGATTGCCTCTCGCTCGCGTTCGACGGCGTGGTTGTTCTCATCGACGGTGATGAGGTACTCGTTGAAGAGGATGACTGCGGAGGCGTCTTTGGCCGAAGCGGGGGTGGGCGCCTTGGCGGCGTCCACGGCCCACTGCGGCGCTGGATCGGGCTTGCCGAAGATGTTGGCATGGCTCGGCCGCGCGCTCAGCAGAAAGAAAGCAGCAGCTAAAAGAGGAACGAGAAGCGACTTCGGCATACGGGAGAGGCGCATCATCAGTTGCCTTTCGGAACAGCGGATTTGGTGAGTACGAGCTGTTGCTGGTCGGCGGCGGCCACCTTCTGGTAGAAGCCGCGGAGATCCTGATACTCCTCTGGCTTGGCAAGCGTGAAGACGCGTGTGAGCTGGCGGGCGATGGTGATTTTGCCGGCTGCGGGCACGGTTTTGGTGACGAAATCAGCATGGCCCACCCAGGGAATCTCCGCGTCTTGCGGCGCGCCTTCCATGGCGAATCCCGGCGGCAGAACATAGGTGATCTGGTCGGTCACCTGTTCGCCATAGTGCATATCCACATCCTCCTGCCGCTTCTCCTGGTCAACAAAGGGATGGTGGCTGCGCGTCTCGAAGAAGAAGCCGGGAAGCATGAGCCGCTTGGAGGTTGCCGAGCCGAGCGAGCCATGCGCCTTGATGATAACGGTGAGATTGGCGTCGGGGTCGTCGAGGCCCTGGAACTGATCGGCGTGCGCCTCGACACCCTCGGGAACCATCGACTCCAGTTCGTGATCGAATTGCTTCTTGACCTCGTCCAGATCGTTCCTCAGCGCTGTTTGCCGCCAGCGGAGAGCCTCCTGGCCGGTCATCACAAAGCGGAAGACACCGTTCATCGCATTGTGTTCGTCCACGGCAACGGCAGCCACGCGCAGCAGGGTGTTCGACTTGAAATCCTGGTACGGCGTAGTCACGGAGAAGCGGTCATCGGGACTCTGCCGGACGCCGGTAGCGCCAGAGTGCTGCCAACTCACAGTCTGAAAAGGGCACATCTTTTCGCCCGGATCGAGCAGAATATTCTTGCCGCCAGCGTTCAGCAGCACCAGATCGTCGGTGAGCTGGCTGAAGCGCATATAGCCGGGCGAAAAGATGCCCTGATTGCGCGGAATCACCCGCACGTCGTAGGCGTTGAGGCCGGCCGCGCGCAGCATCGCCAGATAGAGCAGGGTGATGTCGCGGCTGTCGCCGCTCTTCTGCGTCCAAACATCCTCAGCGTGTTTTTCCTTCATCAAACCGAGTTGCTTGAGTTCGGATTTTGCTTTTACGCGAGAATAGTTGGTATTGTCGAGAGCCTGCACGGCTTTGTAGAGCTTTTTGGCCTTGTCCAGATCACTGTCGCCGGGGGCAACGAGGCCAGCGACCGCCTGCTTGATGGCGCTGGATGACTCGGCGAACTTGTCAACTTCCTTTGACCAGTTCTTCGACTCGGTGGTCCAGAAGGCGTCGGTCGTGTGTGCGGTGGTGTAGTAGAAATCAACGTGATAAAGAATACTGTTGATGGGAGGCAGATACTCTTCGTCGGGGGCGGCTGGAACATCGGTCAGATTCAGGACAAAGCGCCCTGAAGCCTCCCTGACTACTGCAGTGCCCGGAGGAAGAATCGACCACCAGAGAATGTTTTGGGCAATGTTCCCATGCTCATCGATCGCATGAATAAAAGGATTGTGATCGGGTCCGTTCATGAACGAACCAATGGGAATGAAATAGAAGCGCTCCTTGTGGGCAAAATACTTCTTCTGAACATCCCAGTGGGGCAAGGTGATCGTGAAATCTCCGTAGCTCAACTCATAGCTGTATTCAAGGATGCTGCCGACCTCGACGCTGGGCAGCGTGAAGACCTTGTGATTGACCTTGAAGTCGCCGGTTTTTGAGAGCAGAAGGTCGTCAGCCTTGACGCTCATGGGAATGATGGTTCCATCGGAATGGATGGTGCGGCCCGTGACATTGCTGATATCCGTGACGCCGAAAAGATAGCCAAGGTCAATGGTAGCCAACTCCTTGCCCTTCTCCTGAAGCACCTTGATCCGGTAGTAAAACTTGCGAAAGTGATGCGTCTCGTCGATCGTCTCCTCAATGTTGAGGTAAACCGCGGCGGCTCCCGGCGCCTTGGGATCCTGAGTCATCTGGAGCTCTTCATAAGTGGGTTTCTGGAACTGGGCGCGCAGCAGGAGCGGAGACGCGATGGCCAGAAACATGACCACTATCTGGGATACATGGCGCGAAAAAGCTGAGATTCGCATGATTTGTCCTTTGCTTGCCGGTAGCTGGAAGGTATTTCGAATCGGCACGATTGAATGCGAGGATTTTAGCTTGGAGTCGCGAGGACGTCAAGACAACGCATCTGGCGCGCCTGAAGCCGAGTTACACGCTCTTGAATACGCCCAGTGAAGGCTGAATCGGCGGTGAATAGCGCCCAATGCCTTTATACTAGGTGTTTGTTACTGGCAAAAGCGGGCCGGAAAACGGTGCGCCGTTCCATGAAAGAGATTTTGAAAGGGCAGGCTATGGCTCAAGCGAAGATTGGCATCATCGGCGGCAGCGGGTTGTACTCCATGCCCGGATTCACGAACGTGCGCGAAGAGACGGTGGAGACGCCCTTTGGCGCGCCGTCGGACGCCTTTGTGCTGGGCGAATTGGAGGGACGCAAGGTCGTCTTTCTGGCGCGGCATGGGCGCGGCCATCGCATCCTGCCCTCTGAGCTGAACTTCCGCGCCAACATCTACGCGATGAAAAAGCTGGGCGTGGAGCGCATCTTGTCGGTTTCGGCCGTCGGCTCGCTCAAAGAGGAGCACAAGCCCACGGATTTTGTGATTCCCGATCAGTTCATCGACCGCACTTTCAATCGTGTCGCAACCTTCTTTGGCGAAGGAATTGTTGGCCACGTGGCCTTTGGCGATCCGGTCTGCTCGACCGTTGCCAAAACCGCCGCCGAGGCCTGCGCGACGGTGGGCGTCACCGGCAAGCTGGGCGGAACGTATGTCTGCATGGAGGGGCCGCAGTTCTCCACGCGCGCCGAGTCGAATCTCTATCGCGGTTGGGGCGCCGACGTGATCGGCATGACCAATTTGCAGGAGGCCAAGCTGGCGCGCGAGGCGGAGATCTGCTACTCGACCATCGCCATGGTCACCGACTATGATTGCTGGCGCGAGGGGCACGACGCGGTCACCATCGAAGAGATTGTGCGTGTGCTGCACCAGAACGCCGAAAACGCGGCGAAGGTCGTCAAGGCTGCCGTAGCGGCAATGCCGCATGACCGCAATTGCGCCTGCGCCTCGGCGGCAAAGTATGCCGTGCTGACCGCGCCAGACGCGATTCCCGCTGAAGCAAAAGAAAAGCTGAAACTGCTGTTCGGGAAGTACCTGGGGTAGAGAATCTCAGCTTGTGTCGATGTTTTGGAAGGACACGGCTTCAGCCCCTGAAGCATGGTTTTAAAAAAGCGAGGACAATAAATGGCCATCACCGTAGTAGGCAGCGTCGCGTACGACACGATTGAAACTCCGGCGGGCAAGCGAGAGCGCTGCCTGGGCGGCGCGGCGACTTACTTCTCGCTCTCCGCGAGTTACTTCACCGATCTTCGAGTTATCGCCGTGGTCGGCGAGGACTTCGGCAATCGCCAGCAGGCGGTATTCGATGCGCACAAGATCGACACCAGTGGCATTGAGCACACAGCTGGCAAGAGTTTTTTCTGGGAAGGCTCCTATCTCGAAAACCTGAACGAAGCCAAGACGCATTCGACCGAGTTGAACGTCTTTGCGGAGTTCAATCCCAAGATTCCAGATTCCTATCGTGACTCGCAGTTTTTGTTTCTCGCCAACATTGATCCTGTCTTGCAGCGTCGTGTGCGCGATGCGATGCCGGATGTGAAGTTAGTGGCCGGCGACACGATGAATTACTGGATCAACGATCATCGCGCGGCGCTGCTCGAAGTCTTGAAGGGCCTGGATATATTACTGATCAACGATACCGAGACAAAGATGCTTGCCGGCAACAATAACTTAGTGCAGGCCGCGCGCGCGGTGTTGGCCTTGGGGCCCAAGACGCTCGTGGTCAAGCACGGCGAGTACGGCGCAACGCTCTTCCACGGCGAGACGTGCTTTCGCGCTCCGGCGCTACCTTTGGAAGAGGTTGTTGATCCGACAGGCGCGGGCGACAGCTTTGCCGGCGGCTTCTTCGGCTATCTTGCCTCGCAGCCGGAGATTACTCCGGCGAGTTATCGCCATGCCATGTTTTACGGGGGCGTAATGGGTTCGTTTGCCTGCGAGCGCTTCGGCACCGAGCGGTTGCAGCAGCTCACGCGCGCGGAGATCGACGCCCGCTTCAATACATTCCGCGAGTTGACGCATCTTGGCTGAGAACTCAAATCCGGCCCGGCGGACCTCGCGCGCCGAGTGGCTCGCCGCCGTGGCCTGCTGTGCTGCGGCTTCCATCCTTGCCATCCTGTGGAGTTGGCGCAACGGCGCAATGCTCAACTATGGCGACGCGGTGGCTCACCTGCACATTGCGCGGCGCGTCTTTGACGCGCGCCTGCCACGGCTTACGGAGTTAGGCTCGGTGTGGCTGCCGCTGCCCCACATCCTGATGCTGCCCTTTGTGCAGGTATACAGTTGGTGGGCCAATGGCATTTCCGGATTGATTCCTTCGGCGCTGGCATATCTGGCCGCCTGCGCGGGTATCTATCGGCTGGCGCGACGCTGGTTGCAGCCTACGGCAGCCGCGCTGGCGCTGGCTTTTTTCGCGCTCAATCCCAACTTGCTTTACCTGCAAACTACCGCGATGACCGAGCCGCTGTTTGTCTGCGAGATGGTATGGGTTGCGGTTTGGCTGGTGGAGTGGCGCGAGGCTCTGGACTCCGGTGCAAAGCATCTCAGCCGTACGCAGTGGCTCATCGCTGCGGTGCTCATTGCCGCAATTTTTACGCGCTATGACGGCTGGGTCATGGCGCTGGTGGCCTGGTCGAGCATGGGAATCGCGTTGCTGCGCCGCGGCCGCCTGCGTTCGCTCAACTTTTGGCTGGCAAGCCTTTTCATCGTCGCCGCGCCGATTGCGTGGTTTGTTTATAACTCCGTGGGATTCGGCGATTGGCTCTACTTTGCGCGCGGGCCGTATTCGGCGCAGGCCATCGAGATGCGCACGGCTACGCCGGGTCTGATTCCGCCGCATCCCGGCTGGCACAATCCCTGGGTTGCGCTGCTCTTTTTTGTGAAGGTCGCAGAGATGGACGCCGTCGCCGCCGCGTGGGGCAACGTGCTGCTTGTGCTGAGCGTACTGGGAACCGCGTGGGCCTGGCTGACGGCGCACAAACGCGCGTTCACGTGGGCGCTGCTCCTGTGGCTGCCGGTGCCGTTCTATGCGTATTCAGTGGCCTACAGCGCGGTGCCGATTTTTTTGCCGCCCTGGTGGCCGCACTCCTGGTACAACACGCGCTATGGAATGGAGATGCTGCCGGCCTTTGCGCTGGGCTTGGGCTTTGCGGCACAGTTCGCGCTGACCGCCGTGGATGAGTTCAAGCCGCGCCAAGCCAATCCACTATGGACGCGCTGTACTGCGGGTTTTCTCTTTCTGCTGTTGGCTTTGAATTTCAGCAAGATGCTGCGCGAGCGGCCTCTGGTCTACGTCGAAGGGACCAAGAACATTGAGGCGCGCAGGCTTTACGAGATTGAGATTCCTCCCGTGCTGCGGGCGCTTGTGGCCGCGCAGCCAGGAGCCGTGGTGCTGATGGACACATCAACCTATCCAAATCTGGTCGCCTTCACCGGAATTCCGCTACGCCAGACGATCAACGAAAGCGATCTGACCATCTACAGCGACGCGCTGGCCGCTCCTGCAGCCCACGCCGCCATCGTCGTGGCCTTCGACGGCGATGCAATTGACCGCGCGGTCAAGGCGCATCCCGCGGGCCTGACAGCGGTGCGCCGCTTTTGGACGCCAGGGCAGCCTGCGGGAACGATTTACATCTCCGGTACATCTGGCCCTTTGAGCCTCACCACGCGAGGCGCAGCGGTGATAGCATCGGGCAAGGAAGCCTCATGAGCATGACACTGGCACAATTCGCGCAACCGCTGGCCTTTGACCGGCTACAGCAACTCGTCGTGGTGAACGGCGCAATCGGGCGCTTGCTTCTTGCCTGCCTGTTGGGCGGCATGGTCGGCATGGATCGCGAGTTCAACCGCAAATCCGCCGGCGTGCGCACCAACCTGCTCATCTGCATGGGCTGCGCGTTTTTCACGCTGCTCTCGGCAGTGCTGGCTGGCGACGCCAACCCCGACAAAGGCCGCGTGGCATCAAACATCGTGCAGGGCATCGGCTTTCTGGGCGCGGGGCTGATTCTGCACAACCGCAGCCGCGTGAGCGGACTGACCAGCGCGGCCAGCGTTTTTGTGGTCGCCTCCATCGGCATGGCCTGCGGCGCGGGACTCTACGCGGCAGCGGCGGTGGCTACGGTCATTGTGATCGCGGCCCTCGAAGTGGTCGGCTTCCTCGAACGGCGCGCCAACATCAAGATTTACTCGCTCATCTACGAGGCGCGCGGAGCTGATCAGACGAGCATTCTAACCTCGATCCTGAGCGTGACAGACAGCCTGAACCAGAGGCTCGCCGGAGTGGAGAACAATCCCATCGGCGAGTTGCAGCGCGTGAGTTTTACCCTCACCACATCCAAGCGCCAGCACGCGCGCCTGCGCGCAAAACTTCTTACCGAGCCGGGCATCAACGCGCTCTTCACTTACCTTGATCCGGAGGACGATTGATTCCCTTTACAAAAGCGCACGCCTGCGGCAACGACTTTCTGATTGTGACCGAAGAGGCCGCGGAGGGCCGCGACTGGGCCGCATTGACGCGGCAACTCTGCGCGCGCAACACGGGCGTCGGCGCCGACGGCGTCGAATTCTTTGCATGGACCGGGACGAAGTCGGGACGGATTCGATTGCACAACGCCGACGGCTCCATCGCTGAAATCAGCGGCAATGGCACGCGCTGCGTGGCCGCGTGGATGGCCCGCGAACACGGCTTGCAGCAAGGCGATCAAGTGGAGATTACGACCGACGCGGGATTGCGCATTTGCCGGATAAACGCGCTGAAAACGGAGCAGGAATTTACCGTCGAAGTGACCGCCGGAATGGGTGTTCCAACATTTGCGCCAAAATCTGTAAAGTTGGCGACTGGCGAGATTATTGCGGGCGTCGAGGTCTCCACCGGCAATCCGCATTTTGTCATCCTCACGGACAACGCGGTTTTCTCTTTGAATGGATCTTCGTGGCATCAGATTGGCGCCGAAATCTGCACGCATTCCGATTTTCCTCATCATACGAATGTGGAATTCGTGCGAATTCTGAATGAGCGCAAGATCGCGATTCGCATCTTCGAGCGCGGCGTCGGGCCGACCACCTCCTCCGGCACGGGCAGCAGCGCCGCGGCTACGGCGGCCATTGCATTGCACGGCTGTCATTCGCCGCTCACCGTGGTCGCACCCGGCGGCGCGCAGACCATTGCATGGAGCGGGCCTGGCGCCGAACTGCACCTGACAGGGCCCGCGAGCCTGATTGCGCGCGGCGAGGCCTGGGCATGACCGCGCTGTTCAAGCCCCGCGCTGTTCCGATGGATGCACAGGTGGCTGTTGTCTCGCCGGCCTCCACGCCGCTGCCCGAGCGCGTCGAGCGCGGCCTAGCTGCGTTGCGCGCGCTGGGCTTTGCGCCGCAGCCCGCCGAGCACATCCTGGCGCGCGGGCCGCTCTACTTTGCGGGTACGCCAAAGATGCGCCTCAGCGACCTGCACCACGCCTTTGCCGACGATCAACAGCGCGCCATCTTCTCGACGCGCGGTGGCTACGGAGCAAATTATTTATTGGAAGATCTGGACCTCGACCTGATCGCCGAAGGAGCCAAGCCGCTTATCGGCTACAGCGATTTGACCGCGCTGCATCTGTGGATGCTCGATCAGATTCAGCTGCCGGCCTTTCATGGTCCCATGCTCTCGGCGGATTTTGCGCGCGAAGACGGCGTCCACCTGCCCAGCCTGCAAGCGGCGCTCTCTGGCAAAACATACGCCGTAGGAACGCAAGAGGGCTTGCGGCCCCTGCACTCAGGCCGTGTGCGCGGCACACTCTATGGCGGCTGCCTGAGCATCATCGTGGCGCTGCTGGGCACGACCTACGAACCGCAGACCGAGGGAAAGCTGCTCTTCCTTGAAGATGTCAATGCCAAGCCCTATCAGATCGATCGCATGTTGTGGCAGTTGCGCGAGGCTGGCAAGCTGGAGGGTGTGCGCGGCATCGTCTTCGGCGAGATGCTCGATTGCGCCTCGCCCGGCGCGCCGCCGGAGCTGCTCGACCAGGTAATTCTGCGCAGTTTGGATCAATTCAAGGGGCCTATCGCGATCGGCCTGCGCAGCGGCCATGTTTCGCATTCCAACGTGACGCTGACGCTGGGCGTGGAGGCCGAGTTGATGGTTCACAAGGAAGCCCGATTGCATTTAATTGAAACGGCGGTGAAGGTGCCGGGATCAGGGATCAGGGATTACGGATCAGACGACAGTGCGCATCAGCCGCAGGAGGAGCAATGAGCGCATCCCCTCGCCACATTCACTTGAGCGGCATCTGCGGCACGGCGATGGCCTCGCTGGCCGGACTCTTGCAGTTGCAAGGGCACCGCATCACCGGCTCTGACAAAGCGGCTTATCCGCCGATGAGCGATCTGCTCACTTCGCTGGGCATCCCCATTCTGGAGCCTTATGCGGAAGCGAATCTCTCGCCCGCGCCCGATCTTGTCGTCATCGGCAACGCGCTCTCACGCGGCAATCCGGAGATCGAGCGTATCCTCGACGAGCGCATTCCCTTCACTTCTATGGCCGCGCTCTTGCGCGAAGAATTTCTAGTTGGCCGCGAGTCGCTGGTGGTGGCCGGCACGCACGGCAAGACCACGACCACCAGCATGCTGGCGTGGATCTATCAAGTGGCCGCGCGCGAAAACCCAACGCTGGAGCCGTCGTTTCTCATCGGCGGCGTGGCGGAAAACTTTGCCACCAGCTTTCAATTGCGCCCCACGCGCACCTTCATCGTCGAGGGCGACGAGTACGATACGGCCTTTTTCGACAAGGGGCCGAAGTTTCTGCATTACTTTCCCGACGCGCTGATTCTCACCCACGTGGAGTTTGACCACGCGGACATTTATGCGGACCTCGCCGCCGTGAAGACGGCCTTCAAGCGGCTGGTGAATCTTGTGCCGCGCCGCGGCCTCATCCTCGCCTACGACGGCAACGAAAACGTCACTGAGTGCGTAGCCAAGGCATTTTGCCGCGTCGAGCGCTACGGCTTTGCCGCAACTTCCCATTGGCAGATTCGCAATCTGCGCCACGAGCTTGGAGTTACCCACTGGGAGCTATGGCGCGCGGGCGAGTTATGGTCTGAGTTAGCCATGCACATGGCCGGCGAACACAACGCGCTGAACGCCACCGCAGCGGCGGCGCTGGCCTTTGGGCGAGGCGTGAGCAAAGAGGCCATTGTGACCGCGCTGGCCACCTTCAAGAGCGTCAAGCGCCGCCTGGAGGTGCGCGCCGAGATTGGCGGCGTCACCATTATCGAAGACTTTGCGCACCACCCCACGGCGATTCGCGAGACCCTCCGCGCGCTGCGCTCCGTCTACCCGCAAGCGCGTTTGTGGGCTGTGCTGGAGCCGCGCTCGAACACGCTGCGGCGCAAGGTACTTGCCGTCGACCTTATCGAAAGCCTGCGCCTCGCCGACCGCGTGATTCTGGCCAGCGTCTATCAGCAGCAATTAATTCCCGACGCCGAGCGGCTGCACCCGGAGGAGGTCGTCCGCGCGCTCAACGCCGCCGGAACGCCCGCCGAACTCTGCGCCGATGTTGACACCATCGTCAACCGCATCGCGCCGCAACTCGCACCGGGCGATGTTGTGGCAATCCTCTCCAATGGCGGTTTCGACGGCATCTATGAGAAACTGCCCGCACGACTCAAAAAACTTCAACCCTGACTTTGGGTGATTCACATGATTCTTTATAAACTTGCTGCTTGTCTCATTACGTTTTTCGTTATCGCCATTTCATTAACGGTTCTCTCGATTCTCGGTGTGGTGAAGTGGTGTAAATTGGACAGGGCTGGCCGGTTCAACTGGTGGTTGCCTTTCATCGCTGCTCTTGGTACATTGATCTCCTTTATCGTCTTTGTCACAGCTTTTGGCTTCGATTTCGGAAAAATATTTTACATATTCATCTTTATCCCGATTGTCAGCATCACATTACTTGTTCTCATTTTCTTGAAATGGGAACATATGCGGTTTGCATTCCTTTCAATGCTGATCGTTTTTGGGCTTGCATCTTGGGTTCTATTGAAGAATGCTCTTGAAGTGCGCTCCGAAGCCCGATGGCTTTGGGATTCGAGAGATTACAAAGCTAAGGTTCTAGCACTACCTATCCCAACAAACGGAGAACTGAAGCATATTGATTGGGATGGTTGGGGATTTGCCGGTATTGGTAACACAGATATGTATCTCATCTTCGACCCGAATGATTCGCTTTCAAATGCGGCCAAGAGCCACTCGCCTGGAAAATTCAACGGAATCCCCTGCGAAGTCCAACTAGTTAGCCGATTGGAAAGCCATTATTACACCGTTTTATTACGGACACCGATTGGAAGAGTTGCAAGTAATGTATGGATAGAAGCCAGTATCATTTAACACTTTTAGGAGCATTTTAGGAACCTATGATTGCATCTTTCATCTTCATGGCAACGATGGTCGTCACCGGCATTCCCACGGCGCTGCTCTTCATTCCGTGGTGCTGGCTGACGGGCAACGTGCTGCCGCTCTACAAGGGCACGCGCTTCATGCTCTCCACTAGTTGCCGCCTCTCCGGAGTGCGCTTCCGAGTAGAGGGTCTCGAACGCATCCCCAAAGACCGGGCCTGCATCTTCATGTCCAATCACGTCTCCAACCTTGACCCGCCGGCGCTGATCTCACTGATTCCGGGGCGGACTTCAGCCTTCATGAAGCGCTCGCTGATGAATCTGCCAATTTTAGGAACCGGATTCCGCCAGGGCGACTTCATCGCCGTGGACCGCAGCGGCAGCCCTGTAGACGCGCGGGCAAGTGTTGAAGCGGCCAAGCGCGTGCTGGCCAAGGGCGTCCACGTAACGACATTTGTCGAGGGCACACGTTCGCCCGATGGCCGTATGCTGCCCTTTAAGAAAGGCCCATTTTACCTGGCCATCGGCTCCGGCGCGCCGTGTATCCCGGTCTCCATTCACGGCACTGAGAGCATCCTGGGCAAAGGCAGCCTGCGGATGCACCCCGGCGACGCGCACATCATCTTTCACGCGCCGGTTTACCCTGGTGACTACGCCACGCGCGAGGAGCTGATGCAAACCGTGCGCGCCGCCATCGCCTCCGGTTTGCCGGAGTGGATGCGGAGCTAGAAATATGCTGATTTCGATTCTCGTATTCGTCGTCATTCTCGCCTTGAGCATTCCCTCGGCGATCATCTTCATTCCGCTGGCGGCCATCACCGGCAACGTGCGGCCGCTCTACGTGGTCACCTGCTTCATCGTCCGCGCCGGTTACTTCGTCGCCGGCATCCGGGTGCGTGTCGAGGGGCGGGATCAGGTTCCCGCCGGCCGCGCGTGCATCTTCATGGCCAACCACGTCTCCAACCTCGACCCTCCGGCGCTGATTGCGCACCTGCCGGGCTATACCTCGGCCTTCTCCAAGCGCTCCGTCTTCAAGATTCCCGTCTTCGGCTACTGCCTCAAATTAGGCGAGTTCATTCCCGTGGACCGCAAAGGCTCGGCGACGAGCGCGCAGGAGAGCGTCGCAATGGCCACGCGCCTGCTCGCCAAGGGCCTGCACATCACCACTTTTGTCGAGGGCACACGCTCGCCCGACGGACGGCTGCTGCCCTTCAAGAAAGGCCCGTTCTATCTCGCCCAGCAGTCCGGCGCGCCGTGCATCCCGGTTTCCATCTACGGCACTGAGACGCTGATGGCCAAGGGCCGCTTTGCCATCAAGCCCGGAACGGCGCACATCGTCTTCAACGCGCCGATTTACCCCGCCGACTATGCCACCCGCGAAGAGCTGTCGGATGCCGTCCGCGCCGCTATCGCCTCTGGTCTGCCGAAGTGGATGCGAGGGTAGTATGTTTTCGTGTGAGCCGAAGGCAGTTGGCCCCACCGCAGGTGGTTACGGCTGCACAATCGCGTTATAGCCGTCGTTGAGCAGCTTCTGGCGCGTGGCGTAGGCATCGTTGCGGTTGGCAAACGGGCCAATACGCACATGGAACTGGCCGTCGGTGTCGTCGCGCATGGCGGTGACCGCGTAGCCGCGCTTGCGCAGAGCGCCCACCAGCACATCAGCGTCTTCCCGGCGTGAGACGGCGGCAATTTGCACCATCAACGCGCTGGACGGCGTGGACGCGGTCACTGCGGCGGGCAATGCAGGCTTGACAATTGGCTGGGCTGCGGCGGTGGGAGCGGCCGTCGAACCCGGATTCTGCGCGGTGCCATCCGCGTTCGCGCCAGCCGTTTCTGCCGGCGGAAGGCCATCCTGAGTGCTCTGCGGTTGGGCTTCTCCCGGCAAAGCCGCCGCAGGCTTGGCCTGCGAGCCGGCCTCCGGCGAAGACGCCGTCTGCTGGCCTGCCGGCTGGGACGCCTGCGCGCCACGGCTGCCCATCGCGTAGCCCAGCCCGAAGCACAGGCCGCAGAGCAGCACCAACCCAAAGAAGAGGCCCAGCAGCAGCATCGGCCCCAGCGTCAGCTCGGTGTCGCGCTGGCTCTGCGCCGGCTCCAGCTTGCCCTCGTCAAAGTCTTGGTACATTCCCGTTTTCTGCCTTACTTCTTTTCCGCCTCGGCCTTGGCCGTGGCTGTCACGCCCAGCTTGTTGAAGAGCGTCATCATCTCCAGCGGCAGCGGGAAGATGATGGTGGTGTTCTTCTCCACGCCGATC
>CAYLHL010000008.1:0-96291 GCA_964383595.1 uncultured Occallatibacter sp. | reverse complement strand
TTACCGGCAAGGTGCTGATTGGCGGTCTTGATATCTACGCCGACGCCAAGCCGGTGGAGATTCGCCGCCGCGTGGGCATGGTCTTCCAGCGTCCCAATCCATTCCCCACCATGTCGATATATGACAACGTGGCGGCGGGGCTGAAGCTGAATGGCTTTGGCAACAACCATCATGTGCTGGACGAGATCGTGGAGCGGTCGCTGAAGAACTCCGCGCTGTGGGATGAGGTGAAGGACGATCTGAAGAAGCAGTCGGGCGCCAGCCTGAGCGGCGGGCAGCAGCAGCGGCTGTGTATTGCGCGGGCGCTGGCCGTGGACCCCGAAGTGCTTCTGATGGACGAACCGGCCTCGGCGCTCGACCCGGTCTCCACATCGAAGATTGAGGACCTGATTTTCCAGTTGAAGTCGCAGTACACAATTGTGATTGTGACCCATAATATGCAACAGGCAGCGCGCGTCGCCGAGAAGACAGGCTTCTTTTTGAATGGTAGGATGGTTGAGTTCGATTCGACGCACAAGATCTTCACCAATCCCAGCGACAAACGCACGGAAGATTACATCACAGGCAGGTTCGGATGACGCGCATACGGTTCCAACAGAGTTTGGAGGAGTTGAAGGAGCAACTGCTGGTGATGGCGGGCCTCGCCGAGCAGGCCATTCAACGCGCCACCGAGGCCTACCGGGTGCGCGACCTTTCCATTTGCGATCTGGTCAGTCGCAGTGAAGTTGCCATCAACCGGCTGGAGCGGGAGATCGACCAGGCGGCGCTGGATTTGCTGGCGATGGAGCAGCCGATGGCCATCGATTTGCGATTTATTTTGAGCGTGATCAAGATCAACGCCGACCTGGAGCGTGTGGGCGACGGGGCCAAGGCGATCAGCGATCGGGTGCGCGGCATGGAGCAGATGGCCGCGGTGGAGCTTCCGGTGGATATTCCGCGCATGGCGGCGCTGGCGGCGGAGATGGTGCGCAAGAGCCTGCAATCGTTCATTGAGGCCGACGCGGAGCTGGCGCGCAGCATTCTTACCATGGACGATGCCGTGGACGCCATGAACCGGGCGGCCTACAAGTCGCTGATTGGAGTGATGATCGAGCAGAGCCACCTGGCTCCGCAGGCGCTGAACGCGCTGATGATCGCGCGCGCCCTGGAACGCGTGGCCGACCACGCGACTAACATTGCCGAGGATGTGATCTTCTGGGTGCAAGGCGCCGACGTGCGCCACTACAAGAGCGTCAGCGACGGCACCGACCCGCACGCGATGGTCTGAGAGCGTTTTCTACAGAGTTTCTGGCAGAAATGTGCTGTTTCTGAGCTATCCAAAAGACAAGCTTCCGTGTTAGAGTGTTTTGGGCTTGGAATTGCTGTTTTTTGGCCGGGATGAGTCTTATAAACTGGCCGGAACGCAAGACGCGAGCGCCGGTCTGCGCAATCGGTACAAGGTACTGCAAGAGCGCTCCCAAGCAGGAATGCGGCTGCCAATTGGTGCAAGAGTTTCGCCGGCATGATCGGGAAGTTCTTTGAGGGCAGAGTAGGGTTGAACCTGTTCAACATTGCACCCAGCGGTTGAGCGGGGGATCTGCCTGTAAGCGAGGTTCAGGCATGAGCGAGATACCGATCCCAGAGCAGTTAGTGATCGTCTTTGCCGAGGAGTGCGACCATAGCGCCCTGCGCGAAGAGAACCAAGACGCCGTCCTGCACGTTCACATCGCCCTGGGCGATCTGATGATCGTTGCCGACGGCCAGGGCGAACACGAGGGAGGAGCCATCGCCTCGCGGATGGCAGTTGAGAATTTTTATGCACATCTGGCGTCCCTGCCGCAGGATTACCCGGTAGAAAGCGCCTTGCGCGAGGCGACAGCGCACACCAATGAGAGTATTTTGGCGGCGGCTCGCGCGCCCGACTCACCGTACGAGCGTATGGGTTCCACCGTGGTGGTGGCACTGGTGCAACAGAGCTTGGTCGGCCTTGAGGTCTGGATCGGCCACATCGGCGACAGCCGCGCCTACCTGTCGCGCGCCGGCCGCCTACACCGGCTTACTACCGATCACTCCGTCACGCAATCCCTGCTCAACCGCAACCTGATAAGTCCGGAAGAAGCTCTGGACCACCCAGGCGCCATGCAGTTGAGCCGCTGCCTGGGATATCAATCCGAGGTGGAGATAGAAATTGAGAAGCAACCGTTTACCATTGACGACACGCTGCTGCTTTGCACCGACGGCCTGTGGAGATTCGTCTCTGAGCTGGAGATAGAGAAGACTTTGGGCGCACCGGGACTCTCAGTGGAAGCCGCCGCGCATCATCTGCTCGAGCAAGCTCTGGCTACGGGCGGACATGATAACTTCGGCATCGAGTTAGCGCGTGTGGTTCACCCGCCCGACGTGATTCCGCTCCCTCGCGTCGAGAACAACATCGCGCTCAAAGTGGTTCTAGCCATGTTGCTGGTGGCCATCGTCACGGTATGTGTACTGGCCTTCCTCATCTTTGGGAACCAGTGACGGTGGAGGAACAAGAATTGGGATGAGCGGCCGGGCATGGCTCTCGGTGGACGGCAAAACCGGGTTTGAAGGTACTCCGCCGAGCGAACCCGCATTCCAACCAGGTTTCCGCCCAAACAGGAATCGTTTGACCCGCTTCTTGAATCAAAGAGTGTACTATTCATTTCGCTGGATGGAGATCTCACCATGGCCCTATCTGCTATTGAAGTCAATGACTTGAAACAAGCTCCCGTTATCAACGGCGTGTTGCCAGCCGTGCTCAGCCGATGGAGCGCCCGCTCGTTTGCCGACCGCGAGGTGAACGGCACCGAACTGGTTAAAATCTTTGAGGCCGCGCGCTGGTCCGCCTCAGCTTATAACGAGCAGCCCTGGCGCTTTCTTGTTGGATCTCGCAACTCTTTGACCTATAAAAAGATATTCTCAAGCCTCATCGGCTTCAACCGGAGCTGGGCAGCGGCAGCGCCGGTGTTGATTCTGGGCGTGGCAAGCACCAAATTCAACCACAACGGCAACCCAAACGCCTATGCTCTCTATGACCTGGGAGCAGCGGCCTCCGCTCTCACACTGCAAGCCGCAGCGCTCGGACTAAAGACCCACTCGATGGCTGGCTTTGACCACGACGCTGCCCGCCAAGCCTTTGAAATTCCAGAGAGTTACGCCCTCGGAGCGGTGATCGCCCTTGGCTACCAGGGCGAACCCTCCGCATTGGCCCAAGAAGAGCTGATCGCGCTGGAAACCACGCCACGGACGCGCAAACCATTGAGCGAGTTTGTGTTATCGGCATGGGACAAGCCGGCCAATCTGGGCTGAAACTGTGCGTGACCCCGCCAGCCCGGCCGTCACGATAGAGTGGAAGCTGGGGGACTGTTTTGACCAAAACACGCGCGATGCGCAAGATGCCAGCTCGCCGGCTCAGCCACCGGCGCACTCCATCGCGGCGCAGCATGAGTATGCAACTACGGGTAACGCTGGCGGCTCTCGTGCTGTTGTTTTGTCTGCTGGTGCTGGGCGAAGCGGCCCGGCTGCTGGCACCCAAATCTAATACCTCGCTCACCCGGTTTGACGCCATCATCGTGCTTGGCAATCCGGCCGACGACGACGGCAACCCATCGCCGGAGCAGTTGGCGCGCGTGACCGAGGGGGTGCGCGAGTATGAACGGGGCGTGGCGCCGCGGCTGATCATGACCGGGGGCGCGACTCACCATCAGTTTGTGGAGGCACAGGTGATGGCCCGCTCCGCAGTTGCGCTCGGCATCCCGGAGTCCGCCATTTTTATGGAACCGAATGCCACGGATACGATTCAGAACGCCTGCTATGCTGATCGGATGATGAAGGCGCGCGGCTGGCGGTCGGCTGAGGTGGTTTCCAGCGCCTATCATCTGCCCCGCGCCGGTATGATCTTCAGCGGCCGGCCGCTGGAGTGGCGCACCCACGCAGCGCCGCCGCTGGAGCCGAGATCGGCGGCTTTCCTTGGGGCGTCGGCCCTCTTTGAAGACTTGAAGGCCGCGCGCTACCTGATCTGGGCGCGCTGGAGCGAGCGCTGCGAACCCTGATGATCAGGCCCCCAGGCTATGTAACACTTCCTCCCACCCATCCGCAATAAACGCGGAATGGAGGGGGCTCGAAGATTCAAAGCTTCAGGGCCGAATCAACCATGCAGACCATTGCCACGCGGTTTCCATTGTCGCGTGCCGGTGTGCTCCTGTAAGCTGGATCATGATGCGTATCTCTGTAAGATTTTCCGCCGCTCTTGCCGCAGCAGCCGTTCTGGCATTCTGTTCTGGACCCCGCGTCCACGCACAGAGCACCGCCGCTCCAACGGCCGGCAACGGCACCTACATTGCCATTGATCCGCTGGCCAAGGTGCGCTATGACAACCGCTTTGACCTTACAGTGGGCTTGGCCTATGACCACATGAAGGCCGGGCCGACGTTGCTACAAGGGGCCAATTTGGGCGGACTTGATATCTCCGGCTCCTATTGGTTCAGCAAACGCTGGGCCGTGGAAGGCTCGGGACGCGGCTACTTTGGCACCAGCGGCGCGGGAACCGGGAACAATACCGTGCTGAACCTGGTGCAAGGCCCGTTTGTGAGCGAGTACTTCTTCACGGCCGGACCGGAATGGCTGGGACCGCACAACAAGCATGGCGCGCTGAGCGCCCATGTGCTTTT
Source organism: uncultured Occallatibacter sp. (assembly GCA_964383595.1). GTDB lineage: Bacteria > Acidobacteriota > Terriglobia > Terriglobales > Acidobacteriaceae > Telmatobacter. Next base: position 91,624 of record CAYLHL010000008.1, on the reverse strand, counting down.
GGGCGGCGTCTACGGCGACTTCCAGAAGGATTTGCGCACCGACACGCCGCAGGATGTGGGCTTCTATAACAACCAGTTGGCGCCGGCGGCCATTATCGGCGGCCACATGGACCTGAACCGTTCGGAGCATTGGGTCTTTCGCATCACGCCTGATGCGGTGGTGACGCGCTACAGCACCACTTACGCCCCCAACGCCTACACACCGGCGGGTCGGTTCACGGATGTGAACTTTGCCATCTCGGCCGGCATCGAGTACAAGTTCAAGAAGAAGCGGTAACAAACCGGAGCGCCTAAATGGCAATCTTCCCGAATCAGGAGTCCCGGGCAGCGATAAGGCGTCCATGTTCGCTCGGAATCTGTCCTTGGGACGCACGTCTTCGATTACAGTAAAATCATCAGCCCTCTCCCGCGGCGTGTGGTATGATCCTTCGTTCGGCGGTATCTGTTGGAGGTTTCGCCGAAAGATTTGGGGTATTGGCAGTAGCCTGCTCCGCTCAGGCCAGGCACGAATCCGTTTGAAGGCAGGGTTCTTATGGATATGAGAGACACGCTCGGAGTGCTGCTTGCGGGCGGAGCCGGAGAACGGCTCTTTCCCCTCACGCGGGATCGCGCCAAACCCGCCGTTCCCTTTGGCGGCCACTATCGCATCATTGACATCACGCTTTCCAACTGTATCAACTCCGGACTACGCAAGGTTTTCATTCTTACGCAGTACAAGGCGCTCTCGCTGAACCGGCATATCCGCGAAGGCTGGACGGGCATTGTGGCGCAGGAACTGGGCGAGTTCTTTGAGCTTTTGCCGCCCATGCAGCGCACCGGCGCCAACTGGTACATGGGAACCGCCGACGCCGTCTACCAGAATATTTACTCGATCGGCAGCGAACAGCCGAAGTACATCATCGTTCTCGGCGGCGACCACATCTACAAGATGGACTATAGCCGGATGCTGGAGTACCACAAGGAGACCCATGCCGAGCTGACGCTGGCCACGCTGCCGATTGCGCCCGACCAGGTGAAGCAATTCGGCGTGGTGGAGGTGGGCAAGACAGGCGAGATCCTTGGATTCCAGGAAAAGGTGGCCTCGACCAGCTTCCGCTCACCCTTCAACCCCAACGCCGTGGACGCCTCGATGGGCATCTACATCTTCAATACTGAGGTGTTGCTGAAAGCGCTGATTTTGGACGCCGAGGATCCCGCCTCAAAGCACGACTTTGGCCACGACATTCTGCCCAATATGCTGGGCAAGCGGAAGATGATGGCCTACAGCTTTGTGGACGAGAACAAGCAGCAGGCGCTCTATTGGCGCGACGTGGGCACGCTGGACGCTTACTACGACGCCAATATGGATCTGTGCGCGGTTTCGCCGGTCTTCAACCTCTACGACAAGAATTGGCCGATCCGCACGCGCATGCGCCAATATCCGCCGGCCAAGTTCGTCTTTGCCGAGCCGGGTCGTTCCGGCATGGCGGTCGATTCGGTGATCACCGCCGGCGTCATTATCTCCGGCGCCTCGGTGTCAAAATCCGTGGTCTCGCAGGATGTGCGCGTCAACTCCTACTCCAGCGTGGACCAGAGCATCATCTTCTCGCATGTGAACATCGGGCGGCACTGCCGCATCCGGCGAGCCATCATCGACCGCGACGTGCACATTCCCGAAGGCACCATCATCGGCTTCGATCCGGTGGAGGACAAGCGCCGCTACTTTGTCACCCCCTCCGGGCTGACCATTGTGACGCGCGACGCCTCGCTCTTTGAAAGCCCCGTCGATCCGGAGTTCCTGCAACGGTATTAGCTTAGGCCGGACCGGAAGCAAAAGCATCCCTCCTCCTGAACGGTGAAGACTCTGGCGGGAATCATTCTTCGCTCGACCTTCGTTTTTTCTGCGTGCTGTTTGGCTGTGATTCCGATCTTTCAATTGCCCCGCCGTGAAGAGCGGGCACGAGGCGGTTTTCCGGGGAGAGAAGCTACTCGAGTTTCTTCTCGTCCATTCAGGAGCAGTGAAAAAGTGCGCCGCCAGCTATGGGATGTTGAGAATCTTGTGCGTTTGCAGGCTCAATCGCCACTGCGGATGATCGAGACAATAACGCAGCGCGAGCTGCGTATTGGCCGCCCGCTCAGGCCCGTCCATCGGTTGCAGGAAAAAGTGCCGGAAGGCGAACAGCTCAAAATCAGCGGGATCGACGCCCGCCTGCGGATAGACCAACTTCAACTCGTCGCCGCCGCGCTGCTTGAGCGCCGCTCCGGCTTTGGGGCTGACGCAGAGCCAGTTCACGCCTTCCGGCGCGGTTATCGTGCCGTTGGTCTCGACAGCAATTACAAACCACCGCGCGTGCAGAGCGTGAATCAGGCTTGCGTCCAATTGCAGCAGTGGCTCGCCGCCGGTGCAAACCACGAAACGCTCGCTCAACTCTGAATTCGCCGGCCATTTTTGCTCAATAGCTGCCGCCAAATCATCCGCCGAGGCGAATCTCCCGCCGCCCGCCCCATCCACACCCACAAAATCCGTGTCGCAGAACCGGCATATCGCAGCGCTTCGGTCGCTCTCGCGTCCCGACCAGAGATTGCAGCCGGCAAAGCGACAGAAGACCGCCGCGCGGCCCGCCTGCGCGCCTTCGCCTTGCAGCGTATAGAAGATCTCCTTGACCGCGTAGTCCATGGAACCAGCTTTCAGCTATCAACAAACAGCTAACAGTTCAGGATGCATAGTCTGGATCGGCAATCTGAGTTAAGCAGGCTGAGAGCTGTAAGCTAGAAGCGGTTTTTTTCGTACCTCACCGGGTCTTCGATCCCGTTTTCGCGGAATCCCTTCTGCCGCAACAAACAAGAGTCGCACTCGCCGCACGGCTCGCCCTTCGCGCCCGGATCGTAGCAACTGCTCGTCAGCCCGTAGTCCACGCCCAATGCGATTCCTTTGCGAATGATCTCCGCCTTGGTCAGCGCGATCAGCGGCGTGTGAATCTTGAGCACCTGACGGCCTTCCACCCCGGCCTTCGTCGCCAGATTAGCCATCGCCTCAAAGGCCGCTATGAACTCCGGCCGACAATCCGGGTAGCCGGAATAGTCCAGTGCATTCACGCCGATAAAGATGTCGCTCGATCCGAGCACTTCAGCCCAGGCCAACGCAAACGAGAGAAAAATCGTGTTGCGCGCGGGAACGTAGGTAATGGGAATGCCGTGACTCATCTCCTCGGTGTCGCGACCTTTGGGAACGGCAATGTCCGCGGTCAGCGCCGAGCCGCCAAAGACGCGCAGATCGATGGCCGCGATGCGATGGTCCGCAACGCCGATAGCCGCCGCCACGCGCCGCGCCGCGTCGAGTTCAATCACGTGCCGCTGGCCGTATGAGAACGAAAGCGCATACAATTCGTAGCCCTGGCTTTTGGCAATCGCCAACACCGTCGCCGAGTCGAGGCCTCCGCTCAACAGCACCACCGCTTTTTTTGTATGGATATCCATAATCATTGCCTTTGCGGGAAGTCCTGCCCGGACGGCAAGTCCCCGCCTTTGCCAATATCGATCAAGGCCAAGTCTGAGTTGCTTTCGTCGATCATCGCCTCAATGCACTGCCTGAGAATGCCCTTTGCTTCGAGGATAAACTCGATTGCATCGCGCCCCGCGCCGTCGCCGCCCCGGTGCGGCGTCACATAATGCGCCTCGGCTTTCACTTGAGCCCGCGCATTGGCCACAGCCACGGCGAAGCCGCACTGGCGCATCACCGCCAGATCGATCACGTCGTCGCCCACGTAGGCGATCTCCTCCAGCGTCACGCCTTCCTTTTCCATGATCGCGCGAACCGGGCGCATCTTGAAGGCCTCGCCCTGGTAGACGAACTCCAGCTTCAAATCACGGGCGCGCATTGCCACCGTCTCGCTAATGCGCTTGGTAATGATGCCCAGCTTCATGCCGCCCAGCCGCGCCAGCGTCACACCCGCGCCGTCATGCGCGCTGTAACCCTTGGCTTCCATCATGCGAGTGGTGATGGAGCCGTCGGCCTTGGCAACCGGAACTGGAAGAACCCAGATTCCGCCGTTAGTCAGCACTCCGTCCACATCGAAGAGAATGATCTTGATGCGCCGTGCTCGATTCTGCGCTGATAGTGTCATGCTGTGATTTTATCAAGTTTGATGGGTGCTCCAGGTCTCGCTTCAGAAACCTGGGATTTCATTACGGTACGACCGCCGTCGCCGCAAGCGGCTCCTTTACCAATACTGCGAAGCGCGGAAAGGCAAAGCTGCCGTTGGCGTCGTCAATCACATTCAACTGACAGATGTACGTTCCCGCCTTCAATCCCGCCAGCGGCACATCCAGTTCGATAGCCACCGCGTCGCGTCCCTCCACGTTGATCGTCCTGGCCTGCGTCAGCGGCGTCTCATAGACCTTCGTCGCGCCTTGAATCAGTTCCAGGCTACTCAGGACACTGATTCCAGGCTTGCTTCCCTTGGGCGCATCGGCCGCGGCCTTCTCGCGCGCCGGCGAGTAGATTTCATACAGCAGATACAAGTGCTGGTCCTGGCGGAAGACGTGGCTGATGTTGGGTACATACTCCTGCCCGTCGCGCACCAGCGGGCTGATCTTCTTGCTGGGCTGGCGCGTTGTGGCCAGAAGAATCGAACTCATTTTGAGCGGCGCCTTCTTCATCTCCGGCAGCGTGATCTCTGCCTCGAAGGAACCCATGCGCCCGGTCTGATTTTCACGCAAAACAAACTTCAGCCGATATTTTCCCGGTGGCAGATTGAAGCTGGTGGTGTACTGGATATTCTTCTGCCGCGCCTGCAGGCTGGGATCAAGATTGAGCTTGACGGTTTCTCGCGCGTGACCGATGGGCCGCTTGGCCTCGTCGATCACCGTGCCGATGATGTCCAGCGTGGCCTTGTCCTTGTCGCCGCCTTTGACGAAGGGAATCTGCGAGCCGGGCACGATCAGCGAAACCGGCACGAAGAAGCGGTTCTCGTCAAGGCGGAAGTACATGGCATCGAGATAGACGGCCATGTCGGTGGCCGGCAGGTCGCTGGCTAACTGCTCTTCCAGGTCGCGCTCGCGGTCTTCCTTGCCGGCGTGCTGAAAGTCTGCCGGCGCATAGTAGCCGGGCCGATATTCCAGCTTGATTCCGGGCCGGTTGATCTTGATGGTCAGTTTGCGATAGCGCCCGTCGCGCAGGGGATTCGAGCTATGAAATCCAATGGCATAGTAGGCCGATGTGTCACGCTGCACCTGCGCAAAGGCTGGAGCAAAGTCATTGGAGTCAAAGAAAGCCTTGCCGCCCGTTTCGGAAGAGAGCATACCCATTACTTCCTGTGAGGCGAAGTTGGCGTTCATGTTATTGGTGAGCGAAGCTCCGTTGAAGGAGCCTGTGCCGCGGATACTTCCGGTCGAGGCGTCGCCCAGCGGCGACACAGCCTGCAAGCCGCGCGTATCCACGCTGTAAATGGCCAAATTGGCACGCACGGCCGCGTTCACCGCCGACCGTAGCGAAGCCTGATTCTCGATGCCGTCGCGCGAGATGCCGCCGGAAAAGTACAGCAGCGATTTCTTTTCGGTGATCTTTTCCAGCGATTTGGAGATCGCCCTGAGCGCGAATAACTCGCGGTCAGTGTTGAGGTCGTTATACTCGCTTTCGTCAGGCGTGTAACCGGTGGTATCTTCCACCTGATTCGAGTTATCCGTCGCTCCCTGGGCAAAGCCCTGTCCTTCGGTACCGTTATATACGCCGACCTCGTTGATCAGCGCGTTCTTGTCGGCGGTAAAATCCTGATCCACCTTGAGCGTGTCGCCCAGCGAAACCAGAGCAACCAGATCGGCCGGTTGCATCTTCGCGCGCAAAAAATCCTGCGCCGCATTGACGCTGCGGTCCAGATCTTCAGGCTGCATCGAAGTCAGATCAAAAAACATCACAATCAATCGATGATTGCGCAGCTCTTCGGGCTTTGCGACGACAGCGGCCTTGTCTCCCTTGGCTGTTGCGCCCGCGGCCAGTCCGCTGATGGTGGCTTCGTTGAGCGGCGTGGCCATATCGACAGTTTCAAAGTCGAAGGTGGAGATATGCTGCTGCTTGCCGTTCTCATAAACGCTGAAGTCGCTCTGCTTGAGGCCGCGCACCACCTCGCCCGTCTTTGCATCGCGCGCCACCACATTGGTCAGCACCAGATCGGCATTGGTCTTGAGCACAAAGCCGCCCTGCGGCGTGTTCGTCACCTGCGCCGGCGCCAATGTGATCCCTTGCAACACCATCGCCAGCGCCGCAAACAAAACTCCGATTCTTTGCGCCCAACCCTTCATGAAGATCCTTCCATCGCTAACTAACTCGATAACTCGCTAAAACCTGAAGCTCGCATTGAATTGGAACGACCGCATGGCGGCTGCCGAAAGCACCTGCCCGAAGGTGGGCGAAGCCATATTCGTGTCCACGCCTGCGTACTGCACGGTGTTGAAGACATTGTTGGCCGTGGCGCGCAACTCCATGCTGCGCGTGTCGCCCATTTGCATGGTTTTGGAGAGCGACATATTGTTGGAGACTGTTCCCGGCCCCGGAATGGAGTGGCGCGAAGCCGTTCCATAATCACCTGCGGGAGCTGTGAAGGCCGCTGTGTTGAACCACTTTCCCTTCGAGCCGCCGCCCGCGGTCAGCGAGCTTCCCGGCACGCGGTCGGGGCGCAGCGTTCCCGCAGTGCCGTTTGCCACGTCCGTTACCGCTGCCTGATAACTCGGAGTGAGCGGCGTACCCGTAGCGAAGGTATAACTGCCAGAGATGGAGAATCCCTCCAGAATATGCGAACCAACTCCGCTGGTTACCCAGAACTTATCCTTGCCGAAGGGTAACTCGTATAGATAATTTCCGGATATTCTGTGGCGCACATCGAAACTCGAGTTACCTTCCTCGGCCTTCAGGTCCTGCCAGTTCTGTGCCACCACGGTTGAAGTCCCGCCCACCGAGCCAGCATCATCGATGGAGTGCGAGTACTGATAGTTAGCGCCGAGCGCAACGCCACTGCTCAGCCGCTTGTTCACCCGCAATGTGCCCGCGTTGAAGCGCGAGAAAGCGCCTGATTGTTCGTAGTTGAAGATCAGGTTCGTGGGATCGGTGTTGGGGCTGGTCGATGTCGCGCGCGGCGCGCTGGTAATATCCAAGTTACTACCCTTCGAGCCGTTGTAACCCACATTCAAAACAACTCCCCAGGGAAGCGTCTTCTGTATGTCGATATTCCAGGCCTGCACGTAGGGAAGTTGGTAGTGCGGATCAAGTTCATAACTGCCGGGCGTCGCCGTGGTGGCCGCGGGGCAGAACCCATTGGCCAGAGTAAGCGCGATGCAGGTGGATCCGGCCTCGTTCGTCTGTTCATTTACAAACGACGGTTGATTAGCCATCGGCTGGCGCGCCATCGTCGAGGCAAAGGTTGCGTATTGACCTACCGTGTAATTCATTCCATAACCGGCCCGCAATACAGTTTGTTTGGGCAGCCGCAGCGCCATTCCCAGGCGCGGCGCCAGGGCTTTGTGAAAGGGAAAGACCAGCGAGTTAGGCAGGTGGCCATTCGATGAGTTACCGCCGGGCGCAATCTCAGTGGGAGTGCCGGTAAATCCCGCGCCCGGATCAGTATCAACCATCGCAAGATGGTTGAACTTCTCGGTGTAAGGCGCGAAGTATTCGTAGCGCAAGCCATAGTTCAGCGTAAGACTGTTAGTTACACGCCAGTCATCGGTGGCATAAGCATCAATGACATTGTCGCGCAGATAGCTTTTGCCCGCGTTCGCATCAATTGTTGTCTCCTGCGGCAGGCCGAGCAGAAAATCCGCCAGCGACGAGCCAGTCGTCGCGTCGTGCGCCGCATCCTCGGTGAAGAGGCCGGTGAAGGTGAATGTGCCGGTGGCGTTGGAGCCGCCCAGGAAGTCGCGATGCACGCGGCGATAGTCTCCGCCAAAGCGCAGGTTATGCTTGCCGTGAATCCAGCTCAGCGTCTCAGAGAACGAGATGGTCTGCGAGAGCGACAAGCTCGGCTGCAGCTCACTGAGTCCCGTGATATTACTCAGCACCACATTGGGCAGGCCGTAGTTGAGCGGCGAGCTATCGGTGCCCGTGACGCCGACCGCGCTCGCAATATCTGTATTATTGGTGAAATAGTTCTTCGCCTGGCTGGTGCTGCGATTCCAGTTGGCGTTGAAGATGTTAGTGACCTTCTTGTAGCCAAGCGTGTAACCGGCTTGCACGGAGTTGGCGTTTGAGGAGCTTTTTCCACCTAGTTGCGGAAAGATATTCACATTCTCCGAGTCTGAATCGCTCCAGTTGTAATTGGCGTTGATGCTCTGGCGCAGGCCCTGGTTCTGCGTTCTGCGCCCACCGCCATACCCACCACGGCTGCCCATCAGAGTCGCGTTCTTTCCCAGGCTGCGCATATAGCGAACGCCGGCCTGGGTCGAGTTGGACTGCGCGGTGGTCAGCAGATGATAGTTCTGCGTAGTTCCGGGAAGGTTCGGGTAGGGAATATAGGCCGTGCAAGGCGTGAGGCTCGTAGTCGGACAAAGCAGCGCGTTCGCCGCCGCAGCAATGCGACCAGTGGGGATCACGTTGGCATTCGAGCCGCTGTAAAACTGCACTCCTGGATTTGCGGGGTCGTAGATCGCCGGTAGACCCGCGGCGCTGAAGTCACCTTCTCGCTCGGCTTCCGTTGGTACGGTGGCGTACTCATCCAGCGGATTGGAGCTGCGCGAGCCGCTGACTGTAAAGAAGATGGTGTCTTTGCCGCTGGGCTTGGTGAAGTGCGGCAGGTAAGGCGCCGTCATCAAGGTAACGCCGAAGCGGTTGGTGCCTGAGGCCGGTTGCTGTTGCGATTGGCCGTGCAGGGCAAATGGTTCCGCGTTCAGCGCCGCATTGCTGCCCGACCAGAAAACCGAACCGTGGGGCTGGCCGGGATTGAAGCCGCGAAAGTTGCCGCGTCCGCCGCCCGGTCCGCCGAAGCCGCCACCGCCGCCAAAGCCACCCGGACCGCCAAAGCCGCCGCCGAAGTTCCCGCCGCCTTGCGCGCGCATCGTCTCCATCGCGTCGCGCATACGATCCATGTCAACTCCTGCCATTGGACTCACCGCGCCAGCCTGGCCACTGATGGCTACCGAATCGCTGCTGAAGTCAGAGTTGCCGGCTATCGAAGGCAAAACTGCGCCAGTCGCGCCAGACGCACTGGCCTGGCTCTCGGTATCGGCGGTCAGCACACTCGACAAGCTCAAGTTTTGCGCGCCGCTCACGCCCAGTTGCTGAATGACCGACGTACCCACGCGCTCGCGCGCGGTCTCGCTCAGCTGCTGCACCGCCGCCCGCGAGGCCAGCACCAGATCAAAGCTGATCGTCTGATCGTGACTGGCGGCATTGAGCACTGCCTCCTGTGCGCCGGCGGCAAAGCCCGCAAACTGGGTGCGGAGAACGTAACGGCCATTCTGCGCAATGGTCAGCGACCACGCTCCGGTGATGTCAGTGGTGGTGGAAAACCGCTTGCCGGTGAGCGTGTTTTGCGCGGTTACGGTAACGCCTGGCAAGGGGATATTGCCGCTCTTGACCACGCCATGCAGCTTTCCGCCAATCAACTCAGTTACAGGCGTCTGTGCAGGGGTGTTGCTGGCGATGGGCTGGACCGCCGGTGCAGCTTGCGACTGGGCCAGTGCGGCCAGTCCGCCGACCGCAAAGATTCCCACCACAACTCGACTCCGCATGGATTCAAACCGCATGGACGCTCCAGAAATTTCGTGCTTGTGATCATTCAGACGATAAATCTGGCGTGAAGGTTTACAAATTCTGGCATTGGACCGCATATGCGCATCCCGCTCCCTGCTGTCCCCGTCGCGAGAAACCGATGAAATTGCTTGAATTCCAGATTCAGGTATGTTAACTCTTATGCTAATAATCTTTTGATCGCCACCGCGCAATGTAACTCGGCAGCGGCTGAAAAGGACGCTTTCCATGATGAATATCGGCACCGCCATCCGAACTCACCGGCTGCAAAAGGGGCTTTCCCAGGGAGACATTGAAAAAAAGACGGGCCTGCTGCGCTGTTATATCTCGCGCGTGGAGAATGGCCATACGGTGCCTTCGCTGGACACACTGTCGAAGATCGCGCGCTCGCTTGATCTGCCTATCACGCAGTTCTTCGCCGACGACGCGATGGGCCGACAGAAGAACCTGCAAAAGCTCTCCGATGAGGAGTTGCGCTTTCTCACCCAGATTCGCCGCTACTCCACCAATCTGAATGAAAGCGACCGCAAACTGCTGCTGGCCATGGTGAAAAAGTTCGCCGCCACGGCGACGCGGTAACACAGAGCTTGCCTGGGTGCCCCACTCTACGAGCGTTTATTGCTCGGAGGGTGGAATACCAGATTCAATTAATGGTGAAATGCGCTTTACCGCGGCAGCTGGGCCAGATAAAAGCCGAAGAGCACCAGGATTCCCACCACCATCCCCACGGAGATGCGAAGACGCCGTGCAAACAGCGACCGGGGCGAGCCGATCCGCGGGACCATCGGAGCCGCAAAGAGCAAGCCGCAGAGAACGCCGCCCAGATGTGCGGAATTGTCAATGTTGATGCCGGTATGCGCCACCACCACGCTGAGGCTGATCGAAAATCCGATGAACAAATTGATGGCGGCAAAGTAGATCACCGAACGGCGCAGCCGATGCAGTTCCGAGGGCGGCACGGGTAGCCGGTGCGATTTGAGCAGCACGATCAGCGCTCCCGCTATGCCGAAGACCGCGCCCGACGCGCCCGCGCCTACTGGAAAGACAACTGTTGGGTCGAATGTCATCCCCGCTGCGTGGTGGCTTACCCAATCGGCATGGTATCTCATCCAGTCTGAGTAATTTCGCGACCAGTTGTAAAAGGTGGACAGCAGGTTGCCCGCCGCGCCGGTGAGGATGTAAACCGCCAGCACCCCCGCCGAACCCATCAGCGGCTCGGCCAGCAATCCCAGATTCCAAAGGCACCACATATTGGTGGCCAGGTGCAGTAATCCCACATGCACAAACATGGCGGAGACAATGCGCCCCCACTCGCCGCCAATCAGCACAGAGCCGGCGTTGTCCGCGCCCCAGCGCATCAGCTGATCGGTGGTGGGACTCCATAAGCTGACTCCGCGCACCGTCATCGCCAGAAAAACCAGACAGTTAATGCCCACCAGAAAGTAGGTAGCCGGCGCATAGGCCCACGAAGGCCGCTGCCGGCGAACCGGAGGAGGCGGCGGATTGAAACCGGCTTCAGGAGGCAGAAACTCCGGCTCGGATGCGGGGGGGGAACTTCCCATATCTCAACTTTAATGCATGAAGGGCTTAGTGTGCAGTCGGAAGCGCCCCGGGCAGAGAACCGCACTGCGCAATCCCACGATGTGCCGCGTCCTTTTGAGGCAATCTGATTCACCCCTTCAAAAGAAGTATTCTCCAGCCTGCAAATCCCGTATCCTTGAATCATCACTTTAATTGGATCAAGGAGTGCAATCGTGAGTGCGGAAAAGCGGATTCGACGGGCGTTGCTGAGTGTGACCGACAAAACGGGTCTGGTGGAGTTTGCCCAGGCACTCTTGAGCTTTGGCGTGGAACTGGTTTCCACCGGCGGAACGGCGCGGACGCTGCGTGAGGCAGGCCTCGCCGTCAAAGACATCAGTGAGCTGACCGGATTCCCCGAGATGCTTGACGGCCGCGTAAAGACGCTGCACCCACGCGTCCATGGCGGGCTGCTTTACATTCGCGGCAATGCCGAGCACGAGGCCGCCGTGGCCGCGCACGGCATTGAGCCCATCGACATGGTCGTCGTCAACCTTTACGCCTTTGAGAAAGCCGCAAACCAGCCGAGCGTTGCCTTCGGCCATCTCATCGAAAACATCGACATCGGCGGCCCGTCGATGGTGCGCTCGGCGGCCAAGAACTTTGAAGACGTAGCCATCGTCACCCGCGTAGCCGACTACGCCGCGCTCATCGAAGAACTCAAGGCCAACAGCGGAGCGCTTACCCGCGAAACCCGCTGGCGGCTTTCCAAACAGGCCTTCGCGCTAACCGCGGCCTACGACTCGGCCATCGCCAACACGCTCGACCAGATCGCTGAAGCTCCGGAGCCAGAATCTCCGGCCGCGTTCGACACAACTGCACTGCCTTGTACGCTGCGCATCAACCTGCCGCTGGCGCAGTCGCTCCGTTACGGAGAAAACCCCCACCAACGCGCTGCGCTTTATTCAGATGGCACAGGCCTGGGCATTGCCGGTGCACATCAGTTGCAAGGCAAGGAACTCAGCTTCAACAACATCGTCGATCTGGACGCCTGCTGGGAACTGGCCTCCGAGCTTGACTCGCCTGCCGTCATCATCGTCAAGCACACCAACCCCTGCGGCGCGGCCACCGGCGCCACCATCCTCGAAGCTTATCTGAAGGCTCTCGCCTGCGACCCGGTCTCGGCTTACGGCGGAGTTATCGCCATCAACCGCGAAGTGGACCTGGCCGCCGCCGAAGAGATCGCCAAGCTCTTTGTCGAGGCCATCGCCGCTCCCGGCTTCAGCGCCGAAGCCCGCGAGCGCTTTAGCGCCAAGAAGAATCTGCGCCTCGTCGAGGTTCACTCCGCCCCGCCCAAGCCCGTCGTCAAGCACGTTTCGGGGGGATTATTGATGCAAGACGCCGACACCGGCGGCGTCGACGCAGCCACCCCCGATTCCGGCCTGAAGGTGGTCACCTGGCGTCCGCCCTCCGCCGAGGAATTGCGCAGCCTGCTCTTCGCCTGGAGTGTCTGCAAGCACGTCAAATCGAACGCCATCGTCTACGCCCGCGACGGCCAGACCCTCGGCGTGGGCGCCGGCCAGATGAGCCGCGTGGACGCCGCCCGCTTCGGCGCGATGAAGGCCGTGCTGTCACTTAAGGGCTGCGTCGCCGCCTCCGACGCCTTCTTTCCTTTTTCCGATGGCCTTGAAGCTGTCGCCGCCGCCGGAGCCACCGCCGTCATCCAGCCCGGCGGTTCCGTCAGAGACCAGGAAGTCATCGACGCCGCCGACAAGCTGGGCATGACCATGGTCTTCACCGGTATGCGGCATTTCCGGCATTGATCACCTGCGGTGAGGCCAAAGGCTCGCTCTTCGCTCACTGAGGGTTCGTGGTGGCTCACGACCCTGTCAAAATGGGCCAAATAGCGGCCTTTTTGGGGTTAAAACGGGGCCTTTTCAGGCTAAAAAGTGGGCGAAATCGCGGGTTTGCAGTTACTGATTCGTCAACAGGGTAAAATTGCAAGATATTGAAAAAACTATATTTGCCAGCAATGAACGAGTCGAAAAACGGCTTTCACTGGATAGGGGGGGCGGGGGTCAGGCTAAAAACAGGGATCTGGAAACGCGCCGCGCCCCGCCTTTGCTCCTTGCGGTACCCTTCCATCGCCGATTCTTTCTCCTGAATAGTATGCACAGACAAATCATAATTTTCTGCAAAGCGTTTGAAGAAAAAAACGGCTGGTTGGGGTTCGTGGTCTCCCACCCTTGAATCAAAGAACGATTCAAGGATGGGGCACCCTCAGCTCATGATTTAGTCAAGGGCACCCATACATGATTCGTAAAAAGTCTCTACCGGATGATCTCGAACTTCTCCCAAGGGCAGTTGCAGACGGGGCAGCGCTCGTGCTCTTCTTCAGTCTCCGAGGTGTAGCCGCAGACTGGGCAGACGTAGAAGTCGCGGGCTTCCATAATCCAAGAATCCTTTTTTCCGGCCGCCAGCAGGGCAATCGCCTCGCTGTAAAGCCGCGCGTGGGTCTTCTCGGCTTCAAGCGCTCCATGGAAGGTGCGGATGGCAGCGGTGTTCTTTCGCTCCGTGGCCTCGGCCAGGAAGCCGGGATACATGGTGTCGATCTCGTATTGTTCGCCGTTGAGGGCGGCCTTGAGGTTTTCCAGGGTGCTCTTGGGCTCGACCGGGTGAATCTCGCACTCCGAACGGCTGCCCATCTGGTGCAGAACGCGGGCGTGGTTGCCGGCGTGAATCTGCTCGGCGCGGGCGGCGGCGCGGAAAAGGCTGGCGACGCCATGGAGGCCGTCCTCGTCAGCCCGGGCGGCAAAGGCGGTGTACTTGGCATGCGCGTTCGACTCACCCTCAAAGGCGGTCAAAAGATTCTGAACGGTAATGACTTTATCTTCTGCAATTGCAGGCATAAGAAATCCTCTCCAACTCCGTTCAAGAGCCTACGAGCAGTGGGAGAGAGAGCGCTGTGACGGCGGTTACAGGCCTGACAAGGACTTTGCTCAAAGAGATTCAGGAAACCGCGGGATACAAAACGAGCGTTCAAACCGGCTCATTCTCCCGGAGCGAGTGTCCATCGCATCGAGAGAGTGGCCATCTCCGGCGGCACATTGTGCCGGAAATGGCCAGAGAAAACGCTTAAGCGGTGGCCTCAAGGGCGCCCAGGGCTGCGGCCTTCTCGTGACGCAGCTCCTTGAAGGCCCGGTAGACGAACGAACCCATGTACCATCCGTCGATGTATTTGTAGGGTGTTTCGCCGGTGGTGTAGTGGCCGCAGGGCAGCACACGCGGCTCGAAGTTGAGGCCGATGCGGCGGAAGGCTTTGACCACCTGCAAGGAATACTCGAGAGGAAAGGTCAGGTCGTATTTGGCGTAGACCAGCAGGACTTTCTTGTTGGGTCCGTCGACCTCGGGACGCATGAGCTTGTCGTAGTAGCAGCACGGGCTGACAGCGGCCCACAAGGCGCGAATGCGCTCCTGCGAGAGGCCTGCATCGGCCAACGCCTGCTGGACGTGGCGTGTGCTCTGGCCGGCCCAGACCACGTCTCCGAAGGCCGTGGAGGCATGGTTGAAGGCGTTCACGCGCAGACGCGCGTCGTGCGCGCTGGCCAGGAAGGCATAGCAGGAGCCGAGGCTGGTTCCCAGTACGCCGAATTGCTCGTAGCCCTGCTCCTCAAGCCAGTCGAGGCAGCAGCGGATATCGACCACTGCCTGGCGGCAGGCCGAGAGCGTGCGGCCGATGTTGGCGCTGACGGCGTAGTCGCTGCGCTCCAGCTCCTCGGGCCGGCGGATGTCGTGGTAAGGCTGGGAGAGCCGCAGCGCCGAGATGCCCATCTTGTTGAAGATCGTGCAGAGCGAGTTGTGGCTGAAGCCGTCGGCATTCCACTGCGGCAGCACGATAATAGCCTGCCTGGGCCGGCTGGGATCTTTGTGAGCTGGGGCTGGATACCAGCGGGCGTTCACCAGGTCGTTTTCTGGATAGGGTGTGCGCTCCGGCGAGGTGAAACGCAGGAACTGCGCCGGAGGGATTTTTCCTTCAGCGGCCTGCCGCTTGAGGTCAGCGTCCTGGGCCAGAGTCTCCGGACGTACATTGGTGGGAAAGAGTTGCGGGTAACGCTCTTCGAGACGGAAGTCAGTGGGCCGCTTGTAGCCAAAAAAAGCATCGCTGTGGCGGATGAGGAATTGGTTGATGAGGACCATGGCGGCCTCGGCGAGCTCTGGGTTGGAGAGGATTTCCGGCCCCGGCAAAGCTTCTTCAAAACCATGTTCGCGCAAAAACGGCTCGATCCACTCGAAGCCCCACTCCAGCGGGCGCACCACGCGATTTTCGTCGCGCGTGGTCAGCCGCGTCTCCCATTCATACATCCATTTTGCGTATTTTTTTTTGAACATTGGTATGGATCAATTTTAGCAGGCACCTGCGGTGCGGCCAATCGCTCGCTTCGCTCGCAAAAGCAGGGATCAGGGATGGGCGGCCAGCAGAGATGGTTGTATTATGCACCGATTGGATGAAAGTATTTACAGGCGATGAGTGTGATTTTACCCATCAATCGCTCTGCATCAGCCGCCTCCACCTGCTAAACTCTCACTCGTTATGGTTCTCGCAAGCCTGCTCATCGTGACCGCCGCATATTTGCTCGGCTCAGTACCCACCGGCTATCTGCTGATGCGGCTCTTTCGCAAGGAGGATATTCGGCAGACGGGCAGCGGCAACATCGGCGCCACCAACGTCTTGCGCTCCGGCGGCAAGCTGCTTGGTGCGGCCACTTTTTTGCTCGATATGCTGAAAGGCTGCTCGGCTGTGTGGCTGGGCGCGCTGCTGGGCGGCCTGCTGCTGCCCCACAGTCCGGTACGCGACGCTGAGGCGCTGGCCGCGCTGGTTGCCGTCCTCGGCCACATCTTCCCGGTTTGGCTCAACTTCCGCGGCGGCAAGGGCGTAGCTACAGGCTTCGGCGTCTTTCTGGCGGCAACGCCGCCGGCGGCGCTGGCGGCCATCTCGGTCTTCGCGCTGGTGCTGGCGCTCAGCCGCTATGTCTCGCTGGCTTCGATTCTCGGCTCGGCCAGCTTTCCTATTTTTGCCCACTTTCTGGACCACCACGAGCGGCCGCCGTTTTTTATCGCGGTAGAGCTCGCCGTCGCCGTGATCATCATCATCAAGCACCACCAGAATATTAGCCGCCTGATTGCGGGAACCGAATCCCGCCTCGGCAGGAAGAGGCCCGCATGAGCCGCATCATCGTCCTGGGTTCCGGCGCATGGGGAACCGCCATCGCGCTATCGCTTCACCGCCGCGGGGGTCACAATATCTCGTTATGGGCGCACAGCCCGGAGTTCGCCCAAGAGATTAACGACGCGGGCGAGAATACGCTTTTTCTGCCGGGCTTTCCGCTTCCCGCCGAGATCACCGTTACCGGCGACAATGCGGCGGTGGCCGAGGCTGAGATCGTGGTCTCCGTGGTGCCTTCGGAGTTTTTACGCTCGACCCTCGACCGTCTGCGCCCTCATCTGCACACCGGCCAAATCATTGTCAGCGCCACCAAAGGCATTGAGAACCAAACTTACCTGCGCATGAGCCAGGTGATTGCGGCGAGCCTGGCGGAGGCCGGCCTGAAGCTGCCGGTGGGCGCGTTATCAGGCCCCAGCTTTGCCTACGAGGTCGCCCAGGGCCAGCCAACCGCGGTCACTGTTGCATTTGAGGACGCGGCCATCGCCGCCCGCATTCAGAGCGAGTTCTCCTGCGAGACGCTGCGGCTTTATACCTCTACAGATTTGATTGGAGTGGAACTGGGTGGCGCGCTCAAGAACGTGATCGCCATCGCTGCCGGCGTGGCGTCGGGGGCCGGCCTAGGTTACAACCCGGCCGCCGCTCTGATGACGCGCGGCATTGCCGAGATTACCCGGCTCGCCGTGGCCTGTGGCGGGCGCCGCGAGACCCTTGCCGGACTCACCGGCGTGGGCGATCTGGTGCTGACCTGCACCGGCTCGCTCAGCCGCAACCGCTCGGTGGGCGAGGAACTGGGCCGAGGACGCAAACTGCCAGAGATTCTGGCCAGCATGGGCGGCAAAGTGGCTGAGGGCGTGCTGACCACGCGCGCCGCCCTCGGGCTTGCCCGCCGCCATGGCATTGAAATGCCCATCGCCGAGCAGATGGAGCTGATTTTGGATGAAGGCAGGGATCCCCGCGAAGCCATCAAATCGCTGATGCTGCGCCCCGGCAAGGACGAGTGCTGAGAGGCGGGAGGCAGTAGGAAGCCTCTGATTAAGCTCCACTTCTAGCGAAACCTTCCCTCAGGGGCTAAAACCCAACATTTGTCTTGTTGCGCTTGCGGCACGACTAAAGCCGTGCCCTTTCAAAACATCGACTTATTCAGAGATTCCTTAGCTGGATTTGGGTGTAGGTCGCCTCTGCCGGTTCTTGTAACTGGCAGTTATAAACTCGCGGAAGAGCGGGTGCGGCTCCAGGGGCTTGGACTTGAACTCAGGATGGAACTGGCAACCGAGGAAGAACGGATGGCCGGGAAGTTCGACTATCTCCACATAAGTGGCGTCGGGCGTGGCGCCCGAGATGCGCAGGCCGGCGCCGGTCAAACGCGCTTCATATTCGCGGTTGAACTCATAGCGATGGCGATGGCGCTCGCTGATCTCGGTTTTACCATAAGCGCGGTATGCCAGCGTATTCTCTTGCAGGGCGCAGGCCCACGCGCCCAAACGCATTGTCCCGCCCATCTCTTCCACGCCCAGCAGCTCACGCAGCTTGTAGATGATGCGGTGCGGGCTGGCGGGATTGAACTCAGTGGAGTTGGCCTCCTTAAGGCCACAGACATTGCGGGCAAACTCGATGCAGGCAGTCTGCATTCCCAGGCAGATTCCAAAGTAAGGCACCTGCTTTTCGCGCGCGTAGCGAATGGCGTTCAACATACCCTCGATGCCGCGCTTGCCGAAGCCGCCGGGAACCAGAATGCCATCGAACCCTTCTAACTTCGACTCATAACTCCTATCTTCAGGAGTCTTCGATTCCAGGCCCTCGGCCTCAATCCAACTCACCTTGAGTTTGAGATTTTGCGAGATTGCGCCGTGGGTGAGCGCCTCCTTGAGCGACTTGTAACTGTCTTCATACTCGACATACTTTCCCACGATGGCGATGTGGACCTCATCCTGGGGATGGTAACAGCGGTCCACTAATTCCTTCCATGCGGTCAGGTCGGCCTCCGGAGCTTCCTTGCGCAGGTATTTGAGAATGAGCGCATCCACGCCCTGCTCGGCAAAGCCCAGCGGCACCTCATAGATGGAGGGCACGGTCAGGGCGCCGATCACGGCATTCTCCTCGACGTTGCAGAAGAGGGAAATCTTCTGCTTCATCTCGCGGCTTAACTCGCGTTCTGAGCGGCAGAGCAGGAGATCGGCCTGGATTCCGATAGAGAGCAACTCCTTGACCGAGTGCTGCGTGGGCTTGGTCTTCAGCTCGTGCGCTGCGGCGATCCAGGGCACCAGAGTGAGATGAACAAAGACGGTATTCTCGCGGCCCAGCTCCTGGCGCATCTGGCGGATCGCCTCAAGAAAGGGCAGCGACTCGATGTCGCCCACCGTGCCACCGATCTCGACAATCGTCACATCCGCGCCGTTGGCCGAGACCTTGCGCATGGCGTTCTTGATCTCGTTGGTCACGTGAGGGATGACTTGCACGGTCTTGCCGAGATAGTCTCCGCGCCGCTCCTTAAGGATGATCTGCTCGTAGATGCGGCCGGTGGTGAGATTATTGTCGCGCGAGAGCGGGGCGTGGGTGAAGCGCTCATAGTGGCCCAGGTCGAGATCGGTTTCGGCACCGTCGTCGGTGACAAAAACTTCACCGTGCTGGAAGGGCGACATGGTGCCCGGATCGACGTTGAGGTAGGGGTCGAACTTCATCATGTTGACGCGCAGGCCGCGGCTTTCAAGTAAACAGCCGATGGAGGCTGCCGCCAGCCCCTTCCCTAAACTGGACACAACTCCGCCCGTCACAAAGACGTACTTTGCCGACATGGATGCAACCTCACTCTTCGATTGTTTGGATTGGCTATACGAGGTGGACACTTCCAAGTATGACAGAGATGGGGCGCGAAGGAAACCGGAAAACGTCCGCTGTAGCAGCACGATATGGCACAAAGCGCGTAACAGCTCTGGATTGTGCAACGTAGCGCATTGAAACTATAGATATTCAAGCCACCGAAGCAACCGGCGGGAATTGCCTTGCCTGAATGGGCATCCCGTTCTACCATGCACGATAGAAGGAAGCGAACCATGGCAACAACATCGATGCTGCGACGCAAGCTGGGCATGATCGGCCCTGAGGTTTCACCCATAGCGCTGGGTTGCATGGGCATGAGCGGAATGTACGGCGCAACGGACGACGCCGAAAGCAATGCCACCATCCATGCAGCCATCGACGCGGGGATTAACCTGCTGGATACGGGCGACTTCTACGGCATGGGCCACAACGAAATGCTGATCGGCAAGGCGCTGCGCCTGGTGCGCGAAAAGGTGGTGCTCTCAGTCAAATTCGGCGCGCAGCGAGGGCCGAACGGCGCCTGGCTGGGATACGATGCGCGCCCCAATGCCGTCAAAACGGCGCTGGCCTACTCGCTGAAGCGGCTAGGCGTGGAGTACATCGACATCTACCGGCCTTCGCGCCTCGACCCGACGGTGCCTATCGAAGAGACCGTCGGCGCCATTGCGGAGATGGTCAAGGCCGGCTACGTGCGCTTCATCGGCCTCTCCGAGGTCGGCCCGGAGACCATTCGCCGCGCCGTGGCGGTTCATCCAATCGTGGACCTGCAGATTGAGTACGCACTTGTCAGCCGCGCTCCTGAGGCGAAGATTTTTCCTGTGTTGAAGGAGTTGGGCATGGGAGCGACGACCTATGGGGCACTCTCGCGCGGGTTGCTCTCCGGTTCGCAACCCGCGGCAACCGGCGACTTCCGCGCCTATCTGCCGCGATTCACCGGCGACAATCTGGCGCGCAATCAGCAACTCGTCGCCAGGCTCAAGGAGATTGCCGACGGCAAGGGAATTACGCCGGTGCAGTTAGCCATCGGCTGGGTAATGGCCCAGGGTAGCTTCATCTTTCCCGTGGTGGGCGCGCGCACACGGGCGCAACTGGCCGAGAGCCTGGGCGCGCTTGACGTTCAGTTCACCGCAGAAGAGCTGGCAGCAATTGAGGCGGCGGTTCCGGCCGGAGCCGTGGCGGGAAGCCGCTACGAAGAGCGGCAGATGAGGGCGCTCGACAGCGAAAAATAGTCGGCAGCGCAACTGACGCGACTCGGTGCGATAAAATCGCAGGATAGGGGATGTGTATGCGCGATGCCGTAGTGGTTACCGGCGGGGCTGGATTCATAGGATCAAACTTCATACACGAATGGATAAAGCAAACTAGCTCTTCCGTTATTAACCTTGACTTGCTGACTTATGCGGGGAATCCCGCCAACCTATCCGCGCTTGATGAAAATCCGCGCTATCTTCTGGAGGTTGGCGACATCTGCGACGCCGAGCGCGTGGCTTCCGTGCTGCGCACGCATCAACCCAGGGCAATCGTTCACTTCGCGGCGGAGAGCCATGTTGACCGCTCGATTGACTCTCCCGAATCGTTTATTCGCACAAACGTTCTGGGAACCCAGGTTTTGCTCGAACAAGCCCATCGCTATTGGACGGAACTCGATGCGGCGAATAAGTCGGTATTCCGCTTTCTGCACGTTTCCACCGATGAGGTCTACGGATCGCTTGGGCCTGACGATCCGGCCTTCAGCGAGAGCACGGCCTACGCTCCGAATAGCCCCTATGCCGCCTCGAAGGCAGCCTCCGATCACCTGGCGCGAGCCTATTATCACACCTATGGCCTGCCGGTTCTCACTACTAACTGCTCCAATAACTACGGATCATTTCAGTTCCCTGAGAAACTGATTCCGCTGATGATTCTCAACGCGCTTGAAGGCAAACCGCTGCCCGTTTATGGAGACGGAGCCAATGTGCGCGACTGGCTCTATGTGGGGGATCACTGTGCGGCGATTCGCGCGGTGCTTGAAAAAGGCCGCGTGGGCGACACCTATAACATCGGCGGCAAAAGCGAGCGCAGGAATATTGATGTTGTGCATACCATCTGCGATCTGGTGGACGAGATGGATTCCAGCGTGGCCATTGGTTCGCGGAGATCTCTAGTTACTTATGTCAAGGATCGCCCCGGGCACGACCGCCGCTATGCCATTGACGCCGCGAAGATTGAGCGCGAACTAGGCTGGCGCCCCGCCGAAAGATTTGAAAGCGGGTTGCGCAAGACGGTTCGCTGGTATCTCGATCATCCTGCGTGGGTCGAAAGCGTTCGCACCGGCGCTTATCTTGATTGGATCAAGAAGAATTACACGGAGCGTGTTACGTCATGAAGGGAATCATACTAGCTGGAGGGTCTGGCACACGCCTGTATCCGGTCACTCAAGTTGTATCCAAGCAGTTACTCCCTGTCTATGACAAGCCGATGATCTACTATCCGCTGAGCACACTGATGCTGGCCGGTTTGCGCGAGATTCTTGTCATCACGACACCCCAGGAGAGCGGCCGTTTTCAAGAGTTGCTGGGCGACGGCTGCCAATGGGGAATTCATTTGACTCATGCAGTCCAGCCAAGCCCCGATGGCCTTGCGCAGGCCTTCCTGATTGGGCGCGAATTTATAGGCAGAGACACTTGCGCGCTGATTCTCGGCGATAACATCTTTTATGGACAGGGATTTTCGTCGCAGTTACAAAAGGCGGCACAGTTGGAACGCGGCGCCACCGTCTTTGCTTATCCGGTCGAAGACCCCGAACGCTATGGGGTGGTGGAGTTCGACGGCGAGGGCCGCGCCATAAGTCTGGAAGAAAAGCCCGAGTCGCCCAAGTCGCGCTATGCCGTAACTGGACTCTACTTTTACGACAATACGGTTGTCGAGCTTGCCTCCTCACTCAAGCCATCGCCGCGCGGTGAGCTGGAGATCACTGACCTGAACAGGTGTTATCTCGACCGTGGCCTATTAAATGTGGAGATTATGAGCCGCGGCATGGCATGGCTCGATACAGGTACGCAGGAGTCGCTGCTGGAGGCCGCGCTCTTTGTTCATACCATCCAGCGCAGGCAAGGCCTCAGCATCGCCTGCCCTGAAGAGATCGCTTATCGCCAAGGATTCATCACGGCGGGCCAACTACAATCGCTTGCGGAAATGGTGAGCAAGAGCCGCTATGGACAATATCTTCTCGCGGTGCTGCGCGAGCAGAACTTTAAGCAGGAGGCTACGCAGCATGAAAGTGAATGAAACTTCCCTTCCAGGAGTGATGCTTGTAACTCCAACGATATATTCAGACAGCCGCGGCGCCTTTCATGAGACCTTCAACCAGCGCCTCATGACCGAGGCTGGCTTGCCCGCCGCGTGGCCGCAGGATAACTTCTCCGTTTCGAAGAAAAATGTGTTGCGCGGCATCCATTATCAAATCATTCAGCCGCAGGGCAAGCTGGTGCGAGTTACACAGGGTGCGATGCTGGATGTGGCCGTGGATCTGCGACGCTCATCGCCTGACTTTGGCCGTCATGTCGCCGTCCAGCTCGACAGTGAAAAAGGAGAAATGCTGTGGATTCCGCCAGGGTTTGGCCACGGTTTTCTCGCACTTACTGATTCTGTAGGTCTCGCCTACAAAGTTACCGATTATTACTCGCCGGCCGGAGAAAGAACTATTGTGTGGAATGATTCTGACTTATCAATTCCCTGGCCGATTGACGTAGCTAGCGTCATTCTCTCTGACAAGGATAGACAAGGCCTCGCGCTGCGCGATGCGGAGTTATTCCAATGAGCGACCCGTTGCGCATTCTTATCGTTGGCAACGCCGGACAGGTCGGAGTTGAGTTGCAGCGCAGCTTTCAGGGCTGCGGCGAAGTGATTGGCGTGGACCGCGAGAGCTTTGACCTGGCGCAAGCGGATCAGGTGCGTGCGCTGGTGCGCCGCGTCGCGCCGGATGTTATTCTCAACGCCGCGGCTTACACCGCCGTGGATCGCGCCGAGACCGATCCGGAGTTAGCCTGGGCCATCAACGCCGATGCCGCTCGCATCCTGGCGGAAGAGGCACTCAGCCGCAATGCGCTGCTGGTGCATTACTCCACCGACTATGTCTTCAATGGCGCCAAGCTAACTCCGTGGACCGAAGAGGACGCACCCGCTCCGCTGAACGCATATGGCGCCAGCAAGCTGGCCGGCGAGCAAGCTATTGCTCAAGTCGGCGGCAGGTATCTTATCTTTCGCACCAGCTGGGTCTATGGACCGCATGGCTCTAACTTCCTGTTGACGATGCTGCGCCTTGCTCGCCAGCGCGATACCCTTTCCATTGTGGGCGATCAGATTGGTTCTCCTACAACATCCATCGAGCTTGCCCGCGCTACACGCGCCGTTGTGGATCAAGTTATCTCCGGCAGATCGGGCGCGACGGATGAATGGGCCGGTCTTTATCATATGACCTGCTCCGGCTCGACATCGTGGTGCGGCTTTGCGCAAGCCATCTTCGCCCGCGCCGGCAAGCTGCTCGACGGCAAGCTGCCCGTGGTAACTCCGATTGCCACCGAGGAGTATCCTACGCCGGCAAAACGTCCGCGCAATTCGGTTCTGTCGAATGCCAAGCTCGAGGCTCGTTTTGGCCTCCAGCTCGCCCCGTGGGAGAGAGCGCTCGATGAAGTTATTGCGGCGCTGAGTTAGAGTCTCCATCCTCGCGTACAATCGAGTCAGGAGACTGATCGATGACGCGAGTCTATATGGACGCCAACGCTACCACGCCTCTGCTGCCACAGGTTGTGGAAGCGATGCGCCCGTACTGGATGGAGCGCTTCGGCAACGCCAGCTCGATTCATCTCGATGGCCAGCAGGCACACACTGCCGTGGACCGCGCCCGCGCCACGCTCGCCCAGTTTTTCAACTGCCATGACGCTGAGGTGGTCTTCAACTCCGGCGGCACCGAGGGCGATAACACCGCACTCTTCGGCTTGCTGCGCCCCGGTAACCATTTAATTACTACATCGATTGAGCACTCCGCAATTCTCAGGGCGGCCGACCGCATGGCCGCGCAAGGTGTGGATGTGACCTTTGTCGCGCCCAAGGCGGACGGAGTGATCGACCCGGAAGAGATTCGGCGTGCTCTGCGGCCCAATACTCGACTTATCAGCGTGATGCTAGCCAACAACGAGACCGGCGTGCTGCAACCCATCGAAGAGATAGGCAAAATCGCCGGCGAGAGCGGCGCGTTTTTCCATATCGATGCTGTGCAGGGCGCGGGCAAGGTGCCGCTGGATGTGCGCCGCTTGGGCTGTCATCTCTGCTCCATCAGCGCCCACAAGATGCACGGCCCCAAGGGCGTGGGCACAATGTTTGTGCGGCGCGGAACGCCGCTGGGGCCGCTCGTGGTGGGCGGCAGCCATGAGCGCCGCCAACGAGCGGGAACCGAGAATGTGCCGGGAATCGTGGGGATTGCCAAGGCCGCCGAACTGGCCATGCACTCGCTGGAAGATGGAACGATGGAGCGGGTTGCGGCCTTGCGCGACCGGCTGGAGGCGGGCATCTTGCGACTTCCCGGCACCGGCGTGAATGGAGGCGCTACTCCCCGCGTGGCCAACACGACCAATATCTGGTTCGACGATCTGGAGGGCGAGGCGCTGGTGATTGCGCTCGATTTGAAGGGCGTGGCCGTCAGCGGCGGCTCGGCCTGTCACTCCGGCGCAACCGAGCCAAGCCATGTGCTGATGGCGATGGGGCTGGACAAGACTCGCGCCCGCGCCAGCCTGCGCTTCAGCCTGCTCAAGACGGCGACCAAGGCCGATGTAGACTACGTTTTGAAGGTGGTTCCCGAAGCCGTCGCGCACCTGCGGGCGATTTCGCCGGTGGCGGCGGGGACGGCGGGGTGATGCACAGGACACGATGACTCTGTCGGTGGCTCCGATCCGTTGATCGTCCAAACACATCATCGGTGCCCCCGGTCCCTCGCAATCGGGGACCGGGGATGGATGCAACGCAATCTACGGAATATTCTTCTTCTCCACGCTCCACTTCGGATCTTTGCAGATGCCGCAATCGGCGCCGGAGAATTGCTTGGCGGCTTGCTTGTCGCCCTTCAGTTGCCAGTCCAGCCACGCCGAGCCGTAGCGCCCATACGCGCCCGCGTTGGGAGCACGATAAATCGTCCCCTCATAGTGTTGCGCGCCATCCCGGATCGCAATCATGATCGGAACCTGGTTGATCCTGCTGTAGTCGTCCTTGGCATTTTCCAGCTCAATTCCCTTGCTTCCCGTGACATAGAGAATCGGGCTGTGAATTTTCTTCAGATCGTCCTTGCTCACAGCGGGCATTGAAAAGCCCTGCGGCGGTGCACCGGCCGCGCCCGGCGGCGGTGTGAATGTGGGAGGATGAATAAATGCGCCGCTGTTCCAGATGATCGTCGTCGTGATGCGCGGATCGGCGGAGGCCTCCAGCGCCTGCAACCCACCGCAGCTCATCCCCATCACTGCAATCTTTTTCGTGTCGATCTTGCCAAAGTAGACGCTCTCCGCGCGGCTATTCTCCTTCATCGCCCAATCGATCCCGTCGAACAGTTGCGAGGTCGTGGTCCCCCCTTGCGCCGCTACCAGATCGATCGACGCCGCCGGCGGGCCGATGGCGACGATCAGATACCCGTGCGAGGCAATCTCGCTCAGCAGATTGCGAAACTCCGAAGCGCTGTTGGCGCAGGCGCCGTTGCCCCAGGCCACAATCGGCAGCAGACGCGACCCGCCAAACTGGCTCAGATCGCGCGGACGGAAGATGGTGTGCGTCTTCAGGCTTGCTTCCCCGGTCAAAACCGCTTTGTACGCTCCGGTTCCTCCATCGCCCACCGTCAACAGCAGGGCCTGCCGCCCCTTCGCCTCCGGCGTGCCCGTGTCGAAGGCGATCGTGCCGGTCACGGATGCCTCTGCCTTTTGCGCCCGTGCGCAGAACGTGGATCCACCCAACACCGCCAGGACAAATGCCCCCGCCCAAACGCTTACTCTCTTCGTCTTCATCCCGCTCTCCGTTTGTTCCTTCTCGTTTCGTTTTGCCAATTACGGTGTCAGTATAGCGGATCAAAGCTGGGGTTGTGACCTTCTCAAAACCGCAACTGGCGCCGATTTGAATTATGCTTTGAATGTAGTCCCCGAAGCCGTCGCGCACATGCGCGCGATTTCGCCGGTGACGGCGGGAACGGCGGGATGAAGGATAGGGCGGGTTGTTTATTGCTTTGAAATGGCGCGGCTTTACAGCTAGAAGGTGATGCAGTTTACGGCACGACTGAAGTCGTGCCCTTTCAAAGCGGATGCAACCGCAGGTCCTTCAACTCCGTTTGTCGCAAAAAACGCGCCAAACTTTGTTCAGGATGACAGATCTTTTTGTGGAATTCGATAACAGAGCTAATAGAAGAATTGGATAGCAGTTCATGACCGAGCGCACAACCATTGCCGTAGCCATGTCCGGAGGGGTGGACTCCTCGACGGTAGCGGCGATGCTCGCCAATCAAGGAGACGCGGTCGTCGGGCTGACGCTTCAGCTTTGGGATCAGACGCGGCTGGCCGGCAAGCACGGCATCCCCGATGCGCCGAAGGCCGGTCGCTGCTGCTCCTTGGATGATGTCTACGACGCGCGGCGCGTGGCCGAGCATCTCAAGATTCCTTATTACGTCGTCAACCAGCAGGAGCGGTTTGAGCGCGACGTGGTGCGGCCGTTTGTCGCCGAGTACCTGGCAGGGCGTACGCCTATTCCCTGCTCGCTCTGCAACAATCACCTCAAGTTCGACCAGCTTTTGAAGACCGCACAGTCGATTGGCGCAAGCCGCATTGCGACGGGGCATTATGCAGTGAATGAATTCGACGCGGCGCGGGGGCGTTGGATTCTAAAGCGGGCCGTTGACCTGGCCAAGGACCAGACGTACTTTCTCTTCGGCCTGACGCAGGAGCAGTTGGCGCAGACGCGCTTTCCGCTGGGGCGGATGACCAAGCCGGAGGTGCGCGCGATTGCTCGCCAGCACGGACTGGCTCTGGCCGAGAAGCCCGACTCACAGGAGATTTGCTTCATCCCCGGCGGCGACTACAAGCAGTTTCTCACGGCCTATCTTGAAGAGCAGGGCGAGCGGTTGCCGGAGACCGCGGGCGAGCTGGTGGCTTCGAGCGGCGAAGTTCTGGGCCGGCACGAGGGCATCTTCAACTTCACCGTGGGTCAGCGCAAGGGGCTGGGCGTGAGTTCGCCCACGCCGCTTTACGTGCTCAACATCGACCCGGCCACGCATCGCGTGACGGTGGGCGCCGATGAGGAGCTGGCTACGCGCAGCCTGCGCGCTCGCGGTTTGAATTGGATTTCCATTCCCGCGCTGACTGGGCCGATGCGGGTGCGGATCAAGATTCGCCATCGCCATGAGCCTGCCTGGGCGACGCTGGAGCCGGCGGGCGAGGATGAGGTGCTGGCCACATTCGACGAGGCCCAGCGCGCCGTTACACCGGGCCAGTCGGCGGTCTTTTACGACGGCGACGAGGTGGTGGGCGGGGGATGGATTGTGTAGGGGACACTTCCCTCGAGTGCCGTTCTCGTCCTATACCCCCATCGCGTTATACTGAGCCGTCGCAGATTTTTGGAGGCCAGGATGACTTGGAAGACCTTTGCTCGCTTTGCCGCTGTAGTCCTATTCGCCGCTGTCGTCGCCCACGCGCAGACAGCGCCCGCCGTACTCACCATCCATGCCGATCAGCCGGTGTCCAAAGTCAGCCCAACGCTCTATGGCCTGATGACCGAAGAGATCAACTACTCCTACGACGGCGGCTTGTACGCCGAGATGGTGCGCAATCGGGTTGTCCGGGGCGATTGGAGCGGCGTACAGCATTGGCTGCTGGTGGAAGAGGGCAATGCCCAGGCAACGATGGCGACTGACGGGAAGACCGGCCCCAGCGAAGCCTTGAAGAACAGCCTGCGCATCGACGTGAAGCAGGCGAATGCGCGCAACCAGGCGGGCGTTTTGAACGAAGGCTACTGGGGCATGGCGCTGCGGCCCAACACGGTGTACAAAGGCTCGTTCTACGCCAAGGCCGGCTCTGGCGACCTGGGCGCGGTCACAGTGAGCCTGGTCAACAACACCAGCGGCAAGGCTGTGGCGAAGGCTGCTGTTTCCGGAATCGCGACGGACTGGAAGCAGTATGAATTCACGCTAAAGACAGGCGAAATCAAGGCCTCTTCAGAGAACCATCTCTCCATCACCGTGGGGCACGAGGGGACGCTTTGGCTGAATCTGGTATCGCTGTTTCCGCCCACCTACCACAACCGTGTGAACGGTAACCGCATTGATCTGATGGAGAAGCTGGCGGCGATGCACCCGGCCTTTCTGCGCTTCCCCGGCGGCAATTATCTTGAGGGCGACCATATCTCTCAACGGTATGAATGGAAGAAGACGATTGGCCCGCTGGTGGACCGGCCCACGCATCCCAGCCCCTGGACCTATCAGTCGTCGGATGGACTCGGCCTGCTGGAGTTTCTGGAGTGGTGCGAAGACCTGAAGATGCAGCCTGTGCTGGCCGTTTATGGCGGCTACTCGATGGCCCAGGAGCACATCAAACCCGGCCCAGATCTGGAGCCTTATGTTCAGGATGCGCTGGATGAGATTGAGTATGTTACCGGCGGCGCGGATACCAAATGGGGCGCGGTTCGCGTGAAGAACGGGCATCCTGCGCCGTTCAAGCTGACTTATGTCGAGATCGGCAACGAGGATAACTTTGACCGGTCAGGAAGTTATGACGGGCGATACGCGCAGTATTACAAGGCGATCAAGGCCAAATATCCCGATCTGCAACTGATCGCCACCACACCAGTGAAGGGCATCCGGCCCGACGTCGTTGACGACCATTACTATTTGCGTGCGACGCAGTTCTTTCAGGATGCGGCGCACTACGATAAGGCAGAACGCAACGGCCCCAAGATTTTCGTAGGCGAGTGGGCCACACGCGAGGGCGCGCCTACGCCGAACTTTGGCGCGGCGCTGGGCGACGCGGCCTGGATGACCGGCCTGGAGCGCAACAGCGATCTCATTGTGATGGCCGCCTACGCTCCGCTGCTGGTTAATGTAAATCCCGGCGGATTGCAGTGGGATACTGACCTGATCGGCTACGACGCGCAGCAGAGCTACGGCTCGCCGAGTTACTACGCGCAGGTGATTTTTGCCTCGCATCTGGGCGACGAGACGCTCGCGTCTAAACTGGAAGTCAAAGGGCTGGAAGGCGCGGGAGCTAAGCTCTTCTATTCCATCACGCGCGACTCGGCCAAGAAACGACTTTACCTGAAGCTGGTCAATGCCTCTTCCACCGCGCAGACATTGCAGATTGAGCTGACCGGCGCGAAGTTGGCCGCCACCGGCACACTGACGAGCTTGAGCGCGCCGAGCACCCAAGCCACCAATACGATTGATCAACCGGAGAGGATTGTGCCCACGGAAACCGCGATTCATGGCGTAAGCAACCATCTGCGCCACACGATGCCGGGGTATTCGATTCAGGTGTTGCAGCTGGACGAGCAGCGGTAAGCTCTACCGCCGCGCCACGGGTCCGCGCAGCGAATTCACGACGGCCTTGACCATCGCCAGAACGCCGGAAACCTGCCGCACTGGTCTGCTGACCATGTCGGCCACGAAGTTTCCGGCGCGGTCCACCTTGTTCAGCAGGCTGGAGATCATTTCATCGAGCCGTTCGCTTTGCGTGCGCACCTTGTCCAGAAGCTGCGAAACCGAGGATTGCACCTCGGCGCTTTGTGCGCGCAACCCGCCGGTAATCGCCGCCAGATCGGCGGCTGCCTCCTCGACCTTGGGCGTCACGCAGCGAACAAACTCCTGCGCGTTGGCAACCAACTCTTGCGCGCCAGCCAGAACTCCCTGGGTGTTGGCGATTAAATCGCGCGTCTCGAAGAGGACGGGCGTCACCGCGGAACGCAGGCTCTCAGCTTCAATCTGAAGGGTTTTAGCCGCCTTGCGCAAGGCGACGAGGATGGCCAGCAGAAAGACTGTTTGCAGCAAAATTGCCAGCCCAATGACTGCGCTAACCGCAGCAATGGCGAACAGGAAGGTTTCATTGTCAATCTTTGGCATCTAAATGGCCTCGCGCAGCCGATCTGCTGGCTTGGGTTCTGTTCTCTTTCGCGCTCCCCAATCCAAGCCGGAGCGGCGTCTCAGGAGCCTGCGACCAAGCGGCAACCGGCCACTTCAGCGAGGCTTCGAGCGGATAAATGGCTTCTCCCACGAGCTTCACCGTCCGGACCATAATCCGGACCGGAGGTCAGCCCTGAAAAAGCCGGAGACTAAAGCTCGGTAGGCTCGTCGGGGGGAGCTGGCGCCTTGTAGGCCTGGCGTCCGGCATCCACTGCGGCCGCTACCCTGGTGGTCTGTTCGGAGACCAGGTTTTTGCCGCGCTCCACAAACTCTTCCCACTGCGCCCGCCCGCGATCCACAACCTCGCGGCCGCGCTCGACGTATTCGCCCACCTGCTCCTTACCCTTGTCCACCAAGTCGCCCACCTGCTCGGCGGCTTGCCGGGTGCGGGCGCGCAGAAATTCTGCGCCCTCACGGGTGCCGTTGATCAGATCTTCCCGCGTTTCGCGGCCGCTCTTGGGGGCATACAGAATCCCAACGATTGCGCCCACTCCCAATCCAGCCACAAACCACGCCAGACCGTTAACCTTGTTGTCTTCCGCCATGATGAGATTTCTCCTCTCGCTCAGCTTGAAGCTGGCCTGAGCGTATCAAATTTCACGGTGCACGGCAAACCATCAACGCCGCGCGACAAACCTCAAATCGTTCGCGTCCAATCGTGCTCGACTGGAGCGCGCCCCGTCAGGAATCAATTGGCCCAACATCCCAATTAAATCAGATGCACCAACAGTATAAGCAGATGTGACGCAAATAGGGTAATAAATAAAATCACTATCCTTTGCGCATCCTTTCACACCCTGGAACGGTGGTCAATATTGCTCATTGTGCTTGATTGCGGGCCGCTGCGGCGCGAAGTTTGATGCGCTGCTCTGGCGGTCCACTCGGCGCATGATTTACTCTCAAAGTCGGTATGAAACTTCCGCTTGCATTGCTCACTCCCGCACTGGCTGCGACCTTTGCCGTTTCGGCCGCGCTGGCACAGCAGGCCGCCAAACCCGCTGAAGAGCTGCCAGACGCGCCTGCCGCCACCGGCGCAGTGCTCACCCGCCCAAACGGCCCTACCGTGGTGATGGACACCTCAATGGGCCGCATCACCTGCCAGTTTTATCAGCAGCAGGCGCCCAAGGCAGTGGCCAACTTCATTGCGCTGGCCGAGGGCACCAAGGACTGGACCGATCCCGTCACCAACAAAAAGCAGAGCAACAAGCCGTTCTACGACGGCACCATCTTCCATCGTGTCATTCCCGAGTTCATGATTCAGGGCGGCGATCCGGCCGGCACAGGCATGGGCAATCCCGGCTATACCTTCGAGGACGAATTCGATCCCAATCTCAACTTCGACCGTCCCGGCCGCCTGGCCATGGCCAACTACGGCCCCAACACCAACGGCGCCCAGTTCTTCATCACCGAACAGGCGCAGGAGTCGCTCAACCAGCGCTTCACCCTCTTCGGGCAGTGCGACGAGGCCAGCCTCGCGGTGGTCAAGGGCATCGCCCGCGTCGAACGCGACTCGAACGACAAGCCGCTTACGCCGGTGGTGCTCAAGAAGGTGACGATTGTGCGCGAGGGCCAGCCGCTGCCGGCTGATCCGGAAGCCACTGAATTGACAAAGAGCCTCAATGTCCCCAAGGCTGTCATGGGAGGAATACTCCAACAGAAAACAAACCCAATCTATCCAATTGCTGCCCGTCAGGCAGGTGTATCGGGAACGGTTGTTTTGAACGCGCTCATCGGCACCGACGGTTTGGTCAAGGATTTGAAGGTAGTCTCTGGCCCCGCTCTACTGCAAAAGGCTGCTCTGGACGCCGTCAAGACCTGGCGTTACATTCCTTTTTTGTTAAACGGCCAGCCCATCGAGGTCCGTACCCTGGTCAACGT
Source organism: uncultured Occallatibacter sp. (assembly GCA_964383595.1). Classification (GTDB taxonomy): domain Bacteria; phylum Acidobacteriota; class Terriglobia; order Terriglobales; family Acidobacteriaceae; genus Telmatobacter. Next base: position 59,302 of record CAYLHL010000008.1, on the reverse strand, counting down.
CAACTTTACTTTGGGCTCGAAATAGAACGAAATACAAGTCGGACTTAAGGAGAATTCATGTCACTCACCGCAGGAACCTACGCCGTCTTCACCACCACCGAAGGCAAAATTACCGTCCGGCTCTTTGAGTCTGACGCGCCCATCACCGTCAAGAACTTTGTCGAACTGGCCGAAGGCTCGAAGGAGTGGACCCACCCCGGCACTCACAAGAAGTCCACAGACAAGCTCTTCGACGGCACCATCTTCCACCGCGTGATTCCCGACTTCATGATTCAGGGCGGCGACCCCACCGGCACCGGTATGGGCGGACCCGGCTACCGCTTTGGAGATGAGACCAAAGGCTCGCCGCACAAATTCGACAAGCCCGGCCAGCTGGCCATGGCCAACAGTGGTCCCGGCACCAACGGCTGCCAGTTCTTCATCACCGTCGCCGCCACGCCCTGGCTCACCGGCAATCACACCATCTTCGGCGAAGTCGTCGAGGGGCAGGAGATTGTGACCAAAATCTCTCTCGTTCCGCGCGGCGGCCAGGACAAGCCCAAAACGCCCGTGGTGCTTGAGTCGGTCGTCATCGAGCGCGTCGCCTGAAGCTGTTTCCGAGTATTCTCACAATTTATGTAGAGTCGAATTTGTGCTTTCCCATCCATTCCGCAGAAAAACGCGGAATGGATGGGGCAGGGAAGTTTATAGCAAAAGCTAATAAACCTTAGCGGAAGGTTGGCGGGCGATCCGCAAGCGCGCTGCCGCGCTCTTTGTTCGGCTGTTTATCCATGGTGAAATGAATTTGCGTGACGCCGGCGCGCAGCTTTGCAACCGGCAGCCAGGAGCTTGTATAAGCCGCACCGTCCAGCGAGACTTTCTGGACGTAGATGCCGCTGCCTTGGCGAGTGACGACGAGGGTTCTGCCGCCGGAGAGCTTCAGAGTGGCCTTGTCGAACATGGGAGTGCCTAGCACCATGCCGCCGACGCCTGGAACCGCCGGATAGAAACCAAGCGCATCCCAGACATAGACGCCTGAAGTGGCGCCCAGATCGTCGTTGCCGGGAATACCATCGGGCGTGGATTTGAAGGTTTCTTTGCCAATGCGCGTGACAACATCCTGTGTCTTCCAGGGCATTCCCAGATAGACATAAGCATAGGGAACGACAAAGTCCGGCTCGTTCTCGATGTTATAGCAGGGTTCGCCCCAGCATCTCAGCTTCAGGAAGAACTTGTCGAGGCGCGGCACCACCTTGTCTTCTCCGCCAACGGCCTTGAAGAGCGCGGGATAATCGAAGGGAATCATATAGGTGTACTGGTAGCTGTTGCCCTCCTCGAATCCCATTTGATCGTTGTTGTTTTGATCGTTTGGCAGCCCCTTGGGAAGCGAACGCTCGGCATCGAACCCGGGCAGCCATGCGCCATCGCGAGTGCGCGGGCGAATCCAGCCGGTCTCCGGGTCAAGCAGATTCTTCCAATTCTCCGATTGCTTCAGGAAGGCTTGATAAGTGGCTTCATGGCCCAAATTGCGGGCGAATTGCGCAACGGCAAAGTCGTCGTTGGCATATTCGAGCGTAATCGAGGCGGCCTGGCGGGCATTCTCGATGGGTACGTAGCCGAGCTTGCGATATTCGTCAATGTAGGGGCGCTCGGAGCCGCCATGCGGCCCAATGCCCGACTGGGTTCCGGCCTTCACCATGTACTTGAGGGCGGTTTCGACGTCGAAGTTATGCGCCCCAAAGGCATAGGAAGATGCAATCACAGTAGCCGGCGAATCGCCGCCCATCACATAGGTCACATCGTTGGCCGCCGGCCAGCGCGGAAACCAGCCGCTCTGTTCGGCGTCGTTGACCAGCGATTGCATCATGTCGCTGCTGCGCGCGGAATCGAAGAGGGCCTGTAACTGCACCGTGTTGCGATAAATATCCCAGTCGGAGTAGTTGGCGTACTGCGCCTTCTGCTTTGAACCAGCCAATGAGCGCACCTTGTTATCGAAGCCGATGTAATTGCCGTCGCGATCACTGAAGAGAGTGGGTGAGAGCATCGAATGATAAACGCCGGTATAAAAGATCTTGCGCTGGTCCGCTGAGCCGCCTTCGACGGCGATGCGGTTCAGCAAATTGCTCCAGGTTTGGCGTGCCCTGGCATGAACTCCGTCAAAGTCCCAGCCGGGAATCTCCTGGTCAAGATTGTCTCGCGCGCCAGCCTCGCTGACGAAAGAAATCCCAACCTTGTACTCGATCTCGCGTTCGTTGCCGAAGTCCAGCCATGCGCCGGTGCGCTTGCCCTGCGCGGCATTGGCTGCGCCGATGACCTTGCCGTCCTGCCACAAAGACGAAGTTTTGTAGGGCTTGTTGAAGCGGCCGACGACATAAATCTTATAGTGCGATTCCGGTCCGCAAAAACCGCCCGCCGCCGAGGCGCCGGTGAAGGATGAATCCGAATTCAACGCGATCTGATTGCCGTAACCCACCCGGCTTTTGGGGTCGCTGCCGCCCCAGGGAGGACCATCCAGGTTGGCGCTTGAGCCGGCGTTGATCAGCAGGCGCGAGGCCACGCCCTCAGGAAAGATGAAGCGGGCGATGCCGGCGCGTTCGCCAACCGTAATCTCAACGCGAATGCCGCTGGCCAGAGTAATGGCATAGTAGCCGGGGTGCGCTTCTTCGTTGCTGTGATCGAAGGCAGCGGCATAAGGAGCGAAGTTGGTGGCCGGGCTGGAGGTCAATGCGCCGCTGGTGGGCAGCACGGCAAAGTCGCCGTAGAGCGGGCAGCCCGCGCCGCTGAGGTGCGTCATGCCAAAGCCGGTAATCTGCTTGTCGTTGTAGTTGTACCAAGCATCGTGATTGGTATCGGGACTCCACTGCACCATACCGAAGGGCAGCGAGGCGCCAGGGAAGGTGTTGCCGCCGCCAGAGGTGCCAATAAAGGTATCGACCGTGTCGTAGGGAGTGGAAGCGGATTGAGCAAAGGCAGGAAGGATGAGCAGAGAAAGCAGAATCAGGCCGACGGCGCGCAGCACAGTGTACTTGGGCATGGAAAAATCCTTTCGCGGAGACGCTGCTGAATTGCATCTCCGCTAAGAAGAATACTCCACCGCACCCGATGCGGCGTACTCCCGAGCATTTTTCACACTTTGAGTAGAGCCGAATTTGTGCTATCCCACCCATTCCGCAATCAGCGTGGAATGGATGGGGCACGGAGCAATAGACCATTCAAGAAATGCTCTATTGCTCCAGTTTGGTCAGCCGCACACTTTTGCCGGTTCGCGCTGACTCCCGCGCCGCATCCAGAATCTGCATCACCACGACGTTGGTGTCCAGCGCGCCCAAGCTGCCTTTGGGATCAATCTGTCCGCGCAAGACCGCAGCCAGATAGTTCAGCGAGTCGTTTTGCGGTGAAATGAGTGGAGCAACCGTCGTCTGTTGCTCTTGGGAATCATGCTCGTGACGCAGGCGCATGCGGTCGCCGGCCACGGTGATGGCGTAGCCGGTGGCGCCGTAGACTTCCATATCCTTGCGCCCGAAGGGCCAGTTCCACGAAGCCTGAATCACGGCCTGCGCGCGAGGATAGGCCAGCACAACGGTGGCGTCGTCGTCCACCTTGGGGTAGAGCTGCGGCTTGTCTTGGTTCAGCACTGCGGTCACCGTGAGCGGCGCTTCGCCATGCATCAGCCAGGTCATCAGATCAACGCCGTAGCAGCCAAAGTCGTAGAGAGCGCCGGCGCCGCCCTGGGCTGGATCGGTGAGCCAATCGAAGAACTCCGGCGGTACGCCGATCTCAACCGGTCCCTGATGGCCGTCGTGAATAACCACCCGGCGAATTGCTCCCAGACGGCGGTTCTCAACCTCGTCATAGACTGCCTTGTTGCTGGCGTACCAGGTGGTCTCGTAGTTCACCAGCACATGGATGTGAGCTTCGCGAGCGATCTTTCGGATGGCCAGCGCGTCTTCGAGGGAGAGTGTCAGCGGCTTCTCGACCATGACCGAAATGCCATACCGGGCCGCGGTCTCGATAACCTTGCGATGGCCGGCGGTAGATGTATATGCCAGTATCGCGTCAGGATGGCGCGCCGCGATCATATCTTCCATCCCGGAGAAAAACAGGCTCCTGGGCAACGAGAATCTCTTGGCATACTTGTCGACCAGCGCGGGGTCAGCGTCGACAATGCCCACCACTTCGACATCCTGCTTGTGCGGCGGCAGCGCCCAGGTAAAAAAGCCCTCCGCATGGCCATGTTCCAGCCCCACAAGGGCCACGCGCAACGGCGCTGGCTGGGCTTGCTGACTTTGGCCGCGCATGGCCGCCGGAATAGTTAACAGCAAGAATAGCAATACAACGATTCTCATCGATTGAACAAAACAAGCAGAATTACGCGACATGATCTCAGCCTTTCTTCTCGCTGGGATTCTATTCCAGGAGCGCAGCTTCCAGCAACAGGAGCACCTGCGGTGCGGCCAGAGGCGTTTCGTGCGTGGAATTATCCTGTAAACCCGCAAGCCACAATCTCCGTCCAATCATCCGAAGGCGGGAAAAATGGAGGCTTTGAGGAAGAACGTGAAGGCCGGATATCGGTGCCCATGCTGCGGCTTCAAAACGCTGGAAGCGCCCGGAGCGCTGGCGCTGTGCCCGGTCTGCTGGTGGGAAGACGACGGCCAGGAAGACATGGACGCGGCCGAGGTTCGCCTAACAGTAAACGGCGATCTCAGTCTGGACGAAGCCCGTGAGCACTACGCGCGTTGCGGCGCGGCCCATCCTCGCTTTCTGCCTTACGTGCGCCAACCACTGCACAGCGAAGAGTAAGCCGCGGAAGGCTCGTTCAACGTCTTTCGAGCAGCAGCGCCCAGTCATGCACATCATGCCACCCGGAGTTGTCTGGCGGGTCTGGCGAGGTCCATGATAGGCCGACGGCGTCTTCAGCAAGCGGAATCCGCTGGCCGCTCAAGGCATTGAACCACTCCGCGCGATAGCTTCCCGGCTCCAGCTTTACCGTCACCTTCCCGCCATGCGGCAGGTAAACCGCATAGAGCTTGCCGGGATCGGCAAGACAATAATCTCCGCTATTTACAAGCTCATCATGCGGATTGGTCTTCCACCAGGCAAAGCTGGTGAAAAAATCCACAATGTGGCCGTATCCGACGAGCATGGTCTGCGTATCATCGCCACGGCCATTCAGCCAGCCGCCGCCCGTGTCCGGCCAGATGTTGGTTCCGCGGCGAGCGCTTTCACCCGCGGTCTGGTATCCGCCGGCCATGTAGATATCCCATGCCGTTCTGCGCAGCACATCAGCCGAATCGGAACCGGCCGCGGCCCACTCAGGATAATGATCCTCATAGCCGTACTCTTCGTTGGTTTGCGGAATGATCCGCCCCGCCTGCTGCTGCAACTTGCGGGAGTCAAGCATCAGAGAGTGCTGATTGCGCGACCAATCCTGGTAAGAGGTGAATCCAAACCAACTGGAGGCGCGGTCCTGATGCTCCGTTTTTACCGGATGGCTGGTGGCCAGATGATGATATGGATCCCACTGCTCAAGCAGAGTGCCGGTTTCGTGCGACCACTTTTCATCGCGATACGAGTCGAGATCGTCGCCCAAATCCCAGGTGATGTTGGAGAAGCCTCCCATGCGCGCCACGGCATAACGGATGAAGCGGTGCTCGTCCTCGCTGCCTGCCGCCGGATGCACTTGTCCATCGTTCATGTCGAGCACCAGGGAGATCACCATGCCCCGCTGGCGCGCGTATTTCAGCATACGGTCAAATTTTTGCCAGTAAGGCACGTTGAAACGGGAATAATCGAAGCCTGGATGGGAAAAGTCATCGGCATTTTCCGCCAGCCAGGGCGCCAACAAGACTGTCCAATTCGTGCCAATCATCACCGGCTCGCCAAAAAAGACGCTCTCGCGTCCAGCGATGGTCACGCGCATCCGATTGACCTTGAGCGCGACCAGGCGGTCAATGCTGTATTGAATGGTTCGTTCGTCGCGCCAGCCCATCAGCCAGTAGGCGGTGGTTCCGTTGAAGAAGTAGTGTTCGCCGGTTCCTTCCCAAACGAAGTGCCAGGGATAAGCCGGGTCGACGCGAAGCGGGCCGCGCAGGTGCTCGTCCTGCGCCTTGAACGTGCCGGAATAAGACTGAGTGGAGGCGCCGGCTCGGAAGGTTACATGAAATGTAAACGAACCGCTCTTTGAAGGCATGAAACGAATCCGGTAGAGACTGCCGTCGGCCGAATCGCAGAATCCCTCCACAGCTACCTGTTCGGCTGAACCCGTCTGCTCAAAGTCGCCAGCGAGGGAGGCGTCGGTAAAGGGATTATGCACGGCGGGCGCCGCGACCCGGGCCGTCACTTCGACAAAATCGAAGACTGCGATGCTGGGCGCGGACTGGGTAAACGTGACTGGGGCAGGGATCTCGGCCTGGAGGCCGATTCCCGCCAAAACCGGCAGCAACAGGGCGGCTAGCAGGCGGACAAGCCTGGCGCCGGGCCTGGCAATCCCTTTTGTTTCAGGCAACCTGGAAGACGATTGAACGGCATTCCCTCGCATTTTGGCCTCATTTCTTCGACTTCTCCGAATCACTCGTTTCTATCATTTCTTTCCGATAGAGCCGATCACGGTCCCACGGGGTCGATTTTTGTGAGATGAAAGTTCCCCCAACAGTTTATATGTCTGAACCGACGTACCGTTCCTTTTCTGGTCCCTCCCGCGCAAACAGCAAGCCTACGGGTTTGACCCTTCACGCAAACCCACTTACCATGATAGGAGGAGTTCTCTGTTCGCGCGGGACTGGCTTCAGGCTTGGTTTCGCCTTGAGCAGCAGTTTCTTCCACTTTATTCTTGCAGTTTGATCGGCGCGCATAGCGCATGGAAGGCAAAAACGTTGAGTTCCCTCGACACCGTCGAAAATACCCCCCAACCTGAATCCGGCCAGGCCGTGCAGGATGCTACCCACGAAGGCCATGACCACGATCACCAGCATGGTCCTGTTCTCAACCCGGAGTGTACCCGCGAGCTGGTGCTGGACATTCCCGCCGAAGAGGTCTCGAAGGCTTATCGGACAGTGACCGGTAACTACCGGAAATACGCCAAGATTCCGGGTTTCCGCGCCGGCCATGTCCCGGAGTCGGTCGTCCGGCGCCGTTTTGCCGATGGGATTCGCAAGGACGTGATTGAAGGTCTGCTGCCGGAGCGCTTTAACAAGGCGGTAGTCGAGTTGGGCTTGAAGCCCGTAGGCGAGCCGCGTGTGACCGAGCTGACCGTCGAGGATGGCGCGCCGCTGCATGTCAAGGCGGTCTTCGAGTTCATCCCTGAGATCTCCATCGAGGGCTATCAGACGGTTACAGTTGACAAGCCGCCGGTCGAGGTCACCGATGAGGAGTTCCAGAGCGAATTGGAGCAGTTGCGCGAATCGCGCGCCATCATCGAGCCGGTAGAGGAAGAGCGGGCGCTGGTGGATGGCGACTGGGCACAAATCAGCTACAAGGGGCAGATCGACGGCGAGCCGGATGCTGCTCCGATTGCCGGCGAAGACACTTTGGTGGAGATTGGCGGCAAGGATACGGTGGAGGCATTCAGCGCGGCGTTGCGCGGCGCCAAGCCGGGCCAGGAGCTGAAGGCCGAAGTCATCTATCCTGCCGATTATGCCGAACCCAAGCTGGCCGGCAAGACCGTAGCCTACGAGGTTGAGGTCAAGGCCATCAAAAAGCGCATCGTGCCGGAGCTGACCGACGATTTTGCCAAGGAACTGGGTCAATACGAGAATCTGGCGGAGTTGCAAGAGCGCGTTCGCGAACACATGGCCAGCCGCAAGCGGCACAGCGTGGAGGGCGAAACCAAGGACCGGCTTTTTGCCGCGCTCATCGAGCGCTACCCGTTTGCGATTCCCGAGTCGCTGGTGCAGGAGCAGATTGACGCGCGGCTGGAGCGCGGCCTGCGCGCCCTGGCGGCCCAGGGCATGGAGACCGAGCAGATGCGCAAGCTGGACTTCACCCGCCTGCGCGCGGCACAGCGTGACGGCGCCGTGGCCGAAGTGAAGGCCAATCTCCTGCTGGACCGCATCGCCGGCGAAGAAAATATCACCGTCAGTGACGAGGAATTGGACAGCCAGCTGGAATTGGCGGCATTGCAGTCCCGCGAGCCGATTGAGACTCTGCGGGCGCGTTTGACGGCAGACGGCGGGCTGACTAGGATTCGGGAGCAATTGAAGCGCGAGAAGACCGCGTCCGCGCTCTACGAGCGGTTGCCCAGGTAGGCGAAGAACGGCGTTTTCAGCCACGAAATGCAATTCGCGGGGAGAGGAAAATCTCTCCGGGAAGAGCGAGAAGAAGGTTCAATGGCATTGATTCCCATGGTGGTTGAGCAGACGAGCCGAGGCGAGCGCGCCTACGACATATACTCCCGTCTGCTGCGCGATAACATCATCTTTCTGGGCACACCGATCGACGACCAGGTGGCCAACCTGATTGTTGCGCAGATGCTTTTTCTCTCTGGCGAAGACCCGGAGAAGGATGTGCATCTTTACATCAACTCGCCCGGCGGCTCCATCTCCGCCGGCCTGGCCATCTACGACACGATGCAGTTCATCAAGAACAAGGTGGAGACGATCTGCATTGGGCAGGCAGCCAGCATGGGCGCTTTTCTGCTGCTTGCGGGCACCAAGGGCAAGCGTTTTGCCCTGCCCAACTCGCGTATTCTTATCCATCAGCCATCGATGGGCGGCCTCAGCGGACAGGCGACCGACATCGACATTCATGCGCGAGAGATTCTGCGGATTCGCGAAATTACCAACAATCTGATCGCCAAGCACACCGGACAGCCGCTGAACCGCATCGAACGGGATGTGGAGCGGGACTTTATCATGAACGCGGAACAGGCCAAGGAATACGGCATTGTTGATGAGATCATCGACCGGCCGAGAACGTAACGAGCGAGTGAGTTAGCGAATTTGAAGCTTTAGGCTGATTTGCTGACTCGATAACCTGCAAATGCAGTCCAATAGGGAGCCGTATGATGAAATCGCGCGTAGGACCTGAAGAAGCATTGCGCTGCTCGTTCTGCCACAAGTCGCAGGATGCCGTGGCCAAGCTGATCTCGTCGCCCAGCGACTATCCTCGCGCCTACATCTGCGACGAGTGCGTGGCCGTTTGCAACTCAATTCTAGAGGACGACCGCGGCGGTGATGCCACTCAAACTCCCAACGCCCCCGGTCACCTGCCCAAGCCGGAGGAGGTCAAGAACTTTCTGGACGACTTTGTGATCGGCCAGGACCAGACCAAGAAGAAGCTGGCCGTGGCTGTTTACAATCACTACAAACGCATCCAGATGAACAAGGTGCGCAACAATGAAGTGGAGCTGACCAAGTCGAATATTCTGCTCATCGGCCCCACCGGCTCCGGCAAAACGCTGCTGGCTCACACCTTGGCCAAGATGCTGGACGTTCCCTTCGCGATTGTGGACGCCACCACGCTCACCGAGGCCGGCTACGTGGGCGAGGATGTGGAGAACATTATACTGAAGCTGCTGCAAGCCGCCGAGGGCGATGTGAGCCGCGCCCAGCAGGGCATTATCTATATTGACGAGATCGACAAGATCGGACGCAAGGACGAGAATCCCTCGATTACCCGCGACGTGAGCGGCGAGGGTGTGCAGCAGGCACTGCTGAAGATTCTCGAAGGGACTGTGGCCAATGTGCCGCCGCAAGGCGGACGCAAGCACCCGCACCAGGAGTTTACCGCCGTCGATACCACCAACATTCTCTTCATCTGCGGCGGGGCGTTTGTGGGCCTGGAGCGTGTGGTGGGCCGCCGCGTAGGCAAGAAGGCGCTGGGCTTCAAGACCATCGACTCGGCCGAGGGCGATGACGCTACCAGCCGTTCGCATCGCGACACCGAGCTGCTGCGCCGCACCGAGCCGCAGGATCTGATCAAGTATGGCCTCATCCCAGAGTTTGTCGGCCGCTTGCCGGTGATGGGCATCCTCGACGAGCTGGACGAAGCGGCGCTGATCGAGATTCTCACCAAACCGCGCAACGCCGTGCTCAAGCAGTATCAGCGGCTTTTTGAATTTGAAAATGTCCGCCTGCACTTCACGCAGGAGGCCATCGGCGCGGTAGCGCGCGAGGCTCTGGCCCGCAAGGTGGGCGCGCGCGGATTGCGCATGATTCTGGAAGAGTTGATGCTCGACCTGATGTACCACCTGCCCAACAACAAGCGCGTACGCGACATCGAAATCACCAAGGATATGGTGGAGCGGCGCGACTTGTCGCTCTGCCTGCTGGAAAAAGCGGGCTGAGGCTGGCGGCTTTTCAAATTGCAGATGTCAAACGCTTATGCAGGAGTTTCTGCGCGGTTGCTTCCCTTGGCCGAGTGGAATCCAACGTAGAGACACTTGAATCTACTGACCCCTCCCCAAAGAAATGCAGCATCCCTTCCATTCCATTCCGCAAGAAGCGCGGAATGGATGGGGCACGGGGTTTCAAAACTTCTGGACCGAATCAATATGTATATGTTCGCAATAGACTTAAGTTTGTGTCATGTAGTAAGTAAACAAAAGCCGTCAGCCGGTTTCTTTCGCACATATTCCGGCGCTATCGCACAAGCTTTGTGCGCTGGGGACACTGGCATTTAAAAGCGCAGGAGACTACGCTCCAACCACTCGCCTTTTTCTCCCACCTGACCAAGGAGCCTTCCTCACTCAAAGGCGGGCAGCCGGACCGCCCGTCTCAGCCCGCGAGCTGGAATCGCTCGGCTGAAGAACCGTGACGCCACAATCCGCGTGGCCGCACAGGCAGATAATCTCCATTCTGTTCCCGATGCCCTCACAATGATCGCTACAGTATTTTTTCTTTTCGGGGGCAAGGCAGGTGCAGGTCGCATTCGCGCATTTCCTGGGATTCGACATAATCCTCCTTTATCGGTCCCCTCGATGCCCGCCTGACGCCAGGCGCGGGAATACAAAGCCGAGATCGACGAAGAGATAGTAGCGCAAAACCATGTCCATATACGAGCAAAATCGAACAGAATATTTGTAGTTCGCAGATTATTTCAGGCCGGATGGTCCATGCTCGACCTTTGCTGCCCATTTATGGGCGGATGGATTCCTGAGACTCCGCCAGCCAGCGCATTGGTTTCTGTTTGTGTAGAGTGCGGCGTTCCCGGTCCTCCACGCAGTAGCAGTACAATTCATTCAAATCGGATTTGGGATGAAAAATGCGGTTAGGGAGTGTTCGATTCAGGGTTTTCAGCCCGGTCGAACCATTCTTGCGCTGATTGTGTGCACCGAATCGGATGATCCACGGACAAAAATGAGGCTTTTGAACGCAAAATGACAAACCCCATGCGCCATACCCGCTTTTACCTGTTTTCCGGCCTTTTGATCGGTCTGATTCTGTTCACTTTGACCGCCAACGCGCAGTCCGGCGCACCGCGCTATCGCGATGCCAGCTTGTCGATTGAAGACCGCGTGGCCGACCTTTTGCCGCGCATGACGCTGGAGGAAAAGGTGGACCAGATCGCCACCGGCTGGGAGAACCGGATGGAGATTATTGATCCTACGGGAACTTACACCAGCGAAGAAGCGCGGAAGATCATCCTGAACGAGTGGGGCGCGGAGATGAAGGTGACCGCTCGCCAGTATGCGAATTTGCGCAACGGTGTGCAGCGCTACCAGCGAGAGAAGACGCGACTGGGCATCCCGGTGTTGTTCTACAGTGAATCGCTGCACGGGTTGATGGAGAACGGCAGCACCAGCTTTCCGCAGGCGCTGGGATTGGCAGCCACTTGGGACCCGGCGCTGGTGAAGCGGGTCTTCACCGCGGCCGGCGACGAGGCGGCCTCGCGTGGCGTAGGGCAGGTGTATTCGCCGGTGCTGGATATTGCGCGCGACCCGCGCTGGGGGCGGACCGAAGAAACCTATGGCGAAGACCCATACCTGGTTTCGCGCATGGGCGTGGCGGCTATCGAAGGCCTGCAGGGGGATGATTTTCTCATCAACCGCCACCATGTGCTGGCCACGGCCAAGCACTTTGCAGTGCATGGGCAGCCGGAGGGAGGCACCAACACCGCTCCGGGCAACTACTCCGAGCGCATTATCCGCGAAAACTTCCTGGTGCCGTTTCAGGTCGCGGTCCAGGAAGCGCGCGTGGGCAGCGTCATGGCCTCCTACAACGAGATCGACGGTGTGCCCTCGCACATGAACCGCTGGCTGCTGGACAAAGTGCTGCGCCAGGAGTGGGGCTTCAGGGGCTACGTCACCTCCGATGCTGACGGGCTTGACATGATGGTGAACACCCATCACGTGGCTCACGACTACGCGGAGGCGGCGCGGCTGGGGTTGGCGGCCGGCGTGGACTACGATCTTGAGCTTTCCAGCGCCGGGGTCTATCGCACACTGGTGGAGCAGGTGAAGCAAGGGCTGGTGCCGGAGCGCACGGTGGATAAGGCGGTCGCCCGTGTGCTGGCAGCCAAATTCAGGTTGGGACTCTTCGACAACCCCTATGTGGACCCGGATTACGCCGAGCGCATCACCAATGGCGAGGAGCACCGCGGGCTGGCGCTGGAGGCCGCGCGCAAGGTCATCGTGCTGCTCAAGAACGATAAGAGCCTGCTGCCGCTGGACTTATCCCGGCTCAAGACCATTGCGGTGATTGGGCCTAACGCCGCCGACGTGCACCTGGGCGGCTACAGCCGCGATCCCGGCCGGGGAGTGAGCATTCTGGACGGCATTCGCGCCCGCGTGGGAAAACAAGCCACCGTGCTCTATGCGGAAGGATGCAGGATCACCACCGCGCCGCAGGGTTACAAAGGCTCCTGGTTCGACCCCGTGGAACTGGTCGACCCGAAGACACAGACTGGCAAAATCCAGGCGGCGGTGGAGACGGCGCGCAAAGCCGATGTGGCCATTCTTGTGGTGGGCGAAAACGAGAGCACCAACCGCGAAGCGGGAGAAGACCACCGGGGCGATCGCGATTCGCTTGACCTGCTGGGCGCACAGAACGAACTGGTGAAAGCCGTCGTCGAAACCGGAACGCCCACGGTGGTGGTACTGCTGAACGGGCGGCCGTTGTCTGTCAACTATATTGCCGAAAAGGTTCCGGCGATTCTGGAGGGGTTCTATTTGGGCGAGGAAGGCGGAACGGGCCTGGCCGAGGTTCTCTTCGGCGACGTGAATCCCGGCGGAAAGCTGCCCATCACCTTTCCCCGCACGGTGGGCGATCTGCCCGACTTTTACAACCACAAGCCCTCGGCGAATGTGGACTACGCCTTCGGGACGCGCCAGCCGCTCTTCGCCTTCGGCTATGGGCTGAGTTACACGACCTTCAGCTTCGACAATCTGCGCGTGGAGCCGACACGGATCTTGCCGGGCGGGACGGCGAAGGTGAGCGTGGAGATTACCAACACCGGCAAGCGCGAGGGCGACGAGGTAGCCGAGCTGTATGTCCACCCCGCAGTTTCATCAGTCACCCAGCCGGTGATGCAATTGAAGGGATTTGATCGCATCACGCTGAAGCCGGGAGAAAAGAAGACCGTTACGTTCACCGTCACGCCGGAGATGCTGTCGATTCTTAATTTGGATATGCACCACGTGGTGGAAGCTGGCGTTTACGAATTGATGGTTGGTTCGAGTTCGAACAAGACCAGCACGGTTCGGCTCACCGTGGCGGGCAATTTGGAGAGTGGAGAGCGGCGGCCGGCGCAATGATGCGCGCAGGCTTGGGTGATAATAGCCTAAGGAGAATCCATGCGTACGTTACGTAGTCTTCGATTTTTGTTTTCTGTCCTGATTGGCCTTGTCATCCTCGGCCAGTGCAACCGCGGCGCAGCACAGACAGCCGGAAGCGGCGCATTGCCGCCCGCCCCGCACGCTAAAGAGGTTCGCTTGAAGCATGTGCTGGTGATCGCTCAGACGAAGGGTTTTGAGCACGACTCCATCTCGGCGACGATGGCTGCTATTTATAACATGGGCAAGGAGAGCGGCCTGTGGGATACCACGTTGCGCACCGACACGGAGCTGCTGACCAAGAAAGGCCTGCCCAACAACGCGAAGAACCTCAACTATTTTGACGTACTGATTTTTGCCAGCACTACCGGCGAGTTGGAGATGGACGCCAGCCAGAAGCAGGATATGCTCTCGTTCATCAAGGACGACGGCAAGGGCTTTGTGGGCGTTCACGCCGCACTGGACACCAACTACAAGTGGCCGGAGTATGGCGAGATGATCGGCGGCTGGTTCGACGAGCATCCCTGGTCAACCTTCAATGCGCCGATTCTCAACGAAGACCCGAACTTCCCCGCCGTGCGCCACCTGCCTGCCGCCTTTGTCAAATACGACGAGATCTACCAGCCGAAGGCATGGTCGCGCGACAAGGTGAATGTGCTGCTCAGCCTGGATGCATCGAAGCTGAACTTTGAGAACAATCCGCGGGTTCACCGCGCCAACCATGACTTTCCCGTGGCGTGGAGCAAGATGTACGGCAAGGGGCGCGTATTTTATTCCACCTTCGGCCACACGGAGGAGTCCTGGGAGGATCCCGACGTGCGCACGATGTACTTTGAGGCGATCAAGTGGGCGCTGGGCATGACCGAAGGCAGTACGGCCAGCCACCCGCGGCCTGCTGCGCCGGCACAGGGCCATTAGCGCTTTTCCCTATTTGTTTGGAGTGCGGCGTGGACCGGGAGGCCGGCGTTCCCTATTCTTTAAGCGACGGGCATCTTGCAATCCCATCCTTGCCACAATCATGAGTACGTGGCAAGGATGGAGCACCCATCACAAGAAACAAGCTGGCCTACAGCTATACCTCCACTTTCATCCCCGGCGGTCCCTGTACGAGGCCGATCAAGTGGCCTTCGGGATCGGTGAAGCCAGCGATGATGGCGCCGTCGGGGATGGGCTGGGGGCCAAAGGCCGTCTTGCCGCCGTGGCTTTCAATGAGCGCCAACTCGGCGGCTACATCCGCAACTGCCACATAAAACATGACATGACGCCGTTCCTTCGCCATGGCGCCGATGCCGCCTTTGATGCCGGAGCCGGTATTGACCATCGAATAACCTTCCATGACGGAAGTGATCTCCCAGTCGAAGATGCTCCTGTAAAAGGAATCGAGCAGTTGCTGATTCTCGCCGACAATTTCAAAGTGGACAACTGGATTGGGCATGGATGTGATCTCCTCTTGAGCGCGTAAGGCCAACTTTACACGGTCCCAGTGGCGAAAATCCATTGAAAAACCACCGCCGAAGATTTTTTCCAGACAGTTATTTCAAATTGCGATATGGAGCGGAAGCGAAGAGCTACAGCGATCGGAACCGGGGTTGGATACAGGGCAGTTCAGGTTCGCTGTGTCGCACCCTCGCCACAATAACAGCGGGTGCCAAGACAAGGTTGGCACACATACTGCACCCGTAGAGCAAGAGCAGCGTCAAAGATAGAGAGACTATGTACGCGCCATGAAAAGCCACCCGAGAATGGTGCTGATCAGAGCAGGCGCAATACGGATTCATTTATCATGAATGCAGTTCTCCGGTTCGATTCGCCTTTTTGAGTGAGTCGCTCAGGCGGGAGCAGCTTTCCACAGGTGAACGAATGAGATATGGTTTTTGCTTTTTTTCTGCGGCTCTTGCGGCCGGCTTCGGCCTGCTGGCGTCGCCTTCCACTGCTATCGCTCAAAAACCGGTTTCCCTGCAGATTGCTCTGGCAGAGCTTCCCGATGCTCCCCAGGCGCAGACTGCGCCTGCCGCGGCACAGGGCAGTTCCAGTTCGCAAGATGCCGTGCAGCAGCCCAGCGCCGAGAAGAGCCAGCACGAAAAGGCCGAGGAGCAGATCAAGGAGCAGGAAAAACAGCGTGTCGTGGGAGTTGTACCTTCCTTTAACGTCTCCTATCGCAGCGACGCAGTCTCACTGACCGCAGGGCAGAAGATGAAGCTCGCCTTCCGTTCCGTTACAGATCCGGTGGCCTTTGGAGTGGCATTTGTAGCGGCGGGTTACCACGAGGCGATGGATGACGACAAAGGATTCGGCTGGGGGATTGAAGGGTATGGCAAGCGCTCCGGCGCGGCTTATCTGGACGCCTTCGACGGCAATATGATCGGCAATGGTATTCTGCCTTCCATTTTGCACCAGGATCCGCGCTACTTCCGCATGGGCCACGGCAGCTTCACGCACCGGCTGCTTTATTCTTTGGCCACCAATGTTGTCTGCAAACATGACAACACCGGCAAGTGGGAGCCCAGCTACTCGAATGTTGGCGGCAACATCATCGCGGGTGCAATCTCCAATCTTTACTATCCCTCCAGCGGCTCCGGCGTCGGCCAGACTTTTTACAACGGATTTCTCGTGACCGCCGAGGGCGGATTTGGCTCCGTCTTCCAGGAGTTCTGGCCGGATGTCTCGCGCAAGATTCTGCATCGCGACCCCACGCACGGCCTGGATGCGCAGACCCGTGCGTCTGAAAAGGCCGCGAAGGACGTCAATACAAGAGATCAATAGGGCCGCGGCGTGGATTTCTCGCTGGCTGCGGCGAGAAAGGCCTCGAATGTTTCTCAGTTACGCACGGAATGGGTTGACGATAGCAGCGATTTGTTTACTGGTAGCCAGCGCGCCTTGGACGCCTGCGCAGAATGTGCCCAGCAACGGTAGCGGCTCCTTCGCTACTGGCAAATATCGCAATCTCTTTCGTGAAGACGGCCATCCCGCCAAGGAAATTCAAGCAAAGATCGACGCCGCCTACGCGCAGTTGTTTCACGGCGACCCTCAGACGCAGGCCATCGCCTTTGGCGCCGGCAGCAACGCCAACGGGCCGCTGATGTATGTGACCGACTGGGCCAACCACGACGTGCGCACGGAAGGTATGTCATACGGCATGATGATTGCCGTGCAGTTGAACAAAAAGGCCGACTTCGATGCGCTGTGGAACTGGGCCAAGACGTATATGTACATCGGCGATCCGAAGCATCCGTCCTATGGTTATTTTTCCTGGTCGTGCAAGATTGACGGCACGCCCAACGAGGAGACGCCGGCGCCCGATGGCGAAGAATACTTTGCCACGGCGCTACTGTTTGCGGGCAATCGCTGGCCCGGCGGCCACGGCATCTACGACTATCACGCAGAGGCATTTCAGTTGCTGACCGCGATGCGTCACCGGGCGGTGATCAGCGGTTCCACCAGGCGCGGGCCACGCAGCGTTGGCCCGGAGGTGAACGAGGAGAATGCGATGATCCTGTTTGTACCGGGAATCACGCCGCATCCCTTCACTGATCCCTCCTATCACTTGCCTGCTTTCTACGAACTTTGGGCGCGCTGGGGCCCGGTTGAAGATCGCGCATTTTGGGCGCGAGCCGCCGAGGCGAGCCGCGCCTTTTTCGTTAAAACCACGAATCCGCAGACAGGGCTTGCACCCAACTACGCCAACTTCGACGGCACACCGCCTGCGATGCGCTTCGGGCAAGCGGGCGAGTTTGGCTACGACGCATGGCGCACGGCGAGCAACTGGTCGGTTGATTGGTCGTGGTGGCATAAGGCGCCAGCGGAGCAGCAGCTGAGCGACCGCATTCAAAAGTTTTTTGAAACGCAGGGCATGGATACTTATGGGCCGACCTTCACGCTTGATGGCAAGCCTCTCGGCTCAGTGCCTGGGCAGACGCACGAAGCCCACGCGGAGGGACTGGCCGGGACCAACGCGGTCGCCGGACTCGCTGCCACCGACCGCGCCCGCGCACGGCGATTCACAGAGGCCTTGTGGAAGACGCCGATTCCCTCCGGCCAGAGCCGCTACTACGACGGAATGCTCTACCTAATGAGCCTTATGCACCTGAGCGGGGAGTTCCGCATCTGGATGCCCAACGCAGCAAAGTAGGAATCAGCTTATCGAAATCAAGGCTTGGCCGAGCGGTCAAAGGCTCCGCGGTCATATCCGCCTCCCTGGGGGCGCGGATGGCCGTCAAAATCCACCCGCTGCGCAAGCTGATCAGTGCCTGAATCCACGGCGGGACTGCGCGCAGCCACGTGGAAATCGGCCAGCGCGCGATTGGGCGCATCCGGATTGAGGAAGAGTGGATCGCCATATAGGTCGTTCGGGCCATTGCCGGAGACGATCTTGTTTTCGCCGTTGAAATAGAGATTGAAATTGAGATAGGCGGAGTTAGTTGCGTTCTTATCCACGTTCACGGGGTTCTGGCCTTTTGCGCTGACGAAGATGTTGTTGAGTACATTCACATCTGATACCGAATTAAGGTTAAGTTCACCTCTGCCGGTTTCCTCCGGCGTGTTCACGTTGTGGTAGGTCGTGTTATTGACCACATCAACATGATCGCTGGAGAACACCTCAATTCCGTCGCTGCCATTGTCGTAGACAATGTTATTGGCGATCAGAGTTCTTCCGATGTAAGGCTCATGCGGGGCCTTGCCCTGGGTATGGCGCTGGTCGTCGATGATGATTCCCTCGCCATCGGTGATCTCGGGCTTGGGTTGATAGAAAACCCACGGCACAAGCTCGCGGTTGCCATAGACTCGATTGCCGATGATAAACATCTTGTAGCCGGTATAGTTATCGGAGTTCCAGTTCTGATAATTGGAGATGCCGCTGTTGCCGTACATGGAGTACCATGCCGCGTCATAAACGGTATTGCCGGAGATAGTGATGTAATCAGCCCCAACCGTGGCAATGCCGCCGCCTCCGCACTTGCCGATCACATTATTCAGAATGCGCAGATGATGCGGCGCCGAGCCTGACTTGCCATCTCTGGCTCGGGCCGCGATCACGCAGTTGCCGTCATACGCCGGCACTGAAGTTTTCCCTCGGCTGAGGGATTGCTCCAGGGTCACGTGGTCGTTGTTTCCTGTAATATTAAATCCCTTCAACTCAATGTAAGCCGCGGTTGCCGCGAAGTTCACGCCGTCCCAGCCGTTGAACGAGATATGGGGAGTTTGTCCGGGGTAGGCCTCGTAGCGAATCCATTTGTCGGCGGTACCGGGAATGGAAATCGCGAGCGCCGCGCCTTTTGGATCGGAGTTCGAGTAATTTCCATTCATCACGCAAACCAGGTCTCCGGGCTTGGTGAGATTGGCTGCGCGCTGCAGGGTTCGGAATGCCGTGCGCTGGGAAACTCCAGTTGCCGTGTCGCTTCCGCTTCCGCTCACATAATACGTGCACTTGGGCGCGGCGGGCTGGGCACAGGCATACGACCCCGCTACGGCGATTGCAAGCAGCGACAGACAGATTGCGCGTTGATCTCTCATCCGATGATCCCATCCTATGGTGTTCGTTGGTTGGCGCCGGGCGTGAACTGCACCAGGCGTCAGGAGCCATTTTACTCCTCGGCCTGTTCTACTGTGCAGTTCCGCGTCACTCTCTGCTACTCTGATTCTTCGAGGAAATTGTGCTGCATCGAGTGAAGAGGAGCAACAAATGAGCAAGCGAGTGATTTTTCTATCTGCCGTCTTCGCGCTATCTTGCGGAAGTCTTTTTGCGCAACAGCAGTTATGGCAGCCCGCCCCGGGCACAGTTACCATGCAGCTTTGGCCGGGCGCGGCGCCTGACTCCAACCACGGCGCGCAGCCCAGCCAGCCAGCGGAATCCACCAAATCCAGCGGAAAGGACGGCCTGGTTGCAGGCCGGGAGATATTGGTGGAATCGAATGTCTCCACGCCGACTCTTACGCTCTACAAACCGAAGGGAAAAAACACCGGCGCGGCGGTTGTGGTTTTTCCCGGAGGCGGATACTACATTCTGGCGATCGATATTGAAGGCACGGAGGTTTGCGACTGGCTCAACTCGGCGGGCATCGCCTGCGTACTGGTGAAGTACCGCGTTCCGGGCACCGGCCACTACCCGCAGTCCGCGGCCGCCTTGCAGGACGCGCAGCGCGCACTTGGACTGGTGCGTCAACACGCGGCCGAATGGCAGATTGATCCCAACCGGATTGGTGTGCTGGGTTTCTCGGCAGGCGGACACCTTGTGGCGACGCTCAGCACGCATTTCGACAAGCGTGTTTACGATCCGATCGATGCGGCAGATGCGTTGAGCTGCCGTCCGGACTTTGCCGTCCTTGTCTATCCCGCTTATCTGACCGTCGATGAGAAAGACTTTGCCTTCGACGCCGAGCTGACTCCCAAGGCGAACACCCCATCCACCTTCATCGTGCAAGCCGAAGATGATCCGGTCCATGTTGAAAATGCGGTCTCGTATTTTCTGGCGCTCAAGAAGGCTCATATCCCAGCGGAGTTGCACGTCTTTGCCCAAGGCGGCCACGGATACGGCCTACGCCCCACCGCGCTTCCGATCACAGGCTGGCCGCGCAGCGCGGAAACATGGCTGCACACCATCAAGGTTCTGCCAGCACAGCAATAGATCCCTCATGCTTGAAGAAGCGCCGTTGCTTTCGCAGGTCGGAAGAGCCAGAGATTGAGTAGGGTGAAGAGCAGTCCGCCGACGGTGAACTTGAGCCAGACGTGAGCGGCGGAGGGCGAGAAGAAGCCCTCCAGCGTACCGGCGATGACGAGCAGGGGAATGATGCCGCTGACCAGCCGCGTGGCCTCGATGCCGCCGCGGGCGACCGACTCCCGCCAGCGCAGCGCGCCAGGAAAGAGCATGGCATGACCGAGGCGGAGGCCAGCTCCGCCAGCAATGAAGATCGAGGGCAGCTCCAGCGAGCCATGCGCGGCGACGAAGCTCCACAGGGCGAGAGACATTTCGTAGTGATGGCAGGCCGCGCCGATGACGCCCAGCATCATGCCGTTCTGGAAGAGTTCAAAGAGGGTTCCCAGCCCGAAGACGATTCCTCCAGCAAAAGTGATAAAGCTGACCGAGAGGTTGTTGGTCATGATGGCGCTGGAGGCCTGGGGCGCGATGCTGACCACGGATTTCGTCCACATTTCATGGCGCTCCATGGTGGCGATCATCTCCGGGCCGACAAAGTGGCGCATGAACTCAGGTCGCGCCATGGTGAGCGCCGCGCCCAGCAGGCCAAAGGCCACCGAGATCAGCGTTGCGACGGCCACATAACCGAACTGGCGCTGAAAGATCGCTGGATATTCATCGCGCAGAAAGCGAAAAACAGTGAGCAGGCTGGCCTTGCGACCGGAATAAATGATATGGTGGGCCCGAGCCAGCAATTGATTCACATAGACGGCGTAGGTGCGGGAGGTCGGGTCTTGCCGGAGCACGGAGAGATCGGCGGCCACCTGGCGGTAGAGCAGGGCCAGCTCCTGCAACTCGGCGCGGGAGAGCTGGCCGAGGCCGCTCGCGTCGGATTGGGTCAACAGAGCTGAAAGCCGGTCCCAGTGGGGCCGGCGCTTGAGAATCCACTGATTGGAGAGGATGTGCGCCATGAGCCTTGATTCAGACCAGCTTAACATCGACACCCCGGAGCTGGTGGAGATCGAGATGCCATTGGCAGGCATCGGCAGCCGTTTTATCGCGCTTCTGGTGGATTCGCTGATCTGGGGCGCGGGCTTACTGGTGCTGGGGTTGCTCTTAGCCCTCTTTGCGCCGGGGATTGAAGCGTTCTCGAAGATTTCAGCGCAATGGACCGAGGCCCTCGTCATCTTTATTCTTTTTCTGCTTTTCTGGGGCTACTTTACGCTCTTCGAGGCATTTTGGAACGGCCGCACTCCCGGCAAGCGGGTGGCGCGGATTCGCGTGATTCAGCGCTCGGGGCGGGCAATTGGCCTCCTCGAGTCGATGGCACGCAACCTGATTCGCTACATTGATATGCAACCCTTCCCGCTGTACGCGGTGGGCTTGATTGCCGTCTTCTCGACACGCCGGCATCAGCGGCTGGGCGACCTGGCGGCAGGAACGCTGGTGGTGCGGGATCGCGCGCTGGAGGAGCCGGCGTGGGGCGAGGCTGGAGCGCGCACCATTACCGCCTCGGCCTTTGCGCCGAGGGAGGCAGCCCCGGAGCCACACCTGGCCTACGCGCTGCCAGCGACCGGCATTGCCAAGCTCACGTCTACCGATCTCGAAGTGCTGGAGGGGTTTTTTGCGCGAAGGCTCGACATGAGCCTAGCGACTCGCACCGCGCTGGCCGAGCGGATTGCCGCCGCAATTCGGACGAAATCGGGCCTGGAGCAGCCCGCTGGCGCCAGCGTGGAAACCTTTCTGGAGGTCACGGCCCGCCAACTGCGCGATCAGGTGCGGATGGGATAGAGGCTACTTTTTCAGTTCGTGGATGGCGGCCAGCACCTCTTCCGAGTGAGTGTGTACATCGACCTTCGTCCACACTTTGGCGATCTTGCCCGTGGAATCGATGAGGAAGGTATAGCGATTGGCGATTTTGAAGCCCGCAAAGCTGCCCAGCGCGCCGTAGGCATCGACGACCTTGTGCTCCGGGTCGGCCAGCAGGCGGAAGGTCAACCCCTCTTTGGTGCAGAACTGCTTGTGGCTGTCGGGGGTGTCCATGCTCACGCCCAGGATCACCGCGTTGGCGGCGTCGAACTGGGCCTGATCGCGCTGGAAGTTGTGCGCCTCGATGGTGCAGCCAGAGGTCATGTCCTTGGGATAGAAGTAGAGGACGACCCACTTGCCGCGAAAGCTGTCGAGCGAGATCTCGGAACCGTCCTGCGAGGGCAGGGTGAAGGTGGGCGCGAGCTGCCCCACGGCGGGCTGAATTTGATCGGCTGCGTGAACGGACTTGAACGCAAATGCGGCCACCAGCGCCACGGCCAATAGAAGAACGAGAATTCTCATCGAATGCCTCCAGATGGTTGGATGGAGGAGGCGAACCTTGGGACGCAGAGAGTTTTTTGCTTAGGATGGGCGCGGTGAACCGACAATGGCAATGCTTGCGTCGGCGGCTCTTTGGATCAGCGTCTCGCGGTCAAAGAGCAATGTGCGGCCAGCCTCGACGGAGAGGCAATTGGCGCCTGAGCGGATCATCGTCTCGATGGTCGTGATGCCGATGACCGGCACGTCGAAGCGCATATCCTGATTGGGCTTGGCGACCTTAACGACGGTCAGGCGGCGCTCGAGTGTGGAGGCGTCGTCGCCGAGCGAGGTCATCAGCAAACCCGCACGCTCGATCGCCGCGTCGGTGCCTTCCATGGCCTCGACGGCAACGCAGGCCTGGGCAGCGACGACTACCGTTTGGCCGATGTCGAAGGAGGCCAGGGCACGAGCCACGCTGAGGCCGTAGTCGATATTTTTGCGCTCGTCATCGTCGGGCGCGCGTGGGGTGAGCACACCCTCAGCGACGAGCAGCGGCTCCAGAAAGGCAGTCGAACTGATCAGCTCAATGCCTTCATCGCCGAGCACTTTGGCCACCGCGCCCAGCAGCATATCGGTATTTCTGGTTCGCAGATTGAGCAGCAGCTTGGCCAGCCGCCAGTCGGGCCGGATGCTGGAAAAAATCTGCTTGTGCTTCACTTGGCCGGCCATCACGGCCTTGGTGACGCCCTCCTTGTGAAAAAGCTCGATGAGCCGTGAAAGCTCGCCCAGCGAAAGCCAGTGGACGGTGATGCCACTGTCGGCGGCAGCGCGCAGGTCGATCTCGGCGTCGGTCTCCTCGCGGATGGCCGCGACGACGACCGCAAGCCCCTGCGCCCGCGCCGCGTCCAGCAGGAGAAAGGGAAAACGCCCGTTGCCGGCAATGAGGCCGAGGGTCATGATGCGCACCGCATCGAGATTTGATTCCTTAAGTTCATTTCATCAACTGATCAGCCTCATCGAGCTTCTTCTGTGCTTCGTCAGGGCGTTTGAGGACTTGCAGCACCTGAGCGTGGAAACGAAGATCCTGCACGAGTTCTCGACGATAATCATCGAGGAGAGCGATAGCCTCTTTCTGCGCCCAGATGATTCCCTTTCGCTCAAAATCCTCGGCAATTGTCAAATCTTGATCAGCAGCCTTGAGATTGACTAAGTTAGCCTCGACCATACCCCTGACTGCAAATGCAGCGTTACTGCCCGAGTTGTCATCGTGCCCTAACTTCACAACCTCGACGGCCTTATCCGCATAAGTTAGAGCAGTCACTAGATCGCCTCTATAACTTAAAGCTTCGCCATTGACACCCCAGTCGCGAATACCTACGGTTAGATCTCGCTTTAGATCACCGTGATACATAAAAGCCCAGGCTGCCGAGACAAACGCGGATCGCTTCTCAATGAAACGAACATCCGGTGCAAACTTACTAGCAGTATCAGCTGCTTGTTTGCAGACAGACGCCGTCAACGAATGATCAATCTTTGCCAACATTGCTTTACGGCACAGGTCCGAAAGCTTGAAATATTTTCTAGCTATTTCCTCTTCCCTCGGAGTCGGCCCATCTTTTCCCAAGCTGAATTCGATAGAAACAATCCCGCTAGCTGGAGTTGGATTGCCATCTTTTTCAAATGGATGAAAAGTCCATTGCTTCAGGCAATCGATTGCCGCTTGCTGAAGCATTGGCGGTCCGCTGACCACCTTCAATGATTCGACCTTTCCGGTCAAGCCGACCCGGACCTCGATTACAACTGTCCCCATTACGTGCGCGGCTTGAGCGATTGGCGGATAGATGGGTCCATAACGCCGCTCCACGTGCTGATCGAGAGTGAGCTTATCGACAGTAATTACGTCCTGGGCTGAACCCACAAATGAGATTATCAAAAACGCAAAAACAAACAACACGAATCTGCGATAGTGCATGAAATCTCCTAATCGACGCCCTACTTGATCACCCCGCGCTCGCTGCGTTCAAGGAAGGCGGCGAGCAGCGCCGCGTCGTCGCCTTCCAGTTCGCGTATCTTCTCGACGGCCTGGGTGGTGTTGAGCTTGGCGGCGAGCAGCAGGCGAAAGGCTTTTTGCAGGATTTGCAGCCGCTCCGGCGAAAAGCCGCGCCGCGCGAGGCCGATTTTGTTGATGCCGAAGGCCTTGTTCTCGCGCCGCGAACTGGTGAGCGAAAAGGGCAACACATCCTGGGTGACGATGGTGCCGCCGCCGATGAAGGCGTATTGGCCGACGATGCAATGCTGATGGACCGGGCAGAAGGCACCCACCGTGACGAAGTCTTCAATGACGACGTGGCCGGCGAGGGTGGCGCAGTTGGCCAGGATGCAATGGCTGCCGACCTGGCTGTCGTGGCCGATGTGGACGCCAGCCATCAATAAACAATCGCTGCCGAGGCGCGTTACGCCGCCGCCGCCCACGGTGCCGCGGCTGATGGTGACGTTCTCGCGGATGGTGTTGCCGTCGCCGATCTCAAGGCTGGTCGGCTCGCCTTTGTACTTCAAATCCTGCGGGGCAACACCGACGGCGCAGAAGGGATGGAAGGTGTTGCGTGCACCGATGTGGCTGTGGCCGTCGAGGACCACGTGGGAGATGAGGGTACACTCATCGCCAAGAACCACATCGGGACCGATTGTGCAGAAGGGGCCAACAGTACACGAGGCGTGAACGACAGCGCCCGGTGCGATCACTGCGCTGGGATGGATGCTCACTCGGCAGCCTCTTGCGGCGCCTCTGCTGGTTCTGGCGCGGTTTCGCGCGTTTTGGGAACGATCTGGCAGCTCAGCGTGGCCTGGCAGACGACTTTTCCATCCACGTAGGCTTTGGCCTCCATGCGTCCCAGGCGGCTTCTGAAGGCCAGCACGTCCACTTCGATGCGCAGTTGATCACCGGGCGTGACAGGGCGGCGGAACTTGGCCTTTTCGATGCCGGTGAAGACGGCCAGCTTCTTGTCACGGTCAGGAATTTCCTTCAGCATGATGATTGCGCCGGCCTGGGCCATCGCCTCAACGATCAGAACGCCCGGCATGAGCGGATAGTTGGGAAAATGGCCCTGAAAAAACGGCTCGTTGAAGGTTACATTCTTGATTGCGACCAGACGCTTGCCGGGGTCGAACTCGACGACTCGGTCAATGAGTAAAAACGGGTAGCGGTGGGGAAGCAGGCCCAGGATTTCCTGGATATCTAAGGTCATTCATCACTCCTGCGAGCGAGCAGCGATGCTGCTTTGCGCTCCTCTGGATTATATCGAAATGACACCCGCAGTGGGAGCATTGCATACAGCAGCTCGCTTCGTTCGCAAAACAGGTTACTACTTTTTAATGCGGCGGTCGGCTGCGTCCACGCTCCAGAAATCGGGAGGCAAATCCTGGTTGTAGGTCACATGAACCAGGTAATACTGCCGATACATCTCATCATTCTTGTAGCGGGTGATGGTGAATGGCGTAGGAAAGCCGTCGAAGGTGTGGTAGTCGTCGTACTCCTCGGCGTCGAGGTTCTTGTCCTTGTAGAGCGGGTCGCGCCACTCAAAGGTGCGGCGCAGGGGTAGGTGGGTTTGCACGTCGGCGAGGATGGTGACGGATTCGTTCTGAGCGGAGATGAGCGTGACCTGGTCGGCCAGATGGCGCGCGGCCATGCGCTGGCCATCGTAAATGAGAATGGTGCGCGGGTCTTTGAGCCAGAGCTTGACGGCGGTCTCGATGGAGTGATCGCGGCGGCGCATAAAGTCGTCCACCTGCTCCTGGGGCAGCGGCGCCTTGCCTTTGTAGGTGACCTCATAGCCCGCGCGGCCGAGGTAAAACTGCAAGACGTCGCGGTGCTTGGTGAATTCGATGCGGTCATGGTCGGGCCAAACGTGGAACTCCCAGAATTCGGTGGTGCCGAGGTCGGGCTTGCCGTGGTCAAAGGAAGCGATGTGCCCCTGGCGCATCTGGCTTTTCATGTTGAGCCAGGCCGGGCCGCCGAGGGCCTGCACCATAGCGTCGAGGACGGCGCGCGCCTGTCGGGCGTTTTTTGCGCCGGGGTCGTTTGCGGTCTGGGTTCGTGGGACGAGCGGCGCGAAAAGCAGCAGCACAGCCAGCGCCAGCGGGTAAACTCTGCGCATGAATCACTCCTCCAACTCTGCTGTCAGATTGGACTCATTCTATCGCCCTTTGGCTTACGCGATGGGTTCAGCCAGTTTTTGTTAAGGAGTTATCCGCTTTACACCGTTGAGTCGATGCGAGCAAGCCATACATCCTTCGCGGCCGCGGGAAGAAAGCTCGAGCGGATGGAGTTGGCGGCGAGTTGGCGGAGTTCCTCGCGGGTGAAGCCCTGCTCGGTGTGAGCCAACAAGAACTCATTGGCCAGATCGGAGCCGAAGAAGGCCGGGTCGTCGGAGTTCAGCGTGACCAACAGGCCGTCGTCGAAATACTTGCGCAGCGGATGAGCCGCATACGAGGGACAGACGCCGGTGCGGAGATTCGAGGTGAGGTTCAGCTCCAGAGGCACTGCACGCTCTTTCAGATCCTGCATCAGGTAGAAGTCCTTGACGGCGGAGAGGGCATGGCCGATGCGTTCGGAGCCGATGGCGAGGGCCTCTCGGATGGCCTCGGGGCCGGTGGTTTCGCCAGCGTGGTTGGTAAGCCGCAGGCCGGCTTTGCGCGCCTGGGCATAAAGGGTGGTAAAGGGCGTGGAGCCGCAACTGCGCTCGTCGCCGCCTAATCCGATGCCGATGATCGAGGGGTACGAAGGCTTCAATTCGACGGCCTTGAGGAAGACGCGCTCGGCCTCCTCGACGGTGAAGTGGCGCACGGCGTCAAAAATCCAATAGATGGAAATGCCCAGCTCGCGCTCACCGCGCTCGCGGGCTCGTTCCAGAGCGATGAAGATCGGCTCGAAGGCCGCTGGATCGTGATTGCGCCATAGATAGATGACGCCGACGGAGATGAAGACCTCAGCGTGAACAACCCCCTGCTCGACCAGATGCTCCATCATGCGCCACGCGGCCAACTCGTAGTCGTCCGGGCCGATCAGCAGCCGCGTGACGGACTTGAAGGCCTCTAGAAAGCCGGTGAAGTCGGAGAAGCGGTAGAGGGCCTCGGCCTCGAGCAGCTTGAGCGGGCGCGCGTCGTGGCGGGCGCTCAGCTCCACCAGCGTCGAAGGCAGGATGGTGCCTTCGAGGTGCAAATGCAACTCGGCCTTGGGGAGACGGCGGATGAATGCTTCGATTTCCTGCATTATGAAATTTTACTACTGCCCGGCGAACTCCGAGCGGTGACGGCTGTAAAGGAAGTAGATGACCAGGCCGATGACCAGCCACGCGAAGAAGGCCATCCAGGTCATCACTTCCAGGCCCATCATCAGCACTATACAAAAGATGATGCTGAGAAGTGGGAAGACAGGCCCGAGGGGGGTGCGGAAGCTGCGCGGCCGGTCCGGTTCGCGATAGCGGAGGATGAGCACGGCAATCGCGACCAGTACGAAAGCGAAGAGGGTGCCGATGTTGGAGAGGTTGGAGACGGTGCCGATATCCAACACTCCGGCCGGGATGCCCACAGCGAAGCCCGCGACCCAAGTAGCCACATCGGGTGTGCGAAATTTTGGGTGAATGTGGCCGAAGACGGTGGGAAGCAGGCCGTCGCGGGACATGGCATACCAGACGCGGGCCTGACCAAGCTGGAAGACCAGGATCGAAGAGACCATGCCCATAATGGCGCCGACCAGGACAAAGAGCCGCACCCAATGCAGGCCTCCGCCGCCGGGCAGCAGGGATAGCTTTTTGAGGGCGTTGACCACCGGAGCCGCGTCACCCATGACCGACTGCCAAGGAACGATGCCGCTGAGGACGATGGCCACCGATCCATACAGCACGGTGCAGGCGACGAGAGTAGCCAGAATGCCGATAGGCAAATCGCGCTGCGGATTGCGGCACTCCTCGGCAGCCGTCGAGACTGAGTCGAAGCCGATATAGGTGAAGAAGATGATGGAGCCGCCGGTGAGTACGCCGGTCCAGCCGTTAGGCATGAAGGGATGCCAGTAATGGGGCTTGATGAAGCTGGCGCCGGCAAAGACAAAGACCAGAATGGCCGCCATCTTGACCAGCACCATAACATTGTTGGCGCGAGCCGACTCGCGGATGCCGCGCACCAGAATCACGGTGAGGACCATCACCACCAGGAAGGCAGGAATATTGAAGCCGAAGTGCCAACCAGATTGATACAAGTCGTTGCCTGCAAGATCTTGCAGGCCGGTGGGTAGGTAGGCAGGAGAGATCCATCGCAGGGGCGGATGCAGGCCGAACCAGTCCAGCAGATCAACGATGTGGGCGGCAAACCCCACGCTGACGCTCATATTGCTGAAGGCATATTCCAGGATCAGATCCCAGCCGATGATCCATGCGATCAGCTCACCCATAGTGGCATAGGTGTAGGTATAGGCCGACCCTGCGATGGGAATCATCGAGGCCAGTTCTGCGTAGCAGAGCCCAGTGAAGACGCAGACGATGGCCACCAGAACCAGCGAAAGAGCCAGTGCCGGTCCAGCGCCTGGGCGGCCGGCCATGGCTGTGTGGTGCATTAGATAGTGGAGCAGAGGCGTGTCGCGGAGACTGGGTACGTCGAATTTCTGTCCGGCCATGGCCGTGCCAATGACCGTGAAGATGCCCGAACCGATAACGGCACCGATGCCGAGAGCGGTCAGCGACCAGGGGCCCAGAGACTTCTTTAACGCGTATTCGGGCTCGAGCGAGTCGAGCAACAGCTTGTCAATCGATTTTCGAGCAAAAAGTTGGCTGAGCAGAGCAGTTCTCCAAGTGAATGAATTAGACCATTTTTTGGTCATGGGTTCCCATCCTTTCACCGGAAAAGGTGAAAGGATGGGAACCCACAGCAATTACGGGGTCACGGCCCGTTCATCGGGGTTTTACGGTTAACGCTTGGAGATGCCGCGTGCCATCTTTTTGACCTTTTTCTTCGCCGAACCGCGCGGTTCGGTCCGCTTCGCCTTGGGAGCGGCCTTCTTGCGTGCGGCTCGCTTCAGTTTCTTCCGTTCCTGGGTGTCTTCGATCTTGGTAGTATCTGCCACTAGTAACCTCTTTCGCTGCAATCTCTTGAGGGTTTCCCTCAAATCAGGTGAGTGCAATTTATATGTTATCAGGCTTGGGTCGGTGGCGAAAGGCTCGCGGGGCGGAAAAGACGGCGCAGCAACTGATTCGGAGGTACAATGGAATCAGAGCTGAATTTTCAGATCCAACTTTAGAACAAGAACAAGCTGCTCGGCTCTTGCCGTCTTATTGCTACTGACGAGCTCCGAAACCAACGCAACAATCACCAGTTGACTGGAGTGAAGTCATGCGTTCGGACAAGATTCATCGCGCATTAGCGCAGGGAATGAACCGCTTTGAAGTCTGCCAATTGGTGGCCAAGGGCGTAAAAGCCACCCATAAGACCGGTGGACGTTTTGAGGATTCAATCAATGATGTTCTGCAATACCTGGGCACCCACGTCACGCTGATGGAGAATCTGCACCCGGCCGTTCCGCAGGTCAGCCTTAAGAGCCTCAAGCCGGCAGCGTAAGAGCAGATGTCAGGGAATAGGAATCAGCCGAAAGGCTTCAAACGGAATTCTAGAATTGATCCGAATTAGGCGAAAGTCTATCAGACACAAGAGAGGGACGGCAGCTTCGCCGTCCCTCTCATTTTGTTACGAACTGGTAAGTAGGTAACGCTTAGACGACCTGAACGTTCTCAGCCTGCCAGCCCTTGGGGCCCTTGGTGACGTTGAACTGGACGCGCTGGCCCTCTTGCAGCGAACGGAAGCCGTTCGACTGGATGGCGGTGTGATGGACGAAAACGTCCTCGCCGTTCTCACGGCTCAAAAATCCAAAACCCTTGGCGTCATTAAACCACTTGACTGTGCCTGTTTCCATTGTGTGATACTCCTTCGATACTGATTTACCGCGAACGCAATGTGGAAGTTTGCGAGTAGGCGGTAACCGGAACAGGCAAAATCTTCAGATCGAATTCTACGATTGAAAGAAGTATAGCATAGATTCGTCAAGCGAGCCGGAAATACTTTCAATGGTAGGCCGGTTACCGGAACCTGTTTCATATTAGAATTGTTTTCGAATCAGGAATCGTTTAATCTGGCTCCTTGTGCGGAAAGAGAGATTCTACGCCGATTCACAGGGGGCGCGATCAAAAGGTGAATTGTGCGCCGCGGAGTTTTCAATAAGCGCCATTCCGGTCCGAGAGGGCAAATGCATATCTTTGAGAACGAGAGGAACACGATGGATTTTCGAGGGAAGAAACTGATCTTGGCAGGCCTTGCGCTGCTTTTGGGCGCTGGCATGGCCGCGGCGCAAAGCAATCCTGACCCGTTGAAGAGTGGCTTTGAAAATCCACCGCAAGGCGCGCGCCCACGGGTGTGGTGGCATTGGATGAACGGCAACATCTCCAAAGAAGGCATCAAGCTGGACCTGGAATGGATGCACAGGGTTGGTCTGGGCGGTTTCCATAACTTCGACGCTGCCCTGGATACGCCGATGGTAGTCGACCATCGTCTGGCCTACATGACCCCGGAGTGGAAGGATGCCTTCCGGTACGCGACGACCCTCGCCGACAAGTTTGGCATGGAAGAAGCGATAGCGGGTTCGCCGGGATGGAGCGAGTCGGGTGGTCCCTGGGTGCCGGCCTCCGAGGGTATGAAGAAATATGTGTGGAGCGAGACCCAAGTGGAGGGAGGCAAGCCGTTTACAGGCGCGCTGGCTCATCCGCCGACGAGCACCGGAGGCTTTCAGAATATGAGCATCCACGATGTGATTCGAACGCCGGAGAGCGCGGTGGGGACGCCACAGTTCTACGCCGATGTGGCTGTGATTGCCTATCGCAGGGCGGCCAGCGACTTGCCCCTGGAGGCGCTGCACCCCACAATTGCGTCGAGCGGCGGCTCACTGGATGTGGCGTTGCTCAGCGATGGCGACTTGCAGAAGACCACCAAGTTGCCGATTTCGGCGGCGAGCGGGAGCGCTTGGATCCAGTACGAGTTCCCAACGCCGCAGACGATTCGCGCAGTTACCATCGTTGTAAAAGAACCGGATCAGGGTGGATATTGGGAGGGTTTTCGTGCTCCTCAAAAGC
This sequence comes from uncultured Occallatibacter sp., assembly GCA_964383595.1. Classification (GTDB taxonomy): domain Bacteria; phylum Acidobacteriota; class Terriglobia; order Terriglobales; family Acidobacteriaceae; genus Telmatobacter. The sequence goes on along the minus strand of CAYLHL010000008.1, from coordinate 27,528 downwards.
GTCTTGAAGCCAGCGATGACGGAGTTGCCTTTCGCTTGGTCACGGATCTAAGTGGCGGGACCGCACCAGAGCACACGATTTCCTTTCCTCCGTTAACGGCCCGTTTTTTCAGGGTAACCTTCAAGTACGTACCACCCCAGGAGGGAAGTGATGCCGCCAATCGACCGCCAGCCACAAACTTCGATATTGCCGAGCTGGTGCTCCATCCCGGAGCGCGGGTGAACCACTTTGAAGAGAAGGCCGCCTTCACGCCAGAGACGGACCTGTATGGCTATGCGACGCAACCAGTTGCAGCAGGGGATGCGATTGCGAAGTCCGATGTAATCGATCTGACAGCGAAGATGCGCCCGGATGGAACTCTGAACTGGACGCCGCCGGCCGGCCACTGGGTTGTGCTGCGGTTTGGCTATTCGCTGCTGGGAATCACCAACCACCCTGCAACCGCCGAGGCCACCGGACTGGAAGTGGACAAGCTGGACAGACGGTATGTGAAAAAGTACATGGACAACTATCTGGATAGCTATAAGGAGACGGTCGGCGCGGAGTTCATGGGGAAGCGCGGCATCCGGTTTGTGGTGAACGATAGCTGGGAGGCCGGCTCGCAAAACTGGACCGACAATATGATCGCCCAGTTCCAGAAGCGGCGCGGCTATAGTCCACTGCCCTGGATGCCGGTGCTTACGGGCCAGGTGGTGGAGAGCGCCGAGGCCAGCGACCGCTTTCTGTGGGACTTCAGGAAGACGATTGGCGATTTGATTGCCGACGAGCACTACGGCCAGTTGGAGGCCACGCTGCACGAGCGGGGCATGGGCCACTACGGGGAATCGCACGAGGGCGGGCGCGCCTTTGTGGCCGACGGCATGGAGGTGAAGAAGTTCAACGAAGTGCCCATGAGCGCGATGTGGACGCAGACGCCGGATGTGAATAACGAGCAGTTCGGCTACAACGCGGATGATCGCGAGTCGGCGTCGGTGTCGCACCTCTATGGGCAGAATCTCGCTGCAGCGGAGTCAATGACGGCGGCGGCGGCGCCCTGGGCCTGGTCGCCGGCGACGCTGAAGCCGACCGCTGACCAGGAATTGCTGAACGGCATCAACCGCTTTGTGATTCATGAGTCGGCGCACCAGCCGCTCGTTGGCAAGGCACCCGGGCTGACGCTTGGACCCTTTGGCCAGTGGTTCAACCGCAACGAGACCTGGGCGGAAGTCGCCGGTCCCTGGATCAACTACATTGCGCGCAGCAGTTATCTGCTGCAACAGGGGCACTTTGGCGCGGATATTGTCTATTTCTACGGCGAAGATTCGAACCTGACGGCGATTTTCGGGGGCAGCGCGCCGGAGATTCCGGCCGGCTATGGCTTCGACTACATCAATGCCGACGCCCTGATTCACGAGCTGAGCGTCACCGGCGGCCGCATCACCACAGCCAGCGGCATGAGCTATCGTGTGCTGGGACTCGATCCATATAGCCGGCACATGTCGCTGCCGGTGCTGCGCGCCATTCACAAATTGGTGGTGGACGGCGCTGTGGCTGCGGGAGCGAAGCCCAGCGACGATCCCAGCCTGGCCGATGATCAAGCGGAGTTCCGCAAGTTGAACGACGAACTTTTTGGCGACGGCAAGGGCGAGCACAAGGTAGGCAAGGGCACGGTCTTTGCGGGCCAGAGCTTGAAAGAGGTCTTCAGCAAGTTGAACGTGGCGCCGGACTTCGATTACAGCAAGCCGGAGAGCGACGCTCGGCTGCTCTTTGTTCATCGCAAGCTGGCCAGCGGCGACCTCTATTTTGTGGATAATCGCAAGGATCGCTCTGAAGCCGTGGAGGCCAGCTTCCGCGTAACAGGCAAAGCGCCTGAACTGTGGCACGCCGACACCGGCAAGACAGAGCCAGTCTCCTTCAAGATTGCCAGCGGGCGCACTACAGTTCCGTTGAAGCTGGAGCCGTGGGGCACCGTTTTTGTGGTCTTCCGCAAGGCGACTACAGAGACATCGCGTACGCTACCCACGCGGACCGAAAGCGAGGTTGCATCCGTGAACGGCCCGTGGACGGTGAGCTTTGAGCCGAATCGGGGCGCGCCGGCGTCGATCACGCTGGACAAGCTGACATCTTGGAGCGAGAACCCGGACCAGGGAGTGAAGTACTTCTCCGGAGCCGGCACTTACACCCGGGGCGTGGAAGCGAAGGCGGAGTGGTTCAAAAACGGCGCGCAGGTGTGGATTGACCTCGGCGATGTGAAGAACCTGGCGGAGGTGACGGTGAACGGCAAGCCGCTGGGCGTTGTATGGCATACGCCCTATCGTGTGGACGTAACCGCCGCGCTGAAGCCGGGCGCAAACCAGATCACGATCAAGGTTTGGAATGCGTGGGTCAATCGGATGATCGGCGATGAGCAGCCGGGCGCGATCAGAATCACATTCGCCGACGTGAAGCCGTACCATGCGGATTCTCCGCTGCTTGCGTCGGGCCTGTTGGGTCCGGTGCGGATCTGCCGCGTTCAGACGAGATAGGAGTAGAGGGGCCGATTTCTTCGAGTGCTGTGCTATCCCACCCATTCCGCAAAAAGCGCGGAATGGGTGGGGCACGGGGCACCCGGCGATCAGACGAAATAGGAGCAGCAGGGAACAGGGAACAGCCGGTGGCGCCGAGGTTCGTGGTTTCCCAGGTCCCCAAATGCGAGGGACCTGGGGCACCCATATTTTTACTCATGTACCTGCGCCACCCGCCAATCCAGAGAAAAGCTCTTTCGCGGCCCGCGGTCGGAATGGCACAATTGATTATTGGTCGGTTTTCAACCCTGATTCGTTCGGAAGGAGTTCTATCGATGGCAATTTTTCGTGGAGTGGAGTCGCTCAAGGCGCTAGCCTCTGGGCCGCGCGTACAAGCCAACCTGTCAGTAGCACAACTGGTTGAAACCGCTTTGCTGCGCGGCGAGGGCCGGTTGGCCTCCAACGGCGCCCTGGTCTCCGTCACAGGCGCACGCACCGGCCGCAGTCCCAAGGACAAGTTTACCGTGGACGACGCGGTGACGCACGAGCTGGTTCATTGGGGCAAGGTAAACAAGCCCTTCGCGCCGGAGCGTTTTCAGGCTTTGCTGGATCGAGTTCTTGAGCATCTGAGCGGACGCGACCTCTTCTTGCAGGATTTGTACAGCGGCGCCGATCCGGCTTACCGGCTGCCCATCCGAGTCATCAGCGAGTACGCCTGGCACGCGCTGTTTGTCCACCAGCTGTTCGTCCGCCCCGAAGCTTCCGCGCTGGCCACACATGAGCCGGAGTTCACGGTGATTGCCGCGCCGGAGTTTCAGGCCGTGCCGGAGCGCGACGGAACCGCCACCAGCGCCTTCATCCTAGTAGACTTCACGCACAAGATTGTCCTCATCGGCGGCACAAAATACGCGGGCGAAATGAAGAAATCGATCTTTGGCGTGATGAACTTCATCGTGCCCAATAAGGATGTGCTGCCGATGCACTGCTCTGCCAACGTGGGCGCCGATGGCGTGACCGCGTTGTTCTTTGGTCTCTCTGGAACCGGCAAGACGACGCTTTCCGCCGACCCGGCGCGGCGGCTGATCGGCGACGACGAGCACGGCTGGAGCCCGACTGGCATCTTCAACTTCGAGGGGGGCTGCTACGCCAAGTGCGTGAATCTGACCGAGGAATTCGAACCGCAGATTTATCACGCCATCCGCTTCGGCTCGGTACTGGAGAACGTGATTCTCGACCCCGCCACACACGAGCCAGACTTTTTTGACATAAGTCTGACGGAGAATACACGCGCCGCCTATCCGGTTGACTTCATTGAGAATGCCGTAATTCCCGGCATTGGCGGGCATCCCAAGAATGTATTGTTTCTGGCCGCCGACGCCTTCGGCGTACTGCCACCGATCTCGCGGCTGACGCCGGAGCAGGCGATGTACCACTTTTTGTCGGGCTACACGGCGAAGCTGGCAGGGACCGAAACGGGCGTCAAGGACCCGGAGCCGGAGTTCTCGGCCTGCTTTGGCGCGCCTTTCCTGCCGCGGGCGCCACATGTGTATGCGGAGATGCTGGGCAAGCGCCTCAAACAGCACAACGCTTCCTGCTGGCTGGTCAACACCGGCTGGAGCGGCGGAAAATTCGGCGTAGGCAAGCGCATGAGCCTCAAGATTACTCGCGCCCTGGTGAACGCCGCTCTCGACGGCCGCCTGGACAAGGTCGAGTTCGTCACCGAGAAGGCCTTCGGCCTGAGCATCCCGGTCAGTTGCCCCGATGTTCCCGCAGAGATTCTCAATCCGCGCAACGGCTGGGCTGACAAGGAGGGCTACGACCGCCAGGCAGTTGAACTGGCTGGCCGCTTCGAGGCCAACTTCAAGCAGTTTGAGGCCTCAGACGCAATTCGCAACGCCGGACCAAAGGCACGGTAAGCAACTCTCGCCAGATGGGCTTCGACCCAGCAGTTGCCGGATCGAAGCCCATCTTAGAATGAACAAGCGGCTCTAGTCACTTGCCAGCCGCAACTATTCGCTGTAGTATCAGACTTGCCTATCAAGCGGCTGACGCGAGCCTCCCAAAGGGAAAGAGCAAGCTCGCCGCCGATCATGGAAACTCAGCTGGAATATTGATTTGATTGCAGTTAGCAGACAGCGAGTGTTCCTGTGGAGAGGCATCAGATGAGAAGGGCACCGGCGAGCGCCATTACAATCCAGACAACCGGATGGAGCCGTTCATCGGTTTTATGCGCGCGCGGTGGCAATAAAGCACTTTCACAGAGATATACAGAGATCATCTTGGACCGCAGAGGCTGAATTGGCGTCGCCATCATGGGGCGGCTGATTCTTATGGAAGGCCGGATACGGCCGAAATCTGTGAAGCGCTTGATGTTCCTGAGAATCACGGTGGATTGTTCGGAGCCCGGTTCCGGGTGGTTTGTACGAGGTTCAGCGACGAATTTCGCCGCTCACCGTCTTCTTTCAAACCAGAATCGAGCGGCGGCTGGGAAGCACAGCGCCCGGCAGGAAAAGGCTGCACCGGGAGATCCAATGCAGCGGAAAGCAACGCACCAGTAACAATGCAACAGGAATCCTACGCATGACGACAGAATTGATGCAGCCCCAATCTGAATTGGGGCCGGACCAGGCAAGTGACCAGACACAACCACAGGGGCATCGGCACCGCCGGCGTCGCCGCAAGAACAAGAGCAGCCAGGCAAGCGCGGCCCCGGCACAGCAGCCGCTGGCCCAACTGCCCCAGGCGCAGGCTCAGCCGCAGCCCCCCGCGCCGGCAAAGCAGCAACGGCCAAACAACCAGAACTCGGCATCAGCACATCAGGGCGGACGCCAGGGCCAGGGACGGAAGAGGAAGAAGTTCCTCCAAAAGAATCCGGCCACCGCCATCCAGCCCGGCAACAGCATTTCAGCCCCGGCGCAAAACAAGCGCAAAGGCAGGCAAAAGGGTCCCAGAGAGTTTGTAGGCCCGATGGACCACAGCTATCGCATGGTGAACGGCAACGTAGCCGATGGCCCGCCTTCGACGATCCAGATCACCAACAATGGCTACAGCGGTGGCCAATACCAGGACGTGTACCAGCCACAGCCCACGGTAGCAATCCGCGCCGACATGCCCACCCGCATCTTCTGCTACATTGAGGATCTTTTCTTTGTGGCCAAGATTCAGGAGACGGCGCGCAAGTTGGGCGTGAAGGTGGAGTTTGTGAAGAACGACAAGGAGTCAGTGGCTAGGTTGATCGACTTGCCGGAAGGCGAACGGCCCAAGCTGCTGGTTTTTGACCTGAACAATCTGAACGCCAAGCCGATCACGCTGATTACCAAGTTCAAGAGCAAGCTGAAGAAGGCCACGTCGATTGTCGGTTTTCTCAATCACTTGCAGGGTGAACTGAAGGCCAAGGCCATCGATGCCGGATGCGACACAGTGATGCCGCGCTCAGCCTTCTCGCAGACCCTGCCCAACTTGCTGCGCCGTTATGGCCTGGAAGACGAAGAAGAGTACAGCCAACAGCCGATGTAAGGCGATGCGAAAGAGGGCGCTGACCAAGCGGAGCGCCTGAGATTGTGGCGCAGCCAGAAGAATGCCCACCAACCTCTTCATTTCGGCAGGCGAGGCCAGCGGCGAGCACTACGGCGCGCTGCTGATTGCCGCGCTCCAAGATCGGCTCAAAGACTCTGCCCTAGCCACAAGTTTCTTCGGCATGGGCGGCGAGCGCATGAAGGCCGCGGGGCTGGAGTGCGTCGTTCGCTCGGAAGAGATGGCGGTGATGGGACTGACCGAGGTCATCGTCCACCTGCCGCGCATCTGGCGCGAGTATCGCAAGCTGAAGCAAGCTGTGCGCGATCGGCCGCCCAGCGTGGCCGTCCTCATTGACTTCCCTGAGATTCATTTCCGATTGGCCAGGCAGCTGCACCGGCTGGGCGTTCCGGTCATCTTCTTTGTCAGCCCGCAGTTGTGGGCCTGGAAGAAGAAGCGCATCCGTCTGGTGCAAAAATATATTGACAAAATGCTGGTGATTTTTCCCTTCGAGGAGGCATTTTATCGCGAGCGCGGCGTGGAGGCCGAGTTTGTGGGCCATCCGCTGGCGGAGCTGCCGCCGCCTTCGGTCAGCCGGGAAGAATTTGCTTCGCAAAATGGCCTCGACCCGGCGAAGACGTGGATTGGGCTGCTGCCGGGCAGCCGCGCCAAGGAGATTCGCGACCATCTGCCGACGATCTTGCAGGCGGCGCGGGAGTTGACGAGCGGCTACGAGTTCGTCATTCCGCTAGCGCCGACATTGAACAAGGCGCAGCGAGACGAGGTGCGCCGGCTGGTTGGAGCCCACGGCATCGGCCTGAAGCTGCGGCTGGTTGAGAATGCCCGGGCAGTTTTAATGCACGCCCGCGCTTCGGTGGTGGCCAGCGGCACAGCGACTGTGGAGGCGGCACTGATCGGCAATCCCTTTGTGGTGGTCTACAGGGTCTCGACGCTCACTTTCGCCATCGCCAAACGGGTAGTCAAGGTGCCCTTTGTGGCCATGGCCAACCTGATTGCCGGCAAGCGAATTGTGCCGGAGCTGATTCAAGATGACTTCACCGCAGAAAAAATCGTCCAAGAAATTGAACCGTTGCTACCGGATGGTACTCTGCGCCAGTCCATGATGGAAGAGCTAGCGTGGGTGCGCGGCTTGCTGAGTCCGGTTTCCCAGCTCTCACAATCGAGACCTGGGGCACCCAGCGAAGGCGCGATTGAACGCGTGGCGACAATTACGCTGGAGATGAGTCGGCAGGTGGGTTGAGCTTCGCGGTGTTCCATCCTTGCGACAGAAAAAAGTCGCAAGGATGTGGCACGGTGCATCTATAAAATGAGACGAAAAAGATGACTGCGAAAATGACTGCGATTCGAATGAAGAAGAATTTGTTGCAGATGGCGGTGGGGTTGGCCTGCGCTCTGCTGGTGGCTGCGCCGCTCGCCGCCCAGCGGCAGGAGAGGCCCGCGCTCACGATCTCTGGCTATGTCATCGACGCTGAGATAGACACGGCAACGCACCACCTGGCGGCCAAGGCGACCGTAACCTTTACCGCGCCGGAAAACACCGAGTCGGTCAGCTTTGGTTTTCATCCGGCGCTCAAGGTGAGCAAAATCTCAGACGAAGCCGGCACGGTGCTGAACGGAGAGCGCTCGCCCGACGGCGGCATCCGCATCACTCCGACGACGCCTTTCACGCAGGGACAAGTGGCGCACTGGAGTTTCGAGTACGAGGGCGTGATCACCGGCAACGACGACGGTCCGATTGAAGGTTTGAAGCTGGCGGCGATCCAGGAGCCGATCACCTACCTGCTCTATCCGGCGCGCTGGTTCCCCGTCTCTGGAAACTCGTCCGGCTACATGACCGACCGCTTCACGATGGAGCTGCACATTCGCGTACCGCAAGGGATGCGGGTCTTCTCGAGCGGCAGCCGGGGCAAAGCCAAGCCGGTCACGCTGGCCAACGGCAAGCCGGGAGACCAGTACGACTTCAACTGGACGAAGCCCGGCTTTCCCGGCACGGTGATTGCCGGCCGCTACGTGGAGCCTGTCTCGGCTGGCTCCGGCAACGTAAAGGTCTATCTGACGGTGAGCCATCAGCAGGCGGCCAGCGAACTGGCGCAGACGGCGGCCAAGGAGTACGACTTCTTTACCGACAGCTTCGGCGAGCCGGAATCCAGCCATTTGAACGTGGTCGAACTGCCTGATGACACGCTGCCCGCCGTCTGGGCGCCGGAGTTGGCGGCTATACTTGGCTCGCGCGTGGGCGACAAGAGCGGTATTCGCCTGCTGGCCAACACCATCGCCCACCAGTGGTGGGGTTCCGAGGTAAGCCCGCGTACGCTGAACGACGCATGGATTACCAACGGCATGGCCCGCTACGGCGAGTTGATGTACGTGGAGGAAGAGAGCGGTAAAAACTCGTTGAAGACTGCACTGCAAGACGTGTCAGCCGGCGCACTGGCTTACGACACGATCCCCCTGTCGAGCGCAGGCCGGCTCAGCCCTTTCTCGCCGGAGTTTCAGTCGATGACGCTGGAAAAGGGAGCGATGATCTTCCATATGTTGCGCTGGGAGGTGGGTGACAAGGCATTTTTTGCCACGCTCAAGGGCGCGCTCAGCCAGTACACTGACAGCGGAATCCGCGCGGCTGACTTCGAGAAGGTGGCCGAGGCGCAGAGCGATCAGCAATTGACCCCCTTCTTTGCGCAATGGGTGGACGGCACCGGCGCGCCGCAGTTCAATAACAAGTACGCCGTCTACCGACTGGGTAACAACAAGGGCTTCAGGACCATCGGCGAAATTGGCCAGGACCTTGATCTCTTCCGCATGCCGGTGGAGCTGCGCATCGAGACCGACGGCAAGACGGAGACGCAGCGCATCGAGATCATGGGCACGGAGACGCAGTTTGTCGTGGACACTTTCGGCCGCCCGCGGCGCATCAGCATCGACCCCCAGGGCTGGGTGCTCAAATCCACGCCGGACCTGCAGGTGCGCATCAGTATTCTCAAAGGCCAGCAACTTGTGGCGCAGGGGGAGCTTACCGGCGCGCTGGTGGAGTACCAGGAGGCGCTCAAGGCCAACCCGCAGAGTTCGCTGGCCAGCTATCGCATCGGCGAGTTGCTCTTTACGCAGCACAACTTCCAGGCCAGCGTGAACGCTTATCGCGACGCGCTGCGGGGCGACGACGAGCCGCACTGGACCGAGGTCTGGAGCCACATCGCGATAGGAAAGATCTTCGACGTCACCGGCCAGCGCGACCGCGCGATTAACGAGTACAGATTAGCCGTGCAGACCAACGACAACACTCAGGGCGCGGTCAACGAGGCTCGGATGTACCTGCAAAAGCCCTTCAAGCTGCCCGACGGCGAATAAGAATTTATCCTTTCTTCTTGATCCGGTCCAAAAGAAATGCAATACACCCTCCCACCCATTCCGCATAAAATCGCGGAATGGGTGGTGCACAGCGCTTCCCAGACGGCTTCTGAGGGTCAGGAGCCCCACAATCCAGCCGACCGGGAGGTAGGCGCTACCAATTTGCGGATAGACTCTTAGACTCCGAGGGCTTTGATCCAACTATGAATCTGAATTAGCGGCATTCGCGGTTTACACGGAACGCAGTTGCCTGATAGAGTGGCTATGCCACTGTATGTCTTGTGTGGAGGAGGAAATTCCGCTTGGCGAAAGATGGGGTTTGTGAAGTTTTTGCTGGCGTGGACTTTGGCGGGACCAAGATCGCGGTGGCGCTCGCGGGTGCTGGCGGCGATATTCTGGCTGAAGGAGTGATTCCGACTCTCCCGGAGAGCGGTCCGGCCCAGGCTGTGGAGAGAACCTGCCGGCTGCTGGACGAATTGTGCCGGGAGCACTCCGTGAACTATCTGGCGATTGGAATTGGATTGCCGGGGCTGGTGGATCGCGAAGCGGGCAAGATTGTCTTTCTGCCCAATCTTCCCGAGCAATGGCGCGGTTTTCCCATCGCCCATGAGTTTGCCTCCTACACCAAGAGGCCCGTGTCGCTGTTAAATGACGCTCGCATGGCGGCGCTGGGCGAGTTCACCTTCGGCAAGGGCGCCGGCACGCAAGATATGTTATTTGTGACCGTGGGAACCGGCATTGGCGGAGGCCTGGTGCTGGACGGAAAGCTCCGTCTTGGAGCCTTTGGCGCGGCGGGCGAGGTTGGGCACCACACCGTTCTCCCGGATGGCGCGCCGTGCAGTTGCGGCAGCCGTGGATGTTTGGAGACGTTGGTAAGCGGACCTGCGCTGGCCGCCGCAGGCAAGGCGTTGATGCGCGATGGTCTTGCGCCACGGCTGAGCGAGCTGGTGGCGGGCGATCCCGGCAAGGTGACGGCAACCCAGATGGCGCTAGCCGCCGAGGGCGGAGACTCGGCGGTTGCCGATGCCATCCGGCGGGCGGCAGAGTATCTCGGCATTGGAATTGCGAATGCGGTCACCATCAGCGCAGTCAACAATGTCGTGATTGGCGGCGGCCTTTCCGTAATGGGGGAGTTGCTTTTGGAGCCGGTTCGCCGAGCCGTGCGGGAACGGGTGCGGATGTTCCCCGGCGAAGTCGTTCATATAAGCTGCTCCTCGCTTGGAGACAAAAGCGGAGCTTTGGGGGGCGTTGCGCTCGCCCAGCAAACATACAACCTAACAACCAACAAAAACAGAGTTGAATTTGGAGAGAAGAAATGACACTTACATACGACTACCTGGCTCTTGCCAAGATGATTGACCACTCGCTGCTGAACCCCACAATGACCACTGATGAGCTGGAGGCGGGCTGCGCGCTGGCGCTACGCTACAACACGGCCAGCGTCTGCATTATGCCCTATTATTTGTCGCGCTGCGCGGAGCTTCTTGCCGGCAGCACGGTAAACGCCAGCACGACTATCGGCTTTCCTCACGGCGGGCACCGCACCTCGATCAAGATTGCCGAAGCGCAGCAGGCGCTGAAGGATGGTGGCCAGGAGCTGGATGTCGTCATCAATATCAGCAAGGCTCGCAGCGGAGATTGGAAGTATGTCCAGGATGAGCTGACCGAGCTGACGCAACTGATCCATGGCGCAGGGCAAAAGATCAAGGTGATCTTCGAGAACGCCTATCATGACGAAGCCGCCAAGATTCGCCTTTGCGAAATCTGCGGCGTGGTTGGCGTTGACTGGGTGAAAACCTCGACCGGGTATGCGCCCAGCGGAGCCACCATCGCCGACCTCGAATTGATGCGCAAACATTCCCCTGCGCGGGTCCAGGTGAAAGCGGCCGGCGGCATTCGGGATCTGGACGCCATGCTGGCGGTGCGCGCGATCGGGGTGAGCCGCGTGGGAGCGACGCGCACTGAATCGATGCTGGAAGAAGGCCGCAAACGTCTCGGTCTTGAACCTATTACCAAGAGCGTCGCGGCAGCTCCGGCAGCGCCAGCAAGGAATTAGAATGGTGAGCGTGGATGCAACGCGGCTCGTTCGTGTGCCGATGTATCAGCAGATGAACGAGATCCTGCGCGAGTTGTTGAAGTCGGGCGAATTCGCGGAGGGAGACCAGTTTCTGACGGAACGGCAGATTGCGGAGCGCTTCCAGGTCAGTCGGCCAACCGCCAACAAGGTGCTTGGAGGAATGGTCTCCGAGGGGCTTCTGGAACTCAGGAGAGGGGTTGGCACATTTGTCATTCCTTCGCGACTCAACTATGACATTCAGACTCTGGTAAGTTTTACGCAGAAGGTGAAAGAGGCGGGCAAGACTCCGGCGACGCGTGTCTTGCAGTTGGAGCAAATGAAGGCCGCGGAGGCGGAGGCAGAAGTTGCGGCGCGTTTGCAAGTGGATTACGACCGGGAACTTTATGCCATCACGCGGCTGCGCCTTGCCGACGGAGTTCCGGTTATTTTGGAGAGGCGATGGGTTCCCGCCGATGTATTTCCCGGCCTGACCCGGCAGCAGCTTCGAGGCTCATTTTATGCACTGTGCCGGGAGAAGTTCGGGTTGAGAATCGCGGAGTCGGATCAGACAATTCGAGCGGTGAAACTGATGGGGAAGGAGGCGAAGGCGCTACAAGCGCGCAGTGGCTCGCCGGCCTTTCTTGTCTCTGCCGTTGGTTACTCCGGGCCAACTGCAACATGGTGGGAAAAAACCCTATACAGGGGAGATGCTTACGAGTTTCACCGCGCGAAGTCTTCGCCGGGAAGGCTGATTCAACTTACTCCAAATCAAGTGCTCGGATGATCGATTTTGGTTGGCTCTTAAACAGATTGAATGAGGAGATAAAGGATAACAATGGCAATGGATCGACGCAAGTTTCTGCAAACATCATTGGCCGTCAGCGCGGTTGGAAGCACAGCTGGATCTGGCATGCTGCACGCGCTGGCCAGCGCCGGAGCCAAGCGGGAGCTACTTCATGCCAAAGGCCGGGAGATTGTGGAGGCCGGCCGGCCGGTTCGTCTGCGCGGCGTGAATCTAGGCGGCTGGATGCTCATTGAAGATTACATGATCGGCCTTCCCTGGACCGAGTGGAAGATCCGCGAGCAATTCAAGAAAATATTGGGAGAAGACTCCTATTCCACATTCTTCAATGCCTTCGACCAAGCATTTATTGCCGATACGGATATAGCTTTTCTGGCGCAGCAGGGCTTTAATGTTGTTCGGCTGCCCTTCAATTACCGGCACTTCGAGGATGATCTGGCGCCAGGGAAGTGGCTTGAAAGCGGCTTCAAGCAGCTCGATCGGGTTGTCAGTCTTTGCCGCAAGCACAATATCTGGGTGATGCTCGATCTTCACGCAGGGGTTGGAGCACAGGCGCGCGACCAGAACGCCGGCAGCGCCTATGGCGAAACCTATTTCTGGAACCAGCGTCATTTCATTGACCGCACCATTGCTTTGTGGGTCGAGATTGCGCGCCGCTACAGTGGAGATCCAATTATCGCTGGATATAATCTGCTGGGTGAGCCGGTCACCTCCAATGTTCCTCTGCTCAATCAGTTTTACCTGGACACGATGCGGGCAATCCGCAAGGTTGATCCCCATCATCTCTTCTTTCTCGATCCCAACTTGTGGGCTACGGACATTTCCAGCCTGCACGAGGAATTGATTAACGATCCGCAGGTTGTTGTGGCCATTCACCCCTATTACTCGGGAGATGCTGCATGGGCAGCTCTGACGAGTTACCCCGCGGTGGTTGATGGCAAGAGCTTCGACCGCGCGGCGCTGAAGAAGATGATCGAAGGTAAGTGCGACACCCGGCGCCTGAGCTGTCCGGTGATGGCGGCAGAGTTTGGAGTTTTCAGAAGCAATCCACAAGCTTTCGCAGTTCAGTTGGCCATTGCGCAAGATCAAATTTCGATCTTTGAAGAAAAGGGATGGAGCTGGTCTCTCTGGTGTTACAAGGATCTGAAGGACATGGGGATCGTGACGGTGCGTTCCGATACGCCCTGGCGGCGCTTTCTGGATACACCCGAGATCACATCCTTCATGCAGAGTTACAAAGACCTGGAAAAGCCCTTTACCGCGAATGTTACAAAGCTGCTGACCGCAACCGATATTACCGTGGACACCCGCGAACAGTGGGTGCGCGAGGTGGCGCGTGACTTCGATGTTCCCGCGCTCGATTTTGTCCTTCGCCGATTGGCCAAACACTCGCCCGCTGAATTGACGGAGATGGCTCGTTCTTTTACGTTCGCTTCGTGCGAGATCCATCAGGATCAGCTGGCGATTCTGAAGAAATTTCTCTCTCACTCATAGCAGTCCGTGGTGAAAGTCGAAAATGCTGAAAACTGTTCCTCAGGGGCTAAAGCCCGGCGTTTATTATCAACATTTACGGCACGGCTGAAGCCGTGCCCTTTCAAAACCTGACTTTCACCACGGGCAGATAGCCGTGCTGATTCACTTAGGAGACCTGCCATGAAGTTCACCCTGCATTGCAAGCTGATTTCGCTGCTATCTGTTGTCTTTATTGCCTTGATTGCCGTTGCGGCGATCAGCGCGCAGGACACCGACCTGACCTCACATTATCAATGGAACCCGGTGGATATTGGCGCAGGCGGGTGGATGCGCGGCCTGGCCGTGAGCGGCTCGGCGGCATACGCGCGCGGCGACGTGGACAACGTCTACCGCTGGGACGGCACGGCGAATCAGTGGTTCCCGACCAAAGTCTCCACCGCGCTGCCGGCAGCTTATACGGTTGCGCCTGCCAATGGCGGCGGCGGCGCCATCGCCATTGATCCGTCCAATACGAAGCACGTTCTGGTGGCTTGGACACTGTGCGGTTCGGGCGACATCGGCAACTGCTGGGGGCTGAATGTTTATTACAGCACGGATGGCGCACTGACCTACAAAGCTGCCAATCTTGCGCTCGCCGGCAATCTTGCCTCGGAGACCACGGGTGAGCGGATGGTCGTCGATCCCAGCAATGGAAATGTCGCGTACTTCGGGCCTCCGGGAGCGTCTGGCTCTCCCGACGGCCTGCAGCGCAGCTTGGACGGCGGCGCAACCTGGACGCAGGTGACGGGCAAAGGACTTCCTATCTCGAATTCTTCTGTGCGCTATGAGTTTCACCTGCCGCGCATTGACGGCGGCTCGGGCACCGGAACCGTGAGCGGTCAGACCGCCAGCAATATCGTCTACGTCACTTACATCAAGCACAACGAGAGCAGTGGGGACGTTGTGAGCGGCGGCGGAGTACTGAAGAGCGCCGACGGCGGCAATACCTGGACCGACATTACCGGCACAGCGATGGAGAGCGGCGCCGGCACTGCTGGCTTTGCAACCGTGGACGCCTCCGGCAATCTGTGGATTGCGGATGGCAGCAATAACAATCTCTACGAGTGGACGCGTACCGGGACCGCCTGGACGACAGCGTCGCCACAGCACGGAGGCGGCAGCGGCATCGCGGTGGACCCCAGCAATACACAGCGCATCTTTACCCTGAGCGGCAACGGTCTTTCGCGCTCCCTCGATGGCGGCAAAACCTGGACCGACCTCGGCTCCATGCAGTTCTCCGAGACGCAGCCCATCGAGTGGCTGCGCCCGCAGGCTGACCGCCCGCAGGGGCATTATGTTTCCACCAGCGGGCTTTATTTTGATGGTTCAGGTACTCTGTGGGTGGCCGGCGCCAATGACGGCATTATGACCTACACGCCCAGCAATACGGATACCTCAAGCACCTGGGCCAGCAACTCGGAGGGGATCGAAGAGGCAGTCGCCGAGCCGGCCGTGATTCCTCCCGGCGGCAAGCCGCTACTGCCCGTTGAAGATGAAACGATGTTCATCATCTCCGACCCGAACACCTATACGGCTGAACACTTTCCACTGAACTTATGGACGGATGTCAGCGGCCTGGCTTGCGCAACGGATAGCAACTACGCTCCCAACCAACCCAATTATGATGTGATTTCGACTTTTAACGTCGCCACCGGCAATGTGCTCGCCCTGGCTGGAAATTTCAGCGGGTACAGCACCGACGGCGGCACGACCTGGCAGGTCTTTCCTTCCATCACAGCTGGAACTCATCCCTGCGTCCTGGAGGGCGGCATCATCGCCGTTTCGGCGCGCGCCGCGGGCCACGAGAACGACCCGGCGGGCGCCGACAATCTGGTCTGGATTCCCACCAACGCCAATACCTGGACCGCAAAGGTTCCCGCTCCGTTCTACTCCAAGGATGGCGGCGCCACTTGGACGCAAACCGCCTCTTTCAACAGCGTGAGCGGCGCCTCTACAGTAGCGACGCCCTGCGGCTCCGGGCCTTCCAGTTACACCTATATGCCCACCCAATGGGGACCGTGGAATTACGTTCTCTCGCAGCATCTACTCGTGGCCGACCCGGTTACGTCTGGCACTTTCTATGCAGATATGACGGCAGGCGGCTTCTGGAAGAGCACCGATGGCGGCGTTACCTGGACCCAGCAGACAGCCAACGGCGCTCCCGGTTATCCGCATCATGGAACTCTGGCAACGGTTCCCGGCGTATCCGGCGAGATGTGGCTGGTAGACGGCCGCGAAGGCGCGACGGCGCACGGCCTCTACCACACCACCGATGGCGGCAATAACTTCACCCGCAATACGAATTTCACCTATGCCTGGACGCTGGCGCTCGGCAAGGCTGCTCCCGGCCAAAGCTATCCGGCGATCTATGTTTATGGGCTCTACAACGGCGATGCGAAGTGGGGCATCTTTCAGTCGGTTGATGGTGGCAACACCTTCAACCGCGTCTCCTACTATCCGTACAACATCATCGATCTGCCCAACACCATGGCAGCCAGTTGGGATGTCTTTGGAACGGTCTATCTTGGCTTTGTGGGCAACACCTTCTACTACGGCTCCTATGACGACACGACCGATGCGCCGGGCCAGCCCACTCTGTCAGCAACCGCAGGCGATACGGTGGTGAACCTGAACTGGGCGCCAGCCTATCCGGGTGGAACGCCCACCAGTTACAGCCTCTATCGTGGGACGGCAGCGGGCAAGGAGTCTTCGACCGCAATTACCACCTTTGACGGCAGCACATTTGCATATCAAGATACCGGGCTGACCGATGGGACCCAGTATTTCTACTATCTGACGGCCACAAACAGCATTGGAACAGGACCGAACTCCAGTGAAGTCTCCGTAACACCAGCGTCGTCCGTTCCGCCTGCAATCTCCCTGGGCGCGGGCTCGTCGGGCAATGCCTCGGCCACGGTTACGGCCGGTCAGCTGGCAACATTCAACCTCACTCTCATCTCCACAAACTACGAGGGCGTCGTCACCTTTACCTGCACGGGCGCGCCTGTCGGCGCAACCTGCACGGTTCCTTCTCCGGCGACGCTGACTGCGGCAACAACTTCGACGCCCGTGGCTGTCACGGTGCAAACTGTCGCATCCAACGCCATGCTGGCAAAGCCACACACAGTCTTGCTCGGTATACTGCCTTGGATGGCGGGCCTGCTCTGTGTGCCTCTCTGCTTCAAGCGCAAGCTACTGGGCGGATTTGCTGCATTGCTTCTGACGGTGGTTCTTCTTGCTGTGGCAAGCGGATGCGGCAGTGGAGGCAGCAGCAGCGGCAACAGTACTCCTCCTCCTGTGGTTTCCTATCTCACGATTACGGCTACAGGAACCAATGGGATAGCCCCGGCCTCGACCACGCTCACCCTAACGGTTCAGTAACAGGTCGAAACGCACAACTCCATGAGAGAAAGCCATCTCTCATGGAGTTGTCTGTCTTCTCAGCGAAAGCTGATATTGCTGGCATGGGCGTTGGTGAAGAGGAAAATATCATCGCCGCTGGTGGCCGGTTTGCCGTTCATGCGGAAGTTTTCAAAGTTTACATGATCCACCGTGTGCTCTGCGTCGCAACCGCCAATCACGGATACCGTGTACCCTGAGTTGAACTCGGAGACAACCACAGCGATGTTGCGCAGCGTGATGTTGCGAATCTGTCCGCGCTGCTTGTCTCTGGACCAGCGGCTCTGGAAGATGCGGAAGTCGATCAGCTTGTTGTAGTGGTGCTCGACGCGAATGTCTTCGAATAGGACATTGCTGATTGTTGCGTGATCAGCGTTGTGAATACCAAACGGCGCGCCATAATCGCGCACTTCCAGAACATCGCAATCGTGGAAGTGAATATCCTTGATGTTGGCGGTGCGCAGTTCGTGGCCGATCTCGAAGACCTGTCCGCCCCTGGATGTCATCAAGGAACAACCGGTAACCTCGATATCTTCCACATCGCAACTGAAATCGAGCGTAGCCTCGTGAATATTTCCGCGTAGATCAAGTGACTTGAGCACAATGCAGTCGTCGCCATTGCGGAAGAAGCAGTTTTCTACGTGGATATGCTTTGAGCCGACGATATCCAGGCCATCGCCGCCGCTGATGTAACCTAGTTCCTTGACGTTGCTCACCGTCACATTCTGGCATGCGCCCAGCACGAACATCCAACTGGAAGGCTCGATCATAATAATGCCTTCTACGCGTGAATCACGGCAGTTTTCTAGAACAATGGATCGAGTTCCCTCGACACCCTGGCGATAGTAACTGCCATCGAGCACGCCCTGCCCGCAGATGCGCACATTCTTTGCGTTCGTGGCGCGAATGCTGCCGCGCACCACCGCGCCGCCTTCGATGTAGAGCGTCTCGTTGTTATTGAGGCGCAACTCACCCACCTCGTAAATCTGCCCGGCTTTGAAATACTGCACTCCGGCATCTGTGGGCGAGGGGGCCGACGCTTCGATGGGGTTGGCAAAGAGAAAGAACTGCTCTCGGTCGTCGATCTCAATCAGCAGTTGCATCGGCCTCGGGAGCGTGAAGGTGACGCGATTCCTGGTTATCTCTGCCTTGATTTTGTGGCGCGCCGGAGCTATGCGTACGTGTTTCGCCGCAGAGATCGTCTCAATCGAAACTTCCACCGGCCCTTCGCAAGCAAAGGCAGAAAAAGGTCCAACCGAGGTCTTGATCACCTCGACATCGCGCCCTCCGGCCTTCACCTTGAAGTCGGCAGAGAACGGCATACTGCGCGGGTAACAGTAAGTGATAACTTGGCTGCCGGTGATGCCGGAACCGCCCTGTGCGTCTGGCTGCGACGAGCCTGCGACGGCAGTAGCTTGTCCTTCCGCGCCTATAGCTCCCAGTATAGGCAATGTGTTGAATGAGACTCCTGCCAATGTGCCTGCCTTGATAAAATTGCGCCGATTCATTCATCCTCCTAGGATGCTGCAAATATCATACAAGGAGGCAAGCACATTGGATGCTGCATAGATGCTACATTCGCCCGCGCGCGGACAAGGTGCTCTTTTCGTAGCTGCGAACCTTCTCCAGCCAGCCAATTCCCTCTGCAACGCCTTGGCTCGCGCAGTAGTATTCCCACACAGCGGACCATGGCATCGACTTATGCTCCTCAAAGAGCGCCATGCGGCCCGCTCCATCGAGGTTATTCTCTGCCTCGGCCAGTCTGGACGAAGGCTCAAGCAGCGCGTACAGCAAAGCCTTGCGCATACTCCGCGCGCCTATGATCCAAGCCGCAATGCGATTAATACTGGCATCGAAGAAGTCTAGGCCGATATTCACGCGCGACAAAGCGTCTGCGCGCACAATCTCCTGGGCAATCGCGATTGTGGCTTCATCCAGCAGAACCACGTGATCGGAATCCCAGCGCACAGGGCGGGAGACATGAAGCAGAATCTCGTTCAGAAAGCACAGCGCCGTGGATATTTTGTCGGCGACGCTTTCAGTTGGATGAAAGTGTCCCGCGTCTAGCGTGAGCAGCGTTTTGCGCGTCGCAGCATAAGCCAGATAAAAGTCATTGGAGCCGGCGGTATAACTCTCCGCACCGATTCCGAAAAGCTTGCCCTCCACGGCAGTTTTATGGTGCTGGCCAAGCGGCGCGGAAATGATCTCATCCAGAGCTTCAATCAATCTTTTGCGCGGAGCTATGCGGTTTGCGGGAAAATCCTTGTCGCCATCCGGGATCCAGATATTCATCACGGCGGGCGTTCCCAGTTCCTTGCCGAAGTACTCGCTTATCTTGCGGCACGCTAGGCAGTGATTGATCCAGAACCTTCTTATGGAAGCATCCGGGTGACTCAGAGTGGCCTGCGCGCTCAGTGGATGCGAAAAGCAGGTCGGATTGAAATCCAGGCCAATCTTTTGCTCCTTGGCCCACTGTACCCAACGCGAAAAATACTTCGGTTCAATCGCATCCCGCTCTACCGGAGCATCTGCCTCCAGATAGATTGCATGAAGACTGAACCGCTTCGCGCCAGGAATCTGCGCGAACGCAACTTCCGCATCCTCGCGCAACTCATCTCCGTTCCGGGCGCGGCCCGGATAGTTTCCGCTGGTCTGAATGCCACCTGTCAAATTCGCTTCCGGATCCTCAAAGCCGCGTACATCATCGCCCTGCCAGCACTGAATTGAAATTGGGATCTGGTCCAATTTGCCCAGAGCGATCTCGGTATCCACTCCCATTTCGGCAAATCTTTCCTTCGCCAGATCGTAGGCTGCTTGAATTTTGCGAGTAACTTCGTTCATAAAACTGTCTCCTCCTTCTTTCCTGCTGCGACATATTGCTGAAATCTATCCCAGGCATCGTGCGGAATCACTTCCTGTGGCATAATTTCCTCAATTGCGAAAGACCGGCGGATTAAAGCCCGCGCTTCATCCAGGCCGGCAATCTCGCCCAGCGCGATCATCTGCGCGCATAAGTTGCCTAAGGCTGATGCCTCCACCGGGCCCGCGCTGACAGGCAGTTGGCAGGCATTCGCGCTCAACTGGTTGAGAAAACGATTCCTGGAACCGCCTCCTACAACACGAATCCGCGTAAGCTTGCGACCGCACAGACTTTCCAGATCTTCCTTAACCAGGCGATAAGTCAGCGCCAGGCTCTCAAAAGCGCAGCGAGCAAACTCCCCTAAAGATTCCGGCTGTGGCTGCAAGGTTTCACGGCAATACTCTCGGATGGCTTCTCTCATCGAAGGTGGATTGCTGAAACGCGAGTCATCTGGATTGACAATTGACCGCCACGGCTTGGCCTGCCCGGCCATTTGCAACAACGCATCGTCGATAGGAACATCGAATTCATGGCTGAGTCTCTGAAGTATCCACAGCCCCATGATGTTTTTCAAAACCCGATAGCGGTGGCCATACCCACCTTCGTTGGAAAAGTTCATTTGGCGGGCTTGCGATGAAACAAATGGAGTCATGCTCTCAATGCCCATCAACGACCAAGTGCCAGAGCTGAGAAATATCTCTCCATCAGCTTCAAATGGCGTTCCCAATACCGCCGACGCTGTATCGTGACTAGCTGGAGCCACAACCTTTGCCGTGGTAACTCCAGATTGGACATAACCTAATATCGTGCCCGCATCGACAGGTTGCTGCATCCATATCTGCTGAAGTCCAGCGGCGGCAAATAAATCCTTATCCCATTTACCATTCAGATTGAAAAGCTGCGTGGTTGTGGCGTTGGTGTACTCGTTGGAGATGACTCCAGATAACCGATAATGAAGATAGTCTGGAATCATTAAGAGGTGGCGCGTCTGGCCAAGCCACTCCGGTTCCTGCGCCGCCATCGCCGCCAGTTGGTAGATTGTATTGTAAAACTGAAACTGGATCCCCGTTCGCCGGTATATCTCGTCAGCAGGGAGGCGCTTCGTTACTCGTTCGATCATTCCCTTTGTTCGATCGTCGCGATAGCAGATTGCCTTGCCCACCTTCTGCTGATTCGCATCGAGGAGCAGATAATCCACGGCCCAGCTGTCAACCCCGATGCTGTTGACAGTCGCGAGTTCCGATGCAGTTTTTAACCCTTCGCGAATTTGATTCTCTATGTCATCGATCGCCCAACAGAGGTACCCACTGTTCGGGTCTTTTGAAAATCCCGTCGGAAATCTGTTCACTTCATGCAGGCGCAGAGTTCCATCGATAACCTGCCCTGCGATTACGCGCCCGCTGCTGGCTCCCAAGTCCGCCGCAACAGTGCATGGATGCTGCTTTTCTATTCCGTTCTTCTCACTCATCAGGCTTTTCCAACGCTCCTTGATTTCAACCGCCGTCCTACATCTCGACGGTAAAAGTATAACTCCCGGATTCCAGTTCGAAGCCGCTCTGCATTCTCTTAGTTACGCTCGCGGCCTGCTTGCTCTCTGGGAGCGGAACGCCTTGCAGTTTGTACTTTGCGGCTTCGGTCTCATTCAAGCTCAGCCAGCCTTTGGCATTTGCTGGAATTGTCAGATGCCACACAGCCGTGGATCCATTCATTTTCCAGTCGGAGTGAATTGTTCCAAAGGATGAGAGATAGTCGAAGGCTACACTGCCCAGACGCGCATCAAAGACCGGATGCAGCACCACCGTGTGAAAGCCGGCATCCAGCGGCGTAGTATCCACCCCGGCCGCGTAACGATACATCCAATCAGCAACCGCGCCATAGGCGTAGTGGTTGTAGGAATTCATGCTGGGATCGTCTTTCATCTGGTCGCCGTTCCAGCGCTCCCACATCGTCGTTGCGCCGTGCTCCACCAAATAGCCCCATGAAGGATACGCAGTGTTCAGCAACAGCTTATATGCCAGTTCTGCGTGGCCTGCTTTGGTTAACTCCTCAAGAAGATACGGAGTGCCCAGGAATCCAGTGCCCAGCAGCCCATGGTTTGTTTCGATCTTCGCCGCCAGCTTATCGGCAACCGCCGAGCGCAAAGTTTCCGGCGCAAGATTCATGTGCAACGCCAGAACATAACCGGTCTGCGTATCGCCTCCGCGGCTCTTGGCGTCTGGATTGTCGATCTGCCCGAAGGGCGAATCCGTGTTATCCGCACCAACTACAAAACCATCTTCGCGTACAAACTGCTTTTGAAAAGCCGCGCGAATTTTGTCAAAGAGAAGCGCATACCGTTCTTCGTCCGCCGGTCGATTTGTGGCGCGCGCCATCTGCCGCATCAGCGTTACATCGTAAGCCCAATAGGCAGTGGCAATCAGTACGTAGTTTGTGCGCCCTTCGGGCGAGAGCCAGTCTCCGAAGGCAGAGCCCGAGTCGCGCTTCCACAATCCATCCGGGTTAGCGGCATCGATCGCGTCAAGATACTTGTTCATTGCCGCCCAGTTCTCTTCAATCACACTCTGGTCGCCGCTTTGCAGCCATGCGGTCCAGGGAATGATGACACCGGAGTCGCTCCAGCCAGCCGCCGAACCGGAAGAGCTTTGTGCCGTGCCGGGCGCATATATACCATAGTATGGCGTACCTGACTGCGTGCCGCGCAAATCCCCTGCATACTTGCGAGCAAAGGCGGTCAGGTCCATGTTATAACTGGCCGCGCGCCAGAAGACCTCCGCATCGCCTGTCCATCCCAGCCGCTCATCGCGCTGCGGGCAATCCGACGGAACACCAATGAAGTTGGACCGCTGCCCCCAGAGTATGTTGCTCCACAGCTTGTTGATCATTACGTTGCCGGTGGCAAGCTTGGCGGTGAATGGCGCATCTGTATGGAAGACAATTCCAGTTACAGCGTCCTTGCCCGGCGCTTGTTGCACTCCCGTAACTTCCACATAGCGGTAGCCGTGATAAGTGAACTGAGGCGTGAATTCCTCGACCCCCTTGCCGCTCAGGATAAAGTGGTCCGTAGCCTTGGCTGTGCGCAGATTATCGGTATAAATGGTCCCGTCGCTGTTGAGTATCTCGGCAAATTTAAGCCGAACATTGGTGCCCGGCGCACCATTGATGCGCAACCTTTCCACGCCGGAGAAGTTCTGTCCAAAGTCGTAAACGTAAACGCCTGGTTTGGGCTCTGTAACTGATTTGACTTGCAGGGTCCGCTCCACGCGAATCGAGGGATAACTCTGCGCCTCAATCGCCATCGGCTTTGGCTCGATCACTGACGCCTTCTTCCAGCCTTTTGCTTCGAAGCCCGCAAGATTCCATCCTACCTGTTGCAGACGCGCGTCCTGGCTTTCACCGTCGTAGATTTCAGAATGAAGTATGTACGACGTGGTCGTCTGCCAGCTTGAGTCAGTGGCAATCCATTCCACGCTGCCGTCTGTGTGCTCAATGCGTAACTGCGCCCTCAGGGCGGGCGGCGTTTCGCCGTAGTTATTCGGCTGCTGAAACCACTCCAGCGGTGTTTCATACCAGCCCGGAGCCAACAGCGCGCAGATAACATTTTTTCCGTTTGCCAACTGACTCGTCACGTCATATGTCTGGTACTTTACATGCTGGCGAAAATCGGTCCATCCCGGAGCCAGCACATCGTCTCCAACCCGTTTGCCGTTCAGAAACAATTGATAAGCGCCCAATGCCGTCGCATAGATCCGCGCCGACTTCACAGGCCGAGTAAGGTCAAAGCTATCTCGAAACATCTTCACCGAATCTGGAATCCAGGGATGGACCACCGGCGGATTGATGGGTTGCGCAATTGCCTGCTTCCATCCCGTGTCGTCAAAGTCCTTCTTCTGCCAGCCGGCCGCCGCATGAATCGCCGTCTTCCAACCCGGTCCACTTACAAAGGCCTCATTACTTCCATCGGCATACTCCACCACCAGCGTGGCGATCGTGGGCGGCGCCTGGTCCGGCGCCTGTAAGCCATAATGAATGCTCTCGATGGCAATGGTGTTGGCGCCCTTTCTCAGCTTTCCGGTTGCATCCGCGCGCACGAACTTCTTCCACGGCATCTGCTTCCAGGCCGGAAAGGGATCAGCCGCAATCAGCAGCGCACCATTGACCCACGCAGCAACCGTATCCTGGCCGGTCGCGTAGAGGGCCGCCCGCAGCACTGGCTTGCTTATGGCCACTGCCTGCCGGTAAGCATAGTGCTGCTCCGTACCCTTCTCAGCGCCGAGCGCCTGCGCCTCTGGATTGACGATCCATTCCGCCGGAGCGTGACGGACCGCGCTTTCTTCCGCCGTCTCGTAACCTATCCATTGGGCGCGCCATGCCTCAGGCTTTAGCAGGCCCGTCTCCCACCAGTTAATCCTGCTCTTTGGATAGGGCTTACCCGCCGCATTCCAAACGGTCACCTGCCAGTAATACCGCGTACTGGGCACGAGCTGCGCACCCGCATAGATCACATTGAGCGACCGATCCGAGGCGATGCGACCGCTCTCCCAAAGATCGGCCTTGTTTTGGCGAAGCAATTCAGCCCGCGAAGCCACCTGAATCTCAAAAGCGGTTTGCCTTGCGCCCCGTGCCGGGTCCAACAGCTGCCATGAGAAACGCGGCGCCGGGTCGTCGATGCCCAACGGCGTCTTCAGATTATCGACCCGCAATTCCACCGGTTCGGAAGAGGTTTTCGCCGCCGGGAGCAAGAGTGCCGATCCCAACGCCAATCCCCATGCGAAGTTATAAATTCTTCCCATCGTAAACCTCAGCTCAATCCCAGAGTGGACCCTGGCCTTTGCGCATCTTGTTGCCTGAATTGAGGAAAAGACTTGCGGCTTTCCCTCTGAATTACAGCTTTCACTACGTTTTGGCCAGAGCCGGAATGTTTCAGATCTGAATTGATTTCACATCAGGAATCATTTAATCTGACAAATTATGTTTTGTCAAAGGCTTATGTTCACCAGAAGCGGCCTGATGATCCATCCAGATCTAATCCGGCTTGGTATGCTTTTCTTACAGACATAATTCGCGGGAGACAAACAGTTGCCTAAAGCCAAGATCAAGCGGTTGTATCTGATTCCGATTCTCTCCAAGGCGCTAGACATCATCGAGTTGCTGGAGGAGAGCCACGCTCCCGTTTCTCTTGAAGATGTTTACCAGAAGACGCAGATATCCAAGACCAGCGTCTATCGCATCCTGAAGACCCTGGTCCATCGGGACTACGTTGCCCATACGCAGGACGGCCTTTACCGCCTGGTTTCGCGTCCGCGGCGACTACGCTTCGGTTTCGCGACGCAGAGCGCGGAGATGCCCTTTTCCGTAGCCGTGGAGCAGAGCGTCACCGCCGCCGCGGCAGCGTCGGGAGTGGAACTGATTACGCTGGATAATCGCTACGACCCTGACGCCGCCATCCGAAACGCTGAAGAGTTTGTCGCCAAGCGGGTGGACTTGGCGCTGGAGTTTCAGGTGGAGGAGCGAGTAGCGCCCCGCGTGGCTCACATCTTCATGAAGGCCGATATTCCGCTCATCGCCATTGATGTGCCCCACCCTCACGCGACTTACTTTGGCGTGGATAACTTCGAAGTAGGCTACGAGGCGGGCCGGCTGCTCAGTCACCACGCGCTGTTGAAATGGGAAGGCAAAGCGGACTGGGTTCTGGGAGTTGGATTCGCCGAAGCCGGCAGTCTGGTGCAAAGCCGCATGACCGGCGCCTTTGATGCAATCAGCGAAAGGCTTGTTCATCTGCCCGCCGACCGTTTCGTCGAACTTGAAGGCCGGGGTATGCGCCAGCCTAGCGAAGCCGCGGTGGCGAGTTTTCTGCGTGGTCGTCCCAAAGGCGAGCGCATTCTGGTTGCGGCCGCTACGGATTCCAGCGCCCTTGGCGTTCTCGACGCCGCTCGGCAGGCGAACCGCGAGGCCGACTTCGCCATTGCCGGCCAGGACTGCATTCCAGAAGTGCTGCAAGAGTTACGTCTGGGCAACGGCGCCATTATCGGCTCCGTCTCGCATGAATCCCAGAGCTATGGTCCTCGACTGATTCAACTTGGCATCTCAATTTTGCGGGGCTCCACGGTGCCGCCATACAACTATGTTCGCCACCGCGTGGTCACTGCAGCCAGCCTGCTTGGCGAAAAAGACGGGTAGGGCTGATTCCGCAGGCTTCTCCATTCCTTCGCTATTATTCTCTGTCAATCTCTCTCCGGCCCTGCTACAATCCCTACGAAATACAATCCCGGCCGCCGATCGGAATTCTGGCTTGAAAGCAGGAGCCGCGTCAGGCGAGCACACTTCAGGAGCTTTCTCAATGGCAATCGCCGATGACCGCAACAGAGCCGTAGAACTTGCCTTGGCGCAGATTGAAAAACAGTTTGGCAAAGGGTCGATTGTACGGCTCGGATCCAAGGAGGCGCTGGTTCCCATTGCCGTCATCTCCACCGGTTCCATCAGCTTTGACGCGGCTCTGGGCGTGGGCGGCATTCCCCGTGGCCGCGTGACGGAGGTTTTCGGTCCCGAGTCCTCGGGCAAGACCACCATCACCTTGCAGATCATCGCCGAAGCGCAGAAGGCGGGCGGTCTGGCCGCTTTTGTCGACGTGGAGCACGCTTTGGACCCCAGCTACGCCAAGAAGTTGGGCGTGGACATCGATAACCTGCTGGTCTCGCAGCCGGACAGCGGCGAACAGGCGTTGGAGATCACCGAAACCCTGGTTCGCACCGGTGCCATTGACGTGCTGGTAGTTGATTCCGTCGCCGCGCTCGTCCCCAAGGCTGAGTTGGACGGCGAGATGGGCGACTCCCACATGGGCCTACAGGCCCGCCTGATGTCACAGGCGCTGCGCAAGCTGACCGGCACGGTCTCAAAATCCCGCACCGCGCTGATCTTTATCAACCAGATCCGCGAGAAGATCGGCGTCATGTTCGGCAACCCGGAGACCACCACCGGCGGCCGCGCGCTCAAGTTCTACTCCTCGGTGCGCGTCGATATTCGGCGCATCGCGGCCATCAAGGACGGCGACGCCGTTACCGGCAACCGGACCAAGGTCAAGATCGTCAAGAACAAGGTGGCCGCACCCTTCCGCGAGGCTGAGTTCGACATTATTTATGGTGAAGGCATCAGCCGCGAGGGCGACGTGCTGGACCTGGCTGTGGCCAACAATATCGTCGAAAAGTCCGGAGCCTGGTACGCCTACGCCGGCGAACGCATCGGCCAGGGCCGCGAAAACACTCGCACCTTCCTCAAGGAAAACAAGGATATTTTTGCCAAGATCGACAGCGAGTTGCGCAAGAAGCTAGGCATCGGCGGAGCCAAGGCCGACGTCCCTGAAGTTCCAGCCGCCGGCCCTGCTGAAGCCAAGGAAGTTGTCCGCGGGCGAAGAGGATAGAACCCAGCTTTCGATCACCGCCGAGAAGTGGGCGGCCATGGGCGGTAAAAACAGATGCGTGGTGGGCGGTGAGGGACTCGAACCCCCGACTTCCTGCTTGTAAGGCAGGCGCTCTAACCAACT
>CAYLHL010000007.1:0-99117 GCA_964383595.1 uncultured Occallatibacter sp. | reverse complement strand
AGCAGCTGATTCGTAATCAGCAGGTCGTCGGTTCGAGTCCGACTTTCGGCTCCATTTTTTCTTACACTTACGAGCTTGCCCTACTGAATTGAATCCCCACTGTGCCGTAAACTGTGCCGTTCGGCCTCCTTGGCCTGTTCTGCGTTGCGCTCGTTGACGAACTCCGCAACCCCTTTGAGCGCCGGGTGAAGGTACCGCTGGGTGGTTGCAATCGACTCGTGACCAAGAATCTTCTGCACGAGGGCGACGTTTCCGGTCCTATCGAGCATGTCGGTGGCGAATGTGTGCCGGGCCGAGTACCAGACCAGGTCTTCAGGCAGGCCCAGGCGCTTCTTGACCAGCCGGAACTCACGGGCAATCGGGGAATAGCTGTAATGCGCCCCGAGCTTCCGTTTCGACGGGAACACCCACTCGCCGTTGGTTTTCTGTGCACGCGCACGCAGCATGTCGCGTACGCGATCGCTTAACGGAACATAGCGGCGCGACTTCTCCGTCTTTCCGTCCGGGTTAAAGATCAGGTTCTTGTCCCAAAGGACGTTTTCCCAACGCATCCGGATCGCCTCGTCCGGACGCAGGCCAGAATCCTGCGAGACCAGGAATATGTCATGCAGAGTTGGCGGCGCCGCAGCCAAGATTGCCTTTTCCATTGGCGCCGTGAATACCGCTTCCCGCTTCTTCTCCTTCCGGAGCTTGATCTTTGGGATGGCAATCAAGTGTCCCAAATCACAAGCGCAGGAAAGAATCCGCCGCAGCGTGCGTAAAGCGCAGTTTGCATTGGCGCCAGAGCCGGGAAACTCCAGCACCCTGGCGTCGACGGTCCTGATACTGGCAATCGGCCGATCGGCGATTTCGGTCGTCTTCAGCATGCGCCACCCGTTTTCGTAATACCGCTTCGTATCCGGATCAAGTTGCGTGTTGTTGATGAAGGGCAGGAAGCGCTCGTCAACGAATGCCTGGAGCCGAGGCGACGGCCCTTTGGGCTTGGGCGCGCCGCCGGCTTGAGCTTCTTTGATGAGGTCGGCTGCTACCTCCATCGCACGGGTTTTAGTTGTGGCCCGCGTGCTTTTACGGTAGCGTTTGCCGTCTACCGTAAAGTCCACGAGCCAGAATTTGGAACCTTCGCGCTTATAGATCTCCACGTTTTCCTCTATGCGGCCCGCACTGAGGAAGGAGAAACACAACGACCCTGTTCGATGAACTGAGCAAGATCACGAAGATCATAACGCACAGCGGCGTTCCTGCCTATGCCGAGTTTCACGAATGTGGGTCCGACACCGCGGCAGCGCCAGGAGCGCAGTGTTGACGGCTTCATATCCAAAAGGTCAGCAGCGAGCAAATCGTCAACAAGCTGAGTTTCTTTGTCAATAGATCGCATTACTTCTTCTTTGCCTCCGTTGTGCGCTGCTCAATCCAGGACTCCATGGCCGTAACTCCGCTGGACTCATTGAAGCGACTACCGTAATAGTTGATCGTTGTTGAGAGATTCTTGTGCCAAAGCATCTTCGACAACGTTAAATAGTCCTCAGGGTGTGACTTAAGCCAAGCAAATGCAATAACATCACGAAACAGGTGAGGCGTTACGCGGCGTCCTCCGTACCGGAGTGTCAAATCGGAAATGGTATCGGTCACGTCATGACTGGTCATCTTGTTTCCGCCCGAACACACAAAGAGTGTGTTGCAAGCAGAGCCATTCTTTAAGAGCGGGCGGTATTCTGCCAAATACAATTCGAGCAGTTCAATAAGCTGACAAGGAACCAAAGCATGAACAGCAATCCCTGTTTTGGTTTCCTCCCGGCTGAATTTGAACTGCCAGAATTCAGCACTCGGGTTTGCCGCTTCCTTCTGGCGTACCCACATTGGTTTATCAACATAGCTGTAAACCGGGATCTTGGCCCTGAAGAGGTTGGGATTTTTCCCCTCCACCCTGCACTCGCGCAGATTACGCTGGCGCCAAGGAAGCAGAAGAAGCCACGAGATCAACAATTCTTGCATCACAAGACGAGCAATGTGTTCTTTGCCGTGCTTCGCTTCTGACTCACGTTGTGCCCTAATCAATCCAGGGATTGTTTCGAGGACGTCGTACTCGAGATACTTTTTAGCTTTCCTTGCTTTGATTTCGTCATACGAATCAATCGGAATGCTGTTCAAAAGGGGGCGGTACCAACTCAGGTCCATTCCCTTGTATGCAGGATGCTTTGACACTGCCGCAAGAACAGCAGCAAGCTGAGTTACGAGTGGCCCTCCCTTCAGCTTTTGCTCGTTGATGCACCAGGAAATGTAACCGCCAATGACCTGCTTCTGGATGAGTTGCTCCAACGATGCGATTTCACCATAGTTTCCAACATTCTTTGCAAAACCATACAAAGAGCTGAAAGTGGTTCGGATACTGTCAGCAGATATCTGCCGAATACGTGCACGTTTAGGCCTTTCAGGTTCATATTCTGCAGATTTCCAGCGCAGAAGCTCGTACACCTCCCCCTTTAATGGCTCAGGAAACTTTGATGTACGGATCCCGAACATCTTTCGACGAAGAAACGCTTGCGGAACATTCTTTACATATCCACAGGTGACCAGCGTGCGCCAAACTTTGCTCACATTGGCCTTTGCAGTGGAAAAGCACATTCCCCGCTTCACTCTCAGTTCGGTCCATCGCTCGAGATCTTCGGCAGTGATATTCTCCGGGGAGCTTTTCAGCTGCTGCAAGTACTTGGTAATTGTCAGACATTCGTTCTTCTTTGCAACGTCCAGCACTTCCTGCCATTCTTTCGAAAGGTGCGCGTGAGGCTGCCATCCCAGCCTACCGGCGGCGTCAAGAAGCATCCTGAGATAGTTAACATAGGTACGAACAGAGCCTTCCTTGTATCGCTGGCGTTCAAGAAACGGGCGAAATTCCTCTCGTTTCGCATGCACCAAATCAAGCGTAATCTGATCGATCGATTTGCCCAGAAAGGCAGCGATTTTTGCTGCAGTAGAACGGAACATAGGAGTCTGCGATGTTGGGTCGCTATTGAGGTGCGACAGAAGATCTGCGAGTGAGTCCACATTTGTCTGAGCAAATGTGGACTTGTCAGAAGAAATCGGTACAGCATATGCAATCTGCGTACCATCCTGAATTCTTGTCGTTGTCATATATGCAATTTCTCCGTTGCAAATTAATACTTGAGTTGTTTGAAATTGCGTATAAAATGCGCACTTCCAGCCCATAAAGATGCTGATAGCGACTCGATACGCAATCGTTGTAGAAGGATCTGATATAGGGAATTGGAGCGAACTATTCAGAAGTCATTTCAGGCGATCATCGAGTGAATTGGCGCGTCAGCGCCCACCCTTACGACTGGTTTTGAGAAAGTCCTCCAGGTCCTGCGGGAAGAACTTCCAGCGGCCAGGAAGATCACGAGGAACCAGGCGGCCAGAGCTGATCCAGTTCTGGATCGCGCGGATGCAAACCTTGAAGATCTTCGCTACGTCGCGGTTGGTGTACATGGGTTGAAGAGGCAGCTTCTGGATGGCCAGGATTGCCTCCAGCATCGGATACTTGATTGATTCTGAGTTGTCCATCTTTGTTCCTTCTTTGGCCGCCAAACACACTTCAGGCGTCTGCACGCAAGGCATGCACTGGCTGGCCGGTCAATTTGTAAACGGGACTATCGGAATGGCGACTGCTTTGGAATGGCCACGGTGGATTGAACCTTGACCAGAAACCAGCAGAAGACTTGCCGAATTCCTGTGTACTGAAGGCAGAATATGAAAGATTCGCGAAGAGCGGTATCAGCTAAACGGCTTAGGTTTGCCTAAAAATGCATCTTAGATCAGCAAAAAGAGGGGGCCATGTGTAATACAGTCCTCGAGCAGATCTGCCTGCACGGCGGCGCTACCGGTCTTCTCCGCCCTTCCGCGTATCGCTCTGGCGAATCTTGCGGGCCCGGCGGAGCCAGTCCTCGATTGCCTCACGAAGGAAAGTGGAGACGTCCTGGTTGTATTCCCGGCCAAGGGCGGCCAGTTCTTCCCATTGAGAGAGCGGGAATCGCACTTGCATCATCTTCTGTGGTTCTTTCTTCCTGCGACGTAAAGACGCAGGGATGTCTTCATCGTGGAAGTGCTCTGTTGATTCTTGGTTCATAAGATTGTCCTTTCTGGGTTGATGGTTCGGTTATTGTTGGCTCAGGGTGGCCTTGGTGGGTCCTGCGCAAAAGAAAAGCCCCGGTCAGCGATGGCCGGGGCTTCTTATTAGTGAAGAATCATGTTCACGCTCTGCGGCGGGAGCGCGGCTGGACCCAGTTGGCAATGGCCGAGATGCTCGGGATAGCCCTTGGCTAGATCTGGCGTCCTGAGCAGATCCCGTTGTACGATTGCAGAGGGTGATTCCGTTGCGATCATTCGGCAGTTACAAGGGAGAGCAAAATGGGCGCAGGAAAAACATTCATGACCTCCTTCTTCGACGGGCTTACCTGGGAGGGGATCTTCGGAGATCTGCGAATCCCGGGGGCGCCTGATCGGATCTTTAAGGAGGAGTCTGAAGACGCGCAGGTAATTGAAGAGTGCAGTGAGTTCGATGAGCAATCATTGGGAAACCCACCAAGAGTGACGTAATGTCGCCATGTCGACTGGGATCTCGTGCCATCCCGTCATGCTCGGGGCCAAGGAGTCTCCAGGAGCCTGCGGCGTTTTTCAGGAGGAATCCTCTGGACGGGGCTCAACCCATTCTAAATGAGCGCATTGGGCTGTTCGCAACAGTCGAGGCTTGAAAGTGCCCAGATTGCTGAACACTTGCCGAATTATCAGTACTAATCCCACGCAAGATGAGCACGTTGATGATGATGGGCTGTTTCCCCTTTCAGATCAGAATCGCCCGGAGTACAATCAAGCCGTTCTCCAAAACTACTGCTGGTGTTTAGCACGGCACGCGGAAATCTCCCAGGCGGAAGGACTGTCGAGCCTATGCGCTCATTTCATGATCTCCTGTACGGTATAGCGACTCAGCCAAAGAAGCTAGGTAAACACATCTTCGCCAGCTTCAGCATGGCTTTTACCATCGTGAAGGCGGTAACCCACTTCTTTCCTGCCTTCAAGATTGACGGGATTATCCCGCTATCGGTGATCCTTGCGGGGAGCATTCTCTACGGACTCAACCGGGTCTGGAAGCCCTCAAAGTCGGAGTTCCAAATCGCCCACTCTAACACGGTCATAGAGGTGCTTTTTGGGGACCTGTTCGAGGTTGACGGGATTCGCGGAATTGCCGTAAACGAATTCTTTGACAGCAAGTTGGGCAAGCCGGTTTCTGATCTAAGCCTTCATGGGATTTTCCTGCGGAAGTGCTTCGGCGGCCATCCAGAATCTTTCGATACCCAACTAACGAAGGAACTCAGCGCTGATAGTGGCGAAGTGGTTTCAAAGATCGACGGCAAGCAGGTTTGCTATCCCATTGGGACAACAGCGTTGATCGAAGTGAACCAAGACAAATACATCGTGTTCGCGTTTGCGAAGACCGAGCCGGGAACATGCAAGGCATTCACGAACGTGGAACTCATGTGGCGGTCTCTTCATCGGTTCTGGATCAGAGCACGGAACGAATGTGGAGGTCATCCTGTCAATCTGCCCCTTGTGGGGAGCGGTCTATCGGGGCTTGGTCTGCCAACACGCGATCTCCTGAACCTAATTCTCTTGTCCGCGATCACAGAGACAAAAGCCCGACAGATCACGGGAAGGATCCGGGTGGTTCTGCAAAAGAGCCGATTCAAGGATGTCGATTTAAGGGATGTGAAAGAGCAATGGGGAGGAAAGGCAAATGGCATATAGGAACGGAACTTACGTCGCATTTCATGCCGACGGAACAAACATCCCCGGCGGAAACTCGGATATTGATTACTACCAAATGATGTGCGCGTGGTCTGCGAACAAGAATGTGGAGTTTACTCTCATCAATAGCCATGAGAAGGCGAATGCGGTTCGCGATAGCAGCAAGCGCGAGACTTTGCGGCAATCTCTGATGGAGCGTCTACGGAATTCAAGAAACATGGTTCTCATAGTCGGGAACACCACGCGATTTGATACGGATTGGGTGCCACTGGAAATTGAAAAAGCCGTCGACTTCTATAAAATACCGATCATCGTAACGTATACCCAGTTGAGTACACCCATCAGGGATCCTAAGGCACTCTCCAGTTTGTGGCCGCCCGCTTTGAAATCGCGAATCGAGAATGGCACTGCCGGAGCAATCCACATTCCCTTTAAGCAAGCGCCCTTGTTCGATGCGATTTCACAATTAGATCACGACAACTTCCCGGTTGGAGGAGCACTCACCAAATACAGTGATGAAGCCTACAGAGTGTTTGGGATGATCTGATACTCGACAGCGGGCGGGTTTGGCGCAGGAATCTCTTCCGTCACTAGGTAATGCGGAGGTTCCACTGGCATAAGCCGACTTCGTCTCAGGAAAAGTGCATACCACACAAGAAGAGAGGGCAGGCTATTGATCGAATTCGACGGCTTCGACGAATTGAGCAAAAAGCTTGATGAACTGAAAGAAAGTGCCGAATCAATTCAGGGGACACGGGTGCCATTAGGCGAACTGTTGACCCCGGGGTTCCTCGCAAAGCACACGCGTTTTTTGTCGGAAGATGAGATGTTTGAAGCGAGCGGATTTAACGTCGAGACCACCGAAGACTTCGAGAAAATTCCTGATGAAGAATGGAACAACTTCATCGAGCAAAACACCCCGTTCACTACTTGGAGCGATATGCTGTCAGCTGCCGCGGCGGAATGGGCACAGAAGAGGCTAAGTTTCGATGAGGAATAGATCGAAGAGCGAGAACCTATCCGAGGGCGCGCTTCATGCTGGGAGAAACGCTGTAAATGTGCTTATCCGCAAGGGTATTTGATACCTTCACCCAGCCCCGAGATGCGAAGAGATCGAGCAGGTTGTCCACGATGAAGGGCGCAATTTGTGTCGCCTGGGCGATCGCAGAGGAGGCCTCCAACTCTTCGTTGAGAATGGCGAGTCCCACCTTGCGGATCATGGCCTCAATCTGAGGCAGGTTGGTCCTCGCAAACACCATGAAGCCGTTCAGCGTCGGCCGAATGACTCCAATCCCGCGGGGCAACCCACCCAAAAGCCGCTGGATTTTGATGTATCCCTGTTCTTCCAGGATTTCAAGCGAATCGAGCTGGGCTTCCTGCGGCACATCTTCAAGCTTTGAAGAGAACTCCTCCGGGCTCCAAATTGGATGGTTGCGGTCGATCGCGTCTTCGTAGATTGTACGCAGCATTCGCGTGTCCGATGGATGCAGCCCGGGAATAGGACGCTCAGTAAGGTAATCCGGGGCCTTGCCTAGAGCTGGCTTCTTGCGATGCCCGAAGATTGCCGCTACGATGCGATCGAGCGGAGCACTGTAGTCAGCGAGGTCGGGGATCGACTCCCACACGAGTGAACTCAGCGCTTCTGGGACTTCTGCTTTGTCGAGAATGATCGGAATTACCTTGGTCTGTCGGGTGATGCGGCTGACGATAGCGGTGTTGAGCTCCTGCCTGACCCAAGGCTTCTGGACGCTGACCGCAGAGACCACAATGAGAACCGCCTGCGCCTCCTTGAGGCCTTCCTCGAATAGTTTATCGACAAGACTGTCGCCCGGAAGAATCTCCCATTTGTCGAGCCATACGTCGATTCCCTTCGAACGCAGGGAGGTCGCAAACGGAATGACGAAACGCTCCTTGTCCTCGCTCGCGTGGCTGAGAAAGACTTTCGGGGGCGGGAGGCTGGCATCAGACATCGAAAGCTCCATCATTAACCTAGATATGCTCCTCAAGGATACAGTACCGACCATTGTGCTTCGGTCTAACGATCTTGTATGGGCGGTCAATGAGCGCATTATCGCCGAGGCACTCATCGAATTCTGATTGGGAACGAAAAGTCGCCTTCCCGACTGCTTTCCTTGATTTCCGGGCACCGAGCGGTTGATCGCCAATCCGGGCATTACAGCCCATGGACCATTTCCTGATATATCGGGTTTACCCCAGAAGACTGTGCCGTAACTGTGCCGAACGAATCTGAAAGAGCTTCGAAAACCCGGTATATTCAGCAACCTTTGCAACATGCTCAGTGCGGGCCGACTTGGTTGCAGGTTGTTTAGTTTCAGTACATTGCAGCTCCTCGTCTCGGTAATTCGTAATCAGCAGGTCGTCGGTTCGAGTCCGACTTTCGGCTCCATTTTTATTTCGCCGCCATTTTTCCGCCGCCATCGGCATCTTTTTGCCGCTATCCGTATTTGTCCGCATCTATCTGCTTGATAAACAAAGTTTAATTGGCTTATGACGCAGGCGCCTCTCCGCGTGGAGAGACCATTTGCAGTCAGGCTTCTGGCCGGCGCGATGGTTCTGGCCGGCCAACGTGTGCGACGAAATCTGGGATGAAGCCGCAAAATTCATCGTTCAATGGTTTGACGCTCCCGCCTGTGACTCCTATAATCCAACTTGTTCCTGCTGATGTCTCCGTCTGCTTCTTTTTCTGCCTCTGCTCCATTCTGAGCAGATCCTATGCAAAAAGGGCCGTAAGGGTTTTCAGGAGGCACAGGCTCGTATTTGCGCCCAGGCGCAAACAGCCCACAGGAATTCCTAAGGAGCTTTACACTCGAATGAATCGCCCGTTTGCACTTATCGCTACGCTGGCCTCGGGCCTTGCCCTGAGCGCCGCTGCCCAAACATTGCCTTCTCCCGCCGCCGCCGCCGCTCCTGCTGGTCCGGCCAAGGTTGCCGTCATCGTCTTCCAAGCGGCTGTCTTCCAAACCAACGAGGGCCAGCGCGACATGGCTGACCTGCAAAAGAAGTATGCCCCCAAGGAAGCCCAGCTCAAGGCTGCCGGGGAAGAAATTGATACGATGACCAAGCAGTTGCAGGCCCAGGCCGACAAGCTGAGCGAATCTGAGCGCGCCACCCGGGCCAAGACCATCGACGACAAGAAAAAGTCGGCTCAGCGCCAGCTCGAAGACACCCAGACCGACTACCAGAATGAGATGCTGGAGATCTACAACGGTTTGGCATCAAAAGTCTACGATGTACTGGCCAGCTATGCCCAGCAACAGGGGTACACCTTGGTGGTGGATGCGACCCAGCAACAGCAGCAGTCGCCCGTAGTCCTGTGGTCAAACCCTTCTACTGACATCACCAGGCAGATCATCGAAGCCTATAACGCGAAGTCGGGTGTGCCCGCGCCTCAGGCCCAGCCGGCAGCGGCGTCCAAGCCAGCTCCCAAGCCGGCGCCCAAGACTCCCGCCGCAGCGAAATAGCTTCTCAACGGTTGAAAGCTCGCTCAAAGGCTCCGCTTTGCGGGGCCTTTGTTGTTGTTGGTGCGAGCTTTTGGGGTGATGGAAAGGTTCTTCTGCTGGAAGGTGAAACACCGGCAGTTTGTGTCAGCAGGGTTGTGGAAAAAATTGTGAATTTCTTTTGCGGAATCGATGATAACCTTCCAATTTTTCCTCTTGCCAAAGAATATACATTTCTGATAAGCAACCTAACCTTTTAATTATCAAGCATCCTCAAGAGAGCTTCCATTTCTGAAAAAAGTTGACAGCAGTCGGGTTACACAAGTGCAATCGCGGGTGTTATCCACAAATTCGGATGAATAAATTGTGAATCAGATCACAAGTTCCAGGTTATTTCTGCGCATCTTCGCCAATGCGCAGAACGGCCAGGAAGGCTTCCTGGGGGATGTCCACCTTGCCGATGCGCTTCATGCGTTTTTTGCCTTCCTTCTGTTTTTCCAATAGCTTGCGCTTGCGGCTGATGTCGCCACCGTAGCACTTGGCGATGACGTTCTTGCGCAGCGGGCTGACCGTCTCGCGGGAGATGATCTTGGCGCCGATGGCGGCCTGGATGGCAACCTCGAACTGCTGGCGGGGAATGAGCTCGCGCATCTTGGAGACCAGCGCGCGGCCACGTTCGTAGGCAACATCTTTGTGAACGATGATCGAGAGGGCGTCAACCGGCTCGCCAGAAACCAGGATGTCGAGCTTGACCATGGGCGACTCCCACTCGCCGGCCAGCTGATAATCCAGCGACGCATAGCCGCGCGAGATTGACTTGAGGCGGTCGTAGAAGTCGAGCACGATTTCGTTGAGGGGCAGCTCGTAAGTGAGCAGAACCCGGCTGGCGGTGACGTACTCAAAGTTGAGCTGCTTGCCGCGCTTTTCTTCGACAAGCTTGAAGATGCCACCCACGTACTCTTCGTTGGTGAGGATCTTGGCGGTGATGACCGGCTCGCGGATGCTCTCGATGTTGGTCGGGTCGGGCCAGCGCGAGGGGTTGTCCACTTCCAGTTCGCTGCCATCGGTGAGGGTGATGTGGTAGCGCACGCCGGGAGCGGTGGTGATCAGATCCAGTTCGTACTCGCGCTCCAACCGCTCCTGGATGATCTCCATGTGCAGCAGGCCGAGAAAACCGCAGCGAAAGCCGAAACCGAGAGCAGCAGAACTTTCCGGTTCAAAGAAGAAAGAAGAATCGTTGAGGCGGAGTTTTTCCAGGGCGTCGCGCAGCAGCGTGTGCTCGTGCGAATCGACGGTGTAAAGGCCGGCGAAGACCATGGGCTTGATGTCTTCAAAGCCAGGGAGCTGGTGGGCGGCGGGGCGAGTGTCGTCGGTGACGGTGTCGCCGATCTTGGTGTCGCTGACGGTCTTGATGGTGGCAGCGAAGAAGCCAACCTCGCCGGCGAGAAGCTGGCCGATCTCGACCGGCTTGGGCATGAGCACACCCATCGACTCCACTTCAAATGATTTTCCATTGGACATGAGGCGAATGTGCTGGCCCTTGCGCATGGTGCCCTGCATTACGCGGACGAGAACGATGACGCCGCGATAGGCGTCGAACCATGAGTCGAAGATGAGCGCCTGGAGCGGGGCTTCTGGATCTCCCGTTGGGGGTGGCAGGCGCTTGACGATGGCTTCGAGAACCTCGTCCACTCCCTGGCCGGTCTTTGCGCTGACGGGAATCGCGTCGGTGGCGTCCAGGCCCACGGCCTTTTCAATCGCCTCCTGAGTGCGGAGGATATCGGCCGAGGGCAGATCAATCTTGTTGATGACAGGAATAATTTCAAGACCGTGGTTGATGGCGAGATAAGCATTGGCAAGGGTCTGCGCTTCAACTCCCTGCGAGGCATCAACCACCAGCAGCGCGCCCTCGCAGCTGGCCAGCGAACGTGAGACTTCATAGCTGAAGTCCACGTGGCCGGGCGTGTCAATGAGATTGAGCTGATAGGTGTTGCCGTCGTGGGCCTTGTACATCATGCGCACGGCGTGGGACTTGATGGTGATGCCGCGCTCGCGCTCCAGATCCATGTCGTCGAGAATCTGCGCCTGCATCTCGCGGCCGGTCACTGAGCCGGTGAGCTCCAGCAGACGATCGCTCAACGTCGACTTGCCATGGTCGATGTGGGCGATGATCGCGAAGTTTCGTAAGAAGCGAGCGTCCATGAGGGGTTGTCAAAAAGAGGCATTTTGCGCGGATGAACGCGCACAGCCTTCCTCCCATAGCTTATCATCGGCATAGTGTCTTCCGTAGTGATTCAGTGACAGGATGATTGAGCTTCATATGCGCATGGGAAGGATTCAGTATCGATGGTTTGGTTTTGCCGCGTTGGCTTTCTCGCTGGCGGGCTGTACGCCCACGGCGTCCACGGGCGCGGGTTCTCAGCCCCAGGCTACGGCTCCGGCACTCGAGTCGGCGTCTGCACCGGCCCAGCCCGCGCCTGCGCCCGCGCCGCCCGCTGCCACTGTAGAGCAGCAACGGACGCGCCTGTTGATTCAGCAGGTCGAGGAGTCGTATGCCCATGGCGAAGCCGACTATCACAAGGGCCGGTTGCCGGAAGCCAAGCAGGAGTTCGATCGCGCTGTTGACCTGATGCTGCTGAGCGGCATCGACATCAAGAGCAATGCCGCGTTGCAGGAGGAGTTTGACCGGATCGTGGACGGGGTGAATGCACTTGAGATGGAGGCGCTGAAGCTGGGCAACGGCTTTGTGCCCAAGGAAGAAGAGACGCCAGCCGATGTGGCCGAGGACGTGACTTTCGTGGTGAATCCCAACCTGGTGGCCAAGGCCAGGGCCGACCTGGCCACCACAAAATCCGATCTGCCGCTGGTGATCAATGACTATGTGGCCACGTACATCAATTTTTTTGCCAACACACAGCGCGGCCACAACACGCTGCTGCACTCGTTCCAGCACGCGGGGCGCTACAAGGCGATGATTCAGCGAGTGATGGCCGAAGAGGGCGTGCCGCAGGATCTGATTTATCTGGCGGTAGCCGAGTCGGGCTTCAATCCGCGGGCGATGAATGCGCACTCGCATGCCGGCGGAATGTGGCAGTTCATGCCGTATGGCAACTACGGGCTGGCGCGTAATGCGTATGTCGATGAGCGCTTTGATCCGGAAAAATCCACACGCGCCTACGCCCGCTACATGAAGTTCATCTACGACCAGACGGGCGACTGGTATTTGTCGATGGCCGGCTACAACTGGGGCACGGGCAATGTGCAGCGCGCAGTCGAAAAGACTGGATACGCCGATTTCTGGGAGTTGTACAAGCGCAACAACCTTCCTGCCGAAACCAAAAACTATGTGCCAGAGATTCTGGCGGCTATCATCATTGCCAATCATCCCACACAGTACGGCTTCGACGATGTGACGTTGGATCCGCCGGTGCTGACCGACACGGTGACCATCAACTACCCGGTGGATCTGCGCCTGGTATCGGACCTGGTGGGCGCGCCGACGGATGAGTTGATGGCGTTGAACCCCAGTCTGCTGCGCATGGTGACACCGCCCGATGCGCCGTTTGATCTTCATTTGCCGGGAGGCATGGCGGCGGTTTATGAGCAGCGCATCGCGGCCATCCCCGAAGGCAATCGCAATGCGTGGCGCTACCATCGCGTGGCGCACGACGATACGTTGGCCTCGGTGGCGCACGAGTATCACGTGACGGAAGAAGCGCTGGCAGCTGCCAATCAACTGCGAGTGAGCGATGACATTCGGGGAGTGGAGGGGCTGGTGGTACCTGCGGCTCCAGCCGCCGCGCCCGCGCGTACGCTGCTCTATACGGCGCGCCGCGGCGACACGATGGTGACGATCGCGGATCGCTTTGGTGTGTCGTTGAACGAGCTGCGCAGCTGGAACAAAATTCCCGGGATCAAGGTGCAGCCTGGGCAGCGTTTGCATATAGCCGGTCCGGTAACCGCGCCGCGCGCCAGGTCTCGTGCTCATCATCACGGCACCTCTCAAGCGGACGCAAGTGAGCGAAACACCGCGCCGGCAAAGGATTCCAGCGCAACCTCATCCTCTTCGGGGACGCGCGGGAAGAGCGGCGCGCAGGCTGAGAAGAAGGCTCACGCGCATGGCTCTGGAAGAGTAGCGGACGCGAAGAAGAGCGCGCCGCCGATCGCAAAAAGAGCTCATGCAAAGAAGTCCGGCGCGAAAAAAAGCGCTTCCAACTCAAAATAAAATTGCCATGTACCACGTTACGCACTTGTTATTTGCTGGTAATGTGTGCAAGCTATTGTTAGAATCATTTGCGCGAGTGGAAAGTGTTTTTCCGCGCGTGGTAAAAAACGAAACAAGTGCAGCGGCAAGCCGCTGGAGGCAATGGGATGGAAGATGTATTCAAGATGTTCGCAATGAGCAACGGCGAAGAGAATGCCAAGCCACCACAGCTTGATTCAGATCACGGCGATTTTGAAGAGGATGAAGAGTTTGAAACCTCCAACGTGCTCACCTCCTCGGACGATGACGAGGGAGTTGCTGAAGAGACGTTGATCATGGTCGTCGAAGAACCTGCATCGAAGCCGGCCCCGAAGAGGGCCGCGAAGAAGAAGTCTCCCGCAAAGAAGGCTCCGGCAGCCAAGGCTCCAGCCAAAAAGACGGTGGCCAAGAAAGCCGTCGCCAAAAAGACGGTAGCCAAGAAAGCAGTAGCCAAAAAGGCTGCGGGAAAAAAGATTGTGGCCAAGAAGGCCACTAAGAAGTCCGCCGCAAAGAAGAGCAGAGCTGGCGCGAAGGGCGGAAAGGCTGTAGCCAAGAAGGCCGCAGCCGGCAAGAGCGCCAAAAAAATCACCAGAAGAGGTAAACCGTTGGCCGTTAAGAAAGCAGCAAAGAAGGCGCCCGCCAAGAAGGCAGTTGCGAAGAAAGCAGTTGCCAAGAAGGCTCCGGCGAAGAAGGCAGTAGCCAAGAAGGCTCCGGTGAAGAAGGCCGTAGCAAAGAAGGCTCCTGCGAAGAAGACAGCAGCCAAGAAAGCCCCTGCGAAGAAGGCAACCAAGTAGCAGGGTCCACTGAAGCACAAGGCAAGCAAAAAAGCCCGGCGTTCGCCGGGCTTTTTTGCGTCTGTATTTCGGCGATTGCCTATGCGGCTGTCGCCGGTGCGGTGAGTTGCGCAAGGTGCCAGCGCTGATGGCGGAAGTAGTCCTCGACGACAACGCGCAGAGCATGCTTCAACCGGGCAATCGAATCTCGTCCGGACAAAAAACACCGGCTCCGTCGCCGGGGCCGCGGCCTTGATCTGCAATCACAATCAGGAGGCGTTTGCGCCTGGGGAATTCCGTGCTTCGGCAGCCTTTTCCAGAGCCAGCAACTCGGCCAGCGCGCGCTCAGGGCATACGTGACGCGCCTCCCGCTCATCCAACTCCTTGTCCGTCTCCACTTCAAAGGCGATGGTCATGAAGCAGTGAAGGCAGCGGGTGTTGTAGGTTCCGTTCTCGTTTTGAGTGCGGCTGTACATCATTTCTCGGAACCTCCGAAGAGAGATTTTCTGATGTTAGACGGCTTTGCATTCCTGCGGCGTGATCGGCATCACAGAAGAATGATTATTCTCTCCAACAGGAGTTGTCGGCTCAGGAAAATCAGTCTGGTGACATTCCCTGGTTGGGGTTGCGGAGCAGTTGCCAGCAAGTGCTCTTGCCCGCCTGGGGAAAAAGCGAGCGTGAGCAGGGCACGTCGAGCGAGCCGAGGTAGTCAAACTCCTGCTTGTTGCCCTTGAGCGGGATGGTCAAATAGCGATTGACTGTGACCTTGCCGCTGGGCGAGCCGCGCAGCTTGTAGACGGCCCAGTCACCGCCGTACGTGGCCACAAAGGCCACCGCCAGCACCACTACTCCTCGTTGCAGCCAACGCAGCAGAGTTCGCTTCATGCGGATTCAACTTTCTGAATCCATTTTATCGAATTCACCGGAATCGCCAGCGGATGCGGTGCTACTCTATACCCATCATGCGTTTCGTCTATATTGCTGCACTGTCTCTGGCGGTTTCACTGACGGTATTAGCCCAGCAGGCGCCCAATCCCGCGCCGGGCTTGCCAACCAAGCCCAGCGAAATTTTTGCGGCCGCCGCGCCCTTTTATGACTTCACTTCGCCGGAGTTGAAACCCTGGCACTTGAAGGCTACCTACCAGCTTTACGACGAGAAGGGGAATCCTTCTTCACAGGGAAGCTATGAATATTGGTGGGCTTCGCCGAAGGTCTATCGCAGCACATGGACGCGTTCCGGCACCACACATACCACTTGGCATACGGCCGACGGCAAATATGCTGATCAGGAGACTGGCGAACGGCTCAATTTCTTCGAATATGAACTTCAAGCCGCGCTGTTTTCGCCGCTGCCGGAGTCAGGCGATCTGGACCCGAAAAAATATCGCATGGAGCGCGAGACCGTATCCCTGGGCGGAGTGAAGTTTCCCTGCATCATGGTGATTCCGCTGATGCCGCAACATGGGCAAACACAAATCGTTCAGGTCGGCTTGTTTCCCACGTACTGCTTCGCTTCGCAATTGCCGGCCCTGCGGGCAAGTTTTTCCTTCGGGACACTGGCGATGGAGTTCAACAACATCGTCAATGTTCAAAACAGATACTTGGCTCGCGAGTTGCAGTTCTTCGAGGGCAAGCGCAAGATATTGTCCGCGGAAGTGGATTCGGTTACGGATTTGTCGCCTTCCGACCCGGCGTTGACGCCACCAGCGAATGCACATATCGCCGGAGATCACAAAGCTGTGACAATCGCAGATAGCGTGATGGCGGGAATGCTTGTCAAGAAGCAGGCGCCCGTTTATTCCCAGGACGCCAAGGATGCTCACATTTCGGGCACGGTAGTTTTGCGAGCCCTCATCGGGAAGGACGGGAAGATCCACGAACTGCATGTGGTTTCTGCACCCTGGCCTTCACTGGCCGCGTCGGCATTGCAGGCAGTCTCACAGTGGGAGTACAAACCCTATCTGTTGAATGGCGAGACAGTGGATGTTGATACAGAGGTCAATGTCATCTTTGCGCTAGGCAATTAGTTATTCGTTGAGGAATCCTGAAAAGCAAACCTCAGGGGCTAAAGCCCTATATCCAGTTTTGCAGTGTGCGCGGCACGACTGAAGTCGTGCCCTGACACGATTCGGGACGCTGTTATTGGAGCATAATGTCCGATTGCATCCGGTCATTCGATCGGCGGGGAAGCGGTATCGAGCGCATGGACCCTGAAGCAGTTTCTGCCGCCCGATTTGGCTTGGTACAGAGCGGCATCGGCATTCTTCATCAGAACTTCGACGTCAAACTCCGCCGCAACGGCCGTGCTAAGCCCGACACTGACGCAGGCCACCACATGACGGCCTTCAACTTGAATTGGCACGGCCGCGGCCTCCACGATTTTTGAGGCAATCCTCTCCGCGGCCTGCGGATCGTTGAGTTCTGGCAGCAGCACGACAAACTCATCGCCGCCCATTCTGGCCACGGTATCGGTCTTGCGCACGGCCTCCAGCAGGCGAAGCGCGGTAACACGCAAGACCTCGTCGCCGGTCTGGTGCCCATATGTGTCGTTGATCTCTTTGAATTTATCGATGTCCACCATCAGAAGCGCCAGCTCCCTGTGATGGCGTTTGGCAGCCTCCACTGCCGCGTTCAGCCTGTCCTGCAGCAGCAGCCGGGTCGCCAGCCCGGTCAGGGTATCGTGCAGAGCCAGGTGGCGAAAGCGTTGTTCACTTTCGCGCAGAAGAATTGCCTGTTGTTCGACGCGCCGTCTGAGCACAATCACCCATGCCAGTGCAAGCAGTGTGCCGGCAAGTACCAATGCCAATATCACCAGCGCGTGAGCCGGCGTCCACCAGGATGGCTCGATAAGAACAGCCACGTCCTGGGGCGAACGCATGAG
Source organism: uncultured Occallatibacter sp. (assembly GCA_964383595.1). Taxonomy (GTDB): domain Bacteria; phylum Acidobacteriota; class Terriglobia; order Terriglobales; family Acidobacteriaceae; genus Telmatobacter. The sequence goes on along the minus strand of CAYLHL010000007.1, from coordinate 81,966 downwards.
AACCCGAAACGACTTGGGTACGGCCATTCCTTCGCCGATTGCGCTCTTCTGCGCATCCAACTGTACGGAACAGATTCCCGTTACGCGCAGCGTACTGCCGATCTTCCAAGTATCAGCTTTCTGCCCAACCAATTTCTTGGGCACAATCGCCGTGAATATTTCTCCTCCGGAGGAAATGAGAAGGGCGAAGTCGGAGGCCTCTACATCCCTGCCGATCAACTGGCCGTCAATCTGAATCAGTTCAGAGTCGAATTTGCCAGGCAGTGCTTGTTCCGGGGTGACAGGCACCGCGGCCACGGGCACGTTGCTGGATATTCTGCGGAAAACTGCATCCGTGAGCGTGGGCGAACTGTTCTCGGCCGCTACAAATCCAACCACGTCCACATCGTCCCCTTCGGCGACATGAGTGTCCTGTGCGGTTTGCGCGCAGATTCCGCGCGTTGCATCGCGAATGCAAAGCGACGCGCCAGGCCATTGCAGAGTTACTCTTCCGCGCAGATGCACACGGTGAAACGAATCGCTGACATGGTCCCAGCGCAATAACTTGTCAACAGGGATGACGGGTAGCAGATACGGATCGTTTGGCGAGGCCTCCACGAGGGTGATCGCGGAAAGACCCGGGCACATGAGGCGAACGCCGATCATCTGCCTGCTGGTGTTGAAGGTGGGGCTGGCGTTGGCGCGAAGGCGCACTTTTGCGTCTACCAGGGCGGAGTACTTGGCGCTTTCCTCCTTGACCATGACAACGGAGACTGTGCCGCCCTCCATCTCCAGTTGCAGCATGACATTATGCCTGAACTCGGCGACGGAATGAACAATGCCCGAAACCTCGATCCATTGGCTGTCCAGAATGCCGGTCTTCATGAGAGCCAGACTTGGCCGGGCAGGGTTGGCCGGGAGAACGGAGTGTCCAATTACCTTGATCTGGGGGTGCGCAACGATGGGACCAAACTCTCCGGGGCCGGTAACGCCATTCACTTCGATCAGCGTTCCGGGGGTAAGATCCTTGATCATGCCCTTGGAAGCTTCGACATAAATCGCTCCGGTTGCATCGTGAATGTACAGGGCGGCGCGATGGGAGCCGATGCTTGGGTCGAAGTATGTGACCACCCCCCGCAGATGAACCGGATAGGCGCGCCTGGTCTCCTCGCTGCCGAGGCTGTGCGCTTCGTGCACTGTGGTGAGGGTGCGCAGCTTGACCGCTGGCTCGTTGGCCGTTTGGCCCATTGCCGCCAAACCTGAAGACGAGAGAAAAGCGGAAAAAACGCCTGTGAGAAGAATGGCGAAGATTGCCTTCCGCGGATCGCGGGCAGGCAGAAGACAGTCTCGCTGCTTCCGCTTGCACGGCAGGGGCGGGTCCTTCAACCGGTTTCGCCGCTCGCCATGCCTTCCTTCGGCAATGGATCTTTCAGGCCTCAAATTGCGATGCCGTCCTCCCTCTGTCGAGTCTACGCCCAACATCAAGGGTATAAACAGATTATCGTCCGGGAGAGAGGCGGCATGATGCCATTTTGCACAAAATTATATCTCGTGGTCATCCATCAAATTCTCCGGCTGCATGGGCGGAGTGATTCCCGGAGAGCGGTCGGATTCTAGGGGGCGCAGCAGACGCGGTCGAGCCTTGCCCGGTCGGCTCGCATCTGAGCGTCCTTGCCGAGAGCGGCCAGCGCGGTGTCAAGGATGGAAGCGGCCGCGGCATCCGCGGGCGGGCAGATGCTGTAGTGCATCCATTTGCCTTCCCGGCGCGCGGTGACGAGTCCTGCTTTGCGCAGGGTTGCCAGATGCCGCGAGATTTTGGGCTGGCTCTGGCCAAATATTTCCACAAAGTGGCAGACGCAAACCTCGTGGCCGGCCATCAGGTTCAACAGGCGCAGGCGAGTTGGGTCCGCCAGGGCTGCGAAGAGTCCGGTCAGAGGCTGTGATTGTGCGCCGCGTGTCATACGCCAATTATATACGCGTTGACAGATATGAAGCCGGATTATATATTCGTTTTAGCGAATATGAGGCGCTCGAAATGAATACAAAGACTCTGGTTCAGGAAAAGTACGGAGCGGCGGCGCGGGGCGTTCGGGAGAGTGGCTCGGTAGCCTGCGGCGATCCGGCGCTGCGCTGTTGCGACCCCATCACTACAAACTTGTACAACGAGGCCGAGAAGCGCGGTCTGCCGGCCAGCGCCGTGCTGGCTTCGCTGGGCTGCGGAAACCCGACGGCGCTCATTGAGTTGAAGCCAGGCGAGACGGTGCTCGATCTCGGCTCCGGCGGCGGCATCGACGTGCTGCTCTCGGCCCGGCGCGTGGGGCCGACGGGCAAGGCATACGGCCTTGACATGACCGACGATATGCTGGCGCTGGCGCGCGAGAATCAGCGTCAGGCGGGCGTCACAAACGTCGAGTTTCTCAAGGGCGAGATCGAGCGGATTCCCTTGCCCGATTGCTCGGTGGACGTGGTGATCTCCAACTGCGTCATCAATCTCTCGGCAGACAAGGATCGTGTGTTGCGCGAGGCATACCGGGTGCTCAAGCCGGGCGGGCGGTTTGCGGTCTCCGATGTGGTGGTGCGTGGCGAGGTGGACGATCGCGTGCGGCAGAGCATGTTGCTTTGGGTAGGTTGCATCGCCGGCGCGCTGGAAGAAAAGAATTATGCGGCCAGGCTGGCAGCAGCGGGCTTCGGCAAGATTTCCATGGAGGAGACGCGGGTCTACTCGATCGAAGATGCGCGGCATTTTCTGGCGGAGGCGGGCATCGATGTGGATGCGATTGCGCCGCTGGTGGAGGGTAAATTTATGAGCGCTTTCATTCGAGCAACGAAGCTGGGCGGCTGCTGCGCGCCAGACTGCTGCGCGTGAAGAGTGAAGGGAGAAGATCATGCAGAAGCCATACAACATTCTCGTGTTGTGCACCGGCAACTCAGCGCGCAGCATCATGGGCGAGGCGCTCTTCAACACCATGGGCGCGGGGCGCTTCAATGCCTACAGCGCGGGCAGCCATCCCAGCGGCAAAGTAAATCCCTTCGCCGTGGAGCTGGTGCGGGCGCTGGGTTACCCGGCGGAGAAGCTGCGCAGCAAGAGCTGGGATGAGTTCGCCGCATCCGGCGCGCCTGAGATGGATTTTGTCGTAACCGTCTGCGACAACGCGGCCGGCGAAGTGTGCCCACTCTGGCCGGGACAGCCGGTGACAGCGCACTGGGGCTTGCCTGATCCAGCAGCGGTTGTGGGCACGGACGAAGAGAAACGCGCCGCGTTCGAGCTCACCATGCGGCAGATGCGTCATCGTGTGCAACTGTTTTTAAGCCTGCCGCTGGAGACGCTGGACCGCATGGCCATCGAGAATAGAATGCGCGCCATCGGACGAGAAGCAGTTTAGATTCCAGTGCAGAAATGATTGCCGTGCAACTTATTTGGCGGAACCGGTGTCTATTAAATGTAGAAACATGATGCCCGGCAAAGGCTGAAGGGCGGCAGTGAATCGCTGTTCTCCCTCAGGGCATCCGGAGGAATAGATGAAGACCTTAAAGCTTGCTTTGGCCATGTTGCTGGTTCTTTCCGTTCCCGTGTTCGCTCAGCACCAGGAAGGGAAGTCACGCTCCACTGGAGCAGGAACCCACCAGGCGCCCCCCCGGAGCGGGCCTAAACCGGTTGCCGCGCCCCGTCCGGCCGAGCCTAACCGCAACTACAGCGACAAGGATGGCCACCCCAATGTCCCACACGTGGACGGCAAGGAATGGGTCGGCCACGACACCGGCCGCAATGATGCGAACTATCATCTTGACCGTCCCTTTGACAACGGCCACTTTACCGGCGGCTTTGGACGCGGGCACGTTTGGCGGCTCGGCGGAGGCGGTCCCGATCGCTTCTGGTTCAATGGCTGGAACTGGCGCGTGGCGCAGTTTGACATGGGATTCTGCGACGGCTGGCTCTGGGGCACCGACGACATCATCATCTACGAAGACCCGGACCACGACGGCTGGTACCTGGCCTACAACGTGCGTCTTGGCACCTATGTGCACGTGGAGTATCTCGGCTCCTAGCCGATCTTGAAAACCTTCAGCTGGAATGAGGGGATGGGCCGTCTGGCCTGTCCCCTTTGTCTTTGTGCCGGCTCAGGCGATAAGATAGCCAGTTCGCCTGGAGCAGCCTGTCACGCGGATTGCAAGGCGGCAACGGCTGTTCTCCAATCTGAAACCGCCGAGGTTCTCTGATGAATCGTTCCACTCTTCGTTTGTCTGCGCGCTTGTTTGTGCTGATTGCCAGCGCAATCGCCTTCCCCGCAATCGCTGCCGCCGCTGCCGACGCCGCGCCTATCGTGATCACCGGAGCGGACCGGCGGCCAGCCATCTCGCTCGATGGCGACTGGGCCACCATCATCGATCCTTACTCGAATGGCTTTTCCGGGTACTTTCGCAACGAAAAGGCACAGCCCGGAGAGACGCATACAGTCGAATACGACTTTTCCAAATCGCCCAAGCTGAAGGTGCCCGGCGACTGGAACACGCAGCGCGAGTCGCTCTTTTATTACGAAGGAACGGCCTGGTACGAGCACGGCTTCACTTACCAGCCCAAAGAGCATACGCGCCTCTTTCTGCACGTGGGCGCGGCCAACTACAAGTCGTGGTTCTGGGTGAACGGTAAGAAGGTTTGCGAGCACGAGGGCGGCTTTACCAGCTTCAACTGCGAGGTGACGGCGGCGGTTCACTCTGGCGATAACTTCGTGGTGGCGGCTGTCGATAACACGCGCCACGAGGACGGCGTTCCCACGCTCAAAACCGATTGGTGGAACTATGGCGGGCTGACGCGCTCGGTCTCGCTGATCGAGGTGCCGGAGAGCTTCATCGATCAATATGATGTGCACCTGAGCCGCACCGAGGATTCTGTTATTGAAGGTTGGGTGCATATGGAAGGCGGAGTTGCGAGCGCAGAAGTCGAGGTGGAGATTCCTGAGCTGGGCGCAAACTCTACCGCGAAAGTGGGCGAGGATGGCCGCGCGATGATCCGTTTTGAAGCAAAGGGCTTGCAGCGCTGGTCGCCGGAGACTCCCAAACTCTATAAGGTTCGCATAACTGCGGGACAGGACACTATCGAAGACCTGATTGGCTTCCGCACCATCGAGACGCGCGGCACGCAAATCCTGCTCAATGGTAAGCCGATCTTTCTGCGCGGCGTTTGCATCCATGCCGAGGCGCCCTACCGCACCGGCCGCGCCAACACCAGCAAGGACGCGGAGACGCTACTGGGCTGGGCCAAGGAGCTGGGAGCTAACTTCGTCCGCCTCGCGCATTATCCTCACGACGAGACGATGCTGCGCGCGGCCGATAGGATGGGCCTGCTGGTGTGGTCAGAGATTCCGGTCTACTGGGCAATTCAGTTCGACAATCCAAAGGTGCTGACCAAGGCCGAGCAGCAGTTGGACGAGGAGATAGGGAGCTCGCGCAATCACGCCGCGATTATTCTTTGGTCCATGGCCAATGAAACACCGAACAATGAAGCGCGCACCCGTTTTCTTTCAGCGGAGGCGACTCATGCGCGCGAACTTGACCCCACGCGGCTGATTACCGCGGCGCTGCTGGTGCGCGGCGAGGGGAATACGAAGATTATTGATGATCCGCTGGGCAAGGCATTGGATGTGATCGGATTCAATGAATATGTCGGCTGGTATGAAGGGCGACCGGAGAGCGCTGATACGACCGAGTGGCGCGTGGACTACCAGAAACCCCTGATTGTGAGCGAGTTTGGCGGCGGCGCCAAGGCCGGCCTGCATGGCGGCGATACCGACCGCTGGAGCGAGGAATTCCAGGCTAATATCTACCGCCATCAGTTGGGAATGTTGAACCGGATTCCGCAACTAAGAGGCATGAGCCCGTGGATACTGATGGATTTCCGCTCGCCACTGCGCAACCTGCCCGGTATTCAGGATGGTTTTAATCGCAAAGGACTTATCTCTGACCAGGGTAAGAAAAAACAGGCATTCTTTGTTTTACAGAAAGCTTATGTGGGCAAGACTGTAGGCAAATCTGAATGAAAGAACGGTTGGAGGCAAGCACAGCACGAAAATATCATGCGCAAGGCTGTGCAAAACAGCATTGATGAGTTATGCTTCACTTATGGCTAATGACACAATTCTCACCCTGATCGACGCCGAAATCGCAAGGCTCACGCAGGTTCGCTCCCTGCTGGCCAGCGCCGGCAAAGTCGCTGACAAAGTAACTGAGCGCATAACCGGAAAGGTTGCGAAAACGGCCAAGGCCGCGAAGGCTCCCAAAGCTCCGAAGGCTGCAAAAGTGAAGAAGCGCCGCACGTTGAGCCCCGAGGCTCGCCAGCGGATCGCCGATGCGCAGCGCAAACGCTGGGCAGCGCAAAAGTTAAAAGCCTAGCAGTCGACGCAGCCACGGGTCTATCTTGCCCGCATGACGCGGCAGGTTAAGCAACTGGTCCTTCTGGATTCATTCTGCCGCGCATGGTTCTATAGTCCCGCCATCACCAGCATCCGCGGCTCGGTCATCTCTTCGATGGTCGAGCGGATGCCTTCACGTCCCAGGCCAGAGTCCTTGACGCCGCCGAAAGGCATTGGGTCCAGGCGCCAACTGGGAGTGTCTCCCACAATCAATGCGCCCACTTCCACTTCGCGAAAGGCCGTGAGTATCTTTCCGGCATCGCGGGTGAGCAAGCCGGCCTGCAGGCCGTACTTCGAGTGGTTCACATCAGAGAGCGCCTGTTCAAAGTCGTCGTAAGGCTCGACAGCGACAACCGGACCGAAGACCTCTTCATCACGCACCTTCATCCCAGGCTTTGTTTCAGTCAAAATCGCCGGCGTTATTACGGAACCGCTGCGCTCGCCGCCGGTTACTAGCTTGGCGCCGGCTGCGAGGGCCTCCTTGATCCAGCTTTCCACGCGCTCGGCTTCGTTGAGCCGGATGAGCGGCCCCACATCGGTGACTTCCGCGGACGGATCGCCCGTGGCCAGCTTGCCCGTTGCCTCGACCAGTTTCCGTAGAAAAGTCTGATAAATGCGGCGCTCCACAAAGACGCGCTGCAAGCTCAGGCACGACTGGCCTGCGTAATCGAAAGCCGCGTGCGCGCTGCGCGTGGCAGCCTCGTCCAGCTTCGTCCAATCGCCGCAGACAATCAGCGCCGCATTGCCGCCCAACTCCAGCAGTACGCGCTTGCGTCCGGAGTGCGCCTTCAGCTCCCAACCCACCTTTGCCGAGCCTGTAAAGCTGATCAGCTTGATACGGTCTTCCTTTTCCGCCAGCCAGAGGGTGTCCGCATCGCTCAGCGGCAGCACGGCCAGCGCCTCCTCGGGCCATCCCGCCTTCAGAATCACCTCGCCCAGCGCCAGCGCGGTAAAGGGAGCCTGGGGTGCGGGCTTCAGGATCACCGGGCAACCGGCGGCCAGCGCCGGCGCCACCTTGTGCGCCACCAGATTCAGCGGGAAGTTGAAGGGAGTAATAGCCAGCACCGGACCCACCGGAAAGCGCTGTACAAGACCCCAGCGGCCCTCGTTGCCTTCGGTCAGGTCCAGTGGAATGCTCTCTCCGCCCAGCCGCAAACTCTCTTCCGCCGCCGTTTTGAACGAGCGCGCGCTGCGATCCACCTCCACTCGCGCCAAACGAATCGGCTTGCCTGTCTCGGCCACAATCAACTGCGCAAACCGTTCCTTTTGCTCAATCAGCGCCGAGGCCACGCCCGCCAGAATCTCGCGGCGCTTCCAGCGCGGCAGGGCGCGCGTGCGGCGCAGGCTGGCCACGGCGTGAAACACTGCCTGGCGCGCATCGGCACGGGTTGCCGCCGTCACCCGTCCCACCAGCCCCTGGTCCCAGGGAGAGCGCACCTCCAGCGCTTCGCCTTCGGTCCACTCCTTGCCACACAGCAGAAATCCCGTTTGGGTCCCCGGTCGCATCTTCATGGCGTTGGCGCTCCTCGTCCGCCTCTGCCCTGGATTCTACTAGGATCTGGAGCAAACGGAACCAGGCAATCCACAGAACGGCCGCTTTCTGTTTCAGTACCGGAAAATATTTCCATTTCTTCGCGCAAAGAACGGCCAACGCCCGCCCAACATGAACCGGATGATTGTGTTCGCCATGGAAGGGTTTTTCCCCGTTGTTATTCAAAGTAGCGGTTGGTGAAGCCATCATCCAAGCTGTTCAGTTCGCGGCGGCGCCGGCATGCCAGATGTTATGGCCGCGAATTGCGAGAGGCAGCGCGGCTCAGCGCCGGCTCTGGCTCAACAAGCAAGGCTCTATCAAGCAAAAGCAGAATCGCCGCTATGAGTGTGATGGTCATCGTGGTCCAGCTCCGACCGTTCTGGATAACGCCAGCATCTGTTTGAGCTGGTGTTTATTGCTGCCTAAATACGGATGTAAAACCCCGGCTTTACCAGGCGGCCGCCGTTGCCGGGGCGCGCAATGGACAGAAAATGATTCATCAAAAACAGTTGGAACAGCGTCTTGCTGGATGCAGTACGGATTGACTTTTACCCTGGCTAGAAAAAACCATGGATACTCGACCAACCCGATTCTTTCCACCTCCGCTGCGTTGTACTGGGCGTTGACGCGACAAAGAGCCAGCTTGAGCGCGCAGGCAATAGCTTCCTGCGATGTATCGCCAACCCCGCATCGCAGAGATTCATCGGGTATCTTGATAAAATTCCATCCCCGCGTCACGATCTTCTTTCCCAGCCGCTGGGCCGTGACCGTTCGCACCAAGTTCCAATCCTCGTTGAACTCTTCTGTCGCCAGGTTGAGGCCGTCGGGCAACTTTGTTTGCGCGCGCAGCAGTATATTCAGTTCGGTGATGGTGCGCATCGTTCACTCCTCGTTTTACCGCTATCAGGAGCCAGGGGTTACCGGGAAAACGCCTGCAAAGACATCCGGTTCGCATGCGGCGCGATTGCGTAGTGGATAGCGCTGTTGCAATAGATGCAATCTGTCTTGCGTCGCAAGTAGCCGGCGCCGGGGGTGTTGAGAAAAGCTTCGTTCGCACTCCGGGCAGGTGATTGTAATCTGCGCATCCGGCAATAAATCAGGAGAGTCGCAATAAATCCACAGAGGCGCTTCAGGACTGGATGGCCGGCTGGCTTGCTGCTCCATTGGAAGCAGGCTTTTCATGATCCGAATCAGCGCCAGGAGGCTGCTTCCCTTTTGGTAATACGCATCCGCGGCGACGCCGGAAGGAACCTCGTTGCCGAAAAACGAGCCGCTCATGGCGATCGTCCGTATTTCGGGAAAAGAGCGACGCACTTCCGAGAGCAACTCGAAACCGGAGATACCGGGCATATTCAGATCAGAAAGCAGCAGATCGGGGACCGCGCTCCGCAGCTCGCGTAGCGCAGAGAACCCGTCTTCAGCGCATCGCACGTTGTATCCTATCTCGATGAGCGCCTGCGACAGGGATAGCCGGATGGATGCTTCATCGTCAACAACCAAGAGTGTTGCTCGCATATTGGGCCTCCTGAATCTCGCGGAGATCCTTACCCAGGGAGTTATTGCGAGTATCCCATTCAATTAATTGGTATGCTGGTCAATTTCGGACAGGGCTGCATGGGAGTTTTTTTGCCCGCTTCCAAGCAGGTCTGTAATATCCGGCTTTTCCGCGTTGTCGCCTGGCATCTGATCGTGCAGGATCACGTTCAGCAGCGATTTGTGAACATAGATGCGGTCCTTATAGTCGATAAATCCAAGTTCCCGAAAGCGATTCATGAAGAAGCTCACGCGCGACCGTGTTGTCCCGATCATCTCCGCCAGAGTCTCCTGCGAGATCTTCGGAATCAGCATCTCCGGCTCCCCAGGCTGGCCAAACTCCGCCATTAAAAGCAGTATTCGCGCCAAGCGCTTTTCGCTGGAGTTGAAGAGCTGATCGACCAGATCGGCCTGTGTGCGCATGCAGCGCGTCAGAAGAAACTTCAGAAACAGATCAGAGAACTCCGGTTCCGCGTGCATCACGCGGGCCATCTCTTCCCGCCCAATCTTGAGCGCCGTGCAGGCAGTCATAGCGGTGGCCGTGGACAGGCGCAGCCCAGGCATTGCCGCCAGAGCGCCCTCGCCCACAAACTCGCCCTCGGAGACAAGCGTGATGGTAGCTTCCTTGCCGGCGGTTGAAACAACTGTCACTCTGACGCGGCCTTGCTGAAGATAAAAGACAGCGTCCGCGGGATCACCTTGCGAATAGAAATTCTGTTTCGGCTCCAGTTTCACGATCCTGCGTCCCAGGCCTGCGCTGGTAAGAAAGGCGGCGGCTTCGAACTTCTGACTCGTAACTACTGCCATGCAAAGATCTCCAGGCGATTCTGTCATAACGCGGGAATTGGGAAGGATGCACATCTGGAAAGCACTGCGGTTCACTTAGCAGTTGCGCCGACGAAATACGATTTCATCGACCATCATCAGGACAGCAGACATAAGCACAACCGAAGCGGGGAAGTCGCATACGCCATTCGCCTTTGCTCACGCCGACACTTACTAAGAATATATTCCGGGGGACGAGAGGCGGTCCGTTCAATTCTGCTCACTTTCCGGTTATTATTCATTTGCTTTCATAAAATGTATTGCCCGCGCATCACTCCCCCCTGAGCGTTCTTGCTCAGACGGATGCATCCTCCGCTTTTAAAGTGAGAGATACCTATTGCGCCTCTATGCGCATGATGCAAGTGACGCTGCGCATGGGTAGAAAAAGGTGGGATGCATGAAGAAAATAATGACGATTGCGGCAATAATCAGCATGACCAGCGTGTGCTGGGCGGGGAGCGGCCGCGAAGCGACGGCCGACCGTTTGAATCACGCGGGCGCGGTGCTGCACGAGATCATGTCGGCGCCGGATAGAGGCATTCCGGAAGAAGTCCTGGAACACGCAAAGTGCGTGGCCGTGGTGCCCCACATGCTCAAGGGCGGCTTTATCTTTGGCGCGGAGAATGGCCGGGGCGTGGCCACCTGCCGCACTGAAAATGGCTGGAGCGCGCCGTCGTTCTTTACCATCACAGGCGGAAGCTGGGGATTGCAGATCGGCGTCGAAGGCGTTGACCTGGTGATGATCTTCCAGGGCGACAGAGGAATGCAGCGGTTGATCGACAGCAAGTTCCAGATCGGCGGCGATGCCTCCGCGGCCGCAGGACCAGTGGGCCGCCATGCCACGGCCGATACGGACTGGATGCTGAATACCGAGATTCTCACTTACTCGCGGGCCAGGGGCCTTTTTGCCGGCCTCACTCTGACCGGCGCCGATGTGCGCCGCGACGACGACTCCACCGAGGCCACTTATGGTCATGACATATCCACCCACCGCATTTTAAGCGGCGAGATCGCCATGCCGGCTTCTGCCCACGCATTCCTTGACGCTGTTCGGGGCGCAAAGGCGCAGGCCGTCGCATCAAATTAACAATCGCAGATGAACCTTTGCAGGCGCATGAGAAGATACAATGCTCTCATGCGCCTCTCGCATCGAAGGAGTAACTATGCTTTGGACAGTCTTTGTAATTCTTCTCGTCCTATGGCTCCTGGGTTTCAGCTTTCACATTGCCGGCGGACTGATTCACCTGCTGCTGGTCGTAGCGCTGATCGTCCTGGTCGTCAACCTGCTCTCCGGACGACGGTAGCTCTCTCTGAGAAAGGCCGCGTCTGAAAACGGTCCGCTCAGAGGTCGAGCTTGCGCATATACTCCGCATCCAGCCGGAGAGCCTCGATCACATCCATGTCAAACTCCTCCTGCTCGATGAAGTAATGCTTCATGCCCGTGGCGGCGCGCAGAATTGGCCGGTAATCGACCACGCCCCGGCCCATCACCGTCGATTCAAACTCTCCATTTGCCTCCTTCTTCATATCCTTCACGTGCAGCAGCGGAAAGCGCCCCGGAGTCTTGCTAAGATAGTCCACCGGGTTGCGTCCGGCCGCGGCCACCCAGCCGCAGTCCATCTCGAAGCAGACCAGCTTCGGGTCGGTGAGCCGCAGCAGCTCGTCGTAGAAGACGACGCCCTTCTCGGCGCCAAACTCCGGCCCGTGATTGTGATAGCCAAAGCTCATGCCGGCGGCCTTCACCTTTTCGCCAACCTTGTTCAGTTGCTCGGCGGTCCACTGCCAGTCGGCCAGGTTGAGCGGGCCTTGAGCATTCGCAACGCGGCGCACCGGCGAGGGGGAGATGATGTAACTCAGCCCTAGCTCATGGCCGTAGGCGATCAGCTGGTCGCCATGCGCCATCAAATCGGCCAACCCATGGTGTGTGCTCGTGCAGCGCAGCCCCGCCCGGTCCATTGCCTTGCGAAACTCCGCAGCCGTGTGCTTGTAGTATCCCGCCGCCTCAACCTCGGTGTAGCCCGCCGCCCGCACCTTGGCCAGCGTGCCGTCAAAGTCCTTGGGCAGCAACTCGCGCACACTGTAAAGCTGCAGGCCGACGGGCAACTTCAACGGCTTGGCGGCCAGCCTGGTTACGCCCGCGCCGGCCAGTGCCGCAACCGCTGCCGTGGTCTTCATGAAACTCCTCCGTGATGTGTTGCTCATTCGTTCGCTCTCCTGAAATGGCCTTCGTTCAGCCCGTCCGCTGCATTCCGTTCAATCACACATTCAGTTTGCGCATATAATCCGCGTCCAGCCGAAGAGCCTCGATGGGGTCCATGTCGAAATCCTCCTGCTCGATGAAGTAATGCTTCAACTCCGTGGCGGCGCGCAGAACCGAATGGTAATCCGGGGCGCCACGGCCCAATTCTGTGTCGTGGAACTTGCCATCCGCTCCCTTGACCACGTCCTTCACGTGCATCAGCGGAAAGCGCTCCGGCGTCTTGCTGAGATAATCCACCGGGTTGCGTCCAGCCATGGCCACCAGGCCGCAGTCCATCTCAAAGCACACCAGCTTGGGATCGGTCAGCCTCAATAGCTCGTCGAAGATGACCACCCCACCCTCCTGGCTGAACTCAATATCGTGATTGTGATAGCCGAAGCTCATGCCGGCGGCCTTCGTCTTTTCACCGATACGGTTCAGCTCTTCGGCCACCCAGCGCCAGTCGTCCAGCTTCAGCGGGAAACTCCCCGCCGGGTCGCGGGGCATCGGCCACGGGCAAATCATGTAACTCAGCCCGAGCTCATGACCGTAAGCAATCAGCTCGTCCTCATGCGCTTTCAGGTCGGCCAGCGAATGATGCGTGCTGGTGCAGCGCAGCCCCGCTTTGTCCATCGCCTTGCGAAACTCCGCAGCCGTGCGCTTGTAGTAGCCCGCGGCCTCAACCTCGGTGTAGCCCGCCGCCCGCACCTTGGCCAGCGTGCCGTCAAAGTCCTTGGGCAGCAACTCGCGCACGCTGTAAAGTTGCAGGCCAATGGGCATCTTGAGCGGCTTGGCCGCCAGCTTGCTGATGCCCGCGCCGGCCAGCGCCGCCGCCGCTGTCGTCGTCTTCATGAAGCTTCTCCGTGAAATCGTGTTCATCCCTTTGCTCTCCTTAAGATGATCGCTCATCCCTTGATCGTCTTGGTCGCGGCATCCCAGTTCGCCACGGTGTGGTGAAAATACGAATAGTTGGCCTGATGGCAGGCGTTGGCCGCGTTGTTTCCGAAGACCTCGTCCTCCAGCACATGCTCCCGCGTCTCAATGGCGCGGAAGAAGTTACTGATGTGGTCGGCGGTATCGTCGTAATCCCGCGGCGCGGAGAATCTTTCCACCTCGCCCAGCGGCACGGGCGGGGCTGGATTGTCCCGGTGCCACTCGTCCAGATACTGCTGCTTGGCCGCTGCCGTCCAGCCATTCAGCGAGTAGCCTTCGGGACGCGGGTTGGTGTCCTGCGGCGTCATCGTGAGCGAGTTGCCGCTCACCGTCAGGGTACCCTTCGAGCCGTAGAAGATCGTCGCATCGCCGGATGAATCGTTGTTCTGGTTGCAACGTATGCACACCCGTACGCCCGGATAATCGAAGAGCGTGACCATCAGGTCAGGAAAATCGCGCCCGTCCTTGTAGTGGAAGAGCCCGCCGCTCGTTATTGCGCGGCTGGCCACCGTATTGATCCCGGTAATCGCCTGGATGCCCGAGATCTGGTGCACATACAAATCCCCGCCCAGCCCCGTGCCGTAGTCACGGAAAAGCCGCCAGCGGAAGAAGCGCAAGGCGTCAAACGGCCGCTTCGGCGCATCTCTCTGAAAAGCATCCCAGTCGATGGTCCGCGGGCTGGCATCGGGCGCAATCGGATAAACCCAGGCGCCGGAGATGGAATTGCGGTCGATCTGGCTCTCGATATAGAACACCTCGCCCAGCCGCCCCGAGGCGTAGATCTCCGCCGCCTTTTTGTACGCGACATTGCTCACGCGCTGGCTGCCGGCTTGGAAAATCCGCTTGTGCGCCTTCACCGCCGCCACCATTTCGATTCCGTCGGCCACGCTGTGCGACATCGGCTTCTCGCAATACACATCCTTGCCCGCTGCCAACGCGTCCAACACCACCCGCCGATGCAGATGGTCCGAGGTAGCCACAAACACCGCGTCCACATCCTTGCGGTCCAGCAGCGCGCGGTAGTCGCGCGATGTGGGTACCTCAGCGCCCCAGGCCTCGATTCCGGCCTTCTGGTGCATATCGTAGAGGTCCGCCGTGCCCACCAGAACCGCATTGGGCAGCTTCCGCGCCGAGCGCAGGAGATCGCAGCCGCGAATCCCTGTTCCAATCGAAACAAAGCGAATCTTGCGGTCACTTGCCGCCATCTGGGCAGCCATCGCCGCCGGTTCCAGCAGCGTCGTCTTCACCGCCGCTCCCGCCACGGCCGCGCCTGCGCCCAGCCGTACAAAATCTCTTCTTGTCATTGATGAACTCATCATGGCATCTCCCCGTGCGACACAATTCTCTCGCCCTGGCCTGTCTCCTGTCCACCAGCCGCACGCCGGGGTAGTCGGCCAGTCTGAAGTGTGCTGGCTTTGAAGGGTGCTGGTTTTACAGACTGCAAAAAACAAATGTGAAGGGAAACGGGGGTTTTACCCCTCGTGTAATGCTCGCCAGCATGGCTATTTCTTGTTTACCGGCATCATGCTCTGGAGCTTGTTCATCAGGCCGGCCTTGGCGGCGGGCGGAGCTGCCGCCGGTTTGGCTGGAGCTGTGGCGGCGGGCGGCGCGCCCTGCGGCCTGGCGGCATTCGCGCCCTGAGCTCCTACCGGCAGCGGCGTGGCTCCATCCACAACGTCGCCCGCCAGCAGAGTTGGCACGTGCTCCTGGTCATTCTTTACCAGAATCGAAATGCGCCGGTTGGAGGGGTCGTCGGGATTGTTTTTCACGCGCAGCATCTGGTCGGCATAGCCGCGCACCTGGGTCACCTGGTCGGTGCGCACGCCATCCTGCTGCAGCAGCCGCCGCGCCGAGTTGGCCCGATCCGCCGACAGATCCCAGTTGCTGTAACCCGAGTCGCCAGCGTAGGGCTTCGCATCCGTATGGCCTTCGATCAGCAGGGAATTGGTTAGTGTCTTCAGCTCCTTTGCCAGCAGCGCCAACAACTCCTGCCCGTTGGCGCTGAGCCTGGCGCTGCCCAGCTCATAGAAGGTTGCGTCCTTGCCCTCGATCAGCTCGATGCGCAGTCCTTCGGGCGTAATTGTCATCTCGATCTGCTTGGAAAGCTTCTCCAGATCCTTGCGCGCCTTGATCTCCGCTTCGAGCTTATCCTTCAGTTGTTGCAGTTGGTCGTCGTTGGCGGTTGCTATCGGTGCGCCGGTGCCCGACAGGGTGGTGCCGAGCAGCTTGCCGGTTCCCTTGGGATCGTTGAAGTAGCCGGCCACGGCCTTCTTTACCTGCTCGCTGGAACCCATCAGCCAAAGCACGATGAACAGCGCCATCAAGGCGGTGACAAAGTCGGCGTAGGCCACCTTCCACGCGCCGCCGTTGTGTCCGCCGCCGTGGCCGATGACTTTCTTGATAATGATGATCGGCCGATTTTCCTTCGCTGCCATGTTGCCTGTTTCTTTCCGAAGCAAATCGCAAATACTAAGCAGCGGCGGCTTCAGCGCCGGCTGCGTGTCCCTTGCAGTTCTTCTCCATCTCGTCGAAGGTGGGGCGCAGATGCGCGGGAATCGCGCGCCGTCCCATCTCGATGGCGATCATCGGCGCCGAGCCTTTCAGGAACGAGAGAATCAGCACCCGCAGCACGTGCAGGTATTCGTTGTGCGCGTCAGCCGTCTTGGCCATATTCGAGCTCAAGGGGCCAACCACGCCGTAGCACAGCAGGATGCCCAGGAAGGTGCCCACCAGCGCGGCCGCAACTTTCTTGCCGATCTCCTCCTGCGGACCGCCCAGCGAACCCATGGTGATGACCACGCCCAGCACCGCGGCCACAATCCCCAACCCGGGCAGCGCGTCGGCCACGGTGCTCAGGGAACTGACCGGCTGCGTCGCTTCGTGGTGGTGGACCTCCATATCCAGCTCCATCATCTGATCCATGTCGAACGGCTCCACGCCGCCGGTGATGGCCATGCGCAGCGTGTCACACACAAAGTCGCGGGCATGATGGTCGGCGATAAATTCGGGATATTCCTTGAAGATCAAGCTTTCTTCAGGCTTCTCGACATCCATTTCCACGCTCAACAGCCCTTCCCTGCGCACCTTGTTCAGAAACTGATACATCATCTTGAGCGTGCTCAGGTACCGCGCCTTGCCGAAGGGCGGGGGTTTCAGAATTCCGAGCAGTGCGGCAGCAATCGACTTGATAATGTGGATGGGATTGGCCACAAGCAGTGTGCCCGTGGCCGCGCCGGCGATAATCAACAGTTCGGCCGGCTGAAGAAGTACCTGAATATGCCCTTTCTCCATCAGAAAGCCGCCGATAACTGCTCCGAAAACCACGACAATGCCTATGATGGCGAACATTCTTGCCTCCCCGCTGCGGATGTAATCTGGTTTCCGCCCGCGTGAAAGCTGGAAAGCATGGCGGCTCTTGCCCTTTCCAGTAGATCAACCAAACTCCCATCCTCCTTCGCCTGGGCTGCGCCGATGCTCACGGTGATCTGTACCCGGTCGCCCCACCAGCGGAACTCCGCCGTCCGGGCCAGGCCTGCCAGCGTCAGCGCGTGAGCAGCCAGCATCTCCGGCGTGCGCTCGTGCGAGACCACAAGAAACTCATCCTCGCCCCAGCGTCCCATCTCTTCGGTCGGCCGCAGCCCGTTTTCCATGGCGCGCTCCACTTTTTCCAGCATTGCTTCGCAGGCTCCCGCGCCGTGGGTCTTGCGCAACTGCTCGGCCTGATCGACGGTGATCCACAGTACGCCGAAGGGCAGCCCGCCGCTGGAAAAGTCCCTGAAGATCGTTGTCAGGCGATCCTCCAGAACGGCCTGGCTTGCCTGTACGCCTCCGCCCTGTCCACAGACTCCGTGCGGCAGAGAATCCAGGCTGTCGGCGGGATGAAAGAGCACCGCCATGCCCACCCGCCCGCCCAGCTCATCGCGCAGCACAAAATAACGCGCCATCACCAGCACGTCGTGGCCCAGCTTGTGCAGTGCGTGAACCAGCCTCCGGTGGCCCAACTGCCCGCCCGCGTCCGGTTCGATCTTCTCCAACTGCGCTCCCGCCAGCAGAAGTGGCTCCAACTCCTCAGGCACCTGCCGCGCCAGGATGTCTACGCTCTCGTACCCGGCGATGGCCGCAGCGGCGCGGTTCCAGAAGACCACCTGGCCCTCCAGACTCAGCAGCGCGACGCCATCGGGAACTATTTCCAGCGCCGCTTCGAGCATCTCCGTGCGATCGGCCATTCGTGCCTCTCCATCCAATTCATCGGCACTTCGCCAACCAACTTCACCGCATTGTGGTGCGGAGAAAAGGTCGTTGAATGGGATTGAACTCCGCGCACACCGGGCTGATGGCCAATACAGACGCCTATGCGACGTTCGCCATCCTGATCACGACCCTCATCAGTAAACAGAATCCAGCGCCGCTGCTCGCGAATTCTCGTGACCGCTTGTATTCAAGGAATGTAATCTCATTCGTAGGGAAACTGCCCCGGGATGGAAGGATATTCATTTATTTAACAGGCAACGAAAGAGAGGTGTCCGGCATCAAATTTTGTTGCAGATTGAAGCAGTTCATGGGATTTGCGGGAATCTGCCGATAGTCTCCCAAAGAGAAAAGACTGTCTCCTGGGTATGCCCCGCTGTTTTCGGCAAGGGCGAGATCAAAGGTAGCAGGGCTTTCAATGAACTTCGGGGTTAGTCAGCAGTGAGGCGCACATTATGAACAAGATCATATTGGCCGATTCGCAGGCAATTTTTCGGGCTGGCACCGCCAAGGTGCTGGCTTTGGACGAAGATATGCGAATCATTGCTCAATGCTCCGACCTTGACCGTTTGCATCACGCGATCACAACATTTCCAGGCTCCATCGTTCTTATTGCCGCCTCGCTGCGGCCCGACCTGGCGCGCTTGCGCATGTTACTGGAGACCGTCGGCAGCCTCGGCATCGTGATCGCCGAAAACAACGACAATGGCAGCATATTCCTGCAATATGGCTTTCGCGGCGTGGTCTTTCGCAACGTCACCGGGCCGGCCTTGACCGAGTGTGTGCGCGCGGTGGCCAACGGAGAAACCTGGATGCCTCCAGAATTAATGACGGCTGACTCGCCCGAGGAAGACATGGTGGGCACACGGGTCCGCGACCGGCTTACGCCCAAGGAGATGCGCATCGTCGCACTCATCGTCCAGGGCTGTAAAAACCGCGAAATCGCCTTGCGGTTGAAGACCACCGAGCAGGTGATCAAAAACTACCTGCGCTCGGTCTACGACAAAACCGGCGTTAGTGACCGGCTCGAACTGGCTCTGTTTACCATCCATCACCGCGTGCTGGCCGCCGCCGCCACCGATATGGGCAACAAGCTGGAAGCCGAGGAGGCCGCCACGCCTCAAGCCATGGCCTAGGAGGCCAGCTTCATCCCCAATCGCCGCGCCTTGCCGAGAGTCCGCGCTGAGAGCGGCGGATGCGGCTCCTGCGCGGCCAGCCCTATCCACAGGCTGCCTACCGCGCGAGCGCCCAGCATTCTGGCCGCCAACCGCAACGCCCTCGGCGCTCCGGTGGCAAGGGGAATCAAAAACCCAGGCATTCCCGCCGAAGAGACAAGCACGGCCTTACGCGGCTGCTGCTTGCTGCGAAAGCTGGGACCCTTCTGCCCCCACGGCCAATAGGCACAGCCCAGAAGCCGCTCAAGAAATCGGCGAAAGAGGGCTGTCACGTTGTAATAGTTCACTGGCGACGCCAGCACCAGCGCGTCAGCTGCTTCGATCTCCTCGAGCATCGGCCCCAGATCGTCATCGATGGCGCACTTTCCTCGCTCGCCGCCTGCCTGCTGGACGCATTGCCGGCAATTGGCGCAAAACTCGATCCGCCGCTCGGCCAGATAGATCGTGTACGTCTCCGCACCCTTCTCCCGCGCACCCGCCAGAACCGCTTCCACCGCGCGATCCGTAACGCCACCCCTGCGATAGCTGCCGGCAATCGCCACAACTCTTTTGCTCATGCGGCTCCCTCCATGCAACCCATGAAATTCCCATCGATTTTATAATGAGATGTTTGGTATCTCAAGTTCCCATCCTGACAATGCCGTCATTCAGAGTGAAAAAAGCTGTCATCCTGACCGGCTGTGAAACATTTTTGCCCCATGTGCCGTTCAATAGATACGCATTTCCATCGTAAATAAATTCAACAGAGGTACGGTTTTCCACATGGATATGAACTCGCCATTCCAGAGCGATACATTTTTCTTCTAAGATATTGCGGATCATTGGACCCGGCAGACGCACAATGAAACCATGTTCATCAGCCGCAATCCCTGATCCTTGTTCCTGTGAACGGAGTGAGCTTCCGGCCACCCCGCAGGTGTTCTCTCTCTGGGCAAATTTGTCAGAGATGTGGCCGGTCCGTACCGGAAAAATACCCCTATCCCCCTATTTACCGTGAAACTGTGAAGACTTGGATGAGGTAGATGTTCGCTCAATATTCTCCCCCTTAATTCTATCTATATGAGCTATGACCCGTTCCGCAGACGCTCGCAAAATATTTCGCCAATCGGCGCAAAGTGTGGCAAAAATGCCACAGGACAGAGATGCGTCCCCGGGGCTAATCTAACTTTGTACTTGATTTTTTACCGTCGGAGTTAAAGTTTTTGTCCATTTCAGCGCACCTGAGTCCAGCGCATCTGGAGCAGACGATTGCCGCATCCATGGAGTTCACTGGTGTCGGGCTGCACTCCGGCGCGCCGGTCACCATGCGCCTGCTGCCCGCGCCGGCCGGTTCGGGCATCGTCTTCCGGCGCACCGACCTGGACAACTTCGAGATCGCCGCCATCGGACGCAACGTCGCCAAAGTCAGCTACGCCACCAGCCTTATGCGTCAGGGCGTACTCATCTCGACCACCGAGCATCTGCTCTCGGCGCTGATCGGCATGGGCGTGGACAACGTGATTGCCGAGCTGGACAACCTGGAGCTGCCCATCCTGGACGGCAGCGCGCTGCCTTACGTGCAGGCCTTCCAAAGCGTGGGCATCCGCACCCAGCGACGCCGCCGCGAGACGGTTCGCGTGCTGCGCCCGGTCGAAGTGCGCGAGGGCAATAAATTCATCGGCGTCTACCCCGGCTCTGGCTACAAAATCCTCTACACTATCGACTTTCCCGCGCCCATCGGCCGGCAGTGCGCCAGCGTTGACCTGGCCGCGGAGACCTACGGACAGACCATCGCTCCGGCGCGCACCTTTGGCTACAAGGCCGACGAAAAAAAGCTGCGCGACATGGGCCTGATTCGCGGCGCAGGGCCGGAGAGCATCATCATTCTGGGCGCCAACGGACCGGAGAACGGCCCGCTGCGCTTTGCCGATGAGTATGTGCGCCACAAGGTGCTGGACCTCATCGGCGACCTGGCGCTGGCCGGCCGGCGCATCGAGGGTCATGTAGTGGCCGAGCGCGCGGGCCACGCCATGCACGCCGCGCTGGTTTCGCGGCTCATCAAGGATCGCTCCGCCTGGGAGTTGGCGCACGTGCCGGTGACCGCCGAACCGGTCGAAGAGAACCTGGAAGCCGGTACTCCAGCGCTGGTGAGCGCTTGAGACATAGGGAGCAAGGAAGAAACGGAATACATTATTTGGGCCGGTCAGCTTCCTGATCCCGATTCCCTCTACCCTGTTTTTTTACGCAAACAGAATCCGCATCGGAGCTGTCGCCGGAAAGCTCTTTCCCTCATTGGCCAGCGCGCCTGAAAGCGGATTGCGCGCGAAGACGCTGATCAAATTCGAGTCCTGGTTGGCCACCAGCATCCAGCGCTCGGTCGGGTCAAGCGTAAAGTTGCGCGGCGTTTTGCCGCCGCAGGCTGTGCGTCCAATCGGCGTCAGTTTTCCTGTCGCAAACTCCGCGCGGAAGCTATATAAAAAATCCTTGTCGCGATTGGCAAAGTAAACAAACTTTCCATCGCGAGTGATAACCGTGTCGCAGGCCCGCGTGGGACCGTGATAGCCCTCGGGCAGCAATTCAATGCGCTTGACCAAAGCAAGCCCGCCGTCCGCAGGACTCCACTCCAGCACGTCCACCGTCGAATCCAGCTCGTTCACCGAGTAAGCGGTGTGGCCGTTGGGATGAAAATGCAGCGTGCGCGGGCCGGCGCCGGGTTTGGCGTGGTAGCTGCCCGCCGCAATCAACTGCGCCGTTGCTGTGTTTACGTGATAGATGTGGATCACGTCCCCACCCAGGTCGTTGATGTAGGCGAAGCGGTTGTCGGGCGAGAAGGAAGCGAAGTGCGCGTGGGCGCTCTCCTGGCGTTCGGCGTTGGGCCCGTGGACGGTGTAGTGTTCGGTCCAGACGGCGGGGCTGAGCTTGCCCTCGCGCACCAGAAAACTTGCCGCGCATCCGCCGCTGTAATCGGCTGCAAGCAGCACGCGGTCCGTGTGGTCCAGAGCCACGTAGCAGGTGCCCGCGCCAGCCGAGTTCTGCTCCGAAAGCGGTTGCAGTTCTCCGTTTACCACGCGGAAGCTGGCCGCCACGCCGGAGTGCTTGCCCATGAAGCTCTTTCCGTCAGCGGCGGCAAAGAGAAACTCATGGTTCCGTGAGTAGGTGATCCACGAGACGCTGTTCAGCGGGGCGGCTACTCCTGCAGGAGCGAGTTCGCCGTTGGCTGGATCCCAATCGTAAGCCAGAATGCCTTCCCTGGCGCCGGAGGCAACAAAGACCCGTTGGCGGCGGTGGGCCGCAACCAGGGGCGCGGCGGCTGAAGTCGATGCCGCGGCGGCAAGCGTGGCGGCGGAAGCAGTCAACAGAAATTCACGGCGAGAAAGTTTTTTCATGACGGAAGATATTGTCGCCGATGGGGCCTAAGCTGCGCCAGCGTTTTCGTCCAGCAAAGCGCAGGGCGGCAGGCTCGAATCTCACTCGTGCGCGCTCTTCAGCAAATGCGCGGCAACTGCTCGCCAATTTGAATCGGAATCACGCGATTGGCGCCCATTGCGGTACGCGCGACTAACATTCGTTTGTGCTCGGCAGTAACCCGGCCAATGTGCGCGGCGTCGCGCCCCAGCGGATGGGCGCGCAGGACGGTGAGAAGCTGCTCAGCGGCCTCTGGCGCGACAAAGAAAACCGCCTTGCCCTCGTTGGCCACGTAAACCGGGTCGAGGCCCAGCAGCTCGCAGGCCGACTGGACTTCGGGTCGTACCGGCAGGCTTGGCTCGTCAATCTCAATGCCCACGCCGGAGGCCTGGGCAATCTCGTTGAGCGTGGAGGCAAGGCCGCCGCGCGTGGGGTCACGCATGGTGTGAATCGCCGCGCCCGCCGCCCCCAGCGCCTCGGCAATCAGCCCGTTCAGCGCGGCGCAATCGGAGCGAATCTGGCTCTCGAACTCCAACCCCTCGCGCACACTCATGATCGCCATGCCGTGGTCGCCGATAAAGCCGGAGACGAGAATCGCGTCGCCGGGCATTGCATGCAGCGGACTTACTGAAATTCCGGGACGAAGCAGCCCCACGCCCGCCGTGTTGATGTAGCAGCCGTCGCCGTGGCCGCGCTCGACGACCTTCGTATCGCCGGTAACAATCTTCACGCCCGCCGTGGCCGCGGCCCGCGCCATATCGTCCACAATCGCCGCCAGCTGCGCTAGCGGAAAGCCCTCTTCGAGGATGAAGCTGACGCTCAAATACTTCGGCTCCGCGCCGCTGACGGCCAGGTCGTTCACCGTGCCGTTCACCGCCAGTTCGCCAATCGAGCCGCCGGGAAAAAACAGCGGCTGCACGACGAAGGAATCGGTGCTCATGGCCAGCTTGCCGCCGCCGAGGTCGAGAACCGCCGCGTCGCCCAGGTTCTCCAGCTCCGCGTTGCGAAAGGCGGGCAGAAACAGATGCTCCACCAGCTCGTTGCCCAGCTTGCCGCCGCCGCCGTGGCCCATCACAATGGTGGGATAGCCGGCGAGCGGCAGCGGGCACGACCAGTTCGAGAAATCAGGCGCGTTTTTTTTCAATTCTTCAGTCATTGAACTTCCCCGGTAACTCAGTTTTGAAAGGGCACGACTTCAGTCGTGCCGATAGAGCAACAAAAGAATGTTGGGCTTTAGCCCCTGAGAGAAGGCTGGTTATCGATCAAAGCTCGACCACTCTCCTCAAAGTGTGCCACTTCGCCACGCGAAACCCCACGTAGCATCACTGGCTCCCAGCTGATTTCATTATTTGAAAAGCCCATATAAAATGCTCCGCTGCTGCCTAACTTGCCCCGATGACCTAATTTGCCTCGACGAGGCGCTGTCGGATCGAAATCATCTGGTAGATAGACCATCACCGAACCACGCTTTTGCGCCTCGGACTCTCCGCTGAACCATACGAATGCCGCAATATTGTCGATGTCCGCAATACGTCTTCGCAGAGCAATTTTGCTCGGAATCTCGATATGCAGCGGTGGCGCAGCTATTCTCTCTTGAAAATCCGGCCCTGCAAATACCCGCTCGGCCACTACGCGATGAGGAACAAACGGCGGCACGTGCAAGCGCGCCTTGTGAACGCCGATAGCCGCAGTAGGTCCACTGTGAGGGAGCCTTCCAACGGTGAACTTTCCCGCAAAGTGCATCCACTTCGGCCCAAACCAGTTGTCAATCCGGATAGCGTAGAGGCGCGCAGGCTCATATTCCTGAGCAACTCCAATGGCAATCGCTCGCGCCTTTGCAATAAACTCGGTCGAATCTCCCTGCTGCATGGAAATGAACTCTGCTAAAGCATCGAACATTGTTACCTCTGTACAGGGGCTAAAGCCCAACATTATTTTGCTGCGTTTTCGGCACGACTAAAGTCGTGCCCGGTTACAAAGCCTGCTTCGATGTATACAGTAAATAACTGAGAACTAACCACTGTTCACTGACAACTGACCACTGTCTTCGCCAGCTCCTCCGCCGAGATAAATCGTCCGTAATTATAGTAAGCCGCGCAGGCGCCTTCGCTCGAAACCATGGTCGCGCCCAGCGGATGGCGCGGTGTGCATTCCTTGCCGAAGGCCGAGCACTCGGAGGGCTTGATGACCCCGCGCAGCACATCTCCCGATCTACAGAGCGGCGACTCGACGGTATGAATGCCGGCGATCTGGAATCTTTTTTCCGCGTCGAATTCTTTATACGGCTCGCTCAACCGCCAGCCGCTCTTCGGAATGACGCCGATCCCGCGCCACGCACGGTCAGTGACCTCAAAAACTTCAGCCAGCAGCTTTTGCGCAGCCTGGTTTCCCTCAAAGGTGACAATGCGCTCGTAGGCGTTTTCGACCTCGTGGCGGCCAGCCTCAAGCTGAATCACGCAGCGGCGAATGCCGTCAAGCAGGTCGAGCGGCTCAAAGCCGGTGACGACCATCGGAACCTTGTATTTGGCAGCCAGCGGCGGATACTCCCAGTAGCCCATCACGCTGCAAACGTGCCCGGCAAGCAGAAATCCCTGCACCGTGTTTCCCGGCGACTCCAAAATGGCCGAGATCGCCGGCGGCACCAGCACGTGCGAAACCAGCAGCGAATAATTCTTCAGCCCGCGCCGCTTGGCCAGATGCACGCTCATCGCGTTGGCGGGAGCGGTGGTCTCAAAGCCCACGCCGAAAAAAACAACCTGCTTGTCGGGGTTTTTAACGGCCAGCTCCACCGCGTCCAGCGGCGAGTAGACCACGCGCACGTCGCCGCCCGCGCCCTTCACCTGGAAGAGATCGCCCTCGCTGCCGGGAACGCGCAGCATATCGCCGAAGGAGCAGAAGATCACGCCCGGCTGCGCGGCGATGGCCAGCGCCTTGTCGATCAGTTCAAGCGGCGTAACGCAGACCGGGCAGCCGGGGCCGTGAATCATCTCGATGCCGGCGGGAAGCATCTGGTCGATTCCATTTTTGATGATGGAGTGCGTCTGCCCGCCGCAGACCTCCATAATCTTCCAGGGGCGCGTAGCGACAGCAGCTATCTCGCGCCCCATTCGCTGCGCAATTTCGCCGTTGCGAAATTCGGTAAGATACTTCATTGGCTGGCTTTATTCCGTGTCAGCGTCATCTCACCCGGAGGAAAGTCGCCCTGATCGGACTTGGATGTCAGCTTGATGGTGTCTCCGCTGAGGACGCCTTCATGCTTGATTGTCATGCCGTTGAAGCTCACGTTGAAGAAGAGCTTGTCTCCATCAACCTTGCCGTCGCTGATTTCCATCGGATCGCCTTGCGGCCCGGCAACCGTGCCGGTCAGCTTGGCGCCGTCCTGCTTGAAGGTGAACGTGATCTGGAAGCTGTTTCCATCCGGCGTAACCATATTGCCGGTCCAGGTGCCGGTAAAGTCGGCGGCGAATGCGGTTGCGGCGCTGAAAGACATCATCAAGGCCGCGCATAGACACAAAAGCTGTTTCATCGGTAAAACCTCGCGGTGAATTTGTACGGTCGCGTCGGAACAGAATGCAGACAGCCGCACAGTACGACTTGACGGGAGCGATAGCTGAAAAGTTTCCCTGCCCCAAAAAGCTCCTCGCACCCTGCGCCGCGCTCGCACAATCTTGCGAACTCGGCCCGGTACTTCATTCTTTTCTCCTCTGCCGCGCCTGGGCAAGAATTCTGAGATACTCGCGTGCGGTTTCGGTGACGGTCTCCGGAGTTCCGGCATCGACCTTGGCTAAATTGACCAGGTCGCTGCCCACGCCCAGCGCGCGCGCCCCGGCGCTGAAGAAGCTCGCGGCGGTGGCGAGCGTGACGCCGCCGGTGGGAATCAGCTTGAGAAAGGGAAACGGCCCCAGAAGTGACTTCAAATAGCTTGCGCCGCCCACCGCCGAACAAGGAAAAATCTTCACGTAATCCGCGCCCGCGTTCCATGCCGTAATCACTTCGGTGGGCGTGAGCGCACCGGGGATGGAGAGCTTCTTCCTGGCTTTGGTCGCTGCAATGACTTCAGGATGCAGACTGGGACTGACGACAAACTCCGCGCCCGCATCGATAGTGGCCTCGGCCTGCGCGGCGGTGGTCACGGTGCCGGAGCCGAGCAACAGCTTCGCTCCGTACTCTTTCTTGAACTCCTTCAACAGCTCCACCGCGCCGGGTACGGTCATGGTGACTTCAACAATCGTGACGCCGCCGGCGATCATCGCCTCGACAACAGCATGAGCCTGTGCGGCATTGCGCGCGCGCAGCACTGGGATCAGCCCCACGCGTTCGATGATTTCCTGTGTAGTCTCTGACATTCTCTTCCTCTTATCAGGCAATCCTTGCCAACCTGCCTTTTATCGGGCAATTCTTGCTGACCTGCCCTGGATGATGCGTTCCACTTCGGCCAGCGTCGCGGTGCTGGTGTCGCCGGGAGTGGTCATGGCCAGCGCGCCGTGAGCCACGCCGCAACGTACCGCCCACTCGATGGGCCTGCCCGCAAGCAGGCCGTAGATCAGGCCGGAGGCAAAGCTGTCTCCGCCGCCCACGCGGTCAAAGATGTCGATCTCGCGCTGGGGAACGTGGATGATCTTGTCTTCGTAAAGCGCGATGGCGCCCCACGCGTTGCGGCTGGCGGAGTGTGCGGTGCGCAGGGTGCTGGCCACCAGCTTCAGGTTGGGATAAGCCGCGGCCACTTCGCGCAGCATCTCTTCGTAGCCGGCGATGGGCAGCTCGGCAAACTCCTCGCCGACGCCTTTGATCTCGACGCCCAGCATGGCGGAAAAGTCTTCCTCGTTGCCCAGCAGCAGATCGACCTTGCGCACCAGCTCGCGGTTCACTTCCTGTGCCTTGGCCTTGCCGCCGATGCTCTTCCACAGCGATTCGCGGTAGTTGAGATCGAAGGAGACCGGCGTTGCGTGACGGCGGGCGGCGTCCATGGCCTCGGCAGCCACCTCGGCGGTAGAGGCCGAGAGCGCGGCGAAGATGCCGCCGGTGTGCAACCAGCGCGCGCCCTTACCACCCCAGGAAGCAACAATCGCTTCCTGGGGACCCCGACCCGCCGCCGCGCCGAAGATTGCCTCCCAGTCGAAGTCGCCGGTTTTGACCTGGCTGATGGCGGTGTGGCCGCGATCCGAGCAGCCCACCGCGGCGCGCACTCCGAAGCCGCGCTCGGTAAAGTTGATGCCGTTGCGCGCCGTTCGGCCCACGCCGTCGTAAGGAAGCCAGCGGATCAGCGAAGGATCGACGCCCCCTTGCAGGATCAGGTCTTCCACCAGGCGTCCGGCGGGGTTGTCGGCCAGCGCCGTGGCAATGGCTGTGCGCAGGCCGAAGCAGCGGCGCAGGCCGCGGGCCACGTTATATTCGCCGCCGCCCTCCCACACCTGAAACTGGCGCGTGGTGTGGATGCGGCTCTCGCCGGGATCGAGCCGGAGCATCACTTCGCCCAGGCTCAGGCAATCCCAGCGGCGGGCGGAATCGGGAATGAGAATTGGCTTCATGGATTGATTCAGCTTTCGTCTTGCCTAGAGCATTTTAGCTTTTGCTATAAACTTCCGTGCCCCATCCATTCCGCTTTTTTCTGCGGAATGGGTGGGATACCGACAAAATTCCGGCCTACACTATTTCCAAAAATCCTCTAAACTTCTTCCGCTGAACAGCTTCCATCGGGGCAGGGCGATTGCGGCGTGGCGGCAGCCCGCGCAAAGGCCTCTTCCTCGCTCTCCAACTCGGCGTCCAGCACACCCATCTGGCGGAAGTCATCGAGCGTCTGCAAGGCCGTCTCTTCGTCGATCTTGGAGAGCGCAAAGCCCACGTGGACAATGGTATAGTCGCCCACCACGAGTTCTGGAACGTAGTCCAGGCAGACGCGCTTAACCACCCCGCCAAAGTTCACCCGCCCCATGCGAAGATCGCCCTCGGTGAAAATTTCCTCAACTTTTCCCGGAATCGCTAAGCACATAGCTTCTATGGTATTCCGTCCAGGGGGCGGCGTATAGGGTGAGTTGGATCACAGATTCATCCCGCGCGTTTTGTTGTTTTCTTCCGATTAAAAAACCCATCAAATGCTGCCACGGCTTTGGGCTTAGCCAGCCAATACAGCACAATGACCGCAAGGAGAATAAGCCCCGGCAAGCCGCGAACGCCGTGGTCGGAGAGCCAATCTTGTAAAGCCCAGAGCTTAGGTCCAAATGCCCAATTGAGCAGCCCCAGTAGGCCGAAGGTGCCGAATACGATGCCAAAAGCAGTGAGCCAAAGTTTCAACCGGTCATGAGGCGGCCGAATGGTTTCCCCCTCTGGAGTAAAGGAACGATTGAGCATTATCGACAGGTAATTGTCGCCCTCACTCAGTTTTTCGACCGCATGGTCCCAAGTCCTCATTTCCTGTTCATCATCGGCATCGCGCACTTCGATGTTGCGTATTAGTCCGGCTATCTTGCTCTCGTATTCGCTGCCGTTATAGTCTTTCTCGAACTCGGCGTTGATTTCGAGCATACCGGGAAGCGTCCAGTCGGTTTCGGAAAAGTAGAGCATCTTTCGCTCCACTTCTGTCAGAGGATTTCCCTCTCGCTTCGCTTCCGCCACAATCTTCCCGGCCAAATAGTCTTTTGCCTCGCGAACCGTTCCAACGCTTTGTACGTTCCTACCTCCGATCCTTTCGTATCTCCGCCAGATACTCCAGCCACTCCTCCATCCCCGCGCCGGTTTTGGCGGAGGTCTCAAAGATCCTGATCCCCGGCCGTATCTCATTGATGTTGTGGAGCGCCAGCTCGCGGTCAAAGCCGCACGGCTCACTGATGTCCATCTTGGTAATGACGGCGGCGTCAGCGGAGTTGAACATCGTCGGATACTTGAGCGGCTTGTCTTCGCCCTCGGTCACGCTCAGCAGGACCACGCGAATTCGCTCGCCCAGATCGTAGCTGGACGGGCAGACCAGGTTGCCCACATTCTCGATGAAGAGATAATCGAGGCCTCTGAGCGTTACTTCCGGCCAGCCGTCTATGTGCTTGCCAATCATCTCCGCGTCCAGGTGGCAGATGCCATGGGTATTGATCTGGCGGACGGGAGCGCCGCTTGAGGCCAGCCGCCGGGCGTCGTTGTCGGTCTCCAGATCGCCAACCAGCGCTGCCACGCGCGAGCCGCGCGCACGCAGCTCGGTGAGCGTCCGCTCCAGAAAAGCGGTCTTGCCCGTCCCAGGGCTGGAAACCAGATTCACCACCAGTACGCCGGCCTCGGCATAGCTCAAGCGCAGGGCAGCCGCCAGTTCGTCGTTCTTCTTGAGAATTCCCCGCCGCAACTCGACAATTCTGGTCATGCTGTCCTCTCTTCTTCGTCAATCTCGATGGAATCAATCTCCAGTTCGCGGCCCTGGCGCAGTTCGCCGCACGGCTCGCCACAGCGCGGGCATCGGAAGCTCTGCACCCCCTCCAACTCCGCATCCTTGCCGCAACGCTCGCAATGGACGACCACCGGCAGCAGATCGATTATCAGCCGGGAGCCTTCCAGCGGTGTTCCTTCGCAGACAATCCCCCAGCAGAACTCGAGCGAATCGGGAACCACCGAGGCGAGCGCTCCAACGCGCAGCCGAACGGCGAGCACACGCGCTTTCTGATAGGCGTCCAGCGACTCGGTCACCGTCTCGACGATGCTCGTGACAAGTGAAAGCTCATGCATACTTATGAATTTTACTCTTTCGCTTGCAGCGTTGATTGGAATTGGACCCTTAGGATGGGCACGGCCGGTTGATAGCTTGGCTTATGCAAGAGGCACGGACCCGGCAGATGCTGGCCACAAGCGCCGGGTTTCCCAGGTCCCGTGTTTGGGAGCTGTGAAACCACGAACTGATCCCGCCGTATAACTCCCTTACGCCGTAGCCGCGTTCGCCACCGACTGCAACCCTCTCGCTTCGATCTCGAACTCGCGGATTTTGTACTTCTGGATTTTGCCGCTGAGGGTAATGGGAAACTCGGTGACAAAACGGACGTGCTCTGGGATTTTGTAGTAGGCGATCTGGCCCTGGCAGAATTCCTTGATCTCTTCTTCAGTGGCTTCGACGCCCGGCTTGAGGCGGACCCAGGCGGCGACGATCTCGCCGAGGCGGGCGTTGGGGATGCCGACGACCTGCGCCTCGCCGACCTTGGGATGGGTGTAAAGAAACTCCTCGACCTCGCGGGGATAGATGTTTTCTCCGCCGCGGATGATCACGTCTTTGGATCGGCCGGTAAGGTGGATGCAGCCGTCCTCGCGCATGATGCCCAGATCGCCGGTATAGAGCCAGCCGTCATCGTGGATCACCTGACGGGTGCCTTCCGGGTCGCCATCGTAGCCCTTCATCAGCGTAAAGCCGTGTACGCAGATTTCACCCTGCTCCCCGATAGGCAGGGTTTGGCCCGTCTCGCGAGAGATAATCCTGATCTCCGTCTGTGGCATGGCGCGGCCCACGGTATTGACGCGAACCTCAATAGAGTCGCTGGCGTCGCTCATCGTGCATACCGGCGAAGTTTCCGTCTGGCCGTAAGCGATGACCAGTTCCTTGCAGTGCATCTCGTTGAGGACGCGCCGCATCAGTTCGATCGGGCAGGGCGCACCGCTCATCATGCCGGTGCGCAGGCTGGTCAAGTCAAAGCTGGCGAAGTCGGGCAGGCCAAACTCGGCCACGTACATGGCCGGAACCCCGTAGACTGAAGTCCCCCGTTCATCCTGGACGGCCTTCAGCGTGCTCCGCGCCTCAAAGGTCCAGTTGGGCAGAATGAGGGCTGCGCCGGAGTTGAGGGCAGACATGGTGCCGATGACGCAGCCGTAGCAGTGGAAGAAGGGCATCGGCATCACGATCTTGTCCTGCTCGGTGTAGTGAAAGCCCTGAGCCAGGAACTGCCCGTCGTTCACAATGTTGTGGTGGGTCAACAGCACGCCCTTCGGGAGTCCAGTCGTCCCGCTGGTGTATTGGATGTTGGCAATGTCGTCCGAGGAGACGCGGTCGGGCAGGCGGCCCTCAGCGTCCAGCAGCGCGGGCCACTCCGGCGAGTCGAAGTAGATGGTGCGCTGGAGGGCAAGTTCGAGGCCGTGGCTCGCGCGGCCCAAAATCTCCTCGTAGTCGGCGTGCTTGTCCTTGTGCCAGAGAAAGAGAGCCTTCATGCGCGAGCGTTGCAGGGTGTATTGCAGCTCGTGGGAGCGGTAGGCGGGGTTGATGTTGACCAGCGCTGCTCCGGCGCGGGCTGCGCCCATGTGCATCATCACCCACTCAATACAATTAGTGGACCAGATGCCGACGCGGTCTCCGCGTCTTACGCCAAGAGCCCAAAGCCCGCGTGCAACGCGGTCGGCCTCGGCGGAAAGCTCGGACCATGTGAGACGCTTGCCCTGGTGGCAACTGGCAACGGCCAAGTGGCCGGGATAGCGGCTGGCGGTGCGGTCGAGCAGTTCGCCTATAGTCAGTTCTAGAAGCGGGCGGCTGGGACCGCGCGTGTGGCTCAGGGCGCAAAGATTATCTTCAGCTGGCATGGTTTTGTTATTTGAACGTAAAGGGCAGTGTACACCCGCGCACCCCATGGCAAAAAGTGCCACAAGCGCTGGTGCGGGTGCCCCCGGTCGCCAGCTTTTGGGGATCGGGGAACGCACGAACCTCGGAGCTACCGGCTGTTCCCTGATCCCTGTTCCCTGCTTCAAATTTGCCGGGTGCCACATCCATCGCGTTCTTTGCGATGGGTGGGAAACCACGAACCCCATGGCGCGCAATCGCCGGCTGGCCCCACCGCAGGTGGCAGGCGCTTGCTTATAATTACTCTCCCTGGGCGCACAATGGTTTTGAGTTGGGAAAAAGAAGAGGGCGCAGGGGCAAAGGAAAAGCGATCAAAAGGGGAAGGAAACAGCGACACCCCCACCCCCCCACCCTCAAAACCGAGTTTTTGAGAGGGGATCATTCATGCAAGTTACACATAATAAACATATTCATCAACCATCCATGTGTACTCATCAGTAAACACAAACCCCGAAAAACCACCGTTTTGGGGGTCCGAAAACACGCTTTTTTGCCCGTTTCGTGCGAAAAAACACCTCTTTTACAGCACTTTTTCGTGACCGCATCTTCGCCTTTGCCTCTTCGAGAAACCGTGTAGGCGACTGGTCCCGGTCTCGATAATGAAGTCACCCGCCGCCGAGGGTGCCCCCGGTCCCTCGCTTTTGGGAACCGGGGAGCTAAGACCTACATTTCACTGCCATCGGATACACACTTGGAGTACCCTTGGGCTGGCAAGTGGCCCAAGTGCCGGGAACTGAATGAATGCACTAAAGATGGGCACCCAGCTGGCACTGCCTTTTGCTTGCGCCGCCGCAGTCACTCACTATGCTTTGAGCAACAGCAGACGGCGTGGCGTAAAATGGCGCTGCGTCCGGAGTGCGCTCTTTGCCGTCGTGAAAGTGGACCCATCGGCGAGCCTGCTCCGGAAAAATCGATTACACATTGAAGGATGGATGGAGATGAAGACTCTTATTTACGCAGTTGTTCTGCTGCCCCTTGCCCTGCCGGTTCTGATGGCCGGCTCGCTCTCGCTGGTCAGCCAGGCCCAGGCCGTTACCGAGATCGGCGGCCAGAAGATCGTCACCCTGAGCCGTGCCGCCGTCAGCACCACCAAGCCGGAGTTCACCAGCGTCACCATCTTGCCAGGCCGCGGCATGGAAGTCTTGCAGGTGACCGCCAACTTCCCCGGCAAGGGCAACATCGACGTGCTGATGCCGGAAGAACTGGCCACAGCGGCCAAGATGCTTGACCAGGAAGACACCGCCAACGGCGATCTGGGCTACCGGCTGGGCGCGGCGTTTCTGGTTCCCTACCCCAACCGCATTCGCGGCAAGCTGTCGGCCGACGGCAAAACCATTACCACCGCCTGGCAGGGCCACACACTGACATTGCCGGCCAACAGCAGCGGCAGGCTTCCCACCGCCGAGCGCCACGCCATGCACGGACTGATTCTGAAGTCCCAAGCCAGCGACGTGACTGTGAAGAAGACGCCGGGCGGCGAGCAAGTGACTGGCATCATCCACGCCGGCGACTTTGGCGGCCACTGGCTGTCAAAGACCGACCTGGTGGTGACCATCACGTTGACGGCGGATGCGGTGGATGCCACCATTGTGGCGCACAACGTAGGCGCCGCCTCCGAACCGATGGCCATTGCGTGGCATCCGTATTTCAACCTGCCGTCAGGCGACCGCACACAGGCGCGTTTGCGTGTGCCGGCCTCAACGGTAGCTGAAGTGGATAACTACGACAACGTCTTCCCCACCGGCAAAATCCTGCCCGTGGCCGGCACTCGCTTTGATATGCGCGAGCCAGGAGGCAAGGCGCTGGGTACGGAGTTCTTTGACGACAACTGGAACCACATTGATTGGAAGGCCGGCATAGCCACGGTGGAAATTACCGATCCGGCCGCGCACTATGGCGTGAAGATTGAGGGCTTGTCGCCGGAGATCAAGGCCATCCAGGTTTATGCGCCGCCAGCCAAGCAATTCGTGGCTGTCGAACATCAATTCAACTTTGGCGACCCATTCGGCAAGGAGTGGGGCGCGACGAACACCGGCATGGTCACGCTGAAGCCGGGCGAAAGCACCAAATGGCACGTCCGTCTGCGCGTCTTTGTGCCGTAACGCAGCTGACAGTGAACAGCGGACAGTAAGAAGCAGTATTTGCGCAAATCCGGTAGGCTGGGATGAACTCCTGGCCTGCCGGTTTTCGTTGTGCTGCCGGCAAACATGAAAGCAGTATTTCAACGAAACTATGGAGCGCTCAAAATGCACTTTGAGGGCGGGGAGCATTTGAGTTCGGAAGATCTTGAGGGTCTCCCAGGTCTGATAATCCAGACCTGGGAGACTCGTCGAAGTTAAGGCACACGCCCGCTGGCTGCAGGAATGGCTGGGTGTGCGGCAACCATCTCATCCGCAAGCCGTTGCAGCGTGGAAACAATCGCATCGCCCTCCGGTGTCCCCCACGGCCCATCCTGCTGGACCATGAAGATGAGTATTCGGCCCTTCACAGGGTCAATTTCCATTGCATTCTTGAATGCGCCGCCATGGCCGAAACCGCTTGCGGAGACGCCCCAACCAAAACCATAACTCGTTCCGCCCAGGCCACCGTTCTGCCTGCTGGTCATCTCCTGTAGCGCATTTGCAGAAATGTATCGCTTGCCATTGAGCGCGCCGCCATTCAGAATCATCCGGCAAAACTTTGAGACGTCTTCAGCGGTGGAGAACAGCCCCCCGGCCGGCATCGGATACCGGTGTTGCCGATCATCGAGCGGGTAAGTCAACTGATCGATGGGAACTTCCATCAGATCCTTGGTTTTCGCGTCCAGTTTGTAAGTTTTCGCAAGCCTGCGAATCTGCTCAATGTTGGGCCAGAATGTTGTATCCTTCATGCCCAGCGGATCGAAAAGCCGCTCCTGCATGAATTGCTCATAGGGAATGCCGCTCACCACTTCAATGATTCTCGCCGCGGTGTTCAGGCCTTCGTTTGAATACGAATAATCTGTGTTTGGCTGAAAAATCAGCGGCTCCGCGGCAAAACTGCGCACGGCATCCTTGAGAGGCAGCAGATCCAGCGCGCCGGGTTGCATCTTCGACTTGAACGGCAGGCCGCTGGTATGACTCAGAATCTCTCGCACGAGGATGGGATGATTTGCCGGAACCAACTTCTGCT
The DNA here is from genome assembly GCA_964383595.1 of uncultured Occallatibacter sp. Taxonomy (GTDB): domain Bacteria; phylum Acidobacteriota; class Terriglobia; order Terriglobales; family Acidobacteriaceae; genus Telmatobacter. Next base: position 46,997 of record CAYLHL010000007.1, on the reverse strand, counting down.
CGCCCGCTGCTTCCTTCGACTTATGTGCTGAATCGGCATATGTCTGATTGACCATTTGCCCTTTGAACTCCGGGAGATATTTTTCCACCGGGTCATCAAGATTGACCTTGCCTTCATCCACCAGCATCATCAGCGCGGTAGCGGTCATTGGCTTTGAAGTTGATGCAATCCAGAACAAGGCGTTTGCCGGCATGGGAGCCTTCGATGACAGGTCGCGAAAACCGGCGGCTTTCAGATAAACCGTGTGGTCTCTGGTGGAAACAAGCGTCACAGCTCCGGCGATCGTGTGGTTGTTCACCAGCGGTTGCAAATACGAATGAATGGCGTCGGGCGCCGCTGCTTTCTTGGAGGCAGTTGTGCCCTGTGCGTGGGCAAACAGCAAAACACCCATAAAGAGGGCCAATATCGCAATTGGTTTTCTCATGAAACATCCTTTCAGGTTATAACTGGCTTTCGTTCGATTCAGAACGATTATTCTTGATCCTCGTTCGCATTGGTCAGATATGCGCCATTAGAAGATAAATAGAAACGGTCTGACGCTGCAGAGAACTAAGATGGATTTTCAGCTCATCGCAAATAGTATCGCATCTTTCGCAAAAGCGCGGCTGAACATTACTTCTTCGGAGCCTGCTCCAGTTCAGCGTTCAAATGAACCGTGCCACCAGTGACGTTGAGTGTCTTGGTCCAGTCGGTAAATCCTTTTTTCTTGACGGCGATTTGATGACTGCCGGAAGTGGCCGTTACCGTTGAAGGCGTGTTGCCAACAAATGCTCCGTCGATTTCAATATCAGCTCCTGCTGGAGTTGAATCGATCACTAAAGATACTTGAACGGGAAGGGCTGGAGCTGCTGAAGTTTGAGGGAGCACTGGAGATGCTGGAGTGTCAGCAAAGTTTGCCATATTCAGGTGCATATCGCCCTCGACGAATGCAGTGATCTCTGTACCTTGGGGAATCGAGATATCCTTACCATGAACGAATAGAAAAAGCGGCGCGGCGGGAAAGAAGACGATGGATGTAGCAACAATAGCTCCAGTCATAGCTCCTACATGGCCACCACCTTTATTCTCTTGTGTCGCCCTGAGTGCGATCTTCTCCTGATCCTTGAGCCGTGCGTAACTAATGGCAATATCCAGCTTGCCGGCGCGTCCCATGCTCTTCTTGTGTTCTGAAGTTGTCACGGTTGCAATCGCGGTCGATCCTTTGGGGAGAACTGCTAGTCCATCTACGCTGACGTCTTCAACGACCTCAAAGGGGATTTCCTGCCCTACCTTCGTGTCTGCGGAGGATATCGTTTGACTTAGCCGCAGTTTTACGGGTGTGCCATCAAGAAGCGTATGAGGAGACGGCGGTGCCGTCGTGGCAGCTTGTTGCGCAGCGGCAGGCGTTTGAGGAGCGGGTTGCGGTTGTTGAGCTATGAGTAAAGGACAAATTGCTAAAAGCACGACTGCGACAGGATTATTGTGCACGAGTCTTCTCCTTTGATTCAAAACCGCCAAAGTTGTGAAGAAATGGCAACAGAATTATCCTCTGAAACATCCCACTTCACAAGAAGTATTTTGTAGCGCCCAACCAGCCGGATGCTCATCCTTCTCGCAAACCTAGAACCCCAGCGCACAAACTTTATGCGCTGGGGTAGTAAGTACACAAAAAAATGAAACGCCCGTTCGTTTGTGGTAGCAGGCGGATTCGTTACCGGCCGACGACCAGGATGGTAAAGCTACCTGGGACGACGGACGGGCGGGCGCGGGGATTCTCCGGCGTGGGCGCGGGAGCGGGACCATATTCGGCTGTGGGCAGATAGATGCGGTCGGTAGCGGCGTCATAGGTCATGGTGCGCGCACCGCGCTGCGTGGGCAGCGTCTCGATGGTTGGATAGCCGGGAGCGCCGGCATCGATCACCGAGAGGACGCCCTCACCGCAGGAGGCGAAGGCCAGCTTGTCTTTGGCGTCCCAGCCGGCGCCATCGGGGCCATTTCCAATCCTCGGAGTCGCGAGCACCTTGCCTGTGTTGGCGTCCAGCGCGCCCATCACTTTGCCGCCGCAAACCGGGAAAAGTCGGTTGCCGGCCATGTCAATGGCCAGGCCGCTGGGCCCCTCGCAGCTGGTGATCGGCCACTCGGCGGTGAGCTTGAGCGAGCGCGCGTCCAGGCGACCGATCTCGCTCTTGTCTTCGATATTGAAGAAGACCAAGCCCTTGCCATCTACGGCGGCGAACTCCGGCCTGCCGGGCAGAGGAATGGTGGCGACAACCTTGCGTGTCGCAGCGTCGATCACCGTTGCGTCCTTGCTGCGGCCATTGAAGGCCCAGACGGTCTGCGTGGCCGGCTCGAAGACGATGGCGTCGGGGCCGGTTCCTGCAGGAATGGTGGCAACAATGGCCAGCGTGGCGCGGTCAAAGGCAACCACGGCGTTAGCGCCGCCGTCGGAGATATAACCGATTTTTCCGGCGTTGTCGAGGGCAACGCCATGGGTACCGTGCAGGCCAGTGATTGAGCCGACGAGCTTGCCGGACAGCGTATCGACTACATCGACGCGGAGGCCGTGGGTGAGGTAAAGGCGATGAGCCTGCCCATCGGCGGTTAGATCATCCCAAAAGCCATCGCCGCCAATCTTCCAGCGGTCAACAATGTGGTAAGGCTTTTGGGCGCCAAGAGATGCCGGAACGGCAAGCAGGCCGCAGAACAGGGCCGCGGCGAGAAATACTGAGTTCAACAGGCGAAAGCAGCGCATGATTGTCTCCGTGATTTGAAGTGGCAGAATGAATAAAATACTGACAGGCTGTAATATACACCGAAACCTTGCCGAGTCCTGTAACTTTTGCGGCCAGCAATCATCTCATGTTCAGCGAGATTAATGAGAGTCCACGGAGAGCCTATGTTCATTTCGTTTGCAGTGCATTCGACAATTGTTGCATCCATGATCGCCTTGACGGGTCATGCCGGCGGCCAAACGAGGGAAAAAGCTGCGATTCCGGCTCCCGCGCGCGACGCCACGCTGGCTCACACTTCCAGTCGGCAGACGGCCGTCTTTGCAGGGGGCTGCTTCTGGGGCACACAATCGGTCTTTGAGCGCGTAAAAGGTGTGCTCGCAACGACAGTGGGCTATGCGGGAGGCTCCGCGGCAACCGCGACCTACGACCAAGTCACGAAGCAGAATACCGGGCACGCAGAGTCCGTGCGAGTAGTCTACGATCCGGCGAAAATCACTTATGGAGAACTTCTGCGGATATTCTTCGCCGTGGCGCACGACCCCACGCAGCTCAATCGGCAGGGGCCTGATGTGGGCACCTCCTACCGCTCGGCCATCTTTTACACCAATGACGAGCAGCGCGCCCTCAGCCTCTCGTACATTGCGCAGCTTGATGCCGCGAAGGTTTTTCCCAAGCCGATAGTGACCCAGGTTGTGCCTTTGCAGAAGTTTTTCGATGCCGAGTCCTATCATCAGGATTACGCGCTCTATCATCCGGATAATCCCTATATTCAGGTCTGCGACCGGCCTAAGATCGAGGCTCTCCGAGAGCAGTTCCCGGAGTTATTCCAGGAGTACCGCGGAAAGTAAGACCGTTCGAGATCTTCTGCTAGAAGAGCGGCTTGACCGTCAGAGTGAAGTCGGCGCTTTGCGTTATTGTCGTGCCATAGCCGGAGTAAGTCGCGCTAACCAGGAAGGTATAAACTCCCTGCGGAGTTCCACCGGCGTCAGAGGGCGCGCCGCAGCCATTCATCGCTGTGAACAGGGCCGCCAGGACGAAAGCCGAAAGAATGCGCCGCAGCCGGCGGTTCATACGGCGAAATGGAATCAGGATCAAAGCCAGTGCCGCCAGAGCCATGCCTGAAGCTTTATGCAGACGACCGGAATTCCCTTTTGAAGATGCAGATGCGGGGTGGGGCGCAGTGGTCTGAATGATAAGTTGCGAGCTGCCCTTTGCGTCGGGGATGGATGTCTGCGAGAAGTTGCAGGTGAGCCCCGGGGGAATATTGCCACAGGACAAAGTAACCGTCCGGTCCCATCCTCCGCTTGAAGTTAGTACAACATTGACACCCTGCGTAACTTGGCCTGCATAAAGCGACATCGCGCTGGGTGAAACATTGATGGTAAAAGCGCCCAGGGCGGCAACGATATTTTCATTCAGCACGGACGAGACACTGGGCAGAAAAGCCATCGTCGAGCTGGTGTAGGATGCCGTAATTGCATGCTGCCCGATGGTAAGAGACGAGGTGGTGTAAGCGGCCGTGCCCGCTGCGCCCACTGTGACTGTGCCAAGCGAGTTGGTGCCGTCAAAGAAAGTAACCGTGCCCGGCGGAGTGATGGTTGTTGTGGCGTCCGCCGATACTGTTGCGGTGAAGGTGACGGGCGAGCCAATTTCCTGCGGATTGACGCTTGAAGTAAGTGTAGTTGCGGTGGGAGTTGGATTGACCACGATCACTTGAGCAGGAGACTCGCTGGGCAGAAATGCAGCGTTGCCGGGATAACTGGCGACGAGGCTTTGGGTGCCGGGCTGCGTGAATATGTTCGTAATGCCTGCCACGCCATTGGCCAATGTTGCCGTGCCGAGCGACGCGCCGTTATCAAGAAAGTTGATGGAGCCGTTGGGCACAACGTTGAATGTCGCGGCGCTCTGCGAAGTTGTGGCGGCAGTAAGAGTAATCGGATGATAGGTATAAACCTGCGCGGGAGTAACTGAAAGCGAGGTTTCGCTGTCATTGATAATCACAGTTACGGTATAAGGCGCCGAGCTGCTCGTGTCGTAGTTATCGTCGCCATTGTAATTGGCGACAACGCTATGGCTGCCGGCGGCGGGGAACGCATAAGTCAGCGTGGCGATTCCGGAGGCGTTGAGTGTGGCTGTGCCAATGCTGGCGCCGTTATCGGTGAATGTAATCGTATTGGTGGGCGCGCCGTCCAGGCCGGTAACTTGCGCAGTGATGGTTGCCGGCTCGCTGACATAGAGCTTGGCGGGAGTGATGGAGTTCAGCGTAGTCGTAGAAAGAAAGCCGATGACATTCTGAATGATGCTGACCGAGTTGCTCTGGAAGTTGTTGTCACCGGAGTAGGTTGCGGTAACCGTCTGCGCGCCCGCGATAACGCCAGTGGTGGTGAGAGATGCCGTCACCACTCCATTGGAGACCGTGGTCACAGGCACCGTTCCCAGAACAATACTCCCGTCGGTAAATGTGACGCTGCCCGTGGGCGTTGCATAGGTTGAGCTGATGGTTGTGGTCAGCGTAATGGGTTGGAAGCGAGCGCTGGGATTGAGCGAGGATGTGAGGGTTTGCTGAACTGGCGGATAGGTCACGTGCTGAGTAAGCGTCTCATATCCGCCGCCAAAGTCGATCGTGCCAGGATAATCCGCGGTGACGGTGTGATAGCCAAGAGTCAGCGAATCAGCGGAGGCGGTAAAGCTGGCGTTGCCGCTGGGATCAATATCTACTAAAAAAGGAGGGTTTCCATCGAGGGTGAACTGGACCTGCCCGTTCGGTGTTCCATTGCTGGTCGAAACCAGATTTGCGGTAAATGTAACTGAACTTCCCACAATAGAAGGATTCTGCGACGAAGTTAAAGTTAATGTGACATTATCGGGCCACACAAATACCAGAACCGCGACGGAAACTGCGGGCGAGAAGCTGCCATTCCCGGCATAAGTAGCCGTCAAAGTAGTTTGGCCCTGCGCCAGATGCGGCGTCCGGATGGAAGCCATTCCGGTGGAATAATCGATGTTTGCCGTTCCAATCGAAACGCCATTTACATAGAATGTAACTGTTCCGCTAGGAATTCCATTGGGGGAGAGAAGCTGCGCGGTAAGCGGCAGCTCGGTGAAGCCGTAGGGCGTCCACCATCCGGGAGTAAGCAGGAGCGTGGTAGGAGCGCTTTCCTGCGCGCCAGCGGTTTCATATGGACCCATGTCCACGATGGGATAACCTGCTCCCGTGCCGTCCTGAACGCGGGGATTGCCGTTGCCGGTAAGAGAAAAGTCCGTGGCGAGCGGGTAGGTAAGGTTTGTCAACTGCTGCAAGGCACTGGTATTGCCTGCATCGATGGCAGGCGAGCCAGTTTGCAGATGATAGTCGGCCTTGGTTTGATCAGTACTGGCATCGACAAAGAGCGGATCGACGGAGATATTGCCGTTGCTTCCCGCGGGATTGGAGATAATGCCGTTTCCGTTGAAGGCAGGGCCGACGGAATTATAGATGTCATTGTGATCGAAAATCGCGTCAGTGAGCTCTACGCCTGACGCGTAACTACCTACATCCGAACCTCCGCCGTATGCTAATTCATAATACAATGGATAATAGCCGGGATCAATCAGAACAGCAGAATTTGTGTCATCTCCCACGATAATGTTATTGGCGAACTCTAATTGCGTGGGATCGGCGACCTCGATTTGCGAACCGTCACCGTCAGAGGTGTTATATGCAACCGTGTTATTAATAAACAATTCCGCCGGTGGACCGTCCCAGGGAGCATTGATCACTTTATCATCTTCATAAAATGAAGGCCCCAGGATGAGCACCCCCCCGGCCTCGTTGCTCGAATTATTTCCGTAAATCTGGTTCTGCGCGACAATTCCGGGCGCGGCAATCACCATGCCTCCGCCGTAGCCGTTGGTAGTATTGTTGCGCACAATGTTGTTTTCAATCACATAATAAGTTTCCTGCCAGGGCGAGTTATTCTCCCAGGGCTGCACTACCATATAAGGGGCCGAATAAGGGGCAGGCGGGGAATTCGGTGGAAACGGGGAATAATCATAAAAAGACAGATCCTCGGAAGAATTGTCATCGAAGTAAACATTGATAGTGCCAACGGGAACGTTTTGTTGGTTGGAGTAGAATACATTGTTTTCAATGGTGTTCCCAGAGACAATAGCCGGCATCACCGGCTTTGTATCTGCGCTGAATCCAAGAAAGATAGGCGTTGAAGGAAAACCATAATTCGGAAAAAGAGGAAGCGGAGGGGGTCTGGTGGACCAAGTACCTTCGAAACAAGTTCCTAGTACATTATCTTCAGGAAAATAGGTGTTGCTGATCACGTTGTTCTGGATCAGAGGATAGCTGTCTACCGATACGATGCCGCCGCACGCATTGTATGAGATGGTGTTATTTTTAATTGTCGGGGAGGATCCGCCCGTGACTGAGATTCCCCCCGTAGCTTGGTGAGTAGTGTAAGTTACGGAACCGGAGGTAATTTTCTCATAAGGAGCGTAGGGATCTCCAGCGAAGTCGATGGTGAAACCGTCGAGAACACTGTCGCGGCCCACGCCGTTCGCAAAATTGACCGCAAAGGGGTAAGCATTGGCTTCAATCGCGCAGGAGCCGGGCGCACCATTACATTTGATTGTGAGGGGCCATGCCGGGAAAGTGAACGACTCGGCATAGGAGCCGGGAGCGACATATATGATAGCGCCTTGTCCTCCGGCTTGAGCGGAAACTGCAATTCCGGAATTGATGGTGTGTATTTGCTCATTACATGGCGGATTAGAAGATTGATCGCAGGGGACATAGATGATCATTTGCGCCCGCGCAGCAGCGGCGCCACCCAGCAAAAGCAGCAAACAGAGAAGAGTCTTCGGCCAACCACGCAGCTTTATTGAAGTTGAAAAAACGGCCGGCAGCGGGAGATCTCTCAGTTTTGACATCATCGTTTGCGCACCCCTGTGCCCAACTCGGCAGACGAAGTGAGAATAGCACACGAAGCCGCGTTGTTATAGGCCGAAATCGAACATTCCAGCGCAAATGAACAGTTCAGGCTTGCCCGCGAACTCCATCCGATTCAACAAGAGGCATTTACCAACCGAGTGCCGGAGCGGGGGCCTTGCGCATTTCGCAGTGGAATCGCCCGCTGCTACAATCAAAGTGGCCAAATCTGCGGCAATATCAATCGTTTATCGAGCAGGAAGTTCGACCGATGACTCTGCGCCTTTTCAATACCCTCACGGGGCAAGTGGACTTGCTAGCGCCCTCGGACGGCCAAACCGTGCGCATGTACGCTTGCGGTCCCACGATCTACGACTACGGCCACATCGGCAACTTCCGCACCTTTCTGCAAGTGGATGTGCTGCGGCGCTTTCTCAAGCTGACCGGCACGAACGTACGCCACGTGATGAACATTACCGACGTGGATGACAAGATCATCCGCAACGCGGCCGAGGCCGGCGTGCCCATTGGCGAGTACACGGCGGTCTATGAGCGGGCCTTCTTCGAGGATCTGGAAGCGCTGCGCGTCCAGCGGCCAGAGGTGATAGCGCGCGCCACCGAGCACATTCCGCGCATGGTGGAGCTGGTGGAGCGGCTGGCTGCGGCAGGTGCGGCTTATCAGGCCGAGGACGGAAGCTGGTACTTTCGCCTCGCTGCATTTCCGGAGTATGGAAAATTAAGCAAAAAGGATCTCTCCGGCATGGAAGACGGCGCGCGGGTGGACCTGGACGAGTACGAAAAGGACTCAGCGCGGGACTTTGCGCTGTGGAAGGCGGCCAAGCCGGGTGAAACTTCGTGGGAAACGGCGATCGGCCGCGGCCGTCCGGGCTGGCACATCGAGTGCTCGACGATGGCGATGGAGTACCTGGGCGAGAGCTTCGATCTGCACGCCGGCGGCGAGGATTTGATCTTTCCGCACCACGAAAACGAGATTGCGCAGAGCGAGAGCGTGACCCATAAAACCTTTGCGCGCCACTGGATGCACGTGCGCTTTCTGCTGGTGGACGGACGGAAGATGTCCAAAAGCGAGGGCAACTTTTATACCTTGCGCGACCTGCTACTGAAGGGCTACAAGGCGTCGGCGATCCGGCTGGCGCTGATCTCAGTGCCCTACCGGCATCAGTTCAATTTCACCTTTGACGGACTCGTTGAGGCGACGGCGGCCATCGAGCGACTGCGGATCTTCAAGCAGCGGCTGACGAGCAGCGGTTTCGCGCTCGGTGAAAATCTCGCGTTGCAAGAGGCGGCGAAGAAAGCGCAGGCTGAGTACATGGCCGCGCTGGCGAACGACTTGAATACCGCCGAGGCGCGCGCGCCGATCTTTGACCTGTTGCGCGCGGCCAATTCGGCCATGGACCAGGGAGAGCTGAAGGCCGGCGACCGCGACGCGATTCTGGCCGTACTGGCTGATTTTGACGCGGTCTTTGACGTGATGGAGGACCGCGACGCCGAGGCTACGCGCCGCGCGCTGGAGTGGGCCGAGCAGGCAGGCCGCATGGCCGAGGTTGCGCCGGAGCTGTTGGCTGCGCAATCGCTCACCGATGAGGCCATCGACGCATTGGTGGCCGAGCGGACGCGCGAGAAAAAGCAGCGCAACTTCGCCCGCGCCGACGCCATTCGCAATGAGCTGGCGGAAAAAGGCGTGGTCATCGAAGACTCCAAGGACGGTGTGCGCTGGAAGCGGAAGTAGCGCGCAATTGCATTCTCAATGAATGATGGAGGTCCCCAAAATGGAAGCCAACGAAGCGCAGGAGTTGCAGGAGCAAGCCGAGCACGCCGGACACGAAAAGTCGCTGCGTCCGGTCGCCTTTACCATGAGCGTGGTCGCGGTGCTGGTGGCGGTGGTTACAGTGCTGGGTCATCGCACTCATACCGAGGCGATTCTCGACCAGAACAAGGCTACCGACCAGTGGAACTACTACCAGGCGCACAAGATTCGCTCTAACGACACACAACTGGCCGCTGATCTGCTGAGCGTGGTGGCCATCACGGACAAGGACGGCGCTAAAAAACTGGCCCAAAGCTATGCCGACCACCAGGACAAGTGGGCCGAAAACCTGAAAGACGAGCAGGAAAAAGCCGAGGCGCTAGAGGCGAAGGTGGAGAAGGCCGAAGCCCGCGCCGACCGCTTCGATCTGGGCGAGGCGCTGCTGGAGATCGGCCTGGTGATCACCTCGATCACGCTGCTGACCCGCAAGCGCGCTTACTGGTTCCTGGGGCTAGCCTTTTCGGTGCTGGGGATTGTGGCCTCGGCTGCGGGACTGCTTCTCAAGTAGCCCCTTGCATCGAAAAGCATCTTGCAACTCGCGGTGGAGCTTCCCGCTCACACCCAGGGACAAGTTTGTTTTCGATTGTCCGGCGATTATTCATCCATTCTTGAATGTGCTTTCATCTTTTCTGCACAGTTTTCGCTTATGAATGACTCGAGGGACGTTAGTGGGAGGCCTGGACAGCTCCCGCATGAACGATTAGAACGATGAAATTCACATTTTCCCGAAACGAAATTACCGCCGGCGAGTTTCAAATGAGAACACCTTACCGCGGTTTTCATCTTCCCGCAAAGGTCTTCCTTGAACACGCCCCTTAGACTGACCTTGTCCAGCGTTGATCGGCAGGTGCGTATGGTGGTCAAGACACAAAGCAAGGGACGCGGAGTTACCGGACTTCATGTGGGCGTGAGAAATGTCCGGCGCTATTTCCCCAAACACATTTCGAGCATCGAGTTGCAGTTGGATCATCTGCAGATTGAGTGCTGGCTGAAGCCGAATTTCTGGCGGAATGAACCGGATATCTTCGATCCGAGGCTGTGCGCCTGGCTGGAATCCCGCCACATGCACACCAAGCCGGATCGTGCTTCCATTTCGCTGGCAATGATTCCTGAAGGCAACAACTCCTTCCGGCTGCAGCCGGTTCGCATCCCCCGGCAAAAGCACGGCGATATGCCCACTGGCGCCGCAGCCTGATGTCAGGGCGAGTTGCGCCGGCGGCCAGCGGTCAAGCAGAATTTGGTCCTTCGCCCCTCTCGGTTGATAAACTCAGGATGCGATGATGACCATCACCCAACTGCAAAACGATATTGAGCGACAATTTGCCGCCGGACCCAATGCCATCGGCGATCAGGAAGCCATGGCGGTCTTCCATTTGTTGCGCGCGGCCCTGGAAAGCGGCGAGGTGCGTGCCGCCCAGCCCGACGCCACAGCGCCGACGGGCTGGCGGGTCAACGCCTGGGTCAAACGCGGCATTCTGCTGGGCTTTCGCCTGGGTGTGCTGCAATCGTTTCCCGCCGCGGGCCTCTCGTTTGTGGACAAGAGCACCTTTCCGGCGCGCCAATTTGCCCCGGAAGACGGGGTTCGCATGGTTCCAGGAGGCTCTTCGGTGCGCTCCGGCGCATACGTGGCCCGCAGCGTCGTCTGCATGCCGCCCATGTACATCAACACCGGAGCCTGGGTGGACGAGGGCACCATGGTTGATTCGCACGCGCTGGTCGGCTCCTGCGCCCAGGTTGGCAAACGCGTCCATCTGAGCGCCGCGGCACAGATCGGCGGAGTGCTCGAGCCGGTCAACGCCTGCCCTGTCATCATCGAGGACGATGTGCTGGTGGGCGGCAACTGCGGCGTCTACGAGGGAACGCTGGTGCGCAAAGGCGCGGTGCTGGCCGCCGGAACCATCCTCACCCGCGGAACTCCGGTCTACGATCTGGTCAATGGAGAAATTTTGCGCGCCCGTGGCGAGTCGCCGCTCATTATTCCTGAAAACGCCGTCGTCGTTCCCGGCTCCCGCGCCGTCAGCCAGGGCAAGGGCCATCCCCAGAGCCACGAGTGGGGCTTGAGCCTCTACGCGCCGGTCATCGTGAAGTATCGCGATGACAAAACCGACCTGAGCACGACGCTCGAAGACCTGTTGCGCTAAAGAATTCTAGCTGCTGTTCTAAACTTGCGTGCTCCATCCATTCCGCGTTTTTCTGCAAAATAGGTGGGATACCGATAAAGTCCCGGCCGACACTATTTCCAGAAACTTCTCTCGGCTCCGGGCCGCTCTGTCCACTCACCGCCTCCGATATAATTGAGGAGTAGCCACTCCCGGCCGCGGATTCCTGTCCTCATCCATGTCCACCAACGTCCAAGCCGACGCTCCAGCACTGTCTTCCCCCGCCGCTCGCGCTGGCACCATGCACTTGATCAGCTTCGTCTACTTCACCTTTATCTGCTATCTCTCCATAGGGTTGCCACTGGCCGTACTGCCGCCCTATGTGCATTGGCACATGGGCTACAGCGCTGCCATCGCCGGTTTGGTCATCAGCATCCAGTACATTGCCACGCTGGCGAGCCGCCCCTGGGCAGGCCGCATCAGCGACCGCGCCGGCGCCAAAGTCTCCGTGCTCTGGGGGATGGCGGGCTGCTCGCTGAGCGGCGCGCTGCTGATGGCCGCCGCTGCGCTGCATGCCCTTCCCTGGCTCAGCCTGGCCACGCTGCTGCTGAGCCGACTGGTGCTGGGCGTGGGCGAAAGCCTTGGCTCAACGGGTTCAACCTTGTGGGGCATCAGCAGCGCTGGAGCATCGCAGACCGCCAGGGTCATCTCTTTCAACGGCATCAGCACCTATGGCGCCATGGCGCTGGGCGCGCCGCTGGGCGTCGCGATGGATTCGCTATGCGGAAATCCGCAATGGGGCCTCGCATCCATCGGCCTGCTCATTCTGCTTCTCGGCCTTTTCAGCCTGGTTCTCGCCGGCCGCAAAAGCGCCGTGAGGGTTGCAGCCGGTGAGCATCTTCCCTTCAGCCATGTCGCGGGCCGCGTGGCTCCGCACGGCATGGCCCTGGCGTTGGGCGGCATTGGCTACAGCACCCTGGCCACCTTTGTCACCCTCTTCTACCTGAGCCGCCACTGGACAGGCGCAGCCCTCTGCCTGACAGCATTTGGACTGGCCTTCGTCGCCGCGCGCCTGCTCTTTATGCAGGCCATTAACTGCTTTGGCGGATTCCCGGTGGCCATGGTCTGTCTGACGGTGGAATCGCTGGGGCTGCTCCTGCTCTGGCGCGCCTCCTCGCCGTGGATGGCCCTTGGCGCCGCAGGCCTGTCCGGCTTTGGCTTTTCGCTGGTTTTTCCCGCCATTGGCGTTGAAGCCGTCAAGCGCGTCCCCGCCAACAATCGCGGTGCGGCGCTGGGCGTCTTCACCGCCTTCGCCGACGTCTCCTTTTTCCTTACCGGACCCATCGCCGGCGCGCTCATTGGCCTGTATGGCTATCCGAGCGCCTTCCTCTTCGCGCTCGCCTGTGTGCTGACCGCGCTGGGAATTGTCCTTGTGCTGCGGCAGTTTTGGCAAAACAAAGCATAAACCGCACAAACAGCAGCGGCCACCCCGAAGGATGGCCGCTGTTGTATTTGTTGGAGCAGAACGCCTTACCGCTCGCTCTTGTGCCAGTTGATCAGATCGCCCAGGGTCGTGGTGGAACTGGAGACGGGAGCCTTGTGGCTCTCTTTTTTGTATTGTTCCACCTGAGCGCGGCTGGCCTCGTGGCCGACCGAACGCAGGCTGAGACCCACTTTTTTCTCTTCCACGTTGATCTTGATGATCTTGAACTCGTTCTCCTGTCCGGTTTCCAGCTTGGCGCCTGCCTCGTCGCCAGCCTCGGAGATATGGCAGAGGCCTTCGACGCCCTCGGCAATCTCGACAAAAGCGCCAAATTGCGCTGTGCGCAGCACCTTGCCGTGCACCAGGTCACCTACGCGATGGGTGGCGAAGAAACTCTCCCAAACATCAGGCTGCAACTGCTTGATGCCAAGCGAGAGGCGGCGATTCTGCGGCTCAACGCCGAGAACAACAGCCTTCACCTTTTCACCCTTCTTGACGATCTCCGAAGGATGCTTGACGCGCTTGGTCCAGCTCAGGTTCGAGACGTGAACCAGTCCGTCAATGCCGTCCTCGATCTCGATGAAGGCGCCAAAGTCGGTCAGGTTGCGCACTCGGCCCTCGACGACCATGCCAGCCGGGTAGCGTTCGCTCAGGTTCTCCCAGGGATTGTCGAGCAACTGCTTCATGCCAAGCGAAATGCGGCGGTCGGCCGGATTCACGCTCAGAACAACGGTTTCAACCTCATCACCGGGCTTGACCAATTTCGAGGGGTGTTTGAGGCGCTTGGACCAGGTCATTTCAGAGAGGTGAACCAAGCCCTCAATGCCCTGCTCCAGTTCAACAAACGCGCCGTAGTCGGTTACTGAAAGCACGCGGCCATGAACATGCGCGCCTACCGGGTAGCGTTCGGTGGCATCCAGCCAGGGGTCGGGCGTCAATTGCTTGAAGCCCAGCGAGACCCGCTGCTTTTCCTTGTCGAACTTGAGTACCTTTACCTGAATCTGGTCGCCCACATTCACCAGGTCGCGGGGATGGGTCAACCGCCCCCAACTCATGTCGGTAATGTGCAGCAAGCCGTCGATTCCGCCCAGGTCAACAAAGGCGCCGTAATCGGTCAGGTTTTTCACCGTGCCGGTCAGCACTGTGCTCTCGCCCAACTGCTCCAGCGTGGCTGTCCGCTTGGCCTGCTGCTCTTCTTCCAGAATTTCCTTGCGGCTAACCACCACATTGCCGCGCTTTTTATTCAGCTTGATGACCCGAACTTCAATTTGCTGGCCGATATAACCGTCGAGGTTGCGGACAGGGCGAATCTCCAACTGTGAACCGGGCAAAAACGCCTTCATCCCAATGTCCACGGTGACGCCGCCCTTGACGCGGCTCACAACGGTGCCCATCAGCGGAGTCTTGTCGGCCGCAGCCTTCTCGATCACTTCCCAGACGCGCATACGCTCGGCTTTTTCGTAGCTGGCCAAGTAGCCGCCATCCGGCTCCTCGCGCTCAATCACCACATCGATTGCGTCGCCGGGCTGAAACTTGACTGCTCCGGCCTGGTCCAGAACTTGATCGAGCGGCACCAGCCCCTCGGACTTCAGACCTACATCAATGACCAGATACTTGTCCGTCTGCTTGACCACCTTGCCGGCGATAACCTTGTCGCCAAAGGCTTCCACTGCGGCGGCCTCGGCGGCCTGCTCGCGCTCAAAGGCCTCCAGCGCGGCCGAGAAGTCGTCCATGGATTCCAAACCGTGCTCGGTGTGCGCGACGACCGCGGCGGGCGGCGCTGCGGGAGCAGCAGGCTCGGGCGCAACAACGACAACCGGCTCGGGCGCGGCATCAGCCTGTTTGGTTTCGGCCTGCGGAGCCTCTGCTTTTATTTCAGCTTCGGCCTGGGGAGCAGCTTCAGGTTCGGTCTGCGCAGTTGCCACTGCAACTGGCGCAACTTCTGCCACCGGCTTGGTACGGGATGCTGGCTTGGAGCGCGCGGGACGGCGCGGGGCGGCTGGCGCGGATACGGTTTCTGCCGTGGCTTCTTTCTGGGCGGCTTCCGCTTCCGCCAGGGGCGCGGCCTCGACTTGAGGCTCGGTTGGGGCATCGGCGTCCAGCGCATGTTCTTCGACTGCGATTGCGGTCACGGGGTTGGACGTGGATTCTGGCAACGGCTGCACTTGCTCCGTCGCAGGTTCGAGGGTTGGGCTTTCCAATTCAGTGTTCAGGGTTATGCTCTCGGGTTCGGGATTGAGGAGTTTTGCCATTACTTGCCAGCTCCGGGATTCCTTGCTCCCGCGACGGAAAATACCTGCCGCTGGGGGTGGCTCCTCGGTTGCGATTGCCGTCAACGAGGAATGCCGGAGGCCGATCCATAGTGCTCAACCAAACGTCTTGTACCGTGGTGTCATCACAAGGGACACTCCCTGCAACCGAGTGGGCTGGCATGGAAGGCTTCTGGTCTCCTTGGGAAACACCCCGCAGGCAACGGCTGGCTGGAGGACGGCCGCAACTCACTGCTGGAATCCGCGCAGGAAGCTACGCTCCCTAGTGTAGCAACCGCCGCATAGCCGCGTCAACGCAAACGCGCCATTGTAATTGCAATTTCACGCGCGCTTCGCGGCAGGCTACTCCTCAATGCGGAAGGTGAACTCTTCAATCACCGGGTTCGTGAGCACTTCGCGGGCAATGCGCTCCACCTGGGCGCGTGCAGCTTCGGGTGAAAGCCCGTCAGTCAGCGTGAGCGCAAAGTACTTACCCTGGCGCACCGCGGTTACATCCGCAAATCCGATCTTGCGCAGGGCGTTCTGAATGGTCTGGCCCTGCGGATCCAGGACCGAGGTCTTCGGCATGACAATAACATGGGCCTTCATGATCCCCGATTATAGCGGCTGCGGCGTCCCAGCGGACAATCCATGCTCCGTTTGCTCTTCTGTCGTATCTTATAGACAGGGGGTTCGCCCATGAAGACCTTCACTCTGGAAGAAGCACAGTCTCTGTTGCCGGTGCTGGAGTCGCTGCTGAAGCGCGCCATTGAAGGCAAGCAGTCGGCTCAGCAGGTCGAGCTTGAGCTGGCTGAACTGGCCCGCCATATTTACCTCTCCGGCGGCATGAGAGTGGACACGGACAAGGTGGCGAAGCAGCGCGCGGAGTTGGACTCGCAGGTGCGGCTGGCGCGCGAGAGCGTCGCCGAGATCGACTCCATCGGCGTACAGGTGAAAGACCTCGATGCCGGCCTGCTGGATTTTCCCTGCCGCCTCGACGACCAGATCGTGCTGCTCTGCTGGCGCATGGGCGAGGCGACTATCGAACACTGGCACCCGGTCGAGTCGGGTTTCAAAGACCGCCAGCCGGTCGACGAGCGCTTCCGCCACCGCTCCACCTTCGGCGAACGGCCGAACTGATAACAGCAGGAATCAGAGAACAGATGCCATCCCGCCTCTCAAAAACAAGACTTGTGACACTGCAAACTACTCCCACTGCAATTCGCTTGAATTGATGATCAACGTTGATAACCCAATCCCTGATTTCTGACCCCTGTTTTGCGAATCCTCGCTCCCCTTGCGCGCATCTTCTCTGATGAGAGCGCTCATGCCGCTGAGCGGCATGGCAATCTACCCTTGTGGGGATTCACCGGCGGAGGTTTTTCCGCCGTTTCGTTCAACCCATCAACCGTTTCGGAGGAGATCAAGAATGCTTTCCGTAGGTGCAAGTTTTCCTGCATTTGAAGTAACCGCCGTTGTCGATCTCGACCTCAGCAAAGCTTTCAAGCCCGTCACCGACAAGAGCTTCGCCGGCAAGTGGAAGGTCTATTTTTTCTGGCCCAAGGACTTTACCTTTGTCTGCCCTACTGAGATTGCCGCCTTTGGCCAGTTGAACGCGGAGTTCGCCCAGCGCAACGCGCAGGTGCTGGGCGCGAGCATTGATTCCGAGTTTGTTCACTGGGCATGGCGCAACGAGCAGCCCTCGCTTAAAAATCTTCCCTTCCCCATGCTCTCTGACCTCAAGCGCGAGTTGTCCTCGGCCCTCGGTATTCTGGACCCAGCCGCCGGCGTCGCGCAGCGCGCCACCTTCATCGTGGACCCGGAGAACAAAATCCGCTTCGTCTACGTGACCGATCTCTCGATTGGCCGCGACCCGCAAGAGGTTCTGCGCGTGCTGGACGCATTGCAAAACGGCGGACTGACCCCCTGCGGCTGGCACAAGGGCGAAGAGACAATCAAGGTCTAAATCATCGAATTGTGTGCATTCCCACCCTAGCCGCAAAAACAAGTACGCGGCGAGGGTGGGGCACCGGGCCACCTGCCTACCCCCTCCCATATTTTGGAAATAAAATCCTTGTTTTCAATATGTTAGAGGTAGGGTTGCGCTGCAAAATCGTCATAATAAAAGATTTACGGCTAAAATCTTCCAGGATAAGTAGTTACGTTGAATTCCAGTCACGATTGACCGCTCCCGGCTGAAAAACGATGCGAATAAAAAGAGAAGGCGCCAAAACAATGATTTGAGTGACAACTTCTGAGAATCATTGTGCGCCAAGGGAGCGTAATCATATGCAAACCACCTGCGGTAGTGCCAGAAGCTCGCATTTCGCTCGCATGGGGTTCTTGGTATCTCCGATTCCCAACAGCGAGGAACCGGGACACCCGCAAATGCAGGTCTTTCGACTCGCTGCGCTCACTCCCTATGAACGAGATCGTTAATAATTAATTGATCCGGCAAGAAAAGAGTGACATTCCTTCCCACCCACACAGTATTTAGTTGCCGGATCAATAGTATGTTGAATAAATGAAGCAAGTCAGCTTTCGCTTCACGGAAATCGCGAGTTGACGGCAGTTCATTACAGCCGTAACGCGTTGCCGCGATAAAAACGCTCAGGATGACAAAAGTATTGTGAACGGACAATAGAGACAGGAGACTAGCTGGCTGCGGGCGCCGAAGCCAGGTCCTGCGCTCGGATGGCTTCGCAGTCGATCTTCAGGCAGATTCCGAGTTCATTGAAGTCCTTCTCCCAGTGCGGCTTATCCTCGGCCGCCAGCGCCGTCAGCGCGTAGCTGGAGGTGCGCAGAATTTCGTACCAGATGTTCTGCGCATGCCACAAATTCAAATCAAAAGGCAACTCGATCAGAGTATGAACCAGCGTGAGCGCCTGATCCAGGCTCTCCAACGAACCAGCGGACCTTTGCAGCTCGACCATGGCGCGCTTCATGCGCTGGTCGGCAAGGTAAGAGAGCGTCGCCGTTTCCAATGCAATCTGGTCGGCCTTGGCAAGGTTGAGAAAGGAACGCAGTTGGGGCTGATCGATGGGATCGGTCTCCAGGGCGCGCCGCAATCCGGCGTTGATGGCAAAACCGGCGGCCAACGCGAGGGCCGGCGGCTTGGGCAGTCCCGCTTGCGACAAAAAATGCAGCAGACTGGCGTGGTCCTCGTAGATGGTGGCGAGCGAAGTCTCAATGTCGGCGAGCGTCGAGTTGAGAATGAGCTGAACAATGCGCCGCTGCTCGTCAGTGAAGAGCGAGGTGAGCGAGTAGTTCATGTGGCCATAAAAGTGGTCGAGCAGGCGAATCACTTCAGGAAAGTCGGCGCGCTGCACGAATTCCGCGGCCTGAGCGGCAAAAGCTTCGAAGGCGGCCGCATCCTCCGGCTCGTAGGCTTTCACAGCGGCAGTAATGTTCTGGTCGCCGAAGTGCAAAACGGCAAATGAGAAGCTCCCCTGCCTGCCGGTGACGGCGCTGACAATCTTCACCCTGCCCAGGGCAAGCCGTCCCCGGCCAGAGGTATGCACATCGTAGGAGTTGCGCCAGACACGGAAGCAGAACAGGTCCGTCTCCTCGGCAAAGGAGGAAAAGATTGAGCTGATGGCGTAGTGGGCTGCTACCTGCTCCAACCCCAACTGCTTGGTGTTGACTTGCTCCTTGTAGATCTGAGCGCCATCGCCGGCCACGGGCACGTTGGAGCGCGCCAGAGCCAACTGGGCCAGGAAGGCCGGCTCCAGCGGCGCGGCCTGCTCGTGGAAGACCTCGCGCGCCAGTTGTAGCACCCGCGCGGCATAGGCGATCACCTGCATTGCCTCAATGCCCGATATGTCGTCAAAGAACCAGCCGCAACTGGTGTACATAAGCTGTGCGTGGCGCTGCATCTCCATCAGTTCCAGGCCGCGCACCCGCTCCGGTTCGGTGAGGGTGCGGAGCTGGTGCCCGCGGAAGAAGCGCTCCACCGTTTGCGGGCTATGGTCGAGCATGACCTCGATATATCCGTCGCGCGCCTCCCAAACGTCTCTGAAAAGCTTGGCGCCTTCCTGCTCGGTGAGCGGGCTAAGAGCGTCGCGCAACTCGTCGAGGGCTTTGCGGAGCGGCGCGCGCCATGCCTGATTCCAGCCAGCCCTGCCGCCATTGCAGCCGCAATCGGAACGCCAGCGCTCCACTCCGTGGACGCAGCTCCACGAGGTGTTTTCGAAGATCTCAGCCTCGTATTCCGGAGGAAACTGTTCCAGAAAACAGCCGTAGTTGGTCAGATCGACCGTGGAATCCTCTTCCAGCAGGCGCAGCGCATATGCCAGCGCCATCTCGCCATATTTGTGGTGATGCCCATACGATTCTCCATCAGTGGCCACGTGAACCAATTGCGGCTGGTTGGAGTTTTTAAAGCCAGCCTTGAGTCTTCCCGCCAGGCCCTCGCCGGAGTTGAGCAGCCCCTCGAAGGCGATGGCGCGTGAGGCCGGGCCGTCGTAGAAAAAGACGGAAATCGTGAGGCCGGAAGCGAAGCGAACCAGGTAGGGACGAGTGGTGTCCACGTTCGCATTGGGCGTCTCGGTCCAGCGCCCGTCGCTCTTCAATGGACGAAATCGCTTGCACTGGTGCGGCGCCAGCACCGTGAATTTGATGCCGTGCGCAGCCAGCAACTCCAGCGATTCGTTGTCGGCCGCGGTTTCGGCCAGCCACATTCCCTCCGGCGCGGCGCCATAGTGGCGCTGATAATCGGCGATGCCCCAGCGAATCTGCGTAATGCGATCGCGATGGCTGGCCAGGGGAAGAATGATGTGGTTGTACACCTGGGCCATCGCCGAGCTGTGGCCTTTGAAGCTCTTGCGACTGCGCCGTTCGCCGTCCAGAATCATACGGTAGGTGCGCGGCGCTTTCTCGGCCAGCCAACTCAGCAGGGTAGGGCCAAAATTGAAACTGATACGCGCATAATTGTTCACGATGCGCGTGATCTGGTTCTTGTTATTGACGATGCGCGCCGCGCCGTTGGTGGCATAGCACTCCGCGCAGATGCGCTCGTTCCAGTCGTGGTAGGGCGCGGCCGTATCCTGCGTCTCGACCGTCTCAAGCCAGGGATTCTCGCGCGGCGGCTGATAAAAGTGACCGTGAATGCAGACAAAACGCTTATGAGCCGCCATGCGAACCCCTGCCGGTGTGCCGGCCTGTTGAACCCATTGTAGGCGTTATCTGCCCATGGGTGCCGCATTCTTAGCCAGATCGCAGGCCCGCCACAGATACCAGCTGGCCACAGAACGATACGGCGCCCAGCGCTTCCCGCGCCTGAGCATAACTTCAGCGCCGGGCAGATCGTCAGCAGCCAGCGGGCGAGTTTTAGGCAGGCGCTGGAAGGTGAGCGCGAAGCCCTTACGCACACCGTAGTCGGTCACCGGCAGCACATCGGGCCGGCCCAGGCGAAAGATCAGCAGCATCTCCACGGTCCAGGGGCCGATGCCGCGCACTTCAGTCAGCCGCTCAATGATCTCCGCGTCCGGCATTTTGCGGATGACGGCCGGAGTGGGGATGGTTCCGTCCAGCGTGCGGGCGGCCAGGTCTTTCAGGGCGCGCACCTTGTTGCCGGAAACCCCCGCCGCCCGCAGGACTTCATCGGGCGTGTCCAACAGAGCCTGCGGCGCCGGATCACCGCCAAAATACGCGCGCACACGAGCGTGGATGGTGGCCGCGGCCTTGCCGTGCAACTGCTGATAGAGAATCGACTCAAGCAGCGATGTGAAGGGCGAGGGCAAAGGATCGAGACGCAGTGTGAAGGCGCCCGCCCGGTCAATCAGCGCGCCCAGTTTGGCGTCGCTTGCGCGCAGATGCTTAAGCGCTTCGTCTGTGTCAAAGGGAAGTTTGCGGCTTCGGCCATCATGAATCATAGGAACAGTCTACTGCATGGAAAATCAACTGGCGCACCGGCTGCGCCAGGATGAATGATAGGTTTTTCTTGCTGAGAATTGGGATGAATTCCAATTCGCCCGAAGAGTTTCTCGACCCGCGATTCTATCGTCTGATTCTCGCGCGCAAGGCCCCCAGACCCGTGTGCGAAAGAATGCAGCTTGAACTCTGGTCGCATTTGTAATGGATGCTGACAGGATAATCCTGCCACCTGTAGTCAGCCGCGGATCCGCTTGTCTTGTCGAAGGAAAAAGACTTTCCCGCACCCGTCACGATTACACCACGAGTTACATCAAACTCGACGACCGTATCGTCTCCTTCGATGGAAAACAACAGGAGCTTTGCGGCGGGTTTCGTATTTATTCTCTTGTGGCTTTCAGGGTTTTGACGGGATGAGCGCTCCGCGTCAGTTTGCAGCTCTGTTTGCCGCTTCAGCCATTCATCCTGCTCGGCCAGGGATGGGAAGTCGGGCAGAAAACTCCAGGTCGTCGCCTTTGCATAAGCTTCCTTCGAGCACGAAAGAGTTCCCTGGGCGCTCAGAGACGCTATCCGTCCATCCGCCCCCCATTGACTCTGGAAGACGTCCTTGCCTGACTCCCACTTAGCCTCTTGAGCATCCAGAAAATTGTCATTTGCCTGTACCAGCGGATCGAGGGAGATTTTTCCTGCTTGCGTCCTGCCAGGCTCGTACTTCAAAACAACAGTACGGGAGCATAGCACAAAGCCATGAGAATCCTGCAGGCGAATCTCGATGGAAAGAGGGCGTGGCGGATTGGCGACCGTTACGGCAAACCCCTCTCGCTGGTCCGCATAGATTGATTCCATTGTCAGGCGATATTGCAGCTTCTTATCCCATTGTGTATACAAATGCCCACTCAAACCAGCACCGCTGGAGATATACGCCCCCAAATCGTACTGCCCGTCAAAGTTATCCGATTGCCAAAAATAGGAAATAAGAATGGCTCCAAACAAAAGACCGAGTCCTATGCCAATCGCAGCATACACTCGGATAGGATTCTCGGCGAACTTCCGAATCCTCCCAATCCACACATTAAAAAATCGCGGCTTTGAAATGGGCGGCTCTTTAGCAGGCGTTGCTGCTTCCACCGGCGCGGCCTCGACGGCTGGAATGACGGACTCCTCCACGGCAGGTGCTTCTTCGGCGCCCTTCGAGTCTGGCTCAATAATTTTGTATCCGCTGAAATGAAGCGGCTCTTCCGCGGTCTTCGCATCGCCAAGATACGACGCGTCTAATTCATTGACTCCGTTATCGTGAAGCTGCTCTTCCGCCTTCTTCTTGCGATTGGGAAATCTCGAATCATCATCAATCATCAGGCGCCTCACTTACGGGCGGTCCACAATCCCGTCCCTTGGCAGTCGAATCCATTGAACCACAATTTGCCATTTATTGGAAAGCTGTTGATGGCACCATTGAACACTCATGTTGCCGGCGGAGTCAGCCAACATCCTGCTCCTCCAACACGTCCCTGAGCGCAAATCCAGTCTCCAGCCTTGTAACTCCGGGCAGGCGGGATAGCTCCTTCTGGTGCAGGCGGCCATAGTCGTCGATGTCAGCGACGCGAACCACCAACATATAGTCGTAGTGGCCGGCCATCAGGTGGCACCCGGCGATATTCTTTGAGCGCCGCACAGCGGCCTCGAATGCGCTCAGTACAGCGGCCGACTGCCGCTCCAGCGTCACGCGAATGAAGACGGTCATGCGCCTGCCGAACAAGCGGTCGTCGATCTGGGCGCGGTAGCCTCGAATAGCCCCCGACGCCTCCAGGGCCTGAATGCGCCGCGAGGCCGCCGAAGCCGACAGGCCCACTTGTTCCCCCACTTCGTAGTTAGTCGCGCGCCCATGGCCTTCCAGATAACGCAGGATAGCCGCATCAAGCTCGTCGAGTCCGCTACCAGAGTCTGCTACCGCACGAGATCCGGTTTGCATCCGATCCGCGCTGTTTTCTTGCGCGACAGGTCCGCTGTACTCACGTTTCGTTCCCATAAGATACTTTTACCACAATCTATGCACACATTGGAAACAGGCCTCGCCGTAGAATCTTAAACGTTAGATGAAATCGGTTGCCGGCGCTGAAACGGCGCCGGCGTTTTTTACAGGCCATCTTCACCATCTTCCGTCCAGGAGGGTCAGCGATGATGATCGGCGTTCCAAAAGAGATCAAGGACAATGAAGCGCGCGTTGGCGTAACTCCAGCGGGCGTCAAGACTCTCACCGAGGGCGGCCACACGGTATTGGTAGAAACCCTGGCCGGCGCGCAGATAGCAGGCGAAGCCGCCGATATTTGGAATAACTCCGAAATTGTGGTCAAGGTCAAGGAGCCTGTCGAAAAAGAGTACCGATTTTTCCGCGAAGGCATGATTTTGTTTACCTATCTTCATTTGGCCCCTCTGCCTTTGCTGACTGACAAGCTACTCGAATCGAAGGTCATCGCCATTGCTTATGAAACCGTTCGCGATCGTCAGGGCACGCTTCCGCTACTCACTCCGATGAGTGAAGTGGCGGGCCGCATGAGCGTACAGGTAGGAGCCGTATGCCTTGAAATGGTGCACGGGGGACGCGGAATTCTGCTTGGCGGTGTTCCAGGCGTTTCTCCGGCACACGTTACCATCCTAGGCGGCGGGGTTGTGGGCACAAACGCCGCCAGGATCGCGCTTGGCTTTGGCGCCAAAGTTACGATCATGGACGTGAATCTGAACCGTCTGCGCGAGCTGGATGATATCTTCGGCGGACGTGTTTATACGCTGGCCTCGAACAGCTATAACATCGCCCAAGCCACACGCGAGGCCGACCTGGTGATCGGCGGAGTGCTGATTCCCGGCGCAACCGCTCCCAAACTGGTAACTCGCGCCATGGTGGCTGAGATGAAAAAGGGCGCGGTGATTGTGGATGTGGCAATTGATCAGGGCGGCTGCGTGGAAACGGCGCGGCCTACTTCGCACTCCGATCCAAGTTACCTAGTGGACGGCGTAGTGCATTACTGCGTAACCAATATGCCGGGCGCGGTGCCGCATACTTCCACGCTTGCGCTGACTAACTCGACCTTTCCCTATCTGCTGCGCATTGCCAATATGGGCGCGCGTGAGGCGCTCAGGCAGGACGCGGGCCTAGCTGCGGGGCTGAACACCTGGCTGGGCCAGCTCACCTGCCGCGGCGTGGCAGAGAGCCAGCAACGGCAGTGGACGCCCGCGGCGAGCGTGATTGCGTAGGAGCTTTTTTGGAAATTGTGTAGACCGGAATTTTGTCAGTATCCCACCCATTCCGCAGAAAAACGCGGAATGGATGGGGCACAGAAGTTTATGGGAAAAGCAAAATGCCCTAGCAGCGGCTTACCGGCGCTTGTTATTTCTCTCCATTGAATTCATGCACGGCATCAATCATGGCGACGATATTTTCGACGGGAGTAGCTGCCTGCACGTTGTGAATGGAGTTAAAAATAAATCCGCCGCCTGGCGCAAATATCTCACACCGGCGCAGAGTCTGTTCCCGGACTTCAGCGGGCGTTCCGAAGGGCAGGATATGCTGCGTGTCAATCCCTCCGCCCCAGAAAACCAGTTTGTCGCCATAGTTCGATTTCAGTAGTTCAGGGTCCATGCCAGTCGCGGAGCACTGCACCGGATTGAGGATGTCGAAGCCTGCTTCAATAAAGGACGGCAGAAACTTGGAGACCGCGCCGCAGGAGTGTTTGAAGGTTTTCCATTGGGTGTGCGCATGGATCCAATCATTGACTTGTTTGTAATAGGGAAAGTATAAGTTGCGAAAGGTCTTGACGGAACAGAAGGCGGAGGTCTGCGTTCCGAAGTCCGTGCCGCAGATAAAGACCGCCTGAATGCTGTCGCCAATTGCGGCGTGGATAACATCGAGATTCTGGAGAGCTATCTCGCATTGGCGCTCGAATATCTTATGCACATAGTTTTGACGGCTGCTGGTGGATACATACCATTCTGTAATGTCGCGAATACCCTTGGGATGCTTAAGGAACGGCCCTGGAACGAGCGCGATATCGCCAAACGCTGTTCCGCCAAAGCCAGCGATCACGCCTCGCCCCGTCGCGGCCGCGGCCTTCGTCACGCGAACGATGTGGTCAAGATCAGCTTGCGAGATGGGGCCGAACTCCTCCAGATTGTCTTCCGGATTCAGCTTTTCTTCATCGAAAGGCTCCTGGCGAACAATGCAATCGAAGAAGTATCCGCCACTGGGCATACGCCCGCTGGGCGGAACGGTGGTGTCCCCTTCGGGGTAGATCAAGGTGTTGCCTTCGGCATCGACCGTGGTGTTGAAATCCTTTGGGACAAGAACCTCCAGCCCGTTGAAGAGCCAGCTCTTCCATTCATCCGCCGGAAAACCGAACATGGTGCTGCGCGCAAAGGCGCCGGTTACATCAAGCCCCATCGCGCTCTGCAGATCATCCTCAAGCAGCCCCAGCATCTGGAATGGCTCGTGAACGCGCACCGGCCGTTTTTCCAGTCCGTAATGGTCGCGCAGCGCCGCCACGCAACTAACATGCACGCCGGTGACTGAAGTTCCACCAAAGTCGATCGGAATACGATCCGGCTGCTGATGGTTGAGCGTGGCGATGAGCCGCCGCTGGCTTGCCGTCTTATTCACTGAAGCCGTCATGATATTCACTCCCTTGCGTTCAATCCCTCGTAATTTTACCGCATTCATTCACAGTCCGTTCTGGTCTCGCCTGATTGGCTGCCTTCCTAGAAACCATCTCATAAATGCCTTCAGTCCATACAATGCGTCCCTCAGGGGCTAAAGCAGTTCTCCTAGTAAACTGCGGCGTGGACCGGGAGATCCACGCGACAGCCGGCCGGGAGGCCGGCGCTACACGCTCTCCGCCACGGGAAAGGTCATGCAGCTTGCAAACTCATCCTGAAAACCAGGATCGGCGGCCAGACTTGTGTGCTCGATAGCGGGCATTGCAGGCTCTTTCGCCGCCAACAGGAGAATCTTGGCGCCGCGCAGAGCCGTGTTGCCCGCCGCGTGAATCAGGCAACGGGGCGCCTGGATCAGGCCAATGGCGAGGGCGCTCTCGATGTGGACATAATTGCCGAAAGCGCCGGCGAAATATATGCTCCGCAAGCTGCTGCTGCTCGAGCCCTGGCGCTTGAGCAGCAATTTGAAGCCGGAAGCGATGGCCGCCTTTGCCAACTGCAGTTCACGAATGTCCGCCTGGCAGAGGACAACCGGAGCTTTTACCGGAAAAATCTTTGTGCCATCGGCGATGCGCCCGGATGGAAGAATTCTTCCGCTATCGAGGCCCGCCGCAACCGCATCCACCAGTCCACTGCCGCAGATGCCGCACGGCTCCACATCTCCCACCACGGTGGCGCGCATCTCGCCGTCTTGCAGCGAGACGCGCGCAATGGCGCCGGTAGCCGCTCTCATTCCCATGCGGATGGAGCCGGCTTCAAAGGCCGGTCCAGCCGCTGTGGAGGCGCAGACAACTCCGTGACGGTTGCCGATGGCAATTTCGCCGTTCGTACCCAGGTCCACCAAGGCAATCAAATCATCGGCGCTCGCCATTCCAACAGCGAGAATTCCGGCGAGGATGTCAGAGCCAACAAAGCCGCCGAGACAACGCTCAAAGCGAATTCGACAGGCAGCGGGCAGCGGCCAGCCCAGCTCGTCTGACTGAAAATACTGCGCTTCCAGATGAGGGGATTGGAAGGGCACGTGGGAAAGCGGCTCCACATCAAGCCCGGCGAAGAGGTGATGCATGACGGTGTTGCCGACCAGCACCACCTCGGCAACTTCCTGCTCGCGTCCGCAGACGAGTTGCGCGATCATCTGCCGCAGGGCAACTCGCACCACGAAGGTCAGATCAGCTCCTTGCAAGGCCGCGCGGATTCTGCTCATTACGTCGGACCCATGCGATGCCTGTGGATTGAGACCGGTCTCGACCGCGAGAACGCTGCCCGTGGCCAGATCGATCATCTGCGCGGCGATGGTGGTGGTGCCCAGATCGATGGCAATCCCCAGACCCGGCTTCCCAGCGGCAGGCAATCCGGTGTTATCTGTCAGGACATCCATCTGCCATTGTCCACATTCGAGCACCAGCGGCGTCTGCGCGCGCGCCTGGCAGGCCAGCCGCCATCCAGCGGCAAGCTCGGCGGCAGAGAAGACCGCGATGTCTGCACCGGTGGCCGGAAGCGAACCAGCCAGGACACGAACGCCGCAGCCGCCGCACAGACCCGTTCCGCCGCAGGGAAACTCAAAGCCCAACTGCGCCAGCGCGGAGGCAATCGAGGCACCGCTCGGCACCTCGGCCACGGCCGACAACGGCTCGATTTGAATACGCACGGTTTCCTTGCTCATTCCGCTTCCATGATCGACTCGCCCAGTGTGCCGCGCACCGCCGCTCCCGCGGGCACGACAAGAAAGTCCGTCGCATCCCAGTCTCCGTTAACCAGACGCTCCAGCAGCGTGAGAGAACCGGCGACCTCATCAAATGCCCATCCCTCTTTTTTTGCTTCAGCGCTGGCCTGACGGCGGAAGTCATCCTCGCCTTCAACCCCTGTGGAGATATAAGTCAGCCCGGAGTAGTGTCTGCGATACGAGGCGAACTGCTCGAAGAGATACTTTCCGTTCTCCTCGCCATATTGTGCGATCAGTTCTTCCAGGCTGCGCCGCTCGCCGAGCTTGCTCTTAGCCGAGGCAAAGGCCGGCTCGATCATCAACTCCGGCGTCTGAAACTCGACCCATCCCGGAGAACGGTAATAGACGCCGGAATGTGCCTCGAAATATGCCATATACTTTTGGCGGCAGCCCATCAGCAAACCGATGCAATCGTGAGCGCGGGGAATCACCAGCGGAGTTTTTCCCGCGCGCAGGCCCTCGGTTCCCCTGCCGCAGAGCGCGTATCCCAGAAGGATGGCGTCATAGCCGCCGTTGTCCGCCGCATCAATACTCTCTTGCAGATGCGGGCGCATGGCAACGCCCAGCTCATGCAGCCCCATTGGCAAGATCTCCGTCTCAATGGCGTGAGGCGAGCGCGAGACAACGCAGCTCATCTCTCGTGTAAGAACCTGGCAAGCGATCAGTTTGAGGCGCATAGCTTCACCCCTTGCAATTTTATCGGCTTTCAGAAATCGATCCTTCCCGCATCAAGCCGTCAAGTCCTTGGAGCGGTTTCTCAGACAGGCTAACAGGGCGCGAATATTCTCCGGGGGAGTATCGGCGGGAAGCGCACAGCCGCTATTGAGCCAGAATCGCGGAGTATCCGCGAAGGTATCAAGAAGCTCATCCGTGCGCAGCTTGACCAGCGCGGGAATCCCGCGAGCCAGGACTTCGGATGGATCAATGTTGCCAACGAAGGTAATCTTGTCCTTGAAGAGATCGTGCGCCAGTTGCGGGTTGGTCTTGAAGTCGATCTCCAGGGCGTCGGCTCCAATCTCCACCATCTGCTCGAGTATCCGGTCGGTTTTTCCGCAGATGTGCAGCAGATAGGGCAGCCCCTCGGCATGAGAGCAGGCGGCAACCCTTTGTTCATATGGCAAGGCATAGATGCGATAGAGGCGTGGCGATAACATATCCGGCCCGGCTGGACTATCTCCGTTGGAAAGCATATGGGCGCCGGTTTTTGCCATGAGCCGGAGAAATTGACAGGTGATTCCCGTGCAATATTCCAGCAGGGCGTGGACAAGTTCATCGTCCTGCCGGGCGGCGACATCCATCAGCCACTGATCCAGGCCGCGCATCGACCCCGCCAGCGAAAAAGGGGATTGGTCGCAGTTGCCGCGAATGTGAATCTCCCGCCCATAATCGCGCACCAGGATGGCAACTGCTTCCGTCCAGATTTGTATTCTTGGATTGCGCGAGAGGTCGATTGGCGCGAGATCCCGCACCGCTTCGAGCGCAGGCAGGCACGAGCCGTGAGTGCGGGCCGGATTGTCCTCGGGGAAGTCGACGGGGACACCGACCGCGCCGGCGAGGGTTGCGGTATCGACATCGACCAGAATACCGTCAAGCTGATAGCGCT
Organism: uncultured Occallatibacter sp.; assembly: GCA_964383595.1. GTDB lineage: Bacteria > Acidobacteriota > Terriglobia > Terriglobales > Acidobacteriaceae > Telmatobacter. Next base: position 17,811 of record CAYLHL010000007.1, on the reverse strand, counting down.
CAGCCGCCTCGGCGAAGCATCGGGCCATTATCTGCGGGTCTTCACGAAACTGGCGCATGGTGACACCGGCCTCGCGCGCCGCCATCATGAAGTTATGCAGCGTAACCGGCGTGCGGTCGGGCCAATTGCCCCCGAGCGCTGCCTCCACCCTTTGCCGTCCATTCATAGCGTCTCCTTTGCCGTGCTTTGGTTCCCTTTGATTGGGAAGGTGACCCGCCGCAACTGGGCAATCTTTGCGCCCATGGGGACAAGCGTGACGGGTGCCGGCGCGTCCTTCTTGCCAAGCAGTTTTCCCTCCAGAACAATGCGCGGACGGTCGAGCGGGTAATCGGGGTTCGCGCCCGAATCGGCCTTCGGCGCAAAACCAAAGCCAGAGGCGCGTTGGGCGGCGGGCAGTGCGAGATATGTATCCACGCCTGCCGATTCTGTAACGTAGTAATCCTTTAGCTTCGAGTGGGGGTAGGTTTTGATGGTTTGCGCCTCGCCCTTCACCGGCAAAACATACAGCAGAGGGCCATACTGCAACGCAAACTCATTGCCGAGCGCGGGAACTTCGCGGATGGCCTGATCAAAATGAAGGACGACGGAGTCTCCTTCCTTCCACTCCTTGCGTACCTGCCAAAAAGCGCCCGCCAGGGTAATCTTGGCGCCGGGGCAGGTGATCTTGGTTTTATGCGACCATTCGGGATTGCGCAGCCACAGGCAAAACGAGAGCGATTTTTCCAAGCGCAGGGTAATTTCCACATCGCCGGAGTACGGGTAACCCGTTTTTTCCTCGATACGGAGAGCGACTCCGGCCACGTGCGTCTTCACCTGGCACGGGCCATAGAGCGTGGCGGCGAGCGCCGGCTCCGGACCCTGGGGCCGCATCCAGGCGTTGCTGATGAAATAGGCCGCGACGCGGGCCGCATTGGGATTGCAACAAACCGCCGCTTGCTGGTGAGTGGGAGAGAATCGCTGCCTTCTATCCATCTCATCATGGATGGACAAGCGATTTTCATAGGATAAATAAAGAATCGCTGAACCATCGGGTTCACGGGAACCCTGGGCAGCGTTGAACCAAAGGTGCTCAGCCGCCTGGAAATAAGCGGCATCGCCCAACTTTTGACCGGCGTTGAGGAGCGAGTTTTGCCGTTCGAGAATGGTGCAATACTCGTAGGCTACATCCCAGGGCCGCGGCGGAGCATCGACGTATTCCTCGCTGACCAGCGCGCCGCTGGGCATGGTAAAACCATTCATCGCCGCCATCAGGCCCAATCCCAGCTTCAGATATTCCTCCCTGCCGGTAGCCAGCCAGAACCAGAAGGGCATGCGCATGGATTCGGTCGCCGTGGCGCCGTGGCCATTCTCATAACAGCGATGGAAGGCGCCACCCACCAGGGGATGTTGATGAAACTCCATCAGATGGGGGCGTTCGCGGTAGATCCGCAGGCCGAAGTCCAGGTATTTTTTCTCTCCAGTGCGGAAATAAAGCGCTTCGAGAATATCGGTGTAAAGAGCGTCGTGCTGCGAGAAGTTGAAGTCCTTGCCCTCCGCATAACCCTCCATGGTCCGATCCACGGCGCGCTTGATTGCCGCGTAGACCCGTTCGTCTCCTGTAGCCGAGGCGTAGGCCAGCAGGCCGCGGAAGAGACAGGTTTGGGTCCAGAATTCGCCGCTCCCGTGGTAGCGCAGCTCAGGCGAGAAGATTCCGATATAGCCATCGGCGTCCTGCGAGGAGAGAATGTGCTCGACATAGGCTTGTGCCTTGGCCATCGCCGCGGCTTCCTGCGTCAGGCAGGCGAGCATCAGGTGCCCGCAGCGCCAGTTGCCCTCGGTTTCTCCATTCCACCAGGCATCCCCGGCGGCATTTCCCTTGTTGGGCCTTCCCGGAGCGTTTCGCCCAGCGGCGAAGATGTCGCTGGAGGCCTCGTGGCAAAGCTCATCCAGATGCCCCGCGAAGCCCGTTTTAAGATCGCGGCGCATCTGCGCCAGAATCCAGCCTCCGGGCCTGATCTCGCCGAAGTTGAGCGGGGTAAACGCGGGCTGAACGGCATAAATTCCGGATTGCGCTTTGGACGGAGATGCCGTTGATTCCGTTCCTTGACTCCACGCCGGCGCGGCGAGCGCAATCTCGCCCGCCGGGAGCAGAATGCCTCCCGTCGCCGCAATCATCAGCTTTACTGACTCTCGTCTGTTCAAGGTCCATCCCCCATCAGCCCGTGGCAAACTCCGACCCGTGGCAGCTTCAGACTTTCAACACAGGCTGCCCCCTCTACAAGCCGTAGCTCGCCTTGTCGTACAGGCTTCCGTACTGCGGCTCCATATCGCTCATCAGCGTCTCTTCATTCGCCGGAATCGCATCCAGAGCTTCATCGATGCGCATCAGCCATTGCTGCTCCTTGCGCGAGAGATGAAGCCGTTGTTGAGCCATGCCCTGCTGCAGAATCTCCACCGCGGCGCGGCCGGCGGCAATGGTCCGATGATAGGGCGTATCCGCGCCGACAATCGCCGTTGCGATCTTGATTGTGGCCTCCGGCGACAGCACCGCCGCCTGCGGACTCAGCCACTCGTCGGATGCGGTCATCCAGTTTCTCATTTGCAGCGCGCCGCCCGCGCTCTCGGCCGCAACATTCATCAGCCGGCAATCATAGACCAGCAGTTCGGTAAAGACCTCCGGCGCGTTGCCGGAGAGCAGGCGCACATTCTGCACCGACTCATTGCTCCACAGGTCGCACATGGCGGCGGCAATGTTGCCCAGCGGGCTGAAGTGCGCGCAACTGGCCGATTTTCCCTCCATGGCAATCGGATAGCCGGTAATGGCCTTCATCACCGGCCCCTCGTAGGCGCAGTCTTTCGATGGGCCAACCGCGCCCTGCTCAAAGGCCGCCAGGCTGCGCACCGCGCTCATGGCCCTGACCACCGCCGCCAGGACTTCAGGCAGCATCTTCTGGTGGGCCAGTTGCATGGCCGTGTTGGCAAATCCGCACGCCGAATCGCCGCCCGGAACAACGCCCGGATGCCTGCGGCAGACGTCGCCGATCTCGCCCCAGAGCCAGGACATATCCCTCGGAGCAAGCACGCCCAGGGCAAAGACAATGCCCGGAAAATCTCCGTACATCAGCGCCTGGTCGTGCACTTCCTTGCCGCCCACGGACTCGACCGAAAGAATGTCCGCTCCCGCCTCCGCGCACAGTTCAAACGAGCGATTCAGGCACTCCCACCCCGGCCCGCTGCGCAACTGCGGCGGCTTTTGCTGGTCGCGCATGTCGGTAGGGGTGACGCGCAGAGCGCAGGCCAGATGATGCTTTTCGTGATAGGCCCGCAGATGCCGCTGGAGCAGTGCGGTAAGCTCGGCGCCCCACTCCGGCTTCAGTGTCATGGGCGGCAGAAGCTCAAACTCCAGCACGATTCCGGGAACGCCCAGCGCCGCCGTGCGCCGCAGAATCTGCTCCGCCATCTGCTCGTAGTGCGCCACTGCCTCCGGCCAGGTTTCCTCCGTCATATTCATCGGCGGCAGGGTAAAGTTGACTTCGGGGAAGACAACGCCCGCGCCGATGGTCAATCCCTGTCCGCACTTGAGCGGATGCGGGCAGATGCCGTACAGCAGTTGATCCTGACTGGGAATCGCCAGTGTGGAATACTTCCGGACCGTCCGTTGCATCACGTCTCACGCTCCTCGAATGTAATTCCCCGCCACGCCGCCGGAGTAATGACCCATACGCTTGCCTCGCCCGTCCTGGCGCGACGCCTCGCTCCGCATCAGGCGGCAGCCACTCCGAAGATCATCGCGTCCACCTTTGCCCTGATCGTATCCTCAGCGCCCGGCACAAACAGAACGTCGCACTCCGAGCCAACAATATAGGGATGACCGCAGGCTTTCATCTTCGCAACCAACTCCGCGGTGCGGCGCGACACCTCATTAATCGGCATGGCGCCATCAGAGTAAAAGGACTTGGAGGGAAGATTGCCATAGAGAACCACGTCCTGGGGCGTGAGAAGCGCATCTTCCCAGAGCTTTCTCGAAGCTCCCAAGCTGAGGATTACCGGGTGAAGACGATGCGCGAAGGCTTCCACCATGGAATCAATCAGTTCCCCGCAGTCGTGGAAGATCAGGTCGCAGCCGACCTCTTCGAGCGCGGCCTTCAACCGCAGGTTCGGCTCCATCACCAGCCGTTCAAAGAGATTCGAGCCGGCCTTGAGCTGGCGAGGCGAGATGAACGCCTTGCAGGCTGCCGGTTCGCAGATCATGATGGCCCTGGCTCCATGGCGTATCTGGCTGCGCACCGAACGCAGAACCGCGGCTTCCGAGACGCGCAGGCATTGCCAAAGCAGCCTGACTTCGTCCACGTCCTCGGTCTCCACCTTTGTTCCCGCCATCGCCGCCAGCGTGATAGGGTCTTTGAGCAGGCGCGTCGTCAACGAGAACGGCCCGATAGCCATACCCACCGGGATCAAATCCTGCTGATTGGCGATGATGGCGAGCGCTTCGTCGCGGGCTTGACTTCCCGCGCAGACCGAAACGGCTTGTTCGCCGCACAAAGTAGCCAGCGCGGCCTCATCCAGGGGTGAGGTGAAGTGAAACGTCTCCGCCTCGGAGGCAGAGACTCCCAGCAGCGCCAGCAGATCGATCTTCTCCAGGCGCAGGTCCATTAACGGAATTGCCAGCGGCGTGCCCCAGCGGCGCGCAGCTCGTTCAATTACACTGGCTAATGCCGGGCCATTATTGCGAACCTTCTCCGGTTCGTTTTCTTCGTGCATTACGAGATCCGTGCCGATTGGCATACGAAGACCCCGCGCTGCAAGCTCAAGATAAAAGCTGCGATTCATTCAGCAACGCCCCTTTACAACGCAAAAAAATCCAGACTGCTAATTCGCTTCAGGTTCTATGCAGCCGGAAGCAGACTTCTGACCAGGCCAACAGCGCCGTTGGCGTTTTCGCTGTATCCGTCCGCGCCAATCTCCTTGGCGTATTGCGACGTGACCGGAGCGCCACCGATGAGCACCTTCACCTTGGATCGCAGTCCCGCGGCGGTCAGCGCATCGATGGTTGTTTTCATGGAGGGCATGGTCACCGTGAGCAACGCCGACATACATATAAACTGGGGCTTCTGCTCCTCGACCGTGGCCACGAACTTCTCCGGCGAAACATCGGTGCCGAGATCGATGACCTCAAAGCCGCTGCCTTCCAGCATCGATCCGACAATGTTCTTGCCAATGTCGTGCAGGTCGCCCTTGACGGTGCCGATCACGATTTTAGTAGCCATCTTTTCGCCGGAAGCGGTCATGATCGGGCGAAGCAGCTCCAGCGCGGCCCGCATGGCGCGGCCGGCCAGCAGCAACTCGGGGACGAAGTACTCTTCCTCCTCAAAGAGGCGGCCCACTTCGTCCATGGCCGGAATCATCGATTCGCCGATCAGGACCATTGGCTCCACGCCGGCTTCGATTGCGGCTTGCGTTGCGGAGTGCGCCAGTTTTGCGTTGCCATTGAGAATTGCGTCGTAGAGTTCCTTAGACTGAGCCATGATTCACCCCCACATAATTACCAGCGTTGGCAGCGAGCCTTGCAATCTCACTCAGCCGCCGTGAAGAACGATAGACCCCGGCGCCACTGAGCAGGCCAAAGAACAGCAGGCTGAAGCAAAGCTCGGAGGTCAGACTGTTGCGGAAGAAGGGCAGAGCGGCTATATAGCAAGTCTCCAAGCCGGCCAGCGTCCTGGGGTACATCTGCCATACCGCCCAGACAGCCCAGTTGCTCACCAGGAAAAAGGAGAACGATGCCAGTAGAGAGCATCCTGCCACGCGACGCCACGAGCGGGAGTTGCCGAGAAGATTCGCTCCCAGCAACATCACAATAAGATACCAAGTCCAAGTCACCGCAGCGTCGTTGTTGATCGCATAGCCATACCGGTGAGTGGTGATGAAGATATCCGCACCCACCAGAGCACCAAGCGGCAGAACAAACTCTCTTGCCGGCCGCATCGCCGCAAAGAAGAGCAGACATGCGAAGACCGGCGCTATGTTGTACGGGTTGATCAACGCGACGCGCATCACAATTACGCCGAGAATGAGGAGATAGGGAATTGCCATTGATAATCTGGATTCGGTATTTGCCATCAATTACCTTTCAATGATTCGACATCAAATGATTTGCGGAATTCAACCTGCCTGTTGTGCGCGGGCAAACTCCACCAGGGCGCGCACATTGCGGTGGGGCGTGTCGCGCACAATCTCACAGCCCGCGGCCACAATCCACGGCGCGCCCGCCTGCGCCTGCAAACTCTCAAGCGCCTGCGCAATCGTCTCCGGGGAGCCGTTGCGCACCTCCCGCACGGGGTCAAGGTTGCCGGCCAGCACCTGCCGCATACCGGTCAAAGAGCGTGCCTGTTCCATGGCCACCGGGTAGTCAATGTCGATAATCTCACAGCCCAATGTGCCGACAAGTTCAAGAATGCGGCGGGTATTGCCGCAGATATGCAGACGCACCCTGCCGCCTTTTTCGTGAATGGCGTCCACCAGCCGCTTCTCCCACGGCCAGACAAATTCCTTGTAGATGCGCGGACCCACTAGCGAAGCCGCCGCGTCGCCGACACCTATGATGTCCGCTCCCGCTTCAATCTGCGCAGCGGCAAAGAGAATTGCTTGTTGCAGCGTGAACTCGAAGAGATCGTGAACAAACGCCGGGTCGTCGGAGAAATCGGTCATCAGGCGGCTGATGCCGCGCAGGTCAGCGGACTCCGCGCAAGGCCCTTCCACCCATCCTTCGACGAACAGTTCCCTGCCCACCCGCTGGCGCAGCAGCTCGACTCCCTTTACGCGGTCTTCCATGCGCCCCCCGGAAATCGCTCCGGGGGCTTTGATGCTGGCGAGCAGAGACTTGTCAACAAACAGCGCCTGCTCCTCGTTGATGGCGGGCGGGCGGTCGTCATACCATTCGATCTTCGCCCCCAGGTCGCAGGCTTCCCGCGTGGGGTCAGAGATGGTGGAGACATAGTCGAAGCCAAAGCTCTCGGCCGTCTTGATCTGCGCCTCCGCCATGACGCGATGATCGCGGACATACTGCCCGTATTTGACGCCGAGCACATCGGCGGCAAACATCATGGTGATGGGCATGCAGGGAAGGCTGTCAGCCTTCTCCGAGGCAAGCACCGCAAGTATTCTCTCGCGACCTGTCATCCACGGCACTTTCTTTGCTGGGTATCATCTTCCGCGCGAAAGGCTCATCCCTCGGCCGAAGTACAGATTGCAGAATACGCCCCGGTTAGCTGCCTCTGCAACCTTATTTACCCGTGCCGGATGAAGGTTCCGTCCTGCAACTCCCGGACGGCCTGCTGCAGTTCGGCCTCGGTATTCATCACAATGGGTCCGTACCAGGCCACCGGTTCATCGAGCGGCTTGCCGGAGACGAGCAGAAAGCGAATGCCCTCGGGACCAGCCTGCACCACAATCTCATCGCCGCGATCAAAGAGCACCAGGGAGTGGTTGTGGGCGTCGTATACCGGCGTGGCATTGGGATCGACCGCCGACTCGGTCAACACGGCCTGGGGCGCGGAGGCATCGCGGAAAGTTCCCGCTCCGGCGAAGACGTAAGCGAAGGCGTTGCGCGTCGTCTCCACCTGGATGCGCTTGCGCTTGCCGGGCGGAATGGAGATGTCAACATAGCGCGCGGCTACATTCGAATCCGTGGCGACGCCCTCCACCGGCCCTTTTTGGCCCCAGAACTCTCCGCAGATTACACGGGCGCGGCTGCCGTCGTCCTCGGTTACTTCGGGAATGGCGCTGGCGGAAATGTCCTGGTAGCGCGGGGCGGTCATCTTGAAGGCCGCGGGCAGGTTGGCCCACAACTGGAAGCCGTGCATGCGGCCTTTTGCATCGCCGGAGGGCATCTCCTGGTGCAAAATGCCGCTGCCGGCGGTCATCCATTGCACATCGCCGGCGGTCATGCGGCCCTTGTTTCCCAGGCTGTCGCCGTGGGCCACCTCGCCGGCCAGCACGTAGGTGATGGTTTCGATTCCGCGGTGGGGATGCCAGGGAAATCCAGCTATGTAATCGGCTGGATTGTCGCTGCGGAAGTCGTCCAGCAGCAGGAAGGGATCGAACTCGGCGGTTTTGCCAAAGCCGAAGGCGCGCTGCAACTTGACGCCGGCGCCCTCGACGGTGGGTTTGGTTTCAAAGATATGCTTCACGGGACGAAGCGACATGATAGACACCCTCCTCGATACAAAGGGTTGGATGCGAGATAGATATAGTTCGTTGCAACCGGTTTATTCCCGTAAGGAGTTTGGGACGCGGTAGGCTCTTCTGGTTTGATGGAATCCTTGCTGTTCATTCTCAATCATGAAATCACACAACTTTTCATTCGTTTCTTTACGAGCCTCAATCTTGTTCCTGTATGATGATCCGTTACTACAAAACTCGGCAACGGAGGCTTTGAATGGACCCCATTATCCTGATTCCGCTGGGCGCCGCGGCTCTCATCATTCTCGTGATCTTCCTGAGCAGCTTTTTCACCGTGAATACGGCGGAAGTCGCTGTCATCACGCGTTTCGGCAAGTTTCTGCGCGTCGCCGATCCGGGATTGAACTGGAAGCGCCCTTTCTTTGACAGCGTGGCGGGCATCGTCAGCCTGCGCGTCAATCAAATCTCGCTGACCATGGAGACCAAGACCAAGGACAACGTCTTTGTCACCATTCCCATCTCAGTGCAGAATCGTGTGCGCCCGGAGAAGGTCTACGACGCCTATTACAAGCTCGCCGACCCCACGGCGCAGATCAAGAGTTACGTCGAACAGGTGATTCTGGGCCACGTTCCAGGCATGACGCTCGATGAGGTTTTCGCCTCGCAGTCGAGCATCGCCGCCGCCGTCAAGCAGGAGCTGGATGCGGACATGGCTACCTTCGGCTTCGAGATTGTGAATGTGCTGGTCACGGACATCGTTCCCGACCAGAAGGTGAAGTCGGCGATGAACGACATCAACGCCGCCCAGCGCGAGCAGGTGGCCGCCAACGCGCGCGGCGAGGCGGAGAAGATCCTCGTCGTCAAGAAGGCCGAGGCCGAGGCCGAAAGCAAGGCGCTGCAAGGCCAGGGCATCGCCAATCAGCGCAAGGCGATCATTGAAGGCTTACAGGTCTCCATCGAGCAGTTCCAGAAGGTGGTGGACGGCGCGTCGTCGAAGGACGTGATGCAGTTGGTGATGGTCACGCAGTACTTTGACACGCTCAAGTCCATCGGCGAGAGCGACAAGACCAACACGCTCTTCCTTTCTCATTCGCCAGGAGCTGTGAAGGAAGTCTCAGAGCAGATTCTTGATTCCATGCTGACCGCGCAGCGCGCCACCTGCGGTGGGGCAGACGCTCGCTAGCCGCTCGCAGTAGGTTCGTGGTCTCCCAGGTCCGACAATCCGGACCTGGGCACCCGGCTAACCACCTGCAGTGGGGTAGAAACAGGAATCCCAGGAGGGTTGATGGCTGCAGGGCGAAGGTTGCTTGCCAGAGCAAAGCTGGCTGCTCTTGTGGCCGTCAGCCTCTCCGCGTTTGCCGGAGAATTGTGCGCTTCAGGCGGCGCGCCGCTGGGCATCTCGGTTCAAGATAGCCAGGGAGCAGAAATTGCGGGCACGGGCCCACGCGCTTCTTCCTCCTCGGCCCGTTCGGCGGTTCTTGCCTTCGATCATGCGTATCTGCCGGGCGATCACATCGTTGTCCGTGCTCCGCGGCGCGTGGCTGTGCGCCTGGACGGGAACTTCTCCGAGTGCCTGCTCTACCTGGCGGATTCCTCGCCGGAAAAGTTTGACTTCGAGATTCCATACGGACGCAACGAACAGCAAACCGGGAGCGCCTATGCTCCAGAGTCTTTTTCTGGAAGATCGCATCGCGTAGAGGCGCGCGTTCTCACACAAAAAGAGCGGACCGGCTATCGAAATCTGGCGCTGAATCCCTGTGATGCCGTGTTGCCCGAAGATGCGCCGGCGCAGGCTTTTCCGCATAGCAGCACCAACAGCTATGCCCGGAATCTCTTCGACTTTGCCGCGCGCAATGCCATCGACGGCGTCGAGCAAAATGGCCATCATGGCGTCTGGCCTTATCAATCGTGGGGGCCGGAGCAGCGCCTCGACCTGTGGTGGAAGCTCGACTTTGGCCGTCCTGTTGAACTGGACAAGATAGGATTGATGATCCGCGCTGATTTTCCTCACGACAGCTATTGGAAGAGTGCGCAGATTGAGTTCTCCGATGGAAGCCGGCTTCCCATTCAAATCACTTCCTTCGCCGGGCTGCAGGAGTTTCATTTTTCCCGGCGAAAGGTCTCCTGGTTTCGCATCGCCAAACTGGCGCCCGAAGACCCGGCGAAGTGGTGCGCCTTGATTGAAGTGGAAGCCTGGGGACACGACCTTCCATGATGCAGACTGCGCTAGGGCCTGAATCTGAAGTTCATGGAGAAATCGGTTGTAGAAACGCAGATCCTTTGACTCACCACCCCCAGGCTGAAGAGAACGCCTGGGGCTCCGTTCGCTCAGGATGACAGTGTTGTTATCATGCGAACCTTAGACTCAGGACGCTACTTTGATTTTGCTCTTGCCGCAACCTTCGCCGGCGGCTTGACCACGCTGGTGATGGGAATGGCGCTTATATCCGTCTTGCCCTCGGCTAGCTGCATGAGGAACGCCTGACTGTCGAAGGACTTGGCGTCCTTGAACAGCTTGCTGGCACGGATGTAGCTGCCGTCGGGCTGTTGCAGGCGGGCTTTCACCGTGTCGGCCAAGTACGCGGGCAGAATCTCGTCATGGATGCGCGCCAGAGCAACCGGATCGCGCACCGGAAAGACGACCTCGCAGCGTTCGAAGAGATTGCGCGGCATCCAGTCAGCCGAGCCGAGATATATTTCGTCGTTGCCGCCATTGGCGAAGTGGAAGATGCGCGAGTGCTCCAAAAATCTTCCGACGATGGAGCGGACGCGAATGCGTTCCGAAAGCCCTTTGACGCCGGGACGGAGAATCGAAAGGCCGCGAACGATCAGGTCGATCTCCACTCCGGCCTGCGAGGCCGCATAGAGCGCCTCAATCACGGATGGCTCCAACAGCGCATTCATCTTGGCGACGATGTGGGCGGGCCGTCCGGCCTGGGCGTGCTCGCACTCGCGGCGGATCAGGCCCAGAAAGCTCTCGGCCATGGTCAGCGGCGCCACCAGCAGCGGGCTGTAATCGTCGATTTCGGCGTGAGCGGTGAGGTAGTTGAAGACCATGTGAACCCGTTCGGTGATCTGCGCGTCCGAGGTCAACAGGCTCAAGTCGGTGTAGAAGCGCGCTGTGACGGGATTGTAGTTACCGGTTCCCAGATGGCAGTAGCGGCGGGTGACGCCGTCCTCGTCGCGGCGCACCAGCATGGCCAGCTTGCAATGCGTCTTGAGGCCAACAACGCCGTGGAAGACCTGCACTCCGGCGTCCTCCATGCTGCGTGCCCAGCGTATGTTGGACGCCTCGTCGAAGCGCGCCATCAGCTCGACGACCAGCGTCGCTTCCTTGCTGGCCGCAGCCTCAATCAGGGCGCTGAAGACCGGCGAGTCCTGGCTGGTGCGATAGAGCGTCTGCTTCATACTGACCACGGAGGGGTCTTCAGCGCCCTGCTGGATGAAATCGACGACCGGGTCGTAGGAGTCGTAGGGATGGTGGAGGAGCACGTCGTGCTTGCGCAACTCATCGAAGATGTTGGCGGATTTGCGGCTCAATTTGAAGGTTTTGGGCGTAAAAGGCGGGAACTTCAGGTCAGGCCGCTGCACATCGCCATAAAAAAACATCAGCCGCGAGAGGTTCACCGGGCCGTCGCTGTGGTAGACCTGATCCTCGTCCAGCTCAAAGTTGACCCTCAGCCGCTCGACGATCTCAGCATCGGCGTCGGTCACAATCTCCAGGCGAACGGCATCGCCCTTGCGGCGGTTGTGCAGCTCGACGCGTATGGATTCCAACAGTGAGCGGGCTTCTTCCTCCTCAAAGTAGAGGTTGGAGTTGCGCGTGACGCGGAAGGCGGCACGGCTGACCACCTCGTAGCCGCGATACATTCCGCCCAGGTTCTGCGCGATCAGATCCTGCAGCAGCAGGTAATCGAAGGCGCCCTCGGCCGAGGGCAGTCGAACAAAGCGCGGCAGCGCGCGCGGTACCGTTACCACTCCCAGCACCAGCGGCCCGCTACTGCGCCGCTTGAGCCGTAGCAGTAGCGCGAGGCAGAGCGCCTTGTTGAGCACGTGCGGGAAGGGATGGGCCGGGTCAATGGCGATAGGCGTCAGCAGCGGGTCAACTTCGCGCTGAAAGTAGCCCTGAGCAAAGGCGCGAGCCTCATCGCTCAACTCCTCCCACTCCAGCAGGCGAATGCCTTGTTTTTTCAATTCCGGCAGCAGGTGCTCGTTCCAGCAGCGGTACTGCTTGTCCACAAAGTCGTGAATGTCAGCCGTCAACGCGGCCAGCGATTCGTCCGGCCGGAGGCCGTCGAAGTCCGGACGGCGATAACCGTCTTCGATGCGCTGCATCAGCCCGGCTTGCCGAACCTCAACGTATTCGTCCAGATTGTTGCCGGTAATGGCCAGGAATTTAACCCTTTCCAGCAGCGGGTTGGCCGGATCCTCAGCCTCTTCGAGCACACGCCGGTTGAACTGCATCCAGGAGTGGTCCCGGCCGTTGAAGTGCTGTTGTTTTTGTGTCAACTTTCCCATTGAGTCCGTTTCGTGCCGTGTTGGCAGTCTACAGCGTTTTCGTAAAAAATTGAAGTTAAACTATTGAGAAATAACAAAAGCGCTTTCCACCCAGGGAATTCGGGATCATAAAGATAAAAAAATCGAAAGAGGAAAATGACCGGCAAGCCAACCAGTCGATCGAGCGCATTGCCGCTTTCCTCAGCTCTCCTTGCGGTAGAGCATATCGCGAATGGCGCGTCTGCGGGCCTCGTTCATCTCGCTCTCGGCCTTGCGCGCATCGGCGTCGTCTGCGGTACGGCGGTTCTCTTTGGTCGAGTCCGTCTCTTCAGGGGCACTACACGCCGGGCAACGGTTGGCAAAGCCGGGTTTATCGGGCTTTAGTTCGAACTCTTCCGAGCAGATGACGCAGGTTTTGATCGGGAATGACATACCTATATGTTAAAACAGCCTCAAGTTTTGCCGCTTATTGCATACCTCAACGTGGTAATCGCAAGAATGAGAGACCTTGTTTCCGCTGCTGAACAGCGCAAAGGAAAAAGCGAAGGCCGAGCGAAGGTATAATCCTCGCCGTCTTCACAGTTTCACAATAAATAGGGGGGTGGGGGGGTACATTTTCGCCCGCTTCCGAGGCGGCCCCATGGGCCAACCTGAGAGCAGAATAAATGAATGCCGGAAATAATCCGCAAAAGAGATGTCTGGATTGGCGTTTATACCTTAGCCGAAGCCATTGACCCGCAAGGCCCGTCTGGTTGAGGATAAGAAGTGATTCGACTCGCATTCCCCCAGAGAGGAGCCGTCCCCATGCCCCAGGAATCAAGCCCAGGGATCTTCAACCTGATTCAGCCGCCGATTTCCTCTGAAGCGGAGGCCTTCGATGGTCTGGAGGAGATCTTCGAGCTGGTCGCTGCCGGGCTTTACAGCCTGGCCTCAATGCTGGTGGGTGAAGGCGAAGAGAGTGCGCGTCTGGTTGAGGCGGCGATTGCCAATGCGGAGGTCTCGGTCTGCCAGGACCCGCAAGTGGCGCGCCGGAGCAGCCGGCAGTCGCTCAGCGCCGCAGCGCTCGACCTGCTCATCCAACGCAACCCCGAAGACCTGGCCGCACCGCTCGGCCTTGCGGCGGCAACCGTCTGCATCGAAGGCGACGACCTGGCGTCTGTGGGGATCTCAGCCGAGGAGCTGGAAGGCATCATCGGCGGGCCGGAGCGTGATCGGATGCGCAAATGGCTTGCCAGCCTGCCTGTCGCCATGCGCACGGTCTTTGTGCTGCGCGCGGTTGCGGGTTTCACCGCTGCCGAGACGGCCGAGTTGCTGAAGTTGCACGGCGGGCCGCAAGCCGCCGCATGGACTCCGGAGGCGACGCGCGAGGTCTTTCGTCAGGGACTTTGCTCGCTGGCCTCGCAACTACTACGAAACCGTGACTAGGGATTAGGGAACAGAGATCAGGGAACGCGGCGCACCGGCTTCCCGATTGGGTCTTGCGTTTGCCGAGGACTCCCGTCCTTTTACCCCGTGGATTCGGTACACTAGAGAGACGAAGCCTGTTGTCGCGCCCTCGCATCCGCTCAGGACGAGAAGTTGGCGCATCGCAGTTCTTCGCAGAGAGTCAAACGAGCTTGATTCCCTCATCCTTATGGTTTGACAATTCGAACCGCGCTGGCGCCTTCACTCTGCAACTGGCGGCACTGGCGGCGGTATTGCTGCTTCCCTGCGGGGTGGCCGCGCAGAGCGCCTCTCCTTTTCAGGGCAGCGTGGCGTCGGGCGAGGTTTCAGCGCAGCAGGTCGCGCTGACCCTAGACGATGCCATCCAGAGAGGGCTTAAGACCAACCTGGGCGTCATCCTGAGCAGTGCGCAGACAGCGGCCGCGCGCGGCGAACGGATCAGCCAGTTGCAAGCGCTGTTGCCAACGGTGGACGGCAGCATCAAGGAATCTGTAATGGAGGCGGATCTGCCCGCAGAAGGATTGCGCATCCCCGGCTTTGCCACCATCATCGGGCCGTTTGGATTCACCGATTTGCGAGCGACGCTGAACTGGTCGCTGGTGGACGTGGCCTCGCTGCGCAACTACCTGGCCGCGCGCCACAACTTTGCTGCCGCACAACTCTCGGCCAAAGATGCGCGCGAGTTGGTGATGCTGGTGGTGGGCAATGCCTATCTGCTGGTGCTGGCTGACGAAACCCGCGTCTCCAGCGTGGAAGCGCAGGTTGCCACGGCGAAGGTTTCGCTCGACCAGGCGGCTGCCAATCATCAGGCAGGCACAGCGCCGCTGCTGGACGAGTTGCGCGCCCGTGTCGATTACCAGTCATTGCAGCAGAAGTTGATTGCGGCCACCAACGCCCTTGAAAAAGACAAGCTGGCCCTGGCGCGGACGATTGGATTGCCGCTGGCGCAGAGCTTCGCCCTAGCCGACAAGGCGCCTTACGCCGCCTTCGATCAAATCGATGTGGAGGCCGCAATTCGCCAGGCGCACGCCAATCGCAAGGATCTGGCTGCGATGGTGGAGCAGACGCAGGCAACCAAAGAGCAGCGCAAAGCGGCCACCGACGCCCGACTGCCGACACTCAGCTTTGCCGGCGACTATGGCGACATTGGCGTGAATGTAAAGCACTCTCACGGCACCGGCGACGCTGCCGGCGTGGTGAGTTTTCCGCTCTTTGACGAATTCGCATTGCGCGGCGAGGCTCAGCAGGCGCAGGCGCAACTCGACACCGCGCAGGCCCGGTTGAGCGACAAGAACGCGCAGGTTGATGCCGATGTGCGCGATGCACTTCTGGACATTGCTTCGACACAACAACAGGTTCAGGTTGCCCAATCAAGTGTAGCCCTGGCCAGCGAGGCGCTCAGCGAAGCACAACAGCGTTACGCCAACGGCGTGAGCGACAATCTGGCCGTTAGTCAGGCGCAGCAGTCCGTAGCTCAGGCCAACGATCAATACGTGACCAGCCTCTACCTGCACAATGTGGCCAAGCTCAGCCTGGCCCGCGCGCTGGGAGCAGGCGAGAACTACAAGAACTATCTGGGAGGAAAGTAACCGTGGCAGATAGCTACCCAAATCTACCTGAAGCCGAAGAACCCACCGAGGCTCCGCCGCCGAACTCTCGCCGCAAAGTAATTGTAGCCGTGGTTGTTGTGGTTCTTGCGCTGGTTGCCGTCGTGCTCTGGTGGCGGTCCACATACAGCGAAAGTACCGATGACGCCCAGATTAACGGCCATCTGATCCAGGTCAGTGCGCGCATCGCGGGCCAGGTCACCAAAGTCTACGTCGATGAGAATCAAGTGGTGAAGGCGGGCGACGTGATCGCGGAGCTGGACCCCTCGGATTACCAGGTTGCTGTGGAGAATGCCGAGGCTGCTTTGGCCAGCGCTGAGGCCAACGCCACAGCGGCCAACGTGAATGTTCCTATCACCACAGTGAACACCAGCAGCAATCTGACCTCGGCTGATGCAACTCTGAGCGGCTCAGCCGCCGCCGTCGAGCAGGCTAAAAACCAACTTCAGGCCGCACACGACCGCGTAGGTCAGGCCAAGGCCAACAACGTGAAGGCCCAGGCCGATCTGGAACGTTACAAGCCGCTGGTGGAGAAAGACGTTATCAGCAAGCAGCAGTTCGACGCAGCCGTGGCCGCCGCCGACGCTACCAAAGCCGCGCTCGCCGACGCGCGTGCCACTGAGCGCGCCGCTGAAGATGGCGTGAAGGTGGCCGAAGAGCACAAGGCCCAGGCCCAGGCAGGTTTGAAGTTTGCCCAGACCGGCCCGCAGCAGGTAGCAGCGCAGTCTGCCCGCGCCAAGCAGGCCCAAGCCCAGGTTGAGCAGGCGCAAGCTCAGCTCGACATGGCCAAGCTCAATCTCAGTTACACCAAGATCGTCGCCCCCGCAGCTGGCATCATCACCCGCAAAAGTGTCGAGATTAACCAGAACGTCGCGCCGGGCCAAAACCTGCTGATGCTGGTTTCGCTCGAAGGGCTGTGGGTGACGGCCAACTTCAAGGAGACACAACTCCAACACATGGCCGCAAAACAGCCGGTTGAAATAGAAGTGGACTCCACGGGCAAGACCTATCGCGGAACGGTAACTCAAATTGGCGGCGCCACCGGCTCGGTACTCTCACTGTTCCCGCCGGAAAACGCGACAGGGAACTATGTCAAGGTGGTGCAGCGAGTCCCGGTGCGCATTGACTTTACTGATTTGCCAGGCCAAGACCCCAACCACGAGCTAAGACCAGGGTTGTCGGTCGAGCCAAAGGTCAGAGTAAAGAATTAGCAAAAGGCCACTTTCGTCTTTTTGCGTCTTGCTGAGCGCGGCGAGTATTGTTGCTTTTTTCAGAGCATTGACGCTCGCCGTCGCTATTTCGTGTAAAAAATGAACAGTCCGCGGCAGCGATTTTTAGGAATTTGCATAAATGTTTTTAGGACGTGGAAGGGTTATTTTCTTAAGGGGGAAAACCCGCGCGAGTATTTATTCTGGTTAAGAAAATAGGGTTTGAAGGGAACTCTTCAGTAGCTATTAAATCTGCTCACTCGATAGCTTTTCCTTATAGGAGGCTTCGAATCCTGATTTCCACAGTTCTGCTGCTCAATTGACAGTTAGCGTCAGTGCGGCCGTCCTTTGAATTGTGCCGGCAGTGGCCGTTACTGTGACGATCGAGGTGACCGGGGCAGAAGTAGTTCCGCGTTGATTGGAGCCACAACCGTTCGGTGCAGTTAGACCCAATACAAGTCCGACCACGACAATAAAGAGCCCTAAATGAAATTCGTGACGCCTGCGGAATCCAATCGCACAAAATACGAAGGCCGCAGTGGCGATCGGAATCAACGGTGACACTCTTTGGCGGACGGCTACCTTCACAATGGCCGCAACAGTCAGAGTTGTGGTTACCGGAACTCCACCAGTCGCAACGGATGAAGGAGAGAAGGCGCACGACAACCCGGCAGGGAGTCCTGTGCACCCAAAAGAAATAGTCTGATTGAATCCATTGGCAGGATTGATTATGACCGTGCTAGTCGCCGACTGTCCGGCTGCCAATGACAGTGAGTTAGGATTGAGCGAGATACTGAAGTCAGAAGCGATGGAGTAAGCGGCGGTCGCTACCGGGCTGTTTGAGTATCCCGACTCCACCGCGATCGCTTCCAGGGTTTCCGTCGCACTCACCGTGATCG
>CAYLHL010000006.1:0-112613 GCA_964383595.1 uncultured Occallatibacter sp. | reverse complement strand
TCGTCGCCGCGCTCGGGGGCTCAGCCTCAAGGTCGATCTCCGGCACTTGGCTTTCCGAATTCTTCGGTATCAGCGTCTTCGGATCGAAGGGAAGTTCATCCTCATCGCCCCTTCGCGGAATGAAGCCAGTAGTCATCAAGGGCAGGTCCATGTATTCGAAATGGAAGCGGGCCACGTTGTTTCCCAGTTTCAGAAAGGCGTGCCGGTTTTCCAGCCCGGAGATTTCCGAATCCATCACAAGCGGCTCGACCTGCCGGTCAAGAGAGAAGTTCTTTCCAGCCCGGCTGCCGTCGAAGTGTGTCTCCTTCATGCGCTCGATCTCGACTTTTCCAATCGCATTGCTGACCCACTCCGCCGCCTTGGGTTCCGTCGTCTTCAGAAAGATTTTGGTGGCAGGTTGGGAGAGCATGACCTCGGCCAGATGACCGTAAATCACTTCAAGCTGCGCCTTTCCTTGGAAGCCAAGTACAAGCGGGTTCCTGCTCTTCCGGTTCTCCGTAATCGCCGTGTGCAGTTGAGGCAGGCGTTGCAAGCTGGCCAGTTCGTCAAGGACAAACCAGACGGGCGTCTGGTTCTTCTGCGGCGCGGTCAAAAGCCGCATGACCAACAGATCAATCCAAAGGCTGTGCAGAGGGCGCAACGCCTCGCGTTCGGTTGCGCTTGACGTGATGAAGATCCAACCGGAGCGAGTCTCGGCCCACTCCGTGGCACTCCACGTTTTGCCGCCCGCCTGCTCCCTGGTCGGCAACATCCGAAGGCTGTCCGCAACCAGTCCGAGCGAAGCAAGGACGCCGTTGCGCTGCTGCTGCGCGCCCTTGGCAATCATGGCTTCCATCTCGGTGCCGCGCACACGCAGGTCGATCTCTGCTGGGTTCGAGAGCCATGCAACCAACTCTTCCGGCGTCGGGCCTTTGGTGAGGAGATGGGCGAAAATCTTCTGCGGCGTCTCGGTGAAAAACTCGCCCTTCTTGTCGCTGGTCGGCTGGTAAAGAGAGGCTGCAATCGCCTTCGCCTCTGCCTTGCGCCGCAACTCTTCGGACGGCCCCCAGTAGGGGCAACGGTCATCGAGCGGGTTCAATACTATGTCGCCACGCTTCTCAGAATAGAAGCGTTGAATGAACTCGCAAGCCGGGTCGTAGACGATGGCCGCGTGGCCTCGGCCCTGAATCTGCCGGAGTATCTGCATGATGAGCGTCGTTTTACCAGCGCCGGTGTCGCCCATCAGTTCAATATGCTGCGCCTCTGCCTGAAGCGGTATCCGCATCATCTGTTTTGCCTCGGTGGTTTTGAAGCCGATGCCGTCCCCGTTCACTGTCTGATTGAATTCCTTGGGCGTGAGCATGACCGGCCCTTTGAGCAGCCGGCCGTACTTCAATTCCTTGCGGCGCTTGATGTCTTTCGAGATAGAAAACGGAAGCTGCGCCAGCAGCGAAAAGAAGCCAAACAGAAACGGAATCTCGTAGATGTCCCGCAGTTGGTCGCCGTCAAACACGCTCTTCTTCAGGTACTCATGCAGAGTCGCGTCAAGATAAACCTGCTGCGGGCCGCGATACAAAGCACGGAGTCCTTGCCCCGCTGCCGCACTCGAAAGTGCCAGCGGAATTTGCTTGCCTCCCGGCGCGGGAGTCGTGCCAGCTTTCACGTCGCCGTCAACGGCCAGTCGCCCTGCTTTCGTTCCGTCGCCGACGTACAGCAGTTGATATTTGCTGTGCTTCTTGAACGCACCTCCTGCTGCCGTCCGCGCATAGATTGGCGTATAAAACTGTTGCAAGGACGACTGGCCAAAGCTGAAACGAAGGTACAGAAAGCAGCCAGTCAGCACGAACGCGAGGAACACCGCGCCGTAGCTGTAGATCGGGGAATGCGGCGGGAAGATGATCGATTCTTTGCGGCCCCAGTGGGTTGTTGCCATCACGCACGCTCCGCTTCCTGCCGTGCTTCGATGGCCACGGCTTTTTTGCGCTTCTTCACTTCCGTCATGATGCTGTCGAAGACTTCAGGCGTGAGCTTCTGTCCGGCAGCGATTGGCTTCAGGACGTTCATCAGCATGAGTCTAATCCCGACAATTTCACTCAGCTCTGCGCTGGCGGTCGGCTCTCCACTGTCGCGGCTGAGTTCGTCAAGAATGAGGCGGCGAATAAGTTCGCCGCGCTGCTGGCCGCGCCGTTTAGCAAGGCGCTCAATGTCCGCCACTTCACGCGGACTGAGCTTCGTTGTGACGCCGACCAGCCGATAGGTCTCGCGTTTCTCTGCTTCGGCGGCAAGTTGATCCTCGCTTAGAAGTGGCATGAATGTTCTCTTTCCGGGCTGGTGTCCTTGGGTGTCCCCGCGTGTCCGTAGGGACACCTGACGGCCCTAAGTGTTTGTATCTATTCGGGTGGGTTCAAGTGTCCTTTGGTACACCCAGCACGACCCTTGGAGGGATGGAGTGTCAATAATCACCCGGTGCGTAGCACCATTCCAATTGCCGCACAAATGATTGCTGAGAGAATGAACCTTACTTCACCGCAGAATGAACCACTGAAGCAGGTATTGGGGCAGGTACAGATGCAGCAGGCTTGCGCCCTGGTCGTCCCTTCGGTGCGCTATCGCCATTCCGCTTGATGCGTAGCGGGTGTAGTGGCTTTGCGTCATTTGGTGAGTCGATGAACTTCTGGAAGTCCTTGTCTTTGGTGAAGACGTATTCCAATGCTTTGTTCACTACATCGTCTGCGGCAACGTGGGTGAATGCAGCGTATTGATTGACGAGGTTCGCCGTGGGTTCTTCAAGCGAAACGGTTGCTGTGACTTTCTTGCTGGGTACGATCTCAAGCAATGGCATGAATGTTCTCCCTCTTGTTCGTGGTTGAAATGGTTGAACGGTCTGTTGCACGGTCGAATGTCGCGCGGTCAAATATGGTGTCGTACTGGAACTGCTTTGTTGCTCGGTCGTATCCGCGCACGGCGATAATCTCGCTCACCTTGCGCCCCTCGGCATACCTGCCTACCTGGGTGACAATCTGAACGGTCTCCGCAATCTCTGCTGAGATGTCATCGCGATTCGTTTGCTGATGCGAACGCATTGCCAATTCACCGAACCTGCGCAGTGCTTTCACCGCAGAACTGGCGTGAATTGTAGCCATCGAACCGGCGTGCCCGGTGTTGAATGAATCGAGCAGAGTGCGGGCCTCATCTCCGCGTACCTCGCCAAGAATGATGCGGTCTGGCCTCCACCGCAATGCGGCCTTCAATAGATCGTTGAAATTCACGGTTCCAGTGTTCGATTCGGTCTGGCATTCGGACGCCAATAGATTAGGTTTGCCGATGCGCAACTCGGACGTATCTTCGATCACGACGATGCGCTCTTCTTCGGGAATGAAATCAGCCAGCGCATTGAGCAGCGTCGTCTTGCCGCTGCCTGTTCCGCCGCTGATGAGAACTGTCTTTCCCTCCTCTATGTAACCGCGCAGTAGATCGCCAATCTCCGTAGTCATCGCGCCCGTTTGAATCAGGTCTGCAATGGTGAAACGAACCTTGGAAAACTTTCGGATCGTCACCGCTGGATTGGGACGCACAACAGGCGGTAGCACCGCCGCCAGTCGGCTCCCGTCCGGCAATTGCGCATTCAATAACGGATGCGTCTCGTCGAGTTTCCTGCTGAGTTTGTTGGCGATTACTTCAAGGCCCGTGCGCAGAGCTTTTGCATCGAAGACGATCTCCGCGTGCTCCACTCTACCTCTGCGCTCAAACCACCATTGCCCGTTCGGGTTTCCCATGATTTCGCTCACGGTGTCGTCAAGCAACAGCTCTTTGATGGGCTGAAGGAACGAGATGAGTAGGTCCAGGTCATTGTTCATATCGCTCCTTAATCGAATGCTTGATCGGCGCGGTATCGGACGATGGTCACACCGAGCGGGTTGTATGCCAGCGCATTGTTTTCGACGTGTTCGGCGAAGACATACGTCACGCTGGCGGTCCAGCGTTCCTTCTTCAACTCCGTGTGGTCGCTGGCGTTGGTGTAGACCTTCTCGAACTCAATACGAGCCGAATACGGTGACTGCCGCAGGTCGTCCAAGATCACGCTCTTAATGTTGATGTCCACATACGGAAGCGTGCTGTCCTGCTGGAAGTTGGTAATCGTCTTGTTCTGCTGCTCCTGGCGAATGACGGCCTGCTGCACATCGGAGTTGAGAAAGTAAAGCGCCTGCGTTTGGTCACGCTCGATGGTGTAGCGGTTGCGTTGAAAGTAGAGCGTGGCCCACCGCGAGAGGTAATACTTGTTCTCTGCCTCCTGCGGCTTGTACTGGTAATTGCGGTAGTCGATTGCGTCGGCATGGCCCACGTCGTTGATGCGAATGACGAGTGGCTTCATGCCGAGCAATGCCTTCTGGCTTTTGAAGATGAGCGCGCCCAGCATCAGGCAGACTGCGCACAGAACAAGTATCGTCACCTTCAAATACGTGTTCATGACGAGCGGATCGCCGTACTGCTCCAGGTAGCGTTCCGCCGCGCGCGTGATTTCCGGGGATTTGGTCTCTGTTGTCGGCATTGCTGGATCTCCATTCACTACATCAGCCCTGCGGTTATGGCACCGGTGATTGCGCCCATTCCTGCATCGTGGCCGCTGCTGCTACCGGAGAAGATGGAGGATGTAATCGCCGGAATCTTGATAATCATGAAGATGTTCACGACCACAAGCAAGATGATGAAAGGAAAGTTTTGCAGCATCTTGATGGGATTCGTGAAGTCAATGAGATTCGTGCTATAGGCCATGAAGAGATGGCCGAGAATGCTCATTGTCGCTGCCGCTATTACCTTGTAGAAAGAGAAACTCAAGAAGGCTTTGAGCCATCCCCAGAAGAGAAACTCCAGCTTCTCAATGACAAGAAATGGAATGAAGATCGGACCAAGAAGTCCGATGATTGCTGCTGCGATTTCTCCGTAGGCGATGATGACAGAAATCAACGCTGCGAGGACAGCAAGCGATATTTGATTGACGAGGTACGCAACCATCATGTACGGCGCGGTAAACATTGCCATGCCTGGGCCGGACTTCTGTAGACTTCCGTCGATTGATTGCAGCATGGAGGCTGTCGCATCGTGACCAATTAGGTTTGCAAGGTCGGTTGTTCCATCACTGATGAAACTCTTGAGCGAATAGCCGATGCCGGGAATGGAGCTGTCGTAATACAGCACAAATGTGTAGGCAAAGGTGATCAGCATAAAGAAATTCAGGAAGCGGGCCATGTCGAAACCCTGACCGCCACGGGACGACGCGAGGGCTTCCTGAATGCCAAACCAAACGAGCATGATCGTGGCGAGCGAGAGTACGATGCGGAGTCCCATCGCATCAATGGTGGGTGCCGTGCTTGCGGTCAATGACTGGCATTGTGCTGCGATGAAATTAAGTAACGTGAATCCCATGTCGTCCCTCCGTAGCCTGGCGCTTGAACGCCTAATAGCTGAATGCCTTGCTCAGTCCGGTACTATCCGTGCTGGTGTGAGTTGCGTAGTTGGTTTCGTATCCGTCGGCAGCTTGCATCGACATCTTCAGTGCGTCTTGCTGCTGCTTCTGCTGAACCATTTGCTGCAAGCTCTGGGCCTGCGTCATCTGGCTCGCTTCCTGCTGGGTGCGTAGTTGCAAAAGCATTGCCTGATTGATGCGCTGCAACGTAGCCAGTTCGGTTTGTTGGGTTGGGTCGGTGGAATGACTCGCTGTTTCCAGAGTCTTGATGTCAGCCTCACGCTGTGGAGCATTCGCCCGGACTGTGCCAATCGTCTGAAGGCTGGTTGCGTTTACCGCATCGCCCAAATCGACAGTCGCTCCTTGAGCAGCAATCGCCTGTTGGCCTTGCGTACTAAGCGAGTTGTATCCAGAAAGTTGACCTGTTCTCTGAATGCTTGCGCTTTGGTTCGCTGCCGCAGCGCCGTTTCCAGTCGTTGCAGCGTTGACCCACGGAAGCGAATTACCATAGGTGTTTGCGGGATGAGCTACTGGCGTCCATGTCTGCTGCGCCATGTTGGTGTACGCCGTGTAGTAGCTGGATGGAGCCGTAGCCATCCGCTGTGCAAGGTTGTACGTTGCCATTACATTCTGCGTTGTCTGGATAGTTGTCGTATAAAGTTGACTGCTTTGAATGATCTGCTGCGCTGCGTGCGCAGACTGTGTAGGGTCCAGAACAATGCCGCCGCCAAACTGCGCGTGTGCTGAAATGGTGAGGACGAACGCGGCCGATAGTACGGTGAGGATTAACCCCTTCATGGTGATTCTCCTTGTCGAACTTTATTGCTGTTGGGTTGCGGTTAGAGGGACAATTGTAGGAACTCCTTGCTCACTGGCTCTGCGTCGCAAGAATCTTCTTTGTCAGGTCATCGCGCTTGGCGTCCAGTTCCTTGCAATGGGGGCTGTTCTTACGGGCTTCTGCTTCGCGTTGATGCTGGTTGATCGCTGCCTGCTGCTGTGGCGAAGGACTGCTGCCCAATGCTGCCCCGACAATGGCGTTTGCATCCTGGTCGGAAGGACCAGCGGCGCACTCCTTCTGATACTGAGCATTTGCCGCTTGGTACTCTGCGTTGAGGCTTTCGTTCTTCTGTTCTTTGCTTTTGCATCCTGCCAAAGTGAGTACGGCGAATGCGATGATTATGGCAACGGTGTTACGCATAGTGGCCTCCTTAAAACGACTGTGCGATACGGTGATTTTCATAGGCTGGAAGAAGCAAGTCCTGCGTGAAATAAACCTTCACGCGGTGCCCCTCTCGGATGGTGATTGTTGGTGGAATCTGGATGAAGTGGTCGAGAATAGACGTGGCCGATTGCGAGACGCTGGACGCCGCACCGTTGGTAAAGGACTGCGAACCGGAGCTATTAAGATTTGATCCGCCCTGGCTGATTTGTGAGGCTCCAGCAATGACGCCGAGCGCAATTGACGTGCCGAAGATTTGCACGTAATGATTGTTGACCTTGTCCTTCAGTCCCTCCTCTCCGATCTGGTCGAGGCCGTGAAATTGATCAAGGTCCACGCTGTAGCCGTCCGGCATCAAGATACGGTGGAAAGCGACAGCTATCCGGCGCTGCTGGCCGATCCCGGCGCTGCCAATCTTGCGAGCCTCGCCCAGCACAATCGTTCCGTCGGGAATGAGGACGTGCTGATGATCGTGCGAGTAGACGGGATTCGATACAAGCACCTTCACCGGCCCCACAGAATCACCGTCAAGCCGATTCATCAACACTGTGTCGAGCGTCAATCCTTCGTAGATCACATAGGGCTGGCCCACGGCATTGTCGATGTTGGCCTCCGGCGGTCGCTTGTATTCGGTGGCGGGTATCTGGTCACCCGCTGACCGCTGTTCGCTTGCGGCTCTGGGAGCAGTCACGCCGGATGGCTGGCCTGATTGCAACAGTGCCGCGTATGGGTTCTGTGCCGCTGTTGAAGGCTGTGCACTTTGCTGCTGCATGGGTTGGTCCGCAGGGCGCACATAAGCGATATTCGACGCAAAGCGGGCAGTATCGGCTCTCACTCGCTCGCTGGCCGCAAGCTGCTGTCCGGCTTGCTGCACAGGCGTGAGTTGAGGTTGCCCACCGGCATTGGCCTGTGTATTGCCCAACACGCCATTTGACTGGGCATCGGTCCCCGTCACATTGATTGGCCTGCCATCGGGACCGTAAGTCGCGGCGACGGCCTGCTGCGCCCCTGTGCCTGTGGCGGCGGCGAGTTGTCCATCCTGCTGCTTCTTCAGCTTGTCTGCCGCAAGCTGCCGCTGGAGCGCGTCTACGTTGTTCGCGGTGTTGTCTTGAACATAGGGCTGCGGTGGATTGTTCTTGGCTGTCTCCGCCGCCGTAGGTGTTTTCTTCCTGGAACTGATGAAAGTTGCCAGGATGAGCAGACCAACCGCACCCATGTAGAGCATCGTCTTGAGGTTCTTTTGCAGCACGCCTTTCGGCTGCGGCGTCCGGTCGGTCAACTGCGGGTCTTTGAAAGTCGTTGCGCTGTCTGCCATTCGGTTACCCCTTTCTCGTGAATTCCATCTTTTTCTTGCCCAACTCAACGTATCCGTTATCCATCACCTTGGGGATGATGTATGTCCCTTCGCGAAGGTCATAGTTGATGAGGTTCGGCTTGCCGTCCCGCATCTCGTACACGCTGAACTTCTCCGGTGCGTTGGTCTTGATGTAGGTGAACTTCTCGTCGTGGTAGATCGACTGAATGTCGAACGGCGCTTCGTTCGCCTTGAACGTGTAGTCGAACTTGAGTGCCAACGGGTAGGCGCTCTTGTACTCATCCACCGCTGCTCCGACGTGCGATTCGAGTGTGGAGATTTGTTGGCGAGCCTGCTCAAGCTGGACCACTGGAACATACTGCGCCGGTCCGTTGGCCGCAACGATGTTCGATGGATCGGCAGGCTGGATGATGACCTTGAGGTCGGGGTCGCCTTTCTGGTCCGTGATGTCGGTCAGCGTGAAGCTGTAGATGTTGCCCTTGTCGGTGATGAGATTGAGATTCGAGCTGATACCCGGCTTGGCAGGGTGAACGAAGCAGAAGTTGCCAACCACATCCACAATCCAGAAGTCCTTGTCACCGGTCGCGGCCTCCATGATTTTCTCCGTGGCCGGGATGACGATCAGCGTTGTGTACTTGACCTTGGCGCGGATAGCGACGATGTCCTGCGAGTGATAGGCCACGTTGCGAGAGGCGGTTTGTGCATCGACGGCGACACTCGCGAGAGTGGCGAAGATGATTGCTGTTGCGATTGTTTTCAGACTTTGCATTGAATCTCCTTAATGACGGGGTTGAAAGGGGTGAGTCGTGGCGAGTTGGCGAACGCCCTCGGCGATGCCGTAACGAGCAAAGGCTTCGCGCTTGAGCAGGTTGTCGCGGGCGTTGTTGGTTGCAATCCAGTAAGAGACGGAATCGACGTTGAGCCGAACCTTCTTGCTCGATTGCGCTTTGCGGATCAGCATCTCGCCCGGTGGAATCAGATCGG
Source organism: uncultured Occallatibacter sp. (assembly GCA_964383595.1). Classification (GTDB taxonomy): domain Bacteria; phylum Acidobacteriota; class Terriglobia; order Terriglobales; family Acidobacteriaceae; genus Telmatobacter. Next base: position 103,652 of record CAYLHL010000006.1, on the reverse strand, counting down.
CGATGATGTCGATTTCCGTATCGTTGAGGTGAAAGGCCTCGCGGTATACCTGGCGATTCATCTCTGGGTTGGCGAGAAATATCTTCGTTGGGCAACTCTCCGCAACGATAGCCAGCATCCCGGATTCCTCAAGCTCTTTGATGGATTGCGTGGCAAGAATCATCGCGGCATTGTGCTTGCGCCATGTCTTCTGCGCCTGCACGATATAGTTGCGAATCGTTTCGTTCTTGATGAAGAGCCACGCTTCGTCAAGCAAGAACGTCTTGAACGTCGCCAGCTTCGCGGGATCGGCAATCTCATTGCTCGCCCGGTGAAGGACGTAAAACAAGAGTGGCTCCAACACATCCGGCGCATCGCCCCAACCGGCGAAGTTGAACGTCTGGAAGCTGGAAAAGCTGAGCGTGTCCTCTGTGTTGTCAAAAAGAAAGCCGTACTGACCGTCTTTCGTCCAACGATGCAGCCGCTCCTTCAACTCTCCGATGATCTGGCTGAATGTGGAGAGAGTCCGCTGCTCCGGGACCACAACATACATCCGCTCAATGGCATCCCACAGCTTTCGCTCTTCCTTGAAGTCGAGCCGGTAACGCTGGTCGTTCCCTTCTATAAGGACACGGAAGAAAGAGAACAGGAATTGCATATTTTCCTTCGTCTCCGGCAAGCTGAACGGATTGATGGTGAAATCCCGGCTCTCCTGCCCGACATTCAGATAGGTTCCACCGAATATCTCCGTGAGCGACTGGAAGGAACCGCCGATGTCGAAGATGTATGTCTGCGGCCTGTACTTCTGCGCATTTGTCAGCAGAAAATTGCAAAGAAAGCTCTTGCCGCTGCCGGTCATGCCGAGAATCAACGTGTGCGCCACTTCGCCGTTGTGAAGATTCAGGTAGTACGGCGTGGAGTTGTCGGTTTCGAGAACCGCCAGATACTCAGAGCGCAGATGCGGGTTCGTCTTTTCGCCTGGGTGGATGGTAAAGAGAAACGACAGGTCCGCATAGTTGGAATTGAGCAGGTACATTTTGCGAAGGTTCTGAGCATAGTTGCCGGGAACGGTCGCAAAGAACGCGTTGAGCTGGTTGTACGTTTCTGTGAATAGCGCCCCGTCGGCATTGGTAAAGACACCAGCAAACTCGCCCATCTCCTGATTGATGGTCTGAAGGTCGCTGCTGTAGAGAACTACTGTGAGCGAGAAATCGCCAAGACTCTGGCCGTCGCCAAGTGCCCGAAGGCACTCCCCAAGATTCTCGATGTCTGCCTGCTTCGATTCGTCGATCAGCACATCGCGCTGATTGGTCTTCGCCGGGTCGCTGCTCATCTGCGAGACGAAGCCGGACTTGCTCATATTGAAGTGACGCCGCCGCTTGTCCACTTCCTTGCGGGCCTTGGCCATCGAAAGCGGTGTCCACTCGGTGACGACGTAGAAGTTGCCTTCGATCTTCAAGAGGCGGTCAAGCACCAAAGGCCGGGTCTCCGCAATGGACTCCTTCATGGTGAGAATGCGAACGAAGTGATCGCCCACGCGGAGATGATCGCGTTCCGCTTCGATGTTGGAATTGACCACCTGAAAATCGAGGTACTGTGTGGATTGTGGTCGGCCATCGATGCGCCATTCATCGAAATTCAACAGCCGCCTGAAGAATCTGAACTGCGCCTGCTGTCCTTGAACCTCGATGGGCATAAGGTCGGCGAGTTGGCGCGTGAAGTTCTGAACACGCTGCTCCAGTCTTACCAGGTCCGCATCGATGTGTGACCGCAGCAACGTCTTCATGTTGTCACTGGTGAACTGGGCCTTGAGTTCGCCGAATCCGCCTTGCGGATCGCGCGGCATACGTGCGAGTGCAGACAGGATGCCGGTCTTTGAGCGCACACCTTCCAGGACGATGACGTAGAAGATTTCGATTTCGTACAGCCGGTCGCGCTTCGACTCGAAGAATTGCCTGCGCTGGTCAATGGCCGCGTCGATCAGTTCGTCGTCGTATCTGGCGAACGGAATGTCGGGCCTGTTCGTTTTGAAGAGATACTGGTAGACGTGGAAGCCTTCACCGAAGGCTTTGAGTGCGGACTCCATCCGCTTCACCGCATATTGCTGTTCATCGTTTTCGAGGCTTTCATAGTCAACGCCCGCAACACTCAGTACCATGCCGAGATCGCCACTCTTGGTTAGAAACGTCGTCTCGGTCCAAAACCCATACAGATTGATGTGGGCGCTCAGCGCGTCCGCTTCCTTCCAAGGTTTGATTACGCGGGCAAGGTTCAACATCATCGCACCTCCACGTTCGGGACTTTTTGTTTTGCTGCGTCATAGCGCAATTTGAACTTCTCTGAACGCCCGATAATCTTCAAGAATGCGGGATCGGAGTTCGTCGCCCAGTGTCCAAAGAACGCGCCGCCGATGAACACGAATATGCCTGCGAGTATCGAGTTGAAAAGATTGAAAACGCCAACGGCGGTGACGCAGACCATGAAAAACAATGTGCGTTCAATGCCCATATAGGTGAGAGGCTTATGCAGGCTCTTGAAGACTCTGTTGCGGCGTTTCTGTGTTGTTTCCTGCATAAGCCCTCCTCAGTGTGTGAGTGGTTTCGTGGGAACGAGGGTGATTGAATGGCTGCCGCAATGCTGGGGCTAGGAACCCCACAGCCAGGTGAGGATGTTGGCAGCCATGACGGCGATTCCGGTTCCAACTGCAACACCGGCAAGGTTCTTCTTCGCACCTGGTTCTCCATGCGCAAAGCCGTACCCTCCGATCACGATAGCGATCAGGCTGGCGGCTTTGGCAACCGTCCCGGTGAACAGTGTTTGTAGGGAGCTGATGCCGGAATCAAATGGCGAAGCGTGAGCAGCGATTGGGACGAGCAATACGCAGAGAAGCAGTGCTCCTCCGCGCGCCAGATAGAGCTTTGCGCGTTCAATCGCTGATGCTGTGAGAGTGATTCGAATGCGGAACATTGGCACCTCCAACGACTCTTCAGTCGTGATGTGCCTGACATTAGGCGCGGCTTCGCAGCACGTCCAATACTTCCTGCCTATGGGACCATAGCCTGCGCCTATGGAACGATTCTGGAGAGGATTGCGCGATCAGCCGAACATCGGCAATTGGAGGGGAGGCTCAGCGCCAACACTGCCGACCGGGCGCTTCTTGCGGCTCATCTCAGCCTCGTCCGCATACATCTTTGCAATGCGCAAAGCAAGTAATGGAAGCACGGGCCGTTGAGTATCTGCAAGACATATAAAGGCGGTCTTCACATGAATGGATACCCCTGAGATGCTGCGGCGCGTCAAGTCTGGATCAAGGGGCGCAGATTCAAGCATCAAACCGAATCCCGCGCCAATTTTGACGAGGAATTGCATTTCGGTTGGAGAGGAAACAGAGTCCGTAGGCGTCAAACGAATCTTTGCCTTTGCGAACTTTCGCATGATTTCGTCGTAGCACAAGGGATGGTGAACCCGTGAGAAAGCAATGCGAAGGCGGTCTTCAATATGAGTTTTTGGAATGCTCTCAAGGCTGGCAAGAGGATCATCTCCGCGCAGGCAAACCAAAATTCTCTCAGTGCGTATTCTTTGAACAAATAGCTTTTGGTCGCCGATTGGAAGGAGGATCAGGGCAGCATCAAGATGTCCTTCCGCAACCATAGCGATAAGCGCCGCAGAGCCTTCGCTGGAAGGCTCAATCTGACCGTCGGGCGCGAGGTCTCGATAGCCGCCCATCACATCCTCCACAAGCTGATGTTTGACGAAGGGCGAATATCCGAAGCGAAGCGGAAGATCGATGCCGGAGTGGGCAGAGGAGGTGGCCTGAATTGCACGTTTGCTCATATGGAGCAGCCGTTTTGCCTCTTGCAGGAAAACCTTACCGGCAGCGGTCAACTCTGCTCCAGCGCGCCCGCGCACGAACAGCGTTGCGTGTATGCCATCTTCCAACTTCCTGATCTGGGTACTGAGTGAGGGCTGCGAGAGGTGAAGTCTGATTGCAGCTCGACCGAAGTTGCATTCCTCGGCGACTGCGACAAAATACCGGAGATGACGGAATTCCAGTTCATCGTAAATGCGGCACCTGCCCTTCGCATACCCTGCGGCCGTGAGCTGTTTGCGACCTTAGAGCCGTTGAAATTCGCTGTATCTGTGCGGATTCATTGGCGATGTGCGGTGTTCAAGGCAGGAATTGAATCAATACTCAGGCGTAGAAAATGCCGTAGGTACGACTTCCACAGGCCCTTTGGCTGTGGTAGTTCCTTCACGCATACAAATAAGATGCCCCAACAACCTATTGTGTTCAAAAAGAACCAGCAATTCTCTTCAATAACTTCTCGATGACTCCATTTGCGAGGCATCTGGCGAGCCGCAAACTATTGCACATGGACACACTTAGCGGCATATCGAGGGGCCTTGCAATAAAAATAAAAATCACCCAACACACATCCATAGGTCAGAACTATGGTCCCATAGGCAGGAAGTATTGGACGCCGCACCCATATTCGCGGAGTCTGAAGCCACTGAGTCTTGCGGATCGCCTGGGCGATACTTCAAGGATCATTTGGAGTTGTCAATGGCAAACGAAAACGTCACCGAGAAGAGGCCGCCTCAGTCTGTCGGTTTTGTCCCCGAACGTCTGCTCCAGACTGACGAAGCCGCCGCAATCATACAGATTCATCCCAAAACACTTCAGCGTTTCGCTCGCGAAGGTGTGATTCGTGGAATCCACATTGGCAAACTCTGGCGCTTTCGGGCTTCCGAGATCGAGGAGTGGATTCAACGGCAGACTGCCTGATGGGCGATATATTCCTCGACCTCTGCCCCGCAAAGGACTACCTTGGTAGCAGCCATCCGTTGCCGCCTGGAATGGAGAATTCATGAACAGGCGTACGCGGTATCAACAAGGAAGCGTGCAACGCGAAAAGCGGCACAGCGGACCTGATGTTTGGATTTTTCGGTGGCGGGAACCCGGCCCAGATGGGGCAAGCAAACAGCGCAAAGCCATCGTAGGCACGGTTACCACTCTCACCACTGAAGCATCAGCCCTCAAAGCAGCTCACGCATTGCGCATTGACGCCAACCAACAAACCCCGCAAGCGGAAGGCGGGCCGGGCACAATCGCCGAACTGATCGCTCACTACCGGCTCAAAGAACTGGTGGGTGAGAATCAAGGCCGGAAAGCGTTCTCGACTCGATCTGCTTATGAGTGCTATCTGAAGATGTGGATTCTGCCCCGTTGGGGGAACCACCGCTTAAATCAGATCAAGCCAGTCGCCGTTGAAGAGTGGCTGGACAGCATAAAGCGGGCCAGGGGCACACGTGCAAAGATTCGGAACCTGATGAGCGCAATCTTTCATCACGCGATGCGTTACGAGTGGGTGGACAACAACCCTATGAAGCTCGTGCGCCAGAGCGCGAAACGAGAGAAAGTGCCAGAGGTTCTTGAACTCGCCGAGCTTCAACTTCTCCTCAGCAAGTTGTCCGTCCGGGAGCGCACTTTGGCTCTACTCGACGCGGCAACAGGACTTCGGGTCAGTGAATTGCTTGCACTTCGCTGGGACGATGTCGATTTCGAGAATCTGGAGCTAAGCGTTACCCGGTCCATCTGGCATCAGGTCGTGGGCAACTGCAAGACAGAGGCATCCGCCAAACCCGTCCCAATGGACGACTACATGGCGGAGGATCTTCTGAGCTGGCGTCGTCAGAGTCCCTACCCGATGGGTTCGGATTGGGTCTTCGCAAGTCCGTCCATGGGAGGCAAGCAGCCCTATTGGCCAGACAATCTCATGAAGCGGTACATCAAGCCGGTCGCAAAGAAGGCCGGTATCACCAAGAACATTGGTTGGCATACCTTTCGCCACTCCTTCGGCACGTTGCTGAAGGCAAACGGAGAGGACATCAAAACCGTGCAAGAGCTTTTGCGGCACGCAAACAGTCGGATCACGCTTGACGTTTACACGCAGGCAGTGACCTCGAACAAGCGAGCGGCACAAAGCAAAGTTGTAAGGATGATGGTTTCTAGCGTGGGCACAGTTTTGCCAGACGTGGGCACAACTGATTTTGAGAAGGTAGCTATAAATGCTCGGTAGTGGGCTTATTGTGCCCATATCGTGCCTAGATTATGCTGTCACTTTGATTGCCATTCACTCCTAAGTACTTTGGAATGAATGGCGGGGACGACGAGGCTCGAACTCGCGACCTCTGCCGTGACAGGGCAGCGCTCTAACCAACTGAGCTACGTCCCCCAAGTGATACCTGCCTTCAAAGCAAATCCAACCGAATGAATCAACCCCTTTTGCAGGAGTCTCGTCCATCCCACTGGCTTGCCGCTACATGCTGAACCCGTGCCTTTGTTGACAGCAAGCAGCCTTCACTTCAGCAGTATAAACAAGTGTATCAGATGGATCGGTTCTTGGGGGCTGCCGGAAAGAGGAAAACGCAGCATCTTCCAAATCTGCAACCAAGATCTGCCAATGGGCAAGTCTCGAGCCTCTGGAATCAGGCGCTTTTGGAATGAGCGTCGTCTTCGATATCGTTCCACCCGATAACCCCTCCTTTCTATTCCATAGGCTGGCGAAGAATCGTCTTCAGTTCTCTGGCGCAGTGCGGCGAGGCGCGCACAAGCCATGTTCCGGGAGGTTTTGGGAGTCTTGGGTCGCAACCAGGGACTCAGAAATACAACCACATGCCAGTATTGTTTGAGTTGCCATGGAAGAAGCCGCCGATTCAATCCTGCCCAGGTCCACCACGTAACCCGTATAAAATCTAGGCATACGGCACAGGCGGTGACAATCTTCAATTTTCAATGCTCCAAGCCGGCGGGCGCGTCATGCACACTTGATCGTACTGCGAATGGCAGCGGCGATGAATGATTGGCGGAGTGGCTGGAAGCGATCAGCCCGCTGCTTTCGATGACTGAATCGTCTTCGCCGTCAGGCGGAACGAATTATCTTCCGTTTTGGGCGGCGATGGTGCACGCTGCTTTAATATGATTGGTTTGTTCACTGCGCGTCCGCCGAGGGCAATCAACGCGCATAAGGAAAAGTCAATTCCATGAAGCTACCTCGACACGCGGAAATCTGGCTGGCGCCGTACCTGAGAGACCGCTTGCGAAAGTTCCTGCGTCCCGTGAAGCCGAAGCGCGCCTGGGTTGCCATCACAGATCACTACGAGCCGCTGGGCAGAGGCGCATCGGTCGAAGCCGCGCTTGGCTGCGTTGCACAGTGGCGCGACAGGTGGCCGCGCATCGCCGGCGACGCTCCGCGAGACGCGGCGGGCCAGCGCCCACAGTACAGCTTCTTCTATCCGCAAGAGGAGTACCGGCGCGATCTGCTCGACGGCATCACCGAGATGGTGCGTCAGGGCATCGGCGACGTGGAAGTTCATCTGCATCACGACGATGAAAAGCGCGAGTTCTTTATCCAGAAAGTAACCGATTACTGCCGCCGCCTCACCGAGGACCACGGCTTGCTGCGCCGGCTGGACGGACAAACGGTCTTCGGTTTCATCCATGGCAACTGGGCTCTGGATAACTCGCGCCCCGATGGCAGGTGCTGCGGACTTCCCGGTGAGATTGCCCTGCTGCGCGACCTTGGCTGTTACGCCGATTTCACCATGCCCTCGCTTCCCTCGGCGACTCAGGGCCGCGTCGTCAATCAGATTTATTGGTGCACGAACCATAATGACAATCGCCCCAAGTCTTTTGATCGCGGCGTCGAAGCCACCGTTGGCGGCGGCCGGCGCGGCGACCTGCTGATGATGACCGGACCGCTGGGTGTGCGTCTGGGCGGGCGGTTGCTGCCGCGCATCGAGACCGGCGAGCTTGCCGGATATGACATGCCAACGCCCTCGCGTGTGCGCCAGTGGTTCGATCTGGCTCCCGCCATCGGCGAAGATATCTTTCTCAAGCTTTATACTCACGGCGCGCCGGAATGGAATCGCGAACCGCTGCTCAACGGCGGGTTCAGCAGCCTCTTCGCCTGGCTCGCAGAAGAAGCACACCTCAGGGGCATCGAGGTCCATTGGGCAACTGCCTGGCAGATGTATCAGGCTGCCGATGCGCTGATCCATGGCCGCGGCTCAATCGCCGAATCGGCGCTCTCCCGAGAGGAAGCGAGCCAATGAGGCTTCTGAATGTTCTGCTCATCACTTATTCGTTTCCTCCCGCCGGAGGGGTCGGAGTGCTGCGCGCCGCAAGCCTTGCGCGCTACTTTCCCGCTGAAGGAATTCAGTTGGATGTAATCACCGCTCGCAACGCCTCCGCGGTGGGCACTGACAGCGAATTGCTCAATGCGATACCCTCTGAAGTCAACATTCGGCGCACCATCACTCTCGACATTCCATTCGGAGTAAAAAAGAGAATCAAGACATTGATTTCCGGATCAATGAGTTCATCCGCAAGGCACTCCGCCGGCGTGGCGGCGAAACGCGGCTTTCTCAAGCGCACGATTCAGGATATTCTTTTGCCCGATCCGCAGGTGATGTGGCTTGGCGTGGCGGCTCGCGCCGCGCGTCGCGTGATCCGCCAAAAAGCAATTGATCTTGTCCTGATTACCGTGCCCCCTTTTTCCAGCGTCCTGTTAGTCGAAATTCTTCGCAAGGAGTTTCCTCGCCTGCCCATCGTTGTTGACTTTCGCGACGAATGGCTTTCAACAACGATCGATCTGGTCAGCTTCAGCCGCAGTGAGCGCGCGCGCCGGGTAGCCCACAGCGCCGAAGCCGGCGCCGTGGCGAATTCGAATGCCATTGTTGCAGTTACTGAGGCCGCCCGGCGTGAGATTCGCGCCCGCTATCCGCTGGAGCCAGAAGACAAATTCCACATGATTCCCAACGGATTCGACGCTGTTAAAATGCATCGCGCCGAGCCTGCCGCGACAACTACCCACGGCGATAAGATTGTGGTCACTTATGTTGGGACCATTTATGGTTCAACCGATCCTACATGGTTGGTTCAAGCCCTGCTATCGCTGCCTGATGAAGTTAAGTCCCGATTTATTCTGCGTTTCATCGGCCACATTGAGGAGCCTCGCTTCCGTGAAGCCCTGCTCCAACTTGGCGGCATGGTCGAGTTATCGGGTTTTCTGCCGCAGAATGTAGCTCTGGCAGCGGTCATGGAATCTGATTATGCGCTGCTTATTACTCATGATCCGCTCAATGTCGCTGCCAAGTTCTACGATTATCTCGGCGCGGGAAAGCCTATTCTAGCCACCGTTCATGCGGGTGGCGAAGTACAACGCCTGATGGATGAGTTGCGCGCTGGCTGGTGGGTAAATAGCCGCGATGTCGAAGGCATACGCAGGCTTTTCATTGACGCCGGCGCCCGCGCCGGCTCCCTTGCAAAGGAGTTCAATCCCGATGCGGATAAGATCGCGCAGTACGAACGCGAGATTCTGGCACAGCGTTATGCGCGCCTTCTCTATACCATTGTTGGTGTGCAGCGCGCGTGCGACCTGCACGCGCTGGCCGTCCAGTCCGCGGAAAGCGGTGAATAGCTATGCTCAGAATAGCCGCCATCACGCGTTATTATCCCAGCTCGGCTGAGCCATGGCAGGGAAGATCCGCCTATCAGACTCTGCGCGTACTTGCCCGCGAGGCCGATGTGCGCGTTTTCTATCCCCATGCACGCTATCCCGCCCTGCTCAAGCCGCGCGGCCGGAGCGATCAAACGATTGACGCCAACTACTCCACGCCCGATGTCGGCGCGGGATACTTCAGCTACTTCGCGCTGCCACTGCTCTCACGCCCCTTCAACGGCTGGATGTCCGCTCGCGCTTTGCTGCCTGCGGTGCGCGCCTTTGCCCCAGATCTTATCTTCAGTTGCTTTCTTTATCCTGATGGCTTTGCCGCCATCAAAATTGGCAAAGCGCTTGCGGTTCCTGTTGTAGCCATGAGCATTGGCTCCGACATCAATCGAATCGACGATTTCATAACTGCCATGCATACGCGGAAAGTCTTGTGCGAGGCTGATTGCCTGGTTACGGTCAGCGAAGATCTGCGCCGCAAAGCCATCACGATGGGCGCGTCGGCGGAGACGACCCGCGCCATCCCCAACGGCTGCGATCTCGCCGTTTTTCATCCCGCTGATCGTCTTGACGCGCGACGGAAGTTAAACTTGGACTTAGCCGCGGAATCTCTTGTTTACATCGGCCGCATCGACAGGAAGAAAGGCCTGCGCGAACTGGTTGCAGCCGCGGTTTTGCTGCGCGCCAGGCGTGCAAACCTGCATGCGTATCTGATTGGCGAAGGGCCCGACAGACCGCTGATTGCGCGTAGGATTCAAGACGCTTGCTTGGCCGATTATATTCATCTTCTGCCCGCCTGCGCTTTCGATGATGTAGCTGTTTGGATGGCTGCGGCTGATCTGGTTACGCTGCCGAGTTACATGGAAGGCTGTCCTAATGTGGTGCTTGAGGCGCTCGCCTGCGGACGGCCCGTTGTTGCCACGAATGTCGGCGGCATACCAGAGATATTGAACGATGAATGTGGACAGCTTGTGGCGCCGCGTGATTCGGGAGCATTGGCGAGGGTTCTTGCATCGGTCCTCGACAAACGCTGGAACGCCAACGCCATAGCGGCGCGCGGAAGCCGAAGCTGGGAGACCGTCGCCGCGGAACTGCGCGAAGTCTTTGATTCGCTCATATCCACGCGCCGGTCTAGTTAGCCGCTGTGGAGTTTCTATAGCGTATCAGCGTCCGGAAAAATGATCGAAGGCGAATTTCATGCTTTGGGCTGCGGATGCTGAGCATCGCCAATATGCGCGTCTTGCAGTTTGTAGAGCAGCGATCGATAACTGATACTGAGCCATTTGGCAGTCTTCCGGCGGCTCCAGCCATTCGCCTCCAGCACTTTCAGAATAATCTGCCGCTCCAACTCCTGCGTGGCCGCCTTGGTGATATCTTTCAGCGAAACAGGATTGGCCAAATCAATTTCGTTGTTCGCCCGGACCGGAGCCGTCGGAGCGGCCGGAGCCAGTTCTGCGAGCAACGCATCTTCGCTGTCGATCAGAATATAACTCCGAATCATGTTTTCCAGTTGCCGAATGTTGCCGGGCCAACTGTACTGCCGCATCTGGCGCGTAACCTCGCGCGAAAGCGGCTTTGGATGGCGGTGAAAGGCCTTCGCGTGAAGATCGAGAAAGTAGTCGGTCAGCCTAGGCAAGTCCACGGCGCGCTCGCGCAACGGTGGCAACTCGATGGTCACTGCGTTGATGCGAAAAAAGAAGTCCCGCCGGAAGCTGCCATCTTCAGCCTGCTCCCGCAGATCTTTGCTGGCTGCGCTCACCAGCCGTGTGTTGACCTTTCTCGACTCCTGTCCGCCAACCCGCATGAAGCTGCCGTCCTGCAGCATCTGCAGCAATTTGGCCTGCACTGACAGATCCAGATCTCCAATCTCGTCCAGAAAGAGCGTTCCCATGTGCGCCAACTCCACCCGGCCGCGCTTTGTGGCGTACGCTCCGGTGAAGGCGCCCTTTTCATAGCCGAAAAGCTCCGACTCGATCAACGAGTGGGGAATCGCGGGGCAGGCCACCTTGACCCAGTTGCTCTTGGAGCGATCCGAGTAGGAATGCAGCAGCTTGGCAAAAATCTCCTTGCCTGTGCCGCTCTCGCCCTGCAAAAGAACCGGAACGGTCGTCTTGGCAACCCGTTCCAGCTTCTCGCGGGCCGAGGCCATCAGAGGAGACTTCCCGAAGATCACCTCAGTCGGGGGCAAGTCGCGGAAATTGGCTGATTCTGTGATGCGAGCCAGGGGCATGGTTTATCCGATACACAGTCAATTCATTCTCTGGTAGCAACTTGACGGCCAATCTCAATTGGTCGAATAGTAACTGATAAAAATAACAATAGTAATTTTTTACGCAATACAAAGGTAATCTAAGGTGTGTTTCCACCGCACAAATCATAAATATTGCGCCAAAATGTGTAAGTAATTACACAAAGTGGCGAATGATTTTCCATATTTCGATGGTACTATGTTTATTAACAACATACGCCTTGCATCCCCCCCCCATGAAGCGCGGAAATCATTCTGCGCTTACCTGCGCTTTTCGGCAAGGTTTGCCTAAAAGCTGAGTCCTGCCCATGCTGGCAGACTGATTATCTCTTTTGATTCGTTCATCTTAGCTTTGGTATCTGCGATGGCAAAGAGTTCCTCAGAATCGAATTTGAAGTCGAAGAGCAAGCGCCCTCCCCGCATTGCTGCTCTTGACCCTGATCCCGCTGTTTTGAACTACCTGAACCGCATTCTCTCTGATCGCTTCAGCGTGAGCCAGTTTACCCAGGCGGCGGAGCTGCTTGGCAGCCTCAGAGAATCTTTTTTACCAGACCTGCTACTGATGGACTGGCACATCGAAGAAGACTTCTCCGGCGCGAGCGCCTTTCGGTTGCTATCCGAACTGCGCGCATCTTTTCCGTTGCTCCCCATCATCCTGATGGCCTGCTCCGCTGAGCTGAAGGAGGTAGTGGCGGCGGCGCGCATGGGCGCCACCGATGTGATTCTTAAGCCCTTCAGAAAGGCTGATATTGATCTGGCAGTGCAGCAGTACCTCAATGACTCCGCCAGGCAGTTGGTCAGCGACGAGGAGAGCGATGAAATCCAGCTCGACGGAAACACCTCCTTTGTCCGGGCTTGCAAACGCATGAGGGAGATCGAATCCCAGTGCCGGCTCGTTGCCCGCGCCGACATCCCGGTGCTCATCCTGGGTGAGAGCGGCACCGGCAAGGAAGTCGCCACCCTGTTCATCCACAAAATGTCGTCGCGCAGCCAGCGCGGCTTCATGAAGGTTAATTGCGCCGCCATGCCCGCCGATCTGCTGGAGAGCGAACTCTTCGGCTATGAGCAAGGCGCCTTCACAGGAGCGGTCAAATCCAAGCCTGGCAAATTTGAAATCTGCAATAACGGCACCATCTTCCTGGATGAGATTGGCGAAATGCCGGCGGTTTTACAGGCCAAACTGCTGCAGGTTCTTCAGGATGGCAGCTTCTCGCGCCTCGGCAGCCGCTCCACCGTCAAGGTCGATGTCCGCGTCATTGCCGCTACAAATGTTGACATCAAAGCGGCTATCGCGGCCAAAACCTTCCGCGAAGATCTCTACTACCGCCTCAATGGCTTTACCCTGAAGATGCCTCCGCTGCGCGAACGCATTGAGGAGATTCCGGTCCTGGCACAGCACTTCATGCGCAAGGTAGCCGCCAGGTATAACCGTCCCCCATTGCCCATTTCACCCGCACTCCTGCAAGCTTTCTACAATCATTCTTGGCCCGGTAACCTGCGCGAATTGGAGAACACCATCAAACGCTACGTCATTCTGGCCGATGCGCAGGCTATCATCGACGAACTGGAACCGCCGCAAATTGTCGAGACCGCCGCGCAAAATGCGGATGGCTTTGACGGCAACTCGGGCCTCAAGCATTTGGTCAGGAACCTCAAAGATGGGGCTGAGTCCGCAGCCATCGCAAGATCTCTGGAGGCTACCGGATGGAACCGGAAGGCGGCGGCCAGCGACCTGCAAATCAGCTACAAGGCTCTGTTATATAAAATCAAGCAATATAATCTGGTTCCTCCGCAGAAGTCGTTCAATCCCAGCTAGAGAGAGAAGGAATGACCATACCCGCTGACAGCCGTGATTTGCCCCGACCGGAAATGGTTGTAATCCAGTTAGGATCCAGAACAATCAAAGGCTTCCTTGACTCTCCGGTCTACAACACTATGGAAGAGTTGTTGAGCCATGCTCCTCACACCTCGCCAGAGAACTTCCGGGTCCTGCTTCTCGATACCAACCAAATCGAGGAGATCCCCGCCAAAGATATTAAGGCGGTCTTTTATGTCAATTGCTTTGAAGGTGACGCCAAGCACGAGATTCTCAACTTCCATTCCCGTGCCCCCATCGTCCATGGCATCTGGATGCGTTTGCAGTTTCTAGATGGAGAAGTCATGGAGGGGATTGTCTATAACTCCATCCGTTACCTTGTCGATCCAGGCTTCTTCATGATGCCTACCGATCCAGACAGCAACAACCGACTCATTTATGTGCGCAAAAGCTGGCTCGCCGATCATCGCGTCCTCGGTATGCGCAAGCTTTAGCTCTATCTCCCCTGATCCATTGAAGAATGGAGTATCGTGGCGGCAATCCCCGCCAATTGGCCCGGCGTACGCTTGTCCGCGCGAACCACCCGTCCCTGGGCGCGAATCATACAACAGGTTGAGTTCGTAATCTCCGGCGGCAAATTGATCAGAAAATCAATATCGCCGCTTATCTGCGCTTCCTCGTCCAAATCCAGATAAAAATAGACTCCCTGATTGCTCAAGTCCCGTGTAAAGCCGGGAATCTCGCGTTTTCCTGCAAGCACAGTAAGGGGCACGACAATTCCAAAGCGTGGCCTGCCCCGCCGCTCGATTGCAAATTCCATCTTTTCAGCCATAAGGTCCCCTCTTCAATTCAATGAGGTGCCTATCAAACCACAAGACAGATGCAAAAAAACGGCAAAAACAAAAGGGAAAGATAACTTCTATGCCAATTACCACGCTCCGTGGTTCTGGATATCGACCGTACTGATGCAATTCCGAGACCAAATGAATTGCTTGTATATCTTCACGTTACAGACGCACGCATGATCGATGTGCAACATTTTGCACAATGATTGAGTAGAAACTGAACACTCTGGCCCTCAGCCAAACGCCTTCCGGAAAGCACAATTACCAGGGTTCCCACCTTCGCCGCGCGTTGATTCCCTGCGGCTCCATGCATCAAACATCACGATCAACTGGTCTCGCTCATCGTGCCTGCAGACAGGCCCGTATGCGCTAGGATGGCATTATGACTCCGCTTCTCGATATTCGCAACCTGCAGGTTCGCTTTGGTGCGCAAGAGGCAGTGCGCGGCCTGAGATTGTACCTCGATGAGGGCGAGGTGCTTGGGCTGGTGGGTGAATCTGGATCTGGAAAGAGCGTGACCGCGCTGGCGATTCTGGGGCTGCTGGGGCCGGCGGCGCAGGTTGAGGGGCAGATTCTCTGGCGAAGCGCCGAAGCGGAAACTACAAAATCCACTGACCTGCTGCGCCTGCCGTCCGGCATCTTGCGGCAGTTGCGGGGCCAGCAGATCGCCATGATCTTCCAGGAGCCGATGACGGCACTCAATCCGGTGATGACGATTGGCCGGCAGGTAGCTGAATCCGCACAGGCACATTCTCCCTCCTGGACGGGTCGCGAGTCGAAGCGCCGCGCCATTGCCGCACTGGAGTCGGTCTCGATTCCCGATGCGGCCCACCGCTACGGCGACTATCCGCATCAATTCTCCGGCGGGCAGCGACAGAGAATCCTAATTGCCATGGCGCTGATCAACCGGCCGCGGCTGCTGATTGCCGATGAGCCTACCACCGCGCTGGATGTGACAGTGCAGGCGCAAGTGCTTGAGTTGCTCAGGGAGTTACAGCGGCAACAAGGACTGGCCATGCTTTTCATCTCGCACGATTTGGCGGTAGTGGGCCAGATTGCCAGCCGGGTTGCGGTGATGCGCACGGGAGTGATTGTGGAAACCGGCCCTTGCGCGCGCCTTCTGACCGCGCCCTCGCACCCCTACACGCAAAGCCTGCTTGCGGCCGTTCCCACACTGCGCACCGATCGCAGTTACCCGCTGGCCATGGTGAGCACTCAGGAGATCGCGCGGAAAAGCCAGTAAAGCGAGCCGGAAAGCAGCGCCGCGGCTGGCAATGTAAAGACCCAACCGGCTGCGATATTGCGCACTGTCGTCCAGCGAAGGCCACTGCCGTTGGCGCTCATGGTGCCGGCCACGCCGGAACTGAGAATGTGGGTTGTAGAGACCGGCAACCCGAATCTGTCGGCGGCAAAGATAGTGGCCATTGCTACCAGGCCTGCGCTGGCGCCCTGCGCGTAGGTCAGGTCTTCCTTGCCGATCTTCTCGCCTACGGTAACCACGATGCGTTTCCATCCGATCATGGTTCCCAGACCAAGAGCCAGAGCGACGGCTACCTTGACCCAGTCAGGGATGAAGCGGGTCGCCTTGTCTACCTTGTTCTTATAGTTGGATAGAGCCGCACTTTCCGCAGCGGTGAAAACCGGTGACTTGCCCTCCTTCACCAAGGTAGCGTCGTTCTTCTGCATCAGCCGGAGGGCTTCGCCAGCTACGTACATATCATTGCGAACATTGGCCTGTTCCTTGCCCGGAACCGACTTGAAGACCTTGTAGAGAGCAACCTCGTGACTCACGTCCTCAACCAGTTCTCGCAGCGCGAGAACTGTGTCCGGCTGTAGTTGCTTGGTGCGGATGTAGTCAGTGACCTCATTGCGTGCATCTTCGCCTAAAACGCCGTTCTTGTCCACGTGCCGGTCGAGAATCTGCCCTGCTTGCCCGGAAGCGGTGATGAACTGCTGAATGTCGTTGGCGGTGACGGCGTGGTTGAGCGCGTAAGCGGTCGGAACGGTGCCGATGAGGATCAGCATGATCAGCCCCATGCCCTTTTGCCCATCATTCGAGCCATGAAAGAAGCTGACGCCTGTACAAGTGAGTACCATGAGCGTGCGAATGGGCCACGGTGGCGGCTGCTGGTCTTTGGGCGCCTCATAAAGAGAAGGGAACTTGATCATCTGCTTGGAGATGTACAACAGCAGTCCAGCACAGATAAAGCCAATGATCGGCGAGATGAGCAGCGCTTTGAGAACCTTTATAGCCTGCTCCCAATCCACGCCCGAGGTTCCGGTGTGGGCGTGCATCAATTGGTTGGCGATGCCTACGCCAATGATGGAGCCGACCATCGTGTGGGAACTGGAGGCCGGCAGCCCGAACCACCAAGTACTCAGATTCCAGAGAATGGCGGCGATCAGCAGGGCAAAGACCATGGCGAAGCCGGCGCCGGAGCTGACTTGAAGAATCAGCTCGACGGGCAGAAGCGTTATGACCGCAAAAGCCACCGTGCCAGTGGAGAGGAGCACACCAGCCAGATTGCAGAGGCCCGACCACACCACGGCGATATTCGGCTCAAGTGAGTGGGTATAGATGACCGTGGCGACGGCGTTGGCTGTGTCATGGAAGCCGTTGACAAACTCGAAGCCAAGCGCAATCAGCAACGCAAGCGCCAGCAACAGATAAGGCCAGATGCTGGTTATGGTAACGGTGTCAAGGTCGCGAGTAACGTGAACCGCAATGTAGCAGAGGCCGCCCGCTAGGGCCAGCAGAAACACCATGATTCCCGCGCGGCTGGGCGTTTTTTGTTTCAGTTTGCCATCAAGCAGGGATATGCTCGAAGGCATTGATTCCACTGCGGTTGCCAAATCGGCCATCAGATTTCACCAATGCGGCCGGAGAGATTCCGCGCGCGCCTGGGCCTCCGAAAGGCAGATTCGACAACAACATTGCAATAGAAATAGAGATGGAATCGCTTGTGGCGGGAGAGAGCAAAGCCGAATAAATTGGCGTCCATAAAACCCCAACAACCGCATTTCCGCGCAGTTGGTTGCGTAGTCAGATGGAAATTCACCTGACGTAAACAATCCTACACCCACAGGGGGGGGGCTTGACCAGAGGGTCAATGATAAAGGCTGTGAATTTGTATGTAATTCGCCACCGACGCGGGAAGCAATGCGCGTTCCGGTCCTGAATCTTCGCTTGCCGAGCACACCGGTTCATCCATCCGCATTTGTTCACGAATCTCCGACGCGCTGATCGGGACATCGAGTCGGGGAAGCAGATAGAGCGGCGTCAACGCGCCTTCACGATTGCGAAGAATCAGACTGTGAAGCTCGATCTCTGCCGTCTTCGCGCCAGATTGAGGCGGTAAAACAATCTCCAAGCCTTCCGGCAGCGCGGCCTTCAGGTCGAGCGGCTGGCCCGGCCGGGAGGCGACGATCAACGGCGCGACAAAGGGAATCTCCGCGGCGCGATGCCAGCGCCGGAAACCGGCAAACGCGTCAGCGCCCATCAGGCAAAATAAAACACTCTCCGGCGGCAGTTCTGCGCGCAGGGCGCGCAGCGTCTCCAGCGTGTAGTTGGGCGCACCCGAGGGCTTCGGCGCGTCGGCCAGCGAGACGGCAAACCCCGGCTCGGCGGCAATCGCCAACCGTGTCATCGCCAGGCGGTGCACAAAGGAGACCGTCGAACCCAACGGCTTGAGCGGCTGCGCGCCCACCGGGGCAAAGAGCACGCTATCGAGTCCGAGCATCGCCTTGGCTGCTCGCGCCACTGCCAGATGGCCCAAGTGGGGCGGATCAAAACTTCCTCCAAAGAAGGCGACGCGGCGTCCGCCAGCAGATGGTTCGGTCATGCGTAAATGGTAACAGCGCAGCGCGCAATGGGTTAAGAGCTTGCCGGCGAGATCGCCGCCCACCACAAATCGAACTCCGCCAGCGAGCGCTCGCACTGCAGCCGGTGGCGTTCTTTCTTGTCGCGAACCTTCTTCCGCAGCTCTTCCTCCAGCGGTTCCAGCAGGTCAAAGGTGATGTTGGCCGGCTGAAAGTGTCTGGGGTCAGTGTGCGTGATGTAATGCACCAGCGAGCCGAGAGCGCTGGCGCGCGGCGCCGGAGTTGGCTGTTGACCGTGCGCCAGCGAAGCCGCATAGATGCCCGCCAGAAGGCCGGTGGCGATGGATTCGGTATAACCTTCAATGCCGGAAAGCTGCCCGGCGAACAAGATCCCCGGTTCCTTTTTAAGGCGAAGAGTCTCGTCGAGCAAAACCGGTGCGCAGATGTATGTGTTGCGATGAATCTGGCCGAAGCGCAGAAAGTGTGCGTTTTCCAGGCCGGGAATCAAACGCAGCACGCGCGCCTGCTCGCCAAACTTCAGGTGGTTCTGAAAGCCGACGAGATTGTAGCTGTCAGAGCGCAGATTCTCCTTGCGCAACTGCACCACCGCCCAGGGGGTTTTTCCCGTGCGCGGATCCCGCAAGCCAACCGGCTTCATGGGGCCAAAGCGCAGCGTATCGCGGCCGCGACGGGCAAGCACCTCAATGGGCAGGCAGCCTTCGAAATAATCGGCCGCCTCCCACTCTTTGATCTCGGCCGGCTCGGCGGCCAGCAGCGCATCCAGAAAACGATCATACTCGGCGCGATCCATCGGGCAGTTGATGTAGTCGGCTGTCCCCTTGTCCCAGCGAGCGGCCATGTAAACGCGCTCCATGTCGATGGAGTCCGCCTCGACGATGGGCGAGATGGAGTCGTAAAAGGCCAGTTGGCCGGAGCCGGTAATGCGCTCAATCTCAGCGCTCAAGGCATCTGAAGTGAGCGGCCCTGTTGCCAGAATCGTCAGCGCTCCCTCACCCATTTCAAGCCGCGTCACCTCTTCGCGATGAACGCGAATCTTTGCTTCAGCGGAAATTGCTGCGGAGATGCACCGTGAAAACTCGACGCGGTCCACGGCCAGCGCGTGGCCTGCCGGGACAGCGCATACATCGGCAAAACGCAAAAGAGCGGACCCGGCACGCCGCATCTCCTGCTTCAGCAGCCAGGGAGCCGTGTTAGGCGATTCGCTCTTCAGCGAGTTGGAACAGACCAACTCGCCAAACTCAATGGTCTGATGGGCCGGGGTCAGCTGCAATTTGCCGTTCACCACTGTCCGCATCTCGTAGAGCTCCACGTCGCAGCCCAGCCGCGCAGCCGTCAGCGCAGCCTCCGACCCTGCCAGTCCGCCACCGATGATGTTGATTCTCATCGCGTGTCATCCATCTCTGGATTCCAGGACCCGCCAGCGTTGCCTGCCCCACCGCGGGTGGCCAGTCGCTCCAACGCCGCGCCGCTCATGCGCACCGTGCGCCACTCGTCCAGGAATTCGCCGCCCACCGCCTTGTAGAACTCGATGGCCGGCGTATTCCAGTCCAGCACCGCCCATTGCAGCCGCTTGCAGCCTCGTTCCATCGCGATGGTCGCCACCTCTCTCAGCAGCGCCTTGCCGATACCCAGCCCGCGCAGCGCCGGCTCAACGAAGAGGTCTTCCAGGTAGATTCCCGGCCCCACCCAGGTCGAATAATTGAAAAATGACAAGGCATAGCCCGCCGTCCGACCGTCATATACGGCCATCAGGCAGAAAAAAAATGGTTTAGGCCCGAATCCATCCCGCTCCAGGCTCTCTTCGGTCGCAATCACCGCCTCAGGTGCGCGCTCATAGGCGGCCAGTGCGCGAATGTAAGCCAATATCTGCGGAATATCCTCGCTGGTAGCGGGGCGAATCGTCGTTTCCATCTCTCCATTCTAATGTGTGACACAGGCCACACCCAGCCGTGCTGCGGCTAGGCTAGCATAACGCAGAGAATAGGGTGGTTTCAGTCTGGGCGTAATTTTGAAGGCCGGCAGATCTCATTTCTTCCATGCACTTGTACAGATCAGTCGAATGGGTATAAGTTGGTTGCTGCGAAGAGAGGCAGTTTCTGCGACGGCTGCAGTCCGGTTTTTGGATGAAATCCGCCGCTGGGACTCTATGTTTTTCATGGTTTTTGCGCGCCCGCCTGACATTCGCTTGCGAAGGGCGCTCGCCGGAGAATCGCCCGTCCGTGGACGGGCAGAATATGACTTTATTGAGATCGCGGGCCACTGGCCCACGCCGCTCCCAAGGAGAAAAAGATGAAACGCAATCTTGCACTTTGGCTAGGCCTGATTACCTTCGCCCTCATGCCCGCGCTTGCACAGGCGCCCTCGAAACCCATGGGCAAAATCCACGGCCACGTCACAAATATGACTGGGGTGGCCGCGAACGCCGGTGAAGTGATCCTTTCCACCGACGAGGGCCACAACGCAAAATTCACCTTCCAGGTGACAGCCACCGGCGACTATGAAGGCGAGGCGAATCCAGGTGTATATATGGCGATCTACCGCGCCCCAGATACACCGTTTGGCAAGATGACCGATTCCTTCGAAGATATAAAAATTGTGGTTGGTCGTGATCTCCAGTTGGACTTCGACATGACCCGCAAGGATTTCATCAACAAGCTCAGCCCGGCAGAGAAAAAGGAATTGGAGGAACTGAAACAGAAAAATTCCGAGGCGATGAAGTCCAATGCGGTTATCAAGAACCTCAATGCCGACATCAAGCTCGTTGTTCAGGACATCAACGATGCGGAAAATGCGCAGGATGCCGCAAAACAGCAACTCGGCGCCAGTGCGACTAAAGCGGATCTCACAGCGAAGACCGCTGAGATCAAGACGGCAAAGTATACCGAAGTAGAAACCATGATGCTCAAGGATACACAGGTTCGGCAGGATGTTTCTGCTCTGTGGATTTACTTGGGGTTGGCGCAACTCGGCTTGCAGAAATATGACGATGCAACCACAACCTACAAGAAAGCGCTTGAATTGGAAGCCGCCGTCAAACCGCCCAAGAAACCCGAACCCTCCGTCCTTGGACAGGCCAACGCGGGCTTGGGAGAAATCTACGCGCGCGCAGGCAAGATTCCCGAAGCGGTTCAAGCCTATGATGCCGCCGCCGCTGCTAATCCACAGTCGGCGAGCACCTATCTGACGAATGAATCAGTGATCTTCTCTCAGATCGGGAACGCAGATGCCCAGGTTACAGCTGCCGATAAGGCTATCAAGGCCGACCCAACGCAGGCCTTTCCCTACTACATCAAAGGGCAGGGACTCATCCAGAAGGCGGAACTCGATAAATCCGGAAAGATTATCCTGCCTCCCGGCTGTGGGGAGGCCTATCAGAAGTACCTGGATTTGGCTCCCACTGGTCGTTATGCCGCCGACGTGAAGGGCATCCTCGCCGAGGCATCGCAGACCCATAGCTCTTCTTTCGGCTCCAAGAAAAAGTAAGCTGACTGCCACTCGTTCCAACAAGGGCGCTTTCGGATTCCGAAAGCGCCCTTCACTTTTTGCGTATTCGGCAATCGCACCCGGGTATAGCGATTCTCCAATAGGTTAGGTGTATGCCGGAAACAAACCGTTGAGTGGCTTTTTCCTTAAGGAAAAGCCACATTTAACCAAGCTGGCAAGGGCATGGGAATTGGAGAACCGCTCTAAAACCCTCTACAATCCATTCCATGCGCTCCCCGTTGCCCAACCCAGCCTCTCGTAGCTTCGCACAGGCCGCTGCGCGGGTGACAGCCTATGCCGCGCGGTTGCGGCGGCTTCAGCCAGCTGCCGAGCGCGTATCACTCAGCAAGGCTTTTGGCCGCGTTCTTGCCCGGCCGCTCCTAGCCGACCGCGATCAGCCGCCCTTTACCCGTTCCACTCGCGACGGCTACGCCTGCCGTGCCGCCGAGGCCGAGAAGCACAAGCCACTGACCATTGCTGGCGCTGCCCGCGCCGGCGACCCTCCCTCTGGTCCTCTGTTGCCCGGCACGGTCTGGGAGATCATGAATGGAGCACCGATTCCCACTGGCGCCGATGCCGTAGCGAGCTTCGATCATGTTGAAAAGCTCGATGGCGCCGATGCCGGCAAAATCCGGCTGCTCCCGCGCCGCAAACTCAAACCGGGAGAGAATATGGTGTTCCAGGGGGCGCAGGCCAGCGCGGCAGATGAGTTGCTACCCGCCGGGAGTGCGCTCCACTCCAGCCAGATCGCCCTTGCCGCCGCCTGCGGCTGCACCGCTCTGGAGGTCTTTCACCGGCCTCGCGTGGCCATTCTCACCACCGGCGACGAACTGGTTTCCATCGACGCTTTGCCGGCTCCAGGCCAGATTCGCAACTCCAACGCGCCCATGCTGGCTGCTCTGGTAGCCGCATCGGGCGGCGAAGCATGGCTTTTGCCCACCGCAGCCGACCACGCGCAGGCCCTTAATCTCGCGCTCGAAGCTGTTCTCGCTCAGGACGCTGCCGTTGACTTGCTCGTCCTCTCCGGAGGCACCTCGGCGGGAAAATTCGACCTCGTCAAAGCCGCCCTGGCCCACAAGGGTGCGCGTTTTCACTTCGCCGGCCTAGCCATTCAGCCCGGCAAGCCAACCGTCTTCGCAGAACTGCCACGCGGCGCGGGCTTGCACCCGCTGCCAGTACTCGCTCTTCCCGGCAATCCCGTCGCCTCAACCGTCGCCTTCCTGCTCTTCGCTGCACCACTGTTGGCCGCCCTCGCCGGCAGCCGGGAGGCGCAACCGCGCTTCGCCCAGGCTCGTCTGGCCGCACTCGTTGACCACGGGGGCAGGCCGGGCCTCACCCGCTTTCTGCCTGCCTTCTGCCACTTCAGTACGCTCGCTGAACAGCCGCCGCAGGTCGCGCTGGTTCCCGCGCATGGCTCAGGAGATCTGGTTGCGTTGGCCCGCTCCAACTGCTTTCTGGTTGTGCCGGAAGACGCATACAGCCTAAAAGCCGGCGCGCTCGCAACCATTCTGCTTTGCTGAGGAGCAACCTGACTCGCTAGCCGCTATCCCCACATCGCTACGTTCAGTGCGTCGGTAGCGCCGGCCTCCCGGCCGGCTGTTGCGTGGACCTCCCGGTCCACGCCAAACTCCGCATAAATAGGAACAATGCGCTGCAAAATTCAGGAATCAACCATCTCCGGCGCGCCAATAGTAACGCCGATGGCTTACCATATCGTGGGGGATTTTTCCACGATGAACTTTGTTCTGAAACTGCGTTTTGCTCGTTTTGCGTGCCTGGCCGTGCTGGCCGCCGCCACACTATTTGCCGTCCGCGCCAACGCGCAACCGCCCGCCGACAGCCACGCGATTCTCGACCGGCTCGCCAGCCTCGCCAAGCTGCCCGATGGCGCCTGGAAGCTGCACGCCGGCGACCTGGCCCACGGCGAAGCCCTCAATCTGGACGAAAGCTCCTGGCAGCCCATCGCCAAAGGCGGCAAGGCGCCCAACGAAGCCGTCTGGTTTCGTCAGACCTACGAGATTCCTCCCACGCTTAATGGCTACGACCTGACCGGCTCGCGCATCTGGTTCCAGTTCCATGCCGGTGCCAACGGACCCATGCCCCAGATTCTCTACTTCAATGGCCGCCGCGTGGCCATGGGCGACGATCTGGAGCCGATTGTCCTGCTCGATCAGGTCAAGCCCGGCGACAAGGTCACAGTCGCCGTCAAGCTACTGCACACGGTGGACACCAAGAGCTTTGACGGCGCCACGCTGGGCGTCGAGATCCCCGCCGCGCGCCTCAACCCCGAAGACCTGCGCCTTGAGTTCCTCTCCGCCCAGCGACTGATTCCCTCGCTCGCGCCCGGCGACCCCGCTCCGCTGGCCACGCTCGACGCCGCCATCCATACCGTTGATCTAGCCGCCCTGGACGCTCACGACCAGGCGAAGTTCGACGCCAGCCTCAAGGCCGCCCATGCCAAGCTCGAAGCCTTGAAGCCGCTCCTGCAGCAAGCCACCTTCCACCTCACCGGCAACTCCCACATCGACGCCGCATGGCTCTGGCCCTCCACCGAAACCGTCGATGTGGTCAAGCGCACCTTCGGCACCGCGCTGCAACTGATGTACGAGTACCCCGATTACACCTACACCCAATCCGCCGCCGCCTATAACGAGTGGCTCGCCGAAAAGTATCCCGACCTGAACGCCGAGATCAAGCGGCGCATCCAGGAGGGCCGCTGGGAGATCGTTGGCGGAATGTGGGTAGAGCCAGACCTGAATATGCCCGACGGCGAGTCGCTGGTGCGCCAGATTCTGGTCGGCAAACGCTGGTACAAGCAGGCCTACGGCGTGGACGTGAGGATCGGCTGGAATCCCGATTCCTTTGGTTATACGTGGCAGTTGCCGCAGATCTACAAAAAGAGCGGCATCGACTACTTTGTCACCCAGAAGATGACCTGGAATGACACCAACCAGTTGCCCTTCAAGCTCTTCTGGTGGGAGTCGCCCGATGGCTCCAAGGTGCTCTCTTACTTCCCCCACGACTACGGCAACCAGGATCTCAGCCCGGTGCGCCTCAGCGACGATCTTGTCGCTGCCCGCCAGCGGGCAACTGGTGAACTGGAGATGATGGACCTTTACGGTATCGGCGACCACGGCGGCGGACCCACGCGCACCGTCCTCGATCAGGGCTTCCACTGGGCCTGGCCTGCCGCCGATGGATCAAGCCACGTCACGCCCAATTACAAGTTCGGCACGGCGCAATCCTTCTTCTCGTCCATAGAAAAACAGATCGCCCCCGACAGCCCGCTCTGGGATTACCAGTCCATCGCCAAGGGATATACGCCGCCCGCGACGGTTGCGGGCAAGGTTAGCATTCCCACCTGGAAGAGCGAGATGTATCTGGAATATCATCGCGGCGTCTTCACCACCCAGGCCAACCACAAGCGCAATATGCGCGAGGCCGAGGAGCAGGTGCTCAACGCCGAGAAGTGGGCGTCGCTGGCATGGCTCGATGGCCGCGAGTATCCGGCGAAAGAACTGACAGAAGATTGGAAGAAGGTTCTCTTCAACCAGTTCCACGACCTGGCTGCCGGCTCCGGCATCGGCGTCATCTACAAAGACGCGCAGAAGGACTACGATGTGGTGCGCTGGTCTACGAATGAGATTGATGCGGGCGCGCTGGAGGCAGTTGCCGACAAGGTCAATACGCAGAGCAAGGAAGCAAATAGGATACCGGTCATTGTCTATAACCCACTCGGATGGGAGCGATCTGGAGATGTAACTGTAAAAGTGCAGTCTTCGGTTGAACCTAGCCTATTCTATCGGATAGATGAAAATGATGGCTTTGCAAAGAATGTGGCTTTGCCTATCAGCTCAATCAAGTGGGGTGTCGAACCTGGAGTTGCGGAAATTACCTTCAATGTAAATCGGGTTCCTGCCTTCGGCTATAAGGTGATTCAGGTCCATACAGAACCAGTCGTCTCTGGACCGATTTCCATCCTGGGCCCCAATAATACGAAGGTGAATGCTGATAGCATCACGATCTCTGGCAATTTCAGCGTTACGGTCAACAAATCTACAGGTTGCATCACTTCGATCCGGTACTCCACAGGATACGAATTACTCACCCCTGGTGCCTGCGGCAACCAGCTTCAGTTCTTCAAAGACACGCCGAAGGATTACGACGCGTGGAATATCGACCCCGGAACATTGGATGCGCAACCCGCGGTGATTGAACACGCCGATTCGGTCGAGTTAATAGGTAAAAACAGCGAATATCCTGCAGTTCGTGTTACTCGCCACTGGCAAAACTCGAAATTTGTGCAGACAATCAGTCTTGCGCCGTTCTCCGACATCATCGACATCGACAATGACATCGACTGGCATGAGTCGCACGTTTTGCTGAAGGCGGCCTTCCCGCTGGCGGCTTCGGGGCCGTTTGCCACCTATGAAATTCCCTACGGAAGCATCGACCGGCCCACCACGCGCAACAACAGTTGGGAGCAGGCGCAGTTCGAGGTTCCGGCGATGCGCTGGGCCGACCTCGGCGGAATCGGGTCCGACGGCAAGCAGCACGGCCTGAGCGTGCTGAACCAGACCAAGTACGGCTACGACGCGGCGGGCAATGTGCTGCGGCTGACGCTGCTGCGCTCGGCCAAGTGGCCCGACCCTGAGGCCGACATGGGCCACCACCACTTCCACTACGCGCTCTATCCTCACGCGGGAACGTGGAAGGACGCGCTCACCGTGCGCAAGGGCTACGAGTACAACTACCCGCTCACCGCCGTCGTCACCGCGGCGCACACGGGTTCGCTGCCCGCCAGCCACTCCTTCGCCTCTGTTGCGCCGGAGAATGTCGTGCTGACCGCCGTGAAGAAGGCCGAGGACGCAAACGGTTTGATCTTCAGAGTCTATGAGTGGGCGGGCAAGGAGACGATGGCCGAGTTCCACGTTCCGCCGGGAGCGACGGGCGCAACCGTGACCAACCTGATGGAAGCGCCGGAGGGCGCGCCGCTGGCCGTGGTGGGCGACGTGGTGAAGGCGCCGATTCATCCCTACGAGATTCTGACGATTCGGGTGGATTATCCCAAGGGAGGGCCGAAGCAGTAAGGGTTTCCCGGAACATTTCTCTCCATCGCGGCGTATATCGATTCTGGAGGGCGATTGACCCCATGCGAAATACGATTCAGGGAGCGATGATTTTGGTGCTGGGTCTGGCTCTGGCCGCAGGATTGGCCGGTTGCAGGGTCCAAGTGGACAAGGGAGCCAACGGCGAGGATAAGAAGGTCCAAGTGGATACGCCCTTCGGCGGCATCCATGTGGATACCGACCAGACCACGGCAGCCGATCTGGGATTGCCGGTCTACCCCGGTGCTCAGGCGGTGAAGAGCGACGGTGACCACAAGTCTGCCGACGTTCATGTGGGTTTTGGCAAGTGGGAGTTGAAGGTCAAGGTGGTCTCCTACGAGAGTTCCGATTCCCAGGACAAAATAGCCGCCTTCTACAAGAAGGCTCTGAGCCGCTACGGCGATGTGATTACCTGCTTGGACAACGCGCCGGTGGGCAAGCCGGCGATGACCGCCGAGGGACTGAGCTGCGCCGACGATGGAAAAAGCAATGTGCACATCGACCAGGGGGATTATCACCTTGGCGCTGGGAATCTGGAGCTGAAGGCCGGCTCCAAACGCCACCAGCATATTGCGGGCTTTGAGAATCCCAAGGACGGCAAGACTCGCTTCTCCCTGGTGGCGCTCGACCTGCCCGCCGATGCAAGTTCAGACTCCGGAAAGAGCGACTAGGAGAGTGCAAGTTTTGGACGCCCCATCCTTGCGATGTTCTCGTTTTTGTCGCAAGGCTGGGATAGTTCGCCGCGCGCGCCATGACTCTCTCACCTCCAGTGGCGTAAAGTGAAGGGGAGGGTACGTCTTCACTCGTCGCCATGCTCGCACCGCTTTCCATGCGCCTCCCCCATTCCGTTCTGCTCGCGCTTCTCCTTACCGGAGCGTCTTTTGGGTTGTCCGCGCAATCAGCTCCAACCACTCCTCTCACCGCAGACCGTGACCCGGTGCGCTCCCCGGAGGACGCGCGGCCCGTGCCCCAAATTCTCCACAAAGAGGGCGAGGGCTACGTTCTGCACACTGACGTTGAAGAAGTGGTGCTCAACTGTACGGTGCTCGACAGCCACAACCGCCTGGTTCCCGATCTCAAGAAGGAGGACTTCGAGGTTCTGGAGGACGGCGTCCAGCAAAAGCTCATCAGCTTTCAGCACACTGACTTGCCCGTCTCCATCGCGCTGGTGGTGGACAACTCCGGCTCCATGGGCCGCAAGCGCCCCTCGGTGAACAAGAGCGCTCTCGACCTGATTCAGGCCTCCAACCCCCAGGACGAGGCCTTCGTGGTCAACTTCAGCGACGAAGCCTTCATCGATCAGGATTTCACCTCGGACGTGAACAAGCTGAGCGAGGGGTTGAGCCACATTGAGGCGCGCGGCGGTACGGCGCTCTACGATGCGGTCATGGCCTCGGCCGACAATCTGGTCTCCGGGGCCAAACACCCAAAGCAGGTGCTCATCCTCATCACCGACGGCGAAGACAACGCCTCGACCCTCAATCTGCAGCAGACCATCCGCCGCGTTCAACAGCTCTCCGGCCCGGTCATCTATTCCATAGGTCTGTTGTTTGGCGACGAGATGAGCCGCTCCGAGGCGCGCCACGCCCGCCAAGCTCTGGAGATGCTCTCCACCGAGACTGGCGGCATGGCCTTCTTTCCAAAAAATATCGAGGATATCGATCCCATCGCCGCCGAGGTGGCGCGCGACATTCGCAACCAGTACACGCTGGGCTACCACTCCACCAAGCCAACCACCGATGCGGGCTTCCGCAGTGTGCAGGTCGCCGCCAAAGCCAAGGGCCAGGGTAAGCTCACCGTCCGCACCCGCACGGGCTACTTCCCAGTGGCGCGCCTGGCCAAGTAAACGCCGGCACACGACCGCGAAAGCAGTGCGGAAGTTCTGTCCATATGTGGCGTTGCGCCGCGTTCAAGCTGCGACTTTACACGGATTCGGCCCGTCTCATGGCCAGGGCCTGTGGCAAGGTGCGCGTCATCGGTAATTGCTATCTTGCCTGCAACGGAAGAAAGGTGGATTTGGAATGTGCATGAAGGTTTGGCTGGTGGGTGTGGGGGCCTGCGTTCTGGCCTGCGGCGCTGCATCGAAGATCGCTGAGGCACAGGACTGCGTTGCCCTGAAGAATGTCGTCATCGTGGATACGGCGATCAAAAGCGCAGAGGCGGTGGAAGCCATCAGCAAGCCCTCCGGCCCTGTGGGCTTTCCGGGTCCGCAAACCGGACCGCTGCCCGCCTTCTGCAAAGTGACGGGCGTCATCCGCGACCGCACCGGCCTGGACGGTAAACACTACGGCATTCACTTCGAACTGCGCCTCCCGGCTCAGTGGAACGGAAAACTCTACTTCCAGGGTGGAGGTGGCATGGATGGCTCGGTTTCGCCGGCGATTGGATCGTCTGGCGGCGGCACTCCATCGGCGCTGGCGCGCGGTTACGCCGTGGCGAGCGACGACGGCGGCCACCAGGGGATGGATCTCTCCTTCGGTCACGAGCAGCAGGCGCGGCTCGACTTCGCCTTCGAATCCACGCCGGAGACGGCGCTGGTGGTGCGGCAACTGATCGCCGCCTATTATGGCAAGCCGCCGGCGCACTCTTACTTTGTGGGCTGCTCGAATGGCGGGCGCGAGGCCATGATGGCCATCGAGCGGACGCCACTCGTCTTTGACGGCGCCATTGCCGGCGATCCGGGCTTCCGCCTGACGCATGCCGCCATCGCCGAGGCCTGGGACACACAGGTATTCGCGGCGGTTGCGCCCAAGGATGCCGCGGGCCATCCCATCCTCAGCCGCTCGCTCTCGGATGCCGACATGAAACTTCTCGCCCACGCCGTGGTTGAGAGATGCGACGCGCTCGACGGATTGAAGGACGGCCAGATCAACAACTTCTCCGCCTGCAAATTCGATCCCGCCGAGCTTGCCTGCGCGGGCGCCAAGACCGATTCCTGCCTCAGCCGCGAACAGGTGCAGGCAGTCAAAAAGTCCTTCGGCGGCGCGCGCGACTCCAAGGGCAATCCGCTGTATTCAAGCTGGCCTTATGACGCCGGCATCGGCGAGATGGGCTGGCGGATGTGGAAGCTCGGCACCTCGCAAACAGCGCAGCCCAATGCCATCAACACCACGATGGGCGGCGGAGCGCTCACCGATTATTTTGTGTATCCTCACGTCGATGGGCTGACCGTCATGAACTTCGACTTTGACCACGCCGCCGGTGAGACCGATCAGACCGCGCGCATCAACGACGCCGTCGATACCAACCTTTCCACCTTTGCCGCTCACGGCGGCAAGCTGCTCATCTACGAGGGACTCAGCGACCCGGTCTTCTCGGCGGACGACATCATCGATTACTACCGTCAACTGGAACGCGACAACGGAGGCCCGGAGAAGGCAGCCTCTACGGCACGGCTCTTTCTCGTTCCCGGCATGAATCACTGCGGCGGAGGACCGGCCACCGATCAGTTCGATGCGCTGACTTCTCTTGAAAAGTGGGTTGAGCAAGGCGAGGCGCCACAGTCGATTATGGCCACCGGGGCTGCCTTTCCCGGGCGTACGCGTCCGCTCTGCCCCTATCCGCAGTACGCCGCCTATAACGGCTCTGGCGACCCGCAGGATGGGCATAACTTCACCTGTAAGAATCCGCAGTGATCTGTAGCGAGTGCGCCCAGGCTGCTATCGTTTACAATCTCCAGTGCAGCCACGACGAATCGCGCTGCGGAAGGAAGAGGGTAATAGAATGCGGAATACTCAGCTTGCAAAAGCAAAGCTCTCGGCCGTTGTTGCTGGCGCGGCATTCATTCTAGGCCTGGCGCTGCTGGCGGTTCCAAGTTGCGCGCAGAGCATCACCGGCCGCTGGGCGGCCACTGGTCCGGCGCTCCATAACGGCGAGTTACACAAGAGCATTCTTGAAGTGACCCAGACCGGCAGCGACCTGGCGGGAAAGCTCATCGGGCTGGGATACAGCGTTGATGTCAAGGGCCACATCACCGGAAGCCACTTTGAACTCTTCGGCTGGGATGGCAAGACGCCGATGATTGTGGGCGATGTGGCGAATGGAGAGCTGCACTGGACGCAGTTTGGCGGGGAGTATGTAGCCAAGCCCGTAACTCCCGCTACGGAGTTTCCCAAGTTGCCTTATATCGACCCGCCCGCCTTGCATAAAGTTCCTTACAACGGCCTGGCCAAAACTCCACCCATGGGATGGAACAGTTGGAACCTCTTCGCCGAAAAGATCGACGACCAGACGGTGCGCACCATGGCCGACGCCATGGTCTCCAGCGGTATGCGCGACGCGGGCTACGTCTACGTCAACATCGACGACACATGGGAGGGTGTGCGCGATGCCCAGGGCAATCTGCAATCGAACCCCAAGTTTCCTGACATGAAGGCGCTGGCCGACTATGTGCACTCGAAGGGGCTGAAGATCGGC
The DNA here is from genome assembly GCA_964383595.1 of uncultured Occallatibacter sp. Classification (GTDB taxonomy): domain Bacteria; phylum Acidobacteriota; class Terriglobia; order Terriglobales; family Acidobacteriaceae; genus Telmatobacter. The sequence goes on along the minus strand of CAYLHL010000006.1, from coordinate 72,405 downwards.
ATCTACTCCTCTCCGGGGCCGCGCACCTGCGGCGAATATCCCGCCAGCTACGGCCACGAGAAGCAGGACGCCGCGACCTTTGCCGCATGGGGCTTCGACTATCTTAAATACGACTGGTGCAGCGCCGGCAATATCTACAAGAACGAAGATTTGCAGCCGATCTATCAAAGGATGGGCGAGGCGCTGGCGGCCTCGGGCCGGCCGATTGTCTTCAGCCTCTGCGAATATGGCATGGGCGGCGTGGAGAAATGGGCGCCGGCGGTCAGCGGCAACCTGTGGCGCACCACCGGCGACATCGGCGACTCTTGGCAGAGCATGATCGGCAATATTGAGCAGCAGGTGCCGACCGCTCCCTATGCCGGCCCCGGCCACTGGAACGACCCCGATATGCTGGAGATCGGCAACGGCCACATGAGTGCCGACGAGTACCGCACCCACATGAGCCTGTGGGCGCTGGCGGCCGCGCCTCTGCTGGCCGGAAACGACATTCGCACCATGTCCGACACCACCCGCTCCATCCTCCTCAACAAGGAGGTCATCGCCATCGATCAGGACCCGCTCGGCAAGCAGGCCTCCCCGGTCAAAAACGGCAATCTTGAAAGTTGGGTCAAGCCTCTCGCCGATGGCGGCGTAGCGGTTGGCGTCGTCAATCTCGGCTCTGAAGCGGCGGCAGCCACAGTCAATGCCGCCGATCTGCACCTGGCCGGCAAGGTGAAAACCGCTCGCGATCTCTGGGCGCACAAGGATGTGAAGTTCACCGCTGGCGTGTATACGGCGACGGTGCCCTCCCACGGTGTGTTGCTGCTAAGGGTCAGCGCCAAGTAGCTCGGCAAATGTGCGGCGCGAGACAAATAATTTCGCGCCGCCCCCGCCGCGATATGCTGGTAGTTGGAGCAAAAAGCTGATCATGTCCAACTACAAACCCTCGACCCTTGCCGTTCATGCCGGCCAATATCCCGATCCACTGACGGGCGCTGTCAACGTGCCCGTTTACCTTACCTCGACATTTGAACTGACCGGCATCGGCACGGACCGCGGCTGGGACTACTCACGCGCCGGCAACCCCACGCGCGACCGGCTGGAGACCGCGCTGGCGGCCCTCGAAGGCGGCCTCAGCGGCCATGCCTTCACCTCCGGCATGGCGGCCCTCTCCGCGCTGGTGGCGATGCTACGCGCGGGCGACCACCTGATCTGTAGCAAAGATGTCTACGCCGGCACGGTACGGCTCTTCAATCAGATCGTCTCCGGCTATGGCATCGCCGTCGAGTATGTTGACACCAGCGATCTGGCCGCCGTCGAGGCTGCCATCCGGCCTTCGACCAAGCTGATCCACATCGAGACGCCCAGCAATCCGCTGATGGTCCTCACCGACATTGCCGCGGTAAGCCAGATCGCCCACGCACACGGCGTCGAGGTCAGCGTGGACAACACCTTTCTTTCACCTATATTGCAGAGTCCACTGGCCCTTGGCGCGGATATTGTGATGCACTCGACGACCAAGTACCTCAACGGCCACTCTGACGGGCTGGGCGGCGCGCTGATCGGTTCCACACCGGAGCACAAGGAGCGCTTTCTGCTGGTGCAGAAGGCCGCCGGCGGCATAATGTCGCCCTTCGAGTGCTTTCTCGTCCTGCGCGGCATCCGGACGCTGCCTCTGCGCATCCGGCAGCACGAGGAGAATGGCCGCGCCGTGGCCGCGTTCCTCTCTACGCATCCCAAGGTCAGCAAGCTGGCCTATCCGGGCCTGAAGAGCCATCCGCAGTACGATTTGGCGGTAAAGCAGCAAAAAGGATTTGGCTCGATGATGAGCTTCGAGTTGGAATTGCGCGAAGCAGCGGGACGCTTCTTGAAGGCGATCAAGATCTTCCTCAGCGCCGAGTCGCTCGGTGGCGTCGAGTCGCTGGCATCGCACTCGGCCACCACCACCCATGGCTCGGTCAGCGAAGAGGTGCGCGCATCCATGGGAATCACCCAGGGGCGCATCAGGCTGTCAGTCGGCATCGAAGACAAGGAAGACCTGATCGCCGACCTGGAGCAGGCGCTCGCGGCGGTCTAAGAGGAGAATCATGCCCGAATCAACGCTGCTGCTCGCCATTGACACCTGCGGACCCACCGGTTCGGTGGCTCTGGGGCGTTTTGACGGCCAATCCGTTGAAATTCTCGGCCAGATCGAACTGGAAGGGCGCAACTACTCCGCCACGCTGGTTGCGGCTGTCAACGAACTCCTGGCTCAGGCCTCAACCAAATTAAATCTGCTCCATGCAATGGTCGTCGTCAATGGTCCGGGCAGCTTTACCGGCGTGCGCGTGGGCTTGGCCGCCGTGAAGGGCTTCGCCGAGGGCGCGCGGATTCCGGTGGTTGCGGTTTCGCGGCTGGAGGTGATGGTTGCTAAAGCGAACGTGCCAGCGGCTGCTCTCGATGCGCATCGCAATGAGGTCTATCTGCGTCTGGCTGCGCCCGGTGAGCCGGCAAGGGAACTGCTGGCCGGCGCCGCAGAGCTAGCGGCCTTCCATCCGCCGCCCGCGCGAATTGCCCTCTGCGACGATGCTGCCGTCCTGCTGTTGAGCGCCGCTTGGTCGGGAACCACATTGCTCCGCACCGCGCCGCCCACCGCCGCTGACGCGCTTCGTCTCTGTGCGCCTCGCCTTGCCGCAGGTGAGTTTGCCGATTTAGCTTTGCTCGACGGCCACTACCTGCGCCGCTCCGATGCCGAAATTTTTGGCGAGGGCAGCTTCGCTGCTTCGCTACACCTATGAATCCTTCGCTCCAAGACGCGTGTATTCGCCCCATGATCCCGGCGGACCTCGACCGTGTGCTCGCCATCGCGGCTAACTTGCCCACAGCGCCGCACTGGCCGCGCTCTGCCTACCAGGCTGCTCTCGCGCCGGAGGCCGCCCCGCGTCGCACAGCGCTGGTGGCCGAAGATGCTGGCTTTGTGGAGGGCTTCGCTGTGGCCAGCCTGCTGCCGCCGCAGGCTGAACTCGAGCTGATCGCGGTTGCTGCCGCCGCCCAGCGGCGCGGTATGGCCAGCCAGCTCTTTCTAGCGCTGGCCGTCGAACTGCGCGCCGCCCAGCTTGCGGAAATCATCCTGGAAGTGCGCCCCAGCAACCAGCCGGCGCTCGATTTCTACCGGCGGATGGGTCTTCTTGTATCCGGCCACCGGACGCGCTACTATCAAAATCCAGAGGAAGACGCGATCCTTATGCGCCTCTCGCTTTGAAAGCCTGTTCAGAGGGTCGTGCGCGCCCGGTTCCTGGGACGGCAGGCGAACAGAAAGCGATTGCGGCCACGCCAGGCGGTTTTCCACCCCGAATTCCACAGCCGGGATTACTTCCGGTTCTATTCGGGCTTGCCGTTTGTACGCTGTCGGCGATATATGTAAGTTCGTTCCTAATTTGGAGGTGCCCGATGGATGAAATACAGGATTCCACGCTGAGCGCTGAAATCAATCGTCTGCATGCCGAACATCTTCACTACGCTCAGCGGCTGGAAGAGTTGCTCCAAAAGCCCTATCTCTCCGCCGAGGAGCAGATCGAGGAAGTCAAGCTGAAAAAGCTCAAGCTGCACGCCAAGGATCTGATTTACGATCTGGAGCGCAGATCTGCGGTTCTGGTTTAGGCTTCTGTAGCAATGTGTGAATGCAGGCGAGTTGCCCGTGAGCCGTTCATACGCGGCCTCCGCGCGAGTGGTGTGTGTCGAACTCAACTCGCAGATGGACGGTACAGCGGTCTCCAAATGTTCTATTCCGGAAGTACGCCGACGAGTGGTTTTTTCATCAATAAAAGGCCATCATTGGCAGATTTGGCTATGACATTGGGATTGGAGAACCGCTCTAGCCGTATAATCGTCTGGGACTATGGTTCGTGACGGTTACATCTACGGAGTGAGTTTGCTGGCGGTTGGGTTCGCGCTGGCGTGGGCCACGGGCAACTTGGCGTGGAGCGTCGCGCCCCTGCTTCTGGCGGTGTTTTTCTTGTGGTTCTTTCGCGACCCAGAACGGACGATTCCCTCAGAAGCTGGCCTGATTGTCTCGCCCGGCGATGGCGTGGTCACAGAAACGGCTGTTATCGCCACTCCGGCTGGGCCGCGGCAACGGATCAGCATCTTCCTCAGCGTCTTCAACGTGCACGTAAACCGCTCGCCCATCGCTGGCGTACTCACTGCTGTGCGCTACCAGCGGGGCCAATACCTGAACGCCATGAATCCCGCCTCGGCCGACCGCAATGAGCAGAACATAGCCACCGTGCGCGGCGAGGATGGCCTTGAAGTCACCTTCAAGCAGATCGCCGGCCTGCTGGCGCGCCGCATTGTCTTTAACCCGCGCGAGGGCGAGACGCTGGCCCGCGGACAGCGTGTCGGCCTCATCAAATTCGGCTCTCGCGTTGACGTTCTACTGCCTGCCGAGGCCCAATTGCGCGTGAGCGTCGGCCAAAAAGTGAAGGGCGGATCAAGCGTGCTGGCTTCCATCTCCCTCGAAAACTCCCATGGAGGCCTAGCATGAGCTCCCTCGACCCTGCACTTGCACGGGCCCGCGCGCAAGCGCAACTTCGCCGCGGAATGTTCCTGCTGCCGTCGCTTTTTACTGTGGGCAACATCGCTGCCGGCTACATATCCATTTTGCTGACAATGGCCGCCCTCACCGGCGTTGGCGATGTGCGCGGACACCTCGATTGGGCTGCCATCGCCATTCTCATCGCCATTCCCCTCGACTCGCTCGACGGCCGTATCGCCCGCATGACCAACACCTGCAGCGACTTCGGCAAGGAGTTGGATTCGCTGGCCGACGCCATCACCTTTGGTGTTGCGCCCACCCTGCTGGCGTTCATCTGGGGTTTTCATTTTTTGCCCGACTCCACCAATTCGCCGTTGCATGAGCACCTGATCTATGCTGGCTCTTTTATCTGTTTCCTCTTTCTCATCGGCGGAGTCTCGCGCTTGGCGCGCTTCAACATCAGCCACGACGCCCAGCCGCGCAATCCTGGCCGGCCCGATCGCAAGTATTTTGTCGGAATGCCGATCCCTGCCGCCGCCGGGCTGGTTGCCGCCACGGTGCATTTCTGCGGCGGATATCCGGTTTGGTACTGGTGGGTAGCGCTCATCTGGCTCGGTATCGTCGGCGCCAGCGGTTTCCTGATGGTCAGCACATGGCGCTTCTGGTCCGGCAAGGAACTCAGCCTCTCCCGCCGCCATCCCTTCCAGATCCTCCTGCTGATTGCGGTCGTGCTCTTCCTGATATTCAGGTTTTCTCAGGGTGTGCTCTTCACGCTGGCGCTGGTTTATATGTTCAGCGGCATCTGGGCGCGCGCGGCTTACTCCTGGTCGCGCCGGCGGCGTTGGCGGTCGGCCGGTGCGAACCTTTCTTTGTTGGAACCGCCGGCAACTGAACCCGAGCCGCTTGAAAAACCGTAATCTCCATACCTCAACCAAAGGACGCCTGTGTACAAGATCGCTATTGCCGGAGCATCCACCTTGGTGGGCCGCGATTTGAAGGAAGCCCTGTCGGAGTCGCCGCTGGCGACTGCAAACTTCGTCCTGCTCGACGAGGATGAGGTCGAGGGCCAACTGGACCAGGTGGGCGACGAGGTCACCTTCGTTCAGGCCATCGCACCCGACGCCTTCGACCACGTCGACTTCACCTTCTTCTGCGGCCCGGAAGAGTTGACTCGCAAGCACTGGCGCTCGGCGCTCAGGGCCGGCTCAACCGTGCTGGATCTCTCGGGTGCGCTTGACCAGGAGACCGGCGTCGTGGTGCGCGCGCCATGGCTCGACTCCGAGCGGCTTGGCTCCGAGACGGCCGCGGTAGACTTGTTTACTCCCGCCGTCGTCCCTGCCCACCCCGCGGCGCTGGTGCTGGCGCTGCTGCTCGAACGCCTCCAGAAGGCCGCACCCCTGCGCATCGCCTTCGTTACGCTCCTCCAGCCGGCCAGCGAGTTTGGCCGCGCCGCACTGGACGAATTGCATCAGCAGACCGTGAATCTGCTCAGCTTCCAGCAGATGCCGCGCGAGCTTTATGACACCCAGGCGGCCTTCAATCTGCTCTCAGGCCTTGGCGAAGCCGCCAAGGTGAGCCTGGAGGTGATCGAGGCGCGTGTGCGCCGCCACTATGCCCAGCTCTCCCAAGGCCGCTGGCCTGCTCTCGCTCTGCAAGTTGTCTCAGCCCCCGTCTTCCACGGCCACACCTTCTCTATCGCCGTTGAGCTGGAGCGTCCGGTCGAGCTTTCCGCCCTCGAAGAGGCGCTCAGCGGCGCCCACATCGAACTGGTCCGCGAAGAGACTGACTCGCCCTCCAACCTTGCCGCTACTGGCCAGAATGACGTTCTCGTCCGGCTGCATCCTGAGGTGGATTCCACCCAGGGCGCGCGCAACTCCAGCCAGATTTCGCGCCTGTGGCTTTGGGCCGCCTCTGACAACCTGCGCCTCCAGGCGCAGAACGCCGTCGCTTGCGCCCTGGACCTGCGTAGACTGAGGCCACCGGGGACGGTGCAGTAGCGTCATCGCACAGAAAGTCTCCGTTTGCGGAATCATTCCCACGCCTGCAATACTCTGTGTGTCCCAGTTTTCTTGTCTTGCGTACAATCAATGAATCCACTCTATCGGAAGATCTCGCGACGTCTTGTACCATTCCTGATGCTGCTTTATCTGGTTGGCATCCTCAACCGGGTCAACGTCAGCTTTGCCGCCCTCACCATGAACCGCGACCTGCACATCGGCGAAGGCCTCTTCGGCCTGGCCGCGGGAATGTTCTTTCTGGGATACTTTCTCTTCGAGGTCCCCAGCAACCAAATGCTGCTGCGCGTGGGCGCGCGCCGCTTGATCATGGTCCTGATGATCGCCTGGGGAATTCTCTCCGTCGCCAATGCCTTTGTGCCCGGCGCCACCAGCTACATCGTGCTGCGCTTCCTGCTCGGATCGGCCGAGGCGGGATTTTATCCGGGCGTGATCCTCTACCTGACCTTCTGGCTTCCGCCCAAGGTGCGCTCCAGCGTCATGGCCTGGTTCGTCACGGCAATTCCTTTGGCCAATCTGATCGGCGCGCCGGTCTCGGCCCAGATTCTCCTTCTCGACCACTTTGCTGGATTGCAGGGCTGGCAGTGGCTCTTCATTCTGCAGGGCATGCCCGCCATTCTTCTTGGAGTGTTGGCTTACTTCCTGCTGCTCGACCGGCCTGAACAGGTTGGCTGGCTCACCGCGCAAGAGAAGCAAACCCTCCAGAACGACCTCGCGGAAGCCTCCGGCCCGCCCTCCGCCAAGCCCCACTCGCTCATGGAGGCCTTCACCGCCGAGCCTTCGGTCTACGCCTGGAGTCTTACCTACTTCTCCCTGATGGTCGGTCTCTACGGCCTTAGCTTCTGGATTCCCAAGGTGCTGGTTTCGCATGGCATGAGCCTGAAAAGCCTGAGCTGGGGCGCGGCGCTGCCTTACCTGGCAGCCGTCTTCGGAATGATTCTCTGGAGCCGCAGCTCCGACCGCCATTGCGAGCGGCGTTTTCACCTCGCTGGAGCTTACCTTACCGCTGCTGCTGGATTCATGCTAGCGGCCTTCGCGCCCAGCGCCGCCGTCGCCATCGCCGGCTTTGGGCTGGCCGCTATCGGCGTCCTCTCTGCGATGCCTGTCTTCTGGAGTGCCTCGACCGTGCGCCTGGCCGGCCCTTTGGTGGGCGCGCACATCGCGGTCATCAACTCCATCGGCAACCTGGGCGGATTCTTCGGCCCCATCGCCATGGGCTGGCAGCACCAACTCACCCACAACTACGTCGCGGGACTTGCCTCCATCGCCCTCTGCCTGGCCCTGGGCGCGCTCGCCGCGGCCATGCTCGCCAAGCCGGCTTCGCGACCTGAAACAATTTAGGAGATACCATATGAAAGCAATGCGTTTCGCAGCATTTCTTGCTTTTTCTGCCGCTCTCACCATGAGCGCTGCCGAAACCCGCTCGACCGCCGAGCTGGCGCGGTTGGCAAAGGATAACAGCCCGCAACTCGCACAGGCGATTCAGGACACATTCGCCGCCAAAGACCTGAAATCCGGCTCGGCCTGGTCCGGACATCTGCACGAGTTTTTCTTTGCCCTGCGCGCCGCCCAGCGCCCCGTGCTCATCATCGACGATGCGCCCGGCCCCGCGATGCAGCAGATTCCATCGAGCGACTTGTGGTTTGCCTCCGCGCGCATCGAGCGCCTCGGCGCGCTGCACAGCTTCCACTATCAGTTGGATGGCAAGGAGTTTGGCGGCAGCATCAATCTGCCCGCTTATACCGAGCTTTCCTATCTGATGCCGGGAGTCAAGCAGGGCACGCTCTCGCCCATGCTGAATATCACCAGCAATATATACGACGGCATGGTCTCCAATTACTGGATTTACGTTCCGGCGAGTTACGATCCAGCCGTTCCCGCCGCGCTGATGGTCTTTCAGGATGGCGGCGCATACATCAGTCGCGACGATGGAAACCACACGCTGAATGTCATCGATAATCTGATTTACCTGAAGAAAATTCCGACTGTGATCTGCGTCTTTGTCAATCCCGGCAAGATCGCCGGACCAGCCGGCAACCCCACCTACGACTTTGTGAAAGCCTACGGGGACAAGTGGCATCGTACCTTGGATGACTCCATGCGCAGCACCCTCTATGACACGGTCAGCGACCGCTATCCGCGGTTTCTGCGCGACGAGTTGATTCCTCTGGTCGCGGCCAAATATAACCTGCGCAAAGACTCCTATAGCCGCGCCATCACCGGTTTGTCGTCGGGCGGAATCTGCTCCTTCAACGCCGCTTGGCAGATGCCTGAAGAGTTCAGCCGTGTGCTTACCTGGATAGGCAGCTTCACCAGCATCCAGTGGAAGGAGACGCCGGGCGTTACCGACGGCGGCCAGGACTACGCGGAAAAGGTTCTTCGCGAGCCGCGCCGCAACATCCGCGTCTGGCTCCAGGATGGCTCCGAAGACATGGAGTGGAATGAGTATGGAAGCTGGCCGCTGGCCAATTTGCGTATGGCCAACGCCCTCAAGCTCAACGACTACGACTTCCACTTCAGCTTTGGCAAGGGAAACCATAACGGCGCTCATGGCGATGCGCAGTTTCCCCAGGCGATGATCTGGTTGTGGAGAGACTACGACCCGGCAAAGACCTCGCAGACCTACGAGACGGAACCCGCTGAAAAGGCTAAGCCGCTCTTCCGGGTGCAGGTCTACAACCGTGACACGGAGTAGCGCATTATCACTCACAGAGCAAGATCAAGATGCCCGATCCTTCACAAAGTTCGTAAAGGATCGGGCACTCGCAAAGGCGAAGATGCGGTTATGAAAAAGTGCTGCAAAAAGGGCCTTTTATGGCACGAAAGTGGCAAAAAAGGCGGTTTTTTTGGCTAAAAAGCGGTGGTTTTTCGGGGTTTGTATTTACTGATAAGTATACATGGGTGGTTGATGAAGATGTTTATTATCTTTCACTTGCATGGATTAACCCCTCTCAGAAATCGAGTTTTAAGGCAGGGGGGGGTGGGGGTGCCACTGTTTTCTTCTCCTTTTGATCGCTTTTCATTCGCCACCGCGGCACCTGCGGTGCGGCCAGTGGCTCTCTGCGCTCGCACAGACAGGGATCAGAGATGGGCGGCTGATGGACATGGATTGATTGTGCGCCAAGAGAGGGTAATTGTATGCAAGGACGGAAAAAGATTCTTGAGGAAATGCGGGCTTGGGTTTCTTCGATGGTTTGAAATTCATCGTCTCCCAGGTGCCCAAATGCGAGGCACCTGGGCCACCCCATCTTCAGTGGGTTAATTCAGACCCCGGCACCTGGGCCACCCCATCTTCAGGGGTTAATTCAGACCCCGGCACCTGGGCCACGCCGTGTGCGAGTCTACAACCGCGACACGGAGTAGGCGCAAATCAATCTGCCCAAAAAAGTGTGCCCATCCCTTCAGGTGAAGGGATGGGCACTTTATTGAATTCCATGGCGCGCAAGCGCCTCTGCCTGGACGGCCAGTCCGGCTACTTCACCGCAACCTGGACTTTTACCCTGCGGTCGCGCGAAGAGCCGCCCACCCACAGTTTTCGGACGCCGCCGGCCGTCACCCATTGCTTCTGCGCCGTGGACCAGTACTGAAGCTGGCGCAGCGGAATGTGAATCGTCACCGTGCGCGACTCGCCCGCGGCCAGATGAACGCGCTCAAAGCCGGCCAGAACGTCGTCGGCAAACTGCACACCCGCCTGAGGCTTGGCAGGCGCCTCCAGGTAGGCCTGAGCCACCTCGTCGCCGGCCACCGCGCCCGTGTTCTTGATGGTCACGCCAAGGTCCACGCCGCCGTCGGCTGCGCGGCTAGCCTTCAGCCCGTCATACGAGAATGTGGTGTAGGACAGCCCGAAGCCGAAGGGAAAGAGCGGCTCGATCTTCTGCCGATCAAACCAGCGGTAGCCGACCAGAATCCCTTCGCTGAATGTGGTTTTTCCGTCCACTCCATTAGCCGAACGCTCGGGATGGGCCGGGTCGCCGGCGGGCGTATCTTCATTCCGCTTGGGCCAGGTAAACGGCAGCCTGCCTCCGGCGTTGGCCTGGCCCAGCAGCAGCTTGGCTGTCGCCCAGCCGCCCAGGTCGCCCGTCCAGCCCATATCGAGCACCGCCTTCACCTGCCCCATCCAGGGCATGGCGACCGGCTGGCTCACGTTGAGCACGACGATGGTGTTGGGATTCACCGCGGCCACGTCGCGGATCAACTTGTCCTGATCGCCGGGCAGGCCGAGGGTGGGATCAGTCCGGCTCCAGGCAAAGACCACCGCCGTCTTGGCGTGCTTGGCCGCGTCGATGGCTGCCTGGTAATTCTCCGCCTGCTGGCGCGGCGTAACCCAACTGACTCTCACCTGCACCGGGTCGTTGGAGCTGTCGGGAGAGACATCGACAAGGATGCGGTGAGGGCCGGCGCTCAGTTCCACTGCCGCGAGCATATTATCCAGGCCATCGGTGGTTGCGAAGAGGCCGTTTGAGCCGGGCTGAATCTCCTCGCCGTGGATGAAATTGAACCAGTTCCTTACCACAAATTGGTCGTCGATCTTGAGCTTTCCGTAGCAGCCGAGAAGTTGCAGGGAGAGCCGATAGGTTCCACTCTCGGGAACATTGAGCGTGCCCGTCCAGACGATGTCTTCGTTGGCCGGCAGACTGTTGCCCGCTGTATTCGTAAAGTTGATCGCCGGATCGATGGTGATTGCGTCTTCTTTCCAGACGCGGCGCTCCAGCCCCGGCGCGCCAAAGTGCGACAGATACTGCGCGGGAATGGCCGTTCCCTGCATATCATCGGCGACGGCGTAGGTAACCTGCGCGGCGTCTCCCGCCAGCTTTTTGAGTGCCGCCAGCGGTCCTACCTGAAGCGCGGGCAGACCGAGCGCCTTCTCCGATGATCTGCCCACGGCGACAATCTGGCCCGCTCCCGGACCGATCATTGCCAGCGATTGCAGATCGGCGGGCTTGAGCGGCAGCGCGCCGCCCTCGTTCTTCAGCAGCACCGCCGCATCAATGGCCGTCTTCTCAACAATTTTCACATCTTCCGTGTTGTCGGAGGGCGTCACTTCCAGCTTAATTTTGCCGTCCAGATAGCCGAACTTTTCCATCTGCAACAGCACTCGGCCAGCGGCGCGGGTAATGGTATCCTCGGAGACGATTCCCTTGGCAATCAAGTTTTTCAGATTGGTGCGTGTGTCAGGCGTTTTTGCTTGCTCCGCGGCAGATTTTGGCCGCAAAGGCTGCGCCAGCTCCTCCGGCAGCTTGTCCCCGTCAGGATTACCCTGTCCATTCAACGCTTCGGCATCCTGATCCTGGCGCGAATTCCCGTTGACAAAAAAGGAATCTCCAGAGAATACGGCTTCCTGTGTGCCGGGCATCTCCATGTCCAGCCCCTTATTGATGAAATCCGTGGCATGGACAGCGCCCCAGTCGGAGGTCACAAAGCCCTGAAAGCCGTTCTCCTCTTTCAACAGCTTCGTTAGCGTCTCCGGATTGCCGCAGGAGTACGGGCCGTTGACCTTGTTATACGAACACATGATGGAAGAGACGCCGGCCTTGACCGCCGCGGCAAAGGGAGCGGCATAAACCTCGTGCAGGGTTTGATCATCAACAAAAACATTGGTGCCGTTGGTGTCGTAGGCGATAAAGTGCTTGGCCTGCGACATCACGTCCTCATGCTGGATTCCGGTGATCTCCGCCGCACCCAGTTCGCCGGTCAGGAAAGGGTCTTCGCCGAAGGTGTTGTAGCCGCGTCCGTAGTTGAAGTCGCGGTCGATGTTGATGAAGGGCTGCAAGGCCACGGTGATGCCGTGCGAGCGCGCCTCGCGGCCAATCACCGATCCGTTGAGCCGCGCGTCCTCGCGGCTGAAGGTCGCCGCCAGGCCCATAGTGGAGGTGGGCGCAATCGACAAGACGCGCGTCAGCACTCCCGGAGGCCCGTCGGCAAAGCGCATCGGCGGAATCCCCAGCCGCTTGACGCCGGCCAGGTAGCCGGCCTGGCCTTGGTAGGTCGATGCGTCTTCGCCTGTGCCATGAATCATGGCGAGCTTTTCGTCCAGCGTCATCTGGCTGAGCAGATGATCGACGCGCGCATTGCCGGTGATCTTCGCGTCCTGCGCAAACAGGAAAACGCTGCCAGATACCGCAAGGACCAGCGCTACGAAAAATGCTATTGTTGCTGTGCGATTCTTCTTCATTTCCATACCAATCTTTCTTCAATATTTCCTTGCGGTTTTCATTCCCGCCTGATCTGAATCTGCCAAATACTTCACATCAAAGCAGGCAACTCTACTTGGAAGGCTCCGCAACCCGGCTCAACGTGAAGGTGTGGGGCTTGGGCGCGGCCTCCTCGTAAATGGAGTCTTCCAGCGAGTTCTCGAATGCGCTCATCACGTCCGGGACGCCATTTTGCCCGGCTGTGTCGAACTTGCGTATCGCCATGGTCTGATGAAGGGCATGCGCCGTCTCGCGATCACTCAATATCCATCCAACGTGCTGTGACTGGCTGCGCATGGGAGTGGCATAATCGGCAAGGTTGATTCCCTTCGCCAACTCATCGGCGGAAAACGCGCCGACCGGCTCGCCATCGATTGCCAGCGTGTATTGGCCTGCCTCAAATCCTGTAACCCGCAGCGTCTCCTGGTTCAACTGCTGCTGAATGTCGGTCAGGTCAAGCAGCAGCGATTGCATCTCGTTGTTTCTTTCAAAGATCAGCGGCAAGGAATTCTCTTTTTCTGTCCAGCGCAACTCACCCTTCTCGCCGCGCTCCACGTGATCCACCGTGGCGTTTTGCGCATCCGCCACCTGGCCCGCGTGCCCGTCTATCGTCACCGACGAAACCAGCGCCGGCGCGTTCCAACCCTTCAGCAGCGTCTCGGCCATCACCCAGTGGGCAATCATGTCCGGGTGAACGCGGTCAGGCAGAATCAGCTTGGCTACCAGCGGATCAAGCGCCTCCGCCCTTTCCAGCAGCGCCACCACAGGCGGGTTGAAATTGACGAAGCTGGCGTTGAACTTGACAGCCAACTGCTGGTCAAGATCGCCAAAATGGCGCATCACCCCGTTGTAGGCGACTGCGGGCCATGCAGGCCGGGTTACGTCATCGAAGGGCGACGGCCCCAGCAGCGTGATTCTGGCGCCCGGCGCGTGCTCGTGAATCGACTGAAGCAGGTGCTCGTAGCCCTTCGTGTAGGTCGTTTGGATCTCATCGGTGGTCGGCTGATAGAAGCCGTCGTTCATCCCCAGCATTACCGTAACCACGGTAGGCTGGTGCGAAAAGACATCGCGTGCCAGACGCTGGTCGATGGGTCCGCCGCCGCCTCCGCTCACCCGGTCTCCACCTACTCCAGCGCCATAAAAATGTATGCGCATGGCGGGAAACCGCGTCACGGTGTAAAGCTCCACCCATTGGTTGTAAAGGTTCTGCGCGGTAATGCTGTCGCCGTAAAACACCACCGTGTCGCCGTTCTTCAGATAAAAGCCCTGTGACTGGGCAGACGCAATCGCGGGCGCGGCTGCTACGGCGGTCTGCGGCGTTTGCCCTGCCTGCGCATACAATGTGGCAGCGCATAACAGCGCGCACACCAACCCCATTTTTCCCCGAATCATCTCTTTGTTGCTCCTCGTTTTGATTTGTCTGCTGCTCTTGGAAAACTTCGATTCTGCCCAGTGCTGTTAGCACCCTTCATCCTACTACGGCGCAAAAGGGCGGGCAACCGCATAAAAACTCAGCGCCGCGTCTCCCTGTTCGAGCAATCGAGTGCGCTCCAGAGCGCCATAACGCCCCTCGATCCGCTGTTTCCGCCGGTGCTCGGCGATAACCATCGCGCCGTCGGCCAACAGGCCTGCCGCGGCCCCGCCCAGCAGGCCCAATGTTGCAGCGTACTCCTCCAGTGCGTCGTAAGGAGGATCGAGAAAGACCAGATCGAAGTGCGCGGCCCGGCCCGGCGCGCAAGCAGCTTTCATCCTTCTGAGAGCAGTTCCCACGGCTGCCGAGTGGATCTGAAATCCCGCGCTCACTCCCAGACCTTCCAGATTGCCGCGCAGAACCCGGAGCGCCGCCGGAGCCTTCTCGACAAACTCCACCCGCGCTGCTCCCCGGCTCAGCGCCTCCATGCCCACCGCGCCTGAGCCGGCATACAAATCCAGAAAGGTAGCGCTTTGAATGCGCGGAGCAAGCACATTGAAGAGAGTCTCGCGCAGACGGTCGCTCGTGGGTCGCGTGGCGAGGCCCATGGGAGCTTGCAACGAGCGGGAACGAAATAATCCGGCGATGATGCGCACAGCGTCCAGCATAACGCACAGGAGGCCGGACCCTCTACAATGATGATGTATGCGTGGCTGGTCAATTCCGTTGGGCCGTTGGATGGGCGTCGAGCTTCGCGTCCACGTCTTTTTTCCGCTTCTCGCCGTCGTTTGCATTGGGCTGAGCAGTTCCGATGGCGGTGCGTATTCGCTCTCCCGCGGCCTGGCGCTGTTTCTGATTCTGGTCTCTGCCGTAGCGGTGCGCGAGGCGGCGCGGCTGATGGTGGCTGCGTGGCTGGCCTTGAAGCTGCGCGCCATTCTGCTGCTTCCCATCGGCGGACTGCTGGCATACGCTGACCCTGAAAGCCAGGAGAGCTCCAGCCAGGGCGGCGGCCAGTTTGCCCTGGCTCTGGCCGGTCCCGTGGTGAACCTGGCTACGGCCCTGATGCTGGCTGCGGCCTTCAAGGGTGCCAGCGGTGACATCAGACTCTTCGGCCCGCCCTGGATCTCCTCCGCCTATCTGCTGCGCAGCATGGTATGGATGCAAGCTGGCCTGGGCGTCTTGCATTTGCTGCCGGCTTACCCGCTCGATGGCGGTCGTCTGCTCCGCAGCCTTCTTGCCCGCAAGCATGGATTCGCCCCCGCCGGACGCATGGCCGCCGCACTGGGACAGATTCTGGCGCTGGCCGCCATGGTGGGCGGAATGTTCCTGCATGATTACTGGATGAGCATCGCTGGGCTTTTCGTCATGTTCGGCGCGCAGATCGAGGATCAGGGCGTCTTCTTTCAGGCGGTTGTCGATACCGTGCATATGCGCGAGGTCATGCTCACCGACTTCGCAACGCTCTCACCCTCTGACACGCTCAACGACGCGCTCGCGCGCTGCGTTCACTCGCTTCAGGAGGACTTCCCTGTGGTGCGCGGCCCGCAACTGGTGGGCATCATCAGCCGCCAGCGCATCATGGAGGCCCTGCGCGACGAGGGAAACGGATACGTGCAGGCCTTGATGTCCAAAGCCTTTCAGGTGGCGCGACCCGATGACACGCTCGGATCCACCATCCGCCGCATTCAAACCGGGCGCGGACTTTCGCTGATTCCCATCACTGACAGCGGGCGCATCGTCGGCATCGTCAGCGTCCAGAACCTGATGAGCTCCATGTCGCTGCTGGCCGAGCAGCGCCGCCTGGAGCGCGAAGAAGCCCGCGAGCAAGCCCGATAACCGGCCGGAGACTGACGCAGCCCATGCCCGCCGAAACTGAATCTCCGCTCGCTCCCGGCCTTTATCTTGTGGCCACGCCCATCGGCAACCTGGGCGACATCACCCTCCGCGCCATCGATGTTCTTCGCCGCGTGGACCGCATCGCCTGCGAAGACACCCGCCAGACGCAGAAGCTGCTCAACCACTTTGAAATCACCACACCCACCATAAGCTGCCACCAGCATAACGAGCACACCCGTGCCACCGAACTGATCCAAAACATAAATGCCGGGAAGGCCATCGCTGTGGTCAGTGACGCCGGAATGCCGGGCATCAGCGACCCCGGAGGCTGGCTCGCGGTCGAGGCCATCGCCGCTGGTGTCGCGGTCATTCCCATCCCCGGTGCGAATGCCGCTCTCAGTGCGCTGGTGGCCTCCGGGCTGCCTACCGGTGAGTTCCACTTCATCGGCTTTCTGCCGGAAAAAGCCGGAGCGCGGCGCACCCGGCTCGAAGCGCTTGCCTGCGAGGTGCAGCAAGCCAACGCCGCGCGCACTCTTGTCTTTTATGAAGCGCCGCACCGGATTCTGGAGACGCTTTCCGATTTGGAATCTGTCTTTGGTCCCGCCTTGCGCGTTGTACTTGCCCGCGAGTTGACCAAAATTCACGAAGAGTTTCTGCGCGGCACAGTCGCGGATGTTCGTCGCGAGTTGGCTGCCCGCGACCGCGTTCGCGGCGAGATCACCTTGCTCGTCGAGGCGTGTCCGCCTACTCCGAATGAATCCGGCAGCTCTCCCCTGAAGATTGCCGAGCGCGTCGCGCGTTTACAGGCTGAAAGTGGTCTGGATGAGAAAGAGTCTCTCAAACGCATCGCGCGCGAACTCGGCCAATCCAAGAGCGACGTCTATCGCGAGCTGCAACGGGAGCGCGCCCGGCGACGATAATCCCTGGGTTCCTAGTCGCTTAGTCCCTGCTCCCTGTTCTTCAACCGGTCATACAGATACACATCGCTGGTGGTTCCCAGAGCCTCGTTATAAAGATCAATTGCGCCGGTCAACTGCTTCAGCTCTTCGGTAAAAAGGTGGAGCGCCTGCAACTGGCTTGCCAGGGCGGGCAGCTCGAAATCGGGCGTGGAGAGAAACTTCTGGTAGCCGCGGTCCAGCAGCCGCGCCACCCTGCCCCCAACCAGCAAGCCGGGATGAACAGCGAAGGCCGCCGCTACCTCTTCATCCCCGGAGGCCACCAACACGGTCCCGGCTCCGTGCTTGCTCACCAGCACTCCACCGCCAACTTCGGTGTACGGCGTCAGCTCAAAGCCGTGGTCGCTCAGGGTCTTCAGCGTCTGATCGAAATTCGGATTGCGGAATTTTCGGCTCACGGTCGCCTTCCTGCCTGCGTAGAGATGAAAGCAGTTGCGGGGTTTCAAAACTTCAGCCCCGCACTCTCAATCTCGCACACCCGGAGCGCGGGTGCAATTGTCCATGGGAATCGGTGAGGCCCTAGCTTGACCCGGTTGTTCGTGGCCTCAAAAAATGGGCCTTCAGCCCAGGCCCCTTGCCTCCATCAAACTCCTGCACGAGCACTGGCAGGAGGCGCTGCAAGCTTGCAGCAATTGCGGCCGGCGGCCTTGGCTGCATAAAGCGCGGAATCCACCTCTCGCAGAATATCGTCCGTGGCAGGATGTCCTCCCCCCTGGGTAACCAGAACGCCGATGCTGAGGGTAATCGATATGGGACCGCATTCAGTCGAAATCGGAGTCGCTCCGATCGCCTCCCGCAACTGTTCAGCGCGCGCCAAGGCGTCGTTGGTAGCGCAATTTGGCAGCACCATCAGGAACTCCTCTCCGCCAAAGCGCCCAACAAAATCGTAGTTGCGCACACTGCCTAGCAGACGGCGAGCCACCTCCCGCAATACCTCGTCTCCAATCGGATGCCCATGTTCGTCGTTGACCTCTTTGAAGTGATCCAGATCTCCGAGCAGTACGGCCGTAGGTAATTTCTTTCGAACGCTGCGATTCAGCTCGCGCTCCAGCATCTCCAGAACGGCCCCGCGGTTGAAAAGAGTGGTCAGATAGTCGTGCTCGGCTTTGAACTCCAACTCTTTGCGGGCCTTGCGAAGTTCAGCCTCAATCTCCTTCAATTTGGTGATGTTGCGTCCCACCCCTATCAGGCCGATGACATTGCCGGATGCATCCAGGAGGGGAACCTTGGTGGACAATACGTATCGAGTCCGGCCATCGGAATCCGTGATCTGCTCTTCCTTGCTCACCAGGGGAAGGCCTGAGCGCATCACCTTTTGCTCATCCGCATAGAAAATCTTGGCAAGCTTTTCAGAAAAGAAATCAAAATCTGTTTTGCCGATCAGATCTGCGCCCCTTGCAACTTCTGCATCCATATTGTTTGCCGCCGCCTGGTTGGCCATCAGGAAGCGGCTCTGCAAATCCTTCACATAGATTGGATCAGGCAGACTGGCTACCACGGCCCGCAGCATCGACAACTCAGCCTCGGCGGAGTCGTCGTTCCGCTTGCGGCTTCCCGCCCTGGGGAAAATGCGGCTCAACAGAACTCCCGCAGCAAAGGCCAGAATAGCGCCCGCGGCAAAGACCAGAAAGAGGAAGACATTTGCGTCCCAGTGAAGAGAAACCGAATGCCCGCCGAAGAAAGGAAAGACGAGCTGCGCAGCGCCTGCCCATCCCGCCGTCAACGCAACACCAGAGGTACCGAATTGAGCCATTCCATCCATTCACATTCTCATGCGCGGCATACGCAGGAGCAAAAACCTTCAGGCTCTCGCACGGAAAGAATCGCAAGTTTCCAGTTCCGGTAAAAATGGGCGACAATCCAGAGCGATTTCGCGCCTTGTCCGCGGTGCGAGGAGACCGGTTTGCCAGCGTTATCGGCTACAATCCATGATATATGAGCTTCTGGGATGAGGACTCCCGTTCGATGGAAGTTCTCTTCCGTTCCGGATTGTGTCCAGGCACGGCTGGCGCTTTTCACAATTCACTCCGGCGGAATCCATAACGCAAATGCTGCAATTGGTCCGGGAGAAAACTGCAATGAACGGAATTCCCCAACTCACTGTGAAAGAACTCAAGCGGCGCATCGATGCCGGCGAGGAGGTTTTCATCCTCGACGTGCGCGAGCCGTGGGAGTACAAGATCGCCCAAATCGGCGGCAAACTGATTCCACAGAATGAAGTTCCCCGGAGGCTCTCCGAAATCGACCGCAACCGCGAAGTCATCGTCCACTGCCATTCCGGCGTCCGCAGCCAGCGCGTTGCCGAGTTCCTCGTCCAGTCCGGCTACCCCCGTGTCGCCAACCTCGCGGGGGGTATCGCAGCCTGGAGTGACCAGATCGACCCGTCGGTGCCTAAATACTGAGTTGTCTCTACAAAATCCCGATCTGCCCGTTCCATTCATTGCCGCGCCTTACTCCGGCTTCGCGGTTCCAACCGCGCTCTCCTGCTTGGCCAGCTTCACACGCGCGCTATCCAGTTTCTTTTGCACCTTGGCCACCTCGGAAGGATCCACATCCGCCGGAGCCGATTTGGCAAACTCCGCCAGCGACAGCTCCCATTGCACCGCTGCCAGCCGAATGCGCCCCGTCTTCTCGTAGAGCTCGCCCAGGTGGTCATGAACCGTAGGGTCAGTCGAATCGCGCTCGACGGCCTTGCGCAAATTCTCCTCGGCCAGCTCAAACTGGCCCATCTTGAAGTACACCCAGCCCAGCGAATCCAGGTAGGCGCCGCTCATCGGCTCCAGCTCCACGGCCTTGCGAATCATCTTGAGCGCCTCAGGCAGATTCATACCCTTGTCGGCCATCATGTAGCCCAGGTAGTTCAAGGTCATCGCGCTCTCCGGCTCCAGCTCCAGCGCCTGGCGGAAGTATTGCTCGGCCGGCTCATAATGTTTCTGCCGCTCTGCCAGTTCACCCCTGACAAAGAGCAAATAGGTGCGGTCTTCCTTCTTCGTCGTCAGCGGGTCGGCCTTGTTGAATGCCTCCTCGGCCTCCTTCCACCGATGCGTGCGAACATACATCTGTCCCAGCGCCAGCCAGACCGGGCGGTCCTCGGCGGTGTTGGTCAGCAGGCTCTTGATCAGCGCCAGCCCTTCGTCCGTCTTGCCCACATCGCCCAACTCCCCGGCCAGCATCAGCTTCAGGTCGCGGTCCTTGGGGTTGGCTTCGACGGCCTTGCGCGCCATCGCAACTGCCTTGTCAAAATCCTTGGCGTCGCTATAGACCTCCACCTGAAACTGGTAGCCGCGCACCACGAAATCGCCACCCATGTCAATGAGCTTCTGATAGGTGGCGATGGCCAGCTCGCTCTTGTTCTGCTCGTGATAGATTGCGCCCAGCCGCTCCAGAAAGATGCCCCGGTTGTTCTTCTCTTCGGTGGTATAAGCGCCGTTGGCGTGCGAGGTCAGCTCCACCATCTTCTCGTAGACCTGGACGGCCTCGTCGAAGCGGCCCAGCACGTCCAACAACAAACCCTCGTTGTAGCCCGCTTCCAGATTATTTGGTTCCTTGCTGAGCGCCTTGCGGATAGTAGTCAGCGCATCTTCGTACTTTCCCTGGCGTCGCAGGATCTCGCCGATGTGAACCAGGGCGCCGGCATTCTCCGGATCGGCCTCGGCCAGCTCCTTGTATTGCTTGAGCGCCTCGTCAAACTGGTTGTCGTTAAGCAGCGCCTGAGCCAGCGCATCCATGCTGCGCAGGTCTCCCGGCTCCAGCGCCGTCGCGCGCCGATAGGCGGCGATGGCATCCTTGGCCTGCTTCAACTCCTCATAGGCCGCACCCAATGCATCTTCCATCTTCACCGTCCGGTCTGCCACAGGAACCGCTTCCATCACCTTGACGGCCTGGGCGAAGTCGCCGCTCTCGGCATAGAGGCGGGCCAGGTTCAACACCACTTCTTCCGCGTCTGGTTCAATTGCCTGCGCAATTTTGAACTGCTCTTCGGCCTTCTTGGCGTCATGCTTGACGGTGTATAGCTGCCCCAGAACCATGTGGTCCTCAACGCTCTTGGGTTGCAGTGAAACAATTCTCTCGTACTCGGCAATAGCCTGATCCAACACCTTGCTGGCGGGCGCGGGTGAAGCCCCGGCATTTTGCCCCTCGCTCAGCGCGCGCAGATAGATGCGCCCCAGAAGCTCGTGCGCGTCGATGTCATCCGGCGCGCTCTTCAGCAACTCCCGCGCCGTGCTCTCGGCTTCGTGCACGTGGCCGGTGCGAAAGTATAAATCCGCCAAAGCGTTGTTCAACTGCGGCGAAGCCGGGTCGGCGTCCAGCGCCAGCTTGTACTCCTCGATGGCTCGCGTTACATACTCCGGACGGCCCTCGTTGACGGCCTGCTCTTCGTAGTTGCTGGCCAGCGCCAGATGATAGTAGGCCTGGGCGCGGTCCGGCGCAGTCGCATTCGCGGCCGGCTCGGAGGCCTTCGCCGGAGCTATCTGGATCGGGTCGGCAGCGGGCGCCTTCGATGGACCAACCTGCGCAGGCGCGCCGGTACTCTGTTGGGCGCGCACCGGCGTGGCCGGCGCCAGGAAAGAAATTGCGGCGGCAAAGATGAGCCAAAGAGAGAGCGAACGCGTTTTTTTTGTCAACATCCTGGGGATTCCATGCCTTTTCTGCCGAACTGGCGTGTGAATGAACTCTGCGTCGGCGGGCAACAATCTCAATGCAGGCAGCCCGAGCAACTCTGCCTACTATATAGACGATTCTAGAGCATTTTCAGGTTGACTATTTCGAGCGACCAGGGCAATCGCATAAATCTCTTTCGCGAATGATTCCTCGCATTTGATTACTCTGAACTCAGATCTGTCCTTTAGATGCGTGCGTTCAGCCGCTCCATGCAACTTTTTTCGATGCTTGATGGATGCACTACAGGCTCGCCGCTGCGGGCAGAATCTCTTCCACATCCACCCACTCGGTGGGGTAGTTGCCGGTGTAGCAGGCGGTGCAGTAGCCCGTGTGCTCTTCGCCTTCGCAGCATTTGAGCAGGCCTTCGAGGGACAAATAGGCCAGCGAGTCGGCTTCAATGAATTGGCGAATCTCTTCAATGGATTTGTTGGCGGCGATCAGATCGCGCTTGCTGGGAGTATCGACGCCGTAAAAGCAGGGGCTGATGGTGGGCGGGCAACTGATGCGCAGGTGGACCTCGCTGGCGCCCGCGCCGCGCACCATGCGGACAATTTTGCGGCTCGTGGTCCCGCGAATGATGGAGTCGTCGATGAGGATGACGCGCTTGCCGGCCAGCAGGTTGCGCACCGGGTTGAGCTTGAGGCGGACGCCAAAGTCGCGCACGCGCTGCTCAGGCTCAATGAAGGTGCGGCCTACGTAGTGGTTGCGAATGAGGCCGAGGCGGAAGGGAAGGCCCGCCTCTTCTGCATAGCCCAGCGCCGCCGTTACGCCTGAATCGGGGACGGGCACGACCACGTCGGCGGGAACTGCGGACTCGCGGGCAAGCTGGCGGCCCATCTGGTCGCGGCTCTCCTGCACCCAGCGGCCGAAGATGCGCGAGTCGGGCCGCGCGAAGTAGACGTGCTCAAAGATGCAACTGGATTGCGCGACGCCGCTGGCGAATTGCCGGCTGGTGACGCCGTCTTCGGTAACCATCACCAGCTCGCCGGGTAGCACGTCGCGCTCAAAGGTGGCGCGCAGCAGGTCGAGAGCACAGGATTCGCTGGAAAAAATGATGGTGTCGGGACCGTTGGCATTCTTGATGCGGCCCATGGAGAGCGGACGGAAGCCGCGCGGATCGCGGGCGGCAAAGATTCGGTCGCGGGTCATCATTACGATGGAAAAAGCTCCATCAACCTGGCTGAGTGAGTCGGCGATGGCGTCCACCAGCGAGCCAGCCGGGGAGTGGGCGATGAGCTGGACGATAATCTCGGAATCAGAAGTGGTCTGGAAGTAAGCGCCGTCTCTCTCCAGCCGGGCGCGCACATTGCCCAGGTTCACCAGATTGCCGTTGTGGGCAATGGCGATCAGCCCCTTGGTTGAATCAACCCGGATGGGCTGCGCATTGAGCAGCGCCGAGTCGCCGGTGGTGGAATAGCGTGTGTGGCCGATGGCCATGGGACCGGGCAGCTTGGCCAAAACATCGTCCGTGAAGATTTCCGAGACCAGGCCCATGCCCTTGATGTTGGCCAGATGCTGGCCGTCGGCGGTGGCAATGCCCGCCGACTCCTGACCGCGATGCTGCAGGGCGTAGAGGCCGAGGTAGGCCTGGCGAGCGGCATCCGGATGACCGTGGATGGCGATAACGCCGCACTCTTCGCGGAGTTTTGGGTCTTCCTGTGGAACGATGCCGGAATCCCAGGTCCCCAAATGCGAGGGACCTGGGGCACCCGCGACAGTGGACAGTGGACAGTGAACAGTGGTCAGTTGCCCGGCGGACTCCGCGAAACCCTCAACCCCCTGAAAAAGCATCCCGCTCATGCCGTTGCCTCGCCGTGGAGGGTGGCTTCGAGAGCGGTGGACCAGAGCTTGCGCAGCTCGGTGAGCGGCGCGGAGACAAAAGGCTCGCCGTCTACTGAGATTTCCAGGTGGTCGCCGCCGGTCGAGCCGATGCGTACGGCGAAGAAGCTGTATTCGCCAGCCAGCTTCTCGATTTTGGAGACGTTGGAGGGGTGAGTTGTGACGAACACGGTCGAGGCCGGCTCGGCGAAGAGACCGAAGAGCGGATGAACCAGAAGAGACTGCTCCTGCTCGATGGTGGCGCCGATTCCCTTGGCGAACCCTGCCTGCGCCAGAGCAACCGCAATGCCGCCGTCGGAGATGTCGCGCGCCGAGCGAAGCAGTTTTTGAGCGGCCAGCACTTGCAACAGCTTATGCAAATCGGCTTCGGCGTCGAGATCGAGCGGCGGCGGTGTGCCCCAGAGGCCGCCGAGTGCAACTTTGGCAAATTCGGAGGAGCCGAAGGCAGCCAATTCGGCCGCGGCAGTGGTTTCAGGTTCTTCCGTATCTGCATCGGCGACCGGCTCAGGCTGAACATCAACCGGGTAATATCGCATGGGCTCGGGTTTGAAGGGAACAGAGAGATTCGGATCAGGCTCTTCCCCGCGCGGAACCGGCCAAAGCAGCAAAATCGCGTCGCCGGCCTTCTGGAAATCCGCCCCAACCGCTTTGCTCACGTCCTCCAGAATGCCCACAATCCCCAGAACCGGCGTGGGATAGATGCCTTCTCCCTTGGTCTCGTTGTAGAGCGAAACATTGCCGCCGGTGATAGGCGTTCCCAGGGCCGAGCAGGCCTCACTGATGCCGTCGATGGCCGTCGAGAGCTGCGCCATGATCTCCGGCTTCTCCGGATTGCCGAAGTTGAGGCAGTTGGTTGCGGCCACCGGCTTTGCTCCGGTCATCGCCACCTTTCGGGCACATTCGGCGACGGCGTGCATAGCGCCCAGCTTGGGATCGAGGTAGGCCCAGCGTCCGTTGCCGTCCAAAGCCATCGCCAGGCCGCGTTCGTGGCCGGGAGTGCCAGTGCCCTTGATGCGCATCACGCCAGCCTCGCTGCCGGGGCCGATCACGGTGTTGGTCTGCACCATGCTGTCGTACTGCTCATAAACCCAGCGCTTGCTACAGACGTTCGAGCTGGCCAGCAGTTTCTTCAGGTCGGCGGTGTAGTCGCGGTCTTTGGCGATCTGTTTGAGAATTTCTTTTGTGGGTTCAAGCTCGACCGGCGCCTTCCACGTTCCCACCGGGCGATGGTAGAGCGGCGCATCGTCCGTGAGCGAATGGTTGGGAATGTCGGCCACCAGAACGCCGTGATGGCGAATGCGCAGCCGCGACTCGGTTTGAACCGTGCCCACGATGACGCCATCCAGCCCCCACTTTTTGAAGACGCTCAGCACCTCGTCTTCGCGGCCTTTCGTGGCCACCAGCAGCATCCGCTCCTGGCTTTCGCTGAGCATAATCTCGTAGGCGCTCATGCCGGTCTCGCGCTGCGGAACCAGGTCCAGCTCCACATCCAGGCCCACGCCGCCGCGCCCGCCCATCTCGCAGGTCGAACACGTTAATCCGGCAGCCCCCATATCCTGAATGCCAACAATTGCGCCGGTCTGCATCGCTTCCAGGCAGGCCTCCAGCAGCAGTTTCTCCATGAAAGGATCGCCCACCTGCACATTGGGCCGCTTGGCCTCGGTGCCTTCGTGGAACTCCTCGCTGGCCATCGTCGCGCCGTGGATTCCGTCGCGGCCCGTCTTGGCGCCAACATAGATCACCGGATTGCCCGCGCCGCTTGCCTTGCCGTAGAAGATATCCTCTTTGCGCACAAGTCCCAGCGCAAAGGCGTTCACCAGCGGATTGCCGCTGTAACAGGCCTCGAACTTGGTTTCGCCGGCCAGATTGGGCACGCCGAAGCAGTTGCCGTAGCCGGCGACGCCGCCCACCACGCCATCGACAATGGAGTGATTTTTCTGGGCGAGCTGGCGCTCTTCCGCATCCTCTCCGGCTTCTTTCGAGATCTCGCCGAAGCGCAGCGAATCCATCACCGCCAGCGGCCGCGCGCCCATGGTGAAGATGTCGCGCAGAATGCCGCCCACACCGGTGGTTGCGCCCTGGTACGGCTCGATGTAGCTGGGGTGGTTGTGGCTCTCGATCTTGAAGGCGCAAGCCCAGCCGTCGCCCACGTCGATGATGCCGGCATTCTCGCCCGGACCCTGCACCACCAGGTCGCTCTTGGTGGGCAGCCGCTTCAGGTGCACACGGCTCGACTTGTAAGAGCAGTGCTCGCTCCACATCACGCTGTAGATGCCCAGCTCGGTAAGCGATGGCACACGCCCCAGCGCGGCTTCGATGCGGCTGTACTCATCCGCGGTGATACTGTGCTGGGCGAGCAGCTCCGGGGTAATCGAAGTCGGCTCAGGGAGAGATTGCGAGGAGTCTGTGGTCATAACGATTGCCTTCATTGTCGCATGAGAGACGCCTTTGCGGGCCGATTCGTGTGACGTGAAAAGCCGGAATCACTCCCGGCTGCTCCAATTCCGGTGCAATTGCGCAAGAACGCCGCAGGTGGCGGCTTCTGCGACGGCTGCGGCGTGCCGGTAATTTGAGGTTTGCAGTAGCGTCCAAGTCAAGGGCTGTGCGATACTTTGAGAGCGGATTCCCAACCCGAGCCGGGATGGCGGAACTGGCAGACGCAGCAGACTCAAAATCTGCCGGCCCTTGTGGTCATGGGGGTTCGACCCCCCCTCCCGGCACCAGATCATCTTCACGTTATCTGCCATTTACACAAGCAGAGAGAGAGATCGCGCCCCCGCCAAGAGCCTTCGGCAATATCCAGACCCAAGATATTTGTGCTTTTGTGGTTAACGTGGCCTGCCGGTAGCCTTCCGGATGAGCTTGGCTTCCGGCCTTCGTCCGGAGGGCCTCTCAGCCAAACTTCTGATTCAACAATAGATTGAGATTAGCTGGTCAGGCAAAGACGCAGTTTCCCCCCCCGTCAAACTGATTGGCCATTTTTGAGGGGTTCTGCTGCTTGCAACTTTGTAAACGATTGATATTATTATATTTACTTGACAACTTGGTGCCGAAGAAGGGACTCGAACCCCCACACCCTTGCGAGTACGTGGACCTGAACCACGCGCGTCTGCCAATTCCGCCACTTCGGCACGAGACACAAGTTCAGCTTTCTGCTGAACCGGCAGCATCTCTGAGTCTCGCAAATGCGTGAGCAAGTGTCAAATTTTCAGCTGCAAACTCCTTGAACGGAACGGTATCGCGTGTGCCGCCCAAGAGCTAGAGCATTTTAGCTTTTGCTGGAAACGTCCGTGCCCCATTCATTCCGCGTTTTTCTGCTGAATGGGTGGGATACCGATAAAATTCCGGTCTACTCTATCTCCAAAAAAGCTTAAAAAAGGCCCGGAGGTTAGCCCACGATGGGATGTATTTCATCTACTTGCATCCATCATGGGCTGGGGCCACCTTTTTTCAGAGCAGAGATTTTCAACAGCCTGCAATTTCAAAGCCGGCCGCGGCGTTGCGGTCCCCTGTTCACACCAGCTTGGCGTCGAGTGTGATCTCGGTGTTGTTGGCGAAGAGCCTGGAGATGGGGCAGCCGGCCTTGGCCTCGGCGGCAGCCTTGTTGAAGACCTCCTGCGAAGCGCCCGGAACGCTGGCCGTGGTGGTGAGCGCAATGCGGGTGATGGCGAAGCCGCCTTCGACCTTGCCCAGCGTGACAGCTGCGTGGGTTTCAATCTTTGCAGGCGTCAACCCTGCCTCGCCCAACTGCGCGCCCAATGCCATCGAAAAGCAACCTGCATGGGCCGCGGCAATCAGCTCCTCTGGAGTGGTGCCCGTGTTGGCGCCTTCAAAGCGCGCGGCGAATGAGTAATTTGCATGGTTCAGTACGCCCGTGGCCGTCGAGATTGTGCCCTTGCCTTCTTTGAGTGATCCTGTCCAGACTGCACTTGCCTTGCTTGCCATTGTTTCTCCTTGTGGTGAATTGGATTCTAAAAGATTGCGCGGTTGAGCGCGAAGTCGCGAGGGAGGAGGTCCATGAAACCGCGCGAATAAACCTTCCTTCAATAGATGCCTTGAAGGAAACGGACGATGCACTTTGCCGAAGATAGAATCATTGCAGGAAGATCTGCCGGGATCCATCCCTCTGAGCAGACCCCTGGCCGGCCAAGCTCAACAAACCATTCTCTCTCGCGTCTATACTTCCAGCAGGCCATTGAGAGCCGGCTTTTCAGAAGAGATTCAAAATCAACTCAGGAGATCACGATGCGAATCAGATGGATGCAAGCAGCTTTCCTACTGGTTGGAGCAGTCGCGCTGGCCTGTGGTCAGGCCTCGGCGCAGACGGATGTGGCGGCCAGCCTCTTTGGCACCTTCAACGGAACCACCACCACCAACGGCACCATCCAGAGTCCCTCCAACGCCGCCGGCGGCCTGCTGGAGGTACGCCACATAGCCAAGCCCTGGTTCGGCTATGAAGGCACGTACTCTTTCAACCGCGCCAACCAGACCTATACCCAGACATCCTCCTCGGTATGCGGCGTCTGTGACGTGTCTACCATATGGACGCAGGTTTCAAACAATGCGCACGAAGTGACCGGCGATTGGGTGGCGTCGCTGAAGGCCGGAAAGTTCCGTCCCTTCGCGCTGACCGGCGGCGGCCTTCTCTTTGATGCGCCCAGCGGCCAGGCCATAACCACAACTGACGTTACCGCCTGCGGAGGATTCGCAGGTTGCAAGCTCGGTACCACCACCACCACCAGCGCAAGCACCACCATCAAGGGGGTCTATGTCTACGGCGCGGGAGTGGACTGGAGGCTTCTGCCGCACATTGGCCTGCGCCTGCAGTACCGCGGCAATCTATACCAGGCGCCCAACCTGACCAAGCTCTACACTTCGAGCAATGCCTTCACGCATACGGCGGAGCCGATGATCGGCATCTACTTTCGGCGCTGAAACGGCGTGGCGGGCAAACCCTCAGGGTCATTCTCTGGGGCAAGTTCGTCCAGAGGCGCGGTGGGCAGCAGATGGGCGCGGGCGAGCACCTTGCGTGCTAGGCCGGTCAGCGCCATTCCCGCCGCCTTGCCCAGCGGAACCCAGCGCCTCTCGCCGCCGCCCGCCACAGTCAGTGTGTCAATGTCGCCTGCATAGACGGTGCGGATGCGCACATAGTAATTCACCTGCATGATGGCGTGGCGCAGGGTCATGCGCAGTTCTGCCTCGGGAACTGTCGTTTCTTTCAGTGCTGGCAGCTCCCACATTCCAGGCATCACCGTCTGTAGATCCTTTCGCTGCTCCAGGAGTACCTCGCGATGGAATTGGCCAGCCAACTTCCCGTGGCGCACGGCCAGCGCGTAGGCCGCCTCGCGGCTGTGCATCGGCGGCCGCGGCGCGGTCGGGTGCTCGCCCTGGGTCTTGCAGCCGGCGGCCACCGGGCACAGCGCACACTGCGGCTTGCTGGGCAGGCAGACCAGCGCTCCCAGCTCCATCAGTGCCTGGTTCCAATCCCCTGGCCGCTGCGGGCAAACCAACTTGGCGGCCAGCTCCTCGACTCTGTGCCGGACTGCCTTGTCGCCCGCATCCCAGCCCTCCAACCGGCAGAGCACCCGCTCCACATTGCCATCCACCACGGCAATCCGCTCGCCGTGGGCAATGCTGGCGATGGCCGCGGCCGTGTACGCGCCGATGCCCGGCAGCAGGCGCAGCTCCTCCGCTGTTTGTGGCAGGTTGCCCTGGTTGTGGTCGGCCACAAACTGCGCTGCCTTGTGCAGCATCCGCGCGCGGCGATAGTAGCCCAGCCCGCTCCACAAGGCCAGCACCTCCTCAACGGGAGCAAGCGCCAGTGAAACCAGCGTGGGAAAGCGCGCCATGAATTTCTGGTAACGCTCCACCACCACCGCCACGCGGGTCTGCTGCAGCATCACCTCTGAAACCCAGATTGCGTAGGGATTCTGACTGCGCCTCCAGGGCAGGTCGCGCCGGTTGCGCTCATACCACGCCAGCAGCCACTCCCTTACCCGGGCGATTTTTTCCGCTTCCCAATCCCGCTTGCCCATGCGCTCAGATTATCAGTCCGCGAAGTGGCCCGTGCGCTGGCGGTGGATCAGGTGGGCGCACTTTGATGGGCTAAATTCCGGTCTTGTGTGAAAATCCCCCAGTGTTTTCGTGGAAATGTGGTTGTTCCATGCGATGCGCAAGCAATTTGTCGATCTGTAATTGAAAAAATCCGCTATATCGCGATTTTTCACTGATTTTTTCAAGTGAAGGAAGTTGGTATGGAACTCTACTGTCGCCTTTGCGGATTTTTAGACTTTCGCATTTCGCGTTTTCGTTTTCACGCGCCGGACCTGTCGAGATTGCTTCTCCTGCATCTTCCGGTGCGCTGCGTATCCTGCGACCAAAGAGCTTTTCTCTTTTTCCCACACTTCCTCAAACTGCGCAACGAACGCCGCATGCGCCACAAGGAGCGCGACGGCGGCAGGTAGCGGCGGACCGAGTCGTTCTCCCCATCCGGCAGCCGGATGCGATAGGCTCATAGTTGTATGGAAATCACCTGTAGCCGCTGCCACCAGCCCGTCCAAGCCGAGAACTGCTACTGCTCTGTCTGTGGCCTGCCACAACTGGTTTACGCCGCGGATGGTACACCTGGGCAGGTTCAGCCGGACCACGGAGACGGCGTCGTGCGGGATGCAAGCTGCTTGGCATGGAAGCCGGCCTTGCGCGCGGCGTTGCTGGTCGCGATTCCCGCCGGGGTGCTGTGCTCAACTCTCACGCAGTTGGGTAGCCTTGGCTTTTTATGGATGGTATCAGCCGCGACCTGGGCGGTTGTACTTTATGTGCGCAGCCAGAAGTCGGCGTGGATCACCCTCGGAGCCGGTGCCCGCATCGGCCTGGTCACGGGCCTTCTGGGAGGATGGCTTTCTTTTGGCTTAAGCAGCGGTTTCCTTTTCTTTCAGCGGTTTGTTCTCCACGAATCCGGACTGATTGATTCCAATTGGAAGAACTCCGTCGAGGCGAGCCAGCAGTTGACCGCACAGATGGGTTTCGGGGATG
This sequence comes from uncultured Occallatibacter sp., assembly GCA_964383595.1. GTDB lineage: Bacteria > Acidobacteriota > Terriglobia > Terriglobales > Acidobacteriaceae > Telmatobacter. The sequence goes on along the minus strand of CAYLHL010000006.1, from coordinate 41,971 downwards.
TGGCGCAAATGCAGGCCCAAAAAATATTTATGCTCTCGCCGGAGGGTCACGCCGGCTTCGAGACCTTCGGTTTTGTCTTCAATGCGGCCTTCCTGATTTTCTTCGCCGTTGCCGGCGGCGCGCTTGGCGCGCGGCTGATGGCCCGCAAACGCCAGTCAGAGCTTTGATAGTTCGTCCCGCTCCTGCTGACCCGCCATCTTTTTTCGCCTCTCTTTGCGTATAATTCCTTTCCTCGGCACACAATCAAAAAATGAACACCCTCCAGAGCCACCGGACTTTCCTGTTCCCTATTCCATGCTTTACCCACCCACCCCTACCCTTTGGAGACCAGTTTTCGAATCATTCAGCGAATGTAACTGTTTCATATTAAATATGTTACATTTTTACCTGTTAACGAAAGAGTAACTGTAAATCGCGATTATTGCTCGATTTTTCGCCCGAAAAGACGTCATTTATCGGTAAAAATGCCAGTTTTTCGTCGATTTATGCTTATGCTCTTTGCTGAATTTGCGCAGTTACGACATTTCAGAAGCCAGGAAAACCCGTTGGACTTCTTTACTTGAAAGTTCTTGCTATGCGTAGGCACTGACTTGCTGATATCCAACTCCGCTGAAGATGAAGCCAATCTCATCCCTCAAACGATAGAATCATCTCTGAATGTCCACTGAATTCATTCCAGGCCCATCCTCTCATCCGCGCGATGGGCGGCGGCGCTTCACCCTCGCCCAGCGGCTGGTGCTGGCTGTTGTTCCGCGCCTGGTGTGGGCGCTGCTTGGGATCGTTGGCCGCACCTGGCGCTTTGAGGTCATCGCAGAAGAAGGCGTTACGCCTATACTCTTCGGCCAGAAGTCACCGCCGGAGATCTTCTGCTTTTGGCATCAGTGCGTGCTGCCCTGCACGGCCTACTTCCGCCACTCCCACGCCGTAATTCTCGTCAGCCAGAGCTTTGACGGCGAGCTGATTACGCGCATTCTGAAGCTCTTCGGCTTCGATGCCGTGCGCGGCTCCAGCTCGCACGGCGGGCGCGGGGGACTGCTGGCGCTCAAGAACATGATCGAAACCGGCAGAACCGCCATCTTCACCGCCGACGGTCCGCTCGGCCCCATCTATCAGACCAAAATGGGGCCCATCAAGCTGGCGCAGATGACCGGCGCGCCCATTGGCGCTTTTTTCCTGGAGCCGGAGCACGCCTGGGTGATCCACTCCTGGGACCACTTTCTGGTACCCAAGCCCTTCACGCGCATCTGCGTCAGTTGGGCGCGGCCGACGCTGGTTGCGGCCGATCTGGCTGCAGACGACTTCGAGCCGAAGCGCCAGGAGTTGAATGCGGCCCTGGAACGCGCGCGCCTGCGGGCGCACGATTACTTCAAGAAGGCGCAACAATGACCGCTCTGCGCGTAGCCGACTTCGACTTCGATTTGCCGGCGGAGTTGATTGCGCAGCAGCCGCCCGCCCAGCGCGGCCAGGACCGCATGCTGGTTGTGAACCGCTCGACCGGTGCCCTGCGCGACGCGAACTTCGCCGAGTTTCCCGCGCAACTCAATCCCGGCGACCTGTTGGTGCTCAACGACACGCGCGTGATTCCGGCGCGCCTCTTCGCGCGGCGGAGCGTCGTGCGCGACCATCAGCAGCCCACCGCCCTGGTTGAAGTCCTGCTCACCGAGCCGGCCGGCGACAACCTCTGGCGCGTGCTGGTCAAGCCGGGCAAAAAAGTTGGCGTGGGCGAGCGGCTGGTCTTTCCATCGCCCGCGGGTGGACTGGCGCTCGAAGCGGAAGTCATCGAGCGCGGCGACTTTGGCGCGCGGCTGCTGCGTTTCGATCCTGTTGATGATTTTTTTGCTGTTCTCGACCAGATCGGCCACATTCCCCTGCCGCCCTACATTCGCCGGGACGATGCGGAGGCCGATCGCGAACGCTACCAGACGGTCTTCTCGCGCGAGCGTGGCTCAGTGGCCGCGCCCACGGCGGGGCTGCACTTCACGCCGCAAATTCTTGACGCGCTCGCCGCCCGCGGCGTTGAGATTGCCCGCCTCACGCTGCACGTCGGCCTGGGCACATTTGCGCCGCTGCGTGTCGCGCGCCTCGACGAGGTCCGCCTCCACCGCGAGCGCTATACGCTCCCGGCCGCAGCCGCGGAGGCCATCAACCGCGCCTGCAGCGAAGGCCGCCGCATTGTGGCTGTTGGCACAACGGTGGTGCGTACACTGGAACACTGTGCGCAGCAAGCCGAGGGCTGCCCGCTGCAAGCGCACTCCGGCGAAACGGAGATATTCATTGCGCCGGGCTTTGACTTTCGCCTGACCGGCGCGCTGCTGACCAACTTTCACCTGCCGCAATCCAGTTTGCTCATGCTGGTCAGCGCCTTTGCCGGACGCGACCCGGTTCTTGCCGCCTATCGCCACGCCGTCGAGCAAAAGTATCGCTTCTTTAGTTACGGCGATTGCATGTTTCTCGGCGGATGAGCATTTCCTGGGATGATTGTGTTCACTGGCCACTGTTAGCTGTTAGTTTTTAGCTGTTAGCTGCTCTTCAAGGAGTTCGTCTTGGATCGATATACCGGAGTGCTGGGGATTCTGGCCGTTCTGGCTGTGGCTTGGTTAGGCTCGACTGACCGCAGGCGCATCCGCTGGCGCACGGTAGCGTGGGGCCTGGGCCTGCAACTGGTCTTTGCCTTCCTGGTGCTGCGTTTCTCTTATGGCGAGCACGCGCTCGCCTGGGCTGGCGGCGTGGTCAAATCCATGCTCGCCTCCACCTATGCCGGAACCAAGGTTCTCTTTGGTCCGCTGGGTACACCCGACGGTTCGCTTGGCTCCATCTTCGCGTTTCAAGTGCTGCCCACCATCATCTTCATCTCCGCCTTCTTCGCGGTGCTTTACCACATCGGCGTAATGCAAATCGTGATTCGCGCGCTGGCCTGGGTGATGCTGAAGACGATGCGCATCAGCGGCGCGGAAAGCATGAACGTGGCCGCATCGATCTTCATGGGACAGACCGAGGCGCCGCTGACCATCCGTCCGTTTCTGGCCAAAGCCACGCGCAGCGAACTGATGACCATTATGACCAGCGGCATGGCCCACGTCTCAGGCGGCATCATGGCCATGTATATTGCGCAGGGCGTAGCGCCGGAGCACCTGCTGGCCGCTGTCATCATGACCTCGCCGGGGACGATTCTGATCGCCAAGATGCTGGTGCCGGAGACTGGCGCGCCCGCTACAGAAGGCCGCGTCGTCATGCCCAAAGACGAGCTGCACAAGGACGAGAATCTGGTTGGAGCCATCGCCCGCGGCACCATCGACGGCGGCAAGCTGGCCTTCAACGTGGCCATCATGCTGGTCAGCTTTCTGGCCCTGGTCGCTTTGCTCGACGGCCTGCTGGGCTGGACGCACGGCCTCAGTTATATGCACTGGGTCCCCGGCTCGCTTGGTCAGATTCTCGGCTTCCTTTTTGCTCCCGTCGCCTGGCTGATTGGCGTTCCCTGGCGCGATTGCGGGGCGATTGGCAATTTGCTGGGCACACGCATGGCGCTCAACGAAGTCATCGCCTACATCGCGCTCGGCGCGCAAAAGGCCGTGCTGCTGCCGCGCTCCTTCATCATCGCGACCTTTGCCTTGTGCGGCTTCGCCAACCTCGGATCGATTGGAATGCAGATCGGCGGCATCGGCGCGCTGATTCCCGAGCGGCGCAATGAACTGGCCAAGCTAGGCGTGCGGGCGATGCTCGCCGGAACGATGGCGAATCTGATTTCGGCTTCGATTGCCGGGATGTTTTTGGGCTGATCGGGGAAGATGGAATTCCTTATTCCCATCAGGCGCATCCCGGTTCGGCAAGCGTAGACTGAATCGAGACAAAATGATTCCAAGCTATTGGAGAAGTCATGCGCAGATTCATGCACTTGGTTGGCTGTCTTTTGATTGGGGCCGGCGCGCTTCTGTCCGTTCCGGCTCTCTGGGCCGCGGATGTGATAAGCACTGCGGCCAAGGATCAGGCTTCGCGGCCCTGGATGAACAAGTCGCTCTCTCCGGTGCAGCGCGCCAATCTGCTTATCAAGGAAATGACGCTGGACGAGAAGATCGTGATGATGCACGGAGTAAGCCCGATCCCGGTGAAGGGATATGTGGGATACGTTCCCGGCAATGCGCGGCTTGGCATTCCGGCGCTGAGGTTGGCCGACGGACGCGCGGGAGTTGGCAACGGAGCGCGCGACATCACTCTGCTGCCGGCGCCGATCGCCGTTGCGTCGAGTTGGGATCTTGGCCTGATCAACGAGTACGGAAAGGTTCTTGGCCAGGAACAATGGGCCAAGGGCACCAATGTGGAGCTTGGTCCAACCATTGATGTGGTTCGCGTTCCGGAATGGGGACGCACCTTTGAGAGTTATGGCGAAGATCCGACCTTCAACGCCCAGATGGCTGTGGCGGAGATCAAAGGCATTCAGAGCCAGGGTCCGATTGCCGACGCCAATATGTATATGACGATGAACCAGGAGAGCAACCGCTTCAAGGAAGATTCCATTGTCGATGAACGGACTCTCAGGGAGATCTATTTTCCGCCCTACGAGGCATCCATTCTCGATGGTCATGTAGGCACGCTGATGTGCGCTTATGTGAAGACCAATGGAATCTACTCCTGCGAGAATCCGGAGATTCTGAACGGCTTTTTGCGTAAATTGCTCAACTTCGACGGATGGGTGATGAGCGACTGGGGAGCTACACACTCCACCATCGGTTCGGTAACTGGCGGGCTCGATCAGCAGATGCCCGACGATACGTTTTATGGCGCGCCGCTGAAAGCGGCCGTGCTGAAGGGCGATGTGAGTGTCGCCGCGCTGGACGAGCATATTCGCGACATATTAGTGCCTATCTTTCGCCAGGGCCTCTTTGATAAGTCGCAGCCGGGCAATTGGGAGGCCAATGTGCGCAGCCCGGAGCACGATTCCTTCTCCCGCGAAGTCGCTGAACAAGGCACCATTCTGCTGAAGAATGATAAGAATCTTCTTCCTCTTCCCGCCAAGTCGTCCATCGCGGTCTTCGGCACTGCGGGCGGCAAGGAGCCGAAGGCCGAAGGGGGCGGCAGCTCCGCGGTGGTTGCGCCTTATATTGTGAGTCCACTGGAGGGAATCCGCAAACGGGCTGGCGCGCTCGCGCAGGTGTTGTATGCGGATGGCAGCGACCTGAATGCCGCCGCTAAGACAGCGCGGGCGGCGGAGGTGGCGATTGTATTCGTGCACACGGATGAAACCGAGGGAGACGACCGGCCCAATCTCAAACTACCCGGCGCTCAGGATCAGCTGATCGCGGCCGTGGCAGCGGTGAATAAGAAGACGATTGTTGTCCTTGATACGGGAGGCCCGGTGCTGATGCCCTGGATTGACGCGGTTGCCGGAGTGATCGAGGCGTGGTATCCAGGCCAGGAGGACGGCAACGCAATCGCCGCCGTGCTTTATGGAGACGTCAATCCATCCGCGAAGCTGCCTTTGAGCTTTCCACGCTCCGCGGCTGAGATACCCACCGCGCAATTGGAACAGTGGCCGGGCGTGAATGGGCTATCCACTTACAGCGAAAAACTCAATGTCGGCTATCGCTGGTATGACGCAACCAATACCCAGCCTTTGTTCCCCTTCGGCTTCGGCCTGTCGTATACCACGTTCAAGCTGAGCAATCTGGTTGTGGCGCCGGCGAAGCTCGACACTCAATCCGGGTTGGCGCGTGGAAGAGTGCGGGTAAAACTCAACGTGACCAATACGGGCAGCCGGGAGGGCGCTGAGGTGGTCCAGGTGTATGTGGGGCAGCCGGCGAAGAATGGAGAGCCTCCACACCAGTTGCGCGTGTTTGCCAAGGTCCAACTGAAGGCCGGGGAAACGAAACCGGTAAGCCTCCTGTTGGACGACCGCGCATTTTCGATCTTTGATGCTTCGCTCCACCATTGGATAACTCCGGATGGAAGCTACGAAGTATTCGCAGGTACATCTTCGCGCGACTTAACGCTGCACGCGCGCATTGCGATAGGGCAGACTCGCTGATCCCTGCGATTCAAGGTTCCCGCAAGGTCGCTTCAAGAACAGGTAGCGTCGGCCTCCTGGCCGGCTGTCGCGTGGACCTCCCGGTCCACGCCGCACTGCACATAAATAGGAAAAAAGCGCTACAGTTTTTTTTGCTCGGAGGCGCCCGCGGCCGCGCTCATTGCCCGCTGGGGCATGGGCATGGCCGGCGGCGGCTGGCGCATGGTGACGATCATCGCCTGGGCCGGCTTGCTGCCCGCGCACTGGTAAGAGTGCCGTGTGCTGGAATCAAAGTACGCCGCGTCACCCGGCCCCAGGACGCAATGCTGCTCGCCGTGGCGCACTTCCAGCTCGCCCTCCAGCAGGTAAAGAAACTCGAAGCCCGCATGCATATGCGCCGCAGGTTCCTGATTCTCTTCAAGGGGCATGAACTCGGCAAAGTAAGGGTCCATGTACCGGTCGGGAACCATGTAGCCCAGGCTCTCAAAAAAGTAAGTTGGCTTTTCGACCCCGGTTTGCGGCAGCCTGACGCGCTCCTTGCGGCGATGAATCCGGAATACAGCCGCCGGATCGCACTCGAAGAAATACGAGAGGTCCTTGGAAAAAACCATGGCAATGCGCGCCAGGTTGCGCAGCGTGGGCACCACCCGGCCCGTCTCCAACTGCGACAAAAAGCTGGCCGAAAGCCCGGTGTGACGGCCCAGTTCGACCAGCCCCATCGATTTTTTCAGGCGCAACCGCTTGATTCGCTCGCCGATGTGCTTTTCGGCAATGACCCGCGCCGTGGTCTCCGTGTCCACCTGCGACATTTGCGTTTCTTCGCTGTGTACTGCCGCCGCCTCGCTCATAGACCCTCCAGCCGTCCTGAAAATCGCACGAACGCCGGGAAAATGTTACGCGCATCAAAAACTATTCTCATGGTACTGAAGTTATATTGCAGACGCAATGCTTCTTTCATGGCAGGAATCTTTACTCTTGCGGCTGCCCTGACATTTTCGCGTTCTTGCTTTTGCGGCAGGGGAGGGATGGCTCGAAACCCAGCTCCACGCGTTATGCTAGAGAGTCCGGCCACCATGGCCAGCGAGGAAGTCTATGCCCGAAGATCCAATTATTCCCGCCGCGCAAGCGGCGTCTGCCGCACCGCAGGTGGCCACCATCGCCACTCTTGGCCAATTTGAAGGCCAATCCGTTACTCTGCGCGGCTGGCTCTATAACCTGCGCGAGAGCGGCAAGCTGCTCTTTCCCATCTTTCGCGACGGCACTGGCACCATCCAGGGCGTGGCCCACGTAAAGAGCGTACTGGCTGAAGTTTTTGAGACGCTCAAGGGTCTGACGCAGGAGTCGAGCGTCATCGTAACCGGCAAGGTGAGAGCCGACAAGCGCGCACCTGGAGGATTTGAGCTGGACGTGGAAGGTCTGGAAGTGGTGCAGCGCGTTCCTGAATCCGACCCTTATCCCATCACCTTAAAGGAGCACGGCGTTGATTTTCTGATGGAGCATCGCCATCTCTGGATTCGCTCTCCACGCCAGTCGGCAATCCTGCGCATCAGGGCCGAGATCATGCGCGCGGCTGCCGAGTACTTTGACTCCAATGGATTTATCCGCACCGACCCGCCGATTCTGACGCCGGCGGCCTGCGAGGGCACCTCGACGCTCTTTCCCGTGGATTACTTCGGCGATCCGGCCTATCTGACGCAATCCGGCCAGTTGTATATCGAGTCCACGGCACTGGCGCTGGGCAAGGTTTACAGCTTCGGCCCCACCTTTCGCGCCGAGAAGTCCAAGACCCGCCGCCACCTGACCGAGTTCTGGATGATTGAGCCGGAGGTTGCCTTCATGGATCTCGATGGCCTGTTGGAGCTGGCGGAAAACTTTCTTTCGCACATAGTGAAGAGCGTACTCAAGAATCGAGCCTCGGAACTGGCGGTGATTGGCCGTGATCCGGCAAAACTCGAAGCGATTCTGCCGCCCTTTCCGCGCCTGCGTTACGACGAGGCCGCGGAGATGCTCAACCAGGCCTACAAGGACGGCCACCTGGAAGCGCCCTTTGAGTATGGCAACGATTTCGGCTCGCCTGACGAAACCTGGCTGAGCAGCCAGTTTGACCGGCCTGTGATGGTGCATCGCTATCCCGCCGACGTGAAGGCCTTCTATATGGAACCGGACCCGGCAGACGCGCGTTTCGCCCTTTGCGTTGATGTGCTGGCGCCGGAGGGTTATGGCGAGATCATCGGCGGTTCGCAGCGCGTTTCGAGTTATGAGTTGTTGAACGCGCGCATCGAGCAGCACAACCTGCCCAAGGAAGCCTTCCAGTGGTATCTTGATCTGCGCCGCTACGGCTCGGTTCCTCACTCCGGATTTGGCATGGGCATTGAGCGCGCCGTTGCCTGGATCTGCGGGCTTGATCACGTGCGTGAGACGATTCCCTTTGCCCGCACACTGCACCGCATCTATCCGTAGCCATTTTTTAGAAACAATGTAGACCGGAATTTTGCCGGTATCCCATCCATTCCGCAAACAGCGCGGAATGGATGGGGCACCGAAGTTTATAGCAAAAGCAAAAATGCCTTAGAACGGCGCGCCGCAGGCCGAGCAGAAGCGCACGCCCGACGAATTGGTTTGCCCGCAGCGCCCGCAAGCGATCAGTGTGCCGGTCTGCACCGCCGGGGGCGCGTTGAAGGTCACATTGAAGGGATATCCCCAGCCCGGCATCGCGATGCCCAGCATCGCCGCAATGCTCGCGGCTTGGACGGCGTTGAACTCGCGCACCCGGCCGGGCATGAAGAAGCACTCGATAAAGCCGAGAATCCAGGGAATCGGCGTCCAGCAAAAGCACAGGTAAACGACTCCCAGGCCGGTGCGGCGCAGATAAAAGTGGTGAATGCCGAAGCCGCCCAGAAACAGGGCCAGCAGGACGCCGGCGACCTCGTCGCGGCGCACCGCCGCGTATTGCTGGTAAAAGATGGCTTGCGGATTGGGATACGATTGGCTGCTCATGGGGCTTTCTCCTGCACTGGAAGGATGATACGCTTAGGCGCGGCGCGCGGTTCCCGAAAACAGGGAAGAGGGAACAGAACGTGAGTCCTCGCGGGTAGAATCATCTCAGTATGAAGCCAGGCCATCCCACCGACGCCGCCGAAACCACTCCCGCAAACCTGGACGGCGGCAGCCGTTTTCTTCGCGCGTGCCTGCGCCAGCCGGTTGACCGGACACCAGTTTGGTTTTTGCGCCAGGCCGGCCGCTATATGCCGGAGTACCGCGCTGTGCGCAAACATCACACGCTCGTCGAAATCTGCAAGCAGCCGGAGCTTGCCGCCGAGGTGACGATTACCGCCGCGGAGAAGCTGGGCGTGGACGCGGCGATTATCTTTGCCGACCTGCTGCTGCCGCTGGAGCCGATGGGCCTGGACTTCGAGTTTCAGGCGGGCGAGGGACCGGAGGTGCATCACCCGCTGCGCTGCGCCGACGATGTGCGCGCGCTGCGCACCGATCGCGCCGGCGAGCTGTCTTACGTGGCCCGCGCCATTGAAAAGGTGGCCGCGCACTTCCGCAATCGGCTGGGCGTCATCGGCTTCTGCGGCGCGCCTTACACGCTGGCCAGCTACATGATCGAGGGCGGCGGCAGCAAGAATTACATCCACACCAAGCAGATGATGTACTCGGACCCCACTGCGTGGAGCAGCCTGCTGGACAAGATCGTGGTGGTGCTGACGGAGTATTGCCGCTTGCAGGTTGAGGCCGGCGCCGACGTGATTCAGATTTTTGACAGTTGGGTTGGCTCGCTTGCGCTGGCTGACTATCGTGCCTACGCCTTTGAGGCCAGCCAGCGGCTGGTGCGCGCGGTGCAGGCGATGGGCGTGCCGGTGATTTACTTTGGCGTGGAGACGGCGGGGCTGCTGACGCAGATGGCCGCAACCGGGGCGGATGTGATTGGCCTGGACTGGCGGCAGCCGCTCGACGAAGGCTGGTGCGCCGTGGGACCCACGCACGCGGTGCAGGGCAATCTCGATCCCATTACGCTCTTTGCGCCGCTGGATGTTCTGGAGCAGCGCGTCCAAGAGATACTACACGCTGCCAACGGCCGTCCCGGCCACATCTTCAACCTCGGCCACGGCATTGTGCCCACCACGCCGGTGGAGAATGTGGAGGCTGTCGTGCGCATGGTGAAAGAATTTCGGTTGGAGAAGGTAAATGGCTAAACAAGCCGTTCTTCTTCTCGCCCACGGCACGCCGGAGACCGTCGCCCAGATTCCTGAGTACCTCAGCAATGTGACCGGCGGACGGCCGCTGCCTCCCGAACTTGTCGAGGAGATCGAGCGGCGCTACGCGCTGATTGGGCACAGCCCGCTGACCGAGATCACGCTGGAGCAAGGCCGACTGGTGGAGATCGAGCTTTCCCACCCTTGCCGCAAGTACAACGACGTGGCGAGGGTGGGGCACCCGGCTTTCCCACCCTTGCCGCAAAAACAACGACGCGGCAAGGATGGGGCACCCAGTGTTTACGTTGGAATGCGCAACTGGCATCCTTATATAGCCGATGTTCTCCGGCAGATGAGCGCTGACGGCGTGGAAGAGGCCGCGGTAATCTGTCTTGCGCCGCAGAACTCGCGCACCAGCGTGGGGCTTTATCGCCGCGCGGTCGAGAGTTCCGGTTTGCGCATCGACTTTATCGCGGGCTGGGCGGAGCATCCGCTGCTGATTGCGGCCTTCGCCGAGCGGCTGCGCGCGGCCTGGACAAAGCTCAGCGCGGAGGCGGGCGCGCCGCTTCCCGTACTGTTTACGGCGCACAGCGTACCGGTTCGCACCGTGCAAGCTAGGGAGGGCCAGGCCGCCGACCCTTATGCTGAAGAGGCGAGGCGCACGGCGGAGCTGGTGGCCGCGCAATTGCCGGCGATTCCGCGCTGGTGGTTTGCCTTCCAGAGCCAGGGCGCGAGCGGCGGCGAGTGGCTCGGCCCCAGCGTCGAGCAGACACTTGAGGAGATCGTCGCGACCGGCGCGAAGGCCGTCCTGCTCCAGCCCATCGGCTTTCTTTGCGACCACGTGGAGATTCTTTATGACGTGGACATTCTCTTTCGCGCCTATGCCGAGAAGTTGCATCTGCGGCTGGAGCGGACCGAGTCGCTGAACGCTTCGGTCACGCTGGCCAGAGCGATTGCCGATCTGGCGCGGCAAGCCTTGGTGCGACTGAAGAGCTCGTCTGCAGGTTGATGCTTATGCGCCCATCCTCCTGGCCTGCTCCTCGCCGTTGAGGACGCGGAAGGCGCCCTCGGCCAGGGCCTGCAACTCATCTTCGCCGGGATAGACGCGGAGGGGGGCAATCCAATCGAGATAGGCGCTCAACTGATGGATGAGGCGCTCGGAGCGCGCCATGCCGCCGGTGATCAGAATGGCGTCCACCCTACCATTGAGCACGGCGGCCATTGCTCCGGTCTCTTTGCCGATCTGGTGGATCATGGCCTCGAAGACCAGCGCGGCCTGGGCGTCCCCAGCGTCGATGCGGCGCTCAACTTCGATCAGGTTGCGCGTGCCGAGGTAGGCATAGAGGCCTCCATCGCCGAAGACATGGCGGTCGAGCTGGGCCTCGGTGAATTGGCCGCTAAAACACAGCTTGATGAGCGCGCGTACCGGCAGGCCTCCGGTGCGGTCCACGCCGAAGGGGCCGTCCTCGAGGGAGCTGCTGTCGATCATGCGGCCGCCACAGTGGGCCGAGACGGTAATGCCGCTGCCGAGATGGGCGACAATCAGGCGCAAATCGGCATAGGCGCGCTGTTGTTCGCGGGCAAAGCGCCGGGCCATGGCCTTGGAGTTGAGAGCATGTCCGATGGATGTGCGAGCGATCAGCGGGGAGCCACTGAGGCGCGCGCGAGGCAGCCATTCGTCCACGGTGACCGGGTCCACGACATAGGCGTTGACGCCGGCCGCCTGGGCAAAGCGGAGCGCGAGCAAGGCTCCCAGATTGGAGGCGTGCTGACCGCGCCGGGCCTGGCGCAGCTCCTCGACCATCGTCTCATCGACCAGATAGGTGCCGCATGACATCGGGGGAAGCATTCCGCCTCGACCCACGACGGCGGCAAAATGACTGGCCTTGTAGCCGGCCTCGTCCAGCGCCTTTTGGATCAGCGCGCCGCGATAGTCCAGCCGCGCCAGCATGGGCTTGCCGCGGAATCGCAGGATTTCATCGTCGCCGTGGCGGATGGTGTGCTCCCACTCGGCGCCTTCGGTGGTGAAGACTCCAAATTTGGTTGAGGTCGCTCCGGGGTTGATGGCGAGCACACGGCTGATTCCGCTGGTCAAAACAATCCTCCCAAGCAAGAACGAGTGTATCGTGGATTGCGCGCGCCAGAGAAGGATGAGTTGGATTTATTCCGGCACATCGGGGATGATGAGCAGGACTTCGACCTTTACGTTTTGGCCATTCTGGGTGGCTGGCCTGAACTGCCACTGGGCGAGCGAGCTGAGCACAAACTGCGCTTGCGCAAACTCCTGCGGGAAGGCAACGGCCAGCCCTTCAAAGCGTCCATCCTGATTGACGAAGCCGTGAATCATGAGGGCATCGGCATCGATGGAACCCGGGGCGATGTTGGGGCGGACAATGTTATATGGCCAGGGGGGTTGGAGGTGGGTTACCGAGGCATCGCCGCCGCGCGGGAGGGAGTACTGGAGTACCCAGCTCTTGGGCAGGCCCACGGAGAGGTAGACGGTGTAGGCCATTCTTCCGCTCCATTGCTCGGCGATTTCCGGATACTTGTCTTGCAGCGAGTCGCCGACCACCACAGATCCGAACTGGCCTTCCTTGGGGTGCGTGATATGGACGGTCGCGGAGTGAGTGCCGAGCGGCGAGCCGGAGTTCGATCCCTGAGCGGAGCCGGCTCGATCCTGCGAGCCGTTCTTATTGGCCGCGTCGCCGCGCACGGCCGAGGGAGGATCCTTCGCCTGACCCACCGCGAGGCCGCCGGATGAGTTGGAGGAGGCGGACTGGTTGGCGGGAGGCAGCGAGACGGCGCCATTGGCCATGTGTTGCATGGAGAGCGACAGGATGGTAGCGGAGGTGGGCTGGGCGGAGCCTGCAGCGGTGGTAATGGGCGCTGGCGGAGTGGGCTTCGGGCCTTGCACCACGATAGGCGAAGTGGTGCTGGCGAGAATGGGCTGACTTTGCGTGGGCATCGTGATAGAGGCTATCGCAACGTCGGCCAGCCGGGTTTCCTGATTGGGCATCTGCACAGAGGGTTTCACGTCGGCCACGGGGGGCTTCTGTGGCATGGGGGCAAGGATAGTCCTGGACTGGGTTTTGTTCACATTCCAGTTGACGACCGTGGGCACGGAGAGATTGAGGTTGAGCGCGACCGGCTTGGGAATGTCGGGCTGGACCAGCGTTTGAGGGCCTTTGGGCGCCTGCACAATCTGCTGCAAGGCGCGCTGCATATCCGGATATCTGCTGGGTAGCGGTTCGGGTTCGCTTGGCTGTTTGCGGGCTGACTTGACTTCGCTTTTGACGGCACGCTGCATCTCGGCTTCGATGGTCTGCAGGTCGAGATGGCGCACGACATAATGGTCGGCGACCTGCGGGGTTTTGACCCTTGGCGCGGAGAGCAGGCCGAAAAGCACCAGTCCGATGACGACGCCATGGAGCAGGATGGAAAACAGGAAGGAATACGGCTGCTGGTTATGCTCCGGCCGCTCGGAGAAGAGCGATAGCGTGGGGGAATAGCTCATGAACGGAATGAATATCCTCCCTTGCTTGGTCGGAATTCTCTCACAGAAGAGGCCGCGATAAGCCGGACAGAATAATTAAGCGAGGCTCGGTTGCCCCCACTCACAGCTTGATTATAATGTTTTCTAAATCGCTTTTGGCGCACTGCGTTCCCATAACTCTTTTGATACCCTTTGCTCATGTGCGGGATTGCCGTCGTTTCCAGGGAGGGCAGACAGGAATAAACTGAACACGCGATAGAACTTGTTTGGTGAAAGCGTGTTCTACGCCGATTTTGGCGTAGAATCGAAGCTGGATTTCTTGGACGCGACAATTGGCGCAAGAGACAGAAAGGCGAAGCTGGCAGTGCAGCCAGTTCAAACAGGCCTCTAAATGAACCGAAGACTGACCCTGATTCTTCTCGTTGCATTCGGCATCGCCACGGTGTGCACCTTCCTTGTCTATCACCTTGTTCGCAGTCGCATTACGGCATCGCGGCCAGTCGCGGCTACGCACGTGGTGGCGGCCCGAACGGACATCAAGCTCGGCACTATCCTGGCCGCAGAAAACCTGGGGAGCATCGAGATTGTAGGTGTGCCACCCAAGGGCGCCATTCTCGAAGCCAACAAAGGCAGTCTCATCGGCAGGGGCGTCATCTCTGATCTGTATGAGGGCGAACCGATCATCGATAATCGTCTTGCCGCGCCCGGCATGGGCGGCGGGTTGGCTGCCTCCATTCCGCCGGGGATGAGAGCGGCCGCGGTGAAGGTGGACGAGGTGGTGGGCGTCTCCGGCTTTGCCACGCCGGGGATGCGCGTAGATGTTGAGGTCAGCGGAACGCCGCCTGGCTCGCAAGATACGACACAAGGCGTTCAGGCGCGAACGATTTTACAGAATATCAAGGTGATTTCGGCGGGCACCGAATATCAACCGGACAAGGACAACCAAGGCAAACCGAAGGAAGTACAAGTGGTCAACCTTGAGGTTACGCCTGAGCAGGCTCAGACGCTGCTTCTGGCTAGCAGTATGAGGATTCAGCTTGTACTGCGCAATCCGCTGGATACGAAGGTTACCACTGTGGCCGGGACGGCGACGGGCAATCTCTTCGGCGGGCAGGCGCCTGCCGAGCCCAAGGCAAAACGAGCAGCGGCGCCCAAGAGCGCAGAGCCTCCGGCGTTTTCCATTGAGGTGATCAACGGCACGAAAACGAGTGAAGAAAAATTTGCTACTCCCGGGGGACACCAGTGAGAGCGAAGACTGGCATTACCATCGTAAGTTTCAGCGCACTGGCAATGGTGCTCTGCGCCGGCGCGGGCCTGAGAGCTCAAACCACGCCGTCTTCCACTCAACCGGCTGACGTCTCCACGCAGGACTCTACAAATGATCTCGCCGTCACAGTGGGCAAGATGGTGCTGGTTGACACAACCTGGCCGATCAAGCGGATCGCCAACAACATGACCGAGATCATCGAGTTCCATGCGACGAGCCCAACCGAGATCATGGTGCAGGGCAAGGCTCCCGGAGAGACCAGCATGATTGTCTGGGACACGCATGGCGGGCGGCAGTTCTTCAACGTGACGGTGCGCCCCAGCGCAACCGCTTTGAACGACAGCCTGGAGATGATTCGCCGCGAGCTGAGAACTGAATTGCCAGGGCAGAATCTGAAGGTCACATCCGAGAACGGCTCCATTTTTCTTCGTGGCACGGTCAACGACCTTGAAAGCTCAACGCGCGCCGTCAATATCGCCTCGACGGGGGTTACCAGCAAAGAAGGCAAGGTTGTCAATCTTCTCAACGTGAATGTCCCGGAGAGCGATCCGCAAATTTTGCTCAAGGTGCGCTTCATCAGCGTGGACCGGAGCAAAGAGTCGCAGCTGGGCATGAACATCTTCAGCCTGGGCGCGGCCAACACGATTGGTGGAGTGACAACCGGGCAGTTTACGCCACCCGTCATTTCTGGCGGCACAGGAGGCGCGGCGGGTGCGATCGGCTCCGGAGGGTATGAGGCCACCTTTTCCAATGAGTTGAATATGCTTGGCTTTTATCCCGGGCTTGGCCTGGGCGTTGACGTTCAGGCGCTGGCGACCAAGATTGGGGCGGAGGTTCTGGCTGAGCCGAATATCGTGGCGACCAACGGGAAGCAGGCCAGCTTCCTGGCCGGTGGTGAGTATCCCTATCCGGTGGTACAGGGCGGTTCAGGCGGCACGGGCGCGTCGATCACGATCATGTTCAAGGAGTATGGCGTTCGTCTGAACTTCATTCCAACCATTACACCTAATGGAAAAATCCATTTGCAGGTGGCTCCTGAAGTGAGCGCGCTGGACTTTACCAATGCCGTGACCATATCCGGATTTGAGGTGCCAGCCATCACTTCACGCAAGGTGAAGACGGAGGTTACGTTGGCCGACGGTCAAAGCTTCGTCATCGGCGGACTGTTGGATAACACGGAGAGTGAAACCTTTTCCAAGATTCCTTTTTTAGGAGACATACCGGTTCTCGGCAGATTCTTCCAGTCGATGCAGAAGACCAAGGCGAACACCGAGTTGATCGTGATTGTGACGCCGGAGATTGTGGCGCCGATTCCGGTGGGAACGCCCTTGCCCGCGCTGAAGATGACGGAGAAGTTCCTGCCATCCAACTCCGGCATACCGATGAATACGCCGGATACCAAGAACGAAGCAAACACGCCGGCTCCCGCGCCGAAGGTCATTCCGGTTCAGAAATTGATTGAGAGCATGAAGCCGGAGCAGCCGCTGTCGGTTGAAGGCATCTCGGGAGGCAGTAGCGCCATGGGTGGAGCAAGCCCCAGCGCCACATCCACCTCCACATCGCAGTAGGATGATGCGCGCCGGATGGAAGACGGTCTCTGAACCCCGATGTGCCGTGTTGGCGCGCCGGGGTTCAGGTTTTTTGGGGACATAGTGCCGGAGAATCCGGCCTCGAGTGGGAGTTCAAACGAGGCGGCAGCGCGGGAAGGTGAGTCGAGCGGATGAATCCGTTGAGCAGAATAGCATTGATGATGCGCCGGAGCGGTCAGGCTCGCCCGGAGAAGCGCCTGCGGGTGGAAAACCTGACGCGCCGGACGCTGCTGGCCAGCAGCATGGAAGTGGCCGACACAGCGGCCCGGCGCAACAAGGGCCTTCTGGGACGGGAACGTCTCTTGCCCGGAGAAGGCTTGTGGATTGTGCCCTGTGAATCCGTGCATACGTTCTGGATGCAGTTTTCGATTGACCTGGTCTACCTGGACAGCAAGAAAGCCATCCGCAAGCTGGTGAGCGAGGTTCGGCCGTGGCGGCTGTCGGGCTGTCTCTGGGCGCACTCTGTGCTCGAACTGCCCTCAGGCACGATCCGCGAGACACGGACTCAAATGGGAGACACGCTGGAGTTCATCGAGACTTCCTGAGGGAAGCTCTGAATATGTCTATCCGGCAATCCAACGGTTTGTCGGGCATAAGACTTCAGTAGAATTTGATTGAAGTACTGAAAAGCGAAAAATGCCCGGGCCTGAAGGCCCCTGCTCCCTCCACTATCTGCTTTTGCGGCACGGCTGAAGCCGAGTCCTTTCAAAACCAATGGGTGTGATAGCTTCTAGGATCGCATTGCCCTGCCTCGGGTAGCGAAGAGGTACCACGCAAGCCAAGCCGGCGTCGTCCAAAGATAGAAGATTGAGTGTATTTTGATGCCGCCGATGAGTTCAGCCTCGATGAGGAGGCTGGCGAAGGCGAGCAGGACCAACATTCGCCGTGAGCGGGTTTGAAAGGCGCCGTGCAAGAGGACCGGAATCGCCAGTCCGCCATCGTACAGCCAGTAATAGGGCGCTGCGATGAGCGAAACAAGTATCAGCAAGCTGCCGTGATGCAGCCAATCCCACTGGCTGCGACGGGTCCAGTAATAGCCCAGCGCCCAAAGGCAGCCGGCTGCGGGAAGTATGAATTGGATCCACATGGACGGGCGGTTGAGCCAGAAGCGCAGGACTACGCTCAGGCAGGGGATGAACTCGTTTACGAAGGCCGTGGAGCGCATCATTTGCGCGTAGCCGGAAAAGGCTGCCGGGTCAATGCATAATGCGAGCGCACAACTGGCGGCTAGGGCAACAGCCAAGCCGGCCAGTATCTTGTAGCTCCTGGAGACGAGCACCCAGACCAGCAGGACAAGGCCGAAGGGTATAAAGAGGTGCGGTTTGGTGGCGCAGAACCAGAGGCAGCATCCTGCCAGAAATGGATGGGAGCGATGCAGGCGCATAAACAGGACGCAGCCCAGCAGCGCCGGCAGGGAGGTTTGCCCCATGGCAAGACTGAGCAGCGCCGGCGCAAAGGAAAGACCCAGCCAGTGGAGTTGATTTTTGGGACAGCCATGCATCTGCCAGAGGATGCGCACCGAAGCCAGCAGGCAGGCCAACAGGATGAGAGACCACAAAAATGCGCCGGCGCGCAGGCCGATGAAGCCAAGGGGCAGGGCAAGAGGCAAGGCCCAGGGCGGATTGCGCATGAAGCCGACGTCGTAGATGGGGGGCAGCCCGGCGGCGCGCTCGATGCGCGTCATGGCGGGTTTGTCATAGGGATCGGCGTGGTGGGCGAGCTGTTGGCCGGTAGCCCAGAAGACGACGAAATCGCGCTGCCCGGCAATGTTGGTGAGCGGCAAAACACAGAGAAAAAGCAGGGTGAAGGCAAGCGCCAGGCCGCCAACGAGCGCAATCGACAAATCAGCGAAGTCGCGCGCCGGCGGATCCGCGGGCATTTCCGTCCTGGTTGCCATGAAGACCATTCTACTGGCGAAGAGAGATCAAATCATTTGCTTTGGGACGCCGCATCCAGATAATAACCGGTTTTGTGGCGGATGTTGAATGCCTGGGGGGTGGCTCTGGGGATGGTCACCCGCAAGCGATGGAAGTTGGTTCCCGGCGCCTGATTTTTTGGATAGTAGCCGAGCAGATATTGTGTGCGCAGGTCTTGGCTGACGCGTTCGAAGGCCTTCTGCAGGCCGCCATCGCTGACATAGAAGCTTTTGCCGCCGGTCTGCTCGGCCAGGGTGATGAGGGCGTGCTCACCGCCCAGGTCGCGCCCGGCGCTGGCTTCAATAGGCACGTCGATGAGCGAGTAGATCATCACTTCGTTGCGCAGCGCCTGTTCCAAAGCCTGGGCGTAAGTATTGCTGCTGGCGGTGTCGTCGCCATCGGAAACCAGCACCATCACCTTGCGCGCATCGATTCCTTTCTGACGGCTGAGGGCTCCCAGTCTGGCCGAGCCCTGGCAGATGGCATCATAGAGCGCCGTGGCCCAGTCGCCGCGCAACTGGCCGAGGCCGTGGTCGATTTGGCTGAGCTTGTTGGTGGGCGGAGTGAGTTCGCGCACAGTGGTGGCAAACTGGAGCAGGCTCATCTGGTCCTGGGGGCGCAGCAGAGCGTGGGCAAAATGGCGGGCCGCATCGGCCTCTTCGCTCATGTCCTTGTGTACGCTGCCGCTGGTGTCGATGGCCAGCGTCAGATGCAAGGGCAGCTCCGACTGGCGCTCGAAGACCGCGATCTGCTGTGGCCGTCCGTCTTCGGCCAGAGCGAAGTCTTCGCGCGAGAGGCCGCCCACAATGGCGCCGTTCTGGTCCGTCACGTTGACAAAAAGGTTGACCAGCCGCACGTCCATATGGAGGGTTAGCTCTGGGGCCTCCTGGGCTGGCAGCGACAGTGACGCCATGGCCAGAGCGCAGTAAAGAGCCTGAAGGCAGAGGCGAAAGAATCCGCGGGGTCGAAACGTCAACACGACAAAAGCAAGAACACTCACCTACATCGCTCCCAAAAAGAACCGCCTGTTAATTAGACGCAACAGGCGGCAAACGGAGGAAGAACTTTGCGCGATCAGCCAAACTTATAGAGGAAGCCGGTCGGGGTACCCCACAGGTTGCGCGCCCGGTCTTCGTAAAAGATGCTGAACTCGATGCCGGAGATGTCGAAGTCAAAGAGCGGCACGCGGTCGAAGGTATAGTTGCCGCGCACCGAGTACTCGTCGCCGCCGCAGTCGATCATCAGGGTGTCTTCGTTACTGAGCCGTTCAGGATGCGTCAGCAGCATACAGGCAAAAGCGAAGACGCCGAGGCCGAATTCATTGCCGGCCATGGAGACGCGGGTGCGGCGGGCTGAAGATCCGCGGTGCAACATTCCGGCTTGCGCGGCAAATACGAAGAAGTCGTGCCCGGACTGCTGCTCGGCGAGAATCTTCTCGGCCAGCTTTGAGCGCTCGCACTGGCGGAGGTAGGTTGGCCCCAGACGGCCGATAATGCGGTTCTGGAACTTGCGTTTGGCGGCCAGCACATCCAGCACCATTTCCACGGCCTCGTTGTAGGTGGGCGCCAGCGCCTGCCAGCGCGGAATGGCAAACCAGGCCTCGGCGCCCTCCAGCAGCGGTTTGCGCGCCAGCTTCTCGTGGCAACTGCCCAGCGATGGAAAGTACTTTTTCAGCTCGGTGACCTGCGCCTCGACGGGACGTACCTTGTAAGTGGGCGGATAGACGCGATTAGAGGGCACCTGCTCGTCCTTGAATTTATCGCAGAAGGTATTTTTCTGGATGATTTCTACCACCTGATCGGCGACCTCGGTTTTGAGCTTATTTCCCAGCTCCAGAACCGTCTGCACGCTGTTCCTGTCGAGTTGCTCAATGGCGGCAAGGCAGGCATTCTGCACCGCGGATACGAGAAGCTCCTGGAGCGTTGCGTTCTGTTGATCCGTTGTGTTGCCGGAAAGATGCAACGGAGTGACAAGAGATGTGGTTGCCATGGTCACCGCTTTTCGTGCGCTGCCGTGCGCAGGATTCTCAGTTTCTTATCGGCGCAATTCTTCCTTTCAACAGGCCGCATCACAAGGGTCGCTTGTGTCTGAAACAGGCGTCGAGCGGAGAGCCTGCCAGCCGGATTGGGAAAGCGCGTTGCGCGTCAAGAGCATCAAAATGCGAGAGTCGCGCCCATTTCTGCTATTCTTGCGGTGATTCAATGAGTGGTTTCTCACCCTTTCCGCAGAAAATCGGAAAGGATGGGGCACGGGCAGGTTGGCAGAGGTTCATTCCAGCCGTAAATTGGCGCGGCGAGTCTTGATTTTCAGGATGAACAGCGGATGGATGTAGCCCACAACTCGCGATTTACATTGCCGGCGGGGATTGCCGTCCGAGCGGAGAGTGAGCTTGGCGGCCGCGCGCACACGGAGCCTCCGCATCCCTACCGCTCGCCCTTTGCCCGCGACGCCGCTCGCGTACTGCACTCCCGCGCTTTTCGCCGCTTGGCCGGCAAGACGCAGGTCTTCGCCCGTCTGGCTGCCGATTCTCCGTCGGATCACTTCCGCAGCCGCCTGACGCACACATTGGAAGTGACGCAGATTGCCCGTACCCTGGCCCGCGCGCTGGGGCTGAACGAGGAACTGGTCGAGGCTCTGGCGCTGGCGCACGACATTGGCCATCCGCCTTTTGGCCACGCAGGAGAAAAGGCCCTCGACCACTGCCTGCGCGGCTTTGGGCTGCGTTTCGACCACAACCTGCATGCACTGCGCATCGTGAGCTGGTTTGAGGAGCGCTACGCCGGCTTTCGCGGACTGAATCTGACCCTGGGCGTGCGCGAGGGCATTGTGAAGCACTCTCGCGACTACTCCGCCGCCCAGCATCCGGAGCTGAGCGAGTACTTCCTCGACCGCTTTCCGCCGCTTGAAGCCCAATTGATTGATCTGGCCGACGAGATCGCCTACACCACCGCCGATCTGGACGACGGACTGGACTCCGGGATTCTCTCACAGGAGCAGGTGCGCGAGGGCGTGCCGCTCTTTCGCGGCTTTCACGACTCGGCGCGGCGCGAGTATCCCGCAGCCGAGCCGAAGTTGGTTGCCTATGAGACGCTGAAGCGCCTGCTTGACGCGCTGGTGACGGATTTGATGGAAGAGACCAGCCGCCGCGTGGCTCAACTGGGCGCTACCACATTGGAGGAGATTCGCCACTCGCCGCATCGACTGGCCGCGCTCAGTCCTGAGATGGAGTCCGAGCGCGCCGCCGCCAAAGAGTTTCTCTTTGCCAATCTTTACAACTCGCCGGTGATGGCCGAGGCGCACAGCCACGCTACCGAGGTGGTGGAGGGATTGTTCGCGACGCTGATTGCGAAGCCGGAACGTCTGCCTGAAGACCACCAGGCGCAGATTCCCGCCGAGGGGCTGGCCCGCACCGTGGCCGACTACATCGCCGGCATGACCGACAGCTATATAGAACAGGCGTGGCGGCGCGGCGCGCGATGAGCGAGAATCGGTCGATTGATCTGCACAACTGCACGGTTGCCGAGGCGATCCGGGAGTTTGCGCGCGTCTACAACGCCTGCGTGCGGAGCGGCTACCGGGGACGTCTGGAGGTGATCCACGGCTACGGCTCGTCGGGCACGGGCGGGGTGATCCGCGAAGAGCTGCGCAAGTACCTGAAGGCGCATGCGGAGGTTTTCGGAGAGTTCTTAGCCGGAGAGAGCCTGCGCAACCCCGGCGTCACGATCCTCTATCCCGGAGAGCAGCAGGCTCCGACGCCGCTGGGGCTGGGCGGGGGCTTTTCGCCGTTGCGGCAGAAAAGGCCACTCCGCAAAAACAGGTAACCAGATGCAATGGCCCCTGGCAACACAACGCCATCCAGCCGGTTGTACTCTTGTAAATGTGGATACCTGTCTCTCGAAAACCCGTCTTTGGCGAGCTGCGCTCATGATTTGCGCTGTGCTGGCCTTGCTCGTTACTCGCGGCCCTTTGCCGGCGCAAACTGTTTCTGCGCAAACCGGGCTGGAGAAGGCCGCTGTGACCACCGGTGCGCCGGTGGGCGGCGGATTCTTCCCGCTGAGCGAAGTGCGCGCCGGGCTGAAGGGCACCGCCTGGACGGTCTTCACCGGCAGCCAGCCGGAGGCGATGGATGTGGAGATTCTGGGCGTTCTGCGCGGGGCGCGCGGCCCAGGCCACGATATGATTCTGGCCCAGTTGCACGGGGCCAAGCCGGAGTACACGGGCGTCGTGGCCGGCATGAGCGGCAGTCCGGTGTATATAGGCAACCGCCTGTTGGGCGCGCTCGCCTACCGCATTGGCGCGTTCAGCAAGGATCCCATCGCCGGGATTACGCCCATCGAGCAAATGCTTGAAGTGCTAGGGACTAGGGAAGAGGGACTAGGGACTAGAGGCCAGCTTTCGCCGTCGGCGGGTGGGGAGAATATCCAGACGATGGAGACGCCGCTGGTGATGAGCGGCTTCCACGCGGCGGCGATCCGGCTCTGGCAGCAGAAGATGGCTGGAAGCGGCTTGGAGATGGTCTCCGCCGGGGGGATGGGCGGGAACTCGGCGGCATCCGATGAGGCGGCTTCGGCTAAGGCGATTGCCGGCATTGTGCCTGGTTCGGCGGTGAGCGCGCAACTGGTGCGCGGCGATGTGGAGATTGCCGCTACCTGCACCGTCACTTATATTGATCCCCGGCAGTTGCTGGCCTGTGGGCATCCAATTTTGCAAGCGGGTCCGGTTTCGCTGCCCATGACGGCGGCCGATGTGGTGGCCACGCTGGCCTCGCCACAGAATGCCTTCAAGATTGTGAACACCGGCGCGACGATTGGCGCCTTCAACGAGGACCGTGACGCGGCCATGCGCGGCGTCTTTGGGGCGCGGGCCAGCATGATCCCGGTGCACATTCGGGTGCACGGGCCGCAGAGCGAAGCCAGCGCAACGAAGCCGGAGCGCAAGCTCAACGTGGAGATTCTGGACCTGCCTTCGTTCACACCGCAAGCGCTGTTGACGGTTTTGTATGAAGCTCTGCTGGAGACCAATGAGAGCACGGCGGAGAGCAGCTATCACCTGACCGGCAGCATCGAGCTGGAGGGTTCCGCGCCCTCGCCGCTCGACCTGTGGGCGCCGGCCAATGACGAAATGGACGCGCCCGCGCAGATGGCGCTGGCCGCGGGCGAGCGTTTTGGGAAGCTCTATTGGAACGGGAGCCGGCGGGGCACGGTGCGAGCAGTGAATCTGGACGTGGAGGAGATTCCGCGACGGGTGGGCGTGGAGTTGACGGCGGCGCGGCTGGTTTCCAGCGACATTGTCCATGCCGGCGAGACGGTGGAGTTGGAAGCGACGCTGCAGCCCTGGCACGAGGCGGCGCGCAATGTGCGAATCGCGGTGAAGCTGCCGGCGCGGCTGGAGGCAGGCAACGTGCGGCTTCTGGTCTCGGATGCCAGTACGCTGGACCGGACACTGGAGCAACCGCGCCAGCAGAGCCACACTTCGGATTTGGAGACGGCGCTGGCTCAGGCGCGCCGCCAGCACTCCTCGGAGCGCATCTACGTGAGTCTGCTGGCGCCGGAGACGCAGGCGAACATCCATGGCCAAACGCTCTCCAGCCTGCCTCTTTCCGTGGCTAACACGCTGGAACCATTGCGTCCCTCCCAGGATGCGGTTCTCAATGGGGAGTCGGTGGAGTTGGAGGCCGATGTGCCCGCCGGCGGAGTCCTGAGCGGATTTCAACTGCTGAATCTGCGCATAGAGCCGGGCGGCGGTTTAAACTAAAGAAGATGGATATCAGCAGTCCAACATCCGGGGCGGCACCGCAAGAGGCGCGCCGAGCCGGATGATTCCCCTACATCGAGGATTCAGAACAGACCATGAGCCAAATTCAAGGACTAGCAGCACACGCGGCGGGAGCGGAGTTATTGCCGTTCAAGTATGATCCAGGCAACTTGGGCCTGCGGGAGGTCGAGATCGCCATTACCCACTGCGGAGTCTGCCACAGCGATCTTCACCTGATTGCGAATGACTGGGGGATCAGCCAGTATCCGTTCATTCCCGGTCACGAGGTTGTGGGCACGGTGACAGAGGTGGGCGCAGAAGTCCATTCGCTCGAGGTCGGCCAGCGCGTAGGCCTGGGCTGGCAGTCGAACTCCTGTGGAGAGTGTGAGTGGTGCATTCGGGGCATGGAGAATCTTTGCCTGGCGGCCGAGGGGACATGCGTCCACCGGCACGGCGGCTATGCGGACCGGGTGCGGGCCAATGCGCGCTTCGTGATTCCCATTCCCGATGGCCTGGAGAGCGAGCAAACGGCGCCGCTGCTTTGCGGAGGCATTACTGTCTATAACCCTCTGCGCACTCATGGCGTTAATCCTTCGTCGCGGGTGGGTATTGTGGGCATTGGCGGGCTGGGGCATATGGCCATCCAGTTTGCACGGGTCTTTGGCGCGGAGGTGACGGCGTTTTCCACTTCGGCCGCCAAGGAAGAAGAGGCGCGCGCAATGGGCGCGCACAACTTCGTGAACAGCCGCGAGTCCAAGGCGCTGCACAAGACGGCCGGCACACTCGACCTGATTTTGAGCACTGTCAACGCTGATCAGGACTGGGGTGCATATATTCAGGCGTTGCGGCCCACGGGTACGCTTTGCTTTGTGGGTATTCCGCCGTCGCCGGTGAGTGTGAATGCCTTTCCGCTCATCAGCGGTCTGCGCTCGATCAGCGGCAACCCTACGGGAAGTCCACATCGAATCAAGGAGATGCTGGATGTGGCGGCGCGGCACGGGGTGAAGGCGATCACTGAATCCTTTCCCATGTCCCAGGCCAACGCGGCGATCGATAAAGTGAAAAAGAGCAAGGTGCGCTATCGGGCAGTACTGACCAATTAGGGGTCATTTAGACGGAGGGCATCAACGTCGAATTAAGTGGCATCAGAGTCTAATCATTGTTGATATGAATCGCTTTGCGGAGCGACTGATGCCACGCTCCGCCATCAACTTGGGAGCCCATCGAAGCGGCTCCAAACCTGGATTCTGACGGGTTATCGAGATTTGGTTTTTCATCGATTAAATTATTCTTCCTTACCACCACAACTAAATCCCTGGAATGTTGTCTGAGAGAATAGAAGCCGGATGGGAGCAGAAGCCCCACAGCCGGCGGTGCTGAAAACGGAGGCCGCCCTCCCGTTTCGAGAACGCAGGATAGGGCGCCACGGCAGGCAGCACAGGAGGTTTTTTTATGAAGATTGCGCGTTTGGCATTGTTTGCAATGTTGCTGGCTCTTCCGTTGGCCGGCACAGCAGCGGCCCAAGTTGACGTGGGAGTGGGTGTTGGTCCCGCCGTGGTTCCCGCACCCATGGTCTACGATGCTCCGGTTTGCGAGTGGGGCTATTACGCTTATTATCCCTATGCCTGCGCCCCTTATGGCTACTATGGGCCGAACTGGTTTTATGGCGGCGTCTTCATCGGCGCTGGACCGTGGTACGGCCGTGGCTGGGGCCGTGGCTGGGGACGCGGCGGATACGGCTATGCAGGCCGCGGCGGTTATGGCTACGGAGGGCGTACCGGTTATGCAGGCCGTGGAGCTTACGGCGGAGTTGCCGGCCGCTCGGCATATGCTGGCGCATATCGCGGCGGAGCAGTTGGCGGGACGCGTGGGAGTTCCGTAGGTAGAGCAACGACGTCCATACGTGGCGGATATAGCGGCGGCAGCCACATGGGCGGTGGATTTAGCGGCGGGGGCCATATGGGCGCAGGATTTAGCGGTGGCGGCCATATGGGTGGTGGTGGCGGCCATGGAGGCGGTCACCGGTAAAAGATCACAACTTCCCCGCAACGGCTCGCCTGCTTTTGGCAGGTGAGCCGTTTTTTTGGCCTGAAGAGCAGTCGCGGAACGAACCTGCAGAGAGAATTAAGCCAGCGCGTGATGGCGCTGGGGCGCGGGTTCTTCGATGGTGGCCAGGTAGCGATCAACGGCGGCGGCGGCCTTGCGGCCCTCGCTAATGGCCCATACGACCAGCGATTGACCGCGTCGCATATCGCCGGCGGCGAAGATCTTCTCGACCGAGGTCTGGTATTCGGAGTTGGCGGCGACGTTGCCGCGATTGTCCAGCGCCACGCCGAACTGCTCGATCATGCCGTTGCGCACCGGTCCGAGGAAGCCCATGGCGAGCAGGACCAGATCCACGTCCAGGGTAAATTCGGAGCCGGCGACGGGCGTGAAGGTGGGCGGCGGACCGACACGGACGGCGTGCAACTGCTTGACGTTGCCATTTTCGTCGCCGGTGAACTGAATGCTGTTGATGCTCCAGTCGCGGATGCCGCCCTCTTCGTGGGAGGTTTCGGTGCGCAATTGAAGGGGCCACATCGGCCAGGGAGTGGACGGGGCGCGCTGGGCGGGCGGCTTGGGCATGATCTCAAATTGATGCACGCTCAAGGCGTGCTGGCGCAGGCAGGTGCCGAGGCAGTCGGCGCCTGTGTCTCCGCCGCCGATGATGAGCACACGCTTGCCCTCGGCGAGAATCTCCAGAGAGGGATCAACGGTGTCGCCTTCGCAGCGGCGATTCTGCTGGGGCAGAAACTCCATGGCGAAGTGAATGCCCTTGAGTTCGCGCCCGGGAATCTTCAGGTCGCGCGGCTGTTCGGAGCCGCCGGCCAGCAGAATCGCGTCATAGTGCTCAGTCAGCGCTTCGACGGGCACATTGACGCCGACGTGCGCGTTGGGGATGAAGGTGACCCCCTCGGCGCGCATCTGCTCAATGCGGCGGTCGATAACGTGCTTTTCCAGCTTGAAGTTGGGGATGCCGTAGCGCAGCAGGCCGCCGAGGCGGTCGTTCTTCTCGTAGACTGTGACGGAGTGGCCGGCGCGGCGCAACTGCTGGGCCGCAGCCAAACCAGACGGACCGCTGCCGACGATGGCGACGCGCTTGCCGGTGTTCTGTTCGGGCGGCTCGGCGTGAATCCAGCCTTCGTCCCAGGCGCGTTCCACTACGGATCTTTCGATGAGCTTGATGGAGACGGCAGGCTGCTCGATGCCCAGCACACAGGCTGCCTCGCAGGGTGCGGGGCAGATGCAGCCGGTAAACTCCGGAAAGTTATTGGTGGCGTGGAGGCGGTGAATCGCGGCCTCCCAACGGCCATTGTAGACCATGTCATTCCAGTCGGGAATGAGATTGTTGACCGGACAGCCGGTGTGGCAGAAGGGAACGCCGCAATCCATGCAGCGAGCGCCCTGCTGGCGCTGCTTATCTTCCGGGAAGGGCTGATAGATCTCCAGCCAGTCGTGAAGCCGCTCGTCAACCGCGCGGCGGACGGGCTGTTCGCGTTCAATTTCAAGAAAACCAGTGACCTTACCCATGCTGCACCTCGGCTGCCGCCACCAGAGGCGACGAAGTTGTGGGGGAAGAATAGACCGATTCGGCGCGCGCAATGCCCAGCACACGCTTGTACTCATGCGGGAAGACCTTGATGAAGCAAGGCTGCGCTTCGGCCCAGTGTTCGAGAATCCAGGCAGCGCGCGGCGAGCCGGTCAGGTCGCGGTGACGCTCAAGCAGGCCGCGCACCTCGACAACATCCGCATCGAGGATCAGCGGCTCCAGATCGACGCTGGTCAGGTTGCAGCGACGCGTCGTAAAGTCACCCTGCTCATCGAATACGAAGGCGCGCCCGCCGCTCATGCCGGCGGCGAAGTTGCGTCCGGTTTTGCCGATGACGACGACCGTGCCGTTGGTCATGTACTCGCAGCCGTGGTCGCCCACGCCCTCGACTACCGCCGTAGCGCCGGAGTTGCGCACGGCGAAGCGCTCGCCGGCGATGCCGTTCAGAAAGGCTTCGCCGGTGGTGGCGCCGTAGAGGACAACATTGCCGACCAGGATGCTCTCTTCCGGCAAAAAGCTGGATGTCTTGGGAGGATAAGCGATGATGCGCCCGCCGGAAAGCCCTTTGCCCACGTAATCGTTGGAGTCGCCTTCGAGTTCGAGCGTGACGCCGTTGGGCACGAATGCGCCGAAGCTCTGGCCGGCCGAGCCATTGAACTTGAAGTGAATGGTCTCGTCGGGCAAGCCAGCCGAGCCGTAGCGGCGCGCAATCTGGCCGCCCAGCATGGCGCCCACGGTGCGGTGCACGTTGCGAATGTGGAAAGTGGCCGTGACTGGTGTCTGCGATTCCAGGGCCGGCGCGGCGGCTGCGATAAGTTTATGATCGAGGGCCGTCTCAAGGCCGTGATCCTGGGCGCGCACCTTGCGCCGCGCCACGCGCGATGGCACCGTGGGCGCATAGAGGATCGAGGAGAGATCGATGCCCTTGGCCTTCCAGTGATCGGCTGCGATGGCGGCGTCGATCTTGTCCACGCGACCCACCATCTCATCGACGGTGCGGAAGCCCAGGCGGGCCATCTGCTGGCGCACCTGCTCGGCAATGAAGAAGAAGAAGTTGACCACGTGCTCGGGTTGGCCCATGAAACGCGCGCGCAAAACCGGGTCCTGCGTGGCGATGCCCACCGAGCAGGTGTTCAGATGGCACTTGCGCATCATGATGCAGCCCATCGTGATCAGCGGCGCTGTGGCAAAGCCGAACTCCTCGGCGCCGAGCAGCGCTGCGATAACCACATCGCGGCCCGTCTGCAGCTTGCCGTCGGTCTGCACTTTGATGCGCCCGCGCAGATCGTTGAGCAGCAGGACTTGTTGCGTCTCAGCCAGGCCCAGCTCCCAGGGCAGTCCCGCATGCTTGATGGAGCTGAGCGGCGAAGCGCCGGTGCCGCCGTTTTCGCCACTGATGAGAACCACGTCGGCGTGCGCCTTGCTGACGCCAGCGGCGACCGTGCCGACGCCGGCTTCGGAGACCAGCTTGACGGCGATGCGCGCCTGCGGATTGACGTTCTTGAGGTCGTAGATCAACTGCGCCAGATCTTCAATAGAGTAGATGTCGTGGTGCGGCGGCGGCGAGATCAGTCCCACGCCGGCAATCGAGTGACGCGTTTTGGCGATGATCGCATCCACCTTGTGGCCGGGCAATTGCCCGCCCTCGCCGGGTTTTGCGCCCTGGGCCATCTTGATTTGAATCTCGTCGGCGTTTACAAGGTAATTGGCGGTTACGCCAAAGCGTCCGCTGGCCACCTGCTTGACGGCCGAGCGGCGCGAGTCGCCGTTGGCGTCGCGGACAAAGCGTTCTTCCTCTTCGCCGCCTTCGCCGGTGTTGGACATTCCGCCCAGCCGGTTCATGGCGATGGCCAGCGTCTCGTGCGCCTCCTTGGAAATGGACCCGAAGCTCATCGCGCCGGTGGTGAAGCGCTTGACGATCTCCTTGGCGGGTTCCACTTGATCCAGCGGCAGGGGCCGTTCGGCGTACTTGAGTTGAAGCAGGCCGCGCAGCGTGCATAGGTGGCGATTCTGATCGTCGATCAGATCGCTGAACTGCTGGAAGGTGGCGGCACTGTTTTCGCGCACGGCCTGCTGCAGCTTGCTGATGGTTTCCGGATTCTGCAAATGATACTCGCCATCCATGCGGAACTGGTATTGGCCGCCGACGGCCAACTCGGTCTCGGATTCAGTGAGCGGCTGGAAGGCATAGGAGTGCTTGAGAATCGCCTCACGCGCCAGCACGTCAAGCCCCACGCCTTCAATGCGTGAAGCGGTGCCGGGGAAATACGAGTCGATCAGCGATTGATTGAGTCCCACGGCCTCAAAGACCTGTGCGCCGCGGTAACTTTGCAGCGTGCTGATGCCCATCTTCGAGAAGGTTTTCAGCAAGCCCTTGTTGATGGCCTTGATGTAATTCTTCTCCGCGTGTTCAGCGGTGATATCGTTGGGCAAAAGGCCGCGCTGCTTCAGATCATGGATGGTCTCGATGGCCAGGTAAGGATTGATGGCGCTGGCGCCGTAGCCAATCAACAGAGCGAAGTGCATAACCTCTCTCGGCTCGGCGCTCTCGATAATCAGCGCCACCTGGGTGCGGGTCTCCTCGCGCACCAGGCGATTGTGTACGGCGGCCATGGCCAGCAGGCTGGGAATCGGCGCGTAGGTTGCATCGACGCCTCGGTCGGAGAGGATCAGCAGCGTGTAGCCGGAATCGACCGCGTGCGAGGCGCGGGCGCTGAGTTCTTCAAGGGAGCGTTGCAGCCCGGCCTCGCCATCGGCGGCGCGGAAAAGCACCGGCAGCGTGGTGGCCAGCAGATCGCCCGAGGAGACGCGGCGCAGTTTTTCCAGATCACGATTGGTCAGAATCGGATGGGGCAGCTTGAGAGTGTGGCAATTCTCCGGCGCTTCATCCAGAATGTTGCGCTCGGTGCCAATGTAACTGATGAGCGACATCACCATCTCTTCGCGGATGGGATCGATGGGCGGATTGGTGACCTGCGCAAAAAGCTGTTTGAAATAATTGAATAACGGCTGCGGACGGTCACTGAGGCATGCCAGCGGCACATCGTTGCCCATGGCGCCAATCGGCTCCAAACCCGTGGCGCCCATTGGCGCAAGCAGGATCTTCAAGTCTTCTTCGGTGTAGCCGCAGGCGCGCTGGCGGCGCAGTAGTGTTTCGGTATTCGAGGCGATGATGCGCGCCGGCTCCGGCAACTGATCGAGCGTGACCTGTTGCTCCTTGAGCCAGGCAGCATAGGGCTGGCGGCCGGCCAACTGCTTTTTGATCTCGGCGTCGGAGATGATGCGCTGCTGGACGGTATCCACCAGGAACATTCTTCCAGGTTGCAGGCGGCCCTTTTTGCGAATATCCTGGGCCGGCACGTCGAGCACGCCGGCCTCTGAGGCCAGCACGACAACGTCATCCTTGGTGACAATGTAACGGCCGGGGCGCAATCCATTGCGGTCCAGCGTTGCGCCGATGACGCGGCCGTCGGTGAAGCAGAGCGCCGCTGGGCCGTCCCACGGCTCCATCAGCGAGGCATGGTACTCGTAAAAGGCGCGCTTGTCCTCGTCCATGTCGGGGTTGCCCGACCAGGCTTCGGGAACCAGCATGGCCATCACGTGCGGCAGAGAGCGGCCCGACTGAAAGAGAAACTCGACGGCATTGTCCAGTGAAGCAGAGTCGCTGCCGCCGGGCATGATGACCGGAAAGAGCGCGTCGATCTGCTTGCCGTGCACCGCGTTTTGCAGTATCGACTGGCGCGCGTTCATCCAGCTTACGTTGCCGCGGATGGTGTTGATCTCGCCGTTGTGCGCCAGATAGCGATAAGGATGCGCCAGCTTCCAACTGGGAAACGTATTGGTGGAAAAGCGCTGATGAATCAGGCACAAGGCGCTGGTAACCAGCGGATTAGCCAGCTCGAAGTAGAAATTTTCAATCTGCGGAGCCAGCATCAGCCCTTTGTAGACGATGGTGCGGCAGGAGAGCGAGGGAATGTAAAAGTCGTCCTTGCCTTCAATCTCCGAGGTGGCCATCTCGTTTTCCGTGCGGCGGCGCACCTTGTAGAGCAGGCGCTCGAAGGCGTCTTCACCCAGGCTCATTTCCGCGGACTGGCCCAGGAATAACTGCTCAATGTAGGGTTGCGAGGCGCGCGCCTCGCGGCCAATCACCGCGCCGTTGACCGGCGTATCGCGCCAGCCCAGCACCGTCAGCCCCTCTTCCTGCGCAATGCGCTCCAGCACGCCCTCGCAGAGCAGGCGATCCTGCTTGTCCACCGGCAGAAAACACATGGCCACGCCATAAGCGCCCGGCTCGGGCAACTGGATTCCCAGCTCGCCGCACTCGCGCGCAAAAAAGACGTGGGGAATCTGAATCAGAATGCCCGCGCCGTCGCCCGTCTCAGGATCGCAGCCCGCCGCGCCGCGATGGGTGAGGTTGATGAGCACCTCAAGGCCCTTGCGGATAATCTCGTGGCTTTTTTCGCCGCGAATGTTGGCGACCAGGCCCATCCCGCAGGCGTCGTGCTCATTGCGCGGATGGTAAAGCCCTTGCGGTTTTGGTGTGCGGGTACAACAATCCGGTCTCTGCATGGCAACCTTCTTGCTTGAAAATTTTCCGTGCGAAGTGCAATTCTGGGCCGCTACGAAGCGCAATTCTGGTGAAAAGACACAAACGCCGCGCGTTCCCGTTGATGGAAATCGCCCTGTCCTTCATTATTAGGCCTATCGAAGCAGGCCCGGCCGCATCTGGGACTTTGCTGAAGTCTCCATTATATCGAAAAATTTCTAACGCTGCGAATTCGGGCGCGCGCGGCGGGGTGCGCTGTTCAATTCTTGGATGGCGCGTCCTGAAGCCTGAAGTTTACCTCAATTGCAATCTTCATCGCTGCTGGCTCGCCATTTTTCATCGCTGCCTTGAATCGGAATTGACGTATCGCCTCCATCGCTTTCTGATCCAAACCCATACCCAACGGATGTACAACTCGAAGCTGGCGTGGCATACCGTACGGGTCAATAATCAGCGAGACCTGACACGTTCCCTGAAATTTTGCTTTTCGCGCCTCATCTGTGAACTCCGCATCAGCATCTGAAAGAACCACTGGTAGCTTCACACCTTTTTCATTACGTGTGAGCGGATATGCAGAAACGTAAGTGTCCTCCGCTGGAGTAACGTCTAATGGAAGGACGACATCTTCCGTCGGCTGTAGTATGGCTTCTAACTTCTGCACAGGACGTGATACCCACTGTACCTCCATGATTTTCTTGCCATGGTCGTCCTCAGCCTTTTCCGAACAGTCTTGCATATCAACGTCCACAGACTGTGCGACTGCGACCGGCGCGCCATCTTTCATCCCTGGTTTAAAGCGATCAGCGGCGACAATCTGATATGCCCTTTTGTCGAAATCAGCGTTTACTGTCTTCGTAAACATGAGATTGCGCGGATTGCCTTTCGCGTCCACGATGACAGAGAGAACAACCTTGCCATCCACATTCTTCTTGCAGTTCTCGGCTGCGATGGGTGCCATATCGAGCGGAAGAAGCTCCGGGGCCGTCACATCAGGACCCACGGCATAGACCTTTACCCGCTCTGGCTTCGTGTCGGCAGACAAAGACTGCGCTGATGAGGCCGCCTGCTGGCCGCTGGCGATGGTAGCCACCGAGACACACAACAATGCAAAGATCGAGAGACGCCGCATGAATCACTCCTCAAAAAAACTACAACGAAAGTATCACACCAGCTCCAGCTCGCGCAGCAGAAAAGCGTAGTCGAAGGCGATCTCCTTGAGGTAGTCGTAGCGGCCGCTGGAGCCGCCGTGGCCGGCCTGCATATTTGTCACCAGCAGCAGCGGATTGCTGCCAGTCTTGAGGGTGCGCAGCTTGGCGACATACTTGGCCGGCTCCCAGTACATCACCTGGCTGTCGTTGAGCGATGTCTTGACTAACATGGCTGGATAACTCGCTGCCCGCAGATTGTCGTAGGGAGAGTAACTCAACATATAAGTGAAGTACTCGGCCTCATTCGGGTTTCCCCACTCCTCGTACTCCGGCACGGTGAGGGGCAGCGAGGCGTCGAGCATGGTGTTCATCACGTCCACAAAAGGCACGTGGGAGAGCACGGCGCGGAAGAGATCGGGGCGGAGATTGGTGACTGCGCCCATCAATAAACCTCCGGCAGAACCGCCCTCGATGGCCACGCGCTGGGGGTCGCCGTAGTGGGCCGCGGTCAAGTGCTCGACGCAGGCGATGAAGTCGGTGAAGGTGTTGCGCTTGAGGAGCATTTTTCCGGCGTCGTGCCAGGGCTTGCCCAGGTCGCCGCCGCCGCGGATGTGCGCGTAGGCCATCACCACTCCGCGGTCGAGCAGGCTGAGGCGATTGGAACTGAAACCCAGCGGCAGCGAATAGCCATACGAGCCATAGCCGTAAACATACAAGGGATTCGTTCCCGGCGCGCGCTTGTCTTTGCGATAAACCAGCGAGATCGGGACTTGTACGCCGTCGGGCGCAGTGGCATGAACGCGCTCGCTGGCATAGAGGGTGCGATCAAAGCCGCCGGGAATCTCAAGCTGCTTGAGCAGTGTGGATGCGCCCGACGCGACATCGTACTCGTAGACCGAAGCGGGCGTGACCAGCGATTGATAGGCGTAGCGGAAGCTGGGCGTTTCAAAGATGCGATTGATGTGCGGATGAGCGTCGTAGGCCGGCTCCGGGAAGCTGATTTCGCTGACCGGCGCGAAGGCTGCGCCGTCGCCCTGGAAACGGCCCACGCGCAGGCGGGGCAGGCCGTCTTCACGCTCACAGGCGACAAAGAAATCCGCGAAGAGATCAACCTCTTCAAGCATCACGGTGTCGCGGTGGGGGATCAGCTCGGTCCAGTGTTCGTGGCCGGGCGTAGCCGTTGGCGCGGTGACCAATCTGAAGTTGCGCCCGCGATCGTTGGTGCGAATGAACCACAATCCATTGCGATGGTCGATGGAGTATTCGTGCTCGTCGATGCGCGGGCTGATAAGCGTGAAGGCGTCGGTGGGCTGGTCGGCGGCGAGCACCCACGACTCGGTGGTGATGTGGCTGGCCGATTCCATCACGATATATTTGCCGTCGCGCGTGCGCCCCGCGCCGAGGTTGAAGCGCTCGTCGTCTTCCTGATAGACGAGAATGTCGGCAGTGTGCGGAAGCCCAAGCGTGTGCCGCCAGAGTTGAAATTGCCGCTTCTGCTCTTCGTCTTCGACGGTGTAAAAAAGCGTGCGATTGTCAGCGGCCCAAACCAGGGAGCCGACGCGCTCGACCTCGCCCGGGAGAGTTTCGCCGGTTTCGAGATCTTTGATGTGCAGCGTGTACTGGCGGAAGCCGGTGATGTCAGTGGAGTAGGCCAGCCAGCGGCCGTCAGGCGTAATCTCGGATGCGCCGAGAGCAAAGAAGGCGTGGCCCTCGGCGAGCTGGTTGCCGTCAAGAATCACCAGCTCCGGCGTATCCTCGTTGGCATTGGGGCTGGCATTGGGCGAGCCATGCGTGCGGCAGTGAATGGCGTACTGCTTTCCCTCTTCGGTGCGGGTGTAATACCACCACGCGCCCTCGCGGAAGGGAACCGAGACGTCGGTCTGCTTTACGTGCGAGAGCATCTCCTGGTAAAGCGCGTCGCGCAGGCCGTCGAGCGAAGCCATCACGGCCGCGGCGTAGGCATTTTCGGCCTCCAGGTAAGCGGTGACTTCGGGATTTTCCTTGTTGCGCAGCCAGGCGTAGTCGTCAGTAAGTCGAGCGCCGTGCAGAGCTGTCTCTTTGTGCTCGGCGCGGGCGATGGGGGGCGGGAGAATCGCATGATGTGTCATTTCTCTCTCAGTGTAGAACCTGTAGCTTCGCGCGCAGGCGAAAGATATTGCATTTCTGGATTGCCTAGCACCTATATCCGCCGCCAAGCTTCAAAAGCCTTTTCCACTGGTTATCTCCGCCGCTCATATGTCTCTTCTTGCCCAACTTTAGTAAACTCATCCCCAGAATGTTTCTTTCTTCGCTTACGATTCGCCGCAGCGGTTCTGCCTTCGCCCACTTCGCATTTGCCGCGACCGTGATGTTCCTTGCGACTCTCACTGCATCGGGCCAGGGAACGCGCCTGTGGACCCAGTCGCGACTGGAGGAGTTCGAGAAGGGCACGCCGCAAGGGGTCGCGCTCACCAGCGACGGCCAACTGCGCCAGGGGCCCGGACTGACTGAAAAACTCACCACGCCATCGAGTTACGTCTGGTCGGTGGCCGTGGACAAGAACGGTGTGGCCTACGCGGGAACCGCTTCGCCGGCGACCGTGCTGCGCGTGGGCGCGGACGGCAAGCCGTTCACGCTCTTCGAGAGCAAAGATGTGAGTGTGCAGGTGGTGCGGCTGGGGCCGGACGGCGCACTTTACGCGGCCACGCTGCCCAGCGGCAAGGTCTACCGTCTCCGGCCGGATGCGGCGGCCAAGCAGGATGATGCCAGTGCAGAGGTTGTCTTTGACGCGGGGAAGTTGGGCAACGCAGCGGCGAGCGACGGCAAATCATCCAGCGATAAACCTGGCGCGAAGACGCATTCCATCTGGGATCTGACCTTCGACGCGGCGGGGCGGCTTTACATTGCCACAGGTGGGCCGGGCGTGATTTATCGCGTTGACCCGGCAAAGAAAGATCAGAGACCGGAGACCTTTTTCAAGAGCGACGAGGCGCATATTCGCTCGCTGGCATGGGACGGCAAAGGCAACCTGATTGCCGGCTCGGATGGCTCAGGGCTGGTCTATCGCATCAGTTCCGACGGCAAGGGGCCAGGCGGTAAAGGCTATGTGCTTTTTGAGGCGCCGCAGCGCGAGATTACGTCAGTGGCCGTTTCCGCCAATGGAACCATCTACGCGGCCAGCGTGGGCGACAAGAGCCACAATCCGTTGCCGCCTTTGCCGGTGCAGGGGGTTGGTTCGGTGACTACGGTGATTGTCGCCCCAGGATCGCTGCAAGCGGCCAACGCCAGCGCCTCGGTGCCCGAAGGCAGTGAAATTGATGCGCTCGTCGAGGGTCAGGCGCCGCGCAAGCTCTGGGCGGGCAAGGACGAGATTATTTATGCGCTCACTGCGCAAACCGATGGGCTGATTGCGCTCACCGGCAATCGCGGCCGCGTCTTCCGCATCAAGGACGACGGCAGCTACGCCGATATCGCTCACCTCGATGCGCAGCAGGGTTTGAGCCTGGCCGTGGCGCAAAACTCAATCGATATTCTCATCGGAACAGGCAATACCGGCAAGTTGGTTTCACTTGGGCGCGCCGAGAAGCACGAGTACGCGAGCGACGTGCTGGATGCCGGCGCTCTGGCTCGCTTTGGCCGCGTCGAGGTTGAGCCGGCTTCGGCCAACTATGAATTGTTGACGCGCACCGGCAACGTCGAGCAGCCCGCGCGCAGCCAGAAAGACTGGGGCTGGAGCGACTGGCAGCCCCTGCGCGACGGCGCGGTGGCTTCGCCCGCGGGCCGCTACCTGCAATGGAAGACTGTGCTCGGCGCAAATGGAAGGCTGGGCAGCGTGGGCGTCAACTACCTGCCCGTGAACGCCGCTCCGGTGGTGGACGAACTGGTGGTTGTGCCCGGCGCGCGCTGGAGCGCGCAGAGCCAGATGGGTGCTCAGCCGCCGACGGTTAACATTGTCTTTCCCACATCGAGCCAAAATACCGGAATAGCCTTCGACGGCAGCTCTGCCGCGCCGTTACAGGCCGCCAAGGACCGTACCGCCATCACTGTTCGCTGGGCGGCGCACGACGCCAACGGCGACGATCTGAGCTATTCTCTTTATCTGCGCGGCGACGGCGAAAGCGTTTGGCGGCTGCTCAAAGCTGAGATTACTGACAAGGCTTACAGCTTTGACGCCGCGCTGATTCCCGATGGCGGCTACCAGATCAAGGTGGTCGCCAGCGACGCGCCCTCGCACACCCCCGCCGATGCGCTCACCGGCGAGCGGGTGAGCGAACGCTTCGAGGTGGACACGACGCCGCCGGAGATCAGCGCGCTTCATGCGGCCGTGGCCGATTGCAAAGCTTCGCCCTGCGCGCAGAAGTTGCGCGTGAGCTTCGACGCGGAAGACGCATCGTCGCCCATCTCCCGCGCCGAGTACTCGCTGGACGCCGGGCCGTGGCAGTACATTGAGCCGGTGGGTGGGCTTTCCGACTCGAAGCGCGAACACTACGATGTTCTCATTCCTGTGCCAGCTCAAGACAAACCGGGCGAGCATCTGATCACCGTGCGCGCCTATGACCGGCACGAAAATGCGGCCGCGGCCAAGGCGGTAATTGCCGCGGAAAAGAAGTAGGCGCAATGCGATTTGAACTGTACATAGCGGCGCGGTATCTGAAGGCCAAGCGGCGGCAGGCAGTGGTGGGCGTGGTGACGGCCATCTCCATCGCGGGCGTGGCGGCGGGCGTGGCCGCGCTCATTATCGCGCTGGCCATCACCAACGGCATGAGGCGCGACTTGCAAGACCGCTTGCTGGGCGCATCGGCGCAGGTGGACCTGATGCGCGTCGCCTCGGACGGCATACACGACTGGCAGCCGCTCATTGCCCGCCTGCGCCGCGTTCCTCACGTCACCGCCGCCGCGCCAGGAATCTATGGGCAGGTGCTGGTCTCGCGCGGCCCGCGCGCCGGTTTCGCGCTCATCAAAGGCATTGTTCCCGCCGAGGAGCGCACGGTGAGCAGCCTGCTTGACACCATCACCTCCGGCTCGGCGCGCGATCTCGAACCGGAGGCGGCCAATCCACAAATCGAGCCAGGCCAATCCGAGATCAATGCGCCCTATCCGCCGCTGGTGCTGGGTAAAGACATTGCCGAAACCATCGGCGCGCAGGTGGGCGACAGCGTTCTTGTCACCAGTCCGCAGGGCGAGCTGACGCCGCTCGGCCTCGCGCCCAAGTATCAGCGCTTTCGCGTCGCGGCGATCTTTCATTCGGGCTTTTATCAGTACGACGCGGCGATGGCCTTCATGCGCCTCGGCGACGCGCAGCAGCTCTTCAGCGAGCCGGACCTTTTGTCGGTCATCAGCTTCAAGGTGGACGACCTCGACCGCGCGCCAGCCATAGGCCGCGAGATAGAAAAGGCCGCGGGCCACGGCTACATGAGCACCAACTGGATGGAGCAGAACCGCGAACTCTTCCGCGCGCTCAAGCTCGAGCAAGTCGTCACCTTCATCGTCATCGCGCTGATCGTGATCGTGGCCGCGCTCAACATTCTCATCGCGCTCACCATGATGGTGATGGAAAAAACGCGCGACATCGCGGTGATGATGAGCTTCGGCGTGCAACCCGCGCAGGTGCGCCGCATCTTCCTGCTGCAAGGCCTTCTCATCAGCCTCATCGGCACGGCGCTCGGCCTCGCGCTCGGCTATCTCGCCGCCTGGGCCGGCGGGCACTATCACTTCATCCACTTATCCGCCGAGGTCTACTCGATAGACACGCTGCCCTTCGCCCCGCGCCCGCTCGATGGCGTGATTGTGGCCGCAGTTTCAATTGGAATATCGCTGCTGGCTACACTCTATCCGTCGTCGGCCGCGGCGAGGATTCTGCCGGCCGAGGCGCTGCGGTACGAGTAATGTACTTGACCAAATTGACGAACAGACTGCTTTTCATGCGAAACTGAATGGAATTGAGGAATCGTATGCGCTCATTTGTAGCTATAGTCATGTGCCTCGGCATCCTGGAGATCATGATGGGCGTTCAGCAGTCTCTTGCCACAGCACAAGAGCCATCTGCCCTATTGAACAAGCCTATATGGGCAAAGCAGGCGACTGTATTGGACCTAAGCTGCTCGCCACATCCGCAATCAATTGCATCTCCCAATCGCCAATCCTCAGTGGAGATTGTATGCAGCAAGCACGAAGGGGATGATCCCACGTATTCGCTGAGTATCTTGACTTCGGGCAACCATCGCTATGAATCGCCTCTGGAGGATGGTGCTCACGAACTGCTTTGGGCGCCAAATTCTAATGCTTTCTTTGTGAACGGTGGCAAGACGGCATACTCTGATTTCTTCGTCTCTATTTATCTTTTGGAGCCTTCGAAGGGTGTCAGGAAGGAAACGATCACAGATGCTGCTCAGAGAGATATGGTCAAAAGCTTCCCGCCATGTAAAGCATACAACCGCGACGAAGAAACGTGCGCCAGAATTGTCAAGCATCCGGAATACAATATGTCGGGACTAGTTTGGACAGAGGACTCATCGGCAATCAATGTAATTGCTGAGGTGCCCTGCGGCAGTTCCTACGGCGGGATCATGTGTCAGGTGCTCGGATATGTGGTCAACGTGTCTAGTGGGCGTATTCTGGCTCGCCTCTCAGCGCAGCAGGTGAAGCTGCGATGGGGTAACTATGCAGCTTGGGATATACGTATTCCCGATCCTCCCAAATACGGACCTGCGCATGTTACGTGGTAATTCGATCTGCCGGGTGCCTCGGGTCCGGATTCTCGGACCTGGGATTCTCCCCGATCAGACACCCATTGATTTTTTGTCAAATCGGGAAAAGTTCCACTACAAACGGCAAACAATCTATTGCCTCACAACCCATTCTGCGCCAATGTACAACCATGCCGTCGATCACGCTCAGCCAGTTGCGCAACACCCGCCTGCTACTGGATTTACTCAAGGCCGGGGAAACGATTGAGCTGCGCGAACGCAAGCGCGTCATCGCGTACATTACTCCTGTCCAACCATGGCCGTTTCCCGACGAGGATGCCAAACCGAAGAAGGCAGGCAAAAAATAGCCCGTCTAGCGACGGCATTCTCACTGAGGCGTAATGATTCCGCCGAGGGCGTGACGGCGGGGCAGGACGATGCCGCGATGATCCACCTCCGGCGGTGAGGGCGCTGTGTGCGGCAGAACGGCTGGCAGCTCAGCCTGCTCGACGAGCGCGCCACCGCAGGCCGGGCACCAATCCGCAATCGTTTCT
Organism: uncultured Occallatibacter sp.; assembly: GCA_964383595.1. Classification (GTDB taxonomy): domain Bacteria; phylum Acidobacteriota; class Terriglobia; order Terriglobales; family Acidobacteriaceae; genus Telmatobacter. The sequence continues at coordinate 1,253 of CAYLHL010000006.1, read as the reverse complement.
TCGGCGAGCACCGCGCGGCAATGGCTGCAGATTCGTTCCATAGCTTCAAGAGTAACGGATCGAGCTGTGCTGCGCCCGGCTCGGTACACTAAAGCTATGCACCCTCCGGTTCGCCTGGTGGCAATTGATGTGGATGGAACGCTGCTGCCGGATATTGGCCGGGCGCTGAGGCCGCGTGTGGGGCGGGCGCTCAAGTCCGCGCAGGAGGCGGGCATCACGGTGGCCATCGCCACTGGCCGCCGTCCGGCTTTCACAGTGCCGCTGCTCACCGGGCACGGCCTGCGCGCGGATACGCCGCTGCTTGCCTGCAATGGAGCATTGGTTCGCACCCTGGGCGGCGAAGTCATCGAAGACTGTTTGTTGCCGTCGAGTGTGGCGCGCGGGCTTTGCGGGCTGCTGCGGCCCTTCGGAGCTTTGGTTTTCACTTTTGACCGGCCGGGGCGCAGAGACCTTGTGCTGGAGGATTTGGCGCAGGTGCATGCGCAGATTGCCTTGTGGGTTGAGGCCAACCGCAACGAGATTGAGGTGGTCAAGCCGCTGGAATCAGCGCTGGTGGACGGCGACGATCCCATTCAGGGGCTGGTGGCTGGCCGGCTGAGCCAAATTCGCGCAGCCGAGGAGGCCGTGAAAGCCAGCGAGTGGAGCGCCAGTTGCGCGTGCGCGCGGACGGCGTATCCGGCGCGCGATATGGCGATTCTTGACCTGCTGCCGGCGGGAGTCTCAAAGGGGCGAGCGCTGCAGCGGCTGGCCGCGCGGCTGGGCGTGGAGCGCAAGGAGACCATGGCCATCGGCGACAACTGGAACGATGTGGATATGCTGGAGTGGGCCGGGCAAGGCGTGATTATGGGCAATGCGGCTGCTGATCTGCGCGCCCTGGGCAAGTTGCGCGGCTGGAAGCAGGCTCCGCCCAACGGCCAGGACGGCGTAGCAGTGGTGCTGGAAGCGGCTGTAGCCGGGTGCGCGGCCAAACCATGAACCCGAGCGATGCGGAGCGCCCGAATCCATTGACCCCGCGGACTTTATACTGAAAGACAAGATGAGCACATTTTTGCCTGTAGACGAACAGATGGACCTGCTGGAGAAAGGCGCGGCGGAGATTATCCGCGCGAGCGACCTGCGCGAGCGCCTTGAAGAGAGCCGCAAAACCGGGCGGCCTTTGCGCATCAAGGCCGGCTTTGACCCCACCGCGCCCGACCTTCACCTGGGCCACACCGTGCTGATGCGCAAGCTGCGCCACTTTCAGCAGCTCGGCC
>CAYLHL010000005.1:0-115951 GCA_964383595.1 uncultured Occallatibacter sp. | reverse complement strand
CCCCACACTCCCGCAAGGGCCACCAGCAACAGAAGCAGCCCGATAAGAATCATCAGGTTGCGAAGATTCAGCCACGAAGGATTGGCGATGACCTCGATGTCGCCGGGCGAGCGCATCAGCAGGCTGTAGGTGCTGGTGGAGAAGGGATTGGAGCTTTCCGGCAGGCAGACGCCGGTAATGCGCACCTTGGAACCCAGCGGAACCCGCTTCATGGGAGGAAGAGCAAGGCCTCTGAATTCGTCAGGGTGGCGAAAATTGGCGGAGAAGACGTTTCCATCCGAGATCAGAACATATTGGTCTTGCGAGGCCTCGCGGATGGCCATGATGACCTGGCCTTCGATTGAGACGAGATCGGTTTCATACTTTTTTGAGACGATCTCCGCCCAGGTGGCCGGTTGAGGCTTGATATTCGACGAAAGATGAATATCCTGAATTTCGCTCTCGGCCAGCGTCCAAAAGCCATCATAGACATCGGGAATGCCGGTTGCCTCGGCCTCGTCGCCGATCTGCAATGGAGCATCGTGCGGAGTCTTTACCATCAGGCTCCGGTTGCCGCTTTGCAGAACCAGGGCCGAACCGGGCTGATAGTAGGTGATGATGCCGCGAACGTGGATTCTCTGCGAAAGATTGTTGACGTGGTATCCGGTAAGGACATCGCTGAAGGGTGTATAAGGCAGCGTCCAGGGGCTGACCGCGGGGCGTTTCACAACCTTCACGTCGTTAGCCGAGAGGACAAAGATCATGATTCCCGTCAGGCTCATCTCACTGCGCCCAATGTGATATGTGCTGTACTCTCCCGAGACAACCCCGGTCACATCGACTTCGGAATCCACCAGATTCTTGAGTGTGCTCGAGCTGCCGTACAAGGACAGATCGATGTACCCCCCATCGATGAGCAGCTTCGCCCAGGATGTGGTGAGGTTCTTGGACGACCCGGATGAAATGCTTCTGATCACTCCATGCACGGTGACCCGTTTGCAGTCGTAGTTGGCCTTCATCAGCCCATCGAACTCCGCCGGCACGGGCTTGGGCGGGTAGCCGTGGTGAAGAAAGGTAATTTTTCGATAGCTGATATTGGTGCGAAAGCTGAGCTCAGTATTTCCTTCAATGAGAATGCGGTCGCCGGGAAGCAGCCCGAGAGTATTATTCTCCGGAATATCGCCAACAAAGAGGGCACGGCCTCCATCCTGAACGAATAATGCACCCTGGCTGAAGAAGTTCACCGTGGCTTCAACGGCGACCGGCAACTTCTCATCGGCCTCGGCTCTAGTAAGGGCCTGAATGGCGCGGATTGTCGTGAGAGTGCCGTGCGGCGCCGCGGTTCTGGCTTCCGCAGCCCAGGCAACAGAGGCATATCCGGGCATCAGCGCAACGCATAGGATCGCAGATGCGAGAATCACGCTCTTCATCGAACTAGTCCGGTCTGCGCCGCATTGCATAGCTCAGCTCCTGAAACCATTATCGGCGAGGCGAGAGAATCCAATTACATCAACAGGGAAGGGAAGCGGAGAATCATCACCAATAAACGATCAAGTGGATTAAGAAAAACTCATTCTTCGGCAATCCCATCCATGGGCAAATCCGTCTTCACTGAAGCAAAAGGCAAAATCTGGCCACTCCGGCCCAAGTTTCAATCGAGCGTATCGATTATATGACTTATTGATAAGATTGTTTGCACACCCTCCAATGTTTTCAGTCACCGTGCAATTGAGCGACAATAGTATCAAGATGACAAAAAAACTGCGTGTTGGAATTCTCTTTGGCGGGCGAAGCGGCGAGCATGAGGTCTCCCTGCTCTCGGCCGCTTCGATTTTGAAGGCAATTGATCGCCGCAAATTTGATATGGTGCCCATCGGCATCAACAAGGCTGGGCAATGGCTGACGGTCGACGCGGCGCAAGGGTTGCTGCAAGGCTCTGTGGCGTCAACCTTGCCGGCGCTGGATAGCAGCGTGGCTCTGTCTGGCCTCGACGTGGTCTTTCCCGTATTGCACGGAACCTTTGGCGAGGATGGAACGATCCAGGGACTCTTCGAGCTGGCGGGAATCGCTTACGTCGGCTCAGGTGTGCTCGGCTCGTCGGCGGGCATGGATAAGGATGTGATGAAGCGCCTCTTCGCCAATGCCAAACTGCCCATCGTTCGGCACGTGACGCTGCTGCGCTCAGAGTGGGAACGCGCGCCCAAAAAATCCATCGCCCAGGTCGAAGCGGCGCTCAAGTATCCGGTCTTTGTGAAGCCCGCGAATCTCGGCTCTTCGGTGGGCATCAGCAAGGCCCACAATCGCGCCGAACTAGGGCCGGCGCTCACTGAGGCTGCCCGGTACGACCGCAAGATAGTGGTTGAGCAGGGCGTGGGCGGAAAAAAATCCAAGGCCCGCGAGTTCGAGGTTGCCGTCCTCGGCAATGACGCGCCCCAGGCCAGCGTGGTAGGTGAGATCATTCCCGGCAAGGAATTCTACGACTACGAAGACAAATATCTCTCCGCCGGCTCGGTGCCAGTGATTCCTGCCAAACTGACCAAGGCCGAGAGCAAGCAGATTCAGCAGATGGCCGTCGCCGCCTTCTGCGCCTGCGACCTGGCAGGTCTCGCGCGGGTCGACTTCCTGATGGAGCCCGACGGCAAGCGCCGCATCTACCTGAACGAAGTGAACACCATGCCCGGATTCACCAGCATCAGTATGTATCCCAAGCTGTGGCAGGCCTCCGGCCTCGGCTACAAGGAACTGATTACCCGGCTGATTGAGCTGGCTCTTGAGCGCCACGCTGAAAAAAGCCGGACGGTATACAGCAGAGAGCAGTGAACGGTGGCCAGTTTCCAGTTTTTGCCAATCGGGAACTTTTCGCCAGCCCCCGGTGTCTATAGAGAGAGTGCTGCGCGATAATAAATTTGGCTGCTTCGGTTTCTGTTCACTGTCCACTGTACACTGTGAGGAACTCCATGACCCTGCTCGACGCTCCAGTTTTTGACGAAGTCCGTGATCGTCGTCGCCGTGGCTTGCTTTACAGCGCGGCGGGGCTGCTGTTTGTGTTGTTTGTAGGCTGGTGGCTGGTGGCCGGCCATCCGGTGGATTGGCCTTGGAACTGGAACAACCACCTGAGGGGAAGGCTGGCGGTGAACCACTTCCTCACGGCGGTGGAAAAGAACGATCTGCCCACGGCCTACGGCCTCTGGCTCAATGACAAGGACTGGCAGCAGCATCCGTCCAGGTTTACCGCTTATTCCTTTGACCGCTTTCAGCAGGATTGGAGCGCGTCCAGCCCGGACAACGAGTATGGTGCAATTCGCAGCCACAAGATTGTGGCCGTGCGTATGTATGGAAATGTGCTGCTGATGGCCGTGCTGATCAACGAACGCAAAAGCAAGGCGCTCAACATCGACTGGGATCCCAAAACGCATCAGCTCAACTTCTCGCCGCCCGACGTCGAGCTGTATCTGGGACCGTAGCAGCCGATCATCTGTGCCGCCCATGGCCGAAGACAAAAACCAGCATCCGCAGCAACAGAAGCAGAACGGTCAGCGCGACCGCGCCGGCCACGATCAGCCGTTGCGCGCGCGTTTTGGTTGGGCGCGACTTTGCTCGACGATTCATAGGCAAGGCAAATCCATCATACTCGCAAACCCGCTCGATCTCTGGCGGCGCAGGGCGGGTTGATCGGTCCAAAACCTTCTCTGTTAGAATGAAAGAAGCCGCTGTGTGCGGTGAACTGCTTTTTTGTTCCCAACCCCATGGCCCCGAGTGGCCAAGACTATAGCGAATCCAGTGTTGCTCTGCCCGGAGGCAAGCCCCCAAAGTGGCTTTTCCTCAAGAAAATGCGCCTCGAATACCCCGGCAACGGCACATTGACTTTGTTCGCTCGAAGAAAAGGAAAACCGCCCTGTGACTCAGACGATACGCAATATCGCCATCATCGCCCATGTTGACCACGGCAAGACAACCCTCGTAGATGCGATGCTGCGGCAGTCGGGAACATTCCGCGCCAATGAGCAGGTGGCCGAGCGAGTGATGGACTCCAACGAACTTGAGCGGGAGCGCGGCATCACCATCCTGGCCAAGAACACGGCCATCGTCTTCGAGGGCGGCAAAATCAACATCGTCGATACCCCCGGCCACGCCGATTTTGGCGGTGAAGTGGAGCGCGCGCTCAAGATGGTCGATGGCGTAATGCTGCTCGTCGACGCCGCCGAGGGGCCGCTGCCGCAAACCCGCTACGTGCTCGCCAAAGCCCTCGAAGCCAAGCTCAAACCCATCGTCGTCATCAACAAAATTGACCGTCCCGATGCGCGGCCGCAAGAGGTCCTGAACGAAATTTACGACCTTTTCATCGACCTCGACGCGGACGAATCGCAACTGGATTTTCCGGTACTCTATGCGGTGGCCAAGGCGGGCACCGCCAGTCTCGATCCGGCAGTCCCTGGCGTAAATTTGCAGCCCCTCTTCGAGTCCATCGTCTCCACCATTCCCCCCGCCACCGGCGACGCCGAAGGCACGTTGCAGATTCTCGTCACCAATCTCGATTACTCTGATTACTTCGGCCGCATTGCCGTCTGTCGCGTCTTCCAGGGAACGCTGCACGCGGGCGACGATGTAACCATCTCCAAGCGCGACGGCAGCCTGATGAAAACGCGCATCACCAAATTATTCACCTTCAGCGGCCTCAAGCGCACTGAGATCACCGAGACCACGATGGGCGACATTGTGGCCGTCGCAGGCGTCGAGGGCATCACCATCGGCGAGACCATCACCAGTGTCGAAAACCCCGCGCCGCTGCCGCTCATCGTCATCGATGAGCCGACCATTGCCATTCAGTTCAGCGTAAATAACTCGCCCTTTGCCGGGCGCGAAGGCCAATACGTCACCAGCCGCAACCTGCGCGAACGCCTGGAAAAGGAGCTGCTGACCAATGTTTCCATCCGCGTTGAAGATACCGGCTCGCCCGACACCTTCAAGGTGCTGGGTCGCGGCGAATTGCAGTTGGCGATTCTGATTGAAATGATGCGCCGCGAGGGCTTCGAGCTTTCCGCCGGACGTCCGGAGATCGTCACCAAGACGGTGGACGGCACGCGCATGGAGCCGGTCGAGCACCTCACCATTGATGTCCCCGAGGCCTACACTGGCACGGTGATCGAGAAGCTCGGGCCACGCAAGGGCGAGATGACCAGGATGCACAATCACGGCTCAGGCCGTGTGCGCATGGAGTTTCGCGTGCCCAGCCGCGGCATCATCGGCCTGCGCAGTGAGATGCTCACTGAGACCCGCGGCACCATTGTCATGAACGCCCTCTTTGACGGCTACATCCCCTACCAGGGAGAGATTCCCCAGCGGCCCACCGGCGCCTTGATCTCCGACCGCCAGGGGATGACCACGACTTACTCGCTCAACGGATTGCAGGAGCGCGGAATGTTGTTTGTGGGAGCGGGCGTCGAAGTATATGAGGGGATGATCGTCGGCGAGCACTCGCGCGACAACGACCTCGACGTGAACGTGGTGCGCGAAAAGCATATGACCAATATGCGCGCCTCCAACGCCGATGAGGCCGTGCGTCTGGTGCCTGTAAAGGCTCTGAATTTGGAGCAGGCCATCGAGTTCATCGCAGAGGATGAGATGGTCGAAGTAACTCCCAAATCCCTCCGCCTGCGCAAAAAAATCTTGCAGCAAAACCGCCGCCCCAAGCGCTGGGAGAAGAACCCCGAGTAAGCTGCTTCTGGAATTTATCTTTTAGTCGATGTTTTGAAAGGGCACGGCTTCAGCCGTGCCGCAAATGCCGCAAAACGAAAGTGGGCTTTAACCCAGCGGTTTATGTTTTCAGTCATTTCTAATCACTGACTGGCAGGTGGCCCTCCCATCAGCGCTGAAGAATCACCTTGAGCTATGAGAAGCTGTGCCCCGTTCATCGCGGTCTTATCGCGATGAGCGGGTGGGTGGTTGCCCTATCTGCCGCCTTTGGGAGCTGGGACGAATCCTCCGCTCCCATCGAATGCCACCTACTCCGGCAGCTTCGCGTCCAGCACTTCCTGCGCCCGCGCCGCGCGCCAGAGGGTGAGCCGCTCATAGAGCGCCGCGTCGTTCAATGCCAGAATCTCCGCCGCGAACAACGCCGCGTTGGCCGCTCCCGGCTTGCCGATAGCCAGGGTGGCTACCGGAATCCCTTTGGGCATCTGCACCATCGAGAGCAGCGAGTCCAGCCCGTTGAGCGGCGTCGCCGCAATCGGCACCGCCAGCACCGGCAGCAGCGTCTTGGCGGCCATCACGCCGGCCAAATGAGCCGCGCCGCCCGCTCCGGCGATCAGCACCCGCAGCCCGCGCCCACGCGCCCCCGCCACATACTCAAAGAGCTGGTCCGGCGTGCGATGCGCGCTCAACACCCGCGCCTCGCAAGCAATCTCCAGCGCGCGCAGAATCTCGATAGCCGGCAGCAGCACATCATAATCGCTCTTGCTGCCCATCACCACGCCAACTAATGGTTGTTCACTCATAGTGCGATTATACGAAAGTACGCTCAACGCCGGAAGAGCGCCGTCACGGCCGCTTCGACCACCGCAAGCAGCACACTGGCAGCCGCAAGAAAGCCCTTCGTCCGCTGCCAGTTAAGCTCGTGCCGCTCTAGTCGCCGCTCCAGATCGGCAATGCGTCCGCCATTGCCATCGCCCATCAGGCCCGTCATCTGCGCCTTCAGCACGCTCAAGTCGCTCAGTACCTGCGCTTCGAATTCATTCATCATTCGCATTCACTGAACTCCATCCTCACAGTGGCAGGTTGATAAACAACGCCGTGGAAAACTCCGAGTAATTTGGTGGCGTCGATCCGTCGTACATCCGAATATAAAACTTGTCGTTGGCACTTATGCGAGACCACGTCATATTCGGCTGCGTCGCCCGCATCACCAGGCTTGGATCCTCGCCCGCCATAAAGGCGAAGTCCCGCAATCGAATCTCGAATCCGCCGCCCGCCGGTGGCGTCACGCCCGCATTCACGGCCACCGTCGTGCCATTCAACGTAGTCACAGTGAGGCTGTTGAGGTTGGCCATCATCGTGGGATCAATGGGCGCCGGAAGCCAAGCGTTTGCGGGCACTGTCGCGCTCGTCTTGATGGCCAGATCATCGGCCCAGTCATTGGCGAAAGTGATAGCATACTCCACCAGATCTGGATAACTCGCCCGATAACTGACTGTAACTTCCCGCACCACCACCTGTGCATCCAGATTGAGCGAAGGCGCATTCAGAAGCAGTGCATCGCCGGGCCACACATCGGCAACGAAGCTCATCCTCGTGTCCTTGTAACTGCCGCTCCACAGCGCGCTTACGCCGGCCGCGGCCTGTTCCATCACCAGAGCCGCATTGCGGCAATCCGCGGAGCTGCGCGCCGGAGGACTGGTTACCGTTCCTATCCACGAGGCCTCGCTGGGCATTCCCGCCTGCGTAAAAGCCTGCTGGCTGGCGGTATTCACGCTCCGTCCCACAGCCCGGCCCACAGTTCTGTAACTCACCGATATCTGCTCGCCCGCCACCGGCACAAATCCGCCATAGAATACTAACTTGCCAGTGCGTTCCACATGACATTCCGCGGCCTCGCCCGTCGTGCCCACTGTGCGGGTATACGCTCCGCCGTTCGGCGGCGTGCTCACCACCCAGCCTGATCCTAGATTCGTCAGATTCAGCGCCCGCATGCTTCCAATCAGGTTAATGCTGCTCACCGCCACAACATTGCAAGCTCCCGGTAAACTAACAATAGCTCCATCATACAGAGTAACCGGCATTCCGCCCACTCCGTTGACAAACGGCTGAATCTCCATATGTATCTTTCCCGGAGCCGTATTATTCTCACCGCCGTATGTTATCGCCCCTTTATCTCCAAAAGAGCGATACACAGCCAGCGACCTCTCAATCTCTGGGCAATGTACTCTGATACGCAATGTATATTGATTGGCTGGATTGATCGCATAAGCAGTTCCCGCAGGGCTCCCAAGAATCATCGGTTGCAATGTTACAGCGCCCGTGCCTTGCTGCGCAGACGCCTGAAAACCGGCAATGCACGAGGATTGCGTGTCCATGCCGAGAAAATAGCCTGCCAGTATCCCTGTGCTGCCTGCGGCAAGAGTTACACCCGCGGCCTCCAATAACAGCGTTCCACCCATCTCGACCGGATCAAGCCATGCCAGCAATGTCTGTCCATCGATTCCGTTTCCGCCGCCCATCACCAGGCCGCCTGCGCCCAGTGAAAAGGCGCCTGGACCGGCGATTATTCCCCATACACACTGGTTAATCTGCGACTCATTGAATAACTCGCTGATGATAGATGATTTTGAAGAAGTCGGGAAAAATGGATCGGATGAAAGGTAAAACTGCGTTGTGACTCCGTCTCCCAAAAAGTACTCTGTAACATAAGCGACCGGTTCATTTTCTCCGCAGACCGTCACGTCATTTGCCAGCGCGCGTTTGACGCTGGCCGTAAATGCCAGTGTCGCCAGATTCAAACTACCATCTGTCTCATTCAGCGGATGCACGATGCTCTGGACGAAAGACGCACTCAATGCGCCGTTGACCGCTCTGTACGAGGCGCGTGCCATGCTTGCTACTTGCCCGGCGCTTTTGCTCCAGGGAGCGCCCGGCTCTGGCGCAAAGTAACTTACTGGAGCGCTTAGCGAAAGCCCTTGCGTCGAAAGACTGGTAACTCCTGTATGCGTCACCATGTTTGTCATTAGCGCTCCGGCGTTCTCACTTGTTGCGCCGGCGCTCGGCGGCATCAGGTATTGATCCAGCAGCAGTTCGTCGCTCAATGCCTGGATGGCGATCCGGTAACGCGGGCCTTCCATCGCCAAACCAACGAATTCCGGCAGCGGACTTACTGCGATGTAACCGGTGAAGTAGTAAGTTCCATCGTCGCCGGTCACCGAGATTAATTGATTGCGCGACGGCGTAGCGAGGCTTCCATTGAATGGCAGGCTCAGCCATAGTCGGCACAAAGATGGCTCGTTCAGCTTGCGCTCAATCGTCAGCGGTCGCTCCGCATCGAGAGCCGCCGTGTAGTTTAACCCATTGATCGTGATTATCATCGTAACTCGTTTACCTGGTGACTTGCTAATTAGCTGACTATGAATTCATGTTATACAAGGGAGTTAATCGCCGGCAAAAAGCTCCGGTAACAAACTACGCGTTCTCCATCAAGGGGATCTGTCACGGGAAGAGCCAGAAATAGTCCCTTGAGAAGCACCCGCGCCAACCCGTTCCGGTTCTTCCCATCAAGTGGCAACGCGTATTCTTGTGCGCTTGCCATGCTCTGCAATCGTGGATAGTGGAAGTAGATCCGCTCTCCCTGACTTCCCTCCATTACAAACAATGCTGACCATTCCTGATAGAAACTGCCGCCTTCGCGATCCACAAATCCTGTAACTGCCTGTAACTTGGAGCCGGCCGCAGGAGCGCCACCAGGCAGCGCTTCGGCAAGCGTCAGCCCGGTTGAAGTTACTTGCGCCACCAATGCTACATTGAAGGTCACGCGCCGGATGTAATCAATATCCGTAAGCGCCTGCCTTACATACGCGCCCGAAATCGGTGTGCCTAAATAGCCTGTTTGCCCAATGTAATCCGCGTCCAGAGCAATGATCGATCCTGCTGCAAACTTCGCTGCATCCGTTGCGGTCAGCGCCACAAAAGTCGATGTCGATCCGGCTTGCACTACCACCACAGTCGCCGCCTGAGCGCCATCCGCCGCCGCCGTTGCTCCACTTGCCGGAGCCAGCAGATTCATATGCTGCGAGCCTGTTGCCAGCGCCATTGTCAACTTGGTCCAACTTAAAAACTCAAAGCTAACCTGCGCCTCCAGCGTCTCGCGCACCTGCTCCATTGCGCTGGCAGGAATCCCTGTTAGCACGGCAGTCGATTTACTTGCTGGCTTGCGTTGAAACTCCTGAATCCAACCTAGACTGATCCACGGTGTTGGCGGCGCATTCAGGCTGAATGCACCTTGTTCGGAAGGATCAAAGAGCACCGGCGTCTGCGCTGTCCGGTTCACTGGCGCAAAATACCCGCGCACCCGCCGCGCCACCGGTGCGGGAGCTGAATACCAATTTGCCGCCATTTAATCCCCCTGCTCCTGGTAGCTGTAAATTGTCACGTTAGCAGAACGAGTGAGTCTGTCCCGCTGAATCACAACCGGCCCGAATCCCGGCTCGTCCCAAAACACTGCGGTCAACATCACTGTCGGCGTGGCCGTCGTGTAGTTGAGCTTGGGCGTGTAAAACGGTTGTAACATCGCCATTAGTTCATCGTCCATCTCGCTCAGCGCTCGTCCGCGATCCAGCCCGCCGAAACTCTCTGATCCGCAGGTCTGATAGATTATTTCGCATTGCTCGGCCACCATTGTAGAAGCTAAGTCCACATCTACGCCCAGACCTAACCAGCGCAGCACAAACAAGTCATTGGGAATCTGGCTGAAGGGAGCCTCGGCCTCCTCCACCAATATTCCCGGGCGTTCCGCTCCGCGCAGCAAGATCGTCCGCCCAGGATTGATCACTGCCAGGCGCGTGCGCAGCGCCATATAAAACGAATCTTTTGCATTTTGCATGGAATGCTTCTCCTCGCGCCGCGTCAATAACAGAAAATGCTTGAATAACTGTTCGCTAATAACTGTTATCCGCTTGCTTTAATTACAGCCTCGATTCCCGCATCAGCAATCGGTAGAGATAAACTTGTCCGAACGCTTCGTTGGCGCCGATCGATTCAATCAGATAATCCTGTCCTGCAACAGTTACTGCCATAGTCATGGCAAAGAGGGACTGGGCTGATTGCAAATCCAGCGCATCAACCTGCTGCTGAATTCCTGTAGCTGAAACCAGCAGCTCCCATTTTGATTCGCCGCCCTCCTGCCAATTTGGGCGCAGTTTGCGCATGACCACCGGACTAATTGTTACTTCTGCAAAGTTAGTTGCCAGCAACCCAACTTCAGACTGGCTGGTATCCGTATTCGTACCCGTCACGCGCAGCAGGGCCGTCGTTCCTGCCACGCTGCGCAGCAGGGCATCGGCCAGCATCTGCGGCGCGCTCACCGGGTTCCGCGGCGCTGTATCGCTCATCGCTCACCCCAGCCTGTTCGCAACGTAGGGACGCAGCCACGACTGCACTGTTTCGTCCACCAGCGAACTCGAAAAATACTGCATCTGCATCGTGTCAATCTTGGTTTTGCTGGCGTTCAACGCCGGCGTCGACTGAGCATTGCGTACGATCTGCGCGCAAGCCGTCTTCACATCATCGCCAATCGTAGTCATCCCCGCCGTATAAGTCACCGACACTTCGTTATAGGGCAATCCCAAAAGATTCCACGGCAGCATAAGCTCTCCCGTGTCAGGGTCATAGTCAACTGAGTTAGGATCCATCGCCGTCCACTGTCCAGGCAGCGAAAAGGCCAGCGCGATCTCCAGCAGCGGCTCGTTGGGAAGTTCGCCGCGCCGTGGCCGCGCGTAACGGCCCTCGATGCTGACGATCGGCGTTGTCGCTGCTCCCAGAGGCGCCAGCGGAAGATAACTCAGCAGCACGGTCTGCGCCCCGCTGGTTAGCCGCAGCCGCTCCGTGTACTGGATCACGTTCAGGTCCGGCCGCCTGCAGTAGCTATTGATCAATGCCGTGGCGGCTGTAATCCAATCCGCCGTTGTTCCTGCCGGCAATCCGTAATTCGGGTAATCCACTGGCTGCAGATATGCCATACCCCATCCTTCCTTTTTCTGATCGTCTTGTTGAACGATGCGAAGGGACCCCGCGGAGCGAAATCCCTTCATCAACGTTTTTTGTTACCTGCCGTTCACCAACACCTGGCAGTGGGCAAAGTTGGCGCCCTTGACCACCGGCGCGCCGAACTTGATCGCGACATACTGGTAAGCCAGCGAGTTCGGCAACCCCAACTGGAAGATGCGCGGCGTCGGATCGCCGAGCCAATGGTACTCGATCAGATCCTCGGTCACAATGTAGGCCGGCAGCGATGCCGAGCCAGAGCCAATGACACCCGTGTAGCCCAGGCTCCAGTCCGGAATCAGCGGCAAATCGCCCGCCTGCGTCGAAAGCATCTTCACCCGGATTCCCCCCGTGATGTTATCGGTATTCAGCACCACGTTGAACTCGGCCTTCATCTCCTGGTCGATCAGGTCCAGCAGCATGGGATTGGCATAGATCGCTGTCGGCCGCACATAGAAGCCGGTGTTGGCGCACATCTCCGCCACGGCCGTCTTCATGCCGTTGACAATGGATGCTCCCTGCGCGACGGTCACCGAATTGCCTCCCGCCACAATCTGCGCGATTGCACCCATATATTGCGTGGTAGTGGGCGCGCTCAGGCTGGTGTCGTTGCCGTTCCACAAGGCCACGTCGTGCGCCACCATTACGCCGGAGACTGTATCCACAAGGTCTTTGGCCTGAAGATAGGCAAACTGCTTCTGCTGGTCACCCAACTCGATGTCAAAGAGGTTGTAGTTGATCTGCGAAACAATCGCTTTCAACGGCACGCTCATTTCGGTCCGCGTCGGGGTGACCGTCGCGGGAACGATGGCGCGTGGATTCACAAAGCCGGCTGTTCCCGGATTCGGAATCGCCGTCTCTTCGAAGAACCGCGACGGATGACCGGTCGCCGGAACCTGCTTGATGCGCTGCCCGAAGGGGCTCGAACGCCGGCAGATGTCGAAAATCTCGGTTTGATACAGCGGAACTTCGATTGCGCCCGGTCCGATATAATCTGCTGCCGCGTGAATGTCTGCAAAGGTTGCACTCATAGGTTTTTCCGCCCCCTCCATGGGGCTGTTCTAGCTGACAGCTAACAGCTGACAGTCGTCAGTTCTCAGTTGTCTGTTGTCGGTTGTTGCTGCCAGCCGCCAAGTGCTACTGCCGGCTGTTCGCTGTTTGCTGCTCTTATGCAATTGCGCCCGCGCGCAGCAGTTGGCTCTTGACCGCGATGCGCTGCTCCAGGCTCAGTCCGGCCAGCGCCGTATCCAGAGTCCGCACATCCACCGGACCTTCCCCGATGCCGTGCTTGGCCAGCATCTCGCTGGTGGTCGACGGCAGCGTCCGGCGCAGAGGAGTCAGTACATTCTGAGCTGCGGCAGCCTTCAGCTCCGATAACTCCCGTTCGACCGCGGCCAGCTTTTCGGTAAGTTCCACCTCGCGCCGGCTCTGTTCAACGGTCGCCGAAATCCGCTCCACCTCGCCGGTCGGGGTGCCTTGCCGCTCTTCAAGCCAGTTCAGCGTCCGTTCCAGAAGGCTTGTAGCGGCTTCCAGCCGGCCTGCAATCTCCTTCTCTTCGTTTTCCATGCTCTTCCTTTCATTAGTTGACAACTCACAGCCGTCAGCAAACAGCCATGAGTTATCAGTTGTTGGTAAGTTGTCAGCAGGCAGTTATAAACTGTTAGCTGCAACCTGTCCGCTGTTAGCTGCCTTCTTAACTCGCCATGCGGAAGCTTGTGGCCCGGTAGGCCGCCTTGTCCCGTAGCAGAATCGCCGCTCCGGTAAAGGTTACGCGGGTCAGCTTCCACACATCGGCCCGCATATCTTCCACCCGCGCATCGGCAAGCTCATAACTCATGCCCATTGCCTCGGGCGACTGCGCTTGAATCATTCCCGCCACTTCGGGAAAATCACGCGCGTAAAGGTAGCCCTTCACAACCAGGCGCTGTCCGATCAAATCCGCCTCGGTCAGCAGCCCGATCTTGCGCCGCGCGTCGTGGCCATCCCATCCCGGCCGGTAGTCCACTGCCATGCCCAGCAGCGAAGGCAGCGCCTTTTCCGCCGCCTCGCGCGTCAGCATCACCCGATGCCCGCGCGCTCCCGCCGGCGCCTTGTCGCTGGCTGCATTCACCATCGTCAACACCCCCTCGAAGGCCACCCGGTTGGGGTGACCGTCCACTTGGGGAATCTTTACCGCCATTGCTTCCAGTCTCATGCGCTCTCCGCTCTGAAGGGACTAAGGGACAAAGGGACTAGGGACTAGGGAATAGGGAACAGGGAACCGAATTGACACCCATGCCCGCATCCAGTAAACACAAATCCCGCCCCAAGTTCGAGGTAGGATTTTTCGTCCATAATCCCTAGTCCCCTAGTCCCTGGTCCCTGTATCTTCCGCTTTCCCCGTCAACTGAACCGCCCCATCCTGCCCCAGAGGGCCCAGTCCCCGCATCGCCCGCACCTCGTTCACCGTATACACACCGGCCTTCAGCAGTTGCACCTGCACGGCCAGCTCTGTCTCCTCGTCCCTCGCGTTCAGTTCGTTGAAGACAAACTCAAACTCCCGCCATCCAATGCACTTGCCGAAAAGGTCACGCGTTATGTGACCGGCCAGAAGCATCGCCAGCGGCGAGATCGCTCCGCGGAAGGCCTCATCGGTCATCTCCGCCGCGGTCGATTGGTTGACATCCGCCTCCAGCCCCAGCATCAGCGGCGGAAGCCCGAAGGCGTTGGCCACCATGCGAATCAGAAACTCCTGCCATGCCAGCCGCATATCCGCGTCCGTGCCCTGGGCAAAACGCAGCACCTCCGGCTTTTGCTCGGTGGAGATCAGCGGCACCCGCCCGGTTCCCTCAATCTCGTCCTGCCACCAGCGAATCAGCCGGTCATGCTGCGCCGGCGTTGCCTCGTTCAGCCACAGCGCATACTGCGCCACCGAGTTGGCCGCCAGCTTACCCGCATAGCGATGCGCGCTCAAAAACTGATTCACCGTCTCGAAGGCGACCTCCAGCGGTCCCAGGCCGAAAGGCGTAAAGCTGCGCGGATTCATGCGGATATACATCAATTGGTCGTCGCGCAGATCCACCGCGTTCGACTCCATCTGCCCCGGCATCACCTGCGCATAGCGGGGCGACTCCGGCTGCCCGTCCCAGCGGGGATTGATGCGGATCGAAGCACCATCCACCGCCCACAGCATCGCCGGCCGCTCCCCGTCGCCGGTCGGCTCCATCTCGATAGCCCCAAAGCCGCCGGTCAGCATATCCTCGATCACCTGTTCGATCAAGGTGCGATAACTGTCCGCCGCATTCGGCTCTTCCAGCGTCCGGCGCAGCGCCCGCAGCTTTCTTTGAGCGTCGGCCAGCTCCCCTTGCTTCACGCCGCGCCGTACCCTCACCTGCCAGTCCATCGCCGCAATGCGATCCTTGATCACGTTGATCGCCCGCCGCACCACCGGCGTCTCCGCAAACCGGCGAAGATTCATCGGCGTCGGCTTGGGCAGAAGCCGCCCCGGAAACTGGACCGGAGTAAGTATCGAAGGAAGCGCCAGCGTCTTACGCTCTGCCTCCGCATCGGCAGCGCTGGCCGCCAAATTCGTCCTCCGGCCACTCCCCGTCGCCTGCCGCCAGATCTCCCGCAACTGCTCTCCTACCTTCACGCGCACCTTCCTTCTTCGCCGTCCCAAAAACAAAAAAGGCACAGCCCCGGAAAGGGCCATGCCTTTTTCAAGCCGACAGCTAATAGCTATCAGCTAACAGTTATCCATTCGAGCCGCAAGCGCAGGCTGAATCTTCTCAGCCTTCAACGACTCCTCTCTCACTGACAAAACCGATCCTACAACAAACTCAGGAAATGATATGCAAACTTCAGCAAAATAAAATTCATCGGGAAAACAACTCATCGAAACTGTAAGCTGTCAGCTGTTCGCTGCCTTTCTCACACTCGCAACTCGCGCCGCGCCGTCTCCGCCACTCGGCCAAGATCGGACGTGGTCAGCACCCTGATCTGGTGCTCCTCCATCGTCTCCACGCCAAACCTGTACATCTCCAGCCGCTCCGGCTCCTCGTCGGTCGCGCCCAGCCGGGCCGCCGGCTCAATCACCGCCGTCAGCTCCAGTTGCGCCTTCTCCACCCGCGCCACTCCGGCTCTCAGTCCCGCCGAGGAAAAAGCCAGCACCTTGGCCATCTCCACGCCCGGCTCCAGGCTCACCGCGTGAAACATACGAATGAACGGGGTTCCCGCGGACTCGGGGTCCCCAACGAGCGATCTTTGCTCATTGGGGTAAGGGAAAGGGTCTTCGTTCGCGGGGTGGCTCAGTCCATTCGGCCTGTATCCCACGTCAATGCGAAGCGGATCACCGGGCCGCGTATACTCCGAGGCGGCAATTTTTTTCCGCATCAAATCCCATACTCCGGCTCGCTCAAACTCTGTCCGCATCTTGGCCTGGATCGCCGCCCGCCCGGACAATCTGGGAATGCGCTCTCTGGGCGGCGGCTCCACATACATCCGCATCAGCTCTTCCATTCCCGCCGGCAAACTCTCCGCCAGATAGGCCTTGGGGTCGGTCATCTGCACATTCAGGCTGAGCGACTCGCTCAGCAACAGCATCAGCTTGCCCTCCGGCTCGGCCTCGAAGCGCCGCCGCAGCTCGCTCTCCATGCCCTCCAGCAGCGCGGTGTCGGCCTCCGGGTCAAGGCAGCGCACACGGCGCCAGTCGCGGGTAAAACGCACCTGCGCGCCCTCGCGGCTGCCCTGTTCGCGCAGGATCACCCCGATATGCACATACTCGTTCCTGACCGCATCCGGCACATACCGGAGCAGTTGAAACTCGCACGCCCGACGCTGATTTCCCTGACTCATCGTAAGTTCACAGCTTACAGCTGACAGCTAACAGCCTTCAGCTCTCAACTGTATGCTGGTAGCTGTTCCCTGCCTTCAATTCACTCTTCCCCCGATGGTATCCCCCCATCGGCTCTCTTTCCAACCCTCTGTCACAACTTTTTTACTCATCTCTGCCCATTTCGGAAATGGCTTCCGATCCGAGAGCCCGAAGCCTACAATCAGCTCCCGAATGCGGCTGCGCCGCGCCAACAGCTTCTCCACCAGCGCTTCCATCTCGCTCAGGTCGCCGCCATACCACTCCGGGGGGATCTCGTTGGCCGCCGCCCACACCGTTTCGGCCGGCATCGTCTCCAGCCGCGTCAGCCAGGGCTCAAAGGCTTCCCAGCCGGCAATCTTCCGGTAGACGTCGTTTCTGTAGTAGACCCCGCGCAGCGGCGCATTCTCAAAGCTCCACTCCCCGGCGTGAAAGCAGTACCCGTAATCGATGAAGACCGCCCGGTAGCGCCGTTCCCGCTGCTTGCGCTGGAAGACAGCCTGCCTGCCATTGGCATTGCCGGTCCACTTGTCCAGCGCCAGAATCCCGGCAAACTCGCCCAGATTCCTCACCTCGGCCATCTGCTCTTCGGGCAGGTAATCCACCACCTGGCCCGGCATCAGCCCGCCCACAAATCGTGAACCGAACTGCAACCCCGCGCGGCACCTTTCCCGCCTCTTTCCCAGGTCAATATCCAGCTCCGGCGTGTGGTCCACCAGCCAGCTTGATACCTCCACCAACTCCACTTCCGGCGCGGTCAGCCCGGCTGCCGCGGCAATCCGCGAGGCCAGATACTCGTTGGCCAGCACCCGCGTATGCTGCGGATTGTTCTGGAACTTCACCACATACACGCGCCCATCAGCGCCCAGCATCAACTGGCCCTGCGCTCCGCCCCGCATCCGCCGGATATGCTGCACCGCCAGTACTGCCAAGCCCGTTCCCCTAACTCGTTCCCAATTTTACGCGATCACCCCCGAAAAGCAGCTAACAGCTAACTGTTAGCAACTACCAGCTAATCGCGAGGCGATAGCGAGCCGCTGGCCCCACCGCAGGTGGCCCGCGCCGCCAGTCCAATTGCCATCGCCATCACCCGGTCGTCGTGCGTCCCTGGCCGCGCTCCCATCCGGCCATCCGGCAGGCGCACAAAGTTCCGGCACTCGGCCAGCAGTTTCCGGCTCTGAAACTGCTCCGGCCGCTCCACCAGCGCCGCGTTCAGCCGCCCCAGCGCCGCCGGCCGGCTCAGCGAGGTCGTCAGCCAGCCCGCCTGACCATTCTGCTTGTAAACCTTTTCATACCCGCAGGCCGACTCAATCAGCGCCAGAATTCCGCTGCCGTGGTTGTTGCGCTCCACCACCAGCCACGCCTGGTTGTACTCACCGGCGGCAGCCACACCTCCAGCTCGCCATTCCGCCGCTGCTCGGCCGCGAGCGTCATCGTTGCCAGCCGCGCCTCAATCGCCGCCAGCTCAAAGACCGAATCCCCGCTGGCCAAAAAGCAGCTCTCCTCGTCTTCGGCAAACTCCTGCCGCGCCAATCCGCGAAAATCCGCCCGTATCTGCCGCCGGTAACCGATCTGTTCCAAATCCAGGCGCTCCCGCGCTATTAAATTGCGCTCTTCTTCGCTCAGGCTAGACTCGTCCACCGCCGCCGCCCGGTAGCGCTGCTCCATCCACCAGGGAAAGAAATGCCGTACCATCCCCATCTCACCGGCCTTCTGCCACTCCTCGTAAAAGCAGCCGCCCACTCCCTCCGGCGTCGACTCCAGAATCAATTCCGCCCCCGGCGCCATCGAAGCCCGCAGCCCGGCGAGCGTCTCCGCCGGATCGGCTGGCCAGCGCGCCAGTTCCGAGCAGTGCAGATTCTGCACCGTCAATCCCCGCCCCGCATTCCGGTCGCCCGCCGTCACCACCCGGTACTGCGAGTCGATCTCAGGAAAGACAATCTGCCGCACATTCGCCCGCGAGGTCCTCAGCGGCCCCTCGCGCAGCGCCTCCGGCAGCCAGTCCACAAAGCGGTGAACAATCCGGAAAATCTCCTCCGCCGCCTCCTGCGTATGAGCCACCTCCAGCGTCAAAGTCCCCGGCTGGGTAATCGTCTTCAGGAAAAATCGCGCGGCAGCCCATGTCGTCATCCCCATCTGCCGTGCTTTCAGCACAATATTCCGTTTGCCCCGCCGCTCCTCGAAGGCCCGCTGCGCTACATTCGCCTTCAATGGCGCCGTCCACCCCTCCCGTGTCCTCACCAGCAGCAGATGCTCGGCCAGCTTCATACCCACCGTCTGCCCCCGCAAACTCGCTGGCCGATGATCCAAAATCCTCCCGAAGCGCTCCAACTCCTCTGCGTCCAACTCCTCCAAACAAAGCTCCCACTCCGTTGCAATCGCCCCGCCGCCGTCCATCGTCTCCGCCACGGTTCCCTCATCTCAACCGTCCCCGTCCTGTAAATCCCGCTTGAATACAGAACGGGGACTCGATGCTAGTCTTTACCATTTCTGGAACTCCGCGTACCAGCCGTTGCCGCCGTCCCCGCCTGTTCCCGCCGTCGTATACGTCGCCGCGGTGTAACCGCTGCTCGTTCCCTGCGTCACGGCGCAACTTGCCAGCGCCCCACCGCTCCACGTCGGGTTCACCGTTCCACTCCCCAGCGTTCCGCCGCCGCCCACCACGTTAAACGTGACGTTCGTGCCGGATCCGCAACCAGCTCCTGCTTGAACCACAGTGCAACTGCCATTCAGCGCCCCACTCGTCACGCCTAAAGTCGCCTTCGGCTGCGTAGTGCAACTGCCGCTGGTTCCAAGTGCCTCTGGCACCGTAACCAGGCCACCTGGCCCGCCTGCCGTATAGATTGCCGGCCAGGTGCTAACGGATGCCTGACTGGAGAGAATCACCACACCGCCGCCGCCGCCGCTGCCTGCGCCTGTTGAGTTGGCGGATGGTGGCATCCCATAACCGCCGCTGGCATCAATCACGCCGCTCGCTCCGTTGATCGTGGAGCACATCTGTACTATGCCGCCGCCCGGATAACCCAAAGCCCCGCCACTGGAACCCCCTGCTGTTCCTGCGCCGCCGCCGATATACAAACCGTCATACCCGCCCGCGCCACCATTGGCAGAGGCCCGCTGGTATTGCGTTCCAAGAGCAGAGCCATTGCCGCCCGCGCCGCCGCTGGCTGCACCTGCCGTACCGCCGTTAATGTATAAAGGGCCAGTTTGTGCAGCGGACAAATAGCTCTTGCCGCCCGCCGACCCCGCTGCTGTTCCGCCGCCACTACCGCCGCCGCTACCGCCACCCACGCCAGTGGCCGCATAGGTGCTCTTGGCTCCATTCACCAGAATCGTTCCATAGTCATTGCAGGCTCCCGTGGCATGAACCACAAGCCCTGCTGCTGATGCCAAATTCTCGTAGACATACGCCCCAGCATCCACCTGCCACTGTGTCGCAAAGTATTCTGCACCGGTAATCGCACATGGAGATGCTGCGGTGCAGTTCGTAGAACAGTGCGTCGGGCTTGTCGTACAACTTCCTGTGTTGCTCCACTCATACGACCCATCCGCGCCGCTACCAAGATTCTGGAGCCATGCCGGGGTATTTGTTGCTCCCGCTATGCTTGGGCAGCCTGTTGTAGTTGCTCCTCCATTTGCATCTGTGCAAAGTGGCGTTCCTGTGCCTGAGATGGTCCCTGCTGACAGCACATTCGTGTCCGTGCCTTGAATTCCGGAAGCTAGAACCACATTACCCGATCCAGTCGTACTGGAAATCTGCGACGGTGCAATCTGCCCGCTACTATTGCCGAGCGGAATTCCGGCCCACGTCCCCGGCGTTCCAGCAGAAACATTCACCCACGCTGCAACCCCGTTGGCTGTCGCACCGGAGTTTTGTTCCATATCCCCTTGCGACCACGCCAGCGTTGTCGGCACAGTTGAAGACTTCGTCGGCATTTGTATTTCGGGGCCAAGTATCGGCGCACTGAATGTAAGTTCTGTAGCATTCGAGTAGGTTGAGGCCAGATTGGTTTGAAGATGCACCAGCACAGCAGCGGTATTCGTGGCGTCCACTAATGCGATTCTCTTGTTTGTATCCGTTCCAATGCTGATTTGCTGGCCCGCTGATAAGTCTGTGGCGCTCGTGCAGGTCAGAATGCTTGTACCGCTCGTTCCCGTGCAGGTAGTAGCTCCGCTATTCGGTGTTCCGGTAGTTCCTGTTTGATACACAACGTCAAGAGCGTAACGCTTGCCGTTTGCGCCTTTCCAATAACTCGACGGTGCAATAACTTGCCCAGCGAAGAGTGTAGTAGCATTTGGCAAAGCCGCGAACAACGGATCAGAGTACAGTAAAGCCGATGCTTGAATCCCATACTGCCACAGCTGCGAAACATTCACGTCGCCTATGAGTTGAATCGGCGGCGCTGAAGCAGACGGCGCCAAGGCAGTGCTGTTGAACGAAGGCGCATAACTGAGAAATGGAATATAGCCGCTCGTTCCGGTAACGTTGTAGCGCGTAAGGTTTGGTACTCCGCTGAAACCCGTGGCTTGACTGTTGATGATCTGTAATTCCAGCGCAGTGTCGCTAGCGGGCGAAACAATCACAGCAGGATTGTATATGTTGCTGTTGTCGAGATCGATAAAAAACTGAACAACCTGCGGGTCAGTGACGCACTGATAAAGCACCAAACCTGCCAGCCCTGTAGCCGGCGTTGAGTCCTGCTCAAACAATACATGGGAGGCATTGAAGTGCATAACGCCTCCGCCGCCCCCAATTGAGCAAGCTGAGTTATCCAGAATTACTCCAGCGCCGTTTGTCAAGCCATTCGGCACTGTGCCGTTGTATAGGCCCAGGTTGTCTCCACCGCTTACTCTGAAGTAAATCCCGGCCTGTCCAGCTGAGTCTGCTCTCCATCCATTGACAAAGCTCTCATTGATTCCGCCGCTGGCGAAATAATAACCGTATAACGTTGGACTTTCAGTCCACACTCCATCAATCAGTGTCCCTGTATCCACGCGAGAGCCAAAGAGCAAATCAATAGACGCTGCTGGATTACCGGATTTGTTTGCAAACGTCAGTGCTTTCACTGTAGCTGTAAAATGGGCTTGCGCATCAAACGCCGCCATCACGCTTACGGTCGTCAGTGTGCAACTGTCCGTGCTGGTCCCAGTTAATATACTTCCTTCCGGCATCGCTACTGTTACTGTCGATCCCGTCGAAGACGCCACCTGTCCCACAGCGCGATTGAGCGACATTCCTGTTGTTGTTGTGCAGCCTGTAACTTGCACCCACTGGCTCGCGGTCAGGCTATTTGTGCCCGTAAACGTCACTATATATGGGGTAGCGCGATTCTGCGTTGATCCTACAATCTGCGGAAAAGCTGCTGTGTAGGTCGTGGAGGGATAAGCTACGTTCGACGCTGATGTAAAACCTGTAGTGCTCACTGTGGTGCCTACCGCTGGCCCGGCCCATTGAATCTGAGTCATCTTGTTTCCACCAGTAGGTGCGCCCACATAATAGCAGCCATCATATAGATTCAGTGTGGACGAAATAATATAGGTCTTTCCTCCTGGGAACTCAACCGTGCCAGCCCCAGTGCCTTGCAGAATACCTCCAGACATTCCAGAACAAGCGTTGATCGCCGCCTGAATTGCAGCCGTGTCGTCTGTTACTCCGTTGCCTGTTGCGCCAAACTGAGTTACATCATAAAGTGGTCCGATGCTGGAAATATCCTGTGCAGCGAAGGTACCGGCCACACTTACCGGCCCGGTAAACGCCGCCCCCGCAAGCGCTGCGCCGCCCAGATTAGACAAGGCGCCGGTAGTCGTGGAAGATCCCGTTCCTCCAGCCGAAATCGGTACCGTATTTATGCCGGACAACGCTGTGCCCGAACTGCTGTAATAGGCGATCTGTCCGCTGTTTCCCGCGTTCACCGTGCCATTGCTGCTGCCCGAGGTGCAGCCTGATCCTGTATTCGTGATATAGCCTGAGTTATCTATCTGCAGGCAGTTATGGCCGCTGCTTGCCGCAAGGCCGGGAAACTTGATTGCCGCCTCTCCCGTAAAGCTGGCGTACAAGTTGCTGCTGCCGCCGCCGTAGATGTTGAATGCTGTTCCCGATCCAGTTTCGTAGTTGACGCGAACAACCCCCGATGCGTTCGATGAATTGATGTAGGTGTCGCCGCTATTGGTGCTCTGATAGGCCTTGAAGCTGTCTAATCCGCCCGTGGCCGAATTCAGCGCCCAGTTATTGTACTGATCTTTCACCATGTACCACTGGCTGTTACCATTCCAGTCCTTGTAGGTATAGGAGCCTTTTTGACTTGTAGTCAATCCCGGCCAAAGATAGTAATCTACCTCGCTGTCAGCATTATTGCGAACCGTCATTGTACCGGTTGATTGCGTCGTTCCACCTACTAACATCGTTCCATTGAACTGCGTGTTTCCAGCATTGCTGATTGTCGCAATCGTGCTCTCGTTTGCGCCGCCGGAACCAATGACCACTCCGCCGGTGCCCGAGTTGTTTGACCCGTTCAGCACCACCGCTCCCGTTCCCGCAGCATTGATCACCGTCTGGTTGTTCGTGCTTGATTGCCCGTTGTTATACTGCCCTATGGAAATGCGGTTCACGTTGTTGAGCAGATCTTCAACCTGATAGAACTGCTCGCCCGCCGTCGCGTCGGAGTAACCTTCAAGCCAGCGGTATCCGTAGTCGGTCTGTACCTCGTTCAACAAGCCGCGCTCGTTTCCGGCGCCAATTCCCAGGCGATAGTGATTGGTGATCGTGGCGTCCTTCTGGCTGCCGTACCAATCACCATTCAAGCCGTTGAAGCTACGGTGAAATGTATCGAGAAAGCTGTTGCGCGTACCGTTGTCGGTCAACTGTCCTGTAAAAATTGTTCCGCCTGACAGCCAGCTATTGTACGAACTGCCCGCATCCGCCACCGCCTGGTTGGTCGAGTTTTCGTTTCGCAAGCCGACGATTGTGTTGCTCTGCGCGTTGGCTCCCAAGTGCAAGGCCGTTGAGCATCCCTCTACATCTCCTCCTGTAAATGTGTTGCCATCACCCTGCTGAAGATTGATTCCATAAGTGCCGCTGATGGGATTTCCGGCGTTCGTCGGGCAATCGATGTGCAGTCGCAGAAACGTGCTGGCATTCATCCAGTCTGTTATCGCGGGGGTTGCAATCTGGTGGCCGATGGCATTGACCGCTGTCTGAAAACCACTTATCTCATTGTCGGCAAATGTTCCGCCTGTATAATTGCCGGTTCCATCCAAAGTCATCCCGGTTTGATTCGAGTTACCAAGAAGATACAGGCTTTCCAGGTCCAGCTCCTGCGTGCGATAAGCGACAAACCCCTTCGCCGTCGCGCTTGCCGAAGCCGTCGTATTGATGACAACATTGTCCATATGAAAGCCCAGTGTATCCGCGGCATAAGTCGGATCACCTACCTGTAACATTGCATTTGATCCTGAGTAGAGAAAGACCGTGCCGCCCTGACTCCCGCTAGAAGCGCTTGCTCCGCGCAGTGCACAGCCGCGCAAGGATACATTTCTTGTTCCTGCTGTTACGATCACTTGATTCGCCGTCGAAATCGTCGCGCAGGGTAACTGCACTGTAACATTCGCCGTCGAGATTGTCAGATTCGATCTCATCGACTGAGTTCCGTTGAAGTTGCGCGCATCGCAGGTTCCGCCATTGCTCGAAGATAGTCCGCTCAGGCACGCGCTCAGCTTGGCGCCGAAGTCAGCGCCGGTAAACTGATCCACTTGATAGACCGCGCCTAACTTCACACTGGTCAGCGGCCCGGTCATTGTTCCGCCCGACAACGGCACAGCCTGCGCGACGCTGTTATCGACATAGTGCTTGTCAGCCGCTTGCATGGGTTGCGTAGGATCGCAGCATAGGGTCAGCGGGCCAGTCATGGTGTCACCCGCCACCGTTAGTTGTCCACCTGCAAGAGAGGCCAGCGCCTGGTTGACATAGGCCACGCTCGCCGCTTGCACGGCCTGCGTCGACGGCATCAGCTGTGCCTGCACCTGCGCCAATGTCGCCTGCGCCGCCGCTGGAACTACCCAATATTGCGTGTGCGTGGTTCCATCGCTCATGTAAAAGACAGCCGTGTAATACAACCCGGCCGGTGTTGCCCCTTGGTTGGCCGTCAGATTTACGCTTACAAATCCATCTGGTGCTATGGTCACAGTTGTGCTGTCAGCTGTGATTAACTGGCCGGCGGCCGTAGTGAACGATGGCCAGCTCACCACCAGTGTTCCCGTGCCCGGCTGACCGTTCGCCAGGTACACCGTCCCCTGGACCGTCGTCGTGCTGATTCCCTGCGCGCGCGAAACGTCGCTGATCATCATCAATCCCACCACCATCAGCAACCATTTCATCCATCTGCCGGCGCGCAAACCTTCGTGATTTGTAAGCTTCATCTGTGTCTCTTCTTTCTTTCCGGGAAACGTAGATACTATCTTTCGCATCCTGGAAAAATCTTGTCTTCTTGCATGAACCGCGGGCCTGAATTCGCACTCTGACTGGAACCCCGCCCCTGCCGTGTGACTGAACTATGCGGCAAGGACGAGATTCACTGTTTCATTGCTATCAAGCCGGCTTGTCACTCTCCGATTTGCCTTCATCTGAGCGCTGCCGCACTGACCCTTCGATGGTCTTGTCCGGCCACTTTGGCTCCGCTGCAAGCTTTTCAGCATAGCTGCAAAGCTGCTGCATTACCTCTTGGTTTTCGCAATCGATCAGCCCCTCCGCAAGCGCAAACAATATCCTTGCGGCAGTGGTGTTGCCGTCGATTGTTTTGTTATACAGAGTATTGGCGATCTCATCGCTGTAGACCTCAAGGTATAAGTCCGCTGCTTCTCTCAGCCGTGCTGTTCCCCGGCCGCCTGTTTTTTGCGTCCCACTTCCATGCGGTTTTTTAACAACCGCCTGCCTCTGTCTTGCCAATACCATTCCATTCGCCAATCCCGTCCCATCTTCCACAGCTGTGCATTATTCCGTAGAAAGAAAAAGGGCGATTCCCGTTTGGAATCACCCCCTCACCCACCGAATGGGTCTCATCGGGCGCCGCAAGTCCGCGGCAGCCTCTTTCTGCTCTTGAAGCCGCCTTTGCATAGCCCTGGCTGCTACCCCTTAACCCGGAGAATGTTCTGAGAGTTCCATGCGATTCCTGCGCCGAAGATCATTTTCCTTTAGCCGCTTACGCCACTTCCTGTGCTGCTCTTCGCCAAGGTCAGATCATCCATTCGCGCTTTCCAGATGCTCTCAGCCTCTTCCCACGCCTGCGATTGATTCCGCGGAAGCAGTCCGAATCAAATTTTGGAAGAGTCTCAACTCTTCTTGCTGTCTTTTTCCCGTTTAATGTTCTTAGCTTAACCAAACCTCCGCAATTATCATGCAAGCAAGTTGCTCCTATTTTCTCTTCTAGATTCTAGGAGTTAGTCGACTTTCGTTCTATCTGCCCCTTTGACATGAATTCCGAAATCAAAGATCTGGTTGCCCATGTGGAGATTCTTTCCGCTCCCTAGCCCAATGTTCTACGATATTTACTTGACACCCTCAATCAATACCGCTCCCACTCTCCTCGTCCACGGCGGCGCCTGGGCCATCCCCGCCGACGCCGCGGTTGCCCACCAGGCCGGTGTGCGCAATGCCCTTGAAGCTGGCTATAACATTCTCGCTTCGGGCGGATCGGCGCTTGATGCTGTCCAGGCCGCCGTCACCGTTCTGGAAGACGACCCTACCTTCGACGCTGGCCGTGGCAGCTTCCTTACCTCTGACGGCCGTGTCCAACTGGACGCCCTGCTGATGGATGGCGGTCGCATGAAGGCTGGCGGCGTGGCCTGCGTCGAGCATCTGCGCAATCCCATTCAGGCCGCTCGCCTCGTCCTCGAAAAGAGTCCACACGTCTACTTTGTCGGCTGCGGCGCCGAGCAGTATGCCCACTCCCACGGCATGAAGCTCATCGACAACGCCGAGCTGGTTCTTGACCGCGAGCGCGAGCGCCTCGCCCAAGCCCAAGAACGCGAGGCAGCCGGTCTGGTGGATGAATCCTTTTCCGGTCCTGAGCGGTCTTCCACGCCCGCCCTCCACGACGACAAGAGTCAGGAGACGGCCTTTCCGCACGATTTGCAGCGGTTCGCGACCCATGACACCGTCGGCGCCGTCGCACTGGACGCCCGCGGTAACCTGGCCGCCGCCACCTCCACCGGCGGCACACTGAACAAGACGCCCGGCCGCGTTGGCGACTCCTCGCTGATCGGGTGCGGCTGCTATGCCGACAATCTCTCCGCAGCTGTCTCCCTTACCGGCTGGGGCGAACCCATCATGAAGCTGGTTCTGGGCAAGTGGGCCGTCGATCGCGTGTCCGGCGGCGTGGCGCCGGAGATAGCCGCCCGCGAGGCTATCGCCTACCTCTACAACCGTCTCGGCGGCCACGGCGGCATCATCCTTCTTGGTCCCGACGGCCGCTTCGGCATGGCCCACAACACCCCGGCGATGGCCTGGGGGCTGGCCACCGTCTCAGGCATTCAGACAGGCCTCACTGCCGCCTGACGCACCGAGTCGTGCTGCCAGCGTGCGAGCAGCGTGGTGGCGATGACGATCAGGGCGGCCAGAAGGCCGATCCACAACCCATAGATGCCCCAGTGGAGCGCAAAGCAGAGCGTCATGCCCAGCGGCAGCCCCAGTAGCCAGTAGCCCGCCAGGTTGGCCAGCATGGGAACGCGCGTCTCTCCCAGGCCGCGCAGCGCGCCGGTGGAAACGCTCTGGATGCCGTCGAAAATTTGAAAGGCCGCCACAATCCAGAGCAGCCTGGAACCCAAGGCCATGACGCGCGGATCGCGGGTATAAAGGGCGATCAGCGAGCCGGGCGCAAGTAGAAAGACCATGGCGGCCAGCAACATAAAGCTGATTCCCAATCCCAGCGCCAGCCATCCGGCCCGGCGGGCACGCGCTCCATCGCCTGCGCCTACGGCATGACCCACGCTGACCGCCGCGGCCGAGGAGAGGCCCAGTGGGACCATATAAGTGATGCTGGCGTAATTGAAGACGATCTGGTGCGTGGCCAGCGCAACCGGAGTCAACCAGCCGGCGCAGAGCGTCACCATATTCCATGCGCCCACTTCCAGCAGAATCTGCCCCGCCGCCGGCGCGCCCAGCCGGAGCAGCTCACGAATTCGCGCTAGTTGTGGCCCGGCCCAATGGCGGAAGAGCGGATGGCCGCGCCTGCGTTCGTAGCGCCATGCAAAGCCCACCAACGCCAGCGCCATGAAGAGGCGCGAGAAGATGGTCGAGATCGCCGAACCGTTCACGCCCAGGGCCGGCATTCCCCACTTGCCATAAATGAGCAGCCAGTTTCCCAGCCAGTTGAGCAGATTGGCCACCACGTAGGTTGCGGTGATTACGCGCACTTCGCCCACGCCCTGCAGGTAGCGCCGCGTGCAGCCGTAAACCAGCAGCGGCAACGTGCCCCAGTTGAGAATGCGCAGATAGGCGGCGGCGGGCGCGGCCACATCAGGCGTAATACCGAAGCGCTGAAAGCCAAAGCTGGCCGCAAAGATCAACAGCATCAGCGCCGGAGTAAGAAGAAAGACGATGGAAACGCCCTGGGCCAGCCAGCGGTGGCATTCGTCGTGGTCGCGGCGTCCGAAGGCTTGCGAGACCAGCGTATCCAGCCCCAGCAGCAGGCCGATCCCGCAAATCGCCGGTGTGTAGTAGACGGCATTACCCAGCGCGACCGCTCCAATCGCCGCCGGTCCCAGCTTGCCCACCATGATGGTGTCCACGATGCCCATGAACACCCAGCCAACTTCGCTGAGCACCACCGGAAGCGCCAGCGCGATCATCGCGGCGAGTTCGGTTCTCCATTTTGATTGCGCGTGGCCCATCTATCCAATTTAACCGCAGTGCCCATGAAAGGCTGCAAAACCGCCTTAGTCCACGGTAAGCGTGAGGTTGACCGTGTGAGCAACGCCGTTCGAGGTTGCGGTGACGTTGATCGTATAGTTTTCCGCCGGAGTGACGCCAACTTTGGCGACAGGTTCGGTGTAAGGCAGGCGGCCGCCCGATCCGGTGCAACTGGAGACGCCGCCAGCCAGCGCAGCCAGTAAGGCAATCAACGCCAACGCCCTGCGTCGCCGCCGCAGCGCCCAGGGCACCAGAGCCGCCGCGCAGGAGAGCGGAAGCAGGGGCCAGGCTGGCGATTGGGTGGCGCGCGCGGTGGACGGAGAGATGCCGGTGGCAATCTGCACCGTGACGCTGCCGCTGCTATTGGCAGGAACGCCTTCGCTGGTGGGGTTGAGGGTGCAGGTGGAATAAAGGGGAAGCGTTCCGCACTGGAAGGTGAAAGCTCCCTGGGAGCCCAGCAGGGGGGTAACCGACAGCTCGAAGTTGGCGGTCTGGCCGCTGACCACCGCTAAAGTGGAGGAGCCGGAGGGCGTGACTGCAAAGTCGAAGCCCATCCCGGAGAGGGAGACCGACGCGCCGTTGGTCAGCGCGTCGCTGGTCACGGTCAGGCTGCCGCTCTGCAGGCCGGGGCTGGTGGGCGTAAACTCGACGCCCGTCGTGCAACTGGAGCCGGCGACAAGCGTGGTGGGGCAGGTATTGTTCACCAATTGGAAGCCCGGTGTGACATTGAGAGCGAAGTTGGTGAGGTTGGAGTTGCCAAGCGGGTTGGTCAGAGTGACCGTGGTAGCGCTACTATACTGGCCGACGCCGGTTTGCTGGAAGGCAACCGAGCTGGGCTGCGGCTGAATCGTCCCCGGCGTTCCACCCGTTCCGCTCAGCGGGATACTGACGGAATTGCTCACCGAGGTGGATTTGATGGTGAGCGTTCCCGTGTAAGGGGCGTTGAGCGTGGGCGAGAAGACGACCCCGGTGGTGCAGCTTGCCCCTGAAGCCAGCGCGCCGGGCGCATTGGCGCAGGTGTTGTCCACCAAACTGAAGGGGGGAGTGGCCGTGAGAACAAGCCCGCTGGCCGTGCCTGTTCCCGTATAGGTGACGGTTACCACGGTATTCGTACGGCTGGACTGGCCAGGAAGGACGATGGGGAAGAGAATCTGCGCCGGGCTGGCGTTGAGTCCGGAGGTGGTTAATCCGTTGCCGGTGAGCTGTACCTGGACCGGCGCGACGCCAGCGGTGGGCGAGGTGAGCACCAGCTGGCCATTCGCGCCGCCCGCCGACGTGGGAGTAAAGACCACCTGCACCGAACACGTAGCTCCAGAGGCGAGCGCGGCGCAGGCAGCACGCTGCACGCGTTGGGGCTGCAGGAAAAGCTGCTGCCCGACGATGGCGTGATGGCGAAGTCCACGCCGGCCATCGGCGCCTGGCCGGTGTTGGTGATGGTGATGCTTAGCGGCGAAGAAGGTTGCCCGACGGGCTGGGTCGAAAAGCTGAGGCTGGCGGAGCTGACGCCAATCACAGGCGACGTGAGGCCGGTGCCGCTGAGCGCCACCGTCTGCGTGTGCAGCGCATCCGAGATGGTCAGTGTGCCGGTCTGCGGTCCCGTTGCGGCGGGGTCGAACTGGACGCCGATGGTGCAGATGGACTCGGGCGCGAGTTCGGTGCTGTTGCTGCATGGGTTCGTCTGGCCCGTCGCCGCACCCAGCACAAAGGAAGCGCCCTGCGTAATTGCCGCGCTGATCGAAGTCAGATTCACTCCGCCGCTGTTAGAGATTGTGACGAACTGCTCGGTGGAGAGCTGCCCTTGGGCGGTTGCGGGAAAGCTCAGCGCAGTAGTGGAGAGGTTGTCGGTAGGCAAAGCCAGGCCTGTTCCGCTCAACGTGAGAATCTGGGGCGAGTTGGCGGCGGCGTCGGTCAGGGTGATCGAACCGCTGGCCTCGCCCGATTGCGAGGGCGAGAAGCTCACCGACAGCGGGCAGGAACCATTGGCCGGAATCACGCTGCCGGCGCACTGATTCACCACGGAAAATGACCCTGAAACGGCGAAGGTGAAGGGAACCGCCAGCGAACTGCTGTTGTTGATCGTCACCGGCTCAGCCGCCGACAAGCTGCCGACCTCGACCGCCGTGCTGAAGGAGAGCGTGGCCTGGGTAAAGTTGACCACGCCGGAGGCCATGCCCATTCCGCTGAGCGAAACCGTCAGATTGGGCGTACTCAGATTGCCGCCGATGCTCAGCGTGCCGGTCCGCATTCCTGCCAGTGTAGGAGCAAAACTTACATTGATCGCGCAACTGTCGCCGGGAGCCACCGTCACACTTTGGCAGCCGCCGGCCATGCTGTCGCTCATCGTGAAATCTCCGCTCGTGCTGTTGAAGGTTGGCGCCAGGTAGGCCGTTCCTGTATTCGTCACCGTCACCGTCTGCGTATTGCTCGATGTTCCTCCCGCCTGAGGGGAAAAGGTCAGCGAAGAGGGATCCGCGGAGGCCGTCGTCACGTCCTCGCTCGCCGTCCATAGAGGCGTCGCCCAGATGCCGCGGCCATAGGTTGCGGCCACCAGATCATGCACGGCGGCGGAGATGGGTGCGGCGCTGAGCGCAACCACCGGCGAGGTGGGCAACTCGGTGCCAAAGATCGACCAGCAGCCTGGCGTCTCCACATTGCAGCTTCCCGACGCGATTCCCCTGGTGGACCAGACGCCAATATCGGTGGCGAGATAAACCGTGCCGGCGTCCTGCGGGTCCACCACCACGCTGTTCACCGGAGCGTGGGGCAGGTTGGAGGTCAAATCCGTCCAGCTTGCGCCGCCGGTGGTTGAACCGTAGACCACCTGCACATTCTCCATGAAAGTCGGAAAGCCCGCCACGGTCACGTAGACCGTTTGCCCGCTGCTGTCGTGGGGGTCGATATAGATGCTGGAGATGTCCAGCCCAAAACGGTTCAGCGGGTTGGGGGTGTCGTTGGAGACCGGATGGTTGGGCAGCGTGGTCAGGTCCGTCCATGTGCTCCAGGTGTTGGCCGCACGGTTGTAGGTTGCGCTCAGAACGCTGCCGGGCAGCGTCGCGCCGCCGTTTTTTGAGCCGTACATTCCCACATATACAATTTCTCCGCCCTGAGGCAGCGCCGCCGAAGCAGGCAGCGCTTGGGCTGCCATCGAACGAATGAGCGCGTTGCCGCTGCAAGAAGAGTTGCCGGTGATTCCATCGAGGAAGGGCGGTGGGCTTACGGCGTTCCAGCCCACACCACTGGCCGGTCCGCGCCACACCCGGCAGGTGCCGATCAGCAACTGTGTATTGTCAAGCGGGTCCACCAGAAACGGCGCTGGCGTGTTCATCGTCCAACCATCCCCGCCCACATCCGCGTCGGTAACCACGGGGGTCGAGCCAAAGGCCGCCGGTGTGCAGGGAGCAAGCTGGGAGCACTGGTAGATGGAAACGCCTTCCTCGTTGTTCACATACCAGTTGTTGCTGTTGACCGGATCAATCGCCACTGGCCCGCCCGCGCCGCCCAGAATTTGCGGCCACTCCGCGGTTGCGCCCGCGCTGCTCTTCACTCCGGCAGTTCCGTTGAATCCCAGTCCGGTCAAGCTCGTATAGGGCGTCATGCCCACTTGCGCCAGGCTTGTTACCTCGGCCAGCGAACCCAGGCTCCCATTCAGATTCTGAAAGTGGCTGGCGTCTGTGTTGCCGGAGTTGCTGTCGGAGCCGCACACCGGCCCCGTCTCGCCGATAGCGTCCAGCGAGCGCCACAGCCCGCTGTCGTTGCCCACAAAAATCTCCTGCGGACTGGTCGTGGCCGCGTTCCAGGCCAGCGCATGCTGGTATTCGCCCACCTGCGCGCAGAATCCCACCGTCGAATTCGTAGTGTTGCGCCAGGTGCAGCCTTGCGAGGATGGGCAATTGGTCTTCCACAAGTCGCCGGCCCCGGCCAGCACGATTGTCTCCTGCCCGGAGGGAACAGCAGCCAGCGCCAGCGTGTATTTGCCGCCTGCAATGGTGGCCGTAGTACTCGGCGATGTGCTGGACTCCAACGCCGCCGTGCCCCAGAGTTGCGTCTGCGCCGGTGCCCAGATCGTCGCGTTGGCGCAGGCGTTCTTGCTTGCCGCACACTCGTCCTGCCAGATGCCTGTGTCCTGGTTGTTTTCGTCCACCGTCCAGGCAAAGGTGTCGCCGGTGGATGGATTCACCGCTAGCGTGCCGCGAAAGATGGGGCAGCCGCGGCTACCCGTGCCGCCGGAATTGGCCGGGCACAACTGCACGCTCGCCATCAGCCCCGCTCCGGGCTGATCGGTCATGCGCGTCCAGGTGACGCCATCCGCGGACAGATAATAGCCGTGGTAGCGCACCGCCGCCACAAACAACTGCCGAACCGGGTTCCACACCACCGAAGTCGCTGCATTGCCGTCCATGCCTACAACGATCCCGTTGCTCGATCCCGGCTGCTGTACGATCTCTCCCGCGCCATCCGTGATGGTAGACATACACCAGTTTTGGCCGGCGTCGGTGGAGTAGTAGAGTCCCTCGTAGCTGGTTCCCCACCAGACTGCATTCACCAGCGCGGCCTGGTACGCTTGCGAGACCGCGGCCACCACGACATTCGCGTCGACGGGGTTGGGTCCGCAAGCCTGGGTATTCGCATTGGATAAGCCCCAGGCAAAGCCGGCCACAGCCTCCCCGGCAAAGCTGTAAACAGGGTTGGTTATGGGAACCGTGGTGGAAATCAGGCTCCAGGTCTTTCCGCCGTCGCCCGAGCGCAGAATTCCTCCGCCGTAGTAGGAGTCGAGTGCGTCGTTGGGGTCGCCGGTGCCGGCCAGAATCACGCCGGTGCCTCCCGGCTGCACACTCAGAGCGCCGATGCTGATGGAAGCGTCCAACTTGCCGCTCAGAGCTGACAGATTGTCAGTGAGCGGCGTGAAGGTGACGTTGGCGGCGTTGGAGGTTGCCGCGTTCTGTGAGAGCCACACCCCGCCGCCGGTGGCACCCACATAGAGGGTATTGCCGGTCGCATCCGAGGGGTCCAGCGCCAGCGCGGTGATGCGCCCGCTGACCAGCACCGGCGACAAGCCGTAACTGAGCGACTCAACGGCCGAGGGGCCAAGCGCCTGCCAGGCCGCGCTTCCCGCCGTCTGGGCCAGGGCTTGAGGCGGAGCTATCGCCGCCAGCAGCATCACGGCCAGCACAGCGCCGCGCCCGACCAGGTGGCGCATGCAGGCGCGCTCAACCCTCTTGCCGCGCAAGACAGCTTCACCGGAAAGCCGCTGATAAGCACAAATGCTCACACACGCTCGCTTGACGACTCTGGGATTCGATTCCAGAACCGGATCTCTGTATCCCTCTCTCTGTTATCGACAAAATCCAAGGAGGACTTGATAGAAATTCCGTGGAACGAAACTCGCGAAACGCGCAGCTACCTGGGTGAAATTGTTTTGAATTATAGACTACCAATAGAAACATTGCATCCGCGCAGAAATTGTCTGGCTGCAAAATGCTGCGCGCCAAACAGCCGCCGCACCTGCTACTTATGCTCCGCGCGCGCGAATCCGCTGGTCAGCGGCACGGCTATCGCGGGCTTCTCGTCCCCGGTCATCGGCGGTGCCTGCTCCGTGGCGGGCGCCAAGGGCAATCCCCGATGGGCAAGCAATTCCATCGCGCGATCGATGGGAATCCTCACCTTGCCTAGAGATAATTCCTCAGAGTCGTTCAGCCAGCTGTAGTTGTTCAGCAGCAGATCTTCGCGCGCGTGCAGGGCGACTATATCCTGCGCGTCCGTCCCCTCATCGCCGCCGCCGAGCGCTTGAAGCGCATGGAATGTGCTGCAACCTTGCAGCGCCGCCGCCGCCACAAAGACGCCGAGCGTCATCAGAGCAAAGAGCGACACATACAACCCCGCGCCGCTCGCCGCGCACCCTTTCGCCGCAACCTTATGTTTATGCCTGAACATTCTCCGCTCCCAATAACTCCGCAATCTGCGGATCGTTGCCCGGCGCCAGCGGCCGCCTCTTCAACTGCGTGCAGAAGTCCGCAACCCAGAAGGCCGTCATGGCCGCGGGCACGGCCGCGTATTCAAGAATTCCCCAACTGAAATGCAGATTGCGCGCCGCGTCCTTGAAGTTGGGCTCGATCAGCCAGAACAGGTCAAAGGCGCGCGCAAAGATTATCCACTGGCAAACCCGCAGCAGACGCTTCTTGTTGCGCTTCAGATCGCGCGAGAGCAGCAGCGTGAAGGGAATCAGCCACTGGAAGAGAACGTCGAGCGTGAGGATCACATCCCAGTGGCCACGCACGCGATCAAGATACCAGGGAATTTCGTCCGGCAAATTTCCTGACCAGATGATAAGAAACTGCGAAAAGGCCAGATAGATATTCAGCATGACAAAGGCAAATGCCAAATTGCCCAGGCCGTGCTGCTCGTTCTGCCGCAGCATGGTTTTATAAGGCTCGGCCTTCGATAAGGAGATCACCGCGATGATCGCCAGCGCCAGCGCCTGGTAACCCTGTCCAACCAGAAAGAGCAATCCGTAGACCGATGAGTACCACGCGGGATCGAGCGACATGATCCAGTAAATCGCCGCCGCGCTGATGATGACTGCAAAAACCACGAGGCCGGGACCGCTGATGTTTTCCATTCGCTCGATCCAGCGCGGCGCGCTCTCGGGCGAATCCGCATCGCGCTTGAGGCCGAGCAGATTCAGCCGCCACGTGTAGATGCCCCAAACGGCAAAGCAAAACAGGCTGACGCAAACGAAGGCCCAAGGGTTGAGCATGGGCCGTTTGAAGGCCAGCGCGTGCGCCTGCGCAGCGTTAATGAGGCCGTTGCTGAGCGCCGTGCTCGCATCCGCGACCGCGGCCCACAGATAGAGTTTTTTAAGCGAGAGCGCAATCACAATCCAGTAAACAAAAACCAGCGGCAGGGTGCGGCTCATCGCCTCCAGCGGACGGCGCAACAGCAATCCCCACTTGCCGCCGGTGCAGTATTGCAGCATCAGCAGCGCCAGGCCACCCACCGCAAAACCAAAGGTGAGCATCATGCCCAGCAGCCATGCGCGCAGCACGTGGTCAACGGAATGGTCGGCCACGGCTAGCCCAAAGGCGATCTCCGAGAAGGCACATCCGGCAAGCAGCGCGCGCCTGCGCCAGCCGTCCAGCAATGCGGGCGCGGTTGATTCGGCACTTGGCGGTTTTGTGCGTGTTTCGCGCATTATTCTTTATGTCCTTGTTGTGCGGACGGTACGGGCAGTGTCCAGGCTTCGGCAAAACTCCCCGGCAAATGCTTCTCGCGCGCGATCTCCTTCAAGCTGCGCACGGCAACGCCCGCGGGCACATCCTCCATCGTGGCCTCCTGGCTCAATTGCAACGCGCGAATGTAAGCCGCCACCGCCCAGCGATCCACCGGAGCAATCTGCGCCGCATAATCGGGCATGGCGTTGTAGCCGTTCGTCATCACGTAATAGTAGTGCGATACGGGCTGCGCGCGCCGCACTTGATCTTGCAGATTTGCGGCCTGCTTGTAGCCGCGCGCCACAATCTCGCCCTGACCGTTGCCCACGCGCGAGTGGCACGGCGCGCAATAAATGTTGAACCGCTCCTGCCCGCGCTTGAGTACCTCCATCGTCACCGGGAACGGCATTTCGTTCTTTTCTTCGCGATAGCCGTCCGCGCCCGGCACCACGCCGGTGTAAAAATAACTATCCTCGCGCAACTGGCCGCGGGCCACGGTGTTGGCCACCTGCGGACGCGCGCCGCGATGGTCGGCAAAGATCTCCGAGCCGCGCTGCGAGCGAATCTTCGGCTGCTGCTGCATATCGCGGCGGCAGCCGGTAGTGAACAGCACGGCTGAAATGCACAGGAATGCCATTGGCTTCCCACCCTTTCGCCAGCAAGTAGGCGAAAAAATGGGGCGCGGAACCTGATCCCTGACCCCTGATCTTTGATCCCTGTTCATCAGTACTTCACCTCCACCACCGACACCGGATGAAAGCCCTCTAAATACTTCTTCGCTTCCGTCAGATCAAACTTCGGATCGCGCGCCTCAAGGCACAGAAAGAATTTGTCCGTGCTTGCGCCATCACAGAAGTTGGGCGCATTGAAGAGCGGATGATAAAGCGCCGGCAATCCATTCGCCGCCAGCATTCCAATCGCCGCTGACAAGCCGGCGCACAGAATTGTCCACTCGAAGGCGGGCACAAGGAAGGCCGGCCACGAAAAGAGCGGGCGCCCGCCAATGTTCAACGGATAAGCCCACACTGAAACCCATGTCTCGAATGCGAACATCGACACCAGGCCGGCGACGCCGCCAATCAATGTAATCAGCGGCACCATGTTTCGATGGAAGCCGATGGCCTCTGCCGCCTCCTCCACCGGGTATGGCGTATAACAATCCATGCGCCGCCAGCCGTCCTGCCGCGCCCGTTGCGCGGCGCTCACCAGTTCGCCGGGAGTAGTGAATTCGGCCAGCAGGCCGTATGTTTCCTCGCGCGCATCCATCAGTCGCCAGCCTCCTTTTTCCGCCCGGGCGCAATCCGGGCCGCGGGCAACATCGCACGCATCTCTGAGATCGGAATCATGGGCAGGAAGCGCACAAATAGCAGGAAAAGCGCGATGAACAATCCCAGCGTTCCAACATACGTCGCGTAATCCCACCGGGTTGCTCGGTACGTTCCCCAAGCCGAAGGAAGAAAGTCGCGATAGACGCTGCCGACAACAATGACAAAGCGCTCCAGCCACATTCCCACATTGACCACAATCGAGATGCAAAACATGAACGGAATCGAAGTACGCAGCCGGCGCGACCATAATGTCGTCAGCGGTATCGCCAGGTTGCAGAGGATCAAAACCCAGTAACTCCATCCCATCGGCCCGAAGATGCGATTCCACATCGTGAAGGCCTCCCAGTGCGAGGCCGAGTACCATGCCATGAACGCTTCCATGCCATAGCCATACGCCACGATAAGCCCCACGGCGAGCATCACCTTGCCCATGTTATCGATGTGGCGCGTGGTGATCAGCTCTTCCAGGTGATAGAACTTGCGCAGTGGAATCGCCAGCGTCACCACCATCGCCATGCCCGAATAAATTGCGCCGGCGACAAAGTAAGGCGGAAAGATCGTCGAGTGCCAACCCGGCAACACAGAGACGGCGAAATCAAAGCTGATGACCGTGTGCACCGAAAGAACCAGCGGCGTGGCCAGCCCGGCCAGCAACAGCAAGGCCGTTTCGTAGCGCATCCAGTGGCGCGCCGAGCCGCGCCAGCCCAGCGCGGCGATGCCATACGCAACCTGCGCAAACTTGCCATGCGCGCTGTCGCGCATGGTGCTCAAGTCGGGAACCATGCCGATGTACCAGAAGACCACCGAGATGATTGCATAGGTGAGAATCGCAAAGACATCCCACATCAGCGGCGAGCGAAATTGCGGCCACAGGTACATTGCATTGGGGTAGGGTAGCAGCCAGTAGGCCAGCCACGGGCGGCCAATGTGAATCAGCGGAAAGAGTCCGGCGCACACCACGGCGAAGATCGTCATCGCTTCGGCAAAGCGGCTGATGGAGTTGCGCCAGCGCTGCTTGAAGAGCAGCAGGATGGCGGAGATCAGTGTGCCCGCGTGGCCGATGCCGATCCACCAGACAAAGTTGACAATCGCAAATCCCCAGGCCACAGGCTGCGAAATTCCCCAGATGCCGGTGCCCACAAGAAAAAGCCAGATCAGCGCAACCAGAAGCAGAATGGTCAGCGCGCCGCCCACGCCGAAGAGTGCAAGCCAGCCCAGCGGTGTCGCCGGCGAAAGCACAATGCGCGTGACCTTTTCCGTGACCGAGCGGAAGCTCTGCCCCGGCGCGAGTTCGAGATACTCGCCTGTCGCGGGGTCAATCATGCGGTCGTCTTTCACTTCGCTGGCCGGCATACTTCCATCAATCCTTCGTCGGCGTGTGCTCCACCGGCGCCGCTTCCAGTTCTTTATTCGGGTTCAACACCGCGGCCACATACGTTGTGCGCGGACGCGTATTCAAATCGGCGAGCACCTGATAACTGCGCTCATCGGCCCGCAGCCTGGCCACCTTGCTTTGCTTGTCGTTGATGTTGCCGAAGGTGATCGCCTGAGCCGGGCACGCCTGCTGGCAGGCGGTCACAATTTCGCCGTCGCGCAGCGCGCGATTCTCGTTGTCGGCTGCGATCTTCGCCGCCGAGATGCGCTGCACGCAATAGCTGCATTTCTCCATCACGCCGCGTGAGCGCACCGTCACATCCGGGTTGCGCATCAGCTTCAGGCTCTCTGTCTCGAAGTCCGAGTAGAGCAGATAGTTGAAGCGCCGCACCTTGTATGGGCAGTTATTCGAGCAGTAGCGCGTGCCCACGCAGCGGTTGTAGACCATCGTGTTCAAGCCTTCGGGCGAATGCACCGTGGCGCTCACCGGGCAAACCAGCTCGCAGGGCGCAATCTCGCAGTGCTGGCAGGCCATCGGCTGAAAGTGCGCGCGCGGCGCGGCCAGGTCGCCTTCGAAGTAAGTGTCGATGCGCAGCCATTGCAGATTGCGCCCGATCCTCACCTGCTGCTTGCCCACCACGGCGATGTTATTCTCCGCATAACAGCTCACGATGCAGGCGTTGCAACCCGTGCAACTGTTCATGTCAATCGACATTCCCCAGGCGTTGTCTTTGTACTCCCAATTGGGGAAGAGCGTGTTGTCACGGTCGGTTTTGGTGTGCGTCTCGCCCTCGTTGGCAAAGCCCGGATTCGCTTTGTACTCGGCCAGCGTTGCGGAGCGGATGATGCCGCGCGCGCCGATCGCTTCATCGGCTTCGAGCGATTGATTGCCGTTGCCCTGGCCCGGTCGATGATCCTGATAGTGACTTTTCGTCACAGCCACGCCCCACTTGCCTTCGATCTTCTTCATCGTGCCAACGGCGTAAAACGGCGCATCCGATGTGCGAATCAGATAAGCGTTGAAGCCCGCGCCCGAGCCGACGCGCCCTGCAAACGAGCGCCCATAGCCCAGGTGAACCGTGACCGAGTTATCCGGATGACCGGGCGCCACAATCACAGGCGCATTTACCTTGCGGCCATTCACCGTTAGCTCGACAATGTCGTCTTCTTCGAGACCATACTTGATGAGCGTCGCGCCCGAGACCAGCGCGGCATTGTCCCAACTGAGATTCGTAACCGGCTTGGGCAGCTCTTGCAGCCAGCCGACATTCGACCAGCGGCCATCATAAATATTCGGGTCGGGACGGAAGATAATCTCCAGTGATTCCTTCGGCGATGGCACGGGAGCCTTGTAGGACATAACCATCTTTCCAGGAGCCGGAAGACCGGGTGCGAATGAAGTCCCTTCTATCCAGCCAGCATGAAGCGCCTTGCGCCAGCCCGCTTCAAAGTCACCATTGATCGTGGACTTCCAAGTCTCCCGCACCGCCTCATACGGACTCAAGCCCGGCTCTTCTAGTAGTGCCTGAAAGAAATGGTGCACCGTCTTTCCGCCATAAAGCGGATCAATCATCGGCTGAACAATCGAAACCGTCCCGTCATAAGCGCGTGCATCAGACCACGACTCAAGGAAGTGCGCAGCGGGAATATGCCATTGCGCAATCTGCCCCGTCTCATCCACGTGAGAGCCGAGGTGAGCAGTAACCTTTGCCTTCTCAAATGCTGCCGCAAAATTCAAATCAGCAGGCGCGTTGTAAATTGGGTTGGCATTGAGAATCACAAGCCAATCAACTTTGCCAGCATTTAGGTCGTCAACCAACGCCTTCAAATCCGCAAGCTGATTGG
The DNA here is from genome assembly GCA_964383595.1 of uncultured Occallatibacter sp. GTDB lineage: Bacteria > Acidobacteriota > Terriglobia > Terriglobales > Acidobacteriaceae > Telmatobacter. The sequence continues at coordinate 75,724 of CAYLHL010000005.1, read as the reverse complement.
AGTGTGGCGAATTCACCGCGTCCTGACTCACCATCAGTGTCTTGCCTACATTGCCCAGCACACTGCTGATGGACAGCGCCAGCCCCACAACCGACGTATCCTGATACAGTCCCGGAATCACCACGCATTTGCCCGCATGAGCCTTCAAATCCTTCGCCACTGCGGATAAAAACGTCTTCTGCTCATCGGTCCAGTTGTAGGCCGGCGTCTCAACGCCACTAACACCAACAGCCTTGGCCAACTCCGCTGTAAATGCCGGTATCTCACCGGCTCGTAATCCAAGCCGGTGTTCGGCCTTCAGCCCAGTCGTTGTCGGTGCGCTTTCAATCGCATACAACCGGTTCAGCTTCGCCGGGTCTTTGCGCCGCTCCGCATATTGGCGCAGCAATTTATGAAAGCCCGGAAATGCCGCGCCCGACAAAAAATCCGCATCGAGCGAAACAATCACATCCGCGTCAGCCAAATCATATTGGACATTCAGCCCGCTCGCCAGCGCAGTCCCTGCAATTGCCGGATCGTACTGCACCAGCTTCGCCTTGGGAAACTTCAATTGCACCTCGCGCCACTGCCGCGCCAGCGTGGGCGAAGTGATGGTCTCGCTGAGAAAATAAATCCCCGTTCCATCCTTGGTTGAGACCACTTTGTCGCGTAGGCCAACGATAAACTCGGCCCACTCGCGCTTTTCGCCGCGATAAGTCACCTGCCGCGAGCGGTCCGGATCGTAAAGCCCCAGCAGCGCCGCCTGCGAAAAAACGTCCGACGCGCCTTGATTGTAAGTGTGCTCCGGGTTGCCGTCGATCTTGATGGGACGAAATTGATCGCACTTGACCAGCAGCGGGATCGCGCCGGTTACAAATGGATGAGCCGTGGCAAAGTACATCGGCTTGCCGGGAATCAAATCTTCCGGCTGATTGATATAGGGATAGATCGGCTCGTCAGGCAGGCGCGTGCAGCTGGTCACGCCGGCCAGCGCCATCGACGCGCCCATCAGCTTCATGAAGCCGCGCCGCGAGAATGCGTCTGCATCAGCCTCTGCCTTCGATCTTTTTCTTCCTTTATCAATCTCGTGCGAGCTCATTGATGGCAGACCTCACAACTGGAGAGTTCATTCGGTGTGCGGATTTTGTAGTGAGCGGCGAGGAAGCGGCCGAGCTCGTCCTGGCTGGTGAATGGATGGATGCCTTGCATCGGCTCCGTCGTCGAGCATCGCACACTCTCCGCCGTCGGTATGTCGCTCTGCTCATCGCTCACCGCGCACCAAACCGGACTCTGGCTCGACGGCGATTCCCAACTCATGTTGTAAATCTCGCTGGTGGGGCGCAGATATTTTGCCGGGTTGCGATGGCAATTCAGACACCAGTCCATCTGCAGCGTCTTCTCGGCGTAGACGCGCTGCATCTGGTCCACGCGGCCGTGGCAGGTGGCGCAGCCCACGCCCTTGCGCACGTGAATCTCATGGTTGAAATATACGTAATCGGGCAGCGCGTCTACCTTGATCCAAGGCAGTGATTTGCCCGTAGTCCAACTCTGGCGCACAGGCTCCAGCAGTTGCGCGTTGATCCAGATTTGCGAGTGGCAATTGATGCAGATTTTTGTGGGCGGGATTCCGGCATAGCTCGACCGCTCCGCGCTCACGTGGCAGTACTGGCATTGCAGTCCCAACTCCTCCACGTGACGCTTGTGGCTGAAGGAGACCGGTTGCCGCGGCGCCAGCCCCTGGCGCGTTACCCAGGGCGCGCGCTCCAACAGCAGCAACACAACCCCCAGGGCGATCACCGAAAGGGCCGCTATCATCAGGCCGGCGCGCGCCAGTGCATTGGAGTTGCGATGAAAGATCTGCGCCATGCCTTCGCTTCCTGCCTGTTTTCTCAACGGCCTTCGTTCGGCCCAAATTCAATGCGCTGCGCGCGCCGGCCACTCTTATTGTGTACAGAATCCATTCCCTGGCACAAATCACAGAAGAAGTGAAGAAGCCCCAAAGAATGAAGATAGCAGCCTGAGACCGCTTTGCAAGAACAGCGATCAACAAAGGCGTCCACCTATGAATTGTAGATTCTCGATTCAATCAGGCAGCGCGGCAAACCGTAGAAATCCACCGCAATCAAGTCAGCCTGGCGGCGTTTCATCTTATGCGTTCGAGCGGAGCGCCGCCTCGGCCCATGCAACAGCCTCGGAGTGGCAGCGCATGATCTGCTCGTGGCGCATCCCGCTGGTCCGCGCCACAAAGCGAAGTTCACTCGCCTGCTGTTGGACCGGGGCATCGGCCGCCCGTGCGCGCATTGTCATCTGGGCCGTTTCCCATCCTATTTATCTCTCCCTGAGGCTAAAACGTGAGACAATTCCGAAAATGGGACGCTTTTCCGGCCGAAATCGGTGAGAATCCGGCTTGCGAAGGGTTTGCGGCGTGCATGGAACTGGCAGCGCTCCGGCTGCGTAGTAGTTTCAGAATGGTATCGCCGAGGAGGCACTCATGTTCTGTAGTGGATGTGGTGTGGCAATTGCGCCCGGGCAAAGCATCTGTTCGCAGTGCGGCCGTCCGGTGGCGCCCGCGGCACCCCCTATTCCCGGCATCGAGTTTGAACTGGAGAACTACGCGAGCAAAATCAAGACGCTCAGCGTCGTCTGGTTTATCTACGCTGGCTTGTCGCTGCTGCTGGGCATCATCGGCCTCACTTTTGCCAGGGCCTTTCTCTTCGGCCCATTCGGCTTCTTGTCGCAGATGCAGCATGACGGCGGCTGGGATGGAAATGGCGGGCCGCCAATGTGGTTCCTACCCGGAATACTGCACCTTGTCTGGGTATTCCTGGTCATGCGCTTTGCACTGGCGATAGCGGCCGCCTGGGGTCTGATGGAACGCGCGCCGTGGGGACGCATCGTGGCCATCGTCGCCGCCTTTCTCAGCTTGCTCAGATTCCCTTTCGGTACAGTTCTGGGTATCTGGACGCTGATAGTGCTGCTCGGCTACCGCAACGCGCAACTCTACGAGCAGTTGTAAAGCAGCCGATTGGCGCTACAATCTCCCCATGAGCTTTCCTCAAACGCGCTTGCGTCGTCTGCGGCGCACCGAATCCCTGCGGGCGCTGGTGCGCGAGACCAGCATCGTGCCCGGCAACCTGATCTACCCCCTCTTTCTCTGCCCCGGCGAGGGTGTGCGCCGCCCGGTCGGCGCCATGCCGGGAGTCTTCAACGTCTCCATCGACGAAGCGGTGCGCGAGGCCGAGGAGGCCGTGCGCCTGGGCATCGGCGGCTTGCTGCTCTTCGGCCTGCCCGAATCCAAGGATGAGCAGGGAACCGGCGCCTATGACGACAACGGCATTGTGCAGCAGGGTTTGCGCGCGCTCAAAGCCTCGCCCGCGTCCAAAAAGCTTGTCCTCATCGCCGACGTCTGCCTCTGCGAGTACACCAGCCACGGCCATTGTGGCAAGATCATCGAAAGCCGCGAGGGCTTTGACGTAGACAACGACGCAACGCTCCCTCTGCTAGCCCGGACCGCCGTCAGTCAGGCGCGCGCCGGGGCTGACGTTGTTGCTCCCAGCGACATGATGGACGGCCGTGTAGGCGCCCTTCGCCGCGCCCTAGACAATGAAGGCTTCGAGCAGACGCCTATCCTCAGCTACGCATCCAAGTTCGCTTCGGCCTTCTATGGGCCCTTCCGCGAGGCCGCCGGCTCCGCGCCCCAATTCGGCGACCGCAAGAGCTACCAGATGGACGGCGCCAACCTGCGCGAGGCGATGCGCGAGATCGCGCTCGACATCGATGAAGGCGCTGACATGATTCTGATGAAGCCGGCCATGCCTTACCTCGACGTGATTCGCGCCGCCCGCGATCAATTCGACCTGCCCATCGGCGCCTACCAGGTCTCCGGCGAGTACTCCATGCTCCAGGCCGCCTTTGAGCGCGGCTGGTTAGACCGCGACCGCGCGATTATTGAATCGCTGTTGAGCATTCGCCGCTCCGGCGCCGGCTTCATCGTGACTTACTTCGCCAAAGAAGCCGCCAAGCTGCTCGCCTGAGCGCCACCCGCGGCGGGCGGCCCGCATCTGACCATCCAATTACCAGCCCATTTGGCGCATCCGCCTCAGGATGACAGCGCTGTAGCTATTCATGCGCTCGGGACGCCGCTTCAGCGGAGCCGGCAGAATCGCGGCAAGCCGCGCAGCCTTTTCCCGGTCGATATTCCGGGCCGCGGTCTTGTCGTGGCTTCGGCACGCCTCCTCTGCGCCATAAATCCCAGGGCCCCATTCGACCACGTTCAGGTAAAGCTCCAGAATCCGTTGCTTGCCAAGGACAAGTTCCGCCACGGGCACCAGCGTGGCCTCCGCGCCCTTGCGCAGAAAAGAGCCGCCCGTCCCGAAGAACAGGTTCTTTACCAGTTGTTGCGTAAGAGTGGAACCTCCCCGCGTGCGCCCGCCTTCCATATCCTCCTGGGCAGCAAGTTGGATCGCGTGCCAATCGAAGCCATGATGCTGGTAAAAGCGCGCGTCCTCCGCGGCCACCACAGCGTGTTGAAGATTGGGCGAGATTTGGCTGAGCGGAATTAATTCGTAGCGTTCGTGATATGGCGTCTGGTGTATCCATGCTTGCAGGCGGCGCTCAATGTGCAGAGCGGTTGTCGGCGGGTCGATCCACCGCGCGGCCACAAGCATCAGCGCGAAAAGCGTCCAAAGAATCACCACGGCGATGGCAAGCCATCGAACAAAGGATCGGAGATAACTCTTCCGGAGCGGGGAATGGGGAGGTGTATCTGGCGTAGTAGTCACATTTCAGGATAATTGCCTGGGCTGAATTGTTGCTGATGGATGATCTTGCGCGGCGCTGCAAAAGCGGCCGTCTGCTGGTAACCTATCATCAGGTATGAGCGAAAATTTGCATCAGTTGCGCTGTTTCGGTTGCGGGGCGCGGATCGCCGGTGGAGACGCCCGGCCGGACTTCCGCTGCGCCGTGTGCGGAGAACTCTTTGAAGTCGAGTATCCCGGCTGGGTTGAGCGCAAGGGACCGGAGCGTCCCAATCCCGGCGCGCTCAAGTGGCTCTGGCGCGAGCGCCGCTCCTCCTCTGAGGCGCTCGACCACTCCGGCGTCTGGCGTTTCCGTGAGCTGCTGCCGATTCTGGACAACTTTGGCGACGCCGTCACCCTCTTCGAGGGCAATACGCCGCTCTATCGGCTGACCCGCGCCGCCAAGCGGCTGGGCATTGACCAGCTTTACGCCAAGCACCAGGGAATGAATCCAACCGGCTCCTTCAAGGATACCGGGATGACGGCCGCCTTGAGCGTGGCCAAAGAGCGGGGCTTCGAGTGGGTGGCCTGCGCCTCCACTGGAAACACCTCGGCGGCGATGGCGGCTTATGCCGCGCGTGCCGGCCTCAAGAGCCTGGTGCTGATTCCCGATGGAAAAATCGCCTGGGGCAAGCTCTCGCAGGCAATGGACTACGGCGCGGTGACCTGCCAGTTGAAGGCCGACTTTGACGGCTGTTTGACGCTGCTTACGCAGATTGTGAATGAAGCGCCCATCTATCTGCTCAACTCGGTGAATCCTTATCGCCTCGAGGGGCAGAAGACGCCGGCCTTCGAGATTGCCGAGGCCTTCGACTGGAATGTGCCCGACCACCTAATCGTCCCCGGCGGCAATTTGGGCAACTCGTCGGCGCTGGGCAAGGGCTTTCGCGAGTTGCGTGAGCTGGGACTCACGGCGCGGATGCCAAAGATCAGCGTGATTCAGGCGGCGGGCGCCAATCCGCTGGCGCGTTGCTTCAGAGAGAACCAGGCCACGGTGCTGGAGCCGATGGAGGCGCACACGCGGGCCACGGCGATTCGCATCGGCAATCCGGCCTCGTGGCGCAAGGCGGCGCGGGCCATTCAGGAGACCGGCGGCTGGTGCCTGGATGTCACTGAAGCCGAGATCGCCATCGCTAAGGCCGAGATCGGCGCCGAAGGGCTGGGCTGCGAGCCGGCCTCGGCGGTGACGCTGGCCGGGCTGAAGAAGCTGCGCGCAGAGGGCAAGATTCGCTCCAACGAGACCGTGGTGCTGGTGCTTACCGGCCACACCCTCAAGGACGCCGACTACACCATCGACTTCCATCGCGGAACGCTGCTGGACGCGGAAGAAGCAGCTGGCCGCGAGGCGGAGATCGCTGCCTTGCAGCGCAATGCGCAAGTCGTGGAGGCCAACCCGGCCGCGGTGCTGGCGGCGATGAAGGACAGTGCAAGATGAACGAGGATTTCGAAGCCAATCCTGCAACGCCCCGCGCGATGCGGCTGCGCCTGCCTGCCTCCTCGGCCAATCTCGGACCGGGCTTTGACGCCGTGGCCGTGGCTCTTGACTTCTCTCTTGAAATTGAGGCCGCTCCGGCCGCGGAGTTCTCCATCATCGCGACTGGCCACAACCGGGAGCACATTGCACGGCTTGAGAACAATCTGATCCTTGAGATTTACAAGCGGCTGCTCACCGAAAACAACCGTCCGGTCACGCCTCTGGCCATCCGCATGAACAACGAGATTCCGCTGGGCAAGGGCTGCGGCTCCTCGGCCGCGGGCCGCCTGGCGGCCGTGGCGCTGGCCGTGCATTTTGGCAAACTAGGCTGGAGCAGCGAGCAAATTCTCGAAGAAGCAACCGCGCTCGAGGGGCATCCTGACAACGTCTCGGCATGCTGGCTCGGCGGGTTGGTGATGGCGGCCTGCGAGGGCAGGGCAGTGCGCGTAGCTCGCGTTGCGCCGCCCGATCAGTGGCGGGCCATGGTGGTTTTGCCCACCGAACCGCTCCCAACCAGCAAGGCGCGCGCCCTGCTGCCTGACTGCTATGACCGCGCCGACGTGGTCACCAACATTCAATCCGCTGCGTTGCTGGGGCTGGCCTTTGCTCAGGCGCGGGGCGATCTGCTGCGCATGGCCATGCGAGACCGTATTCATCAGCCCTATCGCGCCTCCTTCTGCCCGCTGCTTGCGCCGCTGCTGCCGCTGGCCGGCGAGCACGGAATTCTGGGAGCGGCGTTGAGCGGTGCCGGACCAGCGGTTCTGCTCGTTGTCGACAGCGAGGCAAGTGTGCCTGCCGCGACCGCGGCCATTCGCGCGGCCTTGCAAGGGATGGCCGAGCCGGAGATAAAGCTCTGCCGTTTTGAGTCTGTTGGAGCGAGACAATCCTATGAATCGACAAGGCTCGACTGAGTCTGCGCGTGACCAATCAACTTATCTCCTAATTATTTGTGATATTCATCACAACTTACCAAGAATGCAGTATCTTTTTGTGATATCTACTCCGGAAGTATTACTTATTTGCCTTTCACCTTCGCAATTTTTTGTTACTTTTTTTATGACTCAAGATTGCTTGCTATTCACCTTGGAAACATCTACATTTTCAGCGTGGGCAGTTCTGGGGGAGGGCTGCTCTAGCGCCCGTGATCCTTTTCAGGATCCGGGCGCTTTGTTTTGCGCTCCACTGTTGCTCTTCAACGAGCGGTTTGCGACTTTTCCACCGCCTGTCGCATCCCATAATAGCCGGTATCCGATAAACTGAAATCGCGGTCGCCGCAAGGAGAATCATGGCTGGATTGGGAATTCATGAAGTAAGTGACGCAACATTTGACCAGGAGGTACTCAAAAGCGAGTTGCCGGTTCTGGTGGATTTTTGGGCCGTTTGGTGCGGTCCCTGTAAGGCCATTGCGCCGATTATCGACGGCATCGCCACAACCTATGCCGGCAAGCTCAAGGTGGCCAAGGTGAATGTGGACGAGAATGGCGCCACCCCCTCGCGCTTCGGCATTCGCGGCATTCCGGCTTTGTTGATCTTCAAGGGTGGCAAAGTGGCCGATCAGGTCGTCGGTTTTGTTCCCCAGGACGTTATTGAAGAAAAAATCAAGCGCGTACTGGCCTAACCGAAAACCATCCAGCCCTCTCACCTTCGCAGAATCAGCAGCGCCGCGCTTTTTTTGCTCGTTCCTGGGACGGGTGTCTCGATGCGGTAGGCGAATGTCATACGTCCGCCATGATGCACGGCCAGAGTCAGCAGATAGGCGCCGGTGAGCGGTTTGTGTCCCGGCAGACCATGCCCCTATCGACGTCTTGAGCGCCAGGAGCGGATGGTCGTCGGCCCAGAACGGATGTTTCTTGCTCGCTTCGATTGGTTTCTGAAGCAGATCTATCGACGTGTTACAGCGCTCGCTGGCTATCCCACTCTGGCGATAGAATCCTCGCAAGGATGGGGTAATCAGCTTGAATAACGAACGGATAATGAATGAATTTCGATGACGATTTGCGGGTCCGTCGCACACCTGAGTAGGTGATCCGCAGGGTAAGATGTGTAAGCAGTTACTTTCCCGGAAACTTTGGTGCCATGTTAACTAACGTAAATCTCCGGTAAAGTGAATATGGCCCTTGATGGGTCCAGGGTGTCATCTATGGATGCTTCAAAAAATGCGTCGCCACGCGCAGCCGTTCGTTCCCGGTCGGCTAATCCGCAGCAGGAAGTGCGTTGCGCAGTTCGTTCTCCGATTGCGCTGTCCGTGGTACTTTCGTCAGGCAAGGGTGAGATTGCTGCCGTCACCCGCAATGTCTCCGCCAGCGGAGTGGTATTTGAGCTGGGAAGCCCTGTGAAGGCGGGGCTGGAGATTAATTTTTCCCTTCGTATGCCCAGTGCAGTTTTAGGTACCCCGCACGATGTTCTGGTTCGTTGCCGGGGCCGTGTGGTACGCTGCTCTAAGAACCTTAGTAACTATCTGGCCGCCGCCACTATCGACGAGTATCAGTTCGACGAACAGTGACTGCCGGAAGAGGTTTGGCAACACCTACTTTTGGGCTAGGCTGCATACGCATATGAATTCTTTGGAAGAGAATGCTGACGGCGAAGTTCTTGACGATTCCTTAAAACCGGGTTCCATCCGCGTCATCCTCGCGGACTCCCAAGCCATTTACCGCGTTGGGATTCGCAAGGTTTTTGCGCTGGAAGACGACCTGCGCGTCGTAGCTCAGGCCGATTCGCTGGAGAATCTGCGCTCTGCCATCGAGCGATTTCCAACCGACGTCGTTCTCCTCGAGGGAAGCCTGCTAGCCGGAACCTCCAACGCCATTCCCGATCTGCTGCGCTTGGCCCCCGACGTAAAGCTCATTGTCCAGGCCGTCGCCGCCGACGAAAACCAGACTGTCGAGCTCTACCGCCGCGGTGTCCGCGGCATCATCAGCCGCTCCATCTCCCCTGATCTGCTGGTCCGCTGTGTGCGCCGCATCGCCGCCGGCGAAACCTGGATCGACGATCAATCGGTCAATTGGGTCATCGAGGCCTATCGTGCCCAGGCCGCCGCGCTGGTCAATCCACGCTCCACGCCCAAGCTCTCTCCCAAGGAGATGGCCATCATCACCTGCATCACACAGGGCAAGCGCAACAAGGAGATCGCCTACCAGCTCGGAACCACCGAGCAGGTGATCAAGAATTACCTGCGCAAGATCTACGACAAGCTGGGCGTCAGCGACCGGCTTGAACTGGCCCTCTATTGCCTGCACAACAAAATCATCAAGACCGATTCCGATGACGATGCTGCGGCGGAGAATGCCTTGGGCCGGTAGAAGGCTGCGGAATCCCTGATCAAGATAAGTTCTATAAGGGTACGGCTGAAGTTGCGCCTTTTGAAAGCCAGACTCGCGCTGCTCCCTGGTCCGAACCTCCGGACCTGCGCCACCCGCCGCCGATGGCGCTTGCTGAAAGCTACACCGCCTTTCCTGGCCTGAACGCCCTGCTATCATGAGGGCTGCAATCGAAACAGGATTTCTTGGGGGCTGTATGGCGCAAAGTTCACGCAGAAGATTCTTGAAGGCTGCTTCGGTAACGGCAGCTGCATTGGCTGTTTCAAACCGCTTCTCGGCCTGGGCGGACACGGCCGGTTCCAGGAGCCCGGTGCGTGTCTGGGCCACGTTTCGCGACCGGCGTCATGTGCAGGGCGAGTCCCTGGCATGGAAGCCCGTGACCGAGGTTGCGCCCGACGCAATCGCGCTCGATCCCGGCGTGACGCGGCAGCAGATGCTGGGCTTTGGCGCGGCGCTGACGGATGCAGCTTGCTCTGTGCTGAGCCAGATTCCGGCAGCGGGGCGCGAAGAGGTCATGCATGAACTGTTTGCTCCCGGCGAGATGGCCATGAATGTCTGCCGCACCTGCATCGGGTCGAGCGACTATTCGCGCATGGTCTACAGTTTCGACGGGAGCAGCGAGCCTGATCCGGAGCTGAAGAAGTTCTCTATCGATCATGACAAGGCCTATATTCTGCCTGTGCTGCGTCATGCGCGCACGGTGAATCCGGAGCTGTTTTTGTTTTCCTCGCCGTGGAGTCCGCCGGGGTGGATGAAGGCGAACGGTTCCATGCTGGGCGGGGCCATGCGTATGCATAGCTTCGAGCCTTATGCGCGGTACTTTCTCAAGTTTCTTGAGGCCTACAAGGCGGAGGGCGTACCGATCGATGCGGTTACGGTGCAGAACGAGGTTGATGCCGAACAAGATGGGCGAATGCCAGCTTGCCTGTGGGCGCAGGAGATATGGTTTGTGGGGAAATTCCTGGGTCCTGCGTTGCGCAAGTCAGGCAGCCCAACCAAAATTTGGGTGCTGGATCATAACTACAACCTCTGGGGCCGCGCCATCGGCGAGTTGAGCGACCCGGCTGTCTACGAGTACATTGACGGCATTGCCTGGCACGGTTATGCCGGTGAGCCATCTGCCATGACCAGCGTGCACGATGCGTTCCCGCAGAAGAACGCCTACTGGACCGAGGGCGGGCCGGACTTCGCGCAACCCGATTACCAGACGGACTTTACCAAGTGGGCCGAGACCTTCAACGGCGTCGTCCGCAACTGGGCAAGGTCCATCACTGCGTGGAACCTGGCTCTCGACGAGAAGGGTAATCCTAATATAGGACCGTTCTCGTGTGGCGGAGTCATCACGGTTGACAACGCAACCAAAAAGGTGACGCGCAGCGGGCAATACTGGGCCTTTGCGCATCTCTCCAGGCATGTGCGCCGTGGAGCCAAGGTCTTTCAGACCGATGGAGTAGGCGAGGCTGGGGCTCAAGCAAGCGCAAGCTCCGTCTCTCATGCAGGCTTCCGCAATCCTGATGGCAGCTTTGTGGTGGTGCTCTCCAATCGCGGTCCGGAGAAGCGGGTTCAGTTGCTGCTCGGATCGCAGGCCCTCGAAGTCGATCTGCCCGCCGATTCCGTGCATACGTTGCAATGGGTGTGATGTGAGAGGCGCAGCTTCCCTTCAAAAAATGGGTGCCCCAGGTCCGGTTTTTCGGACCTGGGGCACCCATCTGCCTGGGATCCCGCACTACCTGCCGGCGACGGCGGTTGGCTGCGCATAGAAGATGGTGCTGGTGCGCGCCTTCAGCCCCGGTTTGCCAACCTCCACTTGAATGCTGTGAAACTCGTTGGGATGAGCAGCGGGCGACGGCGTGAAGGTCAGCTGATAATATGCCTTGGCATCCTGAATGAATTTGTTGAGGAAAGGGGCCACTAAGCCATTGGTGTCCCAAACCACCTGCCCTCCCGACTGTTGAGCAAGAACCGGCAGAAGCAGATGGCCATAGTCGACCTTGGCGGGCTGCTCGGCTCCCTTGATGTAGTTATCACTATCAAGCTCGCGCACGGCTTGTTCAGGAGGGATGATGTATAGGGTTATGTTCCTTTCGCGCAATCGCGTGAGGCGCCAGACCACGGAATTGAATATATTCTGTAAATCCTGTTTATTGACATTCTGCATATTACCGCTCTCGGCTACACTCCAGCCCGGACTCAGCCAGATCATCAGTTTTTTGCCCGGCTCATTGCCCGCGTAATTGGTCATATTATCGAGCAGCTTCAGGGAAGCCGTTTCGCGGTCCATCGCGCCCCACCCGCCAGGCTCCTGCACATCGGTTCTCAGGCCGGGAATCGTGGTATTCAGAAGGTCCACCAGTTCCTTCCCATTCCGCGTCGTCTTCGAGACGTAGGTTTTTCTCGCGTCTCTTGTGTCCTCGGTAAAAATAAACAATGTTGTAGGCAGAGCCAGTTGACCGTCATTTTCCTGGAAGAAAGAAGTCAGCGACTTGACTTCAAAGTTGACAGGCATAATCGGCGCGTTGACAGCATCGAGCACCAGAATCAGTTGGTCCGGCGAAGTGGCCGAATCGCCAAAGCCGGTGAAGGCCTTCACCGAGTCGATCTGGTGCGGCTGCTTCTTGTCCAGCAGCAGTTTGAAATCTCCCGGCTGCAGGTCGGCTACCGGCGCGCCGGACTTGTCGGTGACCACCACGTTGAGCGTTACAGAGCCGGTTTTATCCGGGTGGGGAGCGGCTTGAGACGCCGCGGCCAAAGCAGAGATGGCGATCGGCGCGATTATGAGTCCAGCAATCAAAGCGGCGGTGAATGCCTTTCTGGTCTTCATGCTTGTTCCTCCTTCGGAACGAATGTTTCCGGCCGACGGATGGCCCAGATCCAGATTTTGAGAGCTGGGATAAAGGTAGGCTTCTACACTCTCTGACACTAACCCCGCGTATAAGTTGCGGTCAATTGCAATCATATCTTCTTCGGCTGCCGGCACAGCTCCCGATGAGTAAATATGCGTGCTCCCAGGTCCGAATCTTCGGACCCGGGAGACAAAAAATCTCATAGTGCTCAAGCGGTGGTACCGCAACCTCGCCTCTACTGCTTCACAATTTCTATCTCAATCGTCAGCTTGACCTCGTCGCCGATAAGAACCGCGGGGAAGCTGGTTCCAATGCCGAAGGCGGTGCGGCTGATGGTGGTGGTGGCCGAAAAGCCGGAGTGCGGCTTGTGGTCCATTGCGCCCTCGACCGGCGTACTGGGGCCTTCCACATCGAGCACCACCGGCTTGGTGACGCCGTGCAGGGTCAGGTTGCCGTTCACCGTCAGCTTGTTGCCGTTTTTCACCACGCCGAAACTTGTGAAGGCCGCGGTAGGAAAGCTGGCCACATCAAAGAACGCGGCGGACTTCAAGTGCATATCGCGGGCCGGCTCGCCGGTGTCAATGGTGTTCGGATCAATCGTGACGGTCACGGTGGATTTGGTAATATCCGCCTCGTTGTAGACAAGCGTGCCTTTGACGCCGCCGATACGGCCATGCACGTTGGAGACGCCGCCGTGGCGGATGCTGAAGTCAACTTCGCTGTGCGCCGGATCGGTGGTCCAGGCCGAGCTTTGCGCCAGGGCCAGAGGTGTAGCCAGCGCCAAAATGCCCGTGATGATTGCTAAACGCTTCATTGTGGATCCTTTCATGCGAGTGTCGCGGTTGGGATTGGGGAAGAGGCGCACTTGCCGATTGCACACAACGCCTACTCAACGCCGGCGGTTCCGTGCGCGGTCGTCCGGCTACTGATAGGATGTGGCGGAAATCCATTCGTTGCAACAATTATTGATTCTTGTTAGAGCTTCACAACAACCCCAACCCGCCATCCACGGCCAGAATCTGGCCGGTGACAAAATGCGGCCCTGTGGCGAAGAAAAGCACTGCTTGGGCCACATCTTCCACGCGCCCGTTGCGTCCCATCGGCGTTTTGGCGGCAAAATGCGCGGCTCGCTGGGCGTCGCTCTCTTCCAGCTCGATCCATCCCGGCGCAACGCAGTTGACGCTCACCGCAGGCGCAAAGGCCTTGGCCATTGAGAGCGTCAGCGAGTGCAGCGCGGCTTTCGATGCGCAGTAGTGCGCATGAGCGGCCCAGGCGCGCGTTCCTCCCAGCGAGCCGATGTGGATGATGCGGCCTTCAGCGGCGCGCAGATGCGGCAGAGCCTCGCGCGACACCAGAAACGGCCCGCGCGCATTGGTCTCGAAGGCTGCGTCCCATGCCTCGATGCTGAGCGTGTCGAGCGGCGCCGAATCAAAGACGGCTGCGTTGTTGACGAGAATGTCCAGCCGTCCAAAGCGGTTCACAACAGCGGCAACGGCCTTCCGCACCGACGCCTCCAAGCGCACGTCACATTCGACTGCCAGCGCGCGCCGGCCCGGGCTCTCAATCTCGAGTGCGGTCTCGCCGGCCTCCGCCTCGGAGTTGCGATAGGTGATCGCCACATCCGCGCCCGCCGCGGCGAGCGTCAGCGCAATTGCTCGGCCCAAGCGCCGCGCGCCGCCGGTCACTACTGCCGATTTGCCGAGAAGTGGTTGAGTGGTCATTATTCTGCAAAAAACTTGATTATAGGCCTGGTTTTTGACAGTCGCCCATCGGCGATGCCGACCCTCGGTGAGATGAAACAGTTAGCGCATTGTCTCCCGGAGGGAGAAACGATAATAGCCTAGGACAAGCGCAGCGCAGTCCTGGGTCAGCGTCCAACAAATGCCCCCGTCCCGTAGGGACGGTCCGAAATCCGTTTTTGATGCCCTTTTCAATGAAATCGCTCAAACGAAAAACTTCACTTCGCTTGCGGTTGGCTGGGCTGCGGTGGCGGCGGTGCGGCGGGCTTGTCCGCTGTTGCTGGAGCCGTCGCCGGACCCGTTTCGGGAGTCTTTCCGCCCACCAGCGTCTGCGGATGATCCTTGTACGTGGAATACTGCTCGCCGGGGCGCTTCATGCGGATTTCAATCGCCATCTGCGCTTTGTCGATCTTGTAGTCGTCGCCATAAGTCTGGAAGCCTTTGGCGATAATCTGCATCCGCACCGTATCGCCGATGGTGAGCACGTCGATGATGGACTTGCCATCCTCGTTGGTCTTCAGCTCCATATTGCCCGCGTCCTTGTCGCCCACCAAGGGGTGGAAGATGACCGAGGCATTCTCAATGGGCTTGCCATTCACGTCTCGCAACACCGTCACCTCAATGCGAGCGGTCGGCGGCGGCGACTTGTACTTGCGCCCGCGTTTGGGGGCGGTTTGCTGAGCGTCGGCGGCCAGCGACGAGAGTATCAGGCCAAACAAAACCGCGAGAACGGAGAGGCGAAAAAGTGAACGACAACGCATGGTCCCCATTGTAAATGGTTTCATCCTCCTTGCCACCTCGGCCGCCGCTGTCCATTGAAAACAGGCTGATTTGTCCCAAATTGCCATCTTCCTCTTTTTTAGCCGCTCATCGTTTGACCGAGGCGGTGAATCCACTTATGATGGAAAAGTTGGCTCATGGTGACCGGCGCCCTGCCGCAGTCGCTGCCAATGCGGCTGCATGACGAGTATTTCGTCCTTGTTGCCCCCTCGTTCAATGGTAGGACAGCCGCCTCTGGAGCGGCATATCGGGGTTCGAATCCCTGGGGGGCAGCCAAGATATAGTTCCATCGGGTTTATTGCCGTTCCATCCAGTTCACCAAAATCCACTCAAATCATTGAACTTAATGAATATTTCGTTCTGAATCGTTCGTTTTGGCTCGCCTGCAACCGCGGGTATTTACCGACAAGTGGACACTTGCTGAGGGCAGTTTAAGCCGAGTATCTCTTCACTGTGCGCAGCGTCGGCCGCGCTTCCACCGATACCCAGAATAAAGAGCCTCCCGCCGCGTTCCCTGATGCTGTCCAGAAGATGAACTACCCCCTTCAATCTCCGCAGTTGCCAATTGATCGATGCTCTGTTTGGACTCAAGCAAAAACTGTTCCGTAAATGTCATAACGCATCTCTCATGGTCGGTCCATTGAAGCCCTATAAGGCGAAATGCGCAGTGGCTAGAGTCAGAATACCGGGCTTGAATTGTGCTGGTTTCTGAACTTGCGCAAGTCATCCCTCTCGGCAGCTTCTTCCTGATACGTTACTTGTTGGAACAATTCATTTGAGTGGCTATTCCACCACTTTCAGGCTCGTCTCTGCTGTAGCGAGCGAATTCCCTCCTACCCAGATCTTGTAAGTTGTCGGTTCCACAGTCCGCTGAATCTTCGCGTTATAGAAATTTAGTTCGTCGAAGCCCAGCGGGAACTCCACATGCTTTGTCTCGCCGGCTGCCAGGGTGACGCGCGCAAAGCCTTTCAGTTCCCGCACCGGCTGTTCCACGCTTGCCGCTGTGTTGCGAATGTAAAGCTGAACCACCTCGGTTCCCGCTATGTTCCCGGTGTTGGTCACATCCACGCCCACAGTTGCAATATGCCTTTTCCGCGAGGTCCGAATCTCCCGCGCAGGAACCTCCGCGCGGCTGATCGCCGGCAGAGAGTAGCTGAATTGCGTATAACTCAGCCCCCATCCAAATGGGAACAACGCCGAATTTGCTTCATCCATATACCGCGACACAAATTTCTCTGCTGCATTCTTGGGAATCCAGCTCAGATCGCCGTGCTCTGGCCTTCCTGTCGGAAGCTGCGCATAATACAGCGGCTCCTGCCCAACGTCGCGGGGAAAACTCGCCGGCAACTTGCCCGAAGGAATCGCATCGCCAAACAGCACATCGGCCACTGCGTGCCCGGCCTCCATTCCCGGACTCCAGGCTTCCACGATCGCCGGCACGTGCTCCGCGGCCCACTTCAACTCCAGCGGCCTCCCGGCAAGAATCACTAGGATCACCGGCTTTCCCGTGGCCACAACCGCCTCCAGCAGCCGTTCCTGCGCCCCCGTGAAGCCAAGGTGCACCCGGCTCGCGGCCTCGCCTTCCATCCAGTTGGTCGGCTCGCCAAGCGCCAGAATTGCCACATCCGCCCTCTTCGCTGTCTCCACCGCCTCGGCAATCGCCTTGTCGTCGTCCGGCACGGGCGCATGATCGTCAGGCAAATCCGGTCCGAGGAATTTCACCCGCTTCAATACGTTCTCATCCTGGCCGCTAAGCAGCCCGCAGCCCTCCGCATAGAGCAGGCGGTCGCCCAGACGCTCCTGAAGAGCGGTTCGCAGCGTCACCACGTACTTTGGATCGCCCGTTACCGACCATGCACCCAGCATCTCCAATTGGTTATCCGCCAGCGGACCGATCAACGCCACCTTGTTTTTCTTCACCGCCAGCGGCAGCAGTTTGTCCTCTCCCTCCACCGGTTCGTTCTTCAACAAAACAATGGTCTCTTCTGCCACCTTGCGGGCCAGAGCTCTTCGCTCAGGAGTGGCGTCGTAGGCCGGTCCCGCGAGTGTGTATGGGTGATCGAACAGCCCCAGCGCAAATTTGACCCGCAGCACCCGGCGCACCGCTTCATCCACCACGCTCTCTGGAATCTTCCCGCTTCGAACCTGCGGCGCAATCACTGTTGCGTAAATATTGTCCTCCATATCCGCGTCCAACCCGGCCTCAAGCGCCTTACGAGCCACGGTTGAAGAGTCGCCGATCGAGTGATTAACGAGTTCGGAGATTGCGCCCCAGTCAGCTTCAACAAACCCGTCGAAGCCCCATTCATTGCGAAGTACCTGCGTCAGCGTAAACGGATTGGCCGTCGCGGGAATACCGTTAATCGAGTTGAAGGAACTCATCAGCGAAACCGCGCCAGCTTCCACCGCGGCACGGTATGGTTCCAGATAAACTTGCCGCAGCGTAATCTCGCTCATGTCCGCGGCGTTGTAGTCGCGCCCGGCAATGGGCGCTCCGTATGCGGCATAAGTCTTCACGTTGGCAGCAACCGAGTCGGGCTTTGAAAGATCGTCCTGCTGGTATCCCTTGATCCACGAACGGGCCAGGACTGAACTCAAATAGGGGTCCTCGCCTTCAGTTTCGACGATGCGTCCCCAGCGTGGATCGCGGGCAATATCCACCAAGGGCGAAAAAACCCAGGAAAGGCCATCAGCTCGGGCTTCCACCGCGCCAGTGCGCGCCACCAGCTCTATTGCCTTCGGATCCCAGCTTGCAGCCAGAGCGAGAGGCACCGGAAAGATCGTGCGGTGCCCGTGGATCACATCCAATCCAAACAGAAGCGGAATATGCAGCCGCGACTTCTCGACGGCAATGTGCTGATAATTGTTGGTTGCATCCGCACCCACCACGTTGCACATTGCCCCAACCCGCCCCTTGGCTACGAGTTCGTCCCAGCTCAAATCCGATATCCCGGGGCCAGCGGCATAGCCCGCTGAGTATTGCGACAATTGACCTAACTTCTCATCGAGTGTCATCTGCCTCAACAGGCTCTCGACGCGCAGGTTCAATTCCTTTGACGCCAATTGACGATTGGGAACAGGCCTGGACTGAGCCGCTACAGTCGACCAGGATAAGCCAGCCAGCAGCGGAAAGACAATTAACTTCATGAGAACATTCTTTTCCATGAGATCAATACCTCGATTCAGTCAACTTTATGCTCGATGCAAAGCACTCCATTACCTTGACCTGTAGGTCTGAACATTCAATAGTCCTTCACATTGCGAGGGTTCAAATGTAATTCGATTAATCGTCACCCTCAGTTGCCGCAGCAATTCGATTCGGGGCCATCCAATACGCCTCAATCTCTTCCAGCCGTTTTTTTCTGGTCTCAGGCACGTAGAGCCACGTAAAGACTGCCTGAGTAATGCACATCAGCGCGAGGAAGCCGAGCGTGAGCGCCTTGCCAATCACATGAAACGCATAAGGGAATAACAGGACAACCACCGCATTGGCGACCCACTGAATAAGCACCGGCGCAGTCATTGCCATTCCACGCACATCATTCGGGAATATCTCAGGAACCAGAGTCCAAAACACGGGTCCGATACAAGCGTTGAAGATGCCAAGGTAGGCAAGCACGATGATGACAACGAATCCTCCATGAAAATGTCCGGTCACGACAGCAACCACAAGAGCCAATAGAGTTGCTGCCATGCCGAGCGATCCAACAATGTAAAGCGGCTTGCGCCCGGATCGATCGATCGCCCAAAGCGCGAACAAAGAGAAGAGGAAGTTCGTGACGCCCATGATCGCGGTGGACGCAAGTGCGCTATCCACCTTCCAGCCTGCCGACTGGAAGATCGTGGGGGCGTAGTCCACAATCGTATTCACTCCCGATATCTGGACCAGAATCGCAAGACCGGCGCTGACGACCAGCGCGCGGCGGACGCCGGGCCTCAATAGACCACGCCAAGCCTGTATTCCCTTATGCGTGGTTGATAAGATCTCAGATATTTGCATCTGAGCGGCTTCTTCGCCGCTGATTCGCGCAAGCACTGCAAAGGCCGCGTCTTTTCTGCCTGTAATTGCCAGAAATCGCGGCGATTCGGGAGCAATCATGACTAATAGCAGGAATACTACCGATGGCAATACGCCGGTGAAAAACATCCATCGCCAGTTGTTTGGCCCTGTATTACGGAGAAGAAAATTGATGCCATACGAGACCATGACGCCAACGGTGATCGACATTTGATACAACGTCCCCAAGCGGCCGCGGATCGAAGCCGGTGCAACCTCAGCTACATACATAGGGGAAAGCAGAGAAACTCCGCCCACCGCAAAACCCCCAAGAAAGCGAACTGTAATGAAGGCGGTAAAACTGGGAGCCAAAGCAGTGCCCGTTGATGTAGCTGCAAAGAGAATCGCGACAAATATCAGTAGTCTCTTGCGTCCAAAGCGGTCCGCGAGTCTACCTGAAATCGAAGCCCCCAGCACGCACCCAAACAACAACGAGCTGAACGCCCAACCAAGACCGATATCACTCAGCGAAAATTCTCGCGCGATGAATGGACCGGCTCCTGTGATGATGGCTATGTCGAATCCAAAAAGCAGACCGCCCAGCGCGGCCGTGCAGGCTAAAAATGCCACATAGCGAAAGTTAATTGACTCTTTCACTTCGTCACTCTCCTTAGTTCGAGACGTCCTGACCTGTCTTTTTTTCTCAGCCAGCGACAGCTGGAGTTTCCCCGTTTCGGTTTGGAGACGAGTATGTCCCGCGCGAGCTGCTTTTACGCCTTCATGACTTTCGGTTTTACGCCACACAAGCTTTGGGGCGTCTCGAAGAGGATCTGGCGAGCGATGACGAGCGCCAGCTCTTCGTTGTACTGGCCTTGCGCGATCTTTCGCGCCAGCACATTTGCCAACTGCTTGCGGATCATGGTCGCCTTGGCATAGCACCAGTCGGCGCAATATGCATCGGAGAGATAGCCGATCTGCTTGTTTACGGGGAGCATGTCTAGGCGGGTTTCCATTACCTGGCGCATGAATAAGGGGAAGAAGTTGTGCCACCAATACGCGGCCAGAGAGAAGTTTGGCAGCTCGCGGCAGAAGGTGCAGAGAGTCTGGTTGGCGTGCAAACTTGCAATGTGGCATTGGAAGTTGAGCTTGGGGTGGCGAGATATGAGTTCGCTCAATTGGCGCAATGTGGTCTGGCGAATGCGGCTGCCGGTCTCGAAGGGCAAGGGGTCCGCGCCCAGCGAAAACTGGAACATAAAGCCCTCGTGACTCTGCTCAAGCCGTTGCAGATACTGCTCGATGATGTAGTTGGCATAGATATCGCGTTCTTCGGGGCCCGCCTGCTCGCGCCGCTCAAGAGCCTTGCTCATCTCCGTATCGCTTACCTGGCGATAATCGAAGTCCGTGGAAAAATGCTGTGCCGTATTGAGAATCTTGTCATAAGGCGTCACGGCGCAGTAGTGATCCAGGCAGTCATGCACATCGTGGAGCGTGCGGATGGAACGCGGCACTTGGGGCCGTACACCCAGTGTCACGGGGATGGGCGGCTCCGGCGCCTCGGAAGTCCACGTGCGTTCCAGCTCATACAACGCCGTGTCAAACTCGCCCCACTGGCCGCGCGAGAAGAATGCCCACTCCAGGCTGTACTGCAACAACTCCTCACACTCGCCGTTCCGGCCGCGCCAGAGTTCGGTCACGGTGCGCTGAATTCCTGTGCGGTCAAGTGTCTTGACTGCCCATGCCTTGCCTGCGCGCTCACGTATCATGCCGTCGAGCTTGCGCCAATTAGTTGCGGTAACCGGCTCAGTCCAGCCGTAAAGATCTTTGAGGATGATGCGCACCATCCAGGAGCAGGATGTGTTCTGAATCCTGGGCAGATAGGGAATGGCTTGTTCCAGCCTGGAATGCGACTCCTCAAGCGAAGGCATCTCATTGAGCCGGGCGCCGTTGGGACAGCCCGCTGAATAAAGGTCGCTGATGACCATGTGGTAGAGAAGGATGTCATCGAGTCCGCGCGCTGAGAGGTGCGCCGCGTCAAGGTGCGTATGGGCATCTAATAAGGGAATTTCCCTGAGCGCCTCTTCGAGACGAATTACCTGTTCTGCGGTGTTCATACAAAAGCCTCCTTCATCAATAGGTTTTTTTCATCAAGCAATTGACGTCTTCGGTGGTGGGCAGATATTGCCATCCACTGGGACGTGTGGCGAAAACCGCCGCTGCCGCTGAGGCAAAGCGCAGGCAATCAAGGACGTTTTTGCCGCCTGCCAGCGCCGCGGCGTAGGCGCCATGGAAAACGTCGCCGCATCCCGTGGTTTCGAGGCTTTCCACGCGAGGGGCGAGAAGGTGTTGAACTGGTTTGGATGCGTGGAGGTAATAGCAGCCCTCACGGCCACAGGTGACAGCGGTGCAGGCCCGCGGAGAGCGGCGATGCATTTCCTCCGCGGCCTGCGCGGGAGTTGCCATTCCGGTATAGGCAGCGGCAAAGTCGCGCGGCACCAGAAGATGATCGGCCAGGAGCATCATTTCGTCCAGGCGCGGTGCGTCTGGCCACTCCAGGTCCATGACTACCGCAACGCCCATCTGCCGCGCGCACCGCGCAGCGTGAATGGCTGTATCGGGACCGAACTGGTCAGTAATCATCACGCGCGTACTGGCCATCTTCTCCGGGCTGATCTGGCTGGCCGGTACGGGCACGGTGCGGCTGACATCGTAAAAGATATTCCTGGTTCCGGCTTTTTCGTCCAGAATAATGACGCTGTGAATCGGCCCTGCCCCAGGGGCGCGCTGGACGAACCTGCAATCCACTCCGGCAGTTTCCAGTGCTTTCCTGGCAGCCCCAGAGAGTTCATCCTCTCCGAGCATGGTTCCGTAAGCGCAATGGGAGCCCAGGCGGCAGGCAGCGGCGAGGGCCGTTGCTATTTGGCCCCCCGCATTGCGGCCTTCACGATTGATCCTGATCTTCTCATCCGGAGGTGGGTACGAATCTACGTACAGGCAATCGTCAACGGCAATGGTCCCAAGGCCAAAAACGTCAAACTCCGGTTTGGACATTTCAAGCTCCGAGTCCCGCGAGTTGCATGGCTGTTTCCGGGTTCACCTTGTCGTGAATGACCGACTTGAACGCGTTGAGCGCCTTGGTGATCTCAGGGGAGCCCCAAATATTGCGGCCAATGACCATTCCGCGGGCGCCGCTCTCAACTACATCTTTTGCCATGGTCAAACTGGCGAGGAAATCATCAGCCTTGGGGCCGCCGGCAGCCACCAGTGGAACCGGGCAGTTCTCGATGATCTGCCGGTAGCTGGCCACGTCGCCGCAGTAAGGCACCTTGATCACATCCACGCCCACTTCAATGCCGCAGCGAACTGCCCAGGCAATATCTTCGGGAGTGAAACTGATATCGACATTATTTGGCCCATAGATTCTGGGATAGACGTGGAGGATGACCGGCATATCCCAAGCTGCGGCCTGCCGAACCAGGTCGGCGACCCGCCGAATGTGCGCCGCCTCTGTGGCTCCGCGCAAAAAAGCGCAGGTGGCAAACGCGTCCGCGCCAATTTGCACCGCATCCTCGGGAAGCGCAATTACTTCATCCGCAGTGTCGTCGGGACGGGCCGCGACACTTTGCATGATGAGCGGAACTGATCCCGCGTAAGGCCCCCACCAGCCAAGGGCGACTCCTTTATTCATGGTGATGGAGTCGGGTTTGCCCGCCACAAGGGCGGCGATGGTTTTGGGCAGCTCCCGCAGCCCCGACTGCATACTCAGATTCTGGTGATAGCCGAGGAAGTGGTCAATGGCCACGGAACACAAACGCCCTGAGGTGTGACTGAATAATCTGTTTAACCGGATACTTTTTCCGAGTCCCATTTCATCTCCGTCATGGTAGTTGGTTGCACCTGAAACCGGGCAACACCCTAGCGTGCCAAGCCGCTACACTCTCCGCACCTCGATGTTCTGATCTGCCAATTGCTGAGCTATTTCTTCCGGGAATCCGGTGTCTGTGATGATGCAGTGGATTGCCGATAGCGGAGCCACGCGAGCCATGGCACGCGTAGGGAACTTGCCTGAGTCCACCAGAAGAAATACCTGTTTAGCAGCCGAAATCATGGTGCGCTTGACGCGCGCCACCTCGGTCGAGACGTCAGAAAGGCCGGTCTCAAGTTCGAATGCGTGTGTGCCTAGAAAGAGTTTGTCGGCCAGAAGGTCTCTCAAATCGCGTTCCGCCAGCGGACCTACCGTCCCGATTGTCTCTGGGCTTAAACTGCCCCCTGCCAGCACCACATGAACACCCGGTAGCGATCCCACCTGAATGGCGATGTTCAGGCCATTGGTAATAATCGTCAGGGGCGAAAGATTCGGCAAACGTTTTGCCATTTCCATCAGGGTTGAGCCGGAATCGAGCATGATGGTGTCGCCGGGTTGGACAACGCCGGCTGCGGCTTGCCCGATGCGTTGCTTGGCTTCAAGCTGCAGTCGGGCGCGCTGATCAAAGGCAACGGATAAAGCAGTGCGCGTAAAGGCGATAGCGCCGCCATGATCGCGCACCAAAAGCCCTTCGTGGGCAAGCAAATCCAAATCGTTCCGGATGGTGACTTCGGAAACTTCCAGGATGCTGCTCAGCTCCGTCACCCGCATGCTTCCACGCTCAGTTACCAACTCAGTGATCATGCGCCGACGGTCGGCTATTAAATTAGGACGACTCACCTGGGATGGGGAGAGGATTACGCTTTGCACACCCATGGGTCCGCTTTCCTGGCTTCCAATCGAAACCGTTTCTTTGGCAGTTAAGGAATAATGTAGCACAATCGAGTGGTGGACCAACATATAGGTAAAAAATAATGCAACAAAAACAGTGAAATAAAGCAAATATAATGACTTTTATCGCGCGATAACAACAATAATAGTTTGCGTTTTCTTTCTTTTTTCTTGACAATCCCAGATCTAAACAAGTATATAAGGTTATCGCGTGGCTTAGGCGCCTTTCCTGGGCTGCGTAGAAATTTGCCAGCTCGGATCCCGCTGACAAGTACGGCGGGTAAGCGGCTCCAACCGGATCACTGGCTGGCAGCGGCACAACCATTAACCATCTGTATTGCAGGAGGAAATGCAATGACGCGAATGAGATGTCTTTCGGTATCTCTTTTGGTTACCCTGCTTCTTCTTGTGCTTGCCGCCCCCGTGGCGCGTGCGCAGTCGATGTTTGGTAACCTTACGGGTACCGTTGTTGACCCCGCAGGCGCAGTTGTCGTCGGGGCTGACGTTACGGCCAAGTTGACGGCATCCGGCGAAGTCCGGAAAACGGTCACCAACAAGGACGGGTTCTTTGCTTTCACTGGTCTGCCAGCGGCGACGTTTGATGTTACTGTCACCGCTAAAACCTTTTCAAAATATCACGCAACCAATATCACCCTGTCGGGCGGTGAAAGCCGCACCATGACCATCACGCTGAAAGTCGGCGCGGCCAGCGACACGGTTGAAGTTTCTGCCACCGTCACCGAACTGGCGCCCATCGCCTCCGGTGAAAAATCCTACACCATTTCGAGCGCGGATCTGGAGCAACTCGCTCTGGTCGGCCGCGACGCAACTGAAATCGTGACCGTCATGCCCGGTGCAACACTGTCTTCCAACGCCGGCGTAAATCGCGTGGTCTCCGACAACCAATCCCTGGTGTTGAATGGCAGCGGCCCGTTGGGCAATGCCAACATCAACGGCCAGAATATTGACGTGACCATGGACGGCGGCCACACCTTTGATCCCGGAGCCGTCGGCAACTCGGTTCCCGTCACAGCCAACCAGGACATGATCTCGGAAATCAAGGTCATGACCTCGAACTTCACGGCTGACAACCCCAAGGGACCTGTGGTCGTCAACACCGTTACCAAGATTGGTGGCCATGACTTCCATGGCGACTTCCACATCTATGCCCGCAACAACGCCCTGAACTCCTATGAAAAAGAGGAGGAAGTGCAAAACGAAATCAACGTGAAAGCTGGCGGACTCAACGAGCCGAAACCAACCACGCACATGTATTATCCCGGTGGTTCGTTCAGCGGCCCAATCATTATTCCGCACACCCCCTTCAACAAGAGCCGCAAGAAGCTCTTCTTCTTCGAGTCCTTTGAGAAGGCCTTCCAGCTTCAGGATGCCGGCTTCGATCGCGCCTATGTGCTGACTCCCGCCATGCAGGGCGGCGACTACAGCCAGGTGAACGCCTACAACGGCACAAACGGCAGCACCACCATCAACGTCTCGGGCGGCAACATCCTCGAAGGAACGCCCGCCATGCCGAACCCGGCGCTCAATGCCTCATGGACAGGTGCACCCTGGTACGCCTTTACCGAGGGCGTCAGGAAGGCGGATGTGAACAACTGCACCATCTCCGCCACCGGCGTGCTGGCTGCGGTTTGCACCGATCCCAACGGCCATGCCTTGCTGGTTTCAGGACTGCATAATTCTCAACCCACAACCCTGAATGCCGTGCCGATCTATGACAACAGCCCGGTCGCGTTCAACTACATCCAGGACATCACTCAAGGTGTTCCTCTGTACCAGAACATGGCCAAAGTCGAGTGGGATGTTAGCGATAACACAAAGCTGACCGTGGTTTACAGCCGCGAACGCCAGTCCGCTGACTGGAAGCTGGGACTGTGGAAGAGTCCTGGGGATGACGCCGTTCCCATGTCCACGGCAACCATCGCCAAAGACGGCTCCGATTTCATCAACGCGACTTTGATGCACGTCTTCTCGCCCAGCACGACCAGCGAGACAAAGTTCTTCTACACGTATGAAAACTATCCCGGAACCCTGCAGGACCCCAGTCTGGCACAGCGCGCGTATATGCCCGGCTGGACACTGTATGGCATCTATGGCAACCCCACGACGCCGGCCATCGCTCCTTGGGGTGCGGGTTATCCCAACCTCGGCGAAATCGGCAACGCTTATCACCCCAACTTTATCTGCTGGAAAAAGATGCCCGCCTTCGGCGAGGATCTGACCAAGGTCTTTGGGCGGCACGAGACGAAGTACGGTGTCTACGTAGAGCACATCAACAACACGCAGGACGAATGGGAACAGTACAACGGCAACTTCTCCTGGGCCTGGTACGGTCAGGGCGGCTGGTCCGGCGTCAACAGCGGCTCGTTCACGGGCAATATGTATGCCGACACCGCGATGGGCATTGGCTTCCAGGGTTTAACTGAACAGGCTCAACCCCCTGCTAACCCTGCGGAAGTAAATACCATCGCTGGCTATGCCCAGGATAACTGGAAGGTTTCGCGGCACGTCACGGCGCAGTACGGCATTCGCCTTGACCACTACGGCAAGCCCTATCAGCCGATCTACGGTACCGCCGTTTTCAATCCCGGCACCTACATCAACGATCCGGCCTTCATCGCGGACAACACGGGCATCGACTGGCACTTCCGGGATCAGGCGATTCCGCTCTCCGGTACTGAAAGCCGTTTCCTGTTCTTTGAACCGCGCCTTGGCATCTCCTGGGACGTCTTCGGCAATGGCAAAACCATCGCCCGTGGCGGCATTGGATGGTACCGCACGTACGAAGGCTATGGAAACGCCTCTGCGCAAATCTTGGCATTGGGCTCCGTTTCAGCAACCGTATGTAGTGGTCTGAACAGCGCGGGCTGCGGAACCATGGACGACACCGATGCGTACAGACAGCCGAAGCCGAACTTCTTCGGCGCGACAAGTCTGCAGGCTGGCACTGTCACCAACACCAATGTTTCCCCCATCAGCCCCACAGTGGTGCAACAGGGAGACACTGAGGATCCGATGGTTACCACCTACAGCGCGAGCATCGACCAGAAGCTGCCCGGGAAGTTGAACCTGGAAGCCTCTTACGTCGGCAACATCGACAGGGATTTGGAGGGTAGCCAACCCAACAATTTCCCGAGCACACTCAACACCAACGCCTTCCCGGTTGGTGCGTTGTTGATTCCTGAAGAGACGGGTGTTCCTTGCAACCCGGTTACCGAACCGGCAGGCAATCCTGAAACTCCCGCATACTGTGAACAGATGCTCCGCCCACTGGTGAATTACGGAACCATGAATGAAGTTATCCAAGCCGGTCTGGGACGGTTTGATTCACTGCAGGCAAGTTTGCAGCGCAATACCGGTTTCGCCACTTTGATGATCAACTACACCTACTCGAAGTTGTATGCCGATGGCGCCCTTACCCACGGTTACGTGGATAACGGCAACAGCGAGTTCTACGGCATCAGCACTGCGGATCGTCCGCAGGTCTTCAGCGCGATGTATGTCATCAACCTGCCGAAACTCAACCAGGCCAACACCATCGTCAGAGAAGTAGCCGGCGGATGGGAAGTTTCAGGCATCACGCAGATTGAAGATGGCTCGAACCTGACCTCCAACACGGGCTACAACTTCGGCGTCTCCTACAACTCCATCTACGGAGCCAGTCCGGTCCCGAACGGCCCGAACGGGCAAGTCGCCGTAGGCCAGAGCAACACGACCCTTCTGGGTTCTGGCGACATCCAATTGCAGCCAGAGTTGATCTGCGACCCGCGCAAGCACAATGCGAAGGGCGTTTACCTCAACGTAAACTGCTTTGCATTACCTGCCGGCCACGGCATCAACGGCACAATGAAGATGCCGTACTTCCCGAGCCCGAAGTTCTGGAAGAGCGATCTGACCCTGATGAAGAACTTCAAGGTCAGGCAGAAGCAGTCCATTCAGTTCCGTGCGGCTGCCTTCAACTTCCTTAACCATGGCTTGACGTCGTTCCAATCCGGCGACGTGAACCTCTCGCTGAATCACACCAACGTCTCCGTTCCTGCTGGATTCTATGGTGATGCCAATACACCTGCTTTCCTTCAGGCAGGCGCGAACTTTGGCAAGGCGACACAACACTATGGTCAGAGGATCGTGGAGTTCTCCACGAAGTACTCCTTCTAACCTGCAGCAACCAAAGCGGGCGGCCCTTCGGGGTCGCCTGCTTTTTTGGCGCGTGGAGTTGCATGGCTTTGTCGTTTATTAATAGCCACATCTTTGTCACGCGTTAACGCCTTACTCATCTCCCGAAAGACAATGTCTGGAACTCTGACGGCCTCCCGCCCTCAGCACCGGAACCTCGTCCACAATCAGGTAGGCGTATCCGTGTGGATTTGCCTTTTTTCAGGGCGCAAATTGCCGACAGCAAGCGCGACAGGCCAACTGGGAAGAAGCGGAGTTGGAAAAGACCGGCCGGTGCAGAGAAGCGCCGGAATTCGGACGCGTCAGGCCCTACCTGCTGATCGCGATGTCAACCGTGTTTGCTTCTTGCCTGGGACGAATGGCAAACTCGGACTCGATGCTCTGGATGGTTCCTGACTGGGCCGATTCATAGGCTACGCGAATCCCATTGAAGATAGCTCGGTCGTTCGAGGAGCCGTGGCCGATGATGCAGACGCCACGTACGCCAAGCAGATGCGCTCCACCATATTCGCGATAGTCAAGGCGCTGGCGGAAGTCGTTGAAGGCCTGGCGGGAGAGCAGCGCACCCACCTTGCGCGTCACGGTCCGGCTGAGCGACTCGCGCAGCACCTCGCGCACAAAGCGGCCCACGCCCTCGCTGGTCTTGAGAGCAACGTTGCCCACAAAGCCGTCGCAGACAATCACATCGGCCAGGCCGCTGAAGATATCGCGTCCCTCGACGTTGCCGATGAAGCGGATGGGCAGCGCCTTCAGCAGCGGATAAGCCTCGCGCGTAAGGTCGTTACCCTTGCTCTCTTCCTCGCCCACCGAGAGCAGGCCCACACGCGGCGCGTCAATCTTGAGCACGCAGCGGGCATAGATTTCGCCCATCACGGCAAATTGCGCCAGATTGTGCGGCTTGCAGTCCACGTTGGCGCCCACATCCAGCAGGACGCAGGGATTGCCTTTGGAACTAGGCATCGGTGTGGCCAGAGCAGGACGGTCCACGCCGGGCAGCGCGCCCAACACGCCTTTGGCCGTAGCCATCGCCGCGCCGGTGTTGCCTGCGGTCACAAAGCCCGCCACCTTGCCCTCGTGCACCAGTTTCAGCCCAACACGAATTGAGCTGTCTTTCTTGGTCCGGTAGGCGTGCGCCGCCTTCTCCTCCATGCCAATGCGTTCCGTGGCATTGTGGATGACAATAGGCAGGTCGTCGTTGCCCAGAGCCTCGTCCAGAAGGCCATGCAGCTCCGCCTCAGGACCCACGAGGTGGACCCGCACGGGCAAAGCTTTCACGGCGAGAATAGCCCCACGAATCTCCGCCTCCGGAGCTTTGTCGGTGCCTACGGCGTCAAGCGCAATATCGATGAGCATGGGCGCGGGAGGCTACTTGGCTTCTTCCTTGATGTCCAGAACGGCGCGGCCTTTGTACTCGCCGCACTTGGGGCAGGCGCGATGGGGCAGCTTCTTCTCGTGGCAGTTGGGGCACTCGGAGACGCCGACGGCGGTTAAAAAGTCGTGTGAACGACGGAGCGCGGTGCGGCGCGTCGAATGGCGCCTCTTCGGATTCGGCATTGCAATCTTCCTTTCAGTTCATGGCTCGCTTGCAACTCCTTCAGGCTTCATGCCATATGCTGTCCTGGCTGCCATCCGGCACTTTGCGAGCTTCCCCAGCGCATCAAAAACTTCTCTGAATGCTCTCCGGGGACACTATTCTTTGGACTCGATCCGGCTGCGAAGATCGGCCAGCGCCTCCCAGCGGGGGTCACTCCCAACACAGGTACAGGGCTGGCTGTTGCGATTCGCGCCGCAGTGCGGGCAAAGTCCTTTACAATCCGGCTTGCACAGCGTCCTGACCGGCAGGGATAAAAGCACCTGCTCCCTCAGCACATCTTCAAGCAACAGGCTGTCCTTTAAATAATACCCGATTTCCGTCTCCGGCGCAGTAATCGACCTTTCTGTGGCATCGGCATCGGCTTTAGCAGGGCGAAAAATCAGGTCGTAGTCGGCGGCGAGCGGGATCTCCACCGGCTCGACACAGCGCGCGCAGGGCGCTTGGAAGTTGCCAGCAAAATGTCCTCGCAGCCGAATATCGGCCACAATATCCCCTGGGCCGCGGTGCTCGTGCAGCACCTCGGCCATGCCGCTGGCAGCCAAAGGCCCCTTCTGCACGGCATCATCGCCCAGATCGACCGCTCCCGGAGCCAGCTCCAAGTCAAAGTCAATCGGCTCCCGCTCCAGTTCGATAATTTTGAATTCCATGCTTTGAGCCTACGGCGCGCACGGCGGGCGAGTCAATGCGGAGGCAATCTGCTACAAACTTCTGCCTGACCCCATTGGCCTCAACCCAGCGCCTCTACGCAAAAAGCCGTCCGTTGGCATACCCACGGACGGCTCTGGCCTGGATGAACTGTGTTGCCGCGCTTCTACGCGTAGTTGATGGGGTTTTTGGCGAGCCATTGCTCGTCGCGCACTCGGCCGATCTTTCTCAGGGCGCCGCCTGCCACACTGGCGCTTAAATGGCGGCTCTCCCATGCCATGCCGCCGGTCAGCCCGATGACGCCGCCCAGCAAGCCATAGGCCAGCGCCACCATCGAGGACTTTCGCTTGGAGATGGTGTAAGCGGCCAGGCCACCGACGCAGGCGCCAATTGCAGCGGGAACCAACGCGCTCTTGACTGACTCGCCCAGAAAGGGAGCAAGAGGCCTTCCGTCGAGGAACTCTTCCTCGCCCGTGCGGGCGCCTTCAATTCCAGAGTCCACCAACCGCCGGCCATAACTTATGTTGGATTTTACCCACTCGCCTACGTCCATCAAAGTCCTCGCTTTCCCTGAAACACTTCTGAGTTTATCAGATTGCCAAAGACTGGGATGAAGCAGTATCCCCAATCACAGCTTCATCGGATGAGCAGTCGCCTCCAGGAATCGGCCGGTTCATTTCGGGACCCTGTCAAAGCCTGCCCGCGCGCGTTATTATCGTCCCACCGGTTTTGGCGGGGTGCGAGTGGAATGAGGATTGCGTACGTGCTCACCTCGCTCGGCGTGGGCGGAGCGGAACGGCAGGTGTTGGCGCTGGCCGAGCGCATGAAGGCGCGCGGCCACGCGGTCCTGCTCGTCGTGCTGTTGCCGCGCCAGGCCGAGGAGTGGCCCACAGCGCTCGATCTGGTGCGGTTGGAAATGCGCAAGCGGCCCCTGAGCTTGCTTGCTGGAGCCTGGAAGGCGCGCCGTTTTCTGCGGGATTTTCAGCCCGATCTGATCCACAGCCACACATTTCCTGCCAATATGATGGCGCGGCTGCTTCGGCCGTGCGGCCTGACGCCGGTCATCTCCACAATTCACAACGTCTATGAAGGCGGCTGGCCGCGGATGCTGGCTTACCGGCTGACCGATGGATTGAGCCGCCGCACCTCTGCTGTGAGTCGGGCCGCCGCCGATCGATTTGTGCGCCTCAAGGCCGTTCCGGCCCGCAAGTTGTCTGTCCTCATGAATGGTATCGACACGGCAGAGTTCGCGCCCAGTCCGGAGCGCCGCGCCCGCATGCGCAAAGGGATGAGCGCCGGCGACGAATTTATCTGGCTCTCTGCGGGGCGCATCACGCCCGCCAAGGATTATCCCAATCTGCTGCGCGCCTTTGCGCGAGCGCGGGCGGCGATTCCCGCCGCGCAGCTCTGGATTGCCGGGGAAGCGGTGCACAATGAATCCGCAATCCTGCAGGCTTTGGCGGTCGAGTTGGGCTTGCAGGATTGCGTTCGTTGGCTGGGCCTGCGGCGCGATATGCCCGCCCTGCTCGACGCCGCCGACGGCTTTGTGCTGGCCTCGGCCTGGGAGGGAATGCCGCTGGTAGTGGGTGAGGCGATGGCGATGGAAAAGCCCGTCGTGGCCACCGATGTGGGTGGTGTACGTGAGTTATTGGGCACGGCTGGCGTAATCGTGTCCGCCAAAAGCCTGGTGACGCTGGCCGATGCGATGGTAGAGTTGATGCGAAAAACGCCCGAAGCCCGCCACGCTCTGGGCCCGTCGGCGCGCCAGCGCATTGCGACCCGCTTTAGCATCGACGCCAAAGCCATTGAGTGGGAGGCGCTCTATCGGGCTGTGTGCAGGCGGTAGTGAGGATCAGCATCAGCCGTCGTGTTAGTCTTAGAAACGATTTCATCCTCTGATTTGAATCGGTGATGATTCGGCAGATGGAAGCATGGAGAGTTGAATGCGTGCAACAGGTATTCGTCGTGGGTTGTGTTGCGCTCTGTTGGGCGCTGCGGTTATCAGTGGAGGCGAAATGGCACGGGCCCAGAATGCGGTGTTAGTGCTCGATCACGGCTGGCAGTTCCGGCAGGTGAAGGCGGAGGCCACCGAGGCCGATTGGCTGCCCGCCACCGTTCCCGGCGACGTGCATCTGGATTTGCTGGCCAACAAGAAGATTCCCGACCCATTCTTCCGTGACAACGAAGCCAAGCTTCAGTGGATCGAGCAGGCGAGCTGGGAGTATCGGCTGAACTTCAATGTCACCGCGGCGATGATGGCGCGCGCCCATGTTGACCTGGTCTTCGATGGCCTGGATGCGGCGGCCACGGTCTACCTGAATGGAGCGCAGCTGCTCGCAGTCGACAACAGCTTCCGCACCTGGCGCGTACCGGCAAAGAGCCATCTGCACATCGGCAAGAATCTGCTGCGAGTCGTCTTTCCATCGCCCATCACCGCTGCGGAGGAAGTGGCCGTGCGCGATCCCTGGCAACCGAAGACAAAAACCGCTGCCAAGACCTACATCCGCAAGCCCGCTTATGAATACGGCTGGGACTGGGGACCGCGCTTTGTGACTAGCGGCATCTGGAAGCCGGCGCGCATTGAAGCCTGGGACAAGCTGCGAATCGCCGACTTTGCCATCCGCCAGCGCGACGTGAGCAAGGACGTGGCGCATCTCGACGCCGAGGTTGAGGTCGAAGCCGCCAGCGCGGGCCTGGCCAGCGTGAACGTGAAGTTTGCCGTAAACGGCAAGCCGATGACGATTCAAGCGAAGGTCAGCTTCCATGCCGGACGCAACAACCTTGATCTGCCCATTGAAATTCGCCAGCCGAAGCTGTGGTATCCGGCGGGCTATGGCGACCAGCCCCTTTACGAGTTCACCGCATCCGTGGGTACGGGTGAGCAGGCGGCAGAGGAGCGCACGGTCAAGGCCGGGCTGCGCTCCATCGTGCTCCACCGCGAATTGGACAAGTGGGGCCGCAGCTTTGAGTTCATCGTCAACGGCATTCCCGTCTTCGCCAAGGGCGCGGACGTGATTCCCTTTGACAGCTTTCCCAATCGCGTCACGACTGCCGACTATCGCCGCATCCTGCAATCGGCGCGCGACGCCAACATGAACATGATCCGCCACTGGGGCGGCGGTTACTACGAAACGGATGAGTTCTACGCGATCTGCGACGAACTGGGCATCATGGTCTGGCAGGACTTCATGTTCGGCAACGACTGGCAGCCGGGAACATACGCCTTCAAGCAGAACGTCGAGGCCGAGGCCGAGGACCAGGTGCGCCGCCTGCGCAACCATCCTTCCATCGTGCTGTGGTGCGGCAACAACGAGACCGAAGGCTCCTTCAACTGGGGCGAAAGGGGTGCGCTGCCGGCGAATGTGCGGATGCAGATGCAGCAGGATTATCTGACCGTCTTCAGCGGCATTCTGCCCCGCGTGGTGGCGCGGCTCGACTCCGAGACGCCTTATTGGCCCAGTTCGCCCAGCGCCGACTACGAAGCCCTCAGCGACCACTACCAATCCGGCGACGCGCATGATTGGAGCGTCTGGCACGGCCGCGTTCCCTTCACTGAGTACGAGAAGCACCACTGGAGATTCGTTACCGAGTACGGCTTCCAATCCTTCCCAGAGTTGCGTACGGTGGAGAGCTTTACGCAGCCGGAGGATCGCGCCAACATCTTCACGCCCGTGATGCTGGCCCACCAGAAAAACAACGAAGGCAACTCGATTATCCACGACTACATCGCCAAGGATTACCCGGAGCCGAAGGATTTCCCCAGCTTCCTCTATGTCAGCCAGGTCCTGCAGGCCGAGGGAATCAAGATTGGCACGGAGAACTGGCGCCGCTCACGGCCGGAGACGATGGGCACGCTCTTCTGGCAGTTGAATGACTGCTGGCCGGTGGCTTCGTGGTCGTCGATTGACTCCTTTGGCCGCTGGAAGGCGCTGCAATACTATGCGCGGCGCTTTTATGCGCCAACGCTGGTCTCGCCGCACCTCGAGGAAGGCGTGCTCAAGGTCTATGTTGTCAGCGACAAGGTGAAGGCCGAGCCGGCCACGCTGCGGGTGCGGCTGATGAACTTTGACGGCAAAGTGCTGCTGGAGGAGTCGCGCTCCGTCGATGTCGCGCCGCTCGCCAGCAAGGTCTATCTCGAATGGCCAATGAAAAGAATGACGGATGCGGGCGCGGCGGACACTTCTCGCGTCTTTGTTTCCGCGGAGCTATTGGCCGGTAATGAACCGATCTCGCGCAACCTCGCATATCTGGCGCCGGTCAAGGAGATTCATCTCAAATCCGCGCTACTGAAGGTCGAGGCCACGGGCGCCAATGGAAGCTACAAGATTCGCGTGTCCTCGCCCGTGCTGGCGCGCAGCGTCTATCTCGCCTTCGGCAACCTCGACGTGACGCTCTCCGACAACTACTTTGACCTGTTGCCGGGCGAGAGTATCGAGATTGCAGCCACCAGCAAGGCTTCGCTGGCTGAGTTGCAGGCGCAATTGAAGGTCATCTCACTCACCGATGCATTCGCGGGCAATCTTGGCCCCGCAATCGTGAAGGCGGCAGAGTAGCAGCAGCTCACGCAGAGAAGGCCGGTTGAGTATAGCCGCTCTCCATCCTTTTGCCCGCATTCATGCGAAAGGATGGAGAGTGCCCGCTACCAAGCCAGCAGTTCGTCGCCAGAGTCGGAGGAGAGGAAGGCAACGGGCGCGGCGTAGGCTTGCGGGCAGTCCCCGGCACATTGGATGGACTCAGGGCCCGTGGCCTTGGCGACCAGCAGCGCCTGTTCGGCCTCGCGTAAAACCACCACAGGCGAGCGGCCCATGCTGCTGGCAATGCCGAAGCAGGCCGAGAGGCGTACCGCTTCACCGTCGACGCGGAAGGGAGCCGAGAAGACATCCATGCGCAGGCGCTCGGCCATCATCAGTGCATTCGCGCCGCCGCATCCTGGCAGGGCGACCATGAACTCATCCTTTCCGGCGCGGCCCAACAGATCATAGCTGCGCAACAAGCGGGCAGTGCGGGCGGCAACCTGGCAGAGCAGGTTGTCACAGGCCTCCGTGCCCAGCCGCGCGTTCCAGTGACCGAAGTCGTCAATATCAAAGAGAATCAGGCACAGCGAACTGTTCATCCGCTGCACCCGGTCGGTTTCGCGAAACATCATGGAGAGCATGGTTTCGCGGTTGTAGACCCCGGTGAGACGGTCGGTTTGGGCGCTGAGGGCGGCCGCTTCGCGCAGCGCTTCGATCTCGCGCAGGCGCTGGTGGCTGCGCTGCGCCGCTTCCAGGCGGAGACTCAGGAAAGCCGGCTCAGTGGAGCGCGGCAGCAGATCGATGATGATGCCCTCGGCCAGCCGTTCAAGCCACTCCTGGGTAACTGCGTCCGAGATCAGAATGATCGGAAAGCGCCTGTCGGCTGCTTCAGCCTGCGTGGCGGCCAGTAGACGGTCTATCTCTATGCCGGGCAGTTTCACGTCAAGCAGGGCGAGCGTAGGCCCTTGCGCGGCGGTCAGTGCTGGCAGGGCAGCCTCGGCGGTAAGAAAGATCTCCACGCGCGCGCCGTTGGCGGCAAGTACGGGTTCAAAGGAGGCCAGAAGTGCTGGTTCGGCGGATGCAAGCAGATACAGGGAAGTGGAATGAGTGAGCATTCTGATTTCCTCAATAATGGCTGCATCGGCGAAGGTTAGAAATTATTTAGAGAGCCGGTAAAAAATTTTATGATTTTCCAATAACCGTTGGACGGAATTGTGGATCCCAAAGGTAATGCGCCGATGGCCATCCCGTACTTCCGCAAAGAACGCGATAAGGAGCATCGGGTACCCCCACCCGTATTTTGGAAATAAAATCCTTGTTTTCATGAGGTTAGAGGTGGGGTTGCGTTGCAAAATCGTCATAAAAAAGGAGTTACGGCTAAAATCCTCCAATATAAAGAGTTACGAGATGATTTGGCCTCTGCTGACGGCTTTTAGCTGAAAAATGCGCGGGGACGATAGGAGAAAATCCACTGAGAATGATTGTGCGCCAAAGTGTGGAAATAATCCGCAAGCACCTGCGGTGGGGCGAGTCAGCGCTTGCTATTCCCTCGCATGTGAGTTCTTGATATCCCACCCATTTCGCAAAGAACGCGAAATGGGTGGGGCACCTGTAGTTTTCAGGATGGTCAGATTGTAAAAATGCTTAGGTTGCGTCACCCGGCCAGAGCGAACCGGGAGTTTTAACCGTAGCGTAAAGCCAATGGAATCAATGCGAATTTCAGATCTAGAGGAACGTTTCTCGTCGAAATACCCGGTTTTTCCGCAGCCTGTACAATCAGAATATGGCCACTGGCCAGGGATGAGAATGGACACAGAGCGCAATCTGAGACGCACCGTACTGCCCAACGGCCTGATCGTGCTGACCGAGCGCATGGAGCATATGCGTTCCGTGGCCATGGGGGTGTGGATCAAAAGCGGCTCCCGCTGCGAAACGCCCGAGAACAACGGCATCTCGCATTTTGTGGAGCATATGCTCTTCAAGGGCACTGGCACACGCTCGGCGAAGCGAATTGCCCGCGAGATGGATTCGATTGGCGGCAATCTGGATGCCTTCACCGGCAAGGAGATGATCTGCTTCAACGTCAAGTCGCTGGCCGAGCACGTTCCCATTGCCTTGGATGTGCTGGCCGATCTGGTGCTGAATCCCGCCTTTGCCGCCGCCGAGATCGAGCGCGAGCGGGGCGTGATCCTCGAAGAAATAAAAATTGACGAAGATAATCCGGAAGTGCTGGTGCATGAACTTTTCACCCAGGCCTTTTGGAAGGACCATCCGCTGGGCTGGCCGATTCTGGGCACCAAGGCGACGGTGGCGCGGCTGGACCAGCAGAGCCTCTTTACCTACCACTTCGACCGTTTCCATGGCGGCAACATGATCTTCGCCGCGGCCGGCAACCTGGACCATGATAAGTTCGCCGAAGCGGTGGCTGCCAGGTTTTGCGCCCTGCCCGGCGGCGAAACGCTCCACGAGTTGCCCGCGCCCGTGGCAGGCGCACGCATTGTGCGGCGCAACAAGCCTTCCCTGGAGCAGGTGCAGATCTGTCTGGGTCTTCCGGCCCCACCCGTTACCGACGAAAATCGCTACGTCACGCTGCTTCTGCACACCGTGCTCGGCGGTGGCATGAGTTCGCGCCTCTTCCAGACCATCCGCGAGGAGCGGGGCATGGCCTATGCAATCTACTCCGATCTCAGTCCTTGTCGCGATACCGGAACGCTGTGCGTCTACGCCGGCGCCTCGGCGAGCAAGTCGCTCGAGGTGGTGGATCTGACCCTGGCCGAGTTCAGCAAGCTGAAGCAGGAGCCGCTGGGCGAGGAAGAGCTGACCCGCGCCAAAGACCAGGTGAAGGGCAACATCCTCATGGGTTTGGAAAGCTCCAATGCTCGCATGGCCAACCTTGCCCGCCAGGAGATGTACTTCCATGAGTTCATCCCCGTGGACGAAATCATCTCACGCATCTGCGAGGTCAGCACTACCCAGGTGCAGTCGATGGCCCAGCGCCTCTTTGCCCCTGAGCGCATCGCTGTCACTCTCCTCGGGCCGTTGGATGGCGTCAGCCTGAAGCGCGACCGGCTGGTTTGTTGAAGGACTGTCTTGGCGGCATTCCCAGGAAAATTCTACCGCGCTACCAGGTATCGATCCATCCATGCAAGGATCTGCTTGCGCATCTCGGGAAGCTCCTCGTGCGCGCAGTCAAATAGCTCAATCAGACAGTCCTCTTCGCGTCCATAGCTGCGATACAAGGGCAGCAGCTCGTCGCGAACCTTCTCTACGCCCGCAGGTGGAGTAAGCGGATCCTTGCGGCCGTTCACGCTAAGGTGGGCGCGCGGCACAGTCAACGCATTGATCTGCGAGGTATCGAAGTGCTTGAGCAGCGAAGGAACATAGTAAAAGATGCTGTGGCCGCTTAATCCATGCGCCGCGATCAGCGATTCGAAATCGGTGAGGCAGCAAACGTCCATGGTCAGGCGCAGACGCGGTTCGAGCGCCCCCAACCACCATGCTTTTGTGGCTCCCATCGACATTCCGAAGACGCCCAGTCGGGAGCGATCCACTTCAGGACGGCCGGCGAGAAAATCAACGGCGCGGAACTCGTCGAACATCATCATGCCCCACAGCACTCTTCCCCGCCACAGCATCTCCTTGAAGGCGTCTTCCTCGCCCCGGTGGCCGTTGGCATCGTGCTGCCGCTCGCCGAAGCACCAGCTATCAATGGCCAGTGTCACCAGCCCCTTTTCCGCGCAAACCGGCGCGTAAGCCGGCTGAACGCTGGTTCCCCGCAGCAGTTGCTCCTTGCCGAGACCGTACTCGCCGTTATGCCAGTGAATGTAGAGCAACCCCGGAGCGGGTTTTTGCAGATGGTCGGGAATCAGCAGCAGCGCGGGCACCGGCTCAATTCCATTCAGATCCAGAATCCAGCGCTCCAGCGTGTAGCCGTCGTGCTTCTCCGTCGCCACTTGCCGCGGCGGCGTCGGCTTGTGATCCCAGGGCAGATCGCCCAGCAGCTTCCAGAGTTCGCGGCGGCGGCGCTCCTGATAGAGGCCGAGGCTTTCCCCCTCGCCGCGGCTTGCCAGGGGACTGCTGCTCGCCTGCATCGCCAGAGACTCTGCCAGCGCCGCCGATCCGACGATGAACTCGCGGCGGGTTACACCAAGCCTTGATTGCGCCATCTTTTCTCCCTCAACTTGATCACACGACAATGTATCACAAGTCAGTTGGAAGGAGACAGGCTGTTAGAGTATTTTCCTATTTTTATAAAGTGCGGCGTGGACCAAGAGGTCCACGGTACAGCCGGCCAGGAGGCCGGCGCTACAATTTGCGGATTGGCTTTAGCTACCGCCGATCTCCAGCATCCTGTCCAGCGCCACCTTGGCCCAGCGCTTGACGCCGGGGCGGACCTGGATGCGGTTGACCACGCGGCCCTCCACCAGATTCTCCAGCACCCAGGCAAGGTGCTGCGGGCTGATGCGATACATCGTCGTGCACAGGCAGCCGGTATCGTCCAGCGTAATCACCTTCTTGCCCTGCTGGGCAAAGCGGCGCGCCATGCGGTTGACCAGGTGAATCTCCGTGCCCACGGCAAAGATGGCGCCCGCCGGAGCCTGATCCACCAGCGCAATCAGCCGCTCAGTGGAACCGAGTGCGTCGGCTTTCTGGCAGACCTCCCAGCGGCACTCCGGGTGAACGATCACCTGAATGCCGGGGTACTTGGCACGCACCGCATCCACGTGGCTGGGCAAAAAACGCTGATGGACAGCGCAGTGGCCCTTCCACAGCAGGATGCGGCTGGCGGCGAGTTTTTCCTTTGTCTGGCCGCCCTGTAAGGCCCAGGGGTCCCAGACGGCCATCTCGTCGAGCGGGATGCCCATCGCGTATCCGGTGTTGCGACCCAGGTGCTGATCCGGTAAAAAGAGGATCCGCTTTCCCTGCGCAAAGGCCCACTCAAAAGCGGCGCGGGCATTCGACGAGGTGCACACCAGCCCGCCCCGCTCTCCGCAGAAGGCCTTGATGGCGGCCGTTGAGTTGATATAAGTGAGAGGCACGATATCGTCGGAAACACCACAGTGCGTGAGCGCCTCCCAGCAGGCTTCGACCTGGGAGATTTCCGCCATATCGGCCATGGAGCAGCCGGCGTTCAGATCGGGCAAAATCACCTGCTGGCCTGCGTGGCTCAGCAAGTCCGCGCTCTCGGCCATAAAGTGCACACCGCAGAAGACAATGTATTTGGCGCCGGTTTCAGCGGCAATGCGCGAGAGCTTGTAACTGTCGCCGGTTGCGTCCGCAAAGCGGATCACCTCGTCGCGCTGGTAGTGGTGGCCAAGGATAAGCGTGGTCGTGGCCAGCTTGGCGCGCGCCGCCGCTATGCGGTCGTCCATCGTGTGGTCGGGCAGCGCCAGATAATTTTCCAGGCTGCAAGTCTCTTCGAGGCTGCAAGCGCTGCCAGCCTCCGGCGAGGCCGCCGTCAGATCATCAAGTACCAAATTCACTGTCTTCCGCCTTCAGTCCGATTCACCCTTCCAAGTCTCTGGTTGGGCAGCGGACGGGGATGTTGAAAGCAATCCAGGACTTGCAGCGGATGCGCCAGCCTTGCTGAAGCTTTGCCGGCCCTGAGGCCAACTGCTTCAGAAAAGCCCCACCCACGGGGTTGTTGCAAGCCTTCCTTTGTTAGATGCGACCCCCATCCGGCGGATTCGAGAAATCCGGTCCGGTTAAAGCCGCTTCCACTGCCTTTTATTGTAACAAAGGCGTAACAATGAACTCAAATAGCGCGAATCACGTGGGCGAGACACCGGCAATGTTGCTCCCTTGGCAGCAGAAAAACCCCGCACTCCACGCCGTGGTTTGTTCGCGCCGCGTGTGGACGGGTATCATGAACCTTGATGACAATGACACCGCCAATTGAAGTTGCCAGCCTGGGGATGTGGGACACGCTCATCCTCGGTGTCTTGGCTCTGGTGGTCTTCGGGCCGCGCCGGCTGCCGGAGATTGGCCGCCAGATCGGCAAATTGATGTACGAGGTCCGCAAAGCCTCCAACGACTTCAAATTTCAGATGGAAGAAGAGTTGCGCAAGTCCGAGGAAAACGACCGGCGCGTCAAGGAAGAGGAGCGCCTGCGTACGCTGGCGCTGGCCCCGCCGGCAGAGGCCCAGACTCCCGCACTGGACGCTCAATCCCAGCTTCCAAACACGGGAGATCGGGCGTCCGCACCTGTGCCCGATGGCCAATTCCCTACGCCCAGCCCGTATCCTGGAGAATCAGTTTATCCAGAAGTCTCGCCTGGGGAGTTTCAACCGGCAGATTCTTCTCCGTCCTCCACCGGCGAATCGGTGGTGTATGAGCCACCGGACCGCATGGCAGCGCCGGTGGAGCTGGAGGCATCGAACTCCCAGCTCTCCGAGTCGAGCCTTGGGGCATCCGCGGAGCCGGAGTCAGCGGATACGGCCATCAGCGGTTCCAACATCCCGGAGTCCGGCGCGGCAGTGACTCCGCTTGGCGACACCACCCCATCCTCGGAGCAGGCCCACCATGGTTGATACCTCGGAGGCAATCGGCAAGGCGCGCGCTGCCGTGACCGAGCGCGCGGAGCTGCCCGGCATGAGCCTGATGGAGCACCTCGAAGAGCTGCGCAAGCGCATTGTCCGCTCGGCCATCTTCCTCTGCCTGGGCTTTGCCGTGGCCTGGGGCTTCCGCAACCGGCTCGTCGATTTTATCCAGGCCCCGCTTAAAAACGACGGCAAATCTCTCAACATGATCCACCCCATGGATGGAATGAATCTGGCCATCCATGTCTCGCTGGTCGGCGGCCTGATCATCGCATCGCCCTTCATCCTCTATCAGGTCTGGCTCTTCATTGCGCCGGGACTTTACCAAAAAGAGCGGCGCTTCGTGGTTCCCTTCATGGGCGCCACGGTGGG
This sequence comes from uncultured Occallatibacter sp., assembly GCA_964383595.1. Taxonomy (GTDB): domain Bacteria; phylum Acidobacteriota; class Terriglobia; order Terriglobales; family Acidobacteriaceae; genus Telmatobacter. The sequence continues at coordinate 34,185 of CAYLHL010000005.1, read as the reverse complement.
GCTGTTTCTTACCGGCGCCTACTTCGGTTACTACTGGGTGCTGCCCAGCGCCGTGCACATCATGCTCGATGTCTTCGGCAGCAAATTTACAGCCGTCATCAGCATCGAAGAGTACACTGGCTTCTTTCTCTCCATTATTCTCGGGCTGGGCATCGCTTTCGAGCTGCCGGTGCTCATCTTCTTTCTGGCCATGTTTGGCATCGTCAGCCCGCGCTTTTTGTGGAAGAATATCCGCTACGCGATTCTGGCTGTTTTCGTTGTGGCGGCCATCATCTGCCCCATGCCCGACCCGGTGAGCATGTGCATCTACGCCATGCCGCTGCTGGGGCTTTATCTGGTCGGCATCGGCGTCGCCTGGTGGGTTCACCCTTCGCGCCGCAAAGCCAAGGAGGCCAGGAAAGCCGAGGAGGCCGCAAAGTGAACAGCGACAGCTTGATGGCTTCCCACCCTTGCGATAGAAACAAATCGTCGGGTGCCCCATCCTTGCCGCGTACTTGTTTTTGCGGCAAGGGTGGGATCGCACAACTCTGGATGGGATTTGTTTTTGCGCTTCTGCTCTTTCCCCTCTCCGCGCCGGCCCAATCCCACTTCAACGGCGCCCAGGCGCTGGAATACGCCCGCCAATTTGTCGCTATCGGCCCGCGCTGGCCCACCAGCCAGAATCACCTCAAGGCTGAAGCTTTTCTCCGCAGCCACTTTCAGCACGATGCGCTGGAAGAAGACGCCTTCACCGCTTCAACGCCCATCGGCGCGGTTCCCATGCGCAACTTCATCGTGCGCTATGCCGGCAAAAAAGATGGCGTGATCGTGCTCGCCACACATTACGAGACCAACTATTGGCTCAAAAACATCAACTTTGTCGGCGCCAACGACGGCGGCTCGACGACCGGCCTGCTGATGGCCATTGCCGACCAGTTGCGCGCCCGAACCGCGGGCGGGAAAAAGATCGACGGCTACTCGGTCTGGCTGGTCTTCGACGACGGCGAAGAGTCGATTCAACCAGCATGGACCGATTCAGATTCGCTTTATGGCACACGCCACCTGGCCGCCAGGTGGGGACGCGACGGCACCCTGGGCAAGATTAAGGCATTCATCCTGGCCGACATGATCGGCGACAAGGACTTGGACATTCAACGCGAGAGCCAATCAACCGCGTGGCTGGTCGATCTGGTCCGACAGGCGGCCAAGAAATTCGGTTACGATCGCTACTTCTTCAGGAAAGAGGAGCAGGTGAGCGATGATCATCTGCCTTTCCTTCGGCGCGGCGTACCCTCCATCGACATCATCGACATCAACTACGGCCCCAACAACAGCTACCACCACACCGACAAGGACACGCTGGACAAGATCAGCGCTCACAGCCTGACCATCGACGGCGATGTCTTTATGGAGACGATCCGGCTGATTGATCTGCGCTGAAGCAGGGAGATTCCGGCTCTCCACGCTCCCCATGTGTGGTACACTCCGTAAAAATCCGCAATGGGTAAGAGGCATCGCATGAAACGCCGCGATTTTGTGAAATCCATCTCCGCCCTGGGAACGGGCCTGCTCTTCCGCCCCGGCTCTCCATTTTCGCTCCAAGCCCAGCAACTCCCGACCGACCCAGCCGTCAAGCGTGTGCTGGTGATGTTCAAGTGCCACTTTGACGCGGGGTTCATTGACACTCAGGCCTCAGTTGTTCATCAATACTTTGCCCACTACTTTCCCCGCGCCATCGAGATTGCCCGCGCCCAGAACGCCAATGGCAAGCGCCGTTATGTGTGGACCACCGGCTCCTGGCTGCTCTTTGAATATCTGGAACAGGCCTCGCCCAGCGACCGCAAAATCATGGAGCAGGCAATCGCGCGCGGAGAGATTGCCTGGCACGCCCTGCCCTTCACCTGGCAGACCGAGATGATGAGCCAATCGATGATCGAGGGCAGCCTTGCCATCTCGCAGTCACTCGACCGCCGCTTTGGCAAGGTCACCACGGGCGCCAAGATGACCGACGTTCCCGGCCACACGCGCGGCATTATTCCTCCGCTGGCCAAGCACGGCGTCAAGCTGCTCGAAATTGGCGTCAACAGCGCCTCCGCACCCGCTCAATTGCCGCCCATCTTCCTGTGGAAAGACCCCTCCGGCGCAAGCCTGCCGGTCATGTATCACCTCGATTACGGCGGTATTGCCACCGTCCCCGGTTCCGATCTGGCCCTTGTCACCTGGATGCAGGGAGACAACATGGGGCCTCACAACCCGGAGGAGATCGCCGCCGCTCACGCCGCTCTCGGCAAGCGCTTCCCAAATGCCGAAATCACGGCCTGCTCGCTCTCCGACATGGCGAACTCGCTTCATCCCTATCGCGACGGGCTGCCCGTTGTGACCGAGGAGATTGGCGATACCTGGATCTACGGATGCCCCAGCGATCCGCTCAAGGTGGCTCGTTATCGCGAAGTGGCGCGCCTGCGCGAAGCCTGGATTGGGCAAGGCAAGTTTCAAAATGGAGATGCAACCGACATCGCCCTGCTTCGTCACCTGCTGCTTGAAGTGGAGCACACCTGGGGCGGCGACCCCTGGCGCGGGGCTTGTTTCTGCGCCGGCAAGAACTCTCCCACCGTTGACTGGGATCAATCTCTCTCCATCGACTACGACAAGTACAAGCCCGCCGATTTGGCCCAAATGCAGGAGAACAAGAACTATAAATTCCTCCGGTTCACATGGGAAGAGAAGCGCCAGGATCTGCTCGATGCAGTGGCTACGCTGCCCGCAACCCTCCGCACCCAGGCGCAAAACGCCATGCGGGGCCTCGTGGCCGTTGAGCCGGTCAGTTCGCCGCGCGCCGTTGCGCTGGCTGCCGGGCAGCTTGTCGAAACCCCTCATTTCATTCTGGGAATCGATGCGCAAAGCGGCGCCATCACGCGACTGCGCAACAAGGCAACCGGCCGAGAGTGGGCCGGCAATACCAATCCCATTGCCCTGTTTACCTACCAAACGCTCTCGCAGGAGGATTACAAGCGCTTTATCGCCGCCTATACGAAATCAAAGGACGATTGGGTCTATAAAGACTTCGGCAAGCCGGAGATTGAAAAGTGCGGCGCGGTAAGCCAGGAATGGCAGCCGTCATTGGCCCTTGTGAGCGTGGAGGAGACAGCCAGTGCGCACCGCATCTTGGTTCGCATGGAGATTCAGGACGAAGAGGCGTATCAGTCCGGCCGCGCCAGCTTCCCGCGCAAGGTTTTCCTCGAATTGCTGCTGCCGAAGGCTTCGCCGGAGATCCATCTCACGCTGTCGTGCTTTCAAAAGCCCGCCACCCGGCTCCCTGAAGCCCTCTGGCTCACCTTCAACCCCATAGTCAAAGACCCTCGCGGTTGGACTCTGAACAAATCCGGCGAGTCCGTTTCGCCTTTCGACGTAGCCGTATCGGGAAATCGCCATATGCACGCCCTGGAGAAGGGATTCGCCTACCAGGAACCCGGCCATCGCTTCGCGGTGGAAACCATCGATGCTCCGGTGGTCGCCGTGGGCGAAAGATCGGCCTTGCTCTTCTCCAACAGCCAGCCCGATCTGAGCGCGGGAATCCACTCCAATCTCTTCAATAACGCCTGGGGAACCAACTACATCATGTGGTACGGCGAAGATATGCGTTTCCGGTACACGTTGAGGAGCTGAAGTGCGCTGGGCTGATCGTAAAGCCGGAAAATAATCCGAATTAACTCTTGTGCAGCGTGACGTTACGCAGTACACTGTTTGAAGAATGATTCGCAGCTTCCGGCATAAGGGGATCGAGAAGTTCTTCCTGACTGGATCGAAGGCAGGAATTCAGCCCAGCCATGCCAAAAAGTTGAATGATCAGCTCACAGTATTGAATTCCGCCACCAGGCCAGAGCAGATGAATGTTCCCGGCTGGCAACTTCATGCGCTTACCTCCAGCCTTGCGGCGCATTGGGCAGTCAGCGTCAATGGAAATTGGCGGCTGACATTTCGCTTCGATGGGGAAGATGCAATTCTCGTCGATTATCAGGATTACCACTGAGGAAAGGAGTTCGCGCCATGCAGATGCACAATCCATCCCATCCCGGCAGGATTCTTGCTTATTACCTTGAGGACAGGTCTGTGACCGAAGTTGCGCGGCATCTTGGCGTCACGCGGCCGGCGCTCTCTCGCGTGCTCAATGGCAAGGCCGGCATCTCCGCGGATATGGCCTTGCGCATCTCGGAAGCCTTCAGCACGGAGCCGGATTTCTGGCTTCGACTTCAGGCCCAGCGCGATCTTTGGGTTGCCTCGCAAAAAAAGCGCAAGAAAGTGAAACCGTTGGCGGTGAGCGCGGCGGCGTAGCTCATGGTCTCCCACCCTTTCTGACAAGTATGCGAAAAGGATGGGGCACCCGGCTTCTTACGGTTCATGATGATTCTGAGAACCGGGGCACCTGCCCCAAACTAGAATGGAATGTCTTCATCCTTGATTTCAAAACTAGCTTCCGTTTGACGTGGACGAAGACGCAATTCCAACTTCGTTTGATTCTCAACTAGCCACATCTCTCCATGCTCTGTGATGCCGTAAACGACCCAAGCTTCCGATTCGTCATTTCTCCATTTAGAGGTCACGTACTCCAATTTAGCTAGCCGGGCTAAAGCAACTCTTGTTCCAATATCTGAGTATCCCGCCTTACGCATTTCCTGTTTGACCCAATTCGCAGAGACCATGTCATCTGTTGTGTCGCTATTTGCTAAAAGCAGAGCAAGAGCGGTCAGTTCGTGCGGCTGGAGACCCGCACTTTCCTTTACGGGTGACACTTCAGAAATTTCTGTCGTTTTTTCGTGCAATTCAAGGACGGCGTTCAGTTTCGCGGTTAATTTCTGCTCCAATTCCTTGAAATCACTTATAGACCCAACCGAATAGGGAAGTATCCCGCGATGTTGAATGTCAAACGGAAATTTATCAGGGTTTGGCCCGGAAATTATTACCACGTCTTTTCCTGCGGCGAGGGCGTATCCGAGTTCATACATTACATTGGGATTTCGGGTTGTTATATCCGCGACACAGACCGTCGCAGATTTGATCTCTTTATGAAGTGTATCTACTGGAATTATGGCACCCAAATCGCGATCAACTCTGTAAGGCTCCATGTCCGTTGCCTCGATAGCTGGGGACAGTACGTCATCAAACCGCTTATCGAAGTCACTCCCATTGTCGAAGGGCTGAAAGACACAACACCTGCCATTTGAATAGCTCTTTGCAGCTTTGTTTGCCATAATGACCCTCCAAAGAAGAATAGCTCAGTATGCCGGACGTGCGCGTGTGCCCCAGATCTCGATTCTGAGACTAGGGAACGCACCTCAGATCAGCTCCGTCCTCCCGTTGATCCCCAGCTCCTTGACGATCTTGCCCACGTCTTGCGAGTGGTCGCGGTGAACAATCAGCAGCGCGTCCTCGGTGTCCACAATAACCAGGTTCTTGACGCCGACCATGGCAATGAATTTATGCGGGCTGTAGGCGTAGTTGTTGCAGGAGTCGAGCGCCATGTGTCCCTGGGTGTCGGTCACGTTGCCCTCCGCGTCGCCGCGCAGGCGGGTCTCCAACTGGTACTCGTAGAGCGAGGCCCAGGAACCGAGATCGTTCCAACTGAACTCGGCGGGGATGCAATAGAGATTCGAGAGGTGTTCGCCCTTGGCCGAGCGCGGCTCCAGCACGGCGTAATCGACCGAAATGTTCTCGCATTTGGGATAGGCCTCGTGGAAGACCTCGCGAAAGTGCGGCGTTCCGTAAGCGGCGGCAATGGCTTCCAGCAGCGGCGCGGTCTCCGGCAGGTGTTCGCGGACAGCATTCGCCAGGGTGCGCGCCGACCACAAAAACATTCCCGAGTTCCAGTAGTAGTTGCCCGCGGCCACAAACTCCTCGGCCCGGTTCTGGTTGGGCTTCTCAGTGAAACGGCGCACGTGCAGGGCTGCGTCGTCCGGGGTGAGGTCGCCGGTCTCAATGTAGCCGTAGCCGGTCTCGGCGCGGGTCGGCTCAATGCCCAGCACCACCATGTTGTCGCCGGCCGAAGCCACCGCGATGCCCTTTTGCAGCGCCTTGAGAAAGCGCGGCTCGTCGGCGATCACATGGTCAGAGGGAAAGATGCCCAGCACCGCCTCAGGATTTTGCCGCTCAATCAGGAAAGCAGCCAAACCGCAGGCCGGGGCTGTGTTGCGCGCAGCCGGCTCCTGAATGATCTGGTCGGTGGGCACGCCCTTCAACTGGTCGGCGATCTCCGCTGCCAGGTATTCGTTGGTGATGACCCAGATCTTTTCCGCCGCAACCAGCGGCCTGAGCCGCTCGACGGTCTGCTGGATCATGGAGCGCTCGCCGTCCAGCGCCAGAACCTGCTTGGCGTGGGCGCGGCGGCTGCGCGGCCAGAAGCGTGTTCCGCTGCCTCCGGCAAGAATTACAGGGCGAAAATCCATAGGCTTCGACATTGAAGACACATCCTAACGGACAAACGATACGTTTGCACAGAGGTAAATCAACAATTACTGAGATACCGTCTCAAATTATGGAAAAGGCTCCGAATGCCGTGCCCATTCAAGGCAGCAAAGTTGACCGCGTAAAGAAGTTCTACGCTGTCGGCCAGCGTCAACCTACTTCAGCCCGCTCAGGAACTCGCCCATGCGCCGTGTTCCCTCGTCGATATTCTGTTTGGTCACAGGATACGAGATGCGAATGTGCTCACTAGTGCCGAAGGCTTCGCCGGGAACGGTGACAACGTGGGCCTCGTGCAGCAGGCGCGTGGCCAGCTCCGTCGCCGTCTTGACGCCGCCTTTGCCGATGTAGGCGCTGATGTTGGGATAGACGTAGAAAGCGCCCTCCGGCTTGGTGCAGGTGACGCCGGGAATCTCCGCCAGCTTGGCCAGCATATGGTCGCGCAAATCGATGAACTCGGCCCGGAACTCCGTCACGCACTCCTGCGAGCTGGTCAGCGCGGCTATCGCGGCCTTCTGCACAAAGCTGGTGGCGTTCGAGGTCGATTGCGATTGCAGCTTGCTCAGGTTGGCCGTCACGGCCTTCGGCGCCAGCGCAAAGCCCGCTCTCCAGCCGGTCATCGCGTAAGTCTTTGATAGCGAGCCGAGAATGACGATCTGCTCCTTGGCCCAGGTAAACGAGCCGCCGCTCACCGGCTTGCCGGCATAGTTGAGATACGCGTAACATTCGTCCAAAAGCAGGAAAATCCCGCGCTCGTGCGCCAGATGGACGATGCGCTCCAGATCCTCGGCGCTGACCACCGAGCCGGCGGGATTCGACGGCGTATTGAGAATGATGGCCTTGGTCCGCGGCGTGACGGCCTTTTCAATCGCGTCGGCCGTGATGCGGAAGTTCTCCGCCTCTTTGGTTTCCAGCAGCACCACCTTGCCGCCGGCGTACTGGATGATGTCCTTGAAGCTGACCCAGTAGGGAACCGGCAGAATCACCTCGTCGCCGTGATCGACGAGGATTTGCACGGCGTTGAAGAGCGCCAGCTTGCCGCCGGTGGTGAAGATGGCCTCGTCGATTGCGTAGTCGGAGCCGAAGTCGGCGGCGTGGCGCTCGACGATGGCCTTGCGCACGTCGGGAATCCCCGGCACGACCGTGTAGCGGCTGAAGTTGGCCTCGATGGCCGCGATCGCCGCGTCCTTTATGTGGCGCGGGGTAGGGAAGTGCGGCTCGCCGGCGCCGAAATCCACCAGATCAGCGCCTTGGGCGCGCAGCTTGGCGGCTTCGGCGGCCACGGCCATCGTTGCGGAGACCTCGATCCGGCCTATCCGGTCGGTAAAAATCTTTGGAGAAGGAGCGGCAATCGTCATAGTACCTTCTATTTTTACAGATTTTTGGGCTGGGACAAAATCCGCCGTGGAAAAACGATGCTTGCGTCTCCAATATTCTTGAGCAATTGCGCCAGTGCGGCGTCTGTCTGGATGGAGGGGCGATGGCTCCGATTGCCGCGACGGGAGCGATGGAAATCAAAATTGACACTCCTTCGCGCACCGGCGTAATCTCGTTTACATCGAAAAATATTGTTATTTTTATCGCTATTTGCTAACGATTCCTGCAATGCGGCCGTTCGCCTCCCAAGGCCTCTGCGTGCTCAAGATGCAGCTCCGTGAAAGCGATAAGGAAGACATCTCACTCAGGTAGGCTGATATGAACAGCAGGGTCACGAAACGCAGAAGATCAATCAGAAGGCGGCTTCCCAAATTGTGTTGGAACGGGTGGGGAGGGCATCAACAGCCGGTTCTGTTGATGTTGGTTGTGGGCGTGCTCAGTCTGGGTGCATTGCAGGGGTGTGGCAGCGGCAATCAATCGTCCGCTCCTCAACCGGCCGCGCCGGTCAATACGGCGCTCCCGGCAATCAGTGGAGCCCTGCAAGCAGGGGACACCCTCACCGCGTCGACAGGCTCCTGGTCCGGCTCGCCCACATCTTATTCTTATCAGTGGAACGCGAACGGGACAGCAATCTCGGGCGCTGTGTCATCGACCTATACGCTTCTATCGAGCGAGGCCGGAGATTCAATTACGGTCACCGTATCGGCGGCCAATTCCGGCGGATCGACAGCGGCGACAAGCAATGCCGTTGGCCCGGTTACGTCCGTGGCTCCAGTGAACACTGTGGCTCCGGTCATTTCCGGCACGGCGCAAACAGGGGGTGTTCTTACCGCGTCAACAGGCACATGGACCGGCTCGCCCACATCGTATTCTTATCAGTGGAATGCGAACGGGACAGCAATCTCTGGCGCCACTTCATCGATCTACACGCTTATATCCAGCGAGGTTGGGGACTCAATCACGGTCACCGTAACGGCGACCAATCCCAGCGGATCGACAGCGGCGACAAGCAATCCTGTTGGTCCGGTCACAAGCTCCGTAACAACATCCACGCCATTCACGCCTCTTCACCTCTATTTCCTGTCGCCGGCGGGAAGTGACAGCAACTCCGGCACGTCCTCAAGTGAGCCGTGGGCAACGCCTGATCACCCGGTCGATTGCGGAGATGTGATTATTGCAGCCGCTGGCAGCTATACGAATCAGTTCAATAAGAGTTGGGGCGCTGTTTCCAATTGCCCGTCTACCAGCGGGGGAATTGACGGGAAGGGCGGTATTTATTTCGCGACGCTTCTATGCGCCGGGCCGGATCTGGAGGCGTGCCAGGTGAATCCAGGCGCCAATCATTTTGGGTTCGACATCGAACAGCAAAGCAATTGGGCTGTTGAGGGATTCAAGACTACGACGGACGGCGCGGATGACTCGAATCAAGTGACTCCGGCATATGATGGCGCTTGCGGTGGGAACAAGGGCCCCTGCAACGGCGTTTATCATCATTTTGCCTTTATCAACGATATTGCCTATAACTCTGCTGACGGGTTCGGGCCTTCCGGCTATGACCAGCAAGGCAAATACGGCGTAGATTACCTCGCCATGGTCGGAGACATCGCGCAAAATTCCGCGCAGGGCAATCCGAATTCCCAGTATTGCGTGGCCGCGCTGGATATAGTTGCGCCGGCAAACTATGATACCCAGCCTGGAACGCATTTGTATGAGTACGGGAATTTCTCCTATAACAACCAGACCAGCTGCCCAACAGATGTAGAGAATTATATGTTCGATACATGGGACGCGAACGCTTACTCAAGCCAGGGGGTTGCGCAAAATAACATGGGGTGGCTTTCAGGCCGCATGGGGTTCCATGTATTCGATCAGGATATTTTCCCCACCGCCGCTACAGCGTTCATTCTCAATAACACGCTCTACGGCAGCGGTCAGTTGAATGCATCGGACTGGGCCATTGGCGACATTAACGTCCAGAACAGCCAATCCTTGAACACGATATGGGGAGGCTTGACCATCCAGGATAATCTCGTTCAGGAAAATCAGCAGTGGCCGGGAGGCGTCAGCTCCAACGGATATGTGTTTGCGTTCAATCTCGGAGGCAATTATACCAACGTAACAGTTGGCGGAAGCGGCAGCGAGAACTACTTTAGCGGAATTGTGACTTCATGCAATGGCAACGCGTGCGCGCCATCCAGCGCACCGTATGGAGCTGTATCATTTGGGACGGCAGCGGAGCTTGGAACCAACTACTACACGAGTCCGGCTTTTAATAATCCAGGCGATCTTGTTAGTAATCGAAGCGGGGTGCCCAACTGCAGTGGATTTACCAACACGACGGCCTGTATGGGATACAACGCGAATACGCAAACGCTGACAAATCCCTCTGCGATCTATGACCTTCAACCATCGGCGAGCGGGGCTGGTTCCGCCGGCTATCAACTCCCAAGCACGGTATGTGTTACCTCCGGGCCAGTATTTACTTACTATCCGGCGTGGCTCAAGGGCGTTGTTTACCTGCAATGGAATGGCAGTACTCAGACCATTACCGAAAACCCTGATCTGGTGACGAAACCTTGCGGGCTGTGAACCTAGTTGGGATTGGCGCGGTAGGTGCCGAGACGATTCCCTGCGTTCCTCAATCTACCGTTCACGGCTCCAGGTTGCCCAGGATTTGATTCTGAGACCTGGGATTCAGCCGTCAGCTCGCGCCCATGCGGTCGCGCAGACGTTTGAGCACGTTGGGCGGGACAAGGCCGCTGACGTCGCCACCAAAGCTGAAGACCTCCTTCAGCATGCGCGAGCTGACAAACGAGTAGCGGCCGGCGGGTTGCAGAAAGACTGTCTCGATCTCCGGGGCCAAGCGGCGATTCATCAGCGCCATCTGAAACTCGTACTCGTAGTCGCTGATGGCGCGGATGCCGCGCAGCACCGCCGAGGCGCCTTGCTGGCGCGCAAACTCCACCATCAGCCCGTCGAAGGTGGCTACCGAGACGTTGCTCAGCATGGCCGTCGATTCCTTCAGCATCTCCACGCGTTCTTCGACCGAGAAGAGGGGATTCTTGTCGGGATTGTTGAGAATGGCGACAATCAGGTGGTCAAAGAGCTTGGCCCCGCGCTGGATCAGGTCGATGTGCCCGTTCGTGGGCGGGTCGAAGGTGCCGGGATAAAGGGCGCTTACGCTCATGATGACAGCTCTCAAGTGATTTTAGCAGCGGGGAGCGGCTCAAACACAGATTTTGCTGAATCCTTGAGTTTTACGGCAACGCCTTCACCTTGTGGAATCTCCTTTCAACCTTTTGGCGGCCTGTCTCGTCTACCGAAGCAGGGATGAGATTGAGCATCCCGAAAACTCAAGCGGTATGGGTCCGTGGAGATTGGCTGATGAAGATCAAGATGAAGATTCACATTTCTGTTGTCTCAGCGCTGCTGATCGGTTTTCTGGCGGCTGGGTTCGCGGCTGGCGCGCAGGCGCCTGCTGCCGGCTCGCCAGCCTCCGCGCGGATTGTGGGAACCATTACCGCCATCAATGGCGATACGCTGACGGTGAAGACCGATGCAGGCCAGACCGTACAGGTCGAGGTTCCGGCGGCGGCGGTCCTCAAGCGCATCGCTCCCGGCCAAAAAGATCTGAGCACGGCGGCGGCGATTCAGTTCAGCGATCTGGCCGTGGGAGACCGCGCGCTGGTCAAGCTCGATCCCAGCGCTCCCACGCAGGCCTTGCAGATTATCGCCGTCAAACAGGAAGACTTGGCGGCCAAGCAGCAGAGAGACCGCGAGGACTGGCAAAAGCGCGGTGTGGGCGGGTTGGTGAAGAGCGTGGATGCTCCGGCGGGCGTCATTGTGTTAACCAGTGGCGCCGGCACAACGGCCAAGACAATCACCGTGCACACCGTCAAGTCAACGATCCTCAAGCGTTATGCCGCAGCCTCGGTGCGCTATGACGATGCGCAGTTGGCGCCTATCGATGCAATTCACGTGGGCGACCAGTTGCGTGCGCGAGGCGCAAAAAACGCGGACGGAACCCAGATGGATGCGGAAGAAGTGGTATCGGGAAGCTTCCGCAATATATCGGGAACCATCGCTTCTCTGGATGCGGCTACCTTGACGCTGGTGACCAAGGACCTTGCGACGAAGAAGCTCGTTACTATTCACATTCCGGCGGATACTCAGATACGGCGCTTGCCTGATCGCATGGCGCAGATGCTCGCCATTCGGCTGAAGGGAACCTCTATCGGCGGCCCGGGCGGATGGAGCGGTAGACTTCCATCGGCAACGGCAGGAGCCTCCGCGACGCCGACCGGCGGCGCAGCACAAAGGTCTGGCAGCGCAGCACAAAGGCCCGGCGGCGCTGCTGGTCAGGGCGGTCAGTGGGCGGGCGCTGGACAAAATGGCGGTGCAGCCGGTGCTGCTGCCATGGACCCGCAGCAGATGTTGAGCCGCGCTCCAGCCATTCAATTTGCGGATTTGAAAAAAGGCGAAGCGGTAATGGTGGTATCCACCGACGGAACAACCGAGGTTACGGCCATTTCATTGATGGCGGGCGTCGAGCCGCTGCTCGAGGCGCCCGCTGCCCAGGACCTGCTCTCCAATTGGAGCATGAGCACCGGCGCGGGCGCGGCGGACGTGGCCCAGTAGTCATTCAAACAACCAGCGGAAACAAGCGAGGGAATCGTGTATTCAAAACTGCATAGCTTCACACATCTTCTAATTGCCCTGACGTTGAGCACGGCCAGCGTGGCCGTGGCGCAGGCACAAACTCCAGCGCCGGCGGCGCCTTCAGCGTCAGCGGTCAACACGGTCACCGCCGCGCCAGCGGCTCCCGCCACCACGGCAGCCCTGCGCGGAAACATTGCCGACCCGGAGGGCGCGCTGATTCCGGGAGCGGTGATTACCATTACCACGCCGGCCGGAGCCGTTGTGGCCACCGCGACCTCGGACGCAAGCGGCGCTTACAGAGTTGCCAATCTGCCCTCCGGCAGTTACATTTTGCGCGCCACTTACCCCGGTTTCGCTCCGTTTAACTCGCCCGCGATTCCGCTTGCCGCCGGCCAGGCAAAGCGCGTCGACATCTCCATGGCCCTTGAGGTCGAGCAGCAGAGCGTAACCGTCACCGACGACTCGCCCACGGTCAGCGTCGAGGCCGGCGGGAACGCCAGCGCCATAGTTCTCAAAGGCAAGGACCTCGATGCGCTCTCCGATGACCCCGATGAGTTGTCCAACGAATTGACGGCCCTGGCCGGACCCTCGGCGGGACCGAACGGTGGCCAGATCTACATTGACGGCTTCAACGGCGGGCAACTGCCTCCCAAGTCGGCAATCCGCGAGATTCGCATCAACCAGAATCCCTTCTCCGCCGAATTCGACCGGCTGGGATATGGCCGCATTGAAATTCTCACCAAGCCCGGCACCGACCAACTGCACGGCCGCTTCTTTGCGCAGGGCAACGACAACGTCTTTAATACCGGCAATCCCTTCACGCAGAATATGCCCGCGTACCACAGCTACCAGGTTAACGGAACCCTGAATGGTTCGCTCTCCAAAACGGCTTCCTTCTTCATCAGTGTGGAGCAGCGCAACAACCAGAATGACAGCGTCTATACGCTGAAGCAGGCGCCAATTCTGGATGCGGCCACCAATGTCTATGCCATCTCCTCCAATCCCGTCTCCGGCAGCCTCTTTAGTCCGCAGACGCACACCAACATCTCTCCGCGCCTTGATCTGCAACTGGGACAGAAGAACACCCTCACCCTGCGCTACCAGTTCTTCCGCAACAGTGAGAGCGGCAACATCGGCTCCACTTCGATGCCCTCACTCTCCAGTTCGTCCACCTCGATTGAAAACACCGTCCAGGTGAGCGACTCCGAGATTATCAGCGAACACATCGTCAACGAGACTCGCTTCCAGTATCTGCGCGATGTGTCTACCACCACACCTGTCAGCACCGCTCCTGAGATCTCGGTCGAGGGTGATTTATCCACCGGCGGCTCAGGCGGCCAGAACTCCCACGACCATACCGATCACCTGGAGCTGCAAAACATCACCACGATGACCGCGGGCGCGCACGCTATCAAGTTCGGCACACGGCTGCGCGACAATCGCGACGCGAACTCGACCGATGCGGGCTTCAATGGCAGCTTTACCTTTGATACGCCAGCCAATTACACGGGCGCGCTCAACCTGCTTACCAGCGGAACCGCTTGCCCGGCGAACGCACCCGCCGGCTCAACCGTCTGCGGGACAACCAACGCGCCCATCAGGATGGGTTACACCACTGGGGCTGCCGGCGCCACCGCCAATGTCTTTGACGCGGCGATCTTTGTGCAGGACGACTGGAAGTTCAATCCCTTTCTGACCCTCTCCGGCGGCCTTCGCTGGGAGTCGCAGAACCATGTCAAGGATCACGACGACTGGGCGCCTCGCGTGGCCATCGCCTATGCCCTTGACGGCCACAAGGACAAGAAACAGGCAAAGACCGTGTTGCGCGCCGGCTTTGGTCTCTTCTATGACCGCTTCGGACTGGGCAGCGAAATGTCGCTGGTGCGCTTCAGCGGCGGCCCCGGCAGCCAAACGCAGACCACCATCAATAATCCAACCTGCTTCGATCCGACCAGCCTGGGCGCTCTCAACCTTTCCACTTGCGGCACCGGCACGGCCTCTACAGCCACCATCGACCAGATCACACCCAGTTACCATTCGCCCTACACCGAGCAGGCCACGGCCAGTCTGGAGCGCCAATTGACCAAGACCACGACGCTCACGGCCACCTATATGCACTCTTACGGCATTCACCAAATGGCTACGCGCGACTCGAATGCCTTTGAACCGGGAACCTTTCAGTTCGGCAGCACAACGCTGACCGGAATTCGGCCCAATCCAGCTCTCGGCATCGTCAACCAGTTTGATTCCGAAGCAGTCTTCAAGCAGAACCAGTTGATTGTGAACATCAACGCCCGCTTCACACCCAACTTCAATGTGATGGGCTTCTACAACGTGACTGCGGCCAACTCCGACACCGGCACGGCTTCCAACTCCTACAATCTGAAGGAGAATTACGGCCGGGCCAGCTTTGCCTCGCGCCAGATGCTCTTCCTGATGGGCAACTATACCGGTCCTTGGGGCATCAGCTTCAACCCCTTCCTCATTGCGCAGGCCGGCCGTCCTTACAACATCGTCACCGGCAACGACCTGACTGGCGACAACTACTTCAATGACCGTCCGTCGCTGGTGGATTCGTCCGATTGCTCCGGGGGCGCTTCAATGCAATATGTGCAAACCACCTTCGGTTGTCTCAACACCACTCCCGCGGCGGGTGATACTCTTCTTCCCATCAACATGGCCAATGGTCCGGCGGCGGTGGCCGTGAACCTGCGCATCAGCCGTTCCTGGGGCCTCGGTCCCAAGCTCGCGTCAGCCGCCCAGAATGGCATGAGCGGTATGCCTCCGGGTGGTGGTCGCGGTGGCTTTGGCCCCGGC
Organism: uncultured Occallatibacter sp.; assembly: GCA_964383595.1. Classification (GTDB taxonomy): domain Bacteria; phylum Acidobacteriota; class Terriglobia; order Terriglobales; family Acidobacteriaceae; genus Telmatobacter. The sequence goes on along the minus strand of CAYLHL010000005.1, from coordinate 18,897 downwards.
GGCTTCGGCGGCGGCGGTGGCCGCGGCGGCCCGGGGGGCGGAGGTCCGGGCGGACCGATGGGCGGAAGCAACAACACCGGCCACAAATACTCGCTCAACTTCAGCGCCCAGGCGATGAACCTCTTCAACGACATCGACTACGGACAACCCAGCGGCACGGTGATCCCCACTCCGAACTCAAGCACGGGAATCAACGGCCCAGGCAGTCTGTTTGGAAAGTCAACCAGTCTAGCCGGCGGCATCTTCTCCTCGGGAGCTTCGGCGCGGCGCATCTTCTTCCAGGCGGCGCTCTCCTTCTGAGTAGAAGGTCAAAGTACATAGTCTCTCGACCCCAAAAAGGCGGGGCATCCACCCCACGGACCAAGACCAGTCCGTGGGGACCCCGGAATGGGGTACACAGAAATTATTCTCCGTTGATCTGCACTAGCAATCCCTTCTCCGTTGCGCGACAGGCCGCGATGAATGCGCCCGTTGCGATACACTGCAAACCGTGGGGGAGATTCGTTGCAGCCTGTTCGCGGACTCATATTGATTGTTTTTATCGCCGCTGTTTTTTCACCCTGTGCCTCGCGCGCGCAAGCGCCGCCGCCGCAGCCCGCGCCCGCCAAAACGCAACAGGGGATGGGCGGCATCGCCGGCGGCTTGGGAGCGGCCGCGGTCTACGATGCCGAGAAGCGTCCCATCACCGCGGGCGGATTCGTCGCCAGCGGCCCGGTGATCTTTGAGGATGTGACCAAAGCCGCGGGGCTGGCGGGCTGGCGGCACAAGATGGGCGCGCCGGCCAAGCAGTTTATTGTGGAGACAAACGGCTCGGGCGTGGCGCTTATCGACACCAACAACGATGGCTGGCTCGATATTTATCTGGTGAATGGCTCTACCTTCAACGCGCTGGACGGCCATGAGACTCCGCCGCACGCGGCTCTCTTCCACAACAACCGCGACGGCACCTTTACCGATGTAGCGGCCAGAGCCGGTGTGACCAACGACCGCTGGGGCTACGGGGTGAGCGTGGCCGACTACGACAACGACGGCTGGCCGGATATCTACGTGGGCAACTACGGCAAGAACCGGCTCTACCACAACAATCACGACGGAACCTTTACCGACGTGGCCGAAAATGCGGGCGTGGCGCTGGGCAACTGGTCGCCGGGATCCACCTGGGGCGACTATGACGGCGACGGGCTGCTGGATTTGTACGTGACTGGCTATGTTCACTTTGACCGCGACAATATGCCGATTGCGGGGAGCAAGGCGGCGGGCTACTCCAACTGCCAGTATCGCGGTGTGACGGTGAATTGCGGGCCGCGCGGGTTGCAGGGCGAGCCGGACCATCTCTTCCACAACAACGGCGACGGCACCTTTACCGACGTGACGGTGAAGGCCGGGGTGGAAGATAAGGACCGCGCCTACGGATTTACACCAATTTTCATGAGCCTGAACGGCAACGGCAGGCCGGACCTGCTGGTGGGCAATGATTCGACGCCCAACTATCTTTACATCAACAAGGGCAACGGCACCTTCGACGATCAGAGCTACGCGTCCGGCTTTGCGCTGAATGAATCCGGGCGCGAAATTGCTTCGATGGGCATTGCCGCCGGCGATTACGAGAACAACGGCCAGGTGGATTTTTTTGTCACCGACTTCGGCGACGACTACAAAGTTCTCTACCACAATGATGGCGACGCCAGCTTTACCGATGTGAGTTACCAGGCTGGCGTGGCGCAGGCGACGATTCCGTTTGTGGGCTGGGGCGATGCCTTCATCGATTATGATAACGACGGCTGGCTCGATCTCTTCATGGTGAACGGCCATGTCTACCCTGAAGCCGACCAGCACGAGTGGGGCACGAGCTTTGCTGAGCGGCCGCTGCTCTTTCATAACGTGCCGGCTGGCAAGGAGCGCAAGTTCGAGCTTGTTCCGGCGGTGAAGGGAACGGGGCTGGCGGTGGTGGTTCCGGCGCGCGGCGCGGCCTTTGGCGACCTCTTCAACGACGGCAAGATCGACGTGGTGATCAATGTGATGGACGGGCCGCCGGTGTTGCTGAGGAATGTGAACCCGGACCATCATCACTGGGTGGAGATGAAGCTCGTGGGCGGAGCAAAAAGCCCGCGCGACGCGACCTGCGCCACAGTTTATCTGGAGGCCAACGGAATGCGCATGCGCCGGGATGTGCTGAGTAGTGGCAGCTATATTTCGTCCAACGACCGTAGGCCGCACTTCGGGCTGGGTGACGCAACTGATGCGGGAACAGCGGAGATTCACTGGCCCTCCGGCGCGGTGGAGCGGGTGAAGCTGCCCGCGGTGGATCGCATTTACACCATCACTGAAGGGCAGGGAATCACCGGAACCCTCTGCGGCGGCGCGCTCTGCGCGGCGGCGGGCAAGCAGTAAGGAACTGGCCTGCAAAAAATGAATCGGGTGGCTGCCCCGCGAATAGGCCGCCACCCGAAGATCTTGGTTCAGGAGGTATTCAAAGAGTACCTCCAGCTAAACGGCGTGTCTTGAACCAAATGGGTGAGCCTGGACTCCATCAAAAGGTGGAGTCCGGCGATAGTCTTTCTTGCAATAGTTGGGATGGCGTCTGCCTGACTCAATTACTGTAGAGGTGCGTGGAATTTGCGCCGGAGGAAGAGCGATTGCGGAGTGCGCCCGATTTCGTATCTGCGAAAGTGGCTAACTCGAAGGCTGCACGGCGCGGGTTGTGGGCTTGGCTTCGGCCCGCCCCTACGGGGCGGATTCTTCATTTTGCAGCGTATTCCCAGGGTTTCACCCTAGGCTATTTTTGTTACCTCCCTCCGGGAGGCGAAGGAAAGAATATGCGCAGGCTGACGCGGCAACCATCCATCTTCACGCAATCCCTGCGTAGATGGCCGCATCCACTACTGCTCTGCGCGGCGTTGCTGCTCTGCTGCTGTTTGCGCGGCCTTGCGCTGGAGCCAACCACGCCGTTGGCCAACTACGGGCGCCAGGCGTGGGGGATGGAGAACGGCTTGCCGCAGAATACCGTGCAATCGCTGGTGCAGACACGGGATGGTTTCATCTGGCTGGGAACCGAGGTAGGGCTGGTCCGCTTTGACGGCAACAGCTTTGCGGTCTTCGACAAGAGTTCGACGCCGGCGCTGCCGGGAGCCGATGTGCGCTGCCTGCTGGAGACGCGCGACGGCGCGCTGTGGATTGGGACGAGCGAAGGGCTGGCGCGCTGGAAGGATGGCGTGGTGACGGCATTCACCACGAAGGATGGATTGCCGGGAAATGGAATTCTTGAGCTGTACGGAGTTGATGAGAGCGGCGCATTGTGGGCGAATACAAATGAAGGATGGGCGCGGCTGGCGGGTGATCGCTTCCTGGTAGGAGCGGTTAAGCCTGACAACACGAGTGAAGAAAATACCATTGCAGCATCGTTTGCGAACGGGAAGAAAGTCGTCTATAGCAATACCACAGTTTCTATTGCAAATTTCAATCGAGCGCTGACCGTAGGTCACGAATTACCCGGTAGCCGCATCCAGGTCGTCTTTGCTGACCGCGAAGGCAGCTTGTGGATTGGCACGAATGGCGGGCTGGCGAGATGGGTTCAAGGAAAGCTCGAACGGCTGCCGGTGACGGATCCGCTGGCGGCGGCGAGTGTGCTCGCGATCATGGAAGACCACGAGGGAAATCTGTGGGTGGGCACGGAGACCGGCGGGCTGCACATTCTGCGCGATCAGCGCTTCCGCAACCTGGGCGCGCGCGAAGGGCTTTCCTCTGACAATACGACCGCAGTGGTCGAAGACAATGCGGGCACGCTATGGGTGGGGACAAATGGCGGTGGGCTGAATGCGATGCGGCGCGGCGCGGTGAAGACGTACACGGTGCGTAACGGCCTGCTGAGCGATGTGATTCTCTCGCTGGCCGCGGCCGTCAACGGCGACCTGTGGGTGGGAACGCCGGATGGACTCAACCGCATTCGCGCGGGCAAGATTGACGCGTTTACATCGGCGGATGGCTTGCCCGACGACTTCATTCGCTCGCTGCTGACCGACGCCGACGGCTCGTTGTGGATTGGCACGCGGCGCGGACTGACGCACTGGGCGGGCCGCTCGCTCAGCGCGCGTATGGAGACCTTTACGCAGGCGAACGGATTGGGCAGCGACTTGGTGGGCGCGATGGCGCGCGATGTCAACGGTGATTTATGGGTGGCGACATTGGCCGGGTTGTCGCGGTTGAGCGGCGGCAGGATTGTGAATTACACCACGGCCAATGGACTATCGAGCAACGTGATTACCGCGCTGCTGCCGCGCGCCGATGGAACATTGCTGATCGGAACGCAAGACCACGGCTGGAATATGTGGAATGGGCAGCGCTTCACCGCGGCGATGCACAACGGCCTGAATCAAAGCACTATCCACGCCATTCTCGATGACAACTACGGTCATCTGTGGTTTGCCACCGCGAAAGGAATCGCTCGCTGCGACTGCGCGGGCAGCGTAATGAAGGAGGCGGGCTGCTCGCAATGGATTGACTTTGGCGCGGCAGACGGGCTGCGCAGTCGCGAGACGGCTACCAATAGCCATCCGTCAGCGTGGCGTTCGCGCGACGGCTACTTGTGGTTTGCCACGCCCAAAGGGCTGGTGGAAGTGGACCCCGCGCACTTCCCCGTGAACGCCATTCCGCCGCCGGTGGCGCTGGAGCGATTCAGCGTGGACGACGTTGCGTACGCCTTGCGCGCGGCTGGCTCAGTCGTGCGCATCGAGGCTGGTCATGTGCATTTTCAATTCGACTACGCGGGATTGAGCTTTACCGCGCCGCAGAAGGTGCGCTATCGCTATATGCTGGAGGGCTTCGACAAGGGCTGGACCGAGGCCGGAGCGCGGCGCACTGCGTACTACACGAACATCAAACCGGGACGCTATACCTTTCGTGTACAGGCGGCCAACAACGACGGCGTGTGGAACACCGAAGGCGCGGCGCTCACTTTTGAGCTGCGTCCTCACTTCTATCAAACTGTTTGGTTTTATGCGTTGCTGCTGTTGGTTGCGGTGGGCCTGGTTGCGCTTCTGCTCAGGCTGCGTCTGCGCCGCGCCGAAGGCGAGTTCCGCGCCGTTCTCGGAGAGCGCAATCGCATCGCACGCGAGATTCACGACACGCTGGCTCAGGGCTACGTGGGCATCTCAGTACAGTTGGAGCTGCTCAGCGAGCTTCTGCGCATGAACAAAGCTGAGGCCGCCCAAAAGCATCTGGACCTGACGCGAGGCTACGTGCGCGAGGGACTGGCCGAGGCGCGGCAGTCGATTTGGGCGCTGCGTTCGCAAGACTCGGGAGAAAGCACACTGCCGGTTCGCATGCGCCGCATTGTTGAAGCCGAAGGCCATCACGGATTGCAGGTGAAGTTCAGCCTCTTTGGCGCGTACCGGCCCATGCCTGCGGAGACCGAGCGCGAATTTCTCCGCGTTGCGCAGGAGGCCATCCACAATGTGAGCAAGCACGCCCAGGCGCGGCATCTGTCAGTGCAGTTGGAGTATGGGCGGGAAGAGATTGTTCTGGAGGTGCGCGACGATGGCCGCGGCTTTGAGGTGGGCGCAGAGCTTGCGTCGTCGCCGGGCCACTACGGACTCACCGGGATGAGAGAGCGCGCCGCTGCTATTGGCGGAAGGCTTGAAGTGACGAGCGAGCCGGGAGCTGGAACCACGGTGCGGTTGTCTGCGACGGCGCCACGCGACACCCGCGAGCAGACGAAGGAGCAACAGTGAACAAGGAATCGATTCGCATACTGGTTGTGGAAGATCACCACGTGGTGCGTCAGGGTTTGGTTGCGCTGCTCAACGTGGTGGAGGGTCTGGAAGTGGTGGGCGAGGCTGCGGATGGCGTTGAGGCCATTGCGCAGTTTCGCAAGCATCAGCCAGCCATCACGCTGATCGATTTGCGCCTGCCGCGGCTGAGCGGCGTCGAGGTGATCGAGCGCATACGCATGGAGACACCGCACGCGCGCTTCATTGTGCTGACGACGTATGACGGCGATGAAGATATATATCGCGCATTACAGGCCGGGGCGCGCTCATATCTTCTGAAAGGCATGACATCGGAGGAATTGATCGCGACCATTCGCGCGGTTCACGCGGGCAAATCGCACATCCCCGCGGCGATTGCCGCCAAGCTGGCAGAGCGCATTGGCACGGAAGAGCTGACGCCGCGCGAATTCGATGTGCTGGAGCAGATTGTGCGCGGCAAGAGCAACAAGGAGATCGCAACCGAGCTGGAGATTTCAGAGGCCACGGTGAAAACGCACATCAACAGCTTGCTGGGCAAGCTCGGCGTCACCGACCGCACGCAGGCCGCAACAGCCGCCATTCAGCGCGGCATCGTTACCCTCGAATCCCTGAGAAAGCCGATGCTATGAACAACAATATGATGAAAAAAGTTCTTCTTTCAGGAATCTTTCTGCTGCTATTGCAGACGCCAGCGCAGGCGCAGAAAACTGCGTGGCGCCAAGCTAGCGATGCGGAGCTTGCATCGCTGCTGCCCGCGCGCGCGCCGGTAGAAAAGGAGCATATTGAAACCGAGATGCGCACAGCCTCCGGCATTGTGAATACCCGCGGCCGCTTCATCGCCGGTGTCGTGCTGCTGACGGCCGGCTACTCCGCGGAAGGGAAGTATTCGCATTACCTGATTGTGCAATCGCCGGTGCGCATCGGCGGCGTGGCGCTCAGACCCGGAGAATATGTTTTTGGCTGGGACCGCTCACCGGCCGGGGATGCACTGAGCGTCCACTTCTACCAGGCCGCTACAGGCGCGCTGGTGGGCACAGCGGAGGCGCATCGCATAGCTGGATCGAGCCGTGTAGAGAGCCTGCGCATCTGGCCCCCCTCGGAGAAGGCATTGATACAGATTGGGCGCTTCGGCCTTCCCTACGAACTGCGCGAAGAGTAAAGATCAGTTGCGCGCGCGAGGCTCGCCGGTAGGCAGAAACGCGATGCCCGCAAGATCATCGCCAGAAGCCAGCACACTGCGCAGGCGCTCTGGATTTGCGGCGCTGCGGGCAACCGCAGCTTCCAATATTCGTAGCGCCCCGGCAGGCTTCGTCTCCGGCTGCAAGCGGAAGATCCACGGGATATTCGTCGAAGTCAGTGTCTTGTCGGCAGCCAGCGCAATCACCGGAACAAATGCCTTGAGCGCCAGTTGCTCGGCCAGGTGAGCAGAGTCGCGATCAAACGCGATGATAGCCAGCGCGTGCTCGTCCATGAGCGCATGAACCAGTTGCGTTGATGCCGCGCCCCAGTTCTGGTCGCTGGCAACAGGCAGCAGCGTCAACGCCCCGCCCTGCGCCGCGCCCGCCGCCAATTCCGCGCGCATCTCCGGTGACTGAGCAACTTCATTTGCCTTCGGCCCAAAGAGAACCACGCGCACACGCCCCGCGATCTCCGCGCGATGCGGCCCTGCATAGCTCACGCCATCTTCTCCAACGCGCGCATAAGGCACCTCTGGAGCTTGCGGCGAGATTGAAGAAATTGGCCCCACTGCAGGGGATTTATCCATAGCTGCAACGCGATATGTAATCGATCCGTGATGCACCGTGCCGAGGTACATGGGTGAGACATTCTTCTGATTGGGATCGAAGACCATGTGTCCGGTCACGCCATCGTACTCTTCGATGTTGGCCAGCGCGTCGTGAATCCTGGCGCGATTCAATCCCGCTTTGCAAATCGAATCCAGCAGCGCATTCATCGCGTCATAGGCCAGCGATGCAAATTGCTCCGGCTTCTCGTGGAAGCGAGCTTCAAAGTGCTGATTGAAGTCAAGCCAGCGCGGATCATTGCGCGTGGGATCGTAGGGAAAGACCGCTTCGAATCCCTCAGCGGCATCGCCTGCTTCAGCCAGCAGCGTTGGTCCCAGCGTGCGGTAGGACCCGAAGACGCGTTGCTTCATTCCCGCAGCGCGCATTTGCTTGAGGATCAGAGCCGCCTGTGTCTCATCGGCCCACAGCACAATGGCGTCGGCGCGCGAAGAGCGAATCACCTGCAGCGGTTTTGAAAAATCAGTATCGCCGGGAAGGAACTTTTGCTCAATCACCACCGGGTGCCCCAGCCGGCGCGAAGCATCACGAAACTTGGGAACGCCAAGACGGCCATAGCGATTGTTCACGCGAAGAATCGCCGGACGCTTCAAACCCAATTCAGTGAAGATCCGCCTCGCCAGGGTAAATGTTTGTACGCGGTCATCCTGCAGGTCGGTGAAGTACCAAGGAATATAGGTCTCCGGAATGGTAGGATCGGTCGAGGCCGAGTTGATAATGGGAATCTCCGCGCGCAGAGCCACGCGCAACATGATGTGCGTGGTCTCGGAGCTGATGGAGCCGAAGATAGCCCAATCCCGATCATCGTAGATCATCTTCACGGCTTCATTCGACGATGAACCCCAGATCGCCGGGTCGGTGGGACGGTCGTCGCCGTAGACCGCCTTCGCCTGCCAGTTGTCATAGTCGTTGTGCAGCATCAGCTTGAAGGGCTTGCCGCCGTAGCCGCCATGGGCATTGGCCTCCTCGATTGCCAACTGCGCGCCGTGCAACATGCGCAAGCCAAAAAATGAATCCGGATTGTGCTCGATCGGCCCCATGAATCCGATGCGGACTTCCGTCAGGTTCTTCGGCTCTGGAATGTCGCGCCCGGCGCCGGAGTAGATGTTGGGATGCGTGTAGTTGAGGTCGTATGGCGTGGAAAATTTGGCGTATGGGCTCAAATCGACCGGCTCGCCCGCATAGGGCGTCACCACGCGGTCCCGCGGCGGCGCGGGCGGATGCGCACCGCAAGAGCACGTGCCGGTGCCCGTCACCTTCACCGGAGCAGCATTCTGCGCAGCGAGCGAGTTGACGTCATTATCCGCGTACTGCGCGGCGAGATTCGTCGCGCTGTACGCGACCAATAGGCAAACCGCGGCCAACAACCATCCCTTGCGCATAAGAGCTACTCCTTGCTGCTGGATTGATCGGTGCGAAAGATGGCAAGCGCTTCAATTTCCACCAGCAGTTCCGGGCGGCAAAGATGCGCCTGGATGCCGATGGAGGCGGGCACTGGATCAAGCCCCTGCTCCTTGTAGAAGGCGGTGCGAATATTGTTGAAGACATCGTAGTCGCGGTCGATGTCGCGCAGATAACAACTGGTCTTCACAATGTCCTTCCACGTTGCGCCTTCGCTGGCCAGCAGGCCGGTAATGTTCTCGAAGGTGCGCTTCAGTTGCGCGGGGAAATCGCCGATGTGAACGCTGACGCCATTCTCGTCGATGGAGGCAGTGCCGGAGATAATCAGAACCGTAATGCCGTTCAAATCAATCCGGATGCCGCGCGAAAAGGAACTCGGCTTGGCATAGTGAAAGGCTTCGTTGAGAACGCCGTGGTTGGTGATGGCGCGCCGCTCAATCGGTGTGTGCGCGGGCGCGTGTGCAATGGTCTCAACTATTTCTGCAAATGCATTCATGGCAATAGCTCCTTATTGGGTGCGAATTCCATGGCTCAATCCCTTCGCGGTGGCGACCCATATGTCGTCGCCTTGAAAGTCGATGCCAAGAACATAGTTGTGGGCGGGCGCGCTGGTCACGGCAACCTGAGTAACTTTGCCCGCGGCGTCGCGCACCGTCATCTCCGGCTTGCCGTTCTTGAGCGACGGCGCATAGACGGCCCAGTTCACGCCGTCGTAGTAGGCCAGCCCCTTGTCAGTGCAGAACCAGGCGCGCCTGGCGTCGACGCCCTTGATAAAGTTGATGAAGTTCGAGGGAAGTCCGCTGTCTTTTACCAGGAAGTTATGCCAATAGCGGCCATCATAGCGGCTAGCGCCAAAGTAGGTCGCGGCCCAAACAATATTGTCAACATAGCTGACAGAAGTGACAATCTCGTGGATCAACCCCTGGTCCTTGAAGAGCACAATCTCGTTTTCGCCGTCCGGATCGTCGTACTTGTCCCATCGTCCGGTCTTCTGTGTGTATTCGAGAAGCCCGCTGCCCCACACCGCGTAATAAACCTTGTCAGGCGCGGCGGAAACACCGTAAACCCAGATCTCGATCATGGGCGTGTTGCGCTCGTTGTAGAGTGACCACTGCATGGTGCGCGTATTCAGCTTGCACCCGCCGGCGGCCGTGGCGATCCACACATTTTCGCCTTCCACGCTGACTCCGTAGACCACGTCGTTGCTCAGTCCCGATGTCAGCTGCGTGAAGCTGTCAATGCGCCCGCCTGAGATGCGACTCAATCCGCCCATCGTTCCGGCCCACACGTCGCCGGTGCGCTTGTCAAGCGCCAGCGAAAGCACGGCGCGATGCGCCAGTCCATCCGCGGTTGTATAGGTCTTCCACTTGCCATTTTCGTAAAGTCCAAGCCCATTATCCGTGCCTGCCCAAATGCGGTTTCCATCCACCAGCACCGAGTACACATGATTGTCAGGCAGCCCGTTGGCGGTGGTGAAGTTCTCAAAGCGGAAGCGCGGCAGCACCAGCGGCGTGGCAGGCACCGCTTGCGCGTCATGCGGTTTTTGCGCTGCTGCTTGAGGCAGCGGCACGGCCACCGCTAAGGACGTGAGGGCTGCCAAGACTGCGCACATCGAGAGAGCCTTGAAGGTCGTCATTCTCATCGCCACCCTTTCATCGTGTCTTCAGATACTCGATCAGATCGTTGAGTTCATCCTTGGTCAGGTCGTTGGTGCGCCCATGCTTGTCGTCGGGGTTAAAGACTGTCCATATCTCTTCAAGGGTGTGCGCCGAGCCGTCGTGCAGGTAGGGCGCGGTGAGCGCGATATTGGTCAACTGCGAAGACTTCAGCATATTGGTGTTATCGTTGGGCCGGCGCGTTCCCACATCAAACAATTTATGGTTGGTGCCATTCGGTCCGCTGTGGCAATAAGAGCACCGGTTGGATTCTGGAATCGGCTTCTGGAATTTGTCCACAGCGCGCTCAAAAATCGTCTTGCCGCGCTCCTGAGCCGGTGTCAGTTGGCCGTTAGCCTGCCGCCAGCGATTGGGCCGCGGCGGCAAGCTGCGAATGTAAATGCTCAGATCCGCAAGCGTCAAATCATCGTAGTTCTCCGAGCGCCAGAAGTATTTTTCCGTGCGCGGGCCGCACTCGGTGGGAATGTTCGGATTGCCGCCGTTCCACTTGTAAGGCGCGGTGTCCTTGATGCCCTCAATCAGCTTGTTGTCCACAATGTTGCGGCCAAATCCATCCGGCTCAAGGTTCCATTGAATGCCGTCGAAGGTAGAGTCGATGTGGCAGTTGGCGCAGCCGATCTGCCCTTGAAATCCGTAGCGTGCCGTATAAAAAGTCTGCTCGCCGTTGCGTATCGGAGAAACCATCTTGGGCCCCGCCAGTGCGATGGTGGACGTGACACGGTTGGTGCGCGTCTCGATCACGCTGATCGTGTCGTCAAGTCGATTGGCCACGAAGAGCTTGCTTCCATCACGGCTCAGCGCAATTCCGCGCGGATCGTGGCCCACGGGTATATGCGCCACCACATAATTCGCGCTGGCCGCAAGATCCCGCGCGAAGGAGACCGGCCGCGAATGAGGATGCGCATGAATGAAGCGCATCAGCTTCGGCACATCGATGACCGCAACCATCTCCGAGCCGCCGCAGCTCACATAGATGCGCAATTTGTCCGGCGCGATGGCCACGCCGAAAGGACGCGCCGCGTAGCGCTCCAACTCATCCAGCGGTACTTCCACCGGCTGGCCCACATCCGCGCCAAAGATCGTCAGCGTATAGGCAAAGATTCCTCCGTGCTCCAGGTGTGCCAGAGGAACAAGATTCTTGGGATGATATTCGGCCACTGCGCCAAGCCGTCCATCGGCTGAAAAAGCAAGATGAAAGACGCCGGCAATCGCAGGTAGAGGCATACGATCAACCACTACTGCGCGCGCTGCATCGATCACCGTAATCTCCGACTCGGGTGCGATGCGATTGTCTCGATCAGTGAGTACGCGCGGCGGATTGGGATAAACGTGCGTGACATAAATTCGTCCGCCATCCGGCGAGAGCGTCAGATAGCTTGCGCCTCGGCCTGCCACAAGGCGGCCGACTTCCTCGCCGCTCTGGGCATCCAGCACAGCCACATCGCTGGAGATGCGATTGGCCACAAAGAGCCGAGTGCCGGTGCGGTTCTCGACGACGCCTGAAGGTTCGGCGCCCACCTGCCATGTCGCGATCACAGCCAAAGTGCGGGTGTCGATGACTGAAAGCGTGTCGTCCCAGGAGTTGGTGACAAACAGCCGGTCCCCTTTGGGAGAAAGGAAAATGCCGCGCGGCACGTGGCCCACGGCGATCTTTTTGATTACGGAAAAACCGGCTGCATCCAACACACGAACTTCTTCGCTTTGCTGACAGAGCACGTAGAGCCGCGCGCCATCAGGCGAAAACAACATCTCCAGCGGAGAAGCGTAATCTTCAGCAATTTTCGTGTTGGGCTGAGCGGCCGCGCGCACCTGCCCACACTTCCAAGATGTGCACAGAAGCAGCGCTGCGGCGGCAACGGCAAACCCCGCGCCCAATCGAATTTGCATGCGCCGCTTCACTTTGCCTCTCCTGATTTCGGCTCTTCCACTGTGAGTACGCGATCAACGCTGAGATTTTCCATTGTCTGCTCGAGCCCGTTGGGCCAGTGAACGATCAGCTTGTCGATGGTGGTTGCAGCGCCCAAGCCAAAGTGCAGGCGCTCGTCATCCTGTGAAAGATAACCGGAGCCGGCCACGCGCTCCGCTGTATGCCGCTTGCCCGCAGCAAAAACTTCAACCCGCGCTCCGATGCCGTCGCGATTGCTTTTGCCTTTAGCGCCGGGGGCAGATTTCTGGTCGCCTGGCCGCATTGCGCCAACTAGCTTGATGGCAATCCAGTGGCCGGTATTCGTGGAAACATTGTGCAGCAGCGTTCCCTTCGCGCCGAGATTCACCACAAACGCATCCATCTTTCCATCATTGTCGTAGTCGGCAAAGCAGGCTCCGCGTGCCGTTGTGCGCGCGTTGATCACCGGGCCGGCGGATTCGGAGACATCGGCGAACTTCCCGTTCCCGAGTCCGCGAAAGAGCGTGTGCTCCTGCGGATATAAGTGAATCAATCCGCCGTGGAAGATGAGAATATCGAGCAACCCATCGTTGTCGAAGTCGTAAATGCCCGTGCCCCAACTGACATATTGCGCGTTCGTCTGCGAGACGCCGTTGGAAGCGCCAATGTCTTCAAAGCTCATCTTCCCGGTGTTATGCAGCAACCGGTTGTAGTGGCCGTCCGTCACCCACAGGTCGAGTATTCCGCGTCCTTCGAGATCCGCGAAGACCGGGCCCATCGACGAAGTCGATTCGCCATTCTGTCCGAAGGCCGTGCCCGAGTCGTTGCCAATCTCCTCGAAGGTTCCATCGTGCTTGTTGTGAAAGAGGAAGTTCTCCGTGCGGTCGTTGGCGACATAGATGTCATCCCAGCCGTCGTTATCGAAGTCCGCCGCCGTCACGCCCATGGTGCGTCCCACGTAAGAGCCGAGGCCCGACTTCTCTGTAACATCGCTAAAGCTTCCATCGCAGTTGTTGTGATAGAGCTTGTTGGTTTCGCCCTCGTAGTCCAGCGGTCCTGGATAATTGTCTGCCGCATAGTAGGCGCGATACTTGGGATCAAACTTGACATAACGGCCCACAAACAAATCGACGCAGCCATCCTTGTCGTAATCGAGCCACGTGGAGCTGATGGCCCAGCCGTCCACATTGATGCCGGCCTTCTTGGTCACATCGGTAAAGTGTCCGTTGCCGTCGTTGTGATAGAGAATCGTTTTTCCGTAGCCGGTCACAAGCAGATCGATAAAGCCGTCATTGTCGTAATCGGCAGCCGTCACGGCCATTCCGTACAAATCGGGATCGAGGCCGGACTTCTCCGTCACATCTGTAAAGCGTCCGTTTCCGTCGTTGCGATAAAGATGATTGTGCGGCAGCGGATCGGGTTTCACCTTCAGCGGATAGGGATGCATCGAATCGTCGAGCGGACGCCCGTTGACCACGTAGAGAGACTCACGGCCGGAGTTGTTGTAGTCGAACCAGATGCAGCCGGCTCCCGTGCCTTCGAGCAGTGACCCCAACTGCTGCGACCCGAAGCTGTGTGTAAAGTTGATGCCTGATTGATTGGTGGCGTCTTCAAAGCGAATCACCTGCGGTGAGGCCAACTGCGCATTCGGCGCAACTGCAGCAGGAGATGGGGCAACAGTCTGAGCTGTGGCCACCGAGACAGCACCGAATAATAAAAGAAAGCGAACCAACATTCTATTTGCCTCCCGGCAATTTTTGCTGTGCCGCATCCGATGGATTTACGCCGGAGAGATCCGTCGGCGTTGTTGTGCGCAGCAGCACATCTGGCATACGATTCTCCGAGGCGCGCTCCGGCCCAACATGGCAGCCCACGCAGATGCGCTGTTCACCGCGCCGAATCCAGAACCAGCCGTGTTCCTGCCGCAGTACCGCGCCGCGATCATCAAGCAGCGCAAAGCGAATCGGCTTGTCGGCTGGTGTCTTCACAAAAAACGATCCATCCTTTTCAATCGGCGCCGTGCCCATCACAATCGCGCGGCCTTGGGCGTCCTGCATCTCCAGGCGCACCGACGCAGGCGCAATCTTCAGATCGCCCTGGCGCGATTCACGCGCATCCAGCGCCATCATATTGGCGTAGGTCCAATCGTGCAGTCCGGATGGATGGCGCTTGGGCGTGGCGCGTGGCGTAACCAGAATTGGTTCTGCAATATCCTCGCCGCTGATGGAAAGCACTGTTCGCAAAGTGGAGGAAGAGCCCGGCTTCCACAGATCCAAAGCGTAATGCCCGCCAGCGCCGGCGCGCGCGCTCAACAGCCACGCGCCTGATGGCAATTCGGCAATCGCGCCCGCGTACTCGCCGCGCGGCGCATTGACCGCGCTTTCGGTGGCCAGCGGCGAAGTAAAGCGCGCCAGGGAACTTCCATGTGTGAAGACCACGTCGCCATTGGCTAACTGCTTGCCGCCCCAGCGCGATTTGCCGTGATCGCAGCGATACGATTCCACGCCCGATCCGTCGGCATACACCAGATAAAGTTCGGCAGTTGCACCCGCACCGAGCGGATACTCCGCTTCAAACAGAATGCGCCCGTCCGCCAGCACATCAACGGGCAGCGCACTGGCTTGCGTGTATGTGAGCGGCAGCAATCCCGGCCCGGTCGTCGGGTTCAGCACCTTGCGCGGAGTCGGTTGGCCGTCCTCGGCGGACTGGAGTTGAAAGCCCCACGAAACGCGCTGCGCCCAGACCATCCGCCCGCCGGGAAGATAAAAGGGAAGCACGGCATCCGATGCGGTGTCGATCACCTTGCGAACAGAGCGATCGGCCAGCGTCAACTCCCAAATCTGCCACGCATCGCCGGAGTGTTGTTTGCCCGCAAAGAGAACCGTCTTGCCGTCGAAGGAAATGTTGGCGTCTGCGCTGGCCGCAAAGCTCGTCACCAGCGGCTCAGCTTTGTCCGCGTGAATCAGCAGCAGTTGAGCGCCTTTGGGAAATCGCTCCTCGCCACGCAACCCGGCAAGCGGCAGATAGACGGGCGCGGAGGTGACGATGATGTCCGCATCGGCCATCGCGCCAAAGCTGTGCGCTGGATTAGCCTCAAAGCCACATACAAGAATCAGCAATGCAAGCGAAGCGGTCATCGCCAGCACACCAGCTGGTGACCTCATCGAGCAACCTCCATCGCCCGGGCATCTTCCGCCTCACGCGAAAAAACATTCCGCTGGCGTGGCGCCAATTCCAGAGAGCGCAATGAAATCCAGGGATCGAGCGCAGCCATCATCGCATCGAAGGCGGCAAAGTCGAGCGACTGGTCTCCATCGCTCCAGGCTTTGGCGGGGTTGGGATGCACTTCGACGATCATGCCATCGGCGCCTGCGGCTACGGCCACGCGCGCCAGCGCCGGAACCATATCACTGCGTCCCGCAGCGTGGCTCGGATCGGCAATTACGGGAAGATGCGTAACCTGTTTGAGCAAGGCGATGGCAGCGGCGTCGAAGGTGTTGCGCATGGCTGTTTCAAAGGTGCGAATGCCGCGCTCGCAGAGAATGATGTTGGGGTTGCCCTGGTCGAGAATCAACTGAGCCGCGCGCAGCAGGTCAGCAATCGTGGCCACCATGCCGCGTTTCAGCAGCACCGGTCGGCCGGAGCGCGCCGCAGCTTCCAGCAGCGCAGTGTTCTCCATGCTGCGTGCGCCGATTTGCAGAATATCAGCGTACTCGGCCACCATCGGCACATCCTCTACCGAGACTACTTCGGTAACAATAGCCAGGCCGCTCTGCTGGCGAGCGCGCGCGAGCATCTTCAATCCTTCAAGGCCCAGCCCCTGAAACGCATAAGGCGAACTGCGCGGCTTGAAGGCGCCGCCACGCAGAATCTGCGCTCCCGCGCGGCGAAGATGGTTTGCTGTCGCCATCAACTGGAACTCGGTCTCAACCGAGCATGGCCCTGCCATGGTGACAAAGTCACCGCCGCCAATCTCCAAATCGAGCACGGAAACGATGGTCTGTTCATGCCGCGCGCTCTTCAGAACATCGGGTGATTCCGCGAACCGTTCGTGCCAGCTTTTACACACTTTTCACGCTCCGAATCAGGCAAATATCAGCCTATCGAAGCCCGTAGCGCCGCGCCTCCATCGAAAGGTGGAGACGCAACTGGCAGAAAACTACCGCGCCCGAGGCGGCGGATGGTAGCCAAAGGCCGCATCCACAATGGCTGCAACGCCCAGCGCGGTCTCATCGTGGAAGGGCCGCGCGACAATCTGCACGCCGATTGGCAACCCCTCCGGCGACTGGCATACAGGCACAACCGCGGCCGGCGCGGCCAGCGCGTTGAACCACTGCGTATGTCGCACCGCATCGAAATACTCCACTGCGTGTCCCTCGATGATCCACTTCCGCTCGCCGTGGCGAAAGGCGGGAAGGCTGGCCACCGGGCAGAGGAGCACGGGAAATGCGCTCATCTCCGCCAGGGTCTTCGCCCGCAGCAGATCCAGCTCAGCCCATGCGTCGAGCAATTCAGAAGCCGTCAACTGCGGCACAGCCTCGGAGAAGTCGATGAATTCATTGAAGATAGGGCTCAGTTGATGCTTGCGACCGCGAATGGAAGGCGAATAAAACATCGCTCCGCACTGCACAAAAAACTTCCACCACAACTGGCGCAGCAATTCGAGTGTGCCGGGACGAAACGGCTCGACGCGAAAACCCGCATTGCCCAGCGCAGCCGCCGCGGAGTGCACGGCGGTGCGCGTCTCCGGCGTAACGGGAACAAGGCCGTCGTCCGCGAAGTAGCCGATGGTGTTGGCGCGCAATTGATCGAGATTCGGCTCGCGTAATGCAATGGGAGGGCTGACCGGATCGAGCTCGTCCTGACCGCTGAGTGTGCGAAAAAGAAGCGCAACATCGGCCATGCTGCGCGCCATCGGTCCAATCGCTCCCAGCGTCGAGAATGGACCGACGCAGGGCGGCAAATGACCGCGGCCCGGAATGCGTCCCGGCGTGGGCTTGAGCGAGCAGATGCCGGTGAAGTGCGCCGGCACGCGCACCGAGCCGCCACTGTCGCTGCCCAGGCCAGCGGCAGAAAGCCCCGCCGCAATCGCCGCCGACTCGCCGCCGCTCGATCCGCCGGGTGTGCGCTCCAGGTCCCAGGGATTGTTGGTGCGCCCATGCAGCAGATTGTCGGTCTCGTACGCCATTAAAAACTCCGGGCAGTTGGTCGTGCCCAGAATCAACGCGCCCGCAGCCCGCAGTCGCGCGACGACGACAGCGTTTTCGCGCGGAATGTCGCCCTCGTGCAGCGAACTTCCAATCTCGCACTTGAAACCAGCGGTCGCAATCGAGGACTTCACTGTCATCGGCAATCCATGCAGCGGTCCGCGCGGCTCAGTCTGCTCATCCAGCCGCCGCGCCTGTGCGCGCACACGCTCGGCATCGAAATCCGCGAATACATTCAACTGCGGATTCAGCCGCGCAATTTGTTCGATATGCGCTTCCGCCAACTCCACAACGGAAATCTCACGCGTGCGCAAAAGCTCCAGTAGCCGCACCGCAGACTGCAAAACAAGATCACTCATGGCCGCGCCGCCGTGTCTGCCGCGGGAGTTGATGGCATACTTTTGTAGTCGAAGCGATAGGCGCGCACCGGCTCACCCGTGTCGAAGCGATCATTCCAATTCAATTGATAATCCAGGGACTGCGCGTCCTGCGGAAATGTCTCAGAGTCTGGATACGGATAGGCGCTCATCGCGTGGAAGGGAAGTTGCGCCACGGTGAACGGCGACGCTTCCCACCAATCCATATCTTTCACATATCCGTTGGCGTAGAAGAAGTAGTCGCGCTTCCAGTGGCTGGGGAGCGCGGGCAGTTGCGTTGCGTCGAACTCGGTGGCAATCTCTTCGCCGCTGCCGAAGATGACGTAGCGGTCGTCGATGCTCTTCACGAGCGGCGTCACGTCGCCCATGCGCGTGTAATTGCCGCGCTGATGCTGGAACGGCCCCGTCAGACTCACACGGTCATAGTCATAGTCGAGATCGCCGGAGCTGGCGCCTTCAATCTGCGTTGGGTAACCGCGAAAATGCAGCGTGGCAGAGGTGAGCGGCAGCTCCGAAGTTTTCGCCTCCGCGCCAACGCTTTGATCAATGAGCGCCTGGTCCCAATAGATTTCGAGATTGGTGACGAGTCGAATGCGATGTGCACCCGCGGGCAATTTGCCGGTCAGGTCCACAACAATCGTGCGCTCCAAGCCTGCGGGAAAGCCCACATCGTCTGCGATGCGCTGCCAGGAACCATCCGGCAACTGCGCTTCAGCGTACGGCGAAATGGGCTTCACTCCCGCCTGCCATGCGGCATAGAGCGAAGTCGCGCTGAAGTAGTTCACATAGCCGGTCATCAGCAGCC
>CAYLHL010000004.1:0-167847 GCA_964383595.1 uncultured Occallatibacter sp. | reverse complement strand
GCGTGAGCAGCGTGAACATCTGCGCCGTGCCCGCGCGGCAGGGAATGCACTTGCCACAGGACTCGGTCATGCAGAACTCGACGAAGAAACGAGCCACGTTGACCATGCAGGAGGTATCGTCCATAACGATCATGCCGCCGGAGCCCATGATTGAGCCGACTGCCATCAGCGCATCGTAGCTGACGCCCAGGTCGAGCATCTCGGCGGGAATGCAGCCTCCCGAAGGCCCGCCGGTCTGCACTGCCTTGAAGGTGTGCCCATCCGGTACGCCGCCGCCGATGACCTCGATAATCTCCCTCAGCTTGATGCCCATGGGCACTTCAACCAGGCCGGTATTGGTGATTTTGCCGGTCAGCGCGAAGACCTTGGTTCCCTTGCTGCGCTCCGAACCCATGCCGGCAAACCACTTGCCGCCATTGCGTACGATGGGCGCGATGTTGGCGTAGGTCTCCACATTGTTGATCAGCGTGGGCTTGCCCCACAGTCCGCTGACCGCGGGATACGGCGGCCGCGGCTTGGGCGTACCCCGCCGGCCTTCGATCGAGGCCAGCAGCGCCGTCTCTTCGCCGCAGACAAAGGCTCCGGCGCCGAGGCGAATCTCCACGTCGAAGCAGAAGGGCGTATTGCAGATGTTGTTGCCCAGCAGGCCGCGCCGGCGCGCCTCGCGCAGGGCGGTGGTCAGTCGGGAAACGGCGATGGGATACTCGGCCCGCACATAGATGAAGCCTTTGTTGGCCCCCACTGCATAGGCGGCAATCGCCATGCCCTCGATCACGCGATGCGGGTCGCCCTCCATCACGCTGCGATCCATGAATGCGCCCGGATCGCCCTCGTCGCCGTTGCAAACCACGTATTTCAACTCGCCCGCAGCCTTGGCTACCGTTCCCCACTTCAGTCCGGTGGGATAACCGCCGCCGCCGCGCCCTCTAAGGCCGCTTTCGGTAATGCGGTGAATCACGCCGTTGGGCGTCATCTCGGTCAACGCTGTCAGCAGCGCTTTGTAGCCGTCACGGGAGATGTAATCGTCGATCTTTTCCGGGTCGATGTGGCCGGCGTTTTCCAGTACCACCCGAACCTGCTTGTCGAAGTGCTCGTTCAGGTCGCATTGCAGGCCTTGAACCGGCTCACCGCCCAAGCTCCCGACAATCGCTTCGGCGTTGGTATCCTTCACATGGTGATAGAGAAGCTCATCGGGGTCTACGCGCACCAGCGGCCCGGAGGAGCAGGGGCCCATGCAGCCGGTGCGGCGGATCAGAACTTTTTTGCCGGAGGCTTCGGCAGTCTTCTCCAGCGCCTCACGCAAACGGTCGGCGCCCTGGCTCATGCAGGCCAGATCCATGCAGACGTTCACTTCAAAATCGTATTTTGCGTTCTCCTGGGAGACGCTCTTGGCTATCTGTTCGAGCTCTTCAATCGTCATTCCACCGCCCACCTTTCCAGTTGCTCGAGCATCTGCTCAGCGGCCATTTCGCCCGCCACGGCGCCGTCGCACAACACCACGGGAGCGCGGCTGCATGCGCCTACGCAGCGGGCCATCATCAAGCTGATCTTGCCGTCTGAAGTGGTTTGTCCCTGGCCAATGCCCAGGCGCTTTTCTGCCGCAGCCACCAGCTTGTCGGAGCCCTTGATGTAGCAGGCCGTGCCGGCGCAGACCGTCAAGGTATGCTTGCCGGGCGGCTTCAGGCTGAAGTAGTGGTAGAAGGTCACCACTCCATAAGCCTGGCTTAGCGGTACACGCAACGAGCGAGCCACAAACCGGATCGAATCGTCGTCCAGATAACCGAAAGCGGACTGCACGGTATGAAGCGTCTCAATCAGCGCATAGCGTGCAAAGCCATTCTTGCGCATGGTGCCGTTGACAATCTTCCAGCGTTTATCGTCGCTGGGCAGCGGCGGGGGTGTGAATGCAAGCACGATTCCTCCCGTTCACGGAACGCATAAGCACAGCAAAAACATCACCTTGCAATTGCTCACAATGCAACTGCATCGCCGCACCGGATCCATGTCTACTAATGTTGTAAGGCCCCATGACGGTATCCATCCGTGACCACGGTCACGTAGAGTGGCTACCTCCTCCATTTTCCAGCACATAGGGAACAGGCTCCGGACGGGGAAGCGAAATCGGCCCACTTACCGGGTGGGAGCAAGCTCCATCCGGTAGTCTTGGTAGTCGATGGTGACAGTCGTCCGGCCAAGAAGAAAGCTATCCGATACGGCTCTGGCGTGCGTGGCCATGGCAAAGCCGCTCACCTTGACGTACTGGCGCATCACCTGGGCAACTCCGGTGAGGATGGAGGGGCTTTGGGTCGCCGTGCCCTCAAGCCGGACGATTGAGCCGTCTGAGGCCTCAACCGACAGGGTTCCTTCGATCATATTGGTAGCCTTGCGCCGGGGGGTGATGGCCAACGCGAGGCACTCCCGCCCATCCACCTGCCGCGGAGTGCTGGAGGTGAGCTTCATTTCATAATTTGCCGATGTAATCCACGACGCCTCCCGGATGCCGGGCTGGTTGATGCGCTTTTCATTCTCGAGGAGGGGAACCAGCACGTGATTTCGGATAAACTCCGAACCGGATTGCGCAACGATGGTGTAACTCTTGCCTGAGTCTCTCCGATAGACCGTATGCACGGTCATCTCCGCCGCCGGACGAGTCTCATCCTTGCCCCGGTAAACCGCATAATGCTCGGTAACGGTGTAACCCAAGAGGCCATCATGCCGCGCTTTGACCGCCGCGTCCACGTTGCGAATCACCGAGGAAGCCTCCGGCGGCTGGGCCCGCAGGGCGGCGGCGCAGAGCCAAATCGGCAGGCAAACGACAGCAAACGCCCGCAGCAAGCCAACTGGCCGGCAACCCATCATGCTGAAACCCTCCGTCCACGCATTCATCCTAAGGATAAGCCCTTTGGCTGGCGGATAAGGGGCAAGCCCTCTACGGTTCCAAAATGAACAGGCCGTGAATTTCGCACAACGCGCGCGAAGCATCATAAACAGTGGTCATTAGAGATTATTACTTCAGTCCGGCGCGACCTTGAGTCAGTGCGTGACGGGCCGTGCACTGAACGATATACTTCTTCCAGTCCAAATCTCATTTTGGAGGTCTTTCTTGTACCCGAAGCCTTGCTCACTTATCCGCTCTGTTAGCCGGATAGCGGGATTCGGTGTCGTTTGCCTGGTTCTGACCGGGTGTGGCGGAGGAAGCGCCTCCGGCTCGATCTCCTGGGCTTCTCCGGCGCCAATCACCTATGGCACGGCGCTCAGCTCAACCCAATTGGATGCAACCGCGAATGTCCCCGGCTCCTTCGTCTATAACCCTCCTTTGGGCACGGTTCTCCCCGCCGGAACCTATACGCTTTCGACCACCTTCAATCCCAACAACATTACGGACTACACTACCGCCAACGCCAGCGTGACACTGATCGTCAATCAAGCGGTTCCGGCCGTCAGTTGGTCGCCTCCTGCCGCAATCACCTATGGCACGGCGCTCAGCGCCGCGCAACTGAATGCCACCGCCAGCGTTCCGGGCGCCTTTTCATACAGTCCCGCGCTGGGCGCCGTACTCTCGTCCGGCACTCGTACGCTTTCTGTCACCTTTACCCCGACCGACACCGCGGACTACGCCAGCGTGAACGCCAGCGTAATGATCGGCATCAACCAGGTGACGCCGCAGGTCACATGGGCAAATCCGACAGGGATCGTCTATGGCACATCGTTGAGCGCGACGCAATTGAACGCCTCCGCGAGCGTACCGGGAAGTTTTGCCTACTCCCCGGCGCAGGGCACGGTCCTCGCCGCCGGCATACACACGCTTTCGGCCACATTCACGCCCACCGACGCCACAGACTACGCCACAGTCAACAGCAGCGTACCATTGACTGTTAGTCAGGCGACGCCGCAGCTCACATGGGCAAATCCGGCGGCAATTATCTACGGCACGGCGTTGAGCGCGACGCAGTTGAGCGCCACGGCAAACGTGCCCGGAACTTATGCCTACAGTCCTGATGCGGGCGCGATACTCACAGCAGGCTCGCAGACGCTTTCCGTTGTCTTCACGCCGGCCGACGCTATCGACTACACCAGCGCCAGCGCCAGCGTAACGCTGACCGTGAACAAGGCGACTCCGGTAATCAACTGGGCGGCCACATTTCCCATCGCGGTGGGCGCGGCTCTGGGCTCAGGCCAGCTTGATGCAACCGCCGCGACTCCGGGAGGAGCGGCGCTGGCAGGCAGCTTTCTTTACACGCCGCCGGCCGGAACCGTCTTCAAATCGCCCGGAGCGCAGACGCTCTCTGCCGTGTTCATGCCCGCCGACACGCTGGACTACAACACGGCCCAGGCAAGCCTCAGTTTGAATGCCTCCTCGTTTGGCGTGGTAGCCTGGGGCGATTCGATGACAGCTGGAGATGAAGGCTCTTATGACACTGGAAATTTCCCTACAGAACTCGGCAAATTGCTCGCAATTCCCGCCGTCAACATGGGTGTGCGGGGGCAGACCTCGACGCAGATCAGCGTACGCGAAGGCGGTGTAACTACCACTGTGACCGTCGCCGGTGGAGTGATTCCCGCCTCCGGCGGAGTTGAAGTAACCTTTCCTTCCGGCTCCAACGGGTCTTCGACTTATTATCCAGTAAATACAGAAGGGCCTTCTGGAGGAGTTTCTGGAAGCATCCAGGGAGTGCATGGGGCGATCACGGTTGACGCGACGGGCACGGATTTCACCTTCACGCCGTCCATGGCGCTCGCCAACCCGGTCAGCGCGCCGGGAACGCCGTTGCTTGTCGTGGATACTCCCTATGCCAACTGGCTTCCCGTCTTCTGGGAAGGGCGCAACAATTATCTTGAAGGAAGTGTGGTTTTATCCGATTTGCAGGCTCAGGTTGCGACCATTCCCCCCGGGCAAAACTACATAGTCCTGTCCATCGTCAATGAGGCGCGGGAGGCCGAATGGATCGGCGCCAGTCCAAACGGGCCGGGCGGAGACGCATACGAAATTATTGTCGATTTGAACAGTCAACTGGCGGCGGCCTTCGGATCACATTATCTGGATGTCTGGAAGTTGCTGGTGGACAGTTACGACCCGACGCAAATCGTGGATGTCTCAGATTTCCAGCATTACGAGGTGCCGACCTCGCTGCGCGCAATCGATGGATATACCACACTGGCCCAAGCGATTGGCCCCTCGGATACCACCGTCACTGTCGTCGCCAATCCGTTGATGGGTGCCGGAGCCGTCTTGACCATTGACACGGGAGCGAATGCCGAAAGCGTCTCCATCGTTTCCGCGAGCGGCAATACCGCGACTGTGGTTCGCGCCCAGGGCGGAGTGAATACATCGCACGCCGCTGGCGCGCCGGTGCGGCAAACCGAGATTGTCCATCTGAACGCACACGGTTATCAGATTGTGGCCAACGCCGTGGCGCAATATTTATCGACCTATGAGTTGTCCAATCAATAACGGCCTTTATTCCGATCCGCAAACCCCAGAAAGATTCCCTCACCGCATCCGCCGCCCCGCTCTCTCCCTGCCAAGTAAAATAGAAGCATGGGATTTGAAAGCGTGAAGAAGATCGCCGAGGCGGATTTCCCCACCCGTTGGGGCGCGTTCCACATTCTGGGCTTCGAGGGGCTGCTTTCCGCGCCGCGCCCTTGCGAAGAGACAACGGCGAGCGGAAGCGATTACGAGATCAAAAGCAGCGAGGTCGAGGGCCTAGTAGCCCTGGTGATGGGCGATATCCACTCGACGCCCCCTTTGGTGCGCATCCACTCGCAGTGTCTTACCGGAGATGTCTTCGGCTCGCTGCGCTGCGATTGCCGCCTGCAACTGGAACTGGCCATGCGCCAGATCTCCGAGGCGGGAGCGGGCATCCTGCTCTATGAGCAGCAGGAGGGCCGAGGCATCGGCCTGATGGCCAAACTGCGCGCCTACGAGTTGCAGGATCACGGGCTGGACACGGTCGAGGCCAATGTCGAGCTGGGCTATGCCGCCGATTGCCGCGCCTATGAACTGCCCGCCGAAGTGCTCAAACTGCTGGGCGTTTCTCAGGTTCGCCTGATCACCAATAACCCGGAGAAGGTTGATGCGTTGGAATCGGCTGGAATCAGCGTAGTCGAGCGCGTCTCCGCTGAGGTTGAGCCGCAAGAGAGCTTTGCGGAGTATGTGCGCACCAAGCAGGAAAAGATGGGTCACATCCAGGATTTAGCGAGTAATCCAGAGCAGGTTTGATTATTTTTGCCGCCACAGACTAACCATTTTCAAGTTTTACTGCGGTCCATAGAGAAATCGCCGCAAGCAACTCATGGATCAAATCTATGAATTGTCGGCGATCAGAAGCCGCAGGTCGCGCAGGTTCTGGCCGGTGGGTCCAGTGACCACGGCATCGCCAAGAGCCGTGAACATGGGACAGGCGTCGAAGGCTGCCAGAGACGACTTCAGGTGGAATCCGAAGGTGTGGGCGCGAGTCACCGTGGTGGGGTCGGCGATGGCTCCAGCGACTTGGGTGTTGCCGTCGATGCCATCGGAGCCGGCGCTGAGCACGGTTAGTCGCTGGCCCGCATACTGCTCCAAATCAAGGGCGCACTCCATCACAAACTGTTGATTGCGTCCGCCGGCGCCGGGGGTGCGGTCGAGCTTGACCGTTACCTCGCCCACCGAAATCAGGCAAAGGCGCGGATAGGTGGCGCGCAGCGCGTGGAAGCGATTCAGCAGAAAGCGGGCTGCGTCGGCGTAATCCCAGTCGTCGCAACTGTTGTCCACCACCACCTGGTAGCCGGCCTTCTGCGCCAGGGCGCGTGCGTTTTCCGCCAGGTCGTGACTGCTGAGCAGAATCTCGAAGACCGAATCGCGGAAGGCCTCATCTTCGCCGCTGAGCGCCGCAACCCCGGTGACGGGACGCGTGGGCGCGAGATCAGGCTTGGAAAACTTGGGGAAAAAGGGTGGACGCCAACCCTTGTTGCCGGGCGACTCAGGCAGATCTTCGCGTTCAAAGAAGGCGCTCACGGCGGGCGGCAATTTGGCCTTCAGATCATACTTGTCGAGCAGGGCGCGCACCTCGGCCACGGTCGAGTGGTCGGGCGAGGTAGGGCCGGAAGAGAGGGCGTCGAGCGAGCGCAACGGCACATCGGGCAGCAGCAGGCTGACTTTGGCGGCCTTGGGGGCGGCCATGGCCAGACGACCGCCTTTGACGGCGGAAAAGTGTTTGCGCAGCGTGTTGATTTCGTTGATTGGCGCGCCCGAGGCCAGCAGCGCCTCGTGGAAGGCAATGGTGTCATCGAGCGAGATGTGCTGGTCGAGCGGCAGGTCGAACAGAGCCGAGCCGCCACCAGAGATGAGGAAGAAGATCAGCGATTCCTTATTCGTCTTCCTGAGCATGGCCAACGCGGCGCGGGCGGCAGCAAAGGATTCTTCGTTGGGAACCGGGTGGCCGCCCTCGAAGTAGCGGAAGCGCCAGTCGCGGCTCTTGGGCAACTGGCCGGAGCAACAGATGCCGCGCAGGCCCTGGCGGCGGCTCATGCGCTTGAGTAGCGTATCGAGCATGGGGCTGGCGGCTTTGCCCAGCGAGATGACGAAAATCTTCTTGTAGCAATTGAGATCAATCGAATCCGGGCCGCTGCCATCGGGCATCAGGCGGTGCATGATGTCGCCTTCAAAGCGGATGCGGCGATCAAAGGCCGAGGCGATGTTGCAGGCTTGGATGGCGCCGGTAAAGATGTCTGTTGCCGTGGCGTGCAGGGCATCCAGGTCGGAATCGCTGGTGACCGGCGTCATCGCGGTTGCTCCTTGTCGTTGATGACCAGGTTGTTGGTGGCCAGCGGCCGACCGGCGAATGCCCTCGTCAGAGGTTCGAATTGGCCGGTACAGAAGAGGCCGGCGCAAGGACGGAGCAGCATCGGTTTGAACTCAGTGGAGGAGGCGATTGTCGTAGTCATTCCAAACCCCATTCTACGCGCAGACCGTAAAGATTTCTTTATGACCGCGGCGCGAGCGCGAGGTGACTGATAATCAGCGAATGTAGAGAGAAGATGCACTCCTCGCCGGTCGTCATAGTTTCACGGTAAATAGAGGGATAGATGTGCTTTATTTAGGGGAGCTGTGAGCGGGACCAGTGAACAGGAATCAAGGATTTTCGGCATGAAAACATGGTTTCAGTGTGCGCCGGGGGAGGAAAATCATCTGCAAGAGAAATGCGGGCGGTTGGCTGACCTGCCGCGGCCGAAGTGAAGAGGCAAGCGCTGATTGGTTTATTCTGGCAATATCATGTCTGATTGCCTAGCTGTTGATTCCATTGCGCCCCTTGACCCAATCCTCTTCACTCGCCAGTTGTGCGAGATCGAGTCCACCACCTACCACGAGGGCGCGGTGGGCGATTTCCTTGACAATTTTCTCTCGGCGCGCGGCTGGGCCGTGGAAAAAACGGCAGTAGTTCAGCCCAAGGAGAACGCCGCCGGCGGCCCGCGCTGGAACATCTATGCCGGTGCGCCGGGCGAGAGCCCCGACCTGGTTTTTTCCACGCACATGGATTGCGTACCGCCTTACATTCCCTTCAGCGAGGATGCGGAGTTTCTTTACGGGCGCGGCGTCTGCGACGCCAAGGGCATCCTGGCCGCGCAGGTGGCTGCCGCAGAGGTGCTGCGGACGGCGGGGTTTCGGATTGGCCTTTTGTTCGTCAGTGGCGAGGAGCGCGACTCGGCCGGCGCCCAGGCCGCCAACCTAGCGCCCAAGGGCAGCCGGTTTCTCATCAACGGCGAGCCTACCGACAACCGCCTTGCCCTGGCCTCAAAGGGCGCCTTGCGCGCGGCCTTCAAATCCACCGGCAAGATGGCCCACTCGGCCTATCCCGAACTGGGCGAGAGCGCCGTCCACAAGCTGGTCGAGGTGCTCGGCAAGCTGCTGGCCATGCCGCTGCCGGAGCTGGAGGGCATTGGCCCCAGCACACTCAACATCGGCCAGATTAACGGCGGCCACGCCCCCAACGTCATCGCTGACCAGGCCGAGGCGCAGGTGCTGGTGCGCACGGTAACGGACTCAGCGCCGGTGCGCGCTCAGTTGACCAAGGTTGCGGGCACTCAGGCCGAGGTCGAGTTCACGCTCGACACTCCATTCATGCGCTTTCGCGCCGTCCAGGGGCTGCCCACCATGATCGCCAAATTCTCCACCGACATTCCTCAACTCTCCAACTGGGGCGAGCCGCTGCTGCTGGGACCGGGGTCGATCCACGTGGCGCACACGCCGCAGGAAAAGATTGCCAAGCGGGAGCTACTGGAGGCCGTTGAGCTGTATATCAAGGTGGCGAAACAGTTGCTGGGATGATGCGGCGCGCCAACGCTCAGGCTGCTTCGGAGTTGCCGAGGGAAATCTGCCCAGGCTGCGCCAGCGCCAATTCAGCGATGGTGGCCTTGTTAAGAACTTCCATCATGGCCTCCTGCGCCCTGGCCCAGACGGGATGCGCCGGGCAGTAGGACTTCCGCTTGCAAGAGTCGCCGGAGGTCAGGCAGACGTTCAAGCGGATGGGGCCGTCGATGGCTTCAATCACGGCGCGAATCGACGCTTTGCGCCCCGGGTCCAGAAGCTCAAAGCCGCCTGACTGCCCTCGCCGCGAAGCCATCATACCGGCGCGGCACAATCCCTGAAGCACCTTGGAGAGAAAGCTCTCCGGCGCTCCCGTGGCGCGGGCCAGTTCGGGCAGGCGTGTGAGCTGATGGTCGGGCAGGGTGGCCAGATGAATCATCACGCGCACCCCGTAGTCGGCGGCCCGCGTCAGTTGCATGGTAGAGCTGGTTTGTCGCATCAGTCTGCTGCCTCTGTCCGCCATAGTATGTAATCCTAACGCGTCGAATCGCCCGCGGGTAGACGGAAGTGGAATAAATGTATCCAAGGATTATTCGCGCTTGCCTGTTTACGCTCTTCCGGCAGCCTGAATGTATTGGGCTGATTCTTTCCATTTCTTCGACAATTGCCGCGAGGAGCGCCCGGCAGGCGGCTGAAAGCGAGGAGTTTCAGACTCTTTCACTGGCGGTGGTAGAGCATTTTTATTTACCGTGTAATCAATCACCTGCCGTACACTGGATGCGTACCCGCGACGCGCAAACGGCGCCTGAGTGTACATCCAGGAGGGTGAGCCATGAAACGGATCGGCATTCTCTTTGGCGGAGAGAACAGCTTTCCCGGCGCGCTGGTCGAGCAGATCAACGCGCGCAACATTGACGGCCTTGCCGCCGAGTTTGTTCTCACCGGCGCCGTCCAGCTTGACCGTGCGCCGCGCTACGCGGTGATTGTCGACCGCATCTCCCACGGCATTCCCTTCTATCGCGCCTATTTGAAGCACGCGGCCCTCAACGGAACGGCGGTCATCAACAATCCCTTCTGGGCATCGGCGGACGACAAGTTCCTCAACTACGCGCTGGCCGCGCGGCTGGGCGTCGCCGTTCCGTCCACCGTCATGCTGCCTCACAAGCAGCTTCCCGCAGGTTCAACCGACCGCTCGATGCGCAACCTGGAATACCCGCTCGACTGGGAGGCGGTCTTCGCCGACGTTGGCGAGCACGGTTTCCTGAAGCCCATCGACGGCGGCGGCTGGCGCGATGTGCATGAGGTTCACTCGCGCGAGGAGTTCTTCCGCGCCTACGACGATTCTCGCGATCTGTGCATGGTTTATCAGAAGGCCGTGCATTACACCGAGTACTACCGCTGCTTTGTGGTGGGCCAGAAGAAGGTGCGCATCATGGCCTACGATCCGCGCCGACCGCACACTGAGCGTTATCTCCATACCCCGCCCACAGCCGGCAAGTCGCTGCTCAAGCGCATTCGGCAAGATGCCCTCAAGCTCTGCCGCGCCCTGGGCTACGACTTCAACTCGGTGGAATTCGCCGTTGAGCGCGGCGTCCCCTACGCCATCGACTTCATGAATCCCGTGCCCGACGCCGACATTCATTCCATCGGCCAGGCGAACTTTGATTGGATCGTGAAAGAAGTCGCCGAGCTGGCGATTGCCAAAGCGAAGAAGTCGCCGCACCTGCCCGACAAGCGCTGGTCTGCTCTGCTCGGCGCCGCGCCCGCCCGTCCGGCGAAAAAAAAGACTGTTCCAGGGAATTCAGCTCTGCCGAGTAAAGTCAATAGTGCAGAGAAGAAGAATTAGGGAACCGCTGATTCAGTCGATCTTTAGAAAGGGCACGGCTTTATCCGTGCCGTGGCCGTGCCTTCTGCGGGCTTATCGCGGATCGATGCTGCGCGCCGCGGAATCTGTTCCAAGCTCGGCGAACGGCCCCGGCATTCTCTCCCCGTGCACAGGCCGGCCGAAGAAGTCGGTGTCGATTGCCTTGTAGGGAGCGGCGCGCTTCACACCGCCTTTTACGGTCATTGTCAGTTCGAGCTTGTCCGGATCGAGGACCGCTGTGATCTCCGCCATCGAGCCGTTCTTATCCCAGCCGTGCTCTTCACGCCAGGATTTCAGGTCATGCCACTCCGGAGGCTCCGGCGTCTTGACGCGCAGGAATGGCCCGGAGCCAAACATTGCACCGGCGGGATTCGCATAGACATTGCCGTCAGCCTCGTTGCGGGCGTTAGTGAACTCGATGGCCGAACGGCTCATCCCGGCGAAGATGTTGTCAAAGACCATCAAATTATGCACATCGTTGGTGTGCCCGAAGATGGGGCGCGGCCCGTTGATGCCGGAGATGGTGTCAACGCAGACTTCCTTGCAATCGAGAAAGAGGTTGTAGGCGATGATGACATTGTTAGTGTCGCGGATGAGGATGCCGCCGGTCAGG
Source organism: uncultured Occallatibacter sp. (assembly GCA_964383595.1). GTDB lineage: Bacteria > Acidobacteriota > Terriglobia > Terriglobales > Acidobacteriaceae > Telmatobacter. The sequence continues at coordinate 156,087 of CAYLHL010000004.1, read as the reverse complement.
TTGGAGAAGATGTTGTTATCGATCTGATTCAGTTCCTCGCTGCCCTCGATGTGCACGGCATGGGGATTCACATCGCCGGGAATATCGGCGAAGAGATTGCCCGTGATGCGCACATTGGCATTGCCGATGTCGAGCCAGATGCCATTGGCGTGGCGGATATGGCGGACGACGTTATTGCGGAAGAGCAGATTGCGGGCCGTGTGCATCTTGGTGCCGCCCGACTCGGACATCATCGCCGCATTCTGCCAGCCGATCCACTCGAAGAGGTTCTTTTCAACCAGCGTGTTGCGCGGCCCGCCGGTTCCGCCGAGGCCCTCGATTCCGCAGTAGCGAAAGGTGTTTCCGCGAACGACGTCGAAGCCCACCGGCTGCGGCGGAAAGGAGGCCTGCCAATCCTCATTGCCGATGTCGAGACCGACACTGTTGGCCCACTCGAAGGTGTTGTCCTCAAAGATGAAGTGATTGCCGCGGTTGACTGAGACCATTCCGCGCTGCGGCACCGGAAAGCCGTTGCCCGCGTGCTGGAAGGTTAGCCCTTTGACGCGAATATAGGACTGGTAGCGCTGGGCCGGGGAAAAAAGTTGCTCCTGGTTGGTGATTTCGATGACGTGTTTGTTTGGATCGTCGTCATTCGCCAGCCGGATATGCAGCGTCATGCCGTTGGTTTCAATCCACAACTTGCCGGCTTCCGGCGAAAACTCCTTGAAGAGCGGCGACCAGCGCACATCGGTAAAGTAGTTCATCGAGCCCTGCGATGGCCCGGCCAGTTCCATCGAAGACCCCACCGGCTCCAGCGGCTTGCCGTCCACAAAGACCATCCCGCGCCGCCGGAAGTACGTCTCCATGTTGTCCTGGGCATATCTGAGCCACATCCGGCTGCCGATCACATTATCCACTTCAAAGGGGTTGTACCCGTTGGGGAAGAAACTCGGATCGAGCTTCAGCTCCCAGACCTTGATAGGCTTGCGCGTCTCCCGGTCGAAGCCGAAGCTCCAGCCCTCGCTCGGCTGCCAGCCGGTGGTCACAATCGAGCCTTTGATGACTACCTTCGCGCCCGACGCGGCCTCGTAGCTGATCATCGCATCCGGGCCGCTTCCGCCGCGCGCCGGACGGACGCACTCGCGATAGACGCCCTCGGCAATGACGACGCGTTCGCCCGGTTGCAGCACCTGGGCCGCCGCATTGATGGTGCGAAACGGCCGCTCCTTGCTGCCCGGTCCTTTGTCATCGGCGTTCTTTGCCTGAGCGTCCACGTAGTAAGTCTTCGAGAAGTGAAGCGCCTTCTCCCAGGCCGGAAGTTCCGTTCCGTCAGGGAGCATGGAGTTCGACGCAAGCGGCGGAACTGTTGAGAGCAAGACAACGAGCAAAGAAAAGAGCACACGTTTCATCTGATGGTCACCATTCCTCAGAAGCCGGTTTTTCAGGGAGACGTGCCAGCTCTGGTTTAAGTCGCAACCATCCTATTTTTGCAAGCTTCAGAATGTCGAGAGAGCAGCGGATTGATCGGCGCTCCCGCGCGCCGAATCTCAAGTAAACTGATGCTGGGAGCGAAAGATGCCGAGCTTGTGGGCAAGGACGCGGACGACGCTGGAGATGATCAAGTGGGAGCACTCCGTCTTTGCGCTGCCCTTTGCGCTGACGGCGGTGCTGCTGGCGGCCGATGGGCTGCCTGACTGGCGGCGAACACTGCCGATGAAGCTGTACTGGATTCTGGTGGCGATGGTGGGGGCCCGCTCGGCGGCGATGGCGTTTAATCGCTGGGCCGACGCGGAGCTGGACGCCGCCAATCCGCGCACCAGCGGGCGCGCGATTCCCGCCGGCCTGCTGTCGCGCGAGTTTGTGCTGGGCTTTACGCTGCTCTCGGCGGCGGTCTTTGTGGTGGCCGCAGCGGAGTTGAACCGGCTCACGCTGATTCTGTCACCGCTGGTGCTGGTGGTGCTGCTGGGCTATAGCTACCTGAAGCGCGTGACGCGCTGGTCGCATCTGGGGCTGGGGCTTGCGCTGGGCCTAGCGCCTGCGGCGGCGTGGATTGCGGTGCGCGGCTCGCTGGACCCGCGCATTGTGGTGCTGACGGCGGCGGTGACGCTGTGGGCGAGCGGCTTCGATGTGCTTTACGCCTGCCAGGATTGCGAGCACGACCGCGCCGCGGGCCTGCACAGTTTGCCCCAGGCGGCGGGGATTCCGGCGGCTTTTTGGACGGCGCGCGGAATGCATCTGGCGATGTTGGTGCTGCTTGTCTGGTTTGGCGCACTTTTTGATTTTCGGCTGCTTGGCTGGATGGGCATCTTTGCCGTGGGACTGCTGCTGGCCTATGAACACTCGCTGGTTTCACCGCGCGATCTGCGCCGGCTGAATGCCGCGTTTTTCACGATGAACGGCGTGATTGCGATGGTTTTTCTGGTCTTTGTGGCGGCGGATTTGTGGATTCGCTGAATTGACTGGTTTCGATTCCTGATTTTCCAGGTCTGAAAATCCAGATCTGGGAAATCAGCTTATCAGGATGATAGGGAATTGAGGAACGGAGAAGCCGATGAAGATTGCGATTCAGGGAGAAGCAGGCTCGTTCAGCCACGAAGCAGCGATGAAACTGGTGCCCGAGGCGGAGATCGCGCCCATTGCGCTCTCGGCTGATGTCTTCAAGGCGCTGAGCGAGGGCGCGGTGGATGCGGCGGTGATTCCCATCGAGAACAGCCTGGCCGGCTCGGTGCTGGAGCACTTTGACCTGCTGCTGACGCACGATGTGCGCGTGGAGCGGGAGACGCTGCTGCGCATCCGGCATAATCTGATCGCACTGGAAGGCGTGGAGATCGGCAAGATCGATCGCGTCTTTTCGCATCCCGTGGCGCTGGCGCAGTGCCGGCGCTTTTTGGCCGCGCACCCGGCGATGACGGCCCTGGCCGCCTATGACACGGCGGGCAGCGTGAAGCAGTTGGTGGAGTCGCGCGACCGGCGGGCGGCGGCCATCGCCAGCGAGGCGGCGGCGCGCTACTATGGAGCGCAAATCCTCGCCGCCGGCATCGAAGACAACGCGGAGAATTACACGCGCTTCTTTTTAGTACGGCGCGCAGCCGAGGCCGTCGCCGACGCTGGGGCTAACAAAATCAGCCTGGCGTTTTCCGTAGAGCATCGTCCCGGATCGCTGGTTTCGGCGCTCTCCGCAATGGCTTTCATGGGCCTCAATCTGACCAAGATCGAGTCGCGCCCGGTGCACGGCAAGCCTTGGGAGTACATCTTCTATGTGGATTGCAAGATTCAGTCGGCGGAGGAGGCTGCGCGCGCAGTGGAAGCGCTGATGCGCCACTGCTCGATGGTGAAGGAACTGGGCAGCTACCAGGAGGCTGAGACTGAGAAAGGGTAGAGAAAGGAAAGAGAAAAAACGAACTGCCTGACTTCAAAGCGGCGCTCAGCCATGGGCTGCTCTCAGGCTACAAAATACTTGGCCTGCGGATGATGAACGACAATGCAGTTGGTACTCTGCTCCGGCTCGAGCAGATAACTCTCCGTAAGACGCACTCCGATATGCTCTTCCGGTTTGATAAGCCGGAATATCTTCGCCTGATCCTCCAGATTCGGGCAGGCGGGATAGCCGAAGGAGTAGCGCGAGCCGCGATATTTCTGATGAAACAAATCCGTAATGCGCGGCGAGTCTTCGCCCGCTATGCCGAGATACTCACGAGCCTGCTTGTGCGCCAGTTCGGCCAGCGCCTCGGCGGTTTCAACAGACAGGCCGTGCAGATATAGATACTTTGTGAAGTCGCCAGCCTCAAACAACTTTGCCGTCTGACGGCTGACCTCGTCGCCGATAGTCACAATGGAAAAGCCGACTACGTCGCGTTGCTTTGCAGAGATCGGCTCAAAGAAATCGGCTATCGCCATGCGCCGGCCCTGCGCCTGGCGCGGAAATGCGATGCGCTCCAACTCGCGCTCGATATCATCGGGATCAAAGACGACTAACTCGTCTCCCTGGCTTGCGCAGGGATAGAAACTGATGATCGACTTAGGCTGGAACCAGCCCGCGGCCTTGACTTCTTCTTCCAATTCAAACAGAATGGGGCGGTATTTTTCTTCCACCAGGCGCAGATAATCGCCCTGCGCGGCGGTCTTCAGTTGCCACTGATTCTTGAAGAGAGCCGTTTCGTTGATATACGGAAAAATATCATCGAGATTGTAGTTTTTGAAGACGCGCGGACCCCAGTAAGCAGGCTTGGGAATCTCCGCGACCCGCTCCACAAGCGGCGAACGGCCCTCCGGTGTAAGTTCTACAAGGGTCAATTCAGGGCCGCTGGCGCTCGCCTTGCCGAAGACCTTCACCGTCTTTCCCTCGGCTTCGCGCTGCTCTCGAATCGCCGCGTCTTCCGAAGTGAGATCGGCCATGGCGTGCAATCCGGCGAAGGCGTCCTCGGCATAAAAGACCGGCCCCGCGTATTCCTTGCGCAGGTCTTCCTCGACGTACTTACGCGTGAGCGCCGCGCCGCCGCAGATGACCGGCAGCGTCATTCCCAGCCGCTCCAAATCCTGCAGCACATACTTCATCTCCAGCGTGGACTTGACTAATAGTCCACTCAGTCCGATGGCGTCGGCCTGATGCTCGCGCGCGGCCGAGATAATCGCGTCCGAAGGCTGCTTGATGCCCAGATTGACGATGCGATAGCCGTTGTTGGAGAGGATGATATCGACGAGATTCTTGCCGATGTCATGCACGTCGCCTTTGACCGTGGCGAGAATCATCGTGGCTTTTCCGCCGGTTTCGGATTTAGGCATCTTCGGCTCGAGATAGGCCACCGCGGCCTTCATCACCGCGGCTGAATCGAGCACCGAAGGCAGTTGCATCTTGCGCGCGCCGAATAACTCGCCCACGGTCTTCATGCCGTCGAGCAGAACGGTATTGATCAGATCGAGCGGAGAAGTGGCAAGCAGCGCCGCTTCCAGAGTCTCTTCGAGAGATTGCTTTTGCTCTCCCAAACCGATGGTTTGCTCACCGCGAATAATCATCTGCTTGAGTTTTTCGTCCGTGGAAAGCTCTTCGGTGGAGAGTTCTTCTTCCTGAACCGATCCTTTGCCCAGGCCGGCGAAGTAAGCCATGTAAAGCTGCAAGGGATCGCCGCCGTCGCGATCCTGAAAGATAAGTTTGCGGGCTAACTCGACTTCCTTTTCGGGAATCTTGTAGAGCGGATAAATCTTGGAGTAGTTGACGATGGCCGTGTCGAGGCCGCGATCCACCGCCTCCTTGAGAAAGACGCTGTTGAGTACGCGGCGGGCATAGGCGTTCAAGCCGAAGGAGATGTTGGAAACGCCCAGCGTGGTTCGGCAGCGCGGCAGCTCGATCTTGATGCGGCGCACCGCTTCCAGCGTCTCGATGGCCGCGGAGCGATAGTCTTCCTGGCCGGTCGAGATAGGCAAAGTAAGCGCGTCGAAGATAAGATCCTCGGGGCGCAGCCCGTACTTATTCACGGCGAGATCGTGAATGCGATGCGCGATGGCCACCTTGCGTTCGGCGGTGAGCGCCATGCCCTGCTCGTCGATGGTGAGCGCGATGACCGCTGTGCCGTAGCGGCGCGCCATGGGCAGCACGAGGCTGGTGCGCTTTTCGCCGTCTTCCAGGTTGATCGAGTTGATCACCGGCTTGCCGGGAATGCGCTTGAGCGCCTCCTCGATCACATTGGCCTCTGTGGAATCGATAAGGATGGGCGCGGGAACGCGCGTGGCAATCTTCTCCAGCACCGCGTTCATGTAGCCCATTTCGTCTTCGCCGACGATGGCGCAGCACAGGTCGAGCATCTGCGAGCCTTCGGCCACCAGCCGCTTGGCGAGCGTGAGAATGCCGTCGTAATCCTCGGCGCGCACCATGTCGCGAAAGGTTTCCAGGCGGGTGGTAGAGTTCATCTCCTCGGCGATGATGATAGGCTGCGCGTCGGCTTCGAGGGTTTGTGCACTGAAGGCGCTGGCTGCCACCGATTGCGGAGTTACGGCACGCGCGGCGGGAGTTAGATGGCTTACAGCGTCAACCACGGCGCGCAGATGCTCTGGCGTGGTGCCGCAGCAGCCGCCGACAACTTGCACGCCGTACTCGGTGACGAAGCGGCGCAGATGGCGGGCTAGCTCGGCAGGCGTGAGCCGATAGACCGTGTGGCCGCCCACGTTCTCCGGCAATCCGGCGTTGGGCTGCACGCTGACCGGCACGGTTGAGTTCTGGCAGAGGAAGCGCACCGCGTCGTTCATCTCCGCTGGGCCGGTGGCGCAGTTGAGGCCGATCACATCAGGCTGCAGAGCTTCAATCACGGCCAGCGCGGCGCTGAGGTCAGAGCCGAGCAGCATGGTTCCGGCGGCTTCTAGCGTGACCTGCACCTGCAAGGCAATCTTGCGCCCAGAGTTGGGGAATTTGCCTTCCTGCGCGGAGCAAATCGCATCCTTGCAGGCGGCGATGGCGGCCTTCACTTGTAGCAAATCCTGGCAGGTTTCAATCAGCAGCACGTCCACGCCGCCCTCGATCAGCCCCTCGGCCTGCTCGCGATAGGCAGCTGCCAGTGCGTCGTAGGTGATGTGGCCCAGGGAAGGCAGCTTGGTGGTGGGTCCGATAGAACCGGCGACGAAGCGTGGCTTCTGCGGGGTTGAGTACTCGTCGGCAACCGAGCGCGCCAGCCGCGCCGCGGCAATGTTGATTTCGCGCGCACGTCCGGCCAGATCATACTCTGCCAGCACAATGCTGATGGCGCCAAAGCTGTCGGTCTCGATTACGTCACAGCCCGCGTCAAGAAACGCAGCGTGGATGGAACGGACGACATCGGGCCGCGAGAGCACGAGCAATTCGTTACATCCCTCATGGCCCCAGAAATCCTTCGCGGTGAGGTTGCACTTCTGCAGATTCGAACCCATCGCGCCGTCATAGACGAGCACGCGCCGCTGCAATTCTGAGATAAAATCCGCCAAGATTGCTCCTGCCCCGCCGACCACCGGAAATCACGACCGGAAATGTGGGTGACACTTTCAGGATATATGGTTTTGGAATTTGCAGCTTGCGGGAAGAATCGGGAATGAAAATTGAGCGCGCGGAGCTGTTGCGTTGAAGGAGGCCAATTCTTCGACCATTGACAGCGCGACGGAAAATGCTGAGATCGCCAGAAGGTGCGTACATCCCGTTTTTCATTAGAATTTGCTGGAATTGGTGAAGGATAGAGGTTCTTCTACTCCTTTTTTGCCTATTGACGATTTAATCAACTGTAAGAATTCGGGGCGAAGAGAAGCAGAACCACGCTGGGTTTTAATTTATTCGCTTTTTCTTCGCTTTTGTCGTTTGACAGCGGGATGAGCGGCGAGTGAAAAACTCAACAACGAAGCTGTGTTGTTGAAAAGAACGCCAGAACTGCGAAATTCAATGCAAGGAAATTGGGCGAAGAGAGAGTGCAGACCAGGGACATACCTGACAGATTGGCATCCGGAATGATATTTTCAGATTCCAAGCCGGCCCCAATGGCGGATCTGATTTTAGGTAAAAGAATGGAAGAAATGAACGGCAAAGGAGATTCATTGGATAGGCGGGGCAGGGAGCTTGTTTCCTGCAGCATCGTTCAAGGGGGGGGGGGCGGTGTGCAGATTAGGGTTGAAACAGGGGCCTGCTTGACAGTCCACCGCCCGCGCGTATCTTATCTATTGAGGCACTCTTTTGGATTCTGGCCAGGACGGCGCAAAAGTGCTTGCGGATTCCTGCCTGGGCTGGAGTGAGTGTTGTGTCGAAAAGGAAGCAGACGGCAGTTGAGGAGCGGTTGGGTGTGCGGGCGCTGGGCGGCGATTTGGTCCCAGGCGAGCGGCAACCGAGTCCAACTCCGAGCGCCTGAGCTGGAACGCAACAGCGGCCCGGGCCACTCTGGAAGATTCCCGGAGACAATTTCTTGGCGCTCGGCGGATGGCCGAGTATGCCTCTGTCCTGAAAAGCGGCGCGGTTGCGCTCGACTGAGGGGCAAGTAAAGGATGAGTGTGGCAACGAGTTTTGCATTGATAAGCTTTCAGCAGTCAGCCGGCGGGGGAACAAGCCTTCCCATGCTACTGCCTCTGTTGTTGATTCCGGTATTGTACTTTGTGATGATCCGGCCGCAGCAGAAACGGCAGAAGCAATGGCAGGAGATGCTTTCCAAGATCAAGGCCGGCGACCGGGTGACCACGGCGGGCGGGATTCGCGGGATCATTCTCTCCATCAAGGACGATGTGATCGTCATCAAGGTCGCCCCGGACGGGATCAAGATGGAAGTGGCGAAGAATGCAATTGCCGCGGTGACGACGAACAGTGATCAGTAACCAGTGAACAGTGGACAGTGAGCAGCGGACAGAGTTCACTGTATCGAGAAACGGGACGATGAAGAAGAATCTCAAGAACAAAATTGCTTTGATTGCCGCGGTCCTTCTGGTCTGCGTCTACGGAATTGTTGGTGTGCCTTCGGGTGTCAGCGGCAAGGCTCTGACCGAGGCTATGACCAAGCGCATTCATCTTGGCCTGGATCTGCGCGGCGGCGCTCACCTGATTTTGCAGGTAGTGGTCTCCGAAGCGGTCAGCGCAGAGACCGACAACACGGTGGGACGCATTGAGCAGGATCTGAAGAAGGCCAATCTGAGCTTTTCGCAGGTCTACAAGCCCGATCCGGTCAAGCCTGACGTGATCCGGGTGGAAGGCGTGGCGGCGGGCAAGGCGAGCGATATGCGCACGGCGCTCGAAGACAAGTATTCCACCGAATACGACGTGGCCGGAGGCGGCGCGGACGCCAGCTTTACGCTGACCATGAAGCCGCCGATTGAGAAGGCTTTGAAGGACAGGACTGTCCAGCAGGCCATCGAGACCATTCGCGACCGCGTGGACACGCTGGGCGTCAGCGAGCCGGTGATTCAGGAGTACGGCTTGGGCGACAACCAGATTCTGGTGGAATTGCCGGGCATCGACGACCTGGACCGGGTGAAGAGCATCATTCAATCCACGGCCCGGCTGGAGATTCACGCCGTGGTTGGCGGACCTTACAAGGACGACCAGGAGGCGATGAGCAGCGCGGGCGGCGCAGTTCCGTCCGATGAGGAGCTCGTCCATGGCTCCGGCACGGTGGGCAATGGCTCGGAGTCCGACAGCGTCTGGCTGCTGCACCGCATCTCGGTGGTGGCCGGCCAGGACTTCCGCTCGGCCGATCCGGGCACGGACCAGAACGGCCGTCGCAATGTGCAATTTACGCTGACCAACGATGCCGGCGACAAGTTCTACGACTACACCAGCAAGAACGTGGGCCAGAGCATGGCGGTGGTGATGGGCGGCCGGGTGAAGGAAGTGGCGACGATTCAGAGCGCCATCCGCGACCGCGGCGAGATTTCCGGCAGCTTCAGCCCGGAGGAAGTCGAGATCCTCTCCAAGATGCTGAGGACCGGCGCGCTGCCCGCATCGCTGAATTATCTTGAGGACCGCACCGTGGGTGCGTCGCTGGGCGCCGATTCGATCAAGCAGGGCGTGACGGCGGCCATCGTGGGCGTGCTGGTGGTGATGGCCTTCATGCTGTTCTACTATCGCGGCTCGGGCATCAACGCCGATCTGGCGCTCTTCCTGAACCTGGTGATTTTGCTGGGTTTCATGGGATTTTCCGGGGCCACCTTGACGTTGCCCGGCATTGCCGGAGTGATTCTGACGATCGGCATGGGCGTGGACTCGAATGTGCTGATCTTCGAGCGCATCCGTGAAGAGGTGCGGGCTGGCAAAGCGCCCTCGGCGGCTGTCGATCAGGGCTTTGCCCATGCCTGGGTCACCATTGTTGATACCCACGTTACGACCATCGTCTCGGCGGCCATTCTGTTCATGTTTGGTACCGGCCCGGTGAAGGGCTTCGCGGTCACGCTGACCTTTGGTCTGCTGGCCAACCTCTTCACGGCGGTCTATGTCTCGCGGGTGATCTTTGATGCCCATTTGAACAAGTTGAAGCCTGGTGAACTGGTGTCAATTTAGGGCCCGGGACTAAGGGACCAAGGGATTTGGGAATACGTTTGAGCGCGGGAGCCGGCAGTCAGGCTCCAGCCTCCAGGAAGCGGAGAGAAACAAGTGGAATTATTTCACGGCGTCAATGTGGATTGGCTGAGGCTGAAGTGGTACTTTCTCGGCTTTTCTTTGATCTTCAGCGTGGCGGGCATTATGTCGATGGGTATGCATATGCACAGCATCGGCAGCCCGGTGCCACTGGGCGTGGACTTCCGCGGTGGCACACAGGTGCAGACGCAGTTCCAGCAGACGCCGGACACGAACCGGATTCGTCAGGCTATGGACGCGGCAGGCATCAAGGATGCGCGCATTCAGGGCTACGACGTTGCATCGAACAACGAGGTGCTTATCAGCCTGCCCATTCAGCGCGACGAGAGTTCGCTCGACCTTGGCCGTCAGCAGATTGTCGATGCGCTCCATGCGCACTATGACAATCCCTTCACCGTGCGCAATGTGCAGGTGGTTGGCCCCACGGTGGGCAAGCAGCTGGAAAGGCAGGCTTTGCTGGCCACGCTCTATTCGATGCTGGGAATGCTGGTCTACCTCTGGTTCCGCTTCCAGTTGATTTACGGCGTGGCGGCGGTGGTGGCCTGCTTCCACGATACGCTGATTACGGTGGGCGCTTTTGCGCTGCTCAACAAGGAGATCAGCCTGACCGTCATTGCGGCCATTCTGACGCTGGTTGGCTACTCAATGAACGATACCATCGTGGTTTTCGATCGCATCCGCGAGAATTTGCGCCTCAACCGGCGCGAATCCCTGCCGGATGTGGTCAATCGCAGCATCAACCAGACGCTGAGCCGGACAGTTCTCACCTCGGGATTGACCTTCCTGACCGTTCTTTCGCTGTACATTTTTGGCGGCCAGGTGTTAAATGGCTTTTCATTGGCGCTGGTGATTGGTATTCTTATCGGAACGTATTCCTCTATTGCAGTGGCCGCGCCTATGCTAGTAGCATGGCAGGAGTGGCGCGCACGGCAGGGTAAAGCTGCGGCTCTTCCGGCGGCACGGCGCGCGAGGGTTTAGCGGCGTCCGTTTTGGGGCAGGACGGTAAAACCACAGTTTTTTGGTGTATGTTTTATAACTTGCGCGCGGTTTGATTCGGTTGGAAGCGCGCTTTAGCGATCATCTTTAAATACCGGGAACATTTCCTCTCTTTCCGGTGTCTAAACAAGAGTAGGCAAAGATTCGATTCGAGGCTGGCCATGTTTGAAGATTCCACGTTTGAATCCGCGGGCAAGATCAAGAGCAAGAGCGCAAGGTATATGCTCCCGATGCTGATTGTCGAGGGTTCATTCCTCATTCTGCTGATCCTGATTCCGCTGATCTATCCCGAGGCGCTGCCCAAGGCCATGATGCAGATGGCCTTGATAGCCCCGCCGCCGCCGCCACCACCGCCGCCGCCACCGCCGCCACCGGCAGTGCACGTGGTGCAGGTGAAGTCGGAGATGATGAACAATCAACTTACGGCGCCGACCCGGATTCCCCACGACATCAAGATCGTGAACGAAAAGGAAGCGCCGCCTTCGCAGAGCTTTGGTGTAGTTGGAATGGAAGGCTTGGGCGGCGGTAGTACAGGCGGAGTCATCGGAGGTATGTTTGGCGCCTCCAGCGCTCCCAAGGTCAAGGTCGAGGCACCCAAGAAAGTGAACATTTCGGGCGGTGTCATGGCAGGCAATCTGCTCCAGAAGACCACGCCCGTCTATCCGCCGATCGCCAAGGCTGCTCACGTTCAAGGCACGGTGGTTTTGCAGGCGACCATCTCCAAGACCGGATCGATTGAAAATCTGCGCGTCGTCAGCGGGCCTTCGATGTTGCAGGCTGCCGCACTAGATGCTGTAAAGACCTGGCGCTACAAGCCCTACCTGCTCAGCGGTGAGCCGGTGGAGGTGGAGACCGAGGTGAATGTGATCTTCACCCTGGGTGGCGGATAAGGAATGTATTCGGCTTTTTTTGCCAATTTGGAGGAAAAGCCTCGCTTTTACCCTGAATGTGCGTCTGTACTATGTCACATTCCCAGCAGCCGCAAGGCAGTTGCAGTTCACACACAAACTCCTTAGGAGGAACGATTCAGTGATTCTCGCTCAGCTCACGCATTTTGCTACACACACGGCCGCCAATCTGGCATTTATCTTCGATGGTGAAGAACAGACGGTCAGCTTTACTCCCATCGGGCTTTGGGAGCACATGGGGAATTTGGCACGTGCAGTGGCCATTCTCCTCTTCGTCGAGTCGATCTGGTCTTTGGCCGTGATGATCGACCGCTACCTGTACTTCTCCGCCGCTCGCAAGCAGTCGCGCGAGTTTGCGCCGAAGGTTGCCGGCGCGCTGAAGGACAGCAAGCTGGAAGAAGCGATCAAAATTGCCGATCGCAGCAAGAAGTCCCATCTGGCCGAGGTTGTGACGGCTGGCCTGCAGGAGTTCCGCTCCTCGGGCGGCGCGCCCACAGAGGAGACCATCGAGAGCGCCGGCCGCGCATTGGATCGCGCTGAGGCCATCGTTCACGCGAAGCTCAAGAGAGGCCTTGCGGTTCTGGCCACCATTGGCGCCACGGCACCCTTCGTCGGCCTGTTCGGCACAGTTGTTGGCATTCTCAACGCCTTCAACCAGATTGCCACGCAGAAGACCTCGGGCATCGGCGCGGTTGCCGGCGGCATTTCAGAGGCCCTGGTTACCACAGCCTTCGGACTGCTGGTCGCCATCCCGGCTGTTATGGCCTTCAACTACTTCACCGGCCGTGTCGAGAGCTTCGACGTGGAGATGGACAACTCATCCAGCGAGCTGGTTGACTACTTCATCAAGCAGAGCCACAAGCGCTAATCAAGGCGTCGGCTCGTGGCGTGAGCGGGAAGCTGTGGTGGGCAGGAGAGCGAGAGTTCAGCTCCTGCCCGCCGGTTTCAAGCGCGCGGCCGCCGGATGGACTTCGAGGAAGAGTTGAAGCCATCTGGAATCACATAATTTAGGCCAAACTTTCAGGCCAAAACTTTCAGGCATGGAGCCAAGCAATGTCACAAGCAGTTCGCGACGAAAGCAGGAAGGTCACATCCAATATCAACGTCACACCGATGGTGGACGTGATGCTGGTGCTGCTGATCATCTTCATGGTTATCACTCCCATGCTCCAGAACAAGGTGGCTGTCGATATGGCCAAGGTGGATAATCCCATCGCCATGCCGGACGCCGACAAGGAAGACGCCATCGTAGTGGCCATCACTCGCGATGGAGGGGTGTTCCTGGGACAAAACAAGACAGATCTCAGTGTTCTGGGTGCCCAGGTTCGGGAGAAACTGGCCGACAAGCCCGGCAAGACAATTTATATTCGCGCCGACGCGCGCGCGCAGTACCGGGCGGTGGAAGATGCCATCGACGCAGTGCGCACCGCTGGAGTGGAAGACGTGGGCTTGCTGACGCAGAAGAAGGAAGGCAATCTCGCGGGCGGAGAGTAACGGTTGCTCGCGCTGTTCCTTTAACGATTTTGAGTAAACGAGGAGTTTAGAGCCATGTCAATGTCAATGGGGTCATCGGGCGGTAGCATGTCCGAGATCAATGTTACGCCGATGATCGACGTTCTTCTGGTGCTGTTGATCATCTTCATGGTCATTGTGCCGGTGACGCCTAAGGGCCTGGATGCGCTGGTGCCTCAGCCGCCGAAGAACCCGCAGCAGCAGAACCCTAGCGACCGCACCATTGTAGTGCAGGTTTTGCATGTCAATGGCGGTGCGCCGCAGTACAAGATCAATGAGACGCCCTATGCCAAGGCGGAGTTGCTGCCTAAGCTGACGGAGATCTACGCCAATCGCGCCGAGCGCGTCATGTTTGTCAAAGGCGATGACAACATCGATTTCCGCTATGTAGCGGAGGTGATCGACATCGGCCGCGCCGCGAATGTGGACCACGTCGGTTTAATGACGCCCCGGATACTGGCTGGCCAGTAGCTGTGCTTTTTGAGCCGCTTTCCTGAAGAGGGATGCGCGGAGTCCCGGCATCGACCCCAAGGGAAGATGGGCGGATTCCGATCTCGGTGGAGAGAGGCGGCTCAATCATTCGGCAGTTCAAGGGAACGCAGGCGGTAGCCTCGCATGGATTTTCCTGAGCTGTCAACCTCCGATGGCATGCGGTTGGACCTTCGGGGAGCAGGAGTACAATTTTTCTGTACTGGTTTTGGGATTCTGTCGCCCGCAGCCAGTTGTCAAAGAGATTCCGGGCGCGCGACCATTAGACGCTTGCCTGAAGGAGAAGGATACGAACATGAATGGACCCGCACGTATTACGGCGCTCGCGGTAGTTTTGGCCGGCATGGTGCTTTCCATGGGCGGGTGCAAGCGCCTCCAAGCCCGTGACCAGTTGAACAAGGGCGTGGATGCCTACAAGGCCCAGCGGTATGAAGAGGCGATTGGACACTTTCAAAAGGCCACGCAACTCGATCCGACACTGCCCACGGCCAAGAGCTATCTGGCAACGGCATTGGCTCAAAACGTAGTGCCTGGACTGGACACGCCCGACAACCTGAAGAACGCGCAGGACGCCATCGATATTTTTCAGCAGGTCCTGGACAAGGATCCGCACGATATCAACAGCATGAAGCAGATTGCGGGCATTGAGTTCAGCGTTAAGAAGCTGGACGAAGCCAAGGTGTGGCAGAAGAAGATCCTGCAGGAAGATCCGAAGGATCCTGAGGCGGCCTACACCGTGGGTGTGCTTGACTGGACCCAGGCGCACAAGAACACGGTGGCTGCGTTGGCTGCTGTGGGAGTCAACGACGACGGCGAGGGAAACGCGAAGGCGCCCAAGAAGGTCATGGAGCCGCTGAAGGAATCGAACGGCCCGCTGGTTGAGGAAGCACTACAGTATCTCAATCAGGCAGTGGATAATCGGCCCAACTACGACGACGCCATGGTTTATTTGAACCTGGTCTATCGCAGCAAGGCCGATGTGGACTGGGGCAGCGAGAGCGCTCGCAAGGATGATGTTGCCAAGGCCGAAGAGTGGCGCACCAAGGCGATGGGTACGCGCAAGGCCAACGAGGCGAAGAAGAACGCGGGGCCGGGCGGCATCACCATGGATGAAAGCGGCAACATGAAGTAAGCGATGTTATGATGTGTGCAGTTCAACGGCCTCCGCCCAGTGCGGAGGCCGTTTTGCAATGGTCATCCTTTCCGCCAGCACGGCAAGATCATTTTGTGCAGCCCCAGCCATTCTCTCTTTCACTGTCATCTCTTTGTGGCTGGCATGCCTGACTTTGTCTGACGCCATCAGCGCGCTGCGCGCAAGGCAGATGATGATTGATGAGGCTCCTCATCCACCTTTGATGCAATTTCGTTGATTGGGCAGGTTCCTACTTTGTTGCTTAGGGGGTGAACGATGGGAAAATCAGAGTTGCTGGAAGATATGTTGCTGTGCGCCAGATGGCGTTTTCTTCAATTAATGCAAGCTGGCGCAACTGTATCAAGCCCCGCGAGGACTCTGCTTCTGTTCCAAAGGCGGAATGGCAGGATGCTCGCAACTGTGGAATAGCGACAGGCTCTGAGGACGGAAAAGGGCAGGGAAGAGCCAGCGTTGCCTAACTAATCATAGAATGCTGACCTTTACTGTGCGCCCTGCTTAAGAATCTGGTCGGCCAGGTAGTTGTGCACTTTGGAGTCGTTGTGGAGCATCTCCCTGTATGCGTTCTGGAGCAGCTGAGCACGGGTTTCGCGCAGGGTTTGGCGAATTCTCTGCTGCACACTGGGGTCGTTCAATTCGCGCTGTCCGGCAGCCTCTCTGGAAATCAGCTTGTAGATGGCGTAACCGACGGTGTGGCGTCCAGGACCGTTGCTGTCGTAGACGGGAAGAATATCCGTGATCTCTCCGGGCTTGAGTTTGCCGATGGCGTTGTATACATCCGGCTCGGTGCGCAGTTGCGACTCAGGCAAGAAGCCCATATCGCCGCCATTCGGGGCTGTGTTTGGATTCTCTGAGAAGTTCGAGGCCAGGGCGCCGAAGTCCTCACCATTGAGCAGTTTGTTGTGCAAGGTCTGAATCTTCTTCTTGGCATCGGCGTCGCCAGAGGCCTTGTTGTTTTGCAGGTTCCCGGTCTGGGGCGCGGGTCCGCTGGTGACGACGATCTGCGCCATGCCGTAGAGCGGCTCAATCACATTGAACTCCGACTTGTGCGCCTCATAAAAGCTGTTGATATCTGCGTCGGTGATGTTGATCTTCGACTCGATCTCCTTGTTAAGCAGCTTGGTTCTGGTCAGCGAGCGCCTCAAGTCGCGCTTGTAGTCGTCCAGCGTGATGCCATTCGCCTTTAGCTGCTTGTCCCATTCTTCTTGCGTGAAGGGCGTCTTCATCTCCATCAGCTTGGCGTTCACATCCTCGTCGCTGGCAACCAGATTGAGCTTGGTGGCGCGCTGCCAGAGGATTTCGTCGTCGATCAATTGGCGCAGGATATTGAGCCGGGCAATGTCCGCCTGCTCGGCCGAGGGCTTCTGGGGATTGTCGCCAAGATTCGCCTTGTAATACTTTTCCAGATCCGAGCGCAGGATTTCCTTGCCATTCACGGTTGCCACCACGTCCGGGGAAGGAGCGCGGTGACAGCCGTTCACGGCGGTCAACAGGGCTACTCCACAAAGAATGAGTACGGCGAAACTGGAATGTGCGCGGCTAACAGTCTTGATTTGCAATCTGATCTCTCCTGGGAGACGCGAAGTTGGAGAACAATCCGCGAAACTCTCTGACAATCAAGGATAAATCCCAGACGCTGAATTGCTACAAAAATTTCGCTGATGCTGCCGTTCCTCTCCATTCCTGACGCAGCACGAGCTGATTTACTACTTTGAGGCTTCCGCGGCGGGCTGATCTGACGCTGCTGGCGGCGTCACTCCTTCGGCGCGCAGGGCGCGGTCGATCACCGACCATATTTCTGAGGTTGGCATTGCACCACTGATACGCTCGCCATTCACAAACAGCGCGGGTGTTCCCTCAACATTAAGCGCGTCCGCTTCTTTCATCGAGGCTCGCACCAGGCTTTCGTCCTGCTTGACCAGACATGCGTCCAGCCGTGCCGCGTCGAGTTTACCCAGCGTGGCTTCCTGGCGGGCGATACGATCCAAGGTGGCAAAGCTCCTGGCATTATCCCGATTAGAGCCGTTGATCTCATCGCCGTGGGAGTGCAGATAATCCACATAGCTCCAATAGACCGCGCTGCTCTGCGAAGCCAGGCAGTTGGCGTCCACGGCAGCGTGCATTGCCCAGGGGTGCATATCCGGGGGCAGAGGAAAGTCCTTGTAGATGACACGCACCTTGTCACCATAGTGCTCGATCGTGGTTGGGAAGAGCGTCTGGTGCATGCGCGCGCAGTAGGGGCACTCGAGGTCGTCAAAGCTGACCACCGTCACCCGCGCTGCCGGATTGCCTCGAATGGGGCGGCCTGCGACATCGATGGTGAAAACCGGATCGCTGTCGAGCTTGTAGGTTTCCAGGCGGGCCAGGGTCTTGCCGTCGGTCGAGATCAAAAAGTCCATCACCTGGGAGTTGGCGCCGTGAGTAACCGTAACGGGCAGCGTGTCGTAGCCGGTAAACTGGCTCGGTCTGCGCGCGCCGATGGCCAGGGAAATCTCCGGTGGGACGTCAAAGCGGGAGCGCAGCAGGACCTCAATGCGCCGGTTCTGCGCCACGTCGGGCGCTGTCGGCAGGGCGGTTTGGGCCTTGCAGCCCACGGCCATGCCCAGCAAGAGCAGGCCGGCAAAAATGCGTAAGTGTGACAAAGAGATACCCTCTCAGAAAAGCATACTCCAGCGGAGCCGGGCACGGGGCGAGAAGAACGGGAAGACAAGAAAGCCGCCGAAGGACGGCGGCTTTCGACGAGCGGCTTTTTAAGAAGACGCGCTATGCCAGGAGCTTCCTGCGGAATGCGACCAGGAGGCCCAAGAGCCCGAAGCCGAAGAGGACGAAGCTGGAGGGTTCGGGAGTGGCGGCAGACTCGGTGATGAAAGCCATGTCGCCATCACCAACTGACCCGATGTAGTTGAGGGTGAGGTCGTTCACTCCTGAACTCAACGCAAATGTCGCCGAGCTGAAATTGGGGTCGCCGAGCGCGGCGTTAATGTCTTCACCCTCGTAAGAGCAACCAATGCATGGGGCGGAGCTCTCGCCGTTTCCGGGGGAAGCTTGCCCCGGATTTTGCCCCGCAGCAGTGAAGGGACTCGCCGCAGCCGTCATGAGAACGCCATTGTCGTACATCTGGAACTGGTCGCCACTAGCTTCCAGATCGGTCACGGTGAGGGTGCCAGAACCCGCGAGCGTGATCGTCCAGCTCGTTCCGCTGGGTGCATTGATTGAGCTGGCGAATCCGCCTGGCAGGACCGGCCCATCCGTCGCGTCGGAGTAAGGCGGACCATACACCGGGCTGGGGTTATCAGTGCCGAACGCTGCTGAATACCATTGATTGAGTACCAGCGAATCAGCCTTCGCGGCTGGAGTTGCAAAAAACGATGGGATCGCAGCGAGAAGCGCAATCACGAAGAGTCTCTTAAGCACGATAAAAAACCTCCAATGTTTCCCGGATATTGCTGCAGTTTTCAACCGATGCAGTTTGCCGATGCACATCCCGCATGAGTCCCAACCCGTATGTTATGAAACCAAGCTGGATACTATGAAGCATTTCCAGTGCCAAACTAAACGAATACAAAAGATTGTTATCCCTATTTATTTCTTATATATACAGTATATTAAGCAGTGTGGATTACGTTCATGGAAAAAATGTGCAAGAAATTGCATAGGGAAAAGGAAAATAGATTTCCATCATGGATTCTGGACGGTAGGTGGTCCGTGTATGGGCAATCGGATCTTGTGAGGGGAAAATTCAGATGTGGGTCACTCGCGAAGGAGGCAGAATCGATGCTTGGCACCCGCCGGGCCGCTTGCCTCAGGAGGGCTTTTCGGTCAGGAACGGCTCTTGTTTGAGGGAGCCGTCGCGCTGGCGGACGAGCATCTGTACTTTGCCCTCAGCTGCGTCCAGCTCTGCCTTGCAGGCGGCGGAGAGACCCACGCCCTCCTCGAAGAGCTTGAGCGATTCCTCCAGGGCGAGGTCACCTTTTTCCAATTGATCGACGATGGTTTCCAGCTTTTTAAGCGACTCTTCGAACGATGGCATGACGATTACTCCCTGGCCGGCTTGGGCAGCACGGCGGCAATGACCTCGGCGGCGACGTTGTAGCGGCCAAAGGGCGCGCTGACCTGCACCCCCTGAACGAAGGGTCGCACCGCCTCCAGCATCTCCTGGGCGATGAGGATGCCCTCCTGGCGGGCGGCTTCGGGTGTATCTGCCTGTGCCATGCGCAGGAGAATCTCCTCGGGCATGGAGACGCGCAGGTCGTTTTTGAGGAATTCGGCGTTACGGAGGCTGATGAGCGGCCAGATGCCGGCAATGACGGGAATGTGGTGCTCGCGGATGCGCTCCAGGAAGCTCTCCAGCAAGCGCAGGTCGAAGACGGGCTGGGTGATGGCGTACTCAGCGCCAGCCTCGACCTTGAAGGCGAAGCGGCGCAGCTCTTGTTCGATGTCGGCCACGCCGGGGTTAGCGGCGACGCCGATGGTGAAGTTGGTGGTGGCGCCAATGGCGTTGGAGCCGATGTCGAGGCCATGATTCAGGCGGCGCACAATGTTGACCAGACCGATGGAGTCCACGTCAAAGACAGCGGTAGCGTCGGGATAGTTGCCGAGCTTGGGCGGGTCGCCGGTGAGGCAGAGAATGTTGTGCAGGCCGATGGAGGAAGCGCCCAGCAGGTCTGACTGGATGGAGAGCAGATTGCGGTCGCGGCAGGTGTAATGGAGAATCGTCTCAATGTCAGTATGCTGCTGAATCTGAATGCAGAGGCTCTGGGCGCTCATGCGCGCCGAGGCGCGAGGCGAATCGGGCACGTTGATGGCGTGGACGCCGAGTTGCGCCAGGATGCGCGCGCCTTCGATCTCCTTCATGCAGTCAATTCCGCGCGGGGGGACAATCTCAACCAGCGTAACGAAGCTTCCCTCGGCCACCAGCGCGCCGAGGTGGGAGCGTGCGCCGAGCGGGGCGGGGGGCGTTTCGGAGTTCAGCTCCGGGGCGGCGCCGGTGACCTCGACGCGGGTCTGCGCGTCGATGGCGCGCATGGCCGAGCGCATGGCGCGAATGTGGTTGGGCGTGGTGCCGCAGCAGCCGCCCACGAATTGCACCCCGGCCTGGATGGCCTGGCGGGCAAAGCTGGCCATGTACTCCGGCGAGCAGAGGTAAATGTTGCGTCCCTCGACGGCGCGGGGCATACCGGCGTTGGGCATGGCGGCCAGAGGCAGTGTGGTGGCCGGGCGCATGGCTTCGATGGCGGTCAGCACGGTGGTTGGTCCGGTGGAGCAGTTGACTCCAATGGCGTCAGCGCCCCACTCGGTGAGCAGAGCGGCGGCTTGAGCGGGGGATGCGCCGTCGAGGCAGTTGCTTTCATCGTCCACGGTCACCATCACCAGAACGGGCAGATGGGGAGCGATCTCGCGTGCGGCGTTGAGCGCCTCGCGGGCCTCGTTCAGAGCGGGCATGGTCTCGATGATCAGCAGGTCAACGCCTTCCGTGGTCAGAGCGCTGATCTGCTCGGCAAATGCGGCGCGAGCCTCGTCGAGGCCGGTCTTTCCCAGCGGCTCAAGGCGCACTCCGAGCGGGCCGATTGCGCCGGCGACAAAGGCCTCGCCTGCCTGCTTGTCCTTGAGGTGTTCGACGGCCTGACGGGCAAGCTGCACCCCGGCGATGTTGATTGCGGAGACTTTATCCGCCAGCCCATGGCGGGCCAGCCGGAAGCGGTTGGCGCCAAAGGTGTTTGTCTCGATGATCTCCGCACCAGCCTGGAGGTATTCTTCGTGAATCGACAAAATCAAGCCTGGGTCGGTGAGGTTCAGCTCGTCGTAGCAACGGTTGATGAAGACGCCGCGGGCGTAGAGCGTAGTACCCATGGCGCCGTCGACGAGCACGGGACGGTTGGCGAAGATGTCGGGAAATTGCATCATTCTGCTGTCATGTTAAGCCATGCGGGCCTCGCTCGCCAAAGCATTTTCCATTTAGGGTGCGTGGCTGGGGCATCCTTGCGCACACGGCGGCAGCGGCAAACGAATGGAGGATGGCGGAAAAGGCAGGGCAGCTTTGTTATACTTCGATAGTCATAACCTTGGGTTGCGCTGGTTCGGAAGCGGCACTTATTTTGCGATTTGTCCGTTCCTCCGGCAACCGTCGTCAATCTGTTCACGCCGTGGCCTTGGCCGCAGGCAAGCTGCGCGGAGCGCTCCGCGTCTAGTGTCGAGGGATGGGATTTTGAAGAAGCGAAGTCTTTGGATGAGCGCCGCCGCGGCTCTGGTGGTTGCAGGCGCGCTGGCAGGTTGTGGCTCCACTACTTATTTCGCGGGCAGGAATTTGCCGCCCAGCGGGCTGACCAATCGCGTCCTGATTGCGATCCAGAATCCCGGTGCTGCTGTCCCCGGCGCTCTGTCGTTCGTGGATGCGTACTACGACATCCGATACAAATACAACAGCACGAATTCGAACCCGGCATTTGTTCTCTCGGGGTTTGGTGGCCATCAGCCCATTTCGATTCAGAATGTGCCCGAAGAGCGGTATGGCGTGGTTTATAGCGCAGGCGACGGCTCCCTCGTCCCGGTCAACTATTCCAGCGAAGTGCTCGATCCCAAGGTGCTTGGTTTGAATGGTCTTTCGTCCAGTGTTTTCATGACACGCAATCAGTCTTTTGTCTTTGCCGCCAACCAGGAAACCCATGTGCTGACGGTGATCAACAACGTGACCGGCGCAAGCTATCCTCTTAATCTTCCCGGCGTCTATCGCGTCAGCGTCAATCCGGGCGGCTCGGTGGCTCTGGCCTTTGCGCAGAACTCGAATTACATTTACTATCCGCGGCAACTGTCATCTGCCCAGACGATTGCTTATTCCGGCGGCCCGACCACATGGCCTGCGAATGCCACCGACTGCGAACCGCAGAATGGGCCACTCTGGTGCCTCTTCCAGGCGGTGGACCCTGTGTCGGGAAAAGCACTCGCCTTTGATCGGCCTACCAAGGCTGTCTTCTCGGCGGACGGTGGAACCGCTTACGTGCTCAACTGCGGACCGGAGTGCGGAGGAACCACGGCTTCCGTATCACCGTTGCCAGTGGCGCCCTTGATCTACATCGTAGGTGAGCAGTCAGGGGTTCTGCCTACGCAGAGCGCGCTCAACGCCAGCTCCATAGCCATTCCCGGCGGGGCTAGCAATGCGCTGGTCGATAGCTCGACGATGTATGTTGTGGGGCAATGCGCTGCCGCACCCACGCTCACGGCGAGCCAGCAGCCGCAATGCGCGGCAACTGGCAAGCAGACGGCAACGAGCCTTTATACCGGGATGTTGACGGTGGTTACATTACCCACGGCCACCACGCCCATTGCAGCCACGGCACCGCTTTCCATCAGCGACGGAGAGCCGGGCGCGGTGAGCCGCATGATTCTGGCCGACGACGATACTCTGTGGATCGGCATGAGCAAATGCGCCAACAGCGTGAGGGCCAGCAACAATCTACCTTACGGCTGCCTGACGATGGTCAATGTGGCCACCCCAACCAGTCCTGTCGCGACCCTGCTTCCCTATGTCGGTGACGCCACAGGCATTGCAGCCGTTACCGGCCTGCACAAGGTCTACACGGCAGAGGGTGGGCAGGTGTACATCTACTCGACCGTTGACGGCTCCTCCATCAACAATTCGAATGTGACGGTGACCGGTACGGCCTATGACGTGGCCTACATGGATGCAACGACCGACGACGACAACACCGTCTACTAAAGTGAACAATGGTCAGTGGACAGTGGACACAGCCAATCCCTATGATTGTCCGTTCATCGGGAGCAACCCTCAATGAGCGCGGATTCCGCATCTGATATTTTTATCGCCGATGTTCTGGCCATTGCCGCTCATCGCGACGACGTGGAGCAGACCTGCGGCGGAACGCTGCTGCGCATGGCCTCGCGCGGCCTGCGCACCGCGATTCTCGATCTGACGCAGGGCGAGGCCGGAACCCGCGGCAGCGCCGAAGATCGCGCCCGCGAAGCCGCTGAAGCCGCCCGCCTGCTGGGCGTAGGTTGGCGCCAGGCGCTCGACCTGGCCGACGGCGCGGTCGAAAACACTCTCGAAAACCGCCTCAAGATCGCACACGTCCTGCGCCAGCTTCGCCCCCGCGTGGTCATTCTTCCCTATTGGCAGGCGCGCCATCCGGACCACGCCGCCGTTGCCACGCTCGGCTACGAGGCCTGCTTTCTCTCCGGCCTGGCCAAGTCACCTGCGGTACGGCCAACTGCGTCTACGGCGCGAGAGGGTGTGGATTCAGAGGAAACACCAGCTCCGCCCCATCGCCCTTTCAAGATCGTCTACGCCAGTCTCTATGCCGACGTGCGTCCCAGCTTTATCGTTGATATCACTCCCTTTATTGAGCAGCGTTATGCCGCGTTGATGGCCTACCGCTCGCAATACGCCAACCAACCGACAGGAAGTTCACTCTTTGTTCCTGAAGAGGAGATTCGCGAGCGCGTTTTTGCCGAGGCTCGCCACTACGGATTGTTGGCCGGTGTGCGCTACGGCGAACCGTTTGTGCAGAAGGAAGTGGGGCTGGTGGACGATTTGACGCTCATTCCGGTGCAGTCGATCTAAGAGATTACAACTTTTCGCGGCGGTGGCCGAATATTTATAAAATTGTTCTTGACTTTTCAAACTCTAAAACGTAGAGTACTCTTCATGGTAGTGATTGATCTCGCATTTTGCGCCTGAGGCATGGCAAATCATCAACCTGAAGCAAATAAAAAGGAGAATCAAGATGGCAGCAAACGCTGAAGAGTTGGAATTGAAGGACAGGATCCGCCTGATCGAATCCATGATCGCCGAGGGCCGGCGCACCACCGAGAGCTACGGCTGGACTTTTGTCTTCTGGGGCGTAGCCTACTATATCGCCATCGTCTGGACGGCGATTTACCATTGGCCGTGGGCCTGGCTCGTAACCATGGCCGGCGCATGGGTACTTTGCTGGGCCATCATCGTGAGCAAGAAGAAGAACAAGCCGGAGCGAAGGCCGGGGACCACAATTGGCCGGGGCATTTTTGCCATCTGGATATCGATGGGCATCTCGCTGTCTTTGCTATTGCCGGCCCTGGGCTTCAGCGACAGGTTCAACCAGCACATTTTTGTGGCGATTGTTGCGGCCATGCTGGGCGTCGCCAACGGCGCCTCCGGCATGATGATCCGCTGGAAGGCGCAAGTTGCCGCCGCAATTGTCTGGTGGGCGGCATCGGTGGCTGCGTGTTTTGGTTCCGATGACCAATGTACGGCCGTATTTCTAGTAGCGATCTTTTTCTGCCAGATTGTCTTCGGTGTTTACGCCATGCTCTGGGAAGCGCGTGTTCGCAAGCAGCAGGAGGCTCTCCATGCCTGAGTTGCCGGAGCTGAATCCTGTGATTCACGGGAAGCTGCGCCTGGCCCTGCTCTCGCTGCTGGTTGGCGTGGATGAAGCGGAGTTTACCTGGTTGCGCCAGAAGACCGGTTCGACCGACGGCAATCTTGGCGCGCAGTTGCTGAAGCTTGAAGAAGCGGGCTATGTGGCCGTGGATAAAAAATTCGTTCAGCGCAAACCGCAAAGCCTCTACCGCATGACCGAGGCCGGCCGCACTGCGCTTTCCGAATATATCCAGGCGCTAAAGAAGCTGCTGGGCGGTGCCATCGGCGACTGACGGGCTGGGAAGGGGCATCGGCTTTTTTTGATTGCATCCCGGTCACGCTCTCGGTTTACGTAGACGGGGTGTTGCAGGGAACGGCGACGGATAGCTCCAGTCCGCAAACCGTGGCCGGGTCGGGCTTCGGCTTGCAGGGAGATGGCACACCCGTAGGTAGCGCTGTCAGCGAATGGCAGGACTGCGGCGCAAACTGAAGACGATTCCTGTCATTTTAGGGAAGCGGGTCTCTTATTCGTGGGGAGACCGGCCCAGGGAGAGCACCTGCACTTCGACCGAGGCAATCCCGGATTTGGTCATTGCCAACTTTTTCGCCGCGCCCAGGGAGAGATCAATAATGCGCCCCTCGTACAGGTCGCCGCGGTCGGTGATGCGCACCACAACCGACCGATGGTTGTCTAGGTTCACCACGCGGACCTTCGAGCCGAAGGGCAGGGTCGGATGGCAGGCGGTCATCGCGTTCATGTCAAAGCGTTCGCCGCTGGCGGTGTGACGGCCATTGAACCGTCCGCCGTACCAGGAAGCAAGGCCGCGAAGTGCATGGGTAGCGGCGGTTTCAGCGGGCTTCTGTGGTGACAGTGAGGCAGGCGTCGCATTGGCTTGCGGAGCAGTTGGGGGCGCGATTGTGGCTGAATGGAGAAGCGGCGCGTCTGCATGTACGGTTCGCGTGGCGACTGCCACAACTCCCGCAACCAGCACAACGGAGGACGCTCCAGCGAGCAGCATAATCCGCAGCGGCGATTTCGATTTCATGTTGCTTGAAATGCGTCGTTTCACCATCTGCCTATTTTACCAATTAAACGCTGATTCTCCTAATAGTTATCAACAAACGCGCAGAGGTAATCTACCCACAAGGAACACTTTTGAAAGGTTAACCCGCGAATTCGTAGGTTTTCCACAAACTGAAAAAAGCGCTTGACCTGGTGAAATCCGGCAAACCGATCACTGCCTTCCGCGGAGAACTGCCGTTGGAGAATGTGTACTTTGCAGATTATTTCTCAACTTCTGCTAGAAGTGAATCTATCGCTTTCAGTCCGCAGGAGAATGAGATGAGATTCAGCGCAGCAGGAATGCAGTTGCTCAAGAGTTCAGAGGGTTTTCGCAGCCGCGTCTATCAGGATGCGGCGGGGTTTCCGACGATTGGTTACGGGCACCGGCTGCTACACCCCGATTCCTTTCCCAACGGCATCAGTGAAGCTCAGGCCGCCAACCTTCTGGCCGTGGACGTGCGCGAGGCGGAGCAGGCGGTTCAGCGCCTCGTCAAGGTTCCGCTTTCGCAGGGCCAGTTCGATGCTCTGGTGGACTTCTGCTTCAACCTGGGCGCTGGAAGGCTCGCGGCTTCCTCTCTACTGAAAAGCCTCAACGCAGGAAGGTACGACCAGGCTGAGGATGAGTTGCTGCGCTGGGACCACGCCGGCGGACAGGAGATTGCCGCCCTCAAGGCTCGCCGAGAAGCCGAGTCCGAACTGTGGCGCAACGCCCCGGTTGAACAACAATCCGTGGCCTGAGGCTCACGCGGCATTCTCCCTGGCAGCAATCGCATCGATCGTTCACAATAGACAAATGGATTCAATGCGCATCGACAAATGGCTCTGGGCGGCGCGCTTTTTCAGGACGCGCGCGCTGGCCTCGAAGGCCTGCGATCTGGGCCGAATCCGCGTGAACGGCGTCGCCGCCAAGCCCGCACGCGAGCTGCGCGCCGGCGACCGGCTTGAAGTGAAGAACGAGGGCGGCGACTTTCAGGTAGAGGTTCTCGCGCTCAGCCAGATGCGCGGACCCGCGGCGGTGGCGCAAACCCTCTTCCGCGAGAGCGAAGCCAGCATTGCGGCGCGCGCCCAGGCAGCCGCCGAGCGCAAGGCCTTGCGCGAGTTCGCGCCTTTGCCCGAGCATCGCCCCTCCAAGCGCGATCGCCGCCGCATCATCCAGTTTCGGGGCGGAGCCTGACGCCCCAGCCCCGCCCTGCGTTCGTCCGCCGATTTTCCGCCCTTTTGATAGGGGATTGGTATACTGGCAGTGTGACTACAACTCTGCTTGATTCCATCTCGAACGGTGACCGCTCCGAGACTTCCCCTGGTCAGAAGAGGGTGTTATTGCTCAAACCGCGCGGATTCTGCGCAGGCGTGGTGCGTGCGATTGACATTGTCAAGATCGCTTTGGAGACTTTTGGCGCGCCCATTTACGTCCGCCGCGAAATTGTGCATAACCGCTATGTAGTGAATGAGCTGGCGGAAAAGGGCGCAATCTTTGTGCATGAGATCGACGACGTGCCTGATGGCCAGCGCGTCATTTACTCGGCCCACGGTGTTTCGCCCGCGGTACGCGAGCTGAGCCGGGGACGCAACCTCAAAGTCATCGACGCCACCTGCCCGCTGGTGACCAAGGTCCACATCGAGGCCGTCAAGTTTGCCCGGCAAGGCTACTCGTTGGTGCTCATCGGCCATCGCGACCATGATGAAATCGAAGGCACGCTGGGCGAAGCGCCGGAAGCGACTCACGTTGTCTCGAATGTTGCCGAGGCTATGGCACTCCAGGTGCCCGACCCCGACCGCGTGGCTTATCTGACCCAAACCACGCTCTCGCTGGACGAGGCGCGCGACATTATCCACGCTCTCAAAGGAAAATACCCCAACATTGTTGGTCCCCATTCTCAGGACATCTGCTATGCCACGGAGAATCGCCAGGTTGCGGTGCGCAACGTGGCGCACAATGCCCAACTGGTGCTGGTGGTTGGCTCAACCAACAGTTCCAACTCCAACCGCCTAGTCGAGGTCTCGCGCAACCTGGGAACCATTGGCTATTTGATCGATAACTCCCAGGCCATCAACCCCGCATGGCTGAAGGACGTCAACACGGTCGCGGTTACGGCCGGCGCTTCGGCCCCTGAAGTGCTGGTCGAGGATGTGGTCAACTACCTGCGACAAAACGGTTTCAGCAGCGTCGAAGAGATCGAAGTGATGCCGGAAAATGTGCGCTTCGGCTTGCCGCCGGAGATTGTCCAGGCGATCAGCAGCGCCAATGGAACCGAGGCTGTAGGCGTGAGGTGAGGCAGGTTTTCAGCTGGTAGCCAGGCGTGATGAGCTATAGGCTAACCGAGGCGTTTCGAATCGCATGATTATTCAGAAAGAAAAGACGCAATTTGCGCCGCTCCGCTATGGGCGGCTGGACGCCGGTCTGGCTGAAGTCGAGTCGGCGGTTGTTCGCGCGCGTGAGTACTTGCTCAGCCGGCAGCATCCCGACGGCTATTGGTGCGGCGAGCTGGAAGCTGACGCGATGCTCGAAGCCGACTACATTTATCTGCATACGCAACTGGAAAGCGGCGATCCTGGCCGGCTGCGGCGCGCGCTCGCAGAGATGATGCGCTACCAGAACGGCGACGGCAGTTGGAGCATCTATCCCGGCGGCCCGGGCAATATCTCTCTCTCGGTCAAATGCTATTCCTCGGCCAAGCTGCTGGGCGTGAGTGCGGATGATGCGCGCCTGGTGAAGGCGCGGGAATGGATTCTGGCGCATGGCGGCGTGGTGGAGTGCAACACCTTCACCAAGATGTATCTCTGTGGGCTAGGCGAATACGACTACGACGCGGTGCCCGCCATTCCGCCGGAGATTGTTCTCTTTCCCAAGTGGTTCTACTTCAACATCTATGAAATATCTTCATGGTCGCGCTCGATTCTTGTTCCGCTGGCGATCATGTTTGCGCGGAAGCCGTACAAAAAGATTGCGCCGGAGCAGGGAATTGACGAGTTATTTGTTGGTGGTCGCGCTAACTCCACTCTGCGACTGCGCATGAACCGCAAATCGATCTTTTCCTGGCGCAATTTCTTTCTGGTTTTAGACCGGATCATGCATTGGGCCGAGGCGGTTCACATTCGACCGTTGCGTAAATTGGCTCTGAGACGCGCAGAGAAATGGATACTGGAGCGTTTGGAGATGACCGACGGCCTGGGCGCCATTTATCCGGCCATGCTCAACGCGATTATTGCTTTGCGCTGCCTGGGTTACTCCGAGGACGATCCGCAGGTTATCCGCGCCCGCGATGAGTTTGAAAAACTGGGTATCGAGGAGCCGCCCAACGAAACGATGCCGGAGCCAACCTTCCGCATGACGCCCTGCGCTTCGCCGGTGTGGGATACGGCGCAGGCTGTTTGCGCGCTGGGCGAGGCGGGCGTTGACCGCGACGACCCGCGCATGCTCAAGGCCGTTGACTGGATGCTTTCCAAAGAGGTTCGCCACAAGGGCGATTGGGCTGTGAAGGTGCCCAACACCGAGCCGGGCGGATGGTACTTCGAATATAACAACGAGTTCTATCCCGACACCGACGATACTGCCCAGGTGTTATTGGCGCTCAACAAGGTGGATAATCCCCGCGAAGGCTATCAGCATAATGTTGCAACCCGCGCCATTGACTGGGAGTTTGCCATGCAGTGCAAGAATGGCGGCTGGGGCAGCTTCGACAAAGACAACACCAAGATGATCTTTCAGTACATTCCCTTCGCCGATCACAACGCCATGCTCGATCCGCCCACGGTCGACATTACTGGACGCATGCTGGAGATGCTGGCAAGTTATGGCTATGGGCGCGGCGACAAGCGCGTCGAAAAGGCCATC
Organism: uncultured Occallatibacter sp.; assembly: GCA_964383595.1. Taxonomy (GTDB): domain Bacteria; phylum Acidobacteriota; class Terriglobia; order Terriglobales; family Acidobacteriaceae; genus Telmatobacter. The sequence goes on along the minus strand of CAYLHL010000004.1, from coordinate 126,740 downwards.
CAGTTTATCCTCAGCGAGCAGGAGCCGGATGGAAGCTGGTTTGGGCGCTGGGGCGTGAATTACATCTATGGCACTTTCCTGGTGCTGCGCGGATTGGAAGCGATCGGCTTTGATCGCAACGAGCCGCAGGTGCAGCAGGCCGCCGAGTGGATTCGCATGGTGCAGAATGCCGATGGCGGCTGGGGCGAGAGCTGCGGCAGTTATGACGACCCCAACTCGCGGGGCGTGGGCCTGAGCACGCCTTCGCAGACGGCCTGGGCGCTGCTCGGATTGCTGGCCGCGGGCGACGACCGCTCCGACTCAATCGCCAAGGGTGTGCGCTGGCTGCTCACTAGCCAGCAGGCCGATGGAAGCTGGGACGAGTCCATGGGCGAAGGCGCGCAGCGGCAGAGCATTATCACGGGCACAGGCTTCCCCAGAGTGTTTTACCTGGCCTACACAATGTACCGCCAATACTTTCCTCTGATGGCTCTTACCAGCTATCGGCGGACGATGGAGCGCGCCACTTAGTCGCGCTGGAGGTTATTTCAAAGATGGCTATTCCTGTCTCCCAGATGTGGACAGTTGCCAGTTATGTGCTGAAGAAGAGGCTTACCGGCGTTCAGCGCTATCCCCTGGTGCTCATGCTTGAGCCGCTCTTCCGTTGCAGCCTGGCGTGCGCCGGCTGCGGCAAGGTGCAGTATCCGCCGCACATCCTGAAGAAGCAACTCAGCCCCGAAGAATGTTTTGCCGCGGTGGATGAATGCGGTGCTCCGATGGTCTCCATTCCCGGCGGCGAGCCGCTGCTGCACCCGCAAATCGTGGAGATCGTGAACGGACTTATCGCGCGCAAAAAATATATCTATCTTTGCACAAATGCGCTCGAACTTAAGAAGAAGCTGCCGGAGTTTACTCCGTCGAAGTATCTGACTTTTTCAGTGCATCTTGACGGTCAGCGCGAGCACCATGACCTTTCCGTTTGCCGCGAGGGCGGTTATGACATCGCCGTCGAAGGCATCCAGGAGGCCGTCCGCCGCGGCTTCCGCGTAACCACCAATGCCACCTTCTTTGACGGGGCTGACCCCAACAGCGTTCGCGCCTTCTTCGATGAAGTCATGGGCATGGGCGTCGAAGGCGTCGTGCTTTCCCCTGGTTACAGCTACGACAAGGCCCCCGATCAGAGCCACTTCATGGGACGCGCCAGGGTGCGCCGCCTCTTCCGCGCCATTCTCTCCAATCGCAAGCCAACCTGGAAGTTTAATATGTCGCCGCTGTTTCTCGAATTCCTGATGGGCAAGCGCAACTACGAATGTACTCCCTGGGGAATGCCCGCCTTCAATATTTTCGGCTGGCAGAAACCCTGCTACTTGTTGCAGGAGGGTTACGAGGAGAGTTACAAGGAGTTATTGGGTAATACTAACTGGGATAACTACGGGGTTGCCAGCGGAAATCCAAAATGCGCCAACTGCATGGTCAGTTGCGGCTATGAAACAACCGCGGTGATAGACGGCTTCGGTTCCATGAAAGGATTTTTTGCCATGGTCCGCGGCACTTTCAGCAGTTATCCCGATGACGGCGCGCTGAAGCTATTGAGCGAATCCGCGCCCCAGGCAGCCGCAACTCTGGTGAAGATTGCCGCCGTCGCGGAGAAGCCCGTTATGGAGGAGACCCACATATGACCGCTGAAGTGCTGAAGTACACGCTGGCCGAGGTTGAAGCGCTGGAGCTGGCTCCCGGCGCCGAGCACGAAAACCTGGAAGGCTGGACGCCCGCGCTGACCACGGACGCAGAGCTGCTCCACGTGCTCGCCAAAGCCCTCGACTATCGCGGCGATGTTACGCTTACGCTGAAAAACGGGGAGCGCATTGAGGCTTTTATCTTCAACTGCAAATCCGGTCCCACGCTGGCTGAATCCTATGTGCAGTATTACTCGCCCAGCGCGCCGGAGAAGCGCAAGGTGAGTTATGCCGAGATAGCCGGCATTGCGTTTTCAGGCAAGGACCGCGCTGCCGGCAAGCACTGGGAAGACTGGGTGAAGAAGTACAACGAGCGCAAGGCCGCGGGCGAAACGAATATCGGGCTGGCGCCTGAGGCGCTGGAGTAGCTCCACAGTGGTCAGTGGAAAGTGATCAGTGAATAGCTGATCCTGTTCATGAGTTTTCCGCCAGCCTTTGCGAAATGTCTTATACTGGCCACTGACCACTGACATGAAAATCTTTCTTACAGGCGCGACGGGATTTATTGGCCACCATGTGGCGCGGGCATTGGCTGCCGATGGAGCACAGTTGCGTCTCCTGGTTCGCAAGACCAGTAAGCTGGCCAACCTTGAGGGTATTGACGGCGAGACCGTCGTGGGCGACCTGCTGAATCCAGAAGGGCTTAAAAGCGCGTTGGGCGCCTGCGACGCCGTGGTTCATGTTGCCGCCGATTACCGGCTCTGGATTCCCGATCCGGCGGCGATGTATCGCTCGAATGTGGACGGGACTCGCGAGTTGCTGCGGCTGGCGCGCGAGGCGAATGTCAAGCGCTTCGTTTACACCTCCAGCGTGGCCACCATGCACTTCCGCACGGATGGGGTGGTCATCAACGAAGAGACGCCCGTTACGATTGCTGACATGGTCGGCCACTACAAACGTTCTAAATTCCTGGCCGAAGAGGAAGCATTGCGTGCGGCAGCCGGCGGGCAGAGTGTTGTGATTTTGAACCCCACCAGTCCAATCGGCGCCAACGATTCGAAACCCACGCCAACCGGCCAGATTTTTCTGGATTTTTTGAATGGCAAGTTTCCCGCCTACATGGACACCGGGCTGAACCTGGTGGATGTCGCCGAGGTTGCGCGCGCCCACGCAGCGGCGCTCACCAAGGGCCAATCGGGCCGGCGCTACATTCTGGGCGGCGAAAATCTGACGCTCAAGCAGATTCTCGACAAGTTGGCGGAGCTGACCGGGATTCCTTCGCCGACGGTCGAGATTCCTTTTATCGTCGCTGCGACCTATGCCTTCTTTGAGGAGTGGATCACCGGGCGCATTCGCAAGCGCGAGCCGCGCGCTACGCTCGAAGAGGTGCGCATGGGCCGCAAAAAGATGTACGCCAGCAGCGCCCGCGCCCAGCAGGAGCTTGGCTTCCGAATTCTGCCCGTCAACCCGGCGATGAAGGCCGCGATTGACTGGTTTCGCGCGCATGGCTACGCGCCATGACCCGCACAGCCATTATTGCCGCCATGCCCGCCGAGCTGAAGCCACTCGTGCGCGGCTGGCGGCACTCGCGCTCGAACGGCGTCGATCTTTGGATCGCAAAGAATGGCGAGTGGATTGCCGCCTGCGCCGGAGCCGGCGTCGCCGCGGCCACGCGCGCCTTTGCCGAAGCGGAGAAGAGCGGAGCGTTCGATGCGGTAATCTCCACCGGCTGGGCGGGAGCCTTGCGCGAGGAGCTTGTCCCCGGCCAAGCCTATGACGTTTATTGCGTGATCGATGCGCGGACGGGCGAACGGTTCGTCACCGCTGTTGCTCCTAGTGATCTCTGGCTCGTCACCAACTCCCGCGTCGCCGACCACCCGGAAAAGCTGCGTTTGGAGGAGACCTACGAGGCTGCGCTGGTTGATATGGAGGCCGCAGCTGTCGCGCGCCTCGCCCGGATGCGCAGCATCCCGTTTTATTGCATCAAAGGAATCAGCGATGGCTACAGCGACAATCTTCCTGATTTCAATCGGTTTATCTCGACAGGCGGGCGGTTTCAACTGGTGCGCTTCGTCTTTTTTACGCTCTTCCGCCCCTGGCACTGGCCCTCCCTCATCCGAATGGGCGAGAATAGCAGAAGGGCCGCACACAGCATCGCCGCCTCTCTGCTCGATTTGCTGGATGAACGAGGTAACAACAGAAAGCTCAATGGAAATCCAAACCACAGTCAGTAAACAGGCTTCAGAAGAGAGCCGGAATTTGCATCATTTCCCCGAAGAACCTCCCTCAGGGGCTAAAACCCCCACTCCTATGGACACGATTTCGGCACGACTGAAGTCGTGCCCTGAAACGAAGTTTCCAACGCCGTACTCTGATGTGATTCAACCGATAGTAAAAATCCCCGCCACCATGCGGGCCGTGGTCTATCGTGGCAAGAATGATTTGCGTCTGGAGACGGTGCCAGTTCCTGCCATCGGCCCCGGCGAGCTGCTGGTGAAGATTGCCACCTGCGGCGTCTGTGGCACGGACCTGAAAAAGATCCATCTCGGCTCGCACTCGGCGCCGCGCATCTTCGGCCATGAGATGGCCGGAACCATTGTCGCGGTCGGCGAGGGAGTGAGCGACTATCGCCTCGGCGAGCGAGTGATGGTGCACCACCATGTGCCCTGCGGCCACTGCTACTACTGCCGCAAGCAGACCCCGGCGCAGTGCGCGGTCTACAAGAAGGTGGGCGCGACGGCGGGCTTTGAACCATCGGGCGGCGGCTTTGCCGAGTATATCCGCGTGATGGAGTGGATAGTCCGGCTGGGCGGCGTGGTGCGCATTCCCGATGGAATTCCCTTCGAGCAGGCCTCCTTCATGGAACCGGTCAATACCGTGCTGAAGGGCGTCAAACTGCTCAATTTGGCCGCCGACGAGACGGTGCTTGTGATCGGCCAGGGACCGATCGGCATTCTGTTGGCCGCGCTCTCGCTGCGCACCGGAGCACGTGTGCTGACCAGCGATCTTTACCCGGAGCGCCATGCGATTGCCGCCAAATTCGGCCTGCATGAGCCGATTGATGCGGGCAGGGAAGACGTGGTCGAGCGGGTCCGGGCCGTCACCGAGGGCCGGGGCGCCGACGCGGTGATTTTGGCCGTTGGCGCCAATGCACTCATTAAGACGACGATGGCTGCGGTGCGCTGCGGCGGCAAGGGCTTGCTTTTTGCCCAAACGCAGCATGGCGAGGCTACCTTTGATCCCGGTACGGTGTGCATGGACGAGAAGAGCCTGCTTGGTTCCTACTCGGCTTCGGCGGCAATTTTGCACGAAGTCACCGATCTGGTTATGGGCGGCTATCGCCAGGGCTTCGATCTGACACAACTGATCTCGCACCGTTTTCCGTTGGAAGAGGCGGTTCAGGCGATTGAGGTTGCATCCAACCCCAAAGCCGACTCAATGAAGATTATGATTGAAGCTGAGCCGGGAGCTGGGGCAGAACAGGGAGGAGCGAGATGGCAGGCACGGTAAAGGCCGCGATCCTCCGGGGCCGCAAGACTGTCGAGACGGTTGTCGAAGAGGGTCGCAAGAAGGCCGAGAAGGTCGTCGAGGGCAGTCTCAATACTGTCGATACGGTGGTTGAGGTCGGCTTCAATACCGTCGAGACGGTGGTGGTGGAAGGCCGCAAGAGGGTCGAATCGGCCGTCAGCCTGGGCCGCAAAACTGTCGAGCACGTGCTCCTGCACGATCACGACACCATGCAGGCCGCAGTCTTGCACGGGCGCGAAGATGTCCGCATCGAGCAGGTTCCCATTCCCAAGGCGGAAGTCGGCGAGCTGATTCTGCGCGTGGACGCGGCGCTGACCTGCGGCACTGACCTGAAGGTCTTTCGCCGCGGCTACCATGCGCGCATGATTGTGCCTCCGGCGCTCTTTGGCCATGAGATGGCCGGAACCGTAGTTGAAATCGGAGAGGGCGTCACGGGTTTTGGCGCTGGCGAGCGCGTGGTGGCGCTCAACTCGGCGCCATGCGGCCAGTGCTATTTCTGCTCGCGCGGCCAGGAAAATCTCTGCGACGACCTGCTTTTCAACAACGGAGCTTATGCCGAGTTCATTCGCATTCCCGCGCGCATCGTTGCCAAGAATACCCTTCACGTGCCGGACCATGTGCCGCTGGAGCACGCCGCGCTGACCGAGCCGCTGGCCTGCGCCGTGCATGGCTTTGAGGATTCCCGCCCGCATCCCGGCGACACAGTGGCCGTCATCGGCGGCGGCCCGCTGGGGTTGATGATTCTGCACGTAGCCGCTCTCGCCGGCTACCAGGTGATCGCCGTCGTCAAGCACGATGGGCAAGTGGAGGCGGCGCGCCAGTTGGGCGCGGCCCACGTGGTGCAGACTGCCAACATACGCAAGGCCATCAGCGAAACCCGCGCGCTGACCGAGAAGAATCGCGGCGTTGACATCGCCATTGAGGCTGTTGGCGTGCCCGAAGCCTGGGAAGAAGCGGTCGAGATGGTGCGCAAAGGCGGGACGGTGAATTTTTTTGGCGGTTGCGCTTTGGGCACACACGTCAAGCTCGACACCAATCGCATTCACTACTCCGACATCACGCTGCGCGCCACCTTCCACCACACCCCGGCCATCTGCCGCAAGGCGCTCGATCTGATTGCGGATGGCCGCTTTCAAGCGGGAGCCTTCATCACCGGCCACGCTCACCTCTACGAACTCAACCGCGTCTTTCAGAAGCTGATGAAGCGCTCCAGCGAGATCAAGACCGCCATTGTGCCCTGAGATAAAGCCATGACGAACGAAGCAGGGAATCCCGACAGCGAAAAGGTTGATCCAGGTTCGCCCTCTCAGGAGGAGTTGCTCAACCGCGGCTGGGCCGCGCTGCCCGCGAGTTATCGCCTACCGAATCTTGCACCTTCGTTGGCAGAGGCGCAGGCGTGGTGCAGGCAGTTGGCCGAGTCGCACTACGAAAACTTCCACGTAGCCTCGTGGTTTCTGCCTCAGGAGCTGCGCCCGCACTTTCACTCCATCTACGCTTACTGCCGCGTCTCTGACGACCTGGGCGACGAGGTGGGCGACCGCGCCGCGGCATTGGCGCTGCTCGATTTCTGGGGGCGCGAGCTGGACGCCTGTTACCAGGGCCGCGCCCGCCATCCCGTCTTTGTCGCGCTGGCCGAGACCATCCGCGATTGCTCGATTCCCAAGGAGCCGTTTGCCGATCTGCTTGTCGCCTTCCGCCAGGACCAGACCGTTACCCGCTACCGGACAATCGAAGAGGTGCTCGCCTATTGCCGCTGTTCGGCCAATCCAGTCGGACGCCTCGTGCTCTATGCCTGCGATGAGGCCAGCGAGGAGAACTTTCTTCTCTCCGACGCCACCTGCTCGGCCTTGCAGTTAGCCAACTTCTGGCAGGATGTGCGCACGGATTACAAAAAAGGGCGCATCTACATACCCCAAAAGGATATGGAGTTTTTTCATGTCAGCGAGGAGTACATTGCCGATGGCATTGCCACTCCGGAGTTTCGGAGAATGATGCGGCTGGAGGTCGATTTTGCGCGCTCGCTCTTTGAGCAGGGTCTGCCTTTGATCGGCAAGGTCAACCGCGATTTGGCCCTGGATCTGGATCTCTTCAGCCGCGGCGGCCTGGAGATTCTGCACGCCATTGAGCGCTGTGAATATGATGTACTCAGCGCCCGTCCGGCCATTACGAAGAGCAGAAAGCTGGCGCTGCTGGCTCGTGCCTTCAGCGGTAAATTCCTGCCCTTTTTGCGCCTCGGCAATCGATGATGAAATACGGCATGGCGAACGATACCAAACTCGATGCGGCCTACGCTGCCTGCCGCGCCATCGCCCGCCGCGAGGCGAAGAACTTCTACTACGCCTTCGTTGCCCTGCCTGAGCCGCGCCGCAACGCCATTTGCGCCATCTACGCCTTCATGCGCAAGGCCGATGATTTGGCCGATGACGAATCCCTCACCCGTGACGAACGCCGGAAGGCGCTGGAGGCGTGGCAGGCCGCATGGCGCGGCGGCGATTGCTCTGACCCGGTCTTCTACGCCGTGCGCGATGCCGTTGAGCGCTTCAACATTCCGCTCAGCCTTCTCGATGAGCTGGTCGCAGGAGTTACGCTGGACCTTGATCAAGCCGTTTGCGATACGCCTTGCACATACGCCACCTTCAGCGACCTTTATCGCTACTGTTATCTTGTTGCCTCGGTCGTAGGCCTGGTCTGCATCCGCATCTTCGGTTACACCGACCCCCGCGCCGAAAAACTTGCCGAAGAGACCGGCATCGCTTTCCAGCTCACCAACATTCTGCGCGACGTGGCCGAGGATGCAGAGCGTAATCGCGTCTATCTGCCGCTGGAAGACCTTGCGGCCCACCATGTACCGCTGGACGCGCTGCTCCATCGCGCTCCCGGCGCGCTGCCCACCGAAAGCGAGCGCGCATTGCTGGCCGCCATCGCCCAGCGCGCAGAGGAGTTTTACCGCTCGGCGCAGCTTTTGCTTCCCATGATCGACCGGGAGAGCAGGCCCGCCTTATGGGTGCTGGTTGCCATCTATCACGGTTTGCTCAAGCGCATCGAAAGCGCCGACTATGATGTATTCCGCCGCCGCGCGAGCGTCCCCTTGCCGCAGAAACTCGGTATTCTCGCCATTGGAATGGCGCGCATGGGCTGGGCACGGTTGTTTGCTTGAGATTTATTCCGCTGGGGTTTATTCGCTCTCCGCTTCCAGCAGCATCCGCTTGCGCTCCACGCCCCAGCGATAGCCGGTCAGCGCCCCGTTGGCTCCCACCACGCGATGGCAAGGGACAAGCAGCGCCACGCGGTTCATTGCGCAGGCGCGAGCCACGGCGCGGGTTGCGGTGGGCGCGCCCAGCTCGCGGGCCAACTGGCTATAGCTGCGCCTCTGGCCGCGCGGAATCTTGCGCAGCGCCCGCCAGACGCGCAACTGAAAGGCCGTTCCTCGCAAATCCACTTGCGGCTCGACTGCCTTCCCGGTGAGATTCATCTGGCCGGCGATCATTGCCAGTACCGATGCGACCCAGCTTGCCAGCGACGCATCGCGCTTCAGTGTCGCCAGGGGAAACTCCGCGCGCAGGCTGTCTTCAGCCTCGGCCTTCGTCCCGGCAAGCGAGAGCCAGCAGAGCCCACGCGCGGTTGCTCCCACAATCATCCAGCCGAAGCGCGAGCGCGCGGCGGCGTAGCGGATCTGCTCGCCCCGGCCTCCGGCGGCAAAACGGACGGGCGGCTGGTCCGCTGGCGCGCCTGCATGAACACGTGTGGCCCCTAATCCAGTCTTGCGAATCACCTTGCTCACACTTCCTCCTCTGTTACCCGTGTTGCGCCTTCGCTGCTGTCTGCTCTTCAGTATCTTCCCAAAACCGGCAGCTTGCCAACAGAATCTCTACACAATATGGCCCGGCTCTGCGATACTGGTTTGTTATGCCTATCAATGACCTGCAGCAAGCTGCCCAGAAGATCGCCGGATTCCTCGCCACCCTCAACAAGCTGGGTGGTTTGCGCCTCAAGTACCGCATCAGTGCCGGCAGTGGCGCCGGTGACGCCGAAGGAATGGCCCCCGCCCTGTGCGTCGAACTGGCCGGTCCCGACCTGCCGCTGGTGACGCAGCGCCACGGTGAGCTGCTGCTGGCCCTGGAGACCATCGCTGTGCAGATTCTCCGCCTCGACCAGCGCGAGGGTGACCTGGTGAGCTTTGACGCCGCCAACTTCAAGGCTCTGCGCGCCCAGGAACTTCGCCTGACTGCGGAGACCGCCGCGGAGAAGGTGCGCAAATCCGGCGTTCCGTTCGCCTTTCCGCCCATGAACAGCCGTGAGCGCCGTCAGCTCCATATGGCCTTCCGCGACCTTGAAGGCGTTGAAACGGCCAGCTCTGGCGAAGGTCCGGGCCGCTTTCTCGCCGTTTATCCCGAAGGCAAAACCAACCTGCCCGTCGTCCCGCCCGTCAAGCCGCGTGGCTTCAGCCGCAGATAAACGCGGCCGGCAGAGGAGTTGGCCATGCATCCATTCATGCTATTGATTGCCGCTCGCACGGGCGTACTGGCCGAAGGGCGATTCCTCGGCAAGTTGATCGACTTGTGGGCAGACGATGCCCAGGAGTTTGTTCACACCCGCCTGCCGCACCTTTTCCTGGTGGCGGTGATCGGCTTTGTGCTCAGCCATCTGCTGCGCCTGGTGACGGCCCGGATGATTGCCACCGCCGAGCAGCACGCTCCGGGACCGGCCCGCGTGGCTCAAGTGAAGACGCTGGCGGGGGTGATTCGCACCACCGGGCTGGCGATCATTGGCGCCATTGTCGGAATGCAGGCACTGGATGCCGTGGGAGTCAATCTGGCCCCCCTGCTCACTTCGGCCGGAATCGCCGGAGTGGCCATTGGACTGGCCGCGCAGAATATTGTGCGCGATATGCTCAATGGAATGCTCATCCTGATCGAGGACCAGTTCAGCGTGGGAGACACGGTACGGCTTGCCGGGCTAGCCGGGACCGTTGAATCAATGACGCTGCGCAAGACCACGGTGCGCGACGCCGACGGAACCCTCTACGTGATTCCCAACTCGCAGATCACCACCGTGGCCAACCTCAGCGTGGGCTTCTCGGTGGCTACCGTCAACGTGAGCGTGGATTTCTCCGCCAACCCCGACCAGGTGATCAAGCTGTTAGAGGGCATCGCGATGGAGATTCGCTCCAGCGAGAAGTTCAGCAAAGTTTTTGTGGCCGACCCACAGATCCTCGGCGTGGATGCGATGAAAGGCTCAGAGTTGATCTTTCCGGTGGTCTTCAAGACGCTGGCCACCAAGCAATATGCGCCGGTGCGGGAGTTCCGACGGAGGGTGCGGCTGGCTCTGGAAGAGAATCACCTGCTGCCGGGAGATCCCAACCGGGTTTTCAATACCTTCATGGGCGACAGGGCTAGCGGCCACAGTCAACCAGCAGCTGAGGCCGTGCCGGAGCACGATCCGACCGCACTCAAGCCGCAGGAGGGCAATCCCTTCAGCGGCGATTAAAAAATCAATCGTATAATTCACTTCGAGAAGGGAAGTTTTCAATGCAATATCGCAACTTTGGCAAGCTCGATTGGAAGGCCTCGGCGCTGGGCTTTGGTTGTATGCGCTTTCCCACAGCGGACGGCGATCGTCTCAGCCCCAATATCGATGAAGCCGAGGCGCTGCGCATGGTTCGCCACGCCATCGATAGAGGCGTCAATTACCTTGACACCGCGTATCCCTATCATGGCGGACAAAGCGAAATCGTGGTGGGCAAGGCGCTCAAGGACGGCTACCGCGAGAAGGTCAAGCTGGCCACCAAGCTGCCTGTCTGGCTGGTCGAATCCCCGGCGGATTTTGACCGCCTGCTCAACGAGCAGCTTGCCAAGCTGCAAACCGAAACTATCGATTTCTATCTGTTGCACGCACTCAGCCAGCAGCGCTGGCGCGATATTGTTTTGAAGCACGGCCTGCTCGAGCGCGCCGAGGCGGCGCTGGCCGATGGGCGCATTCGCCATCTGGGCTTCTCCTTCCACGACGAATACGAGGCGTTTGAGGAGATCGTCAACGGCACGGACTTATGGAGTTTCTGCCAGATTCAATACAACTACATGGACACGGAGAGTCAAGCGGGAGTTCGCGGGCTGAAGTTGGCGGCGGAACAGGGCCTGGCCGTGGTGGTGATGGAGCCGTTGATGGGCGGCAGGCTGGCTGATCCGCCCAAAGACGTTCTGGAAGCCATGAATCAGTTTCCCACGCGGCGCTCGCCGGTGGAGTGGGCACTTGACTGGCTCTGGGATCAGCCGGAGGTTTCGGTGGTTCTGAGCGGCATGAGCACGATGGCACAGGTGGATGAGAATCTGCGCTTAGCCGACTCCGCGCGCATAGGCTCTTTTACTCCGGCGGAGCAGGAACTTGTGGCCGGCGTCAGGGAAAAATATCGTGCCCGCGTCGTCATCCCGTGTAGCCGGTGCAACTACTGCATGCCCTGTCCCAATGGCGTATATATTCCGGCGAACTTCGAGTTCTATAACTACGCGCACTTATATGACGACGTGGCAGGCGCGCGCTTCAAGTATCAAGTCTTTCTCACCGAGGCGCAACGCTCCGGCGCCTGCATCGCCTGCGGCCATTGCGAAGAGTTGTGCCCACAGAAAATTGCCATCAGCGAGCAGATGGGCAAAGTGACCGCGCTGCTGGCTTGATGGGGCGCAGCCGGAACCAGCGCCGGAGCACGATTGGATTACGCTCAAACCGCAGGACGGGAATCCATCCAAAGCCAAGTTACGTTAAGGTTCTTTGGATAGATGGGACTCTTCATTGAGGAGTTGCGCGTCTGAATTCCGCGGAATCTCCGAGTTTGCGGGCAGGCGGAAGACTACGCAATTGCGGCCTTTGGCTTTGGCGGCATAGAGGGCCTGATCGGCGGTTGCGAGCAGGGCTTCGACGTCCGCGGGACCATTCGACGGGTCAAAGAGAGTGGCGCCCATGCTGCAATTCATATTAAATCGCAAACCTCTCGCGCAGACTTGCAGGTTGGAGATGGCAGCGTGAAGGCTGGTCAATCTCTGCTCGACGATTTCACTGGGAAGCTGAGTGAGGACCAACAGGAATTCCTCGCCGCCATAGCGCCCGGCATGGTCATAGCCGCGAATCGCGGTTTCGACAGCGCCGGCAAACCATAGCAGTGCTTCATCGCCTGCCAGGTGCCCGTATTCATCGTTGAGCAGCTTGAAGTGGTCCAGATCGACGAGCGCTACCGCGACCGCTTTCTTATCCCGATGGGCACGGTCCAATTCAGTCGAGAGCGCGCGCAATATGGCCATGCGGTTGAGCATTCCGGTGAGTCCATCATGCGTCGCCTGAATGCGCAACTGTTCGCGGCTGGCTTCGAGTTCCTTGGTGCGCTCACTAACCATCCACTCAAGACGCCTGCTCCTGGCGCGCAACTGCCCCTCATATAACCGCACAAAGCCCATCACAATCAAGACGGCAGCCAGGCCGCAGAGGCCGATGAACCAGTTGCTCCTCCACCAGGGCGGAAGGATGGTGATTTTGATCTGGACGGTTGCCGAATAGGCGTTGATGCTGGGATTGGAGGCCATCGCTTCAAAGGTATAGCTGCCCGGCGGCAATGCCGAGAAAACCGCCGTTCCGCTATGACTATCAATCCAGTCCGGCTGCAGGCCCACCATGCGATAGCGAAAGACCAGCTCGCTGCGGTTTCGCATGGCCGACGAAGAGAGCTGGATGTAGAGTGGCTGAGCGGCCCAGGGAAGAGTAATTTGTTGCGTGGCAGGATCAAGTGCATTGCTGCGGTAGATGCCGGTGACGGAAAAGTCGAGTGGAACCGGATCGAAGGCATGCTCAGGATGCAGCAGATGAGCCAATCCTCCGCTGGTCCCCACCCACAAGGAACCATCCGGGCTTTCGTTCAGCACGCCCTGATCGACGTCGTTCCAGATCAGGCCGCTCTCTTCGGTCATCTGGCGCCATCGCTGGCCGTTCCACACCAGCAAGCCAGCGTCGGTGCCCAGCCAGACCCATCCTCGGTGGTCCACCAGGATTGCCACGGTGGAAAGAGAGCGCAAGTCGGTGGGAATATTCAGTTGCCAGGCTTTGAGCCGGTCTCCTGAAGGAGTGAGCCGCCATACCCCGGCATTTTCGCCGGTCACCCAGATGGATCCATCGGCCGCGCAGCTAACCGCAAGCAGGGATCCATGCAACTGGGGCATATCGTCGATCGGCGGCTTGCTCCAATTGCCGTTCTGCTCGCGCACCAGCCGATTGTTGGCCAGAAACCAGAGGGAGTGGTCCAGCGATAAGCAAGCCGCGGCGATGCGATTGGGATCGCCCAGCAGCGCATCCGCGGCAGCGACCCGCCTGGGCGCTTCTCCTGGCGCTTCACGAATGTAAATCCCTGACTGTGTGGTCGTGATAAACAGATGGCCTGCCGAATCCGACAGGGCGTAATCCAGGCGTGGCGGAACCCTCGCTGCCTGTTTTGTCTCACCGGTTTGCGGATTGATGCGCAGAACGGCGCCAGAAATTGTTCCCGCCCAAAGCGAGCCGTCGTTATTATTGCCTATCGCATCCACCTGTCCGTAGGCCCATGGATGAGCTGACGATAATCGGCCGACCAGGCCACTTTGCGGATTGACCCATGCCGGTCCATCGTCAGTTCCAGTCAGAACCCGATTTGCGCTCTGAGGCAGGATTGTCCAGATCAGGGCCGAGGGCAGTCCCTGCGAATCTCCCCAGGCCTCCCAGTCCCGATAGCCGAGCCAGTGATGAACTCCATCGCCAGTTCCGCCCATCCAGAGGTCGCCGGCGTCGTCGAAGGCCATGCCAGTGGTGTGGCTGTTCCGCTGCAAGCCGTTTGCCTGGCCTATGATCCGCCAATGCTTACCCTCCCAGCGGGCAATTCCTCCTTCAACGGGCGCCAGGACTCTGCCCTCCGAGTCTTCCACAAGAGGCGCATGGCCATAGACATTCTCCGGGTCAGAGCCGGGAATGCTGCGATCGGCAAAACGCGCGGCGCCCTTCGGCAGCACCATCACATGCTTCTGTCCCGCTGCCCAGATCATGCCTGAACGATCCATGAGGACATTAACCCAATGATCTGGAGCAATCCCTTTTTCCGTGCCCCATTCGGTCAGATCCCCACGCTGGGGCTGAGCGCGCCCGCTGGCTATGCCGTCCTGCCATGAACAGAGCTTATTGCCGCAGCCGATCCAGATATGCGTGCCGCTGCCCGGCTCCTTCACCACGCTTACGCTGGAAACCTGTGCCAGGTCAGGGATCGCTGCCGCCAGAGTATCGGGAATCACCTGCCGGTAGGAAAGCATACGGCCCTGTTGATCGTGTTCGAGCCGGAAGAGCTGGTGCTTGTCAACGACCAGCAGATGAAACGCATCTTCAACCGCCATGAGCCGGATGTGCGGAATCGGTATCGGATCCCGTCCAGCGGGGAGAAAACGCCGCCGGTCCCAACGGTAGAGGTTCTGTTCGGTGCCAACCCAGATTGTGCCGTTTGGATCGGCAACAATATCCTCAGCCTCCAGTTCCGCGATTCCCTGGTCGTTCCCTAAGCGCTCGAATCGGGAACCGAGAAACCTGTAGACGCCATCTTCAGTGGCTACCCACAAAAAGCCGGACTGATCCATCGTCAGCGCGTTGACGGCAAGATTCTTGAGACCCTCTGCCTGCCCATAGGCGCGAAAGACATACTCCTGCGCCTGCATGCCAAGCGAAAATGCCATGCAAATCATCAACGCATAAATTGTTTTATATCGACCCAAGCCCTTCCTTTCGTTCGATGAATGGAGAGCGTACTACCTCATCTATCGGCGGAACTGGCCGACAAATAAGTGCAGCCACGTGAGTTGGGGTTTCCCACGGGTATTTTTCCATCTTAATCTATCCATCCCACTCGAGTCTCATCCATCGTTTACTTGAGAGCAAAAATCAGATCCTCGGCGCGGGTGATCGGCGGCAGGCAGGTGCGATTGCGGCAGACGATGGCCCATGCTGCTACGCTCGCAGGCTTGGGTACTTGCAGCAGCGTCTCAGCCAGCGCCTCGGGAATCCCTCCCTCGACCAGCCGTTCAGGATCGATGCGCATCACCACCCGGTTGATGGCAAATCGGACCGTGACCAGCGACTCAAGGCCTTCGGCTTCCACGCCGGAGCCGATAACAATCACTTGTACCGGATCAGTCAGCAGCCGCTCCAGCGCCAGCCCATACGAGCCGGCGTAGAGGCCGAATTGCTCGATGATTCCGGCAAAGGTGGCTAGCGTCTTTTCGGCGATCTCGCGGTACTTCCGGTGGCCACTCAAGCTCTCCAGTCGCAATAATGCCGACGCGGCAGTGGGATTGCCGGCCGGTGTGGGCGAGTCCAGCAGCGGCTTGCGGCGCGCTGACAGTGCACCCAGCGCAGGCGCGTCTTCAGTGGCAGCCGCGTCAAAAAACCCTCCCGCGGCTTGGTCATGGAAGCGGGCGATCATGGCATCAGCCAGCTTGACGGCCGCATGATAGTAACTCATTTCGCCGGTGGCAAACCAACCGTCGATGCAGGCATGAATTGTGAAGGCGTAATCATCGAGTGTGCCTGAAACTTTGTCGGGCAATGACCCCTCGGCAACCACATCGCCGTATGCGATTACATGGCCAAGCAGATTGTCGCCGTCCCAGGCTTCGCGCAGCAAGCGGTCGAGCGTAAGCAAGGCAAACTCGCGTGCGGAATCCAAGTGGAGCACCCGCCCCGCCTCCAGAAATGCCGTTACCGCCATCGCATTCCAGCCGGTGTAGAGTGTTCGATCAATGAAGGGCGCCGGCCGCAATGCGCGAGCCGCAAGCAGCTTTTGCCGCGCTGCTTCGGCGAGCGCTCGCACCTGGTCCTCGTTGCAGCCCAACTCAGCCGCCAACTCCGCTATGCTCTGGCTCACGTGAAGAACATTCCGGGCCGGATCGTGGTGCATATCGCCCAGCTCGCGAATATTCCAGAAACGCACAGCGATTTCTGCTTCGCTCTGGGATAACTCTGCCGAATGCAATGCCTCGTCGAGCGTCCAGGTGAAATAATCGCCGTCGTCGTCGAGGTTGATGTCGGCGTCCTGCGAGGCGTAGAAGCCGCCAAGCTCGCGGTCGCTCATTTCGGTCTGAAGCCAGCCCACGATCTCGCAGGCGGTCGAGCGGAAATCCTCGCGGCCCAGGCTCTGAAAGCCGTGCAGGTAGTTGCGCAGCAGCTCAGTGTTATCGTAGAGCATCTTCTCGAAGTGTGGAACCCGCCACTGCTCGTCTACGCTGTAACGATGAAATCCGCCGGCCAACTGGTCGTAGACGCCGCCCCGCGCCATCTTCTCCAGAGTTGTAGTGAATACCTGTACGGTTTGCTGGCCGCCGCGATTTTCGGCCATTTCCAGCAGCAGATCCAGCGCGCCGGGGTGAGGGAATTTGGGTTGGGCGCCGAAGCCGCCGTTTTGAGGATCAAACTGCTTGAGAATTGAGCTGGCAATCTTATCCACCAAGGCCAGAGTCAGCTCGCCGCCGCGGCCAGAAAAGCTCTCATTGTGCTCGATGGCGGCCATTGCGCTCGCGGCGGTCTCCAGAGCCTCGTTGCGGCGCTCGCGCCAGACCTGAGCCAGCGCGGTGAGCACCCGCCCGAAGCCGGGGCGTCCGTAGCGGTCGTCGGGTGGAATATAGGTGCCTCCGAAGTAGGGCCGTCCATCGGGAGTGAGAAAGACGGTCAGCGGCCAACCGCCCTGGCCGGTGATGGCCGAAACCGCTGCCTGGTAGCGCGCGTCCACTTCGGGCCGCTCATCGCGGTCCACCTTCACGGCCACAAAGTGTTCATTGATGAGCGCGGCAATCTCCGCGTTTTCGTAAGACTCGCGGTCCATCACATGGCACCAGTGGCACCAGACCGCGCCAATGTCGAGCAGGATGGGCTTGTCTTCTGCCTGGGCGCGCGCAAAAGCCTCAGCGCCCCAGGGGCGCCACCAGACAGGCTGATGGCGCGCTGAGCGAAGGTAAGAGCTGGCTGAATCTCCCAGCAGGTTGGCGGGCGTGGGGAAATCGTCCTTGTCCATGGGCTGAGAATACACGTGTTGCGCCGAAAAAGGCCAGCTTACTCGGCGTCGCGCACACAGCGGAAGCCCACCCCGCCGGAGCGGTCGTAGCTGGGCGCCATCAAGAGCAGCTTGCTGTGCAGGTCGTTGCGCATGGCCTGGGGGAAGTACCAGACGGAGCCTTGCGGCTGGTAGTACTCGCCGCCACGCAGGATGGCCGCGCGGGTGTGCTCATCGGTGAACTCGTCGGTCCATTGCCAGACGTTGCCCACGAGATCCATCACGCCATAAGTGCTCGCGCCCTGCGGATGCGCATCCACCGGGTCAGGTCCGCGCATGGTTCGCCCCGTGTCGGGCGGGGGCACATTGGCCGGCAGCCACTGGTTTCCCCAGGGATAGGCGCGGCCATCCGTGCCCTGCGCGGCCAGTTGCCACTCCCACTCGTGAGGTAGCCGCTTGCCGGCCCACTTGGCGTAGGCGCGAGCATCTTCCAACGAGACCCAGGTGACGGGACGATTCTCCCATCCCTGCGGAATGCTGCCGTTCTTCCAGTCGCGCAAGAAGTTCTGCGTGTCGCCGGGAGCGTAGTGGGTTGCGTCGAGAAAGGCCTTGAACTGCGCGTTGGTTACCGGGTAGGTGTCAATGAAAAACGGCGCTACCTGCATCACCTTCTCGTGGAAGCGGCGCGGTCCGTCTTCCCAGGGGAACTGCACATCGACGCCGGCCATGGCGCCGCCTTCGATCTCCGTGCCCTGCACCTTGAAGAGAAACTCGCCGCCGGGAATGCGCGTCATGCCGGCGGGAGCCGCAGCGGCAGGCTTGGTCTTAGGAATTTCGACGATGCTCTGCGGCAAAACCGCTGGCACGTGCGCAAAGGCGGTGAGCGGCTTGGCGGTCATCGCGGCCATGCGCTGCATCAGCGCCTTGATTGCCGGGGCAGGCTCGCCGGGAGTGGCTAGAATGGCGGCGTAGCCGTTGGCCTCGATGTCGAAGCTCAGCACGGCGGACTCTCCATTGATTTCCGGCTTGAGTTCCGTCCCATGATAGAGGTCGAAGTACCTCATTCCCGCCGTAAGCGGCACCGTCATCTGCGGCCCTGCGATGGAGTATTCAGAGCGATTGACGATGGTCCACACCGTTTGCTGCCCCAGCGGCCAGCGGCTGGCGTAGACGCCGTAATTGTGCATGGGATAGAGCGGCTCCCAGTCGGGGCTGACAAGAAACGGCGCCACGGCGCGCTCCATTGTGGCCACGCGGCGTGTCGCCTCGGCGTCGCGCGGGTTGATGCCGTTCCAGATACCCCACACGTTCTCCCAGCTCTCAAAGCCCTCGCCGTTGAAGAAGGCGTATTGCAGGTTGCTGGTATGGTCCTGGTTCCAGCGGTCGCTGATATTGACCATGTGGCGCGTCTCCAGCCACTTGTAGCGGTCAACCATGGGAATGAAGGGATAGTTGTAATAGCCCCAGCTCATCAGGTTCCAACTGACGTCTTCGTCGGTGGGGCCGCCCTCCGGCTCAAAGGCCAACGGATGGCCGGCATTCTCCGCCGCCAGCGGGAAGGCCAGCGGAACGCCGTCCTGGGTGTCGCCGTTGATGCCGTCGGCGTCGATCTGCTTCATCAAAGCTGCGATGGCGTCGGGCCAGGGCTTGTCAGGCTGGTGGGTTCCCTCGTCCCACATCATCATGGGGAAGAGCACATGCACACCGCGGCGATGGAAGTCGGCGACCATCTGGCGAACGCCTTCGAGGCCGCCTGGCATGGACGCGACCATCTCAAGCTGATTGCGGTCGTCGATGCCCATATTCGGATAGGTTGACCACACCAGCACGGAGTCGATGCCGCCGTAGCGTTTGTCGAGGTCGTCGAGATAGCGGTCCACGGTGTATTTGCCGGCGGCGGGATCGTAGAAGAAGCGGTCCTGGACCATCATCTGCGGCTGGATATAGCTGGATTGCGTCCAGCGCAGAGCCGGCAGCTCGTAGCGCGAGGGGTCGTAGCCGGTGCGAATGCGCCGCTCGGAGCGCCAGTGTTGAATGTCGCGCAGCCAGCGCTCATGCGTGTTGGGAGGGCAGGCGCCGTGCAGCACATTGTCCCATGCATTGTACAGATTCGTGCAGTTGGGAGTGGGAATCTGCACTCCCTGGGGCGCGAACTGTGTGTCTTGCGCGGAAGCGGCAAGAGCGATGGAAGCTGCCAGAAATCCAAGAATAATTTTGCGAAACATAATGGCTCATTTCCTCTGTTGTTGATCTTGTAAAAAAACGCAAATGCTAACCGCGCAAACGCAGAAACTCGTCCACTTCAGCGCGTGAGGGCATGGAGGCCTGAGCGCCGCGCCGGGTAACGGAGATGGCTGCCGCCGCTGAAGCAAATCGCGCAGCTTGCCAGGGGTTGCGACTCTCCAGCAGCGCCACGGCAAAGGCGCCGTTGAAGCAGTCGCCCGCGCCCACGGTGTCCACGGCCTCGACAGGAAAGGGCCGCACCCACTCCGCTTTGCCGTCCGCGACGGCCACGTACGCGCCCTCGCCGCCGCGCTTGAGCACCACGCCGCGCAAGCCGCGCTTGAGCAACTCTGCTGCGGCGGCCTCAGGGCGCATTCCGCTACCAAGATACAAAGCCGCCTCAGTCTCGTTGGGCGTAAACCATGCAACCTGGCGCCAAATCTGATCGGGCAGCGGCGCGGCCGGCGCGGGGTCGAGCATCACCGGCACACCGGCCTCGGCGCACAACGCCAGCACATGGCAGACCGTTGCGAGGGGCACTTCCAGTTGGCAGAGCACCATGCCGGCCGAGCGGACGAGTGCGGCCTGTCTATCGATGAAAGCCGGATCGACCTTGCCGTTTGCGCCGGGAACGACGACGATGCTGTTTTCGCCGTTGTCGGCCACGGTAATTGGCGCTACGCCCGAGGGACCGGCCACGCGCTCGACAGCCGCAGTCCCCACGCCCGCAGCGGCGAGATTGTCGAGCAGGGCCTGGCCGAAGACATCTTCACCGACCGCCCCGGCCATCTCCACCCGGTAGCCGAGCCGCGCGGCGGCGACGGCCTGATTAGCTCCCTTGCCGCCCGGCGTAGTGGCAAAATCCGAGCCGATGAGAGTTTGGCCGGCCAGTGGAATCTGCGCCGTGCGGGCCACCAAATCCATGTTGATGCTGCCGACAACGACAATGGGCTTGCTGATTACTTGCATGGTGAGAGCCTCAGTAAAGCGGCGCCAGCGCCACCGTGAACAGTCCCAGCACAAAGAAGAGGAACATCAGCGTCAGCAGCAGCTTGGCCGTGCGCGGCGCTCCGGCAAACTCGTGCCAGACAAAGACGCCCCAACAGGCCGAGACCATGGTCGCACCCTGGCCGATGGAGTAGGAGACCGCAGGACCGACAAAATGAACGCCTGAGACCACAAAGTTGGAGATGGTGCCGACGCACCAGATGGCTCCGCCCAAGATTCCCGCTAGATGCCAGCTCAGCGGGGCGCGACCGTAATCAGCGCCATCCACCGGCGGTTTGCCGTCCAGCGGCTTCGCCATCAGCAGCAAGTTGGCCGGAATATTGGAGAGCAGCGCGCCCATGGCGAAGAAGAAGGCGATGGCGTAGGGTCCAGGGCCGGGCTTGCCAGCCACGCCGTTCATGGAGTGGGCGATCAGCGGATAAAACGAGCCCATCAGCACACCGGCCACCAGACTCAGCACAATGCCTCGCGTCGTAGTAGACTTGGCCGCGCTGTCGCGTTGGCGATAGGCCGCCGCATCCAGCACAATGGCCACGGTGACCAGCGCGACGCCGCCGAAGAGCAGCAGTGGATTACCCGCTGGGCGGACCATGTAGCTGGAGACCGCGCCTACAATCAATGCCAGACCAATGCCTATCGGGAAGGCGACGGCCAGGCCGGCGATGTCGATAGCGGCCACCAGCAGCAGATTGGCCACGTTGAAAACCACGCCGGCAAAAGCTGCCAGTAAAATCGGGCCGAGCGGCGTCTGCGTCATGTCCGCCAGGAATCCAGTCCCGGAGTGGCCCAGAGTGCCTGCGGTCAACCCTATAACCACGGCCGCCAGCGCGAGGCCAGTCATGTAATCCCAGTAAAAAAGCTGGAAGCGATAGCCCGGGCAGAGTTTGAGCGTGTTGGCCCACGATCCCCAGCACAACATGCTCAAAACCATTAGAAAAAGTGCAACTTCATAGGTCTGTGGAAGAAACATGGTTGTTGCCCCCGTGCACGCGGCTCTGCGCGCGGCAAAATAAACCTTAGCGCCTCAGGCTATCAAGGCGCAAATGTTGGTCCACAGATGCCCGGATTCCCGCTTCTGCCGCGTCAATCCCTTCAGCAGCGCACGATATTGTCCGACTCGATTCCCTTGGTGGCGTTGCGCGTATCCACCACCAATTGCGATTGCTCGACGATGGCTCGGTAGTCGTAGCTGGAGTGGTCGGTGACGATCATGACGGCGTCAAACTGTCCCAGATTGTCCAGCGGCGTGTTGGTCATATTCAGATCGTAGTGGCGGCCGTGGCCCACGGTGGGGAAGTAGGGATCGTTGTAGGCGACGATGGCGCCCTTCTCACGCAGCAATTCGAGAATCGTCAGCGAGGGTGATTCGCGCAGATCGTCGATGTCTCGCTTGTAAGCTACGCCCAGCACCAGCACCTTCGATCCTTTGATGGATTTCCGCTGCCCGTTCAGTCCGTCGGCCAGCTTCTCCAGCACAAAGTAGGGCATGGCCATGTTGATTTCGCCCGCCAGCTCAATGAAGCGGGTGCGAAAGTCGAACTTCTTGGCCTTCCAGGAGAGATAAAACGGGTCGATGGGGATGCAGTGTCCGCCCAGGCCCGGGCCGGGATAAAAAGCCTGGAAGCCGAAGGGCTTGGTGCGGGCCGCGTCAATCACCTCATGGATGTCGATGCCCATGCGCATGGTGAGCTGCTTCAGCTCGTTTACCAGCGCGATATTCACGCAGCGATAGATGTTTTCCAGCAGCTTGGTCATCTCCGCCACCGCCGGGCTGCTCACCTGCACCACGCGGCGGAAGATCGTTCCGTAGAGCGCCGCGGCCAACTCCGTCGCCGCAGGGCCGCAGCCGCCCACCACCTTGGGAATGTCGTGGCGGGCCACCATCTCATTGCCCGGATCCTCGCGTTCCGGCGAAAAGGCCACGTGTACGCCGGGCTGGTCGAGTGTGCGCGAGGCCTTCAGCCCGCGCGGATTGCCTGCTTCAAGCAGCGGCACGACAACCTCTTCGGTTGTGCCCGGATAGGTTGTGCTTTCCAGCACAATTAGCTGGGCCTCGTGCAGCCAGGGAGCAATCGAGGTGACCGTTCCGGTCACGTAGCTCAGATCCGGCTCGTGATATTCATCAAGCGGCGTGGGCACGCAGATGATGACGGCATCCATCTGTGCAATTTCCGAATAATCCCCGGTTGCGCGGAAGCCCGCCTGTTGCGCCGCCTGAATCTCGCTGGGCAGGATGCGCACAATGTAGGAGCCGCCGGCGTTGAGGGTGCTCACCTTGTCCCGCGCAACGTCAAAGCCGGTCACGCGGAAGCGTTCGCCGCTGAAGAGCAGCGCAAGTGGCAGGCCCACATAGCCCATGCCCACGATGCCGATGCGGAATTCCCTGGTGTCGATTTTGTTCTTGAGCGCGGTAAGCCGGCTCTCGTTCGCAGTATTCATGCATTTGATTGTAGAACCAGAACCACAATCCGCGCCGCCGCGCAACTGATACGACAGCCCGGCGGTGTATTCTTTCCGGTGAGGAGTGCTCTGAGGCACTTCGCGATCAGGCAGGGGAGGGAGTTCTTTTGGCTAAGTATCTTGTTACAGGAGCGGCGGGCTTTATTGGCCGCTCGATTGCCGCGGCACTGCTGGCGCGCGGCGAGAGTGTGCGCGGCATTGACAATTTCATCACCGGCAAGCGCGCCAACCTGACCGGTCTTGAGGCGATGGAGTTCATCGAAGGCGACCTGACCGATCCGGCAGCCTGCGCGAAGGCCTGCGCCGGGATCGAGATTGTTTTTCACGAGGCGGCTCTGGCCTCGGTGCCGCGCTCGGTGGCAGATCCGGTGAGCACCAACGCCAACTGCGTGGACGCCACATTAAATTTGCTGGTGGCCGCCCGCGCCGCTGGAGTGCGCCGCGTGGTGTACGCCGGCTCGTCCTCGGCCTATGGCGACACGCCCACGCTGCCCAAGCACGAGCAGATGTTGCCCGCGCCTATCTCGCCCTATGCCGCGGCCAAGCTGGCCTGCGAGCATTACATGGGCGCCTTCAAGCGCGTCTACGGCTTGGAGACGGTGGTGCTGCGCTACTTCAACGTCTTTGGCCCGCACCAGGACCCCACCTCGCAGTACTCCGGCGTACTGGCCATCTTTTGCCGCAGAATGTTGAAGGGTGAGCAGCCCACCATCTTTGGCGACGGCGAGCAAAGCCGCGACTTCACCTACATCGACAACGTCGTCCACGCCAACCTGTTGGCCGCCGCCGCTCCGGCGGAAAAGGTTGCGGGCCGCATGATGAACCTGGCCACGAACACTCGCATCACGCTCAATGAGACCTTCAAGATTCTGCGCGAGCTGACCGGCTACCAGGGCGAACCGTCCTACGCTCCGGCGCGCTCGGGCGATATCCGCGACTCGCTGGCCGACATTCGCCTTGCCGGAGAGCTGCTTGGCTACGCGCCGATTGTGGATTTCCGCGAAGGCCTGCGCCGCACCGTCGAGTGGTACAGAAGCGGCGGCGGCACGGAGTGAAAGCCATGTCCTCAAAATGAGGATTCATTGACAGGCTGGTTGGGCGGGGATATTGATTCATCCCTACCTACGCCACAACCCCCACTGCAAGCTCAGCATCCGCATCTGGCAGTTTTCCCGGACGCGTATTCTGCCGAGCCTTCAGCAGCGGCAGGGCCACGGCCAGCACGTCTTCAATGCGGCTGGCGTAGTGGATGGTCACGCCCTCGATCAGCTCAGGAGTCAAATCTTCTTCCACATCCTGGCGGTTTTCCGCGGGCAGAATAATGGTTTCAATTCCGGCGCGGCGCGCGGCAAGAAACTTCTCCTTGATGCCGCCCACCGGCAGCACGTTGCCGCTGAGGGTAATCTCGCCGGTCATGGCGGTCTGCGCACGCACCGGCGTATCGGTAAGCAGCGAGACCAGCACACTGGCCATGGTTACTCCGGCCGAAGGTCCGTCTTTGGGAATTGCTCCCGCAGGCACGTGAATGTGCAGGTCAAGATCCTTGGTGAAGTCATCGGCCAGCCCCAGCGAGGCGGCGTTGGAGCGCACCCAGGTGAGCGCGGCTTGCATCGACTCCTGCATCACCTCGCCGATCTGGCCGGTCATGGCGAAGTTGCCTTTGCCCTTCATCTTGTTGGCTTCGATGAAGAGAATGTCGCCGCCGGCTGGTGTCCAGGCCAGGCCCACGGCCACGCCGGGACGCTTGACGCGCTCGGCGACCTCGGTGTCAACGCGCACCAGGATGCCGCCCAGAAACTCCTTGAGAGTGTCGCGAGTGACGACGAGCTTTTCCGTATGGCCCTCGACGACGCGCCGCGCCTGCTTGCGGCAGACGGTGCCGATCGTCTGCTCCAGTTTGCGCACGCCGGCCTCGCGCGTGTAGTGGCGCACAATGTGATTCACTGAGTCTTCAGGAAACTCAATCTGCTCAGGCGTAATGCCGTTTTCCTTGATCTGGCGGGGAATCAGATAGCGGAAGGCGATGTGCTTTTTTTCATCCTCGCTATAACCCTGCAGGGGAATCAGCTCCATGCGGTCCTGCAGCGGCGGCGGAACGGTGTCCAGCACATTGGCCGTGCAGATGAACAGCACCTTGGAGAGATCGAAGGGCACGTCGAGATAGTTGTCGCGGAAGGTGTTGTTCTGCTCCGGGTCGAGCGTCTCCAACAACGCCGAGGCAGGATCGCCGCGGAAGTCGCGGCCCAGCTTGTCCACCTCGTCGAGCATGATGACCGGGTCGTTGGTTTCGGCGCGGCGGATGCACTGAATGATCTGGCCGGGCAGCGCGCCGATGTAAGTGCGCCGATGGCCGCGAATCTCCGCCTCGTCGTGCATTCCGCCCAGCGAGATGCGCTGGAATTTGCGGCCCAGGGCGCGCGCGATGGAGCGGCCCAGGCTGGTTTTGCCCACGCCCGGAGGTCCGACAAAGCAGAGTATCGGCCCCTTCATGTCTGGCTTCAGCTCAAGAACGCTCAGATAGTCGAGGATGCGGTCCTTTACCTTTTTCAGCTCGTAGTGGTCCTCGTCGAGAATCTCCTTGGCCTTGGCAATGTCAATCTTCGAGCCGGAGCTTTTGGCCCAGGGCAGCACCGCGAGCCATTCGATGTAGTTGCGGGTGAGCGAGTAGTCGGCGGCCATGGGCGACATCCGCGAAAGCCGCGAAAGCTCCTTGAGCGCCTCTTTTTTCACGTCCTCCGGCATTTTGGCTTCATCGATCTTCTTGCGCAACTCTTCGGTTTCGCGCTGGCCCTCGTCCTGCTCGCCCAGTTCCTTCTGGATGGCCTTGAGCTGCTCGCGCAAGTAGTAGTCGCGCTGCGACTGCTGCACCTGATCCTGCACCTCGGTCTGAATCTTGGTGCGCAACTGCTGCACCTCGAGCTCCTTGGCCAGATGATGATTGAGCAGCTCCAGACGGGTCGAGATGCTGGGGGTCTCCAGCAGTTGCTGCTTGTCGTCGGTGGTCAGAAAGGGCAGGGAGGAGGCAACGAAGTCTATCAGGCGGTTGGGCTCCTCGATATTGGCGGCTATGATTCTCAGTTCATCGGAGAGCGTCTGCGACTCGGCGACAATCTGCTGGAATTGATCCGTCACGTTGCGCACCAGCGCCTCGACGTTGGTGGTAGCCTCCGGCTTGGCGTCCTCCAAAACTTCCACCTCGGCCACCATGAAAGGCTCGGTCTGCGAATAGCGCAGCAGGTGTACTCGCTCCACGCCTTCTGTGAAGACGAAGCGGCTCTGATTGGGCATGCGCACGATCTTGTGCACCGTGGCCAGGGTTCCCACTGCGTGCAGATCGCTCGGCTTGGGCGAATCCAGGCGCGGGTCTAACTGGGCCACCACCACGATGGAGCGTTCCTCGCCCAAAGACTCAATCAGTTGTATGGAGCTTTCGCGGCCCACAGTCAAAGGCAACACAGCATGGGGAAACAGGACTGTGTCCCGAACCGGCAAGACAGCAACATGGCGAACGACGTGGGCGTCCTTGCCAGAAGGGTTTTGGGAGGGAGGCGAGATGGGCGGCTGGTTTGACATTGAGTGTCCTCGTATCAACTTTTCTTCTTTAGATAGTGTAGACTTTGAAAAGTTTCAGGAAATCTTCGTTTTCCCTAATTCTTTCTCCTTCTGCAACTGATTACACTCTCGGATACGGTCTGATGCAGAGTGCGGTTCCTCCAATGAGAAGCGCGGCGGACAACCTGTTGCACCAGAAATGTATCGGCCAAAGAGGGGGGAAGGTGAGCAGAAGGGAATCGCGAGCGGGAATCCCGCCTGGTTTAATGATGAGTGGCAAGCAGAGAATAAAAGATGCGCTGCATGAAAGGGAACTCAATTCCCAGTCCAAAACCGCTGCATTCGTCTCCATTCCTCGTTAGTATAGGAAGGCAGGGGTTTTGAGGCTGGGAACAGGGATGAAGGACCAGGGAACGACTGACCATTGTGTGGAGATCAATTCTTGAAGGCAGCGCAGGCGGGTCAATGCGGCAAGCGGTTGGGGCGCGGTACTCTCTTGGCCTGTCTTGTTGTCTTCGGGTTTTGGGGTGAAGGCGGCTGGAGTCAGAGCAGCGCAAGCGCTCCCGGTGCGGCAGGCGAGCAAGTGGCGCTGGCGCCTGCTGATTCTCTCGTGCGGTGGGAGGGTTTGCCGGTCCGGCGCATCACATTCGACGGGGTTTCTGTGGATCGCCTCTACCCGTTGGCAGGCCATCTTGCCCAGGCCGAGGGAAATCCCTTGAAGGCGGCAGAGGTGCAGGAAAGTCTGCGTCAGCTTTTTTCCACGGGCCTCTTTGAAACCATCGCGGTGGAGGGTGAGCGCGAGCCGAACGGCGTGGATCTGGTTTTCCGCGGGAAGGCGCGCACCTTCATCGGGACGGTCAGCGTGGACGGCGCCAAGGGCGCCAACATCAATACGCAACTGGTACGCGCCAGCCGGTTGACCTCCGGCGCCCGCTATACCCCGTCCAAACTCACTCAGGCTCTGGAAGAGATGCGCGCCATGCTGGCTCAGGATGGCTTTCACGAGCCGGTGATTACGCAGACGTTGACACCGCACGCGGAGGAGCAACTGGTTGACATTGCGTTTCATGTAGTAAACGGCCCGCAGGCGCGCGTGGGTACGTTGGAGGTGACGGGCAACCCTGGGATGAGCGTGGACGTGTTTCGCCGTCATACTCATCTGAAGGCTAATGCGCGTGTTGACCAGGAGACCGGAAGCAAGGCGTTGGCCGGAGTGCTGAAGGTCTATCAGCGCCAGCAGCGGCTGGAGGCTGAGATCAAGCTGGAATCCCCGCAGTACGCGGGGACGAGCCATAAGGAGAACTTTCGCATCTCCGTCAATCGGGGTCCGGTCGTTAAGGTGGAAGTGGAGGGCGCCAGCGCCAGCCCGGAGCGGCTCAAGCATATCATTCCCATCTTTGAGGAGGGCAGTGTGGATGATGACCTGCTCAATGAGGGCAATCGGCGGCTGCGCGACTTTTATCAGAGGCAGGGCTACTTTGACGTGAAGGTGGAGCACGAGCGGCAATCCACAACCGCCGAGCAGGTAACGATTCTCTATCGGGTGCGGCTGGGCGCGCGGCGGCGCGTGGAGCGGGTCTCAGTTGAGGGCAATCGCTACTTTGACTCGGCAACACTCAAGGAGTTTCTCAGCGTCCATGCCGCCGATACGCTCGACCGCTATGGCGCCTACTCGCAGGCTCTTATCGCAACCGACGTCAGCGCGCTTCAGGCCGTCTATCAGAACAATGGTTTTTCCGGTGTGAGGATTTCTACGGAGACCAGCGCGCCTGCGACGGGCAAAAGCGGTAAGGTCGCGCTCGCTGTCGTCTACCACATCGAAGAAGGAACGCAGATGCGGGTGGGCACGGTGCGGATTGAGGGAAACGAACACACGGCCGCAGCCAAGCTGTTGTCGCAGTTGAACACGGTCGCCGGGCAACTGCTTTCGCCGGCGTTGCTGGCCGGAGACCGGGATGCGCTGCTGACCGGCTACATGAACCGGGGTTTCAACCAGGCAAGGGTCGAGGTTGCCCAGCAGATTGAGCAGGCTGACCCGAACAAGGTGGACGTGGTCTTCCACATCACCGAAGGGCAGCAGGTTTTTGTGCGAAAGGTGCTTTTGTCCGGGTTGCATTACACCCGCCCGGCCACAATCGCCCATGCCATCACCCTGCATCCCGGCGCCCCGCTCAGCCAGGCGGCGCTGACGGAGACGCAGCGCAATCTTTACAACTTTGCTCTCTTCAACGAAATTGATACGGCCGTCGAAAACCCCTCCGGCGGTGAAACGTACAAGACAGTGCTGATCCAAGCCACAGAGGCGCGGCGCTGGGCGTTGACCTATGGCTTTGGTCTCGAAGCCCAGACTGGAACCCCGCAGTACAACTGCGGTGGCATCATCGCCAGCGGCGCCAGTTGCAATCCCAACGGCAAGACCGGAGTCAGCTACCGCGCGCTGCTGGATATTACCCGCAACAATCTCTTCGGCCGGGAGCAATCGATCTCTCTGCGCGGCAACTATGGTCTGTTGGAGCAAAAGGTCGACCTGCTTTTTCAGAACCCGCACTTTGAGGGCAATCGGAACTTCGGGCTTACCCTCTCAGGCGGCTACGCCAACAGCCTGGACGTGAGTACCTATGTGGCCTCGAAGCTGGAAGGCGGAATGCGCTGGACGGAGCACTTTGATCCATCTCGCAATTGGCTGTCCAGGGCCAGCACCCTGGTCTACGAGTTCGATATTCGCCGCGTGAAGGTGGAGGCCAGCAGCTTGCAGGTTTATCCATCCGAGATTGAGCAGTTGGCAACGGCGGTGCGCGTGGCGGGACCGGCGCTGACCTGGATTCGCGATACGCGCGACTCGCCCCTGGATGCGCATCGGGGAACTTACACCAGCTTTCAGGAGTTTCTCTCCGAGCAGCACTTTGGCGCGCAGGCCAACTTCAACCGCCTCGATCTGTCGAACTCCAGCTACTACGGCTTTGACAAAGGGCGCATCGTGCTGGCGCGCAACACGCGCTACGGACAGGAACGGGCCTTTGGAGCGCTGGAGGCCGAGCTGATTCCTCTTCCTGAGAGGCTCTACGCCGGCGGGGCTACTTCTCTGCGAGGTTTCGGTTCAAACTCGGCCGGACCGCGCGATCCTGAGACCGGCTATCCCATCGGCGGCGCAGGCGCCCTGATCAACAGCACCGAGTTGCGCCTGCCGCCGCCCACGCTGCCCTGGCTGGGCAACACCGTGAGCCTGGTTTTCTTCCACGATATGGGCAACGTCTTCACCAATGCGGGCGATGCCTGGGCGAGCGCACTGAGAGTTCGCCAGCCGGAGCGCGACAACTGCAAGGTGACGGTCAGCGGGAATCCGGATCCTGTTCCCAGCGGGCCCAAAACCTCGGTCGGCCAGCAGGGACAGTGCAACTTCAACTACTTCTCCCACACGCCGGGAGTCGGATTGCGCTACCATACGCCTGTCGGGCCAATACGGCTGGACTTCAGTTACAACCTGAATCCACCCATCTTTCCCGAAAATATTGACTACGCGCAGAGGCCGATTGACGCCAATCCGCACGTGGGTGAAGCCGGTCATTTCAACTTCTTTTTCAGCCTGGGACAGACCTTTTGATGAGCAAGCGTTTGCATCTTCGGCACCCCATCGCGCTGGCAAGCATTTTGATGCTGGCGGGTTGGCTCGCTCTTCCAGCATCGCTTGTTGTAAGCGCGCAACCGCTTCAGACGGCGAAGCCCGTGGTGCTTGACCAGGTAGTGGCCGTGGTCAACAATCAGGCGATTCTGGCCAGCGACTTGGACGACGAGATGCGCCTGGCGGTGCTGGATCCGGGCCGGGCCGGACTCGGCGTTCTCACTCCCCGGATGGCTCTGAGGCAGTTGATCAGCCGTGCGCTCATCCAGCAGCAGATTCGCCAGGAGGACACGCAGGCAATCGAGCCATCGCAGGCGGAGATTGATGCGCGGCTCAAGGAGATTCGCAACGAAGTGCCGGCATGCGTTCATCTGAACTGCGCCTCCGAGGAGGGATGGAAGGCTTTTCTTGCCGCCAACAGTCTTACGCAGGAGAGAGTCGAAAGCTATCTGCGCCACCGGATTCAGATTTTGCGCTTTATTGAAGAGCGCTTCCGGCAGGGAATTCAGATTGCGCCAGAGGAGATTGAGAAGTATTACCGCGAAACGCTTCTGCCCCAGTATGCGGCGGGCGACGAGAAGCCGCCGCTCAAGACAGTGTCTCAACGCATTGAGGAGATTCTGCTTCAGAGGCAGGTGAACGCGCTCTTCGCCGACTGGCTGAGGAACCTGCGCAAGCAGGGCGATGTGGAAGTGCTTGACCCGTCGCTGGAGAGCACGGAAGGTGAGAGCACCGCCGGAAAAGGAGGCGCATGAGCGAAGACGAATCCACGCCGCCTGTTCCCATCGAGACTCCTGCGCCGGAACTGCCATCCGAGCCAAAACGGCCAAGCCGCCTGCGCCGCTTTTTTCTCCTCCATCTTCCACTTACAGTAGCTGGCGCGGTAGTTTTGCTGGCGATCACTGCCGCGGGCCTGTTTTTCTGGGCCAGTTCAGCCGGCTTTGAGAACTTTGTCCGCGGTTATTTGGTGAATAAGGTGGAAACCGCCACCGGCGGGCGGGTTGAGATTGCTTCGTTTCATTGGAATCTTCTTCATCTGGAGGCAGAGGCGGATGGACTGGTGATCCACGGCCTCGAAGCTTCAAGCGAAGCTCCCTACGCCCAGGTCGGCCAACTTCGTGTAAAGATCAGCATTCTGGGCATTTTCACTCCACGCATTCTGTTGCGCGAGCTGGACATCGCCCGTCCGCAATTGCATCTCATCGTTTATGCCGACGGCTCAACCAACCAGCCACAGCCGCGCAAACCGGGAAAGCCCGGAAAACCCGCGCTCGATCGATTCTTTGACCTGAAGACCAACCGCATTGACGTGGAACAGGGCGCTTTGCACTACGAGAATCGCGCCGCCGGCTTCGACTTTCAGAATCGTTACATTCCGCTCGACTTTACGGCCCGCGACGCCTCGCTGCGCATGGCTTACGCGCCGGCAACGGCCCACGCACTGGAGTTCTATCGCATCGAGGCTGGGGTCCGTGATCTGAATCTTGCGCGGGCGGGGTCTTCCAATGCAGCTTCGGCGCAGCCGCCGGTTCATGGATATCTGCAAGCCACGCTGGAGCTGGCGCGCAACTCGGCCGACCTGCGTTCCCTACGCATTACCGCAAGCGGACGCGGCGTGAAGGAGCGCACACTGGAAGTGGTTGGCTCCCTCGATAGTTTTGCTCATCCCCGCTGGCAAGGCAGAGTTACCGGCGATCTGGACATGCGCCTGGTGAACACCATCACGGGTTATCCTTTCACACCGTACGGTATCGCTCATCTGGACTTTGGCGCGAACGGGGAAAGCGAAGGCTTTCTCCTGGACGGAAGCATTCACGTCAGCAATGGTTCCTACATTGGAACCGGAGTGGTCGCCACTGGCGTAACGCTAGACGCGCATCTACACGGCGACGCTGAGCAGTTGCTGATTACCTCAATCGTTGCCCGCCTGCGCCAGGGAGGAGAACTGGATGGCGAAATTGCCCTGACGCCTTGGCTGCCGTTCATCCCTGGAACAACCACGATGCAGACGACTCGCATGAGCACTCCGCACCCTGGCGGAGCTAAGGCCGGAGGTGCGCTCACATTCAGCCATCCGCTTCCATTCATCATTCCGGTCAACGGCAAGGTAACTGCTCAGTTCAAGGACGTAGCCCTGGATACGTTGCTGGAGATGGTCTCCGATCCGCCTTTCCAGCATCTTGGCTTCGACACGCGCATAAACGGGCAGGCTGCCGCGCACTGGATCAACGGCGACCAGAATACCGTCTCCGTGCAGGCGTTGCTTGGACTTACGCCACCAGCGCAGTGCAAGGCGAACGAGACGCCTGCCAGCGGCCTCATCGACGCCACCTACACCGAGCACGACGGTGCGGTTGATCTGCGCAAGCTGGAGCTTAACTTGCCCTCCAGCCAACTGCAGGCGCATGGCCATCTGGGCGCCTATCCGCTTACCAGTTCTTCGGCGCTCGCCGTGGATTTTCACTCCGGCAATCTGAGAGAGTTCGACACGGTTTTGCGCGACCTGGGCCTGACGCGGAATGGAAGGTCCGGCACGGCTGCTCTTCCAGTCGCGATCTCCGGCCAGGGCGATTTTCAAGGCAGTTGGACGGGTTCTCTTGTCGATCCGCGCCTCTCTGGCAACGCAAAGGCCGCGCAACTGGCGGTAGAATTGCCGCCTTTGGCAGGTTCCAGCGCCGCCCAGCCGCAGTTGATTCATCTGGATTCAGTCAGCGCCACCGGAAGCTACTCTGGCGAGCGCATTACGATTGAACACGGCTTGCTGAAACGCGGGAGCGCCACAATTGACCTCAGTGGCAGCCTGGTTGCCGCGGCTACGGGGAGCGCGGTGCACGGCGTTGCGCCCATTCCCTCTTTCGACGCCAATTCGCTGCTTCATCTTCGCTTGCGCGCAAGCCAGGTGAGTCTGGATGATCTGCGGCCATTTACCGGCCCTAAGTTTCCCTTGGCCGGCCCGCTCAATGCGCAACTTCAACTCGACGGACCACTCCGCGCGACATCCGGCTCAGGCTGGGTCGAATTGGACAAAGGCAGCGTCTACGGCGAGCCGGTGGAACGCATCCGAGCGCAGGGCAGCATCGCCAACCGGGTTCTCAAGTTGACTTCCCTGACCGTGAATGAAGCGGCAGGGAAGATTGCGGCGACCGGCAGCTACGAACTTGACTCTCACCGCTTCGTGCTCAACGCTACGGGTGCGGGCATTGACGTGGCGCGCGTCGATTGGTTGCGGAGCCAGGGACTTGCTGCCACAGGCAAATTGGGCTTTTCGGTGCAGGGTTACGGTACGCCCAGCGACCCGAGCCTGGAAGCACACGCCACGCTCTCTGGCCTCGCGTTGAGCGGAGAGAGCGTGGGCAACCTGGCGCTGACCGCGCACACTGCCAACCGCGCCGTTACTTACGCGCTGACTACAGAGATGAACTCCGCCAAACTCATCTTGCACGGCCAGACGGCGCTCACCGGGGAGTATGCCACCCAGGCCAATCTTGACTTTTCGCACTTCAACATCGGCGCGCTCTTCAAGCTGGCTCACGTGCAGGGCATCAGCGGCGAGTCCTCGCTGGCCGGAACGGTCACCGTCGAGGGACCGTTGGCGCGGCCCTCTGATCTGCGCGGCGAGGCCCGCTTGCAGGAGCTGGCGGCCACGGTGGCTGGCGTTCATCTGCAGAGCGTGGGCGGAGCTCACGCTACGCTCGACCACGCTCTCATCCATCTGGACCCCTTGCACGTGACCGGCGAAGAGACGGACTTGCGGGCACAGGGCAGTTTGTCGCTGAAGGACAAAAAGCAACTGGACTTTGCCGCCAGCGGAACAATCAATTTGAAGGTGGCCGAGACGCTGGATCCTGACCTTACCGCCAGCGGCAACACCACCTTTCAGGTGGAGGCGCATGGTCCACTGATGAATCCCGGCCTGAGGGGGCGCGTTGACTTTCAGAATGGGGCGCTATCTCTTGAAGATGTGCCCAACGGCCTGAGCCAGTTGCATGGAACGCTGGAGTTCAACCAGAACCGGCTGGAGGTCAAGTCGCTGACGGCTATGACCGGCGGCGGGCAGTTGAGCCTGTCAGGCTACCTGGCCTATCAACATGGACTCTTTGCCAACCTCACGGCTACCGGAACGGGAATTCGCATTCGCTATCCGTCCGGGGTCAGCTCCCTGGCTGATGCCACGCTTCACCTGCAAGGGCAGCAGAACGACCTGCTGCTTTCTGGCGATGTGCTCATCACGCGCTTCGCACTCAGCCCTGAACTGGACATTTCGGCTCTGGCCCAGCAAGCCAGCGCCGTCGGGACCATAGCGCCCGCTGACGCCCCGTCCAACCATCTTCGCCTGGACGTGCATCTGACATCGTCGCCGCAACTCAGTTTCCAGAACGGTTACGCCAAGCTGGCCGGCAATGTCGATCTGCGCCTGCGCGGCACTCTGGCTTCGCCTTCGCTGCTGGGCAGCATCAATGTTACGGAGGGCAGCGGAATTATTGCCGGAACCCGCTACGAGTTGCAGCGCGGCGACATCAACTTTACCAACCCGGTCCACATTGAACCAATCATTGACCTGAACGCCACGGCCCGCGTGGAGGACTATGACATCACTCTCGGCCTGCACGGAACCCCGGCAAAGCTGGCAGTCATATATCGCTCCGATCCACCGCTTCCGGAGGCCGACGTGTTGGCGCTTCTGGCGTTGGGCCGCACTGAAAGCCAGCAGCGCATTTATACCCAGCAACAGCAGCAATCCGGCGCCAACCCCACCGACGCCCTGCTTGGCGGCGCTTTGAACGCCACTGTCAGCTCGCGGGTGCAAAAGCTCTTTGGCGCGGGTTCCGTGAAGGTGGACCCGAATTACCTCGGCGCGCTGGGCAACTCCACCTCTCGCATCATCGTCGAGGAGCAGTTGGGCCGCACCCTTACCCTCACCTACGCCACCAACGTGAACACCACCGGACAGCAGTTGATCCAGGCCGAGGTCGCCATCAACCACCACGTCTCCCTGCAGTTGGCCCGCGACGAGTCCGGCGTCTTCTCGGTGGTTCTCAAAGCCACGCGGCGCTACCGCTGAAGAAGATAAAACAGGCTGCAATATCCACTCCACTTACGCTACCGGCGCGAGCAAAAAACCCCGCCGCAAGCGGCGGGGTTATGCAGTGCTTTGCCGGAAAGTGTTGGGCGGCGATCACGCGAACTCGACGACAACCTGATTGACCTTGACGGAGTCTCCTGGCGCCACGCGCACTTGTTTCACCGTACCGGCGCTGTGCGCGGTAACATTCGTTTCCATCTTCATGGCTTCGAGAACCATGATCAGATCGTTGGCCTGAACCGCTTGGCCCGGCTCGACATTCACCTTGATGACAATGCCGTTGACAGGGCTGCGGCAGACCTTCGTTTCATCCCCAACTTCGGCGGCCGCCGGAGCTTGCGCTTTGGCCGCCGGCGCGGGCTGCGATGCGGCGGCTAGCGGGCGGCTGGGCGCGGGCCTGGCATTTGTCTGCGCAGCGTCCTCTTCCAGCACTTCGACCTCGACTTCGTAGCTTTTTCCGTCAATTCCGATCTGTAGCTTCAAAGTACACGTCCCTTTCATCAAGAAAGTATCGTTGAGTTGGTGCCTCTAACGCAGGCGATGGGAGGCATGAATCAGCACACGCCCCTGTTGCGCCCATGCGCTGGCAGCTTCGCGTGGCGACGGCGTAAGCAGCCTGGCCGAGCGAATGCGGACCTTTTTGCCGAGGAACGCCGTGACCGCGGCGGCAATCACCACCAGCGTCTCTGGCGCGACCTCATCCTCGCGACGCGCGACAGCGCTCAGGGCAGGCGCAGCCAATCTTGCCTCCAGGGTCTTGACGAGCGCGATCAACTCGCCCAGTTGGAGCTCCGTTGCCCGTTGCCGTTCAGAAACAGCCTGAATCAAATCCGTCAAATCCAATGTCACGCGCGGCTCCTCGTTAGAGTGGAATCAATCCGTGTTTCTTGGCGGGCCGCAGCTCCCGCTTGGTGTGCAGTGATTCAAGAGCGTCCGCCAAAACTTTTCTTGTTTCGGCGGGATCGATGATGTCATCCACAAGACGGCGGCCGGCGGCGACAAAGGGATTGGAGAAGGCGTTGCGATAGTCGTCAACCAATTCCTGGCGGCGAGCGGCCTTATCTTCGGCGGCGTCGATCTCACGCCGGAAGACGATCTCCGCAGCGCCCTCGGCTCCCATCACGGCGATTTCGGCGGTGGGCCACGCGATCACGCGGTCCGCGCCCAGGTCCTTGCAGCACATGGCGATATATGCGCCGCCGTAAGCCTTGCGCAGTACCACCGTGATTTTGGGAACCGTGGCGGCCGAGTAAGCAAAGAGCAGCTTGGCGCCGTGGCGAATGATGCCGCCGCGCTCCTGCTCGACGCCGGGCATAAAACCGGGCACATCGACGAAGGTAATCAAAGGAATGTTGAAGGCGTTGCAGAAGCGAACAAAGCGCGCTGACTTGTCAGAGGCATTGATGTCCAGCACTCCAGCCAGATGATTGGGCTGGCTGGCGATGATGCCCACGGGCCGGCCTTGCAAGCGTCCGAAGCCGATGACGATGTTCGCGGCGAACTCCGGCTGAATTTCAAAAAAATCCTGATAGTCGAGAACGCGCGTGACCACCTCGCGCACGTCATAAATGGCCTTGTTATCGACAGGAACGATTGCGCCAATCTCCGGGTCGGAATCGATGGGCAGGTTGTAGCTCAAACGCGGCGGATCTTCGAGATTGTTGGATGGCATGAAGCTGAGCAGGCGGCGGCAGAGATGCGCCGCGTCCTCGTCGTCGCGCGCCACAAGATGAACCACGCCTGAACTCATCTGTGCATGAGGGCCGCCCAGTTCCTCGTCGCTGACCACTTCGCCGGTAACTTGGCGAATGACCTTCGGCCCGGTGATGAACATACGCGCCTGCTGGGTTTGAATGACAAAGTCGGTCAGCGCCGGGCTGTAAACCGCGCCGCCCGCGCAGGGACCGCAGATGAGCGAAATCTGTGGCACCACGCCGGAGAGCAGGACATTGTGATAAAAGACGCGGCCATAACCGGCCAGGCTGTCAATGCCCTCCTGCACGCGCGCGCCGCCCGAGTCGTTCATGAAAACGAAGGGAGTGCCGGTCTTGAGCGCCAGCTTCATCATGTCCACGCACTTGTCGTTGTGCGCTTCGCCGGCGGAGCCGCCGCCTACGGTGAAGTCCTGGCTGGCGAGATGCACCTGGCGGCCATCGATCTTCGCGCATCCGGTGACCACGCCATCGGCGGGCATCTCCTTGCCATTCATGCCGAAGAACGTGGCGCGATGAGCGGCAAAAAGGCCGATCTCCTGAAAGCTGTTGGGGTCAACCAGGCTTGCAATGCGCTCGCGCGCGGTCAGCTTGCCGGCGGCGTGCTGCTTTTCAATTCGCTCCTGGCCGCCGCCGAGTTTCAGCTCCGCGCGTTTTGCTCCAAGAGAGAAAACCTTCTCTGTCATTGTCGTTTTCGTATTTTCTTCCTGATTCGCCATTGCCGCTCCTGAATCTGTCGCCATGAATATCTATTAACTTCCCGGAGCCACGGAGACCCGGTGCTCTTTGCCGTTCAGAGTGATGAGATAGTTCACCTTGGCGCTGAGCGGAGGCGCGCCTGGAGCCGCAGCAGCCTTCGCCTCGGGCGCCTTGCTCGCCGCCGGATCCTTGCCCACATTCCTGCGGCCCTGGGCGCGGGTTGAGAAAAACTTGGGCGCGACCTGGGGGAACATGGCGTAAGTCAGCACATCTTCGTCGCTGCCGTTGGCGCCGGGCAAGGCATTTGCAGCGGCGCTCAGGCTCTCCCACTCCGGCGACTGCAAATCGGCGGGGCGGCAGGTGATGGCCGGCTTCTTGGCGTGGGCTTCGGCCTGCTTGAGAACCTCAGGATTCTTGGGGCCAATCGTAGCGCCGTAGTAGCCCAGCATCAAGTCAGCAAACTCGCCGGTGAGCGTCTTGTACTTGCCCATCAGTACATTGAAGACGGCCTGTGAGCCGACAATCTGGCTGGTGGGCGTGACCAGCGGCGGATAGCCAGCGTCCCTGCGAACCCTGGGCACCTCTTCCAAAACTTCCTTCAGGCGGTCGCCCGCGCCCTGGCCTTTGAGCTGACTTTCCATGTTCGAGATCATGCCGCCGGGAATCTGGCTCTTGAAGATCTCCGTATCCACGCCGGTATTTTCGCTGAAGAACTCCTTATAGCGCGGGCGAATCTTGGCAAAGTGGCTGGAGGCGCGGAGAACACAATCCAGATTGACGCGCGTCTCGTAGCCTGTGCCTTCGAGCATCTCGATGAGGCTTTCGGTGGGGTTGTGTCCCGGCCCAAGCGAGAGGGAACTGACCGCGGTATCCACGATGTCGCAGCCCGCCTCGATGGCCTTCATCAGCGAGACCATCGTCACGCCAGTCGTCGCGTGGGTGTGCAGATGGACGAGCGTCTCCGCGCCGCACTTCTGCTTGATGGCCTTCACCAGGTCATAAGCGGGCTGGGGGCGGAGCAAAGCGGCCATGTCTTTGATGCAGATGGAGTCGCAGCCCATCTCGCGCAACTCGAGTGCCATCTGTGCGAAGGCCTCGACGGTGTGCAGCGGGCTGACGGTGTAAGAGATGGTGCCCTGCGCGTGCTTGCTGGTCTTCTTCACGGCGTTGATGCTGGTGCGCAGGTTGCGCGGGTCGTTCAGCGCATCAAAAATCCGGAAAACATCGATGCCGTTGACCGCCGACTTCTCCACAAAGCGCTCGACGACTCCGTCTTCGTAGTGCCGATAGCCGAGCAGGTTCTGGCCGCGCAACAGCATTTGCAGGCGGCTGTTGGGCATCAGCTTGCGGAAGACGCGCAGCCGCTCCCAGGGATCCTCATTGAGAAAGCGAATGCAGGAGTCGAAGGTTGCGCCTCCCCAACACTCGACCGACCAGTAGCCGGCCTTGTCGATTGCTTCGCAGGCTGGAATCATATCGTCCAAAGCCATCCGGGTTGCGAGCAGGCTCTGATGCGCATCACGAAGCGCGAGTTCGGTAATCTCTACGATGCGGGACATTGTTATCTCCCCAAAAAAATAGCCCTCAACAAGAGTCTGGGTCTCAAGACCGAGTCGATGGGCTTGCGCAGGCTTACATCCGACTTCATCATAATATATTCTTCGGCTGCGAATCCTCGGTTCAGCAAAACCTTCAATTGATCTTCTTCAGCCACAGGTTGCGGAAGGAGACCTTGCAGGGCACGCCCTCTATCTGCAAGCCAATGAGGCCGGAGACGTTGTTGGACGAAGCCGGATCGTCGTCCACCAGCACGGCCATCAACTGGCCGTTGAGAATGTGCAGGATGACGCCGCCGCGCGCGATGATGGTGTACTGGTTCCACTCGCCGTCGCGGACATATGCGCCCAGCTTGGCGCGATCGCCGATGACGCCCACTTGTTGAGGAGTCTTGCCTGGCAGCGACTGGACCACCTGCCCGCGCGATACGATAATGCCCCGCCCGGTGTTCTGCGAGTAGAGTTGCCCGCTGTATTGCTTTGCCTTCTCGTCGACCGGGAACCAGAAATCCGCCTGGGGGCCGATCATCTCCCAGCGGGGATCGCGCCCGTTCTTGATGGTGCCGGGCGCCTGTCCCGGTTGGATTCCCACGCTGCTGCGGTACTGGATGCCGCTGCCGCCGCCTTTTTCCACCTTGATCTCCAGCTTGAGATCGAAGTCCTTCGCCTCAACGCCACGGTAGATCAAAAATGTATTGGGAAATGCCCAGCGCTCAAAGTTCTCGGCAGCCGTCTCGCCAACAATAGCCCCGTCCTCGATCCTCCACAGCCCCGGCTGCCCTTCCCATCCGGCGAGCGTCTTGCCGTCGAAGAGCGATGTGTAGCCGGGGTGGTTGGCAAAGTCGTTCGGATCGGGTTTTTTTGCTGCTTCCGGCTGTGTCTGTGCCGCCGCGAAGGCTGCTGTGCTCAACAAGATCACCAGCACACTCGACCGCGCGGATTTCAATCGCACATTCATGCGAACTCCTTTAGATCGGTATACATCGCCGGAGATTGGAATCCGGGCACAAACGGCTGGCTTCAAAAGACCTCAGAGGGGCCATCGGGCGGGGGCAGATGCTTGAGCAGTCCGAGTTCACCGGCTAGCCGCTCCAGACGGGCGCGGATAGGGGCCGAGGGAGGAACCAGCGGCAGGCGGACGTGGTCAGAGCAGCGGCCCATCAGCGAGAGCACGGTCTTGACCGGGCAGGGATTGGAGTCCCAGAAATTGGCATCGATCAGCCGCGCGTAGCGGCGCTCCAGCTCGTGGGCTTCGATCCAGTTATTGGAGAGCGCGGCGCGGATCATGCGGCCCATCTCGGCGGGAATCTCATTGGCGGCCACGCTGATGAGTCCGTGCGCGCCCACGCCGATGGAAGCCAGGCCCAGATTGTCGTCGCCGCTGAAGATTTTGAAACCGCGCGGCAGAGTGTGGACCAGTTGAGCGATCTGCGGCAGCTTGCCGCTGGATTCCTTGATGGCCTGGATATTCGGCGCGGCCTCGGCCAGGCGAAGAACTGTCTCCGGTTCCAGGTTGATCCCGGTGCGCCCAGGAATGTTGTAGATCACAACGGGCAGCGGGGCAACCGTCTTCGCCAAGGCGAGAAAATGCTGGAACTGGCCCTCCTGCGAGGGCTTGTTGTAATAGGGATTGGCGGAGAGCACGGCGTCGATGCCGCGAATCTGCCGGAGCCGGCTTGCGCGGCGCACCAGTGTGCGGGTGGAGTTGTGGGTGCAGCCGGCCCACACCGGCACACGGCCGGCGGCCGCCTCGGCCACAGTGCAGACAGCCATCAGCCACTCGTCTTCCTCCAGCGTGGCCGCCTCGCCCGTTGAGCCGCAGGCCACCATGAAATCGATTCCTGAGCTGATCTGCCAGTTCACCAGCGCAATCAGCGCCGCTTCATCAACCGACCCATCTGCCCGGAAGGGCGTAACAATCGCCGTGCCGCAACCCGTAGTTTCCATAATTAAAAAGTGTATACCGAACAGGGGCAGCATCCAAAAATGCGGCTGACTCCATGCAATGGCCCCCGCAGATCGTTTGCAGATAATTACATTCCCCGGCGCACAATGGAAATATCTCTGCTGGCCGCCAATCCTTGACCCCAGTTTTGCGAGAAAAGCGAGCAGCTACCACCACTGTAGGTGCCACCCCCTACCCCCATGGAAGCCATTTATTGACTCTTCATTTCTTTTAACTTGCATTGTTTCATAGGTTTACATTTTCGCTTGTTAACCAATAAGTAACCGCAAACCGTCATTTTTGCCCGATTTTAGCCCAAGAATGACGCCTTTTTGATCGAAAAGAGGCTGTTTTTCGTCGATTTTCGAGGGTGTTTTTGTCGATTCCGCCCTCACTCCGGCCTTTTTCGCAGTCAGGTTGACCTTCAACGATTCAAGTGCGATTCTCCTGTGGTAGTTGACAGTCCTATAAACTATGGGGAAAGACGGCGCTCGCCAAGCTGGCAGCGCCCGGAATGGAGTTTGCGTGGCAGAGACGATTTACGACGTGGCGATTGTGGGCGGCGGACCAGCCGGATACACGGCGGCGATTCGCGGCGCGGAGTTGGGGCTGAAGGTTGCGCTGATTGAGCAATCCCCCAAGCTGGGCGGCACTTGCCTGCACGTGGGCTGCATCCCCACC
Source organism: uncultured Occallatibacter sp. (assembly GCA_964383595.1). GTDB lineage: Bacteria > Acidobacteriota > Terriglobia > Terriglobales > Acidobacteriaceae > Telmatobacter. The sequence continues at coordinate 84,982 of CAYLHL010000004.1, read as the reverse complement.
AAGGCACTGCTTTTTAACGCTGAAATCTGGCAGCACTTCCAGCACGCCGCCGAGTTCGGGATTGAAAACATCGGCTCGCCCACGCTCAACTGGGCCGCGGTGCTAGCGCGTAAAGACGCCATCATCGCCAATCACGCCAAGGGCCTCGACTTCCTGATGAAGAAGCACAAGATAGCGCGCATTGAAGGCTTTGGCAGCTTGACCGGTCCTGCGCAGGAGGGCGTTTATACGGTTGAAATTACCAGTGGCGAGAGTCTCTCGCAGTTGCGGGCAAAGAACGTCATCCTCGCCACTGGCTCAGAGGCGCGCTTGCTGCCTGGACTCAAAGTCGGCGAGCGCATTCTGACGAATATCGAGATCCTCTCCATCGAGCGGATTCCCGCTTCGCTGATTGTGATTGGCGCGGGTGCGGTGGGCATGGAGTTCGCATCGATCTTTCGCGCATTTGGCTCCCAGGTCACGATCCTCGAATTTTTGCCGCGCGTGGTTCCGGTTGAGGACGAGGAAATCTCTAAGGAGATTACGCGCCTCTTCAAGAAACGCGGCATCGAGGTGAACACCGGCGCGCGGGTTGAGACGGTTGAGGAGAACGAAGCCGGCGTGAAGGTGAGCTTCACCGATGCCAACGGCAAGCCGCAGGTGAGGGAAGCCGAGAAGGTGCTGGTGGCTGTGGGGCGGGCCGGGCGAACCGGCGGCATTGGCCTGGAGAAGACGCGCATTGAACTGGAGCGCGGGCTGATCAAGGTTGATGGCGCGCAGCAGACTGCCGAGCCGGGCATCTTTGCCATCGGCGACATTGTGGCCGGGCTGCCGCAACTGGCCCATGTGGGCGCAATGAGCGGCATGATCGCCGCGGCCAAAATCGCGGGCAAGCCCTACCGGCCGGTGCGGCGCGACCGCATCCCCGGCTGCACCTATACCGAACCGCAGATCGGATCGGTTGGCTTGACCGAAACCCAGGCGCGCGAAAAAGGCTGTGAGGTCAAGGTGGGCAAGTTTCCTTTTGCCGGCAACTCGAAGGCTACGATTCTGGGCAATCACGACGGCTTTGTGAAGGTGGTCTCCGACGCGAAGTACGGCGAGATTTTAGGTGTTCACATTCTTGGGCCGCAGGCGACGGAACTCATCGCCGAAGCCGTCGCCGTGCTGGAGCTGGAAGGCACGGTGGAGGAGCTGATGTACACCATTCACGCGCATCCCACGCTGGCCGAGGCGCTGCTCGACGCCTATGGAGCCGTCGAGGGCATGGCGATCAACGCGTGAGGGTGATCAATTAGAAGGTTAGGAACAGGCCATCCCAAGTGACTTCCGCTTCTGTCCATCCAATACGCAATTTGGCTCAGAAAAACTTGTGATGAGCCTTTGGTGGCGAGATCAATGTCTCTCGACTCCAGTCATCAAACATGCTACGACGGAATGCAAGATACTTCTCCCATTGATCGAGCGGGACCTTCGTTTCCTTTATGAGAACGACCCGCTCCGCTGTGAATGTTCCATCCTTAAAGCTATATTTCGCGTGATACTCGAGCCAGTCTTCCTTGAGATCGACATCCTTGGGCTGAACCATCACCCAGCCTTCCGGCAATTGCAGAGAGGAGTGGTAATCGGTCTCGCCAACGGAACCCAGTTCTGGATCGTCAGCGGGTTTCTTCTCCTTCACTCCGGGAGCCAACTCTCCGCCCATCGCTGGCAGAGGAGGGGATATCCAGTGTGCGGTTTCCTGATCCTTCCACTGATAGTATTTTTCCCGCGTGTAGTCATAGGAGAATTGAAAGGGCTTGTCAATTTGCTCTACTTCGGAGACCTTCGGATTTGAAACATCTCCAGCGTAACCCTCGCTTCCCGCAACTCTTTGCAAAACCTCTTTCCACTGGGACTGCGGAACCATGCGGAAGCCGGCACGGAATAATATTCCTATGTCGCCATCCATGGTTTGCGTGATGTGTCCCGTGAAAAGCCCCTGGCCGGATAGTTTGCCATCGGCCTGTATGCGAACCAGTCGGGGATATGGAGTATTGACGGGAGTTCTTTCCAAATAGGAAGTCTTGCCGGCAGGAATCGCAAGTGCCTGCTTGTCGCGCAGGCTGTCCATCAGCAGACCTACGGGTGCGACCTCCTCGGTGGAGTCCATCCACAGCAGCTTGCCGTCGAGCGGAACCAGCGTGATGACGTGGTCAAACTGCGCCGGCGAAGGCGTGGCCGGGTCGAGTTCGCGGCTGCTGGAGATGAGCACCGGCCATGCCTCGATGCCAGCTGCCTTGAGCAGCGCGGCCAGCAGCGTGTGCTTGTCTTTGCAGTCGCCGTATTGGTTGGAGAGCACATCGTCGGCCGGATGCGGCTGGTAGCGCCCGATGCCGAACTCAAGGCCCACATAGTGAATGTGCAGCGCCACGTCGTTGAAGATGGCGCGCAGCTTCTCCTGGTTGGTTGTGAGGCCTTTGGTGAGGGCATCGGCTTTGGCCTGGATTGCCGGGGTGACGGCGAGGGAGTCGCGCTGCAGCGAGTCGTACCACGCGCCAATCTGCGCCCAACTGCTGAAGGTCGTCAACTGCACCGAGGGCTTCCAGTGCTTGGTGGACTTGGGCGGCGCGTCGGGATCGGGGCGCGCCAGATTGCTGCTGGCCCAGTGGTAGAGAGTGCGGCCCTCGGCTGTAGTCAGGGTTGGTTGAAGATCAGGGCTAGCGACGATGACCGGTTTGCCGGCCGGCAGATCAAGATCCAGTTGTTCATCGAGAATAATTAGATTCTTTTCAAAGGAGTATTCAAACCAGAATTGGCCGGGAACTTCGGGCTTCAAGGTGCGCAGCGTGACTTTGGATTCGAGCGTGTCACCCACGGCGAGCCCCTTGACGGCCACGTGTTTCTGATGGATGTCGGAGTACATGGGCGCCTGGCGAGTTACATCCGCGGGCATATCCTGCACGTTGTAATCGGGAGTGACGACCACCGTTCCATCGGGCTTGATGACGCGGACGTAGCCGATCTCCACCTGCTGGTTCGAGGCCGTATAAGTGAAAGTAAGCACGGCCATCTGTTTGACGCCGGAGTCGGCCAGGACGCGAACTCTGGAGATGGTCTCGCGGGAGCCGGTGCCGTCGGCCTCCATGCGAATCCGCGTGTAAGCCTTCTCCAGAACCATGCCTTCTTTGGAGAGATCAGGCGTCTGCGCGGCGGCCTTTGCGGGGGCTGGCGCAGACAGGCTCTGGGCGGGCTTTTCCTGCGCCATCGCTGTTATCGGACCGCATAGGCAAACGGCAAGGAAAAGCAATACCAGGCCACTATCAGGGAGCAAAAAGCGATCAAGGCGCATGGACGGCGCTTTCGGACGAAAGATGAGGGCGGTCACCTGCTTACTGGAACAATAGCACAAATCCAAAGCAGAAAACTCAGAATCCCATGATGTTATAGCCGCAATCGACGTAGAGAATTTCGCCGGTGATGGCGCTGGACAGGTCGCTGGCCAGGAACAATGCTGCGCCGCCGACTTCGAGCTGGTCCACGTTGCGATGCAGCGGGGCGCGGTCGGCATGGGAGCGCATCATCTCGCTGAGGTCGCCAACGCCGCGGGCGGCGAGGGTTTTGATTGGCCCGGCGGAGATGGCATTGACGCGGATATTTTTAGAGCCGAGGTTGTAAGCGAGATAGCGGACGGTGGACTCGAGGCCCGCCTTGGCCACAGCCATTACGTTGTAATTGGGAACGACCTTTTCGGCGGCGTAGTAGCTCATCGTCATGATGCTTCCGCCCTCGGTCATCAGCGGAGCGGCGCCGCGGCTGACGGCGATCAGAGAATAAACGCTGACGTCGTTGGCGATGCGGAAGCCTTCGCGCGTGGTGTTGATGAACTCGCCGCGCAACTCCTCGGCGGGCGCATAGGCGATGGCGTGGACGAGAATGTCGAGCTTGCCGAACTTCTCCTTGAAGGTGGCGAAGACCGCTTCGATTTCAGCGTCGTTGGCGACGTCGCACTGGTAGCCTGTGGCGCCGGGCAGCTCGTCGATGAGGCTCTGCGCTTCCAGCCTCATACGCTCATTTTGATAGCAGATGGCCAAAATTGCACCGGCCTCGTGCAGTTTTTGGGCGATTCCCCAGGCGATGGAACGCTTATTGGCCAGCCCGAAGACGACGGCTATCTTACCCGCCAGATTGATCATGCTTGCTTTCTTCCTCCAGGGTCCGAATGATGGGGATTTCGGACACCTACCGTCTTAATAGAATACCAGCATCCGAGATATCAGCCTCCGAGGTCAATCAATTCGACCTTGCCGGTAGGCTGTCCCAGAAAGCGGGAACCGAGGCTCTCGAACTTCTCAACAGAGTCGGTGGCAAAGCAGCGAATCCGCGCGACCTGTGTTTGCGTGGCCAGAATCTGCGTATCGGGCGATGATTCTTCAGATTCATGCTGGCAGAAGAGGCGCGCGGCAGACTCGGCTGTAGCCTCGGCGGAGTCAATTACCCGCATCCCTGCCGGAACGGCGCGTTCGATCAGCGGCCGCAGCAGTGGATAGTGGGTGCAGCCAAGAACCAAAGTGTCAGCGTTCATGCCGAGGGCGGCTGCGTCGGCCAGAAGTTCCGCTAGATAAATGCGGATGACTTCAGCGGTAACCTTTGCCTGCTGACTGGATTCTCCTGCGGCGCAATCCGCGTCTGCCCCACCGCAGGTGGTCCAGCCCTCCTCGACCAGCGGGACGAGCAGCGGGCAGGCTTTCTCCAGGGCGCGCAACCCCCGAGCCTGGCAGGCGGCAGCGTAGGCGTGGCTGTGCACGGTAGCATCCGTGGCTATCACCAAAACATTTCCCGTGCGTGAAGCGGCGCGGGCGGCTTCGGCGCCAGGCTCGATGACGCCCAGCACGGGAACCGGAACAGCCTCCTGAATGGCGTCCAAAGCCAGCGCGCTGGCGGTGTTGCAGGCGATTACGAGAAACTCGGCATTCTGCTCTCGAACCAGGAATTGCGCGCTTTGCACGGCGTAACGCGCAATGGTGCGGCGGGATTTGGAGCCGTAGGGAAGGCGGGCTGAGTCGCCGAGAAAGGCGAAACGGGCATTTGGCAGCCTTGTGGCCAGGGCTCGCAGCACGGTGAGGCCGCCAAAGCCGGAATCGAAGACTCCGATAGTAGGAACCATACTTATAGATTACCCCGCGCCGCGTTGAACGAGATAGCTTTGTCGAACGACGAAAGCCAACCCACAGGCCGCGAGGGAAGGGAAGAAGAAATCAAGCGGGAGAATTTGAATTGGTTATACTTGGGTAGATTCCGCACCAAGGAGCAGCCTTGCACACTGAACGCATCATTCGCCCGGCACGGAATGTCTTCGGATGCCTGCGCTTGCCAGGTGACAAATCCATTAGCCATCGCTACGGAATGCTGGCCGCTTTTGCCGAGGGCACCTCGCGCTTCACCAACTTCTCCACCGGAGCCGATTGCGCTTCGACCTTGAGCTGCATGGAGGCGCTGGGCGCCGAGGTGCGCAGGCTCGATGAAGGCGTGGTTGAAGTGACCGGCGTGGAAGGGCGCGTGACGCCGGCAATAGAGCCTTTGGATTGTGGCAACTCAGGCTCGACGATGCGCATGGTCAGCGGCCTTCTGGCGCCGCAAGAAGGTAGTTTCACGCTGGTGGGCGACGAATCGCTTTCGCGGCGACCGATGGAGCGCATCCGCAAGCCACTGGCAGAGATGGGCGCGCGGCTCAGCCTTACCGAGGGCCATGCTCCGCTGAAGATTGAAGGCTGCGTGCTACAGGCCATCGACTATACGATGCCGGTGCCCAGCGCCCAGGTGAAGAGCTGCATTCTGCTGGCGGGTTTGCAGACGGCGGGCATGACCACGGTGCGCGAGGCGGTGCGCACTCGCGATCACAGCGAACTGGCCTTGCGGGCTTTTGGCGCAAAGGTGACGCGGACGCTCGGCTCGGTGTCGATATCAGGGCCGCAGACGCTGCACGCCATCGATGCAACTGTTCCCGGAGACATCTCCTCGGCGGCCTTCTTCTTGTGCGCGGCGGCGTTATTCCCAGGTTCCAGCCTGGTGTTGGAGTCGCTGGGATTGAATCCCACGCGCGCCACGCTGCTGGACGTTCTAACCGCATTGGGGGCGCACGTATCTATTTTGAATCTGGAAGAGAAGAACGCAGAGCTGGTGGGCACGGTGCAAGTGTCGGCGATGGCCGAGGGGCTGGGATCGACCACCGTCAGCGGCGCTCTGGCTGCGCAACTGATCGACGAGCTGCCGGTGCTGGCGGCCATCGGGCCATTCACCAGCGGCGGTATCCGCATCCGCGACGCAAAGGAACTGCGCGTGAAGGAGTCGGACCGGATTGCGCTGGTGGCGAAGAATCTGCGCGCCATGGGCGCCGAGATCGAGGAGTTCGAGGATGGCCTGGATGTGCCGGGCGGGCAAACGCTGCACGGGGCGGTGATTGACTCCGGCGGCGACCACCGCATCGCCATGGCCTTCAGCGTGGCCGCGCTGCGGGCCGAGGGCGAGACGCAAATTTGTGGCGCGGAATCGGCGGCGATCAGCTTTCCGGAGTTCTTTGACCTGCTGGATATGGTCGCGGAGCGGTAGCCGTCCACCTGCGGTGCAGTCAACTGCTCGCTTTGCCCGCTTGGGGTCCGTGGTGCCCATCCTTTACCTATTAAGCGAAGGATGGGACACGGCGGATTTGCAACGTGGAAACTTACTTGTTCTCTTTGGCTGGGGCGACGCCGGGAACCACGGGCGCGGCGGTCACATTGCCGGTAGCCGCCTCTTGCAGGTTGATGCCGTAGTGCTGCAAGGTGGAGGCCAGCGTCTGGTAGAGGCCGGCGCGGTCCTTGGCATAGGCGGCGTTGGCGGCGATCAGGTTGTCTTCGGCGGTAGCCAGGCTGCGCTGCTGCAGCAGCACTGTGGCCGTGGTAGAAGCGCCCAGATGCAGCTTGGTGATTTCAGCGTCCACATTCTGCCGGTTATAGTCGCGGGCGGCGATGGAAGCCAGCACCTGCGCCCGGTCGTTGGTGAGCGCGAACTGCGCGTTGACCACCTGCATACGGATCTGCGTGTAGAGCTGCTCAAGGCGCAACTCGGCTTGGCGGTATTCCATCAGCGAGCGTGCCTGCACCGACTGCGCAGCCTTGTTGCCTATGGGAATAGTGAGATTGAAGCCGAAGCCCTTGTCAGGCGAGGAATTGTCAAAGGCATTATCGAGCGATGCGCCAAAGGCTCCGGTTGAACCGGTCGGGCAAGTGCCTCCGCAAAACGCGCTGGAGAGATTCTTGTTGACCGAGCCGGCCACGCCTGAACCGCTGAGGTAGGCGAAGACGTCCAGTTGCGGCAGCAGGGCGTTGCGCGCGCCTTTAAGCGTAATCTCATCGTTGCGCAATGTGAGCATGGCCTGCTCCAGCTCCGGACGCTGCTGGAAAGCCTCCTGCACAAGCGCTTCGACCGGCTGCTTTTCTTCGGGAATTTCTTCGATGGTGACGCGGTCGGTGGGAATCACCGGGGCAACCGAGAGCGCCGGATCGTTCAGGTTGCGGGCGATGGCCTGCTTGATGATCTGCTGCTGGTAGTTGAGCGAGCTTTGAGCGGCGATGAGGGCTTGCTTGTCGCTGGCCACGCCTGAATCGTCCTGCACTACTTGCAGCGGGGCCACGGTGCCGATCTCCAACTGCTTGCGGTCGTCGTCGGCCAGTTTGGTGCTCTGCTCCAGGGCGTGCTGCTTGGCCTGCACATCTTCGTAGGCCTGCACGAGACCCCAGTAGATGGTCTCCACCTGATTGACGGTATAAAGAATCTGCTGACGGAAGGATGAATCGGTAATGCGCCGGTCGTTGATCGCCTGATAAATGAAGCGCTTGTTCATCCAGATGCCGGCTCCCTGCAACAGGTGCTGCGTCAACTGGGCATTGAAGCTGGAGTTATAAAGCGGGCTGTAAGTCGAAACGGCGTTGGTCGTCGTGTTGGAGCTGTTGTCAAAGGTAAACTGGAAGGCCGTGCCGGTGACAAAGCCCTGGTTATAGGTAAAGTCATAGGTGTTTGTGGTGGTCTTTCCGCCGGTAAAGAAGCTGCTGGAAGGCGTACTGGCGCGATCAAACTTGAGCGCCGCGGTAACGGAGGGTTCCAGGCTCTCCGGCATCATGCCGGCGCCGCCGGTAGTCAGCGTGAGTCCCGCAGTGCCGGAACCGGCGCCGCCAGAGCCGCCAGCCGTACCACCCGGACCGCCGCCGGTAGAGAGGATGGAGCCGGAGCCGCCGAGTGTGCCGGTGACGAGGCCGGAGGGCGCGCCCAGCAGCCCTTGTCCGGTGCGCGAGCGCAGAATATCGGTATCGGCGATGTCCAGATCGTAGCGGGAGATGGCCAGATCGTAGTTGTTTTCAATGGCCAGCGCCAGCGCGTCGGAGAGGCTGAGGTAAATCATGCCATTCTTAACCAGGTCATTGAGCCGAACGGAGTTCTGGAAGCTGGCTTTGACGATCGAGGTTGGCCGGTACTCGTTGATCGGATTTCCCATCAACCTGCCTGCGGGCTTGGAAAAGTCCCGCGCGGTGGGACGCAGCTTCAACGGTTCGGTCAGAGCCGGCGCCGGCGCCGCGGGCAGCTCAGAGGCTGCCTTCTCCGGAGCCTTTGCCCCTGGCCCAATCTGCTGGGCAACTCCTGAAGTCAATCCAGCCGCCAATGCCAGCAAGCCTACCGCTGCCGCGCGCAGCCAATTGGCTGCCTGTCCGCTCCGCTGCCGCGCAGTCTCCTGCTCAAACATACTTGTACTGAACAATTGCATGGTTTCTCTCCGATAATCGATGAGGCACAAAATGGCGTCCTTCTTCAAGACGCCATGAGAGCCTCTGTGGACGCAAATTTGTGACTTCCAAGGGTCACTTTCGGTTGCCGCCCGATGCGCAGAACTCCGCTCATCAGTCCAATACGCGCGCGATTCACGATTGGTTCCCTTCCGCGCCTCCGGGCCAGGGAGTAAAAGTTGAGTATATCGAAGAGGTGTGGCCAGTGAATAGAGGTTAGGGATCATGGATCAGTGGACTAAGCTGAAGAGAACGCAGATGACGATGAGCGAAAACACACAGTCCGCGCCCGTGCTGCAGACCTGGAAGCTGACCCTGGCCTACGACGGGACTCCGTTTCGCGGCTGGCAGGTGCAGCCGGGCGAGATCACCGTGCAGGGCGAACTGCAGGCCGCGCTGGGACGGATTACCGGAGAGTCGCCGCTGCCACAAGGCTCGGGACGCACGGACGCCGGGGTTCATGCTCTCGGCCAGGTGGCCAGTTTCGCGCTCGCGGCCCCGATTCCGGCCGAAAGCCTGCATCGCGCCCTCAATCGCACCCTGCCGCCTTCCATACGAATTCTAGAAACGAAAAAAGTTCCGGGCACCTTCCATGCGCGCCACTCGGCGGTAGCAAAAACCTATGAGTACCGGATCTTTCGCGGAGCGCTCTGCCCGCCATTCCTGGCCCGCTACGTTTACGCCTGCGCCTGGCCAATGGATGTGGCCGCGCTGGAAGAGTCGGCCCGCGCATTCTTTGGCGAACACGATTTTTTAAGCTTTGCCGCCGTCGATCCAGACCTGGCCAGCCGAAGAATGGATGCCGACGCGCCGCCGGAAGGGGAGCCAACCCCCAGAGCGGGCTTTCAGATTGATCCTGCGGCAACGGCAACAGTCCGCAAGATCTTCTTGTCGGGTTGGGAAGAGCGCCAGACCGAAACTGGCCCGCTGCTGGTCTATCGCGTCCGGGGCAACGGCTTTTTGCATCACATGGTTCGCAACCTGGTGGGAACCATGCTCGAAGTGGGACGGGGGCACCTCAACGCCGCCGAGATCCCCGGCATCTTTGCCGCCCGGTGCCGCGCCGTCGCCGGACCAACGGCTCCCGCGAGGGGACTGTTTCTCCATTCGGTGGAGTACGACTAAGTCCGTGATCGAGTGAAGATGTTCTATCGAATGAGCGAACGTGGGCCAGGAGGCCGGCGCTACATTTTCAAAGGAACATTTTCATGCGGCCAAGGAACTAGCGCCCGCGCGCTGATACACTGAGCGTGTAAGGAGAGACGCGGAAACCCATGATTGAACTGCTGCCATCGATTCTTGCGGCGGATTTCGCCCATCTGGCCGACCAGGTTGCCGCGGCCGAGCGCGGAGGAGCCACGGTCATCCATGTGGACGTGATGGATGGGCATTTTGTGCCCAACATAACGATAGGGCCGCCGGTGGTCAAGAGCCTGCGCAACTTCACTACGCTGCCACTGGACTGCCACCTGATGATCGAAAACCCGAACGAGTTCATTCCCGCCTTTGCCGAGGCCGGGGCGAACTGGTTGAGCGTTCATTGGGAGGCCTGCCGCCATCTGCACCGCTCGCTGGAGCTGATTGCCCACTTAGGCATGAAGCCGGGGGTGGTGGTGAATCCGGCCACGCCTGTCGAACTGCTCCAGGAGATTCTGCCCATGGTCCATCATGTGCTGGTAATGAGCGTGAATCCGGGCTTCGGCGGGCAGAAATTCATTCCGTTTTCGCTGGGAAAAATCCAGCGGCTGGTGCAGTTGCGCCAGGAAATGGGGCTGGCGTTTAGAATCGAAGTTGACGGTGGCGTGGATCACGTTACGGTGGAGCGCATCGTCCAAGCAGGAGCGGATCTGCTGGTGGCCGGCAACGCCGTCTTTGGTGCGGGACAGCCGGAGCGTGATGCGTGTGCGCTGCTGGCGGCGGCTCGCAAGGCCGCGGGCGAATAGCCGGGCAGGACGCGCACGAGTCAGTCATGAGTGAAAATGGCAAGCGGCCTGTAGCCCAGGCGCAAGCCGCAATGAGGTGGTATGAACCGGTTGACGTTGAAGATTGTCGCGGTGGTGCTGATGGCGCTGGCGCTGGGTGCGTTTACAGCCCAGGCCAAGGACAAGAAGCCCAAGAAGAACAAGCATGAAGACCTGAGCGTCAACCCGCTGGCCGGGGTGAACTCCAAGCAGCCCGATAAAGAGCTGTATGACAAGGCCATGCTTGCCTTGAAGAAGGGCCGCTATGACGTGGCACGGCTCGACTTGCAGGCCATGCTCAACACCTATCCCGACTCCGAGTACCGGATGCGCGCCAAGCTGGCCGTGGGCGACAGTTGGTTCAAGGAGGGCGGCGAAGCGGCCCTTACCCAGGCCGAGGCCGAGTACAAGGACTTCATTACCTTCTTTCCCGACGCCCCTGAAGCAGCCGAGGCGCAGATGAAGGTGGGCGACATCTACTACGAGCAGATGGAAAAGCCCGACCGCGATTACACCAATGCACAGAATGCCGAGCGGGAATACCGGTCGATGATCAATATGTTCCCGGATTCGACGCTCGTGCCTCGTGCCAAGCAGAAACTGCGCGACGTGCAGGAGGTTCTGGCGGAGCGCGAGGCGCAGATCGGCCTCTACTACGGCACACGCGAAAACTACTCCGCCTCCATTGCGCGTCTTCAGACGGTGGTCGATACCTACCCGCTTTACTCCAAGAGCGATCAGGTGCTGCTGGGCATCGGGGATGCTTATGCCGGCGAAGCACGCATTACGCAGAGTTCACCCAGGTTCCAAGGCGCGATGAAGGAGCGGCTGTACGCGGTATTCATGGATAAGGCCGCAGAAGCTTACGCCAAGGTGATTACCCGTTATCCGATGGCTCCCCACGTGGAAGATGCGCGTGACCGGCTGGTGGCCATGAACCGCCCCGTTCCAGAGCCAACCCCGGAAGCTGTTGCCGAGAACGACGCCGAAGAGCGCAGCCGCCAGCCCTTGCGCTTTACCGACAAGACCTTTGATCTGATCCGTCACGGGCCATCCGTGGTTGAGGCAGTGCATGTGGGCGAGCCAAGCCTTGATGATCCCAAGCGTACCCTGGCACCCGATGTGAATAACCAGAATCTAGCCTTGATGAACGCCGCCAGCGCCGTCGGCAAACCTGCCACGCCGGTTGTCGCGGCCACACCCACAGGCGTCAATGAGCCGCCGCGCAGCGATCAGCCATCCCAGGCGCCCTTGCAGCTTGAGAGGCCGACCGACAGCACTGGCTTGGGCGTTCAGGTGGTCAGCGCGCCCACAGTCGACCCCAACGCTGTCGTCAAGGCAGTGGGTCCGGTCAGCTCAGCGCTGCCCGCTGCTGAAAAGCCGGCCGAGGCTCCCGACCAGGTTAATGACATCAAGTCCGGCACAACTCCAGCTACCGTGGCTGGCACCAAGAAAAAGAAGGCCGATCTGAGCGATGAATCCTCGAGCAAGAAGAAAAAGAAGAAGGGAATTGCCAAGCTGAATCCGTTCTAGGGTGTAGCTGCGATATTGATAGGACTGCAACGGGCCACCATCGGGTGGCCCGTTGCTTTAGCAACTCCTTGCACAAAAAATCGAGGCCGGGGAATCCATCCCCGGCCTGCTGAGTAGACTATCGAATTGAACAACGCGCCTTAGCGCCAGTAGTAGTATCCGCCCATAGCGTAGTAAGGACGGTAGTAGACCGGGGGATAAGCGACTGCATACGGACGGCCGTAGGTATCACGCCGGTAAAGGTTGGGACCGCCGGGATAAAGCCCTTGCGCCAGCCGGGCGGCCTCTTGCGCGCTAACCGGCGTCACGGTCAGCGGAGTATTGAGGTGGAAGTCAACCCGCGCCTCGGCGGGAATCCAGACTCCAGGCCCATAAGAGGCTGCTGAAGAGGCTGTGCCGACCGCCGCGCCCGCTCCGGCGCCAATCGCCGCGCCTTCGCCACGACCAACTGCGCCGCCAATAATCGCGCCAAAGAGTGCGCCGGTAACAGCCCGGCCAGCTGTCTCCCCTCCCTTGCCCGGCCCCTTCACTTTGAACTGATCGGAATCGAGCGGATAGTTTTGCCCGCCTAGGTCCAGCGAGGTGAGCTTGAGCGCCAACACCGGGCTGCCTGAGACTTGGCCCGCCTGCTTGACTTCGGTCACTACGCCGTGAACGGTGACGCCGCGCGGAATCGCCAGCACACCGCCGACGGCCACATCACGAATCACCGTGAACTCGACCGGCTGGCCGTTTTTGGCTTTCTTGCTGGCGACCGGCTCGTTGGTCCGCAGCTGCAGCAGAGTCCCCTGGGCGATGGTCACCGGGCCTTTGGGCGCTTCATAGACCGGAGGTGGAGCGGGCGCATTCTGGGGTGGTGCAGTTGCGTATTGAGGCCGCGCGGGAGGCGGCGGCTGAACCTGGCTGGGAATGGGCAGCGGACCCTCGTCCGGAGCGGGAGCGGTTTGCTCCGCATTGTCGGGAGAGCCCGCGTTGTCAGACTGGTTGGAAGCCTGCATATCGCTGGCGTTGGCCGCGGCCTGGGGATCGCCGACGGTCAAATGGTTGTTAACTTTGGAGACACCGGCCACATGGCTGGCAATCGACTCCGCCAGCTCACGGGAGGCTTCGCTGGAAACGGTTCCTGAGAGCGTAACCTCGCTTTGGATGGTGGCCGCGGTAATCAGGTCGCTCTTCAACGCCTGCGAGGCGTCCAGGCCGTGCACCACATCCATCTCAATCTGGCCATCGGTGCGAGCAGCGGCTGCCGGGGCCGCGCTGCCGGCCGCATCGGGGGCCGCACCTTGGGCCAGCGCCATCGCGCCAGAGAGCGCAACTACCGCCGCCCACAATGGAAGCCGGAAAAAAACGCTCTTGATGATTTGCCGATTCATTGTTTAGTTTCTCCTAAGCCAGAAGTCTGGCTCCCACTACACCAGATTAGACGGTTTATGGCGGAAGCCGTCATCTGATTGAACCCCGCCGCAAGGAAATAGTTTCGTTCCCTTGGAATATCTTTGGGAAAAACAGCGCGGAAAATCCGGAGAACGCACTCCTTTCTTGCTACTATCGACCTTGTCTTGACATGATGACAGTAGCAGGGGAAAGGCTCTCGCTTTTACTGCCCACTGGACTCCCGGGCCGGGAATCGCTTCAACGCTCACCGTTCTTTGCCAGGTTTATAGAATGAATGCAAGCGCCATGAACGTTCTCAACAACTCGATTCTCACGCTGATCGTGCTGGTTCCGCTGGCCGGGGCGGTGCTGGTGGCGTTGGCGCCGGAGCGCGGCAAAGCAACCAACTGGATTGCCCTCATTACCTCGCTGGTCACCTTTGGGCTAACGCTGCATCTGCCCGCACACTTCATCCCCGGCCAGGCCGGATTCCAATTTGAAGTCAACCGTCCGTGGATTGAGAGTCCCGCCATTTTCTACCACGTGGGCGTGGACGGGCTGAGCCTGTGGCTCGTAGTTCTGGTGGGTCTGCTCGCCCCGGTGGGCGTCGTAGCCAGTTGGAATGCGATTACGGAGCGCCGCAAGCTCTTCTTCGCGCTATTTCTCATCCAGCAGACGGCCATGCTGGGCGTCTTTGTTTCCCTGGATTTGATGCTCTACTACGGCTTTTGGGAGTTGTCGTTGGTGCCGATGGCGATTCTCATCGCGATGTACGGACGCAAAGACGGGCCCAAGGCCGCGCTGAAATTCTTCCTGTTTACTTTTATTCCTTCGGCGCCGCTGCTGGTGGCGATTCTGTGGCTCTACGCGCACACCGGCAGCTTCGACTTCGCCACACTGCGGATTCTCATCGCCCATGGCAACCTTCCCGCTTACCAGATGGGATGGGTTGCCTTCGCATTCCTCTTCGCCTTTGCCGTCAAGGTTCCCGTCTTCCCGCTGCACGGCTGGCTGGCGGACACCTTCAGCGAAGCGCCGGTTGCGCTGGCCATGATCGTCGCCGGCAAGCTGGGGCTTTATTCCATGTTGCGCTTTCACATCGGGCTTTTCCCAGCGCAAGCGCGAGCTGTGGCGCCGCTACTGGTGGGTCTGGCGGTCGTCGGGGTTCTCTACGGAGCTTGTCTCGCATTGGTGCAGCGCGACTTCTGGCGGCTGATGGCCTTTGCCGCCCTAAGCCATTTGAGCCTGATTACGCTGGGCATTTACGGGCTGACGCAGACCGGCTGGGAGGGCGCGATTTATCAGATTTTGAATCACGGCGTGGTGGACGGCGCGCTCTTCCTGCTGCTGGGCGTGCTCTACGACCGATACGCCACCAGTCAGATTAATGCCTATGGCGGGCTGGCGCGCAAGCTGCCGCACACGGCGACATTCTTTGTTTACGCTTCTTTGGGGATGATCGGACTGCCGATGATGGGCGGTTTCATCGGTGAATTCATGATTCTTCTGAGCACATTCACCGGCCTCAGCAAGGGCTGGGCCATCGCGGCTACGCTGGGCACAATTCTCGGCGCGGCCTATATGCTGGGCCTGGTGATGCGGCTCTTCTTTGGGCCGGAGAGCGCGCTGACCGCCTCGCGGCCGCCGGAGGATCTGCGGCAGGGGCAGTTGGCCGTTCTGGCGTCGTTGGCAGTGTTGATGTTGGTGATGGGAGTGGCGCCGATGCTCTGGCTGCCGACGATTGAAAGTGGAGCGCATCCTCCGCAGGCGATGCTGATTTCTCTGCAAAGGGAGGTTCGGCGGTGAATTCAGTTCCCGGCATCTTCCGCGTACTTCCCGAACTTGTGCTCACGCTTACCGGCGTGGCCGTGATGCTGCTCGACGCCTCGCTCACGCCCCTATTTCCGCGCCGTTATCTGGGCATGGTGGCCGCTATCGGAACCACCTTCGCCCTCTGGGCCAGCCTGGGCCAGCTCTGGCTGCCGATGGGAACAGGCTTCTCCGGCACCGTCGAAACCAGCGCCTTTACGATCTTTTTCCACGTGCTCATCTGCGGCCTCGTGCTGGTTGCATTGCTGCTCTCGCTGGACACATTGCCCGAAGAGAGCCACCACCAGGGCGAGTATTACGCGCTGATCGTCTTTGGCGCGGCGGGAATGTGCCTGCTGACGGGGGCTGTTGAGCTATTGCTGGTTTTTATCGCTCTCGAAATTTCCTCCATCGCGACGTATGTTCTGGTGGGCTACCGCAAGCAGACCGCCCGCGGACCTGAAGCGGCGATCAAGTATTTTCTGCTTGGCTCCTTTGCCACTGCGTTTCTGCTTTACGGCATTGCGTTGATCTTTGGCGCAACCGGCACTACGCAGATCTACGAGATTGCGCGCCTCGCGCCCACCGTGCAAAATCATGCGCTGATTCTGGCGGGCCTGGGGCTGATGCTGGTGGGGATTCTCTTCAAGGTCTCCGCCGCGCCCTTTCACGTGTGGACGCCGGACGTATACGAAGGCGCGCCTACGCCGGTGGTGGCGCTCATCTCCACCGCGCCCAAGGCCGCGGCTTTTGCGCTGCTGCTGAGAGTGGTTTATGAGATGCTGCCCGCGCTGCGCCCCGTCTGGTCGCCGCTGCTGTGGGTAGTGGCCGTGCTTTCCATGACCGTGGGCAACCTGGCCGCGCTGCGCCAGACGAATGTGAAGCGGATGCTGGCCTACTCCTCGATTGCCCACGCCGGCTACCTGCTGGCTGCCTTCGCGGGACTCGACTCGACCGGCGTCATGGCCGCCTGCTTTTACATTGCGGTCTATGCGGCGATGAACGTGGGCATCTTCGCCGTCGTCACACTGGCCAGCAGCTACGACGAAAAGCTGCCCTTGATTGGAGATTTTCGCGGACTTATCTATCGCTCACCGCTGCTGGGTTGCCTGCTGATCTTCTTTCTGGCTTCGCTGGTCGGAATTCCCTTCACAGGCGGATTCATGGGCAAATTGATCTCGTTTTCAACCGCGCTCGGCGGCGGCGCAATTTGGCTGGTCATCATCGGCCTGCTGAACTCGGGCCTGGCAGCGGCATATTATCTGCGACTGGCTTTGGTGGCGGCGCAGCGGCCGGAAAAAGAAAACAAAGAAAAGTTTGCCCCACCGCAGGTGGTGGGCGTTGCGGTGGGCGCGGCGCTGCTGTTTGCGGCTGCCGCAACGCTGATACTGGGCATTGTTCCCGGCGGTTTGCTGCACGCAGCTGATGCTAGCGCGCACACGCTGGAAGCGCCGCCGGCCGAGACCAGCACATTTGGCAACGCCGTCGAGCCGCAGACTCAACCCTGATCGTTGTCGCGAGAACTTCACATTCAAATTGGATTGAGCGCGGAATCGGCGGCGACTTGCCCGCTTTTTGAACTCCTGGTCACATTTTTCTCAAGCAGACTTTTGTAATAGCGCACGGTACGGCTCAACACCTGCCCGTTGACATAGTGTTCGAGAACCCAGTCGCGGGCCGCTAATCCCATACGGCAACGGCGCTCTGGGTTGTCGAGCAATTGGAGCACGGACTCGGAGATGGCTTCCGGGTAGCCGGGAGGAATCAGCAGCCCGGTCACCTCCGGCACCACGGCGTCGCGTGAGCCGGTGGACAAGGTGGTCACAACGGGAATCCCGGTGGCCGCGGCTTCGAGGACAACATTGGGAAATCCTTCCCGCCATGTGGGCAGGACCATCACGTCCATGATGCGATAGTAGGGCGCCGTGTCCGCGACGAAGCCGGTCATGTGAATGCGAGGATGGCTCTTGATACGCGTGCGCAGTTCGCGGCGGAGAGCGTCTTCAGAAGCGTCAAACCATCCCACCAGCAGCAGATACGCCTCCGGCTTTGCGGCCAGGATGGCGTCGAAGGCATCGATTAGCTCCGGCAGTCCCTTGTCGCGGGTAAGGCGGCCCACAAAGCCCACCACAGGAACATTCAGCGGCAGGCCAAGCCGTTCGCGCAGGTTGCTGGTTCCCGGCTGGAAGCGCTCCACATCGACGCCGTTGCTGCTGCCGCAGCCCAGCAGGCGCAGCTTGTTCTCAGGGGTCACGCCCAAAGCGAGGGTTTCGTTGCGCAGGCTGTCGCTGTTGCACAGCACGATGTGCGCGCAGGCCGAGGCCAGCTTCTCGGCGATCAGCAGAATCTTGCGCTTGATTCCTACGCAGGTCTCAAGTTTGAGCCCACGCAGGAAATAGACTCGCACCGGTACGCCGCAAAGCATGGCGGCAAAGTTGCCGAGCAGGCCGGCCTTGGGGGTGCTGAACTCAGTCATCTGCGGCTTGAGCCGATAGAGCAGCCACCAGAGGCGAGCAAGCGACACGAGGTCGGCCAGCGGGGCAATATCGCGCCGCATGGGAATGGCAACCGATTCAACTCCTTCCAGGGCCGCTGTGCGAATGAGCAGCGCGCCGGGGCTTGAAACCAGCGTGACGCGAAAGCCCGCCTCGCGCAGAGTGCGCAGACGGTCGCCCATAACCAGGCAGGTTTGGGAACTGGTGATGCCGACAACTATGTGAGGCTGACGCGAGGAACGGGAGGCAAGAGCCGAACGCGCGGCTGAATCTGCAAAAGGATTGCTTTCACCAGAGGATGTGGGCAACAGACCAGCACCCGCAATATATCTGCTGCGTTTGAACACGAGCCCCTCCAGAAAAGCCTTCGCTTCCCGATACAAACCGAGATCGGAGATGCGTAAGGAAAGGAACTCGACAGAATCAGAAGTCCATGTTTACTGGACGCGTTGCCTGGAATCTAGCTTGACGCGATTGCTTCCGTTCATTGTCAGTCGCTTTCCTCGTGACAACGCAGGAGAGGCCTTGAGAGGCGATCTTCCACTGGAGATAAGCTGTATCAGTATTCTCAGGAAAAATTAGCAGGGGTAAATTTGTCAAGAAGAAAATATTTTCAGAGAAAAACGTATAGATTGGAGAATGAAGGGGTTATTCCTTTTAATTCGCTGGAATCCATGAGGTTTCCCAGATGAACGCGAGGCCGCGTCCCAGGATTTTATTGCTGATTCCACATCTTGGCGGTGGAGGCGCCGAGCGCGTGACGGCGCTGCTGGCGCGAAATTTGTCGCCGGAGAAGTATGAGTTGCACCTGGGAGTGGTCACGCAAGCGCAAACGGGCGGCGAGCTGCTGCCGTCCTGGGTGCAAATCCACGCTTTGGGAGCTTCCAGGGCGCGCGCCGGCAGCTTCAAGCTGCTGCGGCTGGTTCACAGGCTTAAACCCGATTTGATCCTCTCAGGAATTTTTCACCTGAACTTTCTAGTTCTGCTTCTGCGCCCTTTATTTCCACAGGGAACCCGTGTCCTGATTCGCCAAAACGGAACCGTTTCAACATCTCTGGTCTTGGACGGGCTGCCCGGCTACACCCGCCTGCTCTACCGGATGCTCTACCACCGCGCGGACCGGGTCATCTGCCAGACGCGGTCGATGGCTGAAGACTTGGCGCGTGTTCTTGGGTTTGCGGAGGGCCGTCTGGCGGTTTTGCCCAATCCGGTGGATGTGGAGGGGATTCGCGCTTTTATTGATCGGAATCCGGCCCGGCAAAGGGAGGCAGGGCCGCAGCTGTTGGCCGTGGGGCGGCTTTCGCGGGAAAAGGGCTTCGATCTGCTGCTGCTAGCCCTGATTGCATTGCGGGCGGAGTTTCCCGGTGTGAGCCTGCTGATTGCTGGCGCCGGAGCGGAAGAGGCGGCACTGAAGGCCGAGTGCGGTGCACTTGGAATCGCGGATGCAGTGCGCTTTGCCGGCTACGTGGAGCGGCCGGTGGAGTACTTTTCCGGCGCAACGCTCTTTGTGCTGCCCTCGCGCCATGAGGGGTTGCCGAATGCTCTGCTGGAGGCGGCTGCCGCGGGAGTGCCGATTGTGGCATTGCCCGCCTCGGAGGGTTTGGTTGAGCTGCTGCGTGATCAGCCCGGAGTGTGGCTCGCGCCTGAAATCTCTAGTGAGGCGCTTGCCGCAACGCTTGCCGCCGCGCTGCGCGCCTTGCGGCCGGGCGAACGCTTTCGCCACGAATTCGTCGAGCAATTTCGCACCAATCGCGCTATCGCGGCGTACGAGGCTCTGCTCGACCAAAGCCTCGCCGGAAAGACGTAAACCAGTAGAAGAGCGGCCCCATGAGCGCCACCGCCGCAGCCACGAGCAGCGCCGAGACCGAGCCGATCTGCTCGGCTCGCGCGGCATAAAGCGCATAGCCAATGAGCAGTGCCGGAGCAACGCCCAGCAGCGAAGCAACCGCCAGATTGCCAGCTTTGAAGGGCCGCTCCAACTCCGGCTCACGCATGCGCAGTACCACAAGAGCCGCAAACTCCAGCAGCAGGCTTGAGCCGTAGAGGATCAGATCAATTGAGATGAGCCGCTCGAAGCTCAGGCTGAGCGCCGCGGCCCACGCCGCTCCGCAGAGCAGTACGCTCACCCAGGGCACGCCGCGCCGGTTGCGCAGGGCAACGATGCGCGGCAACATTCCGTCCTCGGCCATGGCCATTGGCAGCCGCGTATAACTGAGCACCAGCGCGTTGAACATTCCCAAGCCGTTGATGCAGCCGCCGGCCACCACAGCGAGGCCTAGCAAAGGACCACCCAGCCGCACGGCTACATCCGCCCAGTCGCCGGTCGAGAAGCTGGTTGTCGCAATCCCCGCCATGGCCATTGCGCCCAGAGGCAAAAGGTAGGTGACAGCCACCAGCATCGTGGAGAAGAACATTGCCCGCGGATAATTCCGGCGCGGATTCTCCACTTCTCCGGCGACGGTGGACGCATTGTCCCAGCCCATGTAGTTCCAGAGGCCGACCTGAATGGCCAGCGCAATTCCAGCCTGGGTGTGTGCCCCGCCCCATTGCACGGCGGGGTGCAGTGACCATCCGCGCCAGAATCCCAGCGCCACCAGCACAGCAAAGGGCGCCAGCAGCAGCACGAAGAGCGTCATGGAGCCATTGCCCACCGAGGGCGCGCCGCGCAGATTCCACGCCGTGCAGACGGCCACCACCGCCAGCGCCCAGCCGTAGTGGCCCCAACCGGCGGTGAGCGAGGGATTGAGCTTGCCCAGATAGCTGACAAACAGCGCCGGATAGATGGCCATGTCAAAGATGCTGGCAGCAAGCGAGAGCCAACCCTCCTGGTAGCCCCAGAATGGCCCCATCGCACGGCGCACCCAGACGTAAAAGCCGCCATCCGCAGGAATCGCACTTGCCAACTCGCCCACCATCAGCGCCGTCGGCAGGCTCCAGAGAAAGGGCAGCGCCAGCAGAATCAGGATGGCCGCGCCGTAGCCCGCGCCGCCCAAAATGTCTTCAATGCCATACGGCCCGCCGGAGACCATGAAGTAGGTGGCGGCGATGAGTGGCAGCAGGCGCATCTTGCCGCGCGCGCGGGTGGGAAGTTCAAAGCGCATCGGTCTCCCTCGGCAGCAGCTTCCAGGCCCAGTACCAAAGGAAGAGGAAGGTGCTCACGGTCCACAGCGAAGTGGCCAGCGCGATGCCCGCCACGCCCATCCAGCGCATCAGAACGAGATTCAGCACAATATCAAGCGCCAGATTGAGCGCGCCGCAGAAGAAGATTAAGTCGGTGCGGCGCATGGCGACGAGAAAGCGATAGAAGACCCGGCTGGAGACAAAGAAAGGAATCTGAATGGCGTACATCGCCAGGACAGGCGTAACCAGCGCCGTGTCGGCGGCTGAAAAGACGCCATGCTGGAAGGCGGTGCGAATCAGCCAATGCGAGCCGGCGATCAGCGCCAGCGCAATCGGAGTGGAGACCAGCGCCGTGAGCCGCACCCAGGTGCCGAGCGTGTGGCGGCAGCCGGCCCAGTCGCGGTGGGCGATCATGCGCGAAAAGTGCGGCACGACAGCCGAAGAAACAGCCCCGGCCAGCAGCGTAATTACCACGCTGACAAAGCGGTTGGCGTAGGCCAGCGCGGAGACGCTCCCGGCCGGCAGCATGGCGGCCATCGATTGATCGACCAGCAGCCCGCCGGAGGCCACTACGCCGCTCAGCAGCACCGGGCCATACTGATGCGCCACCTCGCGCGTGGCCTCGTTTGCGCCGTGCCACCACAAGCGAAAGCGATAGCCGCGCGCGTCCATCATCCAGGCGACGATGGCGGCGTGAATCAGCGCGCCAATCAGCGTCGCGTAAACCATCGCCCAGATGCCGTAGCGCGAGCCCCAGAGCAGCGCGCCGAGGATGATTGCCGCCGGAGTGGCCACCGGCGCCAGAGCGGGCACGGCGAAGCGGTCAAAGGTATTCAGCACGGCGGTGCAGTTGGTGGCAATGCCGGTAATGAGCACCACCGGCAGCAGCGCATAGAAGAGCCGAATGGCGAGCGCGAGCTTGGACGGCGGAAAGTGCGAGGCGATCAGCGGAAAGAAGCCGCGTGCGGTGAGCGCCATCAAGATTGAAGCCGCAGTGAGCAGCAGGCAAACCCAGAGCATCGAACTCGACAGCAACTGCTGCGCGCGCTCGCGGCCTTCGCGCTCCCGGACCCGGATCAGCGTGGGCACGAGCGCCTGATTCATTGATTCCGAGATCAGATTGATTAGCAGGTTGGGAATCAGGAAGGCCGCCAGGAATGCGTCCATCGCGTCCGAGCGGCCATAGACTCCGGCGACGGCGAACTCCTTGAAGGTGGCGACAATCTTGACCAGAATGCCAGCCGCCGTGACCGACGCCGCCGCTCTCAGAATGCGCCGATTGACGCTGCCGCCCTGGAAGTGCCGCGCGAGTTGAGGGATAGAAAACATGAGGCCGGGATTACTCGCCAGTCTACCAGCATGGGCGCGACAACCAGTGAAATTCGGCAGCCGTTATAATTGCTTTCAAATAGGTGAAATTGAATTGATAGTTTTTACGAGGTAAAGGCGCACCATGAATGACCAGCAATGGAAGACGCTTGTCTCGGTAGTTCGCGGAGAGACGCTTCGGCCTCTGCCGACGGCGTTTATCATCGATAGCCCCTGGCTGCCGAATTGGGCGGGCCACACGATTCTGGATTACTTCACCGACGAGCGGGTTTTTCTGGAGGACAATCTCAAGGCGATTCGCAGATTTCCTGAGACGATTTTTCTTCCCGGTTTCTGGTCCGAATACGGAATGTGCACGGAACCCTCCGCCTTCGGCTCCGTCTGCATGTGGGGCGAGAACGATTTTCCCTTCGCCAAAAAAGTGCTGCGCTCGCCGCTGGATGTTGAGGCTCTGGAGAGGCCCGATCCGCGCAAGCACGGCTTGCTGCCTTTTGTAATCAAGCGTCTCAAGCACCTGGAGCCGGAGATAGAAAAAGCCGGCCACAAGATACGCTTCGCGGTAGCCCGCGGGCCGCTCAATATCGCTTCGTTCCTGATGGGCACGCCGGAGTTTCTGGAGGCGACGAAGACGCACCCGGAGCTGATGCATCGCCTGCTCGATATCGTCACGGATTTTCTGGTGGATTGGATTGCCTATCAGCGCGAGGTCTTTCCGTCGATCGACGGCATTTTTCTGCTCGACGATATTGTTGGATTCGTGAGCCGGCGTGACTGTGAAACCTTTGCCGTGCCCTATCTGCGGCGGGCATTTGCGGCTGACGTGAGCGTGAAGTTCTTTCACAACGATGCGCCGTGCAAGGCCAGCGCGCCATTGCTGGAATCTACCGGAATCAATCTGCTCAACTTCGGCGTGCAGCACACTCTGGCGGAGATGAAGAGTTGGACGAACAACCGGATTGCGCTGATGGGAAACATTCCGCCGCGCGATGTGTTGGCCGAGGGAACACCGGCGGATGTCAAACGCTCGGTGGCGGAGATGCTGAACGCGCTCGATGATCGCTCGCGCCTGATTGTTTCATGCGGAGGAGGAATGCCGCCGCACGCGCCCACGGAGAATATAGAGGCGGTGATTTCGGCGGTGGAAGAATTGACGCGCTAAGCCGCGGCAGAATGCATGGAGGCACCATGTGAGCTTCTCCATTGCCAACGTCTTCGTCATCGGTTGAAACAGTCCCGCTATGGCTGCACATCGGTGACGGTGAAGGAGGAGAGGCCGAAGGATTTCCAATCGCTGTCGATGTTGTCGAAGAAGCCGATGCCCGGATTCCCTGAAGTCCAGGGTCCATACGCTCCGAATCCTCCCCCGGCAGCCCCAGTATCCGTAGCTTGCAGAATCTGCGCACCGTTTATATAAAGAGTGATGATCGTGGGATTCGTGCCGGAAATAGTCGCCTTCAGAACATCGCCGTTTTTCAGATACGCTGAGCTACTGCCCGTCTCGAAGTTCCAATAGCTGCCATTGGGTCCATTCCAGCGGGTGATGTGGCAATAGGGCTGTGTAGGCATCACGCTGCAATAGGCTTCATATCCCGTGATGCTGTTGTGAGAGATCGTTGTTCTCAGCCGCAATTCCACTTCGTGGCAGCATCCGCCCGCGAGTACATGATTGATTTTGACTGTCGCCGCAGCCGTCTGCGTGGGTCCCCATGTGCCGGCAAGAATGGCCGTCGGATCGCCAAACGGGGTAGGCTCATCGACGCCATACGCAGCGCCTGAAACGGTTTGCACGTTGCCCCAGAGATTCGCTCCCGCGGCGTGTCCCTCGATCCATTTACCGCTTTCGCTGAGCGGATTCTCAGTTTGTTGAAAGGTCGTGCTGTAGGAGTGAGCGCGTGCCTTGTCGGTCATCCCTGTACCGTTGGCGCTGCCTTTCTCACGGCATCCACTGAGTGGAAGAGCAAAGCAGATCAGCAGGATGGCTTGCAGGTAGCGGATGGAATGTTTTGGCCTGACCATATTCACGGTGGATTCTCCCGGGGAATTTTTCTTCACGTCATTGCCCCCAATAGGCATTCACGATTGCGACTCTTTGAGGGTACAGAATTTCGATTCAATATGGAAATTCCGGCTTAGATACTTTGCTGGTTGCCGGGATAATCTCCAGGAACAGGGAAGATATTGGCCAACTCCTTCGACTGCTCGACGGCCAAGCGTCCAGCCAGAGCAATGATGGCTAGCAACAGCCAGGTCGAGCGGTTCTCTTCGACGGTGGCCACCAGCGAAGTGGTGAACCAGACCAGCAGAGCCGTGGCCAGCGCCCAGCGCAGCGGAGGGCGGGTGAGAGCGATCGACCAAATGGCAACAGCCACGATGGCCGAGGCCAGAAACAGCGCACACACTCCGCCGCCAACGGCGATGGACAAAGCCGTGTTGTGCGCCGTGTCGAGAGGCGCAAGACCCGCTACGCTTACGAATGATCCTGCCCCGGAACCGAAGAACGGCGCTCGCGCAAAGGCGCGCCAGCCAGCCTCCCAGATATTCCACCGCTGGTTAAGGTCGCCGCGGTGAAGCTGTTCAGTGATGGTGGCCAGCCGCTCAAAGCTGCCATGAGGAACGATGAACCAGAGTGTGGCGGCAAGCGGCGGCAGAGCGAAGGCCCCGGTCCGCAATCTGCGCGGGTGGCCATAGACCAGCAGAAGACCGCTGCCGGTGAGCGCGACCAGCGCGGCCAGAAAACCGCCGCGCGAGGCAGTGAGCAGGACAGCAGCCAGTCCCAGCGGCAGGTAGCCGGCGGCCAGCAGACGCCAGGGCCAGCGCCGTTCGCTGTTTATTAACAGCGCCGCCAGCGGAAATGCCAGATCAAGGTAGCGTGCCACGTCGTTGGGGTCTTGTCCGGTAGCGGCAAATCGAATTTGTTCGGCAGCCATCGCGTCGGCGGAGACGAAGCTAGCTAGAGTAAGTAAGGCCAGAACCCACGAGCCAGCCACGGTTGCCCGCAACAGCGCATGCAGATCGTCGGCGCTTTCAGCAAACTCCCAGACCAGCCAGACGGCCATCATCTCCTGAAAGTAGCCGCGCAACTTGATGAGCGTCGCCAGCGGCGCGATGGTCCAGAAATAGGTGCAGCAGAACCAGAGGAGGAGCGCCAGCGTCAGCCATTGCATCGGGCCTGGTGAGCGCAGATGGCCAGCCTGCAAAACAGCCGGAATCGCCGCCAGCAGCAGAATCAAACCAACGATGCGCGCGATGTTGCCCATCGGCTCGCCTGTATCCAGGGAGTACTCCCAGGGAACAGCGAAGGCGAAGAGCAGCAACAGGAACCATGCGAAGCGGCGCATCCAATCACCCTTCAGAAATCCGAATCAAGCGGAGAAACACCGGCGGAAGCAGCTTTTCTTCGCGGAAAAACAGCCGGGATTTGCAACGCGACAAACAAGACAAGCGCGTACGGAAAGGTGATGAAGCGGTAGAAGAGCGGCAAACTGCAGAAAGCCAGCAAACTCGAACAGATACAAAGATACCAGCGAGTCAGGCCCAGGCACTTCAGCCTCATCCTCACGCTTGCAATCCACAACAGGCAGAGGAAGACCGAAGCTGCGTCCAAGGCAAGCCGCAGAGCTCCCGCGTGGTCGAATATGCTCACATCGTCGCGCAACAGATGCAATACCTGCCAAAGGTTGGCAATCAACAGCAGGTAGACGGCAAACTCAACGGCTCCAAGGGAGGCAGGTTTACGGAGCGATTGGTCTTGATGCGCCGCGGACTGAGTGTGGGTGTTCTCGTCCGGTTCTGAGTGGACGGGAAAGAAAAGCGCGGGAAGCTGAAGGATGCTGAAGATCACGATCATCTCCGCGCCATTGGCGGCCTTGAGCATATGCGCCCCGGCGCAGGCGTTGAAGACGATAAGAAAATAAGGCCAGAAGGTCCAGCGCGGCAACCCGGCGTCTTTCAGACGGCGCTCTAGGCTTCTTGTCCAAAAGACGGCCAGCAGCACAAGGCCATAGGCAACGGCCAGCAACGCGCGATGACTCCCCGCATGAGCACGCAGCAGGTGGAGCGCACCGCCGCTGAGCGCAGCGACCAGCAGACAGGAGAGCAGGAATGTGATGCGGCCAGCCAGCTTCGACGACGCTTTGTCAATCAATCACGGCCCCCTTTTTTAACAATAAGTCCTTCCACATCGAATGTCTTTGCCTAAGCGCCTCATCAGCGCCCGATCTACCTGAAATGGTAACCGGTTCAATTGGTTGTGGTGGTCGTTGTAGTGGTCGTGGTGCCTGTGCTGCTGCCACTGCTGGTGCCTGTGCTGGTACCTGTACTGGTTCCTGAATTCGTGCCTGTACTGCTACTTGTGCTGCTGCCAGTACTGGTTCCTGAATTCGTACCTGTGCTGCTACTTGTGCTGCTGCCGGTACTGGTGCTTGTGCTGGTGCCTGAACCTGTGCCAGTGTTCGTGCCGGTGCTGGAACCTGTACTCGTACTGGTGCTGGAACCTGTATTCGTACCTGTGGTAGTGCCAGTACTTGTGCCTGAACTGGTGCTTGTGCTGGTTCCAGAAGTAGTGCCAGTGCTCACGCCGGTACTATTGACGGTCGAGCTGGCAACGGATGTTGAAGTGGTCTTGATAGGGTGCCACTGAGAATAGACCAAGCCGGCATAGATGCCGACGCCGATGGCCGACTGAATGGCCGACTCCAACGACTTGTTCCAGAGGTTTTTGGCCATCGAGTCGGGCACAAAGAGAATATCGCGGTCGTACACGGGCTGGTCGGGTTCCTGGCCGTGCATCATGCGCTTCAGGTTGAGGCTGGTGATGGTGCGTCCGCCCTTCTGTTCGCGAATGAGCAGAGTCTTGCCGGTGGCGGCATTGGGCGAGGATCCCCAGGCCAGCGAAAGCGCCTGAACAACCGTCAGTCCCTGCGCAGGATCGACGGCAAAACCGCCTGGACGCAGCACGTCACCGACTACGTAAACCAGGCCGGCGCGGCTGATTTGAACGGTGTCGCCGGGGGCGAGTTCAGGGTTGTGCTCAGCGGCAGTGTCGGTTCCGCCGGGGTCCAGCACCACCGGATGCGGCGTGTTGGGATCGTCGCGGTGAAAGATGTTCACCAGTCGTCCGGCACTCGGAGCCAGTCCCGAGGCCGCAGAGATCAGATCGAGCAGGCGATGGTGCAGCGTGTAGGGATAGACGCCGGGGCGAGCCACCTCACCCAGTACGCTTACGTCCTGGCCGACATAGGCCGTGATCAGCACGGAGACCCGCGGGTGAAGCAACATTCCCTGGGCGGCCAACGCGGCCTCAATGGCGTGCGCGGCGCCCTGCTCATCCAGCCCGGCGAGGTGCAACTCGCCTATCATGGGCAGGGTGACTGTTCCGGCGGGCGAGAGGCGCGCCAGTGAATGAAACTCCGGGGTGTGGAACTCGGAGATATCCAACGAGTCGCCGGGCGCGAGGGGCGCAGGCATGGGAGCGGAGGAAAGCGCGCTAGCCGAGGGCATCCCGGCCTGATTTCCATTAGCCTGGCTGGTGCTCTGAGGGCTATTCCATACCGTGGGCGCGGTGAGCGGACTGGGCGAAGTTTGGGGCTGCGGCGCAGCCGAAGTGGGATGGATCACGCCCGAGGGCAGACCCGAGGTGGTGGGCGTGGGCGCTTGAGCTTGAACGGCTGCGCAGACCAGCAGCAACGCCATCAGCGTGACGGCAGAGTTAAAGGGACGAATCGATTCCATCAGAAAGGCGCCTCCAACCGCCAGCCAAAAACCGGCAAAGAGCGTGATGGCCATGTAGATTGGCAGATCGGGCGTAACCGGCTTGACCGGCTGGCGGGCATCGTCCACCACGGAGATATTCGAGCCGTGGATACCGGCGGCAAGGCCAGCTTCCTCGACCTTCCCGGCCAAGCGCATATATATCTCGTGACTTGCGTTTGCCTCCTGGCGCATCACCTCGTATTGGAGGGCGGCTTCGTTCAGCTTGCGAGCTTCCGCGGTGTGCTCTTCGAGGCTGGCGCGCACCAGTTGCTCGCGATCCGCGGCGGTTTTCCACGCGCTCTCAAAACTCCCTACCAGCTTGGCGTCCTCGCCTTGCTTTTGGCGATCAAGATCTTGCAACAGGCGGCGAATCTCCACCACGCGCGGATAGTTCGGGCCGTGCTCGATGCTGAGCTGCGCCTGCTCCTGCTCCAACTCGCTCTGGCGGGCGCGAATCTGCTCGATCATAAGATTGGAGAGATGGCCAACCTCGGTTTGCAAGCGCGGATCGGTGGAGACAACCATCTCTGGATTGCCCTGCTGGGCGGACCGGTATTCGGCCTCGCGCAGGATGCGATCAGTGGAGGCGGCCACCAACTGGCGGCCCAGTTCGTCGATCTCCAACAGCGCCGAGGTGTGCTGCTCCTGGCCAGGCTGTCCGTTGGCAAGTGTATCTGGAGTGCTGAGGATTCCATGCGTACCCTGGAACTCCGTCAGTTGCTGCTGCTCCTGCTCAGAGCGTGCCTTGAGGCCGGTGAGTTGGCTCTGCATCCATGCGGAGGCATCGACGGTAGCTTGCATCCGCGTCTCGTTCTCCTGATTGCTGTAGGCGCGAATCAAGGCGTTCACAACCTTTGCAGACAAGGCCGCGTCTTTGCTGCGAAAGCTGACGTCCAAAACCAGGGTGCGTGGCACCGTCTGCACGTGAAGATTGCGAGCGAATCGCTCCAGCAAATAGTCCTGAGCATCGGCAGTCGGCGCATCGGGACGAAAGCCCTCCATGTGGCGAGCGGAGAAGAGGCCCAAAAAACCCGGCTGCTGGTAGAGCTTGAGCTGCGTAATCACCTGCCAGGCCAGCCGGTCGCTGCGCAAGACGTTGGCCAGCGTCTCCAGTTGTAGCGGCGCGGAGAGGATGGAAGCGGCAACCATCGGCTCGGCTGCCTCCAGGCTGAGCGCTGAGGCGGGCGCCTGGCGCAGCGCGACTCGGGCCGTGGCCTCGTATTGATTGGGAGCGATCAGGCAATAGAGCAGGCAGGCCAGAAGCAAGCCTCCCACCACCCAGCCAACAAAGTGGCGGCGGCGAAGCAGCACACGCCAAAGACCGCGTTGTGGGCTGCTGGGGTCGAGATCGGGTGCGTTGTATCGATGGGCGTGTGCTTCCGGCACGGTGAGTGGACCTCCATCCCAACATTTCTTCGTCGGAAGCAGACCTGGGTTTCAAAACGAACAAATACCACAAAGGAAATCTTCGTCAGTGTGCTTCATTGAAATCAATCCGTCAATAGACTCCGTCACAGCAGCGGAGCAAACGCATTCTGAGAGTGAAATTCGGAGGCCTTATGGACAAGGCCGTTTTGGTTTGTGGTTTATCATTGTGGCGCCGGACTTCGTAATATTTCTGTAACCTCAATTATTATGGCTCTCGGTCCGGAGCAAGACTCCCAGCGGCACCACGACGGAGCGCACGGGACGGCTGAGATGAACCAGGAACCGGCAATAACAATGAAGGGGAAGGGATCTGAGACAGTGAGTGCAAAACTGAGGCGTAATTGGATTGTAGTGCTTGCGGTTGCAATGGCCGCGCTTCCGATGGTCGCAGGGCAACTTGCGGAGGGCGCGCTCAAGCGGGAGACGCAATCGATTCGCGTAACCTTCGACGCCCATCAACCTGGCCTGAGCGCTCTCAGCATTGATGCGCTGAAACGCGGCGCCTTCCGGCCCAGCCCGATCGTCGCCCCTGGCCCTTCGCCGGTGGAATACACGGTGAGCGAGCGCGACGGATGGATACGCTATGCCCTCAGCTCCGACCCGGAGCACGCCGTCTGGGAGATGCAATGCGAGGGAGACACTATCCGCATGCGCAGCATCTACCAGCCGGGCCATGAACCACGGGATTTGACGTGGAGATTCGATCCTGACATTACCCACGCCACGCTGCTGGGCCGCGTGACCCCGCAAGGCGACGTTGCGCTGCCGGCGGTGCTGCATCTTCCCGGCATGGGGTCGTTGCGAATTCAACTTGCGGGAAGCGGCTCCGGAGCGCTGCACTACACCGCACACCGGCGTCCCGATTTATTTGTCGCTGTTACATTCCCGGCCGCAACCGCGGAGCACAAGCTGCTGGAATATACGCTGCAAACCGCCGCCATCTTCCCGGCGATTCCCGGCATGAAAGCCGACGATAGGCGCTTCGATGGATTTAGGCGCGAATGGCTGGACGCGCTGCAACTGAACGCCGAGCTACATATGCTGGCCAACAATGCGGCCAGCGATCCCTGCTCTTTTGTTCTGTACAAATACAGCGATATAGCGCGCTATACGCCGGAACTGGCGAAGGGACTGACGGCGCTCGACATTGTGCGCGAAACTCTGGACCGCTATCTGGGCGGATTCAGTTCCTATGGAATGCCCGGTTTCAAGGAATTTGATGGAAGCACATTTACCACCGATCCAAGGGTGCCTTATGTCTTTCTCGATGTGTATCCATCGTTGATTATTTCTGCCTGGGATTATGTGGATGGCAGCGGCGACCAGCGATGGCTGCGGGAGAACTACAAGGGGCTGCGCGCGTGGGCCGATCAGATGACCCCGGCCAATGCGGATGGCAGTCCGCTGCTGGAATATCCGGCGAGCGGCAACTCCGGCTCCTGGGGAGATCCTTTCACCGTGCGCCCGTCCAACTGGTGGGACGCGATTGGCTTCGGTCATCAGGACGCTTATTCGAACGCGCTTGCCTTTCGCGCGCTGCGCAGCATGGCAGTGCTGGCGGAGCGCATGGGAGAGAGAGCCGACGCCGCCCGCTATCGCGAACGCGCCCAACAGATTCACGATGCCTACTCAAGCGCGTTTATTGATCCGTCGACTGAAGTTGTGGCCGGATGGCGGAGCCGCGACGGGCAACTGCACAACTACTACTTTCCGTTTGTGAATGGGATTGCGGCGCGCTATGGATTGCTCGATGAGGAGCAAGCGCGGCAGGCGATGCGCCAGATTCTAGCCAAGATGAAAGAAGTGGGCTACACAGATTTTTCGCTTGGCTTGCCGGGCAACCTGATACCGGTTCGGCGCGCTGATTACGTCGATCTGGATCCGCGCTGGGGCGGCCCGAAGCGCGAGGACGGCAGCGACGGCTTCCAGGTTTACCAAAACGGCGGCGCTTCCGCCTGCTTTGCCTACTTTACTCTGGGCGCTCTCTACCACCTGGGCGAGAAGCAACAGGCGGACGCGATTCTGATGCCGATGCTTGGGGCTTTTGAGCGGCAGGGATTCTCAGGCCGCGCGCCCAACGGCATGACCTACGACTGGAAGGATTGGCACGGCGGCGCCCATGGGTACGAGGGATTTCTCGTGGACAACTACTATGCGCTGCTGGCTGTGCTGGATCGCGCCAATATGCTGGAAAAGATGCCTTAGTACACGACGTGGTAGACCTTGCCCTCCAGCTTTATGGGAGCCTTTTCCGCGGAATGAAAACGGACGATGAGGGGCTTGCCAGGCGCCAGATCTGTGGAGTTAATCTCGCCCACCGCCCAGGATAGCCCGCTCCAGATGATCTTGTCGTAGTTCACGGTCACTGGAATGGTGCGTCCAGCCTGCGTGACCTCGATGGTGAAGACTTTGCCCATCTTTTCGCCGTTTGGTGGAGAGCCGCCCTGGGTGCGGAGGATTTTGCCGTCTGGAGTGCGCTGGCGCATGATCACTCGGAGCGCGCCGTTGGCGGGCGGTTGCAGTTCAGCCTCGATTGCGCCGGGTGCGGTGGAACGGAACTCAGCCGCAACTGGCTCGATGGAACGGGGAATGATGACATCCTCCTGAATGCCGAAGTCGTAAGCCGGCGCTGCATAGTCTCCAAAGCCCACCATTGCCATCTGTCCCGGGCCCAGAGTGATGCGGTCGCCACTGAGGCTGGGCACGAATCCAGCGTCGCGGAATTGGACCCTGCCGTTTCCCAAAGCCTGCTGGTTGTCCGGCAGTGGAAGCGCGAGAGTGGCAACCCTCTGGCCGGGATTCATCACCACGTAGACGGCGCCGCGCGTGGTGACGCCGGCAAAGCCGTAAGGCTCAATGTTGCCGGGAATGCCGCCAAAGGTGTGGATGCGCCCCTCTCCCTGTAGCTCAAGAAAAAGGGATTGCACGCGCGCCATCCACTCGGCGTCCTGGTCCCTGATAAGCTCCAGGTTGCCATAGACGCTGTTTACCCAACCCCCGTGCGCCATCATCAGCAGATACGATCCCTTCCATGCTTGATGGCCGCGATAGTAGCTGGTGCCTGTCTGGCCGGCCATGAAGCTGGTGGGATCGATCCTTTCCAGCGGGAAGCCAGCCTGCTCGTAGCGCCGCACCATGTGGTCGCCGTAGAGGTCCATTGAACGCCAGAAACTGGTCTCCGGCACGTCGGAGGCACGCGGGTCGCCGGTGTACTCTGACTGGAAGACCTCAAGCCAGCGCAGATCGGTGGGATCCTGGAAGGGCATACGTCCCTCGGTGTCGTTGTAGTCGCCGCCAAAGCCGTTGAATGCCAGCAGCACCGCCTCCGGGTTCTTTTGCCTGAAGGCGCGGAGTGCTTCGCGAAAGGCCGTGACGTTGCGCTGCTTGATCTCCGCCTTGCTCAGCGTGGCGGCTTGCGCCGGAGTAGCCGCTGAAAAGTTCACAAAATCGAACTTGAACATACGAATGCCCCGGTCATACCAGTACTGCAGGGTTTCCATAAAGTCAGGCAAAAAGCCGCCATCAGAAAACGACATGGCCCAGCCGCCCTCGTTGAGCGAGCTTTTCCAGGCCGGTGCGGGCTGAAACTTCATCGCGGAAAATGTGGAGTTGGTGCCAAACCAGAGTCCGGGCTTGATTCCATTCGCGCGGCATTTCGCGATCCATGCATCGGGACCATTGGGCCAGTTGGGAGTGCGCCAGGTGCGATAGCCTCCGTCCGGCGCGTACCAGAAAGCGTCCATGGTGTAGTAGTCGAATCGCACGCCGGCTTTTTTCAGGCGCAGCACTTCGTCCAGCTCGCGCATCGCCAACGCTTCGGTGAGCGGGATATTGTCAGAGAGCTCGTCATACGCCGACCAGTTGTTATACAAAGTGATGGGCGCCGTGAGAGCCGGTGGAGGAGGCTCAGTCTGCGTGTGTGCAGCAAGTGAAAGCGCCCCGCCAAAAGCTAAAATAGCTGCAAGCCGGAGTCCATGCGAAAAATTCAACTTCAAGACCATTACTCTCTCCTTGACGATCAAGCCAACAAGCGTTGCCCCGTGGCGCTCTCAGTGCCCGCACTTTTCAACATAGGACGCTGGTCGGAATTATAGAGGACCGATTCCATTTCAAGAGATTCGATCAATGTTGCCATGGTTCCCGCTACAATAAAAGCGTGATGGAACTGGTGCAAATCTCGTCAACGCGCACATTCCCGGCGCCCAAGCCCGCGTGGCTCAAAGCGCGTGCGCCGATGGGTGAGAATTTCCACGGCTTGAAGCAGCTGGCGCGATCGCTGAAGCTGAACACGGTCTGCGAGAGCGCCCACTGTCCCAACATTGGCGAGTGCTGGCAAGCACGGACCGCGACTTTCATGATGCTGGGCAACCTGTGTACGCGACGATGCGGCTTTTGCGCCGTGCCCAAGGGCCGTCCCGATTCCATCGACTTTGACGAACCGCGGAGGGTTGCGGAGGCAGTGGCCAAGTTGGGGCTGCTCCACGCAGTGGTCACCAGCGTCAATCGCGACGACGACCTGATGGGCGGCGCGCGCGCCTTCGCGCTGGTACTCTCGGAGATTCGCCGTCAGGCTCCAGGCTGCCGCGTCGAGGTGCTCATTCCCGACTTTCAGGGCAGCCCGGAGGCTATTCGCATCGTCGTCGAAGCGCGCCCCGACGTGCTCAACCACAACATCGAATCGGTGCCGCGGCTCTATCGCGCTGTCCGCTCCGGCGCGCGCTACGAGAGGAGCCTGGAGTTGCTGCGCCTTGCCAAAGAGTTGAACCCCGCAGGGACCACGAAGTCTGGAGTGATGGTCGGCCTGGGCGAAGAGACCGTTGAGTTGCTCGAGGTCTTCCGCGACCTGGCCGCTGTCGGCTGCGATATTCTCACCATCGGCCAATATCTGCGCCCTTCGCGCGATCACCTGCCGATGGCCCGGCTCTACACTCCGCGCGAGTTTGCCGAAATGAAGGCCGAGGCACTGAAGATGGGCTTTCAACACGTCGAGTCCGGCCCGCTGGTTCGCTCCAGTTATCATGCTCACGAGCAGGCCGCGGCAACCGGGATAACGATGCAAGCGGAACGAATCAGAAGATAAGCCCCCATTCGGTCAGGATTTTAGTAAAATAGCCGTTGGTAATCTGCACTACGAGGACGAATCCAATGACAGCTTCGATCATGGCCGGAATTCCGGCGCTCAAAGAACTCAATGCCGACATCAAGCGGCGGATGGACCAGGCTGTGGCCAGCTTCCAGACCAACCTGGCCTCCACTCGCACAGGCCGGGCCAGTGTCCATATGCTCGACCAGATCAAGGTGGACTACTACGGCACGCAAACTCCCATCAGCCAACTGGCGCAGGTCTCCTCGCCCGAGGCGCAGATGATTCTGATTGCGCCATGGGACCCAACCGTGCTCAAGGAGATCGAAAAGGCTGTGCGCTCGTCCGACCTGGGCTTTAATCCCATCTCCGACGGCAAACTGCTGCGTGTTCCTGTGCCGCCCATGACCGAGGAGCGGCGGCGCGAAGTTTGCAAGCACATCAATCGCGTGCTCGAAGAGCAGCGCACATCTGTTCGCAACGTGCGCCGCGATGGCAATGAAGCCCTGAAGAAACTCGCCAAGGAAAAGAAGATCAGCGAGGACGAGGAAAAGCGCTCTCTCGAAGAGGTGCAAAAGATGACCGACGATGAGATCCGCCGCATGGAAGAGCTCTCTCGTAAAAAGGAAGCCGAAGTCATGCAGGTGTAACGAGGCGCTGGTCGAGCCTTAGTGCATCTAACGTCCGAGCCTCTTGGGGGGAAGGGAATCGGACGTTAGGAGAGTTCACAGAATTGCCGTGATGGCGATCAACAGAATCGCCTCCGGCGTGTCTTCCCGGTCCCGTTCCACGCGGGACTCAATCGGTTGTTGCAGCTTGGTCCCGCGCAAGCGGCACTATCCTTTGGCAAACATCTGCTTGATGCCTCGGAGTGCCTGCCGCGTGCGTTCTTCGTTTTCGATCAACGAGAAACGCACATGGCCGTCGCCGTAGTCGCCAAAGCCGATGCCCGGCGAGACCGCGGTTTTGGCTTCGGTCAGCAGGATTTTCGAGAACTCGAGAGACTTGAGAGCCTGAAAGGTCTCCGGTATTTTCGCCCATACAAACATGGTTGCCTTCGGCGAAGCTACCGGCCAGCCTAACTTGTTGAGTCCCTCGACTAACACGTCGCGGCGCTTGCGATACGTTTCGCAAATCTGCTGGACGCATTCCTGCGGACCTTCGAGAGCAGTAATCGAAGCCACCTGAATCGGCGTGAAGGTTCCGTAGTCGAAGTAACTCTTGAGGCGAGCCAGTGCAGCCACCAGGCGAGGATTGCCGACCATGAAGCCCACGCGCCAGCCGGGCATATTATAACTTTTGCTAAGTGTGAAGAATTCGACGGCCACATCCTTGGCGCCGGGAACTTCCAACACGCTCGGCGGCTTGTATCCGTCGAAGGCGATGTCGGCATAGGCCAGGTCGTGGATAAGATGGAAGCCATACTCGCGAGCCAGCTCGACCAGCCGCGCCAGAAACGGAAGGTCAACGCATTCCGTGGTGGGATTCGACGGAAAGTTGACAATGAGCGCCTTGGGGCGTGGCACCATGCGCGGAATAAGATCCTCAAGCTGCGCGAGAAACTGCTCGCGGTCGTGAATAGGCACACTGACCACGTGCGCGCCCGCAATGACCGGACCGTAGATATGGATTGGATAACTTGGGTTGGGCACCAGCACCGTGTCGCGCGAGTCGAGGATGGCCAGGCAGAGGTGCGCAATGCCTTCCTTCGACCCGATGGTGACGATGGCCTCCGTTTCGGGGTCGAGATCGACGTTATAGCGGGTCTTGTACCAGTTGCAAATAGCCTTGCGCAGGCGCGGAATTCCGCGCGAGACAGAGTAGCGATGGGTCGCGGGCTTGAGCGCCGCTTCGACCAGCTTGTCGACGATATGCTTGGGCGTGGCCCCGTCGGGGTTGCCCATACCGAAGTCGATGATGTCTTCTCCGCGTTGGCGGGCAGAGCGCTTCATCGCATCGGTAATATTAAAGACGTAAGGCGGTAGGCGTTGAATGCGGCTGAACTCTTCCATGGCTTTAGTTTAAGGCAAACAGGTTAGGCGCTGCGAGGCGGCCGGAAGAATCTCACGCGGCTCAAGCACTGAAGGTATTCTGGCGGAAGTAAAAAATTGCTATTTTTGAGTCCGCCCAAGCCATTGAAAAGGTGGAGTCTTGCCGCAGTACAGCGTTTCTGCGTTCAGACGGCGCAACTTCCGGTATAATCTTTTTGAGACCCGGAGAGATGGCCGAGAGGCTGAAGGCGGCGGTTTGCTAAACCGTTATAGGGGCTAAAACTTCTATCGGGGGTTCGAATCCCCCTCTCTCCGCCATCGTTTAAAATCAATAAGATACAGAAACCGGTGCGATAATCTGGTATGAATCACCAACCTCTGAGTATTAACCCTCGGAGGATTTTTTTGACGAACACTGCTGTTCAACTCTCCATTCGCTGTGTCGCGAGGTACAGTACCCCACTAAAAAAATGATTGACCTTCCACCCCGCCAAACCTGCTACCTTGTGAGGTTCGAGGGCTTTGCGTAACCGGGTCGTTGAGGAGGGCCCAAGTGAGCGGTTGTGACAGTTCCGCAGGAAGCGCCCTAGACCTTTTGAGGTTGCCGGGCGCTTCCAAGACTGGAGCTACTTCGATTCCTTGGCAAGCGCGTCTGCAGCGTTGCCTGCCACGACCCAACTAGCCGACCCTGCTACGACGGCTTCATCCTCGAACCATAGGAATCCGAAGTCATCGATGCACTCCGGAAAATCCGGCTTGATGATGATGTATCCCGGAATCACAGCACCCGGAATGTATGCGTTGTCGGCGCGGTTGTTGCTGTACGTCTTCGTCTTCGAGACTGTACCGACGCCAGCTACATACGAAGTGCTGGAGACAGGGTGTGTGCCGAGAATGTAATTGACGGCGCGAAGCGTATATTCGGAGCTCACCAGGTCAGGAAACGCCTCGTGCAGGAAATACATCCGGATGGCCATGTCCACCACAGCGCCCGATCCGCCCCAGGTGCCCAAACTCGGGGGCACGCCGAACGGAGTGGCGTCCAACTGCTGGTCCAGTCCCGCCATATATGCCTTGACCGCTTCCCGCATCTGATCCTTCGCACTTGCGTCCAGATAAGGCAATGCCCGGACCGCCGTCCATCCACTGAAACCCATCATCTGCGGCGTAATTACCTTAGGGAACAACTCCCGGAGACGGGACTTGTAGGGTTCGGCGCCATGGGTAGCGATGGTCAGTTCCAGAGCCGCAGGCCAGTCCAGCCCGACGCCAAAGCCGCCACGGCCGAAGCCTGTCGGCGGAACTGCTGGTGCGTTCGTTGAAGCAGAACCTGCAGGAGCGCCCGCACTGCCACTTCTGTTACCAGCCTGCGCGTGAGATACCGCACCCTGCGAGGCTGCCAACACACCACTACCAGAGGTGGCTGCCATCATTCCACCGAACATTGGATTCGGCGTCGGATGAGCCTTTTCGTCGTTCCATGCCTTGATCGCGGTATCCAGGCAGTCCTTCGCCAATGCATCGTCCCAGCCTTTCAGCGTATCGGCCGCCGCGGCCAGCGCTGCGATGGCGTTCCACTGGAAGTACGGGCTATTTGACGTGAAGATCCAGCGATCATCCGGCTTGCCGGAATAGTCGCCCTTGACTTCGTTTGGACCTAGCTTCGGGTCGTAGATGCGTCCGTCGGTTTTAGACGCTCCGTCTCCCAGGTGTGTATATTGGCGCAGATCTGGTTCGTGAGTGCCGCGGATCGCATGACCGATATTGTGAAACTGCGCCAGGATAAGCAGCGCCCCGTGCTTGATTTGCTCGACCGTATCCGGCACACCGTCGGGACGGTGCATCTCCACCGCACGGGCGGCTTCATCCACGGTAAGCTCGTCGTAGTCGAGATGAAACTCGCGATACGCCAGCGCCAGACTCTGGATCACGCTGAGTTGCGCAGGTTCCTCGAGGTCGTAGTCGCCGGCATCGTACCAGCCGCCAACATTCATTCCAGGAATGTGATCGCCTCCTTTATACTTGCCGTCGGTTGCGGTAGCCTGATTCCATCCGTCGAATTGCTCTCCGACTACCGGCGCCATGCGGCCATCGTCCAGATGCGACGCTCCGTGCCATATGCGGTAGCCTTCGCGAACGGAAACGTGATCCATCTGTTCCGCAAGGTGATGATCCAGGCTGTCCTGCCAGATCTTCGCGTAAGCGTCCTTGGAGATAGGGAACGGCGCCGTACGCTGATCCGCGTACTCGATCACATAAAGTCCAGGGTCCTTCACCGGAGTGAAGTCGAATTTCGAATAAACGTAGCGCAGCCATGGTTTGGAAGGCGTGATCGGCCCCTCGAACACCTGCTTGTAAGATCCGTCCTCCAGCAGGCGCAGCACTTTAGCCGTCTTCGGACCATCGTACTTCGGGTCAAGTTCGATCACCGCCATCTTGGAGAAACCCGGCACATAACCCACCTGGCTGTGCGCGATCATCGCCGGTCGCGTCCAATTTGGAATCACGTCCGGTCTGATGTGCCACACGATGGCCCCGGTGGTCTTGCCGGAAGGAATCAGCGAACGCAAAACGAACCAGCCGTTCTGCGCGCGATTGCGCCCATCGAAGAGCATGAGGTTGGCAGTTTCCGACTTTACGTTGACCCGGGCCAGCGCATCGTCAACCCCCAGAGTGATGCTCTTTCCCTCGGCGAAGGGTAGCGGCTGGGTATATCCCTTGGCCTTATCCCAGTCTTCGAGATAGTAGGCCTTTTTCGGTTCATCAGCCAAGGGCAAGACCTTGACCATCGCATCGTTCGGTGTGCGCGGAAAGAGGCCGGCGCGGGTTCCGTCCACGAGGTATGTTTTGCCCATGTAGATTGAGGGCAGGAACTCCAGGTTGAAGCCTGCCCTCCCGGCCAGCTTCTCCGGGAGCGGCTTGTCGAGATTGACGCTGACCTTCACGCCGCCAGGTTCCGCTGCGACTTCAACGGTGTAGCTCAAATCAAAGGCTGGGAAAGCCAGGTCGGCTGTGAGCCGGTTGTTCTCCTTATCGGCGTGGCGGCCTTTGAGAGTTGCCACCAGATCCCACTGCTCGGGCGTTGGCATCAGGCGCACGTCGCCGTTTGTGGCGATGCGCTGGCCATGGAGAATCATCTCCATGGCTGTGTTTTTTTGATCCACAAAAACGGGATGATAAGTACTGTCATAGAGAAACACGCTAAAACCTTGCGTGTCGAGGTAGTTCTTGCTGGTCACCTGCATTTGAATCTGGGCGAGGCAAGCCGGCATTGAGATAACCAGAGAGAGAACGAAGGCAGCGAAACGGATTGATTTTGCGGTTGGACTGGAGAACATGATGGCTTGAACCTCATGGACCGAACTTCACGGGACTTCGAAGTGACCCGCAAGTGATCCTGTTTTTATTGACCAGCGGGGAGGCAGAGATCGTCGAAGATCTCTGCCCGGATATTGACTGTTGGCGCCGAATTTTCCGACTCGGCAACTGCTTACTCGGTTAATGCAAGCTGGCCCTCGATGTGGAAAGGACCGCTCGCCATCGGCGCGCCGGTATCAGGCTGGCCGCCACCGATGTTGACGGTATAATCTCCTGCGGCGACGATGGGATTTCCCTCCTCGGTCACCATGCCAAGATCACGCGGCTTCAGATAGAAATGCACCGTCTGGCTGGCGCCGGGCTCCAGATGAATACGCTGAAAGCCGCGCAGGGCGGTCAACGGAGCGCCCTTGACGGCAGGGAACTTGAGATAGAGTTGGACTACCTCGTCGCCGGCAACGGTTCCCTTGTTGGTGACGGTGACCTCAGCGTTCAGGTCTTGTCCAGCCGCCACGGGTTGCGTGGGCAGAGTCAGCCCGCTATAGCTGAACTTGGTATAGCTCAATCCGTAACCGAATGGAAAAAGCGGCTTGCCGGTGAAGTAACGATAGGTACGGTTGGCCATGCCGTAGTCTTCGAAGTTGGGCAACTGGTCAACTCCTTTGTAGAAGGTGACCGGCAGGCGGCCAGCCGGATTGTTCTTTCCACTCAGGGTTTCGGCTATGGAAGCGCCGCCCTCTTCGCCTGGGTACCAAGCTTCGAGAATGGCGTTGGCGTGGTCATTGATCCAGTTGACGGCTAGAGCGCTTCCGTTCATCAACACCACAGCGAGCGGCTTGCCGGTGGCGGCCATGGCCTCCACCAGGTTCTCCTCCGGCTGGGGAAGATCGATACTGGTGCGGTCTCCACCGAGGAAGCCAGGCTCTGTGACAGGCATTTCTTCGCCCTCGAGCTGGCTCGTGATGCCCACCACCGCAATCACAACATCAGCGTCTTTTGCCGCTGCAATCGCCTTGGGTGACACTTCGGTTTCGATCTTTGCCCAAATCAGCTCCGCCTGGTGCTTGCCGTTGACGCTGCCGTAAGTGATTTCAAGCGCCACCTTGCGTCCCTTTTCAAGGTGAATGCGGCCGACGCCGGATGCCGGCTCTGAGCCGCCGCCAAAAGCCATCGTTATCTGCTTGCCATCGGCGGTCAACCTGCCGAAACCCGCACAGCGAATCCCCAGCAGATAGTCACCCGATTCGGTTGGCGTAAGCGATCCCGACCAGCGTACGCCAAAGCTCTTCCTTGTTACCACCTCGGGCGGGACGCTCTTCTCGTCCAGCCTCAGATTTGGTTCCGTGCGGCTTACCAGAGGCTTCGTACTCATCCCTGGAGTGGGACGTCCACGCATCATCCCTTCGTTGTACTCTGCCTTCAGTCCCGGCTTGCCGTCCGGTGTGGTCAGCAGTGAGTCAGGTACCGCTACCCCCTCGGTCCGCAGAAACTGCGTACCGGGAACAAATGTAATCGCAGCACCGGGAAACTCCGCTTTCAACCCCTCCAGCACAGACACAATATGCGTCGGTTGGCCGGCATAGTTACCGATCAGCGGGCGGGTCTGGTCGGCAAGCGGCCCCACCACCGCAATCTTCCTGACTCCAGCCTTCAGCGGGAGCAGTCCATCGTTCTTGAGCAGAACCATGGACTCGTTGGCCAGCCTGCGCGCCTCGGCGCGATGGGCCGCGCTGTCCAGCTCCTTCTCGTCGATCTTCGTATAGGGAACCATCTCTGGCGGATCGAACATGCCAAGCTTGATGCGCGCGGTGAAGAGTCGAATGAGTGATGTGTCGAGCACGCTCTCAGGAAGATATCCCTGCTGCACGGCATCGAGGTACGCCTTTTGGACCGGCTCGCCATAACGTTCGTTGGAGTTGACACACTCGTTGTCCATGCCGCGCAGCACTGAGATAGCCGCGCCCTGCGCTTGGTTAGGCCGATAACGGTGATTGGCGGCTATATCCTTGACCGCGTCGCAGTCCGAGACCACATAGCCCTGGAAACCCCATTTTCCGCGCAGCAGATTCTGAAGCAGGAACTCGCTGGCGCAGGCCGGTTGCCCGTTGATCGCGTTGTAGGCG
Source organism: uncultured Occallatibacter sp. (assembly GCA_964383595.1). Taxonomy (GTDB): domain Bacteria; phylum Acidobacteriota; class Terriglobia; order Terriglobales; family Acidobacteriaceae; genus Telmatobacter. Next base: position 42,893 of record CAYLHL010000004.1, on the reverse strand, counting down.
CACATTACAGAGCCGGCCTTGCCCTCGACCACGGCGGCGCGGAAGGCCGGTGTGTAGGTGTCCAGCTCGTCGTGCCGGCTCACATCCACATCGGCAAAGTGACGGGTTGGCTCGGGGCCGCTGTGCACGGCGTAGTGCTTGGGAGTGGCGATGGCAAGATAGTAGTCGGGGTCGTCGCCCTGCAGGCCGGTCACGTAGGCGACGCCCATGCGTCCGGTGAGGAAGGGGTCTTCGCCGTAGGTCTCTTGGCCACGGCCCCATCGTGGATCGCGGAAGATGTTCAGATTGGGAGACCAGAAATCGAGGCCGCCCATAATTCCCGTGTGGCCTTCACGCACATTCTGCACGTGCTTGATGCGTCCTTCGACACCGATCTGTGCCGCCATGGTGTGGATGCCCGGCGCATCAAAAGTGGCGGCCAGGCCTACCGGCTCGGGGTATTCAGTTACGCCTTCGTTAATCACTCCATGCAGCGCCTCGCTCCACCACTGGTAGGCGGGAATATTCAGCCGCGGAACCGCCGCCGAGTTGTTCTGCATTTCCGTGACCTTCTCCGCAAGAGTCAAGCGGTGTACCAGGTCAGCGGCGCGCTGCTCGGCCGGAAGCTTGGGATTCATGTAGGGATAGCCGGCTGCATCCTGGGCGGAAGCTGATTGGAACAGGACACCTGCTAGAAGCACCCCAGTACACGCAATGATGCATTGGACGCTGTTAGAACTGCGGAATTTCATAGGAACCTCCAAAGTGGGGTTGAAAGAAGCAAGCTGCCGCAAACTGACTGGGCGAAGCGCTGCTTATCGCACACAGGCACCCAACCTCGTCTGCCGGTCCCGCACAAGTTCCGGCGGAGCCAACGCTAAAGTTATTTCCCCGGAAACCATACCAGTACCAGCCTTGATTCGGCAACTTTGCTGGTTCAGTTGCCTTGAATCCTCCTGAACTTCATGCTTTACTCCGGAGTGTTCAATGGATGGCTGTGTCCAGTTCCTCGGCACGATGGCATCGGCTGGGGTCAGCGTGCTGCTGCCGTCCTTTTTGGGTCGACAAATCAAAGTAAAGCAATTTACTATGTCTGCGGCCTCGGCTGCGCCAATGTAATTGAACCGGATGCCGCATGGAAAGCAATCGACAGGAACTTTATTAACAATCGGGCAAACGAAGATCGTCTGCCGGGGCCGTTTGCTGGAGTGCGCCCGGCCACTAGAAGGAGAAAACAATGCCGCAAGTACGAGATTCACTTAAATTCAACCGGCGAGAGGCGATGCTGCTCTCCGTCGCGGCAGGGATCGGCATGGCTTCGGCTCGGGATGTCCATGCATCGGACGACGGGATGACAGCGTCGCATCAGGCGCCGGGAAATTGCGCCACGCCGCGCAGCGCAATCGCTAACACGCAATTCGGCAAGGTCCGCGGCTTTGTTGATGGCGGCGTTTTCACCTTCAAGGGAATCCCCTATGGGCAAACCACGGCCGGAGAAAACCGCTGGCTGCCGGCAAAACCCCCTACTCGCTGGAAGGACGAGTACCCGGCGTTGGTCTATGGCGCCAATTGCCCGCAAACCCTGCATCCCTGGACAGCCGCTGAACAAACCTTTCTGCAGGAGTGGGACGATGGCTGGCAAAGCGAAGAGATGCTCAAGCTCAACATCTGGACGCCAAGCCTGACGGGCAAGCGCGCGGTCATGTTCTACATTCACGGCGGCGGCTTCAGTTTTGGCTCCTCCTACGAATTGGCTGCGCACGAGGGTGCACAGATGGCTCGGCATCACGACGTGGTGCAGGTCTCTGTGAATCACAGGCTCAATATCCTCGGCTTCCTCGATCTTGCCGAGATCGGAGGCCCGGCCTACGAAGACTCCGTCAATGTTGGGATGACCGACCTTGTGGCTGCATTGAAGTGGGTACGGGAGAATATCGCCAACTTCGGCGGAGATCCCGATCGGGTGATGATCTACGGCCAGTCGGGCGGCGGATCCAAAGTCACCACGCTGATGGGCATGCCTGACGCCGTGGGCCTCTTCCATCGCGCCGCAGCTCAGTCGGGCGGTGGCGGCAACATCCCTTCCCGGGAACAACAGCGTGAAGTTACGCGGGTCATGATGAAGAATCTGGGCCTGGCGCCGAACGATCTTGCCTCGCTGCAGAAGATGGAGTGGTCAAAACTCATCGCCGCAGGCAATGCGGCTGTTGCCAAGATCAATCCGCCCATGCGCGGATCCTTCGGGCCCTTTGCCCCCGGGCCGCCCAGGGTCGGTTGGTCGCCATGCGTCGATGGCAGGAACATCACCCTGCGAAGCTTCTTCGACGCTGCACCCGATATCTCAAAGAACGTGCCCATGCTGATAGGTTCAGTGAGCGAGGAGGGCAACCAGATGTCGTCGCAGCCCACGGAAGAGGAGTGGCGCGCGAATTTGACCAAGGCCTATGGGGAGCAAAAGGCATCCGCGCTCATCACCATTCTGAAAAAGTCCTATCCGAAAAAAGCTATTCGCACGCTTTCGTATATGTGCAGCGGTGTATCGGGCCTGAACAGCCTCCTGATACGCAACAATGTGGTGAAGATGGCCAGGCTCAAGCACGAGTTGAAGGCCGCGTCTGCTTACACCTACTACTTCACCTGGCAGACGCCGATGCTGGACGGAATTCCGGGCGCTTGGCACACAGCCGACTTGCAGTTCTGCTTTGACAACACCAAACGTTGCGAGCAGGGAACTGGTAACACGCCGGATGCTCAGGCCCTGGCTCGCAAGATGGCCACCGCGTGGGCGAATTTCGCGCGCACTGGAAACCCGAGTCAGCCTGGCCTTCAGTGGCAACCCACCGATCCCGAGCACAATCGGACAATGATCTTCGACACCGAATGCCGCATGGCCGAGGATCCTGAAGGCGAAGCGCGCAGGATGCTGCTGAGCTAGCTCCAAGTGGAGTATCCGCATCGAGAGTTTTCCCGGGACCCGATTGAAGGTCCCGGGAACCACGTTCGCAACAGAACCACCCCAGGGGGCTCCAATGAAAACACTTTTGAAGACGATTAAGATTGCACAACTGAGCGTGGGATTGGCACTGGTCTTGAGCCTTTGCGCTCTCCTTGGCGCTGCACAAAAGATTGTCGCCAGCATCGACACCACCCAGACCGCTGCTCCCGTGTCGAACTACATCTTCGGAATGTTCATCGAGCATATTGGCAAGACGATGTACGGCCCGCTCTGGGCGGAGATGATCGACGACCGCAAGTTCTATTTTCCGATCGTCTCAAAGGATCCCGAGACTCAGGGACGGCGCGGCTTTCCGGGAATGGATCTGCGCAAGTGGAGGCCCGTAGGCGGTGATGATGTTGTCGCTTTAGACAAGAAGAAACCCTTTGTAGGCGAGCAAAGTCCATGCATTGCCCTCGATGCGAAGGTGCCTCACGGCATCCGGCAGAGCGGCATTGCCCTGGTCAAGGGAAAGCGATACACCGGCCGCATTGTGGTGAAGTCATCCCCCGGAGCGCACATCGTGGTTTCGCTCGTGTGGGGTCAGAGAAGCAGCGAGCGCCAGACGGCCGTTCTTGCGCCGCTCGCGGAGACCTGGAAGACGATTCCACTCAGCTTTGTCGCGCAGTCCGATGCATCGGACGGTGCGATTGAGATTACCGGCACAGGCTCCGGAAGTTTCCACCTGGGCGCCATCTCATTGATGCCTGCCGACAACATTCATGGCTTTCGATCCGACACCATTGCGTTGATCAAGGAGATCAAATCGGGATTCTGGCGCTTCGGCGGCAATTACACCTCGAATTACACCTGGTACAACGCCATTGGCGACAGAGACAAGCGCCCGCCCGAGTGGGACTATGCATGGAATCAGATGCAGACCAACGATCTGGGCATGGATGAGTTTGCCGAATTCTGCAAGCTGATCGGCGTGGAGCCTTACATAAGCGTGAACGCGGGCCTCGGCGATGCGCACTCGGCGGCCGAGCAGATTGAGTACATGAACGGGTCCGTCAACACTCACATGGGCGCGCTGCGGGCAAAGAACGGACACGCGGAGCCGTATCGTGTGAAGCTATGGAACATCGGCAACGAACCCTGGGGCCCGTGGCAGATCGGCCGTACCGACACAAAGTACTTCATGCAAAAACACAACGACTTCGCCAAGGCCATGCGCAAGGTGGATCCCTCGATTGTGCTGATTGCTTCAGGCGAAATGCTGGAAGACGGCAACGTGCCGGGCTCCCAACGCGCGCAGAATATCGGCAACCTGGGACCGCTCTACTCCACCGATGCCGATTGGACGGGGAGTTTCCTGAAGAGTTGCATGGGCAACTTCGACGGCATGGCTGAGCATTGGTACGCTTCGCCCGGCGTGCACTTTGACCGGGAGAAGGCCAAGACCCTGCCGACGGATGCAAACTCGGATCAGGCCAACGTGAAGGTGACCCAGACCCTACAGGAGTTTGCGCGTTATCCGGCCAACATTGTGCGAGTCAAGTCGGAGGAGTGGCAGGGATACATACAGCGATATCCTTCCATCTCCGCAAAGAAGATCTTTCTTTCGATTGATGAGTGGGCTTATTTTGGCGGCGACTTCGGCGGCAGCCCATCCCTCAAGCAGGCGCTTGCCTATGGAATGGTCTTCAATGAAATGCTGCGACACACTGACTCCATCACCATGGCCGCACACACCATGGGCACCTCGACTCTCGACTTCAACCAGACAGCTTCCACTCTCAACGGGCTGGGGCTCCTCTTCAGGATGTATAGCAACACATTTCCCGGCACCGTTCCAGTAGCGGTCAGCGGGAATGCGCCGCAGCCCGAGCCAAAGTACCCGGTCGGAGGCGACCAGCCCAGGCAGAACTCTGGCAGTCCCACCTATCCGCTCGATGTGTATGGCGCGCTCTCGCCTGATCGGAGAACATTGCATGTTGCAGTGGTCAATGCAACGGAATCGGCGCAGACACTCGATTTGGAACTGGCGGCCGTACACGCTGCGGGACCAGCCAGGATCCTTCGGCTTGAAGGCTCAGGGTTGAGCGCCGCAAACCGCGTAGGCAAACCGGCTGAATTGGCAGTGAGGGAGACTACGGCGAGCGAGCCAATGACGGCAACCACTGTTCCCCCCATTAGCGTCAGCATTTTCAGCATTCCGCTAGCTCCCTGATAGAGCTACTGATCGGCAGGGGAAAACTGAACCATAGGAAATGTCGGCCTTCGGAAAGGACACTTACCTTATCCCTATGATGAAATGTTTCCCTCAGGTTGATGGTGGTTGAGGTGTAGTGTCGCTGTTGAAGGATGATTCGGTAGAGGGCGACAACCGTCTTATTGAATGCGAGCTTCGGCTCCGAACAGTATCATTCAATGAATTACTCGATCACATGATCGTAGGTCCGTTGTGAGCTTGGAGAGGTTAAGCTGTTGAGCGCGGCTGACTTGGATTTTTCAAGATCGGAGAGCTACAGAATTGTCTTCGGTGTCCGCTTGCGCTTTGCCATGAAAACGGTCTCCAAATGCCGAGGCAGGAGCATGATCCTGATCACGTTTGCGGTCGATAGCACCCTGCGGCGTTTAGAGAAACAAATGTGCATCCAACTTGTTTCATGAACTGATCGGCGCTAGTCAGCATCTATCTTTGCGCGTTGCCGTTTCTGCTTAAAAGACCCTCTCGGGAACTCCTCAAGAAGGTCTGGCCGTCGCCGTCCGCAGGACGGGAAATGGTATTGATGCGCGTCGGGTAGAAGTCGGGAAGAATGCGTTACCGGCTTGTCAGAACCTCACTTTTCTCCTCCAGATGGAAAGTTGGAGAGGACTCTCGCAGGGCCCAGCCAGCGATCAGCAGACTGGGCGGGAGAACCGGTACGGCATCGCCGAGTGAGCCGAGAGTGGTGTAGCAGACTTGCTGGTCGGGCTGGGCGGCGCGCGAGACAATCGCGCAAGGGAAGTCGAAGGGCAGGCCTTCATCGAGCCATCGTTGCGCCAGCAGGCGCAGGTCGCGGCCGGGCATATAAACCATGCGGGTTGCGTCTTCCAGACGCGGCGGCGGCGCACAATAATGAGACTGCGCGTGATGGCCGGTGGAGAAAACCACATTCGATGCGCTGTTGCGGCTGGTAAGCGGGAAGCCGATGGCCGCGGCCGCGGCAAAGGCGGCAGAGATGCCGGGGACGATCTCAAAGGGAACGCCCGCCTCCATAAGCGCGGCCATCTCCTCAGCGGCTCGGCTGAAGATAAGCGGATCGCCGCTCTTGAGGCGCAGCACAGTTCGATGAGCGCGGGCGCTTTCCACCATCAGCGCGTTGATTTCCTCCTGCGTAATGCTTTTAGCGCCGCAGCGCTTGCCCACGTTCGAGATTTCGGCGCCGGGAGCTGCCAGGCTAAGAATCGCTTGCGGGACAAGATCGTCGTGGAGGATGAGATCGGCCGACTGAATAAGGCGCAGAGCTTTGACAGTGAGCAGTTCTGGATCTCCCGGCCCAGCTCCCACCAGATAAACTGTTCCCGCTGAACTGGCATTTTCGTTTGTTAGCGGCGCGAGGGCCAATTGGCGCGAAGGACAAGTGGCCGCGCCGCACACCTTACGCTGCGCCAATTGGTGCAGGATCAGCCTGCGCGATTCGCCGCGAGGATGCGTGGCGAGCACCTCGCGGCGCAGAGCTCCCAGATCTTCGAGCCATGGGCCGAGGTCTTCCGGCAACTGCTCGTCGATCTCGCGGCGCAACTGCTGCGCGACTGCAGGACTCTCTCCGGCCGTCGAAATGGCAATTTGCAACTTGCCGCGGCTGACCACAGAACCGAAATAAAAATCGCAGTGGGGAGGGTCATCCACGCTGTTTGCGATAATGCCGCGTTCGACTGCGCCCTGATAAACGGCAGCGTTGACTTCAGCGGAATCGGTGGCTGCGATAACCAGGATATTGCCATCGAGGTCGGAGAGCTGGAAAGGCCGCTCGATCCATTCAAGACGGCCTTCAATAGCGAGGTCGCGAATTGCAGTCTTGGCAGACGGCGCAACGACGCGCAGCCGCAATCCTGTTTTGAACAGACTGCCAATCTTGTCGAGCGCGACAGCTCCAGCGCCGACGATCAGGCAGCGTCGGCCGTCGAGTTTGAGAAAGACCGGCAACAGGCTCATGGCTTGATCCTCAATCGGCGACGCCGTGGGGCACCGGACCGGCGGGCAGGTCGCGCTCGACGGGTGCTACCGCTTCTCCGGCGAGATCGGCACGCAGCTCATCGTTGGTGTGGCGCAGGAACCATGAGCGCAGATTCTCTTCAGGCAGGCGGCTGGCAAGGTAGTGGCGGAGCAGCCGCTCGATTGCTTCAGGCACGAGCGTCGCGGGGCAGCGATAGCCTACCGGGCGGGCGATGGAAGCGTGCAGGCCCAATGCTCCTCCGAGACAAAAATAATACGCATCGATGAGCCTGCCCTCGTGCTTGATTTTTTTGCCCTCGATGCCGATGTCAGCGATCCAATGTTGGCCACAGCTATTGGGGCAGCCGGTTACGTGCAGCCTGAGTTGCTGGTCGAATTCGGGCAGCCGCTCTTCGAGCTCATCTACGATCCAGCGTGTAAAGCCTTTGGTCTCCGTGATGGCCAACTTGCAAAACTCCGTGCCCGTGCAGGCGACAGCGCCGCGCCAGAAGTTTGAGCCATCGACTTGCAGACCGATAGCGTTCAGTTCCCGCGCCAGTTCTGCTGTCTTGTGGTTGGGAATGTCAACGAAGATCAGGTTCTGCGCTACCGTTGTTCGCAACGCTCCGCTGCCAAAGCGCTCGGCAAGCTCGGCGGCGGCTTGCAACTGCTCGCCGCTCATCCGACCGCGCAACACCGAAGCGCCAACGTAACTCAAGCCCGGCTGGCGTTGCGCATGAATGCCCGCGTGATCGCGGAAGATGTCATCTGGAACTTGCTCGGCCACGCCTGGCAACAGCGTGAAGTCGAGCCGCGACTGTAATTCGGCGAGAAAACTTTCGGAGGTCCAGCCTTCTTTCAGAAATAGATACTTCATGCGGGCCTGTGCGCGATTTTCGCGCAGACTCTGCTGATCGCGAAAGATCTCCGCTGTGGCTCGCACTACGCGGACTGCTTGCTCAGCTAGAACGAAGGCGTTGAGGCGCACAGCCAGATGCGGTTCCTTGGAGAGGCCTCCGCCCACGCGCAGCGAGTATCCGAGCTGGCCGTTGAATTCGGTCGCCGTAAGGGCAATGTCGTTAATCTCTGGATGAGAGCACCAAGACGGGCAGCCAGTGACGGAGATTTTGAATTTGCGCGGCAGATTATAGAACTCCGGGTTTCCCTTGAGCAGTTGCGAAATCTCGGCGGCGAGGGGAGAGGCGTCGATCAACTCATCGGCAGCTACTCCGGCCAGCGGGCAGCCGGTCACATTGCGCACCACATCGCCGCAGGTTCCTTTGGGCGAAAGCCCGATGGCGTTCAGCGCATCCACAACTTCGGGCAGCGACTCGATGGTAAGCCAGTGAAGCTGGATGGCCTGGCGCACGGTGATGTCGGCCAGGTTGCGCGCGTACTTTCGCGCGAGGCCGGCGATGATGCGAAGTTGTGCGGCAGAGAGGATTCCGTTGGGTATGCCGATGCGCATCATGAAATATTCCGAGGCAAGCCCCTCGCCGCCTTTGCCTCCTGTAGCGCCCACGCCGTCGCCCTGGGTGTAGATGCCCCACCACTTGAAGTACATTGAAGCCCAGTCGGGCAACACGCTGGCGCGGCCCTGGCGCGCAAATGCGAGCACCTCATCGAAGGCCTCCCACGGATTCTTCTCGCGCTTGATGCGTTCCGCGCGTTGCGCCTTTGTCTCTTTCTCGTGAACTGCTTCAGTCATTATGTCCTCTTCGCCGAAGACAGAAAACCCGCGACAGCTTTGGCTGTATCGCGGGCTTTCTGGAAACCGTGGATTACGATCAGAACTTTATACCCAGGCCACCTGTACCGCGCGAAGCAGCGTACAGCGGCGACAACAGAGTGAGCCCTTCATAGTCAGATGGTATCGGCGGAGCGAAAGAAAGTCAAGTTGAGCCTGTTGACAAGAATCTGAATCTCAATTAGGTTGGAAAAACAGAGTTGCTCAAGAGATGAAAGATATCTTCACAAAAATCGCGTGTTGTTGCTGTCTCCGCTAGCGCCCGCTGGCCCGTCCGCGGTTTTGTCCTTCCTTATCGAAACACACATACTGATTTATCGAGTATCGGATGCCCGTCCCCACACCCATCCCCGCGCACGTGTTTGAAGACTCTGGTAGCTCCATGAGCATGCTGGAAACGGCGCTGCGCTTGTGTTGTTGTTATCTTTCCACCTGTCGATAAAAGTATGTCGCCTCATGCGGGCCAGGGGCTTAAGGTCCTGGACCATCCGCAACTTCCCCAAATATCAAGGAGAATCCAAAGTGCAAAAAGCTCTTTATGCTGTCCCGTCTGCTTCTCTGCTTTGGTTGCCGCTATCGGTCTTTACAGTACTCTTTCTATTTGCTATAGCGGCCGACCTTCCCTTGGCCGCGCAGGATGACATCACCACGCAAAACGCGACCTCCGCGTTCAATGGCGCATACCTCACTGGGCCGGAGGCGAACCCGTTGAGTTTCCTGAACGGCGCGGCCTGGCGGACAACCGGCAACCCGGCGCCCTACGACTTTCACGACTTTGCCCCGGCGACTTATGTCGATCAAAAACTGCCAAAGTGGATCGACTTTCAGGCCGAGGAGCGGTTTCGCTACGAGGGGTACAGCAATTCAAGTCTCAAGGCGAAGGTCGATGACTCTTACCTGTTGAACCGCTTCCGGTTCCAGGTGGATCTGCATACAGCCAGTTGGTTCCGGGTTACGGCGCAGGTGCAGGACGCCCGCGCGGGCTTCCAAAACCCACCGATCGGCCCGCCAAACACGGTTCGCTGGGATCTGAAGAAGGCTTACCTCGAGATCGGCGCGCCCGAAAAGCACTGGTTCAGCCTGCGCGTCGGCCGGCAGATCATCAACTACAACAACACCATCATCGCCAACTCCGAGTGGCGCAACCAGGCCCGTTCCTACGATGCGGCGGTGCTGAACATGAATGCAAAGCGCGAACACCTGGGCATCTTTGCCGCCTCGGCTGTGGTGCCGCAGGCCGATGGCGTAAGCCCGCATCAGGAAGGCAACAACATCCACGGAGCCTACGCCCGCATTGATGATTTTCTTGTGCCGCATTCGAATCTTGAGCCGTTCTTCTTGTGGCGTGTGCAGCCGGAAGAGGTTGTCGAAGCGGCCGTCAGCAAGACTACCGGCAAGGAAAACGAAAAGGTCTTTGGCGTACGCTTTAAGGCGCAAGCCCACACGGCGCTCGATTATGGGGGTGAGGTGATCATCGAAACCGGCACGGTGGGAGCGCAGTCGATTCGAGCCTCGGCAGCGCAGGCCGGCGCGGCATACCAGTTCCTCAATGTAGCGGCCAAGCCGCGCTTCTTTACGCAGTACGACTACGCCACGGGCAACAGCAATCCGGCAAAGAACGCAACGCACACCACATTCGATACGATCTACCCGACTGCCCACGACCGCCTTGGCATCACCGACCTGTTCGGCTGGCAGAACATTGAGTCGGTTCGCGCGGGCGCTACCGTTGAGCCTCACCGGCGGCTCTCCTTGACGGTGCAGGGGCTGGACGATTGGGCAGCTGATGCGCTGGACTCGATCTATAACACCTCGGGCAGCGCGATCGTGACCAACAAGACCGATCACGGCCGCCATCTGGGCGCGGAAATCGATGGCTACTCCTGGTATGAACTCAATAAGCATTTCAATCTGGGCGGAGGCATCGGCTACTTCGGCGCGGGGGAGTTCCTGGCGCATGTGACAACCAGCTACTCGTACACGTACTACTACTTTGCGTTGAACTTCAAAGACAACGGAAAAAAGTAGCCAATGCCATACTGGAACTCCGGCCGAGGCCTGGCCGATCAAATTGAAAAGCGCCGGTGGCGAAGCGGTTAACGCGCAGGTCTGCAAAACCTGTACTCGCGGGTTCAACTCCCGCCCGGCGCTCCAATTTTTTCTGAAACGATTTCCGCTTTGGGCGCATCTTGAACAGAAATCTATTTGGATTGCTTTTGTCCAGAAATGTTGGTACTATGAAAAAAACACATGGTTCGTGCCACTCAAAGCCGGCTTTGTTGTTGCCTGTCGAAGATCTTCGACGGGTGTATGAACTAGTCTCTGATTTACCTCTCGTATTTCATCAGAAGACGCACCCCTCGCTGAAAAGCCGGTGTGCCGACCCGCAGCATTGGCCTTCAGCAATCCACTCACTGAAAGAGGTCATGCATGCCGGTTGCCGAAGTACTATCTCCAACATCGCCGCCAACAAACTCTTCTGCTCCGCACCGCTTGAGTCATTTGCGCCTGCTGGAAGCCGAGAGCATCCACATCCTGCGCGAAGTCGTTTCTGAGTTCGAGCGGCCCGTCATGCTCTATTCGATTGGCAAGGATTCATCCGTCATGCTGCGGCTGGCGCAGAAGGCCTTCTATCCGGCGCCGATTCCATTTCCTCTACTGCACGTGGACACCGGCTTCAAGTTTGCTGAGATGCTCACCTTCCGCGATGCGATGGTTCGTTCGGTGGGCGCGGAACTGCTGGTTTGGCGCAACGAAGCAGCCATCGCAGCGGGTACGAATCCCATTGCGCTGGATACCAAGCGCTGCTGCGGATTGCTGAAGACGCAGGCGCTGCTCGATGCGCTGCGCCACTACAACTTCGATGCGGCTTTCGGCGGCGCGCGCCGCGATGAAGAAAAATCCCGCGCCAAGGAGCGCATCTACTCCTTTCGCGACAGCGCCGGGCAATGGGATCCCAAGAACCAGCGCCCCGAGCTTTGGAACCTTTACAACGCTCGCGTTCACCCCGGCGAAAGCATTCGCGTATTTCCGCTCTCCAACTGGACGGAGATGGATGTTTGGCAATACATCCACGAAGAAAAAATTCCGATTGTCGATCTTTACTTTGCCAAGGAGCGCGCCATGTACGTGCGCCCAATGAGCGCGGGCCAGGATGCGCTGCTTCCAGTCGAACAAGCCTTTGTGGCGAGGGAGGGTGAGCAACCCCAAATGATCAAGTCGCGGCTGCGCTCGCTGGGTTGCAGTCCATGCACAGGAGCGATTCGATCAGACGCGGATACCATTCCCGCCATTATTGCGGAACTGCTTTCCTTCCGCTCGTCCGAGCGCGCCAACCGCGCCATCGATCACGATCAGGAAGGGTCCATGGAACTGAAGAAACGGGAGGGATATTTCTAAATGGCCACGATCGGAGCACTCCCATTCTCTGTCGAAGATTTCCTGGCCGAAGAGTGCGAGAAGGATTTATTGCGTTTTTCGACGGCGGGAAGCGTGGACGACGGTAAGTCCACGCTCATTGGCCGACTGCTCTACGACACGCAGTCGGTCTACGAAGATCAGGTGCGTTCCATCGAAGGCAAGGGAACGACGGCTCCAGGGCAGATTGATTTCGCATTGCTCACCGACGGTCTGCGCGCTGAGCGCGAACAGGGCATCACCATCGATGTCGCCTATCGCTATTTTTCTACGCCACGCCGCAAGTTCATCATCGCCGACACGCCTGGCCATGAGCAGTACACACGCAACATGGCGACTGGCGCGTCAACGGCCGATGCGACAGTAGTGCTGATCGACGCCAGCAAGGGCGTTCTTATTCAATCGCGCCGTCACGCAACCATTGCATCGTTGCTGCGCGTACGTCACGTCATTGTCGCAGTCAACAAGATGGATTTGATTGGATACGAAGAGGCGGCCTTTCGCGCCATCGAGCGGGACTTCACAACAATCCTTAACCAGATTGCAGCCGATACTGGAAGCCCAGTCGAGTTGATCTTTGTTCCGGTCAGCGCGCTCGCCGGCGACAACATCGTTCACAGCTCGATTGCGATGAAGTGGTACAGCGGTCCAACGCTGCTTGAACTTCTTGAATCACTGCCATCGTCGCTTGATGCGAGCACTGCCCCGTTTCGTTTTCCCGTTCAGCGGGTACTGCGCCCCGATCACACCTTTCGCGGATTTGCCGGTCAGGTTGCATCAGGAATCGTTCGCCCTGGCGATAAGATCACGGTGCTACCCTCAGGCAGAAGCGCAGCAGTGGTGCGCATCGTCACCTACGATGGAGACCTTTCCGAAGCCGTAGCACCACAATCGGTCACACTTGTACTGGATCGCGAACTCGACATCAGCCGCGGCGATTTGATGGTCTCAACACTCGCGCAGGCCACTGTCGCCAAGAGTGCCCAGGCAGCGCTCGTCTGGATGGATGCGCGGCCGCTTCAGCGCAATCGCCGCTATCTGCTCAAGCACACCAGCCAGACTGTTCCCGCATTCGTTTCATCCATTGAGCATCGCATCAACATCGCCACGCTGGCGCGCGAGGCCACCGATACGCTGGAGATGAACGGCATCGGCATCGTCAACATCGATCTACTCCGTCCGATTGCGCTCGACCTATATTGCGATAATCGCTCGACCGGCGCATTTATTTTGATCGACGCGGAATCAAACAGCACCGTCGCGGCGGGGATGATTACCGCGGCTAATGCGACAGCTGCGACAGGCAGCCTACTCCCGGAAGACTCGTGGGGACCTGTGACCGCCGGCGAAAGAGAAGCACGCTGGGGCCATCGCGGCGCTGTTCTCGAACTGAGCGGCCCTTTTGAACTGATCGATTCCATCGAGCGTTCGCTTTTTTCCGTGGGGGTCGTTTCAAGTCGCATCGATGCCAGCGATGAAGCTTTTCTTCTTCATCCCGATCTGTTGAAAATCGTCACAGGATTGCAGCTTCAATCCGGCCTGCTTGTCCTGGTTGTGAGACCGAATGAAAGCTGCGCGTTCGCCGCTCGCGTCGAAGATCATCAACTGACTTTCAATACGAATAATCCTGACAAAATTGTTGCGGCTGTCTCTGCTGTTCATCAACTATTGCACAGCGCGGGCATCTTTGTTTCACCGGAAAGGGCGGGTCTCTAATGAGCACAACGGAAATCAATGCGCTGGTGAAGAGCAGACTCGATGAAGTACGCGCCGCATTGGCGCGCGAAATCACCGGCAATCAGGATGTATGCCTGACGTGCAGCTTTCAGGCAGAAGACGTATTGCTTGCCAGGCTGGCCATTGAGTTGGATGTGAAGATTCCCATTCTGTTTCTCGATACCGGCTATCACTTTGCTGAGACCTATGCATATCGCGATCGCATCGCCAAAGAGTGGCAACTCAACCTGGTCAATCTGCTGCCTGAGAAGACTGTCGCCGAGCAGGAAGCCGAGCGAGGCCTGCTCTATCAATCCGCGCCGGACGAGTGTTGTAGGCTGCGCAAGGTTGTACCGCTCTTCAAGGCGGTGGCCAAGTTCCGCGTATGGATTACCGGCTTGCGGCGCGAGCAGGCAAAGAGCCGCGCGGCTCTGGAAGAGTCAGCCCTCTTCACGCTGCCCGGCGGTCGGCAAGTATTGAAACTTGCTCCTCTGGCGGCATGGAGCACACGCGAAGTCTGGTATGCCTGCGAAGAGCTGTCGATTCCTCTGCTGCCGCTCTATGAGCGCGGCTTTTCCTCCATCGGTTGCGAACCCTGCACAACGCTTCCATTGGATCCCCACGATCCGCGCTCTGGCCGTTGGGCAGGCCTCAAGGTTGAATGCGGCATTCACATCGCGGCAGCGCCGTCGCAATAAGGAGAGGAATGCAATACATCATTGGATTTGTCATCGCCTTGTTTATCGCGCTTACAGGGGTTGGCGCGGGAACCGTTACCGTGCCAGTGCTGATATTGTTTCTCGGAGTGCCCGCGCCGGTTGCCGTCGGCATTGGACTGATGTTCGCCACCGTGATTAAGTTGATTCTGGTTCCGGCGCAGATCGTCCGCCGCAACGTGGCCTGGCGAACTCTGGGGTTCATGCTTCTCGGCGGCGTGCCAGGTGTCGTCATCGGATCGCTGTTTCTGAAGCATCTGGTCAATGCCGGATCACAGAACCTGTTGAACGCGCTTCTAGGCACGATTCTCGTGACAACATCTGCATGGCAGATATTCGTATATTTTCGTCCGATGCGTCAGAATCCGCAGCCTCCCGACCACAGTCCGCGGCTGGCGTGGCTCATGTTCCCTGTCGGCACCGAGGTAGGCTTTTCATCGGCCGGTGCGGGCGCGCTGGGATCGGCCGCGCTGCTCGGCCTCACAACATTGCTTCCCGCGCAGGTCGTTGGCACTGACATCGCATTCGGCTTCGTCATCTCGTTGATCGGCAGCGGCGCACATTGGTTCTCGCACGCCTCGAATCCTGAACTGCTCTTTCACTTGATCGAAGGAGGCGTCGCTGGAGCCATTTCAGGAACCCTAATCAGCACTCGCGTCCCGCGCCATCAGTTGCGCTTTGCTTTGTGGGTCTGGCTATTGATCCTGGGCGGCCAGTTCCTCTTCAACAGCTATGTTGCGCTGGCAATCCCCCATAAGCTCACAGTTAGCCAGTCTCAGTTTCATTGAATCAAGGGCAAAAGACTTTATGGAAGTTCGGATTGAGTCGATAGATTGAAACGGTATGTTTTAGTCGTTCCGTAAGTTGCGCAAAATCAATGCGTGCTTTATTGTCAAGGGCTGAGAAAAAGGGAGCCAGTAGGCGGTCAGGAGCCGGGTTTTCGGGAGAGGAGGGCCGCTGGAGCGTAACGAAGCTGCCCTCCTCCCCCGAGGCGCGCTTGGCGGGGTGTGTTGGATGACGAATCAGGCTTGAATGCGGCGGCTTTGCTTGAGGGGGTAGCTATCGCTGTTCATCTCCAGGGCATGGTTGGATGAACAGACGATACTCCCTTTCCACGTTGAGATCCTCAACTCACTCAACCGCCGCAATTCACATACTTCGATGTGGACGTTCCATGTGGCCTGATTGGTGCGATCAGCGCCAGTTCAAATCTGCATTGCAAGGCGAAAAGGTCAACTCAATGCTTAGCTGTTTTCAGCACTGCCTCAAATGCTGGCTTGGGCTTGCCGTCACGGTCAAAGAGCAGGGGGTAAGAGGTTCGTCCCCTCACTGGCCAGTTGTTGAGCCATGATCCCCGATCCGTCACGCCCCAAAACGTCACGCGGCTGACTACATCGCGATGTTTCCAGTACACCGCGAAGAGGTCTGCATATCTTTTCGCCAAAGCCTGCTGAATGGAGTTTGGCAGGCCATTCGGATAAGGGTTAAGTTTTGCATTGCTGCTTACACTCATCGAGACGTCGGCGGTTTTTTCCCAGGCAGACGGCAGCACATCAATATCGAGTTCGGTGATGGCGACTTTAACGCCGGTAGCAGCGAGGTCGGTGATGGTTGCATCTTCTTCGGCAGCCGACGGGCCGTCGAGGTGCAGGTGTCCCTGATCGCCGACTACTGCAATGGGAACGCCGGCGGCCTGGAGCTTTTTAATAAGCGCGATGGCGCCTTTACGCTTGGCCGGAGTTTCCAGGTTGTAGTCGTTGTAGGTCAACTGTGTGTTGGGATCGGCTTCGTGTGCAAATTGAAATGCCTTGACGATGTAATCTTCGCCGATAATCTTCATCCAGCGAGACTGGCGGAGGGTTCCGTCCTCATTCAAGGCTTCATTGACAACATCCCAACTGTTGATTTTTCCCTTGTAACGGCCGACCACGGTCTGAATGTGGTCATGAAGGCGCTGGAGCAGCGCATCGCGTGTAATGGGATTGCCCTTTTCATCTGTGAATACCCAAGCCGGCGTCTGCGAGTGCCAGCATAGGTTGTGGCCGACGATGAACATATGGTTCTTCAGGCCAAACTCAACATACTTGTCGGACTGCGTGAAGTCATACGCGTCGGGCCGGGGATGAATCACCTCCCACTTCATTACGTTTTCAGGAGAGATGGAGTTGAATTGCTGCGTGATAAGGGCTTCATCGCGCGCATCCCTGCCGGTAATCTGACCAGTGTTGATCGCCACGCCGATGACAAAGGCGCCTTGGAATGCATCCTTGAGGGTGGTTGGAGCAGGAGCCTGGGCCATAGTAACCAGGCTCGACAAACATATGGACGAAACGAACAGAATGGAGCTATGCAGTCGCATCTTCAATCCTCTTCTTGGTTGGTTGCCAGTTTCCAGGTACGCCACTAAAGTGCACCACCCGCGACGATTCCCACCCGAACGCAAGGGACAACTTTCGTTGTCCCCTCCATGCGGGTAATCACTGTGCAGAAAAACTCTTGCGTCGTTCACTCAGGTCATGCGAGATGGTGAGGTTGAGTTTCATGTTGATGCCGTAAAAGAGCAGGCAGATTGCGGTGGCAAGGAATGCCACGCCGGACCAGACCGCGGCAATCAATGTGATTCCATGCATTGCGTTTGCACTCTGCTGAAGAATCTCTGGTCCGCCGAATGCCTTTGACTGGTAGTCATAGAACGAGAGAAGCCAACCGGCGATCGCTCCGCCCAGAGCCAATCCGATCCACAGCGCAAAGACCACCGCCGATGTCACTGTGCCGGTGGCGCGGCGTCCCGTCTTCCATTCGCCATAGTCGGCAACGTCGCCCATCATCGACCAAAGCACCGGGCCAGAGCAGCCAAAGGCGAATTGGCGCAGAACTTCAAGGCTAATGATTGGCACGGTAGCCGTCGCCGGGATAAATAACAGGGCAATGCAGAAAAAGCCCGTTAAAACCATACTCCAGAAGAAAAGCGATCGTTTGCCCACGCGCTTGGTGAGTGCAGTTGAACAGGCAACGCCGACGAGCAGCGCGGTCAATCCGAAGCCGTTGAACCAACTGAAGATGATCGGGTTGCCGGCGCAGTATTTAAAGTAGGGCAGCATAACACTGCCGCGGATCATCAGGCCGATAAAGTAGAAGGTCGTGGCCAGGAAGAGCGCGATCCACGGGCCGTTCTTCAGAAGATCGCCCAGATCTTTCTTGACTGAGGACTCCTGCTTAGGATCGGGTTGAATACGCTCTTTTGAGACTGCAAAAGCAATCAGGAACATTACCACGCTGGCAGCAAGGAATATCCCCATCGTCAACTGATAGCCGCGGGCGTTGTTGCCCTGCCCCAGGAAAAGAACCATGGGAACAGCCAGACTCTGCACGATAAAACCCGCCCCGTTGGCAAAGAGCTGACGGTAGGTGGCAATGCTATTGCGCTCGTTCGGATCATCGGTCATCACGCCGGTCAGCGAGGCATAGGGGACGTTGTTCATCGTGTAGATGAGGCGAAGCAGCAGATAAGTGACCCAGGCATAGATGAGCTTTCCGGATACGCTGAGATCCGGAGTGGTGAAGGTGAGAACGCCGATTACGCCAAAGGGCACGGCCGTCCACAACAGCCAGGGACGGAATCTTCCCCAGCGAGTGTTGGTGTGGTCGGCAATGACGCCCATCACCGGGTTGAGAACTGCCATCCCGAGGCCGACGATAAGAAACATGGTTCCCGCCTGTCGCGGAGTCAGCCCGAAAGTGTCAATGTAAAAGCTCAGTTGCAGGGCCATCATCGCCTGGAAGACGAAGTTGGCGGCCATATCGCCCAAGCCGTACCCGAATTTCTCAGAAAAGGCCAGCTTTGTATTGTTGCCGCTCATCCGTTCCTTCTCACTTTCCACTTCCACGCCAGTTGGCGAGAAATACAACAGCTTGATTCGACTCTACACAGTCCCGGAGAGAGCCACCGTGGCGAGAGGAATCGCCTTCGATGCCTGCCCTGCGCCGTCGTTGGGATTTAAGGCGCAACGCCCGCTGACTGTGATTCGCGCCATACAACTATAACGCTTACCTCGGGTAGTTTAGCAACTGCAGCCAAATTTGCACGAGAGAATCAATTTTGGCGTTTCGGTTCTGCTGCAAGCCGTTCGGCGAGATATAATTCGCAGCGAGGAACTCTCCATGACCCAACGTAAATCGCTTTCCTGCCATACGGGCTTTAATGCACAGCATTCGCCGATGGGCGCCTTCATGAGCTTTACCTGCGGAAACTTTGGAACCCGTGGCGGCATTGGCCTGCAGATCGGCCAGCCCGGCGATCAGGAAGTCTTCATCGGCTTCAAGGAAGGCGATCGGTACTCCGATGAGCCCTTGAAATGCCTGCCGTTCTACACCGCAGCGGTGGACCGTTCGGCGGATGCCTTTCTGGTGGAGCAGGCTGGTCCCGCCGAGCAGAATGTGAAGCCCGATGCCATGCCCATTGGCGAAGGCGCATTCGAGCGCTCCTATGGCTGGGCCAGCGACCAATGGACGGCGCAGGGGCTAAGCTTTTCAGTCTATTCACCCTTTGGCGCGATTCCCGATCCGACAGCCGCGAGCGATGAGCAGATGCGCGAAGGCCTGCTGCCTGCCGTGATTGCGCGGCTAGTGCTCGACAATACGCACGGGGCAAGCACACGGACCGCTATGTTCGCGCTCAACCATGCCCGGCCCGGCAGCCGGACTCTGCCGGAGGATCTGGGCAGCGGCCGCGTGGCCTTTGCCTTCCGCCGGGAGGCCGGCGGCGCTGCGGAACTGCTCGATTTCACATCCTCGGAAAAAGGCATGAAGGTCGACGGTGGGCCTTTCCTCTTCATGCGCTGGTCGGCTAGCGACGGCGTGCGCGAACGCCACAATCCGGTCCACCTGCTGGGTTCCTGCCCCGGTTTTGGTTTCGAGGTTCCGGCAGGCAAGAAGTATGGAATCACGATCGCGCTCGGATCCTACCTTGAGGGCTTCCAGACCAACGGACTTGATGGCCGCTATTTGTATACGCGCTACTTCAAAGGTCTGGCGGATGTGCTGAAAACAGCGCTCGACAACTCCGGCAAGATCATTGCGGCGGCGCGCTTGCTGGACAGCAAACTGGACAACGCGGCGGTCAGCGACGAGCAGCGATTCCTGATCTCTCATGCCACGCACAGCTACTATGGCAGCACGCAGTTGCTGGAGGTGGATGGCCAGCCCTTCTGGGTGGTGAACGAGGGCGAGTACTGCATGATGAATACCCTCGACCTGGCAATTGATCACGTTTTTTGGGAACTCGACCACAACCCTTGGCTGGTTCGCAATCTGCTGGATAACTTTGTGCGGCTCTACAGTTATACCGACGAGGTGAAGGTTTACAAATCAGAGTTCGCTCCTTCGACCGAGACCGTACAGATTGACCCCTCGCAGACCCCTCCGCCGCCCGACGAAGCTCAGCTCAACCGTCCGTACGAGACCAAGCCGGGCGGCATCAGCTTCTGCCATGACATGGGCGCGCACAACAACTTCTCGCCGCAGGGCCGCAGCAGTTACGAGCTGGCGAACCTGACCGGCTGCTTCAGTTACATGACCCAGGAGCAGCTCTGCAACTGGATTCTCACGTCCGGCTGCTATGTGGCCAAGACCCGCGACGTGGAGTGGCTCAGGAAGAACAAGAGCGTGGTCGAGGCCTGTTTGACCAGCATGATCAACCGCAGCGGTGACGTCGGATTTGCGCAGTTTGACAGCACGCGTTGCGCGGGCGGACAGGAGATCACCACCTACGACTCGCTGGATCATTCGCTGGCGCAGACGCGCAACAACGTCTATATCGCCGTGAAGAGCTGGGCCAGCTACAAGGCTCTTGGGCTCCTCTTCCGCGAGCTCGGCGCAACCGAGAGCCAGGCGCAGTGCGCACAGCTTGCAGCCAAGGTTGCCGCGGTGGTCTGCGATCAGGCCCAGGATGGTGTGCTTCCGGCTATCTTTGAAAAATCCAACCCCGGCTACTCTTCGCGCATTCTTCCGGCGGTCGAGGGCTGCGCCTATCCGCTCTACTTTGTGAAGACCGGCTTTGCCGGCTGCACCTTGGAGCAGATCTACGCGAGTCCATCCGAAAGCCGTATGTTCGATGTCCTGCGGGAGCACACATGCAACCTGCTGCTCGATCCTGAGCGCCGCAATCTTTTTGCCGACGGCGGCATCAAGCTCTCCTCCACCAGCAATAACTCATGGATGAGCAAGATTGCCATCTTCATGCACGTGACGCGCAGGGTCTTCCATCTGGACGCAGATCCTCAGATTGCCGAGCTCTTCCGGAAGGCGGACGCCGCTCACGTCAAGTGGCAGACGGAAGGCAGTTCGTACTGGGCCTGCTGCGACCAAATCGTTTCCGGTGAAGGCAAAGCC
Organism: uncultured Occallatibacter sp.; assembly: GCA_964383595.1. GTDB lineage: Bacteria > Acidobacteriota > Terriglobia > Terriglobales > Acidobacteriaceae > Telmatobacter. Next base: position 21,789 of record CAYLHL010000004.1, on the reverse strand, counting down.
AGCCGCTACTATCCGCGCATCATCACGAGTGCGCTTTGGATGGAGTAATCAGTTCAGTCCGCTTTGCTCATCAATAGCTCGCGGCTCATTCTTCGCTTTTCTTTCGGCGAAGGATGAGCTGCCACCAACTCCAATTCGCCAGCTCGACATACGGGCAGGGTGTCGCATTATGTCAAATCGCCAAATCTGCTGCCAGCCCTTCACGATCTGAAAACACGTTCAGGCAATCTGGCAATTCCTGGCCGGAAGATCTTGATCAGCGTCTTGATGGCTTAGCGAGCGGGAGCATTGTGCAGGCTGCTCCGGGTTCTGTATCCAAGCTGCAGGGCTGTTTGACCGCAAAGATTGCCGAGGCATCCAATGGCGCGACCGGCCTGACTCTCTGGGCATGGCGACTGGAGGCCCTTGATGGCGCAGGCGCAGGCTGAGCGAAAAAGACGATTGAAACGCCGCTCGAACTTTCCGCATCCAATTCGTAATGTATCTCGGCGGCCTCTCCGCCGTTCCAGTTTCCAATTCATTCCCTGAAAGGAAGATCAAAGCGATGAAACTGACCACTCAACTGAACTTTGGCGGCAACTGTGCCGAAGCGCTCCGCTTTTACGAAGTACATCTGGGCGGAAAGATCATCTTCAGCATGACTTACGCCGAGATGCCCGAGCCGAAAAACATCCCGCCGGGATGCGAGAAGGGTGTACTTCACGCGACCATCCAGTTCGGAGATTCCACACTCATGGCTTGCGACGCTCCGCCGGATCGCTTCCAGCCCATGCGCTCGGCTTACCTCGCTCTTTCCGTTGACAGTTCAGAAGAGGCGGAGCGCGTCCATGCCCTGCTCTCGGAGGGTGGCGAAGTCTTCATGCCCATGGCCGAGACCTTCTTCGCTATCCGCTTCTCCATGCTCCGCGACCGCTTCGGAGTTTTATGGATGGTTGTTTACCAGCGTCCGGCGCCTTCAGCCGCGTGATCATCCCTAAATGACTGGAACTGAACAGGGATCGGGGCCTTCCCTGACCACTGTTCACTGACCACTGTTCTCGATGTAATCCCAGAATGCGTCGGCCAGCTCCGCGCTCAGCTCGGCGCACATGCGGCGTGCGACGCGCTCCACCTCTTCTATCAGGCCGTGCAGGTAGTCGCGCGAGCGGGAGATGGCGACGATGCCGAGGGTCGCCGACTGCCACACCACCGCCTCATCCAGTTCTGCCACCGAGACGTTGAAGCCCTGGCGCAACTGGTCCTTGAGCGAGCGCACTACCTGCCGGCGGTCCTTGAGCGACTGGGCGTGCTCGATGCGGATTTCGAGCGTCAGAAAGGCGACGGGCATGGCGGCACATGAAATACACCGACAGTGTAAGCCTATTCAGCAAACTGCGCCAACTGTTTTTGCGTTGGCTTGGGTGTACACAAGCTCACCACGATCATTGCCGCCACGGCCACGAAGAGGGCAGGGAAGATGGCGTCGCGGTCGGCCAGAATCCGCGGAAAGAATGCCTTTACCCCCGGCACGTCCCAGGCCAGCGTGACCACGGTGCCGCTGGCGATGGCCGCCACCGCGCCCCAGGCCGTGACGCGCTTGGAGTAGAAGGCCGCCAGCACGACCGGTGTCAGCGCGGCGGAGTAGATCGTATAGGCCCAGAGCATCTTTTGCAGAATGCTCTCGGCGTAGACCGCCTGATAAAGCGCCCAGCAGCCCAACAGCACGACGGCCAGCCGCGAGACGATCAAGATTCGTTTATTTGAAGCTCCCGGCGAGATATAGCGCACAAAAACATCTTCTACCAGGTTGGTGGCCGGCGAAAAGAGGTAATTCGACGCCGTGGAGATGACCTTGGCAAAGACAGCGCCGAGCAGCACGGCGCCCAGCACCGCAGGCAGCCCGTGGCGCGCCGTATAGGGAATAATCTCGCGGGGATGCAGCGCGACCTCGCCCGTCGGATAGAGCGCGCGGCCAAAGACGGCGATGGCCACAATCAGCGTCTCCAGTAGAACCGTGCCGAAGACCCAGCCGACGACCGAAAGGCGTGCGTCCCGCTCGCTGCGCGCGGAAAAAAACTTCTGGTACATCACCTGGTTGCCCAGCATCAGCAGCATCGTCGGCACCAGAAACTCCAGCGCGCGAACCACGCCCATCGCCACCGGCTGGCGCACGTGTTCGGGGCTGAAGCGGTAATTGCCCAGCGCCTGGAAGTACTCAGCCGGCAGCGCATGGTGCAGCCCAACCCAGCCTCCGGCCTGCAAAAAAAGGTATGGCGCGGCGATGATGCAAATGACCGTGACAAGCGAGCCGATAGCCACGTCCATATAGGCCACCGACGACATTCCAGCCAGTGCCGTGGTGAGAATGACGAAAGCGGCGATGATGTACGTGCCCAGCTCCGGCGAAACCGTATCTGGAAAGATCAGGTGCAGCACGTCGCCGCCGCCCTTGAACTGGTAGCTGGTGATGCCCACGTAGGCAAAGAGAATGGCGATGGTGCCCATCACGCGCGCCGTCTGGTTGTAGCGAACCTCCAGCAGATCGGGCAGTGTGAACTGCGCGAACTTGCGCGCGCGCGGCGCAATGAAGTAAATGAGCAGCAGCGCCAGCCATCCCCCGGCCGGCTGCCAGAGTGCTGCAAAACCGTTCTTGTAAGCGTTCTCCGCCCCGGCAAAGAGCGAACCGGCGCCGATCCACGAGGTCAGCAACGTGAGTACCAGCACGACGGCCGGCAGCGATCGTCCGGCCACCAGGTAGTCGGCCTTTGTCTTCACCTGCGAACTGCGATAGAGCGCCACCGCCAGCAGCACTACAACAATGACCACCAGAACCAGGACATAGAGCTGTGACATTTGCGCACCCTCGCCGATGTAACGGGATATCCGTCAGTGTACCGGATGGGACCGATGCTCGGCACCCGTCATAGGTGGACTTCAACTCAGGAATGAGCTAGACGAGCCTGGGTTAGCAGGCCCGAAAGCGTCTCCTTGTTGCGGAGGGGAAACGCATAGTATGCTAACCCTATGAGTTTACTTGCGTTCCGGCGCGCTGTGGCGTTGGTCTTTGCTCTCGCCCTCTCCATTATTCGCTTTTGGATTCTCCGCTTGCGCGGCCCTCTTACGCTGGAGAAGCGCGCCTTGTGGGTTCAACAGACAAGCCGCGGAATCCTCTCTGTGGTGGGTATCCGCTATCGCGTGGAAGGGACTCCGCCCACCCATGGGTTGGTTGTTTCCAACCACCTCAGCTACCTGGACATTCTCATCCTCTCGGCGGCTATGCCCTGCTTCTTTGTCGCCAAGATTGAGATCGGCGGCTGGCCATTTTTTGGCAAGGCGGCGCGCATCGGTGGAACCATCTTCCTGGACCGCTCCAGTCTGGTCAGCGCCAATTCAGTGGCAGGGCAGATGGGCGAGCGTCTCAAGGAGCCGATTCCCGTGCTGCTCTTCCCCGAAGGCACCAGCACCGACGGCCATCAGGTGCTGCGCTTCCACTCCCGGCTCATCGATCCGGCTACCTCTGCCGGAGCACAGATTACCGCCGCTGCCGTGCGCTACGTGATCGCGGATGGCACACCGGAGGAGAAGCTTTGCTGGGTGGGCGAGACGCTCTTTCTGACGCATTTGCTGACCACGCTGAATACTCCCGGTTTTTCAGCACGGGTGAGCTTCGGCCAGCCGCGCGTTTATCCCGACCGCCGCACCGCCGCTGACATGACCCACGCCGAGATTACAGCCATGCGCCTACGCTTGTCGCTTCCCTGATGGCCGTCAGGCTACCCCATAGGTTGCTCAACCTTTTCAGCCTTCTAGCGACGCCCTCCGCCACTTTTAGGTGAACCACTACCAGAACCTCCTCCGCCACTCGGAAATTGGCTGGGCGGCATGCCTCCGCCTGAAGAATAGTGACTGGGCGCGGGTGCGGGTGCGGGTGTACTACGCTGGCTGACGCTGGAGGATTTCGTCGCAGGCGTGCTGGCCGGACGGCTTCCAGCAGCGGGACGTTGTACGGCAGGGGTTTTCGATCCCGCATAAACTGGCCGAGAGTGGTTTGCCAACCCCACAGTCGAGCCCTCGTACATGGGACGTGGCGAGACAGGACGCAGCGGCTGCACCGGGTGTCCGCCAATCGTAACCACAGTGATGCTGTCTCGCGCCGGCAACCACGCTGCTCCGCTCGGCGAGGTCCGATTGACGGCAATCAATGGATTAGCGGCTCCGCCTCTCCGAGGACCGCCTGTTCCGCGCGAAGGCGGCCCGTGCGGCCGCAGCGGAGGACGATAGCCGCCCGGTCCGTAGCCGATGTTGGAGATCCAACCGCCGCCACCCCACCAGAGCCTGCACCTTCCCGGTGCCCAGCCCCAGCCAAAGCCGCCAAAATAATTCCATGTCCCGCAATGGTATGGCATATAGCCCCAGGGATAACCGGAGACCCATATGTAGCTATAACTTGGCGTCCACATCCAGTAGCCGCTGCCATAAGGATCCCATCCCCCGTCGGCTGCTTCATAGGGCGACCAGACGTAGCCCTGCCCCGGCACGTCATACCAGTTGCCGTTGGCGTCCAGCTCGTTCCATGCCGGATTGTTGTTGTTGGGCAGGTCGCTCACTGCATCGGTTCGCGCTGAGGCCTCAGTCGTCAGCGCCTGATCGCGGTCGGAGTTCCACGTGTCCCAGGAGTCCGGCTCAATCGAATCGGCCAGTGAATACTTCGCGGGATCGTTGCCGCTCAGGGCTACACTCTCGCCGCCGTGCAGGTTGAGTGCCAGTGCCGCGCCGCGCTCCACATGAGCGTCGCCAGAGAAGACCGCAACTTCGCCCGGAGGGTTGTCCAGTTTGATGCGAAAGACGGCGGAACCACTGGCTGTGACTGCGCAATCGCCGAAGCGAACCCGAATTTGGTCGGTCGCGCTCCCGCCCTGCAATTCAAAATAGCCCAAGCCGCTGACGAGAGAGATCTCCGTGTCGCCGGGTGCGCCCTGCCCGTGCAAGGTCATCAGCTTGAGCGAGCTGTTGGGTGAAAGCCGAACCACGCTGCCGTCGTCAAACTGGAGTTCCGCCCGTCCATCTTCCGAGGTTTGCAGTAACGTGCCCTCGAAGAGTGGAGTGTTGGCAAGCGCCGGATCGGCCAACACCTGGCCGCCCTGCGCGATGCGCACCTGACCCTCCACGCTGCTCAAACGCGCTGCCTGCGCCGCCGCCGCAGGCGCGGCATCTTCGGCTCCGAGCGACGGCGCCAGTAAAACTGTGCCCACGGCAAGTGCCGCCATCCCCTTCGTCCAGCCTCCAACCCATCCCCTGCAATTCATGGCTTCACGCCTCTCCACTGCATTGCTCCCGAACGACAACCCGGATTGTGCGGCTGCCCATTCCTATTAGGACACGTTTGCGAGGGAAAAGTCGCGCCATGCCGAGTCCGGGAGGATAATATTTCTGTATTTCTCAATCCGGTTCTCCAAATTGGCGTAATTCAGCGCCATCTATCCCGCAGGAATCCGGATGGGCCAATTCTGGCGGTCTTGAACTCCACATCAGTATAGAGCGGTCCACAGAGTGGGATGAATGAGACGATAATAGAAGAGAGCTGGGCTGCGCGGCGCATCTTAATCGCCAAAATGACCATCGAACTGGTACGTTGAATCTGAGGTCTTTTGTTTACGAGGATGGCAAGTAATCCATATTTTTCTTTAGCGGTATTGTTCGCAGCGGCGCTGGGCTTTGCTATGGCTCCGCTGGGGTTGGCGTGGCTGTGGGCAAAAGTCTTTTCTCCGCCCAAGCCGAACGCCGTCAAGAACGCGATCTACGAGTGCGGGCTGGAGTCCGCGGGCGATGCCTGGATGCAATTTCACTCAGCCTATTACCTGTATGCCATCATTTTTTTGATCTTCGATGTGGAGTCGGTCTTTCTGCTGCCCATGGCGGTGGCCTTCAGCGGAGTGCCTGCCGCGGCCTGCGCTGCGATGCTGGTCTTTGTGCTGCTGCTGGTTGAGGGCCTGGCCTGGGCCTGGGCCAAGGGTGTGCTGACGTGGGCGTAAAGCCGCCGAAGGCGGCCAGCTTACAGCGAACAGTAACGGCAGTGTGCTGACTGATTGTATGGTACTGAAAAACTGATGGCTGTGAACTGTTAGCTGATCACTGGAGTGGAGCGTAGCGGAACGATGGATGAGAGACTGAAGATCGAACTCGGCAAGCAGGGAGTCCTCGTGACGACCATCCAGGAGCTGTATAACTGGGGCCGGCGGAACTCGATCTGGCCGATGCAGTTCGGTCTCGCCTGCTGCGCCATTGAGATGATCGCCACCACCATGGCGCGCTACGATCTGGCGCGCTTTGGGGCCGAGGTCTTTCGCCCATCACCGCGCCAGGCCGACCTGATGATCGTCTCCGGCACCGTGACCAAGAAGATGGCGCCCCAGGTCGTCCGGCTCTACAATCAGATGGCCGAGCCAAAGTACGTGATTGCCATGGGTGCCTGCGCCATCAGCGGCGGTCCGTTCAAGCAGGGCTACAACGTGCTCAAAGGCATCGACCGCTATATTCCTGTGGACGTGCATATTCCCGGCTGCCCACCGCGGCCCGAGGCGCTAATGCAGGCCTTCATCACTTTGCAGAAAAAAATCGAGAGCCAGCATTTGACCGGCGAGGGCCGTCCGCGTTTCCTCGATGCGGAGCAGCAAGGCGAGTTTCCCGTGCCGGTTTTTGGCGAGCATGACCTGGAGCCGGCGTCAAACAAAGGCGTCTGGCCGTTGCCGATATTGGACAATAGGGACGAAGGGACTAAGGCATTAGGGACTGAGAGACTGAGGGACTGAGGGACTGAGGGACTGACGAATTGGAACAGATTGGAGTGCGTTTCATCAATCCGCTTTGTAACAAGGGCACAGCTTCAGCCGGGCCGCAAAGGTTGCATATAGAACCGGAGGGTGTGGTTTGTAGGGGATGAATGGCATCTATGAGATGGCTTCTAGGATTATGACTAACAGATTGGAGTGCGTTTCATCAATCCGCTTTGTAACAAGGGCACGGCTTCAGCCGGGCCGCAAAGGTTGCATATAGAACCGGGGCTTTAGCCCCTGAGGGAATGTTTCAGCAGGAATGGAACTGAATCAGGGGTCCTTGAATGAAAGGAGGAACAAATGAAGAGCGTGGATCGGGATTTTGTCGGAAATGGATATGTGGGAACACATTGGTTTTTCGCCTATTTTTTCGTGGCTCTCGGGGCAATTGCTATGCTCGTCAAAATTTGGAAATGTATTCATCTACATGGATTGTCCTCTTATATGCTCTTTCAAATCGTTTTGCTTTCTTTGCTCTTCATATCCCCGTTGCTACTTGTTCTTCTATTCATGAGATATATCAGGAGTGCACTGAAGGAGAATCTTGTCAGTGAAAGAGTGGCTGAGAATTGCGAATACTGGATCGGAAAATTGATTTCTATTTCTTATCTTGCGTTTTTTGGTTTTTTGAGCGATTTCTTGTCGTTTAAGGAGTGGTGAATTGAAGTCAGTGGAAGAGATCAAGTCGGCGATTGAAGCTGCCATTCCGGGCGCGGCGGTCGAGCTTGTCTCCAATCCCAGCCCCAGCGGGCAGCACTCGCTGCGGCTTGCGCCGGAATGCGCCGTCGCGGTGGCGAAGTTCCTGCGCGACGATGCGGAACTGGCACTAGATTTTCTCTCGAACGTGACCGGCATCGATTGGCCCGATTCGCTGGAGGTCGTCTATCACCTCTATTCCGTCACCAAGAAACACGGGCCGGTGATTATTCGAATGCATACCGTCAATCGAACAGATCAAGTCGAGTTACCTTCACTTACACCCATCTGGCGTTCTGCTGAGTTTCAGGAACGAGAGATTTTCGACCTCTTCGGAATCATTTTCACAGGCCATCCCGACTTGCGGCGGCTGTTGATGTGGGAGAGTTTCAAAGACCATCCCATGCGCAAGGATTACGTTGAACCGGACGACTTCGAGTACGAGCCGACGGCCCACGACGAGGTGCTCAAGCGGGCGCAGGCGCACAAAGACAGGGAACAGGGATCAGGGATCAGGGAACAGGGGCCAACGACTGCATGAGCTTGACGGAGATCAAGAACGAAAAGCTCGAAGGCTGGAACCGGCCCGCGCGGATGGAATCCGGCGGCGATGGGGAACTGCTGGAAGTTGCGATGGGGCCGCATCATCCATCCACCCACGGCGTCTTCCGCATGGATGTAGCGTTGGACGGCGAGCGGGTTGTGCGCCTGAAGCCGGTCTTTGGCTACCTGCATCGCAACCACGAGAAGATTGCCGAGGGGCAGAGCTATCTGGCCTCGATGCCCTATACCGACAGGCTCGATTACATATGTCCCATCACCAATAACTGGGCCTACGCGCTGGCCGTCGAGAAGCTCACCGGCCAGGAGGTTCCCGAGCGCGCCGAGTATCTTCGCGTGATTCTGGGCGAGTTGACGCGCTTCCAGAACCATGCTTCTTCGATTGGGTTTTTAATTCAGGAGATGGGCGCCAGTGGTACGCCGCTGATGTACGCCTTCCGCGAGCGCGAAAAGATTCTTGACCTCTTCGAGGAGTTGACTGGAGCGCGCATGATGGTCAATTATATGCGCTTCGGCGGCTGTCGCGTCGATGCTTCGCCGCAGTGGCTTGATCATGCGCGCAAGGTCGTGGCGGCCCTCGCCGGCTTTGTTGATGAGTTCGAACGGTTTCTGGCGACGAATGAAATATTAATGGCGCGGACGCAGGGCGTGGGTGTGCTGCGGCCTGAATTAGCTGTAAACGCCGGTGTGACCGGGCCGATGCTGCGCGCCTCCGGCGTCAATTACGACATTCGCAAGGTGGATGGCTACGGCATTTACAGTCGCTTCAACTTCCGTGTGCCGCTGGGCGATCACGGCGATGTATATGATCGCTTCATGATCCGTATCCTGGAGATGCGCGAATCGATTGGAATTTTGCAGCAGGCGTTGAAGGATATTCCCGCCGGGCCGGTGATGAGTCCCACGGCAAAGATTCGCGGCTTCCGTCCCAAGCCGGGCGAGGCGTATGGCCGCATCGAAGCGCCCAAAGGTGAGTTAGGCTTCTATCTCATCAGTGATGGCGGGTCGAATCCCTATCGCTATCGGATTCGCCCGCCAAGTTTGATCAACCTGACGATTCTCGAAGATATGTGCCTCGGCCATGATATTGCCGATGTTGTGCTGATCTTTGGCAGCGTCGATATTGTGCTGGGTGAAGTCGATCGGTAGGGAACAGGGGGGTAAGTGTTAGGCGAAGGCATACTGAAGGGACTGGCGGAGACTGCGAGGAATTTCTTCGGCAGTTACTTCTCTGCTGAAAGGCTCACGACGGTCGTATATCCGGAGCGGCGCATCGCTCCCTTCGAGGCCGCGCGTGTCTTTCCCTTCCTGGTTTATGATGGTGCGGATTGGCAGGGAGGGCTGCGCTGCGTGGCTTGCCAAATCTGCGAGAAGGAGTGCCCGCCCAAGTGTATTTATATCGAGAAGAGTACAGACAAGAAGCCGGATGCTATCGGTAAATTGCAGTTTTACCCGGCCCGCTTCGACATCGACATTTCGGTCTGCATGAGCTGCCAGATTTGCGTCGAGGTCTGCCCCTTTGAAGCAATCAAAATGAATACCGAGTTTGAATTGAGCACAACTGATCGTTTTGGCGGGCTGTTATTGGATCGCCAACAACTGGCTAAGTCAAACGATTACTATCATCAGATTCATCCTGCCGACGCAACCGCTGTGGATGCGCGCCTGGCGACGGAGAAGGCAAAGGCGGAGGCCAAGGCCAAACTTGCCTCCGTCGCTGTCGCAGCCAAGGCAGCGGCCATCGCCGGAGAGGGAGCGTAGACGATGATCGATCACTTGGACCAGTTCTTCGTTCTGCTCCAGCACTGGCTGGTGAGCTTTCTTCCCGCGTTCTTGCGGCCAGCGGCAAGTATAGTGCTTGGCGTGGCAGCGATTGTTTCTCTCTTTCCCGCGCTTTTTGCGCTGACCACAGTTTTCGAGCGCAAAGGGCTGGCGCGCATTCAGAATCGCATCGGGCCGAATCGCGTGGGTCCCTTCGGCCTCTTGCAGCCGATAGCCGACGGCATCAAATCACTCACCAAGGAAGACATTGTTCCCTTGAGCGCTGATGCGGCGGTGCACTTTCTGGCGCCGGTAGTGCTTGTGGTAGCGGTCTTCATGGGCTTTGCCGTGCTGCCCATGGGCCGCAACATGGTGCTGGTCAATATGGACGCCGGCCTGCTCTTCTACTTCGCCATGGGAGCATCCACAGAGTTATCGGTCTTTATGGCTGGATGGTCGAGCCGCAATAAGTACTCGTTGTTGGGAGCGATGCGCGCCGTGGCCCAGATGATCAGCTACGAGGTGCCGCTGCTGCTGTCGAGCGTAACAGTGGTGATGATCACTGGTTCGCTCTCGCTCACAAAGATCGTCGAGGCGCAGAACCACTACAGCTACGGCCTTCCGCACTGGTACATCTTCACCCCCTGGGGCTGCGCTGCCTTTGTGATGTACGCGATTGCCACCACGGCGGAGAGCAACCGCTCGCCCTTTGATCTGCCGGAGGGTGAGTCGGAGTTAGTGGCCGGGTATCACACCGAATACTCTGGCTTCAAGTTCGCGCTCTTCTTTTTAGGTGAGTATTTGTCTATGTTTTCCATCTCCGGCCTGGGTACGACTCTGTTTCTGGGCGGATGGTCAGCGCCGTTTTCATTTCTGACTTGGGTCCCCTCGTGGATATGGTTCTTCTCGAAGTTAATGCTTTCTATCTTTATCTTTATCTGGCTGCGCGGGACACTGCCGCGGCTTCGTCAGGATCAGTTGATGAACTTTGCATGGAAGTTTGTTTTGCCGATGTGCCTGCTGAACCTTCTGGTGGTAGGTTTGTGGCGTTTTATGGGCGATGCATGGCTTCGCTGGGTACTTTGCTCGGCAGTCCTGATGGGGGCCTACGCGTCAATGAGCTGGGTTGAGATGCGCAGAAAGCACATCGGGCCGAGGAGTTATCGCAATGCAGAGTAAGTTATGCTGGAATTGCAGCAGCTATGAAAGGAGCGGCAGCCGATGAGCTTTGTCTTTTACGTGCTTGCCGCGCTCACTTTGGCTGGCGCGTTGGCCGCCATGCTGCTGAAGAATACCGTGCATTGCGCACTGGCGCTCACCGTGGCATTCGCAGGGCTGGCGCTGTTGTTTCTCAATTTGGACGCGCAATTTGCTGGATTTGCGCAAATTCTCGTTTACATCGGTGCGGTGGCCATCTTGGTGGTCTTTGCAATTCTGCTGACACGCGGCTCGGAGACGCCCAGGGACGGAGTCTATAGCCGCAATTGGTTTGCTGGGTTAGTGATTGCCGCTGGAGTTTTTGCGGCGCTGAGTTGGGCCGTGCTTCAAAGTGTGCGCGTTTTGTCGAACGAAACGGCTGAGCCTACAGTAACAGCGATGCAGATTGGCAATGCGTTGGTGGGCCGCTACGTGCTGCCGGTGGAGATTGTGGCGCTGCTGTTGACCGCGGCGACCATTGGCGCGGTGATTGTGGCAATGCACGAAAAGGAGGATCCAAAGTGACTCCTTTGGCGAGTTGTCTTCTCGTTGCGGCGCTTTTGTTTTCGATTGGCTTGGCTGGCGCGCTGACGCGCCGCAACGCGATTCTAGTGCTGATTGGCATTGAGTTGATGTTGAACGCGGCTAACTTGAATCTGATTGCTTTCTGGCGCTACGGTCCACATCCGGAGTTGCTGACCGGAATGATGTTTGCCATCTTCTCGATTGCCATTGCTGCGGCTGAGGCAGCGGTGGGCCTTGGTCTGGTGATTCAGATTCATCGCCACGCACACACCACCGACCTGGACGCGATGAACAGGATGAAAGGGTGAACGGATGTTGATGCAAGAGACAATTTCGTTTGCCCCGCAGTTGACGACTTCTCCCATCTCCGAGATTCTTTGGCTGATTCCCGCCGTGCCCATCGTGGCTGCGGGCATTATCGCACTGCTCAGGCAACCGCGCCGCAAGGTTTCGGCTGCTTTGGCTATAGCTTCTCTGAGCTTTTCGCTTCTGCTTTCGCTGTGCGCATTTTCGCACGTGGTAGCCGGTTGGGCGCATGGCTTGGCACTTCGCGAGACGTTCAACTTTACCTGGTTTCAAGCGGGCGCTACAAACATTGACCTGGGTTGGGTTCTTGATCCGCTTTCGGCAGTGATGCTGGTCATGGTCAGCTTTGTAAGTTTGTTGATCTTTATTTACTCCCTCGGCTACATGGCTCATGATGAGAACTTCACACGTTTCTTTTGCTTTATGTCTCTCTTTGCCGGGGCGATGCTAGGCGTGGTTATCGCCAACAGTCTTCTACTTTTATTTATGTGTTGGGAGTTAGTCGGGCTTACTTCTTACTTATTGATCGGATTCTGGTATCAGAAGCCCTCCGCCGCGGCTGCTGCGAAGAAAGCCTTTCTTGCCACGCGGGTCGGCGATGTTTTCTTTCTTCTGGGAATTGTCTGGTTATTTTCGCAGACGGGAACCCTTCTTTTATATAACAACGGAGCCGGCTCCATCGAATCAGCGGCTTTGTCCTTGTTATTAGCGCAGCCTGCAATCTGGGGGCTGACTGCCGCGGGTGCAATTGGCCTCTTGATCTTTGCCGGAGCAGCGGGCAAGAGCGGCCAGTTTCCGCTGCATGTCTGGCTGCCGGATGCGATGGAAGGCCCTACGCCCGTATCGGCGCTGATTCACGCGGCCACAATGGTGGCTGCGGGCGTTTATCTGATTGCGCGCGTTTATCCTCTCATGCAGGCCGGAGCGCTGGCTGGCGGCACCACGACCGCACTGACGGTTGTCACTTGGGTCGGCGCATTCACGGCGGTCTTCGCTGCTTTGATTGCCGTGGCGCAGAATGACATCAAACGCATCCTTGCATACTCGACTGTCTCACAACTGGGTTACATGATGGCCGGGCTCGGCATGAGCGGTGTGGCTGTCGGAATGTTTCACTTGATAACTCATGCCTTTTTTAAGGCCCTTTTATTTATGGGTGCCGGCTCGGTAATTCATGGTTGCAGCGAAGAGCAGGATATTCGCCGTATGGGTGGGTTAAAGTCAGATATGCCGCTGACCTTTTTTACTTATGCAATTGGAATGCTGGCTCTATGTGGATTTCCACTGTTTTTTTCAGGCTTCTGGAGCAAGGACGGCATTTTGGAGGCTGCGCAACATTGGAGCGTCGCAAAAACACCATTTTATATGCTGGTCTTCGGCGCTTTATTGACTGCTTTTTATATGACGCGACAGGTAGCTTATGTCTTCTTTGGCCATTGGCGGGGCGGCAAGGAAGCACATGAGAGCCCCAGAGTGATGATTGTGCCGCTGGCGATCTTGGCTTTCTTTGCGATGGCGCTCGGCGCGCTTGGAACACCGGCCTGGCCCTGGTTCCGTGCTTTTCTCGAAGGGCGCTCGGTTGGCTTCGATTGGCGCGGATTCCAGGAACCGGGATTGATGACTCTGATGGGTGTTTCCACGTTGATTGTCTTGGCGGGCATCGGGCTGGGGTGGAAGCTATACGGCGATCAGTCGCCCAAACCCGAGGAGCCTGACGCATTGGAGCGTGCCATTCCGCCAATCTGGGCCGCCCTGCACAATCGCCTTTACGTGGATGAGTTCTACGGCGTCACGGTCATCGCTTTCTACGCATGGTGGGGGCGGGTTGCCGATTGGCTCGACCGCTGGGCCTGGGGCGGCATAGTAGCTGGGGTGGCCTGGTCCTTTGGCCTATGGGCGCAGTTGAGCCGGTTCATCGATAACAACTTCGTGGACGGCGGATTCGACAAAGGATGCGATGAGTTGGTAGCGGGCGGTGGATTGCTGGCGCGGGTGCAAACTGGCCGTGTGCAAACTTACTTGAGATTACTGGCGCTGGCCGTATTATTGCTGGCAGTCATTCTGATATGGAGCAGCCGGGCATGAGTGGATTTCCGCTATTGACGCTGTTGACCGCTCTGCCTCTGGTTGGGGCGGCGATTGCTGTTGGCGCGGGCAGGCACTCGCGCAGCGTAGCTCTGGCGACTTCGCTCATCAGTCTTACTTTGGCGCTTGTGGTGTGGACCAAACTGCCACTTGACGGAAGCATAGGATTAGTCGAGCGGGCCTCGTGGGCGCCGTCGCTGGGAATTGAGTATCACCTGGGCGTAGATGGGCTGGGCGCTTTGATGTTAGTGCTTTCTGCAATCGTAACGCTGATGTCGGTCGATGCGGCGCACAGAGTGCATCATCAGCCAGGGTTGTATTTTGCGCTGGTGTTAGTGCTGGAATCCGGCCTCTTTGGCTCGTTCATGGCGCTGAACTTCTTTCACTGGTTCATTTTCTGGGAGATAACTCTGATTCCCGCTTTCTTTTTAATCAGGCTATGGGGAGGGGCGCGGCGAGGACCGGCTGCGATGCAGTTCTTTATTTACACAATGGCTGGCTCAGTAGCGCTGCTGGTTGCATTTTTGGCCGTGTTTGTTTCCACCGGGAGCATGGATTTTCCGCATCTGACTCAACTGGCCTCAACCGGCGAGTTGGAAAAAATGATCACTACGCATCTTGGCCCCATCTCTTTGTGGTTGGCAATCGCCGTGCTCGCAGGCTTCGCGGTGAAAGTACCGATGTTCCCCTTCCATACATGGCTTCCTGCTGCATATGCCGAGGCTCCTTCTCCGGTTACCATGCTGCTGACGGGCGCGATGTCGAAGATGGGAGTGTATGGCCTGTTGCGGATTGCTCTGCCGCTCTTCGGCCACCAGATCGCGCAGATGCGCTTACCACTATTGGTTTTGGCTGTGGCTACAGTAGTGATGGGAGCATGGGCGGCAGTGGTGCAGAAAGATTTGAAGCGTGTCTTCGCTTACATGTCAGTAAACCACCTGGGATATTGTTTGCTGGGCATCTTTGCGCTGGCGGTTCCCGCAGCCGGGACGGCCGCTCTGGCGAGTCAAGCGGCGGCTTTGAACGGCGTAATCTTGCAAATGTTCAACCACGGTATAACTGCGGCTGCGCTGTTCTGGTTTGTGGCAATGCTCCAACAGCGGATGGGAGGTCACCGCGGCATCGACGATTTTGGCGGGTTGCGCAAGCCTGCTCCAGTGCTCGCTGGGATGATGGGCATTGTGCTCTTCTCTTCGCTGGGACTTCCGGGTTTGAATGGCTTTGTCGGTGAGTTTCTCATCTTCCGCGGTGTCTTTCCGCTGGCCTGGGTTGCGGCAACCGTCTCAATTCTTGGTCTGCTTGCAACTGCTGCAGTTATTCTGACAGTCATTCAAAAGGTATTTTCCGGACCATTGCCGGAGCACTGCACGAACTTTCCTGACTTGCACCAGAGCGAAAGGATGGCGCTGGCTCCGGTAATAGGCCTGATGTTTCTATTAGGCATCCTTCCGCAACTCATCATGGACATCGTGAATCCGACGGTGGTCAGCCTTTTGGCTCAGTGGAGATTTTGATGCTAGCTTGGACGATCTATCTCTCGTTTGCCGGGGCGTTGCTTCTGGCTTTGCTGCCAAATGGGCGCAATGCGCTTGCGCGGTGGCTGGCGCTGGCGGTGGCGGTGGCTGGCTTGGCTCTGGTGGTGCGAGGGTTTGCAGAGGGAATGGGGCAGGGGCGCATAACAATAGTCGATATTCCATGGGTTCCGTCGATGGGGATTCACTTCATGTTAGCCGCCGACGGAATCAGCCGCGTGCTGATTCTGCTGACCGGTTTGGCAGCGGTTGCCGGAGTGCTTTTTAGTTGGAATATTGAACTGCGAACGAATGAGTATTTCGCTTTCTATCTAGCTCTTATTGGTGGCGTCTACGGTGTGTTTCTCAGCTTTGATTTATTTCTGCTATTTGTTTTTTATGAAATTGCCATTGTGCCCAAGTATTTTCTGATCGCCATCTGGGGTTCCACAAGGCGTGAGTATGCGGCGATGAAGTTGGCAATATATTCGTTCGCCGGATCAGCGATGGTGCTCATTGGTTTGTTGGCGGCTTATACAGCAGCGGGAAGCCATTCGACCGGACTTGTTGATTTAGCGCGCGCGAACTTTCCCGCGAGTTTTCAGATGTGGTGTTTTCCGTTGGTTTTTACCGGCTTTGCAATTCTCGCCGGTATGTGGCCGTTTCACACTTGGGCGCCCACCGGTCATGTGGGCGCGCCAACCGCTGCTTCCATGCTGCTGGCCGGCGTTGTTATGAAGTTAGGGGCTTACGGCTGCCTGCGTGTAGGCATCGCTTTGTTCCCCCGCGGTCTCGATCCATGGGGCTTCTATTTTATAGGCCTCGGCTCCTGGCGCGATGTATTTGCGCTGCTGGCAGTTATCGGGATTGCCTACGGAGCGCTGGTGGCGATGGTGCAGGCTGACTTCAAGTTTGTTATCGGTTATTCCAGTGTGAGTCACATGGGCTTTGTGCTGCTGGGGCTGATGACGCTGAATCAAATCGGAGTTACCGGCGCTGTCTTGCAGATGTTTTCCCATGGCATTATAGCGGGCCTGCTCTTCGCCATTGTTGGCCGCATCGTCTATGAGCGTACGCATACGCGGAAGTTGGCAGAGTTGGAATCGATGCACTTGTCGAAGCGGCTGCCGTTTGCCGCAGTGGCTTTTGTGATCGCCGGGTACGCCTCGATTGGAGGTCCGTTGTTCTCTGGATTCTGGGCCGAGATGCAGATTTTGATCGGAGCCTGGATGGTCCGGCCTTGGTGGACAATGGCGGCTGGAGTCGGAATTGTTGTTGGTGTGGCGTACACATGGAGGGCGATGCAGAAAGCATTTTTCAGCGACGCGGTGCCCAGTACGCATACGCTGGAGACTGAACACGACCACCAGTTAGCTGCGATTACATGGCCCGAGGTTACTGGCGTAGTAATGCTGACAGGAGTTAGTTTGCTGGTGGGAATATGGCCGCGAGTCTTGCTTGACAGCATCGAACCGGCGGTGAAGACGTTGCTCGCTGGAGGGGTGCGATGAACTACGCCGACCTGTTCCGCGTGACGATGCCGGAGACGGCGCTGGAAATGGCGGCGCTCGTGGTATTGATCGTTGACTTGGGCTTGCTGCGCAAAACCGCTCTTGGGGTGCGGGTGACTGTTGCGGCTTTGCTGGGCGTCGCCGGCTGCGGCGCGGCGCTTTGGTGCATCAGCCTTCAGACGGGATTCGGCCTTTATGTTGACGGGGCACTGGTTCTCGCAAACGGCGGAGTCGTTGCGGTTGCGCAGGCTGGAATTCTAGTGCTGACTGCGCTCACGCTGATGTTGTTTATCGGAGCGGATTTCACCCGCCACGCCGCCGAATATGTTGCCGTCGTATTGATGGCTGCAACCGGCGGATTGCTGGTGACCAGCGCGCGGGATTTGCTGGTGATCTTCGTCGGATTGGAATTGTTGAGCCTCGGCCTCTACATCTTGACGGCGTTCGGTAAAAAATCCGGAAAAAGCGCTGAAGCTGCCCTGAAGTATTACCTCTTCGGCGGGATGTCCGCAGCTTTTCTGCTCTTTGGCTTTAGTTATCTTTATGGCTTGAGCGGTAGCACGAATCTGTATTGGATTCAGTACAACATAGCCGAGACGGGAACAAGCCCTCTGTTTTATGTTGCGTGGATTCTGGTTGTCGCTGGACTCGGCTTCAAGGTTGCAGTGGTGCCCTTTCATTTGTGGGCCCCAGACACTTATGAAGGCGCACCGGCTCAGGCAGCCGCGTTTATTGCTTCGGTATCGAAAGTGGCCAGCTTTGCGCTTCTGCTCACAATCAGCAGAAATCTGCTCATGCCGGGCGGGCCGATCAGTGGACAAAAGGATGTGGTTGAGCATCTTCTGCGGAATGAATACCTGGCGTGGCAGCCTTTGGCCGCGATTCTGCTCATTGTGGCAGCGGCTTCCATGATCGTCGGCAATCTGGCTGCCTTGGTGCAGGTCAGCGTCCGCCGCCTGCTGGCCTACTCAGCCATTGCTCATGCGGGATATATTCTGTTGGGCATCGCCACGCAGCGTACCTATTCGGGGCAGGGAAGTACATTCGAGTTCTTCCTCGGTACAACCGGTCCGGCTTCTCTCAGTACCAACGCTGTCTTCTACTATCTCTTAACCTACGGCCTGACGATCATCGGCGCCTTCGGCGTAGTCGCGGTCGTCGAGCACGCCACAGGCAGTGACCGGCTCGACTCATTTCTGGGCCTGCATAAACGCAACCCTCTGCTGGCTGCGGTGCTGCTGTTGCTGTTTCTATCGCTAGCAGGGATTCCGCCGCTGGTGGGCTTTTGGGCAAAGTTCAATTTGTTTGCAGCAGTACTGAGCGTCAATGCCGGACCAGTTCCGTTTGCGCTGGTGGCGCTGGCAGTGGCGATGAGCGCCGTTTCGCTCTATTACTATTTACAGGTGCTCAAACGCGTCTATGTGATGCCGGCTATCGATGAGACGCCGATCAAGGCTCACCCGGTTTCGATGGCTGTGTTACTGCTCATTGCCGCCGCTGTTGTTGTGCTGGGCTGCTTCCCGGCGCTGCTACTGGGATGGATCGGTAGCTTCTGAGCATGCAATCAATCTTGAGTAACCGTCTTGATGGATCAGGCGTCGCTCTTGCTGAGAATAGCGTCAACACAAACATTTATTTCTTACTTCACTCCCTCCAGAAAACGCCAGTGTGGTCTCCAATTCGGGGTAAGCTGCTCGTTGGTCAGCAGGGCGCGAAGCACCGGGACGGGCATCATGTTCTCGGTGAGGATGGCGTCGTTGTACTGGTGGTCGGTCATCTTTCCCGCGTCCACTAGTTCATGGCGCAGGGCGCGGAACTGAAGCGCGCCGAGCAGATAGGCGCACTGGTAGAGCGGGTCGTAGTCGCCGTTGACGGAGCGGCGCACCTCGGCTGTGGCGTTGTCGCGTTCGTGGCCCACCTCGGTGACGAGGAAGTCGATGGCCTGTTGCGGGGTCATCGTGCCCAGTTGGAAGCTGAGCGAGAAGATGATGCGCGCCGCGCGGTGCATCCGCCAGAATAGCGCCCCGATGCGCTGCTGCGGCGTTCGATCATAGCCCAAATCCCAGTACATCATCTCCCAATAGAAGGCGTTGCCTTCCAGCCAGAAGCCGGAGCTGAAGAGCTGGCGGTAAGGCCGGTAGCGAGCGGTCATGAACTGCTGCAGCCAGTGGCCGGGAATCAGTTCGTGAAAGACTGTGGCGTGCGAGAAGGCGGGATTGTTGCCCCTCATGCTCATCATGCGCTGCTCGTAGCTCATCGAGTCGGTGGGGTAGCTGACGAGAATGGTGTCGCCGCCCAGAAAGAAGGGGCTGACAAGCTGGCGCTCAGGCGTCATCATCTCCATGCGCCAGGTTTCACGGGCCAGCGGAGGGATGGTGACTAGATTGTGCTCTTCGGCAAATTGCTCGCCTTCCAGAGCCAGCGCGCGGATCAGTTCCGGCTGCTTGCCTGGCTCGACGTAGGAGTTCTTTACGGCCTCCAGCGCCTTGCGCCAGTCGTCGCCATAGCCCATCTCGCGGCTGGCCTTCACCATCTCCTGCTGGCACCAGGCGAGCTGCCTCTTCGCCATCTCTATCAGTTCTTCCGGCGAGTAGGGAATCATGGCGTCGTCGAGTTGCTTGAGCAGCGCCTCGCGGCCGATAGGCATGCCGATCACCGTGGTCTTGTCGTCGGGCGCTATGCCGGCCAGCTTTTCACGCAGAAATGCCGCATCGTCCTTGAGCGCCGTTGACGCCTGTTTGTAAGGCTGCGCCGTCCACCACGTGAAGGCGGGATCGTAGCCGTTCCAGAAGTCGAACCAGTGTTGCAGTTGGGCGGTGAGCTGGTCGAGATCGGCGGCGGCGCGCCATGCGTTGATGCGCTCTTCAGGCGTTGCATTCTTTACCTTCTCTTCAAGCTCCTTGCGGCTGGCGGCGACAGCCGTGGCCAGCTCACTCAACTGCGCGGCGGCCTTCTGCGGATCGGGGCGCTCCATGCGTCGGCGCGCGTCTTCCAGGGCAAAGATCGCCGGAGCAAAGGGCAGCAGCGGCGCAACCTCCTTCCACTGCCGCTCATCGAGGGCCAACTGGTGTTCTTGTTGGGTCAGGTAGTTGGCAAAGAGAATGTAATCTACCTTGCCCTCCTGGTCGAGGGTGCTGAAGTTCACCATGGCAAGCTGTGCGCGATTCTTTCGATAAAAGGCGGCCATGCGCTCGCGCGTCGCCGGCGCCAGTGGGTCAGTGTAGACGCTCACGAGCGTAGCCTGATCGGCAGTGAATCGTTCAATCAGCGCGCGCATCGGCGGGACAGAGGAATCGAGCGCGCTGGTGCTCTGGGCAACGATTGCGGGCGCCATGGCGAGCGCGATTAGGAGAAGCAAAGAAGCGGTGCGACAGAAGCGCATTGGCTCAAAACCCCTTGCGTAAGTTGAGGCCCGGCTCGGAGTGTGAGCCAGACAGTCTTGACGAATTCCAGTCACACTCACCATACAACAAGGCCGCGAGGGAAGTGAAACCGGCTCGCCGCCGCTACAATCAAGCTAACGATGATTCAGTACCTCTATCTCGGAAGAACGGCCTACGACGAGGGGCTGCGGCTGCAGGCGGAGATTGCCAGGCTGCTCATCGAGGGCCGCGTCCACAACGTGCTGCTGCTGCTCGAGCATCAGCCGGTGCTCACGCTGGGGCGCAACGCTCGTCGCTCCAATATTCTGGCCTCCGACGAGTTGCTCGCGCGTCGCGGCGTCACGGTTCACCAGATCAACCGCGGTGGCGACGTCACCTATCACGGCCCCGGTCAGTTGGTCGGCTACCCGATCTTCGACCTGCGCACGCTGCGCACCGCGAGCGGCGGCCGCATGGGGCCGGTGGACTTTGTGCGCGGCATGGAAAAGGCTCTGATTCGCCTCTGCGGCGGCTTTGGCGTGCGGGCCGAGCGCATTTGCGGTCTCACCGGCGTCTGGTGCCCTGCCGGCAATGGCCCTGAGCGCAAAATAGCCGCCATCGGCATTCACGTCGCGCGCGGAATCACCTCCCACGGCTTCGCCTTCAACGTCACCACCAACCTCGACGACTTTGGTTTGATCGTTCCCTGCGGCATTCCCGATCACGAAGTCACGAGCCTGGCGCAGGAGGTCCAGCACCCGGAAGCTCTGCCCTCGCTGGAGGCCATCGCTCACCTGGCCGCGCGGAACTTCGGGCAGGTCTTCGGCGAGCAGGTGCTGTCGGTCGAGAATCTGGCCGCACTGCGCGCTCAGGCCGCTCTTGCGCCCGCGCCGCAACTTCCGGCGGAAGACACGCCGCTCCAGCTTCCGGCTGAGGTCGAGCGTCTGCGCGGCTCCGCCGAGCGCCCGATTCGCGCCTGAGATCAGCTTCGAAGGAGGTGCCCACTCTGGCTTGGTGTCTCTATGCTCCGCTCACAAAAATCTTGTCATCCTGAGCGAAGTTTGTCGTGCCATTTGCGACAAACACAGTCGTAGGACCTGCAGCTGATCTCCCGGAGGGAGAATCGATAATAGCCCAGGGTGGAGCGAAGCGGAACCCTGGGTAACGATGCACAAAACCGATTCCGTCCCGGAGGGACGGTGTGAAATAGCTACTCCGCGCTTTCTGATCCCTGTTCCCTGATCCCTGTTCCCTGTTTTCTCATCAGCGGAAACAAAATCACATCGCGAATAGACTTGGAGCCGGTCAGCAGCATCACCAGCCGGTCAATGCCGATGCCCTCGCCTGCCGTCGGAGGCAGCCCGTAGGCCAGCGCGCGGACGTAATCCTCGTCCATCTGGTGGGCCTCGTCGTCGCCATGGGCGCGATCTTCAAGCTGCTGGGCAAAGCGCTTGTGCTGCTC
>CAYLHL010000003.1:0-241001 GCA_964383595.1 uncultured Occallatibacter sp. | reverse complement strand
CTTTCTCGTTCGACTTGCATGTGTTAGGCACGCCGCCAGCGTTGATTCTGAGCCAGGATCAAACTCTCGTTTGAAACCTGATTGCTTCCCCCAAACCGACGGAGGTCGGATGGGTTCAGCGGCATCACACGCTCGAAAACGCGTGATGCAATTACAGTGAGAATGATCAAGCCAAACCTGATCTTTTCTCACGACTGGCATGTTCAACCTAATTGTCAAAGATCCTTGAGGGCATTCCGCCTGAGCGGCGCCCTTTTTGGATCGAGGCCCGACCTTTCGGCTGGGTTGTCCTCGAACTTGTTGCGCTTACCGATTTTCGCATTCCATTGCGTTTTCCGGCGTTTTTGCGCGAACCTTTTAAACATATCGAACTTTCATCCCATTGTCAAGCTGTATCTTTTCCCTTACCGCGGGCCGATCCAACTCAATGTTGGCGGTCTTTCCCGCTTGCAAAGACGATCAGCCCGACAGGAACTCGTCCCGTCTAAAACCCTCGCGCAGCGCAGAATATCAAAGAGCGACCAACGTACCCCGTCTGAGCCGCTTGCGGCTCACAAGAGTTTCCTCCTGGGTCTTGCAATCGCTTGTTCTCTGTAGGATTCCCGACAGGGGCTCAGGGGCGTTCGCCTCGCCTGACCCAACGAACCAGCATCACAACAGCTTCCCACTTCCCTCTTGGGGCAGGCCTGAAGGCCACCGGGAGGCTTTCCATCTCACACAATCATTAACTGATTTGCAATCTCACTCAACTGCAACTTTTCAAGAGTAGCATAGGCTGCTCCCTTTGGCAAGCGGCACAGAATCCCGTCTCCGTTTGCCTTGTTGCAACTTCGTAACAATAGCAACTCTCACAGCCAATTGCAAGCCCGCGCCCCTGTGGAAAGAGTCCGTTCCTGTGGGAAACTCCCTTCTAGCCTTGCACAGCCTGCCTGCGAGCCGCAAAAGCCCAATGATCTCCGAGGCAGAAATTCACAAGCGAGCAGCACAGAATCGCTATGCTATTGGACGCGAGTATCGGCATATGCGCCTCCGCAACCAGAACGTGCATCAGCGCCAGATTCCCCAGCATCGACACCAGCCCATTGGAGAGGTGGAAGCGCACGAATTGCGCCAGATGCGAGCTCTCGTTGCGGCGGTCGCGCCAGGTATAGCGCAGGTGCCAGGCAAAGTTATGCACCAGCGTCAATTCAACCGCCGCAGCCGATGCGCAGAGATAGTGCCCCGGCGTCAGCCTCGTAAACAAGGCCAGCCCACCCAGCTGCACCACCATCCCCGCCGCTCCCACCAGATTGAATTTGCACCATCGAAGAAAACTGCTCATTGCAGCGGCTCCTGCCGATAAAGCTCCGCCGTATGACGCAGCGTGACCAGCAGCGCCATCGCCAGCATTACAACCGCGGCAATCACGCCACCCACGTCAAAGAGCAGGAACTTGTGCCCAAACAGGCTCGCGCTCCGGCTGTGCAGCAGCGCCAGATTGCCGATCACCAGCAGAATGCGAATCTCCGTTGGGCCAAAGACGCCTTGCGAAAGCTGAAAGCGGCCCAAAGAATACGTTGCCAGATAGCTTTCGCTCGACAGCAGCAGAAACGCCACCAACATCGCAGCCGCCGTCTGCCAGTGCAGAAGGCCCGAGAAGCCCAGCCCGCCCATCAGCGCCGCCGATCCGAAGATATCCGCCATGTGATCGACGTAAAATCCATAGCGCGGACGCTCCTGCCGGCGCACACGGGCCAGAGTTCCATCCAGGCTGTCTCCTAGCCAGTTCAGCGCAAGGCACACAATCACCAGCAGCAGCGCGTCGATCCTATAGCGCGACAGCGCATAGAAGCCCCCCGCGCCCACCTGCGCGCAAAATCCTAGAAGCGTTAGCTGGTCCGAGGTGAGCCATTCTGGCGCGCGCTCGGCCATCCACTGCAAGGCGCGCTTCTCCACCGATCCCGTCAGCGCCTGATTGACCCGCCGCGCAGTATGAAATGCCAATTGACTGTTTGTGGATGCAACAGAATGATTCATGGCCTTCTCCTTGTTTAGCTGTTGATCTTTCAAAGGAGTTCGGGGCGTTGTTTACGCGAGGAAATCCCCTGCACCGGCTCATGCCCATGCCCTTCGCCCCACCCATTGATTAAGAGATTGATTTGCGCCGGCCTCAACTCATCTGCGCAGCGCCTTGTATGTCGAACGCAAGGTAAACTCCAGCGATTCTCGCGGCACGCTCTCCACAAACGGTCCAATCGCCCAGCCCAGTCCGCGCGGAATCGATCGTGTCAACGAGACCGACTCGATCTGCAGATACACGCCGCCGTCCCGCTCCTCGCAGCTCCAATACGTGTTCAGTCGCCACAGAAACCCATGCTCTTCGCCGCTCGTCAGCGCCCGTTCGTTGCGCGTTCCCGGCGCATCAATCTCGGCAATCCGTGTGCTGCGCGAGATGCTGTACCCATACCGCGCATCGAGCCGTCCAAAGCTGATCTCGTAGCTGGTATCCATCACCACCGTCAGCACGTGCCTCTGCCGCACCCGCATCGTCGCCTGCAAATGATCGCCCTGCTGCGCCAGCACCTTCGCCGACAACACCTGCGGCGCATAATACTTCGGATAGCCGTTGAAATCCTTCATCAGCCGCTCGAAATCCGCCTCCGTCGCTCCCGGAACAAAGACCGTGCCGCGCCAGTCGTGCAGCATCGCTCCGGGCAACTCCGCGCCCGCCGCCGGCGTCAGCTTCTCCACAATCAACTCGCCCCGCCGCAGGCGCATCTCACTCTCGTCGCCCGCCGCCACAAAGCCCGTCTGGCTGCGATGCTGCCCGTTCAGGCGCGACTCAACCGCGCTGACATATACATTGAATGCGGAATTTGCCGCGGCGGGCGCCTCTGCTGCCGCCGGCCCAGGGAAGGCCAACACGAGCAGCAACCCACTAAAAATTGCAATTCGGAACGATTCGGTTGATTTGCGTTGCGTCATAGTCTGCAACTTACATTGCCTCGCCCGACCACGCAATACATGGAATCTCGTTTGTTACAGATATATTTCTCACCGTGCAAGTGTTTGTAAAAAATATGGTTGCGAAAACTTCTCCATGGCGCGATTGTTTTCAGTTGGTGCCTCGCTGCTTCGTTTACACTGGCAAGTGAGATGACCGCTCCTCAGCCAGCACGGCGCTACCGCTTCGGAGTCTTCGAGGCAGACGCCGTCACCGGAGAACTCCGCCGCCAGGGTATCCGCATCAAGTTGAACGCCCAACCCTTTCAAGTGCTCTGCCTGCTCATGGATCGTCCCGGGCAACTGCTCACGCGCGAGGAGATCTCCCGCGAATTGTGGCCCAGCGACACCTTCGTCGATTGCGAACACGGCGTCAACTCCGCCGTCAACCGCATCCGCGAAGCCCTCGGAGATACCGCCGGCAATCCCCGATTCATTGAGACGCTGGCCCGCCGCGGCTATCGCTTCGTCGCTCCGGTTGAGCTCATCTCCCCCGATGAGAAACCCTCCGGCTCTGCGCCTCCGTCAGAAGGCGCGCCGGCGGCGTCCTCGGCAATTCCTGAAGCCAAACCGCACCATCGCTTCCTGGCCTCGCCGGAGGATCTGCCCCAAGCCTCTCATTCTGTGGCGCGGACTCTCTTTCTCCTCTTGCAGCTCATGTATCTGGGCTTCTATGTTGGGGCGCTAGCCAATTTGGCCGAGATCGACGAGCTCTTCTCACCTCTGCCCCAAGCCGCGCAACTGTTCATTGTCCTCATTGTTACCGCGGCAATCCTGATTCCCGTCCGCGCCTTCCTGCTCTGCGCAGTACTCTTCCAAGCGCCCGGAACGCGCGACAAAATCCTCAAAATCTGGCCGTTCCTGCTCGTTTTCGATCTGCTCTGGTCGCTCGCGCCCTTTCTGCTTCTGCATCACATCAACTTCGGCGTGGCGCTGGCCTGCACCACGCTGCTCGTCTATTCGCCCTTTGCCCAGCGCGCGCTGGTGCTGATGGGCGCAAGCGATTTTGATCCGTCAACCTCTGCATCTCTCCGCTGAAGTTGCCGATGGAGGGGCGGGAACTCGCACCCCGCCCCCTCACATTTCCGCTCGGCTCAGAGTCACTTCTCTGGCGCCGGCGATGCTGCAGCCGCCTTGGCGTGCATGACATCGGTGAAGAACTTGCCCTCGCCTGTAAGCGCGAATGTGTCCCATGAGGAGATCATGCGCGGACCCCACTCCGGATCGAAGCACCAGACCGTCCAACTGATATTTTTCGACTCCAGGTAATCGATAATCTGAGTACCATACTTCTCAGTCTCGTCCTTCGAGCCGTATTCTGAGCTGAAGCCAAGCTCGGTTGCGATGATCGGGTAGTTGGCGGAGGCAAAACCGAAATCCTCTTCCCACTTGGGCGGCCACGGCTGCGATCTTTTATTGGGATAGGGATGGGTGACATATCCAATGTGCTCCGCGCGGATGGGAGAGTCGCGTAGCGGCGACAGGTCATAGGCCCAGTCTAGGCCAGCGACCAGCGGAATGGTCTCCTGGTTATAGGCGCGGATGAGCGCGATCATATCTTCGTTGATCTGCCGCCATTCATCCCAGGTCATGTTTCCCAGTTGGCCGCGATAGATCGTCGGCTCGTTGAATAACTCGAAAAAGGCAACGGTGTGATTCCCTTTGAAGTGGGCGGCCATGGTGCGCCAGAAGTTGAAGGTCTCAGGGAGGCTGGTCTCATACATCGGATCCTGAAAAAGGCCTTGCTTGAGATTGCCAATCGAGTGCCAGTCGATGTCCACATACATACCGAGATCGGTGGACCACTGCACGGCCTGATCGAGCAGGGCAAGATAATTCTTCGCGCCGCGTCCGCGCCATGCGGCCGGGTGGACGGGAATGCGAACCACAGTCGCTCCGGTCTCTTTCACTTTGACGAAGAAGTCCTTGCTCCAGTGGCCCTGGCTTTCAATCTTGTCAGGATCGGCAATGTTGACGCCACGGAATAAAATCGGCTTGCCTGCGGCGTCAACGAAACGATTGCCACTGACAGAGATGAGTGGGAGCTTCTTCCCGTCCGGGCTGTTGAGGGGACGGGTGAGATAGGCTCCGTGCCACCAATCGCTCACTTTTCTGTTCTGAGTTGCGGAAGGCGCAGTTTGTGCTAGCGCGCCCAAACTGCACAGAATTACGATGACAAATAATCCAGTTGTGATTCGCTTCATTGTGTTTCTCCCTTCACGCGGATAATAGGAATAGCTAAAATTCGCCAGTACATGAACGGCCTCATCATATCTTCCCGCAAGGAACCTTGTCGATTTTGGAATTGGCTGGCAGGCAGGTGGTGCGGTGGAACTCGCGCCCTTGCGCCGCCGCAATGATCTGAGAGAATAGAAGCAGTGGATCGAGAGCGACAATCTGTCTTCGAGTGGTCTGGCTTCCGGCGGGCGGTGGTGGTGATTCTGGCGCTGGCGAGCGGCTCCGCGGCGCTCATCGCCCAGGCGCCCAACCCAACATCGGCCGCCAATCCCTTCTTCGGCAGCGTCTCCGCGCGACCGGCCACCGACGAGACGCTGAAGCTCTCGCTTGACGAAGCCATCGCTCGCGGCCTGAAAAACAATCTGGGGCTGAAGGAAGCCGAAAACGGCGAAAAAATCCTTCAGGGGCAGAAATACGTGGCCCTGCAGAATTTTCTGCCCATCATCACTCTCAGCGGCGACACGGGCGTCCACCAGCATAATTTAACCGCGCTGGGCTTCGGTCCCGGCGTCATCAAGATGTTCTTGCCGCTCTTTCCTGGCGGCAAGATTCCGGCGGGCTTCTCCGAAATCACCCGCGACACCCTTTCCGAGGGCCAGATTCAATATGGCCAGATGCTCTTCTCCGGCCCGGTGATCGCCGGCTGGAAGGCCGCCGGCGCGGCCGAGCGGGCCGCTTATTACACCAAAATGTCGGCTCGCAGTGAGGTTGTCCAGCAGGTGACGGCAGCTTATCTGCGCTCCATCGCCGCCTCCAGCGAGGTAGACAACGCCAAGTCACTGGAAGCGGCCGACCGGTTGCTCTATGAACACACACGCGCCGCGCACGAGGCAGGTGTCGTCGCCAATCTTGACGAACTGCGCGCCCGGGTCCAGCTCGAGGCCCAGCAGCAGGCGCTTCTCTCGGCCCAAAACGCTCTGGAAAAGAACCTCATTTTGCTCAAGCGCGAGATCGGCATCGATCCCGGCCAACCCATCTCGCTCACTGATCCGGCGCCGTACAGCGATCTGGCCGCGCAGACGCCCGAAGAGATTCGCGCCGTCGCCTTCCGGAATCGCCCGGATTACCAGGCCCTGCAAAACCAAGCCGTCGAGATGAAGGCGATTCATGCCGCCTATCGCAGCCAGCGGCTGCCCAGCCTCAGCTTTGGCGGCTTCTACGCCGTCAGCGAGGTCAGCAGCGTCGGCTCGCACGGCAACTTCGTCGCCCAGGGCAACCTCAGCTTTCCGCTCTTCCGCGAGGCGCAGTTGCGTGGCGACACGGACGCGGCCCAGGCCCATCTGCAGGCCGTCAACGCCCAGCTCAGCGACCTGCGCGGCCAGATCGACCAGCAGATTCGCTCGGCTCTGCTTGACGTCTCGGCGTCGGCCCGGCTGGTCGAGGTGGCCCGCTCCAATGTTGAGCTGGCCACCCGCGCCCTGAGCGACGAGACTGAGCGCGTCAACGCCGGCGTGGACGACAACCTGCCTCTGGTTACGGCGCAGGCCGCGCTGGCCTCGGCGCAGAGCAATCTGGTGGAAAGCCTCTACCAGTACAACCTCGCCAAGCTGGCGCTGGCGCGCTCCGCCGGTGTGCTGGAGCAGCAGTACCGCGCCTATCTGGGGCGATAGGCCGTCGCCCGCGCCCTGCCCCGTACAATAAAGAAGGATGTCGAAGTCTACCCAATCGATGGCGGACAAGAAGCAGAAAAAGCCCCAAAAGCCCGATGAAGACCCGGTCGGCAAGGTTTACGACTCGCGGCTCATGCGGAGGCTCGGCCACTATCTGCGCCCATACTGGATTCAGGCCACCATCTCCACGCTGGCCGTAAGCTTCAAATCCATCTGCGACGTTACCGGCCCTTATCTGGTGATGCTGGCCATTGACCGCTATCTTGCTCCCGGCGCAGGGGTCGTTGCCCGTCCAGCCTGACGGCTCGCTGGCTGGGCAACGTCAACTGGTTCAGCCGCCTGCTTCCCGTCGATCCCTACCAAGGCGTCACCAGGCTGGCCACGTTTTTCCTCGCCCTGCAACTCTGCTCCTATCTTTTTGAGTTTATTCAGATTTACCTGATGCAGTGGACCGGCCAGAAGCTCATGTTCGACCTGCGCCGCGAGATCTTCCGCCATATGCAGCGTATGCATATCGGCTTCTTTGACAACCACGCCGTGGGCCGGCTGGTAACGCGCATCACCTCCGATGTGGATGCCATCAACGAGATGTTTACCGCCGGCGTGCTGGCCATCATCGACGACTTCTTCAACCTGGTCATCATGGCCGTGGTGATGCTTACCATCAACTGGTGGCTGGCGTTGCTGGCCTTCGCCGTGCTGCCCCTGATTCTGGTCGTCACGCGCCTCTTCCGCGATCACGTCCGCGAAAGCTATCGCCGCGTTCGCGCCGCCATCGGCCGCATCAACAGCTTCACCCAGGAGCACATCAGCGGCATGAGCGTGGTGCAGTTGTTCAATCGCGAGCAGCGCGCCTTTGACGACTTCGAGGCGGTCAATCGCCAGCACATGATCGCTTTTAAGGACACCATCTTCGCCTACGCGCTCTACTACCCGGCGGTCGAGCTGCTAAGCGCCGTAGCCATTGCCCTGGTCATCTGGCGGGGCGGCTTCGGCGTACTCCAGGGCGCGGTCTCGTTGGGCGTGCTGGCCATGTTCATCCAGTACTCGCAACGCTTCTGGCGGCCCATCCAGGACATGAGCGACAAGTACAACATCCTGCAATCGGCGATGGCCGCCTCGGAGCGTATCTTCAAGCTGCTCGATACGCCCTCGGAAATCGTCAATCCGGTTCATCCGCTCCTCGGCGACGGCAGCAACAGGATCGAGTTTCGCCACGTCTGGTTTACCTATCAGAAACTTACCGAAGAACAACAGCTCGCTATTCAACAGGCTTTCGATGCAAATCCCGCCGCACCGCAGGTGCCCGGCATCGAATGGGTTCTTAAAGACGTTTCTTTCACCATTGAGCCGGGCCATACGGTGGCCATCGTCGGCCACACAGGCGCCGGCAAAACTACTCTCATCAGCCTGATGATGCGCTTCTATGACGTGACCGCCGGCCAGATTCTAGTTGACGGCGTGGATCTGCGCCAACAGGACCTGACCGCGCTGCGCCAGCACTTTGCCGTCGTTCTTCAGGATCCGTTCCTTTTCACCGGTACACTGGCCGGGAACATTCGCTTTGACAACGAAGCCATCACCGAAGACGCCCTACGACAGGCCGCCCGCGACGTCAACGTGCTGGACTTCATCGAGAGCCTTCCCGGCAAATTCAACGAGC
The DNA here is from genome assembly GCA_964383595.1 of uncultured Occallatibacter sp. Lineage (GTDB taxonomy): Bacteria > Acidobacteriota > Terriglobia > Terriglobales > Acidobacteriaceae > Telmatobacter. Next base: position 232,508 of record CAYLHL010000003.1, on the reverse strand, counting down.
CAGTGCGCGAGCGCGGAAGCTCGCTTTCCACCGGCCAGAAGCAACTCATCAACTTCGCCCGCGCACTGGCCTACAACCCGCGCATTCTTATCCTGGACGAAGCCACCTCCAGTGTGGACACCGACACGGAACTGAGAATTCGCGGCGCATTGGAGCGCATGGTCGAGGGCCGGACCAGCGTGCTGATCGCCCACCGCCTCTCAACCGTGCAGCGGGCCGACACGATCCTGGTGATGCACAAGGCCCAGTTGCGCGAGATGGGGACCCACCAGCAACTGCTGGCGCAGCGCGGCCTCTACTGGAAGCTCTACCAGTTGCAGTACAAGGATCAGGAAATGAATGGCTTTGCGTCCTCCGTTCGCCAGCCCTCCGCCGAACCGGCAATGTGATTTCACCAACATGGTCACCGCAGAGGAAAAACGCAGCTTTCGACCGGGATTTCGTCGCCTCGGGCAGCACCGTTGAGGTAGAATGCGCAATAGACACAATCAGGCCTTGAAATACGGTTTTGACTGTGCTTGCCAACCCGTTGGCGGGCCTGAGATTTGCGGCCATCCAGGGGAGCAGGGCAATATGTACTCGCGCGAACTTTTTTTAGGTGTGCATAGCGCTCCAGAATGCCGGATCAACCGACCGGCCGGAAACATTCGTTCCAGAGGAGGAACAATCATGAAGTTCAGAAACGTGCTCTTTCTTGCTTTGTTTGCAGGAATTCTATGTGCGCCGATCGCCGTCTCCGCTCAGGCCGCGGCGGGGCAAAGCGCTCCCGGCTCGGATAAAGCCGGCGCCATTACGCTCAACGTGGTAGTCACCGACAAGTCCGGTACGCCGGTAGCCGACCTGCAGCCGGGAGATTTCAAGCTGATGCTCGACAAAAAACATCCGCAAGAAATTACTTCGGTGCAGGCCTATAGCGGCCTCGGCGATGCAGCCACTTCACCGGATGAAATGATTCTGGTCTTCGACGACGTCAACCCAGACATTATGACAATTACACAGGAAAAAAAGCAGCTTATTGCATTCCTCCAGGAAAATGGCGGTCAATTGCCTCTTCCTACAACACTGGTCATCCTTTTAGAGAAGTCCGCTCACGAAGGGAGAATCGATCAGGGAGGAGCCGTAGTCTCGGATAAGACGCGGGATGGGAAGGTGCTGCTGGATTTCCTGAATACGAATATTACGGGTCTGAATATCAACGCTTTCGAGGATGGCTGGTTTGGCACAGTGCATCGTGAAACGCCTTCGCTGGCGCTGCTCGATAAACTGACTGGTTGGGCTGCCAAACAGCCGGGTAAAAAACTGATGATCTGGATAAGTCCGAGCTGGCGTATGCATGCTGGCGGCAATATGACGAATGCCAGTGATAATGATCTGAAGGGAATTTTTAACCACGTTGTCTGGTATTTGACGCAGTTGCGCGTCGGCAACACAACCCTCTATATGCTCGATCCCGACAACGCTGGCAGTGATCTAACCTTTCAAACCACTTGCCAGGATGATTACATGAAGGGAGCGGACCAGTTCAGGCACGTGGACTATGGCCACCTGCTCCTGCCGGTTCTTGCTTTACAGTCGGGCGGACAAAATGTTTGGGGCACTAATCAACAAGTAGGCCCTTCGATCAACAAGTTCATTCAGGACGCGAAGGCATACTATGTTCTCACCTTCAACCCGCCGCCAGCCGCTCATCCCAATGAGTTTCACACCATTGATGTGCAGGTGGACAAGCCGGGGCTGAAGGCACGCACCAGCACCATCTTCTACGCGCAGCCCGCCAAATAGCAGCCGTTTCAATCGCAGTCATAAAAAAGGGCCACTTCGCTCAAGCGAAGTGGCCCTTTTCACTGACGCTTGTAGTTACTTGGCGGCGACCAGCGGCTTGGTGCTCAAGCTGCCGTTGGCGTAGCCCTTGGCCATATCCGCGATGGAGATGGCCTTGTAGTCGCCCGCGTGACCTGCCTGGCCAAACTGGGTCATGCGCGTGGCAACAACCTTCTGCATCGCCGCGCGCGCCGGCTTCATGTAGTCGCGCGGATCGAACTTCTCCGGGCTTTCCGCGAAGACCTTGCGAATGGCGCCGGTGATGGCCAGGCGGTTGTCGGTGTCCACGTTGATCTTGCGCACTCCGTTGCGGATGCCGAGCTGAATCTCCTCGACCGGTACACCCCAGGTCTCCTTCAACTTGCCGCCGTACTGATTGATGATGTCCTGCAAATCCTTGGGCACCGAGGAGCTTCCATGCATCACCAGATGCGTGTTGGGTAGGCGCTTATGGATGGCGATCAGCACATCCATCTTGAGCACCGAACCGTCGGGCTTCTTGGTGAACTTGTAGGCGCCGTGGCTGGTGCCGATGGCAATGGCCAGCGAATCCACGCCGGTCAGCTCGGCAAACTCGACCGCCTGGTCGGGGTCGGTAACGTGCTCCAAGCCCGAGCCGCCCGCTCCGTGGCCGTCTTCGACGCCGCCCAGAACGCCAATTTCACCCTCCACCGAGATGCCGCGCTCATGCGCGTAATCAACCACCTTCTTGGTGACCGCTACATTCTCTTCAAAGCTGGCAGGTGTCTTTCCGTCGGGCTTCAGCGAGCCGTCCATCATGACGCTGGTAAAGCCCAGCTTGATGGCGCTCTCGCAAGTCTCAAAGCTGTTGCCGTGATCCAGGTGCATGGCCAGCGGAATCTGCGGATAGAGCTCGGCAGCCGCCAGCATCAGATGATAGAGGTAGTTGTCCTGCGCAAAGGCGCGGGCGCCACGGCTGGCCTGGATGATGACCGGCGAATTGGTTTCCTTCGCGGCCTCCATGATGGCCTGAATCTGTTCCATATCGTTGACGTTGAATGCGCCGACGCCGTAACCGCCCTTGGCGGCCTCGTCGAGGAGTTGCCGCGTAGAGACTAAAGGCATTGAGTTTCTCCTGTGCCGGTGATTCCGGCGAAGTTGGGTTGGGATCCAGCCGTCGGCGCGCTGGGCGCTGCAGAGCATACAACGAGCCTCTCGAACGGCGGGAACCGCGATCATTCTTATGGTAGCAGAACCGCGCAAGGGAAAAGTGAGCCCATGAACACAGTGGGGCACGGGCGTCCATCATCCGATTCAGGATGGGCGCGTCCCAAAACGGCATGGTCAACTCTCCTCGATGCGCGGTCCTGTGTGGAATAATCTTGCAGTGACCTTCGCCACCGCTTCCGCCCACGATTGGTTCCTGCTGACCTGCGCTGCGGGAACGGTATTGCTGCTGCTCCTGCTGGTCGCCAAAGTGCGGCTACATCCGGCGCTGGCGCTGAGCGTGGCGGCGCTCACGCTGGGTGTGGCTTCGGGAATGCCGCTCAACCAGGTTCCGCTCTCTTTCACTGCGGGCGTGGGCAACCTGATGGGCCACATCGCCATCGTTCTGGCTCTGGGAGCGGTTCTGGGCCGTCTCGTTGCCTCCTCCGGCGGCGCTGCTTCCCTGGGGAAACTCCTGGTCGAGGGCTGCAGTCCTCAGCTCCTTCCCTGGGCGCTGCTGGCGCTGGGCATCTTCGTCGGAATGCCGGTCTTCTTCGAGGTCGGTTTGGTGCTGCTGATGCCGATTGTCGCCGAGACGGCGCGGCGCAGCCGGCGGCCGGCGATTTTGGTGGCTCTGCCGATGCTGGCCGGACTTTCCATCGTGCATGGCACACTTCCGCCCCATCCGGCGGCGATGCTGGCCGCCGCGCAGTTTCACGCCGACCTTGGCCGCACCATTCTCTGGGGTTTGGTCGCCGGATTGCCCGCCGCCGCGCTCGCCGGGCCGGCCTTGAGCTGGTTCCTGGTCCGCCGATGGGAGCGCACCGCCGCCGGAATATCTGCCCAAAACGAGCCTCTCGCGTCCGAAGGTGCATTGAATGTTCCCCATGCCGTAGAAGCTGGGGCCTTCGCCATTCCCGCACCGGCTGGCCCAATCCGCGCGGCGACGGCGATTCTGCTTCCCGTGGCGTTGATCTTTCTGGGCAGTTGGGCCGACTCACTCACCGCGTCAGGCGGTGTTGCAAACCATATCCTGCATTTCGTGGGCAGCGCGGATGTCGCTCTTCTGATTGCCGTGCTGGCCGCGTTGCTCACATTGGGACTCCATATTCCGAAAGGCCCGGAGGGCCTGCGCAAGCTGACTAGCGAATCCTTCGAGCCGATCGCCAATGTGTTGGTGATTTTGGCCGCAGCCGGAGGCCTGAGCGGTATCTTGCGCGACTCCGGAGCTGCCCAATCCACAGTCGCGCTGGCGCTGGGCGCGCAGATGCCGCCACTCGTGCTGGCCTGGCTGATGGCCGCGGTAATTCGCGTCTCCATGGGCTCGGCAACGGTGGCCATGGCCGTAGCTTCGGCGGTGCTGGCGCCCATGGCCGCTCACATCGGCGTCCGTCCCGAGTTGCTGGTGCTGGCCACCGGCACCGGCTCGCTCATTCTCTCCCATGTGAACGACCCCGGATTTTGGCTGATCCAGTCCTTCTTCAAGCTGGAGTTGAAGGAGACACTCTCCACCTGGACGGTGCTGGAGACAGTGCTCTCTGTGGCTGGCCTGGGCATGACGCTCGCCCTCTCGACGGTGCTGCGGTAGAGACACACTACTCAATGTCCCGCTGCTACTTGGCCGTCAGCGCCTCGACCGGAACCAGCATATCTTCTTTGCGCATCACCAGATTGGTGGCGTTCAGCGTGGCCAGCTCAAAGCCGTGGCCGTGGGTGATGGCGTCGGTGGGGCAAGCCTCCACGCAGTAGCCGCAGAAGATGCAACGGTTGTAGTCGATGTTATAGACCTTGGCGTAGCGCTCCGAGGAGGAGATGCGCTGCTCGGCGGTATTTTCCGCTGCCTCGATATAAATGCAATTGGATGGGCAGGCGGCGGCGCATAGGAAGCAGGCCACGCACTTCTCCAAGCCATTCTCGTCGCGCTGCAAGACGTGCGCGCCGCGGTAGCGCTGCTCCAGAACCGCGCCGCGTAGCGGGCCGTCGCCGTCGGGATAGTTCTCCACGCGGGTCGGCTGCACCATCTCCCGAAGGGTGATGCTCATGCCCTTGGCGACACCCCGGATGTTGTCCACAATCGACATGAGGCCAGTATACGATGGATTGCGGCGCAAGGATCTTCCGCTCAGTGCGCAATCGTTTGGCCAGCCCGATTCGGACGACACAACCAATTGCGCACTATTTGATCTGGTCTAGCGCCGATCACCAGCGCCAGTGCTACTTCTTGGGATGCTCCTCCTGCTGCTGCTGTTTCGGAGCAGCCTGGCGCTGTTGTTGCGGTGCAGCTTGACGCTGTGGAGTAGCCTGGCGCTGCTGCTGCTGCGGAGCCGCTTGGCGCTGTGGAGCAGCCTGACGTTGCGGGACAGCCTGGTGCTGCTGTTGCGGCGTGGCTTGACGCTGCGGAGCAGTCTGACGCTGTTGTGGACCCGCCTGCGATTGCGGCGCTGTCTGGCGTTGCTGTTGCGGTGTGGCTTGACGCTGCGGGGTCGCTTGACGCTGTTGCTGTTGCGGAGCCGCTTGATGCTGTTGCTGCTGGGCTACAGCACGATTTGTCGTCTGCAACGCCGCTGGCGCCCTCACGTTGCGATCTGCCGCAAGCGGCTGGGTAACGGCGAAACTAGCTGGCCTGCCATGGTTGACGCTTGCAAACTGAGCTCGGTTTGTGCTGGCGGCACGCTCATTCTGGATCTGAGCGCGCATGGGCGCAGTGTGTTGCTGATGCATCGCTGCCAGTTCCGCGGGTCTGGCGCGCACCTGGAGGCCACCTGAGCCTCCGTTGAAACTCACACCGCCGCCGCGGTAGTTCCCGCTCACCGAGCGGCTGTAGACGTTGCGCATCACGGAGATATTCACATTGTTGACGTTGCGGTTGTAATTGAAGTGACCTCCACCCCAGTAACCACCCTGATAGCCGAATCCGATGTAGCCAAAGCCATAGTTAACACCGCCGTAGTAGCCGATGTACTGGCCCCAATAGCCACGGTAAAAGCCGTAACGGTGATGCCAGAAGCCCCAGTAGCCGGGGGTCCAGAGAGCGCCCTCGTACGGAGCTTCAACCCACGCGCCGGGCACCCAGTAATAGCCGCCGGGACCCCAGGCCCAGTAGCCGGGTGTCCAGAGATAGCCGTCGCCGGGAGCCTGAGGCTGGTCGTATTCCGGCAAGGGCGGCGGTGGCTGATCGGCATAGGCCACTGGCTGAGCGCCATAGCCGGAATCGTCAGGACCCTGATCGGGAGCCTGATTGTAGGAAGCGTTCGCATTGGGCGGCGGAGCGCTTTGCTGGACGTTAGAGGTTGCTGGCGCAGCCGAGTTTGAATCGGCCGGGGCCAAATTGGCCGAGGCCGGGTCCGAGGCCTGATCCTGCGCGCCGCTCTGGGCGGAGTTGTCGGCGGCAACCTGGTCTTGATGCAGAGGGCATCCAACGATAAAAAGCACGGCCGTCATGGCAAACAACGGCAACAGTCCAAAACTGCGCAGAGGGTTCATTTAAATCTCCATTCACCTCGCATATTATTGCAATGGAATGGAGCAAAACAGCCCTCTATTGACCACTCTAGGGCGTCAGCGATGCACGCCCGGCGGCGCGGACTGGCCATGGTTGCCGGCCGGCGTGGTGGTGGGCTTGCGCTCCGGGCGTACTTTGAGCGTTTGCTGGCAGAGCGCGGAATCCTGTCCGCGCGCCAGCCCCGGAGCCGTCCCCTGCGCAGCACAGAGCCGCTGCTCCATGGCCTCGGCCTGCTTGTTGCTGAGCAGTTGGGTGCGCTCCAGGCCGCTGAAGGGGTCAACGTCGAATCGATAGACGCTGTCTTCGGCTGGCTCCTGCTTGCCGTGGTCGATGTGGTTCCATGTGGCAACGAATTGCCGTCCGTTGGCTTCGGCCAGCACGGCGTAGACCTGGGTAAGAACAACGTCCGTGGGCAGATTGTCGCTCCACACTGGCACCGTCCGGCTGCCGCGCAGCCAGCGCGGGGCCCACATATGGCGCTGCAGGTCGTAGTGGAAGGCGGTGATGTAGGTGGTCGCCGAACACTCGCGGCAATCGTCGTAAAGAGCGCCGAGTTCGCGCGGCGCGCCATCGGCAAAGAGCATCCAGTCGAGCAGGCGCAGGTTGACACCGCTCAGCAGCGGCGCCACCACGTGGCTGGTAAGCGAAAGATTCCAGACGGTGAAGGTGTCCGCCGCTGGCTCTGATTGCGGCGTGGCGCGCAGCGTGGTGATGACAAGCGCCGCGTCGTACTCCACTCCGATCTCGCGGATCGCCGTCCACTTTTCCGGCGCGAGCGAGCGCGTAACCCAAGCCACCACGTCCTGATCCTTCTGGTTTTGGGCGGAGTGGAAATCGATCCAGCGAAACGTATCGGGAGCCTGCTGGGCCTGGAGCGGAGCTGCCAACAGCAGTGCAACGATCATAGAATAAAAAAGACGAGAGAGAATGAACTGCATGAGTTTAGAGTATCGCAGAGGCCACCTGTGGTGAGTCCAGCTGCTCGCGTGGGGCTAGGGGTCTTCCAGCTCCAATAATCTGGAGTTGAAGCACCCAGCGTACGGTTGAGGAATGGAACGGAATCGCTTCACTATCGGCAACTGAGCATATCAGACCATCTTAACGCGGTTCATGAACAGTACTCGCAAAAAAAGGTTCTTGCAAAGCGCAACTTTGCTGCTCTGCCTCTTCGCGGCGGCGAGCTACTGTCACGCGTCCGCCGCGCTGCTGATGGAAGAGCCTTACGGCAAGTTTGGGGGAGCGAATCCAACCGGCCACGCCGCTGTTTACCTGAATCACGTCTGCGCGGATTCACCCATCGCCCTTCGGCCCTGCCACGACGGCGAGTATGGCGTGGTCATCAGCCGTTATCACAAGATGGACGGCTATGATTGGATCGCCATCCCGCTGGTTGGTTATCTCTACGCGGTCGATGCGGTCAGCGAGATTCCCGCCACAGTGGACAAAGAACAGGTTGAGGCGCTGCGCAACGCCTATCGCCGCGCGCATCTGCGTGAGCTCGCCCCTGACAACAGCGGAGGCGAAGCGCCTAAAGGCGAGTGGACCCAGCTGGTGGGATCGACTTTCGACCGAAGCATCCACGGCTTTCAGGTAGACAGCAGCCCGGCGCAGGACCAGGCCTTCATCGCTATCTTCAACGACCGCAAGAACACCGGGCACTTCAACCTGCTCTTCCACAATTGCGCGGACTTCTCGCGTGTGGTGTTCGATACCTATATGCCGCACTCGATCCATCGCAACTTCTTTGCGGATGTGGGCCTCATGACTCCCAAGCAGGTTGCGCGGTCGCTGGTGGAATATGGCAAGAAACACCCCGAAGTCAACATGACCGCCTTCGTCATTTATCAGGTTGCAGGCGCCATGCCCAGGAGCCACCCCGTCGACGGTATCGCCGAGTCTCTGGTCAGGAAAAAGAGATACCTGATCCCAATGACCATTCTCGCTCCGGAGATGACCGGAGGGGTGATCGTCGCCTATCTGGCCGACGGCCGCCTGAAGCTGCCAGAAGGCACACCGGTCTTCGCAATCGGCGACGAGGAGACCACTGGAGTGCCAAAGCCAGCGGTTGTGCCACCGCGGAAGCGTCTCCCGCTGCACCCGGCCCCGGTAACCACGGCCTCCTCTCCAGGACCAGCTCAACCCTAACCACCTGCGGTGGGGCCAGCCGCTTGCTCTTCGCTCGCATGGGATTCGTGGTATCCCAGGTCCGAAAATCCGGACCTGGGGCACCCGGCAGATGCTTTCCGAAGGTAGAGTGTACGGCGGCGGCTTGCACAAGGTGGAGCCGAAGGAGCTTGCTCAGATTCCCGCGCGAGTAGTCATTGAAAGCATGGCCTCTCATTTGCAAATTGAGCATCAAGGGCAACTCTTCGGCTGATCCGCCGCGCGAATTATTGCTTCCAATCCCATAGTATTGACTCGACGTCAGATTCCCAGCTTGGCCCAGAGGGCATCGATTTTGGCTTTGGTGGCGCGGTCCATCTCTATCATGGCGGGCCAGGAGCGGGTGAAGCCTTCGGCTTGCCATTTTCTGGTGGCGTCTATTCCCATCTTGCTGCCGTAGTTGGGCAGGCGGCTGGCGTGGTCGAGGGAATCGATGGGGCCGAGGGTGAATTGAATGTCGCGCTCCGGGTCGATGTTGTTGGCCACGCGTAAAGTTACTTCGGCGAGGTTCTGCACGTCGCAGTCTTCGTCGACGACGATGATGATTTTGGTGAACATGGCCTGGCCGAGGGACCAGATGGCGTTCATCACCTTGCGCGCGTGGCCGGGATAACTCTTGCGGATGGAAACTAACATCAAGTTATGGAAGACGCCCTCAACGGGGAGATGAATATCGACGATTTCGGGGATGGTCATCTTCATGGCGGGCAGGAAGATGCGCTCGACGGCCTTGCCCATCCATGCGTCCTCCATGGGCGGCTTGCCGACGATGGTGGCGGCGTAGATAGGGTCGCGGCGATGGGTGATGCAAGTGAGATGGAAGACGGGGTAGTCGTCGGCGAGTGTGTAGAAGCCGGTGTGGTCGCCGAAGGGGCCTTCAGCGCGGAGTTCGCCCAGCTCGACGTAGCCTTCGAGGACGATTTCGGCGTGGGCGGGGACCTGGAGATCGACGGTTTCGCACTGGACGATTTCGAGCGGCTTGCCGCGCAAAAATCCCGCAATCAGGAACTCCTCGACCTCGGGCGGCGCGGGGACGATGGCGGCGAAGGTGGTGGCTGGATCGGTGCCGATGGCGACGGCAACTTCAAGGCGCGAACCTTTGAGGTTGCCGAGAGCGACTTGCGGCACGCCACCTTGGGGTGAATCGGGGATGGCCACTGCGCCGCCGGCGGTCTCGGCCATGATGGAGACACTTGCCGTGAGCGGGCTTTCGATGGAGTTGGCCGCGGCGGCGTTGCGCAGGGCGTTGCGGTAGTGCTCGGCGGCGACCTTTTGGCGCTGCCAGTGCATTCCGGTGGTGTGGCGGTCGTAGACCTGCATGCGATACATTCCGATGTTGCGCCGGCCGGAGAGCGGGTCGCGGGTAATGACGCAGGGCAGGGTGATGAAGCGGCCGCCATCGTGGGGCCAGCACTTGAGGATGGGGAATTGGCTCAGATCGAAGTTGTCGCGCAGAATGACTTGCTTGCAGGGGGCGTCTTTGGCGCTGACGGTTTTGGGGAAGACGCTGGTGAGCGCGCCCAGTTGCGGCAGCATCTTTAATTTGTCGAGGAAGCCTTCGGGGGCTTTCAGGTTGAGCAGGGTGGTGATGCGCTCGGCGATCTCGTCCAAACGATCAACGCCGAGGGCCAGCGTCATGCGCCGCTCGCTGCCGAATTGGTTAATGAAGACCTTGTGGCCGGGATGACCCTTGATGTTGTCGAAGAGCAGCGCGGGACCGCCGGATTTGGAGACGCGGTCAGTAATCTCGGTAATTTCCAGCTCCGGCGAAACTTCTTCGGCGATGCGCTTCAGTTCGCCGGCTTTTTCGAGGGTTTTGATCCAGTCGCGCAAATCGTCGTAGGCCATGGAGTGCTCCCGTGCGGCGCGGGCCGCGTTCAATCTTTTAGCTTAATGGGTTGCGCGGGCTTCGTGGCAATATTCTCATCAGGCCGACTGCGCAAGCAAGGCCGGAGCGACTGCGTCCAGCGGGAATCCGAGGCTCTTCCACTCGTCGTAGCCGCCGCGCAGGGGGCGGACGCGCTCGACGCCCAGCTTATAGAGGGTCATGGCGGTATTTGCTGCGGAGGCCTCGCTGGGGCAGTTGCAGAAGAGCACGATGTCGCAGTCACGGGGAATCTCGCTGTGGCGCTCGGCGAGAGAATCGGGCGAGAAGTGACGCGCCCCGGGGAGGGTGAAGGGGTCTGACCGCAGTTCGAGGGGATTGCGCAGGTCCACGATGTAGACCTCCTCGCCGGCATCGATCAGGCGCTTCAGCTCCTGGGGTTCGAGGCGCGAGGCGACGAGTTTTTTAAGGACCATGCGGCGGCGGATGAGACGGCCGGCAAAGAAACCGAGAATGCCGAGGACGAGCAATGCGCCAGAGAAACGGCCCACCCAGTCGAGCAGGTTGGGGGCGCGCTGGAGCAGATCGCCGAAGAAACGGCCCGCCGCGAGCAACACGCCCAACCAGAGCGCGGCACCAATGCCGTCGTAGAACAAAAACTGGGCGAAGCTCATACCGGTCTGGCCAGCCACCGGCGGAGCCATGGTGGAGAGACCGGGCACAAACTTGGCAATCACGAGCGTGAGAGAGCGGCGGCGGCCGAAGGAGTCTTGTGTGCGGCGAACACAGATGGTTGGCTCCAACGACAACTTACAGAGAGTCCGCAGCACGAAGTGCCCGTAACGGCGGCCAATGAAGAACCAAGAGCTGTCCGCCATGAGCGATGCAGCAAGCCCGGCCAGAAAGGCGAAGGCAAAGCTGAGTTCGTGCTGGGCGGAGAGAGCACCGGCGGCGAGAAGAACCGGCGCGGCGGGCAGTGGAATCCCGAACTGCTCCACCAGCACCCAGGCGAAGAGCAGGAGATAGCCGTAGATCATCAGGATGTGCTCCGGCAAGGCCATGGGAAGCTCCAGTCTTCGTGAGCGGAGAAGTCAGACCGGCCTTTTCTCGTTTGCCGGCCAAAGATAGCGAGAGCTTGGGGGAAGGTCTCAGTTTATCAGATGATTTTGGATGGGAATTCGTTGCAAATGGTACAACGGACTCTTTGAATTTTCAACGTCTATGATCCAGACTGTCATGAGTCTTGCTTTTCGGGTTTGATTTGCGCGTCATTTGCAAACGCATCTTTTGGTTTTCTGGAGTCTGAGCCGCATGAAGAGCATCTTCTGGATCGAGGGCAATCCGCCTGCAACACTGGCCATCGTACTCTGCCCGCTCGGCGACGACTCGCTGGAGGATGAACTGCTCAGCTTGAAGCGCGGCGGCATTGAAACGCTGGTTTCCATGCTGGAGAGTTCGGAGGCCATCTACCTTGGCCTGGAGGACGAAGGCCCCGCGGCCGTACATCTTGGATTAAAGTTTATCTCGTACCCGATTCCCGATACGCGCATTCCCGTTGACACGGCTTCGTTTCGCGCCTTCGCGGCCAGCCTGGCAGATCGCCTCCGCGCCGGTGAGCATATCGGCGTGCATTGCCGGGGCAGCATCGGCCGATCCACCGTCACGGTGGCCTGCGTCCTCATTCATTTGGGATGGAAGCCCAAGACGGCTCTGGCAGCAATTGCAGCCGTACGCGGTTTCGCCGTGCCCGACACGCAGGAGCAGAAAAACTGGATTCTACGCTACAAGGCGCAGCCCTGAGCTACCCCGCCGCCTGCGCTCGTTTGGGCAGAATCGTCTCATAAGCCGCGTACACGCCTTCAAAGACCGCGTCCCAGCTCATGGTGAGCGCATAAGTACGCGCGGCCTGGCGCATAACTGCGTGGCGCGCCGGGTCGGCCAGCACTCCGGCTATTGTGGCGGCAAACTTCGCGTCGGGGACGACGCGGCCTGTCTCGCCGTCGCGCACGATGGTCGCCGGACCGCCGTCGGGAGTGACGATTGCCGGAACGCCACTGGCCAGCGCCTCCAGAACGACGTTGCCAAAGGTGTCAGTATGCGAGGGAAAGACGAATAGGTCCATGCCGGCGTAGGTGGCGGCCAACGCTTCGCCGCGCAGCACTCCGGTAAACTCGGCGCGCGGCAGGCGCTCACGCAACCAGGCCTCCTCGTTGCCGTGGCCGACGATGAGGAAGCGAAAGTCAGTAATGCCCATGCGCTCCAACTCCTGCTGAATCTCGGCTAGCAGAGTTATGTTCTTCTCGACCGACAGCCGGCCCACAAAGCCCAGCACGAACTGGTGGTCATCGCGGTGGCGCTTGCCGGGATGGAATTGCTCCGCATCCACGCCGCGCGGCATACGGTGGCAAGGCCGGCCTGCCGTCCGCTCCAGCAGCGTGCAGAGTTCGGGGTTGGGGGCGAAGAGGACGCCTGCCAGCGAGTAGAACTTGGCCGCGACTGCCAGGGTCCAATTCTGGATTTTTTGCTCGGCGGCCACCGAGCGGCGCCGGGGCAGCGAGCGCAGAAACCACTGCGAGCGCCGCGCCAAGTACTCATGGACGTTGGTGTGCCAACTGGCGGCCAGCGGCAGACGCCGGCGGTGGGCCAGCCATGCGCCGAAGAAGCCCAGTTCGCTTGGGCCGGTGATGTGAATCAGGTCGGGCTGGAAGCGATCCAGCACCGTGCCGATGAGCGGAATGTGGCGCAGAAAAGCCGGATCGTAGCGCAGATCTTTTTCCAGGGCAAAGGAGAGAAAGCTGCGCGGCAGCTCCAGCGTCCACAGGTTGCCCTCTTCAGTGAACTTAGGCTCGCGGCGGCCGGCGCGCACGCAGAGAAAAGGAAGATTGCGCCGGCGCGCGAAGGCCTCGAAGTGGCGGCTGGTGTGCGCCACGCCGTTCACTTCATGGAAGGAGTCGGGGAAGTAGGCGACGCGGGGCGGGATTAACATATTTTCATCTTGCTGCGCTGGATCTGAAAACATGCATTCCCTCAGGGGCTAAAGCGCCTGCTTCAATTTTGCCGCATTTGCTCGCTCTGGCGCTCCACTTACTCACCCAGGGCCAGGCGCAACTGGCGCGACTCGCTCCAAGCCATGCGCAGCCCGCCGGAGACCAGGCCCGCGCCCATCAACTGCACCATGCCGAGCATCCAGCTCATTGCCCGCGGCGGCGCGCCGTTGGGCCACAACTCGCTCAGCGGCCGCGTCACTCCGTTGGCGTCGGGGTGGTAGACGCGCTCGTCCCAGGTGCGCGAGCCTTGCGGAAACTCAGGATAGTGGCGGATGGCGTCGATGGTTGATTGCAGCAGGCGATGCTTCCACGGCTCGGCGTACTGCGGCATGAAAAGCAGATCGCTCTTCTGCTCGCGGCGCACCTCATGCACAAACTCGGTGAAGGTGGCGGCGTTGGTCAGGTTGATGTTGGCGTTCGGCTCCACGCCGTGGCGGTCGCCACCGCTGATCAGCAGCATATTCCACTGCTCTGCCAACTGGCGCACGGCACGGTTCTCGTCCCAGTTGCGCAGGCCGTTCAGCTCCAGCGCGTGCAGATAGTTGCCGTTCTTCAGCAGAAACTGGTTGACCAGAAACGCGTGCTTCTCCTTGCCGATCAGGTAGAGATCCCACAAGGGGTGGTTGAAGATCACCAGCACATTCGGCTCTTCGTCGAGGGCGCGCAGAATCTCGGTGAGGCGCGCGTCGGAGGGATGCGCTGTGTAATCGGCCAGCGTCGCCATCCACTCCTTGGCGCGACCGCTGGGCAGGTTGTGTACGCCCAGGTGAAAGGATTGGTTGCCGTAGGGAGCTGTCCACTCCACCGAAACGGGAATCTGCCGCGCGCTGGCCACGGTGCGCAGCAGCATGGGCGCGGTGATGTTGTCGTGGTCGGAGAGGGAGACCATCGGCGCAAGGTCGAGCTTCTCAATCTGGCGGGATTCCAGATCGAAGGCCAGCCGGGGAGTCATGGGAGGCGTCCAATAGCTGGCCGCGTAGTCCACGCGCACCCCGTGCATCCGCTCCGAACGCTGCTCCAGCCGCGAGAGCAGCGGACGAATCATCGGGTACTGATTGCCCAGGTTCGCCAAAAAGTCCAGCGTTTCGTGCGATTGATTGGTGTGGCTGTGCAACGAAACGCCACACCGGAAACCTTGCGATGCCTTCTTGTCGCGCCAGAGATACGAGATGGACGCCTGGGCCATTTCCGCTCCTGTAGTCCCGCTTGCCAGCCGGAACCTCTGGAGTCAGTATCGGTTACGGAGATAAATGCAGGGTTAACGCGGGAAGAATAACGCTTCAATTGGCGAAGGAATCAAGAAAGTATCAGGGGAAAACCGAGTAAACCAAAGACTACAGAATTCATTTCACCCGAAGTACAGAGTTCTTAGGATCGCATGACAGTTCGTATGCGGCAGTGACAATCCATGCAATTCTCTTCGGATTGCGAGCATAAAAAGTCAGCCAAGCTGGTCTGCTCGCCACCACCATAAACTGTCGCGCGGCTTTAGTGTTCTCACTCTGGAAGACAATCCGTCCCTGCCCTCGCCGCTTCTCACGCAATGCCGGTAATTGAGACGCAGACAGATTAAGAGTAGTGCTTAAGAATTTGGATGCTAGAGCCTTTGGGTCGTCGAATTCTGTAGTAGTGGAATCGGCTTCTGCTGTACGCTGAGCACTTAGAGCGTTTGATCCCAGCTCGATCGGTGTCAGAAATCTGAAACCACAACCAGCTTTCTCGATGTCGGGCTGATCTGGGGAAGCGCCATAATCTAGGTCATCTCTCTCTTGCGAAGTCACAGCCAATACTTGTTGGATGACAAACAGGCTACAGCAACCCATATGTCCGTATCCCGCCCACCATTTCTCTCCGTTCCGACCGGTCTCTTGGTGACCAGCAAAGAATCTTCCGATCAGCGTGGCGTGAACAACCGACCCGAACTTGACCGATCGAAATGGCGGTTGTACTTCGCGGTCAAACGCTTCGAAGGTCTCGTCATCAACCAGCGGAACGGATACATTTTCAACCACCAAATCCTTTGGCCGTGATCTTCCAGCCGTTGGGCCGCAGCAGTATACGGTATCCGACTTCCGTTTTCCTCCATATTCAATCCAAATCGAAAGGCTTCGGCAGGTTGGATCGAATAGAGTGAAGTCTTCAAAATCATGCGAAATGAATCCTTCCACCTGAATCATTTTGTGATTGTAAGCTGCTTGATTCTTGCTCAAGTCACAAATTGGCACAGACTTCGCCTCTTCGCACCTTGCTCTTGCTCCACAGGCTAATACAACGGAGAGTAGCATTACAGTAAGACAGGTTCTCTTCATCGCCACTGGTCGGAAGAACATACTCACTTAGACTCCAATCAAACTTTTGATGTTCCCGAGGATATCATCCGTTGGTTTGCGAGATGGTTGGTTGCCTATCCCGTCACTTCACTACTCTCCCTCAATACGGTACATCAAAAAGTCGGGTATCTCTACTTGCTGGTCTTCGCCATCTCCGGGCCCAGGAAATCTTCAACCGTCCAGCCGGCAAGCAGCTCTTCGCCGAGGGCGTTCGACTCGTCTTCGGCTAGTGTGCCCGCAGCGGCCTCGGCCTTGAGGTAGTTCTCCGTGAGGCCGGCGCGCAGCAACTCGAAGGCCTGCTCAGGCGTATCGGCGAACTGGAATAGCTCGATATCTTTGGGCGAGATGGCGCCGGTATCGACCAGCACGTCGAGGTTGAAGACCTTCTTCCAATACTCCGAGCCGTAGACGACGACGGTGATCTTGTTGCCCAGCTTGTGGGTCTGCGCGAGGGTGAGAATCTCGAACATCTCGTCGAGTGTGCCGAAGCCGCCGGGAAAGACGACCAGCGCCTTGGCCAGGTAGGCGAACCAGAGCTTGCGCATGAAAAAGTAGTGGAACTCGAAGTTGAGCGCGGGCGTGATGTAGGGGTTGGGATTCTGCTCGAAGGGCAGGCGGATGTTCATGCCGATGGTTTTGCCGCCGGCCTCGTGAGCGCCGCGGTTGGCCGCCTCCATGATGCCCGGGCCGCCGCCGCTGGTGACAACGAAGCGCGCCCGCCGCGAGGGAATTGTCTTGGCCCAGCGGGTCAGCAGGCCGGAGAGACGCCGCGCATCCTCGTAGTAGCGGGCCATCTCGACGGCGGCCACAGCGCGCTTGATCTGCAAATCGGTGGCGCTGCCTGAGGCGATCTCCGGCGCTTTGGCCGGCTGCTCGTGGCTGGGCGCGGGCTGCGTGGAGCCGGTATTCTCCAGCAGTTCCAGTTCGTGACCGGCCTCTTCGCGCCCGCGAAAGCGCGCCGAGCCGAAAAAGACCACCGTGTCTTGAATCTGCTCGCGCCGGAAGCGCGCCAGAGGCTCAACGTACTCGGAGATAATGCGGATCAGGCGGCCATCGTCACTGTTGAGAAAGCTGGAGTTCTCATAGGCGAGCGGAGCGGCATCGAGCGGCGGCGGCGCTCCGTTGCCGGGAATCACTGCCACCGGCATGACTTCCTGATCCCTGCCCCCTGTTCCCTGTTCTTTCATCTTCATTCATCCCTATGGTGGAAGGCGTCGAAAAACGCAATCCACAGATTCAGTAGCCCCACCCCCGAGACGAGGCCGCGCACTGCCCCGTTGGCCGCAACGGCGCCAAGCGTGGGAAAGTGCAAAAACAGCGGGTTTTGATCCCATATCCGGTGCGACCAGGGCGCAAAAAACACCCATTGCCCGATGAAGATTCGCAGCATCACGCGCAAAATCAGCTCGGCGCGCACCAGCCAGCGCGGAATCCGCTGCGGCGCGTGGCGCTGGGCGTGCCGCTGCGGCGATTGGAGTTCAGGCGCAAGGCCATGCGCGGCTCCTGGCGTGGGAGCCGTGGGCGGGACACTGAAAAGCGAAGTCTGTTCCGGCTGCTGAGACATTCTTGGAAGTCACACACCGCCCTCTCATCCAGCCCGGCCATGGAAACTTCTCCATCGGCCCGGCGCAGGGACGCTGTACTTGAACGGTAACACAGCAGACGGGGAGCAGATCATTCCCCTTGCCCACTTGACGAACCACGGTACAATTTAGATGTCCTTGCGAAGATGGACCGCGCGCGAAAGTGGCGGAATTGGCAGACGCACCAGACTTAGGATCTGGCGCCCAAAAGGCGTAGGGGTTCAAATCCCCTCTTTCGCACCATTCTTTCAAACTCTGATTTCGCGCCATCCTGCCCCGACCGGGTAATCTGGAGTAACCATGAGTCCAACCGCACAGCAGCCGCAAATGAACCTCGTCCAATCTCCCGACTATCGCGAGTCTTACGCCAACAGCGTCCACATTCGCGTCAGCGTATGGGACTTTCAGTTGATCTTCGGCCAGGCCTCGGCCGACGCTCCCGACAAGATCACCATTCGCAACCAGAACGCGATCTTCCTCAGCCCGCAGCAGGCCAAGGCCCTGTGGAATATGCTGGGGCAGAACCTGTCCCAGTACGAACAGGCCTTCGGCACCCTCAACCTGGAGCCGCAAAGCCACACCTTCCCCGCGGGACCGGTCAATTAGGGAATAGGGAATAAGGTTCAGAGGAGAGAAGATCGTGGGCTGGAAGAGAGTCTTTGAGCCGTGGCAGAAGGCGTCCGTGCCCGCCTGGATCGTCTTCCCGGCAATCTTCGCGGCACTGCTTCTCAGCCACCTGACTCTGCTGCGGCTGCCCTACTACTGGGACGAGGCCGGCTACTACATTCCCGCAGCCTGGGACTTCTTCCGCACCGGCTCGCTGATTCCCCTCACCACGCTGACCAACGCCCATCCGCCGCTGCCCAGCGTCTATCTGGCGCTCTGCTGGAAGCTCTTTGGCTATTGCCCGTTGGTGACTCGCCTGGCTGTGCTGGTTGTGGCCGCGCTGGGTTTGACGGCCGTCTGGCGGCTGGCGATACGGCTGGCCGGCGTGCCCGCGGTCGCCCTTTGGAGCGTTGCGCTCACCGCGCTTTATCCCGTCTGGTTTGCTCAAAGCACCCTGGCCCACGCGGACATCTTCGCCGCCGCTTGCACGCTCTGGGGGCTGGTTTACGCGCTGCCCGACCGCGAAGCCCAGACGGATCGGGGGCGCAAGCCCTGGACCGCAGCTCTCTGGTTTGCTCTGGCCGCGCTCTGCAAGGAAACTGCGATCATCATCCCACTCACGCTGGCGGCCGTCTGCGTGGTTGAAAGCCTCCGCGCCGCTCGTCCTGCCCGCCTCTGGCTGAGTTGCGAGGCCGCATGGCTGGCCAGTTGCGCGCTGCCGCTGGCAGCCTGGTACGGCTTCCATCGATGGAAGACCGGCTTCCTCTTCGGCAATCCGGAGTTTTTGCGCTACAACGCCCAGGCCACGCTCGACCCGCTACGCGTTCTGGCCGCCTTTGGCCATCGCCTGCTGCATCTGACAGCGCACATGAACCTCTTTGTGCCGGTGCTGCTGGCCATCGCCGCTCTGCTTTTTGCGGCGAGGCGCGCACCCGACGGCCAGCTTCGAGCCGCCATCGCGCCCGCCTCGCTGTGCCGAATTTTCATTCTGCTGCTGGCGAATGCGCTGCTCTTCAGCGTTCTGGGCGGCGCGCTGCTCACCCGCTACCTGCTGCCGATGTATCCGCTGGTGCTGCTGCTGGCCCTCACGACTCTCTATCGCCGCCTTCGTTTCTGGCAGGCTCTGGCGGCGCTTTCCGCTGCGGCCTTTGTCGCTGGACTCTTCGTCAATCCACCCTACGGCTTTGCCCCGGAAGACAACCTGGCCTACGCCAGCGTCATCCGGCTTCATCAGGCGGGAATCCAGCAGCTCGAAGCCCGCTACCCCGGCGCGACCGTGCTTTCCGCCTGGCCGGTCACCGATGAGCTGACCCGCCCCGAGCTGGGCTACCTTAATCAGCCCTTCGCCGTTTACCACCTTGAAGACTTCACTGCCAGCGAGATTGCCCGCGCGGCCCAGGAGCCGGAGCAATACTCCGCCGCCCTGGTCTTCAGCACAAAATACGAAGCCTCTTCGCCGCTCTTCACGCTGGGACCGGCAAGCAAGGCGATGGACGAGCGATACTTTGGCCTCCACCACGACCTCGCGCCGGAAGAGATCGCGCGCCAGTTGGGCGGCACGTTGGTCTGGGAACGGCAGGAACAAGGGCAGTGGATCGCCCTGATCCGCTTCAACCGCCAGTACGACGCGCGGGCGGAGTTGCCTGTGCTCAAAGAACATTCTCAGGGACTGAACATAGTCCGTCTCTCTTCCGCAACACCCTCGGACGATACACTAGAGACAGGACTCTTCCCGCCGGACTCGCCTTGCAGCCGCTTATCGACAATCTCAATCCCGAACAGCGCGCCGCCGTTGAAGCCACAGAAGGCCCACTGCTGATTCTTGCCGGAGCCGGCTCAGGCAAAACCCGCGTAATCACCAGCCGCATTGCATGGCTCATTCGCGAAAAAGGCGTTGCGCCGGATTCGATCCTGGCCGTTACCTTTACCAACAAGGCCGCCAAAGAGATGGGCGAGCGCGTGGACCGATTGCTGGACCACTCGTCGCTGGCCAAGCCTTTGTTATGTACCTTTCACTCCTTCTGCGTTCGCATTCTGCGCCGCGACATCGAGGCGCTGAAGGTAAATGGCGAAGGGCTGACGCGCTCCTTTGCAATCTATGACGAGAACGACCAGCAGGCCATCGTCAAGCAGGTGATGAAGCGCATGGGGATGGACACCAAACAGCTCACCCCGCGCGCGGTATTGGGCAAAATCTCCTGGGCCAAGAATCATATGATCGATCCGCAGGAGTTTTACCTCAGCTCCAAAGATCCCAACAGCGAGCGCATCGCACACATCTACCAGGGCTACAAGGCTGAGCTGCGCAAGAACAACGCGCTGGACTTCGACGATCTGTTGCTGGAGGCGGTGCGCCTGCTCAAAGTCTCCACTGAGGCACGGGAGCGTTACCAGCGCAGATACAGATATTTGCTGGTGGACGAGTACCAGGACACCAATCGCCCGCAGTACGAACTGATGAAGTTGCTGGCCGGCGAACACCAGAACGTCTGCGCGGTAGGCGACGAGGACCAGAGCATCTACTCCTGGCGCGGCGCCGATATTCGCAACATTCTGGAGTTTGAGAAGGATTTTCCCAACGCCCGCATCGTCCGCCTGGAGCAGAATTACCGCTCGACGCAGATCATTCTGGAGGGCGCGGGAGCCGTGGTCGCCAACAACCTGCGGCGCAAGGGCAAGAAGCTGTGGACCGACCGGCAGGGCGGCTCGCTGATCGGCTATTACGAAGCGCCGGATGGCGAAAACGAGGCGCTATTCATCGCCGACCGCATTCAGGCTTTTCTCCGCGAGACGAACTCCTCCGAAGCGCAAGACCCCGGAAAAGGGCACTGCGCGGTGCTCTATCGCACCAACGCGCAGTCGCGGCTGGTGGAGGAGGCGCTGCGACGCTACAACATCCGCTACACCATGGTCGGCGGCTTCAGCTTTTACGAGCGGGCCGAGATCAGGGACCTGCTCGGCTATCTGCGGATGGTTCGCAACCCGCACGATTCCATGGCTTTGCAGCGGGTGATCAACACGCCGGCGCGCGGCATTGGAAAAACCACGCTGGAGACGCTGGAGCGGCTGGCGCTGGAGACCGGCTCGTCCACCTGGGATGCGCTCGGCGCCGCCCTCGCCAACCGGCTCATTCCGGCCCGCGCGCTGATGGCTCTGGAATCCTTTCGCCAGCTTATTCTCGACGCGCAGGCTATGATGGACCCGGATTTTGCAGGCAAACTCGCGACCGACGTGGCCGCCGGCGCGGGGAGCAGTGACGAGACCGACACCGGCTTCGAGTTTGGCGCCGCGGGCGACAGTCCGACGCAAATGAACTTTCACGCGGACGCCAGCTTCTCGCCCTTTGGCACTGGGAGTCCTACCCCTCCCAATCCTGATTTTGAATCGGGCGCGGCCGAAGTTGCGGAAAACGAAAGTGGCGTCGTAAAAGCCTTTCGAGCTCCCGGCGACGCCGCAACGTTGCCCGAGCTGATCAAGTTTCTCATCGACCGCACTGGCTACATCAAGGCGCTAGAGACCGAAGGCTCGCCGGAGGCCTTCAGCCGCATTGAAAACCTGAAGGAGCTGGCCAACGCCGCGCACGACGCCGAAGCCCGCGGTGAGACTCTGGCCGAGTTCCTCGACCATGCGGCTTTGTCCTCAGACACCGACCAATTCGACCCCGAGGCCCGCGTAACGCTGATGACTCTGCACGCCGCCAAGGGGCTGGAGTTTCCGCTGGTCTTTCTGGCCGGTCTGGAAGAGGGCTTGTTTCCCCACTCGCGCACACTGAACAATCCAGAAGAGTTGGAGGAAGAGCGCCGCCTCTGCTATGTGGGCATGACGCGCGCAATGAACACGCTCATCCTCACCCGCGCCCACTATCGAAGAAGGTATGGCAACGACTCCCCGGAGATGAGCATTCCCTCGCGCTTCCTCGAAGAGGTTCCCAGCCAATTGATCGAAAACCTAGGTGGTCGGCCGCAGGCCGCCGCGTGGGCGACGCCGGGATACCCCAAGAGCTACGGACGGCGAGCCGGGGCGACGAGCGACTTTGCCGACAAGCACTTCAATTACGAAGACGAAAGCCAAGAGACCTTCGCGCCCGGCGAAGAGCGCTTCGCCGCAGGCAGGAGGAAGGCGAACGGCGCACCCTCCAAACCCTTCGTTGCGCCCTGGATGAGCGCCAAGGCGCCTTCGACCAGTCGAGGATCTAGTCCAAAAGGTGAGAGCCCGGAGGTCCACTCCATCGACAACATCGCCCGCTTCTTTGGAGACAAGTCTGGCCACGGCAAGCTTGGCGCACTGCCCAGGCCAGCGATGAACCTGCCGGCATCCAGCGGAGCCGCCAATCTCAAGAAGGGCCAACGCGTCCGTCACGCAAAGTATGGTGAAGGCACCATTCTTCTGCGCGAAGGCGAGGGCGAGGATGCCAAGCTGACCGTCCTGTTTGATCGCCACGGCGTGAAAAAACTGATGGAAAAGTTTGCCAACCTACAGAAAATGTAGGATTTTAATCACGCAATATTCCCCGGAAAAACAAAACGGAGAGTGCGCAAAGGCAATCTCCGTTTTGCTGAATGCAATTTATGGCCGTGCGACTAGATCGTGTTTTGCATCGTCTTGAAACGGAAGAGGAAGCAGGCCATGAGGAGCAAGCCGGTACCCAACAGCAGCAGCGAAGACGGCTCTGGGGCAATCTCCATGTCAAGCGGGGCGCCGTAGCCTCCAGTTTCTGCGCCGAAGGGAAATCCATAGTCCGTTTGTCCCTTCAGGTACAAATCCCACCAAATCTCATTGGAAGGACCATTTGGGCCGTCCGAATAAAGCTCAAGGGTCGCTCCATCGTAAGTTCCAGGGCTGGTTAACTCGAAGAGGATTCCATTGGCGTCCACCAGCGGATTTCCTGCCGGCATCAGCAGGTCGTCGAAATTAAAGTTTCCGGCACCAAGCGCATCGCCAATAGGGTCCGCCTCGGCCGTGATAGGCGCAAGTGGATTCTCTTCGTTACCGATGAGGCTAGCGTTATATATAGTGGAGCCAATTGTAAACGTAATGCCGCTTCCACTTGTGATGTCAAACGCGCCGGGACTGCCCACATCGGGAACACCAGTTAGCACGCCGCTGCCACTGATGCTGGGACTACAGCAGTTTTGTCCACTGGTAACAGCATTGCCGTTTACGACAAAATCAAACGAGTCAGCCATTGCGGCTGGCGCGGTCGCAAGAGCAGTTGCCAATGAGAGAACAACCAAACCGACTTTCTTCATAATTCCTCCCAAAATGGCCCTCACGGGCAGCCGTCCTGCCAAGCTCACTTCGCCTTTCCGCAAAGCATCAACACCTTGCAGTAAGTGAATGCTCAACAACCTCTGCGCTCCAACAGCGAAACACCCGATTACCTGAAGCGATGTGAGGATCCAGAGCATATTTGGGGACAACGCCCTGTACCGCCATCAATGGCGCTCCAACTCGACCTGCATCGTCATAATGCACTTCGAGTGCCAAATATAACTATTTAGAATCAGCAAGTTACTGGTTTGAGAATTTGACAATATGCAAAGAAATGCACATGTATCTCCCAAGAACTTCCCACTTGCGTCAAGAAATGGGCTTGCCCTGGAGACTTATTGTGCATCCAATCCGGCATTCAGAGGCTGTGTAAATCCTTGATTTTTCGGGCCAGAAACGCCCATCCTGGGCAAAGCCGTCGCCGGCTTTATTGGCACGAGGAGCGGTTGAATCCACCACTACCCATCGGGCTGAATGCTTTTCGCGGCCTGTACCAACCGCGCTAGACCCGGTCTTCGCCAATGCGCTCCCTCTTGCGCTACCATGAAGTGAAGATTGGGGAGTGTATGTTCGTCGTGATCTGGCAGTTCGAGATTCTCGAGGAGAAGGCAGCCGCCTTTGTCTCCGCCTATTCGTCCGAAGGGGCCTGGGCTCAATTGTTTCACTCTTCGCCCGACTACCTAGGCACGGAGTTGCTGCGCGACGCCTACATTCCCGGCCTCTACCTCACCATCGACCGCTGGGCCAGCGAAGAGGCCTTCCGCGCCTTCCGCAAGGAGCACGATCAGGAGTACGAGAACCTGGACCGCGCCTGCGACTCCCTCACCAGCCACGAGACCCGCATCGGCGCCTACACCGTTTGAAGGATTTACTCTGACCGGGTTCTATGCTGAAAATCTGGGCGTCGAGTCCGAATAGTATCGTAAAACCTGCCTGTTGGAATTCATTTTCACATTGAAGAACTGAGTGGTAGTAGTATGCCCGTGCTATCGTAGTGCGAGATCGCCCCGTCAGCCCCGGCATTGCGAAAGCGGATTGATCAAGGAGTGAGGACGAAACTTTGTCTGAGTTGACGCACAGCGGCATTTACCTTTATGCGAACAGGCCGGCGAGCGACTGCCTGCCGGAGAAGCAATTCGCAACAAAGTGGTTTGCCGTCTACACCTCACCCCGCCATGAGAAACGCGTGGCTCAGTACCTGAATGTGAGAGAGATTGAGCACTATCTTCCGCTTTATCGTCCGCAGCGCAAGTGGAGCGACGGCTCGACGGTCACTCTGAGTCTGCCGCTGTTCCCCGGCTACATCTTTGTTCGCATCGGCCGAAACGAGCGAGTGCGGGTTTTGGAGATACCGGGGGTTCTGACGTTTGTGGGCGGCACGGGCGGCCAGCCGGCTTCGTTGCCTGAGGCAGAGATTGACGCCCTGCGCGTTGGGCTTCGCCTTCGCCGTGTGGAACCGCACCCTTTGCTGACCGTGGGGCAGCGGGCGCGGATTCGTTCCGGCGCCCTGGCCGGGATGGAAGGCGTTGTGGTGCGCCAGAAAAATGGCCTGCGCGTCGTCCTGACGGTGGACCTGATTTTGCAAAGCATGGCCGTGGAGGTGGATGGATCAGAGCTGGAACCGCTGGACGCCGCGGTTCCAGGCGGTGTCAGCGACTGCGCAAGCTGGCACGGCCTTCGCACGGCTCAACTCTTGCGCGACGGCAGTGATAGGCTTGCCTTGCCGTAGCGCAGGTCTCTTCTCCACTTTGCGATTTTGTTCCTGTAACAAGGTCAGCGTCTTTCGCAACCTTCCAGAGCCTTCACTCCGCGCCGAAGATGCGGCGGAAGAATCCACCGATTCTGGCCATCAAGCCGGACTTTTTTCTGGCTTTACCCGGAGCCGCTGGCTGAGCGGCGGGTGCGGTGACTGCGGCAGTTTGAGCGAATTGTTCCCCGCCCTTGTAGACCAGGGGTTCAGCCAATTCCACGGAAACAGCGCTCGCGTTGGGCGCGCTGGGCGCGGGCTTGGCCAGCGGCGCAAGCCCCTCGCTCTGAGCCAGCGGAAACTCGTTGCCTTGGGGCGAAGGGGGCGGGCAGCCGCAAGGCTCCTTCTCGTGGTCCACCACCTCATGCAGGCTGCCGTGCTCGAACATCACCCGCTGGCCGGGCTGTACGCGGTAATTGCCACCATCAAAGACGCTGGTCACCAGCACATAAGGCGCATGGTCACCGTCGCTTCTGCCCGCATCGTTGTCCACGCAGGTGTCACCGTGCGGGCCTAGACGGACTTTGACCTCGGCCGCTCCACCCGCGCCGATGAGAATGCGGAAGTCCGGGGTGAGCAGAATCTCCGCATTGCGTCCAGCAAAGTTGGCGGCATAGCTCAGCTCAAGCGCGCCATGGTCGAGAGCCATCATCAGGCCGGGCGTTTCACCGGCAGGAACGCTGGAGTCGGCGGCCAGCTTCACGGTGGTGGAGGCGCAGACGCGCAGCGCACCGCGACGGGGCAGGAGAACCTCGGTGGTCTCAGCGCCGGAAGCTACCGTGCCGCTGACGGCGATGATGGCCTTGCCCTGTGAGACTTCGAGCGCGCCGGTGACCGTGGGCGCAGCCTCCGGAGTTTTGCTGCTTAGCGAGACAATGGCGATGGGGACGGAGTCAGGGGTGGGAGCTGCAGCCTGCGCAACCAGCGCCGGGACGGCGGCGAGAGCAACAAGCAAGAGAGCCGGAAAGGCGATCCTATCGAGCAAAAGCTCCGCAACCCAACCCTGCGCCGTGATGGCGCGCCGCTGTATCTGGGAGCGACCTGGCATCTTGTTTTCAATTGTAGTGCCGGGAGCATCATTCTTTGCATCCGGCGAGAGCGAACTAAAGATACTGGATGAGAACCCGTTTCATGTGCTTGCTCTCCAGTAGCACCGCGATTCGCTTTACAATGTTGCGCCGCAGATCGAGCTCCACCGGAATGTTGGGATCCTGGTGCGCTTCATTGATTCGGGTGCCGACGGCGAACTTCACAATATCGCTATCGAGCAGCATGGATGCGAGTTTTACGGCCGCGTTGGACTTCAACTCTTCAGGAGCGAATCCCTCTTCAAGCAGGCGAGCCACTTCTCCCAAAGTAAGTGTGCCTTCCGTCACCAGGTCGAATCCGTCCATTCTGGCGGAGGGTGGCACTCTAGGATCAAGCTTGTTGCGCATATCAATCTGAAGCTCGCGATTCAGAATCCGCGAGATGATGTTAGCCGTCGTTCCGCCGCAGATGACTTTGCGCCCTGAAGTGCGTTCTGCCATCTTTGCCAGATCCTGATCGTGAGCGCGATTGAAAGGCGCTCCGGTCATCACCAGCAACTGGCGCGGGCTGCGGAAGTAAACCACGCCGCAGGTAATGTCGTCTTTGGCGCTGAGGCCGTCCACCTCTTCCGCCTTAGCAACCAGGAGGCGGGATAACTCGCGGGCCGAGATATAAGGATGCCGATCAATTTCCTGACGGGCATATTTGTCCACATTCTCCAATCCCCATCCGAGGGGCGTGCGATACTCGCCCATGCCCGCCTGCGTAATTCCATCGGAAAAGAAGATGATTCGATCTTCGCGCTGCACTTCAAAGTTGGAAAAGCTGATGACGCGGTCCTGCCACCGCGTGGGACGCACCTCGGTTTTCAAAACACTCACTTCGCCTTTGGGACGGACAAGCAAAAAAGGCGGATTGCCGTGCTCGATGATGCGCGTTTCGCCGGTGCTGGCCATGTCAATCACGGTGAAGGTCGAGTAGCTGATCTTCCGCACGCTGCAAATAGGCAGCGTATCCATGATGATTTCCGCCGACTCACGAAACTCCATCGCGCTGGCGGTGAACTTCAAAGCCATGGTCGCCGTCATGCTGGCCAGCACGCTGGCTTTCACGCCGCTTCCCAGGCCGTCGGAAAGAACGGAGATCATGCGGCCTTCCGGCTCAACCTTGCGCGAAAGAAAGACATCCCCGGAGATGAGCTGGCCATGCTTGGCCCGCTGACAGGAATCGACTTCGATAAAGCTCTCGTCGCTGCTCACTGCTGCCCCCCGGCGTCGTTGCCGTCAACCTCTTCAGGGCTGAACGAGCGCACAATGGAGTTGAGAATGATCTCCGAATCAGCTGCATTCTCGCCCAGGAGGAAGGCGATCTGCTGCACGGTCTTCAGATTTTTCTGGATCACCTCGCGAGCGCGCCCGATAATCTGCTCTTTCTGAAAAATGGGCTTGGTGATGTCCTGGAAGATGCCACACATTACGGAATGAGGCTCAATGGTGAAAATGCTCGTGTTTAGAATGCTGCGCTGATAGCGGATGTCGTGGCCGACGATATCCTCGCCTGATTCGAGCACGCGGCGGAAGAGATAAGAGAACGGTATCACGGCGTCCAGAGCGCTGCCTTCAAGATTTGCTGACTCTTCCACGTCGTCGGAGAAGAGGCGGGCAAAGTTCAAATTGCACTCGATGATCTTCAGATCTTCATTGACGATGACCACCGCGGACGGCATTTTCTTGAGGAGCGCATTGGCTTTTTTCTGCGCCAGCTTGCGAGTATACGTGGCGCACATCATGCGCTCGGCGTTCTTGGCGATGAGGGCGTGGGCAAAGTCGCGGCAGGAATCGTATCCGCAGCCGCCGCAGTTCAGTTCATCCTCGGCGGAGTATTTTCCCACGGTGCGCAACGCTTCGCTCAGTTGCAGTTCGCTGTACTCATTGCGCGCCACGGGAGAAGCGGCATAGTGGCCGCCGATACCCAGCGATAACTTGCGGGGAAACTCCGCTGCTGGTTTTGCATAATGGACAATGTCGTAGCGGCGGCGCGCCACTGATGTGTTGCGCGCGGCTTTCGGTCCATTCACGCAGGAGCCGGCACACGCGGTCAGCTCAAAAAAGATGTTATGCTCGGGCTTCCACTCGGAGAGGCCCTTCAGCGCCTGTTCCACGTTGGAGATTCCAGAGAAGGACATATATTGCGAACTGTTGATCTCGTGGCTGCCGGCAATCATCGGAACCATTCCGCCATCGATGGGATAGAGCGCGCCTTCCTGGGCCTCTTCGGGCTGAAAGCGATCGGACTCCGTCTCGGCTATCTCCGCCAGCTGAATGTTTTCTTCGTTCAGCCAGCCATCCAGATCCTCAAAGGTGAGCACCGCGTCGAGAAGCTCCGGATGCTGTTCTGCCTCCATCTTCTTTGCAATGCAAGGCCCGATAAAAACGGTTGCGATGTCATCGCCATAGTGGGCGCGCAACATCTTGCAGTGCGTCAGCAAGGGCGACAGCACCTCGAAGATATTTGGCTGGCACTCGGGATGATATTTCCCGATAAAATCCACGACCACGGGGCAGGCTGAAGAAATCCATATCCGCCGCGGCTCGCTCTGCATCAGCAGATGAACGCTGGCCGAGACCTGCTGAGCACCCAGCGCGGTTTCTGAAACGGCATAGAAGCCCAGCTTTTTGAGCGCATGAACCAGTTGCGCCGGACGCACCCCGTGAAACTGCGCCACAAACGAGGGAGCGAGGGAAACGATCACCTTGCGCCCGCTGGCCAACAGAGCTTTGGCGCGGGGCAAGTCGTCGCGCACACGCTTGGCGTTGCTGGGGCACACCAGAACGCAATTGCCGCACATAATGCAGAGTTCAGGCACGACGCGCGCGTAGCCATCCTCGACGCGAATCGCCTTCACCGGGCACTCGCGGATGCACTTGTGGCAATCCTGGCACTCGCGCTCCTTGGTGTAGATGGAATTAAGCCGTTCCATGATCTCCCCCAGTGGGCTTGCCGAGCTGCTGTAGAAGTTCGCGCAATCGTGCCGCGGTTACGCTGTGGTGGAAGTCTCCGCCAATGGTCAGATTGGGCCCCTGCTTGCATTGGTCCTGGCATAGCCTGCCCGTCAGGCGAACGGAAGCGATTAATCCGCTGTTCTCGATATGAGAATTGATGATGGCGAGATTCTCGGAGTTTCCCCTGGCAAAGCAGGAACTCCCCAGACAAACCACGATTTCGATGATGCCGTCATCCGTGGGCATGGTTCACCTTCCTACGAGCGCAACTGGACTCATCTCGGAATGCAACTGGACTAATCGCGCAGAAACATCCGGCAAGACGCCGGCGAGAGTCTCAATCTCTCCTCGTCCGCCTTGTCCCTCACCCGCAAAACGGCCGAGCGAGTAAATCTGTCCGCGCAGGCATTGATTGCAATCCGTTGGGCTTTCGTCGATGCAAGCCTTGGCGGGATAAATCTCATACAGGCGGCGATACTTGACGGGCGTCAGATTGGGCATCACCACATTCGCGCCGGCCTTCAGTCCAAGTTTCCGCCCATCCACTTTGTTGATGGTGGCCAGCGCGGTGGTGCTGGGAATGTTTGCCGTGGGACAGACAATGCGCGCCAAGGCAATCATCTTGTAGACCATCTCTTCCGTGCTTGGAGCCTGCTCGGATGGAGCAATCGGCGGACGAAGCGCGCCGGAACCAAGCGGCGTGGCGGCGTGCGCAATAAATGGGCCAATGCCGATCATGTCGAGATCCAGCGCGCGAAAAGTCAAAATATCTTCAGCCAGGCTCTCAATGGACTGGCCGGGGATGCCCACCATGACTCCGCCGCCGGCCTCGTAGCCGAGGCTCTTCAGTTGCCCTAGCAGCGTCACGCGGCTCGCTCCGCCAGAGACGCGGCTGGGATGAATAGCACGAAATAATTTTTCGTCTGACGTTTCAAAGCGAAGCAGATAACGGTCTGCGCCGGCCGCGCGCCACAGCTTGAAGTCGTCTTCACGCCGTTCGCCCAGGCTTAGCGTGACGGCCAGCGTTGTCTCGCGCTTGATCCAGCGCACAATCTCCGCGATCCACTCGGCAGTTAGTTGATCGTCTTCACCAGCCTGCATCACAACCGTGCCGTAGCCGAGCTTTTCGGCTTGGCGGGCGCAGTCGAGAATTTCTTTTCTTGTCATGCGGTAGCGCGGCAGGGCGTGATTGGCCTGTCGTAGTCCGCAATACATGCACTGCCGCACGCAGTGGCTTGATATCTCGATCAAGCCGCGCAGATGAACGGCATCGCCGACGTTCTCCCGGCGCACGCCGTCCGCCCATTGGTATAAATCCAATAGGCGGGAGGGCTGGCTCTCGCGAAGCCAGCCCAATACATCGAGTTTGGTAAGTTCGGTCACAGTTAATTCACTAGACTCATCTCGATTGCGTCCAAGTCAGACAAGCTGCTCACTCCGACCGCTTCCAATTGCTGCCGGCGCGCATCTTTATAGGCGGCCAGCGCCTCCGGGAATGGCTCCAGCGCACGCTCCAGAATACCCAGCGAATAGGCAATCACCAGGCCGTAGTTGGTGATGGGCACTCCCTGGCGATGACACTCGCCGATGCGATTCATCATCTCCCGGCGATTCCACATGCACGCGCCGCAGTGAATCACCAGCTTGTAGGGCGACAGGTCTTGCGGAAAATCGCGACCTTTTACTGTAGTGAAATCGAGCTTGCCGCCAATATATCCCTCCAGCCAGCGAGGAATCTTCACCCGGCCAATATCTTCTTCAATCGGGTGATGGGTGCAGGACTCGGCCACCAGCACCTTGTCGCCGGGCTTCAATGCATCCACCGTCACGGCCGCCCTGGTCTGCGCAACCAGATCGCCCTTGAGACGCGACAAGAGAATGGAAAACGCGGTCAGCGGAATGGAATCGGGAGTGATGCGCGCCACTTTCTCAAAGACAGCTGCATCAGTAACAACAATGCTGGGCGGGGTTTTCAGATTGTCCAGAGCCTTCTCAAGTCCCGCGTCCTTGACCACCACGCAGCAGGCTTCGCCGTCTAGAAGATCGCGCACACACTGCGTCTGCAATTGCTTGATGCGGCCCTTGGGCGCTTCCTTGTCGATAGGCATCACCAGCACGGCCGTTTCCTGCGGAGCAACCAGATCGCGCAGCAGCACTTGCGGCTCGGCAAACTCGGCCGGCGCAATCTCCCAAAGCTTTGCGCGGAACTTGTCCACACCCTCGCCGGTCGTCGCGACCAGTTTCACATGGGGCAGGTTCTCCTGCTCAAAGCGCATCAGGTGCTCGATCGGCACATGATGCAAATCCGCTTTGTTCAAGGCCACCAGCACGGGGATTCCATGCGCGCGAAGTTCGGCCAGCAGCTTCTCCTCGAAGTCCGTCCAGACGCCGGCTTCAGTAACCAGAACGCCGATATCGGAGCGCTCGATGGCGAGGCGCGTCTTGGCGATGCGCTGCTCACCAAGCGCGCCCACGTCGTCCACTCCGGCGGTGTCCACAAAAAGCACCGGCCCGATGGGAAGCAACTCCATCGGCTTTTCGACCGGATCGGTGGTTGTGCCGGCCACATCCGAGACGATGGAAACCAGCTGCTGGGTGATGGCGTTCAGCAGGCTTGACTTGCCCACATTGCGGCGCCCAAAAAAGCCGATGTGCAGACGAAATCCCTTTGAAGTTGCGCGTATCATGGTAGTTTCCTCCGGTATTTGTTAAACGAAAACATCGCGCTCGCCGCTGCGTACCTTGTTCAACATGGGCAGCGCACGAGCGGTTTGCATTCCATCCATGTGTTGCAGTTCAATCGAAATGAGCTTCTCGCCGGCGGACTTTGCTTGCGGGCTGGCGTAGTCGCACAGGTACTCCTGAAATGTCGATAGCGCGTTGGGATGGCAGTGGTACTTGATCTCTCCCGGCTTGGCCATGTCCATAAAGTCCTGGCCGGTGCGCCCCAGGCGATAGCAGGCGGTGCAGAAAGAAGGCAAGAAGCCCAGCGAGACTACGTCGCTGACCACCTCTTCAACCGTGCGATGATCGCCCAGTTGAAACTGGCTGCCGTTGGGGTCGCCTTCGCCGTCTTTGTAGCCGCCCGGATCGGTACGGCTGCCGGCGGAAATCTGAGAGATGCCAACCTCGAGGGTCTGGCGGCGGACATCGGCCCCTTCGCGGGTGGACATAATCATTCCGGTGTAAGGCACCGCGAGGCGCATGATGGCGATCATCTTCAGGAAGTCGGCATCGCTGACCGGATGAGGAGGCTGTGAAGCGATGTCGGATCCCACCGCCGGCTCCATGCGCGGGAAGCTGATGGTGTGCGGCCCGACGCCGAACTTCTGCTCCAGATGGCGAATCTGCTGCATCATGGCCATAATCTCAAAGCGCCAGTCGTAAAGTCCGAACAGAACGCCCATGCCAATATCGTCGATGCCCGCTTCCATCGCCCGGTCAAAGGCCGTGGTGCGCCAATCATAGTCGCGCTTGGTTCCCTTCAGGTGAACCGCGGCGTAGGTGGGACGATGATAGGTTTCCTGGAAGAGCTGGAAAGTCCCAATCTCGGCTGCCTTGAGCTGCCGGAAGCGTTCAGTGGTTTGCGGCGCCAGATTCACATTGACGCGCCGGATCTCGCCGGGGCCAATGCGCGTGCTGTAAATGGTGGCGATGCTGTCAAGAATGTATTGAAAACCCTCCGGCGGCAAGGCTTCTCCTGAGACCATCAGAACCCGCTTGTGTCCCTGGCGGATCAGGATGCGCGTCTCTTCCGCAATTTCTTCCTGCGTCAGCGTGCGGCGCTTGAGAGTTGCGTTGGTTGCGCGAAAGGCGCAGTAGGTGCATTCGTTGGCGCAGCGGTTGGAGATGTAAAGCGGCGCAAAGAGCACCAGCCTTGTGCCATAAATCTCTTCCTTGATCTGCTTTGCCGCCGAACAGATTTCAGTCAGCAGTTCCGGGCTGTCAACGTGCGACAGGCAGGCAACTTCGTCCATGGAAAGCCCGCCCATCTCGCGCGCTTTCACCAGCAGTTCACGAACCTTTGCCGGCTCAGGGCGCTTGTGGCGCTCTAATATGCCTTCTATCTCCTGTTCATTAATAAAGTCTGCTCGTTCATGCGTGATCATGACATTCTCCTGACTTACCACTCAGCCGGCGTCAGTGGTGACAGAATCCTCGCCGGTCGCTTGGTCCTGGTTGTCGTTCTCGATGCGTTTGTTTAATTCTTCAATCGCCTTCGCGGCCGTGCATTGATGAACATACTGGCCGTCGATCATTACAGTTGGACCACTCTCGCATTTCTCGAAGCAGAAACCTGCCCGCACATCCAGGCGGCCTTCCAGGTTGTTCTGTTCCGCGTGGCGCAGCACGCCATTCAAAACCTCCTGCGAGCCTTTCAAAAAGCAATTCGTTCCCAGGCAAACGCTGACTTTGAGTTTGTCTTCACTCTGCGACTGCATCAGCGGAAGAACCTCATCCGCGATGCGGCGGCGGCTCTGGTAGGTGGTATGCAGAAGATGATGCGCCTTCTCGCCGCCAATATCTCCCAGGAACTTCGCATAGCACTCGGTGATGAAGACGTTGTCCTGCGACTTGTGCAGCTGCAGCATCTTGTCGGCGTTATACAGGCCTTTTGTTCTGAGCGCCCGCGCGTCGCGCGCCGCCGTCACCGGCTGTCCGGCGCCGCCCACGCAACCGCCGGGGCAGGCCATCACTTCGATCAGGTCGTAGTGGCTTTTGCCCGCTCTCACCTGTTCGGCAACCACGCGCGCATTGCGCAATCCGTGCACGACGGCCAGCTTGAGTTCCGTTCCGTTGACCGCGATGACGGCCTCGCGCAGGCCTGAATCGCCGCGCACCTGCTGGAACTCAACATGCTCCAGCTTTGTGCCGGTAACTTTTTCCGCGGCGTAGCGCAGCACCGCTTCCATTACGCCGCCGGAGTTTCCAAAGATCACGCCCGCGCCGGTGTAGAAGCCGAAGGGCATATCGAAGGACTCCGGCTGCAACGCACTGAAGATGATGCCCGCGGACTTGATCATCTGCGCCAGCTCCTGCGTGGTGAGCACGTGATCCACGTCCGGGTCGCCGTTGACGCCCATCTCCGGGCGCTGGGCTTCGAACTTCTTGGCCGTGCAAGGCATGATGGCCACCACTTTGAGGTCTTTGCGGTCGATCTTCAGTTGATCGGGCAGCATCGCCTTCACCAGTGAGCCGAACATCGCCTGCGGCGAGCGGCAGGTGGAAAGATTGGGCAGCAATTCAGGAAAATACTGCTCCGCATACTTCACCCAGCCGGGGCAGCAGGAGGTGAACATGGGCAGCGTTCCGCCCTGCTTCTTGCGCTCCAGAAACTCCGTGCCTTCTTCGATGACGGTCAGATCGGCGGCGAAGGATGTGTCGTAAATCTGGTTGAAGCCGAGTTGCTTGAGGGCCGCCACAATCTGGCCTGTGGTGATCTCTCCCGGTTTCAGGCCAAAGCACTCGCCCAATCCCACGCGTACCGCAGGCGCAATCTGCACCATGACCGTCTTCTTGGGATCGGCCAGCAAGCTCCACACCTGATCGACTTCAGACTTCACGGTCAGCGCGCCGGTGGGGCAGACGCTGGCGCATTGGCCGCAGTTGACGCATTCCACGTCGCCCAGCTGCTTGCCAAAGGCCGGCTGCACGCTCACTTCGTGACCGCGATGTGCAAAATCAATGGCGCCGATGCCTTGAATCTCCGCGCACATGCGCACGCAGTCGCCACACAGCACGCACTTGTTCGGATCGCGCACCAGCGACGGGGACGACTCATCCAGCGCAGCGGGTTTCAGCACGGACTTGAAGCGCACATTCTTGACGCCTAGCCGCAGAGCAAGGCTCTGCAATTGGCAGTTGGCGCTGCGCGCGCAGGTGGGGCAGCTCGCATCGTGGTTGGCCAGCAACAGCTCCACCGCGATGCGGCGAATCTCCCGAATCTCCGGTGTCGTGGTTTGAACCTTCATGCCCGCTTGCGGCGGCGTGGAGCAGGCGCCCTGGATGCCGCGCCCTTCAATCTGCACCAGGCACAGGCGGCAAGCGCCGTAGACGCTCAGTTCAGAGTGATAGCAGAAGGTGGGCAGATCGATGTTGGCCTTGCGAACTAGTTCGAGCAGGTTGCGCTCTCCTTCGATCACCACCGTTTTCCCATCGATCGTCAAAGTTGGCTGCGTGAGCGTATTCATCGGACTATATCCCCTCGACCGCGTGAATCTTGCAGGCTGTGGCGCACGCGCCGCACTTGATGCACAGCTCTGGATTGATGTGGTGCGGCTGCTTCTTCTCTCCGCTGATGGCGCCCGTCGGGCAGGCCTTGAGGCAAAGGCCGCAGCCCTTGCACTTCTCCTGATTGATCTCCGGGCGAAGCAGCGCCTTGCAGCGGCCCGTCCGGCAGCGCTTCTCAAAGACGTGCTCTTCGTACTCCTTGCGGAAGTAGCGCATCGTGGAGAGCACTGGGTTCGGCGCCGTCTTTCCCAGTCCGCACAGCGACCCGATCTGCACCGCGTGTCCCAGCTTCTCCAACAGGTCAAGCGTGTTCTGATCGGCGCGGCCTTCAATCACGTCGTCCAGCAGGGCAAGCAACTGCCGTGTTCCTTCTCTGCACAAGACGCACTTGCCACAGGATTCTCTCTGCGTGAACTGCATGAAGAAGCGCGCGATGCTCACCATGCAGGTGCCCTGGTTCATCGCCACCAGCCCGCCGGATCCGACCATCGCGCCCACCGAGCGCAGCGATTCATACGCCAGCGGCAGATCAAGATGGTCTTCGGTCAGGCAGCCGCCTGAAGGTCCGCCGATCTGCACGGCCTTGAAGCCCGTCTTCCATATCTTTCCCGCGTCGTCGGTCACTCCGCCGCCGATGTTGTAAACAATCTCGCGCAGCGTTGTTCCGAAGGGAACTTCAACCAGGCCGGTGTTGGCCACGTGGCCGGTGAGCGCAAAGGTCTTGGTGCCGGGCGACTCTTTGGTGCCGATGCTCTTGAAGGCGTCGGGGCCGAGTTTGAGAATGCGCGAGACGTGCGCTAGCGTCTCCACATTGTTGATGATCGTTGGCTTGCCCCACAATCCGCTCTGCGCGGGAAAGGGCGGCTTGGGCCGCGGCATTCCGCGCTGCCCTTCGATGGAGGCGATCATGGCCGTCTCTTCGCCGCAGACAAAGGCGCCGGCGCCTTCCATCACTTCGCATTTGATTGCGAGGCCAGTTCCGAAGACGTTCTTTCCCAGAATGCCTTCGCGCTCCGCATCCGCTACCGCACGGCGCATGCGCTCCACTGCCAGCGGATACTCGGCGCGCACATAGACCAGCATCTCGTTGGCGCCAATCGCCCGCGCCGCAATCATCATGCCTTCAATTACGCTGTGCGGGTTACCCTCCATCACGGAGCGATTCATGAATGCGCCGGGGTCGCCCTCGTCGCCGTTGCAGATGATGTACTTTTTGGCGGAGTTCTGTACGCGAGCCGCGTCCCACTTCCGTCCCGTGGGAAATCCGCCGCCGCCTCTGCCGCGCAAGCCGGATTCGGTGATCGTTTTGCAAATCTCCTCCGGCGACATCTCCACGAAAGCCTTACGCGCCGCCTGATAGCCGCCGTGCAGCATGAACTCGTGAATATCCTCCGGGTCAAGAAAGCCGCACTCATGCAGC
Organism: uncultured Occallatibacter sp.; assembly: GCA_964383595.1. Classification (GTDB taxonomy): domain Bacteria; phylum Acidobacteriota; class Terriglobia; order Terriglobales; family Acidobacteriaceae; genus Telmatobacter. The sequence continues at coordinate 195,764 of CAYLHL010000003.1, read as the reverse complement.
ACCAGCCGGTCCTGACGCGCGTAAAAAGGATTGTCTTCCAGGCCGCGGCAGCTCTTGCGCGTCGTCGGATCCTTGTAGAGAAGCCGCTCCACCACCTGGCCGCTCACCAAAGTCTGCTCCACAATATCGGGAACGTCCTCGCTGCGCACCTTGGTGTAAAGAATCCCATCGGGCACCACCGAAACCAGCGGTCCCATCTGGCAGAAGCCCTGGCAACCGCTCTTGCTCAGGCGAATCTCATCGCTCGTCGCTTCAGCGCGTAGCTCCAGAATCACGTGCAGTCCAGCCTTTGCAATTTCACTCTGGAAATGCTCAAAGACCTTCATCGCTCCGTTGGCCATGCAACCGGTTCCCGCGCAGAGAATCACCCGGCGCACTTGCGCATGCGTTGAAATCCCATCTCCCGTTGCGTGCGTGACAACTTCTCCGTTACTCATGGCACTCCTCGGCTGAGGTCTGCTCAGCGGCGGAAGCTGTCTTGAGCGACGCTTCCTGGGCCTTGATCTCATCCACCAGAGCCACGGCGCGCTCCGGCGTAATCTGCCCGTGGACTTGCTCGTCAATCACCACGACTGGAGCCAATCCGCAAGCACCCAGGCATGCAACCGTCTCCACGGTGAAGAGCATATCGGCGGTTGTCTTGTTCTTTTCGCTGGTGCCCAGCGCCTTGTGGAGCGCATTCAAGACCGGCAGCGACTGTTTCACGTGGCAGGCCGTCCCGTCGCAGATGCGGATGACGTGCTTGCCTTTCGGCTCCAGCGCAAAGTGCGCATAGAAAGTGGCCACGCCAAATACACGCGCCGGCGGAACATCCAGCGAAGTCGCTACATAGGTGAGCACTTCTTCCGGCAAATAAAGGTATTCGTGTTGAATCGCTTGCAGAATCGGAATCAGCCCCGACGGGCGGCGAGAGTAGCGATTGAGAATGCTGACCACCTTCTCGAATTTTTCTGCGCGATCTACGGCTATGGGCGCGGTCGCCATCTAAACAGCCTCCTTCTCTTCTTGAATCGGTACACGGAATCGCCTCGCCAGCTTCCAGGAAAGCGAAGCCAGCGAATTGTATAGATCTTCGTTAAGCACAATGATGTGTTCAGGAACGGTGAGCTTGACTGGCGCAAAGTTCCAAATGGCCTGGATACCGCCCTTCACCATCTCGTCCGCCACCGCCTGCGCCACTTCAGCCGGAGCAGTGATGATTCCCAGATGAATGCTCATCCGCGGAGCCAGATCAGCGAGTCGATCCAGTTGCAAGACCGCTTTCTCGTGGATCCATTGGCCGATCTTGGCCGGGTCGGTGTCAAAGGCCGCCACAATCCGCAGGCCAAACTTTGAGAACCGTTCATGGCCCAGCAGCGCTGTACCCAGATTCCCCACACCCACAAGAAACGCCTCGTTGATGTTGTTCCAGCCAAGAAATGTCTCGATGGCCTGGATGAGTTCACCAACCGAATAACCCGTCTTCGGTTTGCCGATAATTCCTGTATATTGCAGATCTTTGCGGACTTGCACCGGGACAAGGTTCAAATCCCGGCCAATCACGCTGCAAGATACGCGACTGATTCCTTTGGCCTCAAGAGCCACCAGGTAATGGTGGTACTCGGGCAGGCGCTTCAGGCTAGGTTGCGGTATCGACGGCGCTTCCATCCGCCTGATCGGCAACACATTCGATAAATCCATATCGATAACCATATACCGAGTCTAGGATGGCCTCGTTTCTGAAACAGTGACAGCGGTCACGGTTGGCCGTGACAGAGAAACAAGACCTCCGGCCTTCCACGCAGCCGCCACGCCCTGGCTCGACCCCAGCCGCGCACTCCAGCCCGCCTGTGTGTTCAGTCACGTGACGTTCACACTCCGCGTGTGATAGCATCCGGCTTTATACCAATAGACGCCTTGCGGACTCCTCTCCCGCTCAACCGCCTGGCGCCGGCCCGAGACCCTCCCAATGATGGACGAGGCAGACGGCAAACCGGGACACGTGGCCCTCCAATCCGGCCACAAGTACGCCCTCGCAGGCGTACAGATGAAGTCTTTGTCCCTCTCCAATCTGTTCCGGCATTCCATGGGTTCCCCAGCTCCGGGGTTCCCGCGGGCAGGTCTTCGTCCGTGGGGTGTTGCTCCCGCCTTTGGGGGCTGGGAATCCTCGATTGTCCCACGCGCTATCTTTCGTAAAACTCTGCATCACACAGGAGAACACCATGAAAACCTACCAGGGAAGTGAGATCCGCAACGTAGCTGTAGTCGGGCATGCGCACAGTGGCAAAACCACGCTGATCGCCGCTCTGCTGCATGCCGCCAAGATGACCCCCACCCAGGGCCGCGTCGAAGATGGCACGGCCGTCACCGCCTATGACGAGGAAGAAGTCGCCCGCGGCGCAACCATGCAGAACGCTGTCGCCTTTGCCGAGTGGCAGGGCGTCAAAATCAATCTGGTAGACACCCCAGGCTTTCATATGTTTACCCACGAAGCGCGCGCGGCTCTGCTGCCCGTCGAAGCGGCCGTCGTGCTGGTCAACGCCCAGAATGGCATTGAATCCGTCACCGAGCGCGTCTGGCGCTACGCCGATGAGGCCGGTCTTCCCCGCGTCGTTGTTGTCAATCAGATGGACCACCCAAAGGCCGGGGCTGGCGGCGGTTTGAGCGCCCTCGTTGACGACCTGGTTGACCGCTGGGGCCGCAACTGTGTTCCCGTCCAGTTGCCCATCACCGGCGCCGAAGGCTTTCACGGCGTTGTCGATCTGGTCACCATGGAGGCCTACTATTACACCCCCGGCGGCGATGGCCGCGGCAAAGCCACAGCCGAGATTCCCGCCAATCTGGTCGCTGACGCCAAATCCCGCCACGAAGCTCTCGTCGAGCTGGTCGCCGAAGGCAAAGACGAGCTGATGGAGGAGTACTTCGAGAAGGGGACCCTTGAAAAAGATCACCTGATCGCCGCGCTCCATGAAGCCATCCGCGAAGATCGCATCTTCCCCGTGCTCTTCTCCAGCGGCCTGGCCAATATGGCCCTCGACCACTTGCTCGACTTCATCAAGTCTTACGCCCCTTCGCCAGTCGAGCGCGCTCCGATTGCCGTCCGCACCCCCACCATCGATGCCGCCGCGAATACTGATCCCGACGCCCCTCAGGTCACCCGCAAGATCGCCGACACTGAGCCATTGGCCCTCATGGTCTTCAAGACCATGACCGACCCCTTCGCGGGAAGAATCAGCTTCTTCAAGGTCGTCAGCGGCATCATCAAAAACGACGCCACCGTGGAGAACTACACTCGCCGCTCGCAAGAGCGGCTCTCGCACCTCTCCATCATGCAGGGCCGCAAAGCCGTTGAAGTCCCTGAACTGCACGCCGGCGACCTCGGCGCCGTCGCCAAGCTCCGCGAAACCCTCACAGGCGACACGCTTGGAGCAAAGGGCGCTGAGATTCAGATCGATCTTTATCCGTTGCCCGAGCCTGCGATGACCTACGCCATCGAGCCGAAATCCCGCGCCGACGAAGACAAGCTCGCCCCCGCCATCCACAAGCTCATGGAAGAGGATCTGCTCATCCGCTTCTTCCGCGACCCGCAGACCAACGAATTCCTCATCGCCGGCGCCGGCCAGCCCCACATTGAGGCCATCGTCAGCCGCCTCAAAAAGCGCTACCACGCTGAAGTCACCCTCAAATCTCCCAAGGTTCCCTACCGCGAAACCATCCGCGCCCGCGCCGAGGCGCAGGGACGCCACAAGAAGCAGACCGGCGGCCACGGCCAGTTCGGCGACTGCAAGATTCGCATGGAGCCATTGCCCCGCGGCGGCGGCTTCGAGTTCGGCAACGAGGTCTTCGGCGGCGCGGTTCCGCGCAACTTCATCCCCGCCATCGAGAAAGGCATCGTCGAGTCGGCCGCCCGCGGCTATCTCGCCGGCTTCCCGGTAGTCGATTTCAAAGCCACCGTCTACGACGGCAGCTACCACGACGTCGATTCGAACGAAATGTCCTTCAAGATGGCCGGGCGGCTCGCGTTTAGAAAGGCTATGGAATCCTGCAAACCCTGTTTGCTGGAACCCATCATGAAGGTCGAGATCGAGGCGCCGGATGAGTTTGCGGGAACCCTGATGGGCGACCTCAGCAGCCGCCGCGGCCGCGTCCAGGGAACCAACTCCAAGGGCCGCACCACCATCATCAACGCCGAGGTTCCCATGGCCGAAATGCTGACCTACGGAACCCTTCTAACTTCGATGACGCAAGGCAAGGGCAGTTACCGCATGGAGATGGATCACTACGACATCGTCCCCCAACTCGTCGCCGACAAAATCCTAGCCAACGCCAAACGGCCCGTGGAGGAAGAAGAAGAATAGGCATTGCATGCAGCAGCCGCGGCTTGCGCCGCAACAACAATACTGGGTGCCCCAGGTGCCTCGCCTTTGGGCACCTGGGAGAGCACAGACCTTGACAGGCCGGTTTTGTTCTTTCTCGACATCTGTAGTGATTTCGTTGTAAGCTTTCCATCGATGCCCAGCGGACTCATCCGATACGAACACACGGGGAGTTTTCACTTCTTTACGTTCAGTAGCTATCACCGATTCCAGTATCTGCGGACGGCTGAGGCGTGTGATCTTTTCGAGGATGCGCTGGAGCGGGTGCGGCGGCGTTACCGCTTCGTGGTGGCCGGTTATGTCGTTATGCCGGAGCACGTTCATCTACTGATCGGCGAGCCGGTCAAAGGCGTGGTTTCCGGGGTGATTCACGCGCTCAAGCTCTCCGTGGTGATGCGGCGCGCAGAGCGGCCTTTCTGGCAAGCGCGTTTCTACGACTTTCTTGTGCACAACGAAGAGAAGCGGGTCGAGAAACTTCGCTATATGCATCGCAATCCGGTGGTGCGCGGGTTGGTTGCCAAGCCCGAAGACTGGGCGTGGTCGAGCTTCCGGCATTACGCGACGGGAGTTGAAGGAAGAGTGGAGATTGAATCGCAATGGAGCGCGATGCGGCGGGGCAACCAGTTGCCGGAATATCTTCGTTACAGGGAAAAGGCCGGTTGAGGTCCGAGGTCTCCCAGGTGCCCAAAAGCTAGGCACCTGGGGCACCCGGCAGTGTGCGAAAGAGAATCCGTATGTTTTCCTATCGCCGAATGTCAAACTTGATGTCCTTCCAGGCGACGTGTTTTAAAGTAGGATCGAATCTGAAAGGAAAATATGTCGAATCGTCGAGCAATTGTGATAGGCAGCGCCTTTGGGCTGATAGCTGCGTGCATAGTGATGGTTCTGCTTTGTTACGGTGTGTCGGGGATTCTCGTTTGGGGCCAGATAGACTTTATGTATGTACTATGGCCTGTGTCGGTGATTTTGCCAGGCGATTGGCACAGGACCATTCCGGGTCTCATAATGACGGCATTGTCGGTCATGATTAACTGCCTTACATACTCGGCATTTGCGTTGTTGTTACGCGCTTTCACACGTATGATCGTCAAGCTCGATTGTAAAATGGCAGGTGGCCCAGGTGCCGGGGGCTGAATTAACCCACTGAAGATGGGTGGCCCAGGTGCCTCGCATTTGGGCACCTGGGAGAGCACAGACCTTGATAGGCCGGTTTTGCTCTTTCTCGACATCTGTAGTGATTTCGTTGGGCTGGTGGCCCGGTCATAAAATAGACAAGAACCGCTGTGCCCCATTCATCCACAGTTTTATCGTGGATGAGTGGGAGTCCAAGAACCTCAACCAACGTGTTTTTCTGATCCCTATTTCCTAATCTCCTTGCACATTATTTCATCCGCAAGGCGCACAATCATAATGGAGGGCAAGAATGCGCCAACAAAGGCCCGCGCCGTAGTAACTAAAAAGCATATAAACACCGGAAAATGTCGTTACCAGAAAGCCACTCCCCCCCTACGATATTATTCAAACCTTGCATATAATTTTAACAAACGTAGAATCAGCATGTTACAAAACACCTCGTATCGCAATGTGATACGACGGCGGGCGGGTGTCCCACATCTGCCCAATAAAGCTGGGTGGTCCACATCTCGATTTTGAGATGTAGGAGATGATCAGCAGCCTGCGAAACTGTCCAAACCATGCGTTGCTTTGCAGAGGTTCCGAGGATAGAATCCAGGGCGTAGTCCCTTCAGCTGCCACAAGGAAAGGATAGGCATGACGGCCGGAGGGCGGCTCAGCTCTCGCATAGCAGACTTGGGAGCAATTTTGGGATTGGAGGATCAAGATGAAGTTCGGAATTCATTCTCTCTTGTTTCGAGAGACTTTTGTCGACAAAGATCTGCCTCTTCTGGATGAAGTAAAGCGCATGGGCTTTGACACTGTAGAGATCATTCCCTTTGACCCGGACGGCTTCCCGGCAGCCAGGGTGCGCCGCGCGGCGGCTGATCTGGGATTGACCGTGAACACGGGCTACGGTATGCCGGCGGAGTACAACATCATTTCGTCGGACCCGGTCATACGGCAGCACGGCGTGGATTTTTCCAAGCGGATCATCGACCTGAGCAATGAGGCTGGGGCGGAAATCTACGGCGGCATGATCTATTGCGGCTGGGGTTATCTGACCGGTCGCATGAGGACGGAGGATGAATGGAAATGGGGCGTTGAAAACTTTCGCGCCATTGCGGAGCATGCTGCTTCAACATCGAAACTCGTGCTGGGAATTGAGCCGGTAAACCGCTTCGAATCGCACTTTATCAATGTGGCGCGAGACGCGGTCAAATTCATCGACGCAGTCGGAATGGACAATGTGAAGGTCCACCTGGACACCTTCCATATGATTCGGGAGGAAGACAATATCCGCACGGCAGTGCTCGATGCGGGATCGAAGCTCGGCTATGTCCATGCATGCGAGAACCAGCGAGGAATTCCGGGAAGCGGGCTGATGCATTGGGCGGAGTTCTTCTCGGCCCTGCAGGAGGTAGGTTACGACGGCTGCGTAACGATAGAGTCTTTCGATCCGGAGATGACGTCCATCGCGAAGGTCTGTTGCATTTGGCGAAAGCTGGCAGATTCGCCGCAACAATTGGCAACGGAGGGACTCCGTTTCCTGCGCGGTGTGCATTCTGGTGTCAATCAGATTGCAGCGTCTTAACAGTTGAGATATTTCAAGCGACTGGATGGCTGGCCGTGAGCCGGGTGGCGCGATGGCTTCCTCTTCCGCCAGAAGATCTATTTCTTGCCTTCGCCCAGCCAGCGCTTGGTATTCAGCAGTTGCCGCTGGTCGAGCGCCCAGACTTTGCCGGTCAGCTCGTCGGGTCCTTTGCCCTCGCGGATACACTTATCGAACTCGCCCTGAATGGCTTGCATCTTGGCATCGAGGTCGTCGATGAAGCTGAGCGCCAGAGCTTCGGGAATCATGGGCAGCTTGGGCGAGCCGAACTCCAGCTTGCCGTGATGCGACAAAATCATGTGCAGCACCAGCGTTTTCAGCCTCGGCGGAAAGTTGGGCAGGCTGTCGATGGCGCGCTCGGTGAGCGCCGTGCCAATCTGGATGTGGCCCAGCAAACTACCTTCGATGGTGTACTCGAAGCCGATCTCCCAGCTCAACTCACGCACCTTGCCGATGTCATGCAGAATCACGCCGGTGAGCAGCAGATCGCGGTCGAGGATCGGGTAATGGGGTGCGACGCGGTCAGCCAGCGTCAATAAACTGACGACGTGCTCCAGCAGGCCGCCCAGCCAGGCGTGGTGGAGCTGCTTGGCGGCGGGAGCTTCGTGATAGGCCTGATTGATGGCCGGATCGGCCAGTAGAGTGGTCAGCAGCAGTTTGAGATCGGGATTGGTGAAGCTCTCAATGAAGCCGAGAAGCTGCCGCCATAGCTCGGCCACGTCATAGCTGGTTGAGGGCATCAGGTCGTTCTTGTCCACCTCGCCCGATTGCGCCACGCGGAGCTGGTCAATCTTCATCTGCAGGCGGTCGTCAAAGCGCGAGGCGCTGCCCCGAGCCTTCACGATGTCGCCGCGCTCGAAGTCCCGGGCGATGCGCGGATCAGAAGGCTCCCAGACGCGCCCCTCGAGCTGGCCGGTTTTGTCGCCCAGAATCAGGTTGAGGTAGGGCTTGTTGGTCTTGGTTGTGCGCTGCTGCTTGGCCAGAACGAGGAAGAACCCGTCAAAGAGCTTGCCTTCGTCGAAGTTGGCCAGATCTGCAATGTAAATGTCTTTCATCCTGCCCGAAGATTAATTCATTTGGGCGGGGAATGAGGCATAAATCTTCCAGAAGCGGCATTGATTGAGCTTGCCGCGTTGATTTTTCCTACTGTTTTTCTTGCAAAACTCCAACAACGCCGCTCGGCGCGGGCATACTAGAAACTGGGTAGGAGAACAGAAAATGGTTAGACTTCTGGTTCAATGGCTGTTGAGCGCGGTTGCCCTGCTGGTGGTTTCCCAGCTTGTTCGCGGCTTTCAGGTTGATGGCCTCGGGCCGGCGCTGGTGGCGGCGCTGGTCATCGGACTGCTCAATGCGACGGTCGGCTTCGTCCTGAAGATTGTCACCTTCCCCATCAGCATCCTCACGCTCGGCCTGTTTCTGCTGGTCATCAATGGGTTGATGATTCTGCTGGCGTCGAACATCGTGCGCGGCTTCCATGTGCGCGGCTTCGGCCCGGCTTTCTGGGGCGCGGTAGTGCTGGCCCTGCTCGGAATGCTTATCCGGGCGGTCGCCGGGCGCGCTTAAGCGCCATTGTGAAAGGCAAATGCTGACATGGGTTGTGTCGGAGCGGGATTTCCAGTCCGCTAAATGATTACCATAAATTACCATAGTACACACTTACGTACCCCCCCCTTAAACAAATATTTGCCTTTATTTTGTTGACATTCCAGACGATAGGCGGAGAATAGCTGGCAGCAATTCCATTGGACTTTTCCTTCGTGAAGCCCTCCCTCAGCATTAAAACCATTCACTGAAGTCCATTGGAGACTCGTAAATGAACCCCAGAACGACCACATCGTGCACACTTTCGTTTTTGCTTGCCCTCCTCCTCGTCACAGGTTGCGGATCCAATTCCGCGACCACCACAACAACTCCTCCGGTTCAGGATGTTGCTATTACAGTTCAGCCGTTGAGCCAGGTTGTGCCTATTGGTGAAACCGCAACTTTTTCCGTGACCGCAACAGGAACCGGGCCGCTGAGCTATCAGTGGAACAAAAATAATGTCTATATTCCGGGAGCGACAGATGCAACCTATACCACATCTGCCGTGGCGCTCAGTGATGATGGCTCGACGTCGATAGCTTCCTATGAGGTAGTTATCAGCAATGCATCCAGTTCTGCTGCCAGTAACGCAGCAACGCTCACCGCTGGGCCGCGCTCGCCCAAGGCGGGAGATCTCCGTTATCTACTCTTTCAGCAAGTATCTCTTCCGGGACTGAGTGAATATGGGGGTGAAAGTACCATTATTACCGCCTACGATGACAATCACGGTTTGGGGGTAGGGATCACCAACGGCATCGGTACTCCACTCTCCCTCGGATCGTCTTTCGCTTGTGGAGGAGGTCCGGGAGGACTTTGTTCGTGGTATTTTACTGAATATGGCCTGCCACCACCGATGACAGGACTTTCGATGTACTACACGAGTGGTGGGTATTCGTCTTTCATTTCAGATATGCAATCAAACGACCCGTGGATGGGTACTGACCCTATTGATTCTCCCAATAATGTGATTACGTCTTTGGACTTGGAGCCTGAAACGGGAGTCTATGCCGCCTCGGTTGTATCAGCCACCAAACGGGCCGGCGGCTTCGACTACAGGCTGGAGGTTGTTCCACCCTCGCAACTTCAGGCTACGGCCGCTGCGGATGGCGCCGCAAGCCGCGTGATCACAGCCGCTTCCTTTGACGCATCCGGCAACGCCAATTTGATCTCCTATGGTTGGACTGGCGACACCACAACCGAATACGATACGCAAGCATATCTAGTTACTCCGAGTAATATTGCCTCGACAGCGATCAATCTGGCGGGGGATGGTTACATCATCAGCGCCTTTGGCGGCAACGATACACTCGGATATATGCTTGTTGGGATACGTGTCAAGGGAGATAGCCTGCCGCGCGCGGTCTGCGGATTTCTAGGATACTCACCCATGATCCCTCTATCTACATGCCCCTCATCATACAGTGGAGTCTACCCCACTATTGTGGTGAGATACTCTGAATTGTCGAGTAACGGCGTCTACATCACAGAGCAATGAATTGACGGAGTCTTCTTGGACTCATTACGACCAGACCATCCGGTTAAAACTAATTCCGCGCTTCAACGGCCTGGTCTTCAATGACAACGGAACGCTGCGCATGGATTGCGGGCAGATCAACGACGGCGTGGCGGAGTAGGAGTTGTCAGACGCTTGTAGCTCCTATCTGCCGCATCCATTTACAACGGAAGGAATAGCCCTTCGGCTCGAACAACCCGTGCTCAAACTCCCGGCGGCCCACCGCCTCCAGGTCCACCACCCGGTCCACCACCCGGCCCGCCGCCGCCATCAGGCGGAGGACCATCTCCTCCGTCGGGTGGCGGAGGCGGCATCTCTTCACTCTCCTCTTGCGCCTCGGCCTGTTGCTGCTTCTTCTCCCACAGCGCAAACGCGGTTTTCTGGCCGTCGGACAACACTTCGGTAATTTTGCTTCGCGCGGCTTCGCGTATCGCCTTGATCGATGCGCGCGTCGTCGCGTTCGATTCCATGCTCATCGGAGCCTCGCCGGAGGTGCTCTCAGAGGCCGACTTTGAGGCTGGCTTGAACAACGCATCGATCTGCTGGCGCTGATCGATCAGAATGGCCTTCACCTGCGTCTGCTCTTCGGCCGTCAGTGTCAACAGCTTGGTCAGCATCTTTAATTCACGCTCGACGCTGGGACCGCGCGAAATCTGCTGCATTCCGCCCATCGGCGGTCCATCAGGCGGTGGCCCGCCCGGCCCGCCCGGTTGCGCCCAGGCGATGCAGCAACAGGCGGCGAACAGGCCGAAGACGGGCGCTTTGCGGCGCGCATAATGCAGGGATTGCCTGAAATCGATCATGAGTGCGTTGTTCCTCTCTGACAAAAGATACTCATACGCATAGACGCAACTTTGCTCATTCTTGCTGACACGCCTGCATGACTTGTTTTCGCCGCGCGGCTGTGCGGATGCGCCCGCCTCCATTTACAGTGAAAGAATGTTCGCGCGCAGACTCTCCATTGAGCGCATCGATTCGAACGGTCGCCGCCAGACGTGCCCCATCGGCTGGATCGACAACTTCGCCATGCGCAACTTTACCAACAGCCCAATCTTCGACGACACGCTGCCCATCGCCGATGGTCTGCTCGAAGCCGGAACGCGCGTGCCTCTGGAGCGTCTTCAGCCTGCCATGGAAGATTGGTTTCGCCGCAAAGGCTATCTCAAGCCCGGCGAGCGCCTGGAAGTGACCGAGATTGCTCCTCCACTTCCAAACGATCCTAGCAAGTGACTTTTATAGCGTAAGGTAAAAGCAGGAGATTGCGCGTCCGTATGCCGAGGCCGCTCCAGATCAAGTACTATGTCGAAGCGGACGCGGCGGCTCTGGCGCGACGCACGGCCCAGTATTTTGTTGAGATGGCCGGCGAAGCGGTCGAAGCCTTTGGCCGCGCGCGCATCGCCCTCAGCGGCGGTTCCACGCCGCAGGCCGCCTTTGAGCTGCTCGCCGACCCCAGCCAGCCCTGGCGCAGCCGTATGCCCTGGCCGCAGTTGGAACTCTACTGGGTGGACGAACGCGCCGTTCCGCCCGAGCACGCCGACAGCAACTACCGCATGACCCGCGAGGCCCTGCTCGATTGGGTTCCGGTGCGCGCCGAGCAGATTCACCGCATTCAGGGCGAACTGGAGCCGGAGATTGCCGCAGCCCGCTACGAATCGGAGCTGCGCAACAGTTTCCGCTTGAAGGACTCCCAGGCGCCGCGCTTTGACCTGGTGGCTCTGGGAATGGGCAACGACGGCCACACTGCCTCGCTCTTTCCCCACTCGGCGGCCATTCACGAGGTGCACCGGCTGGTCACAGCCAACCACGTGCCGCGGCACGACGCAGGGCGCATCACCCTCACCTGGCCGGTGATCAACCACGCCCGCTCGGTCTTTTTTGTGGTTGCAGGCGCCGCCAAAGCCTCCATTTTGAAGGAAGTGCTCACCGGGCCTCGCGATCCAGAACGGCTTCCCAGTCAACTCATTTGGCCCGCTAGCGGTATACTGTCGTTACTACTAGATAAGGCCGCGGCGACGCTTCTACCAGTAACGGATGAGGAGGGCTGTGGAGTCTTGGAGAGAGATCGATGATTCTGGCGGGCGATGTAGGCGGCACTAAAGTTCACCTTGCGCTGTATGACTTCATCAACGGAAAACTTGAATACTCCCGCGACGAGCGGTATCCGGCCAAGGACTACCCTGGCCTGGAAGAGATTGTGCGCGAGTTTCTCGGCGCAGTCGAGGTAACCGCAGCCTGCTTCGGTGTGCCCGGCCCGGTGCGCGACGGCCGCCTTCGCCTGACCAATCTGCCCTGGACGCTGGATAGCCGCGAGCTCTCGGCCAACCTTGGCATCACCCATGTCTTCCTCATCAACGACCTGGAAGCCAACGGCTACGGCGTTGCCGAGCTGTCCAGCGAGCAGATATACACCCTCAGCGAAGGCGACGCCAGCCAGCTCGGCAACCGCGCCCTGATCTCCGCCGGAACCGGCCTGGGCGAAGGCCTGCTCATTTGGAACGGCCACAGCCACGTCCCCTATCCCTGCGAGGGCGGTCATACCGACTACGCGCCTCGCAACGAAGACGAGATCGACCTGCTGCGCTTCCTCAAGCAGAAGTACAACGGGCGCATCAGTTACGAACGCGTCCTCAGCGGCATGGGTCTCACCAACGTCTACGAGTTCCTGCGCGAAGTGCGCGGCTTGGAAGAGCCGGCCTGGCTGGCCGAGCGCATGGCGGCTGAAGACCCCAACGCCGTAATTACCGAGCTGGCGCTGGCGGCCAAAAGCGAAATCTGCGAAAAAACGCTGGATATATTTGTCTCCGTTTACGGCGCCGAGGCCGGAAACCTGGCCCTCAAGCTGCTCTCCGTGGGCGGCGTCTACATCGGCGGAGGAATCGCCCCGCGCATCCTGGAAAAGCTCAAGGATGGCACCTTCTTGAAGGCCTTCACTGACAAGGGACGGCTGAGCCAGTTGCTCATCAATATGCCGGTGCGCATCATCCTCGAGAGCCGCGCCGCGCTGCTGGGCGCCGCCGCTTACGCCGAGGCCCGCGCCGCCGAGTTGAGCGGCACATCCCCCCGCGCCGCCTCCGTCAAGGTCTAACCAATTGTGGCGGGTTCCACCCACGCCGCGCTTTTGTTTTTCCAGTTTCGGGCACCCCAACGACAGGTCTTCGTCGTTGGGGAGAACCCAGGGTGAAGAAACACGAAACCAACCCCGTAGCAATCCTGATAATGTCTGCTCGCGAGCGCAGCGAGCGGCGGCTGTATGCAATGCCCCCACCGCAGGTGCGCCGCGCCCGCGTGGGTGTACACTGCTTCTTCGCGCGGAAGTTGCCATCTTTCGCCGCGGAACAGGATAATATCATGCGCAAAATCGCCTTTGCTCTCGCCCTTGCCTTCGTTCTCGCCGCCATCGGCTCTGCCCAAACCGCGCCCGCCAAGCGGCCCATCACCTTCGACGACCTGATGAAGATGAAGCGCCTCGGCGCAACTGCCGTTTCGCCCGACGGCAAGTGGCTGGCTTACTCCGTCACCACCGTAAATCTCGACCAAAACACCAAAACAGCGGAGTGGTTCATTCAGCCCATCGCCCCGTCTTCGGGAAGCGCCAGCGAGCCAAAGCCGCTCACCGTCGCCCAGCCGGGAGACAGCGGTGTGCAGTTTGCCGCCGACGGGCGCTCCCTGCTCTTCCTCTCCGGTCGAGAGGGTGGCCAGCAAATCTGGACGGCGGCCTTCGATCCGGCGACCGGCGCAACCAGCAACGCGAAGAAGCTGACTTCGATTGCGACTGAGGCGGATAATGCCCTCTGGTCGCCGGATGGCAATTCCATTGTTTTTACCTCCGCTGTTTATCCTGACTGTCCAGCCATTACGACCGCCGACTTTGCCACGGGCGATAAATGCAACGCCGACCGCGATGCCGCCGCCGCATCCAGCAAAGTCAAGGCGCAAATCTTTACCCATCTGCTCTATCGCCACTGGGACCACTTCACCGGCGACAAGAGGTTCCACCTCTTTCTCCTTTTGGTTGGAAGTGGTGGAATACGCGACCTGACTCCCAACGATCCGCGTGACACGCCGCCCGATTATCCCTCGCTCGAGCAGGGCTGCGGCTGCGCCTTCTCACCCGATGGAAAGGAACTCGTCTTTACCGAGAACCTCGACCCGGAGCCGGCCACGAGCACCCACGCCGACATCTTTACCCTCGACCTGACCAACCCGGCGGCCAAGCCGGTGAAAATCTCGACCTCTCTCGGCGGCAACTTCAACCCCGCATACTCGCCCGACGGCAAATACATCGCTTGGCGCTCGCAGGCGCGCGCCGGCTATGAGAGCGACCAGTTCCGGCTGGCAGTGTATGACCAGGCGAAGAAGGCGACTCAGGACGTGTTGGAGGACTTCAGATTCAAGAATTGGGTCGAGGGCTTCACTTGGGGAGATGATTCCGGACAAATCTTCTTTACCTCAGGCGAGAAAGGCGAGACCCCGATCTACCAAGTAAATGTTACCGGAGACAGTTTGAGCCGCATGGGGAAGGCGGCTGGCGAATGGAGCAATGCGCGCTTGATTTTGATGGGAGGATGGCCGCATTTTCTCGGTACACTCGTCCGGGTTGACCATCCTGCCGAAGTCGTAATCGGCAATGCGCTTGAGATGGACGATGGTGCGAGAAAGTTCCAGAATAATCTGGATGGCACATCCAATGATGTTACTAATTCCACATACGAACCACGTCAAATCACCCATCTCAACGACGCTCTTCTCGCACAACTCGAGCTGCCAAAGCAGGAATCCTTCTGGTTCACCGCCGCCGACAAAACCAAAGTCCAAGGCTTCCTCATCCGACCGCCGAACTTCGATCCGGCAAAAAAATATCCCGTCAAATTCCTCATCCACGGCGGGCCGCAGGGCGCATGGGGCGACTCATGGAGCTATCGCTGGAACCCGGAGTTATTCGCCGCCAACGGCTATGTAGTGGTGATGATCAATCCGCGCGGCTCGACCGGCTACGGGCAGGCCTTCGTCGATGGCGTCAACGGCGACTGGGGCGGCAAGCCCTTCACCGATCTGATGACCGGCCTCGACTACGCCGAGCAGCACTTCTCTTTCATCGACAAATCGCGCGAGTGCGCCCTCGGCGCCAGCTACGGCGGCTACATGGCCGACTGGATTCTCGGCCACACCGACCGCTTCAAGTGCATCGTCACGCACGACGGAATGTTCAACCCCGAATCGGCCTGGGGAACGACCGAGGAGGAGTGGTTCAACGAGTGGGAGTTCAAGGGCAAGCCCTGGGATTACTACGGCAAGCCCGACGCGGAGAATCCATTCCGCAAATTCTCTCCCGCGCTTTCCGCCAAGAACTTCAAGACGCCGACGCTGGTGATTCACAACCAGCTCGACTATCGCCTCGATCTCTCCGAGGGTTTCCAGCTCTTCGATACTTTGCAGAGATTGAAGGTGCCGTCGAAGATGCTCTACTTCCCCGACGAAGGCCACTGGGTGCTGAAGCCGCAGAACTCGCGCCTCTGGTACAAAACGGTGAACGACTGGGTAGACCAGTGGACGAAAGCCAGTGGTCAGTGAACAGTAACGACGCGCTACTTGTAAATCAGCGGAATGAAGTTCTGCTCCTGGATGGGCGGGCGCACGTACTTTGATTTTTCCAGCTTGGGCAGTTCCAGCGGCTCAGGCGTCAAATCGCGGTAGGCAAACTGTGAGAGCAGGTGGCTGATCACGTTCAGCCGCGCGCACTTCTTGTCCTCGGCGTTGACCACAAACCAGGGCGAGAGCTTGGTGTCGGTAACGGCGAACATCTCGTCTTTGGCGCGCGAATACTCGGCCCAATGCTTGCGCGATTCCAAATCCATGGGACTCAGCTTCCAGCGCTTCGTGGGGTTTCTCATGCGGTCCTGGAAGCGCCGCTCCTGCTCCTCGTCGCTCACTGAAAACCAGTACTTGATGAGGCGGATTCCGGAGCGCTGCAACATCCGCTCGAACTCCGGGCAGCTCTGCATGAACTCAAGATACTGCGCCTCTGTGCAGAAGCCCATCACGTGCTCCACGCCGGCGCGGTTATACCAACTGCGGTCAAAGAGCACCATTTCGCTGGCTGCTGGCAGATGAGCGACATAGCGCTGAAAGTACCACTGCGATTGCTCGCGCTCAGTGGGCGTGGTCAGCGCCACCACGCGGCAGACGCGGGGATTGAGCGACTCGGTGATGCGCTTGATGGCGCCGCCCTTGCCGGCCGCGTCACGGCCCTCAAAGATCACGACCACGCGCAGCTTTTCCTGGCGTATCCACTCCTGCAGCTTGACGAGTTCGATTTGCAGGCGGCTGAGTTCCTTGTCGTAGTCGCAATCTTTTCCCAGGCGCAGCGTCTTTGACTCTTTTTTATCTGGCGCTGGAAGCATTGCGTCGGGGCTGATTGCGGCCTGAAGCGCCGCCGCCTGCACAATAATTTTCTCTTCCTTCTTGAGCTTGTCCTTCATCCGGCTTCCTCCCGCGCGACGCGCTGCCATTCATTCTATCGGCAGAAATCGCCGCCGCAATAATCCGCAGCCTCTGAACCTCTTGCAAAATTATCTTCCAGCCAGTGCAAGAATAAGAAACCGGCGCGATGATTCGAACGCCCCTACGGGGCTTTGGCTTGTACTGGCGACATGACCCAGGATTCCGCTTCGCTCCATCCTGGGCTATTATCGATGGCCCCTACGGGGCCGAAGAACCGCCTCGTAGTAGAGTTTCGCAAGAGCCTCTTCTCATGCGGGAGTTCCTGGCTCCGGCAGCCGCTTTATGCCAGCTCTTCATCCGCGCAGACGGCGACCTTGCCGCACTTGCCCGAGGACATCAGCGCGTAGGCCTCGCCGGCGCGCTCCAGCGGGAATCTGTGGGTAATAATCTCCGCCGGATGCAGATTCCAGCGGACCAGCCGCTCCACCAGCTCTTCCATCAGCCAGGTCGATGTGACCCATGAGCCATAGAGCGTCTTCTGGTCATGAATCATGTCAGGCGAGGGATTGATCTCGACCGAGCCGCCTTCGCCCAGGAAGACGATCTTGCCCCACTTGCGCGTGGCGCGAATGGCCGTGGCCCGCGCCGCGTGGTTCGCCGAGCAATCCACCGCGCGCTCCACGCCCATGCCGCCGGTGAGCTGCTTCACCTGAGCCACATTCTCCGGTCCTGAAGCCAGCACCGCGTCGCAGAGGCCGAGATCGAGGGCGATCTTCATGCGCTCGGCAACCACATCAATGCCGATGATCTTGTTGGCGCCAAGCTTGCGGCAGAGTGCGCCCGTGGCCAGGCCAACCGGTCCCAGTCCGGTAATGAGCACGGCGTGATTGCCGTCGATGCCGATCTTTCCCAGCCCCTCGTAGACGGTGCCGAAGCCGCAGGCCACCTGCGCGCCGTCGGCATAGGAGAGTTCATCGGGGAGCGCGATCAGATCCTTCTCCTCAGCGATCATGTACTCGGCCATGCCACCATCGCGCTGCCAGCCGTAGGCGCGGCGATACTTCTCGCTGGTACACGAGATCATGTAGCCGCGGCGGCAATCGTTGCAGACTCCGCAGCCGGAGATATGGTAGACGATCACCCGGTCGCCCGTCTTGAAGCGCCGGCAGCCCGCGCCTTCCGCCACAATCTGGCCGCACGGCTCGTGGCCGGCGATCACGCCCTGGTAGCCTTCCGGCCCTTTGCCCAGATGCTCGTGGTAGATGCAGCGAATATCAGAACCGCAGATCGTCGAGGCCTTTACGCGCAGCAGAACCTCTCCGTGGCCCGGAGTGGGCACCGGCACCGTACGCATCTCGACAGTCGAGTTGCCGGGCAAAAACGCCGCGGTCATCGTCGTATTCATCTCTTTGTTCTCCCCTTGCTGATTTTCACTGGGCGCGGCAACTACGCCGGCGTAACCTCTCCGTTGACATCCCAAAGCGCTTCCCAGCTTTGCCCATCCTTCCACAGAAAGACCTGTCCCTTAATCAGGCGGCAGTTGCGGTCGAGCTTGGCAATCGCGCGCATCTCTTCATCGCTGAGCGGATCTTGGGCGGCAGCCAGCAGGTTTTCGCGGTAGTGGTTGATGGAGAAGGGAATCGGCGTCTGTCCGCGCTGAACGGCCCACTTGATGCAGACCGCCGCGGGATTGACGCCATGCCGCTGGGCAATCTCTGTAATAACCGGGTCTTCAGTGGGCGCGGTGTCTTCCGGTGTGCGGTCGCGTTCCGGACGTCCGGGCGAGCCGAGGGGGCAGTAACCGACGGGCTGAATGCCGTTGTCGACCACGTACTTGAACAGATCCGGCTGCTGAAAGTGCGGATGTAGCTCCATCTCGTTCACAGCGGGCTTGATGCGCGCATCTCGCAGCACCAGCTTCAGCTTGGGGATGGTCATATTCGAAGTGCCGATATGCCGCACCAGGCCCATGTCCACAAGCTCTTCCATCTTGCGCCATGTCTTCATATAGTTGGCGTGAATGTATGGCTTGGCGTCCGCGCTGCGCGAGGTCACGTCGCAGCCCGGCGCATGGAAGTTGGGAAAGGGCCAGTGGACAAGATACAGATCAAGGTAGTTGAGGCGCAGATCGGCAAGTGACTTGCGGCACGAGGCAATCACATCGTCTTCGCCGTGCTTGTCGTTCCACAGTTTGGATGTGACCCAAATCTGCTCGCGCTTGATTCCTCCGCGAAGAATCTCCTCGAACGAGGCGCCCACGGCTTCTTCATTGCCGTAGACCGATGCGCAATCGAAGTGCCTGTAACCCACGGCGGCCGCGCCTTTGACGGCCTCGGCCACCTGGCCTGGCGTCACGTGGTCGGAGCCGAAGGTTCCCAACCCGATGGCCGGCATTGTGGCTCCGGTGTACAACTTTCTTTGTGGAATCGCGGCTGGATCAATGAACCCGGATTCCCTATCGTTTGCCTTGCCCATGCCAGCTCCTTCACACCTGAAACATCTATCAACCACAGCAATTTGTGAGTATAGGAGGCGAGCCGAAGCGTGTCAACCGCGACGGCCCACTCGCTGATGGCGCGAGATTTTAAGCAAAGCCAGCTAAAATGGTGATACGGACCTTTTGAAGCCGCGTCACCTGGGCGACGGCCAACACCGCCTTTTAGCCCCTGAGAATGGACATCCCGGATGAGCGCCTCAAACAACCTGCAGACCGTGGCGGAAGCCGAACACCACGACTGGAAACCAAAGGCGAATCCGTGGATGATCGCCGCGTCGGTGATGCTGGCCACCTTCATGGTGGTGCTCGACTCATCGGTGGCCAACGTAGCACTGCCGCATATCGCCGGCAATCTATCGGCCTCAACCGATGAATCGACATGGGTGCTGACCAGCTACCTGGTTGCCAACGCCATCATGCTGCCCGCCGCCGGATGGATTGCGCGTCGCATAGGGCGCAAGCGGCTGTTGTTGATCTCCATCCTGATTTTCACGGCGGCGTCGCTCTTGTGCGGTATGTCGTTGACCATGCCCATGCTGATTGTGGCCCGTGTTCTGCAAGGCGTGGGCGGCGGCGGAATGCAACCGCTGGCGCAATCCATCCTGCTGGAGAGCTTCCCACCACACAAGCACGGCACGGCGATGGCCGTCTATGGCGTCGGCGTTATCGTCGCCCCGGTGATCGGCCCAACTCTCGGTGGATGGATTACCGACAGCTACTCCTGGCGCTGGATCTTTTACATCAACCTTCCCATCGGCATTCTGGCGCTCTACATGGTCAGCCTCTTCGTGGAAGACCCGCCCTATCTACGCGACAAATTCAAAGGTGCCATTGACTATATCGGCTTCGGGCTGATGGCTCTCTGGTTGGGAACATTGCAGCTCGTGCTCGACAAAGGCCAGGAATCGGATTGGTTTGCTGCGCCATGGATCTGCTGGACGGCGGCCATCTCCATGCTGGCGCTCGTCTGCTTCATCGTGCGCGAGCTGGCCGATGACGAACCGATCGTGCAGTTGCGCATCTTCCTCAACCGCAACTTCGCCGTGGGTACGCTGATCACATGCATCTACGGCTTTGTTCTTTATGCCGCCACTGCCATGCTGCCGCTGTTTCTGCAAACCATGATGGGCTACTCTGCGCTGCAAAGCGGCCTCTCCGTGAGCCCGCGCGGCATCGGCGCCATGGCTTCGATGATCGCAGTGGGAGTCCTGGTTCGCTACGTCGATGGCCGCGTGCTGATGGCTCTTGGCTTTGCCCTGCTCGGCTACTCGACCTGGATGCTGGGCAACATCAGCCTGCAGATCGGGATGTCTTCTGTGGTCATACCCAACATCATGAACGGCTTCGCCATGGGCTTCATCTTCGTTCCGTTAACCACCATGACGCTGAGCCGGCTGCGCAAGCAGGAGATGGGCAATGCCACTGGAATCTACAATCTGATGCGCAATATCGGCGGCAGTATCGGCATCGCAAGCGTCATGTCCATGATGGTGCGCGACTCGCAGATTCATCAGACTACGCTGGCAGCAGACGCCGGGGCTCCTATGGCCAGCGGCTTTCTCCGCGGCTTGCAGGCTCACCTCTTCTCTCAGGGCGCTGACATGGTCACCGCGCAGCAAAAGGCCCTCGGCGCGCTCTACAGCAATGTGCTACAGCAGTCTTCCCTGCTGGCCTATGCCGATAACTTCCGCTCGATCGCGGTGCTCGCGCTGCTCTGCATTCCGCTGGTTCTGCTCTTCAAAACGGAAAAGAAGAGCGATTAACACAGAGCTGGAAGAAGTTGTCACAGTCTCACGCGTTCCCCAAAATCTCTGGCTGATGATCCTTGAAAGCCGGAAAGGGGACAAGCCAAGGCTCATCCCCCTCCGAACATGGTTATTCACAACAGCGAGCAATCCTATTGCGGCACGACCAAAAGCGTGATCGACTGCGCCGGGAAGGTGTAGTTGTTGATGGTGCTGGTGGTGCCTCCCGCGGTAGGCGGCGTGATGGTTACGGCCGTATGCTTCACAATAGCGGCCAGGTTGGCGTTGCTGTAAAGATACGGCTGTGCGGTGGTGGCTCCAGCTGCGAGGTTGGCCAGCGAGAGTGTGGTGGTCAGGTCGGTGTAGGTCTTGTTGATCACCACCACGGTTACAGCGTTGTCAGAGGTGCGCAGCGCACCGTAGACCGAAAGCTGGCCCTGATTGACGCTGGCTGAAGTCAGCGCCGTGTCGCCGAACATCGACTTGTTGCCGTCATAGTTGCGGTAGATGGCAAAGGACATCATGCCGGGGATCTGCTGCGAAGGATTCGTCGTCGGCCACATGGTGGCCATATCAAGTCCATATTCTCCGAAGATGCCCAGAATGTCAGCCTGCGCCAGCGCGCCGTTGATCGACTCCAACCCTCCCCAGTTGTATTCGTCGATGGAGAGCTTGGTGCCGGGATAGTCCCGCGCCACCCAGCCCTGCATCATCGGAATCAGTTGCGGAGACTGTGAAGGAACATTGCAGCTGGTGGTGTATTTGCTGTCCGTAGGGTAGTTCGGTTGCGGGTAATTGGTATCGATATAGGTCGGATCCCAGAAGGCGCGTGTTGAGTTGAGCCGCGCTTGCTGCTCCCCGGTGTCGCCCGCCGTGGTCAGCCCTACACTGTTGCCGTTATAGTTGGCCGCAAGATAGGTGTGCAGGTCCACATAATCCAGCAAGCGGGGAACGCCGTAAGTGGCCGCAGCCGCCTTGAACTGCTGGAGATAGTATTCGATGAACGGAATGCCATTGTGGGCTTGACGATCAACAGGATTGCTCCAGGGCGCAAAACATGGGCCCGTCTTCCATCCCGACTCGACATCCGTTTTGGAATAGAAGTAGTCCCACCAGTAATCCATCACTGGGCCGCTGACTTCCGCAGTCGGGTCAGCTGTCTTGATGGCTAGCGCGGTGCCGATGCCGCCTTTGGTTACTTCGTCATAAGTGAAGGGCGACGGATGCACGTCGGCGTCATTGGAATCCCACCAACTGGGCTCGTTATCCAAGTCGTAGATGGAGACGCCCGTCCCTGCACCGGTAGCCGGATTGCCTGGGCCAAACTTGTTGACCAGATAATTTGCCCAACCGCCCGCCCAGGTATTATTCGCCCAGGTGGCATTGACTGCTGAGGCAGCAGGCGGAGCCGGCGGAGGCGCGGCAACGCTGGTGACGGTTGGATCGGCGGGGATTTCGCACCCACCGGTGGATGTGCAACCTCCAACCCCATTGGGATAAATGCCGGAACCGCAACCGCTTGTACCGCCGGAAAAGGCCGCTTTGCTATTGACGGCAAGCTGATCGGGGTAGGTGGACGACGGGAAGCTGCATGAGGTACTGTCTTTTGACACCCAGCCAAGCACGGGCACAGTGCCCAACGACTTGATTCTGTTGGTGGCATTGCTCTGGACAAATTCGTCGAAGGCCGTGACTCCGCTGGCCGCGGCCCAGCCGTCCCCTCCGGTTCCGGGCCCATTTTCAAAGTAGTAGTCGTCGATGGCGTTGGTGACATCCAGTTGGTAGTTGTAGCGCTCGGTGGAGTCGCCGCCCCAGCGCGAGACGGAAATATTGGCTGGCGCGACAGCGGCAATATCATCCGCCGAAGCGCCCAGCAGATAACCGTTCATGCCGTAGATCAACGGGCTGATGGGGTGGGTCTGTGCACCCGCATCCACGCTCAGCGCCGGACCTGCCGCTGCGGCCGGAGCAGTGATGGTCAGGGTAGCGCTGCCAGTTTGGGTGGTATCCGCCGTGCTGGTGGCCGTCACAGTGACTGATGCCGGCGCCGGATATGGCGTGGTGTAAGTTCCACTCGTGTTGATAGTGCCGACCGTTGAGTTCCCGCCCACAATTCCGTTTACCGACCAGGTTACCGCCGTACTTGTTGAACCGTTCAGATTCGCGGTGAATACGAGACTGTTTCCGATGGTGACGGTGGCAGGATCGGGGGACACGGCAACCGATGTCAAGCTGTAGTTGGCCATGATGGAGGTGTTGCCATACATCTCCGTCGTGCAGGTGTCAGTCGTGCTTACGCAGCCATTCCACGAGGAAAATTTATTGCTCCCCGCCGTTGCGGCCGCACTGAGCATAACCGTTGTGTCTGCATCGTAAGTAAGAGTGAAAGGAGTAGTTCCACTCGACACGCCGTTGATGTCCGCCGGACCGACGGAAACAGTCACTCCGCTGGCCGGATTGGTCGAGCTGATACTGAGTGTGTATGTCGTAACCGGCGGCGTAGTTGTTGTGCTGCTGCCGCCACCACCACAGGATGTTAACAATAAGCTCGACCCGATTCCCAGCCAAGCCGCAAGATTCCACCGTTTGCCCTTCATGCAAAGTCTCCCATTCCACACAAAATAAAGCCCTCGTTTCCGAGGTAAAAAACCCGACAGAAATCATACACCTGCTCACCGCGTTTTGGCTCGGCGTGTACGCGAGTGGCCAATTCTGCTTGCGCCTTCCCCTCACAAAAAAGCCGCCCCAAATTTTAGGCGGCCCTTTTATGCGCAGCTTTGCAGCTGGCTACCGAAGGTGAATGGCGTAGGAAACGCCAAAAGAGAGGATGGGATAGAACTGCAGCAAGTCCAAATCGTTCCGGTAAGTCGCAACCTGAGAAGCCAGATTGCTCTGCGCGGTAGCGTTCGTGGCCATATTCACGCATGTGGGACCATTCGTGGTGGCATCGCCTTGATTCGTGCAGGCCGAGCCGGCAAGAGTCATATTCAGGGTCGGTGCGCCGGTGAAGACCACACCCAGTTCAAAGGGGAATGACCAATGGCCACCCTTGCGAGGGATCATGTTGCCCCAGCCTGTGGTCATCGTGAAGGCCTGTTTGTTGGCGTTTAAGCCAAGATTTGCAGCCAGGGTAAGAGGTGAGACCGTATCAGAATAGTACTTCGTGTTGTTGAGGGTAAAGCTGGTTCCAGGCGTGGTGACGGCATTAGCTGAGACCTGGTTCTGGTTATAGAACATCACGCCCGGGCTGAGGCGAAATCCATGCTTGGGGAAGGGGTAAAAATCCACCGCGGCGCCGGCCGAGGCCATATTGAAGGTGCCGTTCAGGCTGAAACCGTTGGTGGTGAAGTTGTTGATCGTGTAGCTGAAAACGTTGCCAATGCCACGCACATTCATATAGCGATTCAGGTTGGTGGCCGCCTGCAGATTCACTCCCATGAACGAGACTCCTCCGCTGAGGCCAATCTCGGAAAACGGCTTGAGGTGAACCTCGCCCTTCTTTGCGGCCTTCACGGACTTGGTATCACTAACGGAAGGCGAGGCCTGCGTGCCTGAGTTGGAAGACTGGGCCGCAAGTGTCATCGTTGCGGCAAGACAGAGAAGTGACAACAGAAAGGTGATGCGTTTCACAAAAGAACCTCCTTGGGGATTTAATTTCCTGGTGGCTTTTTTTGATTTGCGCCCAAACCTGCGTTGGCCCCGATACCACGGCAAACAACGGCGCGCGTGGCGGCAACGCCGCTTACGCTGGTGATTGAGGAAAATGTTACCACAGGATAAGAATCACAATGCTAGTGAATTCCGGCATCCCGGCTATATGTATTGGACTGAAATGGGAGTATTCCCAAAATCTTCCTGATGCGGGCCGAGGGAGCGATTACCTGTTTTCGTTGCCGGTGAGCCGGAAGGTGATGGTCCCCCAAAACAGGCGGGCGCGCATCTGCACGGGCAAGTGGCGCTCGTCGTCGGTGTACCAGATCCAGATGTTGCCGCGATTCTTGACCACGCCGGCGTCGGCGGTGGGCTGTACACGCAGAGTTTTGAATGTACCAAGCGGGGTCTTGATCTCCTCGCGCCCTTCCACCTTCATCGTCACCGGCACCACGTGCATGGCTTCCGCCACGGGAAGCACGAAACTGTGCCCTAGAACGATGGGCTGCGACGAAGCGTAGAAGACGCCGGTGAGCAGGTCTGTCAGGCAACCGGGAACAGTCGACTCAACGTGCTTTGTCTGTTTGGTAACCAGATTCTTTTCATCAAGAATGGAGCGGTTCTGGGCGTAATCCATATGCAGCGTCGAAGTGAGCTGGCGGCGGCCCTCAACCGTCTGCTTGTTGAAGTCGTCGGTACAACCCCTGTTCCGGTCAAAGCTCGATTGGAAGTGATCGCTGACGTGGAAGATCAGGTTGATGGCTCCGATGGTGTCGGCGCTGGCGGTCAGATTCTCACGGTCACCCGCGGCCTCAAAGCGCAGCACGGCAGTCCCGGCTGGAAAAACGCGCCAATCCACTGAATATGTAAGGGTCTGCTTTTGCGGAAAGCTGAAGCCGGCACGTGGCGGCGGCAGTTGCTGAGCTGGAACCGGCATTGCCGCGCCGGCCAGGACGAGTGCGCCAAAAATGGCAATTGCTGTTGTGCGCGTCTTCACGGGCGAGCTGGCTCCTTGTTGAAACCGCTCATCGCGGCAGATTCAGATGCGCGGCCAGAAGCGGCCGTAGAATGAGCAGGCTGAGATAAAGCAGCGCCACGCCCATTCCTGCATTGTACTCGCGGTGCTGGATATAAAGTGAAAGAGAAAAAACGCCGCTTCGGTTTTCATTCCCGGTTTGACGAGCCGGGGTGAGCCGCGGAATCAGCCGCGGCACTCGACGGCAATAATCGTTGAAGGCGGGAAACGTGGCGCGCAGGAACCTCTCCTCGGAGGCGATCACCGGCACATAAATCATCGCAAAGCCCAAGGCGAGAACGAGCGCTACCGGCCAGCTCAGCAGAGCCAGCGCAAAGCCGGCAGCCATCAGCATGGAACCCATGTAGAGCGGGTTGCGAGTGTGGGCGTACGGGCCGGTCACCGTCAATTCGCGGTCTTTCTTGACGCAACCGGCGGCCCAGGCGCGCAGGGCTAGCCCCGGCAGAACCAGCGCCAGGCTCCAGGCTACGGCCTGCGGCTGGGGCGCGCGCCGCGCGAGTTCAAAGAGATAGAGCGCCGCCACCGCAAAGCCCAGCGGCACACGGATGCGCCGGGCCACGCGCTGCCAGCGGGCAATCCAGTCGGTCGGCGGCAATGCGGATTGTGGGTGTGCAGGCTGAATCATGACGAAGTTTCTGGGACGCTTTCGGTTTCGGGGGTACTTTCAGGATAGAACAACATATCGGCGGCGCGCAGCACGTCGTCAGGTTGGATGGTCAGCAGACCGGCCTCCGGCGCTCTCAGGCGCGCGTGGTCGCGTCGGCTCCGGGGGCTGCGCAGGACGATGAATTGCGTCCCGAATGGCCCATTGCGTCCCGGGCCCGTGGGTCCGTAGATGCCCACCACCGGGCGGCCGAGGGCGCAGGCCAGGTGCAGCGGCCCTGTGTCGCCCGCGATGACCAGCGCGATACGGCGGGTGACGGCAATCAATTGGGCAAGCGTGCAGGCGAGCGCCGTGGCCGCGCCACCGGTTGAACCGACGATGAACTCGGCCAGCGCCTCCTCGCCCGGGCCAGCATTGACCAGCACACGGCAGCCGCGCTCGATGAGTCCTTGCGCCACGGCTGCGTAGCGCTCGACTGGCCAGCGTTTTGCGCCCCAGCCCGCGCCGGGATTCAGCAGAACTGCAGGCCGCGTGTTTGCAGGCAGAATCTCCTCGGCCCAGGCCTCGGCAACCGGGTCCACGGGCAGCCAGGGCTGCGCAGGCTTGAGAACATCGCCGGCAACTGCCGAGGCCAGTTCCACATCCTGCTCAATAACGTGCGTACCCCGCGTGGCCACGCGCTCGGTGTAGAGCCAGCGCGCCGCCCGCTCCCACGGCTCTGCCGCGCCAATCCGCCTTGCGCAGCCGGAAAAGCGCGCCAACACCGCTGAGCGGATCGCCCCTTGCAGGTCGAGCACAGCGTCGTATTCGCCCTCCCGCAGCGCCGCGCGCAGAGCACGGATTTCACCAAGGGTTTGGCGGCTGAAGGGCGCTTTTCCCCACTGCTTTGTCAGAGCAAAATGCAGGCGGTCTGCAATCGGCTGGGCTGTGCTTCGCGGGACGCCCTTATCCGCCGCCAGCAGCGCGCGCCAGCGCGGCTCAACCACCCAGTCGATCGCCCAATCTGGATGCGCCTGCCGCAGAGCCGTCATCGCTGGCAGCGCGTGCAGAATGTCGCCCAGAGCGCTGAGCCGGACCACGAGCAAGCGAAAGTTGGAGTGCGTCTGCAAGCTCTGATTCTCTCACTAGGCGGGGCTCCCTGACCATGCAAAACATCCATAGACGTTTGCCAAGGATAGGTTTACTATTCGTTGAATGATTTGAGGAGGCGTCATGCGTCGTCTCGTTTTCATTCTTTCCAGTGCTGCCCTGGTTTTTTCCTGCCTGCCCGCGCCGGCGCAGGAGCAGGCAGCATCCCAAACCGACCCGTCAGTTTACGCCACCGTCAGCGGCCACGTCACCTGTGGCGACACCAACCTGCCGGCCCGCTTTGCCTCTGTGCAACTGATCCCCGAAAAACCGCAGCCAACCCAGACTCCCGATTTTGCGAGCGTAAAAAACGAAAAGGATATGGCGAAGGTTTTGGCAAAGAGCTTAGCTCAATCGCAGCGGAGCACGGGGCTTACCGCTGTCAGCTCAATCGAAGGCTACTTCGAGATGCCCAAGGTTCCAGCCGGAACCTATTACGTTGTCGCCCAGCTCAGCGGTTATCTTTCGCCGCTTACATCGCTTACGCAATATGACATCATTGAGGGTAAAGCCGATGCAGTCAAACAGGTCCAAGCTTTGGCCGAGAAGATCATCGTGCAGGGTGCCGCGGTGCGCGCGGATGTACGTCTGGAGCGCGGCGGCTCGATCAACGGCGTGATTCGCTACGACGACGGCAGTCCCGCTCCCGGCGTGACGCCCGTTCGGATGGTCCTGCAGGAGGATGGCAAATGGAAGGCGGATCCCTTCAATCCAGGCGGACAGAACACAACCACCGACGACCGCGGCCACTACCGTGTCAGCGGCCTGGCCAAGGGCAAGTACGCCATCAAGGCCCAGCTGCCTACGGTTCAATCAATCATCGGCCTGGGGGGAGCGCAGAGTATACACTCCAATATGGGCGATGCCCTTGTCGTTTATTCCGGCGGAGTCTTCCGCGAAAAGGATATCAAGCCCATTGAAGTCGGCCTTGGAGAGGACGTCGATGGCATAGACATCGTCTTCCCCGTCGACAACCTGCATCAGGTCTCCGGCACTGTTGTGGCCAAAACGGACAGCCACGCTGTCAACTCCGGCGGGGTGAGTTTGAACGACCCCGATACCAAGGCCTCGCTGCGTTACACCAAGATTGAAGAGGACGGCAGCTTCAAGTTCAACAACGTCCCCGAAGGCCAGTACGAATTGAAAGTACACG
Organism: uncultured Occallatibacter sp.; assembly: GCA_964383595.1. Taxonomy (GTDB): domain Bacteria; phylum Acidobacteriota; class Terriglobia; order Terriglobales; family Acidobacteriaceae; genus Telmatobacter. Next base: position 167,335 of record CAYLHL010000003.1, on the reverse strand, counting down.
CAGGCGACATGGACCCGAACGCTCAGGGGGACGTCTTTGCGCAGATGAACCCCAAGTACTTGAGGAGCTACCAGGACGCTACCATCCCAATCGAAGTGAAAGGCGACCAGACCGGCCTCGTTGTGCAATTGGACGACAAGCCCGCCGCCGCTGCGCCGGCCAAGCCGCCCACGCAGTAACCCCAACGCTGTCTGCGGCTCATATCGGGCTATCAACCGGCTTCAGCCGCTCGATCAGCCAGTCCAGCGCACTCTGCTCCTCGTCGATCACAATGCGCAGCCGAGCGGCGGCCAGCGGCATGGAGCGGGGAAAGAGGTCAGCCAGTTCGCCCAGCCGGACCAAATCCTTCATCGTGGTAAGGATGGCTGTCACCTCGGCGGCGCGCGCCTTCATCAGCAGCTCTTCCAGCACTTCGCGGGTGTAGGTGAAGTGATCGGGAAATGCGAGCTGAAGACGGACTTCGAGGCCGAGAGTCTCCAGACCGGCGAAGAACTGCTCCGGGCGGGCGATGCCGCAGAAGGCGGCCACCGGGCCGCGCGCGTGCGGAATCTCCATCTTGCGATGCAGCCTCCAGAGCGGTCCCGTCCAGCCCCAGACGCCGAGCGCCACCTCCAACTCCGGCTCGTTGGCGGGAATCGCCAACACAGTGGCGCGGCGCGCCGCATCGCGCGGCTCGCGCAGATTGCCCGCCGGTAGCAGCCAGTCGCTCCAATCTTGCTGATTCAAAAGAAGAATATCCACATCGCGCGCCAGCTGGCGATGCTGAAAGCCGTCGTCAAGCAGATGAACCGAGAGAGGCGGCTCAGCCGCATCCGGCTCCATTGCCGAAGACGCCTCATCTGCTTGGGGTTGTTCCGAGGAAGCCGAACCGTCCTGCGCCGCATCGGCTGGTTCGTCGCCAGATCTGAAGCCTTTGAGCGCCAGCGAGCTTTTTACCCTGACCAGCGCACTCCCCGGCTCGCTCGCCGGCGTCTCTTCCTCCCAGCCCAGGCTTGACCATTCCGGCGTTTCCAGCTCTGGATTGCTGACCGGCTGCTCTGACGCTGCGTCGCCCTCGGCCAACATTCCGGCGTCGTAGCGCTCCGGGGCCACATAGACGGGAACGTCGGCCTCCCAGGCAATCACCAGCGGCTCGTCGCCAAACTCCTCGGCGGAGCCATCCGGATCGACGCGAGCAGCCTGTTGGCTCTGCCGCCCGTAGCCGCGCGAGAGCACATCCACGCGCACGCCGCGCTCCTTCAAGGCCTTGGCCAGCGCAATGGTCAGCGGCGTTTTGCCCGCGCCGCCGGTGGAGAGATTGCCGACGCTGATCACTGGGTTTCGCAGCCGCCGCACCGGCTCCGGCGCCAGAGCAAGCCGCAGCTCGCGCACCGCCAGCGCCAACCGGTAAAGCGGATTCAACGGAAGCAGCAGCCGCCGCGCAAAGGTGCTTTGGCTCATGCGGGGCGCTCCGTTTCGTGATTTGCCGAAAGCAACTCCATCAACGCATCGACAGTGCGGCCGGTTGCGCCGGCCTGGCTCAGGAAGACCTCCCTGGCCCGCTCGCCCATCACTTGGGCCTTGCTGCTGTCTCCCAACAACTCGATTAATACTGCGGCCAACTCCTCCTTGGCAGCGATGCGAACGGCCTGTTGCGCCAGCAAATTCTCGGTAATGGCGCGGAAGTTGGCAAAGTGCGCTCCCATCACGATGGGAACGCCAAACTGCGCCGGTTCCAGCGGGTTGTGTCCACCCGCCGGAACCAGGCTGCCGCCCACAAAGGCTACGTCTGCCAGCGAGTAGACCGAGGCCAGCTCGCCAATGGTGTCCAGCAAAACAATCTGCCCGCCATGCAGCGGCTTCAGCGTTTTGGAGGGCTGGTTTCTCCACTCTGAACGCCGCACCCATGCGACGCCGGAGCCTTCCAGCAGCGCCGCCACAGCGTCAAACCGCTCAGGATGGCGGACGCCGAGCACCATAGCCAGTTGCGGATCGGCGGCAAGCAGCCGCGGCCAAGCCTCCAGCAGCGCGGCCTCCTCGCCTTCCAGCGTACTGCCCGCGACGATGAGCCGCAGCCCGCCAGCAAGCGCTCTCAGCAGTCGCGTCGCCTCGGCCTCTTCAGCGGCGCGCACGTCAAACTTCAGATTTCCCGCCACCGTCACCCGCTCCGGCCGGCAGCCGATGGCCTTTAGGCGCTCGGCGTCGGTCTCGCTCTGCGCCAGCACACGGCTGAGCGGCGCAAGAATTGGCCGCCACAGCCGGCGCAGCCGCCGGTAGCGCGGCCAGGAGCGGTCGGAGACGCGGGCGTTGACCACGACCACCGGGATTTTTCGGCGATAGCAGCCGCTGAGCAGATTCGGCCAGAACTCGGTCTCGGCCAGCACCAGCAGCCGCGGCTGGAGAGCTTGCAAATAAACGCGCACCGCCCAGGGCAGATCCAGCGGGCAATAGAAGACGCGCTTTGCTCCAAAGCGCTCGCGGGCCAGCGCCTGACCGGTCCGCGTCGTGGTTGAAACGACGATCATGAACTCCGGCAGCGCGGCATCCAGAGTCTTCACCAGTCGGCTGATGGCCAGCACCTCACCCACCGAGACGGCATGGACCCAGATGACTGGACGGTCGCGCTGCGTCAGGCCTCGCTTCAACCCGCCCAGCCGGACACAGCCCAAGCGTTCCAGCAGCCCCTCGCGGTACTTTTGTGTCGTCGCCATGCGAAAGAGCCACCAGGGCGCGCCCAGCACCAGCGCCGCCAGCAACGCCATGTTGTAGAAGAACAATATCATCGGTGACGGTTTTTCCCTCGTCCGGTCTAACACTCAAATGATACAGGCGGGTCTAGGATGATAGTGTCGAGCGCGATGAGATTATTGCTTTCAACTCCACTGTTTCTGCTCGGCATGGCGCTACCGGCGCTGGCCGGCGACCACACTCCGCCGCCCGTGCAGCCGGCCACGGCCTTTGCCGCTGTCGAGGCGCACGATAACGAAAAGGTGGTCATCGCCGCCGAACCTTATGATACGCGCGAAAAGCAAAGCATCTTTCGCGTCGATTATCTCGCCCACGGCGTAATGCCCATCCGTCTCATCGTCACCAACAACAGCGACCGGCCCATCCGCCTGAGCGATGCACGCATTCTCTTTCTCACCGCCGCTGGCGACAAGATTCAGGCCGCCGAGCCGGAGGACGTTGAGCGGCTGATGACTCAAAAGGAGCGTGAGGGCGGCAGCATCCCCATGCCCAATCCGATTCCCAAGATCAAGCTCAAGCCCAAAGCCAGCAACAAGGAGATCGAGCAGGACTTCAACACCTTCGAGTTCAGTTCCCTGGTCGTCGAGCCGCACACAACCCGCGCCGGCTTCCTCTTTTACGATCTCTCCGGCCTCGACCATCCGCTTGTGGGCGCCAGCCTGCTGTTGCGCAAGTTGCGCGACGCCAGCGGCAACGAACTCTATGACTTCGAGATACCCTTCGACAAGTACCTCAAATCAAAATCCAGCCAGATGAACTGAACCGTCTATTCGTAGTATGTAGCCGTGGTCGTGTCTGTCTCCCAGATCGTCGCGTCCTTCACGCGCACCCGCCCCTGAGTCATCGCGGCAAGCTGCTCGTTGGTCTGCTCATAGAAATATTTAGCCATGTTCTCGGCCGAGGGATTCAGTTCGATGAACGGCTCCAGATCGTTGAGCATCCGGTGGTCGATGCGCTCGATCACCGGGCGCAGCACCTGCTTGAGCAGCTTGAAGTCCAGCAATAGGCCGGCAGCGTCCAATTCTGTTCCGGCCAGCGTCACGCGAATCTTGTAGTTGTGCCCGTGCGGGTTCTCGCACTTGCCCTTGTAGTTGCGAAGATAGTGGCCGGAGGAGAAACCTGCCTCCACGGTGACTTCAAACATTAGGTCTGCTCGATTCTCTGCGGGGATGCGCCCCTGACTCTATTTTAGCGGTTACCGCTGCTGCCTTCCATGTATGTTGAGTATTGATAACATCCAGCGAGGGCGCGAGTCTGCCAAACCCTTTGCCCGCTATACTGTCAGCAATGCGCCGTGCCATCGCCATCTCGCTCCTGATGCTCTTCAGTTGGACTCTGATGGCGCCGATGCTTCTCCCCGGCGAGGACGCAAATCTGCCCGCCTGCTGCCGCGGGAAAGGCATATGCCACTGCCGAATGTGCAAAAGGGGAGACCGCAGCGGCCATCAGAAGGGCTTTGCCGCCGTCGCCGCAAAGTGTCCCTGCTGCCCTGCCAACGCTTGCTCAATTCAATCTCCAAACTATCAACCGGAATCGGGCAGCGTATTGCTGGACGCGGCTACCCTTCCTCTCGCTTTAATGCCGCAAGCCGAGATGCGCTGCCGCATCCCGCTGCTGCGCGGCTATCCCAAACGCGGCCCTCCCACTCCTCTGGCGTAAAGCATTGCGTGCATTTCAGATAGGACTGGCATCGCCAATCCTCTTCACGTTTTTCGCGCTCTGTAAAACCAATGGAGAACCAATGAGAGCCAAGCTACTGCTGGCCTTGCTGCCAACCGTCTGCCTATGCGGGCCGGCGCAAAGGATTTATGCACAATATAGCCCCGATAGCACGACGACTTCCACCGCAACCGGGCGCATTTACGGCGTGTTGAAGGATCCATCCGGCGCGGTTGTTCCCGGAGCGGCCATCGAAGTCAGAAATCTGGCCACTGGAGCTAAATATTCACTTGCAACCAACCTGGCGGGAGGATTTTCATTCGATAGCCTTCCAGCGGGCCGCTATCAGGCGATCATCTCTGCCCGCGGCTTTGAAACCACTATCATTCGCAATCTCAACGTCACCGCCGGCATGGAGACGGCAGCCAATCTGACTCTGCAAATCGCGCGTGTGCGGACCGTCGTCGAAATCAATGCGCCGGATACAGAAAGCGCCTTCGCAACCAGGCGCGCAGTCAGCGATTCCGGCCAGGCACGCAACCGCAATGCGGCCGAGTTGGCGGCAGATGCGCCCGGCGTGAGCCTGCGCGAAAATGGACAGCTTGCAAGCGTTCCATTTTTGCACGGGATGGGCGACGAACGCACGAAGCTGGTTGTCAATGGCATGACGGTTTCTTCCGCTTGCCCCAACCACATGAACCCGCCGCTTTCGTACGTTGCGCCATTCTCCGTAGCGCAGGTAACTCTGATGGCGGGCATTACTCCGGTCAGCCAAGGCGGTGATAGCACCGGCGGCACCCTTGCTGTTGAATCCCGCTCGCCGAGCTTCGCGCCAGCCGGGCAACGCCTGCGCGAGGAGGGCGCATCCACGGGCTTTTATCACAGCAACGGCCAGAACTACGGCGGCTCGCTGACGGAGTGGATTGGAGGGCGCAACATGGGGATCGGCTACGTCGGCTCGTGGGCAACCAATGAGGATTACACCGACGGCAGCGGCCACAAACTCACTTCCACCTATGCGCAGACGACCAGCCACACGATCACTCTGGCGGCGCAGGGCGCGGGCAGCCTGGCCGTGCTCGAGGCCAGCCTCCATCACACTCCCTATGAGGGCTTTGTCAACGCGCAAATGGATATGGTGCGCAACTACGCCGAATCGCTCAACGTGCGCTATCGCAAGAACTTCGCCCGCAGTGCACTCGACGCGCAATTATTCTGGCAGAACACCCGACACACAATGAACATCGGGCATGACAAATCCATTTTTCCGATGCCCATGTTTATGCCAATGAATACGCATGGAATAGATCTGGGGTATGCCGTGAAGCTGGAGCTGCCGCTCTCCGCGCGGCAGACGTTCAGGGTGGGCAATGAGCTGCATCGCTTTGCGCTCGACGACACCTGGCCGGCCGTTGCGGGCGCGGCGCCGATGATGGGGCCCAATACGTTCATCAACATCAACGACGGCCGCCGCCTGCGTCTTGGAGGTTATGCAGAAGTAATAAGCAAATGGAACACGCAATGGACGACTCTTTTTGGCCTGCGCAATGATACGGTGCTGACAAATGCCGGCCCGGTGCAAGGCTATTCGAGTCTGTACGCCGCCGACGCCGCCGCCTTCAATGCATCCAGCCGCGCGCATACTGACCCGGACTTTGACGCGACCGCTCTAGCGCGCTATCAGCCGAATGCGATCAGCACGTATGAGTTCGGTTATGCGCGCAAGACGCGCGCGCCTAATCTTTACGAGCGTTACGCTTGGTCCACCAATATGATGGCCAGCGGCATGATCGGCTGGTTTGGCGACGGCAACTACTATGTGGGGAACGTCGGACTCAAGCCGGAGATCGCAAACACAGTGAGCGCCACTGCTGCATGGCGCGACCCGTCGCGCAAGGTATGGAATCTCACGCTCACTCCCTACCTGACTTATATCCAAAGTTATGTGGATGTGGACACGATGATGACCGTGACCTATGGCATGAGCAACTTTGCGCAACTGCAATTTGCCAATCACAGCGCCCGGATTTACGGAGGCGATCTTTCCTTCCGGGCGGCGCTCTGGAGTAGCGCGCGCTACGGCCAGGGCAAGATCAGCGGCGTTGGCGGCAGGCTGCACGGCGAGCGGCTCGACGCTTCAACCCCGCTTTATCAGATGATGCCGGCCAACCTGCGCGCTGCCTTCGACGAAGAGCGGAAGGGATTCGCGGCCGGCATCGGCATCCAGGCCGTGGATCGCAAGTCCAACGTCGATCCACGCCGCTACGAGCAAGCCACGCCGGGTTACACGCTCTTCAATCTGCACGCCAACTACCGGCTCGGACCTCTGCAAGCGCAGGCCGCTGCCGACAACATCTTCAACAGGTGGTATGAGTTGCCCATGGGAGGGGTGAACTTTGACGACTTCATGGCCAGCGGCTGGATGAGCCAGATCAAGCCGCTCACCGGCCGGGGTCGGTCAGTTTATGCGGCTTTGACCGCGCGATTCTGAAAAATGAAATGGACCGCCAATTGCGCTGCGAATGAGCCTAGTGCTGCTCCGGGTCGGCGGGCTCGTCCTGCTCGCCGGCGATGGAGATGCGCAGGGAACGAAGAAAGCTGAGATCGTTCTGCGTGAAGGGAGCTTCGTCGCCATTCTCGCCAGCGGCGCCCTCCGCCTCTTCGGACTCGCTGGCAGCCTCTTTGGCGGCAACGTCGTTCAGGCCGATGGTGGCTTCAAGCATCAGCAGCACGTCAAATCCGTGATTCCGAATGTCCTGGACCACGCCGGCTATCTGTTCACTTTCGATGACCGACTCATGGATGGCCTCGCCCAGTTGCTGAATCAATTCGCGTAAATGTGTTGTCATAGGCACCTCCAGGGACAGCGGCCAGCGTTTGCGAAAGAGGCAAAGCTGCTTTGATTCCTCTACCTTACTTCCGTTGCCGCCCGAGAGCAAGTGCGAATCCCCTCCCAATCGGTGAAAAAACAGTGCGGCAACCTGTCCTGATACCATCATAACGAAGTGAGAGCAGAACGCATCGGACGCGCCTTGGGCATCGGGCTGCGGGTTGCAGGACGCGTCGCCGGCCAGCGCATGGCCGACGGAGCGCGCGCAGGCGCTACTGCGCCGCCCGCGACTCAAGCAGTTGCCGTCGGCGGGGTACGCCAGCTGGTTGCTAGGCGAGCCATCGAGCAGCTTGCAAGCGGCGGCGTGGCGCGCGGCATAGGAGGCTTTTTCCGTCCCTTCCGGCGCGTGGGCGGCATCCTGTGGCTGGAGATAACCGGCAGCTTCTTCCTCCTCTTTGCCCTGATCTTCGCCCAGAGTCTCTGGCGTATGCGGGCCAGCTTCCCGCACGGTCCTGACCACCAGAAACTTTTGTTCGCGGCGGCTATGACGGCGGTCTTTTTCTACCTGGGCGTCAGCTCCTTCTGGCGGGCGCGGAAGCGGTAAACGGCCGCGGTACTCTCCGCCCTGCCTAACGCCAATTGAAAGTCGCGCAAATAAATGGGGGACCTGATCGCTCAGATCCCCCAGGGTTTGCGGATTGGTTGCGGTTAGAAGGTGTAGTGCACCGCAACGCGGATCTTCCGCGAGATCTGGTAGAACAACGGTTTCCCATAGAGACTGTCTACCGTGATGCCGTTCGTGGTCATCAGCGTCTTCCAGTCATACGGGTGTTCGAAAGCTGAATAAGCTGTCGATTCATCCGCCACGTTCCCCAAACTTAAGCCACTCGGTTGGAGGAAGCCGCCGTAGTTATTTGAGTCGATTTCCGACCCATAACCGGTGACTGCCCTCTGGTTGAACAAATTGGTGAGCGTAGCGTCAAAACTGAATGTCTGGCTATCCTTCACCTTGATGGAATGTTTCAGATTGAAGTCGGTCTGCGTATACCACGGCGTACGGCGGGCATACGAGTTGCCGATCGTGATCACACCGGTTGTGGTGTTCTGCGAGACATCTGTCCACTTTCCGCGACCTTCCGGATAAGTGAAGTAGGCTCCTCCCTGGCCGGGGCCATAAGTTTCGCCTACATCGACATAGCTGCTCAAAGGCGATCCTTGATAGGCAACCTGGAAGATACCGAAATCAGTCACATTCCTCTTGCTCCACCCGAACTTGCTCCAGGGCAGATCGTAATAGGCAGAGCCCTTGAGTGTATTCGGACGATCCGTGGCCAATGGGCCGTTAGCTGAGGTGCCGTGAGAGGTGAAGTAGAAGAACGGCTCGTCAAAGGCGCGGCTGTTGTTGGGTGAATTGCGGCCGCCACCGCCGTCTGCAAGGTCGCTATCCGTAAGGCCGGAATAGTTGCCTCTCAGAGAGCTATATGTGTAGGAGAAACTCCCATACCAGCCCTGGCTGAGGTTCTTCTTCAGGCTAACCTCTATGCCATCGTAGCTTCGCGCGGCTTTGGGGTTCGGCAGGCAACTGGTGCAATCACCTTCCGTACCGGAGAGGAAATTGTAGTAGTCGTTCCAGGTAGCGTTCGCTCCCTCACCGGGGTTAACGATCTCAAAGGTTTCTCCACCGTTGGCGGGAATGTAGATGGCCGCGTCTTCAATTGCATGGTCCAGACGGCGACGATCCCAGCGAGCTTCGATAGCAAGATTCTGTCTCAGTTGATAATCAGTGCCAAAGACGGTTTCATGCTGACGGTATGGCTTGATATGCGGCACAGCACCTTCATTGGAGCGATAGTTCGCATTTTCAATGAAAGGAAAGTCGGTGCTGGAAGGCGCGCCGTTGGCAAAGTTTGCCGGATTCGTCGAAACACCTGAACAATAGCGCCCATTCGCATCGAAAGCAGCGTCAAGATCGGTGTAATTCGGCGAGTTCATCAGGTAAGTGCAGTTCTGCCAGTACGCGCCGCCGAACGAACTGATGGCCAGATTCAACTTCATGATGTCGTTGAATACGCCATATTCGCCGAAGACCTTCATCTTTCCGTTTTGGTAGACATCCCAGGCTGCGCCGATGCGCGGCTCGATCTTGTCTCCCCATCCAAAGTTGATCGGCTTGGCAGGGCCGCCGCTCAATGTCGAATCCGCCGGCAAATACTCTTTCTCCATTCTCAGACCAGCGTTGATGGTGACGCCCTTCTTGATCGCCCATGCATCCTGAGCGAAAAAGGAGTTGTTGTAGCTGATCGCCTTTCCGCCGGTACCGATGTCGTAAACCGTCGCGTATCCGTAGGTGCCGGTGCAACCTGACAAGGCTCCGGTATCTTTGTTGTACACGCCATAGCTTGCCCCGTAGGTGGCAACTTCGGCGGCGCAATTCGATAGACCGGTTGTCTGTATCGAGTAAGTCTCCGTGCTGCCCGGGAAGATCTGGACTTCAGGAGCGTTATTGCCTTGGAATATGTTGTTGGACTCACGGTTAAGCTGATAGCCAAACTTGAAGTTGCTCGTGCCAAGATGCTTTCCCGATTTGATCCACGAGAAATCCTGGTCGAGTTGCAGATGCTTGTTGGCGTTGCGATGCGTCAATGCCGCCAGAGGCGCCGACTGATAGCCGTTCGCCTGATTCAGAATGGCTGGCCATGCCGGGCAGTTGTCCGGCGAGTCAGCGGTCGGGCACAGCGCGGATTGACCCGTTCCGGCGTTTTCAAACAAGTAGACGTCGGCGGGGAGTGGAACACCGTAATCGTGATAGTTCTCGAAGAAGTAGCCCAGACGCGTAGTTGAAACCAGGCTATTTGTCAGCGTGATGTCGGCGCCCGTGTTGACTGTCAGATTTGGCGCGGCATACCCATAAATGTGCGCGTAGTTGGCAGGAGAATTCCCGGTGCTGAAGTTATACAGTCCAGTGGTCGAGTCAGCGTAAGGCATAAACTCGCCGGACTCTTCCTGACCCTGATAGAGCCACGAACCGAAGACGCGGATCTTGTCGGTGACAGCCGCATCGATGCGAGCATACGAGTAATAGGTCTGCTGGTTCTGGCTGAAGGGTAAATTCCCGGTCGTGCCGCCGTAGTTAACGACGCGCTCTTCGGTAAGCCAATCCGGATTGAATCCCAGGAACGCGTAGATCTTGTTTTTCAACGATGCATTCAGATGGTCGGCAAAAACTTTAGGCAGCATGCCAACCATTGGGCCGCCAAGCGTGACACCAGGGTACACATTAGCGGTCTTATCTTTCTTCGGCTGATACAACTGGTAGTTTGGATCATTCGCTACGCCATTGGACGCGACGGGAAGCGTTACACCGGCTGGGTCATAGCGCTGGTAGGCGTTCGGCGATCCATCCATGTTCTCGTTTTCAAACGAAGAGAAAATCGAGCCGTGCCAGGCGTCAGAACCTTTCTGCATGATGACGTTGATGACGCCGCCCATCGCGCCACCGTACTCGGCTTCAACACCGGAAGACTTCATTTCCACTTCCGAGATAAAGTCCATGGGCACGTTGGTGTGGGAATAGCCACCAATAATGTTGGCCGTCTCCTGTCCTTCAACCAGATAAGCATTCTCTGAATCGGCGCCGCCGCCCACGGAGAAGCCGAACTGGCCGCCGTTGCTGCCGTTGCCGGGAGAGGTGCCGCCGGTTCCATTGCTTGACGTGCTGTTGCCCATCAAAGGCTCGTTGCGCGCCATCGGGGCAAACTGAATGACCGACTGAAAGGAGGTTCCATGGGGAACGTTGGCGAGTTCTTCTTCGGGGATGTTGGTCAGTGTGGTGGTGGTGGTGGTGTCAATCAGCGGACCCTCAGTGCTGACTTCGACGACCGTCTTGACCGCGCCGACGTTCAAGGTCAGGTTCACTGTCGGAAGATGGCCAACCTCAAGTACCAGACCTTCGCGCTTGAGGGTTTCAAAGCCCGGCGCCGTCACCGTAAGGGTGTAGGTGCCCGGTGGAAGGTTGGAAAAGCGGTAGTAGCCGGTGGAGTCCGTGACGGCCTCCTTGGCGCCCACGAGCGTCGATCCCGTTACCACTACCCGGGCCTGAGCGAGCACGGCGCCCGAGGTATCCTTTACCGTGCCTTGCAGTCCGCCTGTAGTTTCCTGCGCAAAAAGCGAGGGCGCAAGCAACGCCAGAACTGCTCCAAGGACCAGCATCGCGCTTTGAAATCGGAAAAATCGCATTGACATCCTCCAAGATAGTCGTTGGAACCGGAGGCCTTTAAGGGGCTCCTCTCGATCCGTGATTGAGCTATAGCGTCTCGGTAGGGGGGATGAACCCGATCCGCGACTGAAAGGTTGTACGGCGTAGCATCAAAGGCTGTATCAGTTTGCCTTCACCTTGGGGTCGTACGCGGCAGACTTCTATCCCCAGAAAGTGAAAGTGAGCTTTTGTGGTTAATATGCACGACGATTGCCATTCTTCTCTCGCATTTGAAATATTTTATTTGTATTGAAAATAAAGTACTTGTCTGTGAATATCGAGAATTATGTTACAGCGCGATATATGAAAAAACGGAGAAATACTGACAATAATTCCGAAAATGGGCGATTGCAGCCGCTTTAGGATCGGCCAAAATCGGCCCCAAATGCCCCCGCAATCGAGCTCAACTCGGATTCTCTCACCAGTCGCGTCGGCAAACGGTTTATCCTCGAAACGATGAATCTCACACTGGCCCATGTTGGCGCACGCCCCGGCTCAAAGGACGAGTTCGATGCAGGCACCGCAATCTATCTTGGACGCTGCTCAACCTTTGCGCACTGCAAGACCGAAGCCTTCCGCACCGAAGATGCTCTGCTCGATTGGCTGGAGCGGCAACAGGGGCGGACGCCGGTGGTGGCCGTGCTGCTGGACAGCAGGGGAAGGCTAATGACTTCCGAGGCCTTTGCCGTATGGCTGGGCGAGCGGCGCAACGAAGGCATGCAGCATATTGTCTTCGCCATTGGGCCGGCCAGCGGATGGAGCGAAAATGCTCGCCAGCGAGCCAGCCTGCTGCTCTCTCTGGGACCGATGACGCTGGCCCATGCGCTGGCGCGGCTGGTGATCTCCGAACAGATCTACCGGGCATTTACGATTCTGTCCGGGCATCCCTACCACGCGGGACACTAATGGCCACGCATGGTGAATTGACGCGCCCCGGCCGTCTTCCCCAACTGATATTGACTGTCTTTTTGTGCGAGCCTACAATTCGGAACGTCTTCATGGTCACGGGAGATTGAGATGGAAAACGAACTGACGGACTGCACACGGCGCGGATTTTTCCGCTTGGGGTTGGGACTTGCGGCAAGTGCGCCTGCCGTGCTTGCCAGCGGTTGCGAGAGTGAAAGCGGATTTTTCTCTCAGCAAGGCATGAACCGCGCCGACGCCAAGGTGGCCATCGTCGCCTGCACCAGCTATTCAACTACGCAGGTGCAAGACGCATTTGATCAGGCATTCACTCTGCTGGGCGGCATTGGCGCAATGGTCAAAGGCAAAACCGTCACCGTGAAGATTAACCTCACCAGCGATGGCGCTTACGAGAGCATCTTGGGCAAACCGGCGGATGAGACATTCATCACCAATGGCAATACGGCTATTGCGCTTGCCTCCGTGCTCTTCGCCGCCGGCGCAAAGATGGTCCGGTTTGTGGATTCGGTGCCGTTCCTGCAGCCGCTGGACCAAGTCCTGATACTCGCTGGATGGGATGTGCCGACGTTGCTCGCGCAGGGAAATGTTGTGCTGGAAAATACCCGCAATCTGGGCAGCGGAACCCAATACTATGATTTGGATGTTGTTGGCACCCCCTATCTCTTCTCTTATTTTGAACTGAACCATTGTTACCACGATACCGACATCTTCATCTCGCTGGCCAAGCTCAAGCAGCACCTTACGGCAGGTGTATCTCTTTCGATGAAGTGTGTTTACGGCTCGACGCCGAACTCGCTTTATGGCACGCAAGCCCCATCCGAGGATGCTATCGGCTACCGCGGTCCGCTGCACGGCTCCGGCGAGGCAAACTGGGATGGCATCAACCCTCCCGGCGCCATCACGAGCACTCCTATGGTCGACGCCGGCGCACGCATTCCGCGCATTGTTGCCGACATCAATGCGGCCCGCCGGGTTCACATCGCCATCATCGACGGCATCACCTCGATCAGCGGCGGAGAAGGCCCTTGGGCTCCCAATGCCGCGCTCACTTCGCCGGGCGTCATCATCGCGGGACTGAACTCGGTCTCGACTGATGCCGTGGGCATCGCCGTGATGGGCTACACCAACCCGCTGGCCGTGCGCGGCACTGCGCCCTTTACCAGTTGCGACAATATGGTGCTGCTGGCCAGCCAAAACAATGTTGGCATCGGCGATCTCTCCCAGATTGAAGTCCTGGGACTACCCATTAAAAAGGTGATCACTCCCTATCCGCAAGTCTTGCTGAGGCCCATGCGCTCGATGTGCTGTTTGCGCCAGCCTAAGCAGTCGTGAGTGACAGCCGGCCGCAAGTTTGACATCTCCGGCCGGCTGGCGCCCTAAAAAATCATCGCTACCGCGCGACGCTCAACCGCGGCTTCAAGATTTGCAGCAGAGCCGCGCCGCCATAGATCACAACCGCAATGAGCAGCAGAGCCTTCATTCCAACGATAAATGAAAGGTTCTGCGCCAGCCCTCCGGCGACCGCGCCGAGCATATTCGCCCCGAAGACGTTGCTTTGACCGGCGCTGCGGCGGAAGCTCTCCGTGAAGATGATTCCAGCAAAGAAAAAAGGCACACAGTAGGCAAAGCAGATGAGAATGCCCACGTGCGTTCCCGATCCCGGAACAAGCGTCCAGTTGATTGCGTAGTTGGCGATAATCGTCGCGCACAGAAGCGCATAGAAGATGCCCAGGTTGCCTGGGCGCCGCATTTTGACATAGACGTTCGACAAGAGCAGAACCGTAAGAATGCCGGTCAGGGCAACGCAATTCACCAGCCATGTTGTGCCAAAATACAACGCGAGGCGGCTGACCAGTTGGGTCTCCATCAGCAGAAATCCTGCCCCCAGCAAAAAGAATTGCCATGAGCTGCTCTCTTTCAGCTTGAAGAATGGTCCGACAAAATAGAGAGCCATGACCAGGATGATCGCGGAGACCGAGTAATAGGTCCGGGGAATGGAATGGCTGAAGTGGTAAACGTAGGGCCAGTCATCGGTTGTTGGCGGCGGAGCATGGTCAATCGCGAGCGGAAAAGCGGGCGGGCGCGCGCTGAGGAACGCAGCCTCCGGCTTCTCAAGACTCTTCTCCCAGGGATAAGTCGAATCTGATTCGATGAAAACGGTTGCGCTGAACAACCCCCCAACCGGCCCGGCGTAGTAGGTCAGCGGCGGGCGGGGAAAGATTCCCCCCAGCATCGCATAGAATCGCTGCCCAATCCATGTCCACGGCTGGCGCACCTCAAATTTGAGAACCATGATTCCATCGGGGTTCAGCAGCCTTCGGGCATCGCGAAACGACTCTTCCGTGTACACATAGTTATCCACGCGCATATTGCTGTAGCCGGAAAACTCCGTGTGCGAGTCGAGCAGACCGAAGAGGATCACGTCATACTTTTCATGGCTCTGGCGCATGAAGTTTCTGGCGTCGTTGTTGATGAGATGAACCTTCGGGGAGGCGTACGGCTGCTCCGGATGGAGGCGCGCGCCCAGGTTCGCGATCAGCGGATCAATCTCCACGGCATCAACGCTGGAGGCGCCATGGCGCAGCGCGGCGGCAACATCATTGCCCGCGCCGGAACCAACCACCAATACGCGATTCACGCTCTTGGCAAATTGGAATGGGCTGTCATACGAACTGTTTTGATAGGTGCTTGCCAGTTGCGGGTTTTTAGCCAGGTAATCAGGGCTGACATTGGCAATCGACATATAGCCCTCGTTGTTTACCAGGATGTTGTATTCCTGATTGCCTGTCTGCATGACGGAAAGCTTCTGATAGGGAGACCAGTATACCGAACCGCTGTTTGTCGACCGGAGAGCGAGCAGCGTGACGGCCAGCAATGCACAGGCAACCAATGCCGAGCGCCAGTTGACGGGCTGGGCAAAGAAGATGAGAGCAAAGGCAAGAATGAACCAGTACGACGGAGGAAGCCAGAAATAGGCGAGGATGGCCAGCAGCCAGATTCCCGCCACGCTGCCCAGCAGGTTGACCGAATAGGCCGTCACCGTGTTGGGCGCGGATTCAAGATAGTATCCTATCCAACGCCCCAGCGGGATCATGGCGATGGCGATCAGCATCAGGAATCCCAAAACCACAATTAAGGAAAACGCAAAATACTGGTAATACTGCTGGGGAGTAAGTCGCAGCACACCGCCCCACAGCGCGGCATCGGGCGTGAAGGAGAGTACGGAAGACATCAGACGCAGAATTCTGTGCCAGGACTCGAAGGGCAGGCTGACGGCAACCACCAATGCGGTTGCGGCCGCCAGCGAAGGCAATAAGCTGCCGCGCTTGCCAGAGGTAAAGCAGCCCACGCCGAAGCCCAGAAAACACACCATCAGCGAGAGATTCTGAAAGAAGGCGAAGATCTTCACCTCCGTGCCGAGCCAGCGAATCAAGACGATTTCCAAAAAAAGCGCAGCAATGCTAACCAGAAGAAGGCGCCCCATGGAGAAGGGTTGCGCAGACTCGGACGAACGGTTGAATTTCAAGGTGGCTCCTTTTTTGAACCGATGCTTGGCACACAAATAGCTGAGATGTATTCGCGCCAAAGATCAGTCTACGGGACGCACCTTTGATAGCAGAATCCCATTGCGCAGTCAAGCGCGGATGTTGGCGAGGATGATCTGAGCAATCTTTCGGAGCGAAGGTTTCGCCGCCGTTCAATCTTTATTTTGTGCTCGCGCTCCCAAACTGCCCGCCGCCGCTGACAAACAGTTTTTCGGCCTGGCCGCGCAGAACGCGGTAGAGGGCAAACTGGCGCTGGGTTGCGCCGCGCAACTCAAACAGCAGTTCGCCGCGGTTGTCGGCCATCGCATCCACGGCATCGATGAGGCGCATCCGCGGAGTCTCGTCCAGATCTGCGCCCCTTGCCACGTTCCTCAGCAGCACCAGCACGTTGCCATAGAGGTCAGGCTGAGCGATGAGGGTCACGAACTTCTGCTGGGCTGGTGGGCCATCCGTGCGCGCCGTCAGCACCAGCGTTGCACCGGAGCTGTAGGCCAGTTCGAAGACGCGAAACTGCTCGTCCAATAGCGGTGCGGGCGGAGGCGGCTCAGGCGGAGGCGCGGGTTTGGCGTTCTTCCGCGCAGCCGATTTTTTGGGCGCAGGCGCGGGCGCAGGCGGATTCAGCCCCATCGCGTCGCGGGCGATCGTTTCCAGAGCCGACTTCATCTTGGCCTCGTCGTCGGGGTTGGCCCAACTGTAACTCCACGTGTGCTCGGGGCGGCTCCTGGCGTCGGAAACGGCGACCGCCTGCTGCAAATTGTCAGGCAGGCCCATCAGCGTGGGAATCAATTCGGCGCCGTCGCCGCTGGACTTGCCCCGTTTGAGCCGGGGCCGGTCGGGATCGGTCACATCAGGCAGCGAATCCACGTGGGCTGTGTCTTCCGGCGGCTTCTTCCTACTCTTCTTCAACACCGGCCGGTCCGGATCGTCCGGCTGCTCGCTGGCGTTGTCAGTCGAGCCTTTTTTATGCAGCGTGGGCCGGTCGGGATCGGCTGCCGGAGCGTTCGGAGTCGAACCGGAGTCAGAGCCGCTGTTTGGCGCTTGACCATCCTCGGCGTGATGCTTGCGATGCAGAATGGGCCGGTCGCTGTTTTCATCGTCGATTTTGATTTGCTCCGGCTTCGACGGCTTGGACTTGAGGCTGGGCAGCGGCTTCCACGCGCCATACCCTACCCACGAACCCTGCTCCTGACCGGTTTTCTTGAGGTCAAAAAGGCCGATTGGCTTGCCGTTCTGCTGCAACTCGTACTCAACCGCTCCAGCTAGCGCCAGCGGCACCGGGCGAGCCAGATAGATGCCGCCATCCTGAAGCTGGTCGCCCAGGAGCCGCCCGCCGTCGAGCACGGCCACGGGCACCAATCGGCTGGTTTTTGGCTTGCCTGCCTCGCCCGTCCACTCAAGAACGGCAATCGAGCGCAACTCGGGCGCCTCCTTGCTGGCGTTGGCCACCTGGCCGGGGTATTGGGCCGGCAGATGCGAGGCGGCCAGCAGAACGGCCGTCGCCATCCCCGTGCGCAGGGCCCTTTGCCTCTTGCCTCTGAAAAAATCGAACCCGATGGCCACCAACGGCCCTCCAATCTACAGACGAGGTGCTTTTCCATGGAAATTAATCAGCAAGTCGCCAACTTCACGCTGCAAACCGACGAGAACAAGCCCGCAAGCCTCACAGACTATGCCGGCAAGCCGGTCATCCTCTTCTTTTATCCCAAGGCGGACACCCCAGGCTGCACCATCGAGGCCTGCGGCTTCCGCGATACCTTCGAGAAACTCCAGGCAGCCGGTGCGGTGGTGCTCGGCATCAGCCGCGATACACCCAAGGCCCAGGCCAAATTCCGCGCCCGGTACGAGCTGCCGTACACACTCCTTGCTGATGTAGACGAAAAAGTCTGCAATCAGTTTGGCGTATTGAAAGAAAAGAATTTGTACGGCAAGAAGGTCTGGGGCATCGAGCGAACGACTTTCCTCATCGGCCCAGACCAGACGCTGCTCCACGTCTTTTCCAAGGTTACGCCCGACGGCCACGCCGAAGAAGTGCTCGCCCTGCTGGAGGAATGGAAGAAGAAGCACCAAGAATGATTGCGTCTTTTCAGAACCCTATCTCCTGCTCAGCTTTTGCAGATTATTTTCAGTTTTCGATTACTCTGCTCTTGGGTCAGCAAATCGAGCCGGCACGGAAACCGTTTTCACCCCCACCCCCCCTACCCTGTGGAGGCCGCTTTTCGGTCTGTTTGTTGGATGTAACTTGTTCGTAATGAATAGCTTGTATTTTTGCACTGTTGGCAAATCAGTAACTGCAAACTCTCGGTTTTGACCATTATTGGCTCGAAAAACCGCCCAATTTACCCCAAAATCGCCGCTTTTTCGCTCTGTTTTGACAGGATCGTGAGCCACCACGAACCCTCAGCAAGCGAAGAGTGAGCCTTTGGACGCATCCCAGGAGCCGAGCGGCAAAGGCATGGTCTTGCATTCATGCATCTTCCCCGGCTTTGCAAATGAGTCGCCTGTTGAATGTCAATGCCCGGAGTACACTATCATCGATACTGTTCATGAGAGGTTGCTTCCGATGAAGGACAATAAATTCGCCCGTTTGAATCTGACTGACTGGTTTTGCTTTGGCGCCTTTGCGCTTGCAGCCTTGCTCATGCTCAATTTGCCGTTTTCCGCACCGCTCTGTGCTGCGGAAGACGCTTCCGCTCACCCCACGCTGGCCCTCGGCTCGCAGGCGCCGGACTTCTCGCTGCCGGGAATCGACGGCAAGACCCACACCCTGGCCGAGTACAAGGCCGCCAAGGTGCTGGTGATTGTCTTCACCTGCGATCACTGCCCCACGGCACAGCTGTACGAATCGCGGCTCAAGAAGCTGGTGGAGGATTACAAGGGCAAGAGTGTGCAGTTCGTGATGATTCAGCCCAATGACCCGAATGCTGTGCAGATCGGCGAACTGGATTATTCCGACCTGAGCGATAGCCTGGACGAGATGAAGATTCGCGCCGCCTACCGGCACTTCAATTTTCCTTATCTTTACGACGGCGCCACGCAGGCCACTGCCGAAGCCTACGGCCCCAAAGCCACGCCGCACGTCTTTATCTTCGACTCCCAGCGCAAGCTGCGCTTCGAGGGCCGCGTGGACGACAGCCAGCGCGAGTCGCTGGTGAAGACGCAGGACACGCGCAACGCCATTGAGGATTTGCTGGCCGGCAAGCCGGTCGCGGTAGAACATACGCCCGTCTTTGGCTGCTCCACCAAGTGGAAGGAGAAGTCAGCCGGCCGAATTGAAGAGTTGAAGAAGATTGAGGCCGAGCCGGTGACGCTGGAAGACGCTACGGCCGAGACGCTGAAGAAGCTGCGCACAAACCCCACCGGCAAGATGCTGCTGGTGAACTTCTGGGCCACCTGGTGCGGCCCCTGCACGGTGGAGTTTCCTGAATTGGAGAAGACCTTCCGAATGTATCGAAGCCGCGACTTCGAGATGGTGACCGTAGCCACGAATCTGCCCGATGAAAAGCCCGGAGTGCTGAAGTTCCTGCTGAAGCAGCACGCCAGCAGCCGCAACCTGATCTTTGCCACCACCGAGACCTACGCTTTGCAGGCCGCCTTTGATCCCAAGTGGGAGTCGGGCGTGCCTTACACGGTGCTGCTGGCGCCCGACGGCAAGGTGCTCTACCAGCAGACCGGCGACCTGGACGTGCTGGCGCTGCGGCGGGTGATTCTGGCCAATCTCGACGATTCGGATTACCTCGGCCATCGCGCGTATTGGACGGGCAAGTAGAGGCACATTTTGCGGAGTTAGCGTCGCCACAAGGAGGCTGATAATAACCAAACGTCTTCCACGTTTTGTTTTTGCGATTCTACTTCTGCTCGCCGCTGGCCTGCCCGCGCGGGCGGTGTCGAGTTCCTTTGATGCGGAGCACGTGCGGGTAGAACTCCTGGTGCAGAACGACACGCTCTATATCGGCGATTGGAACAAGGCTGGCCTCTATTTCAAGTTGGAACCCGGCTGGCACATCTATTGGAAGAACCCCGGCGATGCGGGTGAGCCGCCGCACGTTCTATGGACGCTGCCTACTGGAATCACCGCAGAACCTATGCTGTTTCCCGCTCCGAAGCGTCTTCCCCTCGGCCCGTTGATGGACTACGGGTATGAGGGTGAGGTTCTTTTTCCTCTCAAACTGATCGTCAGTAATGGAGTCGAACGAGAAGGTAAGATCGGGAATGTTGGTCCATCTACTCTTCACGCCCACGTCGATTGGCTCGTTTGTCGAGAACGCTGTATACCAGGCAAAGCCGATTTAGAAGTCGAGCGCAAGGTATGGATTGGTCTTTACACACTGCTAGGCGACAGAGGACCATCGCTAGCTGAGCAATTCTTTCACAATGGCCACAAGCCGCTGCCGGAGATTCCCAAGCCACTTCCAGCCAGCGCCAAGGCCGTCTTCCAGACCACGCCAACCGGCTTTCGCCTCACCGTCGAAACCGGCCAGCGAGAGAGTTCCGCCGAGTTTTTCCCGGAAGATCAGGACATTATTGACAATCCTGCTCCGCAAAAGCTCACACCAACCGCGAATGGGCTGATTCTCGACCTGAAAAAAGATGCGGCTCTCACCGCGAATCCGGCGCAGTTGCGCGGAGTTCTGGAGCTTTCCGGTGGGCGGGCCTATGAAATTGTGGCGCTGCCGGGAACGATTGCGGCAGCGGCCAGTGCGGGCGAGCCTTCCCAACAGCAGGCCGCCGGGGCTGAAGCTCCGGCCAACCAGTCCGTTCCCTTCAAAGCAGAGAACAACTCCCCGGCAAACCGCGCGGCCTCCGGTTTTTGGCGGACGCTCCTGCGCTCCACCGGCTTGGCCTTTTTGGGCGGCTTGCTGCTGAATCTGATGCCCTGCGTCTTTCCGGTGCTCTTCATCAAGGGCCTTTCGCTGGTCAACTCCGGCAATGAGAAACGGGCAACAATGCGCGCGCATGGGCTGGTCTATGCAGCAGGGATTCTGGTTTCCTTCTGGGCGCTGGTTGCTGTGCTGCTGGGGCTGCGCGCGGCGGGAGCTACGCTGGGCTGGGGATTTCAATTTCAGTCGCCGGTTTTCTTATCGCTCATGGCCGGACTGCTCTTCTTTCTGGGTCTCTCGCTCGCCGGACAATTTGAAATAGGCCTGACACTGACCAGCGCGGGAGGGGCGCTGGCCCAGAAGCACGGCTACACGGGCAGCTTCTTTACCGGCGTACTGGCGGTTATTGTGGCCACTCCTTGCACCGCGCCCTTCATGGGAGTGGCCATCGGCTATGCGCTCAGCGCATCCGCTGCGGTCACCTTTGCTGTCTTCACGGCGTTGGCACTGGGACTGGCCGCGCCGTATGTCGCGCTCACGCTGCAGCCGGCCTGGACGCGCTGGCTGCCCAAGCCGGGCGCATGGATGGAAGTGTTGCGCCAGGCTGTCGCCATGCCCATCTTCGCCACGGTGATCTGGCTGGCGTGGGTCCTGGCCGGCGCTTATGGGGCCAGTATGCTGGCGGCGCTACTAGCGAGTTTTCTTCTGCTTGCGATTGCCGGCTGGTTCCTGGGCCGCTGGCCGGCGAAGCGCTGGGCGACGATGGTCGCAACTCTGATTCTGTTGGCAGTGATTGGCCTCGCGTGGGCCGGCCAGCGTTTGGCCACCGAGCAGAAAGCATCTGTTAATCAGGATCATACCGCAATCAACGGCTGGCAGCCGTGGTCGACTGAGGCGGTCAGCCGATCCCAGGCCGAGGGGCGGCCAGTCTTTGTGGACTTCACCGCTAGCTGGTGCTTGAGCTGCCAGGTGAATGAGCGCGCGGCACTCGGCCAGCCTTCTGTGCAGCAAGCCTTTCAGGCCGCCGATGTAGTCCTGCTGCGCGCCGATTGGACGCGCCACGACGAGGCCATTACGCAGGCGCTTGCGGCGCTGGGACGCAGCGGAGTGCCCGCTTATGCGCTCTACACGCCGGGGCAAAGCCTGCCGCGGATGTTGCCTGAAGTGCTGACGCCGGGGATCGTGACGGATGCGCTGAGTAAGCTGCCAAAATCAAAATAATGAGCTGCTTATGGTGTTTCTGTCCGTCGCAAAACGGTAAAAAACCGAGTTTAAGGATTGATGGAGATTTGCGCGGCGGCAATCTTCTGGAGGCTCAGCCGCTGCCGGCCCTCGCCGTCGAAGTTGGCCGGGGCAAGCCAGGCTTCAAAGGCGCGCTTGCGGGCTGGCCACTCGCAATCCAGCATGGAAAACCAGGCCGTATCGCGGTTGCGCCCTCTGACGACCATGTGCTGCCGGAAGATGCCCTCGAAGGTGAATCCCAGACGCAGGGCGGCGCAGCGGCTGGGATGATTCTCCGCGTCGCACTTCCACTCGAAGCGACGGTAGCCCAGCTCGAAGACGGAACGGGCCATCAAATATATCGCCTCAGTTGCGGCGGTGGTGCGTTGCAGCGCGGGCGAAAGTAAAATGTTGCCAATCTCGACGACGCCATGCGTTGGCTCCATGCGCATGAAACTCGCCCAACCCGCGGCCTGGGCCGTCGCCGCAGGCACAATTGCCAGGAAGACAGCGGCGGTTGCCGTCTGCTTTGCTTCGATGCCCCGGCGCAAATCCGTCTCGGTCGAATAGGGTCCGTCGGCCAACCAGGTCCACAGTTCGTCGTGGCAGTTGACCGCCTGCCAGAGAGCTTTAGTGTGGCGTTCGGCGTTTAGCGGCACCAGCGTGACGTAGTGGCCGCAAAGTGTCGCGGAAGGAATCGGCGGAAGAGGCTTCCAGTTTGTAATCTGCGCGGGCATGCATCCAGCCTATCAGCCTCCGCGCAAAACTATGCTGCGCTGGCGGCCGGCTTCTCTTCGCCAAACTTCTGGTTGGTGATCAGCGGCTTGGCCCAGAGCGAAACAGCAAAGACCCAGCCAAAGGTCAGGTACAACAGGCAGAGGCCGGTACGCAATCCGAAGGAATCGGCAACACGCCCGATGAGCAGCGGCATGACGGCTCCGCCCATGATGCCCGTGCAGAGAATTCCGGCCAGTACGCCGGGATGTTCGAGCACCGAGTTCATCGCCAGGGAGATAAGGATGGGCCACATGACCGAGGCGAAGAGGCCCATGCAGGGAAAGGCATAGTGGGCGACGGAGGCGGGTCCGAAGAGGGCGAGTGAGAGGCAGGTGAGCGCTCCGATGGAGAAGGCTCCGAGTACGCGGCGGCTATCGAAGAACTTGAGCAAGATCATGCCCACGAAGCAGCCGATTGTCATCAGGCCCCAAAACCATCCAACAGCCGAAGCGCCTGTGGTGTCTGGATCGAAATGGTGGTACTTGAAGAGGAACTCCGACATCCAGTTGGAGGTTCCCTGCTCGGAGGCCACATAGAAGAAGATGCTGAAGAAGTAGAGCCAGACCAGCGGCTTGCGCAGCAGTTGGCCGTACATGCCGGCCGTGCCTGAGGACTCGTCCTCTTTGCGCTCGACCTTGGGAAAGCGGGTGAAGAGCAGGGCGAGCAGAATGGCGGTAATGACGATGGCGAAGATCCAGTACATGGAGATCCAGCGCATATCTTCAGGCACAATTGTGGCCAGCGACGAGATCAGCAGATTCTTGCCTGGTTCGTACTCCAAATTGCGGACAACGTAGGAGAAAATCTGCGGGCTGAGGAAGGAAGCGATGCCGAAGATGAGCTGCGCGAAGGCCGAGTTGAAGGCGAAGTGCTCTTCGCCGCCAGCCACGCGCAGCAGCGGATTGATGGCCACTTGCAACGCCGCCATGCTGCTTCCGATGAGAAAGAGCGAAGCGATGGCGATGGGAAAGATGTGCAGCCACGCGAAGAGAAGCGAGCCGACGAGCGCGATGGAAAACATGGTAAGGATGACCCGCTTCTCGCCCCAGCGTTCCACCAGAAAGCCGGCGGGAATGGAAAAGACCCCATAGGCGATGAAGAAGGAGAAGGGAAGAAGCGCAGCGGCGAAGAGGCTCAGATGAAAGCTCTGGATGATATCCGGAACAATCGGGCCAAGGATATTGGTCACCAGCGAGATGATAAAAAAGATCGCAAATACAATCGTTACCAGATACTTGCTGCGCTTCATCAGGAGCTTTTCCTCGGCTTGAAATTATTCTTCGCTTGTTACCTTGGTGGCATGAGCAAATTTTCCGGCCTCGCGGCCTGCCATAACTGCCAGGGCCAAAGTCAGCATCTGGGCGGTCAAAATCTCCAGAATCGGCAGCAGATGAACCGACACGCCGGGGATGCGCAGAGCGGCGATCTCCGCCGACGGCCCAATCAGCTCCGCTCGGCCGGTGCGCTCGCGAATATCGGCCACCAGCTTGCGATTGAGCGCGCTCACATTCTCTTCGCCCTCCATCACCAGCACCAGGGTCTCCGGCTTGGCCATCTCCATCGGACCGTGGCGGAAGGCCGCGCTGCTCATTCCCTCGGCCTGGAAGCTGACCGCCTCTTTGACCATTAGCGCGCCCAGCCCTGCAGCGGCCAGCGAGCGCCCGCGTCCTGTCAGATACAGGTTGCGAACGCCTTGCAGCAACTCGCTCAGCTCGACAACGTGCTCTTTCCAGCCGCGCAGATACGCCTCGACCATATCCGCCGCGCCTTCCAGCACACTCATGCGTTGCGCCAGATCCTTGCCGCTCAGCACCGCTCCCAGCGCCTCGTGCGTCATCAACGCGGTCACATAGGTCTTGCATGAGACCGAAGTCTCCTGTCCGGCCTCGGTGAGCAGAACCAGCTTCGCCTGCTTCGCCAATGTACTTTCTTTGTTGTTGGTGACGCCAAGGACGACGCACTTGTCGCCGAAGCGCTCCAGCAGCCGCACCGTCTCCGCGCTTTGGCCGGATTGCGAGACCGCAATCACCAGCGAAGAGGGCTTTAACAGATGCGCGTGGTGATGGATCAGCTCGGAGTTTTCCATCAGAATCGGCGTCCAGCCATCTTCGCCCAGCTCAATGCTCAGCGGGTGCATTCCAAAGTAGGAGGATCCCATCCCGGTGAGAAGGACGCGCGGAAACCTCTGCTTGTCGCGCAGTTGCTTGATTTCGTACAGAACCGGATTGTTGCTCAGGCTCGTCCAGGTTGCCCGCAGCGCTTCCGGCTGACCGAGAATCTCTTCCAGGTAGCGTCCATTGATGACCGACAAATCCACTTTCAACGTATCCTCCATTGGCCGGCTTCCGCCAAGCCTTCTTGCAGCGGCCTCAGATGGTGCCGCGCAATGGTTGCTTTCGATTAGCCGCGAGGAAAGCGGCGATGCCAGACCTGCGCCGCGCCGATCAAGCCCACATCCGGGCCGAGCGAAGCCAGCGAAATCTCGCACAGTTCGTATGGAACCAGGCGGCAGTTCTGCCGCAAAACTTCCTCGACGCCGCCCAGCAGCAGATCGGCGCTGCGCATCACGCTGCCGCCCAGCACAATAGCCTCGGGCATAAAGTTGGTAACCACAGTGGCCAGCCCCAGCGCCAGATATTTTGCCTCGCGCTCGACGGCGGCAACCGCCGCCGCGTCGCCCACTCGCGCCCGCGCACATATTTCCTTGCCGCTCAGAGGCGCGCTGTTCTGCTCGGCATACCACTGCTCCATCGCAGGGCCGGAGGCCAAGGCTTCCCAGCACCCATAGGCGCCGCAGGTGCAGAGCGGACCCGACGGATCAAGGATGAAATGGCCCAGTTCAGGATGAGAGCCGTTCGCGCCGCGATAGACTTCGCCATTGAGAATGATTCCCGCGCCGATTCCGGTCCCGACGGTAATGCAGATCAGAGTTCCCTTGCCCTTGCCTGCGCCCCAACTGGCCTCGCCTAGCGCCGCGGCATCGGCGTCGTTTTCCATCGCCGCGGAGACTCCCAGCGCCTGGGAGATCTCCCGCACGGGATTCCATTGCCAGCCCGGAAGTGTGCAAACATCGCCCAGCTCGCCGGTGATGGGATCGACCGGTCCCGTGCAGCCAATTCCAATCCCCGCAGGCGCAAGCCCCGTTTGCTGCTGTTGCGCCTTCAGAATCTCTAAAATCCGCGCCGTGGCCGCCGCAGGCCCAAGCTCCACATGGGTCGGAGTCTCGCCGCGCGCCAGTATCTTGCCCGCTTCATCCACCAGGCCAACCGCAATCTTGGTCCCGCCGATGTCAATGCCGGCAATCACCCGTTCCTTCGGCAACTTCGAGGTTATTTCCACTGGAGCACCTCCGCATCGTAGGCGGGCACGTCGAGTGCCCAACCAGAGCCACCGCGGGTGAGCTTGCTCCCGGCCCCTTCCAGGGAGGTGATGGGCAGCGTGGAATCGAGCAGCACGTGCTTGACTTCAGCGGAATGATTCACCACCACGATGAAACCGTGGTCTTTGGCGTTGAGAGCCGAGGCCTCCACCGAAACTTGATCGGTCCAGACCGTCCGCTTGACCCCGGCCCACTCCACTAGACTTTGGTAGATGCGATACGTCTGGTCATTGCCTTCAAAGGCTGAGGGCTGATTGGCCAGATACAGCTCGATCGGGTACGCGCTGAGCAGCGTCTTTCCCTTTCCGTAGCTGTGCGCCACCAGCGCCGGCCTGCCATCCTGATCGACGGCAATCACCTCGCCTCCATGCACCTCCAGCGTCGCCGACCACTGATCGAAGGCGCCAGAGGAGGCCGAGTAATTGAACGTATCGCCGGGCTTCAGATTGCCAAAGGGTGCGACGATCTTCAGCGTCACATTCGACACGGGCAGATGGTCCACCAGCCGCGCGCCAAAGAGCTCCTCCATCTCTGGAATCGCCGCGTCCGCGCTCACCGAGGCATACAAGACGCCGCCGTTCTCGACATAACTCTTCGTCTTGCCGAAGAAGTCGGAGTGGACGTGATTAATGAGCGCCTGCGCGCTGGTCAGCGGCGAGGCCAGAATCAGCATCGGATATTTCTGCCAGTCGCCGTACTCGCGGGGAAACTCCACCTTGACGCCGGCCCTGCGCGCCAGAATGTAGGAAGAAAGCCATGCGCCCACGAGGCGCGCATTATCCTCCGCCGGATTAGTGGGCAGCGGCTGCCCTACCGTCGCCCCCCCCTCATCCTGCGAGGTATAGGTAGCGATCTCCGGCCCCGTCAGCCCGTAATGCGATTCGTCGCCATAGGGCTTTGACCACTCATTGGGAACCAGAATCGCCGCCTCGGCCGCGACCGGCTCAATGCCCTCCAGATCGAGGCTGTTGAGCGTCTTTGACAGCGAGGTCAGCATCCTGGCGGCAGGCCGCTCCTTGCGATCCCAGGTGACGATGCCAAATTGCGTTTCATTCGGCGAGCGCGAGTAAGGAACCTTGCCCCACTGCGAGGGAGCCGCATCGGTATAGCACCAGATCAGGAAGCCATTCGCTCCCGCCCCAAAAGCTGAGTAGAAGGCCGTTCGCTCATACTGCGCAATCGCCTCCGGCCCATACTGCGCTGAGGTCGAGCCCATCTCGGAGATCATCACCGGATGGCCCGCGCCTCCCGAGAGCGCCGTCTGAAAGCTCGCGCCATAAGTCTGCCGCTCCGAGAGCATTGCGTCGGGATAAAGCCTTGGCTTGTAGATCGTATAGGGATGAATGCTGAAGAAATCGACTTCGTCCTTCAGATTGTCCGGCCGGAAGGAGCCATGCTCCAAATCCTGCATCGAGGTTCCCACCACCAGCGGATGATTGGGATCGTAGCGGCGCATCGCGCCGGTAATCAGGCGCGTCCAGTTGATGGCCATCGCGTCGGTCGGGTTGGAGCTGATCCACATCGGTGGCTCGTCGTATAGATCCCAGGCCAGCACCGCGTTGTTTTTCGCCATGTAACTCGCCACTTTGGCGGCAAAGTCGGTCTCCAGCTCCAGCATGAATGGGTCTGAGAGCGGATCGCGCCCGTTGCGGTACGGAACATCCCAATACGCTTCGCCCACCTCGCCGCCGGTCAGCAGCATCGGGTGCAGATAAATCTTGTAGCGGTTGGCCATCCTGGTCAGAAAGTCCAGCTCGCGGAAGGCCTCCGGGTTGAAATCATTCGGACGCGGCTCAAACCAGGCCCACACCAGGTCCAGGCGCACCGTGTTGACTCCCAGTTCGTGCATCTGCGCAAAGTCCGCTTCGACCGCCGCCGGATCCCATTGATAGGGCCACTGCATCGCCGCCTTGGCCGGAACCCAGTTCACTCCCACCGGCACAAAGCGCTTTCCGCCCCGCTCAAAGTAGTTCCCCGCCAGCCGAACCGCGGGAAGCGTTTCCGCGGACGCTGCGGCCGCAGGCCGTTCCTGAGCGAAGCAGAAAACTGGGGAAACGATGGCCAAAGAGCTACCCCCGGCAACCAAAGCAAGGATGCAAAGACTCGTCCACTTCATGCAGTAATCTCCTCCCGCAGATTCGATTCTTTCGAGTGCAGCGTTTTGTATTCTATACGGCCAAGCGTACCGGGGCCCTGAAGTTCTATCTATGCTACATATCCATCTATGTGTCAATGCATGGATATAACAATCTCTCGGCCAAGTGCGTAACGCGCCTTGTTTATTCTCATCATCATCTTTACAAATGTCTAACAATCAATACGATACAGAATTTCTATGCTTGTGAGTCAGTTTTACCTTCTTTCGTTTCAATCAATTGACGTGAATACATGGTATACTATGTTGGTTGGAGGTGGGTGATGATCGATCCTGCAATCGCCGTTGACAGCATCGAACTTGTGCTGGACCACCAGAGCTACGTTCCGTTTTACCAGCAAATTGTGGAGCAGGTCCGGGAGCTGGTCAAGGCCGGCAAGGTGAAGGAAGGAGAAAGATTCTGCTCAGAGAGCGATGTCTCCAAGCAACTGGGAATCAGCAAGATGCCAGTTCGCCAGGCCTATCAAAAGCTGCGCTCCGAGGGGCTGCTGGTCATTGAAAAAGGCAAGCGCCCCCTGATCGGTTCCGGCCGTATGCCATGGAACTTTCAGGAGTTGCGCGGCTTCAGCGAGGTGATGCTCCGCCGCGGGCTGGTTCCTTCCGCGCGCCTTTTGTCGAGCGAACTGGGCAGCGCCACAGGCGAAGCGGCGCAGGCGTTGCGCTTGGAAGACGGCGAATCCGTTTACTGCATCAAGCGGTTGCGATTGGTAAACAGCGAGCCAGTCGCTGTTGTCACCAGCTATCTGCCGGCCCGCATCTTTCCCGGCATTGACAAGCAGAACATAGAAGAATGTTCACTTTACGAGATCTTCGAGGATGTCTACAAGCGCAAGCTGAATTGGGCTGAGGAGAGCATCGGCGCCGTCGCCGCGCAGCAGGAGGAGGCCGCGATTCTGGAAGCTGCGCTGGGCAGCCCGCTGCTGCTCATCCGCGAAACCACCTATGACTGCGAGCGCATTCCCATCGAATACAGCCGCTCGTTGCTGCGCGGCGACCGTTACACCGCCTCGGTGATCTCGGTGCGCAATCGCCCTCTGCCCCGCAGTGGATTCTGATGGGCGGCAGGGGTTGACTGGTTGCTAGTTGCCGTTGCCATGCACTCTGGGTATGATCTCTGCTTCCGCCGGCGGGAAAACCCTCAGCCGCTCGACGCGGCGGTCGGTGGAGGCGACGACCTCGATGCGCAGGCCGGCGGATTCGAGCAGGACGACCTCGCCGGCCAATGGGATGCGGCCTTCGATCTCGCTGACCAGACCGCCAAGGGTGGTGGCTTCGTATCCGTTGCCCAGATCGCCCAACTCAGCTGATTCACCAAAGAGATCCGGCAACTGATCGACGGGAAAGTTGCCAGGAACCAGCCAGACGCCACCTGGCTCGCGCTGCGGCCCGGCATTGTCCGATCCGGGGGGCGCGTCCTCCTCGTGCTCGTCTTGAATCTCGCCGACGATCTCTTCCAGCAGGTCTTCAATGGTGACGAGGCCGCTGACGCCGCCGTACTCGTCGATGACGATGCGCATGTGCTGCTTTTCGCGCTGCATCTCGCGCAGCAGCTCGTAGACGCGCTTGGTTTCGGGGACGAACTCCGCCGGACGCTGGATGCTGGCCAGGGTGCGGGCGCCTGCCTCGATGTCGGAGATTTGCAGCAGGTCGTGGGCGAAGGCGATGCCGGTGATGTTGTCGATGGAGCCTTCGTAGACCGGAACGCGGGAGAAGTTGTGCTCGCGTAACTCTTCGAGGAAGGCTTCGAGGGTGAGGTCGGCCGGAACGGCGAAGAGTTCCGGACGAGGCGTCATTACCTCACGGACGAGCTTGTCACCGAACTCGACAGCAGAGCGAACCAAATCAATGTCGTTTTCTTCGAGAATGCCTTCCTCTTCACCAGCATCGAGCAGGGCTTCGACATCGACAGCGGAATCCTCTTCGGGGGTGGATGGTTCCTCGGCCAGCGAAGCGACGGAGAAGAAGAAGCGGACGAAGACGGTGATGGGCGTCATCAGCCAGAGGAGCAGGCGGATGGGCCAGACCAGCCGCGCCGCCCAGCGGCCACGGGTGCGGTTGAAGAGCAGCGTGGGAAGAAGATGGTTGCAGAAGACTACCACCAGTACCACGGCCAGAACGGCCTGCGCGATTTCGGCGGGAGTGGGGCGGGCAAGATGAGGAGCGCGATCGAAGAGGACCGCGCCGAACTCCAGCGCGATGAGACCCAGAGCAAGCTGCTGCAGAATCGCCGCACAGATAGCCGCGTGCTCGCGCGTGAGGCCAAGTTGCGGCTCGACCAGTTCCTCCCAGGCGTCGAGATTCTCCTCGATCTCGTGGGTCAGAATTTTGCCGTGCTCACTGTAAACGCGGCTGATGTAGGAGGCCAGCGTCTCGACG
The DNA here is from genome assembly GCA_964383595.1 of uncultured Occallatibacter sp. Classification (GTDB taxonomy): domain Bacteria; phylum Acidobacteriota; class Terriglobia; order Terriglobales; family Acidobacteriaceae; genus Telmatobacter. The sequence continues at coordinate 136,670 of CAYLHL010000003.1, read as the reverse complement.
GCGGCGAGAAAGAGAATGAGGAGAATGAAGGGAAGGGTCATGGGCGGACGCTCCTGCCAGCGTTCGCCTGCGAGGATTTCGCTCCGCCCCTCCGGGGCGCGGAAACATCTAGTGCTGACATTCCCAGGGCTGCGCTACGCTTGCCCTGGGCTATTCTCGTTTCGCCCCTCCGGGGCGGTTTAGCTGCGGCCTTCGCGCGTTCGATGAGGCCTTGCGGCAGTTTGAACCGGGCGCGGAGCAGGCGCTCGCGGCGAGCCATTTTGCCGTTGTCGGCTTCGTGGTCGTAACCGGCCAGATGAAGCAGGCCATGCAGAATAAGCACCTTGATCTCAGTCGAGAGCGAGTGGCCTTGCTCGACGGCCTGACGTAGCGCGGTGGGAACACTGATGGCCAGATCGCCCGCGATCTCCTCCGCACCTACACCTTCAGCGGGAAAGGAGAGCACATCGGTGGCCTGGTCTTTGCCGCGAAAGCTGCAATTGAGTTTGCGGAGGGCGGCGTCGGTGGTGAGCAGCACCGTGACCTCGCCCTGGAGGCGGACGGCGGCCTGCGCTTCGGTGAGAAAACGAGCCAGGGTGCGGGCGGTGGGGAGGCGTTGATATTTTTCTGTAGTGGATGCAGCCGTCTTTTTCACCGAAGTCGAAGGCGGCGCGGGGTCAGGGCCCCCACGGACTGGTCTTCGTCCGTGGGGTGATTCGGTGTCCAGATCTGGGTCCAGAAGGATCATCGTGCTCGGAGCCGCAGTGCGCGCGGCTCCGGTAGCTACTATTCTACGCGAGTCGCTGAATCGGCGCGATTTTGATGCGCTGCCGACAACAGCTACCCGGAGCAGCTCTACCGGCTTTTCCGTGTGGATGAGAGACGCACCAGGCTCACGCCGTGCCGCGCCACATCCGCATTGAGTGAACCGGAGGCTGCGCCAATCACTTTCTGGCGCCAGAGATCACGAACATTCCAGCTGCCGTTCAACCCTAAATCCGCCAGGCTCGCGCTCATCTTGCGCGGACTTTCGCTCAGGTTGAAAAAGCCCACAGCCACCGAGCCGTCCTCGAGCGGCTTTTCCAGAATGAACTCGTCCGCGGACTGGCGCACCACTCGCGCCTGCAATCCAAGAGCATCCTGATCGACATCGATGACTTCGCTGTTGCAGAGAATGTTCAAAGTGAAATCGTCGAGTTTGGACATATCGCCGCTGAAGAAGAGGGGCGAAGCCATCAGCGCCCACATCGACATATAGCTGTACTGCTCATCGGCGGTGAGGGTGGTCGTTGCGGGAGGCTCATCGTTATTGAATGCGTTGCCGATGGTGCCGATCAGAATGTAATCAGGATCGTTCCAATGGCCGGGGCCAGCGTAACTGGCGTGAGCGGCATTGGCGAAGGCAATGCTGTAGAAACCCGGCAGGCGCGAACCCTTCGTAATGCCAAGGTCGTCGGTGGTTCGCCAGGAGTGGCCGCCGGCATCCGCAGCCCAGTTCCACACATCGCCCATGCCGTACTGGCAGAGGTTGAAGACCATATCGCGATCCTGCTTGCCGAGGATCGATCCCATCAGATCGTAGGGCTTGCGGAAGTCGGCCAGTGTGGGCTTTTTCGGCGCCACGCCGCCATAGGAGCACCAATCGTACTTGAGGAAATCGAATCCCCACTTGGCGAAGGTCCGCGCATCGATCTCTTCATGCTGATACGAACCGGTGTAACCCCCGCAGGTAAGCGGCCCCGGCGAGGTGTAAAGCCCCGCCTTCAGACCCTTGCCGTGAATGTAAGCGGCCAGCGCGGCCATGTCAGGGAAGAGTCCGTTGGAACGGATGGCGCCTTGCGGGTCGCGCGGGTCTCCACTCAAAGCAGGGTTCTTTGAGCCTGGTTTCATCATCCACGTATCATCGACATTCACGTACTGGTAACCGAAGTCGGCCATGCCGGAAGAGATCATGGAGTCGGCTGCCTGCCGCACCGTTTGATCGGTCACGCGATCATAGTAGGTGTACCAGTCGTTCCAGCCCATGGGCGGAGTGAGCGCCAGCGTATCGCCGACGACAATGCGGAAGAGCCGGGACGACTTGCCCTTGGCGTTGGCCGCCAGCAGCGTGACTGCATAGACGCCGGGCTTCTCCGGAGTGCGTCCCGTGATGATGCCGGTGCTGGAATCGAGGCGCAACGACGCCGGTAGCCCTTGAACCGAAAAATGAACGGGCCGCGCGCCGGTGCAGGGGATGCGGTAAAGAAACGGGTGGCCCGGCCGCGCGCCATAGACCGTAGGCCCATTGATTTTGGCCGCGGCGGATGGCTTTGGGGTGAGGATCGGACGCTCATCACTGGCGGAGCAGAGCAGAGGAGCCGAGAGCGCGGCAAAAAGAAGAACCGTAAGAGGCAAACGAATCATGGCGGGCGATTTCTCCTGATCGGAATCATCGCCATTCTATACCTGGCCACCTGGAGAGGGACATTGTATGCAGTAACCTCCTCCGGTGAGAGCAGCCGGCGTTTGCGCGCCATGGAGTTTGTGGTTTCCCAGGTTTCCAACAGGGAGCTGTGGCATCCGGCAGAGGCGAAGATGCAGCCAGAAAGAATTGCTCCATTCGAGGCCTTATTTCGCGCGAAACTGGCATAAATGGCGTGATTTTTGGCTGATAAACGGTGGTTTTTCGGGGTTTTTGTTTACCGATAAGTACATATATGTTGTTGAATAAGATGTTTATTATGTATTACTTGAATGACTGAACTCTCACAGAAACTGGGTTTTGAGGGTAGGGGGGGGTGGGGGGTGCCGCTGTGATTTTCTCCTTTTGATCGCTTTTCCTTTGCCTTCGCGCCATTAACCTTTACCCGACTTAAAATCATTGTGCGCCGAGGAAGGGTAATTCTATGCAACCACCTGCGGTGGGGCCAGCTAGCGCTTGCGCGCCATGGGGTTTGTGGTCTCCTCTTTTCGCAAAGTACGCGATGAGGCACGCAGATTTGAGGGAAAGTTAGGATTCGAAAAATTTGGGTACGGAACCCGACGCATCCCGCCCGCTCATCGCAAAAAACGCGATGAACGGGGCACAGCTTCTCAATGGCCAGGATGAATCTGCGGGACTGATGAGCGGGCCACCTGCCACCAACCGCCCTTGGCGGCTTGGAAGCCGCCAGTACAGCCGGTCTGGAGACCGGCGCTACAATTTGCGGATAGGTTCTAAGCTACTGCGGCTTGGCCGGATGCAACGGCTGTGGCTGCGGGCGGTTTTCGCGGGCCGGAGCGCCGACTTCGATTGCTTCGCCTGCGCTGAGCGGCAGTTCCTGCTGCTGGATCTTGACCGACTCGTAGGCACGGACGATGCGCTGAACGAGGGCGTGGCGGACGACGTCGCAATCCTCGAAGTGACAGAAGTGGATGCCTTCAACGCCGTCGAGGATGTTGATGGCGTCGAGCAGGCCTGACTTGCGCGGGTTGGGCAGGTCGATCTGGGTGATGTCGCCGGTGATGACCGCCTTGGAGCCGTTGCCCATGCGGGTGAGGAACATCTTCATCTGCTCGATGGTGGTGTTCTGCGCCTCGTCCATGATGATGAAGGCGTCGTTGAGGGTGCGGCCTCGCATGAAGGCCAGTGGGGCAACCTCGATGATGTTTTTCTCGAGCATCTTGTCGACCTTTTCCGGGTCGAGCAGGTCATAGAGAGCGTCGTAGAGCGGGCGCAGGTAGGGATCGACCTTGTCCTGGAGGGTGCCGGGAAGAAAGCCGAGGCGCTCGCCGGCCTCGACCGCGGGGCGCACGAGCACGATGCGGCTGACTTTTTTGGCGTTGATGGCGGCCACGGCCATGGCGACGGCGAGGTAGGTTTTGCCGGTGCCGGCGGGACCGACGCCGAAGACCATATCGTTCTGCTCGATGGCTTCGACATATTTGCGCTGATTGATGGAACGCGGCTGGACGGTGCGCTTGACGCCGGCGGAGCGCTGCTTGCCGCTGTCGGCGAGCGAACGCAGAGTTGTAGCGGGGTCGGCGACGACCAGGCGGAGAAGGCTGTTGAGTTCTCCATTGTGGGGATTGACGCCCTGGCGGCGGAGCGCCTCAAAGTCGGCGAAGATGCCCTGGACGCGAGCGACGGCGACCTGCGGCCCCTCGACGTGCACCGCGTCAGAGCGGAGATCGATGTGGACGCCGAGCGAGTCTTCCATCAACCTGAGGTTTTCATCGCGAGTCCCAAAGAGGGGTTCGAGGTTGGGCGTGATCTCCAGAGCGATTTTCAAGGGGTTCGATAGCCTCCGATGCAGCGTTGTGGGTTGGATGAGAATGAACGGAGCGCAAGTTCCGCAAAAGATGCAAACGCGGCGCGGCGCGCAAACTGCGAGTGAGTGGTTGGTTTGGAGGGAACGCTAGAGGCGCGGCTCAGGACTGGGCCAAAGCTTCTGGCTGAGGGGCGAAGCAGCGGATTGGAGAAGGCTACCAAATCCTGAGTCTGTATTCGGTATCTGGGCTTGAGAGTAGCGCCATCCGGTTCTCTCGTCAATCCATGGGGTAAGAGAATTTAATCAAAAGTGTGCCGAAGTGTGCACTGGGAACACGCTTGCGCCTGCTGGTTGGATGATTGAAATGAATTTATGGTTGGAGAGTTGCGAGGAATCCACATGAAAAGCGCTTGATTTTTTGGGGGGGCGGCGTGCTCTGATTTCCTGTTAAATGTACGAGAAATCTTGCCCTCTGTGAACAACCGGTCTTCCGGATCGCCTTATTCCACGCGCTAGGGGACGCGCTTTTCACATAAACCGGCTGCGATACACAGGCTATCTTGCCCCTGCTCTGGAAACAGTGGGAAATTAGGGACGCATTGCCCCATGCAAAGCCCGGTTTTCCAATTCTCCTGAATTACACAGCCCGGATTTAGAAAACTGGCGCACCCGTCAACTCTATCCCTCTCAACCACTTCACCCATATTTCCACTTTTCCTGCCTGAACGACGGGTACTACTGTCTTATTTCTTAATCAATCCACACTTTTCCTATTCCCCGTCGCGCGCTCTTGGCCGCACGTGAAAATATCCATCGCGCTAACCAGCACCCCCTCATCAACTCCGAAAACGTGATTCTCCGCAGCTACTCCCAGGTATCCAGAGAATCACCCCTGTTTTCCACGCGCACAGAGGCGTTGAGATGAATACAATCAAGATGAGAGAAAGAAAGCTCTTTCCGCCAAGCGGCGAGTTGTTGTACAGTGTGGCCAGTGCGGATTCTGCTTCCATGGGATTTTCTTCGAGCTGTAAAACGAGGGTGGGTTCATGTCGAACGTGGAAAATGAAGTGGAGAAGCTGGAAGCGCAGGGAGCAGCGATGGAGATTACCGTAACCCGTCAGGACTTGGTCAAGGAACTCACAGCAACTCAGAGCGTGGTGGAGCGCAAGACCACGATTCCGATTTTGTCGAACTTCCTCATCGAAGCCGAAGGCGACCGTCTTAACATCACGGCTACTGACCTCGATCAGGCGATCCGCACCAGCGCAACCGCGAAGGTGAAGAAGCCGGGAGCCTGCACGATTCCAGCACGCAAGCTTTACGATTACGTCAAACTGCTGCCGGACGGCGACATCTCCATCAAACTGCTGGAAAACCACTGGGTGCAGATCCGCAGCGGGCGCTCGAATACCAAGATGGTGGGCATGGCTCGCGCCAACTATCCACAGGTGCCGGAGTTTCCCTCGATTGCAGCCACCAGCATCTCCGTGGCGGCATTGAAGACACTCATTAATCGCACCATCTTTGCGATTTCAAATGAAGAGTCGCGCTATACGCTCAACGGTGCGCTTCTGGTTATCAAAGCCGAATCGCTGGCGATGGTGGCCACCGACGGACACCGGCTCGCCTATGTCGAAAAACCCAACGAAGTTCTTGAAGGCATCAGCGGCGAAAAGCGCGTTCTTATCCCACGCAAGGCACTGCAGGAGTTGCAGCAGTTGCTCTCAGTAACAGAGGTCGAGAGCGTCGAGTTTGCCGACGACGAGCACACACTCTTCTTCCGCATTGGCCATCGCACACTGAGCACCCGCAAACTCACCGGCCAGTTCCCGAACTTTGAGGCCGTGATGCCGCGCGACAACAATCGCTTTGCGGTGGTCAGCGCGAGTGAGCTTTCAGCGGCAATTCAGCGCGTCGCACAGTTCGCCGACGAGCGCTCGGGCGCGATTCGGCTGCGCCTGGAGAGCAACGAGCTAAAGATCAGCGCAAACTCGACCGAGACCGGCGATAGCGAAGACACCATCGACACGCCCTACTCGAACGATCCCATCGCTGTCGGCTTCAACTCGGTCTATATTCTGGACTTCCTGAAGGCGCTCAACAACGAGGGCGAGGTGCGGCTGGAGTTCAAGGACTCGCAATCGGCCGGCCAGATGCGCCCCGAAGACCCCGACGCCGAGTACAAGTACCGGTACGTACTGATGCCGATGCGCATCTGAGGCACCACCTGCCGTGGGGCAGCGGCTCGCTGTTCGCTCGCATGGGGTTTGTGGTATTGCCGGTCCGGAACTCAGGGCCTGGGGAACCCATATTTGTTATTCATGAGGACCCTAGCAATCCGCCTACTACCCGTTCTTTTTGACAGAATCGCGTATGGCAGCGTTCTTCCGCCGTGTTTCCGCTGCTTTCAATCCCACGTTCCGCCACTTGACTCTTTCAGCCGCTTTACGCCTAGCAGCGGCAGATTTCACCCCGGCATCTTTCATTCGTTTCGCCCAAACGACTTGCTTTGGACGGTCGCGCATCTGGATAATAGTCTCTGTAGAGATAAGGTCAATATCGTGCATTTTGTGACAGGTCGGACACAAGATCACTAGGTTAACTAGGTCATTGTTGGACCGATTACTGTCCAGATGCGCCACTTCAAGCACCTCACGGATGCCGAAACCACAATAGGCACAAACGATCTGCCCTGACTGCTCATAGTGCGCAAAGGCCAGTTTGCGATAATTTACTCGCGGTACACTCATTTTCAACCTCTAATCTCTACTGTTTAGCTTCTGGATTTCACCGCCCGTTTCAGCTCATTCCAGTCCTTTTCGGTTTGGTCGGCGTAGAGGGAGCCGAACTTGGCGAGGGCCTCGGCGAATCCGTCGCCGGAGCCGATGTAGCCGGCCAGGATGAGCGGGTCGCCGGAGCGGGCGTGGCCGCGGGCGAGCAGTTCGCCGCAGACCTCGGCGTAGGCCTCAAGGCCTCCGCCGGCCAGGTCCTCCAATTCAATGGAGCCTTTGTGGTCGTTGAGCTGGCGGACGAGGTAGTCGCGCCCGGCAATGTTCGTCCAGCCGAGGAAGGGATCGGATTGCACCTGCATTGCCTTCTGTCCCTGGGCGGTGCGTTGGCCGTTGTGGTGGTGCGATTGCGCGTCGGGCAGATAGGGCGCATAAGCGGAGGCCGGTTCTTCTTTGATCTGCAAAAAGAGCGGATCGGCGGGGCCGTTGCCCTCGAAGTAGATACAGTAGTCGCGCAGGCCGACGGAGCCAGTGCCGACAACTTTGAAAGCCACATCCACAGGGTGATAAAGAGAGAGCAAATGTTGGCGCTGCGGCTCGAGCATCTGTCGATAAGGGCCGAGCGCGGCGAGCACAGCCGCGGCCTTTGTGGCGGAGACGCGAGTGAGCGTGGGCTTGATTTCCTTGAAGCGGCGGTCTGATTTGGGCTTGCCGGCGGCGGGCTTTGCCGGTGTGGGTTCGGTGAGCTGGTCGAGAGTGTGCATCGGCGTGGCGCGCTCGGCCTTGAGCAGCGCCTGTTGCACCGGCTCCGCCTGGCTCATGCGATGAACCTGAAAATGGGCCACATCCAGCAGAGACATTTTGGAGAAGGCGGTCATCTGCGCAGAGTAGCGGGCAACGAAGCGTTCCACGGCCGCGCGCGCGGAGGCCTCCTTGTGGCCGGAGCCTCGGCCAGCCAGCACCAGCGAGGCGGCCATGCGCTTCAGATCCCACTCGAAGGGGCCGCGGATGGTTTCGTCAAAGTCGTTGATGTCAAAGGTGAGCCGTCCGTCGGGCGCGGCAAAGGCACCGAGGTTGCGCACGTGTGCGTCGCCGCAGAGCTGGCAGACGATGCCGGTGGAGGGCAGCACGGCCAGGTCGGCGGCCATCACCGGTACCGCGCCGCGGAAGTAGCCGAAGGGCGACTCGGCCATCAGCTTGTACTTGAGCGTGATGAGCGCGGGGACGCGGCCGCGCATGGAGCGCGCGAGCAGTTCGAGTGCGGGAGTCTGCCGCGCCTTGGGTTTCAGTTCGTTATGTTCCTGGCGGCCCACCTGCTTGCGCCGCGCCTGGCCGAGCTTGCGACGTTCCTGCGGAGTTGCCCATTGCATGACAGGGAAGATACACCCGCGGCGCGCTGGGCGCAAGGCAGTTTTTCAATGCAATACCGACAGTTCAACTCGCCGCTTGTATGCGATTCCCGGTTGCGGTTTTGCCCGTTCTCTTGTTCCATTCCTGAATTGCGCAAGATGGAGGATGATTCTTTCTGCCGGAGTTGGTGGATTTGGGACCTACACTTGACCGGAGAGGACAGTGGGAATGGGCATCGACATTGGGCGACTGGAGAGTCTGCTGCTGCAGATGTCCGCCGAGGGCGCGCCGGGGCGCGAGTTTTGCGAGTCGATCTCTGAGCTGGCCCGAACTGGCCGTTTTGCTCAATTGCGCGAGATTCTGCCTGGGATTGTGTACGACGAATTGTGGGTGCGCTACCAACAGGATAATGCGGCCTTTGTAGCCGGATGGCGGCTGCTGGCGCAGGAGATGCGTCAGGGGTTCGTTCAGCACGCGCGGCAGCGGCTCACCTCGCTGACCAAGCTGCAATATGCCGGCTTTGAGGCGCCGGCGCCAGCCTGGCAGGAGATTCAACGCGCTCTGGACGGCCAGCAGAATGATCTGCTCCGCATTGCATTTGCGCTGGAATTGCTGGAGCTGGTGGAACCGTCTGTGCAGCGGGCAACCAACCTGCGCGAGTGCGTGGTGGCTGCGCCCAGTTCCGAGGAGGCCGACCGTTACCTGGATGAAGCAACGCGCTGCTATTTCTACGGCCTCTTTACGGCTTGCGCCGTGATGTGCCGCTCGGTGCTGGAGGAAGCCATCAAGCAGAAGCTGCCGTTGGGGCTAACGCGGCAGGTGCGCACACGCTATCGGAAGACGGCTACGCTGGGCAACCTGCTGCACGAGGTGAACAACAATCTGCAAATGACAGGCTTCGACGCGGAGTTTCCGCGCGTGGCCAACCTGGTGAACGATTCCGGGAAAAAGGCGGTGCATCAGGGACTCTTGTCGGAAGATGAGGCGCGTGCCTGCCTGCAAAATGCACGGCTGGCGCTGCAACTGCTGCTGCGCGCCTGATCCGTTCTCGCGGCGCAGGGGAGGCAGCTTCTATACTTATCTTTCATGTCCTATGCGGCAGCTATCGAACAATTGAATGCCATGACGCCGGAGTTGTATACCGGGGCCGGTCATCCACGACGAAAATTCTCTCTGGACGAGGTTGGCGCGCTTCTCGGTGCGCTCGGCGATCCGCAGCGTCGCGTTCGCTCGGTGCTGATTGCCGGAACCAACGGCAAAGGCTCTACCGCGGCCACATTGGCCTCGATTCTGACTGCATCAGGATTGCGCGTCGGTCTCTACACCTCGCCGCACCTGGCGCGGGTGAACGAGCGTATCCGCATTGGAGAGGCGGAGATTGCCGACGAGGAGTTCGCCAACCTCTTCTTCCGAGTTTCTGAGACCGCTCAGCAGTTGGTTCTGGATGGTCGTTTGCCGCAACATCCTAGTTTCTTTGAGGTACTTACCGCGATTGCGCTTGTCTATTTTGCCGATGCCCAGGTCGACCTGGCAGTACTCGAAGTAGGGATGGGCGGACGGCTGGACGCAACCAACATCGTCGATCCACTGGTTTCTGTCATTACCGACATCTCGCTGGACCACATGGAATGGCTTGGTTCGACCATCTACGCCATTGCGCGCGAGAAGGCCGGCATTCTGCGCGCTGGCGGCATACTGGTCAGCTTGCCGCAGCATCCGGAGGCCAATCGCGCCCTCGGCGAGGCGGCGGCCAGTTTGAATGTGCGTTGCGTGGATGCTTCGGCCTATCTGCCGCCGGTGGGCATGGAGGGCTCTGGTTCTTATCGGGTTGAGGCGCTGGGAGCGAAGGTCGCGGTTGCTTCTCCGCTTATCGGAACCCATCAGCAGCGCAATGTGGCCTTGGCCATTGCCACCGCGGTTGAGCTGGCGACCGAGCACCACTTTCCCGTGACTCCAGCGGCGATAGCTGAAGGGATTCGGCAGACTTGCTGGGCGGGGCGGTTGGAGCGTATCAAGGCGGATGGCGTGGAGTGGATTCTGGATGTGGCGCACAATCCGGCTGGCGCTTGGGCGTTACGCGGCGGATTGAACGGGCTCGGCGGGAAGACGCTGATCTTCAGTTGCCTGCGAGACAAGCCGGTGGCAGAAATGGCGCAGATTCTCTTTCCGCTTTTTGAGCAGGTGATTTTGGCGCCCATCCACTCACCGCGCGCCGCCGCGATGGGAGAGCTTGAGGCCGCGGCGAAGGCTGCGGGGAGTTCGGCCGTCAGTACCGCGTCCATTCGCGAAGCGCTGCAACTGGCAAGGGAGCGCAGCCGGGGCGGTGTCGTGGTGGTCTCCGGTTCGGTTTACCTGGTGGGCGAAGCGCGTTCGCTGTTGCTGGCAGGAGGGATCGGAGAATGAGACAGCGTCCCAATCCCCTGCCCTGGATCTACCGCTGGCGCACGAATCTGATTCATGTGCCGCTTGGAGCGCTGATTACCGCCTTCTGCGGAAGCTTGTCGATGCTGGTTTCGCTGGTGGATAAAACAGGGAATTTGCAACATAGAATCGCGCGTGTATGGGCGCGAGGCTGCATCTGGGCCTCCGGCTCCAAGCTCAGGGTGGTTGGAGCCGAGAACCTGCGCAAGTACCCGGTGGCCGTCTACGCTTCCAACCACACTTCGTACATGGATACGCCAGTTATTTTTGCTACGTTGCCCTTCCAGTTTCGGATTTTGGCGAGGAAGCTATTGTGGCCTATACCATTCATAGGATGGTACTTAAATAGGTCTGGACAGATCCCTATCGACACCAACAACCCACGGGCCACACTCTCAAGCCTGGGCGCCGGGGCCAAGGCGCTGCGCTCCGGTATGTCGCTGTTCGTCTTTCCCGAAGGCGGACGCACATCGGACGGCGAACTGCGGCCATTCCTTTCAGGAGCGGCGTACCTGGCGATTCGCGCACAGCTTCCGCTGGTGCCGATTGCTCTGAGCGGAGTCTATGAGCTGCTGCCGATCCACACCCGCCATTTTTATCCCGGAGAGTTGACGATCAACATCGGCGAGCCGATAGAGACTGCGGGGATGACGCTGCGCCAGGCCGGCGAGCTGACAGCGCAACTGCGGACGGCAATCGAAAACCTGCGTCTTCCGCGGGTGGCCGAGAGTTTGAGCATGGATGCCGTTGATACCCTCTCAAGGAATGTTTGACTCCGCAGCACTGGCCACTATCGCAAATTGACACTGATGTGATTAAATGTCTTCTGCCATGTGCGTATATATCGCAATTCCCGAACCGACGAGCAGCGATACGGCTTACAATCAGCAGTCGCTGCCGGAGTATCTTGTTGCCCTGCGTTCTGCCGGTGCAACGCCGATCATTGTTCCGCTGCATGAGCGTCAGGAGCGCGTCGCCCGGTTGCTTGCGGGGGTGCAGGGAATTCTGCTTCCCGGGAGCAAGTTCGACATAGACCCACAAAGATATGGCGAAGATCCGAATCCGGAGTGCAATGAATCGGATTCTGCCCGCACCGCTGTTGATGAACTGCTGCTCCAGGAGGCCTTCAACCTGCGCAAGCCCATCCTGGCGATCTGCCAAGGCGCTCAGACGCTGAATGTTTGGCTCAATGGGTCACTGATTCAGGATTTGAAGACGACTGTCAATCATCGCCCCGGCCGGGGTGTGGCGGAAGCTCACCCGGTGCGGATTGCGCCGGGATCGCGTCTGGCGGGGCTGATCCCTCGCGGCCAACCGGCGGAGCCCCAGGTCAACTCCAGCCACCACCAGGCAATCCGTCTTGCCGGTGACGGGTTGCTGGTGAGCGCAGTCTCCTCAGGCGACGGAGTGGTGGAGGCGGTTGAGTTGGATTCGCGCGAGCACTTTGTGCTGGGAGTGCAATGGCATCCTGAGCGGACTTACGCCCAGAACGGCCTCTCACGCGCGATCTTCGCGGCCTTTGTGCAGGCGGCGGTGGTCTGGCAGCCGCGCCGGATCGAGGCATCGGTCACATTGTCATGAGCGAAGACGCGCATTCTGCTGGAATCCGTCTCAATGCCCTGCTGACCGAAGCTGGCATGGCACCGCTGGACGCCGCTCAGTCTACACACGTCGAGGATTATCTTTCGCTTCTTCTTCGCTGGAATCTTCGCGTCAACTTGACGGCGATTCGCGACGAAGAGGGGATTCTCAAGCGGCATTTTGTCGAATCAATTTTCTGCGCCCGCGCTCTTCCCGCCGGAATTGCCACGCTGCTCGACTTTGGCTCCGGCGCGGGCTTTCCTGGAATACCCATTGCCCTCTGCCGTCCGGAGATTACCGTGACGCTGGCCGAATCGCAGGGTAAAAAAGCCGCTTTTCTCTACGAAGCAGTTCGCGTGCTGGACATCCCGGCAAGAGTTCACTCCGCGCGCGCCGAGACTCTCCGCACAGACTTTGATTGCATAGTGCTGCGCGCCGTGGACAAGATGCAACTTGCCGTCCAGGCGGGGGGCAAGCTGGTTCGCCCCGGCGGCTGGCTGGCGCTGATGACCACAGGCGAGGATCTGGATGCGCTCCAATCTGCCGCCGGAGCTGAGTTTGCCTGGGCTGAGCCGCTCCCGTTGCCGGGTGGACAAGATCGGCTGCTGGCGCTGGGTGTGCTGGGTTTGAGATAGTTTTCAGATTGCTGTTGGGTGTAAGCTGTTTGGTGATCCGGCACATCGACTGTAAGAGGGTATCTTGTATGCGAACGATTGTGAGGCTGGCTGGGATAGCGCTTTGTTTCGCTTTTTTTGGAGTTATGACGGCGCAGGCCAACGATGTGACCAAGTTAGTGAAGAAAGCAGTGGAAGAGAGCACTCTCGATCAACCGGGGACGAAGCCGTTTCATCTGAGGGCCGAGTTCGCTCCCAGCTTTGAACGAGACAACGGGACACATCGCACCGGTGTCATCGAGTTTTGGTGGAAGTCTCCGACACAGTGGCGGCGCGAGGTACGCTCGTCGCAGTTCAATCAGATTACGGTTGAAGACGGAGAGAAAGTCTGGCAGAAGAACGACGGCGATTACTTTCCGCATTGGTTGAGCGAGCTTGCCGTGGCTATTGTTCGTCCCTTGCCGCTGCCGATGGATGTGCTGCTGCAGCGCGTGAAGACCGCAGAGGTGCGCCACATTATGGGGCAGACGAATATCGACTGGGATTCGATCAGCGGGCCAGGAGATGCGCGGAGCAACGGCAAGGGTGATATAGCGTTGATGAACGAGACAGGACTCTTGTTCTATACGGGCGGACCCGGGTGGAATGGACAATACCACGATTTTAAAGACTTCCACGGGCGCAAGATCGCACGGACTGTTGCTTCAGGTTTTCTGGAACTTACCGCCAAGGTAAGTGTTCTGGAAGAGCTGGGGCCAATGCCGAATGATTTCTTCGACGCGAACGCGCCCGGGGGCGATGGGCAGGCAATCGATTCTGTCTACTTGGATGAAGCTGAATTGAGCAAGAATCTGCTGCCGGGCGATCCTATCGTTTGGCCGCCGCTTACCGATGGTCCACTGGAAGGCGTCGTCTGGACCGAGGTGGAGGTCGACAGGACGGGAAAAATTCGTGATATTCATCGGCCAATCTCCGATAATCCCGGGCTTGAGATTGCTGCAGATCAGATTTTTCGCGCGATGCGATTCCAGCCTTTCCTTCGCAACGGACTTCCGGTGCAAGCTATTGGACGGGTCTCTCTCCGCTTCAAAACGGTGCGTCCTCCCGGTGTGCAAGCCTTTGACAGCGCGCGCAATTACTTTGAGCGCGGCCGCAAGGCGAGTTTTTTGTCGGCCGGGGCGAGCGCGCCGTACATCTTGCATGCGGAGTTTCAGGCAGGAACACACGATGGTGTTCAAACCGGACGCTATGTAGATACATGGATGAGCGCGACGGAGTGGAAGCGCGAGGCTTGGATTGGTTCGAGCCATCTGGTTCGAACCCTGACAGGGGAGAAAAACTATTTAATCTCTGAAGGCCCGAATGCAGCCCTGTTGAGACTTGTCATGGAATTCATTGAGCCGATTCCATCCGTCGAGACGATGACGGAGTCGGACTGGCGCATCAAGCGGGAGACCATCAACGGGACAACAACGATCCGCGTCTTCCGAGGACCAGAGGGTCCGAACGGTGAACTCGATCCGGGTTATTCAAACGGCTACTGGTTTGACGAACAAGGGAGACTGGCGAAGAGCTACACGCAAGGCTTTGAGATCGATCAGCTGAACGTGGAAGCTTATAACGGAGTTGATCTTGCGCGCCAGATCGAAGTGCTCCAGGGCGGAAAACTGGTTATGCGCGTGGTCGTCAAAGAGATTGGTCCAGCGGATGCGGAAGCTGCCAAGGACTTCAGGCTGAAGGGGCACGAGAGCCAGCACATCTTTACGGCTGAGACCAGGTAGCGAATTGATTCAAAAACATTTATACAGCGTTGGTCGAGCGCGCGATCAGTTTGCCAGCTTGATGAGGGCGAGCTTGCGGATTTCGACGAGATCTCTGGTAGATTTGACCGTCATTCGAAGGCCGGTTCCCTCCGGGTAGCGGGGCGCTTCATCGAGGAGTTTCAGCGTACTCTTCGCGAGATTGGATTGCCGCGCGGCAGCAATCGCCTTGTCGCCGAAGATGAAGGCGACGCGGAAGCAGCTGGAGCAGGGCGCGAGATGAACGATATTTCTCTTTTTGACTTTGAGGCGGAGCGACCAGCCGGCTTTAGGCGAGTAGGAGTTCCACTCCTGTACAACGACCTTCTGCTCGGCAAACCAATCGACGAGTTCCTGCCAAACAACGACGGATGCGCCCAGAGCAGCAGAGAGTTCATCTGCGGTAGGCTGGGATGCTTGACCGATGAAAGCGTTTGGGATTTCCATTTTGCTCCTTTGATTGCCAGAGATCAGTTTAATGCGAGAACGGATTGCGGTGAGTGACAATTGGCGGCGAAATGATTTGGAATCTGGACGAATATCATCTGAAAAGCTGAGGATGTGCGAATGTTCCACGTGAAACATACCTCTTGAAAAAGAAGGCACAAAACGGTCATTGTTCCACGTGAAACAAAACTCGCCCCAGTTCCACAATGGGCGCAGTTTCAGATTGGGCCGACCGAAAAAAACGAGGAAAGTTGTGGCGAAAATTGCGAAAGTTTTCCACTGATCGACACTTTTGCGGCCTCGCTGTTCAACTCGATCTTTCTCGTAACCAAGCCCTTCTTTTGCGTGAGCTTACGAGCATCTTGCCAGGCCCTGCGGCAAGTGGTTTCCACAGCTTTGCTCAGTTCTCCACAACGCAAGCTCCTATCCTCAAATGATCCGACCCTTTACTCTAAAAACCCATGAGCAAGATACTCGGCATTGTCAACCAGAAGGGCGGAGTCGGCAAAACCACGACGGCTATTAATCTCGCTGCCTGCCTCGCTCTCGAGGGCCTCAAAGTACTGCTGGCCGACTGCGACCCCCAGGCAAACTGCTCCTCAGGCCTCGGCTTTCAGCGCGACGACAATCGCCGGTCGATCTACGACGTGCTGATGGGCGACGCTGAGGCAGAGCAGGTGATTCTGCCCACGGAGATCGATCTGCTCTTTTTGCTGCCCGGATCGAAGAACCTGACCGGCGCCAACATTGAGTTGGCAGGCGTGGATGACCGCGCCATTCGCCTGCGCCGCGCGCTGGAACCGGTTCAGGAAGACTATGATCTGGTGATTTTAGACTGCCCGCCGGCGCTGGATCTGCTCACACTTAATGTTCTGGCGGCAGCAGACACACTGATCGTCCCCATGCAGGCGGAATACTTCGCATTGGAGGGAATATCCGAACTGATTTCGACTTTGGAACGGGTCCGCGCAGCCTACAATCCTTTGCTCACCATTGAAGGCGTCTTGCTGACCATGTATGACGACCGCACCAACCTGGCGCAGCAGGTGACCGAGACTCTGCGCGAGTACTTCCGAGAGCGGCTCTTCCACACCGTGATTCCCCGCAATGTGCGGCTGGCCGAAGCGCCCAGCCACGGCAAGCCGGTGGCGCTCTACGATGCACGCTCACGAGGGACCGAGGCCTACTTCGAGCTGGCCGGTGAGTTCATCGCGCGCAATCACATCGAGATTCCGCGACAGCCGGACAGTGAACCTGCCGCGCCGTCCTAAACGGAGTCCAGGCACCGCTTTTTGCCGAGCCCTGACAACCGCTTCGCGAAAGTTGCCGCGGATTGCCACTGTACAAGCCAATGCAGATTTGAACGCCCCAGGGCCGATTTTTGAAATTGAGGATTTGAACCATGAGTATTGCCGCCCCCGAAACGAAACGCCGCGCCCTTGGCAAGGGTCTGGACTCCCTGCTGCCGCGAGTACAAGCCGCGCCAGCTCCTTCTGCCGCAGAGACAGAGGGTGGAAAGCCCCGCGAGATTCCTCTTGATCAGATCGATCGCAATCCCTTCCAGACCCGTTCACACGTCAACGAAGAGCAGTTGGCGGAGCTGGCCGCGTCCATCACTTCAAACGGAGTTGTCCAGCCGGTGCTGGTGCGCCCGTTGGCGAATGGCCGCTTCCAGCTCATTGCCGGTGAGCGGCGTTGGCGGGCCTCGGAACTGGCCGGCAAGACCACCATCCCGGCCATTTTGCGCCAGGTCTCCGACGAGCAGGCGATGGAGATTACCATCGTGGAGAACCTGCAACGCGCCGATCTAAATCCGATGGAGCAGGCGCGCGCCTTTGAGCGACTGTCGCGCGAATTCCACATGACGCAGGAGCAGATGGCTACGCGTACCGGAAAGGACCGCGCCACTGTTGCTAACTTTTTGAGATTATTGAAGTTACCATCTTCCGTGCAGACACGCGTTGAGTCAGGGGAACTGACGTTTGGACACGCGCGCGCACTGCTGGCCTTGGAACACGCCGAAGAGATGGAGAAGGCAGCGCAGCGAGTGGTTGCACTTTCGCTTTCTGTTCGCCAGACAGAGAGCTATGTACAGGGGCTCATCCACCCAGAGCGTACTGCAAAAAAAGAACCGAAGCCCGTGCCTCCCATCGACCCCAATGTGCGCGAAGTGCAGGAGCGGTTGCAGCGCGCTCTCGGCCTCAAGGTCCACATCGAAGACCACGAGGGCCGCGGCAAAGTCATCATCGAGTATGCGCGGTTGGAGGACTTCGACACGCTACTGGAGACGCTGGCAGGAGAATGAAAAGGAAGAGCCGTCCTACGTTGACGAAATACGTATTGCGCTTGCATTGCACAGAAAACGGTGCAAGAATATTGCGGAGTAAACATCCAGTGCAGGACAGGACCAATGAGTGAGAGCCGAGGAATACGCGACCCGATCCACGGCTTCATCCAGTTGGAAGGTGAAGAGTGCAAAATAATCGATACTCCTGTATTTCAGCGCCTCCGCCGAATTCGCCAGCTTGCATTTGCATACCTAGTGTATCCCGGTGCTCTTCACACAAGGTTTGACCATACTCTGGGCGTATTTCACGTTGCAAGTAAGATGGCGACCGCTTGCAAATTATCCGACGGTGAGCAACGCTTGGTGCGGCTTGCCGCGTTGCTCCACGATTTGGGGCATGGCCCGTTTTCTCACGTCTCTGAGGGTGCACTTGATCTTTTCGCAGATCGAGCTAAGCTTGGAAATGCCGTCGCTGTCCAAAAGACCGACAAGATCCATGAAATGCTCACCTGCGACATTCTTGATAAAGATCAGTCCCTCGCAAGAATCCTGGGAACGGACACTCTTTCTGACATCAAGAAACTTCTTTTGCGTGGGTACGGTGACCCCATTCTTAAATCAATCGTCTCGGGTCCACTTGATGCAGATAAACAGGACTATCAGCTCCGGGACACGTATTTTTGCGGTGTGAAGTATGGCGTCTTTGATATCGAGCGTTTGCATCGGAAGTTCCTTGTTGTTCAAGATCAACTCGGTGAAAAGCAGTTGATGATTGAACCCGATGGGGTTCATACTCTCGAGCAGTTCATCTTAGCGAAATATTATTTAACGGCCCAGGTCTATCGACATCGTGTGCGCCGAATTACGGATGAAATGGTAGTCCGAGCGATTGTTTTGGGAATCGAGAAGGATTCGATCGATTCGCTGAAGCAGCTTTATACATATGACGGAAGTCAGTCATTTTTTGAGAACTATATGCAGTGGGATGATGCCCGCTTCCTTCTCGAATTCGGATCAAATCGCTATGAAGGAAGTTGCTGCAAGGAGATTGTCAACCGCCTATCGAGTCGGCGACTTCTAAAACAGATATTCGATGCGCCGTTCTCTGATATACCGGAGAACTGTCGCGAGATCTTAAGCCAAATATCGTTGCCGCAATTTCGGAATAAGAGGAGCCAACTCGAAAAGTCCATCTGTAGTGCATTACATGAGGTGGGAATCCCAATGCAGACCGAATGTTGCGATTCCTCCAACCTTCTCATTGTGCACAACTTCAGTCTGAAATCCGTAAGAGCGCAATCAAGAAACGACGAAGCATCGATTATGGTAGATCAGAAGCCGGAACCGCTTCCGTTTGAAGAGGCTTCAGATCTGTTCAAGTCGATCAATGAAAAAATGGCAATCGCGCATTTTGCTGTTTACGCACCGGTTACATTCGATAATCCAGTCGAAAGAAAACGTGTGCTGGATGCAGCACACAAGGCTATAATGCTAGTTCTGGAGGGTCTGACAAATGGCGACTAGTGCTTCAGTGCGAGACATTGTTCTGCTTGCATATAAGGCCTTTGCAGGGAAAATGCCCGGTAGGACACTCCTGCAAAAGAGGATATACTTCCTCTCAGTTTTGATTGAACAGGATCTTGGGTACGATGCTCATTACTACGGACCCTATTCAGCCGAGGTGGCCAACAGCAACTTGGAATTGAAATCCATCGAGTTCGTCTCCGAGGGGGCTACGGTTTATGGCAGGAATGAACAAGGTTTTGAAAAGGTACACTACGAATATTCATTCAGCGATTTGGGACGGAGAGTAGCCGACGATCTTGCTCTGAAATATCCAGAACTATGGAATCAAATCTGTAATGCTGCGAAAGTTGTGGAGAGCGGGGGGGATCTCAACTATATGGAGCTCTCGATTGCGGCAAAGGCATATTATGTACTAACGCAAAAGCTCGGCGGAAAGGGATCGCTAAAGGATATCGAAAAACTTTTGCCTAAATTCGGCTGGTCAGTGACAGAAAATCAGCTTTACAAGGCGGCCAGTTTTCTAGAAAAAGCAAATTTAGTCACCCAATCCTGAGGCTCAAGAACACAACATCTCGATCTTTCTAAGTAGCCATCCTTTTCAGTGCTCTATGCTTGCAGAGTGCGCCATACTTTTCGCCTCTCACTGGCGAAAATAACAAATAGGATGAAACACAAAGAAAGCGGACTGCTAGCTCCAGGCGTCGAGCGTCACGAATCGGTGGGTCTGTTCATAGCGGGCGATCAATTTGCCAGCAGCGGCGGTTGACGGGGCGCGATTGGCTGTGGGGTCAAGGTGGTTGCCGTCGTGGAGCACGATGGTGGCTGCATGGCCTCGCCGCTGCAGGCGGTCGATCTTGCGGATGAGCTGCGCAGCAATCGCCTCAGATGAGGGGTTTTTCCAGTCGGAGGTCATGGCGTTCCAGAGGACGGGAGTCATGCCGAGGCTTCTGGCTGCGCGCAGCACCTCGGGCCGACGTGCGCCGAAGGGCGGACGGAAGAAGCGAATCGGTGCTCCGGTGATCTCTTCGAGCGTCCGGCTGGTACGTGCAAGCTCGTCGGCGATGCGGCTGGCCGAGCAGAGCGCCAGGTTGGGATGGCTCCATGAATGGTTTCCCACGAGGTGCCCGGCGGAGACAATCTGGCGCACCAGCGCCGGCTCGGACTGAGCGCGCCTGCCGACCAGAAAAAAGGTTGCGCGCAGGTTGTGGTTGGCGAGAATCTCAAGCAGGCGCGGCGTCCATATGGGATTAGGGCCGTCATCGAAGGTGAGCGCAATTTCTCCGGGTCGCCTCGGAGCGATGAGCGCAGGGCCGAAGAGTTGCGAGCCGGGCCAATAAGCGGCATAAGCGCAGCCGCCCGCGGCAAGGCCCAGCCCAGCCGCCGCGCCCAGGCCGATTCCGATTTCCAGGGGTGAGAACATCCTGTCTTTCAGTGTGCAGCGTGGGAGGGGCAAACCGCAAGCGGGCAATGTATCCTGAAGAAACCATGGCATCTTGCAATCAACCTCTTCGCCGCGTGGCGGTTTACTGCGGCTCGGCCGACGGCAGCAATCCAGCCTACATGGCCGAGGCGCGCGCGCTGGGCGCGGCGATTGCCGCTGCCGGGTTGGGGCTGGTCTATGGCGGGGCCAATGTCGGGCTGATGGGCGCGGTGGCCGATGCGGCGTTGGCCGGCGGGGCGGAGGTGATCGGCATACTGCCAGCGGTACTTGCCGGCCGCGAGATTGCACACGCCGGACTGACCGTGCTGGAAATGGCGCCAACCATGCACCAACGCAAGGCACGCATGAATGAGCTGGCCGATGCGTTTATGGTGCTCCCCGGCGGCTACGGGACTCTGGATGAATTATTGGAGGCGGTCACCTGGGCGCAACTCGGCCTGCACGAGAAGCCTGTCGTACTCATCAACACCGCCGGCTACTGGGATAAGCTGCTGGCCTTTCTTGATTCGACGGTCGAGGCGGGTTTCGTGAAGCAGAAGAACCGCGAGCTGCTGCGCGTGGTTGCGAATGCCGAAGAGGCGGTGGGGATGGTGGTTGAAGGGCTGACTGGAATACCAAGTTTCAATGAAGGGAACTGAAATTCCAGTACCTGCCGATGCGAAGTTACTCCACGGTCAGGTTTTCGAGAAAGAAGTCGAAATCTTTCATTGCAGGCTCCTCAATTGAGGCTGCCGTGTCAAGCAGGACAACGTAGTATAGTTTGCCGGGAATGCGTTGCTGTGTTTGGTTGGGGCGGAAATATCTGAGGCCTTCTTTGTCCTCCGCTTTTGGGATTTCCCTGGGGGTCTCGAAGATAAGCCCGGGAAAATCCGGCTGATCCCGCTCGAAGACGATGATTCTTCCATGCCCGTCGCCATCTTTCTTGTACATCTTTGGTTGCACACCCTTCATTGCGATGCAGGCAGCAGCGGGACAATGAGCAGGTATAAAGGACTCATAATTCCCATCTTTCGTGAACTTCTTGGAGTATTCTTGGATCGTCTCATTCTCTTTAGGCTGCTGGATCATCACGAGGATGTTAGGGCGTAGCTTGTTGACTGTGCCTTGGTATGGGCCGGTAGCAACGATGGCAACCCCAGACCCGTTGGTCACGTCCAACTGTTCAATGGACCAGTCTTTTTGGGCGCGAAAACGCAGGCCGCAAGTCGTGCAGGTGTAATCCCAACTCTCGCCTGCCATCGAGCTATACCAAACTTCCTTGGTCTCATACTTCTTCTTTGCGTCAAAAGCTTCGAAGCGCTTGCGAGCAGTATCGGGAAAGAATCTGCGCATTTCGGAAGTCGGCGCATTCAGCTTATTCAGGTGGTCGGCTGCGCGCAGAATGTGCGCAGGCATATTTGTAATGGAAGCACATCCCATGTAGTCGAGCCAGAAGCCAACGGGCAGTTGCTCCCAGGCGTGACTGGTTTCAATCGATAAAAATTCGTCAGCCCCAACTTTCGACTCCATTGTTTGGCAGCGCAGTATGGCTCGAAACCACGGTGCTCGAAAATCGGAGGGTGCTAGTTTTTGCGCCTGTTCCAGTACTCTCATCGCCGTTTCATGGCTGCTATCTACATCGAGATTATAAGCATAACTCGCTACCAATCCTGTCAGCAGAAGCAGCTCGGCGTTATCGGGATGGCTTTTCAACGCGATGGTAAGAAAGCCCAGGTCTTTGCCGAGACGCGTGGCCACTTCTTCTTTGGGAATCTCAAAACTCCATTTGTTGCTCCAGGTATGGCTGTACGGTTCAAGCTGAGCAGCGTCGTCGAGTGCGGCCAAAATGTCCGTCTCCTGCGGTAGCCGATCCGCGTGAATAGCAGCTACATCCGCTTTGGCGTACTGAGCCAGCAAGAAGAAAAGAGAGACGAAAACCAGAGCAGATAACTTGCGCACGTGATCCTCACTATCCGAAACCTGAGAATCAGTTTAACCCATGATCGTAATTCGGAGCCTGGGCAAGCGAGAAACTGTCGGAAACCACAGATGCTTATCGCAGATGTTCCACGGCTCTCCTCGTATACTTGACGTAGCGTATGTCTACACACCTCGACAGGATATTGGCGGCGACGCGGGCCACGGTGGCCGCGGCCAAAGAGCGCGTTCCGGCGGCGGAGTTGGAGCGGATGGCCGCCGAGCACCAGCCGCGCGGATGGGCGGCGGCGTTGCGTCGGAAGGCCGTCACGGGAGCGGCGGTGATTGCCGAAGTGAAGAAGGCTTCGCCGTCGAAGGGACTGATTCGCGCGGAGTTTGATGCGGCGGAGATTGCGCGGAGTTACTTTGCGGGCGGCGCGGCGGCGCTCTCCGTGTTGACCGACGAGCCATTTTTTCAGGGCAGTCTACGTAATCTGGAGCTGGCCTCGGCGGCGGTTCCGCTGCCGTGTTTGCGCAAGGATTTTATGGTGGATGAGTACCAGATTATTGAAGCCCGCGCGCATCATGCAGACGCGATTCTACTGATTGCCGCCGCGCTCAGCGAGGACGAACTCACGCGATTTGCCCAGGCGGCGCATGGCTACGCGCTTGATGTGCTGGTGGAGGTGCATACGGCGGCCGAGCTTGATCGGGTGCTCGATTCGCTGGGCGAGAGCGGCGCGGACGCAATCGGCGTGAACAACCGCGACCTTCATTCCTTCCAAGCCCGGCTGGAAACTTCGCTTGAACTGGTGGGACGAATTCCGTCCTCTGTAGTGCGCGTGACTGAAAGCGGAATTGCAACGGCGAGCGATCTGTCGCGGCTGCGAGCGGCGGGCTTCGACGCCTTTTTGATTGGCGAGAGCCTGATGCGCCAGCCCGACCCCGGCGCGGCGCTCAAGGCGCTGCTGGCGCAAGCGGGGACGCCATGAGCCTGTGGATCAAGATCTGCGCCAACACGTCGCTTGAGGATGCGCTGCTAGCGGTTGAAGCGGGGGCCGACGCGGTGGGCTTCGTCTTTGCGCCCAGCCCGCGCCGGGTGACGGAGAACGAAGTGGCTGCGATCACTCCGCGCCTGCCGGCGGCGGTGGAGAAGATTGGCGTCTTTGTGGATGCCGAGCTGGAGGAGATTGTTGCGACGGCGCGCGCCTGCGGCTTGACCGGCGTACAACTGCACTTCGATGCGGAGCCCGAGCTGCCGGCCAGGCTGCACACGCGTCTGGGGCCGGAGGTGCGCATTTTGCGCGTGATGCACTTCAGTGCGGAGAATGCGGAAGCGCAAATGGCCGAGATTGCCGCGCACAACGAAAACCCGCACGTGCACGCGGTTCTGGTGGATTCGCGCACGGCCACAGCCGCCGGTGGTACCGGCGAGAGCTTCAATTGGAATGCCGCGCGTCCATCGCTCTTCCAGAACGAGCAAGCGAAGATGCGACTGATTGCAGCGGGAGGGTTGAGGCCGGACAATGTGGCGGAGGCTATTCGTGTGTTGCGTCCTTGGGGCGTGGATGTGGCTTCTGGCGTGGAAGCCGCGCCGGGGCGCAAGGATCCGGTCAAGTTGCGGGAGTTTGTGGCTCGCGCGAGGGCTGTGAAGATAACATCGTAAGCCTCATGGTCAGGCTCTACTTGCCTGTCTCGGAACGCAGCCTCCTGCTATGATCGGGTAGTTATGGCAGGCGTCGCGAGTTTCGGGGGGAAGCGTGAGTTGCTGGCGCGCGGATTGCTCTGGAGCGGCGCATCCAGCCTGTTGGCGCAACTCCCCGCGCGTGATTCGCTGCTTGTGTTGAACTATCATCGCATCGGCAATGCCGAGGACGATCTCTTCGACCCCGGCGTCTTCTCGGCGACCGCCGAAGAGTTTGACCAGCAGATTTCTTATTTGAAGCGCCATCTTTCACTGGTAACTCTCGATGAGGCATTGGCTTTTATCGACGGCACTCTCAAAGAGAAGGCCCGGTGCTGCCGCGTGTTGATCACCTTCGATGACGGCTATCTGGATAACTACGAAATCGCTTTTCCAATTTTGCGCTCGCACGGCGCGCAAGGCGTATTCTTTCTGGCCACAAGCATAGTTGGGTCCTGCCATCTTCCATGGTGGGATCACATTGCCTATCTGGTAAAGACTGCGAGAAGCCGCCGGTTCATTCTCCGTTATCCGAATGACTTAGTGGTTGATGTTGATCAGAACGGCCTTACGAAGAGCTTGCAAGCCATTCTGAAGTTATATAAACAGCCGGATAACTCAGACCCGGATCGATTCATTCTGGAGTTAGTGGAGAAATCGAAGGGCGATGATCCGCCCAGTGCGTTGCGAAGATTTTTGAATTGGGACGAGGCGCGGGAGATGATTGGAGCCGGGATGGCGATTGGATCCCACACACATTCGCACACCGTTCTCAGCCAGTTGGAGCCGGATCGTCAACTTGAGGAGTTATCCACGCCACGTCTGATTATGAAGGAGCAACTTGGCGTCGAAGTTGCTGCACTTGCCTATCCAGTTGGCGGCAGGACCAGCTTCACAGGCACAACGCAGAAGTTAGCGCGCGAGGCGGGTTACCGCGCGGCTTTTTCGCGCCAGGGCGGCAGGAATCTATCGGGAAAGATATGCGCATACGATGCAAAACGAAGCTATATTGGCTGCCAGAGCTGGAGCCGCTTCCAAGTTCGGGCAGAAGTCTGCCGCGCATCGGGAGTTTTTTGGCCTTGATGGCGTCTTGCAAGATGGACGAATGCTAATTCAATCCAAACAGACGCTTCAATTTCCGCCGTCTCCGGTAGCGCTCGCACTCTTTGATTTCCTTGCGTATTGCCGTTATTCCTTCCAGTAGTTCAGCGCGCCAGGGTTGCGCCTGGGGGTATTCGGCGATGATGTAGTTCCACACGGTGATGCTATTCCGCAACTGCTTGAGTGAATCCGCACTGATCGAGTCAGGATGACGGCGGTAGTGCATCAGAACCTCGGGGACGACACCAAAGGGCACCACACTCAGGCAGCGAAAGTGGAAGCAGGTGTCTTCAGCTCCGAAGCGCCAAGCCGCATCGAATCCGCCCGATTCCCGGAAGAAATCGCGTTTGACTACAGGCGTGGAGGTAATGCCGGGCTGGAAGGTTGTCAATTTCCCGGTGATCGGCTGACGGACAACAAACCCTGACTGGTAATGCTCCGGCGTCCAAAAATCCTTGGGCGCATAGGAAAAATGGCTTTGGTCCGAAACAACGCCATCGGCGATCTCTGCGTAGTCGGTGAGGACACAATGGATGTCGGGAGCCTCGTTGGCGAGGCGGAGCTGCTTCTCGAGCTTGGCTGGAAGCCAGAGGTCATCCTGATCGCAGAAGGCAAGCCAGTTTCCCGTCGCCTTGGACGCGCCAAGGTTCCGCGCCGCGCATTGGTGGGCGTTGGGTGTGTGAATCAAGGTAACGGAATCTCCGAATGCCTTGACAACGGATGCGGTGTTATCTGTGGAACCATCGTTGACGACGATGATCTCGGTGGGCGGAATTGTTTGTGCGAGAATCGATTCAAGCGTCTCGGCGATGAACTTTGCTCCGTTGTAGGCGGGGATGATGACCGAGACGGTGTTCGAGGGGTGGGACGGGTCGAAATCATTCGGACTCGTGGTAATTGCATTTTCGATCATTTTGCTTATCCTGGGTTCCATGCCTTGATACCAAGGTTTAAGAATGGCAAGGTCAAATCTTCTTTGTTGACGGGAGAGTTTTGAAGCTCCAGCCTTTAATCATGGCTGCGCTCCTGGCAATATCAGAGATCGACCGTTTGCTCTGCATTTCCCGCAATAGCTTAATTCCTTTTGCAACGCTCATCGATCCGTTTCGAATGCGCGGTATTACATATAGCAGAGCGTCAGCGGCACAACTCACCCTCAAAAGATTTTGGGAATTGTTCATCCAGGCCGGACCCGGTAGTGGCGAACCCATCCCGAGCCGGCGCTGAATCAACTCGTCGTAAACATCTTCCAGCGGGCCCATCACTGTTGCCCATGAAAGCCTGGACACCGATTCCCTGGCATTTTTTGCAATCTCAATTTTCTTCTCAGGAAACTTGTCCAGCGCGATGATTGCTGACAAGAGCGACTCGCGATCGTCCACATCGGCGCTATAGCCGTTGACTCCATCAACGATGAGTTCCGGCACTGCGCCTACTCTTGTCGATACGACAGCCGTTTCGCAGGCCATAGCCTCAAACACCGTGCATGGTCCACCTTCGACGCGCGACGTCAGCAGATAAATGTCGAGGGCAGAGTACAAGGCAGGAAGATCAGACTTACGGATGTACCCGGTAGTGCTGGCGGAGACACCAGACGCCCGGAGGGTCGCCAATTCGTTGTCCCATCCCGGGCCGCCCAGCACAACGTGCAGATGGGGCACCCGGCCCGCAGCTTGGCGTACGACGTCGAGAAGAACATCCGTGCCTTTTCTGCCGGAATCGAAGTCGCTGCCTTTGCTTCCGACAAAACCAATCACGAAGCTGCCGGCAGGAATTCCAAATTGTCTCGGATAGACCTTCCTTCGCTGGAAAAACTCTGCGTCCACGCCGTGCGAAATAATGGTGACCGGAATTCGGCCGGAGACGCGGTCCTCGAGAAACTCCTTCCATCCCTGGGTGCAAACTGTCAGCGCAGAACTCCTATCGACAGCCATCTGGTGATCAGCCGACCAAGCGGTCACATGATGTATCCAGGTTGCGATTGGCGGCAGCTCCTCTTGGTCGAAGTCGCGGAATAACGAGATTGCAGATTCATTGAGGCAGTGAATCGCGTCCATTGCGGGAACAAGCGCACGAAGCATATCAGGACGTCTATCAAGAATCATCTCCGGCAAAAAATAAAAGTCATATTTGAAGCCAAAGCGCGCAATAATCTGTTTTCCCATTTCGCCGATAATCCACCAAGACACATTGGGGATCAAAAGAATTCGGGGCTTTCTGTTCATCATGCTCCCTCGCGTGCGCGAATTCTATTTCTTACACTCACAGCAAACATGGCAAAACGCTGCGGTTCCCACAAAGGAGACGGCCATAAGCACAGCGAACGGAACATATAGCGAAGTTCACCCTTGAGTCCATTATCGCGTGCGATCAGGCCGGCGCCGGACAATTGATCGGAGAGAATTCTGCGTCTCCAGGCCCAGCGAGCGAAGCCGTGCCGGTCGGCCAGCAGGGTCGTATCTATGATTTGATCCAGCGCCTGAAGCATCACTTCGGGATTCGCGCTAAGACTGCTCGGAGAAAGGTAGTAGTTCGTCAGAGGATTGGCGACCGCCTGAAAATCGCCCAGCTTCAGCAACCGCATCCACATCTCCCAATCCTCGCAGGCGCGAATATCTTCGCGGAATCCTCCGTCCAGTGTGAGCACCTCCCGGCGAGCGAGCACGGTCGAGGGCGTTATCGGATTGCGATAGCGCAGCATCTTGCTTGCCAAGAGGGGATCGATTGCCATGCGCACACCACGAGAGCCGTTATCGTCGAAGAGACGAACGCCGGTGTAAACGAGTACGGTATCCGGTTGAATGCAGGCGGCCTGGCGCTCCAGTTTCTCCGGCGCCCAGGTGTCATCGGCATCCAGCAGTGCGATCCACTCGCACGATGCGTTCTGAATCCCGGTATTTCTCGCGGTAGATAATCCTCCATTTTCTCGCTGGATGACTCTTGCTCCGAGTTCCGCGGCAACTTCCGCCGTATTATCAGTGGAACCGTCGTCGACGACGATCACCTCTTCCGGTTTGTATGTCTGCTCGAAAACCGACTTCAAACAGCGCGGCAGATAACGCGCTGCATTGTAAGCGGGAATGACCGCGCTGATTTTTATGCCCGATTCCATGGCCGACATAGATGCTCCCAGATTCGTTGATATGCGCGATTTCTGAAAAAAGTTGGCCTTGCATGGATGCCGAAAAAACGTTGCTTCACCATGACCGCCGTAATTTTGTACCGAGACCGCATCTCTTTCCAGGGAAACGGCCATGCAGCGATGCTCTTGAGCATATAAAAAAGGAATAAGGGAAAGCCCTCTTCGCGGAGCGCGATCGAGGTATCGTAATAATTGAATGCGGATATCCTGCGGCGCCATAAAAAACGAGAGATGCCGGAGGTTCCTGATAGGCAACTGCCCTCTATAATCGAGTGGCGCTGAAAAAAATATCGCATGGCGCTGGAACTGAGACTTCCAGAGACCGATCGATAGATTACGACCGGTTCCGGAATGGCGGCGAACAATTCCACTGAGTAGCGGGCAGCGAGCTTGAGCCACAGATCCCAATCCTGGGCAACGCGGAGCGAAGGATCAAATCCTCCAACCTCGTCGAATGCCTCGCGACGCAGCATGACAGAGCAAAGATTAATGGGATTGCGGTAGCGAAGCATCGGCCACAGTTTCCGGGGCGAAATAAAGCGCGGGTCGCGCTCTGATCCATCAGCGGCAATGATTCGATAATCGGTGTATATCAGCACTGCCTGCATGTTCTCCACGGCGCAGCGGCGCTGGCGTTCCAACTTCTCCGGGAGGAACCAATCGTCAGCATCGAGAAATGCAATCCAATTGCCCGTGGATGCCAGAACGCCACGATTGCGCGCTACGGAGACTCCGCTGTTTTGCGCAAGACGTATGACGCAGACGGAGGGAGAGAAGGACTCCGCAATTTCAGCCGTGCGGTCGGTCGATGCGTCGTCAATAACGATAATCTCGTGGGGAGGGCAAGTTTGGCTGAGGCAACTCTTGATGGCCTTGGCGATATACTTTTCCGCATTGAATGCGGGAATGATGACGCTGATCTTTATGTCAGGATTCGTCGTCATCATGCATTTTCTCCTATCATCGTTAAAGGGAAATACTCCCTAAAAAGGTTACCTGAAAAACTCCCTGAGAATGATGGTGCACTACAGCCGCCCGGTCACGCAGGGCGAATCAGCAGGTTCAGAACCATCTTCGCAGGCGCAGCCATTGTTTTGGGCAGCATGCCAGACACAGTAACAAAGCGGACGCGATCTTCCGGCTCCAGCACACGCAACAGATAGAAGAGCGCGAAAAGAACGATCAGGGCGGCGCTTCCCCCGCACAGAACAGCCCACAGCGGCGCAAGCCGCGCGGCAAAATAATGCGCTGTCAACGCGGCCAGCACACTGATGAAGGTAATCTTTGCCACCTGAAGCCAGGGAAGTTTCACTTTGAAGCGATGAATTGCCACGGCCCACATCAATCCGACGGCGGTTAACTGCGCGGCGCCATTGCCGATGCATGCGCCCACCGCGCCGTGGGCGGGAATCAGCCACCAAGCCACGCCGATATCTACGACGCCTGCCAGAATGGTGGCGGCAATCACAAAGCGCTGTTGCTCCATACTCTCCAACAAACTCTGCACCGGCCCAGCGAAAGCTTTTGACATGCACAGCACTGGAGCCAGCATAACAACCATGGCCGCCCCTGCATACTGGCGGCCGAAGAGAAGCAGCATCGCCGGCACGGCGAGAGCGGTTGAGATGAAGTGCAACGGAATCGACAACAAGGCAAGGTAACGGAAGGAGGAAGCGGTGATGTCGGGCAGCCTGGTTTTGTCGCGGCCAAATTGTGCAAAGATCGTCGTGCCTACCGCGGCGCTGAAGATCGTGGCGCCAATCAGAAGCTGGCCGGCCATGGTGAAGGCTACGGAATAAAACGAGATCTGGCGAGAATCCGGGCAGAGTTTCTTGAGCAATAGAATCTCGCATCGGTCCCAGACGATCAGCGCGAGGATCATGCTGGTAACGCTCTGCCATGCAAAGGAGATCATCCGCTTGCGCAAATCCGGGGGATGAACATGGGTCATTGCCCAGGAGAGCGATCGTTTGAATGCCGGGAAGAGCCGCACCATGAAATCGACGAAGCGCATGATCAACAGCGAGGCTCCGACGCCGACTACACCCCACTTGAATACAACTGTCGCCCCAATACCAATGAAGTAGATGAAGATTGAGAGGACCGACGCGGGCATATTGGCCGAGAGATCTTCCGTGGCGACATTGGCCTGGGCCGAGATGGCGTTTACCATTGAAGGCCAGATGCTGAGCACGATAAGGGCTGAGGCCAGCCTGTATGCGTCGAGAGTGTCTCTCAGCACCCAGAAGAGGAGGCCGGCAGTCGATATTGTCGCCAGGCCTGTCTGCAGAAGCAGAGTGCGATGATAGATGTATTTAGCGGTGCCGCGGTCGCCCATGCCGATAAACTCGGCCATATATTTACGCGTGGTGGCAGGAATGCCTATTGCACCCAGACTGCCGACAACGGAAGCGAGATAGGAGATGAAGACCAGGTGTCCATTCTTCTCGGGCCCAAGATAGCGAGCGATCATAATCGGGGTGAATAACCCGATGACGAAGCCGATCATGTTTTCCAGCCCGGACCATCCGGTATTTCGGGCGATGGTTTTAGTATTTGTCATATGGATTCCAGAAACCGGGCAAGCATATCTCCCTGCGCCTCCGCGGTGTAGAGGTTGCGAGCCTGCCATGCAGCCTGGCGCAAGGCTTGAATACGCTCTCTATCTTCGAGCTTCCGTCTCAAATCCGGCACCGAGTCATATTCGAGGACGGCGGGATACTCAGCTAGATACTGTTTTGGCCCGGTATAACCATTAGACGGTATGGCAATCGGTATACCTGCGGCAACGCTTGACACCAGGCGATCCGGGACGGTAAGTTCCAAGCGTTCGGCGCGTCGGCAGGCAGCCTCGTTGTATGCGATCAGGCTGGCGTCATGCGCCGCCATCCTGGCAATGAGCGCGACTAGACCCAGCGGTTCAAAGGAACGCCGGTAAGGATGGCCGCCTGAGGTTTCCGGCGACCGCACGTGGTGCAGTTCAATCTGATTCTCCAGAATCTCTGCCATCAAAGGCCGCAGATCGTCGGCGGCATGGACGGTGGGATGAGAGAGATCAGTGCGCCCGATAAAAATCAGGTTGGGGTGATCCATACCCGGCGTATTCCGTTCGCCTGTGACCTGAAAATCTCTTGGCCAGCATATCTTCAGGACCAACTCTTGCAGATGGCTGCCGCGCGCGCCCAGAACCTGGTCATGAAAATAGTCGCACATCGCCGCGCTGGGATAGAGCATTCCATCCAAGAATGGCGCAGCGTGGCGCATAAGCCAGTGCTGCCGTTTCACTCCCGAAGTATTCAGCGCGAGTGGGAAACAGGCCAGCATCAGCACGATCCTGATATGTGGGCGCAGGCGCTTGATGGCCACGATATCCGCCAAAGGCCCAGTGCCCCAGTAGGCTATGATCACATCGGTTTCATTCTCGTCGAGATGCCTGCAGGTGTTCTCCAGAAAGCTGCTGTCGTGCGTTTGAGTAAGTTGATCAAAGAACTTCTGAATGCGCTGACCCGCGGTGGCTTTTCGGTTCTTTAGCAGGCTGAGGGAATCAGAGAGCCACGTCAATCTGGAAACGCGTCCAGCGAGCATGGCTTCGAACATCTTCCTATGAGCAATATCGGGGCCCAGCAGGGTGACAGACAGGCGATGAGAAGAATGCATAAGATTCCTTCGGCCCGCAGGGGCGATATGGAGGGCGCATTGGCTGCCGGCAACCAATGCGCTCGGAGTGGGCGGCGAATCGAGAGCGATAAACGCGTCTAACCCAGTCTTTGCAGCGCGGTCCGCGCGTCCTTTGCCGCTTGCGAATTGGGCGAGAGCGAAATCGCCTTTTTGAGATGAATCGCGGCGTTGTTCCTGTCCATCATCTTGCTGAACACCATTCCCAGGTGATACTGCGTTGACGCGTCGTTCGGGTCAGTCTTGACTGCGTCTTCCAGCAGATCGCGGGCAGGGCCGTAGACTCCTTTGTAATAGTAGGCCCACGCCAGGGTGTCGGCGGAGTGAGGTGAGTTCGGCATTCCCCGGCGCGCGGTTTGCGCCAGCGACAAAGCCACATCCACGTTCTCGCCATTCTGTAGCATCAGGTAGGCAAGATTGTTGGCCGCGGTCGCCTGCGTGGATTCAATCTGAAGAGCCTTCCTGTAATAGTCTTCGGCCTTGCGCGTATCTCCGCTTGATTCCTCCAGATTTCCAAGAATGGCAAAACCGCCGGCATTGTTGGGATGAGCCTTCGACCATTTCTCCCATGCGCCGATCGCATTCGCCGCCTGGCCCCGCTGCGCCTGAAGCTCGGAGTAGATCGAAACCGCCTCGCCGTCATCGGGATTCAACTGCATGGCTTTCTGCGCCGTGGCGGCCGCCTGGTCAAGATTTTTGTTTTGTATCTGAAGCTGAGCCAGCATATCCAGGAATCCACTGTTTCTTGGAGTCTTTGCTATTTGCGCGTTAAGGCGAGCGAGTGCCTGGGCAGGCTGCTTTTTGAAAAGATCGTAGCTGATCAGGTTGCGCAGCGCGCCAATTGAATTCGGGTCGTACTGCAAAGCCTGCTCCAGCAGTGCGACGCCTTCCGGGTAGCGCTTTTGCGAGAAGCGAAGTTCGCCAAGCATGAGAGAAGCCTGCGAGCCGAGCATAAGAGTAGCGCGCGCGTTGAGCGGCGTATCAGCGATGGCCGTTTTCAGGTCAATCTCCGCCTTGTCCGGCGTGTTATGTTTCAGCTCCACCGCTGCTCGCCACAGATAGCCGCCAGCAAACTGCGGAGCGGCGGCAATCGTTTTGTTCGCCACTTCCGAGAGCATTCCAATGTCTCCGCGCAGGGCGGCAATGCGCGCCAACTCCTCCTGTGCTTCCAAGCCGGGGGGTCTGAGTTCCACCACCTGGCGAAAGCTCTTTTCGGCCAAACCGCTATCACCCTTGGCCAGCGCGGCCTTGCCCAGCCAGAACTGAATGAAAGCATCCTTTGGGTCGTTCTTGACCGCATCCTGAAGGGCATTGATGGCGTCGTTCTGCTTGCCGTTGTTCAGCAGTACAATTCCGTTCAGCACGGCGACCTGGGGATCCTTGCTGTTCTTCTTCATTAACTCGGTCACCACTGCCTGCGCAGCCGGATAGTCCCTGACCTGAAGAAGAACGCGCACGTATCCCTCCTGCACAGAGATATTCTTGGGATACTTTTGAGCAAGGCTGGCAAACTCGGCCCTGGCCTTGTCAATCTGCCCGGTGGCCTCGTAGTAGTTTGCCAGGAGGCGCACGCCTTGCGGGTTGTCGGCCAGATCTTTGGAAGCCTGGCGAAGCGCCTCCTCGGCCATTGGCTGATTTCCCTGCCGAAGATAGACCTGCGCAAGGCTTTCCCGCGCGGTAAGATTCTTGGGATCGGTAGCGATGGCATTGCGGCTTGCCTGCTCGGCCTCAGCCCAACGGCTGTTCTTGAGATAGTAGCCGACGAGCAGGAGTTTGGCGTTGACGGACTTGGGATCAAGAGCGACCGCCTTCTTCAATTCATCTTCAACCGAGGCGCTTTTGGTTGGATCCCGCACTTCCAGCAGCGCGAGCACGTCATGCAGCGATGCTTCGTTCGGGGCCAGTTCCAATGCGCGATGAATCTCGGCCAGCGCTATATCCTGCTGGCCGCGCCTGGCCGCGATGCGGGAGAGAAGGGCGTGAACATCGGCATTATTCGGTTCCGTCGCCATCACCGCAGTGGCCTGCGCCTGGGCGTCGTCGATTTTGTTTCCAGCCAGCAGTAGATCCCCGAGATCGATGCGCGCCTTGGTATTGGATGGCTGCAAATCCACGGTGCGCTTGAGTTCGGTGAAAGCGCCGTTCAATGCACCCATATGGAGGTAGGTTTTGGCCAGGGCATAGTGCGCGTCGGCGAAGTTCCGGTCGATCCTCAGCGCGTTGGAGAACTGAATGACGGCTTCGCGGTCCTTGCCCTGGGCGCTATACTTCTGCCCGCTTTCCAGATACTTGTGCTTGCGCACGTTAGGATCACGATGACAGCCCGAGATCGGAGCGAGCGACAGAAAGAGCGCAATTACGCCAAGAGCCGCGCCACAACTGCGCGCTCTCTGGCTGAACTTGAAGCCGGATTGAAATGCCTTGAATCTGCTTTCCACTTACTTCCATCCTTTCAGGCTGTTTCTCGAACGGCCACAACTTGAAGCTATCGGATGGGCGCGCTGAGTCTTTCACGCGCCGGCAAATCCGCTTAGTTCGGAATAAACCGCGGCAGCAGGGGCGCAATCCGCATGGCGAAGCCCTCGGCGCGCACTCTTGCATCCGCAGTTCCTTCGCTGGATGCGATTGGCGTGATTACGCGAATCAACGCTCCATCGGTGCGATTCATTCGCATCGCATCGGCTACCATGTATATCTTTGCCATATATTCATTGGCCACGCTGCGCCCGTGCGCCTGATACCAGTAAATGACAAACTGCCTGGATTCACCATTCACAATCACATATTCTCCCACGCGATGCGGCTTGCCGGTCTCATCCGCCAGGTCAAGATAACTGGAGGATTCAAAGGACCAGCCGGCTCCCGGCAGGCAATGCCTGGGCGAGTGGATGGTCTGGCCGGTTCGCTGCGTGGGAAAATAGCCGATGAAGAGATTGACCGGCGCCGTCCGCGGGCCCTGGAAGTAGACGCGCGACAGAAAGTCTCCAGCCCCAAGAACTTCGAGCGTCTCTGCGTCAATGGGCAGGTCGGTTCCGGTCCATCCATTGATGGTGACAGGAAACTGCGGCAGCGGCTCGCAGGGAGGGTTGTGATCCGCATTGCCGCGCGCGCGCAGCAGAAGCACCGTTCCAATCAGCATCAGCGCCGCGGTCCAAAAACGAAGATTCTTCATGGTTGCCGCCTTCTGGCCGGGAACTGACTCATGGCGCGATGGAGAAGATACAGGCAGATGAGCGAAACCAAAAAGACGACCCAGCCGGAAAACTCATGAAAGAAACCCAGAGCCTTGTCCGTATCCCAGTATTGGACGCACAGTCCGGTTCCCAGAATGCGCACCCCGTTGGCCGCAATCGCGATGGGAATGCTGGCCAGGATCAGAACGACTCTCCGCCAGTTGGACTTCTCCATAAAGTAGCCATAAAAGACCGACAGCGTGAACAGGCTCATCAGTGAGCGGATGCCGCTGCAGGCCTCGGCCACCTCCAGCTTCATCGTGGGAAGGTCGATGACGTTGCCCTCGCGCAAAACCGGCACGCCAAAGATTGGAAGCAGGTCACTGGCCAGCTTTGAAGCCAATATCTGCAACGGAAAAGTGATCTGATTGAAGAAGATGGCCGGAAGCGGAATGGCCAGCACCAGAACCAGAAGCGCGAAGCGTAACTCCTTCAAGAGCAGCCACCCGCCAAAGGCGAGCACCAGTCCGGCTATCAGGATGATCAGCGAGACCCGCGAGAGGAATAGCTCGGAGCCGTAGATTCCCAGCAGCAGAACGGCCAACCCCAGGGCCATCACGGCAATTCCACTCCAGGTGGGAGCAATCTTCGTGCGGAGAAGAGCCGCGCGCTTCTCCCACACCAGAAATGCCGCAAAGAAGGGCACTAGAAAGCCGTGGGAGAAGTCGGGAATCTGCCACCAGTCCAGGACAAGTTTTCCCAGCACCTGGTAATAGACCGTTGCTATCAACAGGCAGATGAACGCAGAACCCCATGCAAACTGAGCGTTGCGGGAGTACCAGGAACCCGGAGACGGCGCAGGAGCCTGTACGTCCTGAGAGATCATTTCCGTAACGATATCCTCAGACTTGGCAGTCAATGTTACTTCATACTAGCAATCAGAGAGCCGAAATCGAAATCCTTAATACAAGGGAATTTCCTCCTGAGTTTCTCCCCTACAAGTAATCCATTTTTCCGGAGGAGTGGTAATTGTTTACCACTTTTCCGATAAGAAAATGGTAGATAAATACCCAGAAGGAGAGAATCATTTTACCGTTTCTTCGATTTTCCCTAAAGAGGCGCGCAAGAAACTCCCATCCCGTCGAAAAAGCCTATCCTTTGCCTTGCACCCCATGGTTTGGAAACAGCATTGCTAAAGAAGATATGAATACTGGTTCCCCAATGGCATCCGTTGCAATGATTCCAAGCGGCAAACGAAAGACGAAGCTGTCCCTTCCCATGGAGGGTGGGCAGCAGTCCGTGATTGACCGGATTGCCGAAAGCGATTGTCCGGTTTTGATTCTGGGTGAGCATGGCGCCGGGAAACGGTTCATGGCCCAGCAAATCCACGCCCAGTCGAATCTGTCGCGATACGAATTCAAGGAGATACGCTGCGGGGATGCCAGCGCCGAGACGCTGCAAGACGCTCTTTCAACCAATGGAACAATTTACCTATCTGAAATATGTGAGCTTAATCTTGCACTGCAGGGGCTGATTGTCGACGAGTATTTTCATTCGGAACAGGCGCGAGCTAGTCGCCTCCTGTGTAGTTCGAGCCGCGAATTGCTGGAAGAGGTCAAGTCATGGCGCATGAGAGAGGATTTCTATTACCTTGTCTCCGCCGTTTCGCTCCGGATTCCGCCGCTGCGCTGTAGAAAGTCCGAAATCCTCTCCATTGCCGATGAACTGATGACGCAGTTCTCCAAGCAGTTTGACCGCCCCAAGCCGGTTCTATGCAAGGAAATCATTGGACATCTGATGGAGCACACATGGCCCGACAACCTGCCGGAACTTCAGACTGCCATCAAGACATTCGTCGCCATCGGGGATCAGGCGATCTCTCTAGCCGCCATCAAAGCGGCGACGTGGGGAAGATCAAATGGAAATCGTAAACACCCATTATTGAAGGAGGCTACGCGCGCCTCCTCCATTCAGATTGAGCGCCAGTTGATCACCGAAGTTCTGGCCCTGACCGGCGGCAACCGGAAACGCGCCGCCGCCGAATTGGGAATCAGTTACAAGGCCCTGCTGAACAAACTCAAGCAGATCGAAGCGGAAAACCAATTCAAGTTCTGCAACATTGGAGTCGCATGATGAAGCTGAAAAATCTCTTCCTGGTGGTACTTCTTGCTTCGGCGATTTTTTGCCAAGCTCAAGACGGGGCGCCGGCCGGTCAGCCGCCTGCGCCGGATGCGGCCAAGCCGCCCGCGCCCGCGATGGCGTTGACCGACAGTTATGTCATTGGCTTATCTGACGTCATCATCGTTACCGTGTTGAAAGAGCCGACTCTCTCCGGCAGTTTGCTCGTCCGGCCAGACGGCATGATTTCAATGCCCCTTCTGGGAGATGTCAAAGCCTCTGACAAGACGCCGCTGCAGTTGGCGGACGATATAGCGGCCAAGCTCAGGAAGTTTATTCAGGATCCAAATGTCACGGTCGTTCTGAGTCAGATGAACAGCAAGAAAGTGTACCTGATCGGCGAGGTTGGAAAAACCGGCCCGATCGAGATGACTCCGGGCATGACCTTGCTGGAGGCAATCGCCACCGCCGGCGGAGTCACCGAGTACGCAAACAAGAAGAAGATTTACATACTGCGCGACGAAGCCGGTAAGCACCTCAAGCTGCCCGTGCAATACAAGGAAGCGCTCAAGGGCAACAGCGCGATGAATCTAGCCTTAAAACCTGGAGACACAATTGTTGTTCCTTGAGCGGTTGCATTTGAAATTGATTCTTATTCTGCTGGCGATTCCGTTTTTCGTCAGCGCCACTGCCGGAGCGCAGGTTGTGCCCGCCGCAGCCGGTCCCTCCAACTCCGGCGAGCAACCGCTGAGCGGCACACTGCGCTATGATCTGAGCTATTCACAAATCGCGCAGTTCTACTCCGGGCAACTGGGCAACGCGCTGAGCAGCGCCGTATCGGGAGACGCGAGATATGCGAATTCCAGCACGTCCCTTCCGTTCAGCCTGACCTATTCCGGTGGCGATATATGGGCCATCTCCGGCAGCTACGGAGAGACCGGGGTCTTTCAGCACTTATTGGTTTCACAAGGATTGTTGCGGCGCCACTGGTCACTGAATCTCAGCGATAATGCAAGTTATATGCCTCAAGCGCCGATCACGGGATTCTCGGGCATTCCCGGCGTGGGCAGCCTGCCCGACGAGCCGAGTCAGCCGAGTCAGCCGATTCTGACGCTGAGGACGCGCAGTGTTTATAACACGGTCAGCCCGAATTTCTCCTGTACCCTCGACCGTGCTACCAGTCTCGGCGTCAACGGGAGTTACACAATTCTGCGCTTTCCTGACGGCAACGGCCTTGAGACCGATCAGTGGCAAGCAGGATCGCAACTTACCCGGCGGCTGAATGTTCTGAATTCCCTTTCGAGTCAATACGCATACTCCCATTTCACCTATCCGGGGTATGAATACAGCATGGATACTCAATCCCTACTGTTTGGTTTCACACGCGTCTGGAGCCGGCGGCTCAGAACGAGCGTCTCCGCGGGGCCGCAATGGATCATGCCATCAGCCAGCACGGAGATTCCTTCATCGACCGATCTGTCGGTCAGCGCGAATGCAGGTTATTCGGCCAGATCGACGAGCGTCACGCTGAACTATACGCAAGGAGCCATGGGAGGCGCTGGGGTGTCGACGACGGTGGGGGCGCGCAACTACGACGCCAGCGCGGGAGTCTCACAGCAGTTAGGCAAAAAGATGAGCATCGGCGCCACGGGCGCGTATTTGCGCACTCGGGGAATGCAACAGGCCGGTTCGGCCAGCGGCTATGGTGGCCTGACCAATTCAGTATATGGAGGAGTATCGGCCACGCGGCAGCTGAGCAGGTACTTCAATGCATATGCAAACTACACGGTAACGCATCAGTTGTCGAGCGGCGCGCTTCCGGCAAATGTTATCAGCGGGCTGTCACAGGTAATCGGTTTTGGCATAAGCTACTCCCCCAGGGAGCTGCACTTCAGAAAGTAATGGAACAAGGAGTTCTATGCTCGGGCATCGCGAATTGACAATGCAGGATTATACGGGGATATTGAAGCGGCGTTTCTGGCTTATTCTAACTTCCGCGCTCCTTCTGCTAGGGGTTGGCATCGCAATCAGTTATATGATCCCTCCGCAATATGTGTCGCAGACACTGGTGCTCATAGAGCAGCAGCAGGTTCCTGAAGACTATGTGAAGCCTGTGGTCAATGAAGATCTGAACAGCCGGCTGGCATCGATGCGAGAACAGATACTGAGCCGTTCGCGCATTGAGCCGATCGTCGAGCGATTTGATTTGTATGCGGGGAACAAAGCCAGCATGGATGACCGCATCGATATGACGCGAAAGGCGATCGGGATTACACCGATTCCCTCCGGCCAGTCGCGCGGAATGCCGGGCTTCTATATCACCTTCAAGGCTCGGGATGCGCACACCGCACAGCAGGTCTGCGGCGAGATTACTTCGCTCTTTGTAAGCGCCAATTTAAGCGCGCGCGAAGAGTCCGCCGAGGGCACGACCGACTTTCTGAAGCTGCAACTGGACGAGGCCAAGAGAAACCTGGATGATCAGGATGCAAAGCTGGCGGCGTTTGAGCAAAAGAATATTGGCAGGCTTCCCGGGCAGACCGTCCATCTTGGAGAGATGAGCCTTGCCATGGGAAGCGCGAACGAAAGTACGCTTCAGGCGCTCACAGCCCAGCTAGACGCTGCCACGCAGACAGTAAACCGCTTGCAGCAGAATGATACGTTTATCCAGGCGATGATTGCCGAGCAGTCGCAGGGATCATCCCATGTTGATCCAGCTACGGGAACTACGGACGCCACACTCAATGCTCAGTTGAAGGAAGCCATCGCACAACAGAAGGAATTGGAATCCATCTATACGCCCAACCATCCGGATGTACTTTCCATCAAGCGCCGGATCGCCAATCTGCGCGCGGAGATTGCACGCGTTCCGGCGCAAGCTGCGAAGGGCGAAACCGCGGCGAGTACTTCAGACTCGCCGCAGCTTCAACAGCTAAAGGCCCAGCTTCGCGCGGAGCGCCAGGCCATGGCCGCAGCCAAGCAGGAGCAGGCTCAAATTGCGCAGAAGGTGCGCACTTACGAGGCGAGAATCGAAGCAAGCCCGCTGATCGAGGAAGAGTACAAGAAGGTTACTCGCGACCACGATACGGCTTTACAGTTTTACAACACGCTTCTGACCAAGATGAATGACTCGTCCATGGCAACGGCTCTGGAACATCGCCAGCAAGGCGAGCAGTTTCGCGTGATGGATGCTCCAA
Organism: uncultured Occallatibacter sp.; assembly: GCA_964383595.1. Taxonomy (GTDB): domain Bacteria; phylum Acidobacteriota; class Terriglobia; order Terriglobales; family Acidobacteriaceae; genus Telmatobacter. The sequence continues at coordinate 96,283 of CAYLHL010000003.1, read as the reverse complement.
ACCTTCCCGACGGGCCTACCTTCCCGAAACGCAATCTCTTCGCTGGCGCAGGCTTGGCGGCTGGCTTGGCTCTGGGACTGCTTCTTTCCGCGCTGCTTGAGTATCGTGATACCTCGTTGCGGAACGAGAGGGACATTTGGGCGTTTACCAAGCTCCCGACTCTGGCCGTCGTTTCGTTTGTCAACAACCTGGAGCAGCGTGAGATGGCACCTAAGCGCAGGAAACTTTTTTCCCGGAAGCCTAAGTCTGCTGAAAGCGCGCGCGGATAGTTATGTACAAATCCTATTTTGGCCTTCGCTCCAATCCTTTCGCAGCCAGCCCGGATCCGCGGTTTCTCTTTCTGAGACCGCAGATACGGGAGGCGCTTGCCTGTTTGCAATATGGCATCGCGGCGCGCAAGGGATTTGTAGTCATGACAGGCGAAGTTGGGACGGGAAAGACAACTTTGCTCAAAGTGGTCCTGGATACGTTTGCCAAGGGGCGCATCTCAACAGCCTTTGTCTTCAATCCACTTCTCGATGTGCTCGATTTCTTTGAATTCGTGCTAACCGACTTCGGAATACCGCCCGTGTCAAGGACGAAGTCGGCTATGCTGCTGCAACTCAATCACTGGCTTATCGAGCGCTATCGCGCCCATCGGCTATGCGCGATCGTGATCGATGACGCGCAGAATCTCTCCTGGGAGCTTCTCGAAGAGATTCGATTGCTCACCAACCTTGAAACTTCCTCTGAGAAACTGGTACAGATTGTGCTTTCCGGTCAGCCGGAACTTGAAGATAAGCTTTACCACCCAAGCCTTCGCCAGCTTCGCCAGCGCGTTTCGCTCTGGTGCAGAACGCAGCCGTTGTCGGAAGAAGAGACACAGGCTTACATCATGGATAGGCTGCGCATTGCCGGAGCCACCCGCCCAGTGCTGGCGTCTGAAGCTGTGGAGCTTGTTTACAGCTACTCGAAAGGCATTCCCCGCCTCATCAATCTAATATGCGAGCAGGCGCTGATTTGTGCCTATGCTGAACAGATCAACCCGGTTCCAGGTCAAATCGTCGAATCGGTTGGCCTGGAACTCGATATTGTCCAGCACCCTTTCACGATCTCCCATTCGGCCATGCAGACTTTGATGAGGCGGACTCCGCAAACTAACATGGCAAACACTATCACGCCCGTCGTGAACAGCACGGTTACACTGGAGGAATAAGAAATATGAGCCGTATATTCGATGCGCTCCAAAGGGCAAATCTAGAGCGGAAGGCCTCGCAGGAACCGGACGCGGCAGAAATTCCGGAACCGCTCGCTTTCTCCGGCTCCGCCGATCTGCCGTCAGTCAACGCCAAGGTCATTCTTGATAAGATCGCCCTGCGTCCGTGGAATCCTTCCATCATTGCGCTTCCCACTCTAGGAGACCGCGGTGAAAGCATAGAACAATTCCGCGGCCTCCGCTCACAACTCAACCGGCTTAGCGAACAGACGCCGCTCAAGACAATTCTCATAAGCAGCGGCATACCCGCGGAAGGCAAGACATTTGTCGTGGCGAATCTGGCCATAAGCCTGGCGCGCAACAGGAACAATAGAATCCTGCTTATCGATGCCGATTTGCGCCGTCCCTCGGTGCACACCATGCTGGGAGCTCCCAAAACTCCAGGACTTACGGAGTATCTCACGGGAGAAGCCGAGGTGAATGATATCCTGCAGCAGAACCAGAATCCTCGCATTTTTTACGCCGGCTTAATGCGCGAGATTCCAAATCTCACATTTATCCCCGCCGGCGCGGGTGGCGATAACTCATCGGAATTAGTCGCCAGTGATCGTTTTGAAAAGCTGATAAAACTACTTTCGCCGCACTTCGACTGGATTCTGATTGATACACCTCCGGTTCTTTCGTTTGCGGATGCAATCGACATTGCCCGCGTTGCCGACGCCGTGCTGCTTGTTGCTCGCGGAGCGACCACGCCCTACAATGTCGCGCAGCGTGCGCAGGCCGCCTTCAGCAATTCGCGCGTCCTGGGTTTTGTGCTGAATGCGGTTAAAGACGCTCCTCGCAATCATTCTTACTACTACTACTACGGCAGGCAGGAAAACACAGGCGGATCGCAGCCGCAGAAGGAAAAACGGCAATAAGGATGATCAGACTGTTCAACGTATACTATCCGGCGAGGACCCTGATGCTGCTTCTTTGCGAAGTGCTCATCGTGGGCTGCTCATTTCTGATGGCCACCTTTATCATGGTGCCGGATTCATCCATTGCACTGTTCTATGATTACGGCTTGCTGAAGATAGGCGGCATCACCGCTCTTACACTGCTTTTAACTTATTACTTCGATCTGTATGGCCCACGGCGCACCTCGCGGAACTGGGAGGTATATTTTCGCCTGCTGCTGGTTCTCAGCGTTCTGTCCTTTGTCCTCGCGGGATTCATCTATCTTTTTTCGGACCTGGACATAGGTCCTTATGTCATGGTTGTTGGTGTCTCCTTTCTTACAGTCGCTTTAGTCCTCTGGCGTTTGGCCTATGAGTGGATCATCAGCTTATCCATGTTTCGCGAGCGCGTATATGTTCTGGGTTGCGGCCACCGAGCACACGTTGTGGTTGAATTATTGCGCGCCAGCCGTGAAGCCGGCATGGAAGTAATTGGCTGGCATGGGGAAGGCGAGCCTTATGCGCGTCTTGATAGCTTCGCCGCGGACCTGCGCGCGTTTCGTAGTACAAGGCCCGGCATTGATCGCGTTATCGTCGCCATGGAAGACCGCCGCGATTCCATGCCGGTTAGAGAGTTGCTTGACCTTCGCATTCGCGGCGTAGTTATTGAAAATTCCAGCTCACTTCTGGAGAGGCTTTCGGGCAAACTGCCTTTGGATGGGCTCAATCCTAGCACTCTTATCTTCGCCGAAGGCTTTCGAATGAGTGCGGCGCAGCAATTATTCCGGCGCCTGCTCTCTTTTGCGGTCTCTTTCCTTGCTCTGTTGATCTGCCTGCCGTTTTTGCCACTTATCATTCTAGCGGTTCGCCTATCTTCGCCAGGCCCCATCTTCTTTAGCCAGACGCGCGTAGGACAGCGTGGGCGGCTGTTTACGACTTACAAGTTCCGAACCATGCGGCAAGATGCAGAGACGCAGGGAGCGGTTTGGGCCACCAAAGATGATCCCCGCGTCACTTCGATAGGCAGGTTTTTGCGAAAGACCCGGCTTGACGAGATTCCGCAGTTCTGGAACGTCCTTCGCGGAGACATGGCCTTTGTCGGCCCTCGTCCTGAACGCCCGGAGTTTGTGCAGTGGCTTAGCCGGGAGATTCCCTTCTATGACTTGCGACATATGATTCGCCCTGGGATTACGGGTTGGGCGCAGGTGCGCTATCAATACGGCGCAAGCCTGGACGAGACAAAGCGGAAGCTCGAATATGATCTTTACTACGTCAAGCATCAGTCGATTGGCCTCGACCTGCTCATCATGTTTGAAACGATCAAGACAATCCTTCTGCAAAGAGGCGCCCAGTGAAGGTCATTTTCTGGCTGTCGATGATCGGCCTATTCTATACCTATATTGGGTACCCAGCGCTGATATGGATTGTGGCGAAACTGCGGCCGCGGCCCTGGACGGTCAAACCGATCACTCCCAGCGTGAGTGTCGTGCTGGCTGTGCACAACGGCGCAACTCTTCTTACGCACAAGATAGAGCACCTGCTGGGACTTGACTACCCAAATATCAAGGAGATTATCCTTGTTTCGGATGGTTCCACCGACGGCACTGCCGAGTTACTTACTCGCCAGCGCGATTCTGGTCTTATAACCATAGTTTTGAAGGAGCATTGCGGCAAGGCGGTTGCCGTCAACGCCGGCTTGGTAAAAGCCACAGCAGAGGTGATTTTGTTTGTGGACATTCGTCCTGAGATTGCTCCAGGCGCGGTTCAACAACTTGTGAGTAACTTTGCCGATCCGAAGGTTGGCTGCGTGGCCGGCGAATTGATTCTGCGCAAGGAATCTCACGATGAGGCTTCCGCGGCCGTCAGCGGAATCTATTGGCGGTATGAGAAATGGATCAGGAGTTGCGAGTCTATCTGCGGCTCACCTGTCGGAGTTTACGGCGGATTCTACGCGGTTCGCCGCGATCTTGCTGCTTTACAGCCTGCCGGATTGATCCTTGATGATATGTTTCAACCTCTTTCGATCATTCGCAAGGGGTACAGATCAGTCATTGATTCCCAAGCATATGTCTATGATACTTGGCCAACCAGAATAGAGAATGAGTTTCATCGCAAGGTGCGCACGCTGGCGGGAAACTTCCAGCTTTTTCGCCTGGCGCCCTGGACGTTGTCTTTGCGAAATCCCGTGCTTTTTCAGCTTGTTTCACATAAGGTCATGCGTCTCGCAGCGCCTTATCTGTTGGTTCTGCTGCTCGTCTCAACACTGACGCTTTCGGCATGCTCGCTGTTCTTCGCCGCATTCGCCGCTTTTCAAATCTGCTACTGGACAATTGCCATCGCCGCTCTGCGCTGCAAACTAACACTGCTGGATCGTGTCGCGGCTCCGGCCAGCGCGCTGCTCGCGCTAGAAGCGGCTGCAGTTGTAGGTCTTTACAAATTCTTATTCACGCGTGGGCCACTGTGGAAAATATGGACTTCAGAGCCGCCGCAAACGAGTTCCATAACTTCAGAATCCGAGAACTTCGAACAACCCAACCCCCACCCGGTGGTTGCGAGAGATGAACGGGTGTAGAATCCGTTGAATGATACACTTCCCTGAGAGGAGCTTTGAGCCGTCATGCACAAGACAAGAACGCTGATGATTTCTATCTTGGGAGTTGGAGCCTTGGTGGTTGGCTATGGACTTCACTACCATGTAGTCAAGGTCAAGGCGGCGAAGCTGGACCATATGAGTGCGCCCGCCCGCCTTTTCCCCGCCGAGGCTATCTGGAATCAGGAAATCAGTCACGCGCCACTCGATCCCCAGTCATCCACCATCATCGCATGGCTTGCGGATGCGGGAGGATGGGGAAACAACAACCGGATGCAAGTTGATTTCGGAATGAGGGTATTGCAAGCAGACAGCAACACTCCATCAGTTCGCTTCAAAGGTCCAGGACCCGATTCTCCTGATTCCGACCATATCTCCAACTTTCCGCTTCCCGTCGGAGGAGGTATCGAAGGAGAAAAGGGTTATCTGTGCAATCTGGAGCAGCAGGATTGCCACCTTATTGTGGTTGACCGCGCCCACAGCAAGCTCTACGAAGCTTATCAGGCTAACTACGCCGAGGATATTCTCTCCGCGGGCTTTGTCGCAGTTTGGGACCTCAATCGAGTTTACCCGCCGTCGGGGCGAGGAGATCAGTGCACCAGCGCTGACGCCGCTGGTCTCCCCATCGCTCCCCTGCTCTTCAATGCCGACGAACTTGTCGCAGGCAGTATCAATCATGCCATCCGCTTTATACTTCCCAATCCGAGAATCCGCGCGCACGTCTTTGCGCATCCGGCTACACACGCCGGTGCTCCGCGTGGACCGCTCAACGCTCCGCCAATGGGCGCACGATTCCGCTTGAAAGCCTCATTCGATATGTCAAAATTGACGCCTGCCGCGCAGGTCGTTGCGCGAGCCATGCAGAAATACGGAATGTTTCTCTCTGACGGCGGCAATATCGCCCTGACTGCGCAGAACGACGCGGACACCAAAGCAAAGTACAGCGACATCGATTTCGGTTCCCATGATTTGCTGGACCTGAAGGTGACTGACTTTGAAGTCGTCGATATGGGAACGCCAATTAGGTTGACCGATGACTGTGTGCGTAATCCATAATGCTCAATGGTTTTTCTTCAGTCTGCCACGGATATAATGCATCGATTTCGTATTCCGATATCGAACAGTATATCTTCAACAACCATTTTCATAAGCGAGAGTGGACACAATGCTTCTGGGTTCATACATCCTCAAGGTCAAGCGCGCGGAAACTCCTTTCTATGCGCGATTGAAGAGAGCCGGAAAGGCAGTTCTCACCTTTCATCTTCCTATTCCGAGAGTACTGGACCCGGTTTACTCGCTTGTTCATTTTCTATGCAATCTATGTTTTAAGTGTGCACAGCGAATCAGCGTTGCCTGCTACCGCTACCCAGTTCTTCGCACCATGTGTGTTAACATCGGAAAGCGCCTGTGGATGGAGCGTCTACCCCTCATCTACGGCGATGTCAAAATCTATATCGGAGACGATGTGCGCCTGTCTGGAAGGTCAGTAATCGCAGGAGGCCGCATCTTTCCTGATCCCGAGTTTCGGGTCGGTAACAGAAGCTTCATCGCAGACGGGTGCCGCTTCTCCGTTGCCCGGTCCATTACCATTGGAGACGACGTGCTTATCGCAGGTGACTGCACGGTATACGATTATTCCGGTCACCCCCTTGATCCTGATCGGCGTATTGCGGGCTTGCAGGTTGATCCCGAAGACGTTCGTCCCGTTCGCATTGAAAACAGAGCTTGGCTTGGCAGAGGCGCAATAGTGCTTCCCGGCGTCACCATTGGCGAAGATGCAGTGATCGGATCGGCTGCAGTAGTGACCAAGGATGTCCCAGCGGGACACATCTGTGTCGGCAACCCTGGCAGGCTGCTCTCCCGTACTGTCTATGAACCCAGGTCTAAGCGCGTTTGATGGGCTGACCATTCTCAGTACTTGGGGAATCGCTTGGTATTCCGATAAAGGTCCATGTAAGTGCCGACCATTGTCTCTATGGTAAAGCGAGGGTAAAAAGCAGTCTTCGCGTTCGCAGAAAAATGCTCCCGTTCCGCGCTGCTGCCTGCTAGATGCACAATCGCCGCAGCCATTGCTTCGGGATTTGCGACAGGCGCTACCAGACCCGCCCCCGCTAATTGCACGACTTCCGCCATTCCGCCCACGTTCGTTACAATTGCAGGCACACCGAGTGAGAAGGCTTGCAGAAGAGATATAGGCAAACCCTCTGACTTGGACGACATAATAAAAGCATCGGCTGCGGAAAAGAATGGCGCAACGTCGAGTTGCTGCCCCCAAAATGTTACTTGTGAAGCAATGCCCAACTCGGCGGAATAATACTCCAGTCTTTTGCGTTCGCTGCCGTCGCCCACCAACCAAAGGCGCAAACTCGGCATGAGTGAATGCGCAGCATGAAAGGCGCTCAGTAGCAGCGCGTGGTTCTTTACAGGCTCAAGGCGTCCAACATAGACCAGAGTAAATCCGGACTTTGACGGGCACTGTTCTTCCGCCACTCGCTTAAGCGGGGCAGCGCCGTTATAAATGCGCCTGATTTTCCGCGCTGGTATGCTATGAATATCTTTGAGGTTGTTCGTAGTTGCCTCGCATATGCCGACGATCCAATCACAAAAGATAGCCGCAACAGCATATTTTATTTCTACGCTGAGTCTGCGTGGCGGTCCCGCGAGGCTATGCCGTGTCGATACGATGCTCGACACTCCCGCCATCCTCGCAGCCAGGGCGGCATAGACTGTCGGTGTTGGGTTATGCAAATGAACCACATCGGGCCGCAACTCACTGAAGATGTGATAGAAGTTTCGCATGGAGTCAAATAGGTGACGCCCAATGTTTGCTTGCACAGCGAAGCCTTCATTTCGCAATTGTTCGCCGAGAGGACCCGGTGTCAAAACCGCATACACGCTCGGGTCGTGGCCCAGTTCTCTCTGAAGACGGCACATTTGCGAGACAACTGTCTCGGCGCCGCCGACCTCCATGCTGTCAACCACGTGCGCAATCTTCATAAAAGCTGCCTTAACCCGCGCCGGTTCCTAAATAGCCGATTGCCAATATCCTACCTAAATCGCGAGCGATTTTCCATCCAGCAAATCAGTGCATCAAGTTAACGGTTCGAAGCAAGATGTACATCAGTAACAGCAGCGAGATTGCCAATCCTCCAGCAAACAGAAGTACGCGGTAGTACGGCATGCGTGGGGCAATCATCCCTCGGTTAAGCGCCATTTCATAAATTACTTCAGTAAATCCGCCCAGCAGAAAAAACGTCATAACAAAGGCCCGTGAAAGAAACCATCCTGCAACCAAAAAACCCGTGAACGACAAAACAAGCAAACGTCCCATGCGATTGATCTCCTCTTTGTCAATCGCCATGACTTTCGAAATCGCGATAGGATCCGGTCCTGGTTCTGGCTCAATCTCCAAAGCTTCACTTACCTTCTCCGGAGAAGCAATCGCCAGTGCATTTCTCAAGCTAGAAAACAAGAATATGCACCATAAATAAAACCCAGCAAAACCAAGTTCTGTTACACAAACTAAAACTGAGTTGTGCGCGGTTTGTCCGAGATAGTCTGACAGATTTCCCAGTCCCACTCCAAACAATAGATGAGACTTCAGCAGTTGCAGGCATTCACCCCAAAGCGCAATGCGGTCTGAGCCTGATCCGGCAGATATCTCTCGCCCGCCCGTGAAGTGCAGGGACATTGCCGCAAAAAATACCCCGCCCGCCACCAGCAGCGCGGGAAGTGTCCCAATGCGTCGACGCGCAGCAACGATCGCCATCGCGATCAAGGCCAGCAGGGCGCCGCGGGAGTGGGTTAGAAACGTTCCGTAAAGCAGTACACAAATCGGCACAAGCACAAATGCGAAGTTGCGAAACAGTTTTCCAGGAGACCAGAATATAAACACCAGGGGAATCATGCAGACAGTTAGCTGGGCAAAATCGTTCGGGTCGTTAATTACACCAAGTCCCCTCAAACGATATATCAACTTCCCCGCATCGTTGCCCATCAAGAGAAGATAGGGATGCTCAATGTTCCACTGGGTCGAACGGGCGATCTCAGCGTTATTTGGTTGAAGAGAGCTGCCGCCTGGGTCTCCATTGGGTAAATCAACGACCCCATGCGCTATCACGAAGAGGCAGACAAACAGCAGCGTAAGTACAATGGCATGCAATTTTTTCTTTGTGTTACATTGCACGCAAATCAAAAAGTATGCAAATGCGTTTGGTATGAATAGAAGAAACGTTTGCATGGCTCCCCATGCCCAGTGCGATTCAACCATCGTTGACATAAAGGCTGCAAACGCCAGTCCAATCAAGGCGGCCGATTGCGGGGTTTTAAAAACGATAGATCCAGACAGCTTGAAAAGAGAAACGAGAAGAAGCAGTATTGCGATAATCAGCTCAAGACGATAAGCCGCAAGCGGCCCGAAGATGATGGGGGGCGTAAGGTAGTTCGTAACGAAATAGAGAACGCTTAAAACAAAGCCCATAGTGAATGCACTGAACAAAGATGACAGCCTTCATCAGCATAAACCATATGTTGGCAAAGAATCCATCCCTATTTCCGGACGGGGCGAGAAAGAGAGCAAACAAGCTGTTCAGTTCACTCGCTTCTTGCAGTTATGGTGCAATAACCCAATGAAAACCATTTGCTGGAGTGTCCATTCGACAAATATTATGCCGGCGTCCTCTGGGCTGCTAGCCGGTAATGGGAACTGCTTGCTAAAAACCTGCTTTCGACCAGATGCCACATGAGCCAACTTGTCAAACCAATCACAGATATACTCACAATAAGGAAGATGAATGGGTTCTGTCTTGCAAGGCAGAGCGCGACCAGTGTCTGCAAGATGGGAAAATGAACGATATATACGCCGTACGAGAAATCGCCGTGTTTCGAAAAGTTACCGAAATAACTCCAGAAGCCAAAAACGAAGACCACCCCGGAAATCCACAAGACGTCAAGGACGCCGCCTGTAAACCAATGGTCGATAAGATACAAAAACGCCGTAACGCAAGAAATGCTCCGGAAGTGAAGCTTGAGAAAATCGAAATAGACAAAAAGCAATATGCCCGCGCAGAAATACAAAAGCTGCGATGGAAACTGCGCACCCAACTGTGAATAAATACTGCGCGAGTCATCCAAAGTAAAAATGCCGTGTGTACTGTACATGGAGTCCAATAAAGCAAATCCGTACTTCCAAATGCAGGATAGGAAAAAAATAGTGCCAATAACCATTCGAGTCCCGAAACGGCGGCACAGATAGTGCAGAACGGGGACAAGCAAATAAAAAGCGACCTCAATCTTAAGGGTCCAGAGCGCCCCATTTACGGCCACCATGCTATTTGTGGTAAACACCCCTGGAAGCGCAGGCGCAAGAAAATTAAGAAAAATAAGATTGGCGCCAAGGTACTTCCAGAAGCCGGTTCCGAAGTAATGCGATAATGGCAGCGAACTCAATGCGCACAATGCAATAGCTGCCAAAACCACAACGGTAAAGTAAGCGGGGTAAATGCGCCTGGCCCGTTTTATTAGGTAGGAGCCGATGGAAGACGAGCGGGTATAACTGCGATAAATAAGCAGACCGCTAATGACAAAGAATCCCCGGACTGCAAATTGCGGAGATAGATACTGCGTAAATGCATTCAAGGCCGGTGTGCCCGCCAGCCCGAAGAGATGGAACAACGCAACAATAGAAGCTAGTATCAAACGCAGGCAATCCAGGTTATTATTACTGAAGTCAGCGCCGACTTTCATCTTGATGTCTCCCGCCACTCTAAGATCATTATTAGCGAACCGCCGCCTTCCGGAAGAATACTCGCATTTATACCATTACCCTATCCTAAGCGAAGAAATCCAAATATGCCAGCATGATTGCCTTGAATTGCATGACATTCCGTGTTTCATGTTGCGAGTTGCAGTTTGAAATCAAGAAGCGGGACTTTGACAGCGGAATTGGGCGGATGTACTCATGGGTCGTCCCCCGCAACTCGTCGCAAGATCGTGTAGGGAACCATGCGTCAAGCCCAAATTACCACGGCCATGAACGGCTCAACACTTCCCGCTCCCGAGTCTTTAGCATCGTACGAGCCGATTGATCTGGTCTCCCTCTTGCGCGCCAATTGTGGTGGGTTCGATGGCGTTGCCATCCCGCAGTCTGCTACAACTCTGATGTGGGCTTTACGCAGCCAATTGTGCCAAGTGAGCTCTGCGGGCCCTCTTGAATGTGGGATGTGGTGGCGAACAGCGGTTAGTGAGTGGAACACGATTAGTTAGGAGAATGGCAGAGTGTCGCAGAATCTCCAGGAAGAATTCGGGCAGATTGATATCTACGTATTCGATCAGATTCTTCGTGGAAACCTCGCCGCGGGCATGCGCATCGTCGACGCCGGCAGCGGATACGGAAGGAATCTGGTTCATTTGTTGCGCGAGGGGTGCGAGGTATTTGCTGTGGATGAGGATGCCGACGCTATTGAGCATCTTCGCCAGCTTTCTGCTTCGCTTATGACCGGATTGCCAGCGGAGAACTTTCATGTCGGGCTCATTGAACAAATGCCGTTTTCAGACGGATTTGCAGATGCGGTGATTTGCAGCGCAGTGCTTCATTTTGCTCGAGACGAAGAGCATTTCCGAGCGATGTTGGCAGAGCTATGGCGAGTGTTAAGACCCGGTGGGATGCTGTTTTGCCGGTTGGGCTCCAGAATTGGAATGGACTTCGAGTGGGTGGGTGGCAATATCTTTGTGATAGGCGATGGTTCCAAATGGTTCCTCGTAGATGAGAAAATGCTTTTGGACTTAACGGATGAGATGAATGCAGTGCTTGTTGATCCGTTGAAGACAACCATCGTGCAGGACCTTCGCTGCATGACGACCTGGGTGCTCAGAAAGCGCATAAAGTAAGGCGATCTCACTCGCATCCTCTCCTTACTGGATACTTCGGCGATTCAAGAATCTGTTCTAGGCTGCGCGTGAGATCAGAGATCTTTTGATTCGTGTCAGGATGGCCAGCTTGAAGTGACGGCGGCCGTGGCTGCCGGCATAGCAGCCAGTGAGCATCAGGCAAGTCGGCAACACCCGGCTTGAGGGTTGGGTTGGAGGATAGGCGATGAAGTTCCGGGCTTTTCCTGTGTTTCTGGCATTTTTGGCGATGGGCTTTCTCGATGCCGAGGGGCCGTTTGTGAGCCTGGCGAAAAGCGAGTTCCACCTGAGCAATGCGACTGCCTTCCTCACGCCTTTAGTTGGCCTGAGCATGTTCGGGCTGCTCTCGATTCCGGCGGGGATTTTACAGAACCGTCGTGGCAAGAAGTTTGTTCTAATTCTTGGCTTGGCCGTCGCTTTTGCTGGAATGTTGATCGCCAGTCTAGGGCTGCGCACCTTTCCGCGCTTTCTGTTGACGATTGTTTTGCTGGGCGCGGGAACGGCCGTTCTGCAGGTGGCCGGCAACCCGTTGATGCGCGATGTTTCGCCGCCGGGAAAGTTTGCACGGAATCTTTCGCTGGGCCAGTTCGTCAAGGCCATTGGCTCACTTGCCGGCCCAATTGTGCCGGTGATTGCGGCGCGCTATTTTGGCGCCAGCTGGATGGTGATCTTCCCCATCTTCAGCGTTGCGCTGCTGATCACGCTGATGGCGGCCACCACACTGCGGCTTCCTCCGGATGAGGCAAGCACGACCGCGGCGACATTGCGCTCATGCCTGGGCCTGCTGCGCAATCCCTTCATGCTGGCCATGACCTGTGCCATCTTTCTTTACATCGGCGCCGAGGTCTCGGTCATCGCGGAAATTCCGTTGTTTCTCAAGGAGCGCTTTGGGGTGGATGTCAGCCGCGTTGGACTGCTGGGCACCGGGTTGTTCTTTATGGCTCTCGTGATCGGCCGCTTCCTGGGCGGAGTGATTCTCAACTGGATGAAGCCCATGCATTTTCTGGTTGCTACCTGCGTGGTATCACTGGTGGGAATGGCCGCCCTCTATGTGCCCGTGGGCGGAGTGGCAGCGGCGGCGTTCTTTGTCACCGGCCTGGGCTTTGCCAACATCTTTCCGCTGATCTTTGCAATCTCTGTCGATCACATGGCGGAGCGCGGCAATGAGATCTCCGGATTACTGGTGACGGCCATTGTGGGGGGAGCTGTGTTGCCGCCGATTGTAGGGGTGGTGGCCGACCACAGCAGTATGTTGGCCTCGCTGCTGGTGCCGGCCGCAGCCATCTGCTATGTGTTTGCGCTCTCCATCGTGCAACTGCGAGCGGGCTTCGGCGGATCGAAGGCGGAATCCGCGGCGGCCCAGGCATAGAAAGGTGTCTAAAAACAAGGAGGATCGATCAGTGAGCAGAGACGTTTGGGTTGGTGTGGATATTGGTGGCTCCAAGACAGCGGTGGTCGTCTCACGCAAGCCTCCCGAAGTCATCTCGCGCATCGAGTTTCCCACTCTGCCGGCCAAGGGACCGCAGCAGGCCATTGAGCAGATTCTGGCGGCGATCCGCCGGATGCTCGCCGAGCTGAAAGCAGACCCGAAGTCGCTGCTTGGGATCGGCGTCAGTTGCGGCGGACCGCTTGATCCGTACACGGGCGTGGTTCAGGCTCCGCCGAACCTGCCTACCTGGATTGACGTACCCATTGTGGAGATTCTCCAGCGCGAGTTTGGCTGCCCGGTGCTTTTACAGAATGACGCCAACGCCGGCGCAATGGCCGAGCACCGCTATGGAGCCGGTCAGGGTACGCACAACATGGTCTTCCTCACCATGGGCACGGGCCTGGGCGCTGGACTCATCATCGAGGACAAGCTTTATTCCGGCTCCAGCGAGATGGCCGGTGAGATTGGCCATGTTCGCCTGACGCGCAGCGGGCCAGTGGGCTACAACAAAGCAGGCTCGGTGGAAGGCTGGGCAAGCGGCGGAGGGATGGCGCAGATCGCCGAGGCCATGCTGGCTTCCGCTCTCAAACGCGGTCGCTCGTCGCTGCTGCACAAGCTGCCGAAGGGCCACAAGATCACCGCAAAGGATGTGGGTCAGGCCGCTGCCAAGGGTGATGCAGTGGCGTGCAGCATTGTGGCGGCCTGCGGAAAGAAGCTCGGCCTCGCTTTGGCGATCCTGGTGGATGTAATCAACCCGGATCGGATTGTGATCGGCGGACTGGCCATGCGGCTGGGCGATGCACTCTTGGAGCCGGCTCGTACAATTTTGCGTAAGGAGGCACTGGAGCCTGCGTTGGCCGTATGCACTGTGGTGCCCGCGATGCTGGGCGAGCGCATTGGCGACGTGGCCGCGCTGTGCATCGCCATGGATGCCGGCGATCAACTGAAATCCAAAGTTGCGATGCAAAAGAGACAGTCATAAGTGCGACAGGAGGCCGCTGGCCACGCTGCCTCTATTGGTCCGGCATACTGACACGGCGCGCATCCGGGTGATACACCAATTCCTGATGCACAGCCTGATGGATTTGCTGGAAGCTGAAGTTTTTTGCCCAGAGCAAATCCGTGGCCAAGCAGTCGTAAGATGAAGATCATGAACCATCCCAGTGATCAATCGACGAACAACATGACACGCCGCAGCATCCTGAAACTGCCGGTGCTTTGCGGACTCACCTCAATGCTCGGCGGCAGCGTGGTTTCAAAGGCGCTGGCGGCTGAAACTTCTGCCGCTGGTGGCTCACTGGCGAGCCGCGCCATCAGCCTGAATGGCGCCTGGAGCCTGAGCTACGGGCCGCTGACGGAGTACCCGCAGAAATTGCCGGGAACGACTCCTCCGGCGGAGTGGCCAACCATTCCCGCCACCGTGCCGGGCAATGTGGAGCTGGACCTGATTGCGGCCGGAAAGATGGAGCCGCTGGAGAAGGGCAATCGCGTCCTGCAGGCACTTAAGATTGAAGATTATCAATGGTGGTATCGGCGCACCTTCAATCCCGGCCAATCGGAGACAGGTGAAAGAGCGGAGCTGGTTTTTGAGGGGCTCGATTGTATTGCTACCGTTTGGCTGAATGGCACCGAAGTAGGCAGGGCAGCCAATATGCTTGTCGCGCAACGCTTCGATGTGAGCCTGGCGCTGTTGCCCGGCCGGATGAATGAACTCGTGGTGCGCATCGATCCCGCGGTTCTCGCCGGTCTCGCGCATCCACACTCTGGCTGGGAGTATCCACAGAACGGTCACTGGGAGGCCTTGTATGTTCGCAAGGCCGGGCATATGTACGGTTGGGACATCATGCCCCGCATTGTCAGCGCAGGTCTGTGGAAGGACGTGTATGTTGAGTGGATTCGTCCCACGCGCATCGCCAGCGTTTACTGGCATACGGAGTCTGTGAACGTGAAGCAGAGCCGCGCCAGGGTTGCTGTCGCCTGGGAGCTTGCCGGAATTGTCGAAGCAGGCAAGTACAAGCTCGAAGTCTCTTTGCGCCGCGAAGGCGAAACCGCCGCGCAATGGAGCGCTGCCGTGGCTGTGCCTTCGGGCCGGCAGGAGTTGGATATTGAGCAGGCAGCACTCTGGTGGCCGCGTGGGTATGGTGAGCGTCCGCTTTATGAGGCCACGGTCACGCTGCTCGATCAGGCAGGAAGGGTCATCGACCGGCGCGTGGAGCGGATCGGCATCCGAACCATCAAACTGGATCGCACCGACCTTCTCACAGCCGAGGGCAAGGGCAGCTTCGGCTTCACGGTCAACGGTGTGCCCATCTTTGTGAAGGGCACTGACTACAGTTGTCTCGATGGGCTGCACAGCCGCGACCATCTGCACTTGGATCGTACCGTTGCGCTGATGGCGGAAGCCAACTGCAATATGGCTCGCTGCTGGGGCGGAAATGTCTACCCCGAAGATCGATTCTTCGAGCTCTGCGACGAGGCTGGCATCATGATTTGGCAGGACTTCAACATGGCCTGCGCAATTTATCCCAGGGATGATGCTTTCCTTGCGGCGCTGGATCAGGAAGCGCGCTCGGTGGTTGCGCGCATTCGCAATCACGCTTCGCTGGCGCTGTGGTCCGGCAATAACGAGTGCGACGATGCCGGCGACTGGGCCGCGCAAAACGGCCGTCCGCTCACCGATCCCAACCTCGACCTCAGCACACGCAAGACGATTCCCGCCGTGCTCGCCGAACTTGACCCTGGTCGCTCGTACCTGCCCAGTTCGCCGTATCACAGCCCTGCCGTGGTTGCCGCCGGCAACAAGATGGATTCCATGCCCGAGGTGCATCTGTGGGGCCCGCGAGGATTCTTCAAGGCGCTGTTCTATACCGCCTCTCCGGGACGCTTTGCCAGCGAGATCGGCTATCACGGCAGCCCTTCCAGAGCGTCCTTGGAACGAATGATGGACCCGGAGGCCGTTCATCCCTGGGTCAAGGGCCACGAGTGGAACGAGCAGTGGCTCACCAAGTCCTGCCGTTCCAGCCTAGAGGACAAAACTACAGTGGGACGCAACGACCTGATGATCAATCAAGTGAAGGCGTTGTTCGGAGAGTGCCCGGAGGACCTGGACGAGTTCATCCTGGCCTCGCAGATCACCCAGGCCGAGGCGATGAAGTTCTTCATCGAGTTTTTCAGGCAAAACAAAGGCTACGATGCGCAGAAAGGCCAAAAGCAGGGCATCCTGTGGTGGAACATTCGCGATGGATGGCCCATTCTCTCCGACGCTGTGGTGGACTACTACTTTGAGAAGAAGCTGGCTTTCCACTACATCCAGCGTGCCCAGCGGGATGTGCAGGCAATCTGCAGTGAGCAAGCCGGCGGGCAGCACACGGTGGTGATCGTCAATGACACGTTGAAACCGGCGTGCGGCCGCCTGGAGATCAACCGCGCGGGAGAGAAGGGCAATCTGTTCGCAACTGCTTTTGATGTTGAGCCCAACGGCAAGGCGACACTTGGATCACTGTCCCATCCCGCGACGAACGAGATGTGGCAGTTGCAGTGGACGACGGAAGGCATCGGTCTCCAAAGCAGCCACTATCTGGCCTTCACGCCCACAGTCAGCTTTGAGCAATACAAGCATTGGATGAAGATTCCCGGGCTGCTGCCTTCCTGACTGATTGGTAGCTGGAGTTGACACAGTAAACGCAAGCTGAGCTTTGAATTGAAGAACACGTTGTTAGAGCAGTTCTCCAATTCCTATGCGCTTGCTAGCTTTGTCAACCGTGCGAGCCGAGCTGCAAAAACCAAACCAACCTGCAAAGCCGGTTTGTGGAGTGGTTTTGGAATTTGCGACAAAAATGCGACAAAGTCGAGGGAAGGAGGTGCTTCTAAATGATTGATTTAATGGGTGTACCTTGTCGGGATCGAACCGACGACCTTTTCCATGCCATAGTGGACCCCTTAACATAATCAACAACTTACAGCAGGTTCCGGGAACTGCCATACACCTGTAAGTATCTGAAAATACGTTGAGGGACCAACAATCTTGGGTTGGAGCTTGGGTTGGGATTTATGCACTTGGCACGATAGCCGCCGCTTGCTGGAATCGGTGTTTGTACCAAAATGCCCATTACGCCCGTAGCCGGGAAGGCAAAATGGAAAATTCCCTTTAATTTGTCTCGTCGATCTCGCGAATAGCATCTCGCCGGTGACGGAACCGCGGCGCGATCATTCGCGTACTATAATTCTATGAAGACCTGGGTGAGCGGAATCCTGCTGTGTCTGGCATTGGTTAATCTACCGGCAGCCGCTCTCAGGAATTCGCACCAGGCAGCGGCCAAGCCGCCGTCCGTGACCGCGCAGAAGAGCGACATGGCCGATCCGCTCATCGACCGCCCGTTGCATCTGGCCGACTTCCCCGATATGCAGCCGCGCGCCGATCTTCGCGCTCGCCTCACCCACCTCTCCGATTTCATTCAGAACACGCCCGTCGACGGCCAGCCCGCCACCGAGAAGACCGAAGTGTGGATGGCGCACACCAAATCGACGCTTTACTTCGTGTTCATCTGCTACGACCGCCATCCCGAGCTGATTCGCGGCCATCTGGCGCGCCGCGAAAATATTCTCAACGATGACAGCGTCGCCGTTCTTCTCGATCCGTTTCGCGACCGGCGCTTGGGCGTTCTCTTCAGGGTGAACCCGGCAGGGGTGCAGGCTGACGGTGCCTGGAGTGAACCAGGCAACACCGATTACAGTTACGACACCGTGTGGGACTCCCAGGGCCGCGTGACCAAAGACGGCTGGATGGCGCTCATTGCCATTCCCTTTCGCAGCCTCCGCTTCCGCAGCAATGAATCGGACTGGGGCGTGGTCCTGGCTCGTTTTCTCCCGCGCAACTCTGAAACGGATTTATGGCCGCGCATCGCCGCCGACGTCACCGGCGTCCTGAGCCAGGAAGGCATTCTGCACGGCATTGAAGGCGTCAGCGGCTCGCATAACCTTCAGTTGAATCCCTACACGCTGGCGCAAAACGAGCGCAGCCTCATCGACATCGATCCCACCAATCCCTTTTTCAGCTCGCGCCACTTTGAAGGCACCTACGGCGGCGAGGCCAAGCTGATCCTCAAAGACAGCATCGTGATCGACGCCACCCTCAACCCCGACTTCAGCGATATCGAGTCCGAGCAGCCGCAATTCACCGTCGATCAGCGCTTCCCGGTTTATTTTCCCGAGCTGCGGCCCTTCTTCCTCGAAAACGCCAATTACTTCCTCACGCCCATCAATCTCATCTACACGCGCAACATCGTGCATCCCGAGTACGGCATCCGCGTCACGGGAAAAATCGACCACACGAATCTCGGGCTCTTTGCCACCGACGATCGCCAGCCCGGACAGGCCGTCGCACCCGGCGATCCGCTCTATGGAAAGCACGCCACCGTCGCCGTCGGCCGCGTCTCTGAAGATTTAGGCAAGGGTTCGAGCCTGGGCTTGATCTACACCGACGAGGAGTTCGGTCAGGGCTGGAACCGCATCGGCGGCATCGATTTCACCGCCCGCTTTGACAAGCACTGGACTGCATATGGCCAGATGGTCGAGAGTTCCACCATGGGCGACGAGGACAGCGGCACGCCGGCGCCTTACTCTGCCGGACCCGCGAGCGCATTCCAGTTGCTGCGCTCCGGTCACGCCTTCAACTTGCAGGAGAATTACGTCGACATCAGCACCGGCTTTCAAACCCAGCTCGGCTTCATCCAGTCCTCCAACTTCCGCAACAACCAGACCCACGTCACCTATCAGTGGTTTCCCAAACACAGCTTCATTCAGAGCTGGGGCCTTGAAACCAACCAGAACGTCGCCTTCGATCATCAGGGCGACCGCGTCTTCCACTATTCCACCTTCGATCTCTTCTGGCTGCTGCCGCGCAACCTCGTTTTCGCGCCCGTCATCGGCCAGAACTCCGACACCGTCAGCCCCCTCAACTACGCGGGCCTCGCCTCTTTCAAAAATTTTACTGAGAACTTCGGCGGCTTCGTCGTGCGTGGCGCGCCCTGGTCGCAGTTCAACCTCAATCTGCAAGCCATCCGCAGCGGCAACGTGAACTACAACCCCGCCGCTGGCCAGATCCCTTTCCTGCTCAACCAGGAAACCGTGCAGTTGCTCTTCACCGTGCAGCCTGTTCGCCCGCTTACCGCCGACAGCACCTACCTGCTCGATCGCGACCACGCGGTCTCAAACGGCGCATTCGTCTACGAGGCGCAGACCATGCGCAGCGTGGTGAACTACCAATTTACCCGCTCGATTTCCGCGCGCGTCGTTGCCGAGTACGACTCCACGCTGGCCAATCCCGCGCAAACCTCGCTACTGCGCTTCAGGGAGTTTGCTTCCCAGGCGCTTCTCACCTGGCTGCCGCATCCCGGCACCGCCATCTACATCGGCTATAGCGATGATCTACAGAATCTCGATCGCAGCCTCTGCAACCAGCTGCCCAGCGGCGTCTGCGACCCTAAAAACACCACCCCGCCCCGCGCCAAACCCCTGCTCAACGACGGCCGCCAGGTCTTCATCAAGGCCTCGTACCTCTTCCGCTTCTGAAGGCGCAACGGCGGCAAATCCAACGATCTTTGAGCCGTTTCGAAAGTGTTTTGCTCCTTCGTTGCTCGAAGCCAGAATGATTCTCTCTAGCAGAGCCATCGACTTCTGTGTGGGGTAGCCGGGCTGCTCTTGAGCCTGAGCGCCGATAGGTCCGATATCCGTCCACATATCTTGAAGTGGCACACCCTCCATCTCGTCAAGATAACGTTTATACGCCCTAATCTAGAACGCTGTGCTTCTGGCGGGCGGTATATGTCCTCGGATAGGGAAAGAACCGGGATCAAGGTGCTCAAGACCCAGATTTTCTGGCCTCGGAGCCAAGTGATTTGCTGCCGGCTAACAGCCCAATGCACTCATTCAGAGTGCATTATGGAACAGCGTTCGGATCGGTTCTGAAAAACGCCGCAGGCTCCGGGAGCCACCCTCGGGCCCCGACCCGTCGGGAATGTACGAGATCCCAGTCGCCATGCTGACTCTTCGTTATCTATCTGAATTCGATGAGCAAATTGGCGATTTTACATCAACTGACATGGCGGGTGAGGTAAGCAGCGACCGGCCGGCTAGGTGCGGCAGCCAGGCGGAACCAATCTGGACGACAAAGGATTGAGGGAGAGGTGTCCATGAGTTCGCCCCCGGAATGGACAAATTTTCGGCTGTTGATCCCGGAGGCAGCCCTGCTGGGCACGCCCGTGTAATTAGTGTTGGAACGAATGCAAAAATGGATTGCGAGCGTAGGCAACAGGAGGTAGATTGGTTCGCAGACTAGTGGTAAAATGTCAGCCCTGGATCCATAGGGAGGCAAACATGAAAAGGATCGAGAAGGCAGCGTTGGTCATACTGGCGCTGGGAATTGTGTTCACGCTGGGGTGTGGCGGCAGGCACTCGAGCAAAGAGATTTACTACCTGATATCGGCAAATACGGCGTTGCCCTACTGGCAGACCGCGGCTGCTGGCTTCAAACAGGCGGCGGCGCAATACAAGGTGAAAGTCAGGGTGGTGGGGCCTGAGGGTTACGATCCGCAGGACGAGCTGGCTGAGCTGCACAAGGCGATTACGGTCCATCCGTCAGGCATATTGATCTCAGTAGCCGACGTTTCGGTGCTGCAGCCGGAGATCGATGCGGCCGTAAACGCAGGTATTCCAGTGATTACCATGGATTCCGATGCCGTGGGCAGCCGCAGGCTGTACTTCATCGGGACCAACAACCTGGAGGCCGGACGGCTGGGCGGCCGGCGGGTGATTGAGAAACTGGGCGGCAGAGGCAACGTGGTCTTCTTCACCATTGTCGGCCAGCCCAACACGCAGGAACGGCTGAAGGGATTCAAGGACATCTTCATCAGCCGGCCGGAGATCAAGACCGTGGATGTGGTGGACATCGGTAAGGGCGATATGAACACCGCGTTCGACAAGACCATGGATTTCCTGGCCCTGACCGGAGCAAAGAAGATCGATGCCTTTGTCTGCCTGGATTCAGCGTCGGGCAAGATGGTCGCCGACGCGATCAACCGATCCAAGATAACCGACCGGCTGCTGGTTGCCTGGGACGTGAGTCAGTATACGCTGGACGGAATCAAGGCCGGCACGATCGACGCGACGATAGCGCAAAAACCTTACACCATGGCTTACATTGGGCTCAAAGGCCTGGACGAAGTCTTCCACGCGCCGCCCAAGCAGCTCAACAAGGACTACGCGACGGACCCCTTCTCGCCGTACCCGGTGTTTGTGGATACCGGCACTTCGCTGGTGGACAAGAGCAACGTGGATCTCTACATTGCTTCGGCGGCGAATGAAATGAAGTAGGCGGTCACCGAAATTGTTGCTATTCCGGCGCAGTAAAGTTGTCAGTTGACGATATCAGGCCAACTCACTCATTCACAGGGAATTATAGGCCAAAAAACGCGTTTTGTCAGATCGGTAACGGCAAACGCCGATTGCGCCGCGGATTGCCGGACAAGGCATGGGAGTCATCTCCTTAACAAAGCCGGATTTCCGTCGCTCCTTTGATTGAAAGCCACCATCCCGGCGCCGAAGTGTGACCTTCCTGTTCTGGTCGTTATTTCAGCTTCCAATCTGAGAACTTGCCTCACTCCGTCAGGCGACCTCGACTCCTTCATACCCGTTCGACTAAGGTATATGCATCAGATCAAGGAGGCGGCAAGTATGCGCAGACGCGACTTCCTGAAGACAAGTGCAGTAGTCGCAGCTGGTTCGATGGTGCCCGCTTACCGATGGGGAAGCGCGGAAGGCCGCCACCAGCCCTCGTCGCAGCCGGGTGATAGGGCCAATACCGGTTCACTCCATCGCGTGCTTCCGATGATCGGCACAGGCTGGCACGGGCATATGTTTCCCGGCGCCGTGGCTCCCTTCGGAATGGTCCAGCTAAGCCCTGATACGGGTGGCGCACCCGAGCCGAAGTGGAATGGTAAATGGGATATCTATGGCTGGGATCATTGCTCGGGCTACCACTACCCCGACAACTTCGTCCTCGGTTTCAGCCACACGCATCTGCAAGGCACTGGCGCATCCGATCTGGGCGATCTCCTGCTCATGCCGCTCGTGCAGGGCCGCAACTGGAGTTGGGAGAGCGGCGATTCGGGCGAGGAGTCAGAAGCCCAAATCGAAGCTATTGGAGTGGACTCCGGCTGGGTCTTCAACGACGCGGAGCGCGGGTATCGCTCTTCTTTCTCTCATGATCGCGAGAAAGCCCGCCCCGGCTACTATGCAGTGCATCTCGATACTCCCGATGTTTACGCAGAGCTGACGGCGACCACCCGCTGCGGCATGCACCGCTTGAGCTTTCCTTCGCTGCCGGCGGAAGCGCAGCGAGGCCTGATCCTCGATCTCGTACACGGCGTTGGCGGTGATGTCTACGCCGCCGAGCTGCACATCGAAAGCAACATCCGAGTCACCGGATCACGCTCAACGAAGGGTTGGGCAGCGAACAAGCAGGTCTACTTCATCGTTGAGTCTTCGCGGCCATTCGCTTCCGTGCAGGCCAAAGTCGATGGCGTAGCGCGCGCCGCCTCAGCGGGTGACCGGCTCTCCGGCAAGGAGATCAAAGCGATCTTCACGCAAGAAGCTAGCGCAGAGCCTCTCATTGTTCGCGTTGGCCTGTCCTGCACCAGCATCGAAGGCGCGATCAAAAATCTTGCAGATGAGATTCCGCACTGGGAGTTCGATCGCACTGTCCACGACAATGAGCGGGCCTGGAGCAAGGCGTTGAGCGCGCTCGAAGCGGAGTTATCGAGCCCGGCTCTAAATGAGGTATTTTCAACCGGTGCGTATCACGGGCTGGTGGCTCCGGCAACCTTCAATGATGTCGATGGCGCTTACCGCGGCCAGGACCGCAAGAACCATCCCAATCCCGGCTTCGCGAAATACACCACGATCTCCATCTGGGATATTTATCGCGGAGAATTCCCGTTCATCATGCTGATGCAGCCGCATCGCACCAGCGACATCATCCGAACCTTGCTGGTGGACTATCAACAACTCGATCAGCATTCCCTGCCGGTGTGGCCCTTGTGGGGCAATGAGACCTGGTGCATGACCGGCTTCCATGTCGTCGGTATGATCGTGGCAGCTTACGTGCGCGGCTTCCGCGACTTCGACATCGAAGCCGCCTACGGAGCCATGCGGGACACCGCGATGGTGGGGGCGACAGCCAATGGCAACAGGGAGCTGCAGCAACAATTCCGCAGCCTTGGATATGTAGCCGCGGGTGAGCAGCGGCAATCCGTCTCGCGCACACTCGATTTTGCTTACGACTACTGGTGCGTGGGAGCAATGGCCGAGTTGCTGGGGAAGAAAGACGACGCGGACCTGTTCTACAAACTGGGACAGAACTATAAGAACGTCTTCGACCCAGCCACCGGATTCATGCGCGGCAAGACGCAAAACGGCAAATGGCGTGAGCCTTTCCGTCCTGACCAGGAATACTGGGAAGACTACACCGAATCCGATGCCTGGCAGGCGACCTTCAATGTCATGCAGGATGTTCAGGGCCTGATCAATCTCTATGGTGGAGACGAGCCTTTCTGCGCCAAACTTGACGCCATCTTCTCCGCGCCGTCCGACATTCTCGAATCTCCGCCGGACATCACCGGGATGGTTGGCCAAGTGGCGCAGGGCAATGAGCCAAGCAATCATATCCCGTATCTGTACGCATTCGCCGGCGCACCATGGAAGACACAGCAGCGCGTACGGCAAGTTGCGGCGCTCTACCGCAACACTCCGGCAGGCGTTCCCGGCAACGATGACTGCGGGCAAATTTCCAGCTGGTTTAATTTCGCCGCGCTGGGATTCTATCCGGTGAACGCTGTCACGGGAGTCTATGTATTAGGCAGTCCGCTCGTGAATCGCGCCCGGATTCGCAATGAAAAGGCAGGGACCACCTTCACGGTGATAGCCGAGAACAACTCGCCCGACAACATCTTCATCGAGAGAGTAGAGTTGAACGGCAAGCAGCTTGCCCGCTCCTGGTTCACTCACGCCGACATTGTTGCTGGCGGCGAACTCCGGTTCCGCATGAGCAACAGGCCGAATAAGGATTGGGCCGCCGCGCCCGCCGATCGCCCGCCTTCAGGCTTGGTCAGCGGCCATCCCGAAGGCGCCCGGCAGGGTTGCTAGAGATGCGGATGGGCTCGTGCCTGCTTTTTGCTCTTCACGATACTTGGCGCACTCCAACTGAATGAAAACGGACAGAGACTGGCCGGTTATCTCCGCCAATGCGCTCATTGAGTTGCGGTTAGGCAACACTCTGCGGATCAGTCCTGAAATACGCCGCAGCCTCTTACAGTTCCGTCGATCTCACCACATCTGTCAGATTCACAACACTTGCTTACTTTGCGATGCCGGTCCGCCGTCGACGCAGAATCGGCCCTTTTCTGGATGCCAAGCCTTGAGCCGGCTTCTCTGTTGAAGCCATGCCTCTTCTGCATCCATTTGTGCGATTGAATCCATGCTGTGCGACACACAGGCGGCGCCATGAAATCCTGCGCAGGAGAAGAACCTCCGGCTCGTTCACGCTGGATTTCACCCCCTGGGATAGAACTTCTTGCCCTTCCGGTATGAACAGTGGCCTCGCAAGAGGTAGACTGTCACTGGCCAATGTGAGTTTCACGCTTGATTCGGATGCGTAGCAGGGATGAACTGCATGGCGCATCCGTGGGTGGATGAACTCAGAGGTCGGTTTGAGATCAATTCAGCCAAGGAGCTTCAATATGCGTGCTGCAAGGGGAATATTTCATCGATGACCGAGAACGAAACGAAATCGCTTCCGGAAAACGCCAGCCAGCCGCTGAAGCCTGGCGAATCCTATCAACCTATCGTGCCCGTAGAAGCCACACTGCCGGAACTCACGCCGCGATCAATCCTTTGGGGCATTTTGTTGTGCGTGATCTTCACTGTCGCTTCGGCGTATTCGGGACTGAAGGTCGGCCAAGTGATGGAGGCTGCAATTCCCATCTCCATCCTGGCCATCGGTATGGCGCGCGTTTACAGGCGACGTTCGAGCCTGCTGGAGAACGTGATCATCACGGGAATCGGCGGCGCGGCCGGCGGGGTAGTTGCCGGGGCCATCTTCACGCTTCCCGCCCTGTACATTCTGCACCTCGATCCTCATCCGGTTGAAACGATCTTCATCTGCTTGGCAGGCGGCTGTTTGGGCGTACTTTTCCTGATTCCTCTTCGGCGCTACTTCGTGCGTGAGATGCATGGCCTTCTGCCTTATCCCGAGGCGACAGCCATCACCGAAGTGCTCGTCACGGGAGAGAAGGGCGGATCACCGGCCAAGCTGCTTCTGCAAGCGACTGTAATCGCCGGTGTTTACGACCTCTTTGTCACCACGTTTCAAGTGTGGAAAGAGTACGTGGATTTTCAATTTGTGCCGGTAATGCATTCCCTGGCCGATCGGGCTCGGATGATATTCAAATTCGACGCCATCGGTTTCATCCTGGGTCTCGGCTATGTAATGGGTCTGCGCAGTTCAATGATTCTCTGCGCAGGCGGCGTTCTTTCCAATTTCGTCCTGGTCCCGATGATCTGGTTCATCGGCAGCCATATTGACACCTCCGTTTACCCCGCCATCATGCCCGTTTCAAAGATGAGTGCGGTGGAAATCTATCGCAACTATGTGCGCTTCATCGGTGTGGGGGCCATCGCCACGGCCGGGATCGTGGGCATCATCAAATCACTGCGGGTGGTTGCCGGTTCGTTTGGCATTGCGTTGCGTACCTTCCGCCGTGGTGAAGTCGCCCAGCCAGAGCGCACTGACCGCGACCTGCCCATTGTTTACCTTCTCCTCGGCGTGGTGTTGAGTGCGATCGGAGTGGCGGTCTTTTTCGGACGATTTCCGGTCTCCTTCGCCGTCCTGGCAGTGGGTCTGGTGCTAACCCTGTTCTTCTCGTTCTTTTTCACCTCGGTAGCAGCAAACGCCATCGCGACCATTGCTCGCAACCCGGTCTCGGGGATGACGATGCTGACCATCATCATTACCTCGGTAGTTCTGTTGCGATTCGGACTTTCGGGCTCGGCGGGCATGTTCTTTGTGATGGCGATCGCGGGAATGGTCTGCACGGCCTTGTCGATCTCTGGGCAGACGATTACCGACCTGAAGGTCGGCTATTGGCTCGGTTCCACTCCGGCGGCTCAGGAGAAGGCGAAGTTTTTAGGGGTCGCCGCATCTGCGATTGCCGCTGGGCTGACCATCGTCATGTTAGCCCACACGTTTCAGTTTGGAGAGGCTCTCCCCGGAGACCTGCGGCCGGTTCTGGCATCGCCGCAGGCTTCCATCATGAAGGCTCTGGTGGAGGGATTCATGAGCCACCAGCCGGTCGCGTACCTCCTGTTCGGCATAGGGGCGATGATTACGCTTGTGCTGGAGATGCTCGGTCAGCCCTCTTTGATCTTCGCTCTGGGAATGTATCTTCCGCTGGAACTGAACACGCCTGCTTTAGTGGGCGGGTTCTTGTCGCATTTCCTGAATAAGCGCTCTGAAAAAACCGGTGGCGAGCAAGGCAAGGGGATTCGAGAGCGCGGCGTGATCATTGCTTCGGGTCTGATGGCGGGCGGCGCGCTTGGTGGAGTGCTGGGCGCGGCCCTGCGTCTCTTCCCCTGGTATCGCGAAGATCTGATCAAGACTCCGTTTTATGCGAACGATCCCGTCTCTCAGATTGTTTCCGCCCTGATGTTTATTTGCCTCTGTCTGTATGTCTGGTACCGTACTTTGAAGAAGGAGAACGTGGTTTGATGGATCAAGCAGGTAAGTATGTGGCCGATGCCGTTCTCGGTATCGATACTCTCTGGGGCGGTGACGTGATGTGTCCATCGGGGACTGGTCGCTTTATCGCCGACTCCTGGTTTTCCAACGAGTTGCTTCCTGCTGCCTACACCCATTCGGCCGCGGCACGTCTGCGGCAAGCCGGTGGTGTATCGCTGAAGAACAGGGAGGTGGTGGAAGAGTATCTGAGCGCGGTGAACCTGCCCCAGGCCATCGCCGGAATCCGAGGAGAGGCAGAGAGAATCGGCGGACTGCGCCAACCCTATCTGACCGGAATGGCGGATTGCCTTGAGGTCATGTTTGACCTTGCCATGGAGGTCATCGGCAAGGGAGATTCAGTGCCATACTCCCGCTGCGTTGAGGCGGCGACGGCAAAGCCTCCTGAACCTTCCAGACCAGAGAGCAAATGCGCGCGGGTCGCCGAACTGCTGGACCGCTCCGGATACAATACCGGGAGTGCGAATAGTTTGCTGGAGGCAACCGATCTCTGGCGCCGCGAGCGCGCCATCCCGATGGCCTCAGTACGCGGTCTCGGTGCCGCGGTGATTGCTCATTTTAACAATCTCAGTGCGAATAATCTGCTCCCTTACCTTCCCCCGGAGCTGGCGCGTGTGCCTCGCGCAAACATCGATTTCCGGCCCATCAAGGACGCCTGGTTTTCCGGTTCGATGAACTACATCGGCCGGGCACGGAAGACCGACGGAACTCCGCAATACGAAGCAAATTACGAGATCAATGCATCGTTGCAGATTTCGTTTCCGGAGTTTGAACAGCTTGTGAGCCACGAGGTCGTGCCCGGACACGTAACCACATTTGCCTATCTGCAGGACTTGTACGTTCGCGGAAAGGCCGGCTTTGAGGCGACGGTTCTCACCATGAATACGCGCGCCGCCACTCTGTTTGAGGGGATTGCCAACAATGCAATTCTGATCGCGTATGGCGTCACCGAAGTCGACCAGTTGCCCGACGAAGAGTTGCAGATCGGCGTACTTCTGGCCCTGTTGCAAGACGACGCCAAGAATCAGTCCTCCTATCTGACCTGGGGTGAGGGACTACCCCAGGAGGAAGTGGCGGCCACTCTGCGGCGTGATTTTCTGGTATCGGAAGAACGCGCCGATAAGCTGTCCGGCGCCTGGGGACGGCATCCCCTGCTCGGCCGGATGTATCTCCCAGCCTACCGCGCAGGCACAGAGAAGGTGGCTCAACTCCGAAGAACTTACCCGTCAGATCAAGTGCTCCCGGCGATTTACGGTTGTAACGGACTGGTCGACATCCAGACGATTGATCGGATCCTGTAAAAGCTATTGCTGAGTCCATGAGATTTCGTAATCGAAGCAGAAGCGCTGGGTGCCCCAAGTCTCTCGCTGTTCAGTTCCAAGACATCCTTTACACACTTTCTCTGGAGATACTTTACACTTCCGCGCTAGCAGGAGCGAGCGCGGAGGTGGGGAACCTCCAGTGACCCACGGCTTACACAGCCGACAATCTCCGAGGACAGCCCACGCCGCAGCGTCCGTCGCGCCAGCTACTTAGTTCAAACGCCTATGTAACCGGGATGGATCCAGGGCAGACGCCAAATTTCCCAAGCACTCGTTGATCTGCCTATGCGTATTCTCTATTTCAAGGTGTCAGGCTGAGCATCTGGACTGGCATTCCGCCGTGACTTAATCCACACCTTATGGAACAGGCAAGAAACCCACCAAATCGCCGGGGGATCAGAGCGTTCTTTGGGTAATGAAGAGTCAAGTCTTTGCTAGGAGCGTCGGCTCTCTCTTCTACCCAACTCAATGTTCGAACATTGCTTCACCGCGTCGACGCTATTCGCTGCAAAAGACGGCGCTGTGCAAAGGGTGATCTTGATATCCTGCGGCATTCCTTGAATATCTACGGTCAGAGAGACCAGACAGAAGTTACCGACTCGCTTTTGCCAAGCTTACGCGGGATTTTCGGCGGCTACATTGTAGAGCACTCGTGAAGGGCTAGCCAGTTTAGCTATTGCTGGACAAGGAGCTGATTTCCATCCGATGGCTAAACAGTTTGCTGCGCATCACTCAGGATTGCCGTCAGACCTAATGATAAAAAAAGAGAGTGCCACTTGAATCCCTCCGACTTCTGCGAAAAGAATCGATCACATTAGCCCCAACTTGTTCGCGAGGAACGCAGTTTTCTGCTCTAGGTTTTAAATTTTGGCGTATGGTCTCAAGCGTGAGACTATCTCGTATTCCGGCATTTTCTCCGGATAGGCGATCTAACAAGAATGGGCAAAGTGGTCGCTGAGAATCCACTGGACAAATCTCGATTCTTTATGATTCGACACTTCGCTCAAGCAAGCATTATTATGGTCAAATTCGGGGAAGGAGGCTCCCACCCCAATGGTTAGAGTTGCGTTCAAAGCCACCACACTTACATGTGCACTGCTTTCGTTGTCGTTCATGGCACAGAGCCAGGATGCCAGTCCCAACGCATTGGAGTTGCCGCATTCGTCCTCGCAGCCGCGCATTACCAGGGCCATTGACGAATCATCGTTGGTTGCCCTGCACGGCAACACGCACCCGCTGGCACAAGCGATATACGACCGCGGTTTGGCACCCGTTTCCATGCCGGCCAACCGCCTGCTGCTGGTCCTGGCGCGCAGCACTGAGCAGGAGGCTGCACTTCAGACCTATCTTCAGTCAGTCCAGGACGCGAACTCACCGAACTATCGCCGCTTCCTCACCCCAGAAGAATTTGGCGAGAGCTTTGGCGTGGGTGACTCCGATCTCCAGTCTATTCAGAGCTGGCTCACCAGCCACGGATTCATCGTTAGCAGGATTTCCAAGAGCCGTATGACCATCGAGTTTTCAGGCACGGCAGGCCAGGTGCAAAGCACCTTTCACACATCGCTTCACAGCTACCTCGTCAACGGAGAACAACACTGGGCCAACGCCGCCGATCCGCAAATCCCCAGCGCCCTGGCCCCGGTCGTCGCCGGCCTTACCTCTATGAATGATTTCAAGCCCAGGGCGCAGTACATCCGCGGGCCAAGCGGCCTGTACAACGCTCAGACTCACACCATCACCCCCGCCTACACCAACTCAGATCAAAACGGTGATTACTACCTCTATCTCGGCCCAGCAGATGCGGCCACCATTTACAACACACCTACCAACCTCAACCCCAATCTCTCCGGCACTGCATATGACGGCACCGGCGTGACCATAGGAGTAGTTGGCGACTCCAATATTGATATAACCCAAAATGCCAATTACCGCGCTACTTTCGGGCTAGCCCCCAATGCCACCACTGTAGTGATCGACGGCAACGACCCCGGCGAAACTGATGATGCCATGGAAGCCTACCTCGACACTCAAGTCTCAGGCGGAATTGCCCCCGGCGCCAATGTCATTCTCTACGCCGCCGCCAATACCGCTTTCCAGCAAGGGCTTTACCTTGCTATCCAGCGCGCCATTGACGACAACCAGGCGGATATTCTCAATGTCAGCTTCGGGGAATGCGAAGCTGCTCTGGGCGCCTCTGGCAACCAGTTCATCCAGAGCTTGTGGGAACAAGCGGCAGCGCAGGGAATCTCGATTGTGGTCTCGGCGGGAGACAGCGGTTCCGCCGGGTGCGACGACCCAAACACAGAGAATTTTGCCTACCTGGGCCTCGCTGTGAACGGTCTCAGTTCAACGCCCTACAACATTTCAGTCGGTGGCACCGACTTCGACATTCTATACAGCAGCTTTACCACCTACGTAGACACCAGCAACACGCTGCCCAACCGTCGCAGCGCGCTCGGCTACATTCCCGAAGAGCCTTGGAATGATTCCACATACCCCAATACGGATATTGCCGCCAACAAGTCTCTCGATTCCATAACGGGAAACTGGCACGATGACAATATCATCGCCGGCGGCGGAGGTATCAGCTCGGTCTATCCTGTACCCGCGTGGCAGTCCGGTTTTGCCACGGGATCCTATCGCAAACTGCCCGACGTCTCGTTTTTGGCGGGCAATGGGTTCTACGGCGCTCTTTGGAGTATATGCGCCGACGAAACTCTGACCGGATACGCGGACTGCGCAGCTGGCTCAACAGGCAGCCAGTTCTATTTGACTGGCATCGGCGGCACATCGGCATCGACTCCCGCCTTCGCCGGTATCTTGGCCCTGGTGATGCAGAAGACGGGCACTCGCCTCGGTCAGGCAGACTATGTCCTCTATGACCTTGCCAATAGCAAGTATTCCACCGTCTTCCATGACGTAACCACCGGCGACAATTCGGTCGATTGCTCTGGAGGATCACCCAGTTGCATCGCAGTTTCAAACGATTTGAACCCGGATTTCATGACCGGCTACAACGCAGCCGCTGGATATGATCTGGCCAGCGGCCTGGGCAGCGTGAATGCCAGCCAGATGGAGAGTAATTGGGCCAGCAAGGCCTTTGCCGCCACCACCTCATTCCTCGATCTGAACGGAGCAACTACACCCCTCAGCATCACCCACGGCCAGAGCGTTACCGTGAATTCAAGCGTGACAAGCGCCTCCGGAACGCCCTCCGGCAGTATTGAGCTGGTCGACAGCCTTTCTCCCGCAAACCAGCCGAACAGCGAGGGAATTGCCACCTTTACGCTGACCAATGGAGAGGTTTCAGGATCAACCAATTCGCTCCCCGGCGGCAGTTACAAGGTCTCAGCTCACTATGGCGGCTACGATAAATATGCCCAGAGCGACTCTAACGCTATCTCCGTCAACGTTGCCCCGGAGAGCAGCACCACCACTGTCAAGGTCGCAAGTTATTCCGATCCGGCAACGGGCAAGGCCGCGACCACTCCCTACTACGGCTTCAACTATCTGATTGACGCGCAGCCCTACGGCAACAGCGCATCGTCTGCCAATCCGAACGGCGCGGCCACAGGAACCATCACTTTCATGAACGGCAGCACCAGCATCGGCTCTGCCGCGATCGCCAGCAACGGCGTCGCCGAACTGCAAACCGCTTTGCTTCCCGGCGGCAGCAACAGTCTTACCGCAGTCTTCCCCGGAGACGCAAGCTTCCAGGCCAGCACCAGCGCCCCTTATTCCTTTACGGTCGTTCCGGCGGTCACCAGCATGACCATCCAGTACAACATTCAAATCAACCCATGGCCCATGGAGATATTCTTAACTACGGACAGCCTCGGCATTGCGCCCACCGGCACCGTAACTTTTATGAATGGCTCAACAGTCGTGGGAACGGCGCCGCTGACAGGCACTGCCGCCATTGGCACCACCACAGCCTACGGCACAGCTACATATCCTGTCACCAGCCTGCCCGCCGGGAACTACAACATTACAGCCGTTTACAGCGGCGATAGCAATTATGCGGGGTCTACTTCGCCGGGGCTAGCCGTCACCACCTATCAAGCTAACCCACCGCTCGTTGTGACACCTGCGACAAGCACCCTTGTTGTGAATCAGCCGTTGCAGGTGACTGTAAGTCTGGCTCCAGTTGGCGGACTTCCCACCCCGACCGGGTCGGTGTCGCTGACATATACAGGAACCCCTGGCACTTTGCCCGCTGTGAACCTGGTCAATGGAAGTGCCAGTTTCACCATTCCCGCAAACTCTTTTCCCCTTGGAACAGGGGGTATCGGAGCGACTTACAGTGGGGATAGCGTGTACCGATCGGCGATTGGCGACGCGCAAATCAATGTGATCTCCTCCGGCACAATTCAACCTACAGTCACCGTGACCGCGCCCTCCGGGATCGTTGGCAGATCATTCTCTACCACGGTTACGGTGAGCGGCCCCAACGGCGACCCAGTTCCTACGGGGTTAGTCTGGATTTCGATTTCTGCCAGCGGAAGTGGAGAGCAGTTCAGTGAGCAGCTAACCAACGGATCGGTCACTTTTACCCCTTATAACCCAGACTATGTATATAGCGGACCCAATACCATTACGGTCAAATACCTGGGCGACTCGAACTACACCAGCGGCAGTGCATCCACCACTGTGGACGTTATCGAATGGGCAACGATGACCGTTACGCCCTACGAACCAACGATTGTGGTGAATCAGCCACTCAATCTTACGGTCGCGCTCACAGCTGCCAATAACTACCCAACGCCAACTGGCACAGTAACCCTGTCGAGCGGAAGCTACACTTCGTCGGCGGTCCAGTTGACCGCCGGATCTGCCAGCTTCACGATTCCGGCGAACTCGCTGGCCGTTGGCAGCAGTTCAGACCCCTACACTTTTCTTACAGTCTCCTACAGCGGCGATTCGAACTACCAGGGCTTCTCGAGCAATATGGATGTCATTGTAACTGCCATCCCGGTACCTGGTCTCACCATCACCGGCACGGCAGTCTCCGTCGCCCCCGGCGCGACCACTGGCAATACTTCAACGATCACCGTCACACCCAGTGGAGGTTTCACCGGCAACGTGGCGCTGACCGCCGTCCTGGCTACCAACCCGTCCGGAGCTGTGGACCTGCCCACTTTCAGTTTTGGTACGACCACCCCGGTCAGCATCACAGGAGCAGCGGCCGGAACGGCCACGCTCACCATCACAACGACGGCAGCCACCACCTGCAGCGCTCTGGTTCCTCCCAAACGCCACGAAGAACCCTGGTTTGCAGCCGGCGCCGCAACACTGGCCTGCCTGTTGCTCTTCGGCATCCCGGCGAGGCGGCGCAGCTGGCGAACTATGCTGGGAGCGCTGGCGCTTCTCGTGGCCCTCTCCTACGGCGTACTCGCCTGTGGCGGTGGCGGTAGCGCCAGCAGCGGTAGCGCCAGCAGCGGCGGCGGCGGAGGAGGAGGTGGTGGCGGTGGCGGTGGCGGTGGCGGTGGCGGCGGCAACAATTGCACCAGCGATCCAGGCACCACGGCGGGAACTTACACCATCACCGTAACCGGTACCTCAAGTTCGACCACGGCGACGGGCACGGTAACCCTCATCGTGCAGTAGGTGGATAGGGAGGCCACGCTCTTGAGCATGGCCTTCTTTTATTCGATTAGATGCCCTGCGTGTATCCGACCGAAACCGCGGAATTAAAGCCTCTTGTCGAACTGCCACCACAGTATAAGTAATCAAAAGTCGGCTACAAAAGCCAGATGCAACGCCCTTGTCCCACTCACTGCCGCTTCTGCAGAAGCGCTTCACACGCAAAGAATGCAGGGGGTACTTCGCCGGTGTCTTCCCCGAAGAAAGCAAGCGCGCGATCATTGCCCGCAACCTTGGCATCAGCGAACGCAATGATTACGCCATGCTGGAGCGGATCGGCGGGGAGTGCGCGGGCGCTGTCACGTTCTTCCCGGCTGGCGAAGCTCTGCCCGCCCGCGACGACCGTTACCGGACGCATTCAACGCCAGAACTGGCGGGGATTCTCCGGGAACTGCCGCGCCGTCCTTTGCTGGCTGGCGAAACCGGAATTAGACTCTCGCTGGCCGGTGCTCAGGACAAGATCGCCGTCCGCGTGGAGGGGGATGGTGTCTCGCTCCCCTTGGGCGGCGCGCCCAGCACGCACATCTTGAAGCCAGCCGTGGAGCAATTTGCCGGGGTTGTCTTCAATGAAGCCTATTGCATGAGGCTCGCGGCGGCAGTGGGCCTGCTCGTGGCCAAGACGGAAATCAGGCGCGTGGAAAACGTTGAATACCTGCTGGTCGAGCGTTACGACCGGACGTACGGCCAGGGTCCAGAAGGCGCGGCGCTGAAACGTCTGCATCAAGAGGATTTTTGCCAAGCGTTGGGTATCGTCTCAGAAAACAAGTATCAAAAGGAAGGCGGGCCATCACTCAAGCAGTGCTTTGCTCTGCTGCGCGAGGTTTCCAGCGCGCCAGTCCTCGACCTGGCACGGCTGCTGGACGCCGTGATCTTCAACTTCTTGATTGGCAATAACGACGCGCACGGCAAGAACTTCACATTGCTCTATCGAGCCGCGGGCACAGCGGGCATGGAGACGCGGCTTGCGCCTCTCTACGATGTCGTTAGCACCCGCTACTATCCCGAACTGACCCGCGAACTGGCAATGAAGATCGGCGGTGAGTATTCATCTGACCGAGTGTCGAAGACGAACTTCGAGCAACTGGCCGAAGAGGCCGGGCTTGCCAAGCCGCTTGTCCGCCGCCGTGTGCCGGAGCTGGCCGAAGCGATCCTCTTGAATCTGGGCAAGACTGGGATCGAACACCCTGTTGCTGAAGCACTGGCCGAGCAAATACTCGGACACTGCGAAATTATGCGAAGCCGCTTTTGAACGAGTAAAACCGTGCACTCGCTTGAACTGCTCGAATTATTCGAGCAGTTCAAGCGAGTATCCCATGGTGTATGGCTGCCTCCGGCTTGCTACCATAAAGAATATAGGTACCGGGAAGCCTTTGGCTGCGGACCGCGCTCAACGGACAATCGAGACATGATTGATTCTTTTCGCACTAACAACGTATCTTTTGCCGAGCTTCCCATCGAAGCTAAGGGCTGTTTTACATCCACTCAATGTCAGCGTGGGAAAACTACTTTAACCGGCCTCACACGCCGGCAGAGATCTACCGCGATCTGGGGACAATCTGGAACGCCGAGGGATTCACTCCGAAGGATCTGCGGGTCTGGCAACGCATGTCCACGCTCTTGGAGACCGAGCTTAGCAAGCGCATCCCGCAGGAGCGGAACCGGATCGAGCCTGGAAGAATGACCCGGAGGAGGCGCTGGAAATAGGCCCTGCCAAAACACACTCGAAACCGGGTGCTGCGGACTTGTAGCGCCCGGTGCTTCTTCTGGCTCCGAGGTCGATTTGTATACTTGTTTATATGTCTGAGACCCGTGACAAACGCCGCCGGAATGACCTCGATCTCTTCGTGCTTGCGCTGGTCTCCGAGAGGGTTTCGACCCCCTACGAATTGAAGACGGTTGCGAATCTCTCCCCGGGAGCGACGATTTCGGTCCTCAGGAGGCTGGTGGAACAAGGGCTGCTGAATCAGGGCAAACCTGGTCCGCGTGGCCGCACCGAACATAAAATCACTGCGGATGGTCGGAGATACCTGAAAAGCGGCTGGCGCCAATTGATCGACGACGGCCCGAGCGGCGACCTCGATGCGGACCTTCGCGTCGCGTTGCTTGCCCTCTGGATAGGCGGAGACCGCCGACTAGCCGTTGGTTTTCTACGGCGGTCGGCCCACAGGCTCCAACCCATCTGCGATATCGACGCATCGGATCAGCCGTCCCCGGTTCCACCGCTCGCCTTTTGGTACAGGAAGTTGCGCTTTGCGTCAGCAGCTGCCCTACTCAAGGGGGAATCTGCCGCCGCGCTCGCTATGGCCAAGGCGTTGCCCAAGAGACTTTCCCGCAACCCGAAGCAGGGCAGAGTCCCATCCAAGTCGCAGAACCGTGTGCAGGCTGTTCCAAAAGGTTCTTAAAGGATATTTGTCGATCCGAAACTACCGCAAGGCATCCGTGCCGTTAGTGCTAGGCGGTAGCCGGTTGCGTTTTGTATGGCCGGCATCAACCATCCAGGCGCGTTCTCGGCAAAGGTTCACCACCGGGCGATGTTCCTTGGGGCTCAATCCATATACGCGGAATGACCAAACTGGTTCGATATATTTCCACCGCTAAAGCCCACCGACCGGAACGCTCCCCCAATCTATTTGGTCCTTGAAGACAGATACTTTGACGCGTGGGCTATAGGGCAACAAGCAGACAAATTGGCAAGGGTGCTATTCAGGATCCTGATCATTGAAACCCGCGAATTCCCCAGTGTTCTTAATTGCGCAAGGGTGCTGAACTTGGCCATCAACGCCCATGGAATCATCTATTTACAATCCTTGTCGGGACTGTCAGAACAGAGGTCCAAATAGACTGATTGGATTTGTCCTGACAAATGCCCTAAGTGTGTGGCTTTTAGCAATTAATTGCGCCTGGACACTCTTCCAACGAAATCTACGTTCTCACCGTCGGAGAGATCTTTTCCGGCTCAAACGGCCAGCGCAGACTCAGGTCCATCTGCTCATTTGCACTGGCAATATCGGGTTGAATCTCGGGTTGGAGGACTTGCAGGAATTTTTATAAGTTATTGAAATGATTGGTGGACCTGGTCGGGATCGAACCGACGACCTCTTCCATGCCATGGAAGCGCGCTCCCAAACTGCGCCACAGGCCCACATACGGATAGATGCGACTTATCTATTGTCTCCGCTGGAGCCGGATTCGTCAAACCTCAGCCGCCGGGCAGACCCAAATTTCCCAAATCCGGCCTTGGCGCCACATCAAAGCCGTGAATCCAACCCAGCCTGGAGCCAGTATGGCCGCCGAACAACCTGCGCATTCAGTCCCAAACAAAGTTAAACTTGCGTGACCGGGAACACTTCGGGGTGAGCCGGTGTCTAAGACAATAGAGGGCGTGGAGCACATGGCGGAATGCCAGTGCCCGAATCCCACGGACTCGGCGGTAGGATTGATTTTCCGGCGGCGACTTTTTTGAGCCGTTGGAGCGAGTGGCCGCAACGGAAGCCGGTTTTTCCCCGGCGCAGATTGAGCGAAAGCCGAGTTTGCTTCTTTTGCTGCAAGGTGGGAGGATTCTGAATGCAGGCGGACCTCACCATGGGCAATCTTGCCAGTGCGCTGACCTTTCAATCCCAAGAGGCGGCCCTGATTGGCGAACTTCAGGCAGGCTCTGAGGAAGCTTTTGCGTGGCTGATCACGCACTATCATCAACCCATTTACTCGTTGCTGGCGCGCACTGTGCAGGATCGCGCCGACGCTGCCGACCTGACTCAGGAAGTCTTCGTAAAAGTCTTCCGCGGCATGGGCAGCTTTCACGGCGAGTCGTCGCTGCGAACCTGGATTTACCGCATCGCGCTGCGCGAGGCCTCAAACCAGAGACGCTGGTGGATGCGGCACAGGCAAGCGGAAATTCCCATCGAGCAGGAGATGGGCGAGAACGGTTCGGGGCAGTCGGTGTTGTTGAAAGATACGCTGGTGGACCCCGCCGAGTCGCCCTTTGAGATGGCGGCGCTCAAGGAGAGCCGGGCACAGATTGAAACGGCCTTGAGCCAGGTCCCGGACCCCTTCCGCACCACTCTCATCCTACGCGACATTGAAGGGTTTGTGTACGAGGAAGTGGCGGAGATGCAGGGCGTGAATATCGGCACAGTCAAGTCGCGGCTGGTGCGTGGTCGAGCGGCGCTGAAGGCGATTCTGACGGCGCCGGCTATGAAATCCTGCTCTGTTGAGCGTGCGGGATTCGATCTGCCCCTCGGAGAGGAGGCGCAATGAACGGCTGTAAAGCAACGCAGGCACAATTTGATGAGTATCTGGACGGCCGTTTGAGCGGACGCGAGATGCAGGCCATCGCGGCTCATTTGGGGGATTGTTGCGTGTGCGCCCGCGAATGGAGATTGCAGGAGCGGACGCAGGCTTCGCTGACCGTGCTGGGTCCAGTGCCTGAGCCGGAAGATTTACTGCTGCGGATTCAAGTGGCTGTCAGCCAGGAGCGGGCGCGCCGCCGCCAAGGTTCTTTCCATGCGTTGAATCTGGCCTGGAAAAACACTGTCGGACCCTTTCTTTTGCACGCCGCGGGAGGGTTTGCCTCCGCAGTGCTGCTGATGGGCACGGTCATTGTCCTTGTAGGTATGTTTACCCAGCCGGAGAGCGCGCAAGCCTCCGCCGATGAGCCGCTGGGTATGGCCACCGCGCCGCGGTTTCTTTATCTCTCCAGCGTCGTCGACGGCAACCAGATCGGCGCTGTCTCTGAACCTGTGACGGTGGAAGCCTACATCAACGGAGCGGGCGAGGTTTACGACTATCGCATTGTCTCCGGCCCCAGCGACAAGACTACCCGCGCGCAGGTGGAAAACCTGCTCTTGTGGAGTCGTTTTGAACCGGCCCGCCGCTTCGGGCAGCCCGTCCCAGGCCTGGCGGTGCTTTCCTTCTCCGGCGTTTCCGTTCGCGGATAATGCAGAGTATTTCTAGCGCGTCAATCTGTAAGCCACACCCATGTGAAAGCCGTTGGGTTTGATCTCATGCGATGGCTCGCCGGCGACATCGGGCGAATTGGGCCAGAATTGGTAGTCATATTCTCCGCGCAGCGCCCATCGGTTGCTGAGGCGATAGTTGACCCCAGCTCCCGGCGCCACAGCAAGATAGTTTCCCGTTCCTATTCCGAAGGGAAATTGAATCTGGCCGTCGCCGACAAGGAATTGGGCGAAGGGCTGTAGCTTGTTCCATTTTCCAAAGTTGTATTGCGGCCCCGCCAGATAGTGATTCTCGGTTTCGCCGTAGAAGCTATTGAAGTGCAGAAAGCGCGCCTCTGCCGCGACGCTGAGATGGACATTCAAGCGAAAGTCGGCAAAGACCCCGCCCCCCCAAAGCCGCTGGCTGCTTTGATAAGGGAAGCCCGCGTGCTCATCAGAGAACTCTCCGCCCACCCAGAGTGCATGGCCGGTGCTCATGGCGGAGGGTACAGCCTGCGCCTGCACCCGGTGAGCAAAGACACATAAAACCAGGGCAATCATCCAGCAGATGAGCCGCAATCCAGAGAATCGTGTTGAGATGTGCATCGGCGCGCCTCGTATATGCCGCTAAAGCTCGAGCTCGGAAAGCGACTTGACGTCCAGAATAACTGTAACAGCAGGAGTCAATGTTTGGCTTCCCTTGGTTGCGTTTCCAATCGCGACAATGGTGCAGCTCCCACCAGCGTTCCACCCCATCGGCTGACCGCGTGTGCCGCATCCTGTAATTACTGACGCTGCAAGCAACAATGCAAGCATAGCAAACCACGCGGGTATCCGTTGCGGCGGCGTCTGCCAGAGACTCATCACTCTGATCCTCGGGCGCTTGTCGGCTTGTTTGTCACTGAACCGGCTTGCAAACCGCTTTGCTCGTGTTCCCGGAGTCAAGCCGTTTCACATAGATTAGCGCCGCGCCGCCCATGGGGTAATAGTCTTCCTGCCTATCCTTGCAGCAGTAACCCTGCGCCTCGTAAAGCCGAATTGCAACCGCGTTCTCCGCATCGGCATGCAGCCAGATCAAGCGAGCGCCCGCGCGGCGCGCGGAACCTTCGCTCCGACCCAGCAATTCTCGGCCCACGCCCCGGTCGCGCGCCTCCGGGGCAACTTCTATGGTTTGAATGTAAGCCGTTACGCCAATCTTGCACCCCAGCGACGAAGACCTGTCGCAGGGGACCCCGCTTATGCGATGCGCCCATTCGACGATGGCAAAGCCAACCATCCGTCCATCTTTTTCCGCAATCCATGGGGCGGCATTCGCACTGCGGACAAGCTGCCGCATATAACTGCGACCAAAGCGGAAGGGCGGCTCGAAGCAGCGCTCCTCGATGGCATACAGCGCGTCAAAGTCCTCAGGCCTGTAAAGGCGGTAAAGCACAGCCCAATTCTACGGCAGACGAAGAGCAAAAAACCATCCCTTTTGGCGGGGATGGTTTTCTACCTGCGATTTAAATTGCGTTAGACCTTCGCTTCCAGATCCGCGATCACGTCGAAGAATCGCTGATCCAGGCGGCGATTGGTCGCAATGGCTTCCTTGATGGTGATGTCGGTGATGTCCAGGCCCTTGAGAACAGCGATGCGGCCCCACTTCTTTTCGTGAACCATGTCGATGGCGTGCAATCCGTAGCGCTGGCCGAGGGTGCGGTCAAAGGCCGTGGGAACGCCGCCGCGCTGGGTGTGGCCCAGGTTGACGCTGCGCGTCTCAAAGCCGGTCTTCTTCTCGATCAGGTCGGCCAGCTTCTCGCCGATGCCGGAGAGCCGCGCATGGCCGAAGGAATCCACTTGGGCGTTTTCATTGATAACCTGGCCGACTTTGGGCAGATGGCAGCCCTCGGCCACCACCACCACGCCGAAGTGCTTGCCGTGTTCGTAGTTGTACTTGAGCAGTTTGCAGACGTGGTCGATGTCGATCTCCTTCTCAGGGACCAGAATCACGTGCGCGCCGCCGGCCACGCCGGAGGCATAGGCGATCCAGCCGGCATCCCGGCCCATCACCTCGACCACAATCACGCGGTTGTGCGAGTCTGCGGTGGTGTGAATGCGGTCAACCGCCTCGGTGGCGATCATCACGGCGGTGTCGTAGCCAAAGGTCTGGTCGGTGCCGCTGATGTCGTTGTCGATGGTCTTCGGCACACCCACGCTGGGTACGCCGTGCTCGCTCAAGTAGAGCGTGACCGACTGCGTGTCGTCGCCGCCCAGGGCGATCAGCGCATCGATATTGTTGGTCTTCAAGACCTCCTGCACCTTCTCGATTCCTCCGGGAATCTTCTTCACGTTGGTGCGCGAAGAATGCAGAATCGTGCCGCCCTTCAGCTGGATGCCGTCAACGGCTTCCAGAGTCAACGGAATGAAATTGTTCTCCAGCACACCCTTCCAGCCGTTGAGAAAGCCGATGAACTCATCGCCATAGTGGTTGATGCCCTTGCGCACCGCTGCATAAATTACCGCATTCAGTCCGGGGCAGTCGCCGCCGCCGGTTAACAAAGCAACTCGCATCGTAAAATCTCCTCATCGCAGGCGCGGCATCAGAGCCGGGCCGGGAACGAATCCCTGAATTGAGCGTCCCAACCGCTAATTTGCCGGTCTCGACACCATCTCCAGTTTACTCTGCCGCGGGTTCGACTGGGCGTGACCGCGCTCACGCCGGACAGGGTAAGTGCGGCGAAGTCCCGACTATGATCTGGCATATTCCTTGCCCACCGGCAATACGGATGACCAACGGACCGAGGAACGCTGGATATATGAGGTATCAGGTGTGATTACAGTGCTGGACGGGCTTTTTTACGACCTGATTGGAGCAATGATCAGCGCGTTGAAGATGGATGCGTGACCATGCGAGAAGTAGCAACAACAAAGGCCGGAGCAATGCTCCGGCCTTTGTTGTTGCTACTTCTCCCTTCTTCACTGCCCCGCTCACCCCTGAATGTCAAATTGCTCCGGATGCAGCGTGGGGTCGCTCTTGACCAGGATGTTTTTGCCGATCAGCTCCTCGAATTCGTTGAGCCAGCTTCCATCGTTGGATTTAAGCACCTTCACGGTCTCCGGGTTCACGCGCAGCAGAACATCGGCGTCCTCGAAGTGCTTCTTCATCTTGCGCAGTTCGGTGTAGATCTCGTTGCAGACTGTCGTCGGGCTTTTCACCATGCCGGTAGCCTGGCAGGTTGGGCAGGGAACGCTCAGGGTCCGTTCCAACGACTGCTTGACCCGCTTGCGCGTGATCGCCACTAAACCAAAGTCGTTGAACTGAAGAACCTTGGTCGGCGCGCGGTCGCTTTTGAGAGCTTCTTCCAGGGCGGCCATCACCTTGTAGCGGTTCTTGCGGTCGTCCATGTCGATGAAGTCGATCACAATGATGCCGCCCAGATCGCGCAACCGAATCTGCCGCACAATCTCCGGCACGGCGTCAAGGTTGGTCTTGACGATGGTGTCTTCCAGCCGTGCTGATTTGCCGACGTACTTGCCGGTGTTGATGTCGATGGCCACCAGCGCTTCGGTCTGATTGATGACGATGGAGCCGCCCGATTTGAGCCAGACCTTGGAGTTGAGAGCCTTAGTGATCTCGTCCTGAATGCCGAAGTGCTCGAAGAGCGGCGTCTCCTTTGTGTAGAGCTTGACGCGGCGCACGAGCGAGGGCGAGAAGCGGTTGAGGAAGCGGACGATGCGTTCATAGTCGGCTTCCGAATCGACCCAGATCGAGGAGAAGTTACTGCTGACCTGGTCGCGCAGAATGCGCTCGATCAGCCCCAGATCGTGATAGATGAGCGCCGGCGACTTGGATTCGTCGGAGCGCTTCTTGATCTCAGCCCACAAATTCAGCAGCATGCGCAGATCGGTGCGCAACTCTTCTTCGCTAGCGCCATCGGCTGCGGTGCGGACGATGAATCCGCCGCTGGCCTCGCCGCGTTCGTGCGTAAGAATGCGCTTGAGGCGCTGGCGCTCTGTCTCGGACTCGATCTTGCGGCTGACGCCGATGTGCGAGACTGTGGGCATGAAGACCAGGAATCGTCCTGGAAGCGCAATGTGCGAAGTGATGCGCGCGCCCTTCTTGGCTATCGGCTCTTTGGCGATCTGCACCAGAATCTCCTGGCCTGGCTTCAACAGGTCACTGATGATGGGCAGGTCGGAGAGTTGCGCGGAGCGGCGCGAGGGGCCGCGGCCTCTGGAGCCTTGCTGAGAGACGGAGGTTGCGGAGCCGTTGCGCCCGCGGCGTCCAGGAATGGTGCGTTCATGGCGCTGCGGGGCTGCGCCTAGCGTAGCCCCGCCGGCGGCGGGCAGGCCTTCCTCGTCTTCGTCCTCGTCTCCATTCTTTTCGTCAAAGTTCAACTGAATGCGATGGTCAAGGTGCGCCTCTTGCAGCATTTCGCCCAGATCGCCGGTGCGCATATTCGTGGGCAGCGTCTCCTCTTCCAGGTCGTCCGAATCGTGGTCCCCGCCTTTGGCGCGGGGGGAGTGGCGAGGGGCTTCGAACTCCTCCTCCTCGAGGGTCTCTTCCACGATGAGGCCGCTTCCGGGTGAATATGTGGAGGCCGTGGCTGGCTTGGCGGCTACCTCATCTTCCTTCTTCTTTTTGCCGCCCATGCCAAAGAGCCGGAATCCGGTCGGAGGCAGAGGATCAACGTCGTGAGACGCGGAGGCATCCCGCGGCGCTTCGGCAACTTCCGGATCTTCGCCGTTGAATTCTTCAGGAGAAGCGGCGACGCTGGCCGTCTCGCTCGTCTCCTCGAACTCGTCCTCTTCGAGAGGTTCTTCCTCGACCAGAGAGGCCTGGGCCCATTTGGAAACAAGCTCGTTTTCAATGATCTTCTGGTCTGGCTCTGGAAGCTCTTCGGGGGCAGCCAATTCGGGAACAGCCTCGGCCGTCTCCTCAATGAACTCCTGCTCCTTGATGGTCTCCGGCGCAAGGTCGCTGGTCTCCGCTTCTGCTTCAGGCTGTTTTTCGCGCTTTTGATGCCGGGAGAGCGATTCACCCGGCAACAACCCGCTGCCGTCCCACGCGAGCGGCGACTCGATCAGCGTGGAGGGCTTGAAGCTGCTCGCCGGCTTGACCGGCTTGGCTGCGAACGAAGGCGCATCCTCTGCCGCGTTCTCGGCAGGAACACCGCCGTACTTTGAAAGTGATTCTCCGGGCATGACAAACGGAACCGGAGCGGCAGCGGCGGCGCGCTCGGAATGAGGCGCTAGCGCCGGCCATGGCTGCGACGAAGACTTGTCCGCGGTAATTCCGGCCGCTGCGTGAATATCGGACGCAACCTCCGATACGGTCTCTGAAGTTTCTTCGAAATGTTTCTCTGAACTTTCGCGGTTCTCCGTTTGCCCCTCGCGCGAGGCTGCGGCTCCGCGGCCACCACGAC
The DNA here is from genome assembly GCA_964383595.1 of uncultured Occallatibacter sp. Classification (GTDB taxonomy): domain Bacteria; phylum Acidobacteriota; class Terriglobia; order Terriglobales; family Acidobacteriaceae; genus Telmatobacter. The sequence goes on along the minus strand of CAYLHL010000003.1, from coordinate 52,075 downwards.
GGCGGCGCCGTCCGCGCCAGCGCTTGGCGCCACCTTCACCAGATTCCACATCGCCGTTTTCCGGCTGATCGGAGAAGGATAACGATCCCGATGCAGGAAGGGACTCAGTTTCAAACTCCGGCAGGGCCTCAACCGTCAAGCGGCCGTCCTTCGCCGGCTTTTCAGCGGCAATGCGATCTTGCGCGGGACGGAACTCCTGTTTTTGCTCGGGTCTTTGATCGGGCTTCTGATTGGTTCTCGGGCCGCCGCGTCCGCTGCTGCCCTCTGCTGCTGCGCTGTGACGAACCTCGCGTGGAGGTTGATTACCGCCCATAACCGCCGCCTTTTCCAGCTCGTCGGTCTCTTGCTCGTCTTCCAGCTCCATGAAGTCGGTTACATAAAGGAACGCGTCGCGCTCCAGACCGACATCCACAAAAGCCGATTGCATACCGGGCAGAACTCGGGTGACGCGCCCGTTGTAAATCGACCCGGCCAGGGTGTACTCGTTTTCGCGTTCGTAGTAAATCTCCGCGAGTTGATCGTCTTCAAGAATTGCAAGCCGCGTCTCATGCGGCGTGGAGGAGATGCAGATTTCCTTTGCCATCGTACCTTTCTGCCCGGCGGCCTCAGCCTGCCAGGACACGCGGCGAGGGGGAATGGAAAAGCGCGCAGCCAGAAAGGGAGGAGATGTGCGGAAAGGATAAACCGTAAATCGATGTTGTTCCGGTTGCCGCGCCACGGCTAGCCCAATAGGGCGGTGAGCTGTGGTGGTGGGCTTGCCAAACAAACTGAACAAACCAGGGAAGCTGTACGATACGGTAATCCGATCGCAGAGAGTTTGTGGCCAACCACTCCGGAGTCCCCGGTGACAGGTCTTCGTCGCTGGGGTGGAAGTTTGCCGAAATATCCGGCGGGGCCGTTCCACTGTTGGCAATTGCACACCCGTAAGGCGCGAGAAGTCTGGTGGATGACTCCCACCTCGGTCTCGTGCAACGAATGCGCCGCCAACGGATTTCCCGTCTCTGCGTGCTCATGAATCCTTGTCCTGCCTGGCGCGCGATCCATCTGGACCTGGCCGGCTATACAACTGAAAAATAGATCTCTTGCTTGCCGGACAACTCCGGGGGAGACAAGAGGCTCACCTCTGAGCCCTGTTCCGGGCCAATTGGCCCAAACTCCGCTCAGTTAACGAACCGGCGCATGCGGACATTCATCGCCACGCCCAGCGCCAGAAATGTGAACAACACCGAAGATCCGCCGTAACTCATTAACGGCAAAGGAATTCCGGTGACTGGCATAAACCCTATGACCATGCCCACGTTGACCGCAATCTGAAAAGTCAACACAGCCACCACTCCCATAATGATCAGGGAGCCGGGCAGGTCCGCAGCTGTTTGAGCGTTTTGAATGAAACGCATCAATATGAAGAAGTATAGCAGCAGCACGAAAAACGCGCCGACAAATCCGTGCTCCTCGCCAAATGCGGCAAAGATGAAGTCTGCGTGCGGAATGGGCAGAAAGTCGCCCTGGGTCTGGGTTCCCTTGGCCGCGCCCTTGCCCCAGATGCCGCCCGAACCGACCGCGATCAGTGATTGTTTGATCTGATAGCCGGTGCCTTTAGGGTCGTTGTCGGGATTGATGAAGCTGGTCAGCCGGGCTTTCTGGTAAGGCTTAAGAATTTTGCCGCTACTCCAGACGCCGGCAATCAACGTTGTTCCACAAACCACCAGAATCAGTGCCTGGCGAAGGTTGATGCCCCCCAGAAACAGGCCCGCGACCAGAATCGGCGCGTAGGTGAGCGCGGTGCCCAGATCGGGCTGGATGAGCACCAGCGCCATCGGCAGGCCGACCAGCGCAAAGGCCTTGAATATGTCCTTCCATGTGAGGCTGTGGCCGCCGAGATTGGCAAAGTAGCGGGCGACGGCAAGAATCAGAATCAGTTTGACCCACTCCGAGGGCTGGAAATGGACTGGGCCGACACTGATCCAGCGCTTCGCGCCCAGCACTCTGTGTCCCACCAGCTTGACGGCCACCAATGCCAGCAGGCTAACCCCGTATGCCCAAGGTGTCCAATCCAGCAGCAGGTGATAGTCAATCTTGGAGAACAGGAACATGGCCACCAGGCCGCCGGCGATAAAGAAAAGCTGCTTGGTGTGAAAGCCGGTGTACTTGGTGTGCAGCGTTGCCGAGTAGATCTCGAAGACCGAGAGCACGCAAAGCACGAGCACCATCGCCAGCAGCGTCCAGTCGAAGTCGCGGAAGCTCAGAAAGCGGCGCACGGGGCTATTGTCCTCTTCCGGGGCGAGCCGGCAAGGCTGCTCCCATTTTCGATAGATTGGCTGGGGTGGGCATTGAAGGAAATCTAGGTTCGCGCTCCGCCGCACGTGCGCCGGAAAAAATGCGCAAAGCTGGAGCAAGGCGCACCGGCGCCTCAGAGGCGGGAACAATCTGACCGTGAGCGACAAAGAAATGTCCCGCGTGCAGTACGGCCGTTTCGCCTTTGCGCGTGGTGTGATTTGCGCCGGAGCCGGGAGTGCTCCAGACTGCGCCCACCTCGGCCGGGGCGGGAAGCTGCGCCTTCTGCGGTACTAGATTATGTTGTATCCTGCGCTGCTTCTCGACGTACGCGGAGACGACCTGAGCTGCGATGCGCGCCGCGTAATAGCTGAATTCGCCGTTTTGCCAGAGCACTGCGACCACAAGTTCCGGGTTGCGCCGTGGCGTAACGCCCACAAACCAAACATTGGGTACAAACGCATGGCCCTTGGCCGCGTGACCCGTGGCATCGTGCCCAACTACCTCGGCTGTGCCCGTCTTTCCTGCAAAGTCGATACCTTCCAGATGCGCCGAACCAGCTGTGTGGAAGTTGCCGGGCTGCGTCACCTCGGCCATGCCATCGGTGATCGTCATCCAGTTCTCCGGGTCGATGGGGATGTTGGCCTCGCCGCTGCCGGGAAAGGTGTCCAGCAGCGCCTTGCGATAGTCGGCGGGAAGCTGCTCAGGAAAAACAATGTGCGGACGCACCATGTGACCGCCCGATGCGATGCCGCCGATCACCCGCGCCAGTTGCAGCGGCGTGGCCTGCACCGCGCCCTGTCCAATGCCCACCGAGATCGTCTCTCCGGCGTACCATTTGCGATGCTCGTACTTCAGCGCCCACTGCGCGGAGGGCATCAGCCCCGCCTGTTCGCCGGGAAGATCAATGCCCGTCTTCTGCCCATAGCCGAAGGCAGTCGCGTATTTCGAGATGCGGTCGATGCCCAGCTTGTCGGCCAGCGTGTAGTAGTACGTGTCGCAGGAGTAGGGAATGGCGTTGTGAATGTCCACCGCGCCGTGCTTTTCATCGCAATGGTAGAAGTGGCCGTAAAAGTTGGCTCCGCCGTTGCAATAGACCTTGAGGCCCTGCGCGATTCCCTCTTGCAGCCCCGCCACCGACATCAGGATCTTGAAGGTCGAACCCGGCGCCAGTTGCGCCTGGATCGCCTTGTTCATCAGCGGATGGTTGGGGTCGTTGATCAGTGTGGCCCAGTCCGCGCGGTTGATGCGCACCGCGAATTCGTTGGGATCGTAGCTGGGGCGCGAAACCATGGCCAGAATCTCGCCGTTGCGCGGGTCCATGGCCACTACCGCACCATTGCGATTGCCCAGCGCAATCTCGGCCGCGCGTTGCAAGTCGTTATCGATGGTCAACCGCAGACTCTGGCCGGGCTTGGCGTGCTGGATTCCCAGGTAGCCCACCTCGCGTCCGTGGCTGTCCACCACCAGATCGCGCGAGCCGTCCTGTCCGCGCAGCAGCTCGTCATAAGTCTGCTCAACTCCGGCCTTGCCCACTACGTCGCCCGGCTCGTAGGCTGCATAGCGCGGATCGTTTAGCATCTCCTCGCTCACCTCGCCCACGTAGCCGATCAGGTGGGCGGCAAAGCCATCGCGCGGGTAGAGTCGCCGTTCCTCGTCAATGGTCTCCAATTCGGGCAGCTCATTGCGATGCGATTCAATGAAGGCCTGCTCGTCGGCGCTGATGTCCTGCTTGATGGGGATCGGCTCGTAGACTGGCCGCGCTCGATAGCGGCGCAATGTGGCCCGCAATTGTTCCAGATCGAGGTTCAGCCCGCGCGCAATCAGCGGCAGATCCTCGTCCACGTTGCGGCTCTGCTCACGCACCAGGCGGCAGGAAACTGACGGGTAGTTGTCCACAATCAGCCGGTATTCCCGGTCGAAGAGCTTGCCCCGCCCAGCCATTACCGGAACCTTCCGGATGCGGTTCTCCTCGGCCTGCTGACGGTAGTCGTTCACCCTCAGCACCTGCAGCCGCCACAATCCGGCCGCCAAAGCCAGCATCATGAACAGAATACCGTACTGCACCACCGTCAGCTTGAGGGTGGAGAGCTTTTCGCCGCGGCTGCCGATACCGGAATACATCCTGTTAATTAGGATACAGCCGATCAGCTACACCTGTTTCTGCCCCAGAGGATCGAAGCGCCGCCTGCAGTTCGATTTGACCCAGAAAGAAATAAGCACGGACCGGGAGGCCCACGCGACAGCCGGCCAGGAGGCCAGCGCTACAGTCTCATCTACCGAAGGTCGGAAACACCAGTGGGCAACTAAAAGGCCATGTTTTCTTTTTGTTCAACTTTTTGCTGGCCGGCCCACTCACGCCAACTCGCTGCCTCCGCAGCGGAATGAGAGTACTCCGAGGCCGGTGAGCAATAGTAACCAACATCTAAAGCCGATGAGTGGTAGCATCATATCTGACAGATGCAAACCAAAAAGCTGAAAATTATTCCTCTGGGCGGTCTGGGCGAGTTCGGCATGAACTGCCTCGCGCTTCGCTGGGAAGACGATATTATCGTGATCGACGCCGGGCTGATGTTCCCGGAGTCTGAATTGCTGGGCGTCGATGTTGTAGTTCCCGACATCTCTTACCTGGTTGAAAACAAGGCGCATGTCCGCGCCATCATCCTCACCCACGGCCACATGGACCACATCGGCGGCCTGCCTTGGATTCTGAACGAGATCAAGGTTCCCGTCTACGCAACTGAGTTCACGCTGGCCTACGTGGAAGGCAACCTCGAAGAGAATCAGTTGCTGGACGAGACTGAGCTGATCGAGATCGTACCCAAGGAAAAGTTCACCATCGGCCCCTTCACCATCGAGCCGATCCATGTGACTCACTCGGTGGTGGACGCCGTTTCCCTGGCCATCGAAACTCCCGTAGGTGTCGTCATCCACACCGGCGACTTCAAGATCGACCTCTCGCCGCTCGACGGCAAGCTCTTCGATCTGCATACCTTTGCCGAGTACGGCAAGCGCGGAGTCCTGGCCCTCTTGCAGGACTCCACCAACGTGGATCGCTCCGGCTACACGCCCAGCGAGTCGGCGGTGGTTCCCCGCTTGGACGAGATCTTTTCGCGCACCAAGAAGAAGCTCTTCTTCAGTTGCTTCTCCTCCTCCGTTTACCGCATCCGCATCGCGCTGGAGTTGGCGCGCGCCCACGGCCGCAAGGTGGCCGTCATCGGCCGCTCCATGATGGAAAGCACCGAGATCGCCCAGGATCTCGGCTACATCGACATTCCGCAGGGGCTGATCATCAATCCCGGCCAGATGCGCGACTTCGCGCCCGAGCAGTTGATGCTGCTGATCAGCGGCACACAGGGCGAGCCGATGAGCGCCCTCAGCCGCGCCGCCGTTGACAACCACAAGCACGCCCACATCGACGCCGGCGATACCGTCGTGCTCAGCTCGCGCATCATTCCCGGCAACGAGAAAAGCATCTTTCGCGTCATCGACCACCTCTATCGCCGCGAAGCCAACGTCATCTACGACAACGGCTCCAACGGCCTCATCCACGTCAGCGGCCACGGCTCACAGGAAGAGATGCGCCTGCTCATCAACCTCGTCCGGCCCAAGTTTTTCATCCCCGTCCACGGCAACTACGGAAACCTGCGCAAGCACGCGCAGTTGGCCCTGGAGACCGGCGCCGTCGAGCACACCATCGTGATCGAGGACGGCGACGTGCTGGAGCTGAGCAAGAACGACGCCCGCAAGCACGACAAGGTCACCACCGGGCGCATTTTCATCGACTCCGGCTCCAATACCGACGTCGTCGAGGATATGGTCCTGCGCGATCGTCGCATCCTCTCCGAAGATGGCGTCGTGCTGGTGGTGCTAGCCATCAACAAGCGTACCGGCAAGGTGGAGCAGCAGCCCGAAGTGGTGATGCGTGGCTTTGGCGGCGCGGACATCACCGACCAAGCCCGCGAAGTGGTTCTCCATACCCTCGACGGCCTCAACTCCGAGGAGAAGACCGACTACGGCATGGTCAAGGAAAAGGTGCGCGTCGAACTCAAGCGCCTCATCCAGAAAACCACCGGCCGCCGCCCCATGATTATGCCGGTAATTCTGGAATTCTGAAGTTTTCCACTCAAACAACTGCGCCCCAGCTTCCGTCTTCCGGAACTGGGGCGCTTTGCTTTTGCATGTGGAAAATACCAAGAATCATTTGCCGTCGAGCGGCTCGACCAGCACCTCAATCTCCACCTTCGATTCGTTAATCGCATCCACCGCGGAGTAGACCGTGGTGAGTTTGCCGATGGTCAGCGTGGGAGACAAGACGTATTCGTTGTTATGAGTAGTCGTCCTAGGTAAATTCGGATCCTGCGCAGTAGGTGCAATTGCAATATCCGATGTATCAATTGATAAGGTGAGATAGACAGACTTATCCACTTTTTTGAATCTGCGGATGTCAACATCCGTTTTGAGATCGAAATACTGATACTGGCTCGATGTTCCACTCCCGATTTTATAAGGAACTCTGAGGCGGTCGCGGACGGACGGCGATGCCTGATCGGTAGTCGCCAACAGTGTGTAGCTCTTTTTTGTGGTGGTCTTTGCGCCGTCTGTTGTTTTGAAGTTGATGGTGATCCGGTAGGGTTCGTGCGGTGCTTCGGGCGTCTTCTCCGCCGGAGCGGCTTCTTTGGCCGGAGCGAGTGTGATCTCCACCTTCTGGGCTTCGATCTTTTTGTCGTCCTCCTGCGCGTTGAGCAGCGGTGCGGCGAGCAATAGTGCGGCGAGAATCAATCGTGATTTCATCATGGGTTTCTCCTGTTCAGATCAGTGAACTGATTTGGATTGGTTCGATCGTGATCGGCTTGATCTCAATCGGCGGAATGACAATGGGGTCGTCGGGAATGGGCGCGATCTCGATAGGCGCATCGAGATCGGGAGTGGATGCAATCAGGGCCGCCATCATCTCCGGCTCTCTGGCGGCGAAGCGGACCATGAGCCGCTCTTCCCTGGTCAGGCGCGGAAGGCCAAATTGCTCCAGGCGCGCAATGCGAACGGCTGCGGCCTTCCGCCGCGCATGAGAATTGAGAGCGAGTTGCGCGGGCGGCGCAAGCGCTGGTTGGTTCAGAGTTGGGTTTCGTGCAACTTCGATGGCTGGATGCCGAACCATCGCAACGCCGGAATGGTTGTGCCTGAGCCAGAATGGAATCGGGGCCACGGCCACAAGCAATACAACTGCCGCAAACTGCCAGATCGGCCTCGAATGCCACAAGCGCCGATCTTGGTTGCCTTGGGCGGCGAGCGAGGCCACGATGCGCTGCTCCAGCCCCGGCCGCGCGGCGGGCGTGTAACTGGCCAATGCGCGATCGATCAGGCTGTCGCGGTGGTCAATTTCTTCGTTCATGGCTTCCTCCTCTCTCTGATTCCATCTGCTGCTTGAGTATTTGCCGTGCGCTGTGAATGCGTCGTCGCACGGTGCCTTCGGGAAGGCCGAGCATCTTGGCAACTTCCACCAGCTTTAACTCTCCCAGCGCGGCCAGCGCCAGCGGCAAGCGCAACTTCTCTGGCAGTTGGTCGATGCGGGAGTGTATCCAGGCTTCAAGGTTGGCGTCGATTGCCGCCGTCTCCGGGCTTTCCGACGGCGAGTGTAACTCCGCCACCAGTTCCTCATCCGGCGGACGCTTCTTTCTGCGCGCTGCCAGCCGCCAGGCAATGCGCGCCAGGTAGCCGCGCTGGTCTTCGATCCGCTCCCATCGCTGCCCTCGAAAAAGCTGTAAAAATGTCTCCTGCGCCACGTCCTCGGCGTCTTGCCGGTTGCGAGTGACGGCCAGAGCGATGCGATGCACCAACTGCGAGTGCTGCTCAACCAATGTGGTGAAGCAAGGCCGTGCCTCTTCCACGGAAAGTTCCTGCATGGCCTCTTCCTCGACCGCGATGGAAAGCTTACTCTGCATCTCTACCTATAAAGAGCGCGGAAACGAGCAAAACGTTCGCGGAAAATAGCGCCGCGTTCTCCAAGTCCCCATTTTGACATCCTGAACCGAAATTTGCGGTTGGACAAATTCCAGCCCAACCCCGCGCAATTACACTTTTATCAGTGGCTAGAGAAGACATATTCGCGTCGCCGCCTGGTCTCGGCCCTCAACTGGACCTCACCTTCGCCGAGCCGCTCCCGTCGCGCCGCATCTGGCCGGTGCGCGAGTTGGTGGGCCAGGTGCGCGAAATGGTCGAACTGGAGTGGGGCGACGTCTGGGTCGAGGGCGAAATCTCCAACTACCGCCCAGCGCCCAGCGGCCACGTTTACTTCACGCTGAAGGACGCCGACGCGCAACTGCCTGTCGTGCTCTTCCGCCGCCATGCCTTGCTGCTTCGCTTCCGCCCCGAGGACGGCCTGCACGTGCTGGCGCGGGGCCGGGTGAGCGTCTATGAGCAGCGGGGCCAGATGCAACTGGTGGCTGAGGCGCTGGAGCCGGTGGGCGCCGGCTCGCTGCAACTGGCCTTCGAGCAGCTCAAGGCGCGGCTCAAGGCCGAAGGCCTCTTCGATGCCGAGCGCAAGCGCCCGCTGCCCGCATTTCCTCGAACGGTAGGCATCGTCACTTCGCCCACCGGCGCGGTGATTCGCGACTTTCTCAACATCGTCGCCCGCCGCCACTCCGGCCTCAGCGTGCTGCTCTGCCCGGTGAGCGTGCAGGGCGATGCCGCTCCGGCTGAGATTGAAGCCGCCATCAACGAAATGCAAGGCCTCGTCGATGTCGTCGTCGTCGCTCGCGGCGGTGGGTCGCTGGAAGATTTGGCTGCATTCAACAGCGAGCGCGTCGCCCGCGCCATTGCATCGAGCAGCCTTCCTGTAGTTTCTGCGGTAGGGCACGAGACCGACTTCACCATCGCCGACTTTGTCGCTGACTTGCGCGCTCCCACGCCTTCTGCCGCCGCCGAACTCATCACCGAGGCGCAGCACAAGATCGCCGAGCACCTGGCCAACCAATCCAACCGTCTCGACCGCGCCGCGGGCTTCCAGCTGCTGCAAGCCCGCCAGCGGCTGACGCACCTGCCGGTGATCCGCGCTGAAGGCCGCATGAATGCTCTGCTCTACCGGCTGGCCCAGAAGCTGGACGATTTTTCGTTTCGCATGGGAACTGCGTTCAGCAGCCTTCTTGGCTATCGCCAGCGCAAAGTCGCTGATCTCACTGCCGCCGTCCTGCGCCAAGATCCGCGCCAGGGGCTTTCCCTGGCCCGCGAACAAATGCTTTCTTGCCGCGCGCGCCTTGACTGGACGCTGGAGCGCAGGCAACGCGAATCCGCAGCCCGGCTCAACGCTCTCGATGCGCAGCTGCACTCGCTCTCGCCGCTAGCCGTGCTGGAACGCGGCTATGCGCTGGTGCTCGACACGGCAGGCATCGTCGTCCGCTCCACCGCGCAGGTTGCCCCCGGAGACAAACTCGTCACGCGCCTGAGTGATGGCGCCTTCACCAGCCGCGTGGAATCCGCGGCAACAACAAAGAAATGAGACTATGACCGCACACGCGCGCAAACTCTTCGGCACCGACGGCATTCGCGCCGTCGCGGGCCAATATCCTCTCGATGCAAGCACCATCTATGCCGTCGGCTTGGCCCTCGGTCACTCGCTGCGCAACAGTGTTCCGGGCAACCTTCCTCGGGTTCTGCTGGGCCGCGACACGCGCGAGTCAGGCCCGTGGATCGCCGCCACGCTCGCCGCCGGATTGCGCGAGACGGGCGTCGAAGTCGCAAGCGCGGGCGTGGTGCCGACGCCAGCCGTCGCCTTTCTTGCGCGCAGTCATGGATTTCAAGCGGGCGTGGTTCTCTCCGCCTCGCATAATCCCTGGCAAGACAACGGCATCAAGCTCTTCGGCGCGGACGGCTTCAAGCTCGCCGATGCGGTCGAGCTGGCGATGGAGGAGGAGATTCTTCACCACGCGGCCAACTCCCTTGCGCCCGATCCAGCCACTCTGCCCGCCGTCGAGGACAATCCCGCACTCCAGGCCGATTACATTCAGTTCCTTATCGATTGCGTGCCGGGGCTGCGCTTGAACGGCCTGCGCATCGTGGCCGATTGCGCCAATGGCGCTGCCGCAGCCGTTGCGCCGGAATTGTTCCGTCGGCTGGGCGGGCAGGTCACCTTGCTGCACACCGCTCCCGACGGCCACAATATCAACCTGAATTGCGGCGCACTGCATCCAGAGTTGGTCGCGGCGGAGGTCCAGTCGCGCGGGGCGGAGATTGGCCTCACCTTCGACGGTGACGCCGACCGCTGCATGTTGGCCGGTTCTCATAACAGCATCATCAACGGCGACGCGATTCTGCTGATGATGGCGCGCGACCTCAAGGCGCGCGGGCTACTGACCGGCGATTTGGTTGTGGCCACCACCATGTCCAATATGGGCTTGGAGGCGGCGCTCAAGCGTAGCGGCATTCGTATGCTGCGCGCGCCGGTGGGCGACCGCTACGTCCTTGAACAGATGCAGAAGCACGATGCGGCCCTCGGCGGCGAGCAGTCCGGTCACATTCTGCTGCCCCACCTGGCCACCACAGGCGACGGGCTGCTGACGGCGCTGGTGGTGCTCGACCTAGTCGCCCGCAGCGGCAAAAGCATCGAAGAGCTGACGGCGGATTTGAAGGTTTTTCCGCAGGTGATTGTCAACGTGAAGGTACGCGAGCGTAAGCCACTCGCTTCGATTCCCGCCGTGGCGGCTGTCATATGCGCCGCCGAAGAGGAGTTGAAGGACTCCGGGCGCGTGGTTATCCGCTACAGCGGCACCGAGCCACTGGCCAGAGTGATGATCGAAGCAGAAAGCGAAGAGGCGATGCGCCGCCATGCCGAAGCGATAGCCTGCGCCATTCAGCGCGAACTCGGCATCTAGAGTTTTCTCCGCAGCAGCCGACGACCGGGAATCACTCTGCCCTGCTCCTGCCGGTTGCCGCTCCGTCCTGATACACTTTTTATGGGGTTTCAAGAGCGTGCTTCGTTCACCGGGTACAGGGTAGACCAAGGCGCCGGGCCGGCTATTTGAGCGGATTTCACGGCGTCAGACTGGCTTGGGTGAGTTGACGAAACGCGTCCTAAAGCGTCTTTTCTGTTTTCGCACACTTTTTGGCGTCGTATAAGGGGGGGGGCTTTCACGAGAAAGAGCCGTTCCGAACGGGCAAACAAAAGCGGCGGCAATGGAAAGTCAGCTTTAATCATATATTTCCGAATGATTCGGAAAAGACCGTTTCGCGGCTTGATGAAGGCGGGGCGGGGAGGATTCATGCGGCGGTTTTTGACGCTTGTTTGTTTGTTGAGCCTGGCCGTTCCAGCCGGGATTTCGATCTCCGGTTGCACCCGCAACCCGGCCGCGAAATACTGCAATGGCGCGGGTTACGGGATGAAGATCGGGGATGTGGCCCAGATCACCTTCGGGTATGCGACCACGGGCATCTCCGTCGCCTTCGGGCAGACGCACTCGACTAGCCCTCCGGTCGCCACTGACTGCAAGGGTACTACCACCAGCACTCCAGCGATTGTCTATGGCACCACAAACAACCAGTTGGTGGATATCTCGCCGACCGGCGTGATCTGCGCAGGCACGTGGAACCGGAATACGGGCGGCGGCATCGCCAACTACACCATCTGCAGCCCGCCCAACCCACTACCCTCGACGGGTGGTTTGCCCTACGCCACGGCCTACGTTACGGCCTCTGCGGAGTCGGTGGTCTCCAATCCGGTAGAAGTTTATGTGCACGCACCGGTGACCTCTGTCAGCCTGGTTACTCAGCCCCTGTCCGGTCCGTCGCAGCAGTGCTATTCCCAGGGATCACAGGCCACATTCGATGCGGAAGCCTGCTTTGTCAGTAACAACACGCAGTATGAGCTTTGCGCGCCACCTTCGGTCACGGGCGCTTCAAAGCCGGTCTTTGCCTGCCAAGGAGGCTTGCTCCCAGGCGTGACAGCAAGCGCGATTCCTGATTGCACGGCCGCTGTTGGCACTCTTGCCTACCAGGTAGGTATCGGCAGTGTCGGCACCATTGCCACGAATACGACGACGAACCAGGTGACTATCACCGCCGGACTGCCCGGCACCACTGCCATCACCGCATCGGTGGCGGGCTCAGGCTCGTCGGCCGGATACTTTTCCACCTGCCCGCCAGCTTCGATCCAATTGACTCTTGCCAACGGCGAAAAGACAGGCACCGTCACTCAGGGTGTAACAGAGAATCTGGTCACAACTGTCACCGACAGTCTTGGAAACCCCATCACCGGCTTGAACCTGGACTACCAGTCCACAGATCCGATTGACATCACGGCGGGCAGCAGCGGAGCCATCGCGACCGCCTTTCCTGGCGTGGCTTCGGTTTATGCCATCTGCCAGCCGCCCACTTGCAATCCTGCCCCCATTAACGAGGTTGGAGTATACGGCACAGGCCTGTCCGTCTCTTCCAATCCGGTTACGATCACCACCCCCGGCACGGCCAGCGACTACATCTGGATCTCGGCCCCCGGCCAGTCGCAATACATTGTCCCTGTCGATCGGCAAACGGGCACGACTGGCTCAACGATTCGCCTGCCATACGTACCCAACTCCATGTTGATGGACCGGACGGGCTATAGCCTTTATTTTGGCTCTTCCAATGGATTGATGATTTACAACACTGGGCCAGCAGCACTCGGCAAGCAGGATTCCACTGTTCCCGGCGTCGTGTTGGCCGTTTCGCCGAACAACGCGCAACTTCTCATCAACGATCAGCAGCGCAAGCTCCTCTATCTTTATACCGTTAACACGGGCGCCTCCACGGCTATTGGCGGCATGGGCAACGCCGCCACCTGGACCCCCGACTCGAAGACTCTGTACGTGACAGACAACGCTGCGCTGAACAGTACGCCGACCAGCCCGGAACAGGGCATCACCGGCCACACCGACACTTTGTATGTCTACAGTGTGGAATCCGGATGGACCACCTACGCGTTGCCGCCAAGCCCACTGCCGAATTCTCTCCCGCCGGGTGTGCTGCCGCCGAGTTCACTGCCGACTGGCTGGCTGCCCAACCCCATGCCGCCCAATGTGGCAATTTCAAGCACCATGCAAACCCCGGCCCTCACCATTCCGTCCGTAGGCGCATATCTGAGAGGCACACCAACGGTGGCTCACGACTGGTGCCCCACCGGCACTGTCGGCGCTTACGACAGCATGACTTTCTATCCGCAGGGGCCGGACCCAAGCGTTGACAATTTAGTGAACACGCAAACCGATGCGCTGGTCTCGACTACCGATGGCCAGCATATTTTGGGCGCCTCCGTCTCTGGCGGCCAGGTGACTCTCTCCGACATTGGTGTCACCATCCCCGCCTTCAACTGCTTGTGGCCTGAGTCCAACAGCAATTATCCGCTGGTCATGGGAGATTCTCTTTCTCCATTGCTGCTGACCAATACGTTGAACACGGCGCAACTCACGCAGGTGAGCGCAACCGCTATCAATCAGGTCGTTGCCTCGCCGGAGTCCAATCTGGCCTTCATCACCTACACGGCGAATGAGGGCAACACAAACGCCCTGCTGCCTTACTACCAGCCGAACCAGACCACCCCAGGCGCATTGGGCACTGTGGGCTATATTCCGCTCGTGAGCTCTGGAGGCGTCTCTCCCAGCGCCCCGCTGGCCGGCGCATTCACCCCGGACGATTCGCTCTTCTATGTCTCCACCGCGGGCGACAACATGGTTCACGCCATCAGCGTGCCTCTAGTCGCCAGCGATCCGGCGCATGCCGATACACAGCAGATTAGCCCCAATTTGCCGGCCTGTACGCCTGTCGCCTCGGGCGGCAATGACGCCGGCTGCACAATACCCGCTGACTCGACCGTAACTGTCGTTCCAGCCACGGCCTTCGCCGTCAAGCCGCGCTCCGTCACATAGGCGCATCGAGCAGCAGACAGTTGTCATTAGGAAAGGCCGGCCCAGCGCCGGCTTTTCTGTTTTCCGGCCCAAGCAGACGCCGCCAACGCTCTTGTCCGTACCCAATCCTTGCGTCGATTTTCTATGTTATGAGTGGGAAACCGCGAATCTCACCCTCGCACGATAGAATCAAGGAATGATCAAGGGGATTTCCGTTCTTCGTCCTGTGGGTAGCCGAGCAGCTTATGAGCGGCTGGCCAGTTTCTTTTCCGCGCTGGGATTTGCCCCCGGCAAGGGCTGGGAAGAAGAAACCAGCCGAGGTGCGTCTTTTCTGGCTCCGCTGGGCAATCTGGAGTTTGTTGACGGTCAGTTCCCTTCCACCGCCGATCTGCTGGTGGAGGTGACCGCGCTGGACGCCGTGCACCAGGCCGCCGCAAACTGGCTGCGTGCGCAAGGGGGCGATGAAGCTATTGCGCACCTTTCGCCCATCTTGGAGACTCACTGGAAGTCGAGCCTCTTCACTGTCGAGCCGGAGCCTGGCTTTGCTTTTTCTTTTTGGGCTTGGGCTGATCCGCAAAAAGGCAAGCCGGCCGCCATCGAAGGCGATCTCTCCGCCGAGGGCATGAAGTTTGCAGTTATCGTTGCCCGCTGGAATGCGGTGATTACCGAGCGGCTGCTGGAGGGCGCGCTCGATGCATTGTTGCGCAGCGGCGCAAAGCGGGCGAATATTGAAGTCATTCGCGTTCCCGGTGCATGGGAGATTCCCGCCGCGGCCCGCACTGTCGCCGGCACAGGCCGTGTGGATGGCATTGTGACCCTCGGCTGCCTGCTGCGCGGCGAAACCGCCCACTATGAGGCCATTTACAACGAAGTGGCGCGCGGCATCGGTGAGTCGCAGCAGGCGACGGGCATTCCCCACAGCTTTGGCGTGCTCACCTGCGAGACGTTGGAGCAGGCGCTTAACCGTGCCGGCATCAAGGCCGGCAACAAGGGCTTTGAAGCCGCCGTCGCTGCCATCGAGATGGTTAGTATTCGCCGCAAACTTCAGCTTGGCGCCGTGCAAGATGAGGGTTTAGGGGAAGGCGGCGCAGCTTGACTCTTGGGCAACACCATACCTCAGGCCGCCGCAAATCGCGGGAGTTGGCCATGCAGATGCTCTATCAGGCGGACATCGGCAAGCAGACGCCGGAGCAGGTGCGTGCCAACTTTTGGAAGGCCGCCGACGAAGTCGAGCCAGAGGTGCGCGGCTTTGCCGAAGACCTCTTCCGCGTGGCCGTCGCTCACCAGGAGCAGATCGACGAATTGCTGGTGGCCAACTCCAAGCACTGGCGGCTGGAGCGCATGCCGGCCGTGGACCGCAACCTGCTGCGCATGGCCGTGGGCGAGATGATGGGCTTCAAAGGCACACCCTTCCCCATCGTCATCAACGAGGCGCTGGAGATCGGCCGCCGTTTCTCCGCGCCTGAGTCGATCAACTTTCTCAACGGAATGCTGGACGCAATTGCTCGCGGGCTGATCGGCAAGTAAAAGGCGCAGGCCGCAGAGAACAGCTCACGGTGCGACATTTCCTTTGCAGATTGGAATTTTCGCCTGGTGGCGTTGGTCGCCCTCATGGACGGAGTTGTGAACAGCGAGCACGCGATAATTTTCCATCGGAATACTGACAATCCCGCCGCCCCACTCTCTCAGTTTTCCCTTCCAGCTTTTGTTCTTCTGCCCATAGAGGCCTTCGGCGTAGATCACATTTGCGCCCGCGTAGTCCACCAGCACGATGCCGTAATCCTGCATCGCGCGGGCAATGGCCTTCTCCTCAGGCGTCAGGTTGAACCGGGAGAGATCAAGACCAGGATCCAGTTGCAGAACCGCGCCCTCGGGAATTCCTCCCTCGCAGGGACCGTCGGTCCAAGCGGCTGGGAAGACAAACTCCTGATAAGCAACAAATTGCGTTGCAGCTGCGATCTTGTGTGCGATATGCCCGCTCTCGGCCTCGTCGTACATTACCAGTCCAGCGATGATAGGAACGCCGGCCGCGCGTCCCGGTCCATGCTGGTGAACACTCTGGCCGTTTTTCATCCCCAATTCTGCCGTCGAAAAGACGCCAGACCCATTCAGTTTGTATTGGATTCCGGTATTGGAGTACCACTGACCGTTTCTGTTCACGGCCTCCCACATATCCCAGGCTGTATTGGCATTCCAATCGACAATCGCCATGTGATGGTCTGACTGTGCATCGGAGATAGCACCGTCGGGAATGGGAACCTTTTCTGGAAAGCCCTTTGCATGGCGGTAGAAGGTACTGTTGGGCAGGACGGTCTTAAGCGGCGTACTGGCGTCGACCTCGTACACCGGAATCGTGAACCGGGCTGCATTGACTCCAACATTTCTCTCCTGATCGGTCTTCATCAGACCGATCCAGTAGCTGCTGCGCCGGTCAATCTCAGGATTGGCCGGGAGAGGCTTGTTCCAAAAGCTTTCATCGCTGAAAAGACGCCGTGGCATCTTGTCGTGCGCCTGGGCAGGAACTTGCTTGGCGGCGATGTTTTCAACCGAAGTCTGCGCGCTACAGGGGAAAGCAAAATACAGGATGACAACCAGAGGACAGAACAGCTTCATTGTGAATCTCCTCGAAACAGTCTACGCCTGCCTCCCTCCAGCGTTGTCTGCCCCAGAACGCCGGGAAGGGTTTACTCCGTGGTTGCTGGTCTGCGCATAATCGCCGCTGGAAACTGGGAGTTGAGGCGATTGTCAATCCAGCAATATCTCGACTGGCACTCCAGCTTGCGCGCATCCGCGCTCCACTCCAGGGTACGTACACAGATTCCCTCTTCATAGAGATGGCGAGTGCCCCAGAAAAGAATGTACTTGGATGCGTGCTGCTCCACATCTTTCCATTCCTCCGGAATGATCCAGGGGTTTTCTTGCATATGAGCGATGAAATAATCAAGAGCGTTGGCGTTGACCTGTATTCCATCGAACTCCTTCAGCTCCTCGACGAGATCTGTGCTGCTGAAGACTCCCTTGCGCTGAGTCGGCGAGAGATACAGCTCAATCTGAGGCTTCTTAGGGGTAAAGTGAAGGAAGCCGCCTACACGATGCTCAATGACCTCAAAGCCGGGCGCCACAAAGATCGGGTTGGCGTCCAGGTTGATCTCATACGCCATAAGTATTTCCGTGTATAGCAGAGTTACCCTCTTGCTTTCAACCAGGCAGGATACCGGAACCGGAACTCGCATGCTTCACACATCGGCGCGCATTGTGCGCGGAAGAGCGAGGAGCCGAAAGCTCAGTTCGCTGGTGTCACAATATTCCCTTTTTGGCGCGGAGTTCAACCCGGATCTGGCCTGAATAAAGACTATATAAAGAACGCATAAAAAAGATTGTGTAAGTTCCTCATGGGTTATTTATGGGTTTTCTGCGTAACTATAGTTAACACGAAACGCCCGGACCAACTCAGGGTGCATGCCAATCCCATGGTTGGTAATCTGAGCAGTATCTCGCTCAAGCGACTCTGAAGGATTGGCAGACAGACAATTTGCGCCGGACAAAATGCGGACTATTGCCTTCACTTTTTGGCTCGATTCATTCCGCGCCTTGCTAAACAAATCTTTCTTGGAGGAACAGCGCCGATGATGATCAACACTAATTGCATACTGCGAACGATGGCGGGAACCGCAATGACTCTTGCCCTGATGGCGGGCGCGCAAACGCCTGCCCCGGCAACGCCGGAAGCAACGCCAGCGCCGGCCGCAGCACCAGCCGCCGCAGCTCCTGCTCCGCTCTCCACGTTCGTTCTCACGGGTCCGCTGCAATGGCTTCCTCCGGCGACTTTTGATGCCGGATCGCTGGGAAAACTCTCGGTCAATGGCATTTTGACCGGCTTCTCGGTCTTCCAGAACAATTCCGTGCCGGGAGATGACAACGCACAAGCCACTCTGAGCAATGGGCAGATCTTCATTCAGAAAGCCGACGGAAAGTACCAGTGGTACGTTCAGGCGGGCGTCTATACCATGCCGACGCTCGGTGTGCCGTTTGTTGACGCCCAAGATACCATGAAGAATTTCTACGGGCCAGTTCCAGTTGCTTTCCTGAAGTTGCCGCTAGGAAAGACCACATCGTTCGAAATCGGCTCTCTTCCTACGTTGATGGGCGCCGAGTCCACGTTTACGTACCAGAACTTCAATATCGAGCGCGGCATTGTATGGAATCAGGAAAATGCCATCAATCGCGGCATTCAGGTGAATCAAGCCCTGGGTAAGTATCTGGCTGCCTCGGTGAGCTGGAACGACGGTTATTATTCCGACCGCTACTCGTGGCTCTCGGGCTCGCTGACCCTTACGAAGGGACCTCATGTCCTGGTTTATGACGGAATGGGAAACCTTGGACAGACCGCCTATCAAACGGCAGCTACGCCAGTGCAGAACAATAGCTATATGCACGCTGTGATCTATACCTACACCAAGGGTCCATGGATCGTTTCGCCGTACTTCCAATACAGCAAGCTGCCAACCAATGCAAAGGTAGGCGTGGCCAAGGGTACATCCGCAACTGGCGGCGCACTGAACGTCAGCTACGCATTTAAGAGTGGCTTCTCGCTTCCGGTGCGCGTGGAATACCTGGCGAGTTCGGGGAGTGCTACCGACGGATCGGTCAACCTGCTGGGCTTTGGAGCGGGCAGCGAGGGCGTAACTTTCACTGCGACGCCAACCTACCAGAAGGGAGGCATGTATCTTCGCAGCGATCTTGCTCTGGTGCATGCAACGGACTATACGCCGGGGGCCGTCTTTGGCAAGACGGGAACGGATGCGAGTCAGTTCCGGGCGGTGCTCGAATTTGGCTTTATCTTTGGCAACAACATCGGGAAATAGCCGTATCGGGGCGATGGCTGCGCAGGGTGACGATGTGGCGCTCTCTTTACGGCGCAACAGGCTGGACGCGGTCTTGGCCCAGCCAAGAGTCACCACAGGGTTTGTTTCATACCTGAGGCCGAGGCGCGCGTGCAGTTTTACCGGCATCGCGAGCAGTCGTACAGATTGCTCGCGATTTGATGACAAGTAAGTTAGTTTAACTCGCTGCTTCATTTGCCTGGGTGTTAATCAAACTTCCGTTTCTTCATTTCATCCTTATTGCCCTGGTACTACCATTCAATTAATTCAAGCAGCTTACCTTTTTCAGCCCGTGCTTTGAGCACAAAGACGGGCGAGCAGCAGGAACTTCCCGGAAGTTATCCGCGGGGAGCAGACCGATCAATATTCCAAACCAGGAGAATGCACATGGCAGATCAGAAAGCACCTCAGATGCAGGCTACTCTAGGCCTTACCGGGCTGACCAGTAATGCAATGGCACTTATTGCCCCTGGCGCCTTTCTATGGCTCACCTTTTTCATCCAATCGACTACCGGCACCACGGCGCCGGCCATGTGGCTGGGCATCTTCGGCGCCTTACTGCTCTGTCTGGCCACGGCGGTCGCCTATGCTGAAATCTCCAAGCTCTATCCTGGCACCGGCTCCAGTTACTACTATGCCGAGCAGGCGTTGCTGTCAAAGGACAAAGCCTTTAAATATGCCCGCGTCGCCAAGTTTATTGTCGGCTGGGGATCGCACCTTTATTACTGGGTTTATCCCGGCGTAATGGTGGCCACCACCGGCATCTTCGTGGGCTATGTGGTCGGCTTTCTCTATCCCAACGCGATGAGCGGTTCGAATCCCGGTCCATTATTCATGGCGCTGGTTGCCGTTCTCTTCTCGATCTTCGTTGGCTGGATTGCCTCCAAGGGCGCTGGCGCTTCGACGGCGGTCAACCTGGCCATCAACGTGATTCAGATCTCCGCGCTTATTGTTTTCAGCTTCCTGGCGATTGGTCATCGCGTCAGCCATCCGGAAGGCGCAGCTGCTTTCCAGTACGATGGGCAGACGCTGGCTACTTATTCTTATCAGTTTGCCACGGACAAAACTGGAGCTACGATTCGCGACGCCAGCGGCGTGCCTCAACCATTGCTTGACTCGGCAGGCAAGCAGGTTCCGTTCACCATCAGCTATCAGGAGAAGGATGCGAGCGGCAACTTCCTAGCCCACCCCAACGCGGCTTCGGTCATCTCGCCGCACAAGTTCAGCTATCTGTTCATTCAGGCCACGGTTGCCATTCTGATTCTGGTCGGCTTTGAATCTGTGACCTCGATGGGAGGCGAGGCGAAGAATCCTACCAAGCATATCCCGATTGCCGTGATAGCCTCGCTTTTGATTCAAGGGTTGATCTGCTACCTGATCGAGTATTTTGCGGCCAACTACTTTCTCAACTCTGGGTATTCAATGCAGAGCGCATCGGCCTCCGCCGCGCCCATCGGCGATATGATGATCATCGTAGGTGACTGGCTGCTGGGCCACGGCAACGGAAAATACTTCATGCTGGCTGAGGCCTTCACCGTCTTTCTGGCGCTTATCGGCACCACGCTGAGCTGCATGAACACCGGCGCTCGCGTGACGTATGCGATGGGCAAGGACGACGAAGCGCCGCAGCACTTCGGCATCCTGCACGCCAAGTCGCTCTCGCCGCGGCGCGCCATCTGGACCCTGGTCGCCATCTCCGCGTTCATCGGCGTCATCGCTGTCTCGCTGGTCTTCGGCGACGCCGGCGCTCCCACCGATGCGGCTATCAAGGCACTGCCGCAAGGGCTTTTTTCTAGTTGGGGCTATCTTTCGCATGACCAGTTGGCCGCGCTGCCCAACTCGCTGCTGACTATCACGCTCACCTCCAACTTCGGCACCTTCATTCTGTATGCACTGAGCTGCTTGCTGTGCATCATCGCTTTCCACAATCGGCCGGACTACAGCTTTATCCGGCACACCCTCATTCCCGGCTTCGGCTTGGTGGCCAATCTGGTCTGCATGGCCTTCTACCTGATCAGCCCGGTCTTCGGACTCGGCACCTTCAAGGAACCGCTGCTGGCGCTGGGCATCTCAGCCGTCTGGGGCATCTATGGAGCCATTTACTTTATTCGTTCCTCTAAGGCCAAGGGCAAGTCGATCTTGCTCGAATCCAGGTAAGCCGCACCTCAACCGCAGCCGCGGGGTGGCTTCTTATTCCTGCTTCTTGTGAGAGAAGATGGAATGAGAGGCCACCCTCTGGCAATTTACAGGCCTATCTTTCACCATCTCTCAGGCCTCATCGGCTTTTAACCGGTAAGATTCAGTCAGGAAGCAGCACTCATGCTGGATGTTCAGTTCAGTCAGGCAAGCGATTTCGGCAAGGTTCGCACCAACAACGAAGACGCGATGGGGTCTTTTATCCCCGCATCGCGTCGTCAGGCCCGCAGCCACGGTTATCTTTTTGCCGTTGCCGACGGCGTGGGCGGCATGGATTTCGGCGAAGTAGCCTCGGCTACAGCCGTCAAGACTGTTTCCGAGGAGTTTGCCAAGGCGCCGCCAGGTTCGATGCTCGCCAGCCTTCTGCCGCGCCTGGTGCAGCAGGCCAACTCCGCCGTTCACGATTGCTCGCTGAAACCCGAGTACCAAGGGAAGAGAATGGCCACTACGCTTGTGGCCTGCGCGCTGCGCCACGATCAGGCTGTGGTTTGTCATGTGGGCGACTCGCGCTGTTACATGGTTCGCAACAAGGTCGCGCGGCAGGTGACGCAAGACCATACATGGGTCAATGAGCAGAGAAAGCTGGGGCTGATCTCGGCCAACGAGATGGCAGTCTCCGAATCCCGGCATGTGATTCTTCGTTCGCTGGGGCCGGAGATGTTTGTCTCGCCGGATACCACAATTCTTACGCTGCTGGCCGGCGACGTGCTGGTGCTTTGCACCGATGGGCTGCATGACGAGATGAGCGACAGGGCCATCGCCGAAATCGTCTCGCAGAACAAGAACATTGAACTGATCGTCCGCGAACTGGTCGCCCGCGCCGTGGAGATAGACGGCAACGACAACACCACCGCGCAGGTGATCCGCGTCCGATCAGTGGAGCAGGTTGGTATGTACCGCGGCCGCCCCTACCGGCTGCCCGCCTGAATCCCTTTGAACTGGCACAATGAAAGACTTATGGAAGATTTATTCTTCCCGCGTGATTTCCCGGTACAGTAGAGTTAGATAGATCGACGGAGTTTGCCACACCATGGGTTTTCACGACGGCTTCGAGGCCGGTGAGCAGATCGATTTCTACCGCATTGAAGCGCCGGTCGCTCGCAGCGGCATGGCTACCATCTATCGCGCCATCGACACGCGCGACAATCGCGTTGTCGCCCTCAAGATTCCTCATCCTGATATGGAAGCCGATCCGATTCTCTTCGACCGTTTTCTGCGCGAGGCCGGCATCGGCGAAAAGCTCGATCATCCCAAGGTGATGCGCGTCTTTGGCGGAGAAGAGCGCTCCCGCGTTTATATGGTCATGGAGTGGTGCGAGGGCCGACTGCTGCGCAAAATCCTCGATGAAGGCCCGCTTCCGCATGAGCGCGCCATCCGTATCGCCATCGCCATTCTGGATGCTCTGGATTACATCCACGCTAATGGCGTAGTGCATCGCGACCTCAAGCCGGAAAACATCATGGTCGATGCGGAAGATAACATCAAGCTCATCGACTTCGGCATTGCCAGCGACACGGCCGCGCGCCGGTTGACCTACGCCAACTTCACCGCCGCTCTGGGTACGCCGAATTACATTTCCCCGGAGCAGGTGAAGGGCAAGCGCGGCGACGGACGCTCAGACATCTTTGCCGTGGGCGTGATTCTTTACGAGATGCTCTCCGGCAAGCTGCCCTTCTCTGGTCCATCGCCGCTGGCGGTGATGAACGACCGCCTGTTGAACCATCCAACGCCGCCCAGCGTTGCTGACCCAACCATCACTCCCGTGTTGCAGGAGATACTCTATCGCGCGCTGGAACGGGAGCCGCGGAATCGCTATGCGCGGGCGCACGATTTTGCCTGGGATCTGGCGCACATGGATCAGGTTGGCGTTGAAGATCGTGCGGAGTTGCGGGACTGGAAGAAGCGCAAATCCCAGCTTACGCGCAAGATTCTCTATTACGGCGCCCTGGCCCTGATTCCCGTGGCGATCTTTCTGCTGATGTTTCTCTTGGCCCATCACCTGTGACGAGAAGAAACTCCTTGTGCAAGACTGCTTTGGGCGTGATTTTCCATTCCTTCTCCTGCCGGCCGAGTGAAGGGGAAAGGGACGTTTGTTTATTGGAACCTATTAGACTTTCTCCATTTGACAGCTGACGAAAATTTAAGTGGAAACCCCAAAAATGACGGGACAGATATAAGATGAACGCCCGAAATACAAAAGAATCACCAAGAATTATGGGCAAATAAAGGGAAAATAAACCCCCGGTTGAGGCACATACGGTGCGTCAGCCTCCCGCTGCGCTCGCAAAAGCAGGGATTACAGGTCAGGGGCTGGAGCCTGCGGATATGGTCCCATTATGCTCCGAAGGAGGCTGATGATTTGCCAACCACCTGCAGCTGAATGAGCATTTTGCAAGTGTTTGACCATATGCGCATCACGGAATTAGCATAAGCCGGTGTGTTCGTTTGACTGCCATCTTCCAACAAAAAGAGTTGGGCGCCCTGTTTATGAGGGGGAAACTGCCCAGTCTTTCTGCCAACCCGGCTCTACTTGGTCGATTCATGCTCACCTACTCACATTGAACCAAGAGGAGATATAAAATGTCGTTTGCACGAAGCACTATGGTCTGTTTTGGCAGTATGTGTATCCTACCGTTTATAGGCTGCGGCGGCGGCGGAAGCTCGACCACGGCCACACCTCCGACCTCGACTTATGTATTGACCGTGACCACTGTCAACCCCAACAGCGGTGTCGCCATCGCCGTCACCCCGGCCGACATTAACGGCGCCGGCAACGGAACCACCAGCTTCACGCGCACCTATAACTCCGGCACGGCGATTACGCTTACTGCCCCTGCCACCGCGGGCGGTAACGTCTTTCTCTCCTGGAGCGGGTGCAGCAGTTCCAACAACCTCACCTGCAACGTGACGATGATCTCAAGTTATACCGTCACTGCCACCTACACCACACCCGTGATCAACACGCTTACGGTGAACTCCGTGTACCCCTCCAGCGGCGTCACCATCAGCGCTTCGCCTGCCGACAACAACAACAAGGCCTCTGGCGCCACCAGCTTCTCGCTTTCCTATAACTCCGGGACCTCGGTTACGCTGACCGCGCCGGCCGCGGCTGGCGGCAACAGCTTTCTCTATTGGAGCGAATGCAACTCGACCAGCACAGTAACCTGCACCGTCAATCTGAATGCCAACACTACCGTTACAGCCAACTACGCTGCACCGTATTCCGGAAAGACTTACTACGTCAGCGGCAGCGGCAGCGACTCGGCCGACGGCCTTTCCACCAACACGCCCTTTGCGACCTTGCAGCACGCTGCTGACCTGACAGGCCCCGGCGACACGGTCAACGTGATGAATGGAACCTATAGTTCCAACAATTGGACCGTCCTGGCCATCAACAATCCGGGCACGCCAAATGCATGGATCAAGTACCAGGCATATCCCGGCGCCACTCCAATAATCACCGTCGGAGCCAACTGGGCTGGAATTGCAATTGATACCGGAGCCGCCTATATCGAAGTCAGTGGCTTCACCGTCATCGGCAACAATGCCAATATCACACTGGCAGAAGCGCAGCAGTATGAAAGCGACCCCCAGGACCATCCCGAACTGAATGGCAACTGCATTTTGGTGGACGGCAACAAAACGGAGACCCAGCCTCCCGCGCATATCAACATTCTGAACAACATCCTGAGCGAATGCCCGGGCGGCGGCATTGCTGCTAGCTATGGCGACTACGTTACCGCCAGCGGCAACACCGTTTATAACAATTCGTGGTATGGCGCCTACGGCACCAGCGCCATCTCTTTCCTGAGCAACTACGATACCGATCCATCCGACACCTCAACCCAATACAAAATGATCATCAGCAACAATGTGGTGTATGGAAACCGGGAGTACATCCCCTGGGTGGCCGCGGGCACGATCACGGATGGCGAAGGCATCATTATTGATTCCAACAAGAACTCCAGCTACGACACTTCCATCCCTTGGAGCCCCTACACCGGCAGAACGCTCGTCGCCAACAACGTGATCTACGCCAATGGCAGCGCGGCCGTCGAGGTATTCCAAAGCGCGCACGTGGATGTCGTGAACAACTCCTCGTATGGCGATGTTCTTACCTCCGTGGAGAGCGGGCGCGGCGAATTGAATATTCAGAACGCTGACGACGTGAACGTTCTGAATAACATCTTCTATAGCAACGCCGGACAGAATCCCGTCGTTGCCAATAGCAGCACCCTGGGAAGTTCCGGCCTCGACTACAACTTGTACTACGGTGGATCAAATGCTTTGTCTGGCGTATCGAGCGGCTCGCACGATCTCGTCGCCGATCCGCTCTACGTCGATCCCGCTGATGCCACTCCAGCCAACGTCAATCTCAAGGTAGCCGCCACCAGCCCGGCAGTGGGTTCGGGGACTGCAAATCTCGCTCCGGCGACGGACATCAACAGCAATCCGCGCCCCGGCTCCAAGGGAATCGACCGCGGCGCCTATCAGCAGCCATGAGTTGAGTGACTAACCGACCTTGCAATGATTCAATCTGGGTGCCCCGGATCCCGAAAATGGAAACTGGGGCACCCTTAGTATTTGTGTGGGTTGAGGCTGCGCCCCTGCTGTCTGCAGCCAACTTAAATGGGGCGAGACAACATTCGTGCGCCGCCCTCTGTGTTGGTGGCCAGCGTTTTCATAAATATCGTTCCATGCACCCCTGACGGAATCACTGTTATGGACAGTAAGTCGATGGATCCATTAGTGTTACGCGGGATGTGAGAGAGCTGAGACGATCGAGGAATTTCGGAAGTTGGAGATATCGGCGAGGAAACACACCGCACAGCGCTGAGCATTTTCACCTCTCCGTGCGTCTTGTCGACTATGAGCGCGGGTCAGGCAGTATTCTCAGGTTGGATGGAGAATACGGACAAGAGAGTGGAGATTGAAGCTCGCGAGCGCGCTGAAGAGGCTGCGCTCACGGGGCTGGTGGGTCAGTACTCAGCTACGCTCTATCGCGTTGCTTACTCGGTGCTGCGCAACGCAGCCGACGCCGAAGACGCTGTGCAAGAGGCGTTTCTGCGGGTGCTGCGCCATCGCTCACAGCTTGCGGAGGTGCGAGACCCGCGGGTCTGGTTGATTCGCATTGCATGGAATGTGGTGCTGGACCGCAAGCGCCGCATGAAGACCCGGCCGGAGACCGACGACGTTGCGGAGCTGGCCCGTGTGCTGCCCGCCGCCGGACTGAGCGCCGCCGAGCGCGTGTCCGCCGCGCAGTACCACGCTCATGTGCTGGCCTGCGTGGAGCGGCTTCCAAGCAAGGAGCGCCAGGTGATGCTGCTCTCTGCTTTTGAGGAGTTGACCAGCGGAGAGATCGCCTCGGTGGTGGGCATCACCGAATCCAGCGTCCGGTCGCGGCTTTTTCGTGCACGCAACCTGATGGCCGGAATGCTGGATCACACAAGGAACAGGGATTAGGAATCAGGCGAGGAGTTTGCCATGAACAAATCCGCACAGCGACCATTTTTCAGTGGTTCCGGCACGGAGCGAGGCGGCAGCGACCCGGAAGCGACGCTGCGGCTGATTGCCGGCCTGAAGGCACCCGAAGGGCTTGCGGAGCGGGTGCAGACCTATCTACAGGCCGCGCCGAGCGCGTCTTCACGCCGGGCGCGGATTCTTGCCTGGCCGGTGGCGTGGCGGCCGGAGAACATCTGGTTGCAAGGTAATTTGATGCGCGCGGCGGCGGCGGCGGCGATTGTCGCCGTCGTGGTTGGCGGCGGGTGGGGCATCTACTCGCGTGTACAGCCGCCACCACCGGCACGAGCCATCTCGATTCCCCCACGCGTCTCCGCGCCGGGCGGATTCTCAAGCGCCGGAGCGATCCGCACCCCGCAGACTCTCAACGGCCCGATCGTGGCGCATCCGGCTGTAGCCGTGCCTCCGCCCGTCAGCAGCAGCTCCAAACACGAGAAACAGACGACGATACGGCGGGCCAAACCTGCGGTTAGCAAGGCTGTAGTGCATCCGATTGCGCCTGCGGCATCAATCCAAGGTAAACCGGTGAGCCGGCCATAAGCGTTCCGCTGCTGCCCGTCGGGCGATGATGGTGTTATCGATGAGCCGCGTCGCGCCCACCCAGGCGGCGACGGCGAAGAGGCTTCCCGGCGCAGCGGTTTCTGCCGGCTCCAGTGTGGCCCAATTCACCAACTCGATATAGTCCACGCGCAGATCCGGCTCTGCGGCGAAGGTCAGGCGAGCGGCTTTAATCAGAGCACTGGAGCGCCGTTCGCCCTGGGCGGCCAGCGCCTCAACCTGGCGAATGGCGCGGCTGAGGGCAAGCGCCTGCTTCCTTTCCTTCGCGCTAAGGTAGGCGTTGCGCGAGCTGAGTGCCAGTCCGTCCGGCTCGCGGACGATGGAACAGACGACGATCTCTGCGGGCAGGCGCAGGTCGGCCACCATGCGGCGCAGAAGGGCGACCTGCGCGGCGTCCTTCTGGCCGAAGAAGGCGCGGTCGGCCTCGGCGGCGATCAGCAATTTGGCGACGACGGTGGCCACGCCGCAAAAGTGGCCCGGCCGCGATTTGCCATCGAGGCGGCCGGTAAGACCTGCAACCTCAACGAAAGTCGAATCGGGGCCGTTGGGGTAAAGCTCTTCGACAGAGGGAGCGAAGACCACATCGGCGCCCTCGGCGCGGGCGAGAGCGTAGTCGGCCTCGAAGGAGCGCGGATAGCGGGCGAAGTCCTCGTCGGGACCGAACTGGGTTGGGTTGACGAAGATGCTGACGGCGACAACGCCACAGGAGTGGTGCGCGGCTTGAATCAGCGAGGCGTGGCCCTGATGGAGCGCTCCCATGGTGGGCACCAGGCCAATGGTCTTGCTGCTGTTGCGGGCGTGGCGTGACCACTGGCGCAGTTCGGCTACGGTGCGAAAGATTTCCATCAGACCTTCCTTAGTTCGGCGGTATTCGCGGGGGCATCCAGCGCCTGGCGCAGTGCCGGCTCCAGATGATAGCTCTCCTCGTCGCTGGGAAAGCGGCGCTGCTCCACATCGGAGCGATATTCTTCGATTGCCGAACGGATGAGCGCGCCTGCGTCGGCATAGCGGCGGACAAATTTTGCGGGCGGGGAAAAGGTCAGATTCACGAGGTCGTGGAAGACGAGAATCTGGCCGTCGCAGCCAGGTCCGGCGCCAATGCCGATGGTAGGGATGGGCACTTCAGCAGTGATGGCCGCGGCCACCTCGCGTGGAACGCCTTCGAGCACCAGCGCGCCCGCGCCAGCCTCAGCCAGGGCGAGGGCGTCTGCCCGGAGGGCGACGACGGCGCCGGCGGTGCGCGCCTGTACACGATAGCCGCCCATGCGATGAATGCTCTGCGGCGTCAATCCCAGGTGGCCGACGACGGGGATCTCCGCCTCGACCAGCGCGCGAACCAGATCGACGCGCGGACCTTCAATCTTGACCGCCTCTGCGCCCGCCTCCTTGATGAAGCGAATGGCGTTGGCGACGCCCTCGGCCACCGGGCCGTGATAGCTGCCGAAGGACATATCGGCCACCAGCAGCGCCCCTCGAACGGCACGGCGCACGGCGCGCGTGTGGTGCAGCATCTCATCCAGGGTGACGGCGAGGGTGTTTTCGTGACCCAACACCACCATAGCCAGCGAGTCGCCCACCAGAATCATGTGGATACCGGCCTCGTCGGCCAGGCGCGCGGAAGGATAATCGTAGGCGGTGAGCGCGCTGATGGGTTTGGACTGGCGCTTCATCTCAGCCAGCGTAAGCAGGGTGATTTTGGGGGTGGAAAGGGCGGAGGTCGATCCTCCGGGAAAACTGGTGACGCTCATGGTCTCCTCCAGTGCCGCTCCGAAGCTTCAGGATGCAGCCCGAACAAGTTGAGTATACGCCTGCGGTGGGGGCTTAGACGTGCGCCAGGGCGTAGTATGCCAGCCTCAGGATCGGATTCATCACCACGCCCAGAATGGCGTAGCCGAGGAAGATGATCAGGATATAGCTGGCAACGCCGCTGATGCGGTCGAAGACCTGCACGGCGCCATAGGGCAGAATGTGGCGCAGCATATGGCTGCCATCCAGAGGCGGAATCGGAATCAGGTTGAAGATGCACAGGGTGAGGTTGAGTTGGAGGGCCAGCGGGAGAATCATACCCAGCGCCTGCACCGTGGCCGAGGGAGTGTCCGTGGCGGGCATTCCACGCTCGGCGTGGACGAGGATCGCCAAGCCCAGGAAGGCGGCGATGGCCAGGAGAAGGTTCGAGGCCGGACCGGCCAGGCTGACCAAGGTGTCGTCGCGCTTAAAGTGGCGAAAGTTGCGGCTGATGATTGGCACAGGTTTGGCCCAGCCGAAGAGAAAACGGCCAAAGCCGCCAAAGCCGATGAGCGGCCCGAAGATCATCAGAGCGGGCAACAACAGAGTGCCGATGGGGTCCACGTGGTCCATGGGGTTGAGCGAAACGCGTCCCAGCATGCGGGCCGTCTGGTCGCCCAGCCGCGAGGCTGTCCAGGCGTGGGCGCACTCGTGCACACTGAGCGAAAAGAGCAGCACTGCGAACTCAAGAACGGCGAAAAGCAAGTCGCTGGATTGCAAGGGAACTCTCCACAAGCTAGAAGCTTCAGGTTAGCATGGTGGGCGGCGCAGAGACAGAGGCCCGGGCTCCTAGCCAGCGAGGCGGTTTCTTTGAGATGCCCTGCTTCGCATACAATGGATTCGGCAGATATTCATGGAGGGATGTGTTCTCTGGATGAGAATACACGCGGCGTTCTGTAATGGATAACGCTAGTGAGAACGAAACCTTTCAGGAAGCGTAAGCGTCGGTAAATAGGGTCACTGGCAGTTTTTTGTCCGCTCGAAATGGCGGCCCGGACAGGGAACTATGGACAGCATCCAGCTTGAGATTGATAGTGCCCGCAAGATTTTTTGACATTTACCAGAGAAACGACGGGAATCGACACCATGTCCTTTGAAGAGACTCCGGAGTCTTATCGGGCCGCAAATGGCCAACAGCATCCTCCCGCCCACAAAAGCTCGTGGGTGCGCATCCTCATTTACCTAGTGCTGGTGACGGCGCTGGGACTGATCATCTGGAAGATATACCAGAACCAGCAAGCCGCCAAGAGCTTGGCCCTCAGCCAGGCGGCGGCGCTCTCCGGCCGTCCTGTTCCAGTGCAGGTGACGACCGTTGAAGAGAAGCCGATGCCGGTTTTCTTGACGGCGCTGGGTACGGTGACGCCATACATGAGCGTCACCGTAAAAGCTCGGGTGAGCGGTGAGCTGGAGCCGGTGAAGTTTACCGAGGGCCAGCAGGTGCGGCAGGGTGAAACGATCCTGGCGATTGATCCCCGGCCTTACAAGGCTGCGCTGGACCAGGCCAAGGGCAATCTGGCGCACGATCAGGCGCTTTTAAAGAACGCCCAGACGGAGTTTGCCCGTTATAAAGCGCTCTATGCAGCGGGCGTGGTCTCAAAAGAGTCGATGCAGTCTTATGAGGCGGCGCAGGGCCAGTACGAAGGGGCCATCGCGGCGGATAAAGCAGCCGTCGAAACTGCCCAATTGCAGCTCGACTGGTGCAGCATCCATTCTCCCATCAATGGCAGGATCGGCCTGCGTCTGGTGGATCCGGGAAATATCATTACGGCCAACACCACCAACCTGGTGGTCATCAACCAATTCCAGCCCATCGCCGTTTACTTTACTCTTCCGGAAGGCGAGCTCCCGCAGGTGCTGGAAAAGCTGCGCGCAGAGAAACGCCTTTCCGTGGATGCTTATGACCAGGGCGACACGCAGAAGCTGGCCAGTGGTTATCTGCTCACCGCCGACAACCAGATCGACACCACCACGGGGACCGATAAGCTGAAGGCGGTCTTTGACAACAAAGACTCCGCGCTCTTTCCCAACCAGTTCGTCAACATTCATCTGGTTATGGAAGATCGGCCTCATGCGCTGGTGATTCCGTCGGCGGCCATCCAAACCGGCAACCAGGGCACGTATGTGTGGGTGGTGGATACCGACGCCGTGAAGAAGAGTTCAACGGCCCGGATGCAGCTGGTGAAGACTGCGCTGGCCGAGGGGCAGTTGACGATTCTGGACAGTGGCTTGCAAGCGGGCCAGAACGTGGTAGTGGACGGCTCGGACCGGCTGAAGCCCGGCCAGATTGTGACCGCGACCTTTGCCAAACAGCGCGCCGTGGCGAGCGCGCCAGCGGTTCCGGCATCTAGCGGCGCCAAGCCAGAAGACAAGAGGAAAAAGCAGTGAGCGTCAGCCCTTCCCGGCCATTTATTCTGCGCCCGGTGGCGACCTCGCTGCTGATGGCGGCCATTCTGCTTGCGGGCCTCGTGGGCTACCTGCAATTGCCGGTTTCCGCGCTGCCCGAGGTGGACTACCCGATCATCCAGGTGCTCACCTTCTATCCGGGTGGCGGGCCGGAGGTGATGGCCTCGTCGGTAACCGCGCCATTGGAGCGGCAGTTTGGTCAGATGCCGGGCCTCAAGCAGATGACCTCGGTCAGCTCGGGCGGCGGTTCGGTGATCACGCTCGAATTCAATCTCGACGAGAACATTGACGTGGCCGAGCAGGAGGTGCAGGCGGCCATCAACGCAGCCAACAGCTTTTTACCCTCCGACTTACCAAATCCGCCCATCTATAGCAAGGTGAACCCGGCCGACGCGCCGGTGATGACGCTGGCCCTTTATTCCAACTCGCTTCCGCTGGACAAGATTGAGGATGCGGCCGATACCAACCTGGCGCAAAAAATTTCCCAAGTCACCGGCGTGGGCCTGGTCTCGATCGCTGGCGGGCAGAAGCCATCAGTGCGGATTCAGGCGAATCCGGCGCAACTGGCTGCCTACAATCTGAGCCTGGAAGACCTGCGCACTGCGCTCTCTGCGGCCAACGTGGATCAGGCCAAGGGTACGCTGAACGGCAACCGGCAGTCGTATACCATCGGTGCCAACGACCAACTGCTTACCAGCGGCGATTACAAGCCGGTGATCGTGGCCTATCGCAACGGAGCGGCAGTGCGCGCCTCCGATGTGGCCACCATTGTCGACGCGGCGGAGAACTCGCAGCAGGCTGCGTGGATGGATCGCCAGCCGGCGGTCATCGTCAACATTCAGCGCCAGCCTGGGGCAAACATCATCGCCGTGGTAGACCGCATCAAGAAACTGCTGCCGCAGTTGCAGACCAGTCTACCGGCCACCGTTCAGGTGAAGGTGCTCACCGACCGCACTAACACCATTCGCGCTTCGGTCCGGGACGTGGAATTCGAGCTGATGCTCACCGTGGCTCTGGTGGTGATGGTCATCTTCCTCTTCCTGCGCAATTTGGCGGCCACGGTCATTCCCTCGGTCGCGGTGCCGCTCTCCATTGTGGGCACCTTCGGCGTAATGTACCTGCTGGGCTACTCGCTGAACAATTTGACGCTGATGGCGCTCACCATCTCGACGGGCTTTGTTGTGGACGACGCCATTGTGATGATCGAGAACATTTCTCGCTTCATTGAAGAAGGATTAAGCCCGATGAAGGCGGCGCTCAAGGGCAGTGAGCAAATCGGTTTCACCATCATGTCGCTCACCGTTTCGCTGATTGCCGTGCTGATTCCGCTGCTCTTCATGAGCGATGTCGTGGGCCGTCTCTTCCGCGAGTTCGCCATTACGCTGGCGGTGACGATTCTGGTCTCCGCCGTGGTCTCGCTGACGCTGACGCCGATGATGTGCTCGCGCATCCTGCAGGACAAATCCGTCGCCACGCAAACGCGTTTCTACTATTGGTCGGAGAAGGTTTTCAACTCGGTGATTGCGTTTTATGGGCGCACCTTGCAGGTGATTCTGCGTCATCGCTTCACCACGCTGCTGGTCACCATCGGCACCCTGGTGGGCACTCTGCTGCTTTATGTGGTGATTCCCAAGGGCTTCTTTCCTGTGCAGGATACGGGCGTGGTTCTGGGCATCAGCGAGGCGCCGCAGACGGTCAGCTTCACCAGCATGGCCGAGCGCCAGCAAAAGCTGGTGGATATCCTACTTCAGGATCCGGCGGTGGATAACATCTCATCATTCATCGGCGTGGATGGAACCAATACCACGCTGAACTCTGGCCGTATTCAGATCAATCTGAAGCCGCTCGATGAGCGCAAAATCTCCGCCACCGAGGTGATACGCCGCCTGCAGCCCAAGCTTGAAGGCGTGGAAGGCATCCAGCTTTTTCTGCAACCGTTGCAAGATCTTACGGTGGAAGATCGCGTCAGTAGGACGGAGTTTCAGTACTCGTTGGAAGACCCCGATCCGGTCGAGCTAGCCAGATACACGCGTTTGATGGTCAACGAATTGAGCAAGGAAAAGGTCGTCACTGACGTGGCCAGCGACTTGCAGGATCAGGGCTTGGGCGCACAACTGGTAATCGACCGCGACACTGCGGCGCGGATGGGCATCGCCATGGCTGACGTGGACAACACGCTCTATGACGCCTTCGGTCAGCGCCAGGTCTCCACCATTTTCACTCAGCTCAACCAATATCACGTTGTGATGGAGGTGGGGTCGAACTTCCAGAGCGATCCGGCCACGCTGAACAACCTCTACGTCAAATCGGGCAGCGGCTCGCAGGTTCCGCTCAGCCAGTTGGCTCACTGGGAGCAGTCGAAGGCGCAACTCTCCATCGGCCACCAGGGGCAGTTTCCGTCCACGGTGGTCAGCTTCAATCTGGCGCCGGGCAAGGCGCTGGGCGACGCGGTCACCGCCGTCAAAAATGTCGAACAGCGCATCCAGATGCCGGTCAGCATCAACGCCAGCTTCCAGGGCACGGCCGCAGCCTTCCAAACTTCGCTGGCCAACGAACCGCTGCTGATTCTGGCCGCGCTCATCACTGTTTACATCGTTCTGGGGGTGCTCTACGAGAGCTACATTCACCCCATCACCATCATTTCGTCACTGCCCTCGGCGGGCGTGGGCGCACTACTGGCGCTGTTGATTACGCGCACCGAGTTCAGTGTGATTGCGCTGATCGGCATTATTCTGCTGATCGGCATTGTGCAAAAGAACGCCATCATGATGATCGATTTTGCCCTGCAAGCCGAGCGTCTTGAGGGCAAAACCGCCGAAGCTGCCATCTTCCAGGCCTGCCAGTTGCGTTTCCGGCCCATCATCATGACCACCATGGCTGCCATGCTGGGCGGATTGCCGCTCTGGCTGGGTGGAGGCGTGGGCGCGGAGTTGCGCAAGCCTCTGGGCATCACCATTGTCGGTGGGTTGATCTTCTCGCAGTTGCTTACGCTCTACACCGTGCCGGTGATCTACCTCTACTTCGACAAGCTGGCTCAGCGCATGAAGCCGAAGAGCAGGGAACAGGAATCAGGGATCAGGGTTCAGGGAACAGCTACCAGCTTTTAGCTATTAGCATCCAGTTTACAGGGAACCTCTGATTAAGTTGATGTTTTGAAAGGGCACAATTTAAATTGTGCCGCTAATGCAGACGGAATACGGGTTTTTAGCTAGGAGCTGGAAGCTAAGCAATGCATCTTTCCGCACCCTTTATTCAGCGCCCGGTGGCTACATCGCTGCTCTCGCTGGCCCTGCTGCTGGCCGGCTCGGTGGCCTACTCGGTCCTGCCTGTCGCCTCGCTGCCCAATGTGGACTTCCCGGTGATCGGCGTGGGCGCGGGGCTGCCGGGCGCCAGCCCGGAGACGATGGCCTCGTCGGTCGCCACTCCGTTGGAGCGGCAGTTCGGACGCATTGCCGGCGTCAACCAGATGACCTCGTCCAGCGCGCTGGGCGCGGCCTCGGTCACTCTGCAATTCGACATCAATCGCAATATCGACGCCGCGGCGCGCGACGTGCAGGCCAGCATCAACGCGGCGCGCAGCCAGTTGCCCGCCGACCTGCCGCAGAATCCCAGCTATCGCAAGGCCAATCCCGCTGAAGCGCCGATTTTGATTCTCACCCTCACCTCGGATGTGGTGACCAAGCCGCAGATCTACGATTTGGCCAACTCCATTCTGGCGCAAAAGATCTCGCAAATCCAGGGCGTGGGACAGGTCTTCGTTGGCGGAAGTTCCAGCCCGGCGGTGCGTGTCGAGCTGAACCCCATGCAGTTGGGCGCCAACGGTGTCGGTCTGGAAGCGGTGCGCACGGCGCTCGCCAGCGCCAACGCCAACCGCCCCAAGGGCGCATTTCAGGATGAGGACCGGCGCTGGCAGATCGACGACAATGATCAGATATTCAAGGCAAGTGATTACGCGCCCATCATTGTCGGCTATAACAAGCAGACCGGCGCGCCCGTGCGCGTCGCTGACCTGGGCACGATCACCGACAGCGTGGCTGACATCCACACCGCCGGCGTGAGCGGTATCAACCCGCTTAACGGCGCCACTGGCCAACTCAAAGACGCTATTCTGATCGTCATCTTCAAGATTCCCGGCGCCAATGTCATCTCCACCGTGGACAATGTGATGGCGGAAATGCCGCACCTCCAAGGCGCCATTCCGCCCACCATCAAGATCGACGTGGCCGTGGACCGAACCACCACCATCCGCGCCAGTGTTCACGACGTGGAGCTGTCGCTCGCCATCAGCGTGGCGTTGGTGGTGCTGGTGGTCTTTCTCTTCCTGCGCGAGGTATGGGCCACCATCATCCCGTCCATTGCCGTGCCGCTCTCGCTGGTGGGTACCTTCGGCGTGATGTATCTGCTGGGCTACACCATTGACAACCTGTCGCTCATGGCGTTGACCATCGCCACAGGCTTTGTCGTCGATGACGCTATCGTGGTCATCGAGAACATCACCCGCTATCTGGAAATGGGCATGACGCCCTATGACGCGGCGATGAAGGGCTCCAAGGAGATTGGCTTTACCGTGCTCTCGATGAGCACTTCGCTGATCGCGGTCTTTATTCCAATTCTGCTGATGGGCGGCATCGTGGGCAAGCTCTTTCGCGAGTTCGCCGTAACGCTCAGTGTGGCCATTGCGGTCTCTCTGCTGGTTTCGCTGACCGCTACGCCGATGCTTTGCGCCAAGTTTCTCAAGTCGCGCGACGAGAGCCGCCACGGCCCCATCTATCGCGCCACGGAAGGCGCCTTCAACTGGCTGCACAGTGAATACGCCGGCGGCTTACGCTGGGTGCTGCGCCACCAGTTTCTGATGCTGTGCGTAGTCTTCGCAACCGTAGCCCTGAACGCCTACCTCTTCTACATTGTACCCAAAGGTTTTTTCCCGCAGCAGGATACGGGCCGCATGGGTGGCCGGACCATGGCCGCGCAGGACATCAGCTTCCCGGCCATGCGCGACAAGCAGCGCGAGCTGGCGCAGATGGTCCTCGACGATCCGGCGATTCAGTCCGTTACGGCCTTTGCTGGCGGCGGAGGGCCGGGCGGCGGCAGCAATAATACGGGCTTCATGTTCATCGCTCTCAAGCCGCTTAACCTGCGCCCCGACCGCGTCTCCGCCGATCAGGTGGTCAACCGCCTGCGCCGCAAGCTTACCAGCGTTCCCGGCGCCATTCTCTATCTTCAGACACAGCAAGATATTCAGATCGGTGGCCGCGGCAGCGCCGCGCAATACCAGTACACGCTCTCGGACGAGAACCTGGACGAGTTGAACACCTGGGCTCCGCGGCTGGAGGCTCGTGCGCGAGCCATGCCAGAGTTGCGCGACGTCTCCACCGACCAGCAGAATCGCGGCCTTGCCGCCAATCTGGTCATCGACCGCGACGTAGCTTCGCGGCTGGGCATCACCGCCGACGCCATCGACAGCGTCCTCTACGATGCCTTCGGCCAGCGCGAAGTATCCACCATGTACACCGCGCTCAATCAATACTTTGTGGTGATGGAGGTCGATCCCAAGTATCAGCTCAGCCCTGACGCGCTCAACGGCATCTTCATCAAGGCCAACAATGTGGTTGGCTCCACAACTTCGATGCCGGGCGCCGCGCCGGCCGCCCCCGCAACGGCAATGCCCGCCGCGGCAACGGCTACCCTATCGGCGATTACCTCGCCCACGGCCACTGCTGCAAGCGCCGCTCCCGCGTCCGCGGCTTCCGCGCCCGCCACTGGCGGCGCCATGGTGCCACTGTCGGCCATTGCGCACTACGAGTCGCAGCGCACCGCGCTCCAGGTCAACCACCAGGGCCAGTATCCGGCCGTCACCCTCACCTTCAATTTGGCGCCCAACGTGGCGCTGGGCGACGCCGTCACCGCTCTCGAAAAAGTGCAGCGCGAAATGGCCATGCCTCCCTCGATTCACCCCACCTTCCAGGGAACCACGCAGGCCTTTCAGGACTCGCTCAAGAACGAGTTCTGGCTCATCCTGGCCGCGCTGGTCGCCGTTTACATTGTGCTCGGTATCTTGTACGAGAGCCTGATTCATCCGCTTACCATTCTCTCCACGCTGCCACCAGCCGGCGTGGGCGCTATTCTCGCCCTGCTTTTGACTGGAACCGATCTGAGCATCATCGCGCTGATCGGCATCATTCTGCTGATCGGAATCGTCAAAAAGAACGCCATCATGATGATTGACTTTGCCCTGCAAGCCGAGCGCGAGCAGGGATTGCCGCCGGTCGAGGCCATTTACCAGGCGTGCCTGCTGCGCTTCCGCCCCATTATGATGACGACTATGGCGGCGCTCTTCGGCGGCTTGCCTCTGGCCATCGGCATGGGCGTCGGCTCGGAGCTGCGCAAGCCACTGGGCATCACCATCGTCGGCGGATTGATCGTCTCGCAGATGCTCACTCTGTTCACGACACCCGTCGTTTACCTCTTCTTCGACCGGCTGCAATGGCGGGTGATGAAGCTGCATCGCGTCGGCACTGAACTGGATGAAGCGCCGGCGGAATGAGCGGAGGGAACAGAAAAAACTCTTGCGTTATCATGACCTACAGATAGCCTCGGACTTGCTCCTGTACGGTTGAAGGGCTACGATGAGGCTTGGAGAGCAATTACAACGTATGGCAACTGATGCAAAGCAGCAAACCCGTATTCTCGTTCAAGCCGCGGCAGCGGTTTGTGAAGACAAGAAAGGCACCGACACCCGAATTCTCGAACTCGACCCCATCGATGCCGGCCTTTCGGACTTCTTCCTGGTCACCTCGGCCACGAACGACCGTCAGGCCGTCGCCATTGCAGACGAGATTGAGCACCGGCTCAAGAAGGAGTTTGGCGTTACTGCCAACTCGGTTGAGGGCCGCCGCCAGGGCGAGTGGATTCTGCTGGACTACGTGGATTTTGTCGCGCACGTTTTTCTAAGTGAGCGGCGCGCCTTTTATGACATAGAGAGGCTGCGCAAGTCCGCTCGCCCGCTCACCCCTGCCGAGTTCGACGCCGAGTTGAAGGCCGAGTTGGCCGCGAAGACTCTTGCGGTGCGCAAGAAGGCGCCGGCGAAAAAGGTTGCGTCCAAGAAGACAGCGGCGAAGAAGGCCGCGGCTGGCAAACCGCACGCCAAGGCCAAAGCTGTAGACGCAAAGGCTGCGCCGAGGCCTGTGGAGAAAAAGGCTGCAAAGAAGAAAACCGCCAGCAAGGCCCCGGTTTCCAAGAAAGCAGCGCCGGCGAAAAATACGGCGAAGAAGGTCGCAGCCCACAAGGCACCTGCGAAGAAAACGATCGCGAAGAAGGTGGCAGCGCGCAAGACTACCAAGAAAAGTTAGTTCCAGATCAATGGGTTACGGCGATTCGGAAAAGCTGTAGCCCTGTCTACTGCCTCCAGAAGAACCATGCCGCCATAAAGAGGCCAATCAAGACCACCAGAGTTCTCAGCACGGACTGCGGAACCTGTCGTGCCAAACGAGCCGAGGCATAGCCGCCGATGGCGCATGTGACCATCGCCAGCAAGCAACAGCGCCAGACGACCTGTCCGCCAAAGATGAAGATGATGCAGGCGATTCCGTTGGCCGGGGTGGTCGCGACCACCTTGAGTGCGTTGATCTCGTGCAGGTCGCGAAAACCGAAGAGCGAGAGCAGGGTGATAATCAAGAATCCTGCGCCGGCGCCGAAGTAGCCTATGTAAAAGCAGACCGCCAGCGTCGCCAGAAAGACCGGCATCCTTCGCGGCGGGTGGAAGTCTCCGTCTGCTAGGCTCTTGCGGCGGGCCAGCCAGCGCGATACAGGGCCGCTGACGGCGAAGATGGAAGCTGCCGCAAGCAGCAGCCAGGGCACCAGGTGAAGAAAAGTCATCTGCGGTGTGTTCACCAGTACCAGCGCGCCAGCCGAGCCTCCGATGAGGCCGGCCAGTCCCATCAGCAGCACAAACCGCGGGTTTTTGCAGATGTCGTTGCGGTAGGCGGCAATGGATGTCAGTTGGCCTGGCCAAACGGCAACCGTATTGGTGGCATTGGCCTGAATAGGCAGCATCTTCATGCCCATCATGGCCGGAAAAGACAAAAACGAGCCACCACCGGCCACGGCGTTCAGCACTCCAGCCAAAAATGAAGCCACGGAGAGCCAGAGCCAACGCCAGTCCAAATGCGGAAACAGGCTGAAGAGATACGCCATCTGACTTTATTGTAGAGGGTCGCCGAGTGGGCCGGGCTGGTGCGCCCGGCCTCACTCGGCGCGGGTTTACTCCAGAGAGATGGATTTGATCTCCGGGACGGGATTGCCGGGGGTTGAAAAGCTCAAAGTATTGTTCGGACCCGTCTTATCAAGCAGCGATTGAATGGTAACGATTTCGGTACTATTGCCGCTTCCCGTGGAGGGAAAGGCGATTCTTGTGGCGATTTGTCCGTTGACCCGGAGTTCGGCGAAGCGTGGCTTTTTGTCCGGATTGGTGTAAGCAATCTGAATCCGGGCGATACGGGCGCGCGAGGCAACGTGGGTAAAGCTAAGCGTTTGGCCCGGAGCTGTTTTCACTCCGGTGTACATAGTACGGTCGGCCTCGACTCCCTGAATGAGAAGCATCACCGCGTCGCCTGCCGGAACGAAGTTGGCGTAAGAAGAGTTGAAGGGGGTGGAATCGCCCTGGGCGTCTTTGCTCGCCCATAGATTCTTCACCCCCGCGGGCGCAGAGTCTTTCAGCCCAAGGTCGCTGAAACGCACGGCGATGGGCGCACTCGAAGTGCTGCGATTGAGCAGAATGACAGCACGC
Organism: uncultured Occallatibacter sp.; assembly: GCA_964383595.1. Classification (GTDB taxonomy): domain Bacteria; phylum Acidobacteriota; class Terriglobia; order Terriglobales; family Acidobacteriaceae; genus Telmatobacter. The sequence continues at coordinate 11,801 of CAYLHL010000003.1, read as the reverse complement.
TCGCCGGCTTTTGAGAGCGGTTTCGACCACACCTGAAGGCCCGGCGCTGTCTCGGTCACCTTCACCGCTTGTAGGCCGAGACCATCCTGATCGACGGCGAGAACGGCTGGGTTGGTCAGCATGGCCAGTGTCGCATCGCTCAACTTCGTCAGGTCGGCGCCCACCAGCAACGGAGCGCCGGAGATGGCCCACAGGCCCATGTGAACCCGGTTCTCGGCATCGCTCAGGCCAGCCATTCCCAGCACCATCATATCGGGATCGTTATAGAAACCGGTGTGCTGCGCTTCGGGATGAATTCCCTGGTCGAAGTTTGACAACATTCCCTTGAAACTGGCCTTGCGCCCGCTGTTCTTAGAATTCGCCACGATGGGCGCAACAATATCGCCGCTGGTGCGCCAGATGTCGGCATCGACGCCACCCACATTGGGCGCCCAGCTCCAGGGGCTGTCCTTTCCCCAGTTGCAAATGGAGTAGTAGAGGCGGTGTCCGGTAATAGCCTCGGCACGCGCAATTGCCCGCGCGATCTCAGCGTATTGAACCGCGGGATCGAGATTCTCTCCATAGCCGCCGCACCAGTCAACCTTCACATAGTCGAATCCCCATTTGGCAAACTGAAGAAAATCCTGCTCGTAATGGCCTTCGCTGCCGGTGTGGGGGTAGGAGGGTCCAATGTCAGGGCCGGAGGTGCTGCAACCATCGTAGCCGGCGTCGGTGTAGATGCCGGCTTTTAGTCCAAGGCCGTGAATCGAACGGACGATATTGGCCATGTCGCCGGGTTTTTCTCCAGCCGTCATTGCCGGCCATGCCTTGGGATCGACCACAATATTGCCGTCCTTGTCGCGCTCGCCCAGCCACCAGCCTTCGTCGATGTTGATGTACTGATAGCCAGCCTTGGCCATTCCGGTGGAAACCATGGCTTTGGCTTGCGCCATTACCACTTGGGCATCGACGGTGTTGGAGAAGCTGTTCCACGAGGACCAGCCCATCGGCGGCAGAGGAATCGCGGCTTGCCGTGCGCCGCTTTGCGCACGCAGAGTTCCAACTCCAAAACAAACTATGACAACAACCGCCAGCATCAGCGCGGGTTTCCTGACCATGAATTTCTTCATTGTTTCTCCTTGCAAGCGGCAGAGCCGTTCAGCGGTGATTAAACCTTCACAAAGATTTTATTGCGATAGAGCACCCATACCGGAATGAAGCAAAATGCCAGAATCGAAAGCGAGAAGGCAAATGCCGCCCAGCCTGGATCTGGGATGTTCGCACCGAGGAGGTTGCGAAGCCAGCTTACCGGGTCAGTATGCCGCCCTCCCGCCGTAATACGAAGGTGATAGAGAGCGCTGGGCACCAATTCGCTGAACATATAAGCCGTGATGGCGTTGGAGCCGAGCACCAGCCAGGGCCATATCAGAGCCTTGCTTCGGCCATTGCCCCAGCCCCCCTGCTCCACAGCCCAGTAAACCAGTGTGAGCGCAGCCAGCGACCAGCCAGCCACCACCAGAACAAACGAACTGGTCCACAAATTCTTGTTCAGTGGGAACCAGAAGGACCAGAGGTAGCCCGAAGCCAGGCAGGTCACGGCCCCGGCACTCAATCCTCGCGCTGTGACGGCAGCCGTCCGGCGCGCGTGCAGCCACAACCCGGTCAACAAGCCCAGCAGCGTGGTTCCCAGGGCGGGCAGGTCGCTCAACAGCCCCTCTGGATCGCGCAGATTGTGCGCTGGCGCATCCAGATAAAGGTGATAGGGCATGAGGTGCCGGTCGATCCATGAGGTAAGATTGAGGGTCTGGTCCATAAAAGGAATATCGCGGCCCGGCATCCCCGCTCCTGGTACCGGAACCCAGCGGAGCAGAATCCAGTAGCCCACCATCGCCACCACCATCGCCGCCACTTTCGTCCATACGCGCTGATCCCATAGATAGAAGAGGCCCACAATCAAATAGCAAACAGCGGTGCGCTGCAAGACACCGTAAATGCGCAAGTGGGCCAGCTCGAAGAACGGAAACCCATTCACCACAATGCCCAGCAGAAACAGAACCGCAGCTCGCCGAAGCGTGTGCCAAGCTAGTTGCGCGCGCGTGGCGCCGCGAGCCAGCCGCGCCTCAAAGGCGAACACCATTGAGGCGCCCATTACAAACACAAAAGTGGGAAAGACCATATCGGTGGGGGTGAGGCCATTCCATGCGGCGTGGTTCATGAAGCCCCACGAGCCGGAGCCGCCGTTGTTGTTCACCATAATCATGAAGGCGATAGTAAGGCCGCGCAGCACATCCAATGACCTCTGCCGTTGGACGGGCGCCTGCGCGAGCGATGGACTGGACATTGCGTTCTGTCTCCTTGCCGGCTGATTCGACGCTCGCTATTACCCTACGCTATTGAGGCAAGCTTAGCCAACCTCACCATCGCTCAGGCGCTCAATTCCAAAGACGTAGGATTGGGCGCAGGAAACGGACATGCATCAGCGCGGCCCGAAGCGCCAGATCTGCAAGTTGACACAGACGGTGGTTGGATAGCGCAGCCGAAAAGCCTCACAAATCACTTCAATCGAAGATCACCGTCTTGTTCCCGTAGCAGAGAATGCGGCGATCCAGCCGCCAGCGGACGGCGCGTGAGAGAACGATACGTTCCAGGTCGCGGCCGCGGGCCACAAGGTCTTCCACCTGGTCGCGGTGCGAGATGCGGGCCACATCCTGCTCGATGATCGGTCCGTCATCAAGGATTTCGGTGACATAGTGGCTGGTGGCGCCAATCAGCTTGACGCCGCGCGCGTGTGCGGCCTGATAGGGCCTTGCTCCGGTGAAGGCGGGCAGAAACGAGTGGTGAACATTGATGATCGAAGCCGGATAGCGCGCGACAAAATTGGGCGAAAGTATTTGCATATAACGCGCCAGCACGACTAATTCGATATCATGGCGCGCCAGCAGTTCAAGCTGCCGTGCCTCGGCCTCAGCGCGCGTGGCCGCTGTTACCGGCACGTATTCAAAGGGAATGTTGTAATAGGCGGCAAGATTTTCAACCAAACGGTGGTTTGAAATGATGAGAGGAATCTCGCACACCAACTCACCGGCCCGCCAGCGGTAAAGCAGATCAACCATGCAGTGCAGATATTGGGAGCAGAAGAGCCCGACCTTGATCCGGTGCGCGCTCGCGGTCAAACTCCACCTCATGCAGAGTTGGGCGGCCAGCGGTGCGAACTCCGCCTTGAAGGCCTCCAGATCAAAGCAGTGAGACGAAGATGGGGCGCCATCGTCCAGCGCCCATTCGACTCTCATGAAGAAAAGGCCTTGTTCGTGATCCTGGTGCTGGTCAGCGTGGAGGATATTGGCCCCATGACGATAAAGCAACGAAGAGACGCGGGCCACCAAGCCTTTCTGGTCCGGGCAATCGATCAGCAGTACGGCGGAATCATTCATGCTTACTTCAGATTAAACCAATATTTTCATGGGAACATTCTTAGCTGTCTCGGCTTTTTCGCAGTGACCGCTCAAGCGGCGAGCATAGGCCCTAGAAAAGCGAGTTGACGTTCAAGGTAATTGTGGCACCATGAGTCAGGGTTTGGCTCCCATTGGTTGCGCTTCCTGTGACGACAATGGCGCAGGTTCCCACCGTCGTTCCTCCCGTCAGCGAACCTGGCGCGCCGCATCCGGCGATACCGAACCCTGCGGTCAACAATGCAAGGAAGGCAAGCCATATGAACCATGCATTGCGGCGGCGGCGCAGCCGCCCGGGAATGAAGAAGATCAACAGACCAGCCAGCGCTGCGCCGCCCACTTTGGCGGTGTACGAGGAAGCCGCGGTCGCCGCGCGCGGAGCGGAGGTTTCCACCACCAACTTGGCGACACCGCCGCCCGCGGACACGGTTGCTGGAGAGAATTTACAGACGGTGTTGGCAGGCAGTTGCGAGCAACTGAGTGCGACCGGCAGAGCGAAGCCCGTGCCGGGAGTGATAATGATGTCGAATGTCGCCGTCTGTCCCGTGTAGACGGTGCGCTCTGCTGGTGAGGCAAAGATGCTGAACTCCGCCGGCAAAATGACCTCGGCGACAACCGGCGATGTGCTGGCCGTGAACTCCGCCGCTCCCGCGTACACCGCGGTGATGTTATGCGTTCCGGCGTTGAGTGTGCTGGTGGAGTAAGTGGCCGCGCCGGATGTCAGTGCCTCGGTTGCCAACAGAGCAGCGCCGTCATAAAACGAAAGAGAGCCTGTTGGCGTGAGCGCGGAAGCGCTGACCGTAGCCGCGAATGTGACTGTGGCCCCAAAGGGAGCCGGGTTGGGCGATGCGGACAGAGATGTTGTGGTTGTGGCGGCCAACACAGTGACCGCGACAGGCGGGGAAATTGAGGCCACATCGTTCGTCGAGCCAACATAACTTGCGGTGATGGCGTAACTCCCCACGGCAGGAGTAATCGTCAGCGTTACCACGCCATTGCCGTTCAGTGTTCCGCTGCCCAGTGAAGCCGTGCCATTGTAGAAAGTTACTGTACCGGATGGCGCCGCGCCGCTGGCCGAAGTTACTGTCGCGGTGAGTGTTAGCGACTGGCCAACGGTTAAAGATGTTGGAACCGCGCTAAGAAATGTTGTCGTGGAGACGGAGTTGACGGTTACGGAAACGGCAGGCGAAGAAATGGAGGACGCATCCGTCGAGGAACCGCCATAATGCGCGGTGATGGAGTAACTGCCGACAGCGGGAGTAATTGTCAGCGTTGCCACGCCGCCGTTCAGTGTTCCGCTGCCCAGCGAGGTTGCGCCGTTGTAAAACGTCACTGTTCCGATTGGCGTTGCGCCGCTTGCCGGAGTTACCGTAGCGGTAAGCGTCAATGTCTGGCCGTAGGATAAGGAAGAGGCGGAGGCGGAGAGAGTTGTCGTCGTAGTAATGGCGTTGACGGTAACGGCCACGGGAGGCAAAGAAACGGAAGACGCATCCGTCAGGGAACCGCCATAACTTGCGGTGATGGAGAAACTACCCACGGTGGGAGTGATTGATAATTGAGCCACGCCGCTGCTATTCAAGGATGTGATTCCCAGTGAAGTGCCGCCACTAAAGAAAGTGACCATTCCGGCTGGCGTATCACCGCTGGCCGAAGTCACCGTTGCGGTCAGCGTCAGCGTCTGGCCGTAAGTTAAAACCTTTGCGGAAGCGGAAAGGATTGTCGTCGTCGCTGTCAACGTAGACGCTTGCGGACGGACGATCCGGACTTGGTTCAAGGGCGTGTTACTGTCGTAGGTATCTTCAATATATAGGTTTCCTTTGTCATCCAAGGCTACATCAACAATTTCTCCAAGTCCGGCATCAATCGCTAATCCTCCATTTCCGTTGGGCCCTCCAAATCCGCTCCCAGCCACCGTAGTAATAATACCGGTCTCGGCGTCAACCCTTCGAATTCGATCTTCGCCGCTGCTCGCAATATATAGGTTGTTGGATGCATCCAGAGCCACTCCCATAGTACCGCCAAGAGCTGCATCCGTGGCCGGCCCCCCATCTCCGGGGAAGCCTCCTAGTTCTCCATCTAGTACTCCATTGCCAGCAACAGTGGTGATGATGCCCGTTGCGGCATCTACCTTTCGGACACGGCGATTGGATGTATCCGCGATATATAGGTTTCCAGTAGAATCGACTGCCAGCCCATTTGGATATTCTAGTTCTGCGCTGGTGGCCGGTCCCCCATCCCCGCTAAATCCAGAATTTCCACTGCCAGCAACCGCGGTGATAATACCGGTCGAAGCATCAACCTTCCTTATGGTATCAGTCCACCAATCCGAAATATAAAGGTTTCCGGCGTTATCAACCATAACTCCCATAGGGCTCCCGACTACAGCGCTGGTAGCCGGTCCGCCATCTCCAAGTGGCCCAGAACCGGATCCGATGCCTGCAACCGTAGTGATAATCCCAGTTGAAATATCAACTTTCCTTATGCGGCTATTAGCAGAATCCGCAATATACAGGTTTCCGGCAGCATCCGATGCGACAGCATAAGGGCCCCTCAACTCTGCATTTGTGGCCAGTCCTCCATCCCCGCTGTAACCTCGTTGCCCGTTGCCTGCAACCGTATTGATGATACCGGTCGACGCATCCACTTTCCGTATGAGATCAGCCCCAAAATCCGCAATATACAGATTTCCAGCCGCATCCAAAGCTTCACCGAAAATTATCGAAAAAAGCGCGCTCGTCGCCGGTCCTCCATCCCCATTGCCTTCAATTGGGTAATCACCACCGGCGTAGGCGTAGATGTACCCGTTGGAGAGCGGGCCATCTTGGGCAAGGAGCAGCGAAGCAGTCAGGAAAAGGCTCAGCGCGAAGGAGCGAATCAGGTTCTTCAAGGGAGGCCTCTGCAAAATTCCACGAGAAATTTCGCGGCCATGAACCGCGCATATAGTTTATCCCGCCTTTCAGACAAGTCGCGGGCATTTCTCAGGGAAATATCAGGACGCCCCGCTCAGGCGAACGGGTTTTTTGCCCTCAGCTCAGCCACAATCACCGCCGCGGCTTCGCGCGCAGGGTCAACCTGGTCGGGAGAAAAGCTGATGGCTCCCACGCGGGCATGGCCGCCGCCGCCGTAGCGCTCGCAGATGGCCGCCAGATTCACCATGCGGGCCGGATCGGCCGTCGTCCAGGGATTCGAGCCGACCGATACCTTGGTGCGGAAACTGGACTTTGACAGGCCAATCGAATAAGTCGCATGCGGATGCAAATAGTAGGGAATGAACTTGTTATATCCCTCCTGCGGCTGGTCGGTGATATCAAAATAAATCGTTCCGTCGCGCTCTTCGCTACGTTCGCGGATCAGTTGGATCGCCTTCTGATGGCGCTCCAGCAAAGGCGGCAGCAGGTTGGCCACAAAGGGCTGGCTCAGAACCTCGGCCAGCGGCATCGCGGTCAGCAGCGGAATCAGGCGCGGAATGAAGGCCGGGTCCTGCGTGGATTCGATGATGAGCGTCAACTTCATCGCCGGAGCAGCCATCTCGACAGCGGCTTCAGGGCTTTCATACTTCGCGCCGTCCACAATGTTGGCCCAATGAATCAGTTCGGCCACTGGCTCGGTATTGAAGCCGTAACGGGTTGAGGTAATGTGCGCCAGAAAGCTGGTGCATGAGGTGTAATCGGCGTCAAGAAAGCGGTGCGCGCCGCAGACCGGGTCCTGCTTGCAGTCAAGATAATGCTGATGGTCCTCAGGCGTCAGGAAGGCCGACAGATGGTGGTCGAACCACCAGGTAATCCGAGGCGAGGCCGAGTACTTGAAATCCACGATGGCGTTTTCGTCGCCGGTGAACTCGCTCTCGTCAAAGAGCGCACCGGCCCGATGCGAGAGCCCATGGTACTCATAGCTGGCTCCCTCGGCAATGCACTCACGATGAAAGCGCGTGAACAGCGACGCCGAGCAAGCTCCGTCAAAGCATTTGTCGTGGTAAAAGACGCGAACCCGCAAACTGAAGACCTCCGTACGCTTGAAATGATGAAATAACCGGAACTGTTAAGCATCAACGGAAGAGCCGTTTGTGTCAAGGCCGAAGGCGTCATGGGACGCCGAAGCGTCCCATTTTGGATGAATACAACCAGCTTGGCGCTCACTGCCAAGCGGCAAGAGAGCGTCCATTCGTGTGTGTGACCGACCTTCAATTTACAAACAGATGTGGCGACACAAAGCGGGAAAAGCCGTATGAGTCCGGGGTGCCCCAGGTTCCGCTTTTGGAACCTGGGAGGCCCGTTGAGGCAATATGACTACGAGATGCGGTGGGCGCCGTCGGAGGCGTGGCATATGTGAATTTCCGGCTTGATGCCGGTTTTGGCTTCGTAGCGCTTGCCCAGCTCCGCGGCAAAGGCCACAGCCTTGTCCTGTTCCACCAAATTCACCGTGCAGCCGCCAAAGCCGCCGCCAGTGAGGCGCGCGCCAATGAGGCCTGGTAGCTGGTTGGCGATATCGACCATCAGGTCGGCCTCTTCACAACTGCCCTCGAAGTCCTTGCTATAGCTGATGTGCGCCTCGGCCATCAGGCGGCCGACTTCCTTCATGTCACCCTTGAGCAGAGCCTCGCTGGCGGCCACGGTGCGCAGGTCTTCCGTGATGACGTGCTTGGCGCGGAGGTACGACTTCGGCTCCATCTCGCTGCCCCACTTGGCCAGATCGTCAAGCGTGGCGTCGCGCAGGAAGGGCACGTGGCCGCGATGGCCGTTGATGATGGCGCAGGCGGCCTCGGACTCGCGGCGGCGGGTTGGATAGTCGCCACCGGCGATGGAGTGCTTGACCATGGTGTTGGCAATGACCAGCGCAATGTTGGCGGGAATGGGCGCGAGGCGGAAACTCAAGTCGCGGCAATCCAAAAGCAAAGCATGATTCGCCTTGCCGTTGGCGCTGATGAACTGGTCCATGATGCCGCAGTTGGCGCCTACAAACTCGTTTTCGACGCGCTGACAGAGCTTTGCCAGCACCGGGCGCGGATAGTCGGCGCCGATGAGCGATAGGACAGCCAAAGCGGTGACGACTTCGAGCGCGGCGGAGCTGGAGAGGCCGGAGCCTAGCGGCACGTCGCCCCAGATGCTGAGGCTGAAGCCGGGAATCTTGTGGCCTTCGCCGGTGAGGATGGAGACGACGCCCATCGGGTAATCACTCCAATGCTTGCTGGCGACGGGCTTGGCGGTGGCGTCAAAGGTCTTCTCTTCGCCGTAGTTTTCGGCCCAGAGAACGATTTTGCCATCGGTGCGCGGCGAGATCGCTGCGAGGGTGGCGAAGTTGATTGCCACGGGCATGACAAAGCCCTCGGCGTAATCGGTGTGTTCGCCGATCAGGTTGACGCGGCCAGGAGCGACGAAGATCGCTGGGTCGGCGTTGAAGCGGGCAATGTGGGAAGAGCGAAGAACAGCGGGATCATGCATGGTAAGTCATCCTTTTCAGTGAACAGTGGTCAATTGATCGTAGAAAGTAGCCACGATTTTACAAAGTTTCCAAATCAAGAGTCATGGGCCAGGAGAACGACGCGCCGGCGGCCAGGGTGCGCGACCATGGGCCGGCGATGGCGAGCGAATCGACGGGTGCCGTGGTTGGCTCCATGGCGACACAGTGCTGTTGGGGGTGGTTGCCTTCGGGATAGCCTTCCTGGCATATCCAAAGGCCCAAATAAGGGGTCGCTGCCGCGTCAAAGCTGACACGGAGACGAACACCGACCTTGGGGCGTTCCAGGGCGACCCAGTTCTCGGCGGGAGTGAGCGGGCCGGCAAAAAGCTTGTCGCCGACGCCGGAGTGCGTTGCCGTCGATATGCGCAGATCGGTTTCGCCGCCGGCGGTGAGTTTGGCGATGGGCCACGCTGCGGTGCCGTTGCTCTTGTCCAGGCGGTCGTTGCGAGTCCACTCGATGCGCAGTGCCTTGATGGAGCCGGGCAGGCTGAGTTTGTCCCCTTCTTCCGCCGCGTAGCCGGGATGCGCTGACCACGCCCAGGGAACCACCGTGGCTCCAGTGTTGGAGACCTTGTAGTTGACTTGCAGGCGGTAACCCTTTTCCGTCTGAGTCAGAGTAACGGCGCGCTCGAACGTGAGCGGCAGCGAGAAGCACTCCCCGCGCAGGGTAACAGAGCTTTCGCCGCGGGAAACCGTCTGCCATTCGACCCGCCACACGTCGCCGTGATCGGGAATTGTGACAGGGCCGTTGGCGGTCTGCACGGTGCAACCGGCCACTGAGGGCAGGCACTCGTCCCATCCGCTGGCGTCGCCTTCATTGAAGCCCATGGTGCGGGTGCGCGGGCCGTAAGGGGCGAGCGGAGCCTGCAATAATTCGTGTTCGCCCACAAGAATGGACGCAATCTTGCCGCCCAGGAGGGGGAGTATCGTTACCGAACACTTCCCCGCCTGAAGGAGAATCTTTTCATCTTCTAGCCTAGTCACATTTTCCTCCGGGATCTGTTTCCGTCTTCCATCCTATCCGCGCCATCGACGGATGGAAATCTCATCAGCGGCAATTGTACAAGCCGCACCGCAGGTGGTGCGAGCGACTAGTGAGCGGCTGGCCGCTCCGCTGGTGCCTGCACGTATCGCTCGCCGCGATGCTGGGCGCCGAATTCTTTGGAGAGACGGCATGAGATTAGTTTGCCGCCTTCGTCAAAGGAGACACCGGGATCGACGCCGTTGAGTGAAGCGAAGAAGCCGCCATGGGCGCAGGGAATGCCCTGCACAATTTGGTCTCGCGCCAGGAAGCAGAGCTTCAACTTGCCATTGGGATAAAAGGTCACTACAGAGCCTTCGCTAGGGCCGAGAAAACTGCCACCCTGGCAGGTCAAACCCAGAATCAGCGCGTCATGACTCATCTGAACAAAGTCGGGAATGCCTTGCGGGGTCAGCGCAATGTACGTTCCGGCAGGGATGCGCACTTCGCCGAAGGGAATCTCCTGCGTGACGGTGCAGCGATACAAGCGGTCGTCGTCAAAAAACCAGGCGTAGCCTTTGGCGCAGGGATAGCCTTGAATTGTGGTTGGATGGTCGAGAGTTTTGCGGGAGGCGTGGTGGGGAGTTTGAGCCGGCGTGGCGGCGCGCAGCCCGCACAATAACAATAGAAGGACAAGAAACAGGGTGAATTGTTTGGTTTTCATGGGCGATTCCTTTCCGGGGATTTGATCCACCGGATAAACGATGGCAGAGTAATAGCCGTGTTGAAGCTTCGGAATCCGCGAAGAATCGTTGAAGGAATGCTTCGCAATAAATGAAAACTCCTGAAATCAACGAGTTGCGTGAGATGACCGGGAATGAGCCGCCAGATGAGCGCCAACCTGGGCAGTAATATCTCTGGCCGCATTGCTCTGAGCGTCGCCCAACTGCTGGAGCGGATATTCGTAACTGTCGGACCAGATGAGCTTGGCGCTATGCACGTCCACGAGCCGCGAGGTCACTCGAACGCGATCGTTGACCCGTTGAATCGTTCCTTCCAGTACCACATCCATGCCCAGAACGCGCGCCATGAAGGCCATCGAAAGCCGGGCGCGCTGGTAGCTCGCAACCGTGGACGGCGAAAGGACATGGACGCCTTCGAGCTTCGACAGTTGGGCCACGAGCAACTCCGTCAAGCCGTGAGGGAACTCGGCGCAGTCCAACTCCGGGCTGAGGCACTCGAAGGGCACGACGGCAATGTTCGCGAAGCGTTCGCCGGTGGGGAGGTAGCGCGAGGGACGGTAAAACTGCCAGTAAACGAAGCAAGCAATCAGGCACAGCGCTACCAGCGAGAGCAGCAGCCAGCGCCGGACCCTTCGCACTGGTGGGGAGCCAGGCAGATCATTGGCGCCGTCTGGCGAACGAATCTCTCCGACAAAACGGTATCCGCGCTTTGGGAGGGTCTCAATATAGATAACGGCTTCGCTCTCGTCGTCCAGAGCCTTGCGGAGTTGCGAGATGTTGCGCGCCAGTCCGATCTCTTCGACCGTGGTATCCGGCCATACCGCACGCATCAACTCGGCTTTTTCAACCACCGTTCCTTGGTGCTCCAGCAAGACGCGCAGGGTTTCAGCCACTTTAGGCGCCAGAGGAACCGTCGCCTCGCCGCGAAAAAGAAGACGCTGCCCGGCATCGTAGCGGAAGGGGCCGAAATCGTAGATCGTCCTGGCAGGCTGAGTCATGGCGTAGCAGCTTCTTCGGCGAGGTATAGCTCCAACATACATGGATTCAACAGATTTATCTGCAAATAATTTCCCTGAATGGTAAAAAAAGCGAACAAAATGCGAGATTTTTCGTCCACATTTGCATTGAGGAATGATACACTGCCGTCAGCGTTAGGTCCGAAGCGGGCGTCAGCAGCACTCGCCCAACCAAGCAAGATTCTGCCAGTGGTCG
>CAYLHL010000002.1:0-350902 GCA_964383595.1 uncultured Occallatibacter sp. | reverse complement strand
CGTCGAACATGGCGCGAACCTTGCCGAAGGTGTTGCCGACAATGTAGCTGTCGTTGAGGTGGAGGGTGCCATCCTGCACCAGCACGGTGGCCACGGCGCCGCGCCCGCGGTCGAGCTTGGCCTCGAGAACACTGCCGACAGCTTTGCGGCCAGGGGTCGCCTTGGGCGCCTTGATGTCGGAGACCAGGCAGATCATTTCCAGCAGCAGATCGAGGTGGATGCGCTTTTTGGCGGAGACCTCGACGAAGACGGTGCCCTCGCCGGCAGCGGCCCACTCTTCAGGTATAAGTCCGCGGTCGGCAAGCTGCTTTTTCACGCGCTCGGGGTTGGCGTTGGGCTTGTCGATCTTGTTCACCGCAACGATGATGGGAACATTGGCAGCCTTGGCGTGGTCGATGGCCTCCAGGGTTTGTGGCATGACGCCATCGTCGGCGGCCACCACGATCACCACAATGTCCGTGACCTTGGCGCCGCGCGCTCTCATGCGGGTGAAAGCTTCGTGGCCAGGGGTGTCAAGGAAGACAATCTCGCGGCCGGAGGCCGGCGAGCCTTCCTTGGAGAACTTCACCTTGTATGCGCCAATGTGCTGGGTAATGCCGCCGGCTTCGCCCGCCGCTACGTCGGTTTCCCGAATGGCGTCTAGCAGCGAGGTCTTGCCGTGATCGACGTGGCCCATCACGGTCACAACCGGCGAACGGGGCACTTCGAGTTCGCCGGTGTTTTCGGCCTCGAGAACCTCCTCGATGGCCTGGTTGGCAATCTCTTCCTCGTAGCTGATGACGGTGGCGGCGGCGCCGAACTTGGCGGCTACGTCCTTAACCATCTCGGCGTCGAGGGATTGATTAACGGTGACGAAGATGCCGCTCATCAGCAGGGTGGCGATCAGGTCCTTGGCGCGTACTTCGAGCTTTTCGGCCAGATCCTTGACGCTGATGCCCTCGGTGACGGTAATCTCGCGGGTAATGGGCAGCGGTTCCCCGCCGTATTGCACCCCGCCATAACGTGGCGGCGGCACAAAGCCCTTCATCGGGCCTTCCTTCGTCTTGGGATACTGCGGACGGCCGCCGCGGCCTCTGGATGGGGCACGCTGCGGACGCGGTGCCTCGCCTGATGGCGCGCCGCCGGGGCCGGGACGCGGTCCACCGAAGCCACCGGGACGCGCTGCCCCGGCATAGCCGGGACGCGCGCCATAGGCAGGACGGCTGCCGGGCGCTCCGGGAGCGCCGGTCCCACCCGGTCCAGCGTAGCCGGTGCGGGTGGGGTGCTTGGGTCGCGGACCGCCGGGGAACTGGCCGGCTGCTCCCGCAGGGCCTCCGGGGGTGCGCTGCGCATAGCTGCCTGGACCGCCGTAGGGCCTGTTGCGGTCGAAGATGGGTCTGCCGCGCTGAATCCCGCCGGCGGCGATTCCGGTGTTGGCCTGTGGCGGAGGTACAACCACTGGAGGCGCCTTGTAAACCGGACGCGGGCCCGTTTGTGGCATCACCACGCGCCGCGCGGGCAGCGCCGGAGTGGGCGACGCGATGTGCGTATGCCCTTTGGTGCGATGAACAAGCGGTTGCGCGGGCGCAGCGGCGGCTTCCAGCGTGGAAGCGGCTGAAGAAGCTTCCTTTTCGGGCGCGGCGACGGCTGCTTCGGCCACCGGAAGAGTCTCACTCGAAACAACAGCTTCTGCGACCGTGGCGGAGGCGGCAGGCGCTGTGGGAGCCTGCGTTGCGGCAGTGACAGCAACTTCAGGTGCCGCCACCGAAGGCGCGGCGGGCTTGACTGGCTTCTCGACAGCGGGCGGCTGAGCTTCGTGGAGAACGGGGGCAGCGGGTGGCTTGACCACCACGGCTACGGGCGGCGCAACAACCACGGCCGGACGCTGTCCAGCTACGGCGCTGGCCGGAGCTTTGGCCACCACCGGCTTGACCGGCGGGCGAGTGGCAATCGCGGGCGGAATCGGCGGATGGACGATGATCGGCGGCGCGGAGCGAGGCAGCGGAACGATCTTGCGAGGTTCTGGGCGAGCGGCCGTGGCGGCGGGCGGGGCAACGGCGATAACCGGCGGCGCTGGTCGCGCGGGCGTCTGCGCGGGCGGAGTCACCTGCGGCTTAGCCGGGGCGTGACTCTGCCGCGCTGCCGCTTCTTCTTCCTGCTTTTTGGCCAGAACGGCCTTCAGCACGTCGCCGGGCTTGGAGATATGCGAGAGGTCAATCTTGGGCGCGATGCCCTGTTGGGCACGCGTGCCTTGCGCGCTCGACTGGCTCGCGGGCCGCGATCCACGCTCAAAATGAGCCCGCACCTTGTCGGCCTCGTACTCCTCCAAAGAACTGGAGTGGGTCTTGCCGGCGTCCAGGCCGAGCTCTGCCAATATGTCAAGAATCTGCCGACTCTTGACTTCCATCTCGCGAGCGAGATCGTTGATCCGAACCTTACTCATCCGCCTCTTTTCAAATTGTGCTTTCCAAAGCCGTTAGTCGCTCATAGCTACCTCGTGGCATTGGCTGGTCTGTAAGTTGTTGCCTACCTGGGCTGGCGAGTAGCGGCGCATCTTATGCGCCGTCCTCTTTGGCCGCCTGCTCGTCCGTTGTCGCGCTTTCCGTATCAACTTCTTCCAGCAGCGGCTCTTCCGTGCTTTGAGCATCCTGCTCAAGCGCCTCAGCCGGCTGGTCTTGCAATGTTTCCACTTCCGCTTCGTCGGCGGGGGGAATATCCACAACGGCCGCTTCGGCACCGCTGCGATACTCCTCCGTATCCTCTTCGGCAGCGTGCACATTCTCCGCTTCAGTGATCACCGCTGCGTCGTTTTCCGCTTCCGCTTCGCCGGTTTCCCTGACCACTTCGCGCTCTTCTTCCGTCGCTGACCCATCAGGACTCTCGCCTTCGGCCTCTTCAGACGCGCGTGCCGCCTCGTTCTCTTCAAACTGGCCAAAGTAGTGGCGCACGGCGATGCTGATCTTTTCCAGCGTCTTTTCGCCGATACCGGGAATCTCTTCGAGCTGTTCGGGCGTCATGTCGGCAAGCGCTTCGACGGTGGTGATGCCCGCCGCAACCAGCTTCTGAATGATCCCGTCGCCCAGCTCCGTCACTTGCTCGATAGGCGTCGAGGGTCCGCCGGAGAGAGCCTGCATCTGCTGCTCAACCTCTTGCCGCTTCTCCTCTTCGCTCTTGATGTCGATCTTCCAGCCCAGCAGCTTGGCGGCAAGACGCACGTTCTGCCCCTTCTTGCCAATGGCCAGAGAAAGTTGCGTGTCGTCCACAATCACTTCAAGCTGTTTATCGGTCAGGTCGGCGATGGAAACGCGGCTGACCTTGGCTGGCTGCAAGGCCTTCTCGGCAAAGGTGGTGATTTCGTCCGAATACTCAATGATGTCGATCTTCTCTCCGCGCAACTCGCGGATGATCGATTGCACCCTCATGCCCTTCATACCCACGCAGGCGCCTACCGGGTCCACATCCTTGTCGCGGCTCTGGACGGCAATCTTGGTGCGCTCGCCGGCTTCGCGCGCAATAGCCTTGATCACCACGGTGTTGTCGTAAATCTCCGGCACCTCCGACTGGAAGAGGTTCTGCACCAGCTCCGGCGCGGCGCGGCTGACGATCACCTGCGGTCCCTTGGCGGCGCGGTCCACCTTGAGCAGGACAACCCGCACCCGCTCGCCAATGGAGAACTGCTCCAGCCGTGACTGCTCCCGCTTGGGGCAGCGCGCCTCGGCCTTGCCCAGGTCGTAGATGATGTCCTGGCCCTCGATGCGCTTGACCGTCGCGTTCAGCACTTCTTTTTCGCGGTGCGCGTACTCCTGGAAGACCGTGTCGCGCTCGGCCTCGCGCACCTTCTGGAAGATCACCTGTTTGGCCAATTGCGCGGCAATGCGCCCCAGTGGCGTAGTGTCGCGATAGAAACGAAGCTCGCTGCCTACTTCCACCTCCGGCGAAAGCGCCTTGGCCTCGCTGAGCGTGATCTGGTTCAAGGGATCCTCAATCGGCTCATCGTCGGCCACCACCGTCTTGTAAATGTAGGCCAGAATCTCGCCCGTCTCCTTGTTCAGCTCGCCACGCATATTCTCCTGGGTCTTGTAGAACTTGCGCGTGGCCAGGGCGATGGCCTCCTCGACCGCGCCCACAACAATCGCGGGGTCGATGCTCTTCTCTTGGCTCAAAAGCTCGATGCTCTGATACAAAACGCTGGCCATACTCTGCTTGCTCTCTCTTGTTCGCTCGGCCCAGGACGATTCGCGCCCAGCCGGTTGCTGTTTCATGTTCAGTTAAGTCGGGGGTCTAGTCCCTAGTCCCTGTTCCCTAGTCCCTGCTTCAACTAAATCTCCGGCACCAGTTGCGCCTTCTCAATGTTCTCCAACGCAATCTCCACCGTACTCACGCCGGCCTTCCGGCTCTTGCTGTTCTGCTTCACCGCGTTCAGGTCTAGCGTAATCGTCGCGGGTGCCCCAGCGGGTGCCCCAGGTCCCTCGCTTTTGGGGACCTGGGAAACAAACCCCGCCAGCCGCCCATGCCAATGCCTGTTATTGCGGATCGGCTCGAAGGTCTGCACCTTGACCAGCGATCCGGCAAATCGTTCAAAATCAGCGGGCCGGATCAGCTTGCGATCCAACCCCGGAGAACTGGCTTCCAGCGTATACTCCGCGCCCGGAACTAGATCTTCCACGTCCAGCAGCACACCAAAATCCCGGCTGAAAGCCGCGCAATCCTCGTGGGTCACGCCCGAAAGTTGCTCCAAACGACTCGCGTCAAGCCTTCCCTCGGCCAAAAATCCCGGCAAATCCTCAATTGTTCCGGCTGCAATCGCCGCCTTCAGCCGTGCGCGGCCCTCGGCGTTCTTCTCCAGAGAAACGCGCAACGTGCGCTCCTTCGCCGGGCCCATGAACTCAATCTCCACCACTTCCAGCCCATGCGAGGCGGCCACGCGCTCCGCCGCCAATCGAATTGCTTCCAGCTTGACTGCCATCGTTTTTACACCCCATCGAGCAAAAATCGCTCGCTGGGGACCCCGTTTCCTGCACGCCGGCCCATTCAAGGACCAAAAATCACAGCATTTGCCTGAATGACCGCCGATTTCTCGCGAAACATCCCGGCTTTTGCCGCAAATAAAAAGTGGGCTGTAAGCCCACTCATCTCTCCGCCAGCCGGTGCGGTCACGGCAACTCAGGCGGACAAACTCGTCTGCATCGTTATCATACGTCGAAATGCCGCGGAATTCAATGTATAAATGGTGAAATCGGGATCCGGAGTGAAGTCGGGTTGTGGTTTCCTCGGATTCCGCCCGAAACCGCAACCCGCCAATTCCGCAGAATCCTAAGCGGATGCGCCCGCCTCCAGCTCGGCCAGCCGCTTGGCCAGCAGCGTCTCCAGCTTCACCAGCGCGGCTGAGAATCCTTCAATGCCTTCCTTCAGCTTGTCGGCAGCCATGCGGTCGGCGGTGTGCATCGCTTCAAATTTCTCTTTGTTCATGCTAATCTTCGCAATCTCCAGGGATTGCGCGGCTACGGGCGAAAGCTTGCGCGGCAGATCGCCCTCCGTCGCCTCCAATTCGGCCAGCAGTTGCGGCGAGATGGTAAGCAGATCGCAGCCGGCCAACTCCGTAATCTCACCGATGTTCCTGAAGCTCGCGCCCATCACCTGCGTCTTGTAACCAAATTTCTTGTAGTAGTTGTAAATCGCGGTTACGGACTTCACGCCGGGATCCTCGGCGCCGTGGAAATCCTTGCCCGTGTCTTTCTTGTACCAGTCGAGAATGCGCCCCACAAAGGGAGAGATCAGCGTGACGCCTGCCTCGGCCGCCGCCACGGCCTGGTGCAGGCCAAAAAGCAGGGTCAGGTTGCAGTGGATTCCCTCGCGCTCCAGTACTTCGGCGGCGCGAAGCCCCTCCCATGTGGAGGCGATCTTGACCAGTACGCGCTCCCGGCCAATGCCCTCGGCGGCGTACTGGCTGATAATGCTGCGCGCCTGCGCAATGGTGGCCGCGGTGTCATAGGAGAGGCGCGCGTCCACCTCCGTCGAGACGCGCCCGGGAACGATGGCCAGAATCTTTTTGCCGAAGGCTATGGCCAGCCGCTGAAAAGCAATGTTGGCGACGGTCTTGGCGTCGGCGGCCTTGCCCAACTCCCGGCGCGCGGCCAGCAGCACACCGTCCACGATGGGCTGGTACTGCGGCAGTTGGGCGGCGGCGGTAATCAGCGAGGGGTTTGTAGTCGAGTCCTGGGGGCGAAACTTGCCAATCGCCTCAATGTCGCCAGTGTCGGCGACGACCACGGTAAAAGTGCGCAATTGTTCGAGCAGATTTAGCGACATTCGTCCTCCCGGAGTAAGTGAGCTTTCGGTCCTAGTGTACCGCCGCTCCGGATCATCCGCGCGGTCAAGGTTGCTCACCAGGCCGTTATTCAAGTGATGCATGCGGATTGCTTTAGTTCCTGGGCGGGCTGGAATTCTCCTGCGTCTATTGGCGCGGCCTATGCGTCCATTTACGCATGATTGAGCAGCCTGGAACCAGAGCTTCCGGATCAGAAAACCTCCTTCAGCTACATGGTTTTACGGACCGAATCTGCGCGCTTATACTGGGTGCGCGTTTGTATGGGGCTTTTTGAACATTTGCCCGGTTCCATGTGTCCATTCATTACGCAAAATTTGACAACCCGAGGAGATTCAACCGTGCTCGTTCGAAGTCGCATGCTGATGTTGTCTTTCTTTGCCTTTTTATGCCTCGTGCCCGGGAATGCTTCCTCCCAGGCCGCACCGCCCGCGCACGATCAGTTCCGCGTCGCCATCTACATTCCTGTCGGAGTGGTGGAGAGGATGCAGGATCCAGCCTGGCTCCAGCACTCCTGGGAGCAGATCAGCAGCCAGGTCCATGTAGACAAGGTCTATATCGAGAGCTACCGCAGCGGACTATTGGCCACCGACGCCCAACTGCAAACCGTGAAGGCGTTTTTCAAGGCGCATGGCGTTCAGGTCGCCGGCGGCATCGCCTTTGTGGCCAGCGGAGACAACGCCGGCCGCGTAACTCCGGTTCCCAAAATGCCCCATGAGGACGATCTCGGCTTTTTTGGCACGTTTTCTTATACCGACCCGGCGGACCGCGCCTACGTCAAGCACGTCTCCGAGGTCACGGCGCGCAACTTCGATGAGATCCTGCTAGATGATTACTTCTTCAACAACACCAAGCGCGACTCTGACATCGCCGCCAAAGGCCTCCAAAGCTGGACCAGCTTCCGCCTCAAGCTGATGGACGAGGTTTCGCGCGATCTGGTTGTAGGCCCGGCCAGGGCCGTCAATCCCAAGGCCAAAGTCATCATCAAGTTTCCCAACTGGTACCAGCACTTCCAGGCCAACGGCTACGACCTTGACAAGCAGCCGAAGATCTTCGACGGCATCTACACCGGCACGGAAACGCGCGACCCGGTTTTCAGCGGCCAGCACCTGCAGCAGTATGAGAGCTACGAGCTGATCCGCTACTTTGACAACATTGCGCCGGGGCGCAACGGCGGCGGCTGGATCGACTTCGGCAACAGGTATATCGACCGCAATGCCGAGCAGTTGTGGGACACCATGCTGGCCAAGGCGCCGCAGATGATGCTCTTCCAGTACAGCGACCTGCTTCGCCCATCCATGCTGGGGGATCGCGCCGCCTGGGCCAGCCTCGACACCACCTTCAAAGCCGGTGAACTGCAGCAGTGGAGCGACCGGGGCGGTGCAACGGGCACGGCCAACCAAGCAGCCATGGCCGGCTATTCGCTGGATAAAGTCAACGCGATTCTGGGCCATCTGGGCCAGCCCATCGGCGTCGCCAGCTATCGGCCTTATCAATCCATCGGCGAAGACCTTCTGCACGATTACTTCGGCATGATCGGCATCCCCATCGAACTTTATCCAGAATTTCCTGACAAAGCCAAAACGATTCTGCTCACTGAGGACGCCAAGGCCGACAAGGAGATTGTCAGCAAGATCAAGAAGCATCTTGAGGGCGGCGGAAACATCATCATTACTTCCGGCCTGTTGAAGGCGCTGCAGGACAAGGGCCTGGACAAGATTGCCGAGATCTACAACACCGGCAACGTGCTCAAGATTCCCGGTGCAACCGGCGACATTCTGGTACCGGAGATTCAATTCATGACCAACGACGCCTGGGCGCTGGTGGCTGCCACCGCCAACGGACACGGCGCGCCACTGCTCACCATGGATCGTTACTCCAAAGGCATTCTTTTCGTGCTCACGATTCCTGAGAACTCGAACGACCTTTATTCGCTGAAGTTCTCGGATCTGAATGCGATCCGGCAGTATCTTCTGCGTGATTTCCCGGTCGAGATCGACGCTCCCAGCCAGGTAAGCCTCTTCACCTATGACAACAACGCCCTCGTGGTCGAGTCGTTTCTCGATGCGCCCACGCCGGTCACGGTCGGCACACTCGGTTCCTTCACCCGGCTGCGCAATCTGGTCACCGGCGAAGTGGTTGAAGCCACCAAGCCTGTCGCAGACCCCGGCGCCATGCGCCGTCGCCGCAGGCTGCCCCCGCGTACCGAGTTCCACATCACCGTCGAGCCGCACAGCCTTGCGGCATTTGCCCTGGAGTAGAGGAGTAACAACCACGAATCTATTGGCGCGCAAGCGCCGTTTGGCCCCACCGCAGGTGGCTCCGTGCCCCACCCATTTCGTCCTGAGCGCAGTCGAAGGATCTGCGTTTTCAATTGTGGAATGGGTGGGAAACCACGAAATCAACCATAGGAACCATGAACGCGGTAGGCCGCATCTCTCGCACAGCGGTCCAGGAAACCACCTGAACCGCGACAACCAAAGGAGATTCATTCATGTCCATCCGAACTCGTTTGATGATGTTGCTTTTTGCCATATCGTTATGCCTGACGTCCGGTATGGCGCCGGCCCAGGCCACGCCGCCCGCGCACGATCAGTTCCGCGTTGCCATCTACATTCCCGTGCACGTGGTCAAACAGATGAAAGACCCCGCCTGGCTTCAGCACTCCTGGGATCAGATCAGCAGCCAGGTCCAGGTGGACAAGGTTTACATCGAGAGCTACAGCAGCGGCCTGACGGCCGACGACGCCGAGTTGGATGCGGTGAAAAAGTTCTTCGACGCGCATGGTGTCCAGACCTCGGGCGGCATCGCCTTCCAGTCCGGCAGAACCACGCAATCGCCGGAAGAGATCGCCGACGGCAACTTCATCTCGTTTTCTTATACCAACCCCAAGGACCGCGCAGCGGTCAAGCACATCTCCGAGCTGACGGCGCGCCACTTCGACGAGATCATGCTGGACGATTTCTTCTTCAACAACACCAAGCGCGACTCCGACATCGCAGCCAAGGGCGCGCAGAGCTGGACTGACTTCCGCCTCAAGCTGATGGATGAAGTTGCCAAGGACCTGCTGGTGGACCCGGCCCGGGCCGTCAATCCCAAGTGCAAAATCATCATCAAGTTTCCCAACTGGTATCAACACTTCCAGGCCAATGGTTACGATCTTGACAAGGAGCCGAAGATCTTCGCCGGCATCTATACGGGAACCGAAACCCGCGACCCGGTCTTCAGCGAGCAGCACCTGCAGCAGTATGAGAGCTACGAGATCATCCGCTACTTTAACAATGTTGCGCCGGGACGTAATGGCGGCGGCTGGGTTGACACCTACGGCAACCGCTATGTGGACCGCTACGCCGAGCAGTTGTGGGACACCATGCTGGCCAAGACGCCGCAGATCCTGCTCTTCCAGTACAGTGACCTGCTTCGTCCGGCAATGCTGGGCCAGCGTAGCGCCTGGAGCGGCCTTGAAACCAGCTTTACCGCCGCTGGACTGGATAAGTGGAACGCCAATGCGGGCATGACCGGAGCGGCAAACTACGCCGCTGTGGCCGGCTATTCGCTCAACACCGTCAATGCGGTTCTGGGCAAGCTGGGCAAGCCCATCGGCATCGCCAGCTATCGGCCTTACCAGTCTGTCGGCGAAGACTTCCTGCACGACTACTTCGGCATGATCGGAATTCCCACCGAACTGTATCCCGAATTTCCTGACAAGGCCAAAACAATTCTGCTCACCGAGGACGCCAAGGCCGACAAGGAGATCGTCTCCAAGATCAGGAAGCACCTTGAGGGCGGCGGAAACATCATCATCACCTCCGGCTTGTTGAAAGCGTTGCAAGACAAGGGCCTGGACAAGATCGCCGAAATCTACAACACCGGCAACGTGCTCAAGATTCCCGGCGCAACCGGCGACATTCTGGTGCCGGAGATTCAATTCATGACCAACGACGCCTGGGCGCTGGTGCAGGCCACGGCCAACGGACACGGCGCGCCGCTGCTCACCATGGATCGCTATTCCAAGGGCTTGCTCTATGTGCTCACGATTCCCGAAAACTCGAACGACCTTTACTCGCTGAAGCAGTCGGATCTGAACGCGATCCGGCAGTACATTCTGCGCGGCTTCCCGGTCGAAATCGAGGGACCAAGCCAGGTGAGCCTCTTCGCCTATGACAACAACTCCATCGTGGTCGAGTCGTTCCTGGATGCGCCCGCGCAGATAACGGTCGGGACCATCGGCTCCACAACCAGGCTGCGCAATCTGGTCACCGGCGAAGTGGTGGAAGTCACCAAGCCCGCTCCCGCCAGTGGCATGGATTGGTGGCTCCGCTCGCGCAATCCGCGCACCGAGTTCCACATCACCGTCCAGCCGCACAGCTTTACAGCCTTCGCCCTGGAGTAGAGGAGTAAAAGCCAGCGCTCCGTGCCCCATCCATTTCATGCTCTT
Source organism: uncultured Occallatibacter sp. (assembly GCA_964383595.1). Classification (GTDB taxonomy): domain Bacteria; phylum Acidobacteriota; class Terriglobia; order Terriglobales; family Acidobacteriaceae; genus Telmatobacter. Next base: position 340,160 of record CAYLHL010000002.1, on the reverse strand, counting down.
TGTGAAATGGGTGGGAAACCACGAATCTCATGGCGCGCAAGCGCCGTTTGGCCCCACCGCAGGTGGCGCTGTGCCCCATCCATTCCGCGCAATTTGCGGAATGGGTGGGAGGGAGTGTTGCATTTCTATGGGGCCATCGATCTGCTGTGGCCTCTCTCTGCTATATTGTGGACGGTTTACTCTTTGGTCAAGAAAGGACACTCCATGGATAGGAGAAACTTCATCGGCGCTGCCTCCGCCGTCCTTCTCGCAGAGGGGCTGCAGCCTGCCTCGGCGCTCGCCGCTACTGCACCCGTCCCGCTCAAGCCAATGGCGCTGGGACTCGTTGTCAGCCCCGCCGGCGCCCCTGAAGAAACCTTTCGCCGCGTTCATCAGTTGGGCTTTTCCAACTGCTTTCTCTCGCTCGACGGATACCTCAACGCCTTCACGCCGGCGCTGGCAGCCCAGTTTCGGGAGCTGCTCACACGCTACGAGCTGACGGCCACCGCGGTCGAAGTGGTTGGTCCCCCGCCGTTGGAATGGAACTTCTTGCGCGGGCCCTCCACCATCGGTCTTGTTCCTCCCGCCACGCGCGCGGCGCGCATCGACGCCCTTCGCCAGGCCTCTGACTTTGCCAAACTGGTGGGTGTGGCTCAGGTGCAAACCCACTGCGGCTTCATCCCTGAAGACCCCGCCGATGCGCTCTATCCTGGAACGGTCGAGGCAATCCGCGCCGTGGCCCGCCATTGCCAGGGCAATGGGCAGTATTTTCTGATGGAGACCGGCCAGGAGACGCCGACCACGGTCTCCCGCATGATCCGCGACGTGGCGATGCCCAACCTTGGGGTTGGACTGGACACGGCCAACCTGATCCTCTATGGAAAGGCCAATCCCGTCGATGCCGTTGACATTATCGGGACGCACGTGCGCAGCGTCCACGCCAAAGACGGGCGCTGGCCCACCAATCCCAGCGAACTGGGCCAGGAGGTGCAGATCGGCAAAGGGCTGGTCGATTTCCGGCAGGTCTTTCGCAAGCTCCATCGCCTCGGCTACACTGGCGCCATCTCCATCGAGCGCGAGATCTCCGGTCCGCAGCAGATCGAGGATGTGCGCCAGGAAAAAATCTATCTCGAAGGAATTCTGCGCGAGGTCCTGGCCTGAGAGTTACTTGCAGAAGTCGTCGTACGAAACGAAGGGTCAGGGCACGACTTTACAGCCTGCGAAAAAACTCATTTCAGAGGGAGACGGGGGGGTAACCCCCGTGTAAAGCAAATCAACGGGGGCTTTACAAGCTGCGGAAAAACTCCATTTTGCGGGCTTTGTAACAAGGGCACGGCTTCAGCCGGGCCGCAAATACAACATAACAATGATGGGCTTTAGCCCCTGGGGGAAGTTTTTCGGCAGAAGAAAGTGAGAAAAGATGAATCGTAGAGAGTTTTTTCAGAGCGGAACGGCCGCCGCGGCCGGCTTGCTGCTGCTCCATCCGCGCACGGTCTTCGGTTACCAGGCCAACTCCGCGGTCCGGCTGGGCCTGCTGGGTTGCGGAGGCCGCGGCACCGCCGTGGCGGAGTCCTTCTCCAAAAACACCACCGCGCAGGTGGTGGCGCTGGCCGATCTCTTCGCAGATCAACTCGCCGCCGGACGCAGCCACTTTGACCAGCTCAACGCCAGCCTGGGCCGCGCAGCCATCGATCCAAAACTGCTCTTTCGCGGTCCGCGCGCCTTCGAGCAACTGGCCGCGTCGCCCGATGTGGACCTGATTCAGATTTCCACGCCGCCCTTCTTCCACGTCCAGCATCTTCAGGCCGCGGTCGCCGCTGGCAAGCACGTCTACTGCGAAAAGCCTGTGGGAATCGATATTCGCCAGGCGCGGGCTGCGCTCGAGATCGCCAAGCGCGTACAGCCCCGGCAAAGCGTCGATGTCGGCTTCCAATGCCGCAACGCGCCTCCCATCGCCGCCGTCGCCGAGCGCATCCAGGCCGGCGCGCTGGGCAAGATCGCCTCCGTGGCCGCCAACTACAACGCGCCCGCCTCGGGCGAAAAGACGCGCCCCGGCGCCTCGCCCGACGAGTATCGCCTGCGCAACTGGCTCTGGGATCGCGCCCTCTCCGGCGACATTCTGGTCGAGCAGAACATTCATATCATCGACCTCTGCAACTGGCTGCTCGGCGCCCGCCCGCTCAAGGCGACGGCCACCGGTGGGCGCAATATCCTCACCCACTTCGGCGACTGCTGGGACAATTACCAGGTCGATTTCACCTATCCGGGAGAGATTCACCTGCTCTTTTCGTCCACCCAGTTTGGCGACTATGCCGTCTTCGACGCCGGTCTGCGCTTGTTTGGTGCGGCCGGTTATGCCACCGTCCCCTACGCAGGTCCGGTCCAGATCATAGGCGCGCAGGCCTGGGCGTGGCAGAACGCGGCTGCGCCGGGCGCGGCTCCCGCCTCTGGCGGCTTCGCGGCCAACGGCGTCTTCAATGACAATCTTGCATTTGCCGACCGCGAGAAAGAGCACACCTTCATTGACAGCATCACTTCAGGCAACTCTCACAACCAGATTGCCGCCGGTGTGGAGACCGCTCTCAGTTGCATGCTCGGTCGCATGGCCGGCTACCAGCACCGTGAAGTGAGCTGGCAAGATCTGCTCGCCCAAGGTGAAACCTACCAGCTTGGATTGAACCTGGAGCAATTCGCCTGAGATCAGGTGCCCACTCATCACAATATGAGAAGCTGTGCCCCGTTCATCACAGTTTTATCGTGATGAGCGGGCGGGTGTCTTAAGGTCAGTTTAAAACCGGATTAGGATAGAGCCATGCCGTACGGTCTGAAACGGTTCCAGCAAGCCGAAGCTCTTCACTTTATCACCTTTAGTTGCTTTCAACGTCTCCCCCTTCTCGAAGCGCCGGAGCACAAGAACACAGTTGAGGCCGTACTGGAACTGACTCGCGCGCGGCATCAGGCGAGGATTTACGCCTACGTCCTGATGCCTGAACACGTCCATTTGCTCGTCAACGAGCCGCCATCGATCCTCGTTGCCCAGTTTCTCAAAGCCTTCAAGCAGATCACTTCCCGCAAACTGAGAGGCCGTCACGAGAAGTTCTGGCAGGAACGCTATTTTGACCGCAACGGACGTGGTGAAGACGCTCGCTCCGAAGTGATACGCTACATTCATCGGAATCCGGTTAAGCGCGGATTGGTTGCATCTCCCGGCGAATACCAATGGAGCAGTTTCAACCACTATGCGACTGGTGTTCGAGGAACGGTTGAAATCGAATCGGAGTGGACGGCAAGACTTCGCGGCCCACTCATCGCGATAGGGCCGCGATGAATGGGGCACAGCTTTCAATCCGGGCTAATGACCAAAGGAGGTAGAATCGATGCCTGGGCCACCTGCCTGGCGCTATTGAATCAGATCGAACTCCGCCGCGCTTCTGTCATGCGAGGTCAGTAGCCCAATTCACGGTTGCAGGAGGTTCATTCACCTGGGCAAAGGCATTGTTATTGGTTAAGATAGCTCTCATGAGCTGGATTGGATGGGCGCTTCTCTCTGCTTGCTTTGCCGCCGCCACCGCCCTGCTGGCCAAGGTGGGCGTGGCTCATGTGGACTCGAACCTGGCCATGGCCCTGCGCACCAGCGTAGTGCTTGTCTTTGCCTGGGCCATCGTCTTCGCGCTGGCCAAACCGGGAGTAGGCGGGCTGGCCGAAATTCGCTCCCTCGACCGCCGCACCATGCTCTTCCTCGTGCTCTCGGGCCTCGCCACCGGCCTCTCTTGGATCTGCTATTTCCGCGCCCTGCAACTCGGCCCAGCCTCGCGCGTAGCCCCGCTCGACAAGCTCAGCGTCCCCCTCGTCATCCTCTTCGCGTGGCTGCTGCTCGGCGAAAAGCTCACCCCTCCAACCCTCATCGGCGGCCTGCTCATCACCGCCGGAGCCGTCATCATCGCAATGGCCTGAGACGATTGCATCCTCAAAATCTGTCATCTTGAGCGGAGCGTAGCGGAGTCGAAGGACCTGCGGTTGCATTTCGGTTGAAATCTCGCAATTCAATCTGGCCGGATCAATAAGATTTGCCGCTGCGGTTCATTCCGTCTCTTCGGCGCGTATCTCATGCTTCAAAATATCGCCCGGAGCACAGTGCAGCTCTTTGCACAGAGCTTCGAGAGTGGTGAATCGAATGGCCTTTGCCTTGTTGCTCTTCAAAATCGACAGGTTCGCCATCGTAATTCCCACACGGCTGGCAAGTTCCGTCAGAGAGATGCCTCGTTCAAGCATGACTCGGTCAAGATGAACACGAATTCCCATAGCACCTCTCCTATACAGTGAGTTCGCTTTCTGATTTGAGTGCGTAGCCGCGGCTAAAAGCCTCAGCGAGCACCACCAGCACGATTCCCATAAAGATCGCGTCGAAATCGATCTCCCAGGAGAAATGTGCGCCTGATTCGGTCACCGTCCACCAGTTCAGCAATGCGCCACAAAAGACTGTTCGCAGAAGGGAGCCGATAACGACGACGCAGCCCATCATTCTCAAGCGACTCGGTGTTTTGGGGTCAAACGGTTCTCCGGCTCCAACCGGCGCCAAAATTAGCATGAGCAGGTAGAGAACCACCGCATGGCAGCTTCGTGAAACCAGTTCCATAGCCCAGATCCACCATCTCGCCTCGGTGCCTCGAAACATATCGAAGTAAACGTCCAATGGGCCGCTTCGGACACTAAACGACACATACCGGAGATTTCCGTAAGGAAGAAGTGGCGCGATTGACAGCAGCAGAACACGCGCAACTGCCAGAAAAAAAGCCACTTTGACCACGAGATGCAGTATCGAAGCAATTGACTTTGGACCAATGAGGTTCATAAATCCTCCTAGGATGCTAGGATGGACCAAAGAATATCGTTTGTCAATAAATATATTGTGTATATCGATAAAATATATTTGTTTATCAATAGTTCATCTCGAATTGGCCTATTGGCAGGTGGCCCAGGTGCCGGGGTCTGAATTAATCCACTAATGTTGGGTGGCCCAGGTGCCTCGCATTTGGGCACCTGGGAGAGCACAGACCTTGACAGGCCGGTTTTGTTCTTTCTCGACATCTGTAGTGATTTCGTTGTAAGCTTTCCATCGATGCCGGGTGCCCCATCCTTGAATCGTTCGTTGATTCAAGGGTGGGAGACCACAAATCCCGTGGCACGCAAGCGCTGACTGGCCCCGCCGCAGGTGGTTGCATACAATTACCCTCCCTGGGCGCACAATGGTTTTGAGTCGAGTAAAAAAAGAGGGAGCAGGGGCAAAGGAAAAGCGATCAAAAGGGGAAGGAAACAGCGGCACCCCCCCCCACCCTCAAAACCGAGTTTTTGAGAGGGGATCATTCATGCAAGTTACACATAATAAACATATTCATCAACCATCCATGTGTACTCATCAGTAAACACAAACCCCGAAAAACCACCGTTTTTTAGCCAAATAACACGTCTTTTTTGCCACTTTCGTGCAAAAATAGGCCTCTTTTAGAGCACTTTTTCGTGACCGCATCTTCGCCTTTGCCGAGTCGCTGTCGTCAGCCACAAAGAATGACTATGCGTCATGAGAAGCTGTGCCTCGTTCGTTCCCGCTTCCTTACGCGCCCAACCACTTGCGCAGCTTCTTTTGCGCGGGCTTTTCCACCATGTAAAGCGCGGCCAGGGCCAGGGCAAGCAGCAGCGCGTAGCTGATCCAGGGATCAAAGCGGCTCAGGCCCAGCCGCGCCGTCAGTTGCGCGTCGCGCATCCAGTTCCACGCATTGAAGTGAAGCAGATAAAGGCAGTAGCTGGCCTCGCCCACAAAGACCAGCGGGCGCAGGCTGAAGGCGGCCGCCAGCCAATTCTCTCCAGCCAGCCCCAGCACGATGCAGCCAAACAGAGGCATCAACAGGCTGTCGTGCAGCAGCACGTAGGGCACGAGCGGCCCCAGCGCCAATAGCCCAAAGACGCCCGCAAAGCCGCCCAGCCCCAGCGCCAGCCGCAGAAAGCCAGTGCGCCGCGCCAGAATATCGTCCAATCCGGCCAGCAAAATGCCGAAGACGAAGCTGGCCAGATGCGGCAGCGGCGTGTACTTGAGCGCCTGCAACCACTCGCCCCAGCTCCAGCGATCAACGTGTGCAAGGCCATCCGGATTCAGCGCCATGTAAACCAGGCCGGGAGCCAGGCCCACGGCCCAAACCCCGGCCAGGCAAAGCAGAAGAGGGGAAAGTCGCGCTGGTCTCTTGATTTTGGCCAGCCAGGGAAAGAGCAGGTAAAAGAAGCCCTCGGTCGGCATGGCCCAGGCCGGCGTATTCAGGAATGTTGCCAGCGAGGGAATCCAGCCTTGCAGGAGCAGCGGGGTCAGCGCCATGCCGGTCCAGAACATGGTGTGCGTATGCGCGCCGTACTCGGGCGCCACCATCCGCCAGCTCATCAGCAGGCTGAGCAGGTAAACGGGATAAAGCCGCGTGAATCGCGCCTTCCAGAAGCGCGTGGCTTGCAGCGTACCGGCGCGCGCCTGGCCTGCATAGTTATAGCTCAGCACAAAGCCGGAGAGCAGAAAAAACAGCCCCAGGACGATATAGCCAGAGTTGACTACCGGAGCGAAGAAGCCGAAGTCCCGCGGATTGGAGAAATGGAAGAGAACGATGTCGAAGGCCGCAAGGCAGCGCAGCCCGGTCAGTGCATTCAGACGGTTTGGCTTACAGTGAACAGTGGTCAGTAAACAGTGATCAGTCACAACAACGGGCTTTCCTGTTCGCTGTTCACTGTTCACTGTGTTACGCCGTCACCAGCGAGCCGACCTTTTCGCCCATCACCACGCGCCGGATATTTCCCGGCTGGTTCATGCTGAAGATGATCATGGGCAGGTTGTTGTCTTTGCAGAGGCTCACGGCGGTCAGGTCCATCACCTTCAGTCCCAGGCGCAGAATCTCCATGTAGCTGATCTCGTCGTACTTCACCGCATCCTTCACCAGCACCGGGTCGGCGTTGTAGACGCCTTCTACCTTGGTGGCCTTCAGCAGTACGTCGGCCTTGATCTCCATGGCACGGAGACTGGCCGCGGTGTCGGTGGAGAAGAAGGGATTGCCGATGCCCGCGGCGAAGATGACGACGCGGCCCTTTTCCAGGTGGCGCACTGCCCTGCGGCGAATGTACGGCTCGGCCAACTGGTCCATGAAGACGGCGCTCATCACGCGGCAGGGAACGCCGCGCTGCTCCAGCGCATCCTGCAAAGCGATGGCGTTGATGACCGTGGCCAGCATTCCCATGTTGTCGGCGCTGACGCGGTCCATCTCTTTGGCCTGTTCGGCCACGCCGCGGAAGAAGTTGCCTCCGCCCACGACCACGCCAATCTCCACGCCCAGCGCATGTACATCGACAATCTCGCCGGTAATCTCGGCAACCTTGCCGGCGTCCAGGCCGAAGCCGCGCGTACCCGCCAGCACCTCACCCGATAGCTTGAGAACGATCCGCTTATACATATCTTCCTGAGTATCTCACACCGGCAAATCTTGCGGTTCACTCCAGAGCGCAATCAAAATAGATCGCAAAGGAGTTTGCGCAGCTTTCAGTTTACATCGCCTCCGGGCTTTCAATGCCCAGCCAACCAAGCGCCAGCACCAGCTCCCGCAGCGCGACGGCGGCCGTGGCCATCAGGAATGCCTTGCGCGCCGGGTCTTCTTCATTGAGGATGTGGTGCTGGTGATAGAAGTTATTGAACTCCTGGGCGAGCTGAAAGGCGTGCTTGGCCAGGTGAGCCGGCTCGGAGGTCGCAATGCACTGCTCCAGAACCAGTGTCCGCCGCGCCGCAAGCAGCCATAGCGCCCAGATGTCCTCGTCCTGAAGGTTTGTGTCAGACTCTGCTCTCTGCGTGAACTTCGCCAGTTCTGCTTCGGGAGTCGTTCCCGCCTTGCGAAAGATATTTCGCGCCCGCACCACGGCGTACTGAATGTAAGGCCCAGTCTCGCCCTCAAAGCTCAGCGCATCCTTGAAGTCGAAGGCGATCACCGAGTTACGCGTGAACTTGAGCATGAAGTAGCGCAGCGCGCCGATGGCAATCTGCTTGGCGATGATCTCCCGCTCGGCCGCGTCGCGCCCAGTCTGGCGTGCGTCCACTTCGGCGCGCGTGGCGGCGATCAACCGATCAATCAAATCATCGGCCTTGACGCCGAAGCCTTTGCGGCCACTGACTTCTATGTAAGGCCGCTGCAGATCTTCGGCGGAGACATCGTAGCCCATCTCGACCGCGCAGCGCGGCGTCAGCGCCACCATCTCATAACTGAAGTGCGTATAGCGGTCGGCCTGATCGGCATAACCCATGCCGCGCAAGGCTTGAATGACATTGGCCTGCGGATCGCTCTGGCGCGCGTCGATGACGTTATAAATCGCCTGCGCCCCGCCGAAGTGCGGATGTGGCTCGATATCCTTTTCCGTCGAAATCCAGCATTCGTGTTTGGGATAAGTAAAGAATGGCTTGTAACCGAAATCCTTGCCCAGCAAGCCAAACTTCCATAAGTGATAGGCAATGTCCTTGCCCACATAAGTTACCGTGCCATTCGAGCGAACGATCACCTTGGCGTCTTCGTTGGTCTCGCCCTCGGTAACTTCAGCGCCGGGCCGCGTCATCACCCAGCAGCCTTTGTTCTTGCCTTCATTCTCAAAGTAGAGGACGCCTGTTTTCTTCAACTGCTCGAAAGCCGCCTCCCAAAACTTCAAGTGGAGAATCTCGCTCTCGCGGGGCAGAAAGTCGTACTCGATGCCCAGGCGCAGCATGGTTTGCAGATGGAAGCGCAGCACCGCCGTGGAGATTAGTTCGGCCATCTCCGCGACTTCATTGTTCCCCGTCTCAATTTGATGAAGCACATTCAAACGAATCTGTTTGCGCTCGGCAACCGCAGCCGCATCTGGCTGGCCGGTTTCAAGAGCCGAGTACCAGAGATTGACCTTCGCGTAGAGATACCAGCATTGGTAATCAAATCGGTTCTCTCGATTGGCTGGGTCAGCCTCCGCCGCTTTGGCTAGGCTCGCCATCCATTTCTTGATTTCGCCCAGCGAGCGCCGATTGGCGGTTTCCGGCAGATGCAGAAAGGCAACCACCACATCGGCCACTTGTACGCCGGTGTTGTCGATGTAATTCTGGACATCGACCTTTTGTCCGGCGGCTCGCAGCAGGCGCACGAAGGTGTCGCCCAGAATGGCGTTGCGCAGATGCCCCACGTGCGCGGCCTTGTTGGGATTGATGCTGGTATGCTCTACAAGCGAGTGAATGCCAGATGCGGGTGCCCCTGGTCCCTCGCTTTTGGGGACCTGGGATTCCTCACCCCCAGCCATTAGTCGCACCCCAGCGGCCCGATCCAGCCGCGCATTGATGTAGCCTGCGCCGGCAACCTCGAAGCCGGCAAAACCATCCAGCCCGGTGAGCGCGTCCACAATCTCCCCTGCAATGATCTTGGGCGCCTTGCGCAGTTTGCGGGCCAGCTCGAAGGCGATGGGCGTGGACAATTCGCCAAACTTGAGTTCAGGCGGAGTTTCCAGAGGAATCTCCTTCAATTGAAGGCCGTATTTTTCCGCTAAAACATTGCGAAGGCGCTGCTCAAACCGTTTTTGCAATTCCAGATACATATCGGTATGCCTCAAAAATCCTTGATTTTCTAGGTGATTTTAACAGAAACGTGTTCCAGGGCGGCTCTTGGGCCAAACGAGCACAAGCCAACTGGGCACGGAACCCACCATTGAAGAACGGTAGATTCAGCGCTCGTCTTCGAGCACCACACTGGCCATGGAAAGTGTGCCGGTGTGGGTGATGGAAAGCGCCGCGCGGGTAACATTCAGCCGAGCGGCAATCTGGGCTGCGCGCCCGTGGAAGACAAGCGTGGGCCTTCCTCCAGGCGCGCGCGCCACCTCAATCTCCAGCCAGTTCACGCCTCGGCTGATGCCGGTGCCCAGCGCCTTGGCTCCCGCCTCCTTGGCGGCAAAGCGGGCGGCAAAGCTCTCCGCGGATTTGCGCTTGCGCTGGCAATAGGCCTGCTCTGCGTCCGTATACACGCGATCGAGAAACCGCTGCCCAAATCGGTCCATCGAATGCTGGATGCGGTCAATCTCTACGAGGTCGATTCCTGAGCCGACGATCATGTTATGAAACTACAACATTCCCCCGTTGCGGTGCTTGAGCCGCGTCTCACATTACCAGCGCAAGGTGCGCAGAGCTTGCTAAGAGCCGTGCTGTATCAAAGATAGCCATGCGCCGTTCTACTCCTGCACAGCTTTGATGCTGTGCCGCGCGGCTCCGATAAAGGGAACGTGAGGCGAATGGTGCCAACTCCAAGCGCAGAGCGGACGATCAGTATTCCCTGGGCGATGCAGATGAAGGCATTCTCCGTCGAGGAGCCTTCGCGGCTGGTCCAAACCCTCACCGGAGCCATCCTTGGTTGTGGCGGGTGGGTCCTCAGCCGCGGGGCAAACGATACCGGAACAGTGAATATGCTCTTCGAGTTCGAACGGCAGGCATGCGTCGATATTTACAGCCTGTTGATCGCCTCTGGCCTGGAGCTGAGCCAGAGCGGTCATATCCGTTTTACCGAACTCTGCTTCTGCACTCGTAGCCACCCGCAGGAGTGTGGCGCCGAGATTGCCAGTATCGATCTGGAGATTCAAACCTTTCCCATGGAGCTACAGCATCGCGCGCGCACTTCCGAGTTGGCCTGACAGGCTGATGGGAAGGCCTTTACTTGGTAACCTTCGTCAGCGCGTCGACCACTTTCTGGTAACGATCTGTAGCCGTTGAGTCCTTCAGGCTCTTCAACAGAGCCGGGTCATTCAACCCAATCTGGCGCAGCGTCTCCTCCATATTCGCGGCTGGCACCTGGCCAACCAGATCCAAACTGGCCTTGGCCAGCGTCAAGGGCTTCAAGCCGGCCTGCGATCCCGTCTGTCCATCCATGCTTCCCGAGTAATTTGGATCGGCGCCGGCGTTGAGAAGGCTTTGGACAATCTCCACATTGCCGTTGCGGGCGGCATAATGCAGCGCGCTCCAACCAGTGGCCGAGGTGCGGCTATTCGCGTCCGCGCCCTTGCCGATCAGCTTGACGGTCTCTTCGGTATTGTCGGCCTTGACGGCCGTCATCAGCGACTCTGAACTGGGCTTGCAGCCTGTAATGGCAAAAAAGGAAAGCGCAAAGGCAAATAGAAGAAGAGACTTGAACTTCATTGCAGGGGTTGGTCCTTTCTATGCATCGGCTTTATGTGTCGGCCGAAATTGCCAAGTCTTGATTCTTAATAGGCAGACAATGTTATAAGACTATCCCTTGGTTGTTTACTCGCCGTGGATAGAAGATTGACACACAAATGCTATCAAAGGGCTGTTTGCACGGTCAACCAGTCTCGACCAATCCAAATCCTCGCTGCCAGACCTCTTTGAGCCGCGCCCAGACGCACTCCCGCTCGGAATAAGTTGCCTCGCCGATCTTTCTAAAAAAAGATTCACTGCAAGTTAATAATCAATAAAATTCTACTTGACTCTGACCTTAGGTCAGACCAGAGCCTATATTTGAGGGATGAATGTGAGCAGAACTTACCAGATCCACCAGTTCGCTGAACTCACCGGCGTCACCGTAAAGGCCCTGCATCATTACGACCGGATGGGATTGTTGAAACCTCAACGCGCGGCTTCCGGTTATCGGCTATACGTCGAGCACGATCTGGAGCGCCTGGAGCAGATTGTCGCGCTCAAGTTTCTTGGCTTCCCTCTTAACCAGATCAAAGCGGTGCTGGATCGGGCGACCTTGAAACTGCCGGAGGCCTTGCGCGTACAGCACCAGGCGCTGGCAGAAAAGCAGAAGCTGCTGGCTCGTGCGATGAAAGCGATTGCAGTTGCAGAGAAGGCTCTCGATTCCGGCAACAACACAATCCCCGCAATTCTCAAACGGCTCATTGAGGTGATCAATATGCAAAGCGACATCGACGCAATGAAAAAGTATTACAGCGAAGAAGCCTGGTCCAAAGTTGAACCGCGCTATGAGGGAGAGTTTTCGCAGGAATGGATCGACTTGTTTCGTGATCTGGAGGCAGTGCTGGGCGAGGATCCCGCCTCTGAGAAGGTGCAATCGCTGGTCGCGCGCTGGAGGTCGCTCACCAGCAGCGATCCTGAAGTGCAGATGGGCGCGGCGAAAGCCTGGGCTGACCGCAACAACTGGCCCGCCGCCATGCAGCAGCGCATTGCCGATTTTCATATGGACAAGATCGCGCCGTTCATCGGGCAAGCCATCACTGCGTACCGGAAAAAATACTACAGCGGCGAGGCGTGGGCCAAAGTCATCGAGCGCCCGGAAGAAGAAGGAGTGCAACTTTACGCCTCATGGCGTGCGCTCTGGCAGGAAGTCGCCGACGCGCTCGACGAGGATCCAGCCAGCGACAAGGCTCAGGAGCTATGCGCCAAATGGGCGGATTTGGCTGAGAGGTCTTCTGGCGGTGACCCGGAAGTAAAAGCCGGCAATCGCAAAGAATGGACTGATCACAAGAACTGGCCTGCGAGCGCACAACAGAGGATTTCATCCTTCCGTCTCGAAGAAGTGGTTGAATTTATCAAGAGAGCCTACGTTTGTCGGGCGAAGAAACAAGCGGTGGAGCAGCGGCAGCGAGCCCATCAACCCGCCTCCACCAACCCATAGCGGCGCTGCCAGGCCTCCTTGAGCTGGGCCCAGACTCGCGCTCGCTCGAATTCGGTAGCCTCGGCTGCCTCGGCGGGCGAGTTGGCAAAGCGCGTCGCCTCCATCTTGGCCAGCTCCAGCAACTGCCGGTCACGCAGCAGGTTGGCCACGCGAAAGTCGGGTAGTCCGGCCTGCCTTGTGCCGAAAAACTCGCCCGGCCCGCGCTGGCTCAGGTCCAACTCGGCCAGCTCAAAGCCGTCCTGGGTGCGAACCATGGCGTTGAGCCGCTCCTCGCCCAAGGGCGATACCCGCTCGCCGGTGATGAGAATGCAGTAGCTCTTGGCCGCGCCTCGCCCCACCCGTCCCCGCAACTGGTGCAACTGCGCCAAACCGAAGCGCTCCGCGTGCTCCACCACCATCACCGTCGCGTTGGGTACATCCACGCCCACCTCGATCACCGTCGTCGCCACCAGCACGTCGATTTCTCCGCGCTGAAAGCGGCGCATGATGATCTCCTTCTCGTCGGCGTCAAGCCGCCCGTGCAACAGCCCCACGCGCAGGCCGGCCAGCGGCCCCGTGCGCAGTTTTTCGTGCATCTCGACAGCCGACTTGAGGCCTAGCTTGGCGTTCGGATTGGCCTCCTGCAGAGCCTGCGGAAAAAGCTCCGCCGCTTTGCCTTTGCGAACACCCTTAAGACTGGGTGGCCCAGGTCTCGACTTTGAGACCGGGGATACATCCAATGCAACGCCGGCCTCATCCCGAGAGAAATCCAGCTCCGGCTGGTCCTCCTTCGTGCCCTCGATCACCGGGTAAACAATATATGCCTGACGGCCCTTCACCACCTGCTTGCGCACAAAATCCCACACCTCTTCGGCCATCTCTCCCGGAACGCGACGGGTGACGATGGGCGTCCGTCCGGGCGGCAGTTCATCCAGCACGCTCAAATCGAGATCGCCATACAAACTCAGCGCCAGGGTACGCGGAATCGGCGTAGCCGTCATCACCAGCACATCCGGTTCGGCCCCTTCCGTCCCATCCGGTCTGGGCTTCTTCATCATCTTGAAGCGCTGCATCACGCCAAAGCGGTGCTGCTCATCGACCACTACAAGACCGAGCCGGTCGAACTCGACCTTCTCTTCAATCAGCGCGTGCGTCCCAATCACCAGTTGCGCCTCGCCGCGATTGATCTGGCCGCGCACCAGCCGCTTGCGCTCTTCGGTGAGCGAACCGGTCAGCAGCACAATGCGCGGTTTGCGCGTGGAGCGCTCCAGCAACTTGCGCATGGCCAGATAATGCTGCGTGGCCAGAATCTCAGTGGGCGCCATCAGCGCCGCCTGATAGCCGTTTTCCAGAGCTACCAGCATCGCCTGCAACGCGACAATCGTCTTGCCCGAACCCACATCCCCTTGCAGCAGCCGCCGCATCGGGCTGGGCGCGCGCATATCGGCCACAATCTCGCCCAGCGCCCGCTTCTGCGCCGTCGTCGGGTGAAAGGGCAGCACTTCGCGCAGTGCCTCGCGCACCTTGTCGTTGGTGGCAAAGCTGATGCCGGCGCGCTCTCTCAAGCGGCGGCGCTTCAGCTCCAGCCCCAACTCCAGAAAGAAAAGCTCCTCGAAGATCAGCCGCCGGTGAGCCGGCGTGGCCGCGCTCTGCAACTGGACGAACGGCGTTCCCTCGGGCGGAAAATGCGCCTCGCGCAGCGCCGTCTCGCGGTCGGGCAAGCTGAGCCGCTCCAGCATCCGGTGCGGCAGGCACTCCGGCACCGCGCCCCTCAGCCCCTCCAGCAGACGGAAAATCGTTTTGCGCTGCCAGCGCGAAGCCAGCCGTGCCCCGCCCAGCGACTCGTAGACTGGCGTGATCCGCCCCACCTCTAGTAGGCGCGTCTCGGCGTCAGCGTTTGCATCGGGCAGGATTTCAAACTGCGGCTGAATCATCTTCAGGTTGCTCGAACTCCGCGACGGCTCGACCCGCCCGTAAACGGCCACCGTCTGCCCGGCGTGAAACTTGCCTTCCAGGTAGCCGCCATGAAACCAGATACACTTCATCGCCAAACGGCCCTGGCCGACGGTCATCTCGAAGATCGGCGCCTTGCGCGTCCTCAGCAGCGCGGAGCCCCGCACCTCGCCGATCACGCTGGCCGTCTCGCCCGGCTGCAACTCGTCCAGGCTGCGTGGATTCTGCCGGTCCTCGTAGCGAAAGGGTAGATGATAAAGCAGATCCTCGGCAATCAGGATGCCCTTGGCCGCGAGCATCTGGGCCACTTGCGGGCCTACGCCCTTCACAAAGTTCACGGGAGTGTCGAGATCCACCACATTCAGGATGCTAAAACATTTGTCTGTATGCTGGCTTGGCGCCTCATACTCGGGCGCGCAATCAATTCTACTGAACTTATCTATTCGGGCGGCGTGAGCCGGTGCTCGTTCAACTCACCCCTGCCACTGAAGGTAATCTCCACCGGAACCGGAATCTCCCCGCTTTCCACTCGCCGCCGTGCTTGCAAGATGAACTCCGCGGCAAACCTCCGGTTGCAGCGCAGCAGGCGCTCGCCTTGCCCCAGACGACCCAGGTAGCGCGGGGACAATTGCAGCCAGCGGCGCGCCCATCCGGCCTCCGGCGGAAGGCAATCGAGGGCGAGGGCGTCGAGTTTGGGAAGCCAGAGCGTCGGCGAGGAGGCGACGCGCCAGACGAGCAAAGCCTGACCCTCATCAGCGGGAGCTGCCTGAAACGGAAGCCCTAAATCGGGCAAGACGCCGCGCTCGCGCATCGCTTCCGCAACAGATTCCGATGGCAGCACCACGCAGACGGCGACCGTCTGACCCTGGCGAAGTTCGTTCTTCAGAATGCGCAGAGCCTCGTCGAGCGAGGTTACCAGGAAGTCCACGACGCCGTCGCGCATCGCCTGCTTGGCTGCCGCCGCATCGGCCGTAGCGGCCAGCGAGCCGGCGCCGGAGATGTTGGCCGCCACCAGCAAGGCGCGGGCTTCGACGTCAAGCTCGCCAGCGTAAAGAAGTTTGCCACCGAGACCGGTTTCCGCGACGGAGAGCAGACCTGCGTAGAACCGCTCAACTTGGAGGGTAAAGCCGGATACAAACGACTCGATGGGATCAGCCGTCAAGGAAAGATTCTCCGTGGTTTGCTAATGCGCCGATATCTCCTTCATCAGCTCCCGCCAGCTTTGCCTGCGGACATAGAAGACAAACTCTCCCGGTTTGGTGGCGGCTTTTTGCTTCCCACAGCCGTTGGGAGCGACAACGCCCGCATTCAGAATATCGGAGACCGCGTACCATTGGTCGATGGCCTTCGCCTTCCCGCCGACGGTGTCGCAGTTGACGTAAACCTCCATCGAGCTGTCATATGCGCCTTGAATGGTGAAGACCGCGGCATCCGCCGGAAGGGTCAGTGTACCTGTGCCGTCCTCATTTTGCACCACCCAATTGGCGTGAACCGTCTCTTCATGATTGACGCGCACCATGAAACCGGTGGTCGCGACCGGCTTTCCGGTTCTGCCATCCAACATTTTGAGGGTGATGGTCTTTACGGCCTGCGCGCGCAAGGGGATGCTGAACGCGGCCACGCACGCAAAAAGAGCGAGGATGCAATACGTTCGTCGAACCATTCTTGCCTCAGTTAGGGCTTATGCGCTTACCAGGTAGAGTATGCCTGGCCGTCGGAGCCTGTCTCCTGCGAACCGGAGTGAACATCGTCGATGCCGGGTTCAGTCTGATCTATCGAGTGCAGCGAATCGCTGGAGTCGGTTACCCAGCTATCCTTGGTCCGCGTAAACGGGTCCACCGGAACTTCCCTCAGATAGCCGTCCTGAATCAGATCGTCCAGCGACTGCGGCGCCTTCTGCTTGTCCATGGTATACGAGTCGATGGCCGAGCGCAGCACGTGCAGGTCTTCCTTGAGCACCGCCTCTTGCGCCATGCGGATGGCAGACTGAAAGCGCGGCACGGCCACCATCATAAGAATGCCGATAATCGCCATCACGATCATCAGTTCGATCAGCGTAAAGCCCGCTTCGTGTTTGTGTTTGTTGCTCAATGAACTCCTACCAGTCAGAATACTTGGTTCCGTCCAGCGCCGTTCCCGTGGATTTGGAGTAAACATCGAAGACGCTCTGCCCGCCATAGGAATCCGACTTGGGGTCGTCCTGCATGGAGCGCAATCCCCACTCCGCCTTGCCGGTCATCGGGTCCACCGGAATGGCGCGCAAAAATCTCACCTTCTTGGTCTGAATCTCCACGCCGTTGACCAGCGTTTCCAGATCCGGCGGATAGCCTTGGGTGTCTATCTTCACCTGAAAGGCGTTCCTGTCGGCAGCGTCCTTGTACTTGTCGATGGCGTCGCGCATCATCCAAAGGTCGTAGCGCAGGTAGCGCTCGTTCTGGCGTTTCACCTCGAAGCGCGCAACGGGAACCGCAGCCGAAGCGAGAATGGAGAGAATCGCCACGGTCACAATCAACTCGACCAGGGTGAGGCCGCGCTCGCCTGGGCGGACCATCCGTTTTTTCAAAGCCACGCTCATCGCTCTACTTCACCTGAACGCTGACGCGCGCGCCCTGGGCCGGAAGCTGCTGTTGCGCGCTGGTGACCGCCCCCGGGTGGGTGATGACGACATCGCTCGCTCCGGCGGCCTTGGCCTGGAAACTGAGGACGCAGACCACGCCCATTCCGCTCACCCCGGCCGCACCCGGCGGACGAGAGGCGTTGATGTTGATCGAACCGGGTCCGTCGTCGCGGTGCACCAGCGAGACAACCTGGCCGTCGCGGCCCAGAAAGTCGCCGCTGTCCACGTTGATCAGCGAAAGTTTGGCCGGATCATAGGAAACTTGCAAGGGAACCGAGACAATATCCGCGCCGCCGCTCAGCATCACCGGAATCCTGAAGGTGGCGCCAACGGCCACCGGGCCGGGCTGCGGAGCCAGTGTAAAGCTCACCCTGGCGGGCGGCTGCGGCGCGCCAGCCGGCAGATTCGCCGCTGCAACATTGCCATTGGTCTCGGCGGCCTTGCGCAACTGCTCCAGCGCCGCTGGACCTGCCGCCATGGCGCTTTGCCCGGGAACCGTGCCCACGTTGGGCTTCGCATTGGCCGGCGGAAGCGCCGGAACAGACGCCGGAGTTTTCCCCGCGCCTTCTGCCGGAACATGGCGCAACTCAATTGACGTGCCCTCGCCGGTATCGATGGCGCGCAGATTCACCTCTTCTAGGGATTGCGAGCGAACCACGTGCGGCACCACAAGGAAGACCAGCTCATCGTCGGTAATCTGATGATCCTTGGAGCCAAAGAGATACTTCAGCCCAGGAATCGAACTCAACCCGGGGATGCCGTTCCAACTCACAATCTCCTGGGTGTCCTTGATGCCGCCCAGAATGCTGGCTTCGCCCTCGCGCAGGCGGATCACCTGTTCCACCTCTTTCTGCGCGATAATCGGCTCCGTCACATCGCTGATGGTCACCGATCCGTTCTGCGAAGTGACTGAGATCTTGATCTTCAGCGTTACATCGCGGTCGAAGTGAATGGTCGGCGTCACTTCGATATTCACGCCCACGTCCTGGTATTGGAACTGCGTGTTCACCAGCGAACTGATGCCGCCGATGGCGCCCGTGCCCACGCCTCCGCCTCCATACGAACCGGTTGCAATGGGAATCTTTTCGCCGATCTTCATCGTCGCCTTCTGCCCGTCGGATGCGCGGATGCGCGGATTCTGCAGAATTTTTGTATTCGAGTCGGTCAGCAGCATATTGGCCGTGGCCGTGCCCACGGTGACAGCGAAATCATAGGCCTTCAGGTGCGAGAGATCGTAAAGCGTCGGAGTGGTGCCGCTGCTGGTGGTGCTGGTCGTGGTGCTTGAGCTTGTCGTGCTGCTGCTGGGCGGTTGCAGCGCCACCCCCACGCTGCTGGGCCACTGAATGCCGAGCGTCTTCTCCCAGTTCTTGCTCACATCCAGAACCGCAATGTCCACCACCACTTCGGAGCGCGCCTTGTCCAGATCGTTGATGAGCTTTTGCACCAGCAAAAGTTCGTCCGGTGTTCCCCGCGCCACGATGGCGTTCTGGCTGGCTACGGGCTGCGTCTTGAAGGCGGTGCCCATCACGTTGCGAATGGCGGTATTGATGTCGGTCAGGTCGGATTGCTGCCATATGTTCGACAAATAGAAGGTCTGCACCGCCTGCTCATCCAGTTCGGTGTGCCGTGTGCGGGTGTTGGCGGCAACGAATATGGTGTTGCTGGTGACTGGCCGCCAGAAGGTGTTGGAGATGGTGCCCACAATGCGCAGCGCGTCCATCAGCGAGACGCTGGTCAGTTCCACCTGAATCCGCTTGGATGTGTACTCCGGGTCAAAGAGAATGTTTACGCCTGCCGCCTTGCCGATGGCCTGATAAACGACCTTGGCGTCCTCCTGCATATGCAGCGTGAGCGGTTCATTGGAGAGAGGCTTCAACTCGACCGGTGAGCCCATCGAGTCAAGCTCCTCCTGCTTGTCCCCGGCTTCGGGGATGCTGGTTTCTGTCGCAGGAGCCAGCTCACCGTGCTTCTTGCGCACCCGGGCGATGGCCTGCTGCGCGGCTTCATTGCTGGGATCGATCTCGGCGGCGTGCAGAAACTCCGCCATCGCTCCCTCTTCGTTGCCCGCGTTCAGCAGCTTCTCGCCTTTGGAAACATGCGCGGACGAGGCCGTAATCCTGATGCGGTAGAGCGAAGCGCGGTACTGCAAGTCCTTGGGAGCCTTGTCATGGGCCTTCTGATAGTTGTCAAAAGCTGCGTCGTAGTCCTCGCGCGCCTCGGCGCTTTGGCCGCGCTTGAAGAACGTGCCGGCCGACTCGGCGCGCAGCAGAACGCTGGGCAGCAGGAAGACGGCCAGCGCGGCCCAGAGCGTAATTCGGAAGGCGGCTCCAACAAAAACAGATTTGTTGGAGGCTGGAGCATCAACGCGGCGATTCATCGAACTCCCAGGCGTCTCTGCCGCTCCGTGCTTTAGTTCGGAGCTTTGCGGGCTGCCTTGGCTGCCCAGGACGCAATTCCTCTTGGTAAAAAAATCCATTCAACGATGCCTCATTTTAGCAAAACCCGCTTGGGATGCGACTCAAACCCGCGCCAATGGTACGATTGAGTCTTGAGGAGGCCTGCGGATGGCGCGCCAAACCAGCCACGTGATTGTTCAGCCAACGACGACCGGCCCGCAGAAGCCTGCGCGGCCGCGCGACCCGGTGGCCAGCGGCGAACGCGACGCCGCGCTCAATCGCTCCGCCGGCCACAACTACTTTCTGCTGGAGAAGTTTGAGGCGGGCGTCAGCCTGCGCGGAACCGAGGTCAAGTCCATTCGCGAGGGCAAGGCCAACCTCAAAGACTCCTACGGCCTCGTCCAGAACGGCGAAGTGTTTCTGCTCAATCTGCATATCGGTCCTTATTCCCACGGCAACATGGCCAACCACGACGCCACCCGTACCCGCAAGCTGCTGCTGCACCAGGCGGAAGTTCGCAAGCTATTATCGAAGACGCAGATCAAGGGCCACACGCTCATCCCCACCCGGCTGTACTTCCGCAACGGGCGTGTCAAATGCGAGCTGGCCGTGGCTAAAGGCAAGCAGGACTGGGACAAGCGCGAGACCGAACGCAGCCGCGAGGCCGACCGCGAAGCTCGCTCCGCCATCAACGCCAGCAAGCACCGCATGGGGCGTTAGAGCCGAGGATGTACAGGTAGCGCTGGCCTCCCGGTCCATGCAACGGTCTGCACAAATCGGCCATTCGCTTCAGAAATTCAGAACCGAGTCCCCTTGAATTGTCCTTTCCCGCCCCTTCCAGACGAAGACGCCTGTCAGCCCTGGCGGAAGCGAAACGCGTGCGCGGAGGCCTTCGCCACTGCAGTCGTACCACACCTCGATTGGACCCAGGGGATGCGGCATACTCGCATGGAGATGACGGAGTAAGCCGAGCGCGGGTTCGATGCGTACTGTCTTGAAGCCGGCAGAGCCAGGCTCGATGCCAGCCACGGTGGCCAGCAATTCGTATCCTGGGCTTGTGCCCCATGGGTGGCACTCCGAGCGCGGATTCTTGGCCAGTTCGCCGAAGGTCTTCATGCCGTCGTGCAACATCTCTTCCCACGGTTGCAGGTTGTCGATGTAGCGGTCGCCCAGCCCCGTCTTCCTCAGTGCGCGCCCGTAGTAATAGCGGAAAAACATGAAATCCGACGGGTCCGACTTCACCGCGGACGGATCTTTCAGCATACGTTCCATCACGCCCCGTTGAGCATCGCGCGGAACCGCATCCGCGAGCACGGCGAGCGTGTTCACTTCCTGCGTATAGCCGAGCTCCGGCGTATCCCGCAGAAGACCGCGCCCCGCGTCAAACTGGGACGCGTAGGTCGCGCGGTTGATCTCCGCGGCGAGTTGGCGGTCATGCGCGGCTTCGTCATTCATGCCGAAGTGCTCAAACAGTTCAGCGCTTTCCTTGAGCGTGAGCGAGAACAGAAACTTGTCAGAGACGGGACTCCAGGCATACGCAACGGGCCGGTCTCCCCGCGTCTTTTCCTGCTCCTCCCACCATCCAAGCACGTCGCGGATGCCCGGCATAAACCGCCTCGTGAACTCGTCGTCGCCGCGCTGCATCCAGTAGTCGTGCACCATGGATACCCAGTAGAGCGAAAACGGCGCGAGAAACTGTTCGAGGCTGGCGGGATACCGGGCCTGGGTGAGTCCCATCGGTACGCGCGAGGCATCGAAGTCCTCAATCGCCAGCCGCACCAGCCGGTCATCGCCAGTGAGGCTGAGCCAGGTGAGCGCCTGCACCTTGGTGTCGGCGACGTATTGCAGCCGTTCCCAGGCGATGTCGCTGATGAAGTTCTCCTGGGCGTTGAGCGCAAGCGTAAGCCACGCGGCATCCCATACGGCTTGCAGCTCCTTGTTGTCGCTCTCGAAAACGGCCGCGCGGGATGCCGGATACACACACAGAAGACTCGATAGATCATTGATGACAATAGGCTGGGCGCCTGTCTGGATGTCGAGTTGCACCCAGCGCCAGTTGCGCGTCCACAGGGGTTGATATGCCCTTTTCGCGCCATCCGGAAGAAAGACGTCCTCCGGCCCCATCACCTGCTTGCCTTCAATCTGATTCCGGTTTCCTTTCCGGCCCGCGCTGTCGTACAAGGTTTCGGAGTAAGTGAGACGAACCTGCGCGCCGCTGCCGCCCGTAACCCGCAAAATCGGGTAGCCGACGGTTACCGTTCCCTGGTCCAGTAGAATCGTGGCCTTGCTGTTGGCGGGGATTTGAATCGGCGCGGAACCTTTTACAAACTCCGGCGCAACCTCCGCTCCCTCAGCTCGCGCAACGCGCTCGAACCTTTGCGGCTTCTCGGTCATCATCGGTACAGTGCGCGGCCTGAGCTGCCAGCTCTGGTGGCTTTCAACGCCTGCCGGAGCGCCTTTGACGATTTGCATAGCCGCCGGCCAGGCCGAGTCGTCAAAAGCGGGCTGCTCCCATCCCCACGGATACCTGAGCGCATCCACCTGCTCCCCCGGACCGGCGATGTAGTAGTTATAGCGAAAGTGTGGATCATTATCCTTGTAGACGATCTGCCTGTAGGCCTGATCCTCCATTACTTTCCATGTGCTGCCGGTGTCCACAACCTTGTTGGCTGGGTCGTCGGATTGCAGGATGAAACCCGCGCGATTGCTGAACTGCGCCATCGGCCGGGCAATGCCGCCATTCCACACCACCGCGGCCAGAACATTGCTGCCCGCCTCAAGATACGGCGCCAGGTCGATGGTCTCGAAACGCCAGTTTCGCAGGTCGCTTTGCGCCGGTCCCGTTGACACGGACCGTCCATTCACAAACAGCCGGTAGCGGTTGTCGGCTGAGACGTGGACAACAAAATGCTCCGGTTTTGCGTCGAGCGTGAACGCCTTCCTGAAGTGAAACACGCCGAACTCCGTGGGCGACCCGGTCGGCGATGCGATCCACGAGGCCGGCCAGGCCTTCTCCAGCAAAGCCGGGTTCACAGACTGGGCGAAAACTGCCGCGGTGCAAAGAAAACCAAGAAAAACAAGGCTACTGCGCATCCCCGACTTCATCATCACGAACTCCTCTTGAACTCTGTTTTACCCGGCGAAACCGCACTGCAACGCAGCAGACTCAATCTTTCGGCATGACAAGTGTTCGCCATCCACTCCTGCCAGATCTATTAAATTGAGGACCACCCACCAACGCACTAATCGTGAATAATATATTCCCAAAGAAAAGTGCGTCACTATGCCACCAGTCGAGAGGATTCATCAACTTCGGTGTCGGGCCGATGAGGCACATATCTAACCATTGGACTACAAAGAATATCCATAGTCCAATCAAAGCTATTCTTCGCGACAAAAACATCGTGAGAAATATCGGGAAGGACATCGTCAAACATAAATCCAGCAAAATATCTTGGAACGAATCAAATCCTATCCCAAGTACAGCAATACACCCATAAAGTGTTTCAACGAAGAAGATTATTCCCGCTAGAAAAAGGATGCAAATCGATAAATCCGTTCTTCTCAATACCATGGTTTATCTCACTTATGGCCGAGTGCCCCATCCTTGCGGCGTTTTTGTTGTCGCAAGGATGGGTTTGCGTGTCCTCAGGCCGGCGGCAGCATCCGGCTGCGCGCCACGCGCCCATACCAGGCCCCGGAGTCCTTCAGGGTACGCTTGACGGGATTCTTGAAGTCCACCTGCGCCAGCCCGATGCGTGCCTTGAAGCCGTCCTCCCACTCCCAGTCGTCCGTCAGGCTCCAGACGTGCATTCCGCGCACATCCGCTCCCGCGGCGATAGCGTTGAGAACGCCTTCGAGCATCTTTCTGAGATAGTTGATGCGCGCCGGGTCGTGAACCGGCCCAGACGTCAACACTTCAGGCTCGTCGTAGCCGGTTTCAGTGATGATGATGGGACGCCGGTAGCGCTTGGCCGCCTCTACCAGCACCTCGGTCATGCCGCTCGGATAGGAATCGACCGTCCGCTCTCGCAGTTCATGCGCGTCCAGCCCGCGCAGGATCTCCGCCCCGTCGCCGGCGGCGACATAGCCCAGGCCTGAATAGTAGTTGAGGCCGGTGTAGTCGAGCGGCGCGCGCAGCAGGCGCTCATCGCCCGGGCGGAAGCCCATCGCCTCGTAGGGATTGCCGCCCACGAAGGCTTCGGGGTAGTGGCCGGTGAAGGCCGGCTCAAGATACCAGCGATTGCGGAAGGCGTCAAAGCGCTCGCAGGCCTTCTGATCGGCCTCCGACTCGCTGGCCGGCTTCACGGGATACATATCGTGGGCGATGCCGATCTTGAGCGACGCGCGCTCTGCCTTCATGGCGTGGAAGCCCGCCGCCTGAGCCAGATTGGCGGTGTGCGAGGCGCGCAGCATCAGGCCGCGATCCTTGACGCCAGGAGCATGGACACCCCAGCCATAACCGGCCACTACAAAGGCTTGAAGCTCGTTCAGCAGACACCAGTTCTCCACCCGGTCGCCGTAATGCTTGGCCAGCAGCGCCGCATAGTCGGCAAAGCGCAGGGCGGTATCGCGATTGGGCCAGCCGCCGGCCTCGCTCAGCGCCTGCGGCAGGTCCCAGTGGAAGCAGGTAAGCAGCGGCTTGACGCCGACCGCGCGCAGGGCGTCGATGATCTTGCTGTAGTGATCGAGGCCCTTCTGGTTCACCGCGCCCTTGCCGCTGGGCAGAATGCGCGTCCATGCGATTGACATGCGATAGGATTGCAGGCCCATCGCTTTGAGCAGAGCCACATCCTGCGGCCAGCGGTGATAGGAGTCGCAGGCTACCGACGGATTGGAGCCGTCGCTGATGGCGCCGGGCTGGCGGCAATAGCGGTCCCAGATCGACTCGCCCTTGCCGTCTTCCGTGGCCGCGCCCTCAATCTGCACACACGAGGAAGCCGCTCCAAAAAGGAATCTCGGCGGAAAGGCCGCTGACTTGCCGGTAGCCGCTGCTTTGTTTACCACGCCGGCGGCGTGCACTTGCCCTGAAAGGCCCGGCAGCCGCGCTCCAGCGGCCGAAGCCGCCGCCGTCAGTGCCGCATCATGCAAAAATCTCCTGCGATTCATCAAAATTACCCCGGAGTAAGTCTAATTTGCGAGGAGTTGTTTTGGCGACGCCGTCAGGAACGAGAAAAGATTTTCGCAATTGCTGCAAACCGAAGAGAACCACTCGATCAGAACCCAACCAAAACCGGCTCCATCTCCAGCCGAATCTCAAAACGCTCCTCGACAACGGCGGTGATCTTCGCGGCCAGGGCCATCACCTCAGCTGCGTGGGCCGCGCCGCGATTGGTCAGCGCCAGGGTGTGGCGCGACGAGATTGCCGCCGCGCCCAGCGCGTAGCCCTTGCTGAAGCCGGCCTGCTCAATCAGCCACGCTGCGGGAATCTTCACCCGGCCCTCATTCTCTGCACCCGCTCCGGCGGGGAAGCGCGGCGGGGGAAGGGCACTGAGGGCTGCGATGGAACGGAGTTGGTCTTCGGTAACGATGGGATTCTTGAAGAAACTGCCCGCGCTGCGGCAATCGGGGTCGCCCTCGACGATCAACATTCCCTTCGATTCGCGGATGCGCCGCACTTCTGCCGCAACACTGGCGAGGCTTGCTTCGTCTGCGCGTTCGGCCAGCGCCCGTTGCAGCCCCGCGTAGCGCACCGTGGGAGCGCCGTCGGGGTTGAGCCGGTAGTCCACGCGCGTCACAACAAACCGCCCGCGATCAACTGAGTTGAAGCGGCTGCGGCGATAGGCAAAGCCGCACTCTGCCGCGGCAAACTCGACAAAGCTGTGCGTTTGCAGATCGAAGGCCCGTACGAGGTGGATGGCCGAGGCGACCTCTTGCCCATAAGCTCCGACATTCTGCACAGGCGTTCCGCCCACCGTGCCGGGAATCCCGGCGAGGCATTCTATTCCGCTGCACCCATCCTGAATGGTCTGCTCCACGCAGTGGTCCCAGTCTTCACCGGCGGCGACTTGGTAGATTCTCTCTTCCGATTGATCCGTTGCGGAGATTCCGCGCAAGCCCACGCGTAGCACAAGGCCATCGAAGCCCGCGTCGGAGACAAGCAGGTTGCTGCCTCCGCCGAGAACGAAGAGGGGCAGATTGCGAGCTTCGGCCCAAGCCGCGGCTTCGGCAATCTCCGCTTCGCTGGCGGCCTCGCAAAAGAAGCGTGCAGGGCCGCCGATGTCGAAGGTGGTGTAGGGTGCGAGCGGCTTGTTTTCTTCGATGAGCATTGCTTCAAGGCTACAACATCAGTTGCCTTCACCCGCCGAGGGAAGCTTCTGCACCTTGCTGTGCTTGATTGAGTAGCTGAAGTAGATCACCAGGCCAATCAGCAGCCAGCTAACCATTGCTGTCCAGGTGGGAAACAGCGGCAGCTTGGTCATCAGGTAGACGGCTGTGAGAATGCCCAGGATCGGGACCAGGGGAACAAACGGCGTTTTGAAGGGCCGGTGCAGTTCAGGCTCACGCACCCGCAGAATCCAAACGCCCGCGCAGACGATGGTGAAGGCCAGCAGTGTGCCGATATTCACCAGTTCCGCCAGCCGGTTGATGGGCAACAGCGCGGGCATCACCGCTACCACCAGGCCCACCACGATGGTCGAAATCCACGGTGTGCGGAACTTGGGATGAATCGCCGAGGCCCACTTGGGAAGCAGGCCGTCCTTAGACATGGAAAAGAAGACGCGCGACTGGCCCAGCAGCATGACCAGCATCACGGTTCCCAGGCCGAAGACCGCGCCGATATTGACCAGCAGCTCTCCCCAGGTAATGCCCGTCACTTTAATGCCCAGCGCCACCGGGGCGGCCACATTGAGTTCCTTGTAGTTTTTCAGTCCGGTGAGAACCGTGGAGACCAGGATGTAGAGGACGGTGCAGACCGCGAGCGAGCCGAGGATGCCGATGGGCATATCGCGCTGCGGATTCTTGGCCTCCTGCGCGGCGGTGGAGACGGCGTCAAAGCCGATGTAGGCAAAGAAGACCGAGGCCGCGCCCAGCGCAATGCCGTTCAGGCCGAAGTTTCCATGGCCATCCGATGGAGGGATGAAGGGATGCCAGTTGTGGAGGGCCAGGGCGGGATGCTGAATGAGAAAATATCCTCCCAGCAGAATGAAGATGCCAACGATGCCCAGCTTCACCACCACGATGGCGGAGTTCAGGTTGGCTGACTCCTTGATGCCGATCACCAGTACCGTGGTGATGGCCAGAATCGCCAGCAGGGCCACCAGGTTGAAAACTCCGGTGGCGTGCGGCAAGGCCGAGGCGATGACCGGCAAGCCAGTTAGGCTGTCCACGGAGGGCAGCGATGTTCGCGCCATCCACTGATTCTGATAAAAGACCAGAGGTGTGCCGGGAGTAGCCGTCAGTTGCGGCGGAATATAAATGTGCAACTGTTGCAGCAGGCCGGTGAAATACCCTGACCAGCCGGAGGCCACCGTAGCCGCGCCGAAGCCGTACTCCAGGACCAGGTCCCAGCCGATGATCCAGGCCACAAACTCGCCCAGCGTGGCGTAGCCATAAGTGTAGGCCGATCCGGCGATGGGAATGATGGAGGCGAACTCGGCGTAGCAAAGGCCGGCGAAGGCGCAGACGATGCCGGCCAGCACAAAGCTCAGCGATACGGCAGGTCCGGCATGCAAAGCCGCGGCCTGCCCGGTGAGCACAAAGATGCCGGCGCCGATGATGGCGCCGATTCCCAGCGTGATCAGGTTCAGCGCCCCCAGCGAACGCTTGAGCGTGTGCGCGCCCTCTTCACTTGCCTCTTGCGAGAGCATCGACATCGGTTTGATTTTGAGCAATCTGAACATGAATAAGGAACTCCCTCCACGCGCGTTGCAATTGGAATTAATTTGGTTCGACGGAGCTTGATATGCGCGCTTGCCGCGACCAGAAAAGATAAACCGGAATGCCTAGCAGAACCAGCGCCAGGCCCGGCCAAGTGTACTGAGGCTTGTATCGCAATAATACGACACAGATCCCGCTGGCCAGCGTGATATAGAGCGCAGGCAGCACCGGATAGCCCAGCGCACGGTAGGGCCGAGGGGCGTTGGGCCGCTTGACGCGCAGCACAAAGAGGCCGGCAATGGTGAGGATGTAGAAGACCAGAACGGCAAAGATGATGTAGTCAAGAAGTTGACTATAGGAGCCGGAGACGCACAGCACCGTGGCCCACGCGGCCTGCACCAGCAAGCCCGCGACGGGAGTTTTGTAGCGCGGATGCAGCTTGCCCACCGACTTGAAGAACAGCCCGTCGCGGCTCATCGCGTAGTAGACGCGAGCGCCGGCCAGTGACATTCCGTTGGCGCAGCCGAAGGTGGAGATCAGGATCGCCGCGGCCATCAGGTAAGCGCCGGAGTGGAA
Organism: uncultured Occallatibacter sp.; assembly: GCA_964383595.1. Classification (GTDB taxonomy): domain Bacteria; phylum Acidobacteriota; class Terriglobia; order Terriglobales; family Acidobacteriaceae; genus Telmatobacter. The sequence continues at coordinate 312,177 of CAYLHL010000002.1, read as the reverse complement.
GACCTGCTCCAGCGCCGCCGTGGCCACGCGGTCCTCGGTGGCAAACTGGATGCCGCGCGCCATCGCCGTCGCGCCATGCGGGTCGCCGTGCATGGGCAGTACCAGCAGGTAGCCCAGCGAAACAAGAAAATAGACCGTAAGCACAAAGCCCGTGCCCAAAATCAGCGAGAGCGGAAGGTTGCGGCGGGGATTTTTGACCTCGCCGGCAGTGAATGTGATGTTGTTCCAGGCGTCGGCGGAAAACAGCGACCCCACCTGCACCACGGCCAGAATCACCACTAGATTCACCAGCACGATGGGCCCGCCCACGCCCACCTGAACCGGGTGCAGCGCACTCCAGCCGGCATTGCGCCAGAATTGAGCGCCGAAGTTGGCCGCAATCGCCGTCGCGTTGCGCCCCACCGTGAAAGCAAGCAAAATCAACCCGGCGAGCGAGAGCGCCTTGGCCGTGGTGAAGACATTCTGAATCAGCGCGCCCAGCCTGACGCCAAAGATGTTCACGATGGCCAGAAAAAGCACCACCACAATGGCGGTCAAATTGGCCGTGCTGACGCCGATATGCATTCCGCCCAGCGCCATCGGGCCCACCTTGACCGTCGGCACATCCGCAATGTGCCACAACCAGTGGGTCGTCGAAATCGCCGGAAAAAAGACGCCGAGAAACTTGCCGAAGGCCACCGCGACGGCGGCGATGGTGCCTGTCTGAATCACCAGAAAGAGCGTCCAGCCGTAAAGAAAGCCCCACAGCGGTCCCAGCGACTCGCGCAGATAGACATACTGGCCGCCCGCCTTGGGCATCATCGCCGCCAGTTCACCGTAGCTGAGCGCCGCGGTGACGGTCAGAATGGCCGTGACCACCCACGCGCCCAGAAAAAGCGCCGGAGAATCGACGCCGCGAGCAATGTCGGCGCCGACAATGAAGATGCCGGAGCCGACCATCGAGCCGATCACCAACGCAGTCGCGCTGAAGAGACCAAGACTCTGCTCCAGTTGCGGAGCGGAGTTGGCAATTTCGTGCTCAGGGATGGGCGTGAGAGTTTGGTTGGCCACTTCAAGAAGCATAAATCATGCGCCAATGCGTCCAAAAACAGCGATTGCGCGCGCAGGTCAATGTAGCTCTGTAATCATCCATGCAACCCGTCATCATAAGGCATGAAAAAGTTTATGTATGGAACGATTCTCTTCTTCTGTCTCGCAGTGCCTTATGCGGCGCAGGCGCAGGTCGTGGTGGTAGTACATTCCCACCATCACCACCATCATCACCACCACCACCTCGTTCAGAACCAGTAATCCGTTCAGTCAGGATCGACGCTCATCCCAACTCGGCCAGCCAGCGCCGGAACTCGGCCGCTGGCTCGGGCTGCCGGAAGATCGCTCCCGCTACGGCCACCAGAGAAGCTCCGGCAGCGAGCGCCTCGGACGCCCTAACCAACGTAATGCCGCCGATGGCGACCAGCACCGGAGCCGCGCCCGCAGCTGAACTTGCTTCGGCGCGCAGCCGCCGCACGCCCTCGAAGCCAATCAGTGGCAAAGCCGTCTGCTTGGTCCGTGTGGCAAAAACCGGGCCGATGGAAAAATAATCCGCCGCGCCTTCCGCAACCACCGGAAGCAAACCCGCCGCGCCGCCGCCAAAGGTTCCCACGATGCGCTCCGGCCCCAGCAGCTTGCGCGCCTCGGCGGGGCTGAAGTCGCCGGAATCCACATGTACGCCGTCAAAGCCAATTTGCTCAACCAGATCGGCGCGGTCATCCACAATCAGCTTCACCTGCCCGGCAGGCAGTGCCGCGCGCAGAACCTCCGCGTCAGCCAGCAACTCGGCCTCCGAACCGTTCTTGTTGCGGTATTCCAGCAGCGTCACGCCGGCCTCGGCCAACTCGCCGCCCAGCCGGCGCAGAAACTCGACGCGGCCTGCGACGGGAATGAAAGAAGCGTCGAGAATTGGGTAAATCTTCGGAAATTGATAGCTCATGATGCAAGAATACAGCGAAGAAGGAAAGAGCTCCTACGCTTCCAACGCCGCGGCCATCTCCCGCAAAATCGCCTCGGCGGCGTCGGCGGGGTCGGGGGCCTGCGTAATCGGCCGCCCAACCACCAGGAAACTTGCGCCCAGGCGTAGAGCTTCAGCGGGGGTGGCGATGCGCTTTTGATCGCCGATAGTTGCGCCTGCCGGGCGAATGCCGGGAATCACCAGCACGCCCTCCGGTCCGGTGAGGGCGCGTAGTGCGGCTACCTCCAGCGGGGAGCAGACAAAGCCGCGCACTCCCGCTTCCAGGCCCATGCGCGCTAGCAATTCGACTTGCTTGGCAGCTGAGCGGTCAATCCCGACGGCCTTTACCTGCGCCTCGTCCATGCTGGTCAGTACGGTCACGGCCAGCAGCTCCGGCGGGTTTTCAATTCCGTCCAGAGCGGCCCGCGCCGCGGCCAGCATCAACGGACCTCCGCCCGCGTGCAGCGTGAGCATCTTCACGCCCTGCCGGGCGGCCGAGCGTACCGCTCCGGCAACGGTGTTGGGAATGTCGTAAAGTTTCAGGTCCAGGAAGACCGAGTGGCCGCGCGCCACCAGCGGCTCGATCACGGCCGGACCCGCAGCAGCAAATAGCTCCAGCCCCACTTTGAACCACTGGCAGCTCTTCTCCAACTGGCCCACCAGGGCGAGCGCCGCGGCGGCGTCGGGCGCATCGAGCGCGACGATCAGGCGCTTGCGGGCTTCCTCGATAGGGTCTGTCGAGTGCGGGCGAGCTTGGACAAAGTTCGGGTTCATCCGGTCGGGAATGGGCATCGCTCTATTTTAAGGGAATTCCGGCTGGCGCGAGAAGAGCAGTGGCCCTCCGGCTCGAAGAACTGCTCTCCGAGCGCGGCAGCAGCAGAATATAAGGGACCTCCGTCCTCGAAAAACGTTTGCGCAACGCAGGATCCACAAACGGCGGCGCGTGATCGCCGACGATCACAAAGACCGTGGGCCTTCCCAGCGCTCCCAGGGCAAGCCGCGCCACGGATTGATGCACATTGGCCACCAGTTGGTACCACGAGCACAGCGCCGTTTGCGGCGCAAGCCCGAGAGTGGACAAGCAGGGCGCTCCGGCTGAAAGAGTCGAGGGGATGGGCACTGGAAGATGGGAGTTCAAGGTCATCCAATGAACGAATACCGGCGCATCTTCCCGCTTTTCCAGACGGCGTTCAATCCATTCTGCGACAGACGCGTCGCAGGTGCCGGTGAATGCGCCAATGCAATCGGGCAATCCCTGCTGCTTCATCCGGTCGTTGAAGAGAATCTCCTGAAACCCAATCGCCGAGTACCAGGCTGAGCGGCTGAACATCGATCCCTTCATGCCGTGCAGTGCAACAGCGTGATAGCCGAGGGCGGTCAGGCGGGCGGGTAGGCAATTTCTCAACTCCGTCGCAGAGGCATCCAGCAGATGAAAGTCAATTGATCTGCCGCACAGCTCGCGGGCTTCGCCGGCAATCGTGGCGCCATGGAACGGAACACTCCCCTGTACCACATCGTAGCGGTTGCGCAGATCAGGCTGCTGATAGGCTTCGAGGAGCGCATTGTTCAGATCCGGCTCCGTGGTCCAGCCCCAGGATTCGACCAGAATAAGCACCACGTTGGGCAACCGCTGACGGCTTTTGCCGGATGCGACTCCCGCCAAGCGCAGGGCCTCAGCCGTGGCGCTGGGTTCAGCCATTGCCGATGCGGCGTTGGCGCTTTCCATGGCGAGCGTATTGCTGCCTATTATCGCCAGGTGCATCCATCGAATGCTCAGAATCCGCGCAAATCGCGGGATTCTATTGATGCTTTGGTCAACCCCATCGGCCACAATCGATATTCTTCTCAGATTGGGCAAGTGCCCGGTCGCGCGCGAAACATTCACCAAGTCCGCTGCCACACTGAGCAGGGCAAATCCGATCAGCCACGCCGCCGCCCGCCGCCGGTCTTTGCCGCGAATGGCAGCTCCCGGCAGATACGCCCCCAGCGCGGCGATCAGCAACGCGAGCAAAAGAAGGGCACAGGCGGCAAAGAGCCGGAAACCGGTGAACGCGCGCAAGACAATGCTGTTCTCCAGGCAGACGGAGAACGGAATCGAATAGGTAACACACACACCACAGACAATATCCGCAACGATGAGAGTGAAAAGCAAAATCGCCGTAAGAATTGGCGGCACAAGGAGAGCCAGAACGCCAAGCGCGGAAAACTCGACGCAAAACCATCCAAGTTGTGGCTGAAGACCAAAGACATGGCCGGCAATCCAGAAGGGAAGATTCGCCAATACGGCAAAGAAAACCACAAAGAAAATCCAGTGCAGGCGAGCCGTCCGCTTTTCTGCCCAGCGGGGCCAAATGACCAGATTCCTCCAGCCCCGCAAAATTCCGCCAAGTGACTCCATTCTTCAGAACCTCATTGATTCAGGCAAAGCAACGCTCACTTTGGGCGCTTCCCACACAGTGAACACTTTCGATGATAGACGTTGAAACAAGCCGCCGCGATGACAACCGGAAGAGGCGTCGCCTGTTTTAAAGTGCGAAGAGCGCCATTGGCCACGCCGCAAGGGGTGCGGCGCATCCCTTATCATGGGCTTATGTCAAGCGGGGAGGACAATTGAGGATGAAGCGCATTTCGGGCTGGGCTGGCATTTGCGGTCTTGCGCTGCTGGCGGCGGCGAGCCTGGGTTGGGCCTCCGCTGTCCATACCAACCCGCTCAACCGCGATCCGCTGGTGCGCGAGGCCTACGACCGCTTCTACAACCTGGACTATCCCGGCGCGGTGGAGCGCTTCAATCGCTTTCATGCGGCTCATCCCGGCGATCCGCAGGCCACTGCGCTGCTTCTCAATGCTGTGCTCTTCCAAGAACTTTACCGGCTCGACCTGCTTGACACCACCTTCTACGCCAACGACGGCTTTTTAACCGGACGCCACGCCACCGCCGAAGATCCCAAGACGCGCGACCGCATCCTCGGCCTGGCCGACGAGGCGATTCATGAGGCCGACTGGAGGCTCAGCCGCGATCCCAACGACATCGACGCCCTCTATGCCCGCGGCTGGGCGCGCAGCCTCAAGTGCACCTATGTCGCCATGGTCGAACGCGGTTATGGCGCCGGCTTCCGGCTGGCCACCAAGGCGCGAGACGATGAAGTGCATGTGCTGCAAATGGACCCCGGCTATGTGGATGCGAAGCTGGTGGTAGGGGTCTACGAGTATGTGGTGGGTGCGCTGCCCTGGCCCTTCAAACTTATGATCGGCTTTGCCGGCATCACCGGCTCCAAGTCGCGCGGCCTTGAGATGCTCAACGACGATGCCAATCGCGGCGTGACGACCAGTATCGAGGCGCGTACCGTAACTGCGCTGTTTTTGCGCCGCGAGGCCCGCTACAAGCAGGCAATTCAGGTGGTGCGCGGCCTCAAGGATTTGTATCCGCGCGATTTCCTCATCTGCCTCGAAGAGGCCAACCTGCGCAAGGACGCGGGCGAGGGAATGGTCGCCGTGGCGGCTTACAGGGAGATCGTTGCCAACAGCAAACACCCCGGCTACTTCGCCGAGGCGCGCCTAGAACTGGCCTTCTTCGGCCTGGGAGACGCCCTGCGCGGCCAGCGCCATTACAGCGAGGCGGCGCAGGCTTACGAACAAGCCGCCGAGACGAAAAACGTTGGCCCGGAACTAAAGATTCGCTCACTCCTGGCTGCCGGCGAGTGCCGCGACATGAACGGCGAGCGGCAACTGGCAGTCCGCGACTACCAGATGGCCATCGACGCCGGACCCAACACCAGCCGCGCCGACACCGCCCGCAAGCACCTGCGCGCACCCTTCCACGGCGCATAATTTCCTGTAATCTTTCTTTGCAACGCCGATGCTATGATCTGGTCTATGTCGCCCGGACGGTTAATTCTTGCTTGCTGGCTGCTTCTCGCTCTCTATTGGAGGTTCAGTGCGCGCTCGGTCAAGCCCGCGGCGGAAGCCCAAAGCTTGGCTGGCAGGCTGGCCCGAACGCCCGTTATGCTGGGCTTCATCTTGCTCGCCGTGCCGTGGGTGTATCCCTTTGGGCCGGCCGTGATGCCGCATACAGCCGACGCCCAGTGGCTGGGCATCGCGATCTGCGCGCTGGGCTTGGCCGTGGCCATCTGGTCGCGCAAAACGCTGGGCGACAACTGGAGCCAGGATGTCGAGTTCAAGCAGGAGCACAAACTGATCGAGCAAGGGCCGTATCGCTACGCGCGTCATCCCATCTATTTAGGCCACTTGCTGCTGGCTCTGGGAACGGCTCTCGCATCAGGCTTGTTGATTGCCTACGCCGGTTTTTTTTCTCTCTTCCTAGGATTTTTCATCAAGCTGCGTCAGGAAGAAAAACTTCTAGAGCGGCACTTTCCCGAGGAATATCCCAGCTACAAGGCGCGCGTCAAGGCATTGGTGCCATTCGTGTTTTAGGCCTGCTAGCCCGCCATCGCTCTATTGCAACCGCAGTACCGTCACCGCAAACGGGGCCAGCTTCAGTTCCGCGCCCTCGGCTTTGCCCGCGCGAGGTGCATCGTCGCCGGTCTGCTCGTCCACGGTCAGCGTATTTGCACTTTTCAGATCAGGCGTCAGTTTCACCGTCTTCTCCGTGCTGGTTTTGTTCACCAGCAGCACCTTCCTGCCTTGTGGCGTAATGAATCCCTGGATCACAACGTCGCTCGTTCCCAACATTCCATCCGGCGCGGCGACCAATTTGTCGCCTGGATGGAAGTTCTCCTTGATGAGCCGCAGCACCCAATAGCGCGCATTGGGCTTGCCGTTGGTGTAGTCGATCATGGTAACGCTGGGAAATTGTGTCGGATAACCCACCAGTTGAGACTCGCCGATGACGTCCACGCCCAGCTTTGACAGCTCCACATAAAGGTATCCGTAGAGCGCGCCCGCCGCATTCCAGTAGATCGCCGGCGGGGGAATCTTGTCCGTCGGAGAGTTATCCCCGGGCAGAATTACGCCCAATTCGTCGGTATCGATCTTGGTCGCGGGAGAGAGCCGGTCGCGTATGGCGAGAATGTAGCGCGTGACCGCCAGGAATCCATCCGCCTGATTGAAGAATGTGTGCTGCCATCCACCGGGCGTCTCGTCCGGCGCCGGAGTCGCATAAAAGTGGAAGGAGATATAATCCAGCGGAATTCCTGGCTTGTGATTCTTCGGGTTCAGAAAATACTCAAAGTAACGGGGACTGTTGCTCGGATAAGAGAGCGCCATGCCCATGAACTGGGTCCGCGGGCTGACCTTGTGAATCCCCTCCACAATGGCGTCGTAGCGCAGGGTGTAATCCTCCGGCGAGGTATTGTGCTCGGAGTCAACTTCGTTCAGCACCTCCCAGATGGGAATCGGATAGTGGTAGCCGGATTCGTGCCGCTTGCCGTTCTCGTCGGTAAATCCGCCCAGCGCATACCAGCTCACCAGGCGGCCATAGTAATCGCCCAGCTCCTTGCCGCTGGGGTCGCGCAGTTCGGTCCCCTGGGTATAGTTCCAGAAAACCTGATTCGGATCGTCAGGATACTTCACCGGCGCGTCGGTCTTGAACATCCACGCGGGAATCGTGCTGAAGTTGATGACCGTGCTGTGCCCCTCTGTGGCGGCCAGAAAATCCTTCGTTACGGGATCGATATAGGTGAAGTCCCATGAGGTTTTATCCGGCGTCGGCGGCTCCAACTCGGCCACCGCAACCTTCGGATAAGGTAGCCACGGAACATAGCGGACATAATCCGCACCCAGGTCTTTCAGCGCGGTGAACGACCCATCGTGAATCGGCGATCCGGGATTGAGCATGGGGTTGGTGACCACCTGCAAGGTCGGCGTGGACTTTGAAACCAGGATCACTTTACTCCAGTCGATGGGCTTTGGCCCCGCGGACTGTGCATTCGCCGCGGCGCTCCACGCCAGAGCCAGGCAAACGGCAAAGACAGCTCGCGCGGTATGGCACATGATTCGTTTGTTCAAGTTAAAATCTCCCAAAAAGACTATGGGCGATTGTACTCCCGTTCCCGCTGCCCGCGCGCGAAAGAAGGGAACCGCCGCCGCCCCGCTTCCGTATCTTCACACTGATAGGATCTTTTGAGGGGAGGAATCGACAATGGCTCTCTTTTGTCAACGCTGTGGGGTTGGATTGCCGCCGGGCGCGCGTTTCTGTTCAAGCTGCGGGGCGGTGGTCCCCGTGGGCACCGTGGTCTCCGGCAGGCCGCTGGTTCGCCCGCGCATCGGCCGCCAGATTGCCGGGGTCTGCATCGGCCTCTCGCAGGCCTATGGCTGGGATATTGCGTTGGTGCGCATCTTCACAGTTCTCGGCCTTCTCTTCTCCGGCGGCGTGGTCGGCGTAGCCTACGTGGCCTGCTGGATCGGTATCCCCGAAGAACCGTATCCGCTTCCTTGAAGTATTCTGGGTTGGTATGAACTCCTCCTTCCCATCCAACGGCGCAAAGCTGGCTTACCGCGACAGCGGCGCCGGCCTGCCTGTCGTCTTTCTTCATCCAACCCCGCTCGACGGCCGCTTCTGGCAGCCGCTGATTGAGCTTTTGCCGGGCGTGCGCGCCATCGTTCCCGATCTGCGCGGCCACGGCGGCTCGCAGCTGGGCGCGCTGCCGGTGGGCGGCTTTTCAGCGGTTCCAGATGCGCCGGTGCTTTCGGTGGCGCAGTTGGCCGCCGATGTTCTCGCGCTGCTCGATGAATTGAAGCTGCCTGCGGCAGTTTTTGCCGGCTGTTCCATCGGCGGCTACGTGCTGCTGGAGCTTTGGCGTCAGGCGCCGGAGCGAGTGCGCGGGCTGGCCTTTGTCTGCAGCAAGCCACAGCCCGATGCCGAGGCCAATCGCTCGCGCCGCGCCGCCACCATCGCCCTGGCGCGAGCCGGCGGCCGTGCCCAGCTCTTTGACGGCATGGCGCAGACGCTGATCGGGGCAACGGCTCGTGAGCGCCATCCCGAAGTCGTCGCCGCGTTGCGCGCCCAAATGAGGCTGACCCCGGAGGAACTGGTCGCCGTTCAGGCCGGACTAGCCACTCGCCCCGATTCCGTGCCCACCGTGGCCACCATCTCCGCGCCGATTCTGGCCATCGCCGGTGGCGAAGATCCCGGCGTCACTCCTGCCGAGATGGAGGCCTTTTGCGCCGCTCCCGGCGGTTGCGACTTCCACCTGCTTCCCGACGCTGGCCACTTTGCCGCCTACGAGCAGCCGCAAGCGGTCGCTGCGCTCGTGAGCGCGTGGCTGCGGCAGTTTGCCCAACCGCAAGCGTAGGATGAAATCATGTTCACGCCGCGGCCCATCGGATTTGTGCGCAGTCCCTTCCAGGACGCATCCGCGATTCCCAAGGGGTTGGGCGCCACGCACCCGGAAGAGGGCGCGCTGGAGATTCTGCCGGAGTTTGCCCTCGGCCTCACAGACATCGAGGGCTACTCGCATCTGATTGTGTTGTGGGTCTTCGACCGGGCAGATGGATTTGACCTGCTGATTACGCCGCCCAGCGACGACCGCCCGCACGGCCTCTTCACCACGCGTGCCCCGCGCCGCCCCAACCCCATCGCGCTGACCATCGTCCAGCTGCTCGGCCGCGAAGGCAGTTCGCTGCGTGTGCGCGGCGTCGATATGCTCGATGGAACGCCCATCCTCGACATCAAGCCTTACCTCTCGAATATTCCTGCAGATAAATTGCGCCGAGGATGGCTGGCCGAGGCCGAAGCCCGCAAAAAAACCTGATTGGCTCGTCCTTTGCCGTCTCATCTTCTTCAGCATAAGTGCAAATGTTGTAGGCTCAAGAGAGAATACTTTCTTTGGGAAGACGCTCTTGACCTCCTCTTCGCCCAGCTTCTCGCGTCCGTTTCATGCTCCGCAACCCGGCGATGCCCTGTACTGCGGCAAGGTATCGCTGGAAACGCTGGCCCAGCGCCACGGGACGCCGCTTTATGTATACTCTGCCGACCAGATCGTTGCGCGGCTGAGGCTCTTTCAGCAGGCCTTCGCTGGGCGCTCGACGCTGGTCTGCTACGCGATGAAGGCCAACTCCTCGCTGGCGATTCTCAAGCTGCTGGCCGATCAGGGCGCGGGCTTTGATATTGTCAGCGGCGGCGAACTGGAGCGGGTGCGCGCCGCCGCGCCCGAGGCCGTTGAGCGGGTCGTCTTCTCCGGCGTGGGCAAGACCGTGGCCGAGATTGATCTCGCGCTGAAGGCAGACATTCTGCAATTCAACGTGGAGAGCGCGGCGGAGTTGGAGTTGCTCGCCAGCCGCGCGGCCAAGATGAAGCGCAAGGCGCGCTTCGCCTTGCGCGTCAATCCTGATGTTTTTGCCGAGACGCACCCGTACATTTCGACCGGCATGAGCGAGCACAAGTTCGGCGTGGATATTCGCAAGGCGCTGGCGATCTACAAGAGCGTCGCTGGCAATCGCTGGCTTGAAGCGCACGGCGTCAGCGTCCACATCGGCTCGCAGATTCTCTCCTCCGAGCCGTTTGGCGCGGCCACGGAGCGGCTGAGCAAGCTGGCGCGGCAGCTGAAGCGCGCGGGTATTAGGCTCAAGTCTATCGACGCAGGCGGAGGCCTGGGCATTAATTACCACAACGGCGGCTTCGACGCTGCTGTGGCCGTGCGCCACTACGCATCCGCGGTGGAAGCCGCGCTGGGCGCCTTCGAGGGAAGGCTGCTGATTGAGCCGGGCCGATTTCTTGTTGCGCAGGCCGGCGCTTTGGTGGCGCGCGTTCTGCAGGTAAAGCGCAACGGCAAAAAGACCTTTGTGATTACCGACGCGGCGATGAACGACCTCATTCGCCCAGCGCTTTACCAGGCCTATCACGAGATTGTGCCGGTGCGGGTGAGGGAAGGGAAGTCGCGCATCGTCGATGTGGTGGGGCCAATTTGCGAGTCGGGCGATTTTTTTGCCCACGACCGCAAGCTGCCGCCGATTGCGCCGGGAGATCTGATCGCGATTCTCGACGCCGGGGCTTATGGAATGGCCCAAAGCTCGAATTACAACTCGCGCCCGCGCGCCGCCGAGGTGCTGGCGGAGGGAGCGAAGGCGCGCCTGATTCGCCGCCGCGAAACCATGGCCGACATACTCGCCCCGGAGATTTGCTGATTGTTACGAAATCGGCGTTGATGAGTTTGTGCTTCCTCAGGGGCGCAACCGTGCCTTGACCTGTTCTTCCATGAGATTCAGATCGGTTTCACCGCTGAATTGAGACTGGATTATGCCTTGCCGGTCGATCAGAAACGTCAAGGGAAGGCCAAGCACGCCTCCATATAACTCTCCGAGCTTCTCATCGCCCATCGCCACGGGATAATTCAGCCGTAATTTGGCGTAGATCATCCGCGCCAGCGCCGGGTCATCGTCCATGGAAATGCCGATGATTTGCAAACCGCGCGGGCCATAGCGGGTTTGCCAGGCGACGAAGCGCGGCATCTCAAGCTGACAAGGGGCGCACCACGAGGCCCAGAAATTCAACAGGACAACCTTGCCCCGGTAAGCGCGCAGATCGAGTTTTTCCTGCTTCAAGTCCGTGCGAGCAAAGGCGGGCGCCTCTTTGTGAATCAGCGAAGAGGCCGCAAACGCACCCTGCGCCACGATTCCTCCGAGCATGATCGACAAAGCAGCCCACAGGATGGCCTTTCGGCGAAAAAGCGCTTTGTTCCGCGTTTTGCCGTCAGCGACCGCGTTCAACCGGATACCCCTTTTCGACCCAATCCGCGCCGAAATTGTTGGCCAGATAGAGAACCTTCACGTTAGTAAAGCCCATCTCGCGCAGTTTGGCGAAGGCCGGTCCAAGGTTGGGGCAACGCGCCCAGGGACAGCAGCCGCAGTAAAGCACAATCAGTTGCTTGCGCGGGAGCGAATTCACGCGTTCTTGCAGTAGCTGGAGTCCCGCGGGCTGCGAACCCGGCCCAGCGTACTCTGAACCGGGAATGTGAGCCTCGGCGAAGAGCAGATGGGAGCCAACTTGCAAGACCAAGGGCTTCTGCGCCGCAGCGGCTCTCAGCAAGAGCAGCAGCCCCTCCGGTTGCAACAATCGAGTCTGGGGAATATTGAGAGCGCTGTCTGGAGAAACCGGAGCATAACCAAACTGCGCGCGCATTGGCCAAATAAATAAAAGTGCCAAGGCAAGAAGAGCAGCGATCTTTGCTGACTGCCGGAACATCCTGATTCTCATTGTTTATCTCCTAGACAAGTTTAATCTCACATCTTCACGGCTCGCCCTGCATCAAAATAGAAAATGCAAGAAAAAAGCACGTCGCGGAAATTTAGATGGATGGCCGCCGCATAGAATGAGGAAGAGAGAGGTCTTGGATGGCGAAAGTTACCTTGCTTTTTGCAGTTCTGTTGATTGTGCTGGGCCTGGTTGGCTTTCTCTGCACGGGCAGCGCGCATCCCACCGCGCTGATTCCCGCCTGGGTTGGCCTCGCGCTCGGCCTCTTCGGAGTGCTCGCTATCAGTCCCCAAGAGCGCCGCCGCATGCTCTTCATGCACATCAATGTCACCATCGCCTTGCTGGGTTTTCTGGGCGCCGCCATCAAGGCCCTCAGCGGCTACCTGCACACGGCCGCCACCGGCATCGATCTGGATCAGTTCCGCGCTCTGCTCTCGCAGCTCGCCATGGCCGTGCTGTTGCTGATTTACGTTCTTCTCTGCGTATACTCCTTCATCGATGCGCGCCGCGCCGGGAAGGTTTAGCGCATGGGCGGCTTCAGAGGCGGCGGATTGGGCATGGGGCAGAGCGCCGAGCGCTCTCCACGGGGACGCGGCGCGCGTGTTGGCCAGGCTGATCTTCCCAAACGCAAGCCGAATCTCAAGAAGCTGTGGCCGCAGATCAAAGCGCTGGTTGCCCCGCGGCTGGGGCTACTGCTGGCCGGCATGGGGTTGATGGTCGTCAATCGAGTGGCTCTGCTGGTCATGCCTTATATTTCCAAGCCGCTCATGGATAAAGTACTCAATCAGGATCATCCGCATCCTGAGCTTTTGCCGGGAATCATCGCAGTGGTTTTTACAGCCATGGTGGTACAGGCGATCTCCTCGTTCGCGTTGACCCAATTGCTCTCCAAGGCCGGCCAGCGGTTGATAGCCGAGATGCGCCGCCAGGTGCAGCGCCACGTTGGTCTGCTCAGCGTCAGCTACTACGACGAAAACCGCACCGGCACTTTGGTTGCCCGCATCATGACCGATGTGGAAGGCGTGCGTAACCTGGTGGGCACCGGACTTGTGGAGTTCGTAGGCGGGCTGTTCACGGCCATTTTGGCCTTTGTCTATCTGCTGCACCTCAGTGCGTCGGTGACATTGACTGCCTTTGCTGTAATGGGGGCCTTCGTCTTCGTTCTGCAATACGCCTTCAGGGTGATCCGGCCCATCTTCCGCGAGCGCGGCAAGATCAATGCCGAAGTCACCGGCCGGCTGACTGAATCGCTGGGTGGTGTGCGCGTCATCAAGGGCTACCACGCTGAAGAACGCGAGGCAGGCGTCTTTGCCGAGGGCGTTGGGCGCTTGTTAGACAACGTAATGAAGTCGCTGACCATGACCAGCGCTCTGTCGGCGACTGCGACCACTGCCGTGGGCCTGCTGACTGCAATCGTGATGAGCATGGGCGGCCACTTGATCATGGCCCACCGCTGGACCTTCGGCGACTATCTGAGCTACAACATGTTTTTGGTCTTCATGACTGCGCCGATCTTCCAGATTGTGGCTATCGGTACGCAGTTGACTGAGGCCTTTGCCGGCCTTGACCGCACCAATGAACTCATGGCCGAGCTGGAAGAAAACCAGAGCCCGGGCCGCACCGAGAAGATGCTGCCCATCCAGGGCATGGTGCGCTTTGAGGATGTGCACTTTGCTTACGACACTGACAAGCCCGTCTTGCACGGCGTCAACTTTGTCGCCGAGCCGGGAACGGTGACGGCGCTGGTTGGCTCGTCGGGATCGGGTAAATCCACCATCATCAGCCTGCTATGCGCCTTCCACACGCCCACAAAAGGCCGCGTCGTTGTGGACGATGTGGACCTGGCACGGGTGGACCTGAATACCTTTCGCTCACAACTGGGCGTCGTCTTGCAGGAGTCGTTTCTCTTCGACGGCACTATCCGCGAAAACATTCTCTTTTCGCGCCCCGACGCCACCGAGGACGAGTTTCTTTTTGCCTGCCGCACCGCCCGCGTGGATGAATTTGCTGAGCGTTACGCCGAGGCTTATGACACAGTGGTCGGCGAGCGCGGCGTAAAGCTCTCCGGAGGGCAGCGCCAGCGGCTGTCGATTGCTCGCGCCCTGCTGGCCGAGCCGCGCATTCTCATCCTTGACGAAGCCACCAGCTCGCTCGACTCTGAGTCTGAGGCGATGATCCAGGCCGGGCTGAGCCAGTTGATGCAGGGCCGCACAACCTTTGTCATCGCCCACCGGCTGTCCACCATCCGCCGCGCCAATCAGATTCTTGTCGTCGAGGGCGGGCTGATTGTAGAACGCGGCAGCCACGCGGAACTTTTCGCGCTCGGCGGCCGTTACTACGACCTCTACACCCGCCAGCATGGACTCGAAGAGAATCTCTTCCTAGCTCCCGGCGAAGGCGATGGAGCGGAAGAAGATTCTAACCCCTAATCCCTAACCCATACAATAGAAACATGAGCCACGAAGGCATTCGCATTGCGCCGAAGGAAGAAATTGCTTGCCAGAATGAGGCTAGCCAGCCGCTGCCCCGCATCGCCATCACCCCGCTTAAAGTGCGGGTGTTCGTCACCGAGGGCAAGGGCATGGAGATCGACTGGATGGACGGCCACCGCAGCGCCTGGAGCTTTGCATGGCTGCGCGAGGCCTGCCCCTGCGCCACCTGCGTCGAAGAGCGCAAGGCCGAAGGGCGCAAACCCGGCCAGCCCCAAGCACGCCCGCCGGCCGTCTTGCCCATCTATACTCCGCCCGCCAAGCCCTTGAGCGCCCAGGCCGTCGGCCGCTACGCCATCCAGTTCAACTGGCAGGACGGCCACTCCGGCGGCATCTACTCCTGGGAGTATCTGCGCCGCGTCTGCGTATGCCGCGAGTGCACCTTTGCCGCCGAGGATCCCGCCGGCGCGCCGAATTAGTTCTACAGTTGTAATTCGTATGGAATGGGGGGAACAGGAGCCTTTCAGACTTCAGGATGGGCTACGACATGAGCCTGCTATTGTCCCCTGTCGCCAAGTTTGTACATATATTTGATGGCGGATTTGTAAACCAGCGTCTTCGCGCGCCCGCGCAGCTTGATGGTGTTGCGGTCATACCATTCGATGCAGCCTTCGATCAGCTCCCCATCTTCCAGCACAAGAACCATAGCTGTCTGCGACTGAATCTGTTTTTGCAGGTAAAAAAGCTCTGCCTGGCTCTGAACTGGCGACTGCGCGCCCTCGTCGGCCGAGAGGCGCAAGCCTGCGATACCAACGGACCGGTTGTAGTTGCGCGTCTGCTGGCGCGCTGCCCTGGCGGCGGTGGCTTTTCCGCCTCGGTACTGGTTTGCTTCAACGCTCATCAGAAGTACTCCTCCCTGGGAAAAGTGGGGCTTGCGGGGATGTGGGCGCAGGGCGTCATGGCGCCAGTATTCGGCCGGTGGCTGGATTCGATTGTACAGAATGGCGGCAATGAACAGGGCCGAAGACGATTTTTCATGAAAATGCCCCACCAAGAGTGCTTTTCTGAGGCTGCCCCCGGCGGCGAAAGAAGAGCACTCTCGCCGGCCACGCTCTACGTGGCATGGAAGAAGAGGATGGAATGAATATTACTCTTATTATATTAACCATTTATTAACATACTGGTTATTAATATTGTTTCAAATGTGATCCGCATCACAATTAAAAGAAGAGCTGATTCACCTATTCATCTTTTTCGGCCGCATAATTGGCGGCGTGGACAACAGGTTACTTATTCTCGGTGCTTTCGGTTGTCGCATTGTGTTCAGCTTCCATTTTCGTCAACCGTGCCCGCAGACCATCCATTGATCGTTGACTAATATATAAACATTTCCATCGGCTTCACCGCGCAGTGCCAGTAGTGCCACAATTTGATCCAGTGGTGCCACAAAATGAGGGCAATAACGCAACTAATTGTAATGGTTCGTGTCTTAAGAATTGTAGAGGTATTCCGAATCGAGTCTGCTACACTGTGTTGGACAGTTTGATTGGGCTTTGCGGGTTTTTATCTTCGCGGAGCTCGGATGCGTAAGCGGTGAAGATCGGAATACGTTCTATGCAATGTTAAGCAGCGGAGAACGGCACAGACTTTGGAATCGACCGTTAACCGGATCGGATTTCTGCACTTTCCCGAACTCTTATGTATCGCCAATTTTTTTCACCTCCTGATGAGGACCATTTGAGCGCCAATTCGTTTGTGACCACAGCATATGAAGAGGAGGCCCTGGACCAGCCCGAGCAGAGTCCCGCCGGAGGTCGAGAGGATGGCGCCGAAATTCGACAGTCGGTGCGCACTCTTGCGCCAGTGGTTCGCTTGTCGCTCGCACGGTTCAGTACCGAGCCCAGCTCTTGGTCGCTGTCGAGGGCCAAGCGCTTCTTTGATTGCGCCTGTGTGCTGCTGGCGATGCCTCTCCTGATTCCGCTTTTGCTGGTGGTCGCCCTGACCGTGCGTCTGACTTCGCGCGGCCCCATTCTTTTCTTGCAGATGCGTGTAGGCCGTCAAGGCAAGGCCTTCACCATTCTGAAGTTCAGGACTATGATCCACTCCACGAAAGAGGCGCATCACGCGGTCAGCACAGCCAGCAACCAGCAATTCACTTTGATTGGCCCCATGCTGCGCCGTTGGAAGCTCGATGAGCTGCCCCAGTTGCTGAATGTGCTTTGGGGGGATATGAGCCTGGTCGGCCCCCGGCCCAAGGTGCCCGAGCACATGATCGTCGATCTTCCCTGCCGTCCAGGAATCACCGGAGCCGCCACCATCGTCTTCGCTCACGAGGAGATGGTTCTCGACTTTGTGCCAAAGCAGGAGTTGGACAACTGCTATCAGACGATCATCCTGCCAGCCAAGCGGAAATTGGACACGGAATACATGGCCCGCGCCACTTTCTTCTCCGATCTCAAGCTTATTGTCAACAGCATCTTGCGCCGCTGGGACAATACCGCCATGCACCGCGTGCTGGACATTGATGCCTTTGAGCATACAGACAGAGCCATGCTTCCCATTTCTTCCGACCCAGAGGTTGTATAGAGCCTGCTGGCCAGGATGATGTAGACTCTGGAACGTGCCTGACCAAACCAAACCGCCCGTTTTTCTGCTCGACACCATGTCGTTCATCTTTCGCGCCTACCACGCGATGCAGCGCTCGCGCCCCATGTCCACCCGCGGCGGCCTGCCCACGGCGGCCGTTTACGTCTTCGTGAACATGATCCGCAAGCTGCGGCAGGATTACCAGCCGCGCTACTTCGCCGCCGTCTTTGACATGAGCGGTGAGGTCTTCCGCGACGAGCGCGCCCGCGCCATGAAGCCGCTGCGCAAGTGGAACGCCAAGTCCCAGAGTTTCGACGAGGTAGACTACGAGGGCTACAAGGCCAATCGCGCCGCCATGCCCGAAGAGTTGCGCCGTCAGATTCCCTACATTCGCCGCGCGCTCGAGGCCCTGCACATTCCCATTCTCGAAGCCGTCGGCTTCGAGGCTGACGACGTCATTGGAACGCTCGCCCGCGAGGCCGCCGAGCGTGATCATGAGGTCTTCATCGTCAGCGGCGACAAAGACATGATGCAGTTGGTCACGCCCACCGTGAAGATTCTTAACCCGCAAAAAGATAACCTGATTCTCGATCCCGCAAAGGTCGTTGAAGTGCTGGGCGTTCCCCCGGAGAAGGTCGTCGATGTGATGGCCCTGCGCGGCGATGCCGTCGATAACATCCCCGGCGCGCCTGGCATCGGTGACAAGGGCAGTGTCGATCTGATTCAGGAGTTTGGCTCCGTCGAAGCAGTCCTCGACCGCGCAGCCGAGGTCAAACGCAAAAGCTATCGCGAGTCGCTCCAGCAGAACCGGGACTCTGTCCTCTTATCCAAAGAGCTTGTCACGATTGATTGTCATGTCCCGCTGGAACTCGACCTAGCGGTGATGGAGACGCAGGCGCCCGATCTGGAAGCCTGCCGCGAACTCTTCACCGAACTTGAGTTCACCTCAATGCTGCGCGAACTATCGCCCTCCGAATCAGCGCCAGTCATTGACCTCATCGAGGAACCAACACAAGCCCAAGCCGTTGCCTTCTACGCCGCCGCGCGACAATCTGGTTTTTCGTTTGCGCTCGATGCAAAGCCGCCCGCCCCGCAGGATACAGAAGACGATCTCCCGCAAAATATGTCCCTGCTTGACGTTGCCGAAGCCGCGGAAAAACCGGCCAACTTCAGAGTGGGAGTCTGTGCAAATTTCGCAATTGCGTTGCAGCTTTCGCTGACCGCCGAGCTTTGCGCGCTGCTTCAGGACGCAAATGTTCCCAAGCAAACTCACGATTGCAAGACCGCGCTTCATGTATTGACTGCACAAGGAATTGAATTGCGCGGAGCAGTAGACGACACAATGCTGCTCTCCTACGCGCTCAACCCCACCCACGCCACGCAATCGCTGGCTGACGTGGCCGCACGCCACTCGCAGCCCGCCCCCTCCTCGCTGGCCGCCAGCGCAGCGGCGATTCGCGCACTCGCTCCCGCGTTGAAAATCGAAGTTGATAAGGCCGGCATCGAGCGCGTCTACCAGATGGACTTGCAGCTTGCGCCCGTCCTCTTCCGCATGGAGCAGGCAGGGGTGCGCATCGATCTCGGCGTCCTCGACGGTCTTTCGCAGCGCTTTGCCCTTGAACTTACCCGCGTTGGCGAGCAGATTTTTTCGCTCGCCGGACGCCGCTTCAACATCAACTCGCCCAAGCAGCTTGGCGAGGTGCTCTTCACCCATCTTGGCCTTCCCGCGCCGGCCAGCCGGGGCAAGGGCAGAGCTGTTTCCACCGCACAGGATGTGCTGGAAAACCTTGCGGAGACTCACGAAGTTCCCCGCCTGGTGCTCGAATATCGCCATCTCTCCAAGCTCAAATCAACCTATATCGACGCGCTGCCCCTGCTGGCTGATGCTGATTCGCGCGTCCATACCACCTTCCTGGCCGCAACCACGGCCACCGGGCGTCTCTCTTCCGTCAATCCAAATCTGCAGAACATCCCGACGCGCACCGAACTGGGACGCGAGATTCGCGCCGCTTTCACCGCCGCGCCCGGCACGCAACTGCTTTCGGCCGACTACTCTCAGATCGAACTGCGCCTTCTGGCCCACTTCAGTGGAGATCCGCTGCTGACCCGCGCCTACCAGAACAACGAGGATATTCACACCCTCACCGCCAGCGAGGTCTTCGGGGTTCCTGCCACTGAGATGGACAAGCAGACGCGCAATCGCGCCAAGGCCGTCAACTTTGGCATCGTCTACGGCATCTCGCCCTTCGGCCTGGCCGCGCAGCTTGGCATTCCTATGAGTGAAGCGAAGGCCTACATCGAGCGCTACTTCGCGCGTTACGCCGGGGTCCATGACTTCATTGAGAAGACTCTCGCCGAGACGCGTAAAACCGGTTTTGTGCGCACCCTCTTCGGCCGCCTCCGGTCCATCCCCGACATGGAGAGCCGCAACCCCAACCAGCGCGGCTTTGCCGAACGCACCGCCATCAACACGCCCCTGCAGGGCACCGCCGCCGACCTCATCAAGCTGGCCATGATCTCCATCGACCGCCAGCTCGCCGAGCGCAACCTAAAAACCCGCATGGTCCTGCAGGTTCACGACGAACTCCTCTTTGAAGTCCCCGCCAACGAGACCGCCGAGATCGAAACGCTGGTCCGCTCCGAGATGGAGGGCGTGGTCAAACTCCATGTGCCGCTCGTCGCCGATCTGGTCTTCGGTCCAAACTGGCGGGATATGAAATAGAAACAGCCGTCCTCTTGCTCTGCCGCCCCACGCCGCACTCTACGGAAAACTGCTCGAAAAAAGCCTGGTCAGGGGCCTTTTGAGCGCAACCAAGGAAGCCGAAAATCCATCAAAAACCACCCAAACTTCCGCTCCTCGGCTGTGACTTTGATCGGGCGCTTCCCCTGGGAGTCCTGCTGGAATTCGTCTTCCCCGCCGAGTATACTGTCGATAAGGCGGTCAGTCTTTCATCGCGCCGCCTGTTGTGAGGTGCGTCTTCCGCAGGGACTCCGGTTCGCTGATGTTCGACGTTCCAACCTCAGAGACTTCCCGTTGGCGGGCTGTCGCTCGTGTCCTTCGAAGTCCTGTCGACGCAGTAAGTTGTGCCCTCTTTCCCGCCTCTTGCGTCCTCTGCGACTCCTCCCTGCCGCATCTCTCATCCGCGCCCATTTGCGACCTTTGCTGGACGGAGTTTTCCGTTCAGAGCGGATCTTCGTGCGCGCGTTGCGGCGACACACTGACAATTTCTGCTGCTCCATCCACCACCATGCTGTGCCGCGCCTGCCGCATGGCTCCGCCGCCCTTTGTCCGCGCCGTCGCTTACGGGCCTTACCAGGGCCGCATGAAAGCGGCCATTCACGCGCTCAAGTACGACCGACTGCACTCGGTTGCCCGCAATCTGGGACGGATGCTGGCCATAGCTATTGCCAAACTGGCAAGGGAAGCACCTTCCGAAATGCTCGTGGTCCCCGTGCCGCTGCATCGCTCAAAATACGCTGAACGGGGTTTCAATCAGTCTCGTTCGCTGGCCGTTCATGCGTTGGCCGCGCTGCGCAAGACGCACCCCGACTGGCGGCTCACCCTGGCCTCCACCATGCTCCTGCGGCAGCGTCCAACTGAAAGCCAGGCCGGCCTCACTCGGCGCCAGCGCCGCCTGAACGTGCACGGGGCATTCCTGGTCTCCGATCCGGCTCCGCTCCCCCGGAAACACGTTCTGCTCATTGACGACATTTTCACCACCGGCGCCACCGCCCGCGCCGCCGCTCAGGCGCTCGTCCAGGCTGGCGCGGCCTCCGTATGGGTGGCTACGCTGGCTAGGGCGGGTTCCGTCTACAACCTTCGAAGCGGTTCTTCCGCACGCATGGATGGCGCCGAAGACAATTCACAAGAAACTGGCGAAGTGCCAGCCATGATTTTGCAAGAGGAGTTCATTCATTCATCGCAAGACCATTCATCTTTTTGACGAGGGGATCAAGGATGTCATTGGGAAAAGCCATGATTCACGCGCGCAAACAAAAGTCCATCGCCAGGGCCGCGGCCTTCAACGGTGAGCAAGCCACCCTCCAGTCCGCCCATATCCTACAGATGCCGGTGCTTGTGCTCAACGCCTCTTATGAGCCGATCAACATCTGCGGCGCCCGCCGCGCCCTGGTGCTGGTGCTCAAGGGCATTGCACGCACCGAAGAGGAGCACGGCCTCACCCTCCACGCCCAGCGCAGCCGCATCGCCATGCCCTCGGTCATCCGCCTGCTGGAATATCGCCGCATCCCCTACCAGACCCGCGCCCTCTCGCGCAAAAACATCCTGCTGCGCGACCGCAACACCTGCCAGTATTGCGGCGAAGCTCTGCCCCCCAGCGATCTCACCCTCGACCACGTAATTCCCCGCTCCCGCGGCGGCGCCTCCACCTGGGAGAATCTTGTCGCCTGCTGCCACGACTGCAACCGCCGAAAAGGCAATCGCATGCTCGAAGAGCTCGACGACATGATTCTATTACGCGAGCCGCGCCCCTTTTCCCTCCACACCAGCCGCCAGATCATGCGCATGCTGGGACGTGGCGATGACCGTTGGCGTAAATACCTTTTCTATTGAACTTCCTGTAAATAATTGTTTTTAATGCTTTTGTCCGAATGCCATTAGCGGATTCGCCATTTATTTGCCAAAAGAGACTCAAATTCGCCAAAAATAATTTCGATTATTGTATTTGCTTTCATCTCAATCTATGCTATGGTGTATATATTCCGGTGATGGAGGCGGCAAAGTTTGCTCCTTCCCCTGCTGGAATTAGTTTGCGTCACTGGCCTCCCGGCACGAACAGCTTGACCGTTCGTGCCGCCTTTTTTTTGCCATCGGGCGTCCTCCGCGCCGGAAGCAGAACTCTGCTTGCAGATTATTTTCCATTTTTTATTACTCTTGGAACGATTCGGTCATTGGGACCTTCCCGCACCATCGGAGAGCACCCTTCTACCCCCTGTTTAATGTGAAACTGTGAAGACTTCCGATAGGCGCGCCTTCGCTTGATTTTCGCTCAATTGATCGTCCTGTCGAGAAGTGAAGCGCGTCTCTACTGTACCGAATGACAGCTGTGTGCCGCTGCTCCCACTTTGCTTCATGCTTGATCCGTTCTAAGATAGAGACTGGGGGATTTGATGACGAACCACTGGATGAAGCGCCGCGGGATTCTCGCTCTAGCTGTCTTCGCCGTGACCGCGGCCAGCTTTGCGCAGTGGTCCAACCCGGCCGACGATGTTCCCGCCTACCATCCATCCGCGCCGCTCAAGGTGAGCGCGCTACCGCCGATTCTTTCTGGCGCCAAGTTGACCGGCGAACACTTCGTCTATCCCTGGCAGAAGCACGTTTACCAGCAGGCGGCGCAAATTGGCGGCGTTCTCTACCAGCTTCCCTGCTACTGCCGCTGCGATCGTTCGCTGGGCCACACCAGCCTGCGTAGTTGTTTTGAGAACGCCCACGGCACGGAGTGCTCCACCTGCGCGCGCGAGGCTTTCTTCGCCTATCGGCAGACCAAGGCTGGCAAGACGCCCTCCGAAATTCGCGCCGCCATCAACCGGCGCGAATACGAGAGTATCGATTTGGAGAAGCAGTAGCCCGGCGGCATAACCCGGTTTGGCGTAGAATGTAACCAGCAGTACGAGCCAGTTGGCCCGGCTCGCACCTAGCGGTCTTTTCCCTGAAGCGCGGGAAAATGCCGAACTACCAGGGACTCCGGCGATAGGTATTCGCCGCTGGGGTGGTAAATGGGGGCGTCACGGTTTCGACGGGATTGCTTGCGGCTGAGGAGTCATGTCGGAGGGTGGGCATCCGTAATCGCCTGCAAAACTAAAGTTGCCGACTACAGTCTGCCACTTGCAGCTTAATTAAATAAGCTGCCGTCTTCCACGGCTTTGCCTATGGGCTGTGAGCGGACGTCATACAGTAGGCTGGCGGCTTGCGGCTCGGTCCGTGTTGCAACCGCGAGATTATCGGACTAGTTCCTGGCCCATCTTGTCCGTTCTGAGGGTCCGGAGCGAAACCAAAGGAACCGGGCAAAGCATGAACACTCCTGGCTGACAACGATTTCGGACGCGGGTTCGACTCCCGCCGCCTCCACCATAAATCATTGATAATAAACAACCTATGGCATGTTTCGACTCTCGGCGCTTGCGTTTATCCTATCTATTATCAGTATCTTAGGATTTTGGCTGTTCCGCCGGCACCATTATCCGCTGTCAGCGATCGTTCTATTGAGATCCTTGGCGTAGTCAGGTACTGCTCAGACCCTCGAGGGAAGTTGACGGAAGCCATGGAGGAATTTCGTTGGGAAGTCGGCATTCACCTGAAAAGAGCTTTGTCGTTCGCCTGCTGGCGAGTTCCGGTAGGCCTAAAACCGAGTTCTGTCCGGATTGTCGGTAATACACACGGAACAGGGGAACTTGGAGTTCCTTGCGATTTCAGTGCGGGACCGATGATGCAAAAGTTGCAGGAGCTAGCTCCCGAACCGAGCTATTGAACTGTGAGGGTGACTGTGCCTGTTTCAGTCAGCGCGCCCGAGGTACCGGTCACCGTGATCGTGTAGCTTCCAGCCGTTGTTCCGGGTGTTGTCGTGGGTGTGCAAGCAGCGCTGCTACCACCTCCGCATGCCAGCACGCCGCCCGTGAATACGGCGAGCAGGACTAACATTCCCAATATCGCCCGGCCTTTGCGGCACCGCGACGGGATGCCGAAGAGGAATATGCCGGCCAGCACAGCGCCTCCACCGGCATACCAAGGAATTCCGTGCGGCATTTGACTCGCCGCGTTGCACTGCGTTGATGTCGCCGCAGTGGTGCTAACTGTCAGTGTGGCCGTGCCCGCGCCTGCCGCGGTGATGCTGACCGGTGTTGCGCTGAAGCTGAAGGTGGGTAGATCAGTTGCGCCGAAGGGGCTGGTTGCGATTGCCGCAGTCAGAGCCACGCTGCCGGTGAAACCTCCGCTGGGCGTCACTGTTATGGTTGCGGTGTTGCCGGTGGTTGCGCCAGGCGTGCTAATGGTGATCGCGCCACCGTTGGTGAGAGCGAAGCTCGGCACAGGTGGCGCAGTCACGATTACGGTCACCGTGGTGGTCTGCGTGATTGAACCCGAGGTGCCGGTAACTGTGATCATATAGCTGCCGGCGGTGGTCGTCGATACCGTGGTGACGGTCAATGCATCCGTCGACCCGGAGGCAACCGAAGGCGTGGCCAGGCTGCATGTCGCCGGGATGGTGGCGCCGGAAGGACCGGAGACGGCGCAGGTCAGTCCTACGGTTCCGGTGAACCCATTCGACGGGGAGACGGTGATTGTCGATGTGTTGCCGGTGGTTGCGCCTGCGACCAGATTGAGGTTGCCGCTGTTGCTGAGCAGGAAGTACTTTCCGCTGAGGGCGGGCATCAGGATGGCGGTAGCTGAGTAAGCGGGCACGGTGACAATGAAGCTGTCTCCAACCCCAGTGATCGAGCTCTCGCTGATGCCCGAGTTGGCAGTAGCGCTGCCGCTGGAAAAGTTAGCGTTGCCAAAGTCGTATTGGGTGCCCGTGGAGGCAAGCGCAGCGCCGGAAATGTTGACGGTGACCGCGGTGTTGTTGGTTGGATCTTCGTTGACGAGGATCACGCCTGTTTGGCCATCGGTACGCTGGACGGCGTGCGCCCTGAGCAGAGAGTTGGAGGAGGTGGCTGCCACCAGGCTGTCTCCGACGCGTGCCACGGTGCTGCTGAAAAGAGTGCCGTAGGAGGGGCCGTCTTGTTCGTTGCTGGTTGGCTCCAGAAATCCTTGGTGCAGGGCTTGGTAGTCGACATTGAAAGCGCCGTTTTCAAACCAGGTGGGGAACTCATCCGCGGCGAAGAGAAACGGCAGAATGCCGCCCGTGCTGGGGGGACCGGACTCGGTGACGAGAATCTGCATCTCGTTCGCGTTGCTGAGGGCGTAGTAGCTGTTGAGGTCGGAGCGAATCTGAGCCACGAGTGCGGGAATTGTGGATTGCGCGGCGAGGACCTGGGCATCGGTGCCTCCGGGGTACCAGTGCACGATGACAAAGTCCGGGTACAAGCCGGTGCCGTTGAGCGCGCTGGAGATTGCCTGGAAGACACCCTGGTCCCAGCCAGGGGCGTACTGCGAGACGCTCACTGAGATGCCGCATTTGATGGCTGGATCGACGGCCTTCATGGCCGTGATAAAAGCAGCGGCATTGGTGCCGTAGGCCGCGGGCGAGAGTGCGGCGTTGCCCACGCGATCGGCCGCGGTTTGATCGAGGTCGTGCAGGTCGTACTCCCAATTCAGGCCGGGGTAGTAGCCGTTTCCGTAGGTTTCGTTGCCGATTTCCCAGTAGACGATGCCGTAGTTGTTGGTGACGTTGGCATATTGGACCCACGAGGCGGCCTCGCTGGGAAGCGCCGGACCGTTGTCGGTAATGTCGGAGCCGTAGTTGATTGTGATGACTGCAGCGGCGCCCGCCGGTAGAACGGTGTCGCTCATCCACAGGTTGAATGAGGAATTCGGGGCCAGGTAAGCGCCGTCGTTCAGCGTCTGATCGGTGCCGCTGATGAAGTTGAATACATCAGCGTAGGAGCCACCGGGATAGCGCAGAGCAGTGACCCCGGCGGCCTGAAGCGCAGGGGCCACCCCGCTGGCGGTGAGTCCGCCGTCGTAGACCGCCGTGTCAACTCCGTAACCCTCGGGAGGCACTGCAGCGCTGACCGATGCGGCGTTGACGGTGACTGTTGCGGTGGTTTGCGACAAGGCGGAGCATGCGGGCAGACACAAAGCAACCGCTGCCAGAACGGCGTGAATACGTTTTCTCGCAGGTGTGTTCCTTAGGATACGCTGCGCGATGTGCGAATCCATAGACTGGGTTCCTTTCGTGGGTAAAACTCACTCCGGATAGCTGGCAGCGCGGGGGAGGCATCGGGTGGGGACCGGTTGGTGGTGAGTTCCGTCTTCGAGTCGGTCCCCGATGGGACAATGATGCCGCTTTCTTCCCACCTCTCAAATCCCGTCTGGCTGATGCGTAATCTCCGGTACCGTGATTCCGCCCGCATCAACCTGAACTTGCGGCCCCTTTTGCAATCTTACTTGCAGACCACGAAACGAATCAAGGCGCGTGGCCCGCATTTCGGGGACCTTGCTCAGCCGCGAACTGATGGTGCCCAATGTCTCGTTTTCTAGGCCTGGGATCGTACGAACCGCTCCTAGCTACGGATTACTCCCGAAATACGCCGAATGATCCGGGAATGGATTGCGCCCGGATGATCGCCTACTCGTCAGTTGCTTTTCGGTAAACACATACGGTGAACCCGCCCTGCAATGGGCCGGCGTTCGATTCTGTGCCAGCGTACCGGTACACCAAAATCGCCCAAGCGTGATCTCAGCAGGTCGGATCGGTAATGACAAACACCCTAGGGTACAGGAACGTGCAATTCAAGGTCGGCAGCTCAGAAGTTGCCCAGTTGCCCGGTTCCGATGGCGAGCAGCCGCGATATTGCTCTTCCATGCGCCTCGTTCGTACTCTGATGTGGAGCGCCACGAGCACCCGAGAAGACTGCCAAATCTCGTGTACTTGTAGCGTACTTGAGAACCGCGTATTGGCCGTTTCTTGCGTTTCTGGCTGGCCTTTAGAATAAATAAGTTATTTGTTTTCAATGCGGCCCCATAATTCGACTCCCGCCGCCTCCACCATATAACAATTAGTTTGTTACGAACGACTTACACCTTCTGACTAACAATCAGGTATAAATACTGTACAGTTTCTTTTTCTGTAACTAGTATGTTTTGAGCCATTTGGACGAATCAAGCAGAATCCTGTCTGAAGGTAGCTTAAGCTTCACGAAACGGATCGCAACATTTCCCTCTTTGCGGCATCCTGCCCGGCGGCCGCGATTGCTGCCGCGTGTTTTCAAGGGCTTGCATGGCCGAGCCAAGCCTGTAATTCGAACTAAGCGAGGAATACCTATCCTGATAGACAAAGATGGTTCAGCAAATCCGGATAGAGGCTTCAAAAGTTCTCAATTCGCAGAGCGAGAGCCTGACCTTGAATCTGCACTTTTGAAGGGTTTTCCGCCTCTAAAGAGCCGCGTCTGCATAGAGTTGAATCGTGGCGGCAGGAATTTCTAATACGTCCATACAGCAGCGGTATCAACTAAGTAATGGCCTGTAAGTTGGACTATATGTTTGTAACTTGCTCAAATAATTAAACTAAGTGGCATAGCACTAAAGTCATATGCCGATAATGTAACATGGTTACAGGGCAAGCAATTCGATGATAACCTTATAGTCAGACTTTCAGAAAGCCCTGTGTGAGCTTGGAAAGACTAAGCGCCAAAGCGCTCGAATAGGTGAATTCATGAATCGACGTCTGGTTAGTCCTCAACGCGGCTACGACAAGGATAAATACTTTGCGCCGCCCTGCAGCGACTGCGAACGATCCAGACTGCGCTCTTCAACCCTTCCAGTTCTAACATCTCCCCTCATCAGCAGGAGTCTAGTAGCACTTCTTTCTTTGTCATTTTCCTTCGCCCTTGCCTTGTCTGGATGCAGCACTTCGAATTTTCGCGTAGATGCCATTCCCGGAACCCTTGCGGTTTCTCCCAGCTCCGTGACCTTTGGCCCCGTGCCTGTCGGTCAAACGGCTACCAGCGCAGTCTCAGTCATAAATGGGAGCACGGCAGCGGCGGTGATTACACGACTCGACCTTACAGGGAACTCCTTCACCGTAGCCGGTTCCACCAACTTTCCTATTACCGTGGCTCCAGGTGGAACCTATCGTTTGAACGTGCTGTTCAATCCTTCCGCGGTGGGAGCGGCATCCGGCCAATTAACGATTACGAGCAACGCTTTCACTGGCGGCAATGTGGTGGTCGCCTTGAGCGGCACTGGCACGACCACGCTGGCGGCGTTGAGCGGACTCTCCTGCAGCAGCTCCTCCATAACTGGATCGGGCACGGATGCCTGCGCGGTGACGCTGACTTCAACGGCGCCGAGCGGCGGCTACACCATCAGCCTGTCGAGCACCAATGCGGCGGTGACGGTACCCGCCACAGTGACAGTGCCAGCCAATGCCAGCAGTGCCGGGTTTACGGCAACCGTCTCGTCGGTGGGGACCGCGCAGGCGGTAACCTTGACGGCCACTGCGGGCAGCGTCACCAGCAACTTTGCGTTGCAATTGAACGCAGCAGTGCCTACGCTGACCGCCAGCACGGCCAGCATAGGCTTCGGAAATGTTCAGGTGGACACAACGGCAACCCAATCCGTCACCCTGGTCTCGACGGGAACCGCGCCGGTGGTCATCAACTCGGCCACTCTGACGGGTACGGGATTTTCGCTGTCTGGGTCCACGTTTCCAGCCGCCCTGAATCCCGGCCAGGCGGCCACGCTGAATATCGAGTTCGATCCGGCCACTGCTGGTGCGGCAACAGGTCAGATCACTGTCAGCAGCAACTCAACGACCAACGCCACGGCGGTGATCGCTTTGATCGGCACCGGCACGACCGTGCCCGCCGCGTTAAGCGGACTCTCCTGCAGCAGCTCTTCCATAACGGGAGCGGGCACGGATGCCTGCGCGGTGACGCTGACTTCAACGGCGCCAAGCGGCGGCTTCAGCATCATCCTGTCGAGCAGCAATGCGGCGGTAACGGTACCGGCCACAGTGACGGTGCCGGCCAATGGCAGCAGCGCCGGGTTTACGGCAACCGTCTCGTCGGTGGGGACCGCACAAGCGGTGACCTTGACGGCCAATGCGGGCAGCGTCACCAGCCGCTTTGCGTTGCAATTGAACGCAGCAGTGCCTACGCTGACCGTTAACGCAACCAGCGTAGGCTTCGGAGATGTTCAGGTGGACACAACGGCAACCCAATCCGTCACCCTGACCTCGACTGGAACCGCGCCGGTGGTCGTCAACTCGGCCACGCTGACGGGCACGGGATTCTCGCTGTCGGGGTCCACGTACCCAGCCACCTTGAATCCCGGCCAGACGGCCACGCTGACTATCGAGTTCGATCCGGCCACTGCTGGTGCGGCAACAGGTCAGATCACTGTCAGCAGCAACTCATCGACCAACGGCACGGCGGTGATCGCTTTGAACGGCACCGGCACCGGTACGACAGCTTCCCATGAGGTCAACCTGAGTTGGAACGCGCCCAGTGGCTCTACGGATCCGATCGTTGGCTATAACGTCTATCGATCACCAAGCGGCAGCTCAACATTTGAGATCTTGAACTCATCGCTCGTCACTTTTACGACATACGCTGACACTACGGTCCAGAGTGGGGAGGCCTATGATTACATTGCAACGAGTGTCGACGATGCCGGGGTTGAAAGTGCTGCGTCAAATATGTTCGGCGTAACAATCCCTTAGGCTAGAGACCGCGTTGCAAGGGATGCGATGGAATCAAGATCGAAAGGCCCACTGAGTGAATTGAAGAAGTACTTCTCGCGATTCACGGCGAAGCGGCAACGGATAGCAACAACTTTTCATACAATCGTTATGCGGGGTTCGAGGCCAAGAATCGAGCAAGGAGGATCTATGTGCAATCTACCTGTGAATCCGGATATGAAGAACTGCCTCTCTTACCACGAACTATTTCTCCTATCCTTCCCGTAAACTGAAATGTCCGAAAGAGACGCTGTTTTAACAAGCCTTTCTGGATCAATTGCTTGGTTTGAGATCCGTGAAAGTCGATAAGGTCGAGCTCTGCGAGAAACGCGAACAGTTGATGATCTTCGGCACCTTGAACTCCGATTGAGGCACCGCGGTAAATTGGGTTGCTTCTGAACATAATCTGTGTAACTTCGATAAGAAACGCATTGGGATTGACATTAGATTTCCCCGTGTAATCGAGGTAAGGCCCGTCCTTGACGCGGACGCCAGGTTGAATCAGGCCTTCGATTACGATCTCGGAGTTCGCGGGGACCTCGAGATTCACAGTCTTGCATCGGATGAGTGGAATAGGCTGCTGCAACAACCCTCCGGCCAATTCATATTCATCCATTCCCTCGGGAAATGCAGCGGCGGCGGCAATGATTACAGCCTCTGCGACGCCGATGGCGACAGCTACCGGCAAAGCCCGCCCTTCTCTCTCGGACTTCGCAACATGCTTGGCCAAATGGCTTCCGGGAGACGCACTAATCGTTGCATTCCTCGGACCTAATAGTTGCATTCGGTACACACCGACGTTCCGAACGCCTGTCTCAGGATCTCTGGATACATTGACGTGCCAGGTACCAACATACCGGTCTACATCGAGTTGACTCCAATGCGGGATAGGCAGGTTCAGAAAGCTCGCCTCTTCTTTTGGGAAAATGTTTTCGAGTACGGGGCCAGTTTCGACCAGTATCGGATGGAAAAGGTTTGTTACTCTCTTCCTGACTACCGTCATGAGAGCTTTCCGCTTGATGCCGGATGGCAGCCCTAAAGCCAATGCAATCGAAGCTGAATCGCATAATCCGTTGGTAAAGACGCGATGATTTGGATAATCTTTAATGTGCTCAAAAAGAAGCGGCGATCGGTTCTCTCTTGTTATTCTCCCTATTTCAAATCTCCAGTCAACCGCATCCATAACTCGCAAAAGTCTGCCAGTATCGGCGAGACTTTGAATGAAACTGCGCAGATCATTTGCGCCCCTAGGTAATTCCTCCTCTGCATGCGAAAGCAAAGCAGTCGCGGAATGGAGGTCGTTATTCAAGAGATATTATTCCATGGCGTCTTTGTTTTCTCATTCTCATTATGTTCTGGTGAGAGTGAACGTCGACGCTCAACTCTAAATCAATGCCCGCAAAAACAAGGATTATAGAATAAAATTAACAAGTGTGGCGCCAACTCATCCACTGAATAGTCAGGAGATTTGCTTTTCGAGATGCTCCAAGCTTCCGACTCGATTAAACTCACTGACTTTAGCACACAACGCCGTCCGAATTCTCGGTACATTTCCATCCGCTAATACCAGGTATTCGCTATTCGCCCAGTGCAATAACTCTATCGATAACCTTAAAAGCTCCCACTTTTCGAGCTGCCGCGAGGGTCTTGCATAGAATCGGCGAAGCCCACCCGGCCTTGAACCTACTGCATAGATTCCGGCAGAAGAAGTCAGATACCTCACCCCGATCAGGGCAGGCGCGGCGTTCATAGCCCATTTCGAGGTAATGGTTACGAGCCGGCTGACTGTGGTACAGATAGTAGTCAGCAAAGCTCTTACGTTCCAGCTTCAGGTCGTACATCGCAGAGTTCCGGCTCATGGAACTGCCGGGCTCGATTTCTATCATGCAGGTCTTGGTCCAAACCCGCCTGTATCTTCTCCGTATATGCCTCTGGTACTTGGCCAGCTCTTCAAGGTCTCCCCGAGTCTCAAATGGCAAGCCACAAGTAAAGAATAAATGGCAATTTACGCCATGTTCCTCCATCGAATCGAGGCACTCCTCCAAAGCTTGATTAGAATAGCGATAAAGATTGTTCCTCTCGCGTAGTTGTTCGTTATGAGTGTGAGGACTTAAGGTTATATAAGAGTCTTTCCCTGGTAACCTGCTGAAACTTTTGATGAACCGGGTGCTAGGCAGGGAATAGAGTTCCACTTCAATATTGATGGGGAGATCAAGTTTCTTGATCTCTCCCAAGATTGCCACGTAGTAGTCATCTGCCTGCTTGGCGGGAAAACAATCCAGTGCGAAGCAGGCAAAGTCAAATCCGTAACGAGCCAGGTCGCATACGGAAGAGATAATTGCATTCACTGACCGAGTGGCTACGTGCTTGCGCTCAGAGATTAGAGCCTGAGCCTCACTCCCTCCCCCACAATAAGAACAGTTATGAATGCAACCGCGGCCAACATAGACTTGATAGCTTTTGTTCTGAGCGAGCACTAGTCGTTGAAGGTGTTCTGAAAAGCCCGTAAGATGTACATAGCGAGCAAAACAGTCTATGAAACACTGGTAGTCTTTCATTAATGTAAAATCAGTAAAACATATGTGCTCCAGTATTTCACTTGTTGCGGTATAAGTGCTCGGATTGCGCGCTACACCAGAGCAATCACGATAAGAAAGGTTCGGTACTGAGTGATAATCGTGGTCAGACTTGAAACGTTGGACTAGTGTACAGAGAGGCACCTCTGCGTCGCCGCGTATTACGAAGTCAACGAATGGAAAGTTTCTCAGGATCTCTTCCGCGAAAAGAGAGGCGGTAAATCCTCCAAGCACAATAGCTACTTCCGGATGCTCGAGTTTGATCTTACGGGCGACTTCAATAACGTCGTAAGACTGAAAGTGCCAGTGCAAATCGAGGCCAACGAGTGCAGGGCGGTTCTCAGAGATGATCTTGTTGAGGTTGGTCGATCCGTACAGGTGCTGCTCGACTCCCAAATGAATTAATTTCGCTGTGTACTGATTCTGAATGAGGTAATCAGCCAGGCCCAAAAGTCCGATAGGGGGGTACAAGATAAACGAGAAATGCCCGATCGGTCTGTAGCAATTATTGAACTTAGGAACATGAAGGAAAAGAACGTCCAGAGGGGTGAGCCGTGAGCCTAAAGATTCCATGTCATACCACCTGCCTACTTAAAAATATCGCTAAAACTGAATACACAAAAGAAATGTCCATGCCAGCTTTTGGTAGATAAATATTGCGGACGACTGTTCCTACCAGTGACTCACCTCTCATGAAAGAGCTAAAACTCTCCGAAGGCCGATTTGTCTCGGCGGCTCTCCTAGCACTCTACGAGCGAAGGGAAGTGTTGGCTGGAATAAGAGGATTCGATAATATCGCTGAATTGAGCGGCATTGGACTGAAGAAGTCTTGCTGCCCTCTTTGCAAAATATGTGATGATAATGTCTGCACCCGCGCGTTTCATGCAAGTCAATGCCTCCAGCATAATTGCGTCCCGATTTAGAAGCGCGAGCTGCGCTGCCGCATCGATCATCGCATATTCCCCACTCACGTTATAAACAGCAAGTGGCATTTTGAATTCTTGCTTGGCTCGTGAGACCACATCCAGATAAAACAGCGCGGGCTTGACCATAACAAGGTCTGCTCCTTCTTGAATGTCCAGCGCTATCTCACGCATCGCCTCGTTGGCATTTGAAACATCCATTTGGTGGGTTTTCTTGTTGCCAGATTTCACCGCTGAGAGTGTTCCTTCCTTGAAGAAGGGGTCATACAACGATGAAGCGTATTTAGCGGAGTACGCCATGATTGGAAGGTTATTGTATCCGCTTGAATCCAGGACGTGTCGCATCGTGCGTACCTGTCCGTCCAACATGGCCGCTGGCGCAACCATGTCACTACCGGCCTCCGCATGGGAGAGGGTGATCTTCCTGATAAGCTCAAGAGATGAGTCGTTATCGAGATAGCCATTTCGCAAAAATCCGCAGTGTCCGCTTACGGTATACTCGCAAGGGCAAACATCCGTGATGACTAAAAGTTCAGGAATGTTGTTCTTCAATGCGCGCAAGGCTTTCTGCACAATACCGTGGGGGGAATATGAACCAGAGGCCAATTCGTTTCTTTCGCTCGCCTCAGGTACGCCAAAAATGAGGATCGCAGGTATCCCCATGTCGCGCACTGCCTTGGCTTCCTCGATAAGGCAATCAACCGACAAATGATAATTCCCGGGAAGCGCTGCAATCTCTTCTTTGACTTTGCTGCCAGACACCACAAAAAGTGGTAAGACGAAACTGCCAACAGAAAGCCTGTTCTCACGGACAAGTCCCCTAATCATTTCATTTTGCCGGAGTCTTCTGAGCCTTTGCACTGGAAATGCCATATTAATTCCTTTCATTTGTTCCGAGATCGGCTTGCGCGTTTATTGCCTTATGTAACAAGAAAGGCATGATCTTTCCGCTTCGCGTACAGACTGGATAATCGCGCCGAATATGCACCAAGTCTGATTGTTTCCACATCTCAACTCCGGACTGACCCCATTCTCGATTGTCTTCACCAAGTCTGAGTAACGCCATGAATCTGTCCAGGACTTCACGTTCGTTCACAGCCCCTATGCGGGGGCTCACCAACAAGTACATGTGTGTAAGTCCCCTTGAGCCTTCCTCTTCGATCAATTGATAATCAGTGCTTTTTCCACCAAACGCCTCAGGAAGTTCCTGCTCCAGGATGCGTGAGAAATGCGTGTTTACAAATGTAACTCCCTCGCCAGTCAACTTCTCATAACTGCGGATGTTGGCGAGGCAGGTGTCATAACCGAGTTCGCCAAAACCACAATTACAATTCTCATAACTAATATCTCCATAATCTCCCATGCCGACGTTCAGAAGTAACTTGGGCGACTCATAAAGCAGACTGGTGACGAGGTATGAATCCAGATGCACATCGAAGGATGGAATTGTGTGTTTGTGTGTGATAATCGCCGTAGTGTCTTTGTATAAATGGCAATGGTCGCTTTGAAGATGGAATTGATTACATCCCGCGGCAATCACTCCGGCTTCCGATATCCCGTATACCGGAATTGCAGCGGCGCCAGCCGACTCGATTTCCCGCTTCTTTTGAGGTGTGAGGGGCTCTCCAGTTACAAAAAACTTAGCGCCTTTGAGATTGAGATTTGCTTCGGCCGCCGCGATACACACCCTTACTGCCGAGGCCGCAAATGTGTATATGACACAGTTCGGATGCGCGCTCAGGGCATGGGAAGCCCACTCCGCGATCAAGTGTGCATCGTTGAGCCCGGCGAATCTCGGCTCGGCTAAAGGGCAGCCATAAAGCCGGTGGACAGCAAAGATGGTCTTTGTTCCCCACCTTTTCTCCCAGTTAACCTGAACCTTATCTTCGGCAACCTGCGAGAACCACCGCTCTGCCGGACTCCCGATATGCGCGAATCTTAGGCTGGAGTTGATTCCAGGCGCTCCCGGAAACACCGGAAACCAATTTGCGATCGGTGAGGCAAGACAGCCATGAAGATCCAACAAGAACGCGTCGTAAAGGGACCTCTGGTGAAGGTATTCAAAGTCGATCTTAATCCTTGTTCCGGCACTCCTGGTTGCTCCGCTTCTTACCTCATAGACAAAAGACAAGAAAGGGTTGTCAAACATCCGCTCTTCGCAAGTAAACGAAAGTCCGTTGCGCTTAATTGGCTTCGTTCCTTTAAACTCGTCTACTGTGAAGTAGACCCCTTCGCGTTCCAGTGTGCGCAGGCACACCTCCAGACCATCTCTGGAAACCCAAGATCTAAGATCGCTAAAGGAAATCCGTCTATTCGCCAGCAGGGGAAGATAAGGACTTCGCGAATAGCCAAATATTCCTCGTTCCGCAAGGCATAAGAAATTCTCTTCGCGCTCGGCGATTCGTTTCCGGAGCAAAGATCTCGCCTGTTCGATCGCCTCTTCTGGTTTCATCCTGGACTTTGCGAACTTTCGCAGGCCATCAATGAATCGGTAATACTTCAGCATTCGTCAACCTCGCTTCGAACGAAGCAATCAATTCTCCTCACTTTCCAACTCTCCGGAAACAGAACGCGTTGTTAGAATAAAATAAGTCACTTGCATACTTCTTCCACAGTAAACCGATCAAATTACAGATACTCATTTAAACCTCACATATAGGGGGATCCTGTCGATTTGGCAATGAAAGGTTAACACCTATAATCGATCTAGCCTATATGCCGGTACAACAATCTGCCCATTCGCGAAGAAAGAGCGTCCGGCAATAATGAGAATATGCCTCGTGTGGCAGGCAGACACGATGCCACCATATCGCTTTCTAGCGCCGTCACTGGATAGCGGAAATAGGTAAGTGGCTTGCGAGTGGCTCCTAACCGATCTTTGAAATCAAGCAGGCCCTTGTTGTCCTTGTCGGTGCGGCCAAGATCAATCTGTTCCGCACCAGCGGACTTGCTCTCCTCGATCAGTTTCCAAAACACAAACGGCATTCCTCCGAGATGATGGAACCTTTCATCTGAGCAACCATACTTGAACACCACCGTTCCACGGTGACGCAGTGTTAAAATCGCAGCGATGGGAACGCCATCTTTACGTGCCAGTCGAATATCCACGTTCGGACTCATATAGGCAGCTAGATTATAAAACCAAACGAGAGGTTGCGGAAGCAAATGATGGCGTCTCCTAGTTCTCATTTGCAACCCGTAGAAATCATCAAGTAGCGCCTTTGAACATCCTTTCTCGTAAGAGAGATTCTCACGCTCAGCTCTCTGAATGCGCCGCTGTATACAGTTCTTGTGGAAGCCGCAGTAAATCTGTTCGAGTGAAGGTGTCAGATTAAGAGTATGAAGCCAAAAGGAACGGCCAGCGATTAGAGAACAGCATGATTCCATTTCACAGATAGTTGGCCTAATCTCGATATACTTCCAACTGTGCTCGCGGTACTGACTTTGCATCCATTCTTTCAACTCGAAGAAGTCGACGCTTTCATTTAGCAACGGATCAGCATGGTCTGCAAAAGGCAAAGAAACCAATCTGTCTCCGGTGATCCAGCTTTTGACCTCACAAAACACAATTGCGTTTGTAAGACGTTCCCCGGGCGATGTGCTTGTAAACGCAATCGGACGGTATCTATAGGTTTGAGCCAAAGCACCCAGCCATCCCTTGTGATGAAAGGCGGCAGATCTAGGATGAGAGGCTACCAGAGCATCCCAACGACTATCTTGTAATGGGTCTAGGTTGTATATCCGCATGGGAGTGAGCTCTGCCAAAAGTCTTGAGGTAGGGGATGTCCAATCTGAACAGTGCTGGAATAGCCAAAGCGCACTCCGCTTTTCTGCAATTCTGTTTCAGGGAGTGGCGCGAATGATGCTCCTTCCAATCGTAGCTGCTCAAAACGCTTCATCTTACAGAAATAATCCCGCTTCAGAGTAAAAGTAAAGTAAAATCCACCGCTTCCCAATCTCCTGCCACTCGAATATCGACTGTGTATCTTTCTTCCAATGGGGGACCAACTACATCTTTTATAGTGTCGGGATAGATAACGCTTTCCGGACTGATCAACGCCCATCATTCAGATAAGGAGCAATGCTTAGGATCTTGTTGAAATACTCTCGTTGTGGGCTTGTTCCTTGGGAAATTGTTACTTAAACTGCTTGGAATTGGTTTAAATCGGGCGGTTGGCCAGTGTTGATGAGGCCTTGCTGGGACCTCGGGGGTTCTATCCGAGCTCGGAACCGGGTTTCAGTGCACAGTTCCATGAACCTTGTCGATTGTTGTTGTGCGATCAGACAGGGCAGCCGTATCAGGTTGTGCGCGGCACAACTTAAGACATACAGCCAGTACACATTCTCCAGGCCTCGCAGCTTGACTTGCCGCAGCGGGCCGGTCTGCTTCAGCCACCCGAAGACCTTCTCGACCAGCCATCGCCGGCTTAGGCTGATGGCCTAGCCGGGCCGCCTGGCGTTTCTTTGGTCGAGGTTGCTGCACCGGCCCTTGTCGCTCATGGTGACGTGAGGAGCAACGCTCAGCTCCCGCGCCGTGGTTACGAAATCCTTGTGTCGTAAGCCTTGCCCGCGCCCACAGTGATACGCCGTGGGCAGTTCCGTTGCTTTTGCTCAAGCATCAGCAGCGCGGCATCGCGCTCGGCATAGCCATCGGCGTGCGCCACCATCGCGGCGGCAATCAACCCGTTGCGGTCCTCGACAAGCGCGTGGCCAAGATAACTCAGCTTCGGTTCCTTTCCGAAACTCATTATTTACAGCCGCGCACCGGCATCGGTGGTCGATTCATGCGTCTGGTTCGAGCGGTTCTGGCCGCCGAAGCCCGTCCCATCATCACGCATACCGATGATGCGAACCAACCCCGCACGGGGTCGCGAAACGAAACAATTTTCAACAAGTTCTTAGATAAACTCGCAAATCCCTACAAATATGATATTGACTTAATATATCAAAGATATACTAACCAAGTAATGCCAATGCGGAATAAGGCGTAAAGCTACAGTCGCCACAATCCTTCTATTAATTTACGATGTCGATCCTTCAGGCGAATCTTGGTTCCCAACATGAAAATGTAAACGTTCGCCATCGAGTGATGCGTACCCGATGCAGGCCTCTTCACTTCGAAACCCTTCAATCTGCCAATTATTACCCTTTCTAACTAACTTCATGGAATCTCGTGCCCGCCACCACTCATTGACATCTCCAGGTGATGTAAGCCACACATTCTCCGAGTCACGTTGCTCTGATAAGAATTCGAGCAAATCCGAATACACTGCTTTACTTCGATCTTCTACGATATAGTCAGGGTGTACCAAATAGCATGCCAAGCCGTGTTGTAGCTTAATAATGTCGAACTGTTGACGCCACAAATCAATATCATATCTGCCCAAATAATGAAACAATGCGTAGTCTTGAACTGTAGTGAGTGGAATCTCCAGAATATTATTAACGAAATATGGGAATACAGTGCAACAACCGCCTCGCTGTGCTTCTAAGTGGGCTACGTTACAAACAGACATGTCATAAGAGAAGTCAAGTGCATCATACCAATCCAGGACGTGGTACATAACAGCAGCTCGGAATCCGCTTGCTCGCCATTCCCTACCATACCGATTAATCACCTCTGCCCGTTTTCTGAAATCGCCCTCCCTGTTAAATAGCCTGCCGTCGTGTTTCAAATCATGCACATTGATCTCAAACCCTCGTGCAATCAGAGTTTCCAAAAAGGTTTCAGGCAAAGAGTACGATCCTTCTGGAATTAATTGAAAAGATGATCTGACCCTCTTAGACTCGTCCATGTCCATTAAGCAGGAACAGAAGTCTCTCCCTTGACGACTCTCCACATCATGCGTGATAGCAGCACAACTGGAGTACCCATTCGGCCAGAACCAAATAAATGGAAGACTCTTGCATCCGTCGCTGCAAAGAGCCCTGACAACGAGTCTCTCAAAAAACTTCTCGACAGATGTGTCGACTGGCCATTTTGGAAATGGAATGTCACGCCAATCTGCAACCCATGCCTTTTGCAGTCTTCTTCTCATAACGGTTGGCAACCATGATCTAAGAGAGTAGTAGGAGCCGTTCAATATTGATCCCATGGCCATGCGAGATTTAGACGATGTCATATATCTCTCATAACGCAGATAATCAACGACATCTGATGTGCTGATAGGATAGTCACTGTCATCATGATTACACACACTGGTTTGCTCTGTTTGGCACCCCCTGAATGAATCACAACGCAGCGCTGAACTATCGAAAGAATGTTTTAAGGCAAAGAAATGATGAGACAGACTCGATGGAAATGGTACATCATCACACTTGGCGTACTGATCGATGCGTATATACCTCTCGGGATATTTGTACAAATCGAATAAAGGGTCGTGAATGCTGGGAGGATGACATTCTTCAGGAATATTCGTTGCTTTACATCCGCTAATACCATCTGGATCGTTTACTATCGACCGTACTAATTTAACATACTCGTTAATTCTTAGTATCCAGTGATTCCTTGCGATATAGTCGAGACCGTTAGTAATGAGCGAACTTCTCAACTGTGAATCTTGGTAAACAGATATAACTGCTTTCGCCAGATCTGTCTCATCCTCAGAACGAAAATAACACACGCAGGAACTGTCATACAACTGTGACTCTATGTCTGTTCTTGTCGCAACAACAGGGATACCCATGGCCATGAACTCAGGTATTTTCGTGCTTGCGGCCTCATTGCCAAAACTTTTGCCGCCGCGCTTTGGTACAAGGCCCAAATCAGCCTCTTTCATACGATGCACTATGTCTTCGGTGGGTACCGGATCACTAAAATGCACTCGGTCAGTAAGGCCCAAAATCTCACTGAGCCCGATTAACCTCCGCTTCTCCGTACCTTCACCTACAATATGTAGTTCTGCTTCCGGTATCTTTCGCACTATTGAAGGTAATGCTCGAATGGCAATGTCTAAGCCCTGGTGCTGACTTAGACTTCCTGGATACATAATTACATATTTATTGTCACTTCGAGCCTTGATTCGCGGGTAAAACACATTGCGGTCTGGATAATACCAATATACGCTAGCTCTTGATGGCTCAACGGATCGAGAGACAACCCGTTCGTACCAAATTGGGTTGGCAATGATTACATGGTCAGCGAAACAAGAAGAAAGCTTTTCAACAAGTTTCAACAATCGCACAGAAAGGCAATTGCTGCTAACATTAAACTTACTCGCATACAATTCTGGAACGAGATCGCGTAGATCGAGAATCACCTTTGCCCCAAGAACTTTAGGGACCAACGCAGAGAATACCAAAAAGTCTGGCACTGACTGAACGTGGACCAAATCGTATTTGTGAATCAGGTGCCGGCGCGCAATGAACACCCCAGACCGAAATACAAACGCGATTAGCTTTACGAGATAGTCGACAGGATAATTCTCGTCGTTCTCTCTTTCCTGAATACGGAACACATTGACTTGACCAAAACG
The DNA here is from genome assembly GCA_964383595.1 of uncultured Occallatibacter sp. Taxonomy (GTDB): domain Bacteria; phylum Acidobacteriota; class Terriglobia; order Terriglobales; family Acidobacteriaceae; genus Telmatobacter. Next base: position 271,695 of record CAYLHL010000002.1, on the reverse strand, counting down.
TTCATATTTCGGAGATCCCTTTCGCCCGACACTGATCACGTCAACAATATCACCTCGCTCAGTGAAGGCGGTGGCGAACTGTCTCATGTGCGTATTAACTTCGTAAAACCTATGCGCGATTAAACATATTCTCATAGAATCAAACACCATCATAATGCAAACGGATATTAGATTGTATGGCTATAAGTGCAATTAACACACACACGAAACATAACAAATGCAATAACAGGCGATCACTAATCGACATTGAAGATATTTACAATTATGTAATATCATTCCATGTTGCTAAGTCTACTGAAACGTGTCGACATGTAGAAACGAACTTGTCAGCTTCAATAATCTGAAGCAATCGCCATGGTTCCGCCATGCCTGGATGGACTCCAACTTCAATACAAGCGTCCCTGGGTATCACTTCAAGTAATCTACTGGACCATCTTAAGTCGAAGATACCAGCAGGCATATACATGTGAGATGTAGTAATGAAACTGTCGCTAATCATGCGTCCCCATGTTCCGCTAAACCAAGAAGTAGGCCTCAACACGCGTGGCCCAAAAAATACGTTCTGTACTGCGCGAACTCGCCTGAGTGAAAACCGTGGTAAAATGTCGCGCAGCACGCTCTGAAATACCGGGAACTTATGTAAATGCCCATGAGAGTCTACATGAGATATATGAACTCCCGAAGTCATCATGCGTTCTATCTGAGCAATAGTCTCAAGTTCAATGTCTTTCTTTGATATGCGACCAATGAGTGCTAAGCTACGCAAATCGTTTGCCGTCTTAAAACTACCTGTAATGTCGGTTAAGCCTTGTGATGCATGGTTGGTACAGATAGGGCGTTCACAAGTTGTTCGAGAATATGTCAGATGCACTCCGAAACTAAACTGCGGATGATCCTTAGCGAACCTAATCGCTTCAGCGGTTCCAGGCATGTTTGGCATAATAGTCGCACTTGTGATAGTCCCACGAATAAACGCATCAATGGTCGATTTCACTGTATCTGAGTCGTACCCAAAATCATCCGCATTGATTATCACTTTCATTCTACACTCCTAAGCAAAATAAATGATAAATGCGATTAAATAACAAAGGATAACTTAGCTAAAATCGTCATTAAATAGTTTGTACAAGCATTGTAATCCTGTGGTGTTGTTAAGCGCGAGTACGGCATCCTCTGAATATCTATTTAATAATATAGTCGAGATTATAATGCGATTGCATGGCTCCCGCACTTAATGCCGAAAGCAAAGCTAGCAACCCATACCAGGCAATAATTGATTGATCCGATAAACTGATTCCCATAAATGAAACTACGCTAGCAAACAGAGAGCAACCAAGCCCCCATGCAAAACGCTCCCAAGTCACGTCTCTCTTGCAATCTAAGCAACCTTTGCTGACAGCTCGAAACCCTAAAACGATAACGCTCAAGAAAAGGAACAGTGTCACAATTCCACCGTCTATTCCAACTTGAACGTACCAGTTTGCCCTGTCCCACATATCAAATCCCCATGAAGAATTGGCAGTAGTTCCTGTCAACCACCAATCACCAACATGCCTGAAAAACTGGTCGATGAGCATAAAGCGATGCCAACCTGAAGAACCTCCTACCGCATCAAAGCGTGTTAGTAGAGCCCACACCGGGGCATTCATCACGATTTGGAGTACGATTAGAGTGCCAACAATGCCCCATCTAACTAAACGCATATGTCCGCGCATCGGCCAAAGTAACAACGCTACAATCCCACCGCAAAATGCTGCAACTGGGGTGCTAGAAGCGGATGTAAACATAATAAATGTTGTGGCTATAAGACCACTTACAGCATATGTCTTACAGTCGCGGAATACCCATAGGCTCACGAATATGGGCATTAATATTGCGCCAAATGTGCCTGCAATGATTGGATGAGCGAAGGGTCCCTGGGATCGGAATCTTTCATGGCGTAACTCCGCCTGCCCCGGACCGCCAATAATCGACAAGAGATTGTGTCCTGTTGCACTTTCATAAACCATAAGGAATGCAATGAAGACGCAAGCTATAACTAATATCCTAACGAATCTGATTGCACTCACGCGGCCGCATAATAACTGCCGAAATAGAAAATAAATGCCCAGGGCATTAAAGGCGAATCCGAGCTTAAACACCAGCGCCCCTACGTCTTCCCAAAGTAATGTGTAGGCACAGGTGCTCGTAATTACCCACGCAATAAACATCATATCCAAAAGAGTCAACTTGTGGCATTTAAGGTAAAAGGCACAGCGGCACCATGCTCCTACAATCAAAACTCGCATAATCGAAAAATGAAGACCTAAAATGACGATCTGCTCTTCTCCAGGCATCAGTAATGCCAAAAGGACGAATGGAATGAGCAAAAAGCGCTTGGGAAGGAGACACATTGCTAGTAGTCCGGCGATGAGTATGGCCAGTGCGAGAGGGTTCATCGTCGTCTCGCCTCCACCGCCAAACGCTTTATAATTCCTAGGAATCATAATCAATCCAGGTCAAGTGAATGAACATAGCCTTTGAATCTGCTCGCGGCGCAAAAATACAACGAACTCTTTTGATACAGCAGGCTTCCTATCTAATAACATAGACCATAAAAACCCTCCAAAACGCAACAAAGAGCCGAAAAGTAAAGGATTCTCAGTAACTCTTCTAATGCACTTTACAGCTTCAAAAAGAGGGTGATAGCCGAATGAAAAGTCCTGACATCCTTGCCTAAATCTTCCTTTTATAAGGCCGCTCGCACTTGAGGATGCACGATGATGAGTAACGGGCAGATCTTCAAAAGACTGCACAGTCCAATCATGCATACGTGCTGCTATCTCGGCGTATGTGTCGGGTCCTCCATAAGGTAGAACAGGATATCCCCCAATATCTTCGTAACATTCTCGACGGACAACCTGCGCGGCGTGCGCTACAGCACGATTATATTCGCGAGGAAGTTGAGCTATCGGTGCTGCACTGTGTTCGTAAATCACTCCGCCTGCGATACCCAAATTGTCATTCAGTTGGAAAATGTCTAGAAGTCTTTCAAAATACTCCGGAGATATCGAAACATCTGCATCCAAATTACCGATGAATCTGTATTCGCGCGTTTTTAGGCGTGTATACGCTGTATGAAGCGCGAACATCTTGTTTTGGAAGTTCCGACCATGCTCTCTTTCAACCCTCAGTACTTGAATAAAGGAGTGTCTCCAAGCGAAACTTTTCGCAATCTCGTCTGTCCTATCCGTCGATGCGTCACTTACAATCACCCATTCACGGGGACGGCATGTCTGTGAGAGTACGCATCTGATTGTCTCGACAATCAGTTTCTCTTCGTTGTGAGCTGCTGTAAATAATACGTACTCACCATCTCTCATATTATTTTCCTGATCCTGAGCGATTAACCCTTGCTGGGAATCGTATTCCAAGAAGAGAGATAAGGCATGCGACGTTGGCAGTAAGACCCTGCACGGTTATAACTCGCTGTTTAGGCAATGTTATGTAATAAAATCCGCGCACAAGCAGTCTTACTAATTGGTGTAGTGTCATGATGAACCAACAAATGCACTGCGATAACTTATTGTAATGACATTTCCAAAACTGAAGTCGGGCCTGCTGCAACTGGATGTAAAAACGTACGGGATCTCGAGCGCTACTTCCTCCGGAAAGATGTATCGATGCTGCGGTTGGAAGATAGACAACTTTCCATTGGTGTTTCCAAAACCGAGAACACCAATCGATATCTTCCCCAAACATGAAGAATCTTTCGTCCAGTAGACCGACGCTTTCAAGAGCAAGAGTCCGCACCATCCAGAACCAGCCATTTAAGACCGCGACATCCTGGGCACTTTCCGCAAAGTAATTGTTTACGTGTAACTCAAAACGGTTGGAAAATCGGTGCAGGCCGAACGCTTGCGACGCGCACAGGCCAAGTGTCGGCATTCGCATACAGGAAGGGCCTGGTTTGCCACACGGGGTTATCATTTTTGGCCCAATAATTCCTACTTCAATGTTTTCCTCCAAGAAAGCAAACATTGTCTGAACGCAGTTCGGTAACACAATTACGTCTGAGTTTATAAGACAAATGTACTTTCCAGCCGCTTCTCGTATGGCAGCGTTATTCGCCTTTGCAAATCCAAGATTATTATCATTATGCACTAGCGATACGCCAGGAAACTCTCGCAAAACCATTTCCGGAGATCCATCGGAGGAAGCATTGTCGACAACAAATATCTCCGTCGACAAATTGATGCAACAGGACATGATCGATGTAAGGCAGTTTCTCGTAAGCTCTAATGTGTTCCAGCTAACGATTATAATCGACAGATCACACATTGCTTTCTTTCACAAAGCCGAGCAGGATAATCTGGTGTTACTTCGAAATCTTTGCAAAGCAAGGGTCATAAGCATCAGAAAACATTCGATCAGCTTGTTGGCGCAATGAACACACTGAGTGTAAAGGTTTGACAGAAAACAATCATCACCAACTGGTACAGATGACGCATGAGCCACAAGAAACAATCGCGCACTCCCGCCTGTGAACGAACAACTTAAAAAAATATACGACATGAAAAGACCAGTGTTATGAACCTGCTATTTAGCTTTTGCGACGAGTCCGCACGGTGGCAAGGGCATCGCTGCAGATTTTGGAATGCAATATAGATGAACGGCGCTGGGGCTGAAAGTGTCCGTGATTACGCCGTTTAACATTGGAACCGCGCGGCTCTCAAAGGGCACCTCTACCGTGCGATTGTTAGCAAAGTTGGAAACTGAGAGATTTGCCGTGATAGCAGGATACGTGCTTTCCGCAATTTCGCTGAGACGAGCCGCAAAAACGTAAATAAAACTACTATCCTCTCGGACTGTTACATCAACTCGGCTACCAGATACTGTCATGTTGCTGGTAACCGTCAGTGGTGTTGTGCTGAGAATCGCGTCGCTGAATGCGGAGACTTGTGTGACAAAACTCGCCATGGCAGCCCAGTGAGCCGCGTCCTGGGTGGTCCATCCAGACGGGCCCCACCAAGAGATCCCTTTTATACCGTGGATTACCGCCAACCAAGCCTCCATCGACGTCTGCGCGGGGGTTGGGCCATATCCCTGGCACGGCAGTCCAGTATCGCAGATTCCGCCCTCAATATCCGTGTACCAGGGCACCAATCCGTAGGTATAACGTCCGGCGCGGTCAAAGTCAGAGACCAACTGTGCCACGGTCCAACCACTGGTCTGATAGATAATCGGATACATGTCAAACGAGTAAACGTCGGTCACTAATTCTGAAGTGTTTGGAACAATAGGGTAATACCAACCGTCTTGGCGGTTGTTGACGAGCGAGAAAGGATAGCCTGCCATGTTTGTAATGACGGGATGGTTGCCATCATTACTATGAGTTGATTGAGCCAAGGCGAGCATTCGAGATGGAGTGACCTGTCCCGGTGCCGGCCCGATGTCAGGTTCATCTTGCCATGTCCACATGAATAGATTTGGATTCGTGCTGTCATTTACGACATACGCTGTTGCATTGGCGACCGCGTTTGGATCATTCGCGGCATACTGGCTAGCGCTTGAACCGGTCCAGTTGTTATCTGGGCCAACAACTGGAGCAGATATTGTGTTCATGCAAGTATTGAATTGAGAGTACGTGTAAGCATAACCTGACGCATAACACGCGACCCACCCGTAGGTGTTCACAGCATTGTTAGCCAGCCAAGCACTCGCCCACTCAGTTGCGCCATCGATAAATGGCATGACAGGAAAAAGCTTTATCCCATTATGGTATACGATATTGTTTTCATCAATATACACACCCGGCGTCCCAGCCACATATTTATGAAGCGTGCCGCTAAATGTAGCTTTCTGTGCCTGCGAGGAACTTAGCAGAACCACCTGGAAAGTGTGATCCCCGGCGGACAGCGAACTGAATGAAACTGCAAACCTCTCATGGGCAGTCATCGAACCTGTCTTGGTGTAAACGACGCTAGAGTCAACCGAGGCAACGAGGCTATCGCTCGCGGCCTGACCGAACATCACGACATCCACAGGAATGGCTGACCGCACGGCCGTATTGGGATAACGCACAGTGATGTTCGCGGCAGGAGCCCCTATCTGGCTTCCACCGCTCTGAATCGTCACGTCATCATAGAACAGAGACCCGGTTTGAGTGCCGTCGGCGTTTTCAGGGCCGACGTAAACTGATGTGAATGGTCCAGTTATGCTCAGGTTAGTAAGGTTGATATCCTGAGCCCCATCGATCCATACCGTTTCTATGCCGTTGCCACTCCCCGCCATTGAGTGAATCTCAATGGCGTGCCACGTGTTTGTCAAAAGAGAGTGTGTTCCGAGGTTGCCATTCCAGTCCTGCAAATACAGTTTGCTACCACTTGTCCGTAGCGCCAGTTCACATCCCCCCCCGATATTAGAGATGACGAAGTAATTACCCATCACGAATGTGCTGGGGATATAAAGATAGTAGCGGAGATAAACTTCCGTGGAAGGTGTGATCGTTTCGAGCAACTTGGCGGATCCACCTTGCGCGGGCAAGGTTGCCGCGAACGAATACAAACCGGAGTGAGCCTGCGTCGAAACCACGGCCCCGCCGGGGATCACCTCGGGTGTGTACGTACCAAATGTCGAGGTCCATGCGCTGAAGTCCTGTGTCTCGAAATCGTCAAAGAACAAGGTTGCTGAACTCTGCGAGTGCATCATGCTGGCATAGCACACAATCGCAACTGCCACGATCAGAACACGTCGTGATATCATCGCTCCTCCTTGCCTCGAATGAAATCTCTGATCAAGCGATACTGCTCTCTTCGGACGAAAATCTGTACCTCAAGCGGAAGGATCTTCTTTCCTTCAAGCATCGCTTTGAAATACCCGAACAACCGCAGACAAGATCCGATGATATAGGGAGTATCTCTTACCTCCTTAAAACAACGTAAAAACTCCCATGCCAGACAGTCGCTCAAAATATAGTCATACGCGCCAAGTCTATACTTTGCCTTATAACGCAAACTTCCAGTACAGCCAGCGCTCTTGTGATGTAACACCTTTAGATTATCAAACGATCTCACGGCCCAGCCTCGCATACGAGCCATAATTAGTGCAATTGTATCTTCGTGGCCATAGGGTGCATAGCCTCCTATCGCATAATAGCACTCTTTACGAAATAATTGCAGCGCCCCAGCAACATTTCTTTGATTACAGCAGTAAGGGACAAGTTTGTCGCCGAACACGTTGTAGACAAAACCTCCACCGACACCAAGTTGCGGCGTTTCGCAGAACTTTTCGAGCAGCCGCTCAAAGAATGAGCTGTTTATTGATACATCAGCGTCAATGTTGCCTATGAAGCCATACTCCAAAGCGGATAAACGTGTAAAAGCCTCTCGCAACGCGTATACTTTCCGCCGGGCAACCATTCCTATATGCGACTCCTGCCCGCCTTCAGTTTGATCGATCCTGACGTACACAATGAAACTGTTCTCTTTGCAGTACTTCTTGATAATGGCGTCGGTTCCGTCTGTCGAACCATCGCTAGCGATCACCCAACGCAATGGCAAAACAGTTTGGGATATTACCGAAAGTATTGTGGCTTCGATGTACTTCGCCTCGTTAAATGCTGCAGTCATTAGCACATACGTTGCTTTGTTATCCTTAACATGGTTCGTACACATAACTTTGTAATTGACTCGAAAGCCGGAATGGGCCATGGTCGTTCCTGCTTCACTGAGCGTATAACTTTCCCGATAAACGCGCCGGCGATCAAAATCACGTAATTGACTTCTTGAAAACTGCCGAGATGCTTGCACCATGCCCGGTCATTGCCGCGAGATGACTGAACGGCGCGAGCACAGTGATGCGGAGTCCTTTGCGTACGATTTTTCGAACTAGGTCGGGGGTGTGGGTATCCGCAATCGAGATCTTCTGCCGGTGGAACTGGTCCCGTAACTCGTTTAAAACATATTGAATACTAGCCTCGATGTGGCAATCCGAACGTGTCCACATCTCTTCGAGTTGAAATCCAGACTTAATCCCGCAGAGCCGCAAGGACTCACTGGAGAAGTGAAAAATATGACGCGGTATCTCCAGACCATACCAATACGACCGGAACAAACGCGCCTCCCAGGACTTGATATTAGGGACAACTACGTAGAAAATCCCACCCGGCTTCAACCAACTCATCACTTTGGTCATCAACTCCACCGGATGGTGCTGGTGCTCGAGCGCGTGAAAGCAGGTGACGGCGTCAAACGTTCCTGCGGGAAAGAATGCGCTGAGTGCGTCTCCTGAAACCACCAGAGCTCCAGTACGAGATCGAGCATCACCCGCGATCTCAGGGTCAATCTCGATTCCGTAAAGTTGCCAACCATCATTCTTTATCACATTTAGGAATGCGCCCGAGCTGCAACCGATGTCCAATATCTGACCTGGGGCTTTGAAACGGCGCAGCGTCGTGATGTGCTCTCTCCAGCGGCGGGAGGCGCCATTTTCGCCAGAAGTAATAATTTCGCTATGATATTTCTTCCCGTAGTGAATTGCCATGGAATCGGGTTTGGGCGGGTCTTTCAGCCAAACGAGAGAACAGGATGGGCACTTAAGTAGGCAGTAAACCTTTGTGCGAAGGTTAAACCTGTCTGGTGTTCGCAGCCACACATTGTCACTACATTCACCGCAGAGTGGGCAGAAGTTGTGGCCAGACACTCGCGGCAGGTGTGAAGCGCCGAGCGAAGCAAGGCCGCCATGGCTACAGTCAGCCGTCCATGCGGAAGAGAAAGTTAATGAGCTATTCTTAGTATCAGTTATAATCTTCATTTCACGAAAGATAAGTTAAGCTCCGTGCAATCGGTTAAAGTGTTTCCATGCCGTTGAAATATCTCATTGATTCACCCGACAGGATAGTGTCTAGCGCGAATAATTACATTACTCTTGCCGCTTGTACAGGCCCCTCCATGAAGCGTTCCAGGAGATTCATCGGCCTTTCACGAATGGTTTTGTAATTCATGCATATATCTTCACACCTCGGCTCTGCGTTTCAGCACCTTGGCGCATTGTCTTTGATCTACAAATAATGAATTGGCAAATGCGACCTTCTCTGTGGGAGTAATTACCCCGGTTCGTACGCCAAGAGGCCACGCTACAATCAGGCACGCAGCAAATGCCTCGACGAGTTTGACCGACGCCGCTGCTCTTCCTTCAATGTTCCCTAGCGCAGGGATATGCGATGCGATCACACCAGCAAGGAGTATCAACACTAAAGTGGCTGTCATTCGGATTGCATCTGGGATGATCAAAACTGCGCGAAAAAGGTGATAGGCGCGCGTTAACGCAAACATCATAAATAGCATTCCGATCAATTCAACGAGAGCCACAGCTTCTAGAACCCCCAGAAATCCTAGTTGTCGAGCGCAGGCGATGGATGCAACAATCAAGACGATCCGCAAACACTGCCAAACATTATCCAGCAATGCTCTGCCAGATATTCTGTAGAGGACAAAAGCAAGACGGGAGATTGCAGCGAACAAGGTTGTCAATGAAAGTAACCAGCATGCTGCACGAAACGAAGGTTCGGTTTCCCCTGTCCATGCGTATGCCATTAGCGTTCCAAACACCGATATAAAGCCGAGGGGAAATAGGGATAAGCCCATGCTGGCTTTAAATGCTTTCGTGACGAATATTTGCATTCTTTCAGCGGACTCGGAGGCGTAAATCATAGCTCCGCCCGATAGGATTGGCGGCAGAAATGCTTCTTGAAAAAAAGAAGCCGATGTTACGACTCGGTTTACAACTGCATATACTCCCGCAGAAGTAGCGCCAAACGCCCTCAGGATTGCAAAGGGGACGATCGCGGCGTATAGAACTTCCAGAACATTCACAATTTGGTAACTTCCGCCAAAACGGAGCAACTCGTAAAACACTCCGGTAGTGAAGTGGTGGAATCGTATCCTGATCTGCGGAACTACACGCCGAGCAGCGGTGTAGCAACAAAGGATGTAAATGAGTTCCGACGCCCCCATCACACAGGCCATTGCGAATAATCCGCCACCAAGGTAAAGTGCAAGAATGATGGCGACCGCCTCCATGATTGTCAAAGCTGTGCGAAACATTCTGACAAGATCAATTCGGTGCGCGCCCATGACGATGGCCTCAAAGGCAGCACCCACATTCGCCATCAACATGATCAGAGCCAGCAGCGAAATCGCCCCGCTTGTTTCTCTAAGAAAACAGGCAGGAACGCCCACAAACATCGCAATCTGTGATGAGAAAAGAGCGGCAGGAACGAGCCCGCACACTGAAAGCACGAGCATGATAACCGTGCCAGTGCTTAAAAGCTGATTGGCACGATCGTAATTGCCGTCACCCGTTGATTCAGCTACGTACTTCTGAAAAGCTGTTCTAACGCCAACACTCCCAAACCGCATATAGGTCGCGGTCATCATGATAACGTTCCATATCCCGTAACCTCCAAGTCCGAGATAATGAATGACCACTGGGACTGTAAAAAGCCGTGTTGCAACCTGCGTAAAATTGGATACCATGCCAAACATGGTGTTCCTGCCAATCGACCTTGCAACATCTCCGGCCGAGTAGCGATCGCTGTCGGTGTTCATTATCATTTCTGCGATGTGAAAGTCGTGTTTTCTAACTCATCGATCACACGTGAACGCTGACTATGCAGGTGTTAGCACTGTTGAAGAGTACTCTCGACGGCAATAGCTCATTATTGCGGTTACTACTCTCTCCTGCTGATCATTTGTAAGCGTAGGGAACATCGGCAAGGAGATAATATCAGCGGAAATACATTCTGCAACAGGAAAATCCCCGGGGAGGTAGATGAGCCGAGAGTACGATTTCTGCAAATGCAGCGGAATTGGATAGTGAATACCAGTTCCAATTCCTTCACTTTTCAAATGAACAATCAAGCCATCGCGGTGATTAATACGAACGACGTAAAGATGATATACGGCGTGAGACCATAAGGGTTCATACGGAAGAATTACAGCATCATTCGTCGCTAGAAGACGATTGTATTGAGCGGCCAGATTGCGGCGTCGCACGTTCCATTCTGACAGATGAGCAAGTTTCGTCTGCAAAAATCCCGCTTGCATCGCATCGAGCCGCCCGTTATAACCCTCCACTTCGTGATAGTACTTGTTCGCCTGACCATGATCGCGTAGCATCCTGATTCTGCCGGCAACATAGGCATCACTTGTAGTCACTGCACCGGCTTCACCGCACGCTCCAAGGTTCTTCCCAGGATAAAAGCTGAATGCGGCTGCACGCCCCATAGACCCTGCTTTCATCCAACGATTGAGTTTCTTCGAAAAATACTCAGCGCCGTGTGCTTGGCAAGCGTCTTCAATAACCGTCAATCCGTACTGCTCAGCAAGCGCCAGAATCGCATCCATGTCAGCCATTTGCCCGTAGAGATGTACAGGGACAATCGCGGTCACAGGCCGTCCGCTGCGCAGGCTAATGATCCTCCCTGATTTGTCCCACGCGCAGTCCTCTGCAAGGTACGTCTGTAGCATTTCGGCTGACATGTTGTAAGTAAGCTCGTCAATGTCAACAAACTCGGGCAGAGCGCCAGATTGCGTGATAGCCTCAGTGGTTGCAATGAAAGTATGCGGAACGGTAACGACGACATCGCCTGGATTTACTCCACAAGCCATAATGGCAAATCGTAGCGCGTCTGTACCACTACTAACGGCGATCGAATAGCTCGAGCCACAGAAGGCCGCGAAAGCTCTCTCAAAGGCTTCAACCATCGCTCCTCCAACGAAGTTTCCCGAAGCCAGAACTTTGTGAAAGACGCAGGCGAGTTCCTCCTCGAGATCCATGTGAGGAGCAACTAGATCCAGGAATGGAATGCTGTTTGAAACCGAATTAGAAACGAGCATGATTAACCTCCGACAATTCAACGATGTAACGCAGTACCTTAGCTGGATTTCCCGCCACTATTGCGTTAGGTGCAACACTTTTTGTAACCACGCTGCCTGCACCCACAATCGCATTCTCGCCGATGATAATATTTGAAAGAATTGTCGCCCCGGAGCCTATGGATGCGCCGGTTTTAACTGTCGTCCGTTCAACTCTCCAATCATTCTCTGTTTGCATTCTTCCGTTCGAAACAGTGGCTCGAGGATATGTATCGTTGATAAACATCACCCCATGTCCGATAAAAACATTATCTTCGATGTTGACGCCTTCACAAATGAAAGTGTGACTCGATATCTTGCAATGCTTGCCGACAATTGCATTCTTCTGAATCTCAACAAATGAGCCAATCTTTGTCGCATCTCCGATCTCGCATCCATATAAGTTAATAAAGCTCGATAACCAGACCTTGTTCCCTAATCTGACATCACCCGAGATACAGTTATAAAGACTCATAAGTACACCAGTGACCCCTTCTTGTTCAACGACCTGCTTGCTACTTCTAACATATGCACCACCCTCAGCCCAGCGCATCCATCGTTAATTGGAATATGGCTTGTTTGAATGCAATCCACGAAGTAAGATAGTTCCTTATGTAAAGCCTCCACCTGCTCAACTTGAGGAGCCCACATATCACCAGAGCGGTAGTTCACCAGCAGTTCATAAACGCCTTCATGGTTAGTAATATCTACTCCCTTGTCATAAATCTTTATCTTTTCGTCGGCCTCAAGATCGTTCCAAACTAGCATTTTCTTCTCTCCTCCGATAAGAGTAGTTCTGACTTTTACAGGTGACAACCAATTGACGTTGATATGGGCTATAACATGCTGTGGATAATATATAGTAATGAAAGCCACATCTTCGTGACCATTCAGGTGGTTCTCTCCGGTCGCGACGATGGCCTCGGGGCTTCCTTTGATAAGGTGGTCCATGATTGAAAGATCGTGAGGCGCGAGGTCCCAGACAACGTTGATATCATGTTGGAAAAGACCTAAGTTGACACGGGTTGAGTCGTAGTAATAAAGCTTTCCTAATGTGCCTTGGTCAAGAAGTTGATTGATCTTTGTTACAGCTCCGGTAAACAGAAACGTGTGATCTACCATAATCATAAGGTTCTTCTGCAATGCAATACTGATTAACTCCTCCCCTTGTGCGTAACTCCCGGTAAAAGGTTTTTCCACAAAAACATGTTTATCGTTCATCAAAGCAGTTTTTGCAAGTGAGTAGTGCGTCCATACTGGAGTAACAATTGCGATTGCGTCTATATCTTTCGACATAATAACGTCGCTGGCATCTGCGGTAACCCTTACTCTGGGATAGGCCTTCTCCGCACGATGCCGCGCAGAGATTTTTGTCTCTGCGATTGCGATTACTTGAGAGTTTTCCAAACTCATGAGATTCCTCACGATGTTTGGTCCCCAGTAGCCGTAGCCAACCACACCAAAGTTCACATTTGCCTCACTTGTCACTCGATTATTTGCGATAGAGATAATCAAACGAATAGAGAATAGGCAAAATATCTCAGAGAAATCAGTTAATATAATAGAATGAGGTATGGTAGTAAGTATTTAATAACTAACAAGCACCCTGACCTTTAATCACAGCGAAAGGCGTGCGCATTAGAATTGACAGGTCTAGCTTTGGAGACCAAGAGGCCGCGTACCGTAGATCGAGTCTTACCATCTCGTCAAACTTGACGCGGCTTCGGCCAGTAACCTGCCACAGGCCTGTAATTCCTGGCTTTACTTCCAGTAAGCGACGACGGTGCCAGATCTGATATGCTGCGAGTTCATATGGAATAGGAGGACGGGGTCCAACTAGTGACATGTCCCCGGCCAGTACGTTGAAAAGTTGAGGAAGTTCGTCTAGGCTAAACCTTCGCAGGATTCTTCCCACTCGAGTGATTCTTTTGTCGTTTGTAAGCTTATATATACCTTTACCACACTCTTCCAATGGATTGCTCTCAACTCGGTTAGTAATCAATCTAACCGCAAAGTTTCTGTGCACGCTAGTGTCACTGTCACAGTACATCGAACGAAACTTAAAGAAAGTAAACTGCCGACCGTGCAGCCCAACTCGCTCCTGTTTATAAATCACCGGACCTTTGGATGAAGCCTTTATTGCAAGTGCGATTAAGACAAGTAGTGGGGCGCTGAGGATGAGAAATAGTATACTTCCAATAATGTCCATTCCTCGCTTGATTCCTAGCAACAACTTCTTGTTGTCTTCTATATTTTGTAAATCAGAATACAGCGACGTATTGTTTGCAGTATTCGAGCCGCCTGGCTCCCAGTTATCGGGGAAGAAATGGAAAGATATGCTAACGCTATGGAGCTGGTCGCTAGTTATCTGGTTTCCAAGTATCGCGCTTATTCTTTGTAGCATTGTACTCACTACATGTTTATGGCTATTGTCTCCAAGGGCCGTGAATATTACACCTAGTATCACTCTATCTGTGAACCATCCCATTGTGTCAGTCTCTCGTATAAATGGCATTAACGCAGACGAGATAATGTTAATAATGTTATCACTCTTATGATATGTCGGGCTATCGTTCGTTCTTAGAAGCAATAGCATAAAGGATTCCTTGGAGCGCTCTGATCTCTTGCGCTCGAGCGCAATAGCCTGCTTAAATGCACCCTCACTCATAATCGAGCGCAAATCCGACGGGGCAGATTCAAATAATGAATCAGAGTGCTTAGAGGTGATATGAATACTAGAAAAGGTCATAATGAGCCTATACCTGTTACATGAGTGGCTGCTTGATATACATTTATAACCGCTAAGCTTTGTCTGATACGAGTATTTATGACGGAATCATGCATTCGAATTGTTATAGTACCGTAGATTATCCACTGTAGCGTCAGCTGGGCTTCATAATCATGTTGCTTTTGTGAGGCCTGTATAAGAATAGTTGTAGTAGTAGCAATGATCAGAGTTTCTTGACGAGTTCAATATTGCGCCGACGAGTTTATTATGATCAATCGATTCTATTCCTCTTTGTAAAAGACGCTTTCGCGTAAATCCTTGACGTGTTACAAGTAGAATACCATCACATAGTCGCATCCATACACTTGTATCGGCCAAAGGTAGCACGGGCGGGGAGTCGATTATAATCCATTCAAATAACGTCCTTAATCGTTCGATTAAGCCAGGCAGTGTTGTTGACTGCAACAACTCTAGGGGGTTGCCACGAGATGCGCCAGCAGGCAGAATCCAAAGTCCGTGTTTATCGAGACTGTAGATACTCTTGGTCACTATGGTCTCATCCTGCAAGCATTCGGATAAACCGGATTTATTATCGAGGTCAAAAAGTCTGGATAAAGACGGCCGTCTTAAGTCGCCCTCTAACAACAGTGTTCTTTGTCTTGTTACACGTGCCAAAGTGCAAGCCAAATTAGCAGCAACCAGACTTTTGCCCTCCCCGGGGATTGTGCTAGTGATAAGGACTATTCTAAGGGACCTCTGTCTCTGAAGAATATTTAGTCGTATACCGAGCAACCTAAAGCTCTCAGCAGCTGGACTCTGATCATCGCTATTTAGGCAAACTAATCTGTCTTGAGGATTATTCGAAACCTGAAGCAATGGTAGTACACTGAATACATCAACGTCATTAACGGCAGAAGAAGTTTCAGACAACGGTGAGGCGTTGATTCCTGATGAAATGTGCACCCCCATTTCAGATTCAATTAACCGGCTTCGCTCAATGATCTCTGACGCATCTGGATGCAACTGAAGAGTATTGTCTCCCCACTTTGACTCTGCGGTCCGCTCAGCAGGGTGCAATGATGAAAATATGTTTGAAGGTTCCACCAAATCACTTCCCGGTATTTCATCTTTATGGCGTTGTAAATCGTTATATACCAACATTATAAAACCTCACTCTGACCGTCTGGCGAGAAACATAAATCGATATTAGCAGTTACACGGATTAGTCTGACCAACCTTGAGAGTCTTGCCCAGGAATATGTAATCTCTATCGTTGACCTGAGAACACTCAGTATGCTAAAAGCCATTACTAGCCCTGCAGGTAGCTGAACGCGGTCCCAGTTACGATAGCGACAACAACCAAGCCTGCGAAAACCCAACTCAGCGCATTCTTTCGATTCCTGCTCCGGATTTCCGATGGACTAAGAATCTCTGGAATCTCTGAAATTACCGCTATAGGTAACAGAGATGAGATATCATTATCACTGTGCAAGCGGTCGTCGAACTTCTCAAACAAGCCAACGACAATCAGTCCCAAGGCAAAGCCTACGCTTATGCCGGCACCTGAGAACTTCAAGCGATTAGGGAAATCCGGCTTCAATGGAAGACTTGGTGGGTCAAGCATAGTGAATCGCTGACCTTGCTGCATTTGTTCCATATTAGTAGCCATCTCTGATTCATTATTCTTTTTTAGAAGATCATCGTAATTGGCCTTTGATTGATCGAATCCCCGGGTTAAATCAGCCAACTGCCGTTCGCGCTTCGGCTCTTCGTTTAGACGGGCCTGATAGAAGTTAATCTTTTCTTTCAGCTCTGCGATAGCCCGCTCACGATTGCTTATTTCTGCTTCGTTGGCACGCAACTGGCCCTGGAGTTGCATCACCGGGAGGCTTCGGTAACTATCTAGGCCATCATGAACTTCCTGGACGTCACCTAACTGCCCTGTCCCGTCGCCATATTTCATCTGGTTTGCAACAAAATCCTCCCTAGTCTTCTCTAACTTTGCAATTTCAGCTTTTAGATTCAAGACATCCGGGTACCGATCGGTGTAATGAGAGTTGAGAGCTGCAAGTCTTTCCTTTAGGCTAGCAATCTGCTGCTCAATTGCCAACGAACTATCCGCTTTGCTGTCAGCAGTCTTATACGTGGAAGATGTAGCAGTTTGAAGCGATTGGGATTGCTCGATTAGCGTTTGGTAATACACTCGCTGCTGTCTTGCTGTGTTCAATGACTCCTGTGCGCTCTGCAGTTGAGACTGAAGCCCGCTCAAGATCTGGAGATTGCTTGCCTGCTGTGCTGGTAATTCCCCACCATGCTCTCCCTCAAAATCACGAATCTTAGCCTCTTGCTCTGCGAGGGTAGTACTCGCATTATCCAATTGTGTTCTGATAAATGTCGTGGTATCTTCGGACTGTTGCTGGCGTACTCTCAGATTCTCGTTTATAAACAGGTCTGTCAGTTTGCTGGTGACTTTCTGAGCCAGGTAAGGGTCATGCGCTGAGTAGTAGATCTTAAATGCAGTAATCTCGTTGCCATTGGAATCATGCACTATATCAATCTGAATGTTCTTGCGCATGAGCATAACTTGTTCGTCTGGAGTGATATTGTCGTGACTAGCTGCATAAAGGTGCAAATCGTTAATGATTAGAAGAAGGCGTGTGCGGCTTAAAATCTGTTGCGTAATACTTTGTAATCTGTCCTGCAGGTTCTCATCAACGTTTGGAGTGACATAGTTCTTAGGCAAGGTCGGTTGTTCTACAAGAATCAGCGTATTCGACTTATATCTAGGTTGTAACACCCAACTGATTCCCCATACAACGAGCCACCCGAGAAGCAGCGACAACAGGAACCTGACATTGTTGCGGCGTGCGATTTCCAAATAGCGGCGTAGGTCAAGCCGTTCATGATTGTGTTCATCATCGTTATCTGGCATAACTATTTTCCTGTGGGCTTTTCGAATACGTATGAGAGTGCAATGTAAGCACGATCGCTATCAGGTCTGTTGGAGATTACTGAAATGCTTCTGTAGCTCTGGTGCAGTCGCATATAACCAATCTCCGCTTTAAAGTGCTCAGCAATTCCGTGCTCTGCCGAGATCGTTCCTGAAATGCTATGTCCTCCCGGATTTGACGAGGAAGCGACAGAATCCACATTCTTACTGAGCATATATGAAGCAGCAGACCCTAAAGTCCAGGTGCGCGTGAGTTGCCAGCGCGCGTTTGCTTGCGCATTGGTTGTATTAAATGCCCCTAGCAGACCTCCGTTACCGGTAATTGTTCGCGAATAACTTGCCGCGAGATTGGTATAGCGTTTCTGCCAACCAATGCTTGCTATCACAGCAGGTTTCCATGAGCGAATATCCAACAAAGTGGATTGAGCGGCAATAACGTATTGAGGGCCGGCCGCCATAGACATCGATATCGTCATTCTTAATATCAACGAGTAAAAGGAGTAGATAGCGTGCGTTTGCGTTATGCTGTTTGCATTTACGGAGGAGGCCGTCATCCACGTGTACTGATATATCTCACCAATATACTGTGTTACGGACAGACGGTGGTCGCAGAAACCAGATCCCGAGCGCGATGTAGAATCATAGAGGCCAGATGCTATGGCCTGATTATGGTAATGCGTCAGCGTTGTTGCTCCGTCCGCGCCGATCATGCCATTTGCTTTGAACTGATAAGTTAGTCCGGCGTTCGCTTCGTTACTAAGCATATCTGCGAACGGAGCCACAATTCCTTCAGTTGAAAACTGCATCGAGCCGTTTATGACCCCGAGAGGCTGATTAAGTATATTTGTGCTTTTATGCAAGGTGTCTCTTGTGCTCATCGCAACGTGCGTGCTTAAATGGCAACTGAAGGATGCCAATACATCCTGATCCGATTCGTTTCGAGCACTGGTGTGTTCATAGAGCGTGAATATCGGGCTATAAGTTATCGCCTCGTGAATCCGGGGGGTTGTCCTGTCAAGTTCAATCGCTGGCTTGATCGAGTAATCAGTGTCATGAACCGGAGCTATGCTCTCATTTGCTAGCACGTTGTCATCATATGCAGTTTCAATATCTATGCCAGCCTCTAAATAGTTTGAGCGCGTCTCAGAAATCGTCACATTTGGATAGGGCTCTCCACTCACGGGATGAGGCGTCTGCATTTCATCAGGAATAACGGGAGGGCCGATTGCGCTTGGATCCACTTGAGAATAACCGGCTTTTGCCGCTGCGAATGCTAGCATTAGACTCACACGGAGTAGCATTGGCCGACCTTAAGGCACGACGATAGTATCGTGGGGATGAAGCCTGACATTCTGGCAGGAGTTCTTCCCCTTGATATAGCCCTTGTAGTTGAAGGCGATGCGTGATTTTCCGCCCCCAGAAGTCTGTCTGAGAATGTAAATGCTCTTTTGTCGAGCGAAGTCTCGGAATCCACCTGCAGTTGCGATTGCGTCCATTACCGTCGGGGCGAGGGAAAGTGCATAAGACCCGGGCTTTGTGACCTGTCCTACAATGTTAAAGTTCTCGCTGTTGATCTTTTCGACCATGACAGTGACTTCCGGAATGGTAAGATAGTTCTTGAGTTTGATAGCGATATCCTGCTCGAGTTGCAAAGGAGTTCGCCCCGCTGCAAGTATCTCTCCCACCAGAGGCAGTGAGATCTTTCCGTCAGACCGCACGGGAATTGACCGACATAGGTCCGGCTCTTTCCAGACATTGATCGCCAGGATATCGTCATTGCCGATGACGTAGTCACTCTCGTGCGGCTTGATGGCTGATGGCACTTCATGTTGTGCGGACGAATCAACCAGAGTATATGCGGGGAGCGCCCGATCAGCGTGACTAAGAACAGGCGCCTGCCCGAATAGAGAACCGAAAAGAGCAATCAAGAGAAATACTAGTCCAACTGGATGATCGATACGGCTTTTCATAGTGACTCCTGCCGGTGCTCACCAAAGGCTCCGCCGGCAAAACGAACGCGGGTTTCGATTTCCACTTCCCCGCTTAACAAGCGATTCGCTCAGGAATGACGTCAATTGACTCGATATCTTCGGCGTCAACCTCCACAGCTACGCTCCGCATGATCGTGTCCAGGGAGAGGACGACACGAAATTCATTCTTTTTGCGGATTAATACTCCTTCCACACCCTTCATGACCCCAGCCTTGATTCGCACTCGTTCGCCAACCTTGAGGTATGCATGAGGTTTAACCATGCCAAGTTCCGTTGCTGAACGTAATGCTTCAATTTCTAAATCGGGCAGAGGCCACGGCTCTCGCGCTGAACCGACAATCGACAGCACTCCTGGGACACCAAGAACGGATCCCCGCGCACGACGGGTGATACGAATAAAAACGTAAGTCGGAAAAAGAGGCAGTTCAAGAACCACTGGGCGACTCTTCTTCCACTGCCTGGCAGTCCGATAGAGCGGCAAGAAAGTCTCGATCTGGCGCCGCGCCAGCAACTCGGATACGTGCTTTTCATGACGGGGAGCGGTATATGCGGCGAACCACTGCCGCACGGGTTCGATGGGGGTACTAATGGCCTCATTCCTCTTAACGCGGGTCTCTAGCTGAATCATTTCAAACAAAGCTTCGCCATCCTTACTCGGAAGGTCTTTTTCCCAAAGTGATTATTTTCAACTGCTATCCCCATATTTCAAAGAGACGCTTGATCAAAACCGCGTCCTCACCCCAAAACCCGTCTACACAACTCGCCCTGATGTCTTGAGGCGTGTCAGAACCATTTCCGACGGCTCGGGGTAGAACTGCACCGATGCGGCAAAGCCGCCTCGGAAGTAACTTTCATCGCTTGCTCCATAATGCTCAATCCGAACCACGATACCCTCACCCATCAAATGCATTCCCAGTCCATCGTTAGCCAGTTTTGGAAGCAGAATGTCCACCTGGACAAGCGCTCCAACTGGTGGTGATGAATTCGCCAGCACATAAACCCCGCAGGTGTTGATGTCCCGTGTTACCCCCTGTCCACTTTGAACCGGCCCATTAGGCGGCGCCCAAAGGAAGCAGATTAGGGCATTCAGTCGGTACCGGCTGGCCTTCCGAAGCTCGATGGTCCTCGATGTCGCATTTATCGCATTCATTTGATCCGAGGCCGGTCCAAATTGCGTTGATTAAGCAATACCAATGTGCACCTCCGGAAAAACGCCCGCAAGTGACCGAAACACCCGGAGTGATCCTTCCCGGCTCAAACCTCCAGGGCTAGAAACATAGATCGTGGGCCTTTGTCCATATTTGGACGAGGTCGGCAGGCTATTTGGTCACCGAATAGATAAGAGAAAAACCTCTCAGTTCAGGATAGAGAAAATCTTCTCTAATAACCTGACCTCCTACTTACTTTATAGTCAGTTGTTAGGAAATGGACTATACCTGTACTTGACACTCTGGCTCTTGTTAAGTTGAGGGAGAAATGTCGCCCCATCCCCAATTTTGTTAAAAATCAGGTGTAACTCTCGCGAGCCATTGACAACTGTCTTTCCTTTGGTTAAGCTGTATTAACTTCTCGATGAAGTGCAGCCATTCCGAAGTCGGTTAATCGCCGCGAGTTGACGGTTGTCTGTGTGGAATGGAATGATCCCCAATGCATTGAACGCCTTCCCTTTAGGCGGCATTCCGCAATCACCGGTTGGCGTACACAATGCCGGGCCCCAAACACATTTTGGATGACCAATGCTGGCATCCATGACTTGCTAAGTGCGTGCTTCTCCGGAAACTCGGCGCCCAAGAGGGTGGAACCCCGTAGTTGAAAGCTGGAGTGGATCCCTCTCCGGCGTCTCGGATTATCACGATGGTTTTGCGGGGAGAAAGACAATGTCTGTTAAACAAACTAGTGTCTCCGTTCTGATCGCATCTGCGAACGGAATGACTGGCGAGTTGCTTTCGCAGGCGCTAAATCGGCGATGCGGTTTTCGCGTTGTAGCCAGTGCAACAACATCCCAAAAAGTGATTCAGGCGGTGCAATCCGCAGACGTGGATGTCGCCCTCATCAGTGCGACACTTGCCGACGGTCCGTTAAGTGGACTTGGGGCGCTGCGACAGTTGCGCGAGTGTTCTCCCAGGGTAAAGTCGATTGTCCTGCTTGAAAACCCGGAACCCAATTTGGTAGTGAGCGCCTTCCGGGCTGGCGCGAAAGGCGTCTTTTGTCCTTCGCAGTTCTCATTGAAGACGCTCTACCGGTGCATTAACCGGGTCTATGCCGGCCAGATATGGGCCAACAGTAGCGAACTGGAAGACGTGATGGAAGCGCTTACCCAACTGGTGCCCAAACGGGTGGTGAACCCGGACGGATTGCAGTTGTTGACCAAGCGCGAAGATGATGTCGTCCGCCTCCTTGCAGAGGGTATGCAAAACCGGGAGATCGCCCGCGAACTCAATCTGAGCGAGCATACGATCAAGAACTACTTGTTTCACATCTTCGACAAGTTGGGAGTTTCCTCCCGTGTCGAACTGATTCTTTACGCAATCAGCAGCTCCAAACCTATGCAGATTGCCGGTCTCCGGAATGACGATCCGGAATATGAATCAGCAGGCAGTTTGATGATCGTGCAGAAGATCGCCAAGGGTACGGAATGGAATTGAGGGAAATAGCCTTTCCCTGAGGTGGGGCCACAGAATGAGCGATTGGACGAGGACGAACAGGGAGAATCCCGTACGGAGGCTGTGACCTCTTCAGGCTGTTCATGGGGACCATGAATGCGTAAACCTGCCATTCTTCCTCTTGACCTGGCAGGTCTTCCAACTTGTTTCGAATTAGCCGGTTCCGCCCTGACTCTGAACCGGTGAGGAAGTTTATATGCGTCTCTAGTCCATTTCAGTTTGCTTGAAGACATACAGATCCAACTCCACGATCGGTAGATCCACGACGGCCAATACAGGGTAAACTACTCCACGGTGACCGACTTGGCCAGGTTTCTTGGCTGGTCCACGTCGCAGCCGCGGCGGACGGCTATATAGTAGGCCAGTAGCTGCAAGGGCACAATCTCAATCAATGGTGAAAGCATCTCGATGGCTGGCGGAATGTGGATGACGTGCTCCACCAGATTGCCGATGGTTGAGTCCCCCTCGGTAGCCACGGCGATTACGCGACCCGAGCGTGCCGTGACCTCCTGAATATTCGAGAGCGTCTTTTCATATCGGAGCTTGGACGCGGGGTCGGATTCGTCGCGGGTGGCCAGCACCACCACTGGCAGTGTCTCGTCAATCAAAGCATTGGGACCGTGCTTCATCTCGCCTGCCGGGTAGCCCTCGGCGTGAATGTAAGAGATCTCCTTGAGCTTGAGCGCGCCTTCCAGAGCAATGGGAAAATGAATGCCGCGGCCAAGATAGAGAAAATCGTTTGAGGTCGAGAATACTCTGGCCAGTTGTTCACATTGAGTGGCGCGAGAGCGCAATACCTCCTCGATTTTGGTTGGAATGCGGCTCAGCTCCTCGATTAGCGCCACCGACTGGGCAGTATCGAGCCTGCCGCGCAACTGGCCCAGCTTGAGCGCCAGCAGAAACAGCGCGGTAAGCTGCGCGGTGAAAGCCTTGGTCGAGGCGACCCCGATTTCCGGCCCTGCGTGCGTGTAGATGGCGCCGTGGGCCTCGCGGGCCACCATCGCATCGACTACATTGCAGATGGCCACGGTCTTTGAGCCGAGCGCGATCATCTCCCGCTGCGCGGCTAGCGTGTCGGCGGTTTCGCCCGACTGGGTGATAAGCAGGCCGAGGGCGTTGCGATCGGGAATGGGATTGCGGTAGCGGTATTCGCTGGCGTAGTCCACGTCCACAGGCAGGCGGGCCAGCCGCTCGATCATATATTTGCCGGTAAGAGCGGCGTGCCAACTGGTGCCGCACGCGGCGATATTGATGCTGGAGGCGAGGGCCAGCTCTTCGTCGGCAATCTTCATTTCGCCCAGGTAGACCTTGCCCGAATCGAGTGAGACGCGGCCCAGAGTGGTGTCGCGAACAGCCTGCGGCTGCTCCCATATCTCCTTGAGCATGAAGTGCTTGTAGCCGCCCTTTTCGGCCTGGATGGGATCCCACTGAATGCGCGTGATGGCGCGGTCGATTGGGTTGCCGTCAAAGTCGGTCAGCTCGACGCCGGCCAGCGTCAGTATGGCCATGTCGCCATCGGCAAGAAAGTAGATATTGCGCGTATGTTGCAGGATGCCGGGCACGTCCGAAGCCACAAACGATTCGCCCTCGCCCACGCCGATAATCACCGGAGGGCCAAAGCGCGCCACTACGATCTTGTCTGGTTCAAGGGCAGAAAGCACACCCAGCGCAAAGGCTCCAGTGAGGCGCTTGGCGGCGCGGCGAACGGACACTTCCAGCGAAATAGGCTGGCCGGCGAAGTCGGCCTCTTGTTGAACTTGCTCGATCAGGTGGGCGATAACCTCGGTGTCGGTTTCGGTGACGAACTTGTGACCCTGACTGATCAGTTCGCGCTTCAGCTCAATGTAATTCTCAACGATTCCGTTGTGAACCACCACGATGCGGCCTGTACAATCCCGGTGCGGATGTGCGTTCTCTTCGGTGGGGCGGCCGTGGGTCGCCCATCGGGTATGGCCAATGCCAAATGTGCCCTCGATGGGATGCTCACGCAGTACCTCTTCCAGATTGCACAGCTTGCCTGAGGCGCGGCGCACGTCAAGAGTCGAACTCGAGGGGCTGCCAACGGCGATGCCCGCCGAATCGTAACCGCGATATTCCAGGCGTCGCAGCCCCTCAATGATGACAGGGACTACCTTCTTGGGACCAACATAACCGACGATTCCGCACATACAGCGATTTTATAACGAAGGCGCGCGCCAGGAAGCGAAGACGAGGGCCGCCATCCAGCCCATTCCCATTTGCAGACGGATCTAATGCCGTGAGTAACAAAACAAAACCATGCCCTAGTGTCCGCCATGTTCGCGCAGAAAATCCGCTACATCGGCATAGCCCTTGCTCGTTGCGATGCCCAAAGCTGTTTTGCCGAGGTTGTTTCGGGAATTAATTTCAACCTTGCCGGTCAGCAGAAACTCGACTGTATCCACCTGGTCTTCTGACGCCGCCAACTGCAGGGGAGTATCTCCGTCGTTGTTTCTGGCATTGATCTCGGCCTTGTGGGCGAGCAGCAACTTCGCAACGTCCGTTTGGCCCATGCGCGCCGCCAGATGCAAGGAAGTATCGCCGTTTTTAGTCTTGGCATTGACCTCGGCCTTGTGGGTGACCAGCAACTCCGCCACCTCCGCCTGGCCGTCCACCGCCGCCAGGTGCAAGGGCGTATAGCCGCTGCTGTCCCGTGTATTGACTTCGGCTCCGTGTTCCAGCAGCAGCTCCACAACATCCTTCTGTCCCATGCGCGCCGCCATGTGCAGAGGCGTATCCCCGTCGCTGTCTTTGCTGGCGATGTCGGCTCCGCGGTCCAGAAGCAACTTCGCAATCTCTAACTGCCCCGTGCGCGCGGCGAGGTGAAGAGGCGTATCGCCGTTGTTGTTTTTGCTTGAAACCATGCGAGGACTGTGGTCGAGCACTTCCCGGACCTTCGCCAGATCGCCTTGTTGGGCAGCATCATGAATCGGCGCGCAGAGGCTGAAGCTGCTCCAGGCCAGTGCCGCCAACAGGGCGCCGGCTAAGCGAGGAACTGGAGAGCGAAAGATCCCACGAAGATATGAGCGCACCGTCATGCCACCTCCGAACTCCCGCACATTATAGCCGAGTCTGGCAATTGCTTGGAAACAGAAAACAATACGCATGGGCAATGGGATCATCGGCGCCGCCGCCCTGGCCGCGGTTCAGCGCCATCGGCGACCAGCATCAAGCGCTCAGCGTTGAGCAATCTCCGCTTCCTGAAGCTCGTCGATAAGTTCGGCCAGTTCTCCCTGCTTGCGGAGGCTCATGTTGAGGAAACGAATGCCAACAATGCCTTGATTGCGGAGATTCTCCGTGACGCCCAGCAGCCTGAAGGGCAGGCCGCGCATCTGGAACTCCACTTCCACGCGAACTTGAATGTCCAGGGCGAAGTGTGCGGTTGTATGAAAGCTGCACCCCTCCCTGCTCAGCCCGACAATGGAGCCGGACAAGCGCGAATCGTCCTTGAGAAATCGAAGGCTTGCCGAGGAGGCTTTTCCTTCTGCGAAGCTGACTCCATCCCCTAGGCTCCGGGTAAGCCTTGCAGAGGCCGATTGAGAAGCAGGACTCTCTTGCAGCAACCTTTCCTTCGGCGGAATCCGTGGCCCTCGGAGACTTTGCAACAAGGCGTCGGGAATCTCCACAACCAGTCCCCTGCCGGCATTTTGCGCTGCGGCGGCCACAGCGATAGCGTCCCTGGCAGCGTCGGCGGCGCTCGTATCCAACAGGCACGTGAGAAGGCCGGCTAGCTGATCTTTTGACCGGAAGCTGATGTGCATGAAACGAATACCAACCAGGTTTTTGCGCGTGACCCATTGAGTGGTGCCCACCATGCGCAAGCGCATTCCATAGATGGGCAGCACAATCTCTACATTGGCAAGGTTGCCGGGAAGAAAGGGGGTTTCCGTGCGAACGCAACAACCGCTCAGGCTGATGTCAACAATCTCACAGGGGTATTTGCAGCCTTTATAGTTGATGCACCCCCCCGGAGTGTTGATCTCAAAGCGTTCGTCCGCGCGGCGGTCCCGATATCGTGCGTCTCTGCTCCTCGCTTGTTCGAGTTCGCTCATGACCTGTTTCGCACTCCCGGTTTCGGACCGGATCGCTGGACCGGCTACCTCCATCCATCTCCATAGACCGTGTCTCGTAAACGCAAGTCTCCTGTACCGGTTCATCGGCCAGCCGGGGAGAGGCATGAATCGGCGTGTGTGGTTTCCCACAACAAATGCGCCGCAAAGGCGAGGTGTACTGACCTTTTCGCTCTCCAGAAAATCGCTCTAAAACCTCATCCTCAAGCCAAACTGAAGCTGCCTTTCGCGGTAATAGTTGGTCGCGTTGATGTTCAGAGGCTGGCCAAATGCCGTGGTATTGGCTTTCGTCACATTGCCTGTTGTCGTGCTGGTCACCGGGCCGGTGAGGAAGTTCAGCGTAGGTTTGGTCGAGGCAGTACCCGATTCGATATAGTAGCCGGTCGTCTCCACTTCGGTCACATTCTGGTGGTTAAAGAGGTTGTAGCTCTCGGCCAGTACTTCCAGCCTGCGCAACTCACCCAGATCGAAGCTCTTTGCCAGCCGCAGATCGGCCTTCCATGTGGCCGGATAGCGGTAAGTGTTGCGACCCATGTTATAGAAAATATTGTCGTTCCCAATCCCGTAGACGCGGTTGTCGCCGCCCGAGCCGTTCATGCCCGGCCCCAGCGCAACAATAGCCGCTCCGTCGGCGGTGAACTCCTCGGCCAGCGAGCCGGAGGTGTACATGGTGTAGGGCAATCCACTGCGGAACCGGCCCACGCCCGACGCCATCCAGCCGTTGCCCAGTTTCCCCCCCATGCCTTTCAGCTTCCATGGCGTTTCCCAGACCACCGTTGCGCCAGCCGAGTGGCGCACATCCAGATCGCTGGTTCCGTACTCCAGGCGGAAGTCGGCTGGGTCGAGCACGTCGTTGCCGGCCGCCTGTGCGCTCTCGTTCGGGTTCCAATCCATTGCGTGCGCGTAGATGTAATGGACGTGCAAGCTCGCTCCACGGCGGCCATAGCGGTCAATCCTGAGCATGGCCGCTTCGTAGGTCGAGTTGGCGCGGCTCTCGATCTTCGAAATCTGCTGGTAATCCGGGTTGAGCCGCCCGGCAAAGCCCGCAGATGAGGGCCAGGAGGCATAAAAGGGTACGGTTATTTGCGTGGCCTTGATTGGCCCCGCGCCGGTTGCATCCACTACCGCGTATGTGATGCTGCCCGGATTGACGGAGGGGTCGATATTCGCGTCGACAGAGATAGGCATCCGCCGTCCCAAGCTCATCATCGCGCTGGCGGTCACTTCGACCTGTGCGGGCAGAGTCTCTTTGACGGCGACCTCAGCCTGATGAATCTCCGGGTTGTGGAAGTTGGGCGCAAACTCTACGGCTCCCGGCTTGACCACGCTCGTTGGTTCGCCGGACAGCACGGCAGGGAAGGGCGGAGCGCCACCACCGTTCAAGTTGTCGGTGGGCCGCATGAAGAAGCTCAGGTCGCCGTTCAGCGACCCGGTCTGGGTAAGCACGCTCTCGATAGTCGAGTTCGGGGTGCGCGAAAAGTACATTCCATAACCCAATCGCACAACCGGCCAGCGCTTCCCGCTGCCGCCCAAGGCCAGACCGATGCGCGGACCCCAGTTGCTACCCAGGCTGGGCAGTTTCCCGGTCAGTGGCAGTTCCGGGTTCTGTAGCGCGGCTATGGGCGGCGGCAACTGCTCTCGCTCCCAGCGCAATCCCGCCGAGAAAACCACCAGCTTGTTTGCTTCCCATTGGGCGGTCGCGTACCCGGCCCAGTCGTTTGTGGATAAATGCCAGTCCTTAGGGCCGATGGTCTGCGAGTAGTAGGAGTAGCAGGGCAGGGAACCCAGTCCGCGCAGTTGATTCAAAGAGTCGCGCCAGACCTTGCCCGTCTGGTCGCAGTTGTGCTGGTTGTTGGGATCCAGCGGGTCCGACGGAAAGTTCTTGAAGGCCAGCGCGTCGGAGATGAAATTTTCCACGCTCGAGTAGGTATACGTGCCGGTCTGGTTGCGCAGCAGGCTGGTCGCGTCGCTGTTGTGGCTCAGCTCAAAGCCGGCCTTCACCAGCAGCTTGCCGCGAATCCAGTCCACAGACTCCTGCCCATGATAAAGATGCTCGTCAGGATAGCTGCCAGCGCCGAAGCGCGACGGGTTTCCAATCGTGAAGCCATAGCGATTGTCTACAATAATCTGCGGCAACTGTCCCCAAACATTTGCGTTAAGGAAGCTCTGCTCAAAGACCGAGGGAGTTGAAGGCCGCGCTTGCTGGTTGGCGCCTCCCGCCGAGCCTTGCGTCACGGCCAGAAGATTCGGCGTCACATACGCCTCCCAGCGGCCCAGCAACCATTCCTCGTCGGCCTCGGAGGATCCAAAACTGTGGTTTCCAAAAGTTTCCGTCACCATGGTCAGTCCGCCGCCCAGCGAATTCCAATCAGCGCCTATGCCCTCCAGCGTAAAACGATGGCGCTCAGCAGCCTGCCAGTCAATGCGCCCAAAGCCGGTCCACTGCTGAGCGGTACGCGGAGCGGGGCCGAGCAGTCCGGCAAGCGTCTCCAGCATCGACGAGTAGGCCGCCACTCCCTCGGCTACCGGGTCGTTGCTGCTCAGCCCCAGCCGCGCGCTCAACACCTGCATCTGGTCATCCGAGGGCTGGGCAAAGAATCCGGTTTGCCCGGTGCATTGGCCGCTAGCGTTGTAACTCGAGCAATGGGAAGAATGTTTCACCGTCGCAAGCCCCGGATCGTTGCGGTGATAGCCGTCCAGAGCCGCAAACCAGAAGAGCTTGTCGCGGCGGATGCGGCTGCCCGCACCGAAGCCCCAAACCGTCTCCCGGTCCGGCGGGGTGTAGGCGACGGGTGTAAAGACCGGAATGGCGCTCACGGTCGCCGGTGCGCTCTCCTTCACCCACTGCGTAAAGGGGTTCTGCGCGCCCCAAAGATTGCCGCGATCAAAGGCAAATCCCTGCCCGTGCAACTCGTTGGAGCCGCTCTGGGTCTGTAAGCGGATGCGCCCGCCGGCTGCTCTGGATGCTTCGGCCTCTACGTTGCCCGCCGTCGCCTCCACCGTGCGAATTGCCGCCTCGGCCACGGCGATTCCATGGCCGCCAGGGCCAATCTGCGCCATTCCAGCCGGGTCTCCACCCTGCCCCAACGCTCCCTGCCCTGCCGAACCTTGACCCGGCTCATTGGTCGAGCCAAAGGCCAGCCCCCGGCTCACTCCATCCACTGCGATCTCCGCCGTCGCGCCCCGCAGCGCGGTCTCCGCCTCGCCGCCCGCCGGCGTCACGGATGTAGGCGCATTGTCCAACACAAAATCCTGCCAGCGCCGTCCGCTCACGGGCAGCGCCTGCAACTCATCGGCGCTCATCGTTGCTGAGTTAGCTGCCGCTGGGACACTCTGCAAGAACGAAGCGGGAGCCGGCTTGCTCACTGGGACTGACCGCGGGAGCACGATTGACTCGGTCGTCTGTTGTGGCAGGTTCCAACTCACGCTTTGCCGTAGCAGCGGCTCAAACTCCAACTTGGCGATCCCTACAGAAGTGGTCGTTTCCAGCCTTTCGCCCACTACAAACGGTGTCCACCGGCTCACGCTCTGCCGTAGCAGCGGCTCAAACTCCAACTTGGCGATCCCTACAGAAGTGGTCGTTTCCAGCCTTTCGCCCACCACAAACGGTGCCCACCGGCTCACGTTCTGCCGCAGCAGCGGCTCAAACTCCAACTCGGCAATCCGCGCAGGTGTTGTCGTCTCCTGATCGAGCGGCTTGGGATGCCGCGCTGCCTCAAGAATCGCGTTCGTTGGCAGCGGCTCAAAGCTCATCGCCGCCTGCACCCGTGCCTCGTGGCCGGCGTCCACCAGAATCTCTTCCAGAAGGCCATGCCCCAGTTGCGCGCTCACCACCTCCAGCGTGTACACGCCTGGCTCCAGCGCGGGGAAGCGAAAAGCTCCATTTTTTCCTGAAGTGGTGCGGGTCTCCGCGCCGGTGGCCTGATTCAGCGCCACAACTTCGACGTTCTCCAGTGGATTTGAGTAGAGGTCGGTCAGTTTGCCGCTCAACGAGCCGGTTTGAGCGCCCTGTGCCGAGCCCTCAACCGGTTGGATGGACGCCACTTGGGTCGTAGCCGGCTGCGCATGGGCCAATGTAACTGGCTCCGATTGGCCACAGCAAGCCATCCCCACGCCCAAGAGGAATACGGCTGTCGCCCGCCCCATCGTCCAACTGCGCCCTACCCCTGCCATCGAGCCTCCTGCTCGCGGCAGACCCTGGGAAAAACCACTTGCAACTCCGGCCCGCTCTTGCGTCAGATCCGGCTGGGCTGAGCCGATTGGCCATTTCGGAACAGACTCTTCCGCATTTGGCTGCTCAAATTACCCCAAAAGATGTATTGCAAGCGATTCTATGCCCTCACAAGGTAGACTGAAAAGAGGGCTACTCGGATTTGTCATCAATAGCAGGCAATGAAGCGCAACTGCCTGCTGTCGAATTCTATTCCCTGTTCCCTATTCCCTCTTCCCTGGTCGTTCATGTTCATCGATGAAGCAAAAATTCGCGTGAAGGCCGGCGACGGCGGCAACGGCTGCATGGCCTTCCGGCGTGAGAAATTTGTTCCCCGCGGCGGTCCCAGCGGCGGCGACGGCGGCCGTGGCGGCGACGTTATCATGGTCAGCTCGCAGCGTCACAACACCCTCATCCATTTCCGCTACAACCCCGAACACAAGGCGCAGAGGGGCGAACACGGATTGGGGTCCAACTGTTCCGGCCTCGATGGCCACTCCATCTTCCTGCAAGTGCCCGTCGGTACAAGCCTCTACGATCAGGAAACCGGCGAGCTGATCCACGACTTCAGTGAGCCCGACGAGCAGCTCATCATCGCCAAGGGCGGGCGCGGCGGGCGCGGCAACCAGCACTTCGCTACTCCCACCCATCAGGCTCCTCGCGAGCATGAGTTGGGCCGCGCCGGCGAAGAGCGTTTATATCGTCTCGAGCTCAAGCTGCTGGCCGACGTCGGCCTGGTTGGCTACCCCAACGCCGGCAAGTCCACGCTCATCTCGCGCATCTCCGCCGCACGGCCCAAGATCGCCGACTATCCCTTCACCACGCTTGAGCCTAACCTCGGCGTGGTCACCGTCGGCGAAGAGCCCGATCAGGAGTCCTTCGTCGTCGCCGATATGCCCGGACTCATTGAAGGCGCTCACCTCGGCTCCGGCCTCGGCACACAGTTCCTGCGCCACATCGAGCGCACACGGCTGCTCGTTCACCTCGTCGATGTCTCAGATGCCAGCGGACGCCCCGACCCCGTCGCGGATTTCAAGGTTATCAATAAGGAGCTGACCAGCTTCACCAGCACTCCGGTCAAAAGCGACGCCGACCCCTTCGCAGACGACGACAAGCTTTCCCGGCCCAACCACCCCCTGGCTAAAAAGACCATGATCGTCTGCGCCACCAAGATCGACTCCGCCAACCCCGAAAAGCTCAAGAAGCTGATGGCTCACGTCAAACGCCGCAAGCTCGAGTTCCACGCAATCTCCGCCGTCACCGGCCAGGGCATCGACGAGCTGAAGTGGTCGCTGGCAAAGCATCTGCGGGCATAGCTCAATCCAATCGAGTATCTGCTCAGCGGCCTGAAGTTCGAGGAATTCGAGTCTTAGAGCGTTTTCAGCTCGAGTGTGAACATAAGTCTGGGTGCCCCATCCTTTTCGCGTACTTTGCGAAAAGGGTGGGAGACCGAGACTGTCCATTTAGATCGTAAACACCGGAAACAAAAATGCTTTAGAATTTCATTAACCCAGCCGCCCGCGCCGCCCGCCGCGCGGCAAACTCCTGCGGCGTGGGGATGGGCGCCAGGTTGCGCCCCGCGAACATTTCCGCAAAAAGCCCTTGCAACTCGCCGTGAATCAGCCCGTTCGAGGCAAGCGTCTCCCGGCTCGCAAGGCGAAAATGTCCGCCGGAAAACTCGGTCACGTGCCCGCCCGACTCTTTCACCAGCAGAATTCCGGCCGCTGTATCCCAGGGATTGAGGTTGAACTCCCAGAAGGCATCCAGCCGGCCCGCAGCCACGTAAGCCAGGTCCAGCGCGGCCGAGCCGGCCCGCCGCACTCCGTGCGAGCGCAAGGTAAACTCATGATAAAAATGAATATTCGGACTCAGTTGCCGCTTATGACTGGGAAATCCCGTGGCCACCAGCGACTCGCACAGCTCCGCCGTCCGTGAAACCCGCATCGGCCTGCCGTTTAGCCGCGCGCCGCGTCCCCGCTCGGCGGCAAAGAGCTCATCCCGCAGCGGATCGTAGATTACCGCCGCCACCAGCTCCCCATCCTCGCCCGCATTCAGTCCCGCCGGGCGATGTTCCAGCCCCAGCGAAACGCAGAACTGCGGAAATCCATGTGCAAAGTTGGTGGTCCCGTCCAGCGGGTCAACGTACCAGCGATACTCGCCCTCCAGTCGCTCGCGCGTTCCCTCTTCGCCAAAGATTCCATGTTCCGGGAAGGCCGCGCCCAGCCGCTCGCGGATCAGCTTCTCTGAGCTGCGGTCGGCCACCGTCACCAGGTCCACATCACCCTTGTACTCGGCGGTCACCCCCTGCGAAAAATACTCGCGCAGCCGCGCTCCGGCCTCGCGCGCAATCGCCGCCGCCGCCGGAACCCACACCCACTCCAGCTCTGCGTTGGGTGCCCCAGATCCCTCGCAATTGGGGACCTGGGATGGATCACTCTGTCCGCTCATAAGCCGGCCTCGCCGTCCACAGAATCAGTCTCGGCAGCCTTTGCGCGGCGCGGGGCGCGCTTGCCCACTTCCGTAATGGTGCGGATCTGGTGTTTGTAGATGAAGAGGTTCGGCTTGCCCTCGCGCGTCAGCCGCAACATTCCCTCGTCGAAGTACTCGATCCAGCCGCGCACCGTTTCGCCGTCGCGCAGCTTCACTTCGATATTCACCTGGCGCTCACTGAGCGAACGCAGATAGAGCGCTTCCTGGCCGGTTTCGCCCGGCGGCGGCGTCTTCATACGGCGGCGTGTGGACAAGGCTGGAGTCATGTTGCCATTTTAGTGCACATCCGTGGCCGAAGCTCCCTCCTGCCCCTGCTACTGTAATGAATGGAGCCGAACGCAGCATGAAAAATGATTCCGCCCTCCTGTCGCGCCCCCGCGCCGCTGCCTTGCTGGCCTTCGCTGCTCTCAGTCTCGCCGTCTATCTCATCCGCATCCTTAGCGTCTGGCGCTTCGGCGATCTCTTCTTCCCCACGGCCGTCGAAGCGCCCATGATCAACTCCATCTGGAGATGCATTCACCACCTGCCCGTCTATGAGTGGCCGCTCCAGTATCCCTTTCATCTTTCTCTCTATAACTACCTTTTTTACAATTCGTATGCCGCCGCGCTCAGGCTGATCGGCGCACAGGACGCGGCCATCATGACCTGGGGACGTCAGTTCACGTTGCTCTTTGCTCTCGCCGGCGCACTGGCGCAGTGGCGGCTGGTGCGTTCGCTCCTCCATCTGCGCGGCGCGCGCAGCTATCTCTCACTCGCCTTCGCTCTCGGCCTATGGCTTTGCACTTCGCTCGTCAAATACTGGGCGCTCTGCCTGCGGCCGGACATGGCCGCCGCCGCCCTCGTAATGATCGCCCTTACCGTCATCGTTTCGCGGCCGCGCTTCGCCTTTGCCTATGCGGGCCTGCTCTTCTATCTCGCCTGGGCCTTCAAGCAGTCGGTGGTTCTTGCCTTCGCGGGCCTCTGCCTCTGGCTTTTGTTGAACAAAAAATGGCGCCCGCTTTCCATCCTCGTCGCCGTCTTCTCGGTCTTCGTCGCCGTAACACTTTTTATAGGTTCGCCGGAATATCGTTTCAATATCCTGGCCGCACCGCAGATGGTCAAGAGCTTTTCCTTTGGCCTTCCCTGGCTTCTGCGCTCGCTCGGCGCCGGAGCCGCCGCGGTGGGCGTGAATCTCTACTGGATCGCCGCGCCTCTCCTATTGACGCGCTCCTCTGCCGCCCAGCGCCCGGCAGACAGCAGAGTTCGTATGTTCCTCGCCGTTTTTACTGTCGCGCTCATCTGCGGACTCGCCGGTATGGGCAAGGTCGGCGCTACATCCAACTATCTCTTCGAGGCCTTCGCCGCCGGCTCTACTCTGCTGCAAATCCTCGTTTTCACCGTGCCGGGAAGGCTGGTCACCTCTCTCCTTCTGCTCGGCTGCATCCAGCCGGCATTGCAGATTGGAGGCGCGGTCACCGGTTATCATGCCGCCGGCAAGCGGGATCGGGTGACCATTGCCACACCGGGCGAATACGCCGGCGCCGAGGCTCTGCGCACACGCCTCTCAACCATGAAGAAGCCCATCTTCACCACCGGCGAAGCCTTTGCGCTTCCCTGGGTCTCCGCGGAAAGCGGAGCGTCTGCTCTGGTCATCGATCCTAACTTCCACGAGGCCGCGCGTTCGCGCGAATGGAATGGCGGCATCGAGGGAATGTTGCAACGAGGGGAGATTCCCACCGTGGTGCTCGCCGCCGGCGATCTTGTCTATCTCAAGAGCCTGAATCCGGGATACAAGAAGGTTGGCGAATCAATCCAGCAAGGCGTAACGTACAGCATCTACGAGTTTGTTGGCGGGGCCGCGGGTTGAAAGGGTTTGAGGAATATTTGCCCCAGCAACCAATCCGGAGCAAGAGGAATCCCATCGAATCGATTTGTTGGCCGCGCGACGTGCGCCTGCGGGCGTACAATTGCCGGGAATCTGTTTCTAAAGTGGAGAATTTTAAAAAATGAAGATTTCGGCTCGTACGCTTCTATGCACCCTTGTACTCTTTGCTGGGGCTCTCCCACACCAGGCAGCCTTGGGGCAGTCTCAGTTGTCGGCTCCCACCCAGCTTGTCGCAACCGGCGTCTCTCCAAACCAGGTCAATCTCAGATGGGCTGCGAGCCTCGGTGCCGTCGCCGGATACGATGTCTACCGCAATGGCGTGCAGGTGGGTTCGCCGACCGGCACGGGATGGCAGACAGCAACCGGAACTGCGACGGCATACTCTGATGTCGATCTCACCCCTGGCGCCGTCTACACATACACGGTCAAAGCATTCGACAAAGCAGGGAATCTATCGGCGGCATCCGCGCCGGCAACCGCGAAGACGCTGCCTGTCATGACCGTTCCCAATCCCGGCTACATCAAGCCGTTCTATCAATGTGTCACAAACTATTATGTCGCCAGGACGGGCAACGGAGCCGCCGGAGATGGATCCAGTGCAACTCCCTGGCCGACCATAATGGCTGCCATCAACTTCCTCAACTCAAAAGGGGGCACACATGGTGGCGTGTGCGTCAATGTCGGCCCTGGAACTTATACCGAATCGGTCATCGGAGGTGCGCTCAGTGGAAGCTCTGATACTTCCACAGGCTACTTCGTTCTGCGCTCCACCACTCCCCATGGCGCCCGCATCCAACTGTTGCCCGGCAGTGCCGATTACACCGATGGAATAAGTTTTTCTCAGGCGAGCTACATCGTCATCGACGGTTTTGAGCTTATTGGAAGCAATGCTCCACCCAATATTGACGGCTCCGGAATCGTCGTGATGGGAAATCAAAGCGGGAATAGCAAGACCTATTGTCCCGATACCACGCAAAGTCACCATATCAGGATATTCAACAACATCTCCCATGGCTGGGGAGGAAGCGGCATAGGAACCGTGTGCGCAGACTACTACGATGTGGAAGGGAACGTCGTATATGGAACCAGCAATACCTCAGTATGGGGAGTCTCCGCTATAAACACCTATGAACCGCTTGCGCTGGATGCCAATTTATGGAGCGCGAGCACGATGGACAGCACTCGCGCGCAGTTCCATTACGTCATCCGAAACAATGTTGCCTACAATAATGCAGAGGTCCGCATTGGAGCCAACACGCACTACGATGGCAACGGAATCCAGCTCGATACTTTCAACCTCTATCCTGATAACAACTACCATCCGTATTTGCAGAAAACGCTCGTCGAAAACAATCTTTCCTTCGACAACGGCGGCGGTGGAATCGTAACTGGAGGCTCCGGGGCCAGTTATGTCACCATTCGCAATAATACGGCCTTCAGTAACTTCCTCGATGCGCAAAACCCTACCGGCGGAGGTGGCGACATCTCGATCTCGGGTTTCGTGAGCTCCCACGATAACGTGGTTGTCAATAACATCGCGGTTGCCAACCCAGCGGCGAATTCCAGAAACGTGGCATATGTGGATGATTCATTTGGGCGATCAAGCGCCCCGAACGCGCGCGATGTTTGGATGAACAATCTCTCGTTCAACGGCATCGCTGGGCAGCCATCGGTTCGTTTCTCCAATACCTCGGCCACCTTCACGGCGGCGAACGGCAATCTGCCGGGCGTTGATCCGCGGTTTGTGAATAGCTTGCGCGGCGATTTCACACTGCAGGCCACCAGTCCCGCAATCGGCGCTGGCGCTACAGCCTACGGCGTCGCAGCCCACGACCTGGTCGGCAATCCGCGCACCACCAGAGGAAAGGTGGACCTGGGCGCCTACCAGTATTCCTCCAGCGCCGCGCCTGCACGCCTGCCCGCGCGCTGATTCTGAATGGTGCAGCCCTCCGCCGCACCCCCCGCCGCTGTTACCGGCATACTGCGGATGGCTGCTCCATTTTGTTGCTCGGGCCGGAGAAAGCGGCGGTTTCGCCGGCTTGAGGGTGGACTCTCGACTGACCATCAATCAACTCGGTCCTCTTCATTCTGAAATGTGGGAGACCGTTTTGTAGGTCGTGTAATCTGCGCCAACGGGCGTAGAATTGCCGTGATTCTGTTTTCCGCAAGGAGCTTGTTCCAAATGAAAATCTCGGTTCATACGTTTCTATGCAGGCTTGTAGCCTGTGCTTGGATTCTTTTGCCCCTGTCAGCCATGGGCCAGACGCCCTCGGCTCCCGCGCAGCTCACCGCGACCGCCGTCTCCGACGTTCAGGTCAATCTCAGTTGGAGCGCCAGCACAGGCAACGTCGCCGGATACTATGTCTACCGCAACGGCGTTCAGGTGGGTACGCCCACCGGCACGGATTGGGGAACCGCAACCGGAACCGCCACGGCGTTCTCTGATGTTGATCTCACTCCCAGCACCGTCTACACCTACACCGTAGCGGCCTATACCGCCGCTGGCGCGCTCTCTACGCCCTCGCCGGCGGCAACAACGACGACGTGGCCCGCGGTTACCGTCCCCTCCGCACCTCACATTCCGCCTTTTTACACCTGCGTCACCAACTATTACGTCTCGTCCACGGGCAGCAACTCGGGAACGGGATCGAGCGCGAATCCGTGGAACTCCATCAGCGCGGCCATGAACTACCTAAACAGTCAACCGGCGGGCACGACCTTCGGCGGCGTCTGCGTCAACGTCGGCCCCGGCACCTACACCGAAGCGGTCTACGGAAACGCGCTCAGCGGCAGCTCCGACACTCCCACAGGCTACTTCGTCCTGCGCTCCACCACTCCCCACGGCGCCACCATCCAACTGCCCGCCAACTCGACGAATTACACCAATGGAATCTACTTTTCAGGGGAAAGCTACATTGTGATCGATGGTTTTGTGCTGAGCGGAAGCGATACTCCGCCGAATGTTGAAGCATCAGGCATCAACTTGGCAGGCACCAGCCCCACGCTATGCACATCCCACCACATCAGGATCTACAACAATATTGCCTATGGCTGGGGTGGATCCGGCATAGGCGTGCAACGGGAGGATTACTACGACGAAGAGGGGAATGTTGTATATAACACCTCAAACACCTCCACTTGGGGAGTTACCGGCATCAACACGTGGGAGCCGGTAGCGCTGGATTCCGGCACATGGAGCGCGACTACCATGGACGCCGCGAGTGTGCAATACCATACCATCATCCGCTACAACGTGGCCTACAACAATGCGGAGGTCAACATCGGCGCAAACCCGCACTATGACGGCAACGGCATCACCCTGGACACTTACAATGCCGTCACCGGCTACGTTGGCTATACCCAGCCAACGCTCGTCGATAGCAACCTCTCCTTTGACAACGGCGGCGGCGGGATTGTAACCGGCGGCTCCGGCGCCAGTTATGTCACCGTCCGCAACAATACCGCCTTCAGCAACTATCTTGACGCGCAAAATCCCTCCACGGGGCACGGCGAAATCGCCATCGGAGGCTCAGTAAGCTCTCACGATAATATTATCGTCAACAATATAGGCGTCGAGAACTCGACATCCTCTACCCTGAATTACGCATTGGAAGATATAGCCTACAGCTATGCGGAATCGAACACTGACGAAACGTGGATGAACAACCTGGCATTTGATGGCATCGCAGGGAAGCCATCAATCTATACCACCAACACTTCTGCAACCTTCACAGCGGCGAACGGCAATCTGCTGGGCGTCGATCCGCAGTTTGTGAATTACTTGAGCGGCGATTTTTCGCTGCTGGCCACCAGCCCCGCAATCGGCGCGGGCACTTCTGCATATGGCGTCGCCGCTCAAGACCTAGCCGGCAATGCGCGCACCACCAACG
This sequence comes from uncultured Occallatibacter sp., assembly GCA_964383595.1. Lineage (GTDB taxonomy): Bacteria > Acidobacteriota > Terriglobia > Terriglobales > Acidobacteriaceae > Telmatobacter. Next base: position 232,924 of record CAYLHL010000002.1, on the reverse strand, counting down.
GCAAGGTAGACATCGGCGCCTACCAGTATTCATCAAGCATTGCGCCCGCCGCGCCCACCAGCGCGCTGATTCTGAATTTACCCGCCACAATCACAGCCGGCTCTGCGATCAACGTCCAAACTTTCCTGCTCAGCAATGGAGTTGGAACGCCAACCGGCAATATCACTCTCTCCGCCACGCAGAGCGGCGGCTCGCCGCAACAGGTGGCGCAGGTTGCCGCGGCAACTGCGCTGGCAACAGCGTATGCTACTAGCGACGAGGGGACGCCGGCCTCCGTCACATTCGCCCAGGCCGGCGCCTACACCCTCAGCGCATCGTATGCGGGGGATGCCAACTTCGCCGCCGCCACATCTCCCAACTACAACGTGGAAGTAGCCGCTGCGATTCAGCCTACGGCGGACTTCTCTGTCTCCGTCGCTCCTTCCTCCTTGACTGTCGACTCTGGACAAAGCGGGACGGTCCAGGTTTCCATCGCGCCGCAGAATGGCTTCAACGCCGCCGTTTCCTTCTATTGCACCGGTTTGCCGGTGGACGCGTCGTGCAGCTTCTCCCCGTCAACCGTGACGCCAGCTGGCGCCACGGCCACCACGACGCTGACGGTTTCAGCTACCTCTCCAGTCAGCGCCCTCCATCGCAACACCCGCCCGTTGTTTCCGGCGTCGATGCTGGTGGCCGCTCTCTGTTGCCTGGGTCTGAGAAAGCGGCGTCTCATGCCGACGATGCTGCTGCTGGCGGTCGGCCTGCTCGGCCTGGGCCTCTTGAATGGGTGCGGCGGGTCGAGCGCATCTTCTACTCCTCCCCCTCCGGTCACAGCGACGATCACGGTGAACGCAACTTCGGGAACGCTGCTGCACACCACCACTTTCTCGCTTACAGTGAACTGAGACAGCGGCGACTTTGCCGGTCGGTGGGGGCCTCGTCTGATCGTCAAGCAATCTGGGCCTCCTGCATCTCGATTTTGAGATGTGGGAGGCCGTGAGCCTTTCTCCGGCACTACCAAAGCGTAAAGAACAGCGAGTTTGTCGCCTCCCGCCCATTGCAAAGGTTGCATTGGATGGGTAAGCGCATTTCACTGTTCCTTTGCGATCGAATTCTCTCAGGCCGCTTCGGTTGCCTGAAGCGCCTTGATTCCGTTTTCTGACAGCCGGCGAATGAAATCATCGACGGAGACTGGTCTTCCAAAGAGCCAGCCCTGAGCGAGAAAACTCCCTGCTGAGGTGTCAAAATAACTGGCCTGCAACGGGGTTTCGATGCCTTCCACAATCACTTCCAGTCCCAACGCTTCGGCCATGGCTATGATTTGCGGCAGAATGGACAATACGACTGATTCAGTGCCGATAGCCTGGGTAAAGGCTTTGTCAATCTTGATGGCGTCTACAGACAGTTCATGAAGATAAGAGAGGCTGGAATAACCCGTGCCGAAGTCGTCAATGTGGACGCTGTGTCCCCGGCTGCGGAGACTGCTGATCGTCTCAATGGCGATTTCATGCTTGGCGGTTGAGCCTTCAGTCAATTCAATGGCAATGCTCTGCGAAGAAACACCCGCACGGTGAAGAGTTTGATCGAGCATGAACAGAAACCCCGGATCCTCGATATCGGAGGCGGCCACGTTGATGCTTACGCGGATCTCCGGGTGTTTGCGCAGCATCGTTCCGCAATCGCGCAGTACGTGTCGGAGCACCAGTTTGGTGATTTCGCCAACAAAGCCGCATTGTTCAGCAACACGGACAAAAACGTCGGGGCCAACCGCGACGCCCTCCTCATTGGTCCAACGCGCCAGCGCTTCTGCGCCCACTATGCGCTTGCTTCGCAGGTCAACCACAGGTTGATAGACGACTTTGAGCTTGTCATTGCGAATAGCGCGGCGAAGTTGCTGCTCAATGCTTTTGTTTCGCCGGTAAAGAAGAGGTGAGACTAGGCCAAGCAAGGCACCCAGCAATCCGCACAGAAAAACACATCCGTTGAACTTGGTGCGATTGGCATCGTGGATCTCGGAGATTGTGGTGTAGGCTGTGACGCAACTGAAAAATCGGATAGAACATCGAGTGGCTAAGAGTGTCTCTCCCTGCTGGTATTCGCCTTCTCTGCTGAGAATTCCCTGGCTGGCCTGGAGAGACTCGCCCAGCAAGCGGCCAGTCTTCTGACTGGGAGCGTCGGTCACCGTCTCGATCTCGTGCATGGGTAGCGGTTCCAGATGCATTCGCGTGAACGGAGTGAAGACAACATAAGAGTCGCCCAGTTGCATCGCGAGAACAGTCAGGCCGGGCTTTCGGTAGGGAGCAAGGTCCTTGTAAATGACCGTTCCGTCCTGCTGGGTGAAATCTGCCTGGAATTGCTCTTTCGAGGGCGCCAATTTCCCCAGGGCTGCCGAACACTCGATATTGCCGTCGCGCATGCGGCCCGCGTCCATCAGGAATTCCGACTCGAAGATCAAGGCGCGAAAGTAGCCAATCTCGTCAGCCGAACAGGTGTGATGATGCGAGACAGCTACGGCGGCCAATACAGTCCGCAATTCGGCGGAAGAGGCCTCGCCGTCCTCCACCAGGCGAGTCGCGTAGCGATCCAGCTGGCCTTCGGCATACCGAACAGCGATGGTGGTGGCTAACTGATAGCCAACCAAGGTTCCGCATAGTGCCGCAATGATTGTGGCCGCCAGGATTATCGGGAATCGTTGTTTGCGTGATGCCATTTTTCACCAACCGGTTCGAGTCACTTCTCCAGCTTGTAATTGCAACAGACAGAGACGTTTGAGACGGAACGACCTGTAGTATCACAATATGGGCAGAAATCCTATTACCCGATTATGCCTGCGAAGCAATCCGGCTAGAATGATGTCAATTATGGAATCGCCATTGGAACCGCAGCAACTGCATTGCACTTTCTATAGTATCGGGCAAGTTGCGGCGTTCTTTAGTTTGCAACCATCTTTTAACAATTCAACTTCAGCAGACGGCAGCCACTAACTTTAATGGACTTTTAACACGATCTTGAAATGCAAATGTCATGCCTCTTCTTGATCATGCAGTTGACTGTCCTTCTGATCTCTTGGTATGGTCATCGCTGAATCAGATTACGCCATTCCACGGGATATAGAAGGAAGAGATGTCCATGAAAACAATCTCTGCGTGCGCGCGGCTTATGCTGGGCGGGATTGCTGGCTGCCTGGCATTGGTCGCCGCTGGATGCGGCGGCGGATCGCAAACCAGCTCGTCGACGCTGCAAAGCCAGACCATCACCTTCAACACGATTTCCAGTCAGACCGTCGGCGCCCCCCTGACACTCTCCGCTACGGCCAGTTCCGGCCTCACGGTAAGCTTTGCCTCCACCACCATCGCCGTCTGTACCGTGAACGGCACCACGGCCAGCATGATTGCTGCGGGCACCTGTACCATTCAGGCCACACAGGCCGGGAACGCGATCTTCCTGGCGGCCACGCCGGTCTTGCAGAGCTTTACAGTGAATGCGGCGAATTCCAATCCTGCGCCAGCCATCACCAGCATCTCACCCACCTTTATAGAAGTAGAATCAGTGGCTCAGACCGTGACGCTGACCGGCACGAACTTCCTCGCCACGACGACCGCAACCTACGGCGGAACGGCCCACGCAATCACATTTGTGAACTCGACAACGATTACGCTTACCCTGAGCGTCTCCGATCAGGCCACTACCGGCCCGGAAGCGATTGTACTCACCAATCCGGCACCGGGGGGTGGAACAGCCTCGATCAATCTATCTGTGGTCTCCCCATCAAATGCCATGCTCACCCTTTCCCAGTTAGCGGTGGGCGACCAGGCCCGCTTGCAGCGGCTCATTCAAAAAGGCCGCGCCGGAAGCCCGGTCACCCTGGCGGCGATTGGCGGGTCGATCACCCAGGGCACGGGCGCGACTTCGACCTCTCTGTGCTATGCCAGCCTTGTTCAGGACTGGTGGAATACGACCTTCCCCAATAGCGCCGGTACGCTCATCAACGCGGGCATAGGCGCCACCGGCTCCGATTATGGAAGCCTGCGCGTGCAGCGCGACGTGCTCAGCAAGAATCCCGACCTGGTGATCATCGAGTTTGCCGTGAACGATCTCGGCAATCCGGCCGGCCTCAGCGATACCTACGAAGGCCTGTTGCGCCAGATTCTCGATGCGCCTTCGCATCCCGCCGTCATTCTGCTTTTCATGATGACCTATGGGCTGCCGGTCGTCGAGGACTATTTGACCGCGCAGCCCTGGCAATCGGCCATCGGCGCGAACTATAACGTGCCCATGGTGAGTTACTTCGACGCCATCGGTGCGGAGCTGACCAATGGCAACATCACACTGAGCGAGATTACTGCCGATGATGTCCATCCCACTGATCTGGGCCATGCCTACGCAGCGCAGTTTATCGAACAGAATATCCAGAACGCCATTGATAACTTCCCCGCTGGAGCGGCGCTTGAAGATATTCCCGCCACGGCGGCGCCGCTCTATTCCTCGGACTTCGAGTTTACTTCGCTTCAAGACGGCATCGGCGACGATGGCCCCGCGCTCAATCCCACAGCCAACAGCGGCTGGATAGACGAATCGGCGTACAGCCTGGCCAGCCTCTATTGGCCGCCTTCGGGACTGTTCAGTTCCACTCCGGGCAGCACACTCGACTTCACCGTCACCGGCAAGGAGATATTGATCGGATACTGGATCTTCAACGGCCCAACGCTGACCGCGCCGATGGGCGAGGCCAGTGTTACCGTGGACGGCGTGGCCTATTACAGCGATCTCGATGGCTGGTTCGACCAGAGCTGGGGCGGTTATCGCGGGACGACGCGCGTCGGCAACGGTCTGGCCAGCGGCCCGCACCAGGTGCAGATCACTCTGCTCAGCACTGAAGACCCAGGCGGCAGTACCGGCCACGACTTTATCGTTCTCGACGTAGGCGCGGGCGGAGTGCAATAAGAATATGGGGGATCCCAGCTCGACTTGCATTCTCCCAACTCTCCTGTTAATTTACTAACTGGTTAGTCAAGCCATGAGTGCTCCTCACCCATCCCGTACCCAGGCAGTGCGCGCCGACCAGACCCGTACCCGCATCCTCGGTGCCGCCATCCAGCAGTTCAGCGAAAATGGCCTGGCTGGTGCGCGCACTGAATTGATTGCCGAGGAAGCCGGCGTAAACAAGGCACTGCTTTACTACTACTTCAAAAGCAAGGAAGACCTCTACGCCGCGGCTCTGGAGTCTGTATTTGAGGATGTGTGGGCTGACAGCGTCGCCGTGCTGAAGGCGGAGGCCACCGCCGGAGAACGATTCGTGCAGATCGTGTTGAACCACTTTGACCGCTCCTATTCCCATCGGTTGATGCGGTCTCTCATGCAGCAGGAGATGGTCAGGCTGCACCAGGGCGAGGAGAACCGGATGGCGCTGCTGGCTGACCGCTTTTTTCGCCCGATGTGGGTCAAGGTGCAGGAATTGCTGGAGGAGGGAATCGCTTCGGGCGAGTTGATTCCAGTTGATCCCGCGCAATTGCGCTACGCCGCGTTGGGCGCGAATGTCTTCTACTTTCTCACCGCGCCGGTCACAAGGCTGGCTTTCGGAATCAACCCTTTGGAGCACAGCCAGTTGGAGCAACACCGCAGAGTGGTTGTCGATTATCTTGGCCAGGCGATCTTCATCGACCGAGAGCACGGCGCCCACGTGGCCGCGCATGTGCTGGCTGCAACGCCCATGCCCCTGAGAGATAAGCCGATTCACCATTGATCATTGTTTGTTTTGAACTCCAAGCACTGTTTGACGAAGCGAGGCAGAAGTGAACGCACGCAATCGAGTTTTTCTGATCCTGGGCCTGCTGACCGTTGGCTCGTTTGTCTGGTACCTGGTCACGGTGCGGCCCTCGGCTGACCTGCAACTGATCGGCACGGTGGACGCGAACGAGGTGGTTGTGAGCGCCAAGATCCCTGGGCGCATCCAGATGCTGACCGTGGACGAAGGCCAGGAAGTGAAGGCCGGCCAACTGATCGCCATCATTGAGAGCGATGACCTGGCAGCCGCTCGCAAAGCTGCCGAATCAACCGCCGCGGGGCAGAAGTGGAAGCTGGGCGAGACGGTCGAGACCGAGCGCCAGACGCGCGGCGAAACCAGCAGCGCCACCGTCAACGCCGAGGCTCTCGTCAAAGCAGCCCGCGCCACGCTCGCCCAGGCCCAGGCCAACTACGACCACCAACTGGCCGACACTAGCCGCACGGTCGCCTTGGCGCAACAGGGCATTATGAGCCTGCAAGCCAAGGACGACGCCGCTACCAGCCTTCAGGCCTCCAAGGCCGCCGTCGATTCGGCGCGCGAAAACGTCTCCGCCGCCGAGGCCTCCCTGCGCCAGGCCCGCGCCCATGAACTGCTTGCCAACGTAGCGGCACGCACTGTGGATGAAACTCGTGACCAGGCAGCGAATGCCCGCGCCCTCGCCGAGCAGGCCAGTGTCGAGCTGGGTTACGCGCAGGTCTTTGCTCCGGTCAGCGGCAAGGTCAACGTCCGCGCCGCGCGCCAGGGCGAGGTGGTCGCCGCCGGCGCCGCCATCGTTACCATCATGGACCTGACCCAAACCTGGGTCTATGCACCGCTGCCTGAAACTCAGGCCGACGCGGTGCAACTGGGCGACTCATTGCGCATCGTGATGCCTTCGGGCGCGACCCTCCAGGGCAAGGTCATCAACAAATCCGCTCAGGCCGACTTCGCCACGCAGCGCGACGTAAGCTCGCGCAAGCGCGACATCAAAACCATTCAGATCAAGCTGCTCATCGACAATCCCGGCGAGCGCTACGTTCCCGGCATGATCGCCGAAGTCTATATACCCAAGAGCAAGCTGGTGAAGCAATGATCCCTTTCATAACCACACTGAAGCAACGTAAAACGGCCCACGGCCGTATACCCAAGAGCAAGCTGGTGAAGCAATGACAGCCACCGCGATTGAAGTCGAGAATATCGTCAAGCGTTATGGCGACTTTGAAGCGGTCAAAGGCGTGAGCTTCTCGGTCTCAGAGGGCGAGATCTTCGGCCTGCTTGGGCCCAACGGCGCGGGCAAAAGCACGCTCATCCGCATGATGACCACCCTGATTCCGCTCACCAGCGGCAAGGCTGTGGTGGCAGGTCACAACGTGGCGAGAGAAGCCGACGCGGTGCGCCGTTTGATCGGTGTCATTCCCCAAGCTCTGACCAGCGATCCCGACCTTACCGTTGAAGAGAACCTCAGCATCTACGCCAAGCTCTATAAAGTTCCCCGCGCCGAGCGTCTCGTTAATATCGCCGAAGTGCTGGAGGCCGTCGATCTTGTCAAATGGCGCGGTGCGCAAGTGAAGACGCTCTCTGGCGGAATGAGGCGCCGCGTGGAGATTGCCCGCGGCTTGGTCCACAATCCGAGCATCTTCTTTCTCGACGAGCCGACCACCGGCCTCGATCCGGTCTCGCGCATCGCGGTCTGGGAGATGCTGAGCAACCTGCGCGCCCGGCGCAACCTCACCATCCTCATTACCACGCATTACATGGACGAGGCTGACAAGCTTTGCGACCGCATTGCCATTGTCGATCACGGTACTCTGGTGGCGCTGGGTACGCCCCTGGAATTGAAGCACAGCGTACCCGGAGCCAATGTTGTCGAGGTCCACTTCAACCGCGAAACGCCGCAATGGCAGGGAAGGCTAGAGAAGCTAGACGGAGTGACCAGCGTACAGGCCGAGAGCGCCGGATTCTATCGTGTGCTAACCTCCTCCGGCTCCAAAACTACCATGCAGTTGGTCGAGCTGGCCGCTTCGCTGGGTGAAACACTCACCTCTCTCAGTGTGCAGAACACCTCGCTCGACGACGTCTTCGTCCATTACACCGGCCGCCAGCTCCGCGATGAGCAGGTGAAGCCGCCGATTTTCACTTTGCCGCCGCGGCCAGGAATGCAGTCATGACTAGAATGTTTGCCATCGTCGAGCGCGAGATGCGCAAGTTCTTCCGTTCGCCCATGCTGATGATCATGTCGCTGATGATGCCGATTATGCAATTGCTCATCATGGGCAACGCCTTCGGCGGCAAGATCACCGGCGAGCGTGTCGCCGTCGTCGACTACGACCACGGCCCGGAGGCGGTCAGGCTGCGCGAAGCCTTCGACTCCATTGCAGTCAACATCAAGACTTTCACCACCATCGAGTACACCAATGAGGTGCAGGCGCGCGAGGATGTGCGCACCGGCAAGATCAACGCCGCTGTGATCATTCCCGCCCAATACTCCCGCCGCGTCTACGCGCAGGAAAAACCCGTGATCGGTTTGGTTGTCGACGATACCGACCAGTTCAGCTCCGCCTCCATCGAGTCCGAGATGCAGTCGGTGGTCACCGCGCTGACCACGCCCGCCATCCAGCCCCGCATGGCCAATCAGATCGCGCTGGAGATCGTCGAGCTTTATCCCTATGTCAATTACCTGAAGTTTCTGCTCCCCGCCTGCTGTGCAATGGCCATGTATATCTCGGTGATGATCGGCGGCGGAATGCTGTACATCGACGATAAGGCGCGAGGCGTTCATGAAGGCTACCTGGTAACTCCCATCACCAAGTTGGAGCTGGTTTTCGGCCTGAACATGGCCGCGGCCATCAAGGCGGTGCTGGCCGGCATCTGCCTAACGGTGATCGGCTCGCTGATCGCCGGTTTGGGCATCATCTTCCATCCCATGGCCGACCTGGAACTGCTCGCCCTTATCATTGTCACTGCCATTGCCTTCAACGGCATGATGTTTCTGCTGATGGTCCGCGTGGATGATCCGCTCACTCCGCGCGCCATGTTCGGCGTCCTCAATCTGCTGCTCTTCTATCCATCTGGCGCCATGTATCCCATCGCCGCCTTTCCCCCATGGCTGCGCGCTTTATCGGTCATTGATCCCTTCACCTACTGCGTAGACGGCTTCAAATCCATTCTGCTCAAGGACGGTGGGTTCGTCTCGATTCAATACGACCTGCTCTTCCTTTTTGTTTTTGGCTTCGGCACGCTGCTCATTGCCACACCGTTGTTCAAACGCACACTATAGTGGAGATTGATGATGTCTTTGATGTGCAGATTGCTTGCTTCTTCCATGCTCTCTCTGATCGTGCTGGTCGGCTGCCGCTCCGCTCAGAAGCCGCCCGCTCCCTCCAGCGTCACTGATCAAAACAAGATCTATCATCTGCGCGGCAAAGTGGTCTCCACCGAGATCGCCACAGGCGAAGTCACGCTCGATCATGAAGCCATCCCCGGCTTTATGGAGGCGATGACCATGCCCTACAAGCTGAAGGACGCGCATCAACTGGGAGGGCTGCATCCGGGCGACGTGATCACCGCCGACGTGCTGGTATCGCCCGACCCGAACGCCGAGTTGCTGCTGGATCATCTTGTCGTGGTCGCGCAGGCCAGGCCGGATCGCCAACCCTGACCAACCACCGGTCGATGGGAAGCTGTTGGCCTCGACCTCCAGGAGCGCCGTCTACCAATTATCAGACAAAGCCGCACCTTCGCGGGTACTCGGCAACGGGCATAAATGGGCTTACACTGAAGTTGCTCTGGATTCTTCGCGCGCTCCCCATGCGCCGAATCCCATACATCGTTTTGTTGCTGGCCGCGTTTTTGGCGGCCTCGGTCGGCGCCTCGCAAGCTAATGCTGCCAAGGTGAAGGAGCGGGGCTTGCCCGCGACGCCGGCTCACAGCTCCCACAAACCTGTGCGCAGCTCCCGCACTCAGCAAAGGCCCGCCGCTCGCGCCGTCAAACGCGCACCATCGAGAGCTCCTGGGCGTGTACATACGGCTGTCTTACGGCGGCGTTTTCGCGCGACGCCGGCAACCAGGCGTCAGATCGAATCCGCGTCTCAGCCCCCCGCCGCCGTAGATGCTTCATTGCAAACCAGGCGAACGGCGCTACCTCCGCCGCTGCGCGGGAGCTACGATTCGCTGTTGCGGCAAAACATCAGAACCCAGGACGACGGACTGGAACGCATTGAGGACGACAACGATCTGGCCGACCGTATCGCCCGTGGAATGTTGGTGCCGGTGCCCGTTACAGCTGCGCTTACGATCAATGGCAACCTGCCGCAGAACCGGCGCTACTGTCGGCCCTGGACGGCAACCTTTCTCACAGACATTGCGCGCGCCCATGCAACCCGCTTTCACGGCCCGCTTGAGGTCAGCTCGGCGGTGCGCACCGTCGCTTATCAAAAGCAACTGATGAAAACCAATGGCAACGCTACGGCAGCCGAAGGCGACGTTGCCAGCCCGCATCTCACTGGCGCCACCATTGACATTGCCAAGCAGGGGCTTACGCTACAGGAGATTGGCTGGATGCGCACCTGGCTGCTCAGGCTCCAGGAGGCGGGCAAGATCGACGTTGAGGAAGAGTTCCAGCAGTCCTGTTTCCACATCACCGTCTACAAAAGCTATACATCTACCGCGCCGGCGCGCAAGAACCAGGCCCAAGCTACCGTGAATCAAGTCAGAACGAAAGGGAATGGGTTATAGAGAAACTGGATCATTCTCTGAAAGGGGATTATTCATCGAGCGAAACTGCTGTACATGATTGATAAATATGGTTGATGAGAGAAAATGAACCTCCAAATCTTGGTCCAGAATCGTTGGACTAAAACTCTAAGTGATTTGTTTGAGAAGTTTATGGGGTAAATGATCTATTTTCCCCTTCAATGGTATCGATGCCGTACCGAGAATGCGGAGCATATGACCGCCGCACATCGAGTGCGAAGCATTGGTGTCATGAGTCTCGCGGCGCGGGGTTCCTCGACCGGCCTGCTTCCTCGCACCTTGGGCACCAATATAGGGGGAAAAACCCGCGCACCTTGGGCACCAATATAGGGGGAAAAACCCGCACAGCACGTAGGCGTGGTGAAAAATCAGAAACTTTGATAGTAGAAAACCTCTTTCTCAATAACCGAGGACTGCGTCCCATTCGGACTTCCCGTGACTAATCTCTACCCCGGAGAGTTAAACGATTGCTTTTAAAGTCGTTATCGCAAAATTTCGGCGAGTGGCGAATTGAATTACAACTTTTAGCTGCGTTGAACAAACTCACCTCGACTCTGTAGACAATAAGTAAGACCGGAGGACGGCATTACTGAAAGTTCCCAATGAGAACAAAAGGCGCCCAGTAGAATGGATGGGAATAGCCGGCATCCTGCGCAGAGGAGGCCGGCTCCTGCACAACTTCAACGCCACGTTCGCTTGTCGCGCCGGGAGATACGGCAGCACCGCGCAGCAGCGCCATCTGCGCCCTTCGCAGAGCCTCGGCTTTGCCGCTGATAGGGTCTTGAATCCACCGTGCGTAGAAGTCGCTCATCAGCTGGCTGGTGCTGGAGTCGTTCACATCCCAGAGTGTGGCCAGCACAGCTTCGGCATCTTTCTGCTGGGCAATCATACCCAGGCTGTCCATCTCCAGGCCGTTGCGGGATTTGTAGTCTTTGGCCGTACTGCATGCCGATAGGGTGAGAAGCCGGGTGCCATGAAAGGCGACAGGAGAATTCTCCATCTCAGAGAGATTCCACTTATATCCCCTGGCTTCTCCGGCGTCTTCTCCGCCCAACATCAAGTAAGGCTCTTCTCCGCTGCCTGTCTCCACAACAAAATGGCTGGCGATATGCACCACGGGGACGCTTGTACCTGCGCCCAGTTCGGCCTTCAAGGCAGAGAAAGTGAATTGCTCGTTGGGCAGAAGCTTACCAGCCATGACGCCATGCGACGCGGGTGCAGCCGGATCGTGGACCACGGCATTCAGCTCCGGCATCACGCCAGGAAGCGCCGGCAACCCCCCAAAACTTTTGGAGATGCCCATCGCCAACACGCTGGGCGCGTTTCCGCCCAAGAGTGGCGAATCCGTCATATGGCCATAGCTCTCGGGGGTAAAGAGAACATTGTTGAAGCGCTCGACTAGGTATCGATGGCCATCAAAGAGCGCGGCCATCGGCAGATAGCGCAATGCATCGTCCAGGGACCACAGCAGTGTTGGGAGACGGCTCTGCGCGTTGCCGGCGGTTTCCAGAGGCGCTAACTCATCTTCCAGGGGAGCCACGACGATGGCATATAACCGAGCCAGCTGCGGCCGGGGATCAGAGCCGCGCGCCTGCAAGGCTTTCAGCGCCTCGAAGGCTTCAGCTCGCAATTCGGCTGGCGTTGCCGCCAATTCGAATCTCCTGCGCGCGGTGGCTGTGACCACAATAGCATAGGCGCGATCCTCGCCTAGCAGCAGGCGGATGCCCACGACACGCGGCCCCAGTTTAGCCAGCGTCTTTTGCAGATAGCTTGGCGCTTCCGTATCTGCCGGCACATTCTCGGCCCTCGGATGCGTCTCTAAATTCGTACTGATCGCGCTGGAGAAGATGGCCTGCATCTCCGCAATCTCCTGCTCCATGCTGGAGTTCAAAGTCTTCAGTCGTGCGTCTTCCTCGGATGTGCGAGTGGCTTGAGCCTGTAGAACCGCGACCTCGGCACACAATCCCTCGAAGGTTTGCGCCTTCTGCTCCAGAGCAGCCATCGTACTCTGCGCCATCCGTTGCGCGGCCGTGAGCTTGAGTGGCTCGATTTGGGCCGCGGCGCCGGAAGAAGCGCCGCGCACCACATCCTTCAACTCCTGTTCCTTGAGCATATCGAGAATCTGCTCGGCCTCGCCGAGCCGGCCGGCTTCGATCAGCAATTCGGCAAGAATGCGATAGGTTTGCGCCTTCGATTGCGCATATCCTGCCTGTATATCCTTATCTAGTCCGGAGATATTCCTGCGAATCTGCTGGAACGCGTTCACCGCCTCCGTTCCGAAGAAGATAGCTGCCTCGTTGCGATGCTGCTTGCGGAAGCCGATCATCATCGTGGTCTCGATTGCGCCTTCAATTTCAGGGTCGCCGACGGCCTTAGCCAGCGATAGAGCTGCTATCTCGCTGGCCAGCGCCTTCTCCATCTCCTTGTGAGCCGAGTAGGCCCAACCGATGGTCATCAGCGCCATCGCCTCTCCGCGACGGTCCTTCACCTCGCGCCAAATTGGTAGTGCCTGACGATCGAACTCCAGCGCCTTGTCTGCATCTCCCAGGTCGGTGTAATCCCTGCCCATGTTGTTGAGCGCCATTGCTTCACCGCGGCGGTTCCCGGTTTCGCGCCAGATGGGTAACGCCTGGTTACAGAACTCCAGCGCCTTCTGCGGCTGTTTCAGGTCGGCATAGGCCCTGCCAATGTCGCTCAGTGCCAACGCTTCGCCGCTGTGGCTGCCTACTTCGCGCCACACGGGCAGCGCCTGGTTGTAATAGTCCAGCGCAGATTGCGGCTGCCCCAGATCGCGGTAGAGCCGGCCTATGCTGTTCAGCGTCAACGCTTCGCCCTGACGGTTTCCGACGCTTCGCCAGATAGTCAGCGCCTGGTTATAGTTCTCCAGTGCTTCCTGCTTTTTTCCCAGGTTCGCGCAAGTGCTGCCCATATTGTTCAGCGTCAGTGCCGCTCCGCCCTGCTCACCCACTTCGCGCCAGATTGCCAGCGCCTGGTTGAGATAGTTCAACGCCTCCGTTGCCTGGCCCATCTCGGAGTAGGTCTGCCCCAGATTGTCCAGCGTGGCGGCTTCGCTGGCGCGTGCGCCTTTTTCACGCCACTTTTCCGGCATAGCGTCGTTCAGTTCTTTCAAAGCCCTGAGCTGACTCAAGTTGCGCAGCATATCCATCTTGCTCATCGGCCGCATCTTGCTCTGCCCGTTATCGAGATCATGCCAGATTGCCATGGCTTCGTTCAGCTTCTTCAGTGCCTCCTCGCGCTGCCCCAGGTTGTTATATGCCTTGCCGATATAGTTCAGCGTGTTGGCCTCGGTCTGGCGAACTCCCAGCCCGCGCCATATCTGCAGCGCCTGATTAAAGAGATCCAGTGCTTTATCTTCCTGGCCCAGATCGGTGTACACCCGGCCCATGATGTTTTGGGTCATGGCCTGAGCGGCTTTGTTGTTCTCATTCCGTTCGATAAGCAAGGCATCGTTCAGGTACTCCAATGCTTTTTGCATCTTCCCGGCCTGGCGATAGAGGAAGCCCAGAACATTGAGATCCGTCGCTTCTTCGTTAACGCTTTTGGCTTGGCGCGCTGCAGCCAGATTCTGCTCGTATAGAGCAATAACATCCTTGATCGGGCCACTCTGCGCCAGAGTTGCGGCCGCAGTCAGCAGCCCGATGCCCAGGCATGCCACAACGCGTAATTTCTTTGCCGGATTCATATTGGCCCCTTTGTTGCACCCGGTTATCGCCTGCTTTGTTCCTTCGCACCACTCATCCATCCTGCCTGCAATGAAAAGAAACGCCGCTCACTTATTCTTATCGCTGTCCTTGGAACTTTCCTTCTTCTTATCGTTCTCTTTAGAACTTCCCTTCTTTGAACCGCTCTTGCCGGAGTCTGAGGAAGTCGTTGTGCTGCCGGTGTTCTCGGACTTGCCTGAGGACGAGGAATCGAGCGGCTGCACACTAACCCGCATTGAAGCGTAGGTAATACTGGGAACGGCATTTTGAGCGCGAGTTTGCAGCGGCAGATTCTGATCGGCGTCTTTGTGCACCAGATAGCCCTGTATCAGGTCGAGATTCGGCAATTCCTTGGCCAGTTCCTCGGTATGCGCTTGAGGCACCATCAGATAGTCGCCGGTGAGCAAACCGATATAGCGATCTTCGCGATCGGGATCGGAGTGCGCCTGCTGCGTGGCTACCACAGATGTCAGATTGCCGGCCATGATGAATTTTGTGCGGTCTTCCCAGTAACTCAGAGCCTCTGTAAACGCACTGAGTGCTGGCACGCTGATGGCCGGCAGGGCAACCAGGGGAGCAGCCATCTTGGCGCCTGACATCATTACATTGAGCGCTTTTACGAAGATCGAAGTGGTGGGAGCCTTTGAAACATTGACCGCCATCTTCCCCGCGCCCTGGGTGAGCAGGATCTTACTGGTACCCTGCGTCGCCTGAGGAGACTTGAAGCCAAGCTGGTCGAGCGAGACCCTGCCGGCCTTGTCGGGTTGCAACGATGCAATTGCCGTCCATGCCAGCGGAGAAATGATGTTCATGTAAGGGTGAATCTGGGTGGTGTCTACACGAAGCTGAGCGGCGCGTGTGCTGGCTTCGCTTCCGCTGCCCGGATGGTATTGCGAAAGAGCGATGCTGACGGCTACGTCGCCGTCGTGGTCCAGCAACTCTTCTTTTCCAATGTCGGTGGCATAGCGCAGCTTCTTTGTATCAGCCTTGTAGTGCAGGTATTGGGTCTCGGTTGCAGGATCGGGAAGCTGATCTTTCGGCCCGCGCGAGGCGGATGGATGCCCATAGTTTTGACAATAGGGGTTCACGGAGTCAAAAAATCCGTTCCAGAAATCGTAGGAGTCGTGGGGCGTATCTTCGGTGGATGTATGCGGTGCGGCGGCTTGGGCGGCGGCGAGCTCCGGCAAGAGAGCGGTGAGCAGGCCAAGGAATGAAGCGTCGGCTACAAAACTGCGGCGGGAAAGGGTCATCGTCATTCTCCTTCAGGATGTCGGGTCATCATGGAGTAAATTGGTTGATCGCGGCGTTACTTGAGCACTCATTTTGCCGCTTCTTTGGGAATACTGCGCATAATAGTTAGCCCAATACCCCAGTTGGTAGGTAATTCGCCTGAAAAGCCGCGAGTTCCGCTGCTGGCATTTTTCAGCAGACTTTCCAGCGGCGATTCCGGTCCCTTCGCGCCACGCGAAGCTGCGCCCTCAAAATTCAGCGCATAAGGGTCGGGCAGCGGTTGCGCGGTGCTGAGCATAATCAGTGTGTCCACGCCATAGGGAGGGCCAATGCGCAGAGTGCGCGCGCCGGGCAGAAAAAACTGGCGGCTGTTGTCGGCTGCGCTGGGGAACTGGTTCTCAGCGTAGTCGAGCGGATAGAGCAGGGTACCTTTTCCGTGGCAATCGATGTCCAGAATGTAGACCCAGCGCTTCTCGATCACTCGTTCATTGGACTGTAAGGACATCTTCTCAAGATCGCCCTGGTGCAGTGTTTGTTCAGGTTGATCAGTTTGGACGGGAGCCGGCGTATCAGGCAATTGGCCCGATGCCGGAACCATCGCCAGGGTGTAATAGTTGGACAAGGAGGCTTCGGCCGGGCTATTAGCCAGTTCGAACCATGCATGCGCTTTGGCCAACAGGGATGCGTACTTGTTCAGGGCGGCGCCGCCATTGTCGAGCATACTTACGCCGGAAATTGCAACCCAGTCGCTGCGCACCGGGTACTGCGATGTGGTAGAGCAACCGGGGCTATGGTCTGTGGTGTGCAGTGCGGATTGGCCGGCTACCAGTTCACTTTTATGGAACCAGGCGTAAGCCGGTTCGCCACCGGCAAGTGTGCCAACGAGCGCGTAGTGGGCGTTGCCCAGATCAGGCGCCCTCTGGACGGCGCTTTCGTTCTCCCCTGTTACGAGCTTCGCCGCTAACTCTCGCGGCAGTGGTAAATTGGGCCAAAGCCTGGCTCCGGCAGGGAGATGCTGTTTCAGTGCATCCGCAGTCAGGGTCGCACCGAGATTGATTGAGGACGGCGCCCCGGCTTGTTGCAGCGTCCAGCGTGCGCCATCCCAGTTGAGAATGTGGGTCCACAGCTCCTCAGCCGGATCGGAGACGGTGGCGACTCTGGCAGCACGAACCTCAGCCGCGGCAGCCAGGATCTGCTCTTCAGAGAGGTTGGAGGGCCAAAGCCAGACCAACAGGGGAGCCGATTCGGCTGGAATCCATTTGGTTAGCTCGAAAATCTCGCCGGGAGCAACCGTGGCGCCAAGTGGAGTGACGATGCTGGCCGAGGAACGCGCAATCCCATCCTGGCCGGTCACGCGCAATTTGACGGTCTGCCCTTTGGAATTGGGAATCATCGCAGTCAATTCGCTGCCGATACCGACGCCGGAGACGCGGCCAATGTCCAGCACAATGTTTCCGTCTTCATCGTTCATCAGAGCAGCCGCATGGACCTTGCCCGAGTCCACCGCACTTCCGCCGAAAAGAGGTTGTCGGCGGCGCGCAGTGGTGGCGTCCATATCTGGATCCTGGTTGGGAACATTGCCGCCTTCCAGCACGGCCTTCACACGCTGATAAACCAGTGAGGCTGGCGCATTCGCGGGCAGGACTTCGAGCGTTTCAATCAAAGCCGCGGTAAAGGCTCCATGCGGCTCGGCTGCTTTATCGGTCAGAGGCATCTCCTTGGCCGTCTGGTCCTGCTGCGCGGCGGAGAATACCAGTGCCGGGTTGTTTTCACGCTGGGTTGGCCCAGGCAGAGGCTCTCCGTTGGAGAGCGTATCGGAGGCCTCATTAATGTCCCGCGGATCAAAAGCCAAGACGCGCTCGCGGTACTTGGGGCCGATACCGCGGCTGATGCCGCCGCTATGGCAACTGTCGAAGATCACCGTCAGATGAACTCCCTTGTCCAGCGCGGCATTGAAGATACGGGTCATCTCCCGGTCGCGCACATCGTAGCCGCCCTGGTAAGCGTCGGAAGGAACCAGTGTGCTGTCGGCGTGGAGATATTGGCCGTTGACCAGCAGGGTGAGCTTGTTCCCCCTGCTGTTGACGCGCAGCGAACCATGGCTGGCGTCATAAAAGACCACTGTGTCCCCGCGCAGCGGAAGATCCACGAGATACTTCTGCATGGCTGCGAGGATGCCTTCGCGCGTGGTCTCGGCGGCAGGCAGGATCAGGACACCCGCCCGTGGTTGCCGCGGCGCGGGATTGGTGAGCAAGACTACCTGATTGGCGGGAAAAGCAAATTTGGGACTCGTCAGCAGATCTGCCATTGCTTGTGCATCGTTGACTGCGCCATCCAGGTTTTCGAAGCGCCCCAGTTCACAGCGGCCATATGTACAGCCGGTGGGATGCTGCGCCTGAGTGCCTTCCGGCTGGTAGGTGTTGATGCCGATGAGCAGCGCGCGTTGGGTCTGCGGCAGGGCCTGCGGACTGGGAATAGCGCATAGCAAAGCTATAAGAGCGGCAACCTGCACCTTCATAAATGCTCCGCATTCAGAGAACCCGAACCTGTCCAAAGTTGCGCTTCAAAATGGAAAAACCCTCAAGAATATGGCTTCGTTATGCAGCCTTTTGGCGTGCGCAGAGATCGCCTTCCGGCGTTTGTGCTGTCCGGATGGCGGCGGCCAGAAGCTCGCCCCGGCAGCACAGTGCGTTTAAGCGCCTACTGCTTCAAGAACTCGAATGTGCAGGGGCGTCCTACGATGCCAAGGCCTTTGTCGCGGATACCTGTGCCATCTGCATCTTTGAATTGGGCCTTGATGTTGTAGCTATAATCGGCGCCCTGTGTGGTGAAAACTCCGGTCGCATATTTTCTGGAGTTGACCAAGCCTGATGCTGAAAGCTTGGCGGTGCCGTCGTCCGCTATTGTGCCTTCGATCAGCAGGTAACCGGGTTCCCCCGCGGTTCCGTGCTCTCCACGAAAGTGGCCGGCGCTGATCACGCTGGGAAACTGCCAAGTGTAGCCCTCGGTCTTCCCTTTTGCCGGACAGGTCATCTTCGTGAGCCACTTGCCGTCAAAGTGTTCCCCTGCGATCAAGACCCCCGGTAACAGCACAAATGCTGAAATTACCGCTGGCCGAACCGCTTTTTGTATTGCCCGTAAAAGACTTCTCCTACCATCGGTTCTGTCTGACATCATTTTTCCCCTTCGTTTCCCGGCCGGAGTTGGTATCTCGTTCTAACCGCGATCATGCTCACATAATCGTCATGCACCGGAATGTGAGACTGTCTGTGATGGCTATCACGCACTTGGCGGATAACCGGGAAATTAATGGTTTCTTGTCGGAACTGATTGGTTTTCACCTTCTGGAATTTGAATTCCTGCACGCGAAGACTCGCTTCTAAAATCCTTCCAGATGCGGTTGGCCTGCCAATTGCGTCGTTTGCCGCAAACCGCTGAGGCTTAAGCTGAAAGGCAGAATTCACCCGAGTACAGCCATTAACCTAAGGACGAATTTCACTCAGAATAGGCCCTGGGAGACGCCGATGAGAGCAAGGGTGATCTCAACGACAAGATCACAGAGGACATGGAGTTCCACAAAGAGTGGGCAGAGAAGCGCGGCTTCGGCTTTGACATGGACCGGTCCCCAACGCGCGTCGAGTTAGATTGTCATGCGTAACTCTTTTGCCTTTGAATTTGCGATCAGAACTTCGTCTTTGGCTTCCAGGTGAACTTGCCGCCGTGAACGCGCGGCGGCGTTCTCGCGCCGAGTTCGGGGTCTATTTTTTGCGACGCTACTTATAGAGTTGGCTCGCGACAGGTGATTCTGATTCTCGGTGGCCAACTCCAGCAAAGAAGCAAACGACGCAACATTTTCCTCAGTGCAAGATCGTTCTTCAGAGAAGGCCTTTCTACCGCGCATCATGCTATCATCTACTGCAATCGTGAAACATTTCCCGATGCGAAAGAAGAAGTGCCAGGCTCCAGAGCCATGAAGCGTCGACAATTCCTTCAAACCAGCATTGGCGCTGTGTCCGCATCCTTGACGGGAGCGTATTTAACCGCCCATCCCCAGCGAGCCTCGTAAACACAGAATCAAGGATTTTGTTCGGAATTAGCTTGAGTGAAAGGATTCAGCATGAGTAAGAACATGAGTAAGAAAATGAAGGACATGATGCCATCAAGGCGCGAATTCATTGGAATCCTGCCCGCCGGTCTTCTCGGCGCAAGTTATACATCATACCTGGCGGCGGAATCAAAGCCGGGAACTAATCAACCTTTGCTTACTCTCTCTCCGGCTCAAGCTGTGTACGGCCCGCTGGATGAACTGACCGTGCAGGGAACTGGTCACCATCGCCTTCTGGTTCTCGATGGAGAAGGCAGGTCTTATGTTGATCGCAGCGTCTCGCTGCCGGCCACCTTTCGTGTCGGCGGCGCATTGGGCGAGCATTCCGTGTTGCTCCTCGATGAGAACGGCGTCCTGTTCAATCGCGGCAGTTTTCAAGTGGACACGCAGACTGCGATTCGTGAGGCCAGCGGAGCGTACCAGCATTTGCTCGACACGCTTTTTTGGACAATGGCCTCCGATGGCCCAGTGGGAGCGCGCCGCCACGATGGGCGCGTCTATACCTACTGGGTCGATTGGCTGCTCGACAATACCAACACCCTGAAGGGTATGCGCTACTTCTGGCCGGAGGTTCGCCAGAGCTTCGAAATCTTCTCAGACACCCAGCGGGAAGATGGCATGATCTGGGAAAACCATATCGACCGGACGCCACCGGAGAACGATTGGGACCGGCGTTTCAAGTATGGCGATTTCTCGCGGCCGGCCGATGACGGCTTTGTGGGCTTGCGCCGCGCTCCGGTCGAGAACCATGTCGAGATGTACTTCCTGGAGGCGCTGCACCTTGTCTGGAAGACTACCGGCGACGATGCCTGGATGCGCCGTCATCTGGATCGTGCGCTGCGCGCGGTACGCTACAGCACCAGCGATCCTTATCGCTGGTCAAAGAAGTACGGGCTGCTCAAACGCGGACTGACCATCGATACCTGGGATTTTCTTTGCGACAGCGAGGCCGCTCTGGTGGGTGGCGACATCATGGTGATTGATCTGGAGAAGACCCACTTCGGCGTCTTCTTCGGCGACAACACGGGCATGATCGCCGGCTGCCGTGCGCTTGCCGAGATGCTCGACCATGCAGAGCGAAACGAAGACGCACGGCAAATGCGCCAACTTGCCGATGAGATGGAGGACCGGCTCAATCGCCTGAGCTGGAATGGCCGTTTCTATACGCACTGGGTGGCGGAAGACCCCGCGTTCAAGCCCGATCTTGGTGTGGACATGAGCAGTCAGATCTCGCTCTCCAATGCCTACGCATTGAACCGAGGTATCAATCGCCAGCAGGCCCGCGCCATCATTCAAAGCTATCAGGCGATTCGCGCGGAGATGCCCAAATCCTCGCCGGGCGAGTTCTACTCCATCTATCCGCCGTTCCTCAAAGGCTTCGGCGGCGAGCAGGGGTTATGGGATTATGTGAACGGCGGTGTGCTGGCCTGCACGGCTGGCGAGCTGGCGCGCGGCTGTTTCCAGCATGGTTTTGAAGCCTATGGCGTGGATATACTCAGGCGCGTGCACGAAATTGCCAAGCGTCATCGCGACTTTCTGCCCGGTATCCTGCGCGGCAAACAGCCGGAACGCCCGCCCACCGATTTTGTCCCGCTCGATCTGCGCACACAGGCCAACTGCGACACCGGCAAGGGCAGCCCGGAGGTTCCAGGATGGGTCAACGAAGCAAAGAACTATCTCATCGACTTTCCCAGCGGCAAGCAGGAATTTCGCGGCGTTCCATTCCAGATCGCCTCGGCTGAGGAGAATGGCCACCGCGTCTGCATTGGCGTTTCCTCCTTACCGCGATACGCGGCAAAGACACAAGTGCCCGTTGGCCGCTCCTGCCGCAGCTTTTACCTGGTCCACGCATCTTCCGGCCAACAAGCTACAGTGGGCAAGCTGACGATCCATTACGAGGACGGCGGCAAGCAGATCGAATTCATCGAACGCGGCGTTAATGTGGGATCATTCTGGGCGCCGGAAGACAAAGAGTACAACAATCGTTATGGCGCGCTTGGAGCCGAGCGGATGCAGGTTGCCTGGCGCGGCAAAAGCGAGATGATTGCCAACGTGGGCGTGTGGATTACCAGCTTCGTTCCGCAACACGGCGACCGGGCAATCGCGTCTTTGGAGTTGGAGAGCCTGGAGAACGGCGCCCTCTGGTTCGTGTTGGGCATTACGCTCTCCGACCAGCCGGCCTTTCTCCCTCCATGGAACGATGTTTCGGGGGGGATGCCGAACAACTGGGGCGCGGGATGCGTAACGGCGGCGCTGTTGGAAGGATTGGCGGGCATTGAAGACACCGGCGCCGGATTTCGCGCGGCGCGCGTCTCGCCACGGTGGCTGATCGCTGAGGTCGAAGAGGCTCAGGTCAATGTTCGCTATCCAGCCTCGCAAGGCTATGTCTCCTATTGTTACCGGCATGAGGGCGCGACAATCACACTCGATATCACAAGCTGTGCGGAGAAGGCGACTCTGCGTATACCGCTCCCGAAAGGCCGCCGCGCTGGCAAAGCGATTCTCAATGATAAGCCGGTCGATCTTCGCATCGAGACAGTCGAAGAGACGCTGTACGCAACTGCCGAAGTGGCAGGACGCGGCGTCCACAGCCTGCAAATTGAACTCGCATAAGACCAGACGGCCAGGCTCCTGACACGCTTGATGGTTGCCGGTCAAAGTCTACGCCAACGAAGTGCTCTGCCAGACGAAGCCTCATGCCATCTCCGGAGCTGCCAAAAAGTTGAAATTGCGGATTCAAAATGGAGGTTTCAGCTAACTTCGATAGTAGTTCAGCAATACCGGAGCTGATCGCATGACCGAGTTGCGGGATTCTTGCCCGCCGGCCTGCGCCCACTTATGATCGATTGGGAAGGAAATATGCCTACATCCCCAGAACTTGCCACCGCATCCCTCCGCTTAACCTTGTCCGCCTCCTTACTGCCGTCTCTCGTGTTGGCCATGGTTGCCTTCCTGCCGCACATTGCCGCTGCGCAACCGCGCATTCTTGTCTACACGCGCAACTACACCGCCGACGGCAAGGGATACGTGCATGACAACATCGCATCCAGCGTTGCAGCCATCCGGAAAATGGGCGCCGAGAAGGGTTTTGCCGTCGACGCCTCGGACGATCCCGCCGTCTTTACAGACGTCAATCTCAAGCAATACGCCGTGCTGGTCTTTTCCAACAGCAACAACGAAGCCTTTTCCAGCGACGCCCAGCGCGGTGCCTTCAAGCACTTCATCGAATCCGGTGGCGGCTTCGTCGGTATTCACTCCGCATCCGGTTCAGAGCGCGATTGGCCCTGGTTCTGGTCGATGCTCGGCGGCAAGTTTGTTGTCCATCCCAAAATGCAGACTTTTACCGTCGAAGTAGCCGACCAGCTCTTTCCGGCAGTCAAAGGAGTTCCCACCCATTTTGATTGGACCGACGAATGCTATTTCATAGATCATCTCAATCCCGATATTCATCCGGTCCTCGTCACCGATCGCACCAAATTGAAATCGCTTGACCTCATCAAGATCGATACTTCCACTTTTCCCAATCCTCTCCCCCTCGCCTGGTATCACAACTTTGACGGCGGCCGGGAGTTCTACCTTGCCCTTGGTCACAACAAAGAGGACTACGCTAATCCCATCCTCTACGGCATCATCGAAAACGGAATCCTCTGGGCAATTGGAGCTGCACGGTGATTCGATCAAAAATCGTGCGGAGTCTTTGCCATGGAGTTGGAAAATCCTGAAATACAATGGAGGCGAAATGAAGAACGAGAGAACAGTACGGCGCGACTTTCTGAAACAGGCGGGACTGATGGGGTCGATGGCGATGATGGCTGGGTTGCCGCAGGGTGCAATGGCTGTGGGCGGGAAGTCGCGCCGTCTGGTGGAAGATGCGGTGCTGCCCGCGCAGATAGATGACAAGCCGCAGTATCACATCAAGTTCGCCGTATGCGGCATGAGCCACGATCATATCTACGGCATGATAGGGGCGGTTCAGCGGGGCGGCGGCGAGATGGTGGCGGCATGGGCCGGCGAAGAGGACAAGATTGCGTTGTTCAAGAAGCGATTTCCGGACGTGAAGATGGTGAAGGCGCAGGATGAGATTCTGAACGACCCATCGGTGCAACTGATTCTCAGCTCGCAGATTGCCAATGAACGAGCTCCGCTTGGCGTGCGCGCCATGAAAGCGGGCAAGGACTTTTTGGCGGATAAGCCGGGGATTACGACGCTGGAACAACTGGCGGAGGTGCGCAATACGATCGCTGAGACCAAGCGAATCTACGGCATCATGTACAGCGAGCGGTTGGAGGTGAAGGCCGCGGTGTATGCGGGGGTACTGGTGCGGCAGGGCGCCATCGGCAAGGTGATTCAGACCATCAACATTGCGCCTCATCAGATCGTTCAGGGGCATGGAGACGCGGGCGGTGGCGCCGGCCGCCCGGAGTGGTTCTGGAACCCCGATCAGTACGGAGGAATTCTGTGCGACATCGGTTCGCACCAGGTGGACCAGTTTTTGTTCTACACGGGATCAAAACATGCCGAAGTGGCGGAGTCGCAAATTGCCAACGTGCGCCATCCGAACCGTCCCCGCTTTCAGGATTTCGGCGATATGGTTCTGCGAGGAGATCGCGGCCTCGGTTACGTGCGGCTGGACTGGTTCACGCCGGATGGGCTGGGAACCTGGGGAGATGGACGGCTGTTTATTCTGGGCACGGATGGATACATCGAGGTACGCAAATATGCCAATGTGACTGTGAACAAGCAAGGCAACAATCTGTTTCTTGTGGACAACAAGGAGGCAAGGTACATCGACTGCAACAATATGCCTTTGCCTTTCGGGCCGCAGTTCGTTGCCGATATAGTGAATCGCACGCATATTGCGCAGGACCAGGAGCAATGCCTGCTGGCGGCTGAATTGGTGATCACGGCGCAGAAGAACGCCAAATTCGTAACGCTGAAAGATTAGGAAATGGAGTAGTCCATGGTCGAAGGCAAGCATGAGGTTTCACGGCGCAGGTTTGTGAAAGCTGGCCTGGGCGCAGCTGCGGCGATTGGGTTTCCAACGATTGTGCCCTCGACGGTGCTGGGGCAATATGCGCCGAGCAAGCGCATCAATATAGGCGCAATAGGAGCGGGGCGCATCTCGCGTGGTCACGATATGGCGCTGCTGTTGCCATACGACCGCGCAAGAATTATTGCTGTGTGCGACCTGGATGCGCATCGCGTTGAAGAGGGCAAAAAGCTTGTCAACGACTTTTACGCGGCCAAGACAGGGGAGTCTTACGACGGTGTAACCGGGTACGCAAATTATCACGACCTGCTGGCCAACAAGGATATAGACGCAGTGGTCGTGAGTACGCCGGACCACTGGCACACCCTCATCGGCATAGACGCCGTGCGGGTGGGTAAAGATGTGTACCTGCAGAAGCCGGCGTCGCTGACCATTGCCGAGGGCCGCGCGCTGAGCGATGCAGTGCAGGCATCGGGAAGGATTTTACAAATCGGAAGCCAGCAGCGCTCGACCGTTCAATTTCGCTATGCGGCGGAACTGGTGCGCAACGGGCGTATCGGCGATTTGCAGCGGGTAGAAGTGGGGCTTCCAGGAGATCCTGCCGGTGGCGACAAGACTCCAATGCCTGTGCCCGAGGGGTTCAACTATGAGATGTGGTTGGGCGAGACGCCGTATGTGTACTACACGGTAGACCGCGTTCATCCCCAGAAGGGTTACGACCGTCCGGGGTGGTTGCGCTGCAGGCAATTCGGCGCGGGCATGATTACGGGTTGGGGCGCACACCACATTGACAGCGCGCATTGGGGCATGAATACGGAGTACACCGGGCCGATAGAAGTATGGGGCGAAGCCCAGTTTCCGGATCATGGGCTTTGGGATGTGCATGGGCCGTTCAAGACTGAGGCGTTGTATGCGAACGGCGTGCGGATGAGCGTAAGCGGCGATTACCCGAACGGTATCAAGTTCTATGGGAGCAAGGGATGGATCTTCGTTTCGCGCGGTAATGAGCAGGTTACGAAGAGCGACCCGGTGGCGAAGCTGAACGATGCGACGGCGCTGGCATCGAGCGATCCGGCGATCATCAAGTCAGTGATCGGGCCGGACGAGATACATCTTTACGAAAGCAAGGAACAGCACGGCAACTGGCTCGACTGCATAATCAGCCGCGCGTCTCCGATTTCTCCAGTCGAAATGGGGCACAGGGCATGTTCGACTTGCCTGATTCACGATATGGCGATGGTGTTGAAACGCAAGTTGTACTGGGATCCTACGATGGAACGCTTCAAAAACGACGATGAGGCAAACAGTATGCTGTCGCGTCCCCAACGCGCGCCATACAGACAAACGTAGAGAGACGGATGAGAATGATCACAATTAAACGCATGCTTTGTTTTGAGTGGGCTGCCAGCCCACGCTCCGGTTTCCGTCCGGAGCACTGAGACTAAGACTACGTTGCGTCGGTGAGGTGTATGGTGATTGATCCGCGTTGGGAACCGAGTTACAACTACATTGTTGAGGCGGATAGAAACCGGCGGCCCGGGCGCTTGCCTGTTTATGAGCACCACGTCGATCGTACCGGCGCCATGCTCGTACTCCCGCCGGATCTGCTCGTATAGCTCCACCTTCCTACTCCTTGTGGCCAAGCCGTCCTCGTTCCCGGGAGAAATTACCCCGAAACAAGATAACGGGCTTACCCCCAAGGTGGGGCCAACTCAAGCCAATGAAAGGGGCCGGATTAGAGTAGCGAAATCAACTTCATCTTCAAACACCGTCCCCCAGTCAAGAGAGAAACTTCAAACGCTTACCATGGGAATGACCGTATGCCGATTCCGCCTCAGTGGTGCAGCGGAACGGCAATATTGAAAGAGTGCTCGGCACTCTCGCCTGAAGGCAGCGCAGCAAGATATAGCACGCGTGGACGGCCCTTCTCCAGGAAGAGCTTCGGCATTTCGAGGCGTTCAAATTCCTGATGAGTCCCGTCGTCCCAATCAAGTGCAAATTGAGTTACTAGCGGATTTGGAGAGATGTGCCTGTCCAGTCCGTCTTCAGACTCCATCAAGTACAGGCACTTCCCATATTCCGTATTCGCTACTTTTCAGGAATTGGAACCACGGCGCTCGAAGTCCAGGGTTCGGCGAGCTCGATCTTGAGAATTGTATCGATTGCATCCTTCGGACCTGCAGGCAAATCGAAGGTAAGAATCTGCGCTGTCTGGTGAAAGGAGACCTCGCCTCCGTGAAGCATGGTTGCTTTCGTGACACGCACCGGCAGCGAAGGCAGCGTCAATACTGAGTTCTGCGGCGAATGCAGCAGATGAATGTAAACGAGATTCTGGCGGTGAGTAGAGACGCCGTATTTGCCGGGAAGCCATGGTCCACCGCGCGTTCCGTAGATGCTCTCGCCGTTTTGGCTGAACCATTGCCCCATTTCACGCAGGCGTTCAGCCTGCGCAGCGGGAATCTGGCCATCGGGCTGGGGTCCTACGTTCAGAAGCATATTGCCATCGCGGCCAGCGGCGCCTACCAGCAACTGCACCAGTTGCGCCAGTGGCTTGACCTTGGCGTCGGGTTGAAAGCCCCATGCGCCTTCGGTGATGGTCGTGCACAATTCCCACGGCGTCTGATTGTCGAAATCGCCCAATGCGCCATCGCCCTCGCGCGAACGGAAGTCCGCGGCCGCATTGGTGCGGTCGTTGAGAATGATCCCAGGCTGCAAATGGCGAAGGTGAGCGATGGTTGCTGTGTCCTGCCAATCGAAGGTTCCTTGATAGGGCTTGACCTTGGGTCGTGCCTGCCAGCCGCTCCCTGTGAACTGTGCACCGCCGAATCCGAGCCATTCGTTCCCGCCGCCGTCAAACCAGAGGATATCGAGCTTTCCGTAATGCGATGCCAGTTCATTTATCTGTCGCTGGTATTGCTGACGTAGTTCAAATGCACTTTGTTGGTAAATGCCGGGGAAGAAGAATCCAGGAAAGCGCCAATCGAGCGGAGAATAGTACAACCCCACGCCCAGACCCGCCTTGCGAACAGCCTTGACGTAATCGGCCACATAGTCATGGTGCGAGGCCGCGGTCATGGCTGTGAAATGACTGCCAGGATCGTCAAAGAGAGCAAAGCCGTCATGATGACGAGCAGTCAACACCATGTACTTCATACCGGCGGTTTTGGCAATTTCTGCCCACTCATCCGCATCGAAATGCTCCGGGTGGAATTGGTCTGCCAGTTTTGCGTATTGCTCAACCGGGATTTGTTCGGCCCACTGCACCCACTCGCCGCGACCGGGGATGGAATAGACGCCCCAGTGCAGAAACATTCCGAACCTCGCCTCGCGCCACCACTCAATTCGCTGTGCATCATTCGGATCGGAGACAAGCGGAGCCCATTGGGCATTTGAAAGAGTTGCACCCATCAAAACCATGAGAATCAGCGACAATCGGATGCAATTACGACCTGTGAACATGGGATATCCTCGTTTTTTGTGATTTGATCGGAAGCCGGTTTATCTCCATTCAGCCAGTTGAATTCCCAGCCGACGGCGGTACGGGTTCATTTGAAAACTTCCATCTGCAATTCCTACCAACTATCCGCGCAACTCCAAAACCGGAATTCCGCCTGCCCACATGTCCCTCGCGACCGAAATGCGAATTTCTCCGGAAACCGCGGTGAAAGGGACGGGACTTCCGTTCGACAAGAGCTTCACGCTGGCAATCTTGCGGTGCAGGCCTATGAGGCGGATCTCCTTGCAGGATGTATCCATGATAAAAGCGTAGATTCGTGCGCCTCGCGCCGTTGTGCGATATTGCGACTCTCCCTGTATGGGACCATAGGTGCTGTCGTAAATTGCCTCCGCATTGAGATGCACCCATCTGCCGACAGCCTCCAGCCGCTCGACAAACTCCGGTTGAATCCGGCCGTCCGGCTGCGGTCCAACATCGAGAAGATAATTGCCGCCCCTGCTGATAATCTCCACCATCGAACGAATTAGCATATCGGCGCTCTTGAAGTTGCGGTCCTTTGGTCGATAGGCCCATGTGTCATTGATGGTCATGCAGGCTTCCCAGGGCTGGAAGTCTTCGGGGCGGGGCACCGTGATCGGCTGCTTGTCGGCTTCGCTGTGATCCGGACTATCCATCCGTACGCCCTTCACAGGAATGGCCTTGGGAATGAATTGTTCCGGCGTGACGAAGTCGCCCGCCACACCGGCACGATTGTTCACCAGCGCCATCGGCTGAAGCCGGCGTACCTCGTCGACAAACCGCTGGCCGTCATAACGGTCCTGTGTGTTCGCATCGACCGCATCGAACCACACTTCCGCGACATCGCCATACCGGGTAAGCAGTTCATGCAACTGCAGCCCCATGTACTCCAGATAGAGCGGCCATTCAGGGCGCTCCGGCTCACCGCGATAGTTGGTGGCGGAAAGCTTGCTCGTGTCGCGGTAGCCGGGATGATTCATATCCGGTGGAGAATAGTAGAAGCCCAACGGCATTTGCTTTGCATGACAGGCGTCTGCCAGTTGGCGCACGATGTCTTTGCCGTATGGCGTACGGGTGATTTTGTAGTCGGTATATTCAGAGTCGAACATACAAAAGCCGTCATGATGCTTGGTCGTAAAGACCATGTACCGCTGGCCAGCCTTGCGGGCAAGATCAACCCACGCATTTGGATCGAAGTGCACCGGATTGAATCGGGCAGGCAGTGCGCGATATTCGGCTTCGCTGATTTCTCCATTCGGCACCAGGATTGGCCACGAGGCTTCCACACCTGCAACCGAATAAGGCCCCCAGTGAATGAACATCCAGAATTTGGCTTCACGCTGCCACGCAATGCGATCCGGCGAGTCAGCCAATGCTCTGAACCGTTGAGTCCCAGCAACAACGCTCAGTGCTCCTGCACCTGCTATAAAAGTTCTTCTGCTGAACAACACTTCCGGTTTCATAGAGAATGTCCCCCTCTTCGATGTCCATCTCAAATTGCTCTGAACCTGGTGTCCTTCGACTTTTTCCCCGACTCGCGGCTACGCGACTCCGATCTTCAATGCGACACCGATCTCCGAGATTGTCGCCGGCGGCATTATTACCCGCAGTGCGAATGCATCTTGGCTCCATTTGAGGTCGTCTTTGTGCCCGAGCATCTGAACACTGCGAATCTTTCCGGGCCTCTGTGGGCTGGCCAGCCCCAGCGCCTTCACAGTCACTTGCTTTGTACGGCCCATGACAAAGGCATATATCGAATGATCCTTGACCGTGAAACGTACATCTTCGCCCGTTAGATCCTGTTGTTTGTCCTCGTTGAACATCCCAGTGGCAATCTTCTGCTCTGTGGATGGGCCTTCGCCATTGATCTTCCACGGGCGCGAAGCGTAAATTCCCTCGCTGTTGATAGTCATCCAATCCGTGATCCCCTCCAATACTTTCATCTCTTCGGAGTCGAGTTCGCCGGAGTTTGGCAGAGGAAAGTTCAGAAGAAGATTGCCATTCTTGCTGACAATGTCCACCAGCAGATCGATAACCTTTTTGGCTGTCTTGTACTGCTGGCCGCGGTTGTAATGCCATTGCCCAATGCAGGTGTCGGACTGCCATGGGTTTGGCGAGATCGCCTCCGACACCCCGCGCTCGTGATCGACAAGGCAGGTGCCGATTGCACAGTCTGCGTCCAGTTTGCTTGTATAAACTGCTTCATTCGCGCCGCCGTGCTTCTGCGCATTCACGTTGTAGAGATGCGATACCATCTCCAGACCATACTGTTCAAAGGGCAGGGGACCATCCGTATAGAAGTAGTCGGGCTGGTACTTGTCGATCAGATCTTTCATTCGATCCAGATAGTGGCGCTTCCATCGATCGGGAATGCCGGCCGCACCCCAGTCCCAGCCGTTCGTGGCGTCGATGTACTGGGTGCAGCCGGCATCGTGATAGAGGTCTGCATACTGAGGGTCGGCCCCATCATAAAGAACTCCGGCGAGCGGCCCGGTTTTGTCGGCTCCGTGACTTACAGCAAACCATTCGTAGCTGAGCCAAACGTGTTCGCTTACTCCAAAGCGCAGTCCGTGTTTCTGTGCCGCCTTTTGCCAAAGGCCCACAATGTCCTTCCTCGGTCCCATATTAACGGCATTCCAACGCGTATACTTCGAGTCCCAAAGATCAAAGTTGTCGCAGTGGACGCCCATACTCACGAAGTACTTTGCTCCTGCTTTTTTGTATAGGCTCATCAGGCCATCGGGGTCCCATCGTTCCGCCTTCCAGGTCTCGACGAGATCCTTGTAGCCAACCTTGGAAGGATGGCCGTAATGCTCCAGATGGTGCTTGTATTGATCCGATCCCTGCTGGTACATCGCCCGCGCATACCAGTCCCCGGCTTCAATTGCCGATTGCGGCCCCCAGTGCGACCAGATGCCGAACTTGGCGTCACGGAACCAGTCGGGTACTCTGTATGACTGCAGAGACTGCCGTGTTCCAATTAACCTCTCGCCCAGCGCCGCCGACTTGGCTGTAGCAAACTTGGCAAACGCCAAGGCCGAAGCTGCACTTCCAATCCACTGAAGCAATTCACGTCGATTCAACGGCATTCTGTTCTCTCTTCCGTGTGCTCACGAGCATGTTTACTCAGGTCAATCATCTTGTGTGAATAAATCGGTTTTCTCTGGGCCTGAGGGCAAATGCAACCCAAAGAAACAGATTCGAGCGTGTACGTTACCGCACCATTAGAACATTACGTAATTTCCGATGTCAAGCGGTGTGATATTAGTTAGCATTTCGACAGAAGTTGCTTGTAGGTTTTGGCCGCTTCTGAAGATGTCTGCTGACGTTTACTCTTCGTCCCAGGGTGCGTTCCGCAGATAGAGATCCAGATTGCTGCGAAGGACAAGGTGGGGGTTCAGCGTGATGCGCTGTGGCGGCATTGTTCCCTGGGTCAGGTACTGGTGAAGAATTCCGAGAGCAATTCTGCCCTGTTTCTTGGGATGCTGATGAACCGTTGCCAAAATGCGTCCGGAGCGCAACGGCTTAACCAGCTCAGGGAACAAGTCGGTGGTGACGATTGCTACCTTGCATTGCGGATCCGCTTCTGCAGCAGCACGAATCACACCAACTGAATTGGAGGTATTCACATAGATGGCTCGCATTTGCGGTTTGTTCTCATACAGGTTCAAAGCGCTCCGATAGGCTTGTTCTTCGTTGTCGTGGGTCTCAATCACCTCGCATATATGAAGATGCGGACCATATTTCGCCAAACCTTGTTCAAAGCCGTGCAGCTTTTCTGTGTGATCTATAGTCGAGTGGTCCCCAGTCATCACAGCCACATCCCCTTTTGGGTGGACACTGCGCCCCAGAAACTCTGCGGCAATCGCGCCACTTGCGTAGGCGTCTGCACAGACCATGCTCAAGCACTCGCCATCAACAGTTTCGGTTGCCACACATACCACAGGTATGCGTTTTTCAGCCGCAAGATTCAGCCAGGGCAACAAGGAACGCGGATGACCGGGTGCAAGGATGAGCCCTTTACTTCCGTCAGCGAGGGCGAGATCGAACAACTCCGTCTCTCCTTCGCCCAGTGCCGGGTGGATGCGAAAACACAACTCCACCGCGAATTCGTACCTCGCTGCTTCAGAACAAACTCCCTCGCGAATTGACTCGTAAAACGAAGCTATTCGAGATGGCAGATGAATGGATATTCGCAGCGGTTTGGGCGATTTCAGTGACCTTGCAGCAAGATTGGGACGATATCCGACATCCTGCAGCATCTTTAAAACACGGTCCCGCGTCGCAGCACTGATGCGGTCGCGGTTGTGCAGCGCCCTATCTATGGTTCCGATGGAGAGGCCAAGCTCTTTCGCGATCTCTTTAATGCCGACGGGGCTTCGGTGCTGTAACGCCGGGAGCGCGACTGTCAGCGTCTGTTGAGGTTCTTTGTTTTTCTTTACGCGTTGACCATTCTTGACCAAGTCGCTATCCTTCGTAGTTTGGCTGCTGACCCCAATGTACTACGAATCAGAGACCGGCATTGGTGTCTGAGTGAAGCGTCATCACGAAAAAACAGGTCTGCGCCGGGAGAGGAATGCAGGAGCGGCCTTCCAGGCAGCGCCGTAGTTCAGGATGATCTGGACTGAATGGACTTGGGTATTGTCAAAGCGGTATGCCAGGCCAGAGGGTCAGCCTGACGCCTTGAAATGGAGAATGTGCGAAGACAGGTTCAATATGTGCTTTGGTGGACGTCAACCCAGGTTCATACCTTTGCAAACCGTGGCGAGCCAACGCCCCCCAAGGGAGTTCATCACCACTCCTCGGCGGTCGATGAACTTCTGGAATTCCGCTGCCGCCCGGTTGCCGTCGTGGAACATGAGATAGGCTTCGCCGCGCACATGAACTGGGCACAGGATACCAGAGAGGTTCGAGGGGATTGCCCAGCTCGATCATGCTCGTCGCCTTCAATAAATTGATTGCCCGGTTCGGGCGCGCATTCAGGGTTCTCAGTGAGCCGGCGCGGCAGCCTCCACGGTTACGTTGCGGTGGGAAACGGTGGGATGCACACTATCGTCCGCTGGCGTGGCGATGGCCTGCAAGGTATAACTACCGGCCGCGGCGGGCGACGGCAGCGAAAGGGTATAGGACTGTGCGCCCAGCGGCTCCAGCGTAAACGGCATCTCCACGGCGGCGGCGTCTTTGCCTTGGGCATCGGTAAAAACCAGCCTGAGCTTGCCCGCGCGCGAGCGGTCTTCATCGTTGACCATGGCCACCGTATAGTAACGCTGCTTGCCGGCGCTCAACGACGGCTGCCAGAAGTTCAAATAAACTCCCAAGGGATTGAAGGCTTCTTCCATGGCTTTTTGGAAGTGTGGCTCCAAGGTGAGCTTGTCGATATCGATGAAGTCGTCCGAGGTGGATGCTTTGGGGTCGCTGGTGGTGAGGTAGACGAATTCGAGCACGGCGGAGTAACGGCGGTAGGCGCGCCAGAATTCGGTCAGCCCGCCCAGCAGATAGGCTTGCAGCGCAAAGCGGTTCTCCTTGGTATTGCGGTCGCCCAGGAGCCGGGGATAGAGCTTTTGCGTGAGCAGCGTGGGCGAGCCGTCGCGATTAAGCCACAGCCAGTCGTATTCGTTCAGGATCATGGCGTGGCCGGTTTTGTAAGTGGAACTGTTGGAAGGGGGACCCACCATCGACTCCAGGTCGGTCATCTGGAACCAGGGACGGCCACCGTTGGCGGGCGGATCGTCCATGGCCGTCCGGTAGAAGAGGTACTGATGATCTTCCACAGGATCGTTGGCTCCGGCGGGCGCATTATAGCCGTTTTCCCAGGGCCGGTTGGACAGGTCCAGTGAACGCACGGCGGGAATGATGGTGCTGGTGAACTGCGGCAGCCAGGATTCGTTGGAGGCATCCCAAATGGCCACGCTGGGATGATTCCAGTTATCGCGCATCCACTCGCTGTACTCGGTGATCATCTCCTTGGTGTCGTTGATCCCCTGGTACGAGCTTTCGTTGGGTCCGGTCCACACCATGTATTCGTTCTGGATCAGCAGGCCCGCCTCATCGGCGATCTGCAGCCAGCGATCGGGCACCGGGCCGATGCAGAAGCGGAAGGCGTTCCAGTGCATTTGCCTGGGGAGCACCACCAGCAGCCGGTGCAGCCAGGCTTCATTCCAGGGCAGTGTCCCTACCTTGGGGTCCTCGAAGAAGCGGTGCAGGGTGATATTCGAACCGCGCAGGAAATAGGGACGCCCGTTCAGGTAGGCGCGCTGGGTGACGGTATCAAAGCGGAACTCCCTCATGCCGAAACGCGTGGTCAGATCGTCGCCAGCAGTGCCGGTCTTCACCTGGTAGAGAAAGGGATCCTCCGGGCTCCAGAGATGCGCATGGGGAACGGGAATCTCCTGCAGCACGGTGATTGCGCCGCCCGCTGGCACTTTCACCTGCTTGGCGGCTTGTTTCGAGGCCGCCGCGCCCGACTTCCACTCGAAAACCTGCTGGCCAACTTCAGTGGTTATAGCGGCATCGGAATAATTGTGCAAAACCGTCTGCACAAGGATGCGGGGAACTAGCCTGCCGGGGCCGGCCAGTTGTGGCGCCACCTGCACCGTGGAGATGACCGGATTGTTCATGACCATCAGGCTCACATCGTCGTAAATGCCCGGAGTCCAGCGGTTTTTTTCAAAGTCGGTTCCTCCCGAAACATTGGCGGGGAGCACGCCCCGATGCGCCCCAATGCGAATGACCAGCTCGTTGAGCGCGTTCCAGCGGATGGCTTTGGTCACGTCGAACCAGGCGGCGGTAAAGCAGGGATCGTGCTCGCCGATGCGTACGCCGTTCAGGTAGGCGACGGTGCCGAATTGAGCCTTGTTCACCTTAAGCAGGGCCACCGCTTCTTCGGCCGGGGCCTTAAAGGTCTTGCGGTACCAGAAGTAATTCTGCTGCCGGCTTTGGTCCTCGTCCACGCCGGGAAAGGCTGGAACGGCGGAGTGGGTCAGCCCCGGCACCGGCGCGGTGTGATGATAAGCTGTGGGCAACTGATCGGGGCCGATGCTGTCTTCCACGTCCCATTGGCCATCCAGGGAAAGCGTGGTGCGGCGCGCCTGTTGCGCCTTCGCCGATAGAGAAAAAATGGCCATGCCGCAGCACAGCAGCCAGAGAATCGTTTGCCGCGATTTCATGCTCTCAACCCTTCTGAAAAATACCCTGCGCGATATTCAATGTACATCCACACTGCGCCTCACGAGCCAACACACTCAAAGCGGTGCGTCTTCGACCGGCTAACGACTAACCTTGCCTGAAGGAACCGGTGTCTGACCTTTCCTAATGAGATATAGTTCAACAAGCTCGGCACTGGGACTGCATGAATCGAATGCAAATGAATCTGCGAGTTGGCGCATCTCCGTTTCGCTCTTGTTCTTTAGTTGAAACATGATCGCGTAGCTCAGTTCGTCTTCGAACACTCGCTCGGTTCTTCGACGGAATTGCCCCTGTGTCGTCTCGTCGAAATTGCCTGCGATACTTGCTGTCATCTTTGCGATGGAATCCTCGACGTGAGAATCTTCTCCACCCCTGCCAAACAACTCTCTAGCTTGTTCGCGTTCGGCTTTTATTTCGGGTGAAGCGAGAAAGATCCTCCAGGGGGTGTCGGCGCGCACTGTGACCAATCCCATTGGTCCGACATCTTTGTAGGTCCACTCAGTCCAGGACCAGCCTTCTTCATCGGCTATCGAAATCAGGTCTCTGACCATGGCATACACAAATTGGGGCTCTCCGTTGCCGGTGCCGAATTCACCCATGTAGACAGGCCTCCGCCGGCCAAACGCAATTTGCTCGCGCATCAAGTTGCGAAGATATGCCTTGTCGTAACGCACGCCGTCTATTGTCTGCGGATAGTCGGTCATCTTCGTGAGCGGGAAGGCGAAGAAGGGATAAATATGGAATTGGAACACCGTCTGTTTATCATTCCAGAAGTCGTCGGGAAGGCCCTTGAAGTTTTTGCCATAGTCGTCACCTTCCACAATTATGAGATGGACCGGGTCAACCTTCCGGATCTGGCGAACTGTATCCCGCAACCATGCTGTCAGCAACTCCGTGTGGCCTTCGGTATTGGGTTCATTCACCAGGTCATAACCCGCAACGCCTGTTTCGTTCCTGTACCGTTTCGCCAAAAATTCCCAAAAGGCGGTGGCGCGCGTGCGAAAGTCGGCATAGCGCCAAAAGTTAGGAGTGCCCGAAAGCGAATCGGCATAGATTTCTCTCGACTGTCCGCCCATCACGGCGTGAAGGTCGAGAATGACGTAGATGCCGTGCTCCTTGCTGATTCGAATCATAGTATCGAGATGACGCAGGGCTCCTTCGTCATAATGCCCAGGTTCATTTGGGTTCTCGAAGCGATTTTCATTGATCGGCACGCGTAGTACATTAAAGCCTTCCTTTGTCAGGAATTCCGCGTCCTTGTCGGTGTAGTAGACCGTCTCGTACTCGTCCCAGAACGCATCTGCCTTTTCCTTGCCCAGAACGGTGTTCATGGCGGAGCGCATCTCGGTATGGGAGCCATGAAGTCCAACCATGAAATCTTCCCGGAGCAGCCAGTTGCCGAGATTGGTGCCCCGCAGTTGTATCTCTTTCCCGGACCTGTACAGCTTCGCCCCTCGGGCCTGGATGAAATCCTGGGCTGAAGCCGATTGTTGAAACAAGAGCAACCCGCATATGAAAGCCGTAAAAAAGGTGCGCTTCATGGTTGTTTCCTCCGCTACTTAGCCGGGATTTCCATTTTGCTTGTCCGGCGACGAAAGAATACACCCCTGAGTGTCCAACTCGCCACTTTTCGCATTCGTTCCAACGGCAGTGCCTCTTTCCTGCCCTGCGGTCTTCGAATTACCTGTCCCCGGAGATTTCTGGACCATGTACAATGCCACACCGACAGAAACCGGCGGGACTACGGGCAACGGAGTCACCATCGATATCGTTGGCCGCAGCTATGTGGCCCCTTACAGGTCGTCCAACCTCGGAAGCTCTTATTCCGGCGCCTTTCAGCCGTTAAAGAATAGGCCCGATCCCGGGATCGATTCGGGAGACGACGTGAAGAACGCCATTGACATTGAGTGGGCCTCCTCTGCGGCGGAGGTGGCAAAGAGTGGAAATACGTTCATGAGGAACTACACCTCATGCTTGGATGGCCTGCAGAAGTTCTGGCTTGGCCACGCTGGCGACACCATGACCGACTTGTATGACAAGGTCAAAGAGGATCAACAGTTCCGGCTCGGATTGGCTGAACAGTATGGAATTGGATTTGAGCTTCCGGAATTCGGTCTTTTTGATGTACCGAAAAGCCCTATTGTACCGAAAAATGAGGGCATGAAAAAAGCCGCATAAGCGGCTTAAGTCATTCACTATCAGTGAGAAAGAATGGTCGGGGAGAGAGGATTTGAACCTCCGACCCCCTGGTCCCGAACCAGGTGCTCTACCAGGCTGAGCCACTCCCCGAACTTGGGTTGCAGTGCGTATCTTTGGGGGCGCGGCCTGGCGCAATTGCCCCTTCGATTACGCTTCAACCAGTGTAGCAGAATTAATCGTTTGGCGGAGCGGAACTCTCTTCTACACACGTCTCAGACGCCGACGGAGTTGCCTCGGTGCATCGAGTCAACAGGCCGAGGCAAGGCAGGGCCAGCGGATCAACCCATCAAAGCTGCTGTTCGCGGTAAAATGTTGCCATGCAGACTCAACTGACATTTGCCAAGCTTGATGGAATCAAAGCAGAAGTGCTGGCCGTTCTGGCCGCCGACATCCAGACCAGTAAAACCTCCGGGGCCAAGCCTCGCCCGGTGTTGCTGACCGCCGACGTTTCTGTTTTGACCGCCGTAGATGCTGTGTTGACCAGCGGTGAGTTCAAGGCCGGCGCCAACGAGACACTGCTACTGCACAACCCGGCTGGTCTCACTGCCAAACGGTTGCTGCTCGTCGGCCTGGGAAAGCCGGCTCGGATCACGGTCGACTCCGTGCGTAACGCTGCGGGAACCGCCGTCCGCTTTGCCAAGCCGCGCGGCTTTCGCGAGTTGGTCTTCGTGCTTCCGCAGCCTCCGCTCTCCTTGGCTGAGCTGGTTTCGCTGCCTGCCGCTGGCTGCGTACGCGCCGCCGTCGAGGGCGCTTTCGTCGGAGACTTCGATCCCGACACCTATCGCAGCGATCGCCAGGATCAGAGCATGGAGTCCTTTTCACTGGCCGCTCCCACCGATGCCGGTCAGACTGCTCTCAAGGCCGCCCTGGCCGAGGGCGTTCTGATCGGCGAGAGCCAGAACTTCACCCGCTCGCTGGTCAACGAGCCGGGCAACAAGCTCACTCCAACCATCCTCGCCCAGCACGCTGTGCAGATGGCTGAGAAAGTTGGCCTCGACTGTAGAACCTACTCCACCGACAAACTGCACGAGTTGAAGATGGGCGCCTTTTGGAGTGTTGCGCAAGGTTCGGCCGAGCCGCCTGCCCTGATTGTCTTGCGCTACGAGCCGGAGGGCGTAACCAAAGGCCCCATCCTCGGCCTGGTCGGCAAGGGCATTACCTTCGACTCCGGAGGCATCTCGCTCAAGCCCGGCGACAATATGGAGAAGATGAAATACGACATGGCCGGCGGCGCTGCCATGATCGGCGCCATGCGCGCCATCGCCCTGCTCAAGCCCAAAGTGCGCGTGATCGCCGTCATCTGCGCGACGGAAAATATGCCTTCGGGCACGGCTCAGAAGCCGGGAGATGTGCAGACGGCCATGCCTTTCTCCGCTGACCAGCCGGGCAAAACCATCGAAATCATCAATACTGACGCCGAGGGGCGGCTGGTGCTGGCCGACGGTCTCACCTACGTACGCCAACTCGGCGCAACTCACCTGATCGACGCCGCCACGCTCACCGGCGCCTGTGTCGTTGCTCTTGGCCACGTCAACGCCGGCGCATTTTCCAACAACGAGGATGCCTGGAAAAAATTCGATACTGCACTGGCTGTCTCCGGCGAAAAGTTCTGGCGCTTGCCCTTGGGCGAGGAGTACGCCGAGCAGATCAAAAGCGAAATCGCTGACATCAAAAACACCGGCGGCCGCTGGGGCGGCGCGATTACGGCAGCCGAGTTCCTCAAAGTCTTCGTCGAAGAGACGCCCTGGATTCATCTGGACATCGCAGGCGTGGCCTGGGAGGAAGAAACGAAGCCATACATCGCCAAGGGGCCAAGCGGCGTTGCGGTGCGCTCGATTCTGGAGTGGGTCAGGAGCTACGCCTGACCCGGCTCGCAACCGAGCCCGTGGTCTTGGTTCGTCAATGACAGCGGACCCCAGCAAAGTACGAAAACAGGATCTTCCAGACTCCCATGACACATCAGTCGTAAGCGGTAAACTATGACTAATTATGAATAATATACAACGTAATAGGTATAAAAGTACCATATATATCTTTTAGCTCATCGCGAATACCTTCAATCTGAAGTTTACAAAGGGTATATAGATACCGTTTATTTGACTATTTATCATTAAGAGGTAGTATAATGCCTTTATGAGCGATCTGTCATTCAAGTCGATCTCGGAACTTCAGGCCGCCTTCGGTGAGCAGCTCCAACGTCTCCGAATCTCCAAGAACCTTGATCAACGCACCACCGCTGAAAGAGGGGGGCTTTCCGAAAAGACATTGAGGAACCTGGAGGCTGGGCGGGGTTCTACGGTGGAATCTCTTCTGCGGGTTCTCAAAGCGCTTGACTCTCTTGAAGGGATTGAGATGCTTGCGCCCAAGCCTTCGGTCAATCCCCTTGCTCTGTTGCGCGGTGCAAAGCTCCGGCAGCGTGTTCGCCATCCCCGCGTGAAGAGAGAGCAGGACGCATGAAACCGGTCCAGATCATCGAGGTGCGAATGTGGGGAAGCCGGGTCGGAGCGGTCGCAGCCGATAGGGACTTGGGCTGCTACGCTTTCGCCTACGATCCTGTATGGAGGCGGCGGGAGATCGAAGTTGCGCCGTTGACAATGCCTCTTGCGGAGCGCCGCGACACATACGTCTTTCCTGCTCTTCCCAAGGCGACGTATCTTGGTCTTCCGGCCATGCTGGCTGATGCGCTGCCTGACGATTTCGGCAACGCACTGATTGATGCGTGGATGGCGGCCAAAGGTATCGAAAGAACTTCCATCACTGTTCTTGACCGGCTGGCGTATATGGGGAAACGCGGATTGGGAGCACTGGAGTTCCAACCAGCGCGAGGTTCGCACAAGGAAAGCGCAACGCCGGTTGAGATGAAGACGCTGGTAGAAGATGCGCGCCGGCTCGTTCATGGCACTTTCTCGGTGGATACCGAAACCAAGGCTGCACTCGCCAACATCATCAAGGTTGGCACCTCGGCCGGCGGCGCGCGCGCCAAAGCGGTTATCGCCTGGAATCCCAAAACGGACGAAGTGCGCAGCGGGCAATTTGATGCCGCACCGGGTTTCGAACATTGGCTGCTCAAATTCGACGGTGTCGGTAAAGACAAGGAGTTGGGGACCGGCGAAGCGTATGGCCGGATCGAATACGCCTATTCGCTGATGGCAAACGCGGCGGGAATTTCGATGTCTCCCTGCAGATTGCTGGAAGAGAACGGCCGGGCGCACTTCATGACCAGGCGCTTTGACCGAGAGGTCGTCGCCGGCGAGACCCGCAAGCGTCACCTGCAGACGCTCTGCGCCATGAATCATCTCGATTTCAGGCAGCGCGGTACGCACGCCTATGCGCAACTCTTCATGACCATCGCGAAACTCAACCTCGGAGACGAGGCGACCGGGCAAGCCTTCCGGCGCATGGCCTTCAACGTGATGGCGCGCGATTGCGACGATCACACCAAGAACTTTTCGTTTCTTTTGAAGCAGGGCCAGTCGTGGAAACTGGCCCCAGCCTACGACGTGACCCACGCCTTCAACCCCAAGGGAGAGTGGACCTATCAGCACCTGATGAGCGTGAACGGCAAGTTCCAACAGATCACGCGAGAGGACTTGCTCGAAGATGCCGACCGCTTCAGCGTACGGAAACCGCGAGAGTTATTGGCAGATGTAAAGGCGGCACTGGAGAATTGGTCGGAATTCGCTCAGCTTGCAGGACTGAAGCCGTCTATCCGCGACCGTGTGGCAGCGGATTTCTGCCTCCTGTAGCCTTCCGCGTATCGCGGTTCCCGCAGCTTCAAACCGGAAAGCGCCGGCAGGGTTTCAAGGGCAAAAGCAAAGCCCGCCGGCTGGGCGGGCTTCAGCGAAAGACAATTTGGTAGCGCTACCGGGAATCGAACCCGGGTTTTAAGATTGAGAATCTCACGTCCTAACCCCTAGACGATAGCGCCACACTTTTGCGGGGATGGCCGTTACCGGCCACTCGTTCTACTCTAACAAAAAACCGGTTCGATGCCAAAAACGGCCCAAACTGCCTCAGATCCCCAGCTTGCGCACTTCGTCGTTATAGTACTTGCGATAAAGAATTTCCCACTCCTGCGAGCCTTCCAGGATGACCTTGCGCTGTGAGGCAATCTTGGTCCGGGCTGCCAGGTCGATTGCGGCCTCCTGGGTGAGCAGGGCGGTGAGCGCCTTGCGCGCCTCCTGGCGGATGGTGTTGCGGTCCTCCAGAAAGCCGACCTCGTCGATCTCGGCCAGGGTGTCGGCCACGGTGTGGGCCAGCTTGTTCAGCTTGTCGGGGCTGATCCTCATAGCACCGCCTTGTACTTCTTGGTCAGCTCGGTCTTCACCTTTTTGAACATCTCGGCATACTGCGCGCCGGTTTTGCGCATCTCCTCGGAGTACGCATCGAGAATCACGCGTACCTCTTCGTTGATACGGTCTTCAAGGGATAATTCCTCGATCAGCCCTCCAGCGACGCGCGATTCGCACACCTTCACATCGCTGGTTGTGATCATCTTGGCATCGATGAGGTGCTTGACAGTCCGGCGGGCTAAATACCCGATGTAATCGCGGGAGAAGATCATGGATTCATCTTCAGCATAGCGCATCGGGCCGCCAGCTGTACACCCGTCGCCGATCTGTGCCGAACGCGAGCTTACTCGTTGGCCTCGATGCGCCGTCCATGCGCTTCCTGCACCCCGCGGGTGTTCATCGGAAAGAGGGCCGCGAAGGCGCGCAACTGGTCGCGGCTCAGGCTCAACTCCTGCTCAAGAACAATCCAGCGCACCCCCTCGGTGCAGGGCGGCGTGGTCAGCGATCCGGCGTAAGTCCAATAGCCGCGATCGGCAGGCAGCAGGCCGCCCGCACTCACCATCTCCGTCACTTTTTCGCTTGCTCCCGCGCTGATGGGCAGATGTGGCCACAGCATGGAGAGCACGGCGTTGGGACTGCCTGCGTCCTCCATCAGCCGCACATCAACCACGGCCAACTTGCCGTCGGCGCTCCGGTGCAGCAACTGCACATCCATATCGCTCAGCTTGCCCTTCACCGTCTGCTCGCCGGGGTGGTGAAAGCGGAACTCGACCAACTCGTAGCGCACCTCACCAGCCACAATGAAACTGCCTGGGTTCACGCGCGCCTCAATCGTGTGGCCGTCGTTCACCAGCATCACCGGCCCGGCAATGTAGTGGAACTCGATGGGCGCGAGCGCCGTATTCAGGCGGGCGCCGCGAATGTCGATGGGCGACTGCTCATGGCCTTTGCTGCAGGCCTGATAGGCCGGACTGAGTTTTCCCCAGACCAGCGAGCCGTTCCTGCCCTGATAGCTCCAATTCGCATCGGTGCCTTGATCGACGGTTTGCGCCGCGGCCACCGTGGCCACGCCCAGTGCAAGAATGGCAAGTGCGGGAAAACGCATGGAAACCTCCTGCATCGAAGGACAGATTCGGCTCAGGACGCGAACTTCCGTCCCGTTGAATTCTATTGTATCGACGCCGGGAAAGAACAAACGTTTTCCGCGGCAATCTGATATTCCTTCGTCCTGCGCAATCGTCTGCATCGCTCTTGCGCCCCATCCTTGAAGAGAGGTGGGTCGAAAAACTTCGCTACATGCGCCCTAATATGGTCACGCGGGGGGTGGTAGAAAACCCGAAGAATGGGTCTGGTCCAGCTCCCGGAAATACGCAACAGGAATCGAAAGGTCCGTGGAATTGAGTTGGATTGGACTGGTTGGCGGCGGGAGCATGGTAAAACCCTCCCGCGTCCGAAAATCAGGATCTTGGGCACCCAGTCAGGTTATGATCCGATTGGGGCGTGGGCTGCCTGCTTCTGCCGGTTCTGCGGGAAACCGCTATTCTGGATGGAAGTTACTTCACCCGTTGCTGAAAGGTTTGCACATGATTCCTTCTTGCCGCACTGTTGTAACGGCCGTCGCCCTCTCGCTGATAATGATCTCCGCCGCTGGGCAAACCAATCTGCCTGCGCCCGCGCGTCCGGCATATCCAGATTATCCCAGCGAATCTCCGGATCTATTCAAGCCCGCCACTGGCAGCTTTGATTATGTGCGCCGCGAGGTGATGATTGCGATGCGCGATGGGGTGAAGCTCTATACGGTGATTCTGGTGCCGAAGGGCGCCAAAGGCGCGCCGATCCTGCTGACGCGCACGCCTTATAGCGCCAAGGATATGACCAGCCACGCCGCCAGTTCTCACCTGGGGCCGATTCTCGATGGATATGACAACGCTACCGACGTAATTGTGGAGGGCGGCTACATTCGCGTGGTGCAGGACATTCGCGGCAAATACGGCTCGGAGGGCGACTACGTGATGAACCGGCCGATTCACGGGCCGCAGAATCCCACTCCTGTGGACGAAGCCACGGACACTTATGACACCATCGACTGGCTAGTCAAAAACATTCCGGAAACCAACCGCAAGGTCGGTATCCTGGGCATCTCCTACGACGGCTTTCTTCCCCTCATGGCGCTGGTCAATCCGCACCCGGCGCTGAAGGTTGCGGTACCGATGAATCCCATGGTCGATGGCTGGATGGGCGACGACTGGTTCCACAATGGCGCCTTCCGCGAGCAGAATATGCCTTACATCTACGAACAGGATGGTACGCGCGCCAACGACAGCGATGCCAAATGGTGGAGCTCGAACTACGACGACTACGACCTCTATATGCAGGCCGGTTCGGCGGGCGAACTGGGACGCAGCCATGGCCTGGAGCAGATGGGCTTCTGGCGCAAGATCCTCGCTCACCCCAGTTATGACACCTTCTGGAGCGACCAGGCGGTGGACAAGGTTTTAGCCTCCCAGCCGCTCAAGGTTCCGGTGCTGCTGGTGCATAGCCTGTGGGACCAGGAAGACATCTACGGAGCGATGGCCGTCTACAAGGCCATTGAGCCGCTGGACACGCATCACGATAAGGTCTTTCTTGCCATTGGCCCTTGGCATCACGGCCAGGAGATTGAGGACGCTGCCGCCCTCGGCCCCATTCGCTTTGGTAGTGACACGGGCACGTGGTTTCGTCAGAATGTTCTGCGGCCATTCCTCGACCGCTATCTGAAGGACGAAGCGACGAAGGAGAAGATTGCGCCGGTAACGGCCTTTGAAACCGGCACCAATCGCTGGCAGTCGCTTGCGGCGTGGC
The DNA here is from genome assembly GCA_964383595.1 of uncultured Occallatibacter sp. Taxonomy (GTDB): domain Bacteria; phylum Acidobacteriota; class Terriglobia; order Terriglobales; family Acidobacteriaceae; genus Telmatobacter. Next base: position 188,390 of record CAYLHL010000002.1, on the reverse strand, counting down.
CGGTGGCTCAAGCGGCAAAACCGCTTTACCTTGAGGCGGGACTCAAGCTAGCCTTCACGCCGCCGGCGGCCACCGATGCGGCCTTCGATGAGTACATCTCCGACCCGGCCAAGCCCGTTCCCTATCGCGCCCGTCCCAACCAGCCCATCGGCTACGATCCGCCGCTCACCTGGCCGCAGTGGCTGGTGGACGACCAGCGCGAGGCGTCCGGCCGCACCGATGTTCTGGCCTTTACCTCAGAGGTGCTCACCGCGCCGCTGCACATTCAAGGTCAGCCCATCGCCAATCTGGTTGCCTCCACCAGCGGAACCGACTCCGACTGGGTGGTCAAGCTGATCGATGTTTATCCCGACGAAGTGGCCGGCCAGCCGAATCTGGGTGGATACCAACTGATGATCGCCGCCGACATCTTCCGCGGCCGCTATCGCGAGAGCTTTTCCGCTCCCAAGGCGATTGCCGCCGGCCAGCCGCTCGCCTACCGGTTTGCCTTGCCGCCGGCCAATCACGTTTTTCTGCCCGGCCATCGCATCATGGTGCAGGTGCAATCGAGCTGGTTTCCGCTCTACGACCGCAACCCGCAGAGCTTTGTTCCGAATATCTTCTGGGCCAAGCCGGGCGACTATCAAAAAGCTACGCAGCGCGTTTATCACGCTCCCGGCGCGGCCAGCAGCATCGAGTTGCCAGTGGCACCGGAGTAGCGCTGTGGCGTAGTGTCCTGTCTTTTAAAGTTCAAAGAAGAGATCCGCGGCAGGTGGCCCGCTCATCGCATTTCGCCATGAGTGGGCCATCTCCATCGCTTACGCTTCCGATGAGTTACAGGGGTAGACAGCGTGATGGGCGCATGGAGCTACCAATACGACTCGCTCATTCAGGCGCATTGAGAGCCGAATTCGTAAAATCGTGACACAGCAAAGGGTTGCTCCGCAGGTGGCACACCTCTCGCTTTTGAGATGTGGAATTCGAAGAAATCCAAGCCCGCATATCTTCGAGAATCATTTATCCGCCGTTGCAGAAAATAATCTTTCGTCCCTGCATACTGGAAAAGTGATGAGAGCGGGGAAGTGATTGCGCCGCGCGCTGCTTGTGTGAGTACATTGAGCGGCAGCCGTACCACCAATGCACCCCCTTTACTGTAAAACTGTGAAGACGTTGTGAATCATGTCGTTGCTCAGTCTTCGCTTCTTTCGTCCCGCCGTTTCAGCTCTCAGCGCGCACCAGCAGGCAGGTGATGTTATCGCGACCGCCAGTCTCGTTGGCGGCTGCGACCAGACAGGCGCAGAGTTCATCAAGAGGAAGATCGGCCCCCAGCATGGATGCAATCCGCGCGTCGTCCAACTCGTTGGTAAACCCGTCCGAGCAGAGAAGAAAAATGTCGCTGGCCTCGGCTTTCAACTCAAATAAGTCCGGCTCGACACTCGGCTCGGTGCCCAGCGCGCGCGTGATCACGTTGCGCAGAGGAGAAATCAGGGCTTCGGCGCGGCTCATGCGCCCCATGCGAACCTGTTCGGCGACCAGAGAATGATCAAGCGTGATCTGCTCCAGCCCGCGCGTCCCCGTTTCGCTCTGTTGCAAGCCCGGAGCGCGTAGCCGGTAGCAACGGCTGTCGCCCACGTTGAAGACCACCACGCGGCGCCCTTCAGTCACCAGACCCACCAGCGTGGTTCCCATTCCGAAGAGCCGGGGATTACGCTGGGCGCGGGAATAGATGGCCTGATTGGTGGCGCGAATGGCCTCTTCGAGAACAGATTCGAGTGGCGCGGCAGCGGCTTTGTCGCGGCCACAGAGCAAGCGCAGCATCTCTTCCACGGCTATCGCGCTGGCGACTTCGCCGGCCGCGGCGCCGCCCATGCCGTCACAGACCAGATAGACGCCGTGCTCAGTGGAAAGGCCGAAGGTGTCTTCGTTGGACAATCGCTTGCGGCCTACATCCGTAACCGCGGCAGCTGCGTAATGAACGGCGGGATGATTCAAGAATGCTCTCCGCACTTCAGTCTACAACGGTGGAACTCTGGCGGCGTAAAATGCCGGTATGAAGATTGAAGCGATGCAAGCGGCTCTCCGCGAGGCCGGTTTCGACGGCTGGCTCTTTTACGACCATCATCACCGCGACCCCATTGCCCAGCGCATTCTGGGCCTCGACGAAATGGCGCACACCACGCGGCGCTGGTATTACTTTGTGCCCGCCGCGGGCGAACCGCGCAAGCTCGTTCATCGCGTTGAGCAGGGGCGGCTTGACGCGTTGCCGGGCAGCAAGCAGCAGTATTCAAGCTGGCAGGAGTTGGCGGCCGGGCTTGAAGCGATGCTCGCCGGCGCTGAGACGCTGGCCATGCAGTACTCGCCCAACAACAACATCCTCTACGTGTCGATGGTGGACGCGGGAACGGTGGAGTTTTTGCGCGGGCTGGGCAAGACAATTGTCAGCTCGGCTGACATTGTTTGCCAGTTCGAGGCGGTGTTGAGCGAGGAACAGGTGGCCAGCCACGGCGTCGCGCAGCGGGCCATTGACGCGATTCTGGCTGAGGGATGGAAGGAAATTAACCGCCATCTGCGGCCCTCTTCCGGCAAGGCGGGCGCGTACTCCGAGTTTGATCATGCTCTGTGGCTGAACGAAGCGATGCGGCGCGAGGGGCTGATTCGGGAGGACGGTCCCATCGTCGGCGTCAACGCCAACAGCTCCGACGCGCACTATGAGCCGACGGCCGAGCGTACCGCGCCGATCCGCGAAGGCGATTTTCTGCTCATCGACATCTGGGCGCGTGTGAACCAGCCGGCCAGCGTCTACTACGACATCACATGGACCGGCGTGGTGGGGCGCGAGCCGTCGGAGCGCGAGCAGCAGGTCTTCGCCACAGTGGTGAAAGCGCGTGACGCGGCGATCCGCGCCGTCGAGCAGGCCTTTGCCGAGGGCAGCCAGATTCGCGGCTTCGAGGCCGATGATGCGGCCCGCGCAGTGATCCGCGCTGCCGGCTTTGGCGAGTACTTCACCCATCGCACCGGCCACAACATCAGCCAGGAGTTGCACGGCGCGGGCGCGCACCTTGACAATCTGGAGACCCACGATGAGCGGCGCTTGCTGCCGCACACATGCTTCTCGGTCGAGCCGGGAATTTATCTGCCGGAGTTTGGTGTGCGCAGCGAGATCGATATGATGACAGCTCCGGGCAAAGCCTGGGTCACGGGACGAATTCAGCGCGAACTGGTGAGGATTTAGAAAACAGGGGTCAGAGATCAGGGGGGGGCAGGGAACAGTTCAAAGTTTTTCGTTTCCGGTCAGGCTTCCATTCCCAGCAGCTTCATAAATATCTGCAAAGAGAAGCGCAATAGAGCCTAATCGGCTCCTGATCCCTGTTCCCTGATCCCTGCTCCCTGCTTTATGCGTTATAGTCAAAAGTGCATGACAACTGAAGAGAACAAGAACGCCGCAACGGGGGCCGGAGCGAAAACCGGCTCGCAAGAGGGGTTTGTCTATCTGCCGCTGATCGCTGGCTGGCTGGTTCCAGGCGCGGGGCATTTTCTGCTGCGCAAGTGGGGCCGAGGGGCGCTGCTGGCGGCGTCGATCCTGTGTATGTTCGCGCTGGGGTTGGGGATGCAGGGCAAGGTCTACGCCAACGCCCACGACATTCTTGACATTCTTGGATTGGCCGGAGACCTGGGCAATGGCCTGCTTTACTTCCTCAGCCGGTTGATGGGTTGGGGTGCGGTGCAAGTGCAGGTGACGACCGCTGATTATGGCACGCGCTTTATCGTCGTGGCCGGGCTGCTGAATGTGATTGCCGCCGTGGACGCGCACAATCTTCGCACCGGGAGGAAGTCATGACTCACTTTGCGGCGGTTGCGCTCTTCGCTCTCTTCGCTTCGACGGTCTTCGGCATCACCCAGCGTGATACGCCCCGGCGAATGATCCGTTACGGAGTCTATTGTTTTTTGCTCTTCGTTGGCGCTGCGATTGCGCTCAGTTGGCTGATGTATTTTATTGCGCGATAATTTTCCGGCAAGAAGCTCGTGGTTTCCTGTCTACGCACCCACTAACATGCAAAAAACAGGCAATTTTGCTTTTGGAGCAAAATTGCCTGTTTTTTCAGGGCAGCGAATTTATTTTCAGCCTTCACTCGACGCGGTTGCGCCACTTTTCGGCCAGTGGCTTGTCGGCCAGCGCCTTGATGTAGACTCCGCCGACAACTGACCGAGCCTGGAAGGCCATCTGCCGGCCATTGAGGGTGTCGTACCAGTCGGTGAGCGGGACGCGGCTTGGTCCTTCGTTGATCCAGCGGCCGACGGGAGCAAGCAGCGCGTCGAAGGCCTCCGGCTTGTCGGCGAGAGTGGCCGTCCAGGTCTCCCAGTCGAGTTTGGTGTAGCTGGCGCGGTTGTCCAGAGGCAGGCCGTAGCGGTTGATGTGCTGAAGATAGAAGGCCACTTCCGTCTGCCGCACACGGGCGGGAAAGAGCTTGAGATCGAGAATCTGATCCCAGACGAGGTTGTATTTCTGGCTCCATGTTCCGGGCTTGTCGAAGGCCAGTTTGTAGTGGTCGCCGTCGCGCGCCATGCTCTCCCATTGGGTGGCCATCCCGTCGGCCAGTTGGGAGTATTGCGCGGCGACTTCCTGCTTGCCGAGGCCACGCGCCATTTGGGCGTAGGCCGCCAGACCCTCGATAGCCTTGATGGAGAGATTGGCGTTGTGGGCCAGATGGCCGGCGAAGTCGTCGGTCGAAAGCTGGTTGGAGGGGTCGAGGCCCTTGTCGCGCAGGTATTCAGCCCATGCGGTGAACTGCGGCCAGTAGGCGCGAGCGAACTCCCAGTTGTCCTGCTCGCGACCCAGGGCCGCGGCCAGGATGAGCAGGTTGCCGCTTTCTTCAACGGGCATCTGGTCGTCCTCGGTGACTTCGCCGCCGCCATAGACCTGACCGTTGGCCAGCGGATAGGTTCCCAGGTCGTGGGGCGCAAAGGGCCACTTCCAGCGTGGCAAGGCGGCGTACTCCAGCACCGGCTTCAACTGCGCCTCAAGCAGCGCGGGATTGAAAAAGAGGAAGAACGGCGCGGAGGGGTAGAGCACATCCACGGTGGAGATGCAGCCGTTGGAAAAGTTCTCCTTGGGAAAGAGCAGCGGCGTGCCGTCCACGTCGGCGGCAAAGCCGTGGGCGGCCAGCGTCTGGCGATAGGCGAGGATGGCCAACTGGGCATAAGCCTTGCCACCAGTCTTCTGGAGGTCGGCGGTCAGCTCGCGGTCGAAATCGAGGCCGCGCTGACTGAGGCTGGGGTACTGGCTTTCAGCGGTGGCCAGCATCTGCTGGACGCTCTGGTTGTTGCGCTGCCAATAAGGGCGCAGCTTGCGGCCCAGGTATTCAATGGCGTACTCCTCTGTGTAAGAGAGCAGCACATGGCGGCTGACGGGCGCGCCGGCGACCTTGCCCAGCGGCAGCAAAACGGCCAGATGCGCGGCGCCCTCGCGCGGCATCCGCGGCATATCCATCTCGTCGTCGGGGGGCAGCGCGCCGCTGGCGATAAAGCTGTGGAGGGCGTTGGCGGACTCGGCAAACTGCGCGCCGGACTCGTCGGGAACCGCGAGGTGGAAGTAACCCCAGTCGATGCGCAGATTGTCTCCGGGGCGGCTGAGGACGCGCTGATCGCGCGAGCCCACGTTGAGCACGGTCAGCCCCTGGGCACGCGAACGGCCCCAGGTGACGGGCTGATCGGCGGCATCGACGGCGATGATCGGGTCCACGTCGAGCAGGATGAAAACCTCGCCTTCGCCCTGCCCGGAGACGGTGAAGGTCAGGTAAGTGACGGGGCGGGAGAGCGCGTCAAGGTCTTTGGGGAAGGCCGGCGTAAAAAAGCTCACGGTCAGAGTGACATCATCAGCGGCAAAGCGATAGACGGAGCGGGTAGGCGTGACCTCCAGCGAGAGCTGCTGCATGGCGGGAACTTCGCGCGGCTCCGCGCCCATAAAGCGCCAGCACTTGCCATGGATGCGTGCCAGGCCGGCGATGGCCTGCTCGTGACCGGTCCAGTGCTGGGTGTTGCGGTCGGTCAGATTGTCGCCCATCGACCACAGGCTGAAGTAAGGGTTGTGAGCCACAAGCGGAACCGCTGGAGGACGCTGCTGCGCCGCCAACGAAGATGCAAAGAGCAGGGATACGGTGAGCAGTAGACCGTGAAGGATGGCCGAAGAAATGCGCCGCGCAATCGATTTCATTTTTTTACACACTCTCCATTGGGCCGCTAACGGCAGTACATTCATGAACCTGAAAATTCCCGCTCCAGCCGAAAAGATAAAAACACATTCGGCTTTCGCCGCAGGCCTTAGGCTTGGAACTCAGAATACCTTCATGCGAATCACAAAGTATTTCTTGGGATCTTCGCGGATTCCCTTCACCAACTGCTGGGTCTGGTCCAGCGTCTGGTCGGCGTGATCGTAGAGGGAGCGGTTTTGAACCAACTGCCCCAACGAACCTTTACCCTCGTCCACACCCTTGAGAATCGAGTCGAGCCGGCTGACGGTGTCGTCCAGTTTTGACGCGAAGGCCGGGTCTTTGGCCAGCATGCCAAGGGCGCCGTGGCCGGCATTGATCTCAGCCACCAACTGATTGGTGTTAGTGGCGGCAGCGGTCAGGTTGTTGTAAAGAGTGTCGTCTTTGAGTAGCTTGCCTGCGCTGCCCTTGCCCTCGTCCAATGCGGTGGTGATGCGGTCGAGCCGGTCGATGGCCGAGTTGGCGCGATTGTAGAGCGCGTCGTCGTTAACCAGCTTGCCCAGGGAGCCTTTGCCGTTGGCGATGGCGCCGGTGATGGTCTCCAGATTGGCGGCAATGCGGGTGATCTTGTGGTTGAGTTCGGGGTCGTTGATCAGCGCGCCTACCGTGCCGCGTCGGGAGTTGAGCGTGTCAACCAGGGTATCAATCTTGCGCATCATGCCCTGCACCTGCACGATGGATTCATTGCTGTTGCGAACCACATCCTGGATGCTGGGCGAATCACTGGCCTTCAGCTCCGCGTTGTTGGCCGGAGCAGGACCGCGGGCGTGGGCTGAATCGAGATCGATGAAGCTGTCGCCCAGTACGCCCGCCTGGGCAATCGAAGCCGTCGAATCGGCATGCAGCAGGCGCAAATATTCGCGGCCCACCTGCATGGTTACCTCGACTGGCGTGGGGTTGCGGTCTGGAATCACGCGGATGTGGATCACATTGCCGATGGTCACGCCCTCCAGCGTAACCGGCGCGCCGTCCTTGAGACCGGCCGCATTCTCAAAATATGAGCGAAGCACAATCTTGTGCGCAAACAGTCCGCCTGTCGAGCCGGACATGAGAAGAATCAGCCCGATCAGCACGGCCATGGCCGCCAGAACCAAGGCCCCCACTCGCAGTTGCGACCACTGTATCTCTTTCCGGCTTGGCACGACACTCCCCTGACAAGAAAATGCGCAGGTATCGCCTTGAGGATAGCAGATTGATATGCCCAACAGAATACTGCCCCAGCATATACGATGGCTTTTCCGGCCCTGCGGCAGGAATTGGGCACTGGACTATTGGCAAGCGGCCAACAATTCGCCGCCCCAAATCGGGAGAGTGCCCATGCAGCTTGGCGACGGTCTATTCCGGCTGGAGTCGCTGCGTCGAGTGAAGCAGCATAAGCGAAAATGCGCAAAAATGAAATAATTTTTCATATTTTGAAAACAGATCCGATGAAGGTGCCCAAAAAAGGACAGAATCTTGTCGAGATGTGAGCGAATTTAATAATGGAATTGATATACGTGGAGATATATCGATCCAAAAAATGCGGCGAGCATTGGGCGCTTTGCGGAAGAGGCCTGGGCAGGATCGCAGAGAGGAATGAACGAGGCGGATGACGGAGAAGATGCAGTTGCAATTCGATCCATCTGTCTTCCTGGCACAGACAGGGTTAGGGCGGAGAGTCGTGCAGGTAAAGCCCAAGCAGGCGTTTTTTTCGCAGGGGGATACAGCCGATTGTGTTTTTTATCTCCAGGAGGGGCGTGCGAAGCTGACCGTTCTCTCCAATGAGGGCAAAGAAGCGACCATCGCCCTGCTCTCGGCTGGTGAGTTTGTAGGCGAAGAGTCGATGGCGGGAGTGCCGGGATTGCGAATGGCGACAGCCACGGCGATCACTTTCTGCACGGCACTCAAGATCGAGCGCGCGGAGATGATCCGCGTGATGCACGAGGAACACACCTTCAGCGATATGTTCCTGAAGTTTCTGCTGGCTCGCAGCATGAGAACACAGGCCGACCTGGTCGATCAGCTCTTCAACTCCAGCGAGAAGCGCCTGGCGAGGATCCTGCTGCTGATGGCGGAGTTTGGCCAGCCGGACGAGGCGGTGATTGTGATTCCCAAGATCTCTCAGGAAACGTTGGCGGAGATGGTGGGCACTACGCGCTCGCGCGTGAGCTTCTTTATGAACCGCTTTCGCAAGCTGGGATTTATTGAATATAACGGCGGGATACACGTAAACAAATCGTTATTGAATGTCATTCTTCACGACTGAAAAGGAAACAATCAATCTTCAGCGCGCGTGGGGCGGGCAACTAATACGCATCTTCTTGCAACTCCGCGGCTCTTTGGAAGCCGCGGAGTTGCTGTATTGAATCAATTGTTCGCATACTGGGAAGTACATTGATGTGAAGGAGCCAGCTCGCCAGGAAGATTCCTGCGCATAACTCGCGAGGAAGCCGGCGAGGTGAATGATGGAAGTCCACTGTGCGGAACGGGAGGACAATCCTCCCTTTCTATCCCTGCGAAACTCCTTGCTGAATGCATAGGCGACCGCACACTTCTATAAAAGGTATGCTCACTATCAAAATCTGTTCAATATTGCGCACAAATTGGCTCAATTGCAGAAATCTTTCCGCCAAGGCGATTCTTCGCCAGCGAAGGTTTTCCGTTCTATCCGCAACGCTGCTTTCGGAAGGTTGAAGTGACAATTTTGTCCCTGTCGCTACAATAGAAACAGTAGATGATTTGCCAAAAAGAGGAATTCTCGTGCCGTTATATGCTTATCGCTGTACACAATGTGGTTTTCGTTTTGAAAAAATCCAGAAATTCAGCGCCACGCCGGAGCTTGTCTGTCCCAAGTGCAAGGGTGTTCTCGAGCGCCCGCTCACCGCGCCGCGCTTTCACTTCAAGGGCTCTGGCTGGTATGTGAACGACTATGCCGGCAAGAGCGCCGCGCCTGCCACCGAGCCGGCCCCCGCGCCGGCATCAGTTGCGGCCAAGACTCCTTGCGGTGGAAGTTGTGGCAAGGTATGTCCAGCGGTCGCTGCCGCCTCCGCCGAGTCGAAAAGCTGAGTTACTTCGGCTTCGCGGCCTATAAGAAAAACATGGCATGCCGAAGGATTGGGAATTTTACTTGATAAGCGGTCTGAAACCATGGGCTGAAAGACCTTCCCTCAAATCCAACTTTCTGAACAGCTTCTTAGATTATTGACGGTGATAGCCGAGGTATTCATCGAAGCACTCGGCAGTTCCATGCAATAGCCCCCGAAGCGAGCGGTGCCCAGAATGGCAGCTGTCTTGTGACCTTGGTCACGTTGCTCTCTGGAATTCGCTGATAAAAATGGCCTATCGCTCCAATCTATTGAACAGTGAAGCATCTCAGGGGGGCTGGGAGGGGGTGGCGAGTCAGCGGCCATCGATTCCGCTTCTGGAGGTCGAGGTGTGTGCGGAGCGAAAGAAGCTTCAACCAGCATTTGCGAATGAGTGTGCAATCGACGTATACTGAACTACGACTATTATAGTCGTAGTTCAAGCGGCCTGCCTTGTTGGAGCGGCCCATCGGAGCCTTTCGGTTGAGTGTGTTGAGCGAATTGAATGTGGGTGAGAGCGGGGTTCTGGCGAGCCTTGGCCTGCCTGAATCCGTGCAGAACCACCTGATGCACATGGGATTTGTCCCCGGCGCGCTGGTAATGGTGTTGCGTCGCGCCCCGGCTGGCGACCCAACGGTTTACGGCGTGGACGGCATGGAGATTGCCCTCCGGCGCGAGACCGCCGCGGCCATGCGCATCCGCGCTGTGGGCGCGGATCAAGAAGTTGTTGAGGCGGATGGGAAAGAGCGTGCTTCCTCCCAGCTCCAGAAATTCGGACCCGGGGCGCCCATTCTTGAAGAAACGCCAGGGATGATTGAGGCCGAGCGATGAACGCCTGCTGCGAGAATCCGACATTCAAACCGCCTGCCACGACGGCGGCGGCGGGGCCTCTGAAGACGGTTGTGCTGATTGGGCCTCCGAACTCCGGCAAATCCACACTCTTCAACCGGCTGACCGGGTTGCGCCAGAAAGTGGCCAACTTCCCCGGCGTCACTGTGGAGCAGCGCATGGGATTGATGGCCGGGGTGGGTAGAGCCGACCTGACGCTGATCGACTTGCCCGGCATATATTCGCTCGACCCCTACAGCGAGGACGCTCGCGTCTCCATCGACGTGCTGCGCGGCAGGATGGTTGGAACGCCCAAGCCGGATGCGGTGCTGCTGGTGCTGGACTCGCTGCATCTGACGCGGCAGTTGATGCTGGCCGCGCCAGTGCTGGCGCTGGGGTTGCCTACGCTGGTGCTGCTGAATATGAGCGACTTGATGGAGGCTCGCGGCGGCTACATCGACTCGCTCAAGATGGCCCGAGAGCTGGGTGCTCCGGTGGCCCAGATCAGCGCCGCGAACGGCACCGGCCTGGATGCGGTTCCTCTCTTTCTTCATCAACAGGAGACTCGCGAAGGTCAGCAAGACGGGCGCATCGCCGCTCGGCCGCTCACCCTGCCGGTGCTGGGCAATGCAGCCAGCGCGCATAGTTGGGCCGCGCAATTGAGCCATCGCACTGGTTATCGCGCGCCGCTCTCGGCGGAGGGAACGCACCGGATAGATAATGTCCTGCTACATCGCTTCTGGGGGCCGCTGTTGTTCCTCGTTGTTGTCGTCGGCGTTTTTGAGGTGGTCTTTTCCATCGGCCAGCCTCTCTCCGACGGTTTTGGCGCGATTCTGGCCCGCATTGGCGAGTTGATCAGGCCGTTCTTGCCCGCCGGATGGGTGCAATCACTGCTGTTGGATGGCGCATGGAAGGGCATCTCGTCGGTGCTGGTCTTTCTGCCGCAGATTCTGCTGCTTTTTCTGTTCATTGGAGTTCTGGAAGACTCCGGCTATCTGTCGCGCGCCGCGCTAATCGCCGACCGCGTGATGCGCACCATTGGTTTGAATGGCAAGGCATTCATTCCGCTGCTCTCGGCCTATGCCTGCGCGGTTCCGGCGATCATGGCTACGCGCACCATCGAGAACCGCCGCGACCGGCTGGCGACCATCCTGGTCGCTCCCTTCATGACCTGTTCGGCACGCCTGCCGGTTTATATGCTCTTGATTGCCGCCTTCATTCCCAACATCACTTACCTGCACGGCTTTCTCGGCTTGCGCACCCTGACGATGCTGGGGCTTTATCTGGCTGGCTTTGTGGGGGCGATGACCACTGCATGGCTGCTGAAAAGCTCAATCCTCAAATCCAGCGAAACGCCTTTCATCCTCGAATTGCCGCAGTACCGTATGCCCACGCTGCGCTCGCTGACCCTGCGCCTGGTGGACCGGGCGCGGATATTCCTGCACAAGGCCGGCACAATCATCTTGTGCGTTACGCTGGCTCTGTGGGTGCTGGCTCATCTGCCGGTGATACAGGCAGCGGGTGGGCAAATCTCGGCGCCGGGGCTGGCCGACAGTCTGATCGGCCGGCTGGGCCACTTCATTGAGCCGGCCATTGCGCCGCTGGGCTTCAACTGGAAGATCGGCATCGGCCTGCTCTCCAGCGTTCTGGCCCGCGAGGTGATGGTCAGCACCATGGGAACACTCTACGGCGCCGATCCGGGCACACAGGCGCTCAGTCTGCAAAGCGGGCTGCATCACGACATGACGCTGGGCGGCGCGCTGGCGCTGATGATCTTCTTCGCCTTCGCCATGCAATGCACCTCGACGATGGCCGTGGTGCGCCGCGAAACCAACAGTTGGAAGTGGCCGGCGGTGCAGTTTCTTTATATGCTGGCGCTGGCCTGGGGCGCGGCATTCGTCGTCAACCACGCGGTGATGGCGTTTATCGGGTAGTTTGCGATCCCAACTATGCTCCGTGCCCCATCCATTGCATGTTCTTTATGAAATGGGTGGGAAACCACGAAACCAAACCTGCAGCAACCCTGAAAATGCTCTGGATGTTCGACTATACGCCGCTGGCTGCGGCCTTGTGGAAGTAGGCAAGCGAACGGCGCAGACCTTCCTTGAGGTTGACTTGCGGCTCCCAGCCCAGCAGGGCGCGGGCCTTGGCGATGTCGGGGCAGCGGCGCGTTGGATCGTCCTGGGGCAAAGCGCCAAAGCGCAGCTCGCTCTTCGAGCCGGTCACTTCCAGCACCGCTTGGGCGCACTCCAGAATGGTGAACTCGTCGGGATTGCCCATGTTGACCGGCAAGTGCTCCTCGGAGCGCGCCAGGCGCAGAATGCCTTCGAGCAGGTCGTCCACATAACAAAAACTTCGGGTCTGGCTGCCGTCGCCGTAAACGGTGAGCGGCTCGCCGCCGAGCGCCTGCATCATGAAGTTGGAGATCACCCGCCCGTCGCTGGGATGCAGTCGCGGCCCATAGGTGTTGAAGATGCGCACCAGGTGAGTATTTACTCCGCACGAGCGGTGGTAGGCCATCACCAGCGCTTCACCAAAGCGCTTGGCCTCGTCGTAGACCGAGCGAGGTCCGACCGGGTTCACGTTGCCCCAGTATTCTTCCGTCTGCGGATGCTCGAGCGGATCGCCGTAGCACTCTGAAGTGGAAGCGTGCAGGTAGCCGGCGTTCGAGCGGGCGGCAATCTCCAGCGTATTTTCAACGCCGGCGGAGCCGACGCGCAAAGTTTCGATGGCGAGCCGCAGATACTCCGGCGGGCTGGCCGGTGAGGCAAAGTTGAAAACGTAGTCCACCGGCCCGCAATCGAAGGGCTGGCAGATATCGCGCTCCTCGAATTGAAAGCGCGGCTCGTTGGCCAAGTGCGCGATATTCTCGCGGTCGCCGGTGGAGAGGTTATCGACGCCGACGACCGTATGGCCCTCGCCAAGCAGGCGGTCGGTCAGATGAGAACCAAGAAAACCGGCGGCGCCGGTAACAAGTACGCGCATGGTCAAAGTCTATGCTCCATAAAAACTTCGCTTTTATACAATCATCTTGCGCGGCTTGCCTTGTTGCGCCAGGTAACTTGCCGGCCGGCCCACGCTCACATACGTAAAGCCGTGATCGAGCATCTGCTGTGGCTTGTAAAGATTGCGGCCGTCAATCACGATTGGAAAGTGGACGGCCTGGTTGAGGCGCACCAGGTCCATCTCGGCAAACTCCTTCCAGTCGGTCAGAATCAGCACCGCGTCGGCGTCCTTTGCCGCTTCGTAAATGTTCGCCGCGTAAGTGAGATTCTCGGCGGCCGGCAACACCTCTCTGGCGCGCTCCATGGCGGCCGGATCGAAAGCGGTGATGGAGGCCCCCGCATCCAGAAGTTTCTTGATTACTTCGATGGCCGGAGAGTCGCGAATGTCGTCGGTGTCTCCCTTGAAGGATAAGCCGAGGGCGGTCAGCCGCTTGCCGCGCAGCGTCCACAACGCCGCGCGCACCTTGTTGAAGAAGACATCCAGCTGGGTTTCGTTGACCTTTCTGATCTCCTGGAGCAGTTGGAAGTTGACGCCCTGCTGCTGCGCCACCCAATGAAATGCGGCGACGTCCTTGGGGAAGCAGGAGCCGCCATAGCCGAGGCCCGCGCTCAGAAACCTGGGGCCGATGCGGCTGTCCATGCCCATGCCTGCGGCAATGTCTTCGATGTCTGCGTCCACCGTCTCGGCCAGGTTGGCCACGGCGTTGATGAACGAGATTTTCAGGGCCAGAAAGGCATTGGAGGCGTGCTTGATAATCTCCGCGCTCTGCGCCGATGTGACCAGCAGTTTGGCTGGGCATTGCTTGCAGCAGGTCCCCGGCAATGAACTCGGCAACGCATAGTAGTCGCCCCCGGTGAGCGGCTCATAGACCCGGCGCAAAAGATCGGCGGCGCGCTCGGAGTTGGCGCCGACGACGATGCGGTCGGGATGCAGAAAATCCATGACGGCAGTGCCTTCGCGCAGGAATTCGGGATTTGAGACCACATCGAAATTCTGTGGGATTACGCCGTAGCGATGCAGCACGCGCCGAATCCACTCGTTGGTGTAAACCGGCACGGTGCTCTTTTCCACGATGACCTTGTAGCCTTTGATGGAGCGGGCAATCTCAGAGACCACGGCCTCGACGTAGGAGAGGTCGGCGGCGCCGGTGTCGCCTTGCGGCGTGCCTACGGCGATAAAGACTGCCTCGCTCCGCTCGACGGCCGCACTCAGATTGGTAGTGAAGGTGACGCCGTGGCCGCGGTGCTTGGCCAGCAGTTCGGGCAAATGGCGCTCGAAGATGGGCACGCCGCCCTCGCGCAGGGTCTTCACCTTGGCTTCGTCATTGTCCACGCAGGTTACCTGGTGACCGATCTCGGCAAAGCAGACGGCGGCCACGAGTCCCACGTACCCGGAGCCGATCACACAGATTGAAACTGGCTTTGACATAGGCATAGGTTATTCGTTGCAGAAAGATAAGGCAAGCCTTCACCGGATGGTCAGGGTTTCATTTAATCAATGGGAAACACAGGCCAAAGATGGCTCTCTGATAAAGTGAAGTTGCCGAGACTGGTTCGTAACTTGAAAAGTGGATGAACCAGAGATTCGATAAAATAAGGAATAAACTCATGGAAATTCTTTCGCAATCCGCCGCTTCCTACTGGGCCCCCTTTCGCCTTGCTCCAACATTCTCTGAGCGGCCGTGGGGCTTTCGCGATCTTCATCCCTGGTACGACCGCGTAGCCGCGAGCGGCGAGCCGATTGGCGAGGCTTGGCTCACTGGCGACCAGTGTCTGGTAGCTAGCGGCGCCCACACCGGCAAGCGGCTGGGAGCGCTCTTTGCCGAGTCGCCGGAGAGCTTGCTGGGCAGCACCGCCGCGCGCGGTGGAAAGGCTGTTCCATGCAATGGTTCGCCACTGCTGATCAAGGTCATCTTCGCCAGGGAAAAACTCAGTGTGCAGGTGCATCCAGACGACCGGATGGCGCAGAAGTATGGCGACCCGCGCGGCAAGACAGAGTGCTGGTATGCGCTCTCAGCCGAGCCGGGCGCGCAGGTGGCCTGCGGTCTCAAACCGGGCGTCACGCTGGAGCAGATCAAGGTGGGCATCGAATCCGGCACACTTGAGAGCAGCCTGAACGCGCTCGATGTGGCGGCCGGCGAAATGATCTTTGTGGATGCCGGAACGGTGCATGCCATCTGGCCGGGGTCGATTCTGCTGGAGACCCAGCAGAACTGCGACCTGACTTACCGGATGTACGATTATGGGCGTGGGCGCGAGTTGCACATCGAAAAATCTTTGGAGGCCACGCGATTTGCGACGCGTGCCGGCAAGGTTTCCCCCCGTTCGCTCGCCGACCGGAGCATCTTGATCAATGGAGACTACTTTCGTGTGGAGCGCATCCCTGTGGCCGGCAGCAGGACGAGCGCCAGCTTGGCAAACGAAGGCGATACGGCGCCCGTGCTCCAGTACCTCTTTGTTGCGGCGGGAGCAGCGAGAATTACGGGGCCGGAGTTCGCGGCGGTGGAGTTGCCCATGGGAGGCATTGCCGCAATACCCGCGGCCTCGCCGGAGTTTCTGATCGAGGATTTGGGCGGGCCTGCTTTGAGCGGACTGGATTTGATCCGCATCACGCCTCGCTGGCCGGAAGAAAACCGATGAGTGAAGCTGGCTGGAGAGAATCGGTTATGGCCTATATCCGGGCCGAGGCGCTGCCAGTGGACAAGTTCGGGCACCAGCCGCGGGTCTATGCGCTGGCTGCGCGTCTGGGCGAAGGGATGGAGTACGACGACGACATTCTCTTTGCCGCCGCTTGGATGCACGATTTGGGAGTTTTCCTCGGACATCGCCCCTCGGATCCGAGCGAGTTGGCGAGCTGGGATCACCTTCCTTATACTCTTGCGCGCAGCCGCGATTTGCTGGCACAATGGGGCTTTCCCGCGAGCAAACTGGAGGCGGTTGCCGAGACGATCAGAACCCATCAGCCCCAGGGAGAGCCGACGTGCATTGAAGCGGTTCTGCTGCGAGATGCTGATATTCTGGAGCAGTTGGGGGCCATCGGTGCCATGCGCGTGTTGGCGAAGGTGGGCCGGGACAGCCGTTTTGCCACTTTTTCCTCGGTACTGCGGGGCTTGCGCTGGTCGGTGGAGCATTTGCCGGGTACGCTGAGTCTTGAAAGCGCAAAAAGACTGGCTGCTCCGCGGGTTGACCTGCTGGCAGCCTTTGTTGCCGCCATCGAAGAAGAGGCCGGCGAATTGTTATTTTGAATCTGCCCCAAGGGCAGCTTCTGGAAAGAAATTGAAGGCCCTCGGAATAAATCGCTGAACGAATAGTTCACCTCACATTTTCACATTGCGAATGTACACTCTACCGAAAAGGAATCGCGCGGAGAGGGACGCTGCAACAGGAAGGAGGCGCAGAATGCGTTTGAAGCTGATCATAGGATTGGCGGCTGCAGTTATTTCTATTTGCACAGCTTATCCCGCTTTTGCGCAATCCGTGATGGCAGCCACAGGCCCACTGTTGTATTCTCCGCTGGCCGTCGGTGTCGGTTTCAATATTTTTGATCCCGATCGGAAAGACGGCTTTATGTATGGCGGCGCCCTGTGGATTGACTATCTTCCCAGTCACCTGCCGCTGCATCTGAAGGGACTGGGTATCGAAGTCCTTGCGCGCGACGTAAGCATCGGCGGCAGTTCGAATCAGTCCAAAACGCAGCGGGAGGACGTCGCTTCCGGAGGCCTGATATACGCCTGGCCCCACTATCGCGCGTTGCGGCCTTACGGAAAGTTCGAGATGGGATTCGGCAATTGTGAATATTACGCTCTCAACATAAATCGCGAACCTTTTCGCTTCCACCAGTCGCGCACCATCACCAGCATGGGCGGAGGTTTGGATTTCCACATTTCCCGAAGCTTCTGGGGCCGCGTCGATTATGAATACCAGTCCTGGCCCGATTTTTATTACAACAGCCTACATCAGCCCATTGGGAGCATGAACCCCCAGGGCGTTACCATCGGCACGGAGTATCGAATCGGCTCCAGTGCCCATTGAGAGGCGCGGGGGCCGATGCCTTGCTTGGCAGTGCCGCAGCGGATAAGGTGGAGTTTTGGTGAATATGAACGCATTTTCCATGAGGCTTTTTCTTTGTGACGACGGCCGCTAAGCTTGAGAATCCCTTTCTGACTCGTTCCATTCTTGGAGTCAATGTCGCCGTCAGCAGCTATGATGAGGTGATTCGGCAGTGCCTGCTCTGGGCAGTAGAGCGGCGCTCGCGCGCGCTCTTTTTTGCCGCCGTCCACATGATTATGGAAGCCGTTGACGATCCGGCATTTCTTCCCCGGCTCAATGAAGCCGGCACGGTTTTTCCTGACGGGATGCCCGTGGTTTGGGCGCTTCACGCGCTGGGAGAGAGCCGGGCGCGGCGCATCTACGGACCAGACACAACCGTGTTGATGCTGGCCGCAGCCGAGAAAGCCGGCGTACCGGTCGGCTTCTACGGAGGAAGCCCGGCCGTTCTGGATTTGATGGCAGCCAGAGTTCGCGCGCGGCATCCGAATCTCGCAATCGCTTACTTGGAAAGCCCGCCCTTCCGCACACTCACAGCGGAAGAAGACGCCGCCACGGTGGCGCGTATCAACGCATCGGGCGCGCGCCTGCTCTTCATCGGCCTTGGTTGCCCCAAGCAGGAGCGCTGGATTGTGGAGCATATGGGCAGGGTTCCGGCGGTGATGTTCGCCGTCGGGGCGGCTTTCGACTTCATCGCCGGCAGCAAGCGGCAGGCGCCGCGATGGATGATGCGCTCAGGTTTGGAATGGGTATTTCGTTTTGTTACAGAGCCGCGGCGTTTGGCCATGCGCTACCTCAAACACAACCCCCGCTTTGTCTTCATGTTTCTTCGGCAACTTCTGGCCAGGCCTGCCTGAGTGTGCGCATCCGCGCGCCCGATTTTCCATGTGCCGCTTCCGTTTCCTACTGCGGCGTTCCAACTGGCGGCTCTGCCGCCGCCGCAATCGACGGGTCCTTCAGCTCCTTGCGCGCCTGCTTGCCGTGCGGACCGTCCGGGTCGTACACCAGCAGCTTCAGATAGTAGGCCTTTGCTTCGGCGAACTTTCCCAGGTGGTGTTCCGCCTCGGCCAGCCCCCAGTAGACCTCGGGGTTCTCCGGGTCCAGCACCAGCGCCGACTCGAAGCGCGAAAGAGCAGCCCTCCAGTTCCGGGTCTGCAAATAGTAGGTGCCAACCTCGATGTCCTTCGAAGCGGCTTCGCCGTGAGCCGGTTCCTTTACGAGAAGCCTTCTTTTTTTACCGGACTGATCGTCCTCTGGCGGCGGCAGCAGCTTCTCCAGCCCTTTGGTGCTGGAGCTGAAATTCTCCTCTTGCCCACTGGCGGCGGCAGGCTCCGGGTCGTCCGGCGAGCGCACCGGGTCCAGGTCTTCGCCCGGCAGCACAGCCTGGGTGAAGCCCGGCACATTCTCCTGCGATTCCGAATTCTCTTCTGGCAGCGCCGGTGTGTTCTTCGTTGGCAGCACCGGAACCGCGCTCGTATCCTCTGGAAAGGGGTTGGCGCTGGACTGAGCGGCCGCTGTCGGCTTCTGGCTCGCGTCTGCTGGCTTGCTTCCAGTCGAGTCGCCCGCCGGTGGCGCCTGCGCAAGCAGTTGCGAAGCCGCCATCAGGCAGCCGCCCAGCGCAAATGCAATCAAATGAATCCCTTTCATCTTCAAACGCCTCATTCTGACCACGGTCCACTGTTCACTGGCCACTGTCCGCTGTTACGATGCGATTCATACACTCCCAAGGAAAGCATCGCACACTCGCATGGCTCTCATCATCCGCTCCTCCGCCATTCACGCCGCCGGCTGCTACACCACCACCGCCATCCGCAAGGGCGCGCGCGTGGCTGAGTACACTGGCCACCGGCTCACTAAGGCCGAGGCCGACCAGGCTTACGAAGCCTCGCCCATCACCTACCTGTTTGGACTCGGGCGTGGCTCCGTCGTCATCGACGGCCATTGCACGGCCATGTTCATCAACCACAGTTGCGCGGCCAACTGCGAGACCAGCGAAGAAGACGGCCATATCTGGATCAAGGCCATCCGCAAGATCGCCGCTGGCGAGGAGATCACCTACGATTACTGCCTCTATGACGGCGGCGACGACGAGGCCCTATGCAACTGCGGCGCGCCCAACTGCCGCGGCACCATGTACTCGAAGGAAGAGATCAAACGCCGCAAGACCGCCGCAAAAAAATCCGCCAAGAAAAAGCTCGCCAAGAAAATGTGTTGAAGAGAGCGCGGGTGCCCCCGGTCCCTCGCTTTTGGGGGCCGGAGAAACCACGAACTCCATGGCGCGCAAGCTCCTTCCGACCCACCGAAAATAGTATGCATATAAATATCCTCTCTTGGCGCACAATCAAACCATGTTCATCAGCCGCCCATCTTTGATCTTTGTCTTTGCGAGCGCAGCGAGCCTCTGGCCGCACCGCAGGTGCCGCACAATGGTATTGAGTTGGAAAAAAGAAGAGGGCGCAGGGGCAAAGGAAATACGAACAAAAGGGGAAGAAAAACAGCGACACCCCCACCCCCCCCCACCCTCAAAACCCAATTTCTGATAGGGATTAATCAATGCAAGCGAAATATAATAAACATCTTAAACAACAAGACATATGTACTCATCAGTAAACACAAACCCCGAAAAACCACCGTTTTTTAGCCAAATAACACGCCTGTTTTGCCGTTTTCGTGCGAAAACAGGCCCTATTTGGAGCAGTTTTTCATGACAGCATCTTCGCCTTTGCCTCTTCGATAAACCGGGCAGCCGCGTACCCCAGACAAGGACCAGAGTTTCGCATGAATTAGAATCAGGCTATGCCGCTGACTCGCCGCCAGGCTCTCGATTACTTTCACTCCACTGACCTGATCGGCCTGGGCTTTGAGGCGGATGCCGTGCGCCGCCGGCTGCATCCCGAAGGCGTCGTCACGTACATCATCGACCGCAACATCAACTACACCAACTTCTGCACTGAGTACTGCAGCTTCTGCGCCTTTTACCGGCCGCTGCCCAAACCCGGCGTAACTGACGCTCGTTCGGAAGAGGGCTACATCCTCGACTTTGATGTGATCTACGACAAGATCGCTGAGACCGTCGAGATGGGCGGAACCGGCGTACTCATGCAGGGCGGCATTCATCCCGATCTGAAGATCGATTGGTTTGAGAGGCTTTTCAGCGGCATCAAGCAGCGCTTCCCGCAGGTCTGGCTGCATTGCTTGACGGCTTCGGAGATTCTGGCCATCGCAAAATACTCTGACTTGAGCCTGCGCGAGACCATCATTCGCCTGCGCGCGGCGGGTTTGGATTCCATTCCCGGCGGCGGCGCGGAGATTCTGGACGACGATGTGCGGCGGCGCGTTGCGCGCCTGAAATGCAATACCGAAGAATGGGTCAGCGTGCATCGCTGTGCGCACCAGCTTGGCATGAGAACCACGGCGACAATGATGTTCGGCGTAGGCGAAACATTCGAACAGCGCGTGAATCATTTTGAAGTGATCCGCCGCTTGCAGGAAGAGACCGGTGGTTTCACGGCCTTCATCCCCTGGAGCTTCCAGCCAAAAAATACCGCCCTTGGCGGCCACGGCTGGGAGGAAGCGACAAGCGTTGAATATCTCAAGGTGCTGGCTATCTCGCGGCTCTATCTCGACAACATCGAAAACGTGCAGGCGAGCTGGGTGACGCAGGGCTTGAAGGTTCTGGAGCTGGGCCTCCACTTTGGCGGCAACGACGTCGGCTCGGTAATGCTGGAGGAAAACGTCGTGAAGGCCGCGGGCACAAGTAACTGCACAACGGAAGAAGAACTGCGCAGAATCATTCGCGATGCGGGCTTCAAGCCTGTGCAGCGGGACACGCTCTATCGGACGATGTTTTTGAACTGAGCGCCAAAGAATCATCCTGCTGAAGCAAACCCGCCAATAGAAAAGATCAGCTCAGCGGCCCTGCGCGTGCTCTCCGGCTCATCGCCAAAGCCCTCGATCCAATGCACCTCAGGCTCGCGCCGGAACCAGGTCAACTGCCGCTTGGCGTAGTTGCGATGGCCCTGCTGGGCGGCTGCTATTGCTTCTTCGACTGGCCAAGACTCCCGCAGCACGCGCAGTGCCTGCCGGTAGCCGAGAGAGTCCAGCGCCTTGACCGGCCCATAGCGGGCGAGCAGTGCGCGCGTCTCTTCAATGAGGCCAGCGTCAAAGATCTCCGCGCAACGCTGGTTGAGCCGCTCATAGAGCTCCTGGCGCGGCGGGTTAAGGCCGATGCGCAACAACCGAAATCCAGTGATCGGGTCGCGGGCCAGCGCGCGATTGCCCAGCACAGCGGAGAGCGGCCGGCGCGCGGCCAGACATATTTCGATGGCGCGAATCAGCTTGGGCGCGTCGTTCGCGTGGATGCGCGCGGCCGAGGCGGAATCGAGCCGGCTGAGCAGCCGATGCAGCCAGGCCGCGCCGTGGCGACTGCGGCTGGTTTCGAGCCGCGTGCGCAGCGCCTCATCCCGCTCCGGTCCGGCAAAAAGCCCTTCGGTGAGCGCGCGCAGATAAAGCCCGGTGCCGCCGGTGACAATCGGCAGCCGGCCCCGCCCGGCAATCTCCCGGAGCGCAGCCCGCGCCTGCCGGTTGTATTCGCCGGCGGTAAACGGCTGGTCCGGGTCGGCCACGTCAATCAGATGATGCGGCAGCCGCGCCCGTTCTTCCAGCGTCGGCTTGGCCGTGCCCAGGTCCATGCCGCGATAGACAGCCACCGAATCGCAACTGACGATCTCGCCGCCGAAGCGCTCGCCCAGAGCAAGCGACAGCGCCGTCTTGCCGCTGCCGGTTGGTCCCAGCAGCAGGACTGCCAATGGTTCTTCAGCCCCGCGCTTCATGGCCTCCACCAACCCTGGGGAAAGATCCACTGCGGATTGGTGCGCAGCAGCCAGGTGAGCAGGATCGCCGCGGCCACCAGCAGAAGCCCGAAGACCTGGTTGCGCCGGAAGACCCGCGATTGCTCCGCCCGCCGCGTCGTCTCGGCCACTTGTTGAAGGTGCGGTTTGATGCGCGTCTGCGCCACGGCAAGCTCCTCAGGAGGTTCAAAGCAAGTATAGGAGAATTCTCCGAAGCCAGGGTTTATGGGCGATCAAAGGGGGGACGCTCCCCCGGAGGTAGGTAGATTCAAACTCCGTTCAGCAGTTGCTCGCTGTGCCCACAAGAACAAAGAAGAGGGATTGGAGGCAAATGAACTTGGTTTCATACGCGCCACTTGAATGAAATGATCAGCAAACGAAAACGGACTGGATGCGATTACCACGCGCCTTGACCTGGTGCCCGCTCGAGTAAAGATGAAACTGATACAATTCCCATGGCGCGCGATTTGGCGCCTACTCCGGCATATTTTGCCGGGACCCTGAAAGGATGAATCGTCAAATGGCGTTGAACAGGCGTGAATTGCTTCAATGGATGGGCGGCGCGTGTTCCGCCCTGGCTCTCTCAAAGTTCGCCAAGGCACAGGCGGCACAGGGCGGCAACTTTCTCGGCACCAGACATTCGCTGCAAGGCTACCAGATCCCGGAGTGGTTTCGGGATGCGAAGTTCGGCATCTGGTCTCACTGGGGACCGCAATCGGCCATCGAAGATGGCGACTGGTACGCCCGCAATATGTATATCCAGGGAACGGACCAGTACCGTTATCACGTGGAGACCTACGGCCATCCCTCCAAGGTTGGTTACAAAGACTTGGTCAACAATTGGAAGGCCGCCAAGTGGGATCCCGATCACCTCATGGGCCTCTACAAGAAGGCCGGCGCAAAGTATTTCTTCAGCATGGGCGTCCACCACGATAACTTCGACCTTTGGAACTCAAAGTACACGCGCTGGAACGCGGTAAACATGGGGCCAAAAAAGGACGTTGTTGGTTTGTGGGCGAAGGCCGCGCGCAACCATGGACTCAGGTTCGGAGTCAGCGAGCACTTATGGATAAGTTACAAGTGGTTCTCTGTAAGCCACAGCGCCGACAAGACCGGCCCGCTGGCCGGCGTTCCCTATGACGGCGTCGATCCCAAGTTCGCTGACCTCTATCACGACGCAGGCTGTGCGCAGTTCGCCGACAAACTCGATTGGACCGACGACGGCATTCCCGACTCCTGGCGCAAGCATTATCTCGACCGCATGACCGACCTTATCGACAAGTATCAGCCTGATCTGCTTTATACCGACGGTCATCTTCCTTTCGACGAATACGGTCTGAAGATGGTGGCGCACCTCTACAACGTGAGCGCGAAGCTGCACGGCGGAAAAACCGAAGCCGTCTACACCAGCAAAGAGGCATCGGACTGCGCCATCGGCACTTGCTTGCTCGATCACGAGCGCGGCGTCTCTGACAGCATCGCCCCGAATCCCTGGCAGACCGACACTTGCATCGGCCAATGGCATTACAAGCGCGGGGAAAAGTATAAGTCGCCCAAAAAGGTGATCGACCTGCTCACCGACATTGTCAGCAAGAACGGCAACCTGTTACTCAATTTCCCGCTGCCCAACTCCGGCGAACTGGACTTTGAGGAGATGAAGGTTCTGGAGGGCATCACCGCGTGGATGCAGGTCAACAGCGAAGGCATCTTTGCTTCGCGTCCGTGGAAGTTATACGGCGAAGGCCCCTCCACCAAAACCAAGATCGAGACCGGCAACTTCAACGAGGACAAAACGAACGACCTGACCGCCGAGGACGTGCGCTTCACCACCAAGAACGGCAAGATCTACGCCTTCGTGATGGGCCGGCCGGAAAAGGAAGCGGTCGTCAACGCTCTCGGCCTCGCCAGCCCGCAGAATCTCGGCAAGATCGGCAAGGTCGAGCTGCTTGGTTACAAGGGCGATCTGCAGTGGAAGCAGGACGACTCCTGCTTGAAGGTTAAGATGCCTGCCGAGAAGCTCTCCGACGTGGGCATTACGCTGAAGGTCGAACTGGTATAGCAAAAGGCGGTTAAACTCAGGGGTTCCTGACCAATTCGACGCGGATTCCAAACCATTCTGTCGCTGACAAGCAGCGGCAGAATGGTTTTCCGTTTTAGTAGGCGGGCGGCAGGGAGGGGTCGCGGAAGGCGGAGTTGGAGCGGCGGATGTCGCCTACGGAGCCGAAGTTGGCGATGGTGAAGCTGTAGAGGTACTGTGTCTCGTTGCGCACTGAGCCGAGCTCGAAGCGCCGGTAGCCCACGCTGAGGCCGCAGCAGTTCCAGTTGTAGACCGCCTGCGCTCCAGCGTAGATCAGAGAGTCATAGGTATAGTCGTAACCGGCGTTGGCGGCCAGATTGAAGCCCACGCCGCTGGGTTTGCCGATAGACAAGAAGGGCTGAATCTGCTGACTCTTGATGGTGGAGGCGGCGCTGCCGTTTTCATCCACGGCGTTCAGCAGCGCATGGCCCAGCCCGAGCGTGGTCCGGCCCCAGCTGTAACCGGCATAGAGGTTGTCGGCGCCAAAGTGGCCCAACAGGGGATCGTAGTCCATATCCCACTCGATGCGCAGGTTGTCGATGGCCTCGAAGCGCATGCGCGAGGTGACGGGCGCGATGTTGCGTGGCGCGGTGAGGAAGGCGACGCCGCTCATCTGCAGTGTGGCGTCGAAGACGTTGCGCCGGTTGGCGATCAGCGCCCCGCCGAAGTGGGGATCGAGGAAGAACTTCTGCGCAATCTGCCAACTGGCCCACTCGCGCGGCGCTTGTGCCGGGCACCCGCTTGTGGATGAGGCTTCCTCCGGTGCACAGGGCCTAGCTTCAATGGGGCGAAGAAAAAGGCGCTGGGTCAGGGACAAGCCCACTTCGTCGGTGTTGGTGGCGATATCAGTGGTATCGACCAGCAGCACGTTGCGGGCCTGCGCGCCGATGCCGGTCACGGAGCGGTAGCTGATCTCCGGCTCGATGACGTGGCGCATCTCGCGATTCCAGTGGTTAAGGATAAAATCGCGCTCCAGGGCAGGCGGACGCAGGTCAACCGAAACTTCAAAATCGCTGCGGTTGAGGGCTTGGCGGTTGAGGGCGGGCGTTCCGTTGCCGGTTGTGGCCAGGTTGGGCGTCTGACTGACGGAATAGGCGGTCTCGCGCAGCGCAGCCTCGGCAACCAAGCTCCAGCCGCCACCGGAGAGCGGCAAGGTGAGATGCGGATAGAAGTCGTAGCGGACGGCGTTGCGAGCGTGGAACTCCGGCTCGGAACGGTTCACATAGCCGAGCGATGAGCCCATTCCCCAATCGAGCCGCGCAACGCCCATCGGCCGGTCGAGGACGTCGAAGCGCAGGTTGGGCAGGTGGATAATTCGGGCCTCGTCGCCGTTGGCCGAACTGGCAAAGCTCTGAAAGCGTTCCATCGAACCGGAGGCAATGTAGCTGTTGTGGGTGTGGGTGAGCGAAATGTTGCTTTGAACCTCGGAACTGACCGCCTGAAGGAAATTGTCGTTGAAGACCAGCCGGTAAATGTAGCGTGAGAGGTATTCGACATTGCCGGCGAGCCTGGTCTCCGGCGAAAGGTCTTTGCGGCCCTGGGCGGCCACATCCACGCCGCCCTGATTGGTGAGCACCATTTGGGTTGGATCGGCGGCGCTGGGCAGCTCGACGCCGCGGTCCAGCAGGGCATTCCAGCGCACATTCAGGTGGTCAAGCCCTGGGCCCCGGTAACGGAAGTCGCCGTTGGGCGCCCAGCCGCGCTTGCTGTAGTACTCCGTTCCGGCGACCATGTCCATGTTGCGGTTGATCGCCCAGTAAACCTGCTCGCCCAGGGTGAAGCCGCGGATCGACGAACCGGTGCTGACGAGGGGGATCAGGAAGCCGCTTTCACGCCCTGTATCGTCCACTGGATGGCGAAGGTAGGGCAGATAAAAGATGGGCAGGCCGAGAAATTTGAAGAGAGCATTGGCGGTGGAAGCAGTGTTGTCTTCCAGCTTGATGGAGCGGGAGTAGACCTGCCAGTCGGGCCTGGGCAGCCGGCAGTTGGTCATGG
This sequence comes from uncultured Occallatibacter sp., assembly GCA_964383595.1. Classification (GTDB taxonomy): domain Bacteria; phylum Acidobacteriota; class Terriglobia; order Terriglobales; family Acidobacteriaceae; genus Telmatobacter. The sequence continues at coordinate 162,281 of CAYLHL010000002.1, read as the reverse complement.
TGCCGTCGATCAGGCGGTACTGGTCCTTGCCGGTCTCCAGCAGAACCCGCGCGGTGAAGAAGAAGGGATTTGCAGTGGAATAGACCGTCGAGCGGCCCAGGGCGCGCACCCCTTGCGAGCCGTGGACGTTGTAAAAACGTGCGGTGTACGTATTGAGCCGCATCTCGCCGCGTGTGGCGTAGATGAGCACATCGTTGGGTCCGCCAGCTACCTGCAGATTGCCTTCCGCCTCCAGAATCGTGGTGGATTGGTGATAGACGACCTTGTCAGCGCGCAGAATATATTCACGGTAGCGGACTACCACATCGCCGGTGAGGGTCCAGATGTCGCCCACGCGGCTCTGTCTTCGCGCTTCAAGCTCAACCGGCACGCCGCCTGCCGGCTCCGATTCCGGTTGAGCCACGGGAAGAATCTCCTCGCCGGGGTCATTCGGCAGGTTCGATGCTGTTTGCGCATCTGTGGAAATCGCCGTGGGCGCGGCTGCCTGAGCGGCTGCTTGCACCGCGGGATGTGCCGCATTAGTCAACCCCTGTCCCTGAATTTGCAGGTGACAGAGAGACAGCAGCGTGATAATCATTAAATCGCGAGGAAACATTCCAGGGCCAAGGTCAGCATAGCAAAACAGGCTTGCCTTGTATGGGACGCGCGCCGGGAAACTCCGGCATCAGGCAGAAATTGCAAGCTTTTCGCCGTGCTCAAAGCACGCCATCCGTGTAATGGCAGTTTGTAGTTGCGCGGCCTTTCTTTTTTGGAATCGATTTATGAGAGCCTCGCGAACATCGGGATTCAGGACCGGAACAGCCGCTCTGGGCCGTGTCAATCGGCACAAGGCGCATCAGAAGGGAAACAGAGGCCTTGAGCACATCGGTACGCCAGCCTGTCAGCGCATCATCCTTGAAGCAGGAAGTGGACCAGCGCCTTGCAGCGCACCGGAGCCGCAGAGGCTTGTCGAAGGCCAAGCCGGCCGTGACGGCCCAGAGTTGCGCCGCCACCAGCAATCACGCCTCTCTGGCTGCCCGCGTGGCCGCCCGATATGCTCATGCCCCCAGCTTCAGCCAGATGCAGGCCGCGGAAACTGTTGCTCCGTCTGCAGCCCTTCCGTTCGATTCCGGTGAAAAGATGGAAACGATCAAGGCTGTGGACGAGGAGCCACAAATTGGTTTGTTCGCGTTTGAGCCTGTCACGGGGGATCTCTTCGGGGCTGAAAAGGCTACGGAAAAACCCATTGCGGAGGAAAGCGAGACTTTCAACCCCCGCATCAAGCCAGAAGAAATAACGCAAGCTTTCGTTTCGGAGGAAAGTCTTCAGCCGAGTTCACCCGCATCCCAGGATTTATCCAAAGCCAGTGAAGCCCGCGATGATGCTGCTGGCGCGGTGGCGCAAATGGAAACCAGCCAGCGCCCGTTCGCGGTTCATTTCATTGAGAATCGCAGGGAGGAACCGGCGGTGGATGAGAGCGCGCGGGCCGAAGAGGAGCTTGCGCCTGTCGAGCCGGATCTGCCTATCTACGCCAACCTCATCGAGTTTCCACGTGAGCTGGTTGCTCCTCGCAAGAGGCGTCCGCAGTTGGCCGAGATGCCCTTCGCGGTGGATGGAGTGGAAAAGCCGTTGAGCATCTTTGAGGTGGCCCCCGGCCTTCTCTCCAGCGAATCCGGGGAGTTTGCTGCGCCTGCATGGCCGGAGCCAGAGTGGTCGGGCGTCAAACTGGAGCCCCAACCCGCTTGCGCGCCGCAGTTTCAGGAGGCGCCTGCTTCGCGGCAGCCGTTGGACCTGGCGCCGATCAACCGGCGACTGATGGCGGTTTTGGTGGATGGAGCGCTCGTCACTGCGGCCTTTCTGGGAGCGGCGCTGGTGGCCGCCTCCCACATCATTCACCCGCCCGCGGTGAAAGTCCTGGAGTTGAGCGCGGCGTCGGCCTTTCTGCTTGTCGGACTGTTTTACCAGGTGTGCTTCTTCACTCTCACCGAGGCCACGCCCGGTATGCGTTACGCACGCATCTCGCTTTGTACCTTCGACGGCCAGCGCCCCACCCGCGCGCAGTTGCGCAGCCGGTTGGGTGCACTGCTGCTGTCAGTGCTTCCGGCGGGGCTGGGCGTCGTTTGGACGCTCTTTGACGAAGACCGCCTGAGCTGGCATGACCGCCTCTCACGCACCTACCTGCGCAAGAATTGAGATGCTTGGGTTGGCTGCTGTGTTTAAGAGTGCGCCGGCCTGAAGACTGATCGCCCAGCCGGCTGGCTCTGGCCCGCCAATTTTGCGCCGGGCTGTTGTCCGTCCTCCAGGCTAAACTGGCGGATCATGGCGTCCAGATCGCTGGCCAGTGTGGCCAGATTCTTGAGGGCTTCAACGGCCTCTTCCGCGCCCTGCGCATTCTCAACCGACAACTGCGAAATATGGCCGGCGGACTCGGAGATTTCGCCCGATGCCGAGGTCTGCTCGGTGGCGGCGGTGGCGATCAGGTTAATCTGGTTTTCCACCTTCTTGGACGAGTAGATGATCGCCTCGAGGCTATGGCGCGCGTGGGTGGTTTCTCCCATGCCGGTTTCCACGGCCAAGCGACTGTCCTCCATCACCTGCAAGGTATCGCGCGTCCCTTCCTGGATGCTGCGGATGGTGTCTGAGATTTCTTCGGTGGCGCTTTTGGTGCGCTCGGCTAGTCGGCGAACTTCGCCGGCGACGACGGCGAATCCCCGTCCATGCTCACCGGCGCGGGCCGCTTCAATAGCCGCGTTCAGGGCCAGCAGGTTGGTCTGTTCGCTGATCTCCTGAATCACGTTGACCACCTTGCCGATCTCCTCGGAGCGATGAGCCAGCGAAGTCATCTTCTCCGAGACGGTACTGGTAGCTCCGGCGATCTTCTCCATCGTCCCGACGGCGGCCTGCATCACCGACCCGCCCTGATCAGCCGTCTCAGCCGACTTGCGGCTGGCGCTGGCGGCGCTCTCGGCGTTGTGGCTGATCTCTCCGATGGTCGCTGTCATCTCCTGCGCTGCCGCGGCGATCTGGTTGATCTTGCTGCACTGGGTATGCGCATTGCCGGAGATCTGGACCGAGCGAGTGCTGATTTCGGTGGTGGCCGCCGAGAGCGTGTCCGCGCACTGCTCCACAGAGACAAGAACACTGCGCATGGAGGCGACGCTGGCGTTGAAGGCCTCGCCCACGCGGCCGATTTCGTCGCTTCCCGACACTTCGACGAAAGCCGTCAGATCCTTTCTCGCCAAACTTTCCAGCGCGGTCATCACTTTTGCCAGCCGCGGCGCAATCACACCCGTCAGCATGGTGCCGATCAGCGCACAGAGAAGAACAATCAATAGTGTGACTCCGGTGCTGATCCAGAGGGCGTGTTTGCTGGCCACTGTGGCGCTCATCGACTCCTCGCTGCCGGACTTGATATCGAGTTGCAATACTTCATCCGTGGCTGACTGAGCGTCGTCGAGCGCTTTGATCGTAGCTGGCGCGATGAGAACATCCAGTGCATCGCCCGTCTTGGTGGCCGCAAGCAATGCAGCGCCGCGATTACTGGCTTCCATGTATTGTGAGAAGGCACCGGTGAGTCTTTGGAAGAGTTCGCGCTCGCTGTCATTTCTGATCAGCGGTTCGTATGCTTTGACCGCGGCCGGATAGGCTGCCAGGGCTTTCTCGCGCTTCGCCGTATAGGCGGCCGAACACGCCGGGTCTGTGCACAGCAGCAGGGCCAGATCCGAATGCCGCACCGTGGCGATTGCTCCGCCAATTTCACCCAGATGAACCACGGAAGGGAAGCCGTTATTGCTCACATCCTCGCTCTTGGCGGCGATGGTTCGGAAGGTGATGAACGAGAAAGCACCCAAGAGGATACAGAGACTGCATACGATACCGAAGGCGACGGTGAACTTGCGCGAGACAGGAAGATTTTTGAGCCAGTCCATGCGGATGCCCTTTCCAAATTGATTCTCTGAGTTCATCGGCGCAAGGCGGTGGGACTTGAGTACCAGCTTGGTGGATTTGCAGTTGAGCTAAGGGAAAAAGGGGAGGGATTCTATTTTCAGAACAGGATATAACTTGGCCTCAATAATTGATTTGGCCCAAAAGTTTTGAAACGCCACGCCCCATCCATTCCGCGCTCTTTGCGGAACAAGTGGGAGGGAGAATTGCATTTCTCCTGATCTGGATTAGGCGGACAAAATGGGAATAAGCTCACTTTGCGGGCAGCGTCTCCCGCTCCCGCGTGTTCATGAAGGCGCGGCCCGCGCCCTGGGAGCGCAGATTGGGGTCGTTGATTGGCGGCCGGCTCTGCTCGGCGTTGAAGCCGCGCGCCAGCCTGGGATTGGGCTTGAACCTGGGCGGCCCGCCGTAGAACTGGCGCGCATGGCTCAGCAGCATCCCTGCCCGCCCGTGCATGGGACGCACAATTCCCCGTACCTGCACGTCCATGTCGCGGTACTTGTGCAGTTCGCCCACCTCGTCGCGATCCTCCCACAGGCTCACGATGGTGAAGCGGCACTGCTCGTCGGGCGTCTGTGGCGTGCAGACATCCAGAAAGCGCGTTCCGTCGGGCAGCTCCACCACGTCGTAAATGTGCGCCGAGACGCACACGTCCTTGTTGACGAACCCGGTGGCTTCATCGGCGGTTACGCACGGCTTCTGCCCGCCGCCAAAGGCCAGCGCCGGCCAAACCGCGGCCCACAGCGCCACCCATCCCAACCTGCGCGGAACCATATGAAGCCTCCCATGCAAAACGAGGACCTGCCATGAACAGGTCCTAAATGGTTTCTCCCGGTTTCCAGCGCACCACCTCAACGCCGGCATCCACCAGCGCCGCCAGCGCCTCCGGGCTTCCAGTCAGCGGCGGGAAGGTGCCGAAGTGCAGTGGAAGCACTATCCGCGGCTGAAGAAAGCGCACGGCCATGGCGGCTTCCTTCGGGTCCATGGTGTAGTGCCCTCCGATGGGAAGCATGGCCACTTCGGGGTGGTATAACTCCCGAATCAGATTCATATCTCCAAAGACCGCTGTGTCTCCGGCATGGTAGAGAATCGGGCCATCGGCGATGGTCAGTACAAATCCCGCTGCCACGCCCACGTAGTGGGCGCCCGTTTCGTCCTGCGCGCCCGATGAGTGCCTGGCCTCCACCATCGTCGCCGCCACTTCGTTCAGTTGCACGGTTCCGCCTAGATTCATCCCGATGGTCCGGACCACGCCCTTGCCGGCGAAATAGCCTGCCAGCTCATGGATGGCCACCACGGTGGAGCGGTGTTTGGCGGCTACCGGCACAACATCGGAGATATGATCGCCGTGGCCGTGCGTTGCCAGAATGAAATCGATCTTCGCCGGCAGTACAAAATTTTTGGGATAGCTGGGATTCTGTGCGAGGTAGGGATCGATGAGAAGATTTGTTCCTTGGGCGGTCTCGACAAGCACCGTCGCGTGTCCCAGCCAGGTGATGTGCGTTCCTTGCAAGTTCATCCTGGGTTCTCCTTTTGAAACGGCTGGCGCCTCATCATCCGTCAGCGCGTGACGATCAGCTCCGAGACGCTGTCTTTGGCCAGGAACTGGCGATAGCCGCTCCAGGCGGCAAAGAGCCGCTCGATGCTGCGGTTGGAAAAGGCGCGCTGAATGGGAATCTGCTCGGCCAACTGCGCCTCCACTTCGTCGCCGGCCGTCAGATGGTAGCGGCAATATGCGGTTTCTTCGCCCTGCATGCGGGTGTGAAAAAAGGCCAGCACCTGCCCACCGGGATTGGTAGCCTCAAAGAGCCGCTGCACCACGGGCGCCACCAGAGGCTCGGGCAGATAATCAAGGGCGGTCCAAAGCAGCACCACATCAAACATCCGTCCGCCAAAGTTGAGCGATTGATTCAGAAAGCCCTGGACGTCCCATACCGGATTGCCCTCTTTGTCCGTGCTGCGCTGCCAATTTTCCGTGCAGGCATCGTGTACCACATCGGCCAGAAAGACACTATGGCCCAGGCCGGTCAGGTAGTTGATGTTCGCCGGAGAGCTGTAGCCGATGTCGATGGCGCGCAGGCCAGACTCCGCCAGAAGACGCTTGCGCAGCACCTCCCATCCGCCCGAGCGGCGCGGCACCCTGGGCCCGGTAAAGCCCAGTGCGGAAGCCTCAGGCGCGCTCTCTTGTTTCTTGCCAAACCAACGGCTAAACACCCTGAAATCTCCTTGAGGTCAAGCAGATAGCGCATGGATACTGCGGCGCGCGGTAAATTATCAAATCTTCCCGCCGGCTTGCGACGCGCCTGCTCCATCGGGGCCTTTTGAGACCCCTTGTGTCAGGTCAACCTTGCCGCGAAAGACCGCATTGTCCTCGATCGAAAGGCGAAGAGCGCGGATATCGCCCACCACCTGGCTGCCGGCTCGCAACTCCACCCGCCCGCTGGCCTCCAGGTTGCCCTGGACTTGGCCCAAAACCAGAATTTCCTTGGCGGAAAGGTCGGCGGCAACAGTTGCGCTCGGGCCGATCGTCAACCGGCTCTCCACAAGGCTCACCGTCCCCTCCACTCGCCCATCCACGATCAGGTCTTCACTGCCCTTCACTTCGCCGCGAATCACAACGGTCTTGCCGATACGCGCTGGAGCGTTTTCTATTGCCATGGTCTGCATCCTTCCGGGGCTTGATTCATGCGTTCACTGAGATTGGGTTGCCAAGCAGCGCCTGCCCCTGCCGCCGCTTTTCGGGACAGCAGGAACGCACGCCACCCGCTTGATTCCGCCAGTTCCCCACCATTGCTTCCGGCCCTGAACGAACTATAAGCAATCCGGCCGCATCGCTTCAATCATCTTAGCGCGTTTGGCAATGAAGGCCTTCACTCCTCCGCCTTCCAGACGTACGCTTCCGGCTGCGGCAGGCCGATGTGCGCCAGCACGCGATAGACGAACTGCCGCGCCATCTCGGTCGAATCCGCGGGCTGATTATAAAAGGCCGGAATGCAGGGGAAGATCACCGCCCCGGCCTCGGCGGCCAGCGTCATATTGCGCAGATGAATGCGATTGAAGGGCGTCTCCCGCACACACAAGATCAGCGGACGCCGCTCCTTCAGCGTCACGTCGGCGGCGCGGGCAATGAGCGAGTTGGCCAGCCCAAGCGCAATTGCCGCCAGCGTGCCCATCGAGCAGGGAAGGACGATCATTCCCTGCGCAGGATAGCTGCCCGAGGCAATCGCCGCGCCGATGTTCGCGTCGGAGTGCTGCACGGTTTTTGTCGGCGGTGCGTCCAGCAGCTTTTCCAGCAAGTTGTTGCGCCCGCTCACGCCCAACTCCTCGGCCATCACGCGCAGCGAGTTCTCTGAAGCAACAAAATGTACGCGGGCGACGCGCTCATCGGCCTCCAGCGCGCGCAGCATTTCGCGGCCAAAGACCGCGCCCGATGCGCCGGTAACTGCGAGAGTGAGATTCATAGATGAACTCCGTCCCTACAGGACTCTCATTCTACAATCGCGATCTACACCCCGCGCTTCAGCGTGGGGCTAACCAGCCTTGCGCCTACGGCGCGCATTTGCCTGCGCCCAGGTCTCGCATTAGAAACCTGGGAAAACCATCATTGCGTATCCTCACTCCGCGCCCACTCTTCCAACATCATGGAGTATTCATCCGAGTGGCCGATGGCCGTAAAGCGCTTCACTTCATTGAGCGCTTCGTTGCGCTCGCCCGCGGCCCACAGCACACGAAAAAAGAGCATCGAAACCCGCTCCGAGGCAGGCTCTAATTGAATCGCCACGCGGCCTTCTTCAATCGCCTCGCGATGCCGGTCTCTGAGCGATAAAATCCACGCCAGATAGCCGTGTGCAAGCGCCGAGCGGGGAAACTCCTCGACCAGCGCTGTTAAAATCGTTTCCGCAAAGGCCGCGTCGCCCTCCGCCTCCGCGTCAACCGCTTGGCTGACGACCCCTGTCACCCGAGGATTGTCTTCTTCTGGTCTTTCGTTCATCGCCGTTACTCGCCCAACACTCGCTGGAAGATCGCGTCCACATTGCCCAGTTGCCGCGTGTAGTCAAAGGCGCGTGCGAGTTTTTCCGGGCTGAGCAGCGCGGTAATGGCCGGATCGCGCGTCACTTCATCGCGGAAGATCAGATCTTCTTTCCATGCGCGCATGGCGTGCGACTGAACGAGTTTGTAAGCGTCCTCGCGCATCATGCCCGCCTCGGCCAGGTCGAGCAGCAACTGGCCGCTGAAGATCAAACCACCGGTCGATTCCAGGTTCCTCTTCATGCGCTCCGGATAGACCAGCAGGCGGTCGATCAGATCGGTTGTCTTGGCCAGTAGATAATCGACCAGAATCGTCGAGTCGGGAAAGATGATGCGCTCCACCGAGGAATGCGAAATGTCGCGCTCGTGCCAGAGCGGAATATTCTCAAAAGCCGCTTGCGCATTGCCGCGCAGCACGCGCGCTAGGCCGCTGATCTGCTCTGAAGTAATCGGGTTCTTCTTGTGCGGCATCGCCGAAGAGCCTTTTTGCTTTTCGCTGAAGTACTCCTGCGCTTCGCGCACCTCGGTGCGTTGCAGGTGGCGTACCTCGACGGCAATCTTGTCCAGCGTGCTGGCGAGAATGGCCAGCGTGGAGATGTAAGCCGCGTGACGGTCGCGCTGAATCACCTGCGTGGCCACAGGCGCAGGTTTGAGGCCGAGCCGCGCGCAGATCTTTTCCTCGTGCTCCGGTTTCAGATGGCCAAAAGTGCCCACGGCGCCCGAGAGCTTGCCGACGCGCATCTCTTCGGCTGCCGCGTCGAAGCGAATCAAATTGCGCTCCATCTCGGCGAACCAGTTGAGCAGCTTGAGGCCGAAGGTGGTTGGCTCAGCGTGGATTCCGTGGGTGCGGCCGATAGTCGGCGTGTGCTTGAACTCGACCGCGCGGCGCTTGAGTACGTCCAGAAATTCCACAAGCCCCGCGCGGATCAACGCCGAAGCCTCGGCAATCTGCAACGCCTGCGCCGTGTCCACAATGTCATTCGAGGTCAGTCCGTAGTGCAGCCAACGCGACTCGGCGTCCAGGCCTTGCTCTTTCAGCGTCTCCGCTACAGCCGTAGTGAAGGCGATCACGTCATGCTTCACCTCGGCCTCGATCTCCTGAATGCGGGCGACGGAGAAGTCGGCCTTGGTAGCAATGGCCTCGGCGGCGACGGCGGGAATCACGCCGTCCTCGGCCAGAACGGTGCTGGCTGCCGCCTCAACTCGAAGCCAGCAGCGGTACTTGTTCTCATCGGTCCAGATGCGGCCCATCGCGGGGCGTGTATAGCGGTCGATCACGAGATTCTCCTTGCCTGAGCTGGTTTTTGCGGCTGGGCTTCAACTCTTTATCTATTGTATGAGAATTGTTAACGCGCACAAAAAGGATGGGAGACTCCGAACCTGAAGGGTTTCACTCGCGAGGAATTCCCAGTCGCTCATGCAGTTCGTCCACCAGCAGCCCGCGCCCCGGCTTGTAGGGCTGGAACCACTCGCCGTCAATCACCAGTTGCGGCACGGCGCGCTTGCCCACGCGGCGCAGTAGTTCGGCCGAGGCATCTGCGTCGTGGTCGATGTCAATTTCCGAGTACTCGATGCCGTGCGAAACAAGGAACTTGCGCGCGGCGCGGCAATCTCCGCACCAGGAAACTCCATACATCAGCACATTCATGGCACCATTGTAGCGCCTGTGCGGCTTCATTTGGTTGCAGGGGTAATCGTCTGGCTCCCGGCAGTGACCACGCAGCCCGCGGTTTCGCAGGTGATATTACTGTAACTTGCGTCGGCATCGCTCAGCGCGGTCAAGTAAGAGTTTCCCGTCACCACCCATGTGCTGGCCGCGTCCAGCGTCAGACTCACCTTTGTGCTGGTGGAGTGAACGGCATTGATGGCGCCGGTCAGCGAGGAGGGGACAGGCGTGGATGCGGTGTCGGATTGCAGCGTCAAGGCAAGCGTGCTGCTGTCGTCCACTATCACGTCGCCGGTCAGCGTTGTCCCGTAGGCGGTGAAGGTGACCAGGCCTCCGTTGGAGCCTTCCGCGCCCCAAGTGCCGTTGTTCAGCGCCGCTGCCGACAGCAAGGTTCCCTGGCTGTCGGTCGTGGTCGAGGTCTCATTGGTCACCGTCACATCGGTCAGCGTGATCTTGGCCGTTGTGTTGGCCACGGCAAATACCGTCGCGGGATTGCTCTGTCCGGTAGTATTCACGCCGCTGGAGCAGCTTGTGCTGGAGGCCGTCACCGGGCAGGTGTAAGCGATGGAGCCGCTGGTCATCGTGAATTTGGCAGTGACCGTGGCTTCAGTTGCCGTTGTGTCCTGATAGAGCAGAATGCCGCGATAGCTGCCCGCGGCGCTGCTGAGCGTTGTTCCGTTCAAGATCACCGACCCGGCGCCCTCCACCACAACCGCCTCGGCGTCAGTGGCGGTCAAGCTGCCATTGGTCGCAGTCACCGTGCCGCCGCCTTGATCCGTGGCCACCGCCGCGCTGTCCAACCCGGAGGTTGAAGCCGTTACATCGGTCAGAGTCACCGATCCGCCTTCAGCCGCATCCACGGCGTGGGCATTTGCGCCACGGGTCGTAATCGAGTTGCCGCTCAGGCTGATCGCCGCGCCGTCTCCCGAGGCAAAGACGCCGTTGCCGTATTGGCCGGTGGTGAGGATGCTGCCGCCGCCGGTGATGTTGATAGCTGCGCCGGAGGCAGTGGTGGCGCTCGACCCGTAGGCCAGCACCGCGGCGTTGGTGCCGTAGACGCTGCTGTCGGTCAGGTTGCCGCCCGCGCTTGTCGAGGTGATAGTCGGATCGGTCACGGCGACTGCCGTGCCGGAACTCTCCGCGCAGATGGCGCTCTCGTCGGCGGTGGAAACATCAATGGAAGGGTCGGTCAGCGTATTGTCAGTGCCGCTGGTGAATGTATTGGATGCGGCGGAAAATACGCTGTTCGTGCTGTCTTGATAGCCGCACTCCGACGAACTGGAGGAGCCGACCGTGATGGTAATCGCCGCGGATGTGCTGGCGGCATAGGTCGTATTGCCGCCGTAGTCGGCCGTGATCGTATGCGCGCCGCTCGTGGTGAACGAGGTGGACAGCGTCGCTGTGCCCGAACTCAGCGTTCCTGTCCCCAGCGAAGTCGAGCCGTCATAGAAGGTAATTGTTCCGGTGGCGGCTGTGGGCGAAACCGTGGCCGTAAGCGTGACGCTCTCACCCTCCGTGGGCGTCATGCTCGAAGAGGCGACCGTGGTGGTGGTGGCGGTGGTTCCTGCTGCGCTCACCACAAAAGAGACGGCCGTGGAGGTGCTAGCCTCATAGGTCGAGTTGCCGCCATAATCCGCCGTCAGCGACAATGTTCCAGCGGCCGTGAACGAGGTGGTCAGCGTCGCCGTGCCGGAACTCAGCGTTGCCGTGCCCAGCGAAGTCGAACCGCTATAGAAGGTAACCGTCCCGGTGGCGGCCGTGGGCGAAACCGTGGCCGTCAGCGCGACGCTCGCGCCCACAACCGCAGAGGTGGGAGAAGCCGTCAGCGTGACCGTGCTGGTCGTGGTGCCCGCGGGCGCCTGCCAGAAATTTCCGCAGCCGGCCAGAAACGGCGTCACGGCAAACGTCAGCATCATCAGCGGTTTTGCCATGCCTCTGTATTGATTCTTCATCGAATTCTCTCGATCCTTCGGTCGAAAATAGAAAAACGCGTGAGTACAGTGGCAGAGCCACCCAATGAAAGGACGCCCGCCGCGTCCGCCGCGCTCAAGCTAGAGCGGTTCTCCAATTCCTATGCCCTTTTTACGGCTGGGGCAGCACCAGCACCTCTACGCCGCTGGCCGCATCCTTCTGGCGAAAAACCTGCTCGGTGGCCTTCTGAAACTGCTCCGGCTGCGCGTTGGGAATGTCGGTAAAGGTTTGCGGATTTCGATCCGTCAACGGGAACCAGGAACTCTCTACCTGAACCATGATACGGTGGCCGTGGCGGAAGGTGTGGAAGAGATCGGGCATGGTGAAGTTAAGGTCGGCCTCTTTGCCCGGAGTAAGCGGCTCCGGCTTCTCCCAGCCATTGCGGAATTTGGCTCGGAACGGCTCGCCACGCAGCAGTTGCTCATAGCCGCCCATGTGCAACGGCGGCGCATCCAGAATGCGCTTGTTGGGGCGAGTTTCCGCCTCGCTGGAATAATCCTCCGGGTAAACGTCAATCAGCTTCACGTCAAAGTCCGAGTCTGTGCCGCTGCTGGCAATCTTCAGCCGCGGCGAGATCGGCCCGGCGATGGTCACATCCTCTTCCAGCGGCTCGCTCTCATAGACCAGCACGTCGGGCCGGTAGCTGGCGAAGCGCTGATCGTCTACCATGTAGCGCTGCGGCACCGTGTCGGTGGTGTAGCCCACAAACGGAACCGGATGATCGGGATCGCTCACATACTCATCCACGCCGCTTTCTTCCGTGGGCTTGTCGAAGCTCAGCTTGCCGTTGGCGTGGAAGTAGAGCGTCCGCGCCACGGCGGCCTTGGGCGGCCACGCATCCAGGTTGTGCCACACATTCGTGCCTGTCTCAAAGACCACGGCCTTGGGTTGCGCTTTTCCCTTGCCCTTCAGATAGAACTCGAAAAACGGAAACTGCACATTGGCGCGAAAATACTCGCCGGTCTTGGCGTTGAACTCGACATCGCCCAGCCGGCTGCCGTCGCCGCCCGCCCAGCCGCCATGCACCCACGGGCCTTCCACCAGCGTCACCGGCGTTTGCGGATTGAATTGGTTGATTGCATAGAAGGTCTTGTAGGGGCCGCTCAAATCCTCCGCGTCAAACCAGCCGCCCACCACCAGCACCGCGCAATGCACGTTCTTCATGTGTTGGGAAAGATCGCGCGCCTTCCAGTACTCGTCGTAGGTGTCGTGCTTCATCTGGTCGTTGAAGAGCCAATTCGACCCCTTCAGATAGATCTTGTCCAGGTTGGCCACGTTGCCCGCCTGCAGAAAGAATTTGTAGCTGTCTGGGGTGCCGTAGTCAAAGGGAATCGTGGGCTTGGGGGTCTGCGGACCCTCCTGCGGATGGAAGAAGGGCGCGTAGAAGCCAAAGTTGGCGCTCAGCATGAACGCCCCGCCGTGATAGCCGTCGTCGCCCTGGAAGAGGTTGGTCATGGGAGCCTGCGGACTGGCCGCCACCAGCGCCGGATGCGAGTCGATGATGGACGCCGAAGTGTAAAAGCCCGGATAGGAGATGCCATAAATCCCCGCCTTGCCGTTGTTGTTCGCCACGTGCTTGAGCAGAAACTCGATTGTGTCGTAGGTGTCCGAGGAGTCGTCCACATCGCTTGGCGACTTCTTTACGTCGATGTGTGGGTGCATCTCCACAAACTCGCCCTCGCTCATCCACCGCCCGCGCACATCCTGATAAACAAAGATGTATCCGCTCTTCTCAAACTCATCCGAAGGCCCCAGGTGGCGCGGATACTGATCCTCGCCGTAGGGCGCCACGCTGTAGGGAGTGCGGTTGATGAGGAATGGATAAGGACCGCCGGTCTGGTCCTTCGGTAAATAGACCGACGTGAACAGCCGCTTGCCATCGCGCATCGGAATGCGGAACTCATACTTGGTGTAGTGGGCGCGCACATAATCTTCCTTGGTTGCCTCCGGCGCCGCCTGCTGGGCGCGGGCTACGGTGAAGGCGAGGGCGAATATGCCCAGAACGGCGAGGGCAAAACGGAAAGGCTTGAGCATCTTGTGCAGAAATCTCCTGATAAATAGCAATTCCCCGATAAATTAAGATTACTCCAGCAAGTGTGAGAGGCCACAAACTCCTGTCAAACCAATCCAATTACCCGTCCAGCTTTCTATACTGAATGCATGGCAAAATCCCCGCTCTGCGGATGGGAATTGGAAGAAGCGGCGCGCGCTCGCGGCGCGCTGCGCATCGCCGGAGTTGACGAGGTGGGCCGCGGGCCGCTCTTCGGGCCGGTGGTCGCCGCCGCAGTCATTCTTCCGAGAGGCTGCCGTCTGCAAGACTTGAACGACTCGAAGAAGCTCACCGAGAAGAAGCGCAACCAGCTTGAGCCGGAAATTCGCTCCAATGCCGTCGCCTGGGCCATCGCCGCCGTGGACGCCGCAACCATCGACCGCATCAACATCCGTCAAGCATCGCTGCTGGCCATGCGCCGCGCCGTTGAGCAGCTCGCCCTCAGCCCCGACTATATGCTCATCGACGGTCGCGACCTGATCGATTGGCCGTGCCCGCAGCAGGCCGTCATCCACGGCGACGCGCTCAGCTTCTCCATTGCCGCTGCTTCGGTGCTCGCCAAGGTCTATCGCGACCGGCTGATCGTCTCTTTGGACCGCGAGTATCCCGGCTATGGGCTTGCGCAGCACAAGGGCTACGGTTGCCCGGCGCATCTGGCCGCGCTCAAGCGTCTTGGCCCAACGCCGCTGCATCGCATGAGCTTTCATCCCGTGGCGCAGACGGCGTTACAATTTCCGCAGCCATGAAATACCGCGGAGGCTCACCATGACACGCTGGAGCTGGCTTTCCATTCTTTCGCTTGCATGCCTCTTCTCCGCCGGCTGTGACAAACACTCGGCCAACAAGCCCGACCCCACCAAAGGCCGTGTCACCGGCATCGTTCTCTGCGCGGATACGGGCAAGCCGGCGCGCTTCGCACAAGTTATTCTCTCCTCCGCAAAGATCGAGCAGGGCAACCCTCTTCCGGCTTCCGAGGAGGCCACAACCGATCTCGATGGACGCTTCACCATCGAGGCCGTAGAGCCAGGCCACTACTACGCCTACGCCACGCAAGAAGGCTATCTCGATCCCATGCGCGGCCTCGATTTTTCCCGTCTCCATGCCATCGCCGGCGATCAGGATCAGGAGGCCGACGCCATCAAGCAATGGAAGGATCATCTCGTCGAGGTTGCGGTTCACGTCCATCGCACCGCCGAACTCTCGCTGCAAATCGAGCGCGCCGCGGAGATCGGCGGCACCGTCACCTTCGACGATGGCAGCCCCGCCATCGGCATGCGCTTTCAGCTCTTTCGCAAGACTGAAAAGAACGGCCTCGCCGAAGTTGGCCTGCCTCTCTTCTCCGATTTCTCGCTCTCTGAGGTGAGTGACGGGCACGGTCATTTCAATTTGACAAATCTTCCCGCCGGAGAATACGCTGTCTGTGCTCTCATGCCCTCCGACTCGCAAGATTCCTCGGCGCGCGTCTGCCTCGGCAACACCTTTCGCAAGAAGCAGGCTCTCACCGTCAAAGTGCAGGCAGGCGAGATTGCGCGCGGCGAAGATATTGAGATTTCCCTCAGTGGCCTGCACACCGTCGCCGGATTCGTGACCGCGGCCGCCGATGGTCATGCCCTGAATCGCGCTTCCGTGCGCCTGCTCTATGCCGACGACCGCGAAAAGGCACGCGAGAGTTCGCTCAACGATGGCGGTTTTTCCTTCGCGTATGTACCCGAAGGCAGTTACATTCTTCAGGTCTCCGGCGCGCAGGACGCCGAGCAAAAAAACTCCGAGCCAGCGCAGGGCGATGCGGCTGCCCCGGCCTCAAACGCCGTCCCCGCGCGCGTATACATGGACAAGGAGTTGCCAGTTACTGTGATGGCAGACATGGACGATATTCAGGTGCAGCTCAACAACCCGCCGCCGGACAAACCCCAACAGCAATAGACTGGGTGCCCCAGGTCCCGAATTTGGGACCTGGGATAACATAATGTCCTTGCAAGCGAAGAACGAGCGGCTGGCCGCACCGCAGGTGCCTCACAGCATCTGATGATCCACGCTGCTCAGGCTTGCATCCGCGGCTGCGCGGCTCCAGCCGATGCGTAACTGCTTCACATCCTGCAAAGCGAATGCGCCCTCCGCTCCGCGCGGCGCCGTGATGGCGAAGAAATCCGCGCGCTCCACATCCACAAGAGAAAACGCTGGACGAGCATCATTGCTCGCCGTCGCTATCTCCACGTGGCTCATCTCCACGTTGCGCACGTGGCGCAGGAAAAATCCAAAGGCGGGCATCGCGCCAAACATACTTGGCTCGGGATACGCGTTTTCCAACTCCGGAGGCTGCACGCGGGCCGCCTCGGCCTGCGCACCTCCCACCGTTTCAATAAAGATATTCGACAGCTTTACGTCTTCAATCGCATGGCCTGGAATGCCGCTCAAAATCGAGCTGATGCTGCGCGGGGTGTTGTGGCAGGTGAGATTGCTGACCAGAATCCGCTTCATTGTTCCCACCTTTGTGCTCTCCGCCGGTCCGCGCAGCCGCGCTCCCAACCGCATGAAGAGCGGGCATGAAACCAGGTCGCGCATGGTCGTATTGGTAATGGTAATGTCCTCCAGCAAAGCGCCGTCCACCGACTCCAGCGCGAATCCCATACAACCTTCAAAGATGCAGCCTGTGATCGTGATGTTGATGAAGCCGCCATTGGATTCCGTGCCGCATTTGATGCGGCCGCATCCTCCCACGCGCTTTTGCGGCGGAAACTTCCTGAAGCTGCCGTCGAGCAACGCGCCCAGCTCGTATTGGCCCGTGACATAGCAGTTGGAGATGGTCAGGTTTCGCGTCGGGTGCGCATAACCCAACGCATAACTCGACTTGGGGCAGATGCCGTCGTCCCACGGCGAGTTGACCGTGCAGTTGGAGACGCGCGCATTCTGGCAGCAATCCAGATCCATGCCGTCGCGATCGGTATCAATCGTGAGATTGTCGATGGTCAGATTATCCACGCCGGTCAACAGAAGCCCAAAGTGGCCGCCCTTGAGAATCGAAAAATCACGCAGCAGAACATTGTGGCAATTCTTCAGCGCGATGGCCTTGTTGCCCACGCCCGCCTGCTCGGCAATATAGGGCGCGCCGTAGTTGTTTCCCATCCCATTGGAGAGTCCTTTACCCCAGATCAGCCCCGCGCCGGTAATGCTGAAGTCGTGAATATCCTCGCCCCAGATCAGCGAATTATGCCAGTGGTTGTGGCCATAATCCTGATAGGCGTCCCAGGCCGTCTTCGGCTCGGCGGCATCGTAGGCTCCGCCGTTGTAGCCGCTCACGTCGCCGGGCATAGGCGAGTCGGCGGCCACAATTGCGCTGCCTCCCAGCAGATGCAGATGCACATGGCTCTTCAGATGAATCGAAAAACAGAGATACGATCCAGCAGGGAAGACGACCACGCCGCCGCCTGCTGCCGCCGCTGCTTCAATCGCGCGGTTGACGGCCACTGTGTCCAGCGTTTTGCCGTCTCCGGCCGCGCCAAAGTTGCGCACATTGAAGAGACCGTCGGGGGTTGCCGCCGCTTTGCCGCCGCTCTGGGTTGCAACCGCGAAAGAGGCCGCGGGAATGGCCGCGGCGGCCATTCCGAAACTGCCCGCGCGCAGAAAATCGCGGCGCATGGAACTGAAGTCTTTCATCCGTGTATCCTCCCAAAAATAAGACGAATAATGACCGAATCGTTGGCGGATTTATTCTACGCGCGCAAACGGCCACTGGCTGAGCCGGCGGGCGCGGAACAGATAAATCAGCGTGCCGGAGGCGGCGATGGCCGCGGCAACGGCCAGGCCTTCAAGCGCGTGGCTGCGGTTGACCAGCAGAAAGATGAATCCTCCCATTGCCAGCAACGGAGCCAGCGGATAGAGCGGCATTTTGAAGGGTCGAGCAAGTTCCGGCCGCTGTGCTCGCAGAAGCATCACGCCCAGATGCTGCGGAACAAACTGTAGCAGGATGCGCGTGATCACCAGCATGGTAATCACCTGCGCCAGCGAGAAGAAGCAGAAGGCGGCAGCCACCACTCCCAGCGCTACCAGCGAGCGGTGAGGAATGTTGTGACGCGGATGCACGGCGGCCAGAAAGCGGAAGTAGTTGCCGTCGCGCGCCGCTGCGTAGGGTACGCGCGAGTAGCCCAGCAGCAGCGAAAAAACCGAGGCGAAAGCCGTCCAGATAATCAGCGCGGCCATCAGCCGCCCGGCCCAGCTTCCAAAGGCCGAGCGCGCAATGTCGGCCACCAGTTGCAGCCGCACCGCCGCGCCCGTGCTTGTGTGCGCCGCCGCGTCGCGCATCGCAGGCAGCGCGGCCAGATTCATCGCAACATAAATCGCAGCGACAAACATGACCGAGAGCAGAATCGCGCGCGGAATCGTCCGCTCCGGGCGCTTCACCTCGCCGCCCAGAAAACAGATGTTGTAGTAGCCCCAATAGCAATAAGTGGTGAGCAATGTGGCCTGCGCAAGGCCGCTCAGTGCTGCTGGAAATGTCATCGCGGGCGAAGCGGGCATCTGCCAGTGGCCCTGCGCAAAGCCGGAGATGATCACTCCCGCAATTGCTGCCAGAACTCCGGCAAATAGCACCCACGCCAGACGCGTAATCGAGCTCAAATTGCGATAGAGCAGCGCCGTCACCAGCAGGCAAACGGCGACTGCGGCAAAGTTCGTGCCGTGCAGCGCGGGCAAGGCGGCAATCGGTGCGTGATCCAGCGCCGGCCAGAACCAGGCCAGAAAGCTCGACAATCCAATGCAGCCCGAAGCAATCGAAAGCGGCGCAGTGAAGCTCACCTGCCAGACGTAGAGAAAGCTCAGCCAGTTGCCCTCGCGCTGGGGCCCGTAGATCTCGCGCAAAAACGCATAAGAGCCACCTGCGCGCGGAAAGGCCGCGCCCAGCTCCGCCCACACCAGCCCATCGGCCACGGCGATCACCGCGCCCAGCACCCACGCCCACACCGAGAGCCGGTAGCCCGCCGCGATAATCACCAGCGGCAGCGTGATGAACGGCCCCACGCCGATCATCTCCAGCATATTGAAGGCCACCGCCGAGCGCAGCCCGATGCGGCGGTGAAGAGTGGCGGGCGTGGATGAATCCATATTCATAAGGTTATTCCGCTCCCCGGATTGTACACTGACGGAAGATATGAATAGATCCGGGCAGTTGCATCGAATGTCTCTGAGAGTCTTCCTGACGGCGCTGGCGCTCCTCGGCGCGCTGCGTCTCAGTGCGCAATTCCCCAATAATAATGTGGCGATTCCACGGCGTGAGGCGGCGGCGACCGTCTTGCCGCTCGCCGAGGATCGCGGCGCAGCCGCACTGGAGCAATCGCTGCGACGACTCGGCACAACCGCCAGCGTGATGATGATCGTCGCCCACCCCGACGATGAGGATGGCGCGCTGCTGACCTATCTCTCGCGCGGCCTCGGCGTGCGCACGATCCTCCTTACGCTCAATCGCGGCGAGGGCGGGCAGAACGCCATGAGCGCCGACGACGACGATGCGCTCGGCCTCATCCGCACCAATGAACTGTTGCGCGCCGATGAGTTTTACGGCACAAAGCAGCTTTGGGGCACGGAGATTGACTTCGGCTTCTCCAAAACTCAGGAGGAGTCCTTCGCACGCTGGGGCCACGAGCGCGTTTTATACGATGCCGTGCTAGCCATCCGCCGAGAGCGCCCGCAAATCATCGTCTCCACTTTTGTCGGCGGCGTCAGCGATGGCCACGGCCAGCATCAGGTCTCCGGCGAAATCGCGCAGGAAGCTTTCAAAGCGGCCGCCGACCCGGCGATCTTTCCCGATCAATTGAAGGACGGCTTGCAGCCCTGGCAGCCTCTTGCGGTCTATTCGATGGTTCCATTCGCGCCTATCACGAATGGAAAAATCTTTGACTATGCTACGGGCAAATGGGCGCCGGCGCGCTTCAAGAATTATGTCACCGGCGAGTGGATCGAGGGTGCGCTTTCGGCCGATGTAACGATTTCCGTGGGCGCGCTCGATCCTGCGCTGGGGCGCAGCTACACGCAAATTGCGCGCGAGGGCTGGGGCCAGCAGCGCTCGCAGAACGGCGGCGCAAACCCCACGCTGAGCGGCCCGGCAACAACAAGCTATCATCTGTGGGCGGTAGCTCCGCAGGCCGCCGCCAAGCCGGGAACAATTTCAAACAATGACGATCTCTTCCACAACAGCAAGGTCAATATCGACACAAGCGTTGCAGGCATTGCGCATTTCGCCGGAGCTGACGTGCATGAAGAGCAGGCAATAACTCTCAGAAGGATCGACGCGTCGATCAGGCAAGTCGAATCGAAATGCCCTTGTGATGCGAAACTATCTTCCGCTCACGAACTCGCGTCTGCTTATCGCCAAACACTCGAACTCCGCACTGCTGTGAGCGAAAACAGTCAGGACTCGCAAGGCAAATCTTCTCTACTCTTTGAACTCGACGCCAAGATCGACGAGTTTCAAACCACATTCAAGAACCTGCTCGGCCTCGATATGATCGCCTTCACCACACAGGCCGCGCCCGCGCAAGCCGGACCATTTCGCGGCGGCTCGGCAGACGAAACGCCGCGCAGTGTCACGCCCGGTGAAGACTTTCGTGTGCGCATTCACACTGCGCAGGCAACAACAGAAACGCATCTCAGCCGCGTCTGGCTGGAGAGCCGCAGCGGCAACTCGTGGAAGTTTGAAGGCGCGACCAGCGACGCATCGGCCAGCGAGCAAATCTTTCGCGTTCATGCTGCTGACAATGCTGATCCGACGCAGCCTTACTTCACGCGCCCCAGCATCGAGCAGCCAACCTACGATCTGACTCGGCCAGAGTATCGCCTCCGCTCCTTCGCGCCTTACCCGCTCGAAGCCTGGGCCGAGTTCACCTTCGACGGTTTGCCTATTCGCTTGGGCCAGGTAGTGCAGACGATGCAGCGCGTGCCCGGCGTCGGCGGCGTCTATGAACCGCTCGTCGTCACTCCCGCAATCGGCCTTCGCATGGAGCCGGAGGCGCGCATTTTGCCGCTCGACGGCAGCGCGCTGCCTGTGCGCGTCACCGTTCAAGCGCAAGCCGCGGCGAATGGCGCCGTCACGCTAAAGCTGCCCGCCGGATGGCGTTCCGAGCCGGCTGAAGCGCACTTTCACTTGACCAGCGCGGGAGATGCGGAGCCGATTCTCTTTTCCGTCACCACCGATGGCGCTGCGATGGGCGCATATACTATCGCTGCCGTCGCCCACTCCGCTGGCCATGAGTACACCACCGGCTGGCAGAGCGTCGGCTACGCTGGACTGCGCCCCACCAATCTCTACCGGCCCGCGCAGTTGAAGACGCGCAAGATCGATGTGAAGCTCGCGCCGGGCCTGCGCATCGGCTACGTGATGGGCACCGGCGACCGCGTCCCTGAAGCCATTCAAAGTCTCGGAACTGCGCCGCATCTGCTCACTCAGTCGGAGCTGGCCACGGGCGACCTCTCCGCATGGAACGTGATCGTCATCGGTATTCGCGCTTATTCCGCGCGTCCTGAGTTGGCCGCGGCTCAGCCGCGCCTCGACGAGTTTGTACGCCGCGGCGGAACGTTGATTGTCCAGTATCAGAGCGGGAACTTCCCCGCGCCGCTGCCGCTCGCGATGGCGCGCGCGCCGGAGCGCGTGGTGGACGAGCAAGCGCCGGTGAAGTTGATTGATCCGGCTAACCCGCTGCTCACCTGGCCCAACGCCATTACCGCCGCTGATTTTGATGGATGGGTCGAGGAGCGCGGCCATTCCTTCATGGATACCTGGGACGCAAGTTACACGGCGCTGACTGAGACCGCCGATCCCGGTCAGGACCTGCAGCGCGGCGGCCTGCTGGTGGCGCATCCCGGCAAGGGAACCTATGTATACATTGCCTTTGCGCTCTATCGCCAGCTTCCTGAGTTAGTGCCTGGATCGTATCGGTTGCTGGCCAACCTGCTCAGCGAGGGCCAGGAGAAGAGGCATTAAAACCCAGCGCCGTGTGCCCCTTTAAAACATCGATGAACAAAAGTTGATTGAGCCGAAAGGCCTCAGTTTTCCGCCGAATGCAATCCGCCCGCGCCGGCGTGGAATTCGATGTTGCCGCGCTCGCCGTCCGGCGAGTTGCCGCAGTTCCACAGGCAGGCGCCGCAGTGAACGCACTTCTCGCGCTCGAAGGCGGGCACGCCGTCCTCGCCCAGCGTAATCGCCTGGCCGGAGCACATTGCCACGCAAGTCTTCTCGCCGCAAGTGATGCAGAGTTCAGCATTGCGGAAGACGACGTGATCGGCGAAGCCGGGCGTCGCCTGCACCTTGCCGCCCATCAAAAGCGCATCCTGCTGCGTGACCAGCAGACGCCCGTCGAAGGGAATCTCCGGCCAGCCGCGCGCCGTCAGCAGCGCATCATGGAAGCTGCGCCCATCGGCGACGGCCAGCGCCGCTGCCTGCTTCAAACTGAGTCCGTCAGCGGAGTTTGGCGCAAAGGGGCGAATCTGCTTGTGCGCTGGCGGAATGTGCGCCTTGAGCGAGAGTCTTCCACCGGTCAGCCCTGCCAGTGCCATGCCGATCATGCCCTTCACAATTCCATCCTGGAAGCCGTTGCGGGCATTCTGCGCTTCGCGCGCGCCGCATTCCACCCAACTTGCGCGTCGGCGTTTTTCGTAAGTGGCGGCGAGATTCTCCTGCGTGAAGGGCTTGCCCGCGCGCAGCAATTCGACTACAGCCTCGCCCAGTTGCGCGCCCGTCGCCCAGGCCTCGTCCACGCCGGAGCCGGTCAGCATATTTGTGCTGCCGGAGCCTTCGCCGATGCGCGCGTAGCCGTCGCCGCTCAAGACAGGTTCGCCTTGCTTGCCCGACTCCTCCAGCGACTTCGCGCCCCACGAGCGCAGCGTTCCATCTTTAAGAACCTTCCACAGCGCGGGATGCTGGATGTAGTGCTGAAGATAACGGTAGGTGGTGCGCGAGGGGTCGTGCATCCACGACGGCACGAAGATCCCCACCGAGACCAGCCGCTCGGGATGGACGTAGAGGAAGCCGAAGATCTCCGGCTCGGGGTAGCCGAAACTGTGCCAGACGGTTCCCGGCTCAAGCGTTGTATCTTCAGGCAGCTCGATCACAAACTTCATGCCAAGCGCCCACTCGCGCTTGTGGTGGCAGGGCGGCAGGCCGATCTTTTCGTCGATGGCCTGACCGACCGCGCCAACCGGGCCGTCGCCGACAACGGTTAGTCGCGCCTTGACATCCATTCCGGCCATAAAGCCGTCGGTAGGAACGCCGAGCTTGTCCACGCCCTGATCGGCGAGGCGCAGGCCCTCGACTTTGTTGCCGTTGAAGAGTGGCGTGCTGACCGGCGAACCGGGCCAGATCTGGACCAGCCCGCTGGCCATCAACTGTGAGCCGGCCCACTGGTTGAACTGGCCGATGGACATCACCAGGCCGCCGTGCTTGTTAAGGAAGGCGGGCGTCCAGGGCAGGTCAAAGGCGAAATCTCGCACGCCCACTAGCTTTCCTCCCAGGCGAAGAAAGAAATCGCCGAGGCGCAAGAGCACGGAGCGCCGGCTGGCGCCGATGGGGTCCAGCAGGTACATGACACGCTCGCTGGTAACCGGAACGGCCATGGGAATCTCGGCCGGATTCAGTTCAGGAAAGCTGGCGCGGATCGCCCGCCCGTGCGTGACCACGCCGCTGACGCCGGAGCTGATGTCATCCGCCCGCTCGTAGCAGAGGACTTGCAGCGGCATTCCCGGCGCGATGCGGCTCTCGAAGGCTGGATCGGCGGGGTTGTTGGTCCACTCGCGCGTGAGCGTCGACAGAAAGCCGCCCATTGCCGGGCCAAAGCCCGCGCAGGCAATGTCCACCTCCATCGAGGGGCGGTCGATCTCATTTGCTTTCTCTTCTGCGCTCAAGCGGGTCTCCTCGTTTGCTGGTATCCCATCCTTCCGCAAAGAACGCGGAAGGATGGGATACCCAATCTTAGACGCGATGAAGCCAAGCGAGCGATTAGCCCCACCGCAGGTGGTTACGCCGGATAATCCAGAGCCTCGGGAATCATCACCTTGGCCACTGTTTCGGCGGCGCGGTCTTTTGCGAGGCGTGAGCCGCTCAGGCAAGCGGTCAACCTGCTTTGCATCCGCAGGAACTCGCTGTTGCCCGCGCAACCGGCGCAGGGTCCGGCCTTCTGCGGATGCGAGCCGTCGGCACCCAACACATCCAAGGCCATGGCGCTGATTCCCGCCATTGTCCCTTCCATCTCTTCCAGTTCGCTGGCCAAAAAGCAGTTGCGATGCTCCTCCTCGTCCCACGAGGGGTGGCAGTTGTAGCCGAAGACCAGCTCGGCGCAGATGCGGCTGACCTCGCCGGCGGCCTGCGCGGCCTGGGTGTGGCAGAGGTCGCTGAGGAACTGCACGGTGCCCTCAAGACCCTCGGCCGCGACGGGATCGGCCGGCCCCTTGGCTTCGAGTTCCATCACGTCGAGAATCTGCGCGCGCGAGGCCACCAGCCAGCAGAGCGCGTCGGCCATGGCAAAGGTCACGCCCTGGCGCTGCCCGTGATAGAGCTTGCCGCCCGCCGGATCGGTGGTCTTTTGCAAATAATCGAGGGTCCAGCGCCAGAGATTCATCGCCGAGGCCAGCGTGCAGGCGCCGGTTCCGGGCCTGCTGGAGGCGATCATGCGCATTTCGGCAGTCCATGCGCGGAACTCGGCGAGAAAGACCTCCGAGGTCATGGTCACCGTCAACTGGCGGCGCTGCACGGCTTCGGGGCCTTCGTAGGTGGCTTCGAGTTGCGCGTCCATCCATTTATTGCCCAGGAATCCGGGGCAGTCCTCGGTGATGCCGTAGCCACCCATCAGGCTAACGGCCTCGCGCAACATATTGGTGCCGTGGCCGGTGTTCCACAGCTTGGTGGCCGGGCAGAGCACGTTGGCCTCGGCGTCCATCAGCACAAACTGCACCAGCGGATCGGCCTCCAGTTCAGCGCGGCGCGGGTCTTCAACCTTGAGAGAAATCAGTTCGATGGCACGCTGCTCGCTCTCCTTGAGCGCCTTCAACTCGGCGCGTCCGCCGTTGATGCCGCGCTCGGCGAGGATTGCGTTCTTTTGCTTCTCGACCGGGTCCAGCGCGTCAAAGAGCCGTGCGGCAGCAAAGCCCAGCGAGGTGGCCGCTTCGCCCGTCGCCCACACATCCACCAGCCGGTGCAGCGCGTCTTCACGCTGCTGGATGCCCTGTTCATAGCGCAATGAGCCGGGCTTGGTTCCCTCGGCTCCGCGGAAGCGCTGGCGCTGGTAGCGGATGACCGGCTCGATGGCGGAGAGCAACTTGGCCGCCGACATTACGCCCACCGGCACTCGCGTGCGGCGGAAGACCGCTTCGATGACTTCGCCGTGGCTGAAGTTGGGCACGATGACGCCGTCTTTGACCGTGTAGCCGCCGATGATGCGGCTGGCCGGAACTTTCATGTTGAAGATGGGATCGCCGGTGGACGAAAGCTGGTGAACCAGTTTTTTGGTCGGCGTGCCGTGGTCGAAGATGCCTTCGTCGGTCTCTTCCAGAATCA
This sequence comes from uncultured Occallatibacter sp., assembly GCA_964383595.1. Classification (GTDB taxonomy): domain Bacteria; phylum Acidobacteriota; class Terriglobia; order Terriglobales; family Acidobacteriaceae; genus Telmatobacter. The sequence goes on along the minus strand of CAYLHL010000002.1, from coordinate 137,108 downwards.
CCATGCAACTGCCCTTGATGCGCGGGTCGTCCGAGGCCACCGCGGCGGTGACAAAGTTGGCGAAGGCGATGTTAGTGATGAAGCGTCCGCGCTTGTCCACCTGCAGCCAAGGCTCTTCGCCGTCCTTCCACTCGGCCACGCGCAGCTTGCCGCCCAGCATGCCAGCGTCAACGCCCACGTAGGGAATGGGTTCGGTCAGCACGAAAGCGCCGCGCCAGGGAATGCGGTCTTCGCCCGGCTGCGGCGGCGCCGAGAGGCTCTTGTAGTGATTCACCTGCTCCGGTGTGCCGCGCTCGTGGATGGGCGAGAGCGCCAGGAATCCGGCCAGCGAGGCCGTGGCCGCGCCGCCGTCCACCCAGGCCAGCTCGAAGGCCGCCAGCGACAATGCCAGGTTCTTGGGGCCGACGATGAAGCCGCCCTCTTCCGGCTCCATGAAGGCCGCCGTCACGCCGGCGCGGTCCAGCGCCTCCATCATGCTGTTCTTGCCGGGGGTCCACTCGTGGGTATTGCGCTCGCCGGCGGCCACCAGTTGCGCCACGGTTCCGCGAGCCACGCCGCGCGCCGACTGCACCAGCATCTGCAAGTCAAAACGGTCGGCAAAGCGCCACTGAATTTGACGCACCGCGTCGCCCGGAAGGGTAAGCATCATTTTCTCGTTACAAACCGCAACAGTGCCCATTCATAAATCCTCAAGCTGCGCTCATATTGTCCTTGACTAGACATAGAACAAGATGTGACATGAATCACTTTGGAGCAATTGTCTGCCCTGAATCATCTTCGCATCAGGGCTGCCATCCACGGAACGGCTTGCTGGATCAAAGGGCCGGGTTGCCGGTCTGAGAAGAATGCCGCATCTCTTGTTTGCGCATTGTGATTCCAGTCACAGCAGGAATCCGCAACATGGAATCTCCTCAAAAGCGTGAACAAAGCCGGAAAAATCCTCGCTCACGCCGTCGTTCTATCCCTGTCTTTCTGGCCTTCGGTGGCCCATGCGGCGCCCAATCCGAAGAACGCAGGCTGCCTCTCCTGCCACTCCAAGCCGGCGCTGACCAAGGATGCTGGCGGCAAAAAAGTCAGCCTCTACATCGATGAGGCCAAGCTGAGTCATTCCGTCCACGGGGACCTGTTCACTTGCGAGGATTGCCACAAAGCGGTCAAAAACGCGGCCGGCAAGACCACCCGGCCCATGCCCTCCTGCGCCAACTGCCATGCCGACGAGCAAGCGGCTTTTGAGCGCAGCCAGCACGCTCACGCCAACATCAACGGCGTAGCCGTCAAGTGTCAGGACTGCCACGGCTCCACGCACGAGATTCTGGCCGCTGACGATGCTGCATCGCCGGTGAACCATCGCAATATCCCCGCCACCTGCGGCCGATGCCACGGGCAGAAGCTGCTGATGGAGTCGAACGGCGAGAGCGCGCAGCCATTTGTCTCCTACCAGCAGAGCGTGCATGGACTGGCCGTTGCCAAAGGCTCGCTGAATGCCGCCGTCTGTACCGATTGCCACGGCGCGCACGAGATTCTTCCCGCCAACGATCAGAAGTCGCCGATCAACAAGTTCAACATTCCCACCACCTGCGGCAAATGCCACGCCGAGATCAAACAGACCTTCATGCAGAGCATCCACGGGCAGGGAGTGGCGCGCGGCAACGGGCTGTCCCCGGTCTGCACCGACTGTCATGGAATCCACTCCATCAAGGCACGCACCGACCCCAACTCCTCGGTCTCCGAGCAGAACCTGGCGCGCACCACCTGCGCCCGCTGCCACGAAGGCGTGCGGCTCTCGCAGGAGTTCGGCGTGGCGGGAAACCGCATCTCGACTTACCTGGACAGTTATCACGGGCTAGCCTCCGAAGGCGGCTCAACCGTGGTTGCCAACTGCGCCAGTTGCCACGGCGTGCATAACATCCTGCCCTCCAGCGATCCGCGCTCCACCATCAATCGGGCCAACCTCAACGCCACCTGCGGCAAGTGTCATCCGGGAGTGACTCAGAAGTTTACGTTGACCAGGGTTCACCTCGATGGAAGCGCCTCCAAAGATATAGGTTCACGCGCGGTGCGCTGGATTCGATGGTTCTATCTGGCTCTGATCTTGGTGGTGATTGGCGCCATGATCCTGCACAACGCCATCATCTGGCGCGGCAAAGCCATCGCCCGGCGCGCCCTGCAAAATCCCCTGATGGAGCGCATGAGCACCCCGCAGCGCTGGCAGCATCTGATCCTGCTCACGAGCTTTGTTATTCTGGTGATCACCGGATTCGCCCTCAAGTTCCCCAACTCATGGCTGGCTGAAGTTTTGGCCATGAGCGAGAAGGTACGCAGCATTACGCATCGCGTGGCGGGAGTCGTGCTGATCGGCGCCGGAATCTATCACATCTTTTATCTCGCGGCGACCAGGGAAGGCCGCCGGCTGATGACGGATATTGCTCCGCGGCCGAAGGATGCCTTCGACGCCTGGGCCGCGATGCGCTACTATCTCGGATGGAGCAAGGTCAAGCCCGGCTTCGGCCGCTTCAGTTATGCCGAAAAGGCCGAATATTGGGCGATGGTCTGGGGCACGGCGCTGATGGCCATCACCGGCGGGATGATGTGGGCCAATGTTTCCACCGGCAACCTGCTGGCACGCTGGTGGGTCGATGTGGCCACCGCCATCCACTTCTACGAGGCGATTCTGGCCACGCTGGCGATTGTGGTCTGGCACTTCTACCAGGTCTTCTTCGATCCCGATGTCTATCCCATGAATTGGGCCTGGTGGGACGGCAAGATGCCGGTCGAGCACTATCGCCACGAGCACGGGCTGGACACCGAAGCGCTGGCCGAGGCCGATGCCAAGGCAGCAACCGATGCGAAGCCCGAGGCCTCTGATCAGGCTGGCGGGTAGACTATCTCCCAATGATTCAAACTGGGTGCCCCAGGTCCGGAATTTCGGAGCTGGGGCACCCTCATTTGTTACTCATGGGGAGCTGCGCCACCCGCCAAAGGCGAAGATGCGGTCACGAATAAGTGCTCAAAAAAGGCTTCTTTTCGCACAATACTGGCAAAAAAGGCGTGATTTTTGGCCAAAAAACGATGATTTTTTGGGGTTTGTGTTTACTGATAAGTACATATGTCATGTTGATGAATATGTTTATTATCTTACACTTGCATTGATTAACACCTCTCAGAAATTGAGTTTTGAAGGTGGGGGGGGTGGGGGTGCCGCTGTTTTCTTCCCCTTTTGATCGTATTTCCTTTGCCCCTGCGCCCTCTACTTTTTCCCAAGTCAAAACCATTGTGCGGCACCTGCGGTGCGGCCAGAGGCTCACTGCGCTCGCAGAGACAGAGACCAGAGATGGGCGGCTAATGAACATAGTTGGATTGTGCGCCAAGGGAGGGAAATTATATGCAAGCAATTTTAAAACAGGGAAGAGAGAACAGGGGGCAGGGAATAGGGAACAGGGAATAGGAAACAGCCGGTGACACCGCAGTTCGTGGTCTCCCAGGTTCCCAGCGAGGGACCACCCACATGAAACTGCGAGGAACGGGGCACAGCCCCTGATACTGAGATGAGTGAGCCACCTGCCAATCCCGGTAATGCCGCTGGTTCCTCTTGTGCTGTTTTGCCCCAGCTTCCTTCCTCTGGCGACGATAATAGAGATTGCTCTGGGAGTCTTCGTCCGCTCCACGGCTCGCTCGCGGCAGCTTTCCAGAGAGGCCGGCGGGACGGAGCGCCTCGACCATGAAGCCCATTCGCATTGTTCTATCGCCGACGCGCAGCCGCCCATTGAATATCGTCTTGGGGCTGATGCTGGTGCTGGCCGCACTTCTGCTGCTGCTGGCGCTGGCTACCTATCACCCTTCGGATCCCTCGTTGAACACCGCCTCTGGCGAGACAGGCCCCCACGCGGTGGGCAATTGGATTGGACTCTTCGGCGCCTGGGTTGCCGACCTGTTGCTGCAGGCACTCGGCGTCGCCGTTTTCCTGCTGCCCCTGTGGCTGGGCGGCCTGGGCTGGACCTGGATGCGTTCGCGGCCCGGAGGCTTGGCGTGGTTGCGCTGGCTGGGCACCGTGCTGGCGCTGGTCTTTCTCCCTGCCGTTCTCGGATTGCTGCCGTGGCATTGGTTCTGGCTGCGCGCGGTGCCGGTGGAGGGCGTGGTGGGCAAGTTGATGGCCGGCCTGCTGGTTACTTACCTCAACATTCAAGGCGCATGGCTGGTGGCCGGTGTGCTGGCCGCCGCGGGGCTTTATCTTGCCTCGTCTGTCAGCTTCTCGGTCCTCGCCGAGGCCATTCAGGCCCGCTGGTCGCAGGCCGCTCGCTGGCATGACCGCTGGCGCAACTGGCGCGAGGAGCGCGCAGAGTCGAAGGCCGAACAGAAGGCCGGGCTCGCGGCTGAAGACGTGCAGGAAAATTGGTCAAAAGCGGATCTTCAACTGATTACCAGCGCCGCGCCGGAGGCAGAGAACGATGGAGCCTCGCTCGATGCGCGTCCCGGCTTGTTTGCCCGCCTCTTCCATCGCCGCCGCGCACCGGAGATTGACCCGCACGACATTCCGGCCTATGAACGCGCCATCCTGTCGGCGGAAGAAGAGGGCGCGAACGACGCACCGGTGCGCCGGCCCATCAGGCCCAGCATATGGGAGCGCACAGTATCCGAGCCGCTCGCCGCTGCGCCGGTCCCGGCCGAGCCAATTCCCATTGAACAGATTCCAGTGTCGGCGGGTCTTCAAGCGGCTCGCCCCGCGCCCGCGCCGCCTGAGGCTGTCGCGGCCCGGCCCAGCGCCGAGCGTTATGCCGCGGCTCCGTTGCAGCCGCCCGCTATGAGCTCCGGCCTTGCATCGCCAGCCGCGGTCCCGCGCGTTGATGGCATCGCCATTCACGAGCGCGCCGACGCTGAACTGCGCACGGCCGCCGTCGCGGCCAAGCAGGTGAGCGGCTTCAAGCTGCCGCCCACCTCGCTGCTGAACGTCAGCGACGGCCCCCAGGCCGTGCGCGAAGACGAACTGCGCGAAGAGGCTCGTGTGCTGGTGGAGAAATGCGCCGAGTTCGACGTGCGCGGCCAGGTGGTCCAGATCAACCCGGGGCCGATGGTGACCACCTACGAGTTCAAGCCGGAGGCGGGCGTCAAGTACTCGCGCGTGACCGGCCTGGCCGACGACCTTTGTTTGGCGATGCGCGCTGAAAGCATCCTCATCGAGCGCATGTCCGGAAAAAACACCGTCGGCATCCAGGTGCCCAACCATCGGCGCGAGACCATTCATCTGCGCGAATGTCTGGAGTCGGAGGAGTTCAACAAAGCCAAATCACGGCTGACCATCGCCATGGGCAAAGACATCAACGGCCGTATCCGCACAGCCGATCTGGCGGGTATGCCTCATGTGCTCATCGCAGGCTCCACGGGCAGCGGCAAATCGGTGGCGATCAACGCGATGATCATGAGCCTGCTCTATCGCACCACGCCCGCGCAGGTCCGGCTGATTCTGGTTGACCCAAAGCGCGTCGAGCTGGGAATGTACGAAGGCATTCCGCATCTCTTTACGCCCATCATCACCGAAGTGAAGCTGGCGGCCAACGCGCTGCGCAACGCCGTCCGCGAGATGGAGCGCCGTCTCAAACTGCTGGCCAGCCGCAGCGTGCGCAACATCGACCAGTACAACAAGCTCTTCGATGGCTCCGCGCCTTCACTCTTTGATCAGGAATCTGAGACCGAAGAAGAGCCGCTGCCTTACATCATCATCATCATCGACGAACTGGCGGACCTGATGATGCTCGACCGCGCCAACGTGGAGGAGTCCATCACGCGCCTGGCGCAGATGTCCCGCGCCGTCGGAATTCATCTGATTCTGGCCACGCAGCGGCCCAGCGTGGACGTGATCACAGGACTCATCAAGGCCAACGTGCCCACGCGCATCAGCTTCCGGTTGGCCACCAAGGTCGATTCGCGTACCATCCTCGACGCCAACGGAGCGGAGTGCCTGCTGGGCCGCGGGGATATGCTCTTTCTGCCGCCCGGAACCAGCCGCGTGATGCGCCTGCACGCGCCTTATGTGAGCGAAAAAGAGACCGCCGCAGTGGTCGAATTCTGGAAGACGCAGGGGCAAGCCGAGTACGTACAGGGCTTCCTAGAATCTCCCAAGGACGAGCGCGCCAACGTGGATGGCTCCAACCCCGACCCCGATGAAAACGACCCGCTCTTCAACGACGCCGTAACGCTGGTCTTCGAGTTCGGCAAGGCCTCCACGTCGCTGTTGCAGCGGCGGCTGCGCATCGGCTACGGCCGGGCGGCGCATTTGATCGACCTGATGGAGCAGGACGGCTTGGTTGGTCCCGCCGACGGCTCGCGCCCCCGCGAACTGCTGAAAGCCCCCGGCTGGCTGCATGAAATTTCCGCCTCGGCCATCGATTGATTACCGGATGCGGAAATACTGCTGAAGAAATCATTCTATGGGAATGATTGATCCGGCTCTGACTGAGTGTTGCGGCTTCCAACTCTTTCGCCAGTCGATTACCGTTTTGCCTGCGCCTGCTTGGGCGCGGCGAAGACGATCCTGGGCGGATCGGCGAGCGGCACGGCGGCCTGGACGCTCTGGGCAGCGGCGCCGCGCTTGACCTGATTCTCTTTGAGGGTCACTGCGCCGTTGGCGATTTCGGCGTCGCCGCTCCAGCGGTCGAAGCGGGCCAGCGATGCGGGAAGATGGCCAGAGGTTGGGGTGACGCTCCCGTGCCGCCACTCGAAATGGAGCGCGCCGTTGGCCGAGGCGGCCAGTTCGCCGGCGGTAAAGCCCGTCAGCTCGACTTTGGCGTTGCCGTCGAAGGCGCCTCCCGTGGCGCGCACTCCAAGCAACTGACCGATAGCCTGCGGGCTGAGCTTGTCGAACTGTGCTTCAAATTGATAGGAGGGCTTGTCCTTTGCGGTCGCGGCGGCGTGGAAGGCGCCAGCGCCGTGAACGCGTCCGCCCAGCAGGCTGGCGTCGAATGCGGTAATCCTGGCCCCATTGGCGAGCGTGGAAAGATTGGCGGAAAGCTGGTGGAGCGTGACCGGGCCGAGAAGGAGGGATTCGGCCTTGACCGTGCCTTCCAGCCTCGGCCAGGCCGGCGTGGCCGTGGGACGAAGGCGCTCAATGAGCGTGGAGAGCAGGGTGCCCCGCGTATGCGCGCCGAGGAACGCGGCTTGGAGCAGGCCGGCATCGAGCGCGCCGAACTGAAGTTGAAAGCTGGGCGCGCAAGCCAGAGGAGCTTCGCAGGCGGCGGGCACGGTGATGCTGGCCGTTCCCTTGATTGGGCCGTAAGAGAAAACGACCGGCTCCCAGCGCACTTCGCCCGCGGCAAAGTGCAGCGTAGCCTGGGAGATTTCGACGGCGTTGGTCAGATAAGCGGCCTTCCAGTTGGCGTTGCGCAGGGTCACGGTTCCCGTGAGGCTGTCGGATGAGGCGGCGGACGGAAGAACACGCGACGGAAGCGTCTGAGCTTGCGGCGGAGGCGAGGGCTGCATCCAGGGGCCTTCGGCGATCAGGGCCACTGAGACAGGTTCTCCTGCCAGCTCATTCAGGGCAGCAGTATTGGCAAGACCGGCTACGTGCGCCAGCTCTCGAGCGCGAACGATTGAAGCCTGGCCGCGTACTGTGAGCTGATAGCCGGTGAGCGCCAGGCGCGCGGAAATTGTGAGGGGGCCGTCACCGCCAGAAGGAAGCACAGTCGTTGCCGTCAGAGCCTGGGCATCGCCAGTGGATTGGCTGGCCGGCGCGGGATCAAGAAGCAATTTGGGGAAACGGATGGGTTGGCTGAGGCCGTTTCCGCTGAGTTCGAGACCCTCAACGGTAAGGCTGCCGGTAAGCGGCCCCAGCTCTGCCGCTTGTGCCTTGGCGGAGAGCATGTGGCTGGTCTGCGCCGGCTTTTCCTGCGCGGCAGGTGCGTATGAGAGCATTCCGCTGGCTGAGCCGGCGGCTTCAAGGCCGGGCGCCAAGCCGCTGCGCACCGTGCGCAAAGCGTCCAGAGCGGCGGCCACCGGAATCTTCTCCAGCACGACGGAAAAGCGCGGTTGGCTGCCGACGCCGCCGGGCAGATTACCGGCCAGGCGAATGTGCCCCGCACCCAGCGGAGAATCGCAGATCAGGTTGTCGATGGCGCGGCTGAAGAAGTGGGCAACAAGCGAGCAGTTGGCGTCGAAGTCCATCGGCTCGGCTGGGGCGAATTCGGCGCGGTGAACGCCGGTGGCGCGTAAACGGGTTGTAATCTTGGCTGCGTCGGCACTGCCCTCCAGATGAAGTTCGCCGGTCAGGTCGCCGCGCCAGCCTGCATCGGCGCCCAGGAGCAAGCGGGTGAGCTGGCCAAGTTGCGCCTCGCGCCAATCGAGATCCATGTGCAGCGGCATCTGGCGCAGTTCGGGCGCCGAGCGAAGCTCTGCATCCAGTCGTACCGTGCCGGTGTCGGCCTCTTCCAGGCTGAGGTCTGTGCGGGCGGGCTGACCGCGCAGCCGGATGCGCCAGTCGCCGGGACTCTGCTGCTCCAGCGAGATCTTGGCGTCAAGCAGTGAAAACGGTAGCTTTTCCACGCCGTTTTTGATGTTAATACGGGAGTTTGTGGCCTCAAGATAGGGCAGATGCACGGGCTTGTTTGCCGCAGCCTGCCCTGTGCTGCCAGCAGATTGCGTCTGTGCGGCGGCGGTGCGCAGAATCGAATCCAGATTCCAGCGGCCGGGTGAAGAATGCACCAGGTTCAGGCTGGCCTCGTCCACGCTGATCGAGTCGATCTCAAGCCGTCCGCGCCACAGCGAGAGCAGGCGAATGGAGGCTGTGACCGTGTTGGCGTGCAGCACTGGCTCGGCGCCGTAGGCCGGGTCTTCAGCCACGGTCAGATCGGAGAGCACAAATCCGGGCCGGGGCAGCAGTCGAACTTCCACCGACGACAGGCGCACCGGCCGGCCCAGCGAGGCCGAAATCAGGTGCGTGATGCCCGCCTTGTAGCGGCTCACGCTCACCAGGGGCGGCACAATCAGCACCGCCAGAAGCGCCACCAGAGCCGCCAGAGCCAGCCAAAGCTGTCTGTGCTTGCGATGTTTGGGTTGTGCGTCGTCGGTCATGGATGTCAGCAGACAGCTTACAGATTACAGCATACAGTTGATCGTATACAGCTTGCTGCGCTTAGCCATTGACTATTCGCTGTCTGCTGTTGGCTTTAAGCTGCGTTCACTGCACCCGGTGCAGCGTCCGGCTCCAGCGAGTTTCGGTAAAGAAGTGCAGCGCGATGTGGCCCATCCAGGCCAGGCTGTTGCCCACTCCGGGTTGCTCATACTGGTCTTCCGGCGTAACAAACGACCAGTAGTTGAAGAGCGGGCGGCCGATGATGTTCTCCCTGGGCACGAAGCCCCAGTAGCGCGAGTCGAGGCTATTGTGCCGATGGTCGCCCATCATGAAGTATTTACCGGGAGGAACCACCAGCTCGCCGTTCACAACATCGTTGGGAAAGTCGACTTTGGACCAGGAATCAGGAACCTGCTCAATGTCGGGAGGCGCCTCGGAGGGAAACTCGTCGAGAAACTCCGTATGATTCTCCGGGGTGGTTGCCTCGGCGTGGGGTTGCGATTGGGCTACGCCGTTGATGCTCACGATGCCGTCGTGCAGGCGAATATGGTCGCCGGGAATGCCGATCAGCCGCTTGACCAGCGTCAAATATTGCGGGTTTCCCTCCGCATCCGGGTCCGGCACGGGCTTGATGAAGACCACGATGTCGCCGCGCTTCGGCTCGCGATAGTGAACCAGCGGCATCCACTTGGCGGGCGGCGAGAAAGTGATGCGATCCACCACCAGGTGGTCGCCCACCAGCAGTGTCTTCTCCATTGATCCGGAGGGAATCACGTAGTTCTGCCCCAGGAAGGTGAGCACGAACAACCCCATCACAAAGATGGAGCATATGCTGGCCACGGCCTCGAAGGGCGTCTCTTCCACGCGCTGCCCGGCAGGCTCTGGAACCGGTTGAACTGCGGCAGGCGGGTTGGGAGTCTTCTTCTTCGTCATTTCACTGTTCACTTATTCACTGTTTCCGAGCTACCGCACCACGTGAAAGATGCGCTTCCAGCGGGCAAATCCGGCCAGCCGGGTTGTGAGTTCTCTATCGAGTCCGAGTCTATCATCCGAGGCTTGCATCGCAGCCTGTCGCACGTCAGTGGACGAGGGTCGCGAAACTGAAAAGTAGATCACCAGCGGGCGGGCCACAATTTGCTCGCGCGGGACAAAACCCCAGAAGCGCGAGTCCTTGCTGTAATTGCGATTGTCGCCCAAAACAAAATATTCGCCCTGGGGCACCACCAATGCGCCGTTGTGGATGAGCCCCTGCATCTGCTTCCACCAGTCTGGCTCCACGTTGGGGTCGGTATAGACCCGCGCTGGAAAATCATCGCGGAAGGGATTGCTGGCGGCTGGCTCAAAGGCCGCGTAAGGCTCGTCGAGAACTGTGCCGTTCACCGTCACCCGCCCCTCATTGATGCTCAGGCGGTCGCCGGGAAGGCCCACCACGCGCTTGACCAGAAACGGCGGCTGCGAGTGGTAAAAGAAGATAATGTCGCCGCGCGCCACCTCGCGATAGGGCATCAGCCACCGGGTAAGCCGGTCATTTGGGGCATAGACCTGCTTGTTCACCAGCAGAAAATCTCCCACCAGCAGCGTGTGCTCCATGCTCTCAGAGGGAATCAGGTAGGGCTGAAGCACAAAAGTGAGCAGAAACAGCGCCACCACCACCGTACCCAGCAGCGAAGCAAGGGCCTCAGGCACGGTGGGCAGAGTTTGCCGCAACTGTTCCATTCGGAGCAGATACGGACGGGATGCTGGGGCAGAGTTGCTCATTGCTTGGCGCCATCCTCCTCAATTTGCTCCGCTTCTGCGGTGACGGCAGCGGCCTTCTTCGCTGCGATCTTCAGCCGCTCCAGCGCGCGCCGCGCCGCATCCTGTTCAGCGTTCTTCTTGGTACTGCCCATGCCGCGCGCCAGGCTCTTGCCCGGCTCTCCTTCAGCTAGCTTGATGCGGACCTCCACCATGAATCGCTTATGGTGATCGGGTCCGCTTTCGTTCTTCACCCGGTAGACCGGCGTTCCCGAGCGCGCGGCCTGCAAGTATTCCTGCAAGGCCGATTTATAGTTCCCCAACGCGGCTCCGGCGCGCAACTCCTCGGCCAACTGCTGGGCGGCTTCACCCATCACCCAGCGGCGCGCAAAGGCTCTGACCGGCTCCAGGCCTCCATCCAGCAAGAGCGCGCCCAGAACGGCCTCCATGGTGTTCGAGAGCACGGTCGTCTTGCGCCTCAGACCGCTCTTGTCCTCGCCCCGGCTGAGGCGCAGATGGCTGCCCAGCGCAATGGCCTCCGCAACCTCTGCCATGTGCTCGCGGCTGACCAGCTTGGCGCGAACGCGCGTCAACTCGCCCTCGCTCCACTCCGGGTGAAGTAAAAACAGCGCTTCAGCCACCACCAACCCCAACACGGCGTCGCCTAAAAACTCCAGGCGCTCATTGTCGCCCGTTTCCACAGCCTGTTCCTGGCCGCTCAACGGAACTTGCTCATTGCACGCCCGTTCGTTGGCTAAAGACCGGTGCGTCAGAGCGCGCAGCAGCAGTTCAGGGCGGGCAAAACCATGTCCCAGCGCCGCTTCCAGTTCAGATAGAACGGCTTCCACTTGCGCCTCGATTCTGTTCGTTGACACTCTGCCGCATGGCCACGAGCCGAAAAATCCTCTCCTGTCCAGAAAAATCCCTAATTCATCATTATGGCACCCGCAGGGGTGCTGGAATCCCATGATCATTGGACGACAATAGCCCGTATCTCTTTGCAGATTATTTCCCGCACTCGATTACTCTCAATGCAGGCTGGCTCTTCAGGCTGTTCTGTCAGGGATGTGACCGGTCAGAACCATTGGACGGTGGTTGATAAGGGAAGAATCTATCCGCTCCGTATTTTGCGAATGACAAGAATCAAAACTCTGCCCCACCGCAAGTGGTTATCGCTCGCCCCAACTAAGCTTGCTGCGCAACGCCTCAAAGAATCCGCCTTCGCTGATCCGCACCAGATTGACGGTGTGGCTCGACTTTTGGCATCGAACCTCGTCGCAGGCCAGCAGATCGATGGCTTTCTGACCGTCCACGGTGAGCGCAGCCTGGTTGGCCGCGCCCTCGGCCCGCACGGTGAGCAACGCGTCGCCGCGCGTCACAATTGGCCTGAGTGTGAGCAGATGAGGGCAGATGGGCGTGATCACCATCGCGTCCACATCCGGAGTGAGAATCGGCCCGTTGGCGGCCAGCGTATAGGCCGTCGAGCCAGTGGGTGTGGAGACGATGACCCCGTCGGCGCGGAAGCGGGCCACGCTCTTGCCGTCCAGCTCGATGGCGAAATCGCCCATGCGCGCAATGTCACCCTTCGAGACGACAACCTCGTTCAGCGCCTCATAACAGGCATGCAGCTTGTCCTCGCGCCATAGTTCGGCGTGGAGCATGGCGCGCTCATCCAGTTCATGGCAGCCGCCGCGCCAGCACTCCAGCGTCGCATAGAGGTTGGCCAGGCGAACCTCGGTCAAAAAGCCCAGGAAGCCCAGGTTTACGCCGAGGATGGGTGTGCCTGTTGCGGCAAAAATCCGCGCCACCGAGAGCAGCGTTCCGTCGCCGCCCAGAACAATCACCAGCTCCGGCCCTTGCGCGGGCATCACGGCGCGATCCACGGCCTGTGCCGTTGCGGTGTACTGGCCGCCCTCGCGGTCGATGAGCGGCTCATAGCCGTGTTCGCGCAGCCAGGCGATCAGTTCCGGCAGCAGCCGGACCAGCTCTTGCCTATCGGGTTTGCAGACAATCGCGACGCGCACCATGAGGTCTCTCAGTGTAACGGACCACCTGCGGTGAAACCAAATCTAGACGTCCAACGCGAAGCAGCGCGCCGACTCCAGCAGCCGCTCGACTGACTCCTTCGAGCACGACTCGGTATAGATGCGCAGCAAAGGCTCGGTGCCGCTGGCGCGCAGCAGCAGCCACGTCTCGGCGGCCTTCGGCTTGCTCATGGCTTCGGGGTTGTCCAGATAAAACTTCACCCCGTCCAAATCTTCCTGGCAATAAATCGGCATTCCGGCAAAGACCGGGTCGCCGGGTTGGAGCGCTTTCGCCCGCGCAATCACCCCGTTCTTCACCTCGCTGGAGATGTGCAGGTCAATGCGGCCGTACTGATGTTCGCCGTACTCTTCTTGCAGATCGGCTACAAGCTGGCCCAGCGTCTTGCCCTCCTCGGCCATCACGTTGGCCAGAAGCAGAGAGTTCAGCAGGCCGTCGCGCTCCGGCAGATGCCGCTGGAAACCGATGCCGCCCGACTCCTCGCCGCCCATCACGATTTGCCGCTCCAACATATAGTCGCAGACATACTTGAAGCCGATGCCGTGCTCGATCAGCTCGCGCCCATGCTTCTGGCAGATGCGGTCCAGCATCTTGGTGGTGTTAAAGGCGCGCGTCACCGCTCCCGGCCAGTCGTTGTGGCGCTTGAGAACCCAACTGAGGAGGACGCAATAAATTTTGTGCGGATCGACGAAGTTCCCATGCTCATCCGTGGCGCCGATACGGTCGGCGTCGCCGTCGGTACACAAGCCGGCCTGGCAGCCATTGGCCACCACCGCCTCGCCCAGCGCGCGGATGTGCGGCTCAATCGGCTCGGGGTTGATGCCGGGAAAGAGCGGATCGGCGTTGCCGCGAATCTGCACGTGAGCCACGCCCAGGCGGGTGAAGATCTCAGAAATATAAGTGAGGCCTGCGCCGTACATCGAATCCAGTCCGAACTTCATTCCCGACTTTGCCAGCGCGTCCAGGCTCGTGAAGCTCTCGATGGCCGCCAGATAGGGGGGCAGAAAATCGACCATGGTGATCGGGGCGGGCTGCGCCGTCCGCGCCACTGGCTGTCCCAGCCGCGACTCAATCTCCGCAATCATTGAAGGCTTGCCGGAGCCGCCATACCAGCCCTTGTACTTGACGCCGTTCCACTGCGCCGGATTGTGCGAGCTGGTAATCATGATGCCGCCGGCTGCCTTGCGGTGCAAGACCGCGTAGCTGAGCGCCGGCGTGGGGGTAATGCGGTCGGCCAACTCGACCGGAATTCCGGTCGCGGCGACGACTTCTGCGCAGGTGCGGGCAAAGGCCTTCGACCCGAAGCGGGTGTCATAGCCGATGCACAGCCCCTTGGCCGGGTTTTCCTTGGCGTGAACGTATGCGGCGATGGCCTGGGCTGCGATGCGCACATTGGCAAAGGTGAACTCGTCGGCGATGATCGCACGCCAGCCGTCGGTGCCGAATTTGATCTGAGCCATGGTCTGTTGATTACTCCCTCTAACAAGATTAACGGATGCGAGGGCAGATTGCCGATCAGCGGCCGAATCTATCCCCCTCATTCTGATTCGCTACCATAGTAATGATGCCCCAATTTGCTCCAGGCCTAACGCTGCTGATCGACGCCGACGATACGCTGTGGGAGAATAACGTCTACTTTGAGCGGGCCATAGCCGCCTTCATCAGTTGCCTTGACCATCACGAGTACACGCCGGCCGCGGTGCGCGCGGCGCTGAATAAGATCGAGCGTGAGACCATCGCCACCCACGGCTATGGCCTTCACAGCTTCACTCACTCGCTGCTGCTTTGCTTTGAGCGGCTCAGCCCCGCGCCCAGGTTGGAGGAGAAGCGCCGGCAGATTCTCGGCTTTGCGCGCGCCATCGCCGAGCAGGAGATTGAGTTGCTGCCCGGCGTGGCCGAGACGCTGGCGAAATTGAGCACACGCCACCGGCTGATTCTGATGACCAAGGGCAACCACGCCGAGCAGGCCGACAAACTTGCGCGCTCCGGACTCGCCAAGTACTTTTCCGCGGTGGAGATCGTCGCCGAAAAAGACCCCGCGACCTATCGCGAAGTCATTCGGCGCCATCCTTCCGAGTTAGCCAGCCACGCCGCATATAGTTACTGGATGCTTGGCAACAGCCCCCGGAGCGACATCAATCCGGCTCTCGCTGCCGGACTCAACGCCGTCTTCCTCTTTCACAAACATACCTGGGTGCTGGAGCACACAGAACTCGACCCCGCGCCCGAAGGGCAGCAGTTGATTGAGCTGGATAGCTTCGCCAAACTGTGTGCTATTTTTTAATGATTTCCAACGATAATTCTTACGACCAATCACCGTGTCAAGTGTATCCGCGCAGGAGCGGCAAAATTGGCTCCCGACGCAGTCCGCTGGGGGAAGGCCTTTTACAATCTACCGTTCCGGCGGCTTCTGGTTGTGCAGTTGACGAAGTGTGTTGCGCAGTTCGATCTGCTGTAAACCGATAACATCCGCACCAGCTTTATCGCCGCGTTTCTCCGCTTCGTCCATCTCAACGCGCAATTCGCGCAGGCGGTGTTCGATGGCCCGCTCTTGAATTTCCTGGACGGCGCTCTGCACCTCGCCCTCATCGGGCGGTTTGGTCTCAGCCATCAGCGTTTCGGCCAGCAAGGCGCGCTGCGCCGGGTCTTCCACCACTTCCATGGGGTCGCGCGACTGGCGCGCAGCCAGAGCCTGGAGGGCCGCGCAGGCGCCCAGATGCTCAAACCATGCGGGCTGCTCGGCCAGCGCCATGGTGGCCAGCCGCCGCGACCGCTCAAACTCCGGATCGTCGATGGCCAGCGCCCGCAGCAGCACCCGCTCGACTTCGGTGAGCGTTGTCGTCCGCGTCTCGATGTGGTCGCGGCGGCGCAGCGCGGCCTGGTGCAATTCCTCTCTGAGAACTGCGGAATCGATGCCCAGCTTTTGCGCCGCGTCGGCGGCGAACTGGTCGCGCGCGAGCTTCTCCGGCATACGGCGAATGTGGGGCAGCAGAAAGTTCATCGCCTTCACCTTCTGCTCTGCGCTGGCACCGGGGAAGGCTGTCCGAGCGCGCTCGATCAGGTAGTCTGCCTGACGGCGCGCGCAGCGCAACGCCGCCGTGTAAGCCTCGACGCCGCGCTCGCGGATGTAGCGATCAGGGTCGAGGCCGCCGTCGAGGGTGACGATCTTGATGTTGAAGCCCTCTTCAGTGAGCAGGGCAATCGATTTTTCCGCTGCATTGCTGCCGGCGGCGTCGGGATCGAAGTTGACGACGACCTGCGAGGTGTGGCGCTTGAGAATCGCCACCTGATGCTCGGTGAAGGCCGTCCCGCTGGTGGCGATTACGTTCTGGATGCCGCGCAGATAGACCGAGATGCAGTCCATCTGGCCCTCGACGAGCAGGGCAAACTCAAGCTGGCGAATGGCGGTGCGCGCCTTGTCGAGATTGAAAAGGACTTGGCCTTTAGAATAAAGCGGCGTATCCGGCGAGTTGATGTACTTGGCGCCGGCCTTCTCGCCGGTTTCGAGGGTCCGCGCGGTGAAGGCGATCACCCGCCCGCTCTCGTTGCAGATGGGGAAGGTGACGCGCTTGCGAAAGCGATCATAAATCGGTCCGAGACTGCCGTCGCCCTGCTCCTTTGAGGCGAAGAGGCCGCTGGCGCGGAGGGTTTCGTTGTCGGCCATGCCGCTGAGCCGGTCGCGCAGGGCGTTAAAGCTGTCGGGCGCGTAGCCGATGCGGAAGGTCTTTATGCCTTCGGGCGTGAGGCCTCGCCCGGCAAGGTATTCGCGAGCCACAGCCCCTTCCGGCCCACGTAACTGCTCTTCAAACCAGGCGGTTGCGGTCTCGTGCAGCTCCAGCAGCTTGCCGCGCAGCCGAGCTTCGGCGGCCTCTTCGGGCGAGGAGAACTCGCGCTTGGGCAGCGGAATGCCGCACTTGCCCGCGACAATGCGCACCGCTTCAGGGAAGCCGACCTTTTCGATTTTGGCCACAAAGCTGAAGACGTCGCCCGACTCGTGGCAGCCGAAGCAGTGGTAAAACTGGCGCACCGCATGGACGGAAAACGAGGGCGACTTCTCCTTGTGAAAGGGACAGAGGCCGGTGTAGTTCTGCGCCCCGGCCTTGCGCAGGCGGATGTAGCCCTCGATCACCTTGACGATGTCGGCTTGCTGCTTGACGGTTTGGGCGAAGTCGATCATGGGGCCTGTGTTGAGAATAAGGCCAGCGGGAGGCAAAGCAATGTGGAAGGCGTGGAAAGCTGGTTCGATTCAGGTTTGCGAGGTCTTCAAGCACGACTGAGAGTTTTATGAGCTCACAGCAGCCCGCCGAGGCCGACGAGGCGGCGCGAGAGCAGCCAGGAGAGCAAAGAAATTCCCAGGGCAAGCGCGACCCAACCGGCGGACTCGACAGGAGCAACAAGGGCGGCGGGCAGATGCGGCGCGGCAAACGCCGGCGCACTCACCACGGGCAGACCCCGCCGGATCAGCTCCAGCGTGGCCCAGCCGGAGAGAGCGCCGACCAGCAGAAAGCCGGGAAGGGCGCGCGACCAGGGAAAGGGAATTGGGGGAAAGGGAACCGGCGGCGGCGCGGAGGCCTCTTGCTGAACGCTCTCCATCACCGCGTCCAGGAAGCCCGAAGAGGGAATCAGCTCCGCTTCGCTGGCCAGGATCGTTTCGATCTCGGCGTCGATGACCGCCGTGCGGTTGGTTTCAGCCTGCATCTGTGCGGCGCGGTCTCTTTTGGTTCGATTCATATGGTGGCCTCCTTTCCAGGATTGGGAGCAGTCAGTTCGCTTGCTGCGTACCCGGCTTCAAGCTGCGGAAAGCGCTGTCGCAAGAGTCCGCGGGCGCGGCTGAGACGGGCTTTGAGCGTGCCTTCGGGCAGACCAAGCGTCGCCGCGGCGGCGGCCACGTCCATTTCATGAAAATAATACAAAATGACCGGCTCGCGATAGCGCAACGGCAGCGTCAGCACGGCGCGGCGAATCACTTCGTGCCGCGACTTTTCCAGAAGTGCGTGGAATTGAGTAGCGGGGCCGGAAGGTTCGCGCGCGCCTTCCAGCGGCAGGCTCTCAGTGGGAAAGCGCTTCAGCTCGGAGCGAAAGACGTTGGCGGCCAGGGCAAACAGCCAGGTAGAAAAGCTGGATTCGCGCCGCCATGTTGCCAGCCCGCGCCATGCGCGTACGAAGGCCTCCTGCGCCATCTCCTCGGCGCGGCCGCGGTCGCGGCAATACCTCCACGCCAGATTCACCAGCGGAGACTGCCAGCGGCGGACGATGCCTTCGAAGGCGGCAACCTCGCCGGCCAGCACACGGGCGACGTCGGCCCGATCCTCTTCTTCGTTCTTGGGGGTTGCGCTCAAAACAGGCTCTCTCCGCATGGTATGACAGATAAACCAGGAATTGGGTTGCATTTTTCGGCGGAAGGATGGCGCTCACAAGAAATGCAACCGAATTCCCGCACCATCTGTCGTACCAGGTGCATGGGGGAAAACCCCAGGCGAGGAGGATTGCGATGGTTTTTCTGATTCCGATAGTGGCTATTGTGTCAACGTTTACGTTTATCAGCTTGGTCACCTGGTTCGCCACCCAGCAAAAGGAGCGCGAGGCCTTTTACAGGTCTGAGACGATGCGGCGGGTTTCCGAGTCATCAGGCGACGGCGCCAAGGCGGCTATCGAACTGATGCGGGAAGAAGAGAGGCTGAAGCGGATCAAGACTCGCGAAGGCTTGAAGATCGGAGGGTTGATCAACCTGGCCGTAGGGATCGGAGTCCTGATCTTTCTGCGTGCCCTGATGCCAGTCGAACCGGTCTATCTATGCGGCCTGATACCCGGCATGATCGGCGTGGCGATGATTGTTTACGTGTACGTTATGGCACCGCCGGTGGAGTAGGAGCCAAAAGGTTGAATCAAGGGCGGGATTGGAGTATCGAATGAAGTAGTTGTTTTGAACAACTACATTACTGGCCTGAGAGTGTCGGGCCAGGATACTCGGACGGCAAACCGATGACTGCGAAGGCGCAACGTCAACCCGCATTTTTTCTTCCCCACGGCGGAGGGCCCTGTTTTTTCATGGACTGGACCTGGGGACCGGCGAATACCTGGAATGCAACAAAGCGATTTCTGGAGGGGCTGGCCGCCACTCTGCCCGCACAGCCCAAGGCTCTGCTGGTCATCAGCGCCCACTGGGAGGAGCCGGCCTTCACGGTCAGTTCTGCGCTCCGGCCCAAGTTGATTTTTGACTACTCCGGCTTTCCCGAACACACCTACCAGCTGACGTGGCCTGCACTTGGCTCGCCTGAACTGGCCGAACGGGTAGCGGTCCTGCTCGGCCAGGCGGGTCTGCCAGCGGCGGTCAGCACAAGCCGTGGCTTCGACCACGGGGTCTTTGTACCGTTGAAGGTGGCCTTTCCAGATGCGCAGATTCCTGTCGCCTCACTCTCGCTGGCGGCTTCTCCTACCGGCAATTTTGACCCGGCTCTGCACTTGGCGGCCGGCCGCGCGCTCGCTCCTTTGCGCGACGAGGGTGTGCTCATCATCGGCAGCGGCATGAGCTTTCATAACCTGCGCGGTTATTTTCAGCCGGAGACTTTGGAGCGCGCCAGGGCCTTCGACGCGTCGCTGACCAGCGCCGTGGAGTCGCCCGCAGCGGAACGCGATGCCTTGTTGACCGGCTGGCGATCGGCTCCCTTTGCCGCCTACGCGCATCCACGCGAGGAACACCTGATTCCGTTGATGGTGGCTGCCGGAGCCGGCGGAGAAGCATCCGGAACCCGCATCTTCACCGATGAACCCATGGGTGCAGCCATCAGTGCATACCGATTCGATTGAGGCACGCCGCCTTGGATGGGAGCGGCAGCTCCAGAGTGGAGACCTGCCAGTAACGCTCTCCATCGCTTAGAGACCCTTGGATTGATACCATGGCCTTCTGCGGCCCATGTGGAGGCCGGAGTCGATGATCACGGCCAGCAGGCCGAAGACCATGCAGAAGTCGGTGCGGGCCTGATGGAGGAAGCTCAGCCAGCCGTAGTTGTTGAGCTTTTCCAGGGTGAATGTGCCGACGGGCCTGCCCAGCAGGATGGGCAATTTGGTGCTAACCAGCGCGGTGACGATGACTACCAGCAGAGCCAACGCAGCGTCGCCGGCGTAGAAGTTCAGCAGGATGGCCATGCCGCCACTGATCTCGACGCCGCCCACTAGCGGCGCCAATATCTCCGGGAAGGGCAGGCCAATGGCGGCAAAGTGCCCGGCGCCAATGTCTTCGGGCCGGACAAACTTGAGAATACCCTCCAACAGGAAGACCAATCCAACCATCACTCGGATGAGAATCATGGGAAGAGATTGGCGCATATAAGCCTCCAGTGTTGGATTTCCTGCAAGGGCCCGATCGATTCACGGAGAAAAGCCGGTTTGCAAGCCAGACAAGAATGAGCATACCGCACCAGGCAAACAGGATGCAGTGAAATGCCAAACAATTCGGTCCAACTCCCGCAGCGGGCCAAGACCATGCAGGAACGAAAAATGGACGCCCCCAAGTGTCCCTTGCGCTGTTTTGCCGAGCGGCGCCTACTCCGCGATCAGGCCCGGCTCGCCGGCATTCAGCCTGAAGGTGGAGTAGACGACGATGCTCATGGGTGGAATGTGGCCGGTCAGCAGCTTGGCGACATCGAGGCCCGGTTCCGGTTGAAGCTCCACGCTGGCCCGGTCCTCAGCCTCCCTGGTGAGCGAATAGCGGTAGAGGCGCAGGGCGGCGGGCAGGCCATCAAACTCGACTCTCACGTCTGCTGCGCGATGGCTTTCATTCACCACCAGCAGCGTAAGGTTTCCCTTGGCGGTGCGGAGGGCGGTAGCCACCAGTTTTCGGTCGCATTCGACAAAAGGCGTCTGGACGCGCGTGGCCAGCACGGCTGAGTGCTTGGGCAGATAGCGGGCGAGCATCGCAAATTGGTAGTAGGCGTTGGGTTGGGGTGTGAAGGCGTCGAGCAGTTTGCCAGCCTCGTGTCCAGTCTCGCTCTGCCAGGTGCGCAGCAACTGCCACTGCCCGTCCAGGTCGCCGCGGTTGATAAAGCTCCAGCGATTGAAGCCATCCACGCCGGCATTGATGCCGCGCACTACCAAAGAGGCATTCTTCAGGCCCGATTGCCAGCAGGCGGGTCCCACATCGTCGTGGCCCCATCCAAAGCCCATGGTGCCGAACTCGGAGAGGAAGAGGGGCTTGTTTCTGGCGTGCGCCCACTGCGCCCAGCGGCCCATGCGCTGCTCGGCCTCGGCCAGCTTGTACGGGCCGTCCATCGAGTCGAAGATGGCGCCGTAGGAGTGCAGGTCGTAGGCTCCAATGAACGCGTCGAAGTCCACATCGGCAGGGTTGAGTTCCGGCAGGTCGGTCCAGTCCGGGCCGGAGATGGGCACATTCAGGCCGCGGCGGTCGAACTCCTCCCGCGCCGCCTTCAATCCGGGGGTGATGGGAAGCGCCTTCATCTCCGCGTCCTGCCACCAGGAAAAATCGTCGTGACCCGGTTCGTTGGAAACCGAGACCCAGCGGATGCAGGCGTATTTCTTGACGCGAACCAGATGATCGAGCAGTTCTCCCAGGCCGAAGGCCCATTCGGGAATCGAATACGGCGCGCTGCGCAATCGCCGGACCGGATCCTCGGCATTTCCGGGATAAGCGTTCCACGCGACGTCGCCCCACATCTGCTGCAGAAAGACGTCCACGCCGCGGCGCTGGGCCCAGTCCAGGATGCGATACAAGACCTGCATCTCGGAGTTCTGCCAGTCGAAGACGCGCCTGCCAGGCTCGTAAATCCGCTGCTCAAGCTCAACCCGGCACCAGTCCATCCCCAGCCATTCCGCATGGCGGAAGAGCTCTTCCCAGTGCTTGTCGTCGGCGGGATCGGGGTTGCCGCCCCAGGAGCTGCCGGACCAGGAGTTTCCCGCCGGCTTTCTGCCGGGAAGGGTGGCGCTGATGATGTGAAAGGAAGCGCCAATTCCGCCGCTCATCTGGTGAACCGGCTGCCCGGCCTCTACGCGAATGGTTACCGGAACCGCTTGCTCGGCGCTGGTGCTGGCTGGCAAGGCGCGCTTCCGGGCAACACTTTGGTTGGGAGACGATTCAGTTCCCAGCGCGGCTTGCGACAGGGCTGTAGCTCCCAGGGCGGCGGCGCTCGCCAGCAATCCCCTTCTGGTTACCTTCATTCCTGCCATCGCGGCCTTCCTTTCATGGGGGGGGGATCCTGGACTGTTGAGAAGAGGCTGGAGCACCGCCTCTTCCATTTGCTGGCTGCCACCGGCGAGGTCTCATTGAGAAGAGAAAGAAGGCCGCGAGCAAGCCCGACATGGGAAAGCATAACGCAGGGGCGAGACGTTAGGGAAATTAAGAAATAAATAGAAGGAAATGCTGTTTGCCGGCAAGAGAGGGACAGAGATTCGATCCAATAGGCTGGCGAACTCCTGAGAGCAGACAGAAAGCGCGATATCCCTGTCAATAATCGATTGCCAGGGGTGCCCTATGCCTTCGACCTGCGTCAAAAACGCAGGATTGCGCTCCTCCCGGAATGAAAATGCGCGCCAACCCGCCCCGGTCCGTTAGACTGTGGAGTAGGTTCTAGTTGACCGGGGTTCCCGGCAATGGGTTTTTGTTGCCGGGGTGGTAAAATCGTTTTTTCCTCGAGGCAGAACCGGATTTTTCAGCAGTGAGGGTGTGCATATTCTTCCCGTGACGCAGAACCATGGATCGCACCAGTACTTCTTGTGCTCGCAGCAGGGCCCGCGCCCGGTGAGAATCAAGCACAATTCCATCCCCCGCGCCTTGCGCCTTACGAACCGGCTGGCGCGGAGCTTGATGTTGGCCGCATGGATGCTCATGGCCTGCACGGCTCTGGCTCAGCAGCCGCAAACCATCGATTCGATTCGGATTATCGGCAACCGGCGCATTCCCAAGGAGACCGTGCTGGCGCGGCTCTTTACCCATCCCGGCGATGCCTACGACCCAATCTCCATCGAGCGCGACTTCAACTCGCTGTGGAACACGGCATACTTCGACAATGTGCGCATTGAGCGCGAGGACTCGGAGAAGGGCATCATCCTGAATATTTATGTGGTGGAGAAGCCCACCATCCGCGAGATCAACTACAAGGGCCTGAACGCTGTTTCGCAGTCGGACGTACTGGACCGCTTCAAGAAGGAAAAGGTCGGCCTGACGGTGGAGAGCCAGTTTGACCCGGCCAAGATCAAGCGGGCCGAGACGGTGCTCAAGGACATTCTTTCAGAGCATGGACACCAGTTCGCCGTGATCAAGGAGGACATCAAGACCATACCTCCGGCCTCGGTGCAGTTGAACTTCATCATCAAGGAAGGCCCTGTTGTGAAGGTGGGCCAGATCAAGTTCACGGGCAACCAGCATATCGGCAGCTTGGAACTGCGCCGCTCGATGAAGAACCTGAAGCCCATCGGCATTCCCTATTCGATATTCTTCGAGGATATTTTTGCGCAGGACTTTGATGCCTCGAAGCTGGAGGAAGACACGGAGCGGGTGCGTCACGCCTACCTGGACAAGGGTTATTACAGCGCGGCGGTTGAAGAGCCCAAGACGCAGATACGCGACCAGGGAGGGCTGAACTTCCTCACCTTCCGTCCCAATAAAGGCAAGCGCATTGACATTCTGATGCCCATTGAAGAGGGCTCGCGCTACCGGCTGGGCACCATTACCTTTACCGGCAACAAGACGATACGCAACACAAAGGCGCTACGCTCCACCTTCGCGATCAAGGACGGTGAGTGGTTCAACTCCACGCTTGTCGGCAAAGGTTTGGAGAACCTTCAGAAGGCCTACGGACAACTGGGCTACACCAACTTTGCAGCCATTCCCAAGCCCATCTTCGACGATCAGAAGAAGACCGTTTCATTGAATATCGATATTGACGAGGGCAAGCAGTTTTATGTCTCGCGCATCGAGTTTACCGGCAACACCACCACCCGCGACAAGGTGATTCGCCGCGAGTTGATGCTGGAGGAAGGGCAGGTCTACAACTCTCAAGCGTGGGAGTACAGCCTTTTGCGCTTGAACCAGCTTGAATACTTCGATCCGCTCAAGGTGGATCAGGACACCGAAGTTCACCGGAATGAAGAGGCGGGCACGGTTGACCTACTGCTGAAGGTGAAGGAGAAGGGCAAAAACTCGATTGGTCTGAACGGCGGCATCAGCGGCATGAACGGCGCATTCCTGGGCGTGAACTACCAGACCAACAACTTTCTCGGCCTGGGTGAAACGCTCAGCCTTCAGGGCAACCTGGGCAACGTGAGCCGCACCTTCAGTTTTGGCTACTCGCAGCCTTATGTGCGCAACCGCCCGCTCAATCTGGGCTTCCAGATATTCAACAACAAGCAGGACTTCAACGCGGCCAAGAACATCCAGTCAGTTACCGGCTCATCGGTGAACCTGAGCGCGGCACAGCAATCGCTAACCCAGAACTATAACCAGTCCGCCAATGGCTTGACCTTTTCGGGCAGCTATCCGCTCAAGCGCCACGCCTTCCAGCGCGTGGGCGTCACCTATGCTCTGAGCAAGTCGACGATTACCGCGTTCTCGACCGCCTCGCAGACGTTTTTCCAGACCATCTCCTTCCGGTCCGGCATCCAGGGAAACAACGCGCTGGCCGGAATCGTCAACAGCATGGCCTCGTTCAGCTATACGTACAACACCGTCAACAACCCGATTCGTCCGCGCATGGGCAAGGAATACACGGCGGTGCTACAGGCCTCAGGCATCTGGGGCAACGTGCGCTACATTGCGCCGTTGTTCGCCTACAAGCAGTTTTTACCGATGCACTATCTGCAAGTGTCGCCCACTGGCCGCAACGTGTTGGGCATTCGCGCGCAGCTGGGCTATGTGCAGGGCTACGGCGGGGCGGTGGCTCCGCCCAACAACCGCTTCTACTCCGGCGGCGAGGGCGAGTTGCGCGGCTTTGATGTTCGCGGCGCCATGCCTTACGGTTATGTTCCCAACCGCGTGAATGTGCAGTTGACCAATCCCGACGGAACATGCGTTCCGCGCGATCCGTCGCAGCCGCAGTTGGGCCAGTGCATTCAGGTGCCGGTTCCAATCTACGGCATAGCCTCCATTGGCGGCGACACCAATCTTACCTCCAATATCGAGTACCGGATTCCCCTTGCTGGTTCGCTAACTGTCTCGCTATTCGACGACTTCGGCATCGACACGGCCCTCAACAAAGGGCAGTTGAAGCAGAGTCCAGAGGGTTTTGCCACACTGACCGCTCCGCTCTATGGCTGCCCAGTTTATAACAACGGCGCATGCCAGGGCGGCATTTCCGGCTCGCTGGTTGGCTTCCAGAAGAATATTCGGCCCGTAGAGGGAACAAACTTTGTTCCGCGCATGTC
Source organism: uncultured Occallatibacter sp. (assembly GCA_964383595.1). Lineage (GTDB taxonomy): Bacteria > Acidobacteriota > Terriglobia > Terriglobales > Acidobacteriaceae > Telmatobacter. Next base: position 111,901 of record CAYLHL010000002.1, on the reverse strand, counting down.
CACCGGCGCCGAGATCTCGGTCATCATGCCGGTCCTCAACGCGCCTGTTCGCATTTTTTATGCCTATAACCCGCTGAGGCTGTATGAGAGGCCCTATTGCAACACCGTTGCCCTCGGAGGCAATGTGACCAGTTGTACCGCGCAACTGGTCACGCGCGATATGTTCCCGCCGGGCGGCGCGGGCGACTTCACCTACCAGGACGTGATCGCGGCTTACGGGGCGCGGGATACCTTCCGGGAGCCGCGCAAGACACTGCGGCTGACGATTTCAACAACCTTCTAGGCGAAAAGATTCTTCTGTCAAGGCAACAGGGCCGCTCATAGTGAGCGGCCCTGTTGCGTGTGCGCCATTCCCCGCCAGATGGTGATAGCAGACAATTACTTTCCCCGGCTCACAATGGAAGCATGAACAGCGAAGTTGAACGCGGCGTTTGCTTGTCATAGTCTGCCTGTTTTGAAACGGCCCCTCGTCTGTGATATATTTTTCTAGTGACAGCAGGATGCTTCTGCTTTTTCAAACTGTGTGCAAGCCCTCTCGATACACGGTTTTTTATGGCATCATGGACGCGTAGCTCAACTGGCAGAGCATTCGGCTCTTAACCGACAGGTTGTAGGTTCGATTCCTACCGCGTCCACCAAATAGATTCAATGACTTACACCTCTTCTCAGCTCCCTTAAAATCCTCAGAAATGCCCGACTGTGGGGACTTTTGTGGGTACCCCACATCAAAATGCTGCGTATCTGTGGGTGTTTCCGAGCAATGCGCCTCAGAATTGTTGGCAGCCTGAGCGTTTTTATCTTTTGCCGTAGCCTGCTTCCCGCCTGTCCGTTTGGCTCCATTCTGCAACCCATGTGGGGACTTTTGTGGGTACCCCTCGGCCTGTCCTGTTCCCTGGCTGGATTCTTCCACAGGTCGCCCCGTAACAATGGACTCCAGGGCGCGGCGCTTCGCTTCCATGCGGATGTGGCTATAGTGCGTGAGCATCTGTTTGGAGACGTGCCCGGCGATGTCCATAATCGTCTGGTCGCCCGCGCCGCTTTCGGCAAGGTCGGTGATCAGCGTGTGTCGGTTGTCGTGCCAGCGGCCTTTCACCTGGGCTTTCTTGCGCACGTTGTTCCATGCCGTTTTGAGGGTGGTGACGGGGCGTGTCGGGTCGCTCGGACTCGGTTTCCCGAAGGGGAAAACGTACCATTCGGCTTGAGGCGCTCCGAATTTCATCCGATACCAGTCGGAATACTCGGAGAAGACTTCCAAAAGAGTCGAGTTCAAGGGAATCGTGCGTCCCTCACCCGCTTCTGTCTTGCTCCGGCCCACGGTCAGATATTTCTTCGTGAAGTCGATTTGTCCCCAGGTCAATGTCTTGATCTCGGCATCGCGCATCCCGGCATTGAGTGCCAGCGACAATGCCGGGAAAATGTGCGGAGACCGGGCCTTTCGGGCCTCTTCCAGCATCCGGCCCTTTTCTGCTGGCGTGAAGGCTTTTCCCACTGTCTGGTGGACCTTCAGCTTGAGCATCTTTCTCTTGCGGAGCCGGATGCGGATCAAGTCGCCTGGATCGCCGAGGATGCGCAGCAAAAAACCGACTTCTTCGTTGACACTCTTTGGTGAGGCTTTTTCACTGAGGCGCGCATTCTGGTAGTGAATGACCGCCGCCTCGCTGAAATCAACCAGCATCTTGCTGCCAAGAATCCGCTTCAGATGATCGACTGCATATTCGGCAAAACGCGCCGACTGTGGCAGGCGCAACTTATAAGCATCGAAGTACTCGTCTGCCATATCACTGAATGTGCGAATTCGCTCCTGGCGGAGATCGACAAAATTATTGAAGCCCTCTTCCAGCTCGCGTTTGCGCTTCTGCTCGGCATTCTTGGCAACAGTCTTCGATGGGGATTTTGAAGATTCGCGGATGCGTCGTCCAGCAAACCAGAATTCGTACCACCAGATTTCACCGCGTCGGAAGAGACTCATGGGAATCGCTCCTGTTCTCCTGCTTACTCACTTTTTGCGGGGGAAGATGCTGATGAGGACGCGCGCCGGATGGTGCGCACATCCAGAAACATTTTTTGCGGGTGGTTTGCGGCGGCTCCTTCCAGCGGAAGAAAGCCGTAACGCGCATACCATCCTGCCTTGTCAGGGTATGCGTCAGTGATAATGCAGCGACAGCCGACTTCGTCGGCCACACGCAACGTAATCTTGAGGGCCTCTGAAAGCAGCGCGTGTCCGAGACCTCGACCGCTGAAGCGCTTGTCCACGGCCAGGCGTGCTAGCAGGACCAGAGGCAACTCATAGGGAGGCAAGCCGCGCACGTACTTCTTCGGAAACCGCTCGCGCGGAACGCTGGAGGTTGCCAGCGTGAAATAGCCTAGCACAGCGCGCGGCGCGGATTCTTCCAGCGCGACATAGGTTACGCCGATGGAGACCTTCTGCTGGTTGATCCACGCGTGACGATGCAAGTAATTGTTGAGCGGCGCGTCTCCACAATCGAAGCTCTCCACCTCGTCGAATTCTTCGAGACGGCGAATCGTGACAGCCAACTCAGTGCCTCATTGCCCGAAGCAGGGCTTCGGTTGGCTCGGCAGGCTTGCCGGTGGCAAGCACGACGAGGTTTTCCAACTCCGCAGGCGTCCAAGCGATCTCCGCCTGCGGTAGCGTAAGCTCCGGCGCAACGCGCTCCAGCCGGGGAAAGAGCAGTACCTTGCGCTCCCCGCTGGTGCTCTCGCTGACGATGCGGTGCCCGCTCTTGCGTTCGGAGACCGCCCAGCGAAAGAGCGCCAGAGCGTCGGCCAGGAAATCCGAGTTGCTGGCCATCTCCAGCTCGGCCTTGAGACGGCGCACCATCTGGTCTTCCGAGGGGGCCAGGTCGGCCTGGAACTTGATCTTCGGCGCTTTGGCCCGCGCATGAGTCTGGGACACCGCGCGTTTCGATTTCTCTTTGACAGTTGCAGGCATGGAAATACTCCTAAAGAAAGGATACTCCTTGTTGGGTGCAAATTCGAGTGTTTTCCGATTCACGTTTTTCTCCTTTCGTCATGGAGTACTTCAGCCTGTAAAAACTACCTGGTGTGTAAAATGTTCCCCTCATCCAAAGCGTTTAAGCCGGACGGCTCCTCGTTCCGATTGAGGTGCGACTCGCTGGCCTGGATCGTCTCCGCCGGAAGGCTGCGCCTGCTCCCACTGATTCAACTCTTCTTCGTCGTAGCGAACCAGCGAGCCGAACTTATGGTATTTCGGCCCCCTGTTCTCAAGACGCCACCGGCGCAAGGTGGCCAAGCTGATGCGCGTGCGTTCGGAAACTTGCAATTCGTTCAGAAATCGTTCGTTCATGATGGCTTTCACCTCCGTTGGGATTGTAGGAAGACTTCCTGTGCCGCGTTTGTTTCGAAAGCACAATGTCGATGGTGCTATGCCAGTGCCAGTTACCGGGAATGCTCATCGCAAAGCACGGATGCTTCCTTTTGCCAACCCTGCGCCTAAACCGCGCAGCTTGTCCAATAACTTTTTGGAAGTTGGCTGTAACCATTTGGAATAGACGCCTCGCGCGTTTTGGTAACCAAAATGCAATAAGAGTAGAACTGAAGAGATGGAAGGTTGAGGAGCGAAGTTAGAAAGCGCGATTTTTTCTCTTCGAAGATCGTGTTTCAGTCGTTTGGATTGGAGTCGCAAGAACTGACTTGCCTTGAAGAATCGTCGAGTTGTGCAAGGAGGTCTATGAGCGATGTTATCCCATCTGAAGATAAGCGACCTCGAACTGGTGGTCGCCCTGCACGAGGCAGGCAGTGTCACCGAGGCTGCCAAGCGTGTCGGCATCAGCGAGCCGGCGTTTTGCAAGCGCATACAACTCATCGAACGGCAAATCAATGTACGTCTCTTCGAAAGAGGCCACGATGGCGTGAAGACGACCGACGCCGGATTCGCTTTCATTGCCTATGCCACGGAGATCATCCACGCGTATCACCGCGCCATTCATGAAGCTCAGGAAGCCACACATGGTGAGCGATCCAGGCTGTGCATCGGCGTTTCGGCGTTCATGCCGCCGGAACTGATCGAGCTTTTGCGCTCAATTGAACTTCCGCTCTACCGTGATCTCGCCATTGAAATTGATACAGAGTATTCCGCCGAGTTGTTGACGCAACTTCAGCGGGGACACATCGATCTTGCTCTCGTCACTTCTCCACCGGAAATCGCTGCTATCACGACGCTCTGTCTTGCAATCAATTCATTTCGGATCGTCTTTCGTGAGGGGCACCCGCTTGCGGTGAAGCAGTCCGCGACGCTTGCTGAGATCGTGAAATATCCATGGGCGTTCTTCAATCGGAACATCCATCCATATCTGCATGATCTGATTCTTGAACAGGTGGCGAGTGAACAGAAACAGGCAACGATTATCCACCACGTCAGCCATGCAGGACAGGCCGCGGCTCTTTTGACGGATGATGCGTTGGTAGCCTGGCTGACTCCGACGGAAGCGATGCGCGCCGCCGACCATGGGCTTGCCAATCTTCCCTTGCTCGACGAGCACATTCGGCTGGAAACGCATCTGGCCACGCGGGCCGATAACAAGTCGCGGCTGGTCAGCGAATATGTGCGGCGTTTCGTAAAGCAAATGAATCTGCATCGTCCACCGGAGCAGTTGTCGTTGCCGATTACATAATTTGCGGTGTCCTTGAACTGGAGGCCGTCTGCTCTAGGAATTTCTTCCAGACTTTCATATGCTGCGCATAGCGGCTGATTTGTGCCTACCTTGCGGGTCAGAGACGGATTTCCGTCGAGGCTGAGCGCGAATAAATCTTGATACAGACAGATCGACTCAGATGCAGCGTGGTTCCAGATTGTAGAAAGTTTGGAAGAGATTTCGTCCCTCGATATGGGCGTTGAAGAGCTTGTTGAAAAACGCTTTGGAGATGCGAATTCTAACAAGTTCATGGGCCCAGCAGAGCAGCTCAGATCGTTGAATTATAATGAGTTCGCAAAGCATCATTAAGCCTTGCGGAATGGCAGCGCATGCGCCTCGAAGATCTTCAGCCCAACGCAGCGGTTCGGGGAGTTCTGCCGGACCAACTCGTAACAGTAGTCAACGTACAGTGGTTCGGCTCTCAAGCCTTGGAGTTGACCTACAAGGGGCCTTCTGGGCGCGTGGCCAATGAACTGCTGTATCGCCACGATGAGCCGCGCCTGGAGATCGTGGAACAAGGGCGTCCGTGGAGCTTCGACGGAGACGGCCGGTTATTTCGGCTGGTTTCTGAGGCGCATCGCATCCGTTTGGCCCATCTGTTCGACCCGGTTTTAGCCGTGCATACATCTCTTATTGAGCCGCTGCCTCACCAGATCACGGCTGTTTATGAGACAATGCTGCCCCGTCAACCACTCCGGTTCTTGCTTGCCGATGACCCAGGTGCTGGCAAAACGATCATGGCTGGATTGCTGATTAAAGAATTCATAGCGCGAGGTGACTTGCAGCGGTGTCTTATCGTTTGCCCCGGCAGCCTTGCCGAGCAATGGCAGGACGAGCTTTATAGCAAATTCCAGCTTCCCTTTGAAATTCTGACAAATGACAAGCTCGAAGCGGCACGCACAGGCAATTGGTTTCAGGAAAACAATCTCGTGATTGCTCGTCTCGACAAACTCGCGCGGAACGAAGATGTGCAACAGAAGTTGCAAGCGCCAGATTGCCAGTGGGATTTGATCGTTTGCGATGAGGCGCACAAGCTTTCAGCTACGATCTTCGGCGGCGAGATCAAGTACACCAAGCGTTACCACCTCGGGAAGCTTCTTTCCAGACTCACTCGTCACTTTCTTCTGATGACGGCAACTCCCCACAACGGCAAGGAAGAGGATTTCCAGCTCTTTATGGCGCTGCTCGATGGTGATCGATTCGAGGGGCGCTTTCGCGATGGAGTACACCAAGTTGATATATCGGACCTGATGCGCCGAATGGTGAAGGAGAATTTGCTTAAGTTTGACGGCACGCCACTTTTCCCAGAGCGAATCGCTTATACCGTTCCGTACAAACTTTCAAAGCAAGAGGCGCGGCTCTACAAGGAGGTCACCGAATACGTTCGTGAGGAGTTCAACAGAGCGGATGCCCTTGCTAACGACAAGCGGGCCGGAACCGTCGGCTTTGCCCTCACAATCCTCCAACGGCGACTTGCATCCTCTCCCGAGGCCATTTACCAGTCCCTTCACAGGCGCAGTGAGCGTCTGCAAAAGCGGCTGCGGGAACTTGAGATTCTGAGACGTGGGGCACAAGCTGAGGCCATTGCTGCCACAAGCCCAACCTTCGATGCCGACGACATAGAGGATTTTGATGAGGCTCCGGACGACGAGGTGCAGGCAACCGAGGAGACAATCCTCGATCAAGCGACCGCCGCGCGAACCATTGGCGAGTTGAAAGCCGAGATTGCCACCCTTGGCCGCCTTGAGGCGCTTGCGCTTGCCGTGCGCCGTAGCGGTGAAGACCGCAAATGGCGTGAACTTGCCAGCCTGCTTAATGAGATATTCTCGTCTGTGCCTAGTCCTCAAGAAAAACCAGCCGAGGCACCCGTCATTCCTGTGCCCACACCCTCGCCGCATCAAAAGCTTGTGATTTTCACTGAGCACCGCGACACACTGAGCTATCTCGAATCCCGCATCACAACCCTGCTGGGGCGCAAGGATGCCGTGGTCGTCATCCACGGTGGCATGGGGCGCGAGGAGCGCATAAAGGCGCAGGAATCCTTCAAACATGACCCGGTGGTGCAGGTGCTGGTTGCTACCGATGCCGCAGGGGAGGGCATCAATCTTCAGCGTGCCCACCTGATGGTGAATTACGACCTGCCATGGAATCCCAACCGGATTGAGCAGCGTTTCGGCCGCATTCACCGTATCGGGCAGACTGAGGTGTGTCATCTCTGGAATCTAATTGCCGAAGAAACACGTGAGGGGGATGTCTACTACACCCTGTTGAAGAAGCTGGAGCAGGCTCGCCAGGCACTCGGTGGCCAAGTCTTCGACGTGCTCGGCAAGATTCAGTTCGAGGGGCGTCCACTCCGTGACCTGCTGATTGAGGCCATTCGTTATGGTGAACGCCCTGAGATTCGCGCCAAACTGACGAAAGCCATCGCCAACGCTGTTGATCAAACCCAGCTTCAGAACTTGCTTGAAGAGCGTGCTCTGACGCATGACGTAATGGATGTAAGCCGTGTCGCTCGTATCCGGGAAGAAATGGAGCGAGCTGCCGCCCGCCGTCTGCAACCGTATTACATCGAGTCGTTCTTTCTCGAAGCCTTCAGCCAACTCGGAGGTACAGTCCGCCAGCGAGAGCCCCGGCGCTATGAGGTCACTCATGTACCTGCATTGGTGCGTAGCCGGGACAGATTGATCGGAAGGGGCGAGCCGGTGCTGCCGCGATACGAGCGGATCACCTTTGAGAAGGATCTGATTGCGCCGCAAGGCGAAGCGCTCGCTGCATTTATCTGCCCTGGTCACCCTTTGCTCGATGCCACCATTGACTTGACGCTGGAGCGCAACCGCGACCTGCTGCGGCGCGGTACAGTGCTCGTCGATGAGCAGGACCCCGGCGTTAAGCCCCGCGTCCTCTTCTACCTGGAACACTCTGTGCAGGACGCGAGTGTGCTTAAGAATGGCGACCGCCGCACCATCTCGAAGCAGATGCTCTATGTGGAGATGGAGGAGGCCGGGAATGCCCGGCACCTCCATTACGCGCCCTATCTTGACTACCGCCCTCTCCGCGATGGGGAACCCAGCGTCGAAGCGTTCTTTGCCCGTCCGGAGTTTTCCTGGATTACCCGTGAACTGGAGCAGAAGGCACTGGCCCACGCGATTGCCACCGTGGTTCCGGAACACCTGAAGGAGGTTCGTGACCGGCGCACAGTTTGGATCAACAAGACCCGCGCAGCGGTCAAAGACCGGCTCACCAAAGAAATTGGGTACTGGGACCACCGTGCTGAGGAGTTGAAGGTACATGAGCAAGCTGGCCGGCCCAACGCACGGCTCAATTCCCAGGAGGCCCGCCGGCGGGCGGACGATCTTCAAGGCCGCCTGCAAAAGCGCATGGAACAGCTTGATCTGGAATCTCAGGTCTCGGCGCTGCCGCCGGTCGCGCTTGGAGGCCTTGTGGTGGTACCGGCCGGTCTCCTGGCGCAGATGACCGGTCAGCCGCTGCTGGAATCCGCTCGGTGCGTAGACACGCAGGCAGCGGCAGCTAGCGCACGAGCCATCATCATGGACGTAGAGCGTAAACTTGGTTTTGAGCCGACTGACCGCGAATTCGACAAGCTTGGCTACGACATTGAGAGCCATGTGCCCGGCACAGGCCGACTGCGCTTTCTCGAAGTGAAGGGACGAATCTCGGGAGCCGCAACCATCACGGTCACCAAAAACGAGATTCTCTACTCGCTCAACAAGCCCGAGGACTTTATCCTGGCCATCGTTGAGTTCCTGCCAGGTAACGCGCACAAGGTTCATTATGTGCGCCAGCCCTTCAAGCGCGAGCCAGATTTCGGCGTCACGAGTGTGAATTACGACTTCTGCGAACTGCTCACGCGGGCAGAGAATCCAGCATAAAGGCAAAGATGATCCAACGAAAGAAGCTCATTGAAGTTGCGCTGCCGCTGGAGGCGATCAATATCGCCTCGGCGCGGGAGAAGTCGATCCGGCACGGGCACCCTAGCACGCTGCATCTGTGGTGGGCGCGGCGGCCGCTGGCGGCGGCGCGCGCGGTAATCTTTTCGCAAATGGTCGATGACCCTTCCAGCCATCCAGAGCTTTTCCCCACTGAGGATGCTCAGGAAACAGAGCGGCAGCGCATCTTTCGCATTCTGGAGAAGCTGGTTCTCTGGGAAAACACGACGAACGAAGTTGTACTCAACGAGGCTCGGCAGGAAATCTGGAAAAGCTGGCGCAGCACCTGCGAGGACAATCGAGATCATCCTCAGGCAGCCGAACTCTTCAATCCCGACAAACTGCCAGCCTTTCATGATCCCTTTGCCGGCGGTGGCGCGCTGCCGCTAGAAGCGCAGCGGTTGGGCCTGGAAAGCTATGCCAGCGACTTGAATCCGGTCGCGGTCACCATCAATAAGGCGATGATCGAGATTCCGCCCAGGTTTGCAGGACGCAAACCTGTCGGCCCCATTCCTGATGGTGAAAAGCAGATCAACATGGCGCGGGAGTGGCCCGGAGCCACCGGCCTTGCCGAAGATGTGCGCCGCTATGGCGCATGGATGCGGGCAGAGGCGGAAAAACGGATCGGCCATTTGTATCCAAAGGTCGAAATCACGGCAGAGATGGCGGAAGAACGGCCAGACCTGAAGCCGCTGGTCGGCCAGAAGCTCACGGTCATTGCGTGGCTCTGGGCGCGTACGGTCAAGAGTCCTGATCCAGCCTTTGCGGATGTGGATGTGCCTTTGGTTTCGACCTTCATCCTTTCCAGCAAAGCGGGCAAAGAAGCTCATGTCGAGCCAGTAGTAGAGGGGAGGGGCTATCGCTTTACGGTCAAGATGGGCAAACTTCCGAATGGTGCGCCCGACGGAACAAAGCTTTCGCGCGGCGCTAACTTTTTCTGCCTCATGTCTGGTGGCCCGATCCCATCCAGCCACATCTATAGCGAAGCGAATGCCGGGAGAATGGGGTCGCGTCTTCTGGCGGTAGTAGCTGAAGGGCCGCATGGTCGAATATACCTCGACCCTTTGGACGCACACGAAATCACTGCAAGGGAAGCAACCGCTGTTTGGAAGCCTGAGCTTTTAATGCCAGAAAATCCTCGCTGGTTTTCGCCACCACTCTATGGCTTGAAGAGTTATGGTGACCTGTTTACGTCGCGGCAGTTGGTGGCACTGAGTACTTTTTCTGATCTGGTGCAAGAAGCAATGGCCAAATGTCATCAAGATGCCATTGCATCAGGTATGCAGGATGATGGATGTGGCATTGATGCTGGTGGCTCAGGTACTATAGCCTATGCTCAAGCGATTAGTGTCTATTTAGGTTTTGTTGTTGATAAATGCAGCGATTATTGGTCTTCCGCCTGTTCTTGGCACTCGAGCAAAGAGCTTATTCGCAATACTTTTGGACGGCAAGCAATCCCAATGGTCTGGGATTATGTCGAGGCCAACCCGACTTGTGATTCCACAGGTAATTGGATGGCTATGGTGGATTGGACCGCAAAGGCTATTGCGACGCTGCCAGCTAGAGTTGGAGGATTTTCAACGCAAGCCGATGCTCAGACGCAACAGGTGTCACTGAACAAAATAATTTCATCTGACCCGCCGTATTACGACAACATTGGCTATGCAGACCTGTCGGATTTTTTCTACGTCTGGCTGCGTAGAACTTTGAAGCCAATCTTTCCATCCTTGTATTCCACGCTTGCGGTTCCAAAAGCTGAAGAGCTTGTTGCGACGCCGTATCGTCATGGAGGCAAGGAAAAAGCAGAAGCATTCTTCTTGGACGGGATGACCAGTGCAATCCACAATCTCGCCGTGCAGGCTCATCCGAATTTTCCTGTCACGATCTACTACGCATTCAAGCAAGCAGAGACAAACGAGAAAGACGGCACATCGAGCACGGGATGGGAGACATTCCTGGAAGCCGTGATCCAAGCTGGATTTGCCCTTACTGGCACATGGCCAATGCGCACGGAACTGAGCAATCGCATGATTAGCTCAGGTACGAATGCGCTCGCCTCCAGCATTGTTCTGGTTTGCCGCAAGCGTGAGGCCGATGCGCCAGACCTTACCCGCCGCGATTTTCTGAACGAGCTGAAGTCAGAAATGCCAAAAGCTCTGGCCAAGTTGCAGCGTAGCAATATCGCTCCTGTGGATTTGCAACAAGCGGCCATCGGCCCTGGCATGGCGATTTACAGCCGCTACTCCAAGGTAGTGAATGCCGCTGGCGATGCAATGCCAGTGAAAGAAGCCCTGGCGCTCATCAATGAGACGCTCGACGATGTGCTTGCTGAGCAGGAAGGCGGCTTCGACAGCGATACCCGCTGGGCCGTGGCATGGTTTGAGCAATCAGGTTTTGAGCCAGGCGAGTACGGCGTGGCAGAAACACTCTCGAAGGCCAAGAACACCAGCGTTGCTGGCATGGTCGGCGCAAAGTTCCTTGAATCCGAAGGCGGCAAGGTGCGTCTGCTCCGGCCGAACGAGCTACCGAAAGACTGGAATCCTGCAACCGACCAGCGCCTTACAGCGTGGGAAGTGGTGCATCAGCTTATCCGCGTGCTGGAGGCTGGCGGCGAAAGCGCGGCAGCCGATCTGGTAGCCAAACTGGGCAGCAAGGCCGAGTCTGCTCGCGAACTGGCTTACCGCCTGTATACCATCTGCGAGCGCAAGAAGCGCGCGCCCGAGGCGCTCAGCTATAACGCACTGGTGCAAAGCTGGCCGGAGATTAACCGCTTGGCAGCCGACGCCGCCAAGCATGTTGTACCACTGCGCGAAGGCGAACTCTTTAGTTAGGACAAGACGATGGCGACTACGAATTACGACCGTGTGGCGAAGGTCATGGAACTGTTGAAGGCTGGCCTGCAACCCTTTGTTGAACGCGAGATGAAGGACCAGCACAAGCAGCTTTGGTTGCAGGAAGTACGCGCTTCGGTAGCAGATACGCAGGCGCATCTCTTCACAGGCACTGCGGAGCCGGAGTGGGACGCGGCGAGCTTGCTGGCAGTGATGTGGAACCAGTGGGAGAAGGTCTTTCGCCGGACGCTGGGGCGCACCGAACGGTCAATCATCAGTGAACTGCGCGAGGTTCGCAATAAATGGGCGCACCAAAACGCATTTTCGAGTGACGATGCTTACCGCGCGCTCGACTCAGCCGAGCGCCTGTTGACAGCGGTCTCGGCAACGCCGCAAGCGGAAGAGATTGAGAAGATGAAAACGGATCTCTTGCGGGTCCGCTACGACGAACAGGCGAGAACCGAAAAACGGAAGTCGGCGAGCACGGCCATTGAAGGTGCTGTGTCGGCCAACCTGAAACCCTGGCGCGAAGTTGTGACTCCGCATAAGGATGTGGCCAGCGGCCGTTATCAGCAGGCCGAGTTTGCCGCTGATCTTTGGCAGGTATACCTAGGTGAGGGCACGGACGAGTACAGAAACCCAGTGGAGTTCTTTCGCCGGACTTATCTGACAGAGAGCCTGAAGCGGATGCTGGTGGGTGCGGTGCGGCGCATTTCCGGCCAGGGCGGCGACCCTGTGGTGCAATTGCAAACCAACTTCGGTGGCGGCAAGACGCACTCAATGCTGGCGCTTTTTCACCTATTCTCTGGTGCAAAGCCGAGTGAATTGTTGGGCGTTGATGCCGTGTTGCACGAAGCAGAGATCGACAAGTTACCGGCAGTTAAGCGCGTGGTGCTGGTGGGCAACAAGATTTCACCCGGCAATCCTGTAAAGAAGGCGGATGGGACGATTGTCCGCACGCTTTGGGGAGAGCTGGCTTGGCAGCTTGGTGGAAAGAAGGCTTTCGAGCGTGTGCGTGCCGACGATGAGAGAGCGACAAACCCCGGTGATGCTTTGCGTGAGTTGTTCAACGAGTACGGACCCTGCCTGATCCTGATTGACGAGTGGGTAGCGTATGCTCGCCAGCTCCACGATCAGGGTGATTTACCAGCAGGCGATTTCGAGACCCAGTTTACCTTCGCTCAAGCGCTGACCGAGTCGGCAAAACTGGTCAACAATTGTTTATTGGTAATCAGCTTGCCGGCTTCGGACACGACGGGTTCGCCACATACCCAGGCAGACGATGTGGAAGTCGGTGGCCAGCGAGGGCGCGAGGCACTGGATCGGCTGCGGAACGTGGTGGGCCGCGTTGAGTCTTCCTGGAAGCCTGCGAGCGCCGAAGAAGGCTTCGAGATTGTGCGGCGGCGGTTGTTTGAGCCGCTAATCGACCAAGCGCAATTCAAGGATCGCGATGTGGTGGCGCGGGCTTTTGCCGAACTGTATCGGACCAATGAGCAGGAGTTTCCGCCCGACTGCCGCAATGCTGACTACGAAAAGCGGATCAAGGCAGCTTATCCGATCCATCCTGAGATATTCGACCGGCTGTACACGGATTGGTCCACGCTGGTGAAATTCCAGCGCACACGTGGTGTGTTGCGGCTGATGGCAGCGGTGATTCACAGCCTTTGGGAGAAGGGCGACAAAAACCCGCTGATTTTGCCGGCCAACATTTCGATCGATGATCCTCGCGTGCAATTCGAACTGACGCGCTATCTCTCAGACAACTGGACTCCGATTATCGAAAAGGATGTAGATGGCCCCAGTTCTTTGCCGTTGCGGCAGGATGGAGAACTGCCGAATCTCGGCAAGTTTGCAGCATGCCGTCGTGTGGCTCGAACGATCTACCTTGGCTCAGCGCCTACGGCGAATGCCGCAAATCTTGGCATTGAGGATAGGCAGATCAAGCTTGGTTGCGTGATGCCAGGGGAGTCTCCGGCAGTATTTGGCGATGCCCTGCGGAGGCTTGCAAGCGCTGCAACGTACCTTTACCAGGACGGGCCGCGCTACTGGTATTCGACTCAACCCACGGTCACGAAGCTCGCCGAAGACCGCGCTGAGCAACTGAACCGCGATACGTCAGGCAAGGTGGCGAATGAGCTGGAGAAGCGAGTTCGGGAAAACCTGCGCAGTAAGGGCGACTTCAAGCGCATTCACCCGTTTCCTGGAATAAGCGCTGATGTTCCTGACGATTTGGATACGCGGCTCGTGGTACTCAGCGTGGACTACGCCTATTCCAAGGAACCGGACAGTGCCGCTGAAACTGCTGCCAAGGAGATTTTTGAGACGCGTGGGTCAGCGCCGCGCATATACAGGAACACGCTTATCTTTCTTGCTGCCGACAAAACCAGGCTACAGGAGTTGGATGAGGCTGCCCGAAAGTTTCTGGCCTGGGAGTCCATCCTAGCCGAAAAGGAAAAGCTTGACCTCTCACCACATCAGGTGAAGCAGGCTGAAACACAATTCGAGGCGGCTAACGGCGCTGTGACCGCCCGGCTCCCGGAAACCTATCAGTGGCTCCTGGTGCCAACACAGGAGAAACCGCAGTCTTCAGTTACATGGAAGGCAATCCGTCTGACCGGAACGGACCCACTTGCCGAACGTGCCAGCAAGAAGTTGAAGAACGATGAATCTTTGCTAGTTACATTCGGCGCATCGCGGCTTCGCATGGAGATGGATCGAGTTCCGTTGTGGCGTGGCAATTGCGTCTCGATCCGCCAACTGGTTGAGGATTTCTGCCGTTATCTTTACTTGCCACGGTTACAAAGCCCCGCGATTTTAGTGGGTGCTATCCAATCGGGATTGGCGTTGCTGACGTGGGAAAAGGATGCCTTTGCTTACGCCGAGAGCTTCGATGAAGCTAAACAGCGATACCGCGGTCTTCAGTATGGTGGTCAATTTTCTATCACGGAAAACGATGCCGGTTTTTTGGTTCGCCCAGAAATAGCTCGTCAGCAGATCGACGCAGAGACAGCGCCACAAGTTCCTTCCGACGCAGGTCCTGATAGGTCAGTAGTCCCTTTGATTGAAGCGGATAAATTCCAGCCGGAGTCCTTGAAACCAGTACAACCACCAAAGCCTAAGCGTTATCACGGCACGGTTGTACTTGATTCTGCGCGAGTTGGACGTGATGCCAGCAGAATTGCCGATGAGGTGATTACACATCTCGTCGGGCTGGTTGGATCGAATGTGAAAATCATTCTGGAAATAGACGCAGAAGTTTCCGCAGGCGTACCAGACAATGTGGTGCGGACTGTGACAGAGAACAGTCGGACGCTGAAGTTCGAGAGCAATAGCGGGTTTGAAAATGAGTAGGTGGAGCGTAAGATCCGAACGCGTAATCGAGAATCTTTTCGCCGGTTATCTGGCCCCAGCTTCCGCCACATGGTTGTGCTCGGCCGCATATTGATTCGGTCTCATGGCCGTCGGGTGGGCCAGAAATGGCCTCCCGCTAAAGCGGGAGCGCAAATGAGGGCGGGAAGACGGGCAACGGGCATAAAAATACGGAGCCTGTGGTTTCAGGCTCCGCGCGAGGCTTTCTGGTTATTGACGGTTACGCGGCTACTGCCTTCTTGACGATCTTGGCTGGCGGCGTCGGCGTGACCTTCTTTGTGGCCTTCGCCTTTTCCTTCGCGGCGAACTCTTGTTTGATCTTGGCCGTGATTGCGGCCACGTCCACCTTGTAGTAGTCGGCGGCATCGCGCAGGGTTTTGCCGGGATCGTTGGGAGAGTACGTCGTTTGCAGAATGGCCACTTCAACCAACAGGCGTCCTAGTGTGCCTTCGTCGGACTTGCGAAGAAAGGACGCAAGCAACTTGGCCGGGGTGTCGGCAGTGCTGGTTGGTTTGGCGATGCCGTGCTGGCGCAATACGATGGCCAATCGGCGGTCGTCTAAGACGGCGGCGAGACGCTCGACCACAAACAACAGGTCGCGTTTCATCAGGCGCACGGGAACCGCATCGCCGATGGCCTTCAATACGCGCAACCCCGTAGTCTGCGCCATCGCCTCCTCGCGGCGGCGCTTTTCCTGTTCGGCCTTGATGACTGCATCGGCGGTCGTCCGCTGCTTGCGGGCGTGATGAATGGGGCAATCGGGATTCGAGCAGATGCGCCTCAACTCGCCCTTCTCACTGCCTTCGGTAACGATGGCCTCGGTGGTGAACTTGCAGGTCTTGTACTCCGGCCAGTCGCGCTGTTTCGGATTCGTCGGCTTCTCACTGCGAATCTCGACATACTTGTTGCGCGGGACGGCGGCGCTGCTGTCCTTCGTTGGTCCGTAGGCAGTGCTAATCTGAACCAGCTTCGGCTTGGCTGCAATGGTCTGGCGAACGTGCGCATCGACCTTTAAGGCATAGCATTTTGGATCGGAGCACGAATCATGCTGCGCTGCGATGCCCTCGAACAAAAGGACATTGTGGCCGGTGCGCTTCGGGCAATCGACACACGCGCCAGCCTCGGGCACAAGTACGGCGTCTTTCTTCGAGAACGGCGCGGCGGCAAGCTCCAACAAGATGTTGTGCTCAATCCACTGTTGCAGGTTGCGCACGGGAAGCAAGATGCGCTTTGACTTACTGCCGCTGGTGTACTGCTCCTGATAGCAAGCGGCAAGCGCTTCTTCCTGCTGCTCGGGTTGCAACTTGGCCAGCAAGAGCGCATGGCCCAAGCCGATCTCGTCTTGCGTGAATGCTTCCACTACGGCAGGGACAAGCTCGACCAATTTCAATCGGGCGAGTATAAATGCAGAAGCCTTGCCAACTTTGGCGGCAATCTGTTCGACGCTGTACTTTGGCTCGTCGAGCGCCAAAAGCCGGGCGTAGCCGTTCGCCTCTTCCATCGGATGCACATCGCGCCTTTGCAGGTTTTCAACGATGCTGGTTTCGAGCGCCTGGGCGTCGGTCAATTCGACAATGCGGACCGGCGCGGTTTCGAGTCCGGACAGTTGCGCCGCGCGATAGCGCCGCGCTCCGGCCACGATCTCGAAGTGCTGGCCCACGGGCCGCACGACAAGCGGTGCAAGAATGCCTTGCGTTTTGATGGACTCGGCCAACTCATTGAGAGCGGCTGCGTCAAAACTGCGGCGGGGATTGTTAGGTGACTCAGTAAGGCTGTCGAGCGGCAGGTCGCGATATTCAGATTGAACTTCAGTCGTCATTGCAAAATCTCCTTTGAGGTTGTCCAGCGTGAAGGCGTGGGCGGGCCGCGAAGCCCGCCCGAAGAGTTGCGGGTTAGCGGCTGCGCAGGAAGGTTTCAAAGAAACCTTGTGCGCGGAGATTCTTGTCCCACAAACGGGCGAAGCTCTCGTGTTCGTGGAAAAGGTCGGAATAGAAAATGTAGTTTTTGGCGTCACGGGTACGGGAATACTGCTCCACGCCCGCGTAGTCGTTGCGGAAGTAAAACGGAGTCATCATCCATCCCATGCCAAGCGGATTGGTCAACTCGAAACACATTTCCGGGTCGCGCATCAGGTCGCCGTTCTGTTCGCCGTAGTGCGCAACGGAGAGCGCCGGAGCATTGAGCGGGCCGGGTTCCGGCGTGGCCTCGATTACAAGCGCCATATAAGGCGGGTTTTCGATCTTGAGATAGAGCGTGGGCCGGTAACCTCCGGCCCGCTCAAGAATGCGAAGAATGGTCTTCACTACGCCACCTCCGCAACGGCCTCATTCTCCTGGACTGTTTCGTCCGTGAGAATGGCGTCCAGAATTACTGCGGAAGTGCGCTGGATAACTTCAAGGCTTTCGGCCAACAGCGCTGCGTTTCCTGCGTACATCTGAATGTAGTCGCTTGAACTTTTTCCCATCTCCAAGCCCACGGCCTGACCCACAATGAAGGCCACGGCTTCGGCTTCTGTCTCGCGCACGGTTTGGGTGGTGATAGTGCGACGGGTGGATTTGTGCAAAAGTTCATGAGCCGTTTCGTGGACCAAACTGACTAGCGCCTCCGCATCGGACTGTCCGGGCAGCAAGACAATCTTTCCGCCGTAGCTCACTCCAAGAGCGGGCGCGATGTTCTCGTTGTATTCAAGGGTGATATTCTGTTGCGCCAGAAACTCGATGAGCCGGTCCCGGTGCTCGCCCACGTCGCCGGTGATGTTCTGCTCGAACTGGGGAAGGTCTTCGCCAGTGGTTTGTTGGATGTCGAAGACATGTACAACCCTGAATCCGATCAATACTGGCTGCGGTTTGGCGCTGCCGTCTGTTCTGCTGCTCTGGTCAGCTTCGTCTTGTCTGCGCCGGTGTCCGATCATGGGCGCAAGAATCGGAATGCCTTTCTCGCCCCGCTTCACGAAACGGCCCAACTCATTCCATGTGCGAATACCTGCTACGTGTGTAGCGTCGGGACGGGCGCGAACAATGGATAAAATGTTGGAAAAGCTGTAGGCATGAAACCGCGCCATCGCGGCCAGATACGCGGTCAATGTTTCGCTCTTGCCCGCCTCAAGCTGCTGGATGAGAAAATCCACGGCTTGCTTGATAAGTTGCTGCGTGGGGTTGTCCTTTTGGCTGGTGCGCTGCTGATAGGGCGAATCGCTGCGAGTGCGTAGCGACGCATTTTTGCTGTGCGGCGCGGTGTGGCTTCTGCCGCTGTTGCCGTTGCTGTTGTGGTTGCTATTGAAATTCATGTTTTTGTTCTCCTTTTCCGCCGAAACCGGCTGAGCGTCTTTCTCACCCACGGCTGGGAAGCGCGAAGACGGTTGGCGGAAAAGGGACAAACGCAGCGCACGACGGTGGGAGTCCGGAGGGAAAAGCGCGGTCAGTGACAAACACGCACTTTGTTTGGCACGCAGCCGCGCTCCGAACGGACGGAGAAGGCCCGTTCAGCGCACGGCTTTATCGTGCGCTGGGCCGTCCACCTGAGGGCGCGAAGTGGAATGAAAGGAACAACCTGCTACGAATTCAGCGGCCCCGCCAGGGACGGCTATCGCAGGTTGTCACCGTGAAAGAGATTTTTCACGTATTCGCATATTTGTGTAATTGTGCCTAATATAATCAACAATTTACAGATTCAACAGTATGCGTAAATTATTAATTCAAGATCATTTGTAGCTACTTCAGCCTGCGCCTTTTCCTCAGAGCTCCAAAATATATTCGCTTTTTGTTCACCATGGATTACAATGGGATTTTCCGACCACTTCGTCGTTTCGTATTCTTTCGGCAAGAAAGAGGAAAACTTCATGGATGCTGTCGCACTTACTCAAACGGTCAGCGAAGATGCCGTGCTGCGCCGCGTGAGCCGACATCATTTGGACGGCAAGAAAGAGAATATCTGTGCGCCCGTGCATACGAGCAAAGGCAGGAATATTCTCCGCGGAGTGAATATGAATATTGGGCATACGCAGTGCTTACTACAACCGCTCTTGACGATCTTCAACAACACAGCGTTCGAGCTTGGGGCGTTCTCGTTGTTTAGGGAGAGTTGCGTACGATTGGGGTAGTACAGGAATGTGTTCATGGACACGCTCGTAGCCAAAACGGAATCCACAGAGCTTTTTGCGAAGAGATTCAAGGCGTTGACCGGTAATGCGCCCTTCCCTTGGCAGGAATCTTTATTTCTGTGGTTTCTGTCTGAAAGATTTCCTGATAATGTCAGTCTGCCGACCGGAACCGGGAAAACATCCATTATGGTCATCTGGCTTCTCGCATTCGCAGAGAAGCTTCCGGTGGATTCAAGGCAAAATCCCATCCCCCGGCGTCTGATCTGGGTTGTCAACCGCCGCGTGGTCGTCGATCAGGCAACGAGTGAAGCGGAACAACTCAGGCAGCGGCTGAACGACCCGGCAATTGAGGAACTGGAGCCGATTCGCAGCGCCTTGAGAAAGTTATCCGCAGGGAACTCCGATGAGCTCCTGGGCATCAGCACTCTGCGGGGGCAATTTGAGGACAACGCCGAATGGCGCAACGATCCTTCACGACCTGCGGTGATCGTCGGCACAGTCGATATGATTGGCAGCCGGTTGCTGTTTTCCGGCTATGGCGCTGGGTTCAAGACAAAACCTCTTCATGCCGGATTTCTTGGGCAGGATGCACTGCTTGTCCACGACGAAGCCCACCTGGAACCCGCGTTTCAGGAGTTGCTCATCGCTATCCGCGACGAACAGAAACGCTGCGGGGAGTTCGGCAAGTTCCATGTCATGGCGTTGTCGGCTACATCGCGGAAGGCTAACTCCGAAGCGGATTCTTTCGGGCTGACGAAGGAGGAAAGATTTCCTCCAGACGAAATACCTGACCCGCCGGAGAAACCACTTCAGGTCATTAGGCGTCGGCTAAGCGCGAAGAAAACAATCTGCCTGCACGAAAACAAGGACGCAGGAAAACTGGCGGACGAGATCGCTGCTCAGTCTCTGAAATTCAAAGACAAAAGCTGTGCTGTATTGGTGTTCGTACAAAAAATTGAGGACGTCAGGAAGATTGCGGGAAAGATCGCGAAGAAGTTAAAGGATGAAAAACGGGTGCAGCAGCTTACAGGCACGCTGCGAGGTTTGGAGAGAGACAAGCTGGTATCGGAAGACGCTACCTTTCGACGCTTCCTGCCAGGTGCGAAGACAGATGGCGCTACCGTCTACCTCGTTTGCACGTCTGCCGGTGAAGTGGGCGTAAACATCTCGGCGGACCATCTTGTTTGCGATCTCTCCACATTTGATAGCATGGTTCAGCGGTTTGGCCGCGTGAACCGTTTTGGAGACCGCAAGGACACTCAGATTCATATTTTTTATCCGGCGGAATTCAAGAAAGACGACGATCTCGACAATCGGCGAAAAAAGACTTTTGAGTTACTGAATGGTCTACAGGGCGATGCCAGCCCAAGGGCACTCGGCGGATTAGCCCCCAATGAATGCCATGCCGCGTTCGCTCCAATACCCACGATTCTCCCCACTTCCGACATTGTGTTCGATTCCTGGGCGCTCACTACGATCAGGGGAAAACTTCCCGGCCGTCCACCGGTTGCACCGTATCTGCATGGACTGAGCAATGAACTGCCGGAAACGCATGTGGCCTGGCGTGAGGAGGTGGATGTTATCACGGAAGAGTTGTCGAAACAATATCCGCCAGAAAATATGCTGGAAGACTATCCGCTGAAGCCGCACGAATTGTTGCGGGATCGCAGCTTCCGCGTCCTGAACGGCCTCAAGAAACTCGCAAAACGAAACTCTGAAGCTCCGGTCTGGTTGCTGGCGGACGACGGTAGCGTTGAGCGGTCAACTCTGAAGGAGTTGACCGAAGACAATAAAAAGGACCGGATCGACTACAAAACGATCCTGCTTCCTCCCTCGGTCGGCGGATTGAGCAAAGGCTTGTTGGATGGCGATTCGGATAGCGATCAGGATACAAACTATGATGTAGCGGATGAATGGCAGGATGAGAAGGGCAGATCGCGTCGTATTCGTGCTTGGGACGGCGATCCTCAGTTGATGGAAAAGATCAAGGGTATGCGGCTCATTCGCACTATCGACACTGAACCAACGGCTGACAACGGCTTGGAAGAGAACGAAGTGGCTGGCCGCAGATATTGGCACTGGTACGAACTGCCGAAATGGGCTGATAACGACGGCTCAGAGAGCGGAGCAGGGGCGGTACGGTGGCAGATCCATACAGATGATGTAGTCCGTAACGCCACTCAAATCGTTGAGGAGTTGCCGCTCCCGGATGAACTGCGAAAAGCGATTGTCATCGCGGCGCGCTTTCACGATTACGGGAAACGGAGACTCTTGTTTCAAACAATCGTCGGCAACACGGATAGCAATATCCTGCTCGCAAAGTCTGGACGAAAGGAACAGTCTTACAGCCCGAATGAGCACTACCGGCATGAGTTTGCTTCGCTGATGGATGCCCGGCATGAGTTTCAGGTTGGAGCAGAGTTTCGTGAGTTGAGCCAAGACCTGAAAGAATTGGTCCTTCATCTGGTTGCGGCGCATCACGGACGCGGACGCCCGCACTTCCCAGCAAAAGAAGCCTACGATCCGGAGGCGACCGAGAAAGATATTTCCATTGCCGCCGCCCAGGTGCCGCCGCGTTTCGCCAGGTTGCAACGCAAATATGGGCGCTGGGGATTGGCTTATCTTGAATCCTTACTCCGCGCCGCCGATTACGCTGCAAGCGCAAATCCATCGGCTATCTGGAAGGGCAACCAGTGAGTATCTGCATCAATACGGACCCAACCAATCCCGGCCAATTCTTCGCTTGCTGCGGCTTGCTGGAACTGGCAGATCGCCTATGGGGAGGCGCGGAAGGATGGTTTGAGGCCAGCACATTCTGTATACGAACCGAGGAACCAGGGGCTTCATTACCGGACCTCCTGGTGGCCGCACAAGAGGTGCGTTTGTCAGAATATGGTGGAGCATCGCCCGATGAGGATACGGGCGAAAGTGAGGATGATCTGGATGACGAAGTCGAATCCATTACTATCGTCTCGCCTATCTCTCTCCGTCTGGATTGGTGGGAGGACAAAACTATTAAGCCATGGGCCGGTTCTATGAACGCGCGCAAAATATTTCTGGCAATGTGTAATGCGATCGACCCCCAAAGTGCTGCTCCGTTTAGTCAAAGCGAAGTTGTCTTCGATGCACAAGCATCTGAATTGGCCAACGCCAACAGCAAGAAAGGTAAGAGTGCGAAGAAGCGCGAGCCTTTCTACTTTGACGGTCAGCGAGGTGCCAGCGCTTGGTCCATCGACGTAGGGTTTTCAACGGATTCGTTGAAGTTGAATACACTTTCCCATCCCGTTGTGGAGTCAATGTGTTTCGTGGGTTTGCAAAGATGCAGGCCGAGACCAACTCAACAATCACGTATCTTCGATTACTTTACATGGCGCATTCCCGTTTCTATTTCGATTGTGCCGGCAGCGGTGTCTGGACTTATTGGAGACGGTGATCAATACCGCTTTGCAAATAAATTTCGCACCGATCAGAAAAAGCACAAGGCATTCATGCCCGCAATACGCATTTCGAGGAGCTCATTATGAACGATCTGTTGGAGAAGTATGATTCCTGGCTTAAGGACGACGGACCAGCAGCCCTGGTTATCCGTGAATATCTTATGCCTGTCGAGGGACCAGATGGAGTTCTATTTCCCGCCACCTTTGCTGCCAGCGAAGACAAGACGTTCAAAGGCGGCTACAACATCGACACGTTCACAGACGGCAAAAACATCTGCCTGATCGACAGTGTAGGATCACAAGCAAATCGGATTGAGCCGCTGTTTGCTCGGCAACAATACGCGGGTCTTGTACCTCAGATTGTGATCGAAGCCGGCACGAAGAGTGTCAACCTACTCAATGCCGGGCATCGGGCGGGGGATGCCATTGTTCGTTGTTCTGCATTGCAGCAGGAACTGCGAGACGCATTCCATGAGTTGCAGCAGAAGGGTAACGCCGAACCGCTGGCAAAGATCGCGCCAACCTCAAT
Source organism: uncultured Occallatibacter sp. (assembly GCA_964383595.1). Taxonomy (GTDB): domain Bacteria; phylum Acidobacteriota; class Terriglobia; order Terriglobales; family Acidobacteriaceae; genus Telmatobacter. The sequence goes on along the minus strand of CAYLHL010000002.1, from coordinate 89,016 downwards.
CGTATTTGGTGCCTGGGATTCTCGTGACACGCAAGCCAAACTGCCGCGTCTGATTGCTTCGACGATCCGCGCCTTCGACGTGCGCGAGCTTAACCGGTCAGCAACCTATGTGCCGCCTGTGGATTATATAGCCGAAAAGTTGATCGAAGAGACAGACAGCGCAAGCATGGGTACAGAAAAAGATCCCAATTCTAAGCGTGGGTTTCTACACGCCTTGGCCTCCTGGAAACACGGAGGCGTGATTGCCACAGGAGGGATTCGCCGCGATGCGTCGCTGCACCTTGCGGCATTGCGGCTTCTGGCCGTGGATGAGGGCAAACAACTGCAAGATAAACTGCCTCTGATGAGATATATTCTCGGTCTTGCCTTGACGGCGTTTACCTATTCTCCTTCCGGCTATCTTCGCCAGGGCTGTAACCTTGTCCTCGATCCAGATAAGCATCCAGAGTTTTCCGAGGTACATGGAGACGGACACCGCGTCCGGGCTACAGTAACCCATGACGATGCACTTGATTATGCCAAAGCCGCCGCCTTGGAATTCGGCGTTGGAAAGAACAGCACAGTTCAGTTCGATAAGGAGAAGGCTAAGGCGGACATCAGCGAAGAATCGGGAAAGAGTAAGAAAAAAAAGAGCACAAAAACCGTCGAGGCAGAAGAGTAAACGGAGAACGTTATGTGCGCATACTTCTGCCTATCCATTCGATTTCTCGATCCGGTATTCCACGGACGCCGCGATGGGAACCAGCCGGAGTGGCCTCCCTCGCCCTTGCGTGTCTTTCAGATGTTGGTAGCAGCCTCTGCAAGGCGGCGCGGTGTGCGTGACTTCGCGGCACTGCGATGGTTGGAGCAAGAACCAGCGCCCGTCGTGATCGCTCCAGTTGCCGTCGTCGCAAGCCATAGCTATCGCCTCTCTGTGCCAAACAATGCAATGGACATTGTTGCCAGAGCTTGGGTGCGTAGCAACGATTCCAACTCTGGCGATGCGAATCCAGCGACACACCGCACTATGAAAAGTATCCGTCCAGTGCTGATGACGAGTGGCGACGCAGTGCATTATCTTTGGCTTCTTGCTGAACCGGCCGACGAGGCGACTCGCGCACATGTGGAAACACTGTGCGACGTGGCGCGTAGTGTCGTCGCGCTAGGTTGGGGCGTTGATCTGGCAATTGGTCACGGAGCGATGCTGTCGAATGACGAGACCAACTCTCTGCGAGGGGAGCGCTGGCTCCCTTCGCGAGGAGAGACGGACAATGTGCTGCGTTTACCAAGACTAGGCACTCTCGATGCGTTGGAGAATCGACATACAAAGTTTCTCAATCGTATCGGTTCCGGTGGTTTTACTCCGCCGCCTGCATTGACCGCCTATGAAACGGCGACGTACCGGCGAGCATCTGATGTCAATCGGAAGCCTGTAGCGGCGTTTGCGCTGCGAAAGCACGATGGCAGCGGCGGCTTCTGCGCCTTTGATACAGTTCAGCGTGGACTTACTGTTGCCGGGATGCTGCGTCATGCGACTGGGCTGGCAGCGCTGCATGCCGGCTGGCCTGAAGATTCCATCAATACCTGCATTCTCGGTCATGGCGAAGCGAAAGGAGCCAGGCACGTTACAGTCGGGGCACAGCGATTTGCGTATTTACCGCTGCCGAGCATCGAATTTCGAGGTCAGGGCAAAGCCCGCATAGTTGGCAGTATTCGGCGCGTGCTTTTGGCTACACTCACAGACGGTTATGAAAACGAGATCGCTTGGTCGCGGCGCGCCATGCCGGGTCAAATTCTCATAGACGAAGGCACGCATCAGCCAGTAGCCGAGCTCTCGATGCTTCCTGCGAACGACGGAATTGTCAATAATTATGTTCAACCATCCTCCACATGGGCGACGGTCACGCCTGTCGTCTTGCCTGGCTATGACGATCCGGCTCATTATCGCCGACGCCTGAAGCGTGGAACCGAAGCTGATGAACAGAAGAACTTGTTGGATAAGCTGTATAGCCGCACTGAAGCCCTGCTGCGCAAAGCCATAACGCAAGCCGGTCTTTCACAGGAGTTGGCCGATCACGCCAACCTTGAATGGCGAAAGGTCGGATTCTGGGCGGGCGCAGAAATGGCAGATCGATATGGAGTCCCTCAGCATCTCAAGTGTTTTCCGCGCTTTCATGTCAGAATCCAATGGCGTAACGCACAGAACAAGCCTGTCAGCATTCCAGGGCCTATATGCCTTGGTGGCGGTCGCTTTTATGGGCTGGGCCTCTTTGCAGCAGCGGAATAGGAGCCTTCAAATATGCGCAGTTCTTACCTGGTCTGTTATGACATTGCCGACGAAAAGCGGCTGAGGCAGGTCTTCAAGCTGATGCGCGGCTTTGGGGATCATCTTCAGTTCTCTGTTTTTGAGTGCCAGTTAACAGCGTCGGACCTTGTGCGCTGTCGGGAAGCCCTGCGCACAATTATTCACCATGACGACGATCAAGTCCTCTTTGTTAATCTCGGGCCATCAGAAGGACGTGGGGATCGAGTCATCACCGCTCTGGGAAAACCGTACACAAACCTGGACAGCCCCTGCATTGTTGTCTGATTCACATTGTTGTCTGATTCACATTGTTGCCGAAAGGAGTTTCTCTCGTGTCCGCTGAGGCTCAACGTATCCAACCCGTCCGTGTTGATGAGGACTTGGTCCATCATCTTAAACTAAAGTTGCCTGACCTTCTGCCAGCGCGCATGTTGAACGAGTTTGTCTACTGTCCAAGGCTTTTCTTCTACGAGTGGGTGGAGGGAGTTTTCGAAAGTAGTTCTGACACGCTGGATGGCCAGGCCAAACACACGCGGGTTGATTCCGGCCCCAGCGCAATGCCCACAGCCGCAGAGGTGAATGGCGAGACGATACACTCGCGCTCGGTAACTTTATCGAGTGATCGTGTCGGCCTGACTGCCAAACTTGACCTGATAGAAAACGATGCCAGCGCTACCGATGGAAAGTCTGTGCGGCCGGTAGATTACAAGCGAGGCAAGCCGCGCGATGTCGATGGCGTGCCCACTCCCTGGCCTTCGGACCGTATTCAAATTGCTGCGCAAGCTCTTGTTCTGCGTGATAACGGGTATTCCTGCGATGAAGGTATCCTTTACTATGCCGCCACAAAGCAGCGTGTGCGAATCGTGATCGATGATGCGCTTATCGCCGAAACCGAAGAACTTATCGAGCAGGCGCGGCAGGCGGCAGTAAGTGACCAGATTCCCGAGCCGCTCACGGATAGCCCTAAATGTCCGCGTTGCTCTCTGGTCGGAATCTGCCTTCCAGACGAAACCAATGCACTGCGCGCACGAGCGCTCCGATTCGAAGAACGTCGCCCGGTACAGTTTTCACTCTTTGAAAACAATGAAGAGGCGGCTACCACAGAAGTGCGGCAGTTGGTGGCAGCACGCGACGATCTCCGTCCCTTGTACTTGAACTCACAGGGCTTTCGGGTCGGAAAATCAGGAGCGGTTATCCAGGTCAAGGATGGCGATAGTCTAAAACAGGAAGTTCGTCTCGGCGAAGTATCACAAATCAATCTGTTCGGGAATGTACAGCTTTCGACACAAGCCATCCAGTCCTTCTGTTCAGCCGAAGTTCCTGTCTGCTATTTTTCGCAGGGAGGCTGGTTCTACGGCATCACGAATGGACTGAATGCGCGGAATGTGTTCTTGCGTCAGCGTCAGTTTGCCTCTGCCGGGTATGAGTCCATGGCTCTCTCGATTGCGCGCAAACTCGTTGTGGGCAAGATTCGCAATCAGCGCACTCTTCTGCAAAGAAATCACATCGAACCGCCGGAAACAGTCTTGCGCCAGTTGAAGTTGCTGGCGGAAAAGGCGGAAACAGCATTGGGGCTTGACACGTTGCTGGGGATTGAAGGCTCTGCCGCGCGGGCTTACTTTGGCGAATTTTCCGGAATGCTGAAATCCGGAGAAGATGGCGACAGAGCACACCAGGGAGCGCCAGCAGAATTTTCTTTTGACTTCACGCAGCGCAACAGGCGGCCGCCCCGCGATCCGGTGAATGCGTTGTTGTCATTTGCTTACAGTCTTCTGGTAAAAGACCTGACCATCACCTGCTACTCATTGGGGTTTGATCCGTACTGGGGCTTCTATCACCAACCGCGTTTTGGACGCCCAGCTTTGGCCCTTGACCTGATGGAGCCATTTCGAGCGCTGATTGCCGACTCAGTGGTACTGACAGCAATTAATACCCGTATGGTGACCACTGCGGACTTCATTCGATCGGGGCCGTCTGTCGCGCTGAAGCCGAATGGCCGCAAGGGGTTCTTTCGAGCCTATGAATTGCGCATGGATACGCTGGTAACGCACCCCATGTTCGATTATCGTGTCAGCTATCGCCGGTTGCTGGAAATTCAGGCGCGGCTGCTGGCCCGTTTTCTGAATGGCGAGATCGACGACTATCCGGTTTTCGTCACTCGCTGACGATGCAGCGAGCGGTCCGGTGGTGCGCCAAACCCGGCAGCCGCTCGCAACCTGTAATTTGAACGAGGAGAAGGACTTGAACCACTCACGTATGCACTGCTATGCTTCAAATTGGCTATTGGATGACAGCCTCTCGCAAAACGTAGCGAAACTATCTGAAAATAGACCGCTTGTACAGGAGCCCTTTCCGCGGTGAATTCACCGCGGCCTCATTGAAGCGACGCAGTATGTTGTTTACTCTGGCTCGACGGCTCTCTCTCTTTCCGCGGTGAATTCACCGCGGCCTCATTGAAGCAACCTGAATGCGCTGGACATTCAAGAGGATATGATCGCTTTCCGCGGTGAATTCACCGCGGCCTCATTGAAGCAGCATTTCCCCCGCGCTACGTGATCTCTGCTATTGACCTTTCCGCGGTGAATTCACCGCGGCCTCATTGAAGCACTATATGCTGCGTGATCCTGGAGAACTCGCCAAGGCCTTTCCGCGGTGAATTCACCGCGGCCTCATTGAAGCTGCACCAATTCTCTCATTTCCTCTCGCGTAAAGTACCTTTCCGCGGTGAATTCACCGCGGCCTCATTGAAGCCTGCTACGCTTGGACTGACCTCGGCGACCGGCGCACTTTCCGCGGTGAATTCACCGCGGCCTCATTGAAGCTGGCGTTTGGCCGCGCAAGCTAGATGCGGTTCCAATGCTTTCCGCGGTGAATTCACCGCGGCCTCATTGAAGCTTGAATCCATCCAAGCTGTCTTTCTTGATTGTCTTTCTTTCCGCGGTGAATTCACCGCGGCCTCATTGAAGCTACGATTCGTAGTGCTAGCGGGGAAACGTCACTTGCCTTTCCGCGGTGAATTCACCGCGGCCTCATTGAAGCAAGGCTTAAATCGTAAAGATGAGCGATGCTCATGCGTCTTTCCGCGGTGAATTCACCGCGGCCTCATTGAAGCGGTCGGGGTCGGGGTCGGGGTCGCGGTCGGGGTCGCGGCTTTCCGCGGTGAATTCACCGCGGCCTCATTGAAGCTGCACTATAGGTTTGCGCCCAAGTTGATGAATTCCAACAACTTTCCGCGGTGAATTCACCGCGGCCTCATTGAAGCCCACTTCGACGAATCCGCAGGCGAGGGTGGTACCTGTCTTTCCGCGGTGAATTCACCGCGGCCTCATTGAAGCACAATTCCAGCGCCGCTGCAACGGAGCCCGGACACGTTCTTTCCGCGGTGAATTCACCGCGGCCTCATTGAAGCCGACCACTCACCGCCGTGAACTGGTAGTTGCTCTTCCTTTCCGCGGTGAATTCACCGCGGCCTCATTGAAGCGTTACAGAAAACGCCGCTATCTGACGAGTCTGGCCCTTTCCGCGGTGAATTCACCGCGGCCTCATTGAAGCACCGCTGAAGGATTAGTGCTTCCCCCTCAAGTGCGCCTTTCCGCGGTGAATTCACCGCGGCCTCATTGAAGCGCATTCATCGCGGCCCCCGTTTCAAATAGTCCTGCCTTTCCGCGGTGAATTCACCGCGGCCTCATTGAAGCAGCAAGGATATTTCCAACGCAAATGCGAGGATTGCCCTTTCCGCGGTGAATTCACCGCGGCCTCATTGAAGCCATTGGTGGATTTTTCATTTTGATCTCCTTTGAATCTTTCCGCGGTGAATTCACCGCGGCCTCATTGAAGCTAAGCCACTTCCGAAACCGCTGTCGTTTCTTCCGCCTTTCCGCGGTGAATTCACCGCGGCCTCATTGAAGCGCGATCACGGAGGTGATGCGAGAGTTGAAGTCCGGCCTTTCCGCGGTGAATTCACCGCGGCCTCATTGAAGCAATAAACCCAGTCTCAGTGTAGCTGTCCGTTCGGTTCTTTCCGCGGTGAATTCACCGCGGCCTCATTGAAGCCATCGATTCGCAGAGCGGCATCCATCGCCAGCAGCTTCCCTTTCCGCGGTGAATTCACCGCGGCCTCATTGAAGCCGAGAAGTTCGCGGCCAAGCTTTTCGGCAACTCCGCCCTTTCCGCGGTGAATTCACCGCGGCCTCATTGAAGCGCATGGTGGCCCTCCTTTTTTCCGCTGTTTGGCTTTCTTTCCGCGGTGAATTCACCGCGGCCTCATTGAAGCACGCTTTGCTACCTCATCACTTTCTGCACGATCGCAACTGCCTTTCCGCGGTGAATTCACCGCGGCCTCATTGAAGCCCGGATGCTCAGAGTGTGGAGCTATCGGAGGGATGCACTTTCCGCGGTGAATTCACCGCGGCCTCATTGAAGCTGAAGATACTTAAGCCAGTCCTACCGAAAGATGAGCTTTCCGCGGTGAATTCACCGCGGCCTCATTGAAGCGACGATACGCCAGGCAATTCGCTCCACTTGCGCCGGATCCTTTCCGCGGTGAATTCACCGCGGCCTCATTGAAGCCATGCCCTCAAGACTCAGATCGTAAAGATGCGCGATCTTTCCGCGGTGAATTCACCGCGGCCTCATTGAAGCCACCAAAAACCAAGAGGCCCAAATCCGGGAGGAAATCTTTCCGCGGTGAATTCACCGCGGCCTCATTGAAGCTGCTTGTGGGTTGGATGCCTCGACATAAAACGCTGCTTTCCGCGGTGAATTCACCGCGGCCTCATTGAAGCTTCTCCCCTCGAATCTTTCGACCAGATGTAAATTCCTTTCCGCGGTGAATTCACCGCGGCCTCATTGAAGCGCGGTTTTCACCAAGACATGGATCAACGCCCAGAGCTTTCCGCGGTGAATTCACCGCGGCCTCATTGAAGCGACGAACATAAATGCTTCTTGGGTTTCGATTCAGTACTTTCCGCGGTGAATTCACCGCGGCCTCATTGAAGCTCGTGAAAGCGCCGCAAAAACTCTGCCTTTAGGCATCTTTCCGCGGTGAATTCACCGCGGCCTCATTGAAGCGCTATGCCAGCGGAGACGCTTTCTGAAAGACTCTCCTTTCCGCGGTGAATTCACCGCGGCCTCATTGAAGCTTGGGACAGCCACCCAATCAAAGGCTTGGACGAACCCCTTTCCGCGGTGAATTCACCGCGGCCTCATTGAAGCTGGTGCCTATGCTGGAGACATTACACCGACGCTCGACCTTTCCGCGGTGAATTCACCGCGGCCTCATTGAAGCGTTTCAGACTCTTGCCGGAAAGACCCTGCGGTGATTCTTTCCGCGGTGAATTCACCGCGGCCTCATTGAAGCAACCCGTCCGGCGTGGCAGGTCCTCCCCCTCCCTCCCTTTCCGCGGTGAATTCACCGCGGCCTCATTGAAGCCGGAGTAGTTCCGTGCATAACGCAAGGCACAGGCAACTTTCCGCGGTGAATTCACCGCGGCCTCATTGAAGCCAGCAATTCATGTCAAGGACCGTATTACGCCTTCGGGCTTTCCGCGGTGAATTCACCGCGGCCTCATTGAAGCAAGTTCCTCGACTCCGTTAAGATCGGTAATCTCAGCCTTTCCGCGGTGAATTCACCGCGGCCTCATTGAAGCCCGCTTGCGCGAGGCGCAGCCCGACCCAAATGGGCTTCTTTCCGCGGTGAATTCACCGCGGCCTCATTGAAGCGCTCGACTGGATTCAGGCGCAGGGGCAAAAGGCGTCTTTCCGCGGTGAATTCACTGCGGCCTCATTGAAGCCCGACGCAGGCTTTATAACCCACGCACACCGGGCGGCCTTTCCGCGGTGAATTCACCGCGGCCTCATTGAAGCTGCCCCTCTTTTTCGCCGGTATTGACCGTAATAGGCCTTTCCGCGGTGAATTCACCGCGGCCTCATTGAAGCAAGTCGAACGCGATTCCTTCTTTCGGAATCCACTTGCTTTCCGCGGTGAATTCACCGCGGCCTCATTGAAGCTTCCATACCCCTGTCCATTGCGGGCGGCGCGGCAAGCTTTCCGCGGTGAATTCACCGCGGCCTCATTGAAGCGGTCAAAAAGTGAGCGCGGCGTGAAGTCTTGGTCCCTTTCCGCGGTGAATTCACCGCGGCCTCATTGAAGCGTGTTCAACCTGGGCGCGGAACGGTTAGCGTCTTCGCTTTCCGCGGTGAATTCACCGCGGCCTCATTGAAGCGCGCAAGCATAATGTGGGTTCGAATCCCACCGGGGCTCTTTCCGCGGTGAATTCACCGCGGCCTCATTGAAGCACTTAATACTGCCGACAAGAGATCACACCATGCCAATTCCTTGAGTGACGGACGGGGCTTGGTTGATCTCAAGAGCCGAAGTCTTGGAGACATCAGCGCTGAGTTGCGGGCTGAGTTTGGCGAAGCTGTCGGTAAATACAGTGGCTTCATGGCTGGCGCGGGAGATGGAGACGTAACCGAAGCGGGAGTTGAGCAGGTCCGGGTAAACGCCGGTATCAGCGTTCACGAGGACGCGCTCGGCGGTGAGCCCCTGCGAGCTGTGGCTGGTAACGGCGTAGCCGTGGTCGAAGTGGCGGTGCTCAGTGGCGTCGAATTCGACCTGGCGGTTGCTGTCGAGGCGGGCTGAAATGCGACCGCCCGGCGAGATGGATTCAACGGCGGCAAGGTCGCGGTTGGCGACGCCAAGCACCTTGTCGGGCGCGGTGAACTGGATGCGGTCGCCTGCGGAAAACTCTCGGTCGATCTCGCGGTAGACGCTGACGCCGGTCAGGCGGCGTGGATCATAGGTAGTCTGTTCACCGGAGGATTTCTCGACGGTGAGCAGGTTGGCTGCGGGGTTGACGCCAACAACCGAACCGTAGCTCCCAGCCTCCAAGCCGATGGCCTGGCTGCCACGTGAATAACGCACCACATCGTTGATCTCGTAGTGGCTGGCCCAGGTGCGTTCAGCACCGGTCATGTCCTGGCGCTGAACGAGCACCCGGAAAGTGCGATCCTCCGGCGCAAGGGTTCCATTGGCTTTCAATTCCTGCCGGACTGCAACATTCAACTCACGGCGCGAAGCGTTGTCGGGAGAGACAATCAGCGTCTTTCCGGGTGACTCAACGTAGCTTTTAGCGATAGCGCAGATGCGCTCTTCCGCATTCGGAATTTCCTGGACGCGGCCCTGCTGCTGAAGCGATTCGAGAGCGGCGGATACTTGCCCTTTGGCCAGCATTTCGACGGCAGATTTCAGTGCCGGGTCTTTCTGGCGGACGATCTCGTCGAGTTTGGCCGTGCGCATCCCGGCTTCCTGCAACTGCTCGAACGGGCGGCCCGCCTCCACGCCCTGATGCTGGCGAGTGTCGCCGATCAAGAGTACGCGATCATTGGGTCCAAGGCGCGCAAGAAACTCGCGCATCTGATTGGTGCTCGCAAGGCTCGATTCATCAACGAGGTAAAAGTGCTTTTGTTCGGCTGCATCCGGCTTGGCGGCATGTGCAAGGAAGCCTTGCAGGGTTCCTGCCTCGACGCCAGCTTCATTCAACTGGCGAGCAGCGCGTGAGGTTGGGGCGAAGCCTTTGACAGCATAGCCACGGGACTCCGCAGCCTCACGGATCACGGAAAGCGTGGTTGTTTTACCGGCCCCGGCGTAGCCCTGAATCCCCTGAACACGGTCGGGCGCGCTCAATACATCTTCGACCACAGATTTCTGCGCCCGATTGAGATACTGGTGCCGGTCGGCAACAGCAATTGCGTCCGACCGGGACAACACCGGCTCGATCTGATTCCGTTCTTGTGTTACCCGATGGACGATCGCATGTTCGGCTTCGATGGTCCTGGCGGTTGTAAACTGCCGCGCCGGAGTGTTCTGTCCACGGTCTACGATCTGGAATTCTCCGGCTGCGAGGCGGGCATCAAGATTGTCGCGCACCTGGGCGTAGGTAACTTCGCCCATGCCACGGCGCAGGCCGTCACGGATAAGGGTGCGCTCGTCCACAACGGCCTCGCGCTCGAAGTTTTTGTCGCGGGCAAAGGTGAGCGATTCCCGCACGCGGTCGATGGTGTTGGTGGGCTTCTGCTGATGCCGAAGCTGTTCGCGCGCAGCATGGACGACAGCCTCAGCTTGGTGCCCGAAGTCGGCAGCGAGCTTGCGATGCGCCGCCATCACTTCGCGCTGCGAATGAATCTCCTTGCGGTCACGGGTCGAGTGCGCGGCGATCTCCGCAGCCTCAGAGCCAGTGCGCCCGGTACGCTCCAGGTATTCACGAATCTGCTGGCTGCGCGGGCTCGATGCATCAAGGTATTCCTGCGTATAGCCTTTGATCTCCGGAGCCCCGCTGCGGCCGGTTACGATCTCGTAACCAAGTTGGCGAAGCCGGTAGGTCAGCTCCGATTGATAGACGGCAGTCGCAAATTGTTGCGACTGGAATAGTCCGCGCTCCTGAAGGGCGCGGAACTGGCCGTTGTCGCGCCCGGTCATATTGAAGATGACAGCGTGTGTATGGAGTTGTGGCGCGACGTAACCATCGACCGGACGCGCAGTGTCATGCTCGAACTTGGCCGCAATGAACTTGGCGGTTGTCTCTGCTGGGTTGTTCCCGCCAATGCGCGCTTGTGTGTACGTCTCAAGTTGTTCGAGGGCAACTTTGACACTCTCGCGGTGCGCCACACGAACGTTTTCATCCCCGCCAACAAGCGCGGTGAGCGAAACAGATTTTGGCGCGGAAAAGGTTGCATCCCATCCGGCGCGATGCTCCATCGTTTTGATTGTTTTGCCGTCCGCATCCATATATTGATAGGACGCGCGCTGGCGGACGAGTTGTTCGCCCGTCTGCGGATGCTGTCCCTGGCTGAGACGCGCGAAATCTTCGGCGGAGACCGCCCCGGCAAGACCGAACTGCGAAGCAAGACGGCCTTGCCATTCACCCTGAATCTCGCCACGTTGCGACCAATAATTCTGTTCCTTGGCGGTGAACTCTTTCGCGTGGTAGTTCTGCGCCTGACTTGCAGAAAGCGGTTTCGAAATAGTCAGCATGGCTTAAATCCTCGGTCCGAATACCAATTCGGCTTGATTCTTGTCCGGTGATTTTTTCGTAGCTTTGACGACCGGTGCTGGTTTGGGCTTGGCTGCATCGACTGCGGGCACCGCTACCGGAATGGATTGTTCTGTCGGTGGTGTCTCCTTCACTGGCGCTGACGGATCTTTCTTCGGTTCGCGCACGATGTAATCGTCCTTCAGCCGCTCGATGAACTTTGGCTTTGTTGCCGGAACATCCATCACGGAAAAGGAGAAGCGGGCAACGTAGTTGCCATGCTTCAAATAGGCGTGAAGGTTGTCCAGGCCGCTGATCTCGGAGTCGAGGACCAGCGGTTCGGTTTGCCGGTCGAGCGAGAAGTTTCTGAAGCTCCGGCTGCCGTCAAAGTGAGTTTCTTTCATGCGTTCGATTTCGACTTTGCCAATGGCGCGACTGACCCACTCGGCCGCGTTTGGCTCTGTGGTTTTCAAAAAGATTTTAGTGGCTGGTTGCGAGAGCATGACTTCGGCCAGATGGCCGTAGACCACTTCCAACTGCGCCTTGCCCTGAAAGCCAAGCACAATCGGATTCCGCGATTTGCGGTTCTCGGTGATGGCAGTGTGAAGCTGCGGCAGCTTCTGCAAGCTGGCCAACTCATCCAGCACAAACCAGACCGGATGTTGCTCAGGCTTCGGCGCACTGAGCAGCCGAAGAACGAGCATATCGATCCAAAGGCTATGAAGCGGACGAAGCGCCTCGCGCTCTGCCGGTTGCGAGGTAATGAAGATCCAACCCTTGCGGTCTTTTGACCATTCACGCGCGGTCCACTCCGACTTGGCTTCTTCTTTGGTCGGCAGCAAACGCAAGCTGTCGGCGACGAGACTCAGTGAGCCGAGTACGCCAGAGCGTTGCTGCGGAGCGGATGGATCAATGAGCGCGGCCAATTCCGTATTTTTGACACGGTGGTCGATCTCCTCCGTATGCGACATCCAATTGACCAACTGCTGCGGCGTGGGCAGATCGAGCAGCAGATGAGCAAAGATTTTCTGCGGGCTTTCAATGAAGAATTCGTCTTTCTTTTCTGTCGTGCGCTGAAAAAGAGAGGCCGCTATGGTGCGGGCTTCGGCACGGCGAACGAGTTCCTCGGATGGTCCCCAGTAGGGGCAGCGCCGGTCGAGCGGATTGAGCACAATGTCGCCTCGGCTCTCGTCGTAAAACCGTTCGATGAACTCGCAGGCAGGGTCGTACAGGATGGCCGAATGGCCACGCGCTTGAATCTGGCGAAGCATCTGCATGATGATCGTGGTTTTGCCACTGCCGGTATCGCCGATGATCTCGAAGTGCTGGTCCTCGGCCCGTGACGGCACGCGCAGCATCTCGTCGCACTGGTCCACCTTGAGGCCGATGCCCGCTCCGCCGATGGCCTGGTTGAACTGCTTCGGCGTGACAAGAATCGGCCCCTTCAAACGCCGTCCATATTTCATCTGTTTCTGGCGGCGAATGTCTTTTGTGATCGAGAACGGAAGTTGCAGCAGTAGGGCTGCCAAACCAAAAGCGAACGGCAATTCAAAGATGCTGGCGACAGTATCGCCGGAATAAATTTGTTTCTGGAGCCACTCATTGAACAGCTTGTTTTGGTAAACGGTCTGCGCGCCTCGATAGAGGGAAACCATACCGCGCTTGCTGGCAGCATCCGATAGAGCCAGCGGGATTGGCTTGTCGTTTTCTTGTGGCGTATAACCTGCCTGTACGTCATCGTTCAGCGCATACCAAGCCTTTCCGCTGGCGTCTGAAACAAGCAGGGCCTGGTACTTTCCAGACGAGCGAACGCTGAGCGAGATGGAGGTCTTGATGTACGTTGGCAGGTAGTATCTCTCCAGTGGCTTGAGCGCAATGGCGAAGCGTAGATAAACGAAAAATCCCGCCGCAACCAGCGCAAGAAAGATCGCGCCGTAGGTGTAGATCGGTTGGTGCGGTGGCCAGATAATCGTTTCTTTCCTGCCAAAATTCATCTCAGGCATGGTTTGCCTCCTTCTTCTCCTCGATGTACTGCGCGATGACTTCCTGCGCGGCCTGGCGCTTGGTGGCTTTCACCTTCCGCATCAACTCTTCATACTGTTCGGAGCTGATGTGCTCGCCACAGACAATTGGTGCCAAGGCGTTGGTAAGGAAGAGTTGCAGACCGATGATTTCGGTCATGAGATGCTCTGCGCCAAGAGAGACAGATGACGCATGAATCTCTTTGAGAATTACTTCCCGCGCCCATTCGCCAATCGCTTTTCCATCTGTCTCGGATGCGGCTTTCACTGCTTCAAATTCTGTCAGAGTCAATTTCGTATTGAGCGACTGATCGCGGCTTTCTCGCCCGCGTACAGCCCCCTTCTTTTTGTTCGGTTCAACATGATCCAATGGCATGGAAGCCTCGCATTTTCTCCGCAACAGGCTGGGAGCTAATAGGTTCCCGCCTTGCGGTAAGTTATTTGTTTGTGCCGGGAACCCATTAGGTTCCTAAGAACCTAATCAGCTCCCTTTCAGGGATGGAGTGTCGAGATAAACCCGGTGCGAAGCACCGAACGGGCATCAAACCGCTTCATCCCTGCTGCGTGGGCGCGAATCACTGGCGGCATCCACCCCTCTTGTAGGCTTGGCACGACGCGGCTGAGGCTCTGCACCATCGCCATTCTGAGATGGGCGACGGACACGAAGGCTCTGCGCAGAGCGAGTGGCTTCCGGGGTCCGAAGGTACTCCTGGAAGTCGCGGTCTTTGGCAAAGACATAGGCAAGAGCTTTGTCTACCACATCATCGGCGGAGACGTGGAGGAACGCGGCGTACTGGTCGATCTGCTCGGCAGTGTTCTGGTCGAGGCGGATTGTGGCAGAAACCTGGTGGGTCTGAACGATCTCAAGCAGCGGCATGGAAAGACTCCTTTCGATGGATGGTTAAGGGTTGGTTCGCTATGACAATCTCCGCTCTTGCAGCCGAGAGAATCTCGACGGCATAGGCGCGGGCAACGTCGGGGGAAAACTCGAAGCGACGGCGGACTTCGAGCATGGTGAGAAGGTCCGTAATCGGGAAGCCATCGGCAAGCCAAAGGCGAGCCGATGCGGTGTCCGCAAGCCGGTGGGAAAGGACAGCGGAACGATGCTCTTGAGAATGGCGCAAAGCAAGCTCGCGAGCGAGATTGCCAGTGCCGTTCGCGGCCTGAAGGGCAACGCGAATGCAGGCCGATTCATTGCGGGAAACAGTAACCTTCAGCATGGTTTTACCTCTGCGATTGAGTGGCTTTCAGCACGAAATACCGGCTCCATCTGAAAGCTCTGTCTGCTGCGGTCATAGCCGTTCAATTGCAGCACTTCGCGGATGACGCGGCGTCCCGGCTCACGGTCTACATGAATCACCAAATCGACAGCCTCGCCGATCTCGGCTTCAATGTCCGAAAAGGTCGCCTGGGTATTACTGCGGAGGACGAGATTCGCAAAGCGCCGCAAGGCCTTTGCAGCCGAGTTGGCGTGAATCGTGGCAAGCGAACCGGAGTGGCCGGTGTTGAAGGAATCGAGCAGCGTGCGCGCCTCGGTTCCGCGCACTTCGCCGAGAATGATCCGGTCGGGCCGCCAGCGCAGAGCCGATTTCAAAAGGTCATCGAAGGTGATCTTGGTCTTGAAGGTATCGGTCTGACATTCGGTGGCCAGAATATTCGGCTTCTGAATGTCCAGTTCGGAAGTATCTTCAATGACCACGATGCGCTCGTGGTCGGGAATCGCGTTGGCCAGGATGCGCAGAAGCGTGGTCTTTCCGCTGCCGGTTCCGCCGCTGATAAGCAGCGTCTTGCCGCTGCGAATCTGCTCCTCAAGGAACTCCGCAAGCGGTCGCGTTAGCGTGCCGCGAGCGATCAGATCATCGATGGTGTAATGGCGGCTGGTGAACTTACGAATCACGAGCGCTGGAGCTGGCCGCACAACGGGCGGAATGACCGCTGCAAGGCGGCTTCCGTCAGGAAGCTGCGCGTGGAGCAGCGGGTTGTCCTCGTCGAGTTTCTTGCCGAGGTTGTTGGCAATGACTTCGAGGCCGGTGCGCAATTTGCCGGCATCGAAGGAAATCGATGTTTCCTGGTGGATGATTCCGTCCCGTTCATACCACCACGAGGCATCGGGATTGCCCATGATCTCGCTGATGTTTTCGTCGAGCAGGAGCGGCTCGATGGGCCGAAGAAATGGAAGGATTAGGTCGAAGCTCATAGCGTGCCTCCAGAAGGAAAGGCCCGGTGTGAACCGAGCCTTCCGGGGAAAACGAACGTGCCCTATTCAGGCACGTCCTCGGTGGTCTCTTCCGCTTCTTCCGGGGCGGCCTTCTCGGCGCGGTCGAGCTTCAGGATCGAAGCCACACGGACTTCCCATACACGCTGCTTGGCGCTGGTCTTCTTGTCCACGCGCTCGCGGCTGCGCAACTCGCCATCGATGGCCAGATGTGCGCCCTTCGTGAGCGTCTTCGCGTAATCGGCCAACTTGCCCCACACGATGCAGCGATGCCACTCGGTATGGCCCTTGTATTCGCCAGTCTTCTTGTCCTTGTACGAACTCTTGGTGGCAAGCGAGAGCACGGTGAAGTTGGCGTTGTTGGCGGTGTGGGTGGTGGCGTTTTGGCCGAGGAAGCCGATGAGCGAAATGCGGTTCTGATACATGGTGAAGTCTCCTGAGTTGAATTCCCGGATTGGCCGGGTCACCCCTTGGCGAAGCCCGAGCGAGGAGCCCGACTCCCAAGTGCCAAGCCGCGCATTCTGGAGCAGGGGCCCGAACTTGCTTCGGGAGAGGAGTCCGGAAAGCAGAGCGGCGCTGTGCCGCCGGGCGTCGGATAAAGCCCGAAGCGTGTGACCGGACAAGCAAGGGAGGAAACGGGAAGACGAACGCTTCATGGCACGCATAGCAAGAGGCATTCCCGGCAAGCCAGCCTCACGCCGCATGACGCGGAGCCGTCTCTTTGCCGCCTGTACAAGGACTGCTTGCAGCGATGGGCCATACTGTCTCATCGCCCGTGAGGACGCGTTGTGCCGTCTGCGAAGAAACGAAGGGCGTAGCTGCCGCGATTTGTGGCCGCGTGTGGACATGAAAGCACCTCGTTATGGGAGTGGTTTCGACTACTCGAACGCCTGGTCGGCCCGGAAGCGGATAATGGTCAACCCGAGAGGGTTCACCGCCAGCTCATTGTTCTTCACGTTGTCGCGGAAGACATAGGTGACGCTGGCCGTCCAACGCTCGCGCTTGAGTTCTGTATGATCCGCCGTATTCGTATAGACCTTCTCGAACTCGACGCGCGCCGAATAGGGCGACTGCCGCAGGTCGTCAAGAACCACGTTCTTGACTTCCACATCGACATACGGAAGCGTGCTGTCCCGAACGTAGTTCTGAATGATGTTGTCCTTGCGTTCCTGCTCGATCACAGCTCGCTGCACGTCGCTGTTCAGGAAGTACAGGGCATTGGTTTGGTCGCGCTCAATCGTGAAGCGATTGCGCGCGAAATAGAGTTCCGCCCAGCGGGTGAGATAGTATTTGTTTTCGGCTTCTTGTGGGCGATACTGGAAGTTGCGATAGTCGATGGCTTCAGCCCGGCCCACATCGTTGATGCGAACGATCATGGGGTGCATATTGGCGAGCGCCTGCTGACTTTTGTAAGCAAGCGCCGCCAACACCAAGCAAACCGCGCAGAGGACAAGAATCGTCACCTTCAAGTAGGTATTCATGACCAGCGGGTCGCCGTACTGTTCCAAGTACCGCTCCGCTGCGCGGGTGATGTCGGATGTGGGTCTGGTCATGGTCGCCATTTGTTGCCTCCTTACCGCCTATACAGCCCGGATAATCGCGGCCGTAATCAGACCGCCCATTCCCATGCCGTGGCCTCCGGTATGGCCGGAGAAAAGCGTTGCGGTCATGGTAGGAATCTTGAGCAGAACGAAGCCGGCCACAATGCAGAGAATGAGCAGGCCCGGCATCAATGTAATGAGCCGTTGAGGTGCGTCAACATTCATTGCCCCACTCGTCAAGTAGGAGATGAGTAGGTGACTCATGACGCTCATGGTTGCCGCTGCTACGACCTTGTAGAACTCGAAGCCGAGGAATGCCTTGAGCCATCCCCAAAAGAGAAAGTCGGTCTTGTCGAAGACCATCCACGGGATAAAGACCGGTCCGAGCAGGCCGATCACCGCTGCTCCGATTGCACCATAGGCGATGATGACGCCGATCAATGCGGTCAGGATGCTGAGGATGATCTGAACGGTATAGGTGCAGAGCAGCGTATACGGCTCAGTCAACGAAGGGGACATGGTCCCGACCTTGCTCAATGCTGTGTGAATGGTGGTCTGCACTTCCTGCGTCGAGTCGCTTCCGATGTAATCGACAAGGCTGCTGGTTCCACCGCTGATGAAGCTCTTGAGCGAGTATCCAATGCCCGGAATTGAGCCATCGTAAAACTTCACAAAGCAGTAAGCGAAGGTAATCAGCATGAAGAAGCTGATGAACTTTGCGATGTTGAAGCCGGAGCCGCCCTGAGCCGATGCCAATGATTCTTGTACGCCAAACCAGACGAGCATGATTGTGGCGAGCGCAATCACCATCCGCAACCCCAGCGAATCGATGGACGGTGACGCGGTTGATGTCAGACTGTCGCAGCCGTTCTTGATGAGGATGAGAAAATCCATGTTCGTCCTCCTTTTGTTCAGTAATGAAACGCCCATTGCGTTCCGGAACTCGTCTGTTGCGGAGTTACGCTGTTAAAGTTCTGCTGGTAACTGTTGCCTGCCTGAAAGAGCGACTTGAGGTTGTCCTGTTGAACCTTCTGTCCGATGAGTTGTTGCAACGCCTGCGCCTGGAGGAGCTGGTTGGTTTCCTGCTGCGTGCGCAATTGGATCAGAAGCGCCTGATTGATACGCTGCAAAGTCGCCATCTCAGTGTGCTGGGCTGAGTCGGTGGAGTGGGTGGCAGCTTCCAGTTGGCTGATGTCAGATTCACGCTGCGCGGCATTCGCGCGGATGGTTCCGATGGTCTGCAAACTGCTAGCGTTTACAGCGTCCGAAAGATCGACCGTTGCGCCGCGCGCCGCGATGGTCTGCTGGCCCTGAGAACTTAGTGAACTATATCCGGCAATCTGTCCCGTGCGCGGTATGCTGGCCGTCTGGTTCGCCGACGCGGCACCATACCCCGTGGAAGCGGAGTTCATCCATACAAGGGAGTTTCCATAGGTGTTCGAGGGCATGGTCAGCGTGGTCCACTGCTGACGCCCGAGGTTGCTGAACGAGGTGTAGAGTGTCTGCGGCAGCGTCGTCATGTGCTGCGCAAGGTTGTATGCGGCGATGACGTTCCGCGTTGTATCCACTGTCGTCGTGTAGAGTTGGCTGGATTGCTCAATCTGCTGGACAGCGTGCGCTGATTGTGTAGGATCGAAGACGATCCCGGAGCCGAATTGAGCCTGTGCGGACGGCACGAGTCCTGCCGCCGCAACGAGTGCGAACGTGAGCGAGAATTTCATTTTGTCCTCCGTGACTACTTCTTCGCGCGCTCGGCCTGGAGCCGATTCCACGCATCTTTTGTCTTTTTATCTTCGTCAACACATTTGGGACTGAGTGTCGGCGGAACCTTGAGATACTCTTCGTTGCAGTCTTTCCTGAACTGGGCCTCTGCCTCGTCATATTCCTTCTGGCGCACATCGATCTTTGCTTGATGGCTCTGGCAGCCGGAAAGTGCGAAGACAAGAGCTGTCATCAGTGCGAAAATTCTGGCCATGCTGTACATGAATATCTCCTTCAAAATGTCTGCGAAATGGTGTGGTTTTCGTAGGCCGGAAGGAGCATGTCCTGCGTGAAGTAAACCTTCACGCGATGCCCTTCGCGGATGGTGATGGTAGGCGGTATCTGAATGAAGCGGTCGAGGACCGTCGTTGCCGACTGCGAGACGCTACTGGCTGTTCCCGTGGTAAATGCCTGGGAGCCGCTGGTGGTAATCGTTCCGCCGCCCTGTTCAATTTCGGCCGCGCCGGAGACAATACCAAGTGCAATCGACGCGCCAAAGATTTGCAGGTAGTGGTTGTTGACCTTGTCCTTCAAGCCCTCTTCGCCGATCTGATCGAGACCGTGAAACTGGTCAAGATCGACCGAATAGCCATCCGGCATAATCATGCGGTGGAAGGCAACAGCCATGCGGCGCTGCTGGCCGAAGCCTGCGCTTCCAATCTTCTTGGCTTCGCCGAGTACAACAGTCCCTTCGGGGATGAGAACGTGTTGATGATCGTGCGAGTAAACGGGATTCGAGACCAGCACCTTGACCGGGCCGACGGCATCGCCGTCAAGCCGGTTCATCAACACGGTGTCCAGAGTCGTTCCCTCGTAGATCACATACGGCTGGCCAACAGCAGAATCGATGTTGACTTCCGCGCTGCGTTTGACGGAAGCCTGCCCGGCAGCGGCAGAGGACGGATCGCCCGCCGCGCGTGAAGCGACGAGGCTACTTGCTGGCTGGCCGGAAACAGCGGCAGGAGAAACCTGCTGCTGTAAAGCAGCATCGCTTTGGTGCGCATAGACAAGATTCGAGGCAAAGCGAGAATCATATGCGAGCCGCCGTTCTTTGATGGCAAGCTGCTGTGCCTCCTGCTGTGCCGGAGAAAGCTGCGGCTCTCCTGCGGCCTGCCCGTAGCCGTTTTGTTGCTGCGGGCAGGTCTGGCCAGGGACACACGGCGTTTGCTGTCCCGTGGGGCTGTATGCCGACATGGCCCAGGCCTGGGCGGGAGTGAGGCCAGCCTGCGTACTCTGCTGCTTTTCCGTGGCAAGCTGGTTCTTGAGATCCTGCACGTTGTTGTCGGTGTTGTCCTGTACCATGGGCTGCGGCGGCTCGTGCTGCGCCGCGGCCTGCTGCGCGGGCGTCTTCTTGCCGGTGCTACTGAATACCGCCGCCGCGATGACCAGTCCCGCCACGCCCAGATAGAGTAGAGGTTTCAGGTTTTTGCGCAAAACGCCCATCGGTTCGTGCGGGTTCTGGCGCAATTCCGGTTCTGTAGGCGCACTACTCTGAGAATTGATGATCGGTTCTGCCATCTCGCACCTCGCGTTTATCCCTTGCGTGTGAACTCCATTTTTTTCTTGCCCAACTCGACATAGCCAGAGTCTATGACCTTGGGAATAATGTACGTTCCGTCCCGGAGGTCATAGGTGACAAGATTCGGCTTGCCGTCCTTCATCTCGTAGACGCTGAACTTTTCCGGCGCATTCGTCTTAATGTAAGTGAACTTGTCGTCGTGATAGATCGACTGGATGTTGAACGGCGCTTCGTTCGCCTTGAAGGCATAGTCAAACTTGAGCTGCATCGGATAGGCGCTCTTGTACTCGTCTACGGCCTGGGAGACGTGCGACTGAAGAGCGGCAAGCTGCTGCTTGGACTGTTCCAGTTGCGCAGCAGGAACAAACTGCGGCGGCCCGTTGGCCGCGACGATGGAGGAACGGTCGGCAGGTTCAATCAGCACTTTCAGGTCCGGCATCTGGGATGTGCCTGACACGTCCTGCAACGTGAACGAATAGATGTTGCCCTTGTCGGTGATGAGGTTGAGATTGGAGTTGATACCAGCCTTGGCGGGATGCACAAAGCAGAAATTACCGACAACGTCAACAACCCAGAAGTCCTTGTCGCCCGTGGCGGCCTCCATGATCTTCTCGGTCGTTGGAACTTCGATCAGTGTGGTGTACTTCAGCTTGGCGTGGATGGGAACGATGTCCTGCGAATGATATTGAACAGTGCGAGCCGACGCATCCTGTGCGGCGGCGGCAATGGAAGTGAGCGCCAGGGCAAGCCCGGCGATGCAGATGCGTTTGTTGTTCATTGGGTCGCTCCTTGGGGTTTGGTGGTTGCAACACCGGCCTGCGTGCGCGGCCGGAAGGGAAAGTCTTCAGCCAGATGGCGCAAGCCATCGGCGATGCCGAAGCGCTCGAAGTAATCGCGCTTCTTCAGGTTGTCGCGGGCATTGTTGGTGGCGGTCCAATGCGAGACCGAATCGACATTCAACTGGACCTTCTTCGATGTCTGCATCTTCCGAATGAGCATCTGGCCCGGCGGAACAAGACCTGCGATCAGGTCAAGTTCCGTGTCGTTCAGGTGAAACGCTTCGCGATACACGTCGCGGTCCATCTCCGGGTTGGCCAGAAAAATCTTGGTCGGGCAGCTTTCGGAGACAATCTGTAACATTCCCGACTCCTGAAGCTCCTTAATGGACTGCGTAGCCAGGATCATGGCTGCGTTGTGCTTCCGCCAAGTCTTCTGCGCCTGCACGATATAGTTGCGAATGGTTTCGTTTCGGATGAAGAGCCACGCCTCGTCGAGCAGAAAGAGCTTGAAGGTGGAAAGTTTTGTCGGGTCCGCAATCTCGTTCGAGGCCCGATGCAGGACATAGAAGAGCAACGGTTCAAGCACATCCGGCGCATCGCCCCAGCCGTGGAAGTTGAAGGTTTGGAAGCGGCTGAAAGACAGCGTATCTTCGGCGTTGTCGAAGAGGAAACCGTATTGCCCGCCGCGCGTCCAGCGGTGCAAGCGTTCCTTCAACTCGCCAACGATGTTGGCGAAGTTCGACATGGTGCGCTGGTCGGGCTCCAGCATATACACCCGCTCAATGGCATCCCACAGCTTGCGCTCTTCCTTGAAGTCGAGCCGGTAACGCTGCTCGTTGCCCTCGATGAGTACGCGGAAGAAGCTGAAGAGGAATTGCAGGTTTTCCTTGGTCTGCGGCAGCGAGAAAGGATTGATGGTGAAGTCCCGCGCCTCCTGGCCGACGTTGAGATACGAACCACCAAAGATCGTTGTCAGCGATTCGAAGCTGCCGCCGATGTCGAAGATGAAGGTCAGCGGCGCGTACTTCTGCGCGTTTTGCAACAGGAAGCAACACAGGTACGATTTACCAGATCCTGTCATGCCGAGAATCAGTGTGTGCGCAACTTCGCCATTATGCAGATTCAGGAAGTACGGCGTGCTGTTTTCGGTTTCGAGCGCAGCCAGATACTCCGTACCGAGATGCGCATTCGTTCTTTCGCCGGGCAGGATCGTAAACAGAAAGCTCAAGTCGGCATAGTTTGTATTCAGCAGGAACATCCGGCGCAGATTCATCACGTAGTTGCCGGGAACCGTAGCGAAGTAGGCGTTGAGCTGGTTGTAGGTTTCGATAAAAAGATTGCCGTCGGCGTTGGTAAAGACGCCGGCAAACTCCCCCGCGAGCTGATCCAACTGGTGTTTGTCCTCGCCATACAGCACGATGGACAACGAGAACTCGCCCAGCGATTGGCCCTCGCCAAGATCGCGCAGGCAGTCGCCGAGGTTCTCAATGTCGGCCTGCTTCGACTCATCGACCAGCACATCGCGGGGATTCACTGCGGTGTCACTGTTGCCAAGTTGCGAGACGAATCCAGTCTTCGAGATATTGAAGTGGCGGCGGCGCTTGTCCACTTCTTTGCGCGCCTTGTCCGCGGCGAGGGGCTCCCATTCGGTGACAACGTAAAAGTTTCCCGGAATCTTGAGCAGGGCGTCGAGCACGAGGGGATGCGTCTCTCCAATGGCCTCTTTCATAGTCAGCACGCGGACGATGTGTCCGCCAATGCGCAGATGGTCACGCTCCGCTTCAAGATCGGAGTTGACCGCCTGATAATCGAGGAACTGCGTGTGCTTCGGCCGTCCGGCAATGCGCTGCTCATCGTAGTTGAGTAAGCGGCGGAAGAAGTGGAACTGGCCATTCTGGTCAAGAATCTCAATCTGCATGAAGTCGCCGAGTTGGCGCGTGAATGCTTGCACGCGCTGGTTGAGCTGCGCGAGGTCGCTCTCGATCTGCGATCGCAGTAGAGTCTTCATGCTGTTGCCGATGAATTGCGCCTTCAACTCAGCGCCCGCGCCAGCGGGATCGCTGAAGAGGCGCGCGAACGCGGCCATCATGCCGGTCTTCGAGCGCGGGCCTTCGAGCAGGATGCAATAGAAGATTTCGATCTGATAAAGATGGTCACGTTTTGCCTCGAAGAACTGTTTGCGCTGCTCGATGGCCGCCTGCACGACCGGATCGTCATAGCTGGCGAAGGGAATATCAGGCCGGTTCGATTTGAAGAGGTATTGGTAGACGTGGAAGCCCGGCCCGAAGGATTTGAGAGCCGATTCCAACCGTTTGACCGCATACTCCTGGCTGGCATGGTCAAGACTTTCGTAGTCCACGCCGGGGACTTGTAGCACCATGCCAAGATCGCCGCTCTTGGTCAGAAAAGCCGTCTCGTTCCAGAAACCGTACAGGTTGATGTGGTCGCAAAGTGCGGCGGCTTCCTTCCACGGTTTGATGACTTTATCCAAACGCAGCATCAAAGCACCTCCACGCGCGGCGCGCTCTGCTTGGCCGCGTCATAGCGCAGCTTGTACCTTTCGGATTTTGCGAGGATGCGCAGAAAGGCCGGGTCGCTGGTTGTAACCCAACGTCCGAAGGCGTATCCGCCGATGAATACGGCCAGCCCTGCGACCAGGCTGTTGAAGAGGTTGAATGCGCCAACAGCTCCGACGCAAACGAAGTAGAATAGCGTGCGCTCGACGCCAAGGTATGTGAGGGGCTTGTGCAAGCTCTTGTAGACGCGGTTTGTTCGCCGGCTATTGGTGTGTGTTTGCATCGACGCCCCTCACTCTTGATGACTGGCTGCGGCTAGCTACCCCAGAGCCAAGTCAAAACGTTGGTTGCCATCACGGCGATTCCCGTGCCGGCAGCAACACCGGCCAGGGTTTTCTTCGCGCCCGGCTCACCATGCGCGAACTGGTAGCCGCCGACTACGATGGCGATCAGGCTGGCCACCTTGGCGACGGTTCCGGTAAACAGGGTTTGCATAGAGGTGAGGCCGCTATCGAAGGGAGAACTGCTCATTGCGTGCGCGAATACAGGCGAGACAATGAGCAGTGTGAAGAGGCTGAGTAACGGACGAATCCAGTGAGGGGAGCGCCATCGGGCAATCCTGCGCCGAATGGCGGGTGTAAGCATGACGATCATCGGCACCTCCAGCGGCCTGGGAAGGCCGCGATATGCCGTGAACGTAAACCTGATTCAGACTTTGTGTCCAATAACTATTTGGAACTGTACTGTAACCATTTGGAACTGATGCCCAGAGGAATTGGTCTGATTTCTGCGAGCTACGTAGCAAAAGTGTCTGCGGCTTGGGCACGGGCTGTCAATCAATCGCCCCTCCCCGAGGGTCGAAACTTGTTTGGCGAGTCGGCAAGCTGGCTCGGCATGAATTCCGCCATTGTTGAAAAGTACTTCTGGGTCTGCTGAATTCTCAAACATTTCTTGCCGGACTCCAGTCGCCGAAGATACACAGTCTCATTCGGACACGCGTTTCGATTGATTAACATGGATTGTAAGCTAAACGCTGATTACCGGACCTCGTGGATCCGTGCCGTAGCTAATCCACTCTGACCGCATGTAGACCCCGGCTCTGTACGCTTCAAGCGTGATGTCACTTTCGGAGATAGCCAAACATTGTCTTATCTCGATTTCGGGGGCATTCTTGCTCGATGGGCCATTATAGTTCGATTCGAAAAGCTCATAGATTCTATCGGTTAACGGATCGAAGTCTGTCTTGGTTTTCCCTTTTCGAAAGACGAAAGAGATACTCAATGTATATGGCTCATCTTTGGCACATTCTTTCTTCTCCTGACCTTCGTCGAAAATAAAAAGAATCGCCAATAAATCATGATTGTATTCCTGCACGAGGTTCCAGAAGTCTTCGTCGATTTTCTTGAATCGCGCACCGAACTCCTCCGGCAGTGCTGCCCGCCGGTATCTGGATGACAGCCAATCGGTCAGTTCAATTAGGTTTTCGGGGTCGAGGATATATGGATGTGTAAATTCTTTATCCCAGAGATCTTTTTTGTGAATCGACTGCTTTTTTGACGCCACGATTCTGATGGGCTGGAGTCTTGCGCCCGTCGATTCTTGGATTTCAAGGTCCAGTGTTCTCGCATTTCGCGTGTGCGTATTCCTGGGATTCAGCTTGCTTATGAGTTCGATCGGTATGATCTCGATTTGTGAATCCGTCTTGGCTGCGGCTTCGATGTCGCAGTCGTGACTTACCACGATAATGAGTGTTTCTTGGGGTAACTTCTCTAATTTAGGTGATGGAATCGAAGGAAAAAGAGCACGGGTAATCTTGATAATGTCACCTTGTTTTAGCCGGACCTGCCCCCGCCTTTCCTCCCTCGGTTCCTCAGTCGTCTTGCTCATCCAATATAGGTACCCCCATTTCCCGTAGCCCCGGCAGGCTTCTTTGGTGTGAGGCCAGTATTTGATTCATCATTTTACGCTGATTCTCTCCTTGGATGAGCAGTTGGGAAACTTCCCCCGCCCAAACCCGGGCTGATGCACCAGATCGCAGTGATTCAACAAGAGTGAGGCCACCTATATTCCGCCGTCTGTTGAGCATCAGAGCTTGTGATTTAGCGTGTGGGGCAAGAATATTCACGGCAGCTTCGAGATCATCAAACTTTTCGCTATTGAGATCGTTTATTGGCCCACCTGACAACCATTTGTATATCGCTTGACGTGAAACTCCAAGTGCGGACGCCAAATCGGAGATGGAAATGGCTAAAACTTTTTGAATAAGTCGAATGCGTGACGGAAAAGTTGTCACGACAATTTCGCTTGCCGTGGAGACAATATCGTAGTACGGGATCTGGCTTAGGCGCTGCGATGTACGGGCAAAATCTACTCCTGAAGCTAAGCCGGTCGGGGTGGAGAGAGCAAGAAGTAGCAATGCCGCTGACAGGCTCGCGGCAGAGAAGCAACTTCCGGTCGAGGCTATGCGGATTTGAGAAAAGACTTGTGCTGTCTGCGGAACGATTTCTGACCGGTTACAGTATTGTCCCAGATTCATTGAGGTTGCAGTGTCGTAATGGAAATTTTCGGTCAGCGATACATACTGTAACTGGCCAATCGATGAAACCCGATACGTACCAGATTGTGCAAAGGTTGGATCGAGTACCGACGATGAATATTGTTCCATGGGGTCCTCTATTTCCAGTCCGAGAGTGCAAAATCGGTGACTACAGCGTGAAAAGCTTGATCAACGCTCTTGTGGAGACCTTCAAGTGTGCTTCTGATTTTCGAAATATCCATTTCGGAGCGGATCTGTTGGGACGAATCCGTGTCAATCGTTGCGTGAGGGCCTACTTGGCCAGTGAAACGAGGATTGATCGAAATGGGAAACGAAACCAAGTCTGGTGGAAATGCAATCTGGCCGTCCCTGACCAAGACTCTGGATACGGTCGAAGTATCGCCGTTGCGAAACATTGTCTCCGAGAAAGAGTGTTGCAGTGAGCCCGCCAGAGGCTTGCTGGACAGACCAAGCACTTCTGGAATGAAATAATTCTGAATCTTTGCTCCTTCGTGTGGCAAAACTGCGTCAAAGTAGCGGAGCCCTATCCTTTCGGACGAATCCGGCTTGACCACCTCGTTGATACGGTTCAATGGTTTTAGGAATAGGTCGAGAAACCAGCTGAAATCCTCGTAATCCGTTACGTGTAACGTGAGGCCATTCTGTTCAAGCACAAAGCTCTGGCTGCTGTCCCTGTTTGAGAATACGTATGCGGGCGTACGCTCGACCGGAATGGGCGGAGCGGCAGGTTCTGTGTTGTTTGGTGGCATCACGGAAAGCCCCAACTGAAAGTTGAACCGTTGAGCAAACGCAGGAAAGCCATTTTTGCGAAAATGCTCTTGAATCTCCGAAACATACGTCTGCAAACTGAGAATTGGGCTAAAGCGAACCTGTACAATCACATAAACGACTGGCGCGTTTTTCCACTTTCCCATTTGGAATCTCCTACATTGTTTAGACGTTCTCAGTTTACACTTTGGTTGACAAATAGGAAGAAATTTATGGTTGACACCATTTTTTCTTTTCCGAGAACGGTTCTCGAAACCTCCCCTAATGGGATTATCACGCCAGGAATCTCCCCCTGTTCCACTGAGGCTGAATCCTGTCAATGTCCCGGAGATTCACCTACGCCCTCCCTCAGGATGGCCGGGGCCGAGCAAAAGCGGGTGTACCTGGCTTCAAAGCGGCGGCTTAATTTTGGGCATAGGGGAAGCCGATGGATGCACCAGCGGCACGAAGAAATCGTAGAAAAACACTGTGGGGACTTTTGTGGGTAGACTGCTTCAAAAAAGTGGGTATTTGTGGGTAGTACCCACAGTTTCCCAGCGGCAAGCAGCCGTTGTAACGTGCTGAAACCAGGTAGCATATAGCAATAATGAGCAATGCTGAAAAGGGCAAAACCTCAACTCTTAACCGACAGGTTGTAGGTTCGATTCCTACCGCGTCCACCATAACATCAATAAAATAAGCACTTTACAGACCGCCCCAAAAGGCGGTTTTCTTTTTCTCGCGCGAATGGCTGTTTTGATGGCTGTTCTGAAAAATATTTATATTTTTGCGGAGAATCGCACTGGACCAGCCTCCAACCGGCACCCGACTCTCGCGAAGCCTTCGTGATCGCCCTTGTGCATCCAGCCGACCAAATCTGCGCGAGGGTCAGGGCCTCTACGATTCTGGCAGGGCTTGGCACTGAGCCGGGGTCGCGGTATTTCGCGCTACGGCGAGCATCCTGGTAGGCGAGCTGCCGCTTGACGGACTTGGCGATGGCGTTTTGCCTTGGGGATGGATCGATAATCGCCCGTGGCTTCGCTGTCTGAACGGTTATGGGCTGTGCCTGTGGAGGCTCGGCAATTTCAAGGAGGCAGAACACGTGTTTGATCGCGTTCTCTGGCTCAACCCCACGGACAATCAAGGTGTGCGCTTCAATATTGAAGCGGTTCAGGTCCGAAAGAAATGGACACAGGAATGATACGACTGGCCAGCCGCAGATTGAACAGAGAGCGTCTCGACGAAACTGGTCTGTTCACCGTCCTCGATCGGCTGATTGCCTTCTCCTGAAGCGCGGGGTTTGCTTCGCGGGCACTTCGAGGGCTTCGCCTGGGGCATCATCGACGGCGACCTGGGCTGGAGATCGGTCCTCGATGGGTTCGTCTGGAATGCGCTCTTCGCTGTCCGTGGATTCACGCTCGACCGAAATGGTCTTTGAAGAAGACAGTTCTTCCGTCTCTGCATCGACCAACTCCTCCACCTCTTCCGTCTTGCCGAGCAGTTCCTTGTCGATCACGGCCAGACGCTGCTCGAACTCTTTAAGCTTCGTCTCGTAGGGGCTTTGATAGTCGAGCGCAGTGTGCAGGCGGGCAAGCGTTGCCTCGTTTCCTTGAATGGTAGCTTCCGTTTCGAGGATCTTCGACGGCAGGTCGCCGCCGCGGCGCAGCACGGAAGTCAGCAGTGATTGGGCTGAGGGCAAACCCATGTGGGCTTCGGAGCGCGGCACATCGAACCACTCACCGGCCAGGTTGTAGCGGACGGCCGTGATGTCCGTGATGGTGCCGAGTTCATCCTTGATGAGGGCGTCGCTGACGGCTAGGGGAATGTCGAGGCCGTTGACAGTGAGTTGCGTCGTGCTGTCGAGGGTCTCCGTCCGCAGGTATTCGTTGGCGTCTTTGAGCTTGGAAAATTCGAGTCCATTGAAGCGAACCTGGAGGCTGAGGAGTTTGCCCTCTTCGTCCCGCCGTTCATGCGATTTGAAAACCTGGCTGGCTTCCTTGAGTTGGGGCAGCCGGTCTTTGAGATGCGCGATGCGGTACTCGACGTTCAGCAGTTGCTGGCGGTTGTTGTAGTGGTCGAGCCGGTTGGAGCGGGCGAGCAGGGTCAGGTTCTTGATCTCATACTCCAGCTTGATCTTTTCGAGTGCAAGAGGGTTGCCGGTGGCCTGGGCCTTGGCCAGAGCAAATAGCTGAGGACTCAAACGTGTTTCGCCGGCGATGTCTTCGATCTTGCGGCCCATGCGACCGCCGGATTTGAACTGCGACAAAAACGTCTGCTTGCGCTCCAGAAGCTGGGCGCGTTGAAGATCGTGCGCCTTGGGCGAAGCAACGTCGCGCGGCTCCGAGATCATCCGATAGAACTCGACTTCGGAGAAGGTGTTGCCGGAACGGCGTATCCGTCCGTGACGTTGCTCCAACTGGTCGGGCCGCTGGGGAAGGTCGAGGTCGATCAGAGCCTTGAGGCGGGTCTGAATGTTGACTCCGATGCCGCATTTTTCCGTGGTGCCGAGCAAAACGCGAACGCGGCCCGCGCGCATGGCCTGTTGAAGGCCGAAGAATTCTTTGCCCTTCTTGTAGTCGTGAACGATGGCAACCTGTTCTCTGGGCACTCCGGCAGCGATGAGCTTCATCTTCATGTTCTCGAAGAGATTGAAGTCGCCACGCTGGTAACGGTCGGCAAAGATAATAGCGGTCCCGCGTTCGGCTTCCGTGCGGCGCAAGACATCGAGCGTGGTGCGCACGGCGGTATTGGCTTTACTGTCGGGATCGTCAGGGCAGGTTGGATCGTAAAGGCGGGCGTCAAGCGATATGGCGCAAGCGTCAGAGTCGAGTTTGAGCCAGTTGTCTTCTGTTGGGTCAGGCCGCTCTGGATCGCTCATTGGAAGGCTCAGCAGTTCGCCGCGCTCGGCGATGCTCTGGAGCAATGGCTCCTGGGCCGGAGTCACTTTGACGAGCAGGTCTTTGCGGACAGCTTTGGGCAGAGTGATGTATCCGGCTTCCTCGGCCTCGTCCTGCATC
This sequence comes from uncultured Occallatibacter sp., assembly GCA_964383595.1. Classification (GTDB taxonomy): domain Bacteria; phylum Acidobacteriota; class Terriglobia; order Terriglobales; family Acidobacteriaceae; genus Telmatobacter. The sequence continues at coordinate 59,027 of CAYLHL010000002.1, read as the reverse complement.
ATTACATCGGCAAACTGGGACCAGATGGACTGGAGTTCGGGAACATTGACGTAGTTTGCCAGAGCGGTCTTCGGCTTGATGGTGACGCCATCGGTGGCGTACTCCATGCGCGTGACCGGCTCGGCGAAGTTGGCCGCCCAGTCGTCGAAATTGTTGATGGCGCATTTATTGAGGATGTCGCGGGCCAGGTATCGCGTCATCACGAATTGTTCGCCAAGTGTGTTCGTGATCGGGGTAGCGGTGGTGAAGATGACTCCAGCGCCGTTGTGCGTCTCCTGCATGAACTCGATCTTGGCGAGGATGCGTTGTGCCCGCTGTGACTCGCGGGTGCTGATCCCGGCAATGTTCCCCATCTTCGTGACGATGGCCAGGGCCTTGTATGCGTGGGCTTCATCGACGAAGAGGCGATCTACGCCCAAGTCGTCGAAGTAGATGGTGTCGTCCTTCCGGCCCTGCGATAGCTCCTTGAGCTTCTCCTTGTACTTCTGAATCTTGTTCTCATTCTGGCGCGTGGTCCGTTTCTCCGCCCTGGTCTTTGTACGCCCGTTTTCAGAGCCTTCGCGCAGCAGGTCTTTCATCTCTTGCATCTGAGCGTTGACAGTCTTCGCTTCCCTCTCAGGCGAGATGGGGAGCATATCGAATTGGGAATGGGGCACGATGACGGCATCCCATTCGTTGGTGGCGACACGGCTGAAGAGGCGCTTCCGGCTGAGCGGAGAATCGAAGTCACGTTCGGTGACGGCAAGGACGTTAGCGGAAGGATAGGCTTTCTTGAACTCTTCGCGCCATTGTTGAATCATGTTGTTTGGGACGACATAGAGATTTTTGCGGGAGATTCCGATTCGGCGCGACTCCATGCCGGCGATAATCACGGAGAGGGATTTGCCGGAGCCGACGAAGTGGTCGAGGAGGGCGCGGCCTTCGACCATAACGCGCCATGCTCCCCGCATCTGATATGGCCGCGGAACGATGGTGGGATTCAGCCCTGGGAAGGACAGGTGCCCGCCGTCGTAGATGCGGAGGCGGTTGGCGTTGAAGGTTTCGTTGTAGATGCGCTCGATCTGCGGATGAATGTCGGCCTGCTTGTCGTCCTTGATCCATTCGGTAAAGGCATCTTTGATCTCGCGCAGCCGGGCGCGCGCGGCGATGGTTCGTACCGTGTCGATGACCGGCTTGCCATCGGCATTGTTCTCATAGAGCGTCGGCTCCTGTAGATTGAGACCATATTCGAGCAACTTGTGCCCGGACATTCCTCCGCCCGCCCACTTGTGCGTCAGCTCGAAGGTGTTGTAGCAGGAAGGCAGATCGACACTCCAGCGACCATTGATGTCTCTGGTGATGGACGGTGCGCGGTCGCCGGATGCTGGGCGTTGCTCGGCCAGATGCCGGTTGAGAAACGCGATGTACACCTCGGTGGGAACCCAGGTCTGCCCAAGGCGCACGTCAATGTCGATAAAGGGAACGATCTCGGGCTGTACAGCTTCGAGGGCCTTGACGTTCCGCTCATAGGCCGGGTCAAGCAGCGTGGCGCCTTGGGCGTCTTTCAGCTTCTGCCGCACGTTGCCGGAAAGATACTCGTCGGCTGTTTGATATTGCTGTGAATTCGGCTCCTTGTAGATCAGGTCGGCGGCGACAAGCTGGCCAATAACTTCTGGCTCCGGTTTGTCGAGGAGACGAGCCATCAGGCCGGTATCCAAACGGCCGCACTCGGCCAGCACCTGGAGCATGGCGGCTTTCGGATCGCTGGGAAGCTCACGTAGCGGTTCGTAGGGACGGATCGTGCGCTTGGTAAAGATGTCGGCGAGCGAGATTCTCGAAGTCTCTGGATCGACGTTTTCGAGCGCCGTCAAGAGCGGATACTCAGGGTCATCTTCAAAGACTTTGGCCGTGCTGACATTGTTGAGCGGGCCAAAGTTCGCGCGATAGCTTTCGTAGTGCTGTAGGAGTTGCTCCTGGCATTCCGCGAGCTGGCCTTCATTCGCGGATTGGAGCTGAAGCCGAATCACTTCCTTCAACGAGTCCCTGAGCGCAACGAGCGATTTCAGTTGAAAGAGGACGCGCCCACTCGACAATGCGCGTGGGAGCGGAGTCCGTGCGCCGTTGTCGTTGAACCAGACGGTGCCTTCGTCGATGAAGTACGAATGATTCTTGATCGTGTTAGGTGCGGGAACAAGCGAGGATGCACTTCGGCTGTTCCGCGAATCCTTGGAGACAGACGGATCGTAAGGAGTGAAGATGTTTTCCGGTAAGGTGTCGATAGCTTTTTGCAGGCGATCAGTGATGCTGAGATCGTCTTCAAAGGGCTTCAGCGTATAGTCCTTTCGCCCGTACATCCGGCTTTCCGCACTGTGAACTCCGAGAACCATCTCAGGATGCTCGTCGAAGTATGTGTTGTAGTTCACCGCTGCCGGGTCACCATAGCCCGGAACTATGTGCGATACGCTGTCGATCCAGACCGGATGCTCCGGTTGGGGTTCGTTGGGAAGCCGCTTGCGGAAAAACAGAATATCAGTGGTAACCGCCGTGTTGGCGTTTTTCTGGAAGGTGTCGTCGGGCAGACGAATTGCAGCGACGAGATCGGCCCTGGCGGCCATCGCACGGCGGGCGCGCACGTCGAGAGAATCGAGCGTGTAGTGCGAGCTGATGCAGACGGCGATCCCGCCCGGCTTCAGCTTATCGAGGGACTTGACGAGGAAGTAATTGTGAAGGGACAGCTTCGGATCGGAGTATTCAGGGTCGGCAATCTTGATGTCTGCGAATGGAGGATTGCCGATCACCATGTCGAAGGAGTTGTTTGGCAGACGGGTGTCTTCAAACGGCTGAACGAGAATCTTGGCGTCGGGATATAGCATGGAGGCGAGCGCCCCGCTGAGGGGGTTCTTTTCAACTCCGAAGAGTTCGGACTCATGCACAAGCTGGTCGGGAATCCGGGCAAAGAAGTTGCCGACTCCCATGCCCGGTTCGAGGATGCGCCCGCCGGTGAAGCCAAGGCGGTTTGCCGCCGCCCACATCTGGTCCACGACCTCAATGGCAGTGTAGTGGGTATTGAGGGACGTTTCCTTGACCGCATCAATTTCGTCCTCAGTGAGGATTTCGGCAAGGCGGTTGCGTTCCTCATAGTAGCGATAGCCTTGGTCCCACAGTTCGCGCAGTCCGCCGAAGTCGATGTACTGAGCAATGCGATTCTGTTCGTCTGGGGTCGCAGTGCGCTCCTCGGCCTGGATGGACTTGAGCAGCTCAAGGATGTCGAGGTTGTGCTGTATGCGCGCTTTTGACCCGCCCTCGGCGATATGCGAGGCGACATCGTCGTTGAGACGGAAATTGCGGCTGTTGCGAAGCGGATCGGGCGGGAGAATCGGTTTGGGTATTGCGGCTTCGATGGACTCGTCGGAGGCGATGCCAAAGTCCAACTTGGTGGTTTTGGCGTCGCCTTCGAGTATCAGTTGTCCTCCGACTCCAGCGGCGGGTAGACCAGTTCGGAGATCAGCTCCTGGGCCTGGTCCATCGGCAGGCCCGTCGAGCGGGCCTCCTTGAGAATCTCCCACGCCTGGGCTGCTCGCTCCTGGAGCGTAAAGCGAATCGTCCCCTCCAATTCCAGTTCTGCTGCTTCCTTGGGGCGGTTCCGGTAGAAATTCGTCTCCACCTTGGCGAGCAGGTTCTGGAAGGCTGGGAGTTGCATCAACTCCAAAATGGAGTCGGGGTTGCCGGGAATGGTGCTCGATGCGTCGATGGGAGTCATGTCGTGCCTCCTGGTTCAGTGTAGCGGTGGATTCGGATTCCCGGAAGGCGCCGGACAGCTCCGGGAACAGGGTTTGCTGCATTGGGCGAACTTGTGGCATTTCCACCTCGCGAAAGTGAGGGTACACGCCAGTATATTACATTTCTGCTATATTATCTATGCCTATCCTCCCCACTTTTCGTCGTGTTTGACAGAGACCGACGGGCCGCGAGTGAGATTGGGGCAGTACTGAGAAGCGTTCCTCAACACGACCAATTTTGACTAATTTCGTTGGACGCGGGTTCGCGGGTACCTTGCGGACTTCGCCGGAGGCGCATCCGGCGAAGTCAACGCCTAGGACTACTCTGGAATCTTGAGAACGCGCCTCTTGGCCCAGAGCGGCGTATCCTCTTTCTATGCAGAGGGTTTCTTCTCGGCTAAAATGGGAAAAGCCTCCGAATCACAGAACTGGAGCGCCCAAATGGATGACCATAAGATTGGTCTCACCATCTTTCTGTTGAAAGAAAAGCAGGTTGCCGCCTTCGAGGGGAAGTTGCTCGGACAGAACCAACTGGCGATTCCACTCTCTGAGCCGTTCGACGGCGTTTTCCTCCCCTTTCCTCCCAGCAACGGAAGCCAGCCAAGTTGGGTTCGGGCAGTCAGTTCAATCCTTGCTACTCCAATTGGCGGGGACATGCAGGCAAAGTCCCCAGCTGGTCTGCTTATCCTTCGGCATTTCGGCAAGACCTTCGTCATAAGCTTTGGCCATGCATGGCAGAAACTCGAAGACCAATGGCTTGAAAGAGATTTTGGACTGCGCGTTGCCTTGAACGTCATTCCCAAGAATGAAGTCGTAGAAATAAAGGCTGAACAGGTATTCGCGAAATGGCATCTTGCTAGCGAACGCGCGCCACGCGCTACCTCTGTTGACGAGTTCGCCGTCGATTTTGACCGGGATTTGGTCGCTGTGGTCGAAGGCGTTCCCAAATCCTGCCCGGCATTTGGTAAGATCGCCCGCGGCAGCACGAGCCTGCGATTGAATCTTCCCATCGCTGACTTGGAATCGGTTCTAGATCAAAGCCTAATCCACTTCGGAAGTGACACTTATAAAACAGATTGGCCTGACATCGACAAAATCAATCCTGTTAGAGATGAGACGTTGATCGAACTCCTTGAGGACCAGTTAGATCGTGATCTGGCAGATTTGAAGGCAAGAAGTCGGATCGCTATGTTCACTCCGTCCCAGCGTAGAGGCGAATCAGTGCTGGCGGATTCTTACGTGTACGGCAGACTGTCGCAGGCTCCCGTGACCACTCCATACCTAACCATTGATGGATGGATCGGCAATCTGAGCCGAAAGAATCTTGTCCCATCCGTCGCTGAGGCCAAGACTTTTCCAGTGCATATATTGGATGAGTCGGGCCAGGAAGCACAATCATGCACCGTATTCGATTGCTTCGGCTATGAGTTCTCCGATAAGGGCCAAGTATATGTACTTACATCAGGCGTTTGGTATGAGGTAGTTTCTGATTTCGTTGCGCGGATCAACGACAGTATCTCGAAGATCCCGCTGCCTAGCCTCACCTTACCAGCCTGGAATCATGTGGACAAGGAGGGACAATACAACGCCGCCTGCGCAGCGAATGGAGCTTTCTTGAATTGCGATGCAAGAAACTTTCATTATGGCGGCGGCCATTCACAGTTCGAGTTTTGTGATCTAGTGCATTTGCAAACAAGAACGTTGCTGTTTTCAAAGATCGTGTCAAAATCGAGCGGGATGAGTCATTTAGTTGAACAGGTTCGGCGAACTGCCCAACTTCTTTTCAGTACGGATGACGGATATCGGAAGGAACTGATCGATCTATTCACTAGATTCCATCCAACTGCCGACGCGACGTGGCTTCAGTCGAGACCACGGCAAGGAGATTGGAATCTCTGTATGGTTTCGCTCGGCAAGAGTGCATCGGAATTGCCATTTTTCGCAAAGTGTGGACTAGCGAAGATATTCAAAGATCTCGGTGAACAGGGTCACGAATTATCATTCGTTGGAGTCTAGCCAACGCGGATCAAAAGTCTCGGCAAGAATGCTTTTTGGACAGCGGTTTGCCGTGTGCGCTCGATGTGTATACCGCAAATTGCGTGTAGATCGGCAGCTATCGGGAAGTCGAGCCTCATCCCTTAGCGGAAGTCATGTGAGCGAATCTCGACATTTGTGATGTCGAGGGGTGTGATTCGCAGGGCCTTGACATGGACCACACCGTCTTGGTTTTGGAGCGGGCCTTCGATCAACAAGAACCGGCTGCGCGTGACAACGATGCGGTGCTGCTCGAATACATCAGGCGCGATTATGACGTTGGCGATGCCGGTTTCGTCTTCGAGGGATAGAAAGACGAATCCCTTGGCGGTGCCAGGGCGCTGGCGGGCGATCACACAGCCGGCAATCCGAACCGATTGATGGTTGTACCACGGCATGAGTTCTACTGCCGACAAGATGCCTTCCTGCCGCAGAGACTCGCGGCGATAGGCCATTGGGTGCGGTCCTGTAGTGAGGCCAGTGCCAAGATAGTCGGCGGCTAGACGCTCGTCGATAGTCATCTGCTGCAAGGGCGTCGCGGTGCATTTGCCGGTGCGCGCGTTGTCGGCATCCCGCAATAGGGGGCCAACGGGACGACCGGCTTCTTCCACCTGCCAGAGGGCATCGCGGCGATGCTCGACTTCGCCGAGCGAGTTGAGCGCGCCGATACGGGCCAGCGCAACAAGCTCCTTGCGGTTGAGAGCTGACACTCGCCGGGCCAGATCATCGACGGAAGTAAACGGTCCGTCAAGGTTCCTTGCGGCGAGAATCTCATTTGCGGGCGATTGCCGGAGTCCCTTGGCATAGTTGAAGCCGATGCGCAGCGAAAGTGAGCTGTCGGGTTCCTGCTCCAGCGTACAGAGCCATTCAGAACGCTGCACGTCCATGGGGCGAACTCGCAAGGCGTGGCGTTGCGCGTCCTTAATCAGCACGGCGGGCGAGTAGAAGCCCATCGGCTGGTTGTTGAGCAGACCGCAGGTGAATGCCGCAAGGTAGTGGACCTTGAGATAGGCCGAGGCATAGGCAATCAGGGCGAAGCTCGCGGCGTGCGACTCTGGGAACCGTATTCGCGCCTTCTGTCTGGAATGCGCGTTGTCTCATTCCGCGATGAAACTGCCAGCCTGCGAGCAACAGAAACGCAAAGTACACCGCAAAGCCGATCACTCCTTTTTCCGCGAGCACCTGAATCGGCAAGCTGAAGGCGCGGCTGGCGAAGCCCGTCGTCTCTTCCTGGTCGGCGGATGAGAGCAGCGAAAGCGCGGCATTCGACGAACCCACGCCCCACAAGCGATGGCCGCGCATCAGTTCCAGTGAGCGGTTCCAGATGCCGATGCGCCCCTGTGTGCTGCGGAGCTGCGAGGTGTGGCCGCCCGCATAGGCTTTGAAGATGCCTGGATACAACGCGGCGTCGCAAGCCAGAATCAGCAGCAGCGCGCCCAATGTTCCGCCCAGCAACAGCGAAGCACTCCGCAAGCTGACGACCTTATATGCCGCCATCAATCCGCATGCGACAAAGAAGAAGAAAATCGAGCTCCAAAATACCGCGCGCGATAAGGACAGAAACAATGCCGCAAGGATCGGCACAGCCGGCAGCAGCGCGAGCACAGCCAATCCGTATCTTCGCTTGGGTGAACCGATGCGCCACAGATAGACCGCAGCGGCGCAAGCAAAGGGCAAAGCCAGCAGAAAGACCGTGAAACATTCGCCCGGCACCCATCCGCGCAGCGGATGGATGAAGCGGGAGCGAAAGGCAACGAAATCCGTCAGGCCAACCGCGGCAATCTGCTCACTGCCCGACTTGAACTCAAGGATGCCGGAGACTGCCAGCCACGCTCCGCTGACTCCCGCCAGCGCTGCAACCCAGACGGATCTGAGCGGCGCGCGCAGCAACAGCCGCAACACAAAGTACGCCATAACGGAGAGCGCCACAACTTCGCTTGCGCGGACGCTGTTGGCGCGATACTGCGAGGTACAAAGAGAGGGAATCTCAAAGGCCAGCAGAGCCAGCGCGGCCCCATCGACCGCCTGTATCTTGAACTTTGCCGGGAAGGCCGAACGCACCGTATCGCGCCTCGAAGATGGATTTGGACCGCTAGTCAGCCTGAAGAAAACCAAATCTCAGGCACTCACTCACCCGTTGCTTAGTCTATCCCATCGCCGCCGGTTTCTATTTCTTAACTCCCAGTTCTCAAAGGGGAGACTTGGGGCAACTGCCGTCGTAGCTACTCAACTGTAAAGGAGGCCGAGCGCCAGGGCGTCTGCTTGCCCGTGGAATCAGAGGCCTGAACCTCGACGCGATACGCGCCAACGGGCAGCTTATCAATTGCAATTACCTGAATGATTGGAATTATGAGTTTCCCTGGATTGACATTACTCTCAGCAGAGCGCAATCCCGTGTCAACGATTGTTTGTCCTGTCTTCGCATCAATCACTCTCGTTTCGGTCTGAACTTTTGTTTGACCTGACGTAAGCATAGGTTCGTAAACCTCAAAATAACTCAAGAAGAGATCGCCTGCGTGGAAGTGCGTGTCTCCTGTGGGTGTGATTCCCATTCCATTGCTGACCAATGGCACGTACTCGGGAGCGGTACTTCCTTCACTATCCGGAATCTTCATTTGATCGGCAATTTTCTTGCCTTGAATATACTTCGGCCATTCAACGGCCATCTTGGTAAATCGCTTGCTAAGAACGATCCCGCTGACTGAAAGACTCTTCGGATCATAGCTTTCTACAGTCAATGGCAATTCCGCACTTCCGAAGTTTTTGCCGTCTGTTAACACAATTCGTATTTTGTAGTTACCTGTGGGAAGGTATATCTGCGCTTCGTACCGGGTCGGTAGGCGAAAATCAGTATCCTCTCTCGGTGAAATATCTCTGTTTTCCCAAAGTCTATTCGCTTTATGGAACTCAAGAATCTTTGGAGAATATGCAACATCACTGAAGCGCGTAGCCAGAGTGCCGCCCTGGTTGTAAACCAAACACAATAGATCGACATCCGCTGCACGATACATGCCATCCCAATATGCGCTCAGAGCGCGCCAGGGGAATTCAACAGCGATGTTCACCCTGCTTGCGTCAGCGTCGTTGAATGTGACAACTGCCTGAACAGTCAGAGGAAACGTGTCCTTTTGCGCTGATGCATTATAAGTTTCCATATACTCTCCCACTTTCGTTCCTTTCAAAGGATCGGAAGGTGAATTATGTATATTGCAATACTGATTGCGTGCATATACATTTGCATCTTTGCGATCCACCACTATTTTGATTTGGTGACAGGAACCTTCAACAGAGGGCGGTGGCACGTAAGATATGAAGTATAAGTGCAGTTGGCCAGAATCTCCATCCTTATATGGATCCGATATGAGCCACCCAGAAAACTCTTTTGCATCAGGTATGGGGATATGTTCTTCGCCAAAACACGAATCCGGTCCGGACCAAAATCCATAGGGCGTTCCCGAATACTCCATATGCGAGAATCCAGAGCAATGCGCGTAGGAATAGGTTCCCGTAAGTCTCAAGGGCACCACACGCGCCTGCGTGGACATAATTTTTGCAATGTCATAGTTAAATTCCTCTTCAACTCGCCTTAATACCGATACGCCTGCATTATCTTTGATTCTCCAGAAACGCAAAGGCACAATGCTCAGATGCTTGACCGGTTGTTCTGCCCCATCCTCAAAGATATGAAAATCCCTGGCCGCAAGTCCTGATTCTTCCAGGTCCATCGGGATATTTGGCGTTTTTAGAGCTGCCATCCCCTTGCTGTCAGTGAGGTTCTTGTAATCCACATAGACGGGAACTACAACCTCACGCGCTTCAACCCGTATTTCGAAAGTGCTATCGCTCTGCGCAGCGAGCACAGGTGCCGATAGTGCGATAAATCCCATTCCTGTGAATAGGATGAGTATGTATCGACTCCTGCAGGACATAATCGACGTAGAATGAAATATCGCCATTATTCGTACAACCCAGCCTTTCATCCTACCATACGACAGACTGTGAACAAGATGCCAATGGACCACTAATAAACGTCGGAGGCATAGGCAGGCCTGGATATAGTGTCTCCCAATTCTTAGCGGCCTGCGCTGCTCCTTTACCACATGAGGCCATCCCTTTTTGGATCTGGGATACTATACCAATCTCTGGATTGTTCGTTGTATCATACAATGTGGTCGGTATCGAGCCATAAGACGTATTGAACACAGGATTACTGCTATCTTCTATTCCTGGAGATTTGAGATTGGTGCCTTCGATCATGGCGTCGTAGGCAAAGCTTTCATTCTCCATCGCCGTCATCATCGCAAAATTCAGAACCGAATTACTATTAGACGTGGTATTATTAGTCGAGCTCGTTGAAGTAGGCACGGCACCGCCCATAGGATTTCCATAACCATCAAGGTACATTGCAAGTCCCGGCGTCTGAACGGGAGCAGAACCGTTGTATGCGGCAGAATAAAATGAAGGGATAGTTGGATCAGGATATACGGTTATATCCGGTTTATTTAGTTCCCATTCGACCCTGCCATTGTACCATTGTCCACCATTGAAACCACATTCGATGGAGTTACTGTTCTGGTCAACACTTCCAACTCCCGTGCCTTCATCGTTCAGATACACACAATCCAGTCCACTCGGATCAAGCAAACTCAGCGGACTATTCATCGCATAGACATAGCGATTCAAGCTCTGCGGATTGAAGGGGTCATAACTTCCATCATACGGGTCGGGTGCCATCCATCTTCCCTGGGCGTTGGAGTATTGGCGGAAGTCGGCGTGGTCGGTCGCGGTCTCCTTGTCGGTGTCGAGGAAGGCGTAGTGGTTGGCGTCGTTGTCGATGTTGGTCTCGGAGACGGCGGGGATGGGTGGCACAGGAGGGAAGGTCTGCTTGTTATCGCCGAAGGGCTGATCGGCAAAGGTCGCTTCAACCGCGTAATTCGGTGAGGAGGAGTTATACGGCCCCGTCGGCATGGTGCGCATGCGCTCGGTGCCGAGATAGTTCTGATGCTCGAAGTGAATGCCGGCCTTGGCGGTGGTGTCCGCCGCGGTGGTGTAATAGGCCAGCGGCTTGCCCTTCCAGTAATAGCTGCCCTGCAACTGCGCGTGCGTAGCGGCATTCCATTCGGAGACACGCTCGCCGCTGGCGTCAAAGACGAAATCGGTTGTCGCGCTTCCCACCACGGTTCGCACCCTCTGGTTAAGAGCATTATACACATAGGTGGCGGGCGTTCCGGTATTGCAATTGTAGACCGTCAGAATGTTGCCTTCTGCGTCGTAGGTGTAGTAGCAGTTGCCGTCGTAAGTCAAGTTGCCCGCGGTGTCGTAGATGTAGCCGCCGCTGTTGATCCGGTTGTTGGCCGAGCTGAAGCTCTGCGAAAAGGTGGTGCCCAGCGTGCCGGTGTAGCTCTGCGTCCAGCGATTGCCCCAGCGGTCATAGGTCCATGTGAAGCTCGGCCCGGTGCCGGAGGTGATGCTGGTCGAGGTGAGCCGGTTGACCGCGTCGTAGCCTAGTGACTCGGTGATGCCGCCGCCGGTCGGTCCGGTATCGCTCAACTGGGTGATGCGATTGCCGCTCCAGCCCGCCCAATTACCATAGATAACGGTGTTGGCCTCGTAGAGCCATCCGCCGGCGGGGCGGCCGAGTGTGTCGGTGTTTACGGCGTAATAGAGCGCGTCGCCGTAGTAGGTGGTGGTGGGGCCGAAGGGGCCGTTGTAGGTCCAGGCAATGATGGGCGAGGAAGTGCCGTTCGGGCCGACCGTAGAGGACATGGAAATCAGCTCTCCTGCGGCGGAGAGATTGTAATTGGAAGTCGTCGCCGTGGAGAGCGGCATCGAGCCGTCAGTCGAGGTGTGCAGATTGCCACCCAGATCGTAGGTGTAGTAGAGCTGATGGTTATTGGCGGTGGTGCCGCAGGGGCCGGAGGGCAGGCACTGGTCGAGATACTGGACGCGGCCCACGGGATCGTAGCTGTAGGCAGTGGCGGCGGAGGGCACCGAGGCCATTGAGAGGCGTCCCTTGATATTTGCCTGGGTGAGGTCGGTGAAGTTTGCGCCCGCCGCCTTGTCGTAGGCGAAGGTCTTGGTGGGGGTGACGCCATCGGAGTAGCTGATGGATGTGACGCGGCCGAGAGTGTCGTACTGCGTGGTGGTGGTGGCCGTGGGTCTTGTGCGCGTGACCTTGAGGCCGGGCGCGCTGTAGGTATAAGCGTAAGTAGTCGTGCCGCGCTCCGGCTCGGTGACGGAGGTTGGGCGGCCCAGCCAATCGGATTGGAAGCTGCGCGATTGGCTGCCCTGGGTGACGGTGGTGGTGGGCGTGGCGAGAGTGTAGGCGTAAGTGGTGCTATAGCCGCTTCCGGCGATGTCGGTGTTGCCGTTGCTGTTGCTGCAGGGGGCGGGCGCGCCGGAGTTTGTCATCGTCTGGGAGGTCACTTCGCAGACGATGGTGGGGCGGCCCAAGCCATCGACCTGGGAGATGCGCGTGACGCCGTTGGCGTCGACGGTTTCCGTGGCGCGGCCCAGGTAGTAAACGTGGCTGGTTTCGTTGTTGGCGCGTTTCACCTGGGTGACGCGGCCCAGCACATCGAAGGTCGAGGTGTCGCCGTTCTGTGTGCTGGAGACAGTTGTGCCGTTGGTGATGGAACACGCCTTGCTGAATCCGGTGGGGTTGATGCCGTCCGTGCTCGGATACGGGTATGTAGTGAACTCGGCGTTGCCGTTGATGTCGTAGCAGGTATCGGTCTGGTAATACGTACCTGTGCCGTTGCTGTTGAGGACCGCCGAGCTGCTGGAGCGGCCGTAGCCATCAAGCTGGGCGTAGATGGCCGCTCCGACGGAGTTTGACTGTTCCGTCAGATTCTGCGAGATGTAGGTCATGGTTGTCACGCCGCCATCGGCCGCGGGGATCTGAGTTGGCCGCAGGAATGGGTCGGCGTATAAGATGTTCGATGGCAATGTATTGCCGTTGAGATCGGTTGAGTTCGTCGGCAGTCCGGTATGCGAGGTTTCATAGCCGATCGAGCCGGAAAGCGGAACTCCGGTTGTGGGCGAAGGCAACGCGACGCCGGTCTTATAGGAGTTGGTGGAGTCGTAGGAGTAGGTCGTCTGCCCCCCATCGGGGGCAGTGACGGTTGCAACATTGCCGGTATCGTAGTAGGTCGAGGAGGTGGTGTAGTATGTGCCGCTTGCGTAATAGACGTTGGTGCTGGTCAGATTGCCGCGATTGCCGGTAACGGCGACGTGCTGCGGGGCGCTGGTGGTAGTGGGAGCAGCGCCGTCATACGTGTTGATCGTCTCTCCGGCGAGAGTGTGGCTGCCATCATAGACTGTATCCTGCGCAACGGCTTCGCCGCCAGAGCCGCCAGAGCCGAGGGGGTAGTAGAGCCAGTTTTCCGTGCGCATGGGCGACGAGCCGCGAGCGGAGGTTCCGAAGTCATAGACATCCGACTCGGATTGATTTCCGTAGCTGTCGTATTTTGTGGTGGCGCCATGCGTTTGGAGTCCATCGAGGGTTTCGTAGGTATCGACCTGAGTGATGCCATTGGGAATACTGGGTGCCGCCGTGCAGGGCAGCGCCAATTGGTTATAGCAAGTCACGCGAGCGACGACCGGGGTTCCGGTTGCTGAGCCATTGTAGATCTTTCGGCTGATTTCGATAAAACTGTTGCCCGCCCAGGTGACAGGTCCATAGAAGAGATAATTCAAGGCGTTTCCGGCTCCGTCCACAACTCCGGTATCGTCGATTCCAGACCGGGAATAGGTGCGCGTTGAGGCCGACGAGCCGTTATCGCTATTGATGGTACGCGTCAACCCCGCCGCGCTGCCGAACGAACAATTGATACCATGGTTGCTGCCGCCTGTGTAGGTGTAGGTGATCGTATTGCCCGTGGGCAGTTGAACGGAAGTCAGACGTCCGGTGACATCTCCGGAAAAGCCAGGCGTGGCTTCATATCCAAAGAGATACTTGGAGCCATCGGGAAGATCAATCTCAGAGACGAGGTTTTGCGCGAGGGGTCCGTAGTCGTTAACGAGTACGCCGCCATTCGCTACAGTGCATCCGAAGTTTGTCCGAACCGTGTACGAGGTATACTTCACGGTATAGGTTTCTTGCGTGCCAGCAGTATTGGGGTAGGAAAGAGTGGTGTTTGCTGGGGCTGCACCGCTGACGGTGAGCGCGGTCTGGTTAAGCGTATCAGTGTAAACGCCGTTATTTACGGTAATCTCGTTTCCGTTGTTATCTGTCGTGTTTGGCGAGCCGCCATAGGGAAAGGAAGAATTGGGAGCGTTCATCGTGACGCCAACTTTATTGGAAACATAGCCCACCGGAGTGTTACCAGGGGTTATGTACATCACATATCCGGAGCCATCAGCCGCAAACGCTGTTAAAGTCCCAGTACCTCCCACGGGGCCTGGAGTTACCCCGCAGCTGTTCGCCATTATATATGTGTACTGAATTGGGAAAAAGTGCTGCGTGTTAGTGTTCGGATCAGTCCAATAAAAAGTGTTATATAACATTTGATAGACATAAGCATAGATATGGCCTTGGCCGTTCACGCAAGGCTGGTAAACCACCGGTCCTATCGCATTGTATGTAATGTTTCCCGTGTACATCAGACTTGAGCCACTGAGACCTGACCACCCCGGTATGCCGTTGGGCGTAACAGGTTGCCAGTAGTTCACACCACTCACCGAGACGGGCTGCCAGACAGAAGTGTCGTAGGCCAGGTTGTAAACGAAGTTCTGCCCTCGGCCCGCCTTGTTGAGGATCGGGATCGTCAGGTGCACATTGAGATTGCCGACATTGATGACGTCGAATGGGCCTCCATCGAGTGTCGCAAACGGCGGCGTGCCGGTGGCAACCTGGGCAAAGGAAACTCCGCTCGCAGCCAGTAGGGCCGCCACAACACACACTGAGAAAAAGCGCTTCATATCTCGTCCTCGTCCTTTACTTGTCTTTGACCTCGATGGGTTCATTGCAGGCTGAACAGGTTACCGGGGAGTTTGCCTCAGACCCCAACCGACTCTTGGCAGAGCCTGCTAGTGGGATTTTGGGTCTATTTGCTCGACAATCCGAAGAACTTGGGTCCAACTTGGGTCCATTTAGTGCCGAAAACCGGGTAAAAGAGCCTATTAGACGCACTAGAAGCATAAACGAATCAACAAGTTATAAAATCGTTGTCTAGTTCAGGACCAAGGGGTTAGAGGTATAAATTCACTCACTCCAGCCATCCTCAGTTCTAATAATCTGACACGCACAAATCGCGAACCGGATAAGAGCTGGAAATGAACTATTGTTCCGAATAAATATTTGCCGACATTTTGGAGAATATCTGCGCAAAATGGAAGATTATAACCATGCATTAGGCGACAAATATACAGCACATGAGCCGCAAAAACGCGCTCCATCTGCGCTCTGTTTATCGGTTTAAGGCTGCTTTGCATGGTCTAAGGTGTCATCCGCTGACCTGCATGTTGTTGAAAGTACGTTTGATCGAAAATTCGATTCCTACCGCGTCCACCAAAGATTTTCATAGATATAGAAGACTTCTCAACTTCTCTTCAATCCTCGGAAATGCCCGGCTCTCGTAACGCTCCTCAATGATGCTGCAAATTTGCAAGTGTTTCCAAACATGCGCCACCGAATGTTTGCCGGGCACAACAAAACCCCGTCCGGAGGTGGACGGGGTCGGCGTCAATCCTGAAGGTTTCCTTGAATATGGGTCACGCGCTCAGCCAGAACAACGCTCGGCCGGCGCGGCGTGCAGCTTACGCCTTGGCGATCTTGCCGTCCTTGATGCAGCCGGTGCAGACCCGAATCCGCTTGGCTTGGCCATTGACCAGGGCCTTGACGGCCTGTAGATTGACGCTCCAGCGGCGCCGGGTGATGTTGTGGGCGTGAGAGATGTTATTGCCGAATTGCGGGCCTTTTCCGCAGATGTCGCATACCTGTGCCATGACTTTGCTCCAAACTTTTGTATTTCGCGCCGCCCGCGGGAGCCGCTCTCGCGCTGAACACTAACGCGGGATTCTCCTTGTGGGGCGACCAACGGCGCGGAGGTAGACACACCACCCCGCCGGGTTGCCGAATCTTCATTATACCCGGAAGGCGCGACTTAGCCAAACTGAGACTTTGAGGCTGAATCAGGGAGCACTCGATCCGCCCCTCCGGGGCGGATGACGCTGTTTGTCCCTTATCCAGGGCTGCGCTACGCTTGCCCTGGGCTATTTTCGATGGCTCCCTATGGGAGCAAATTGATGTGCTGCTCCTGAAACGGTGGGCTGTTCAAGGCCAGTTCTTCAAAGGACTGGATTTCGGGCATCTGCAATGCGGCGGGCGGCGCTTGCGGGAAATGAAATTCATTGATTCCCAGGTCCGAAAATTCAGACCTGGGGCACCTGTGATCTTTCAACACGTTGTTCCTTCGTTCAGGCGTATTTTTGAAAGGGCATGGCTTTAGCCGTGCCGAACGCGGCCTCCAATAGGATCGGGGCTTTAGTTACGGGGCTCATGCAACTCCAACAATCCCATACTCGTAGCAGCAGCCGGGGTTGTGGAAAAGCGGGAAGCGCACTCCAGCTTTCCAGCTTTTCCATAACCCGCTTCTCATCAATACATCCAGGTGGACTGGAACAACCTCTTGACCATCTACAGGCACCCGCCAAACAATGACTCATTTAGTGGTCTTCACAGAGCAGTCGCTAAGTCTATATCTCCATACCTCATGGTGACTTTCTCTGATTACGGCGACCTGCTCCGGCAGTTGCACACCATTTACGGTTTGGTATGTATAAGTGAAGATCAGCCTGTGGCCGGGACCGGAGTTACCGTCTTCAGTCATGGTCCATGAGGTCAGAAGGAACCCATGCTGTCCAGGTGCGAATACTGTCTCGAAATGGTCTGACTGAGGTCCTTTGGCCGTCGCACTCTGTAGACGCATATCGGGGGCAAGAACCATCTCGACATCATAGTTCTGCATTTCGAAAGTAAGTTTGTAGCCGGATGGGGATTGCTTGAAAGAGACCGGCGTATCGGGTGCCGGAAGGATCGAGTTCGTGCTTGCTGCCAGCCAGTTGTATAGGCTTTTCTGTACCGCGTGCTCCAGCAGGAACTCTGCCATGCCGCCATGAGGAAGTTTGCCTATTGCGTCGTCGGTGAATCCAGAGGATACGGTAACATTCTGTCGCGTCACTACGACGCGGTTCTTAATCGGCTGAAAGATCTTTTCGAGTTCCTCGTCTGTCCCTTCATCTCCTACGCGCGTCGTCTCAGTGAAGTGCTCCTTCCAACTGAAATCGACAGCACAATCGAAAGATTGCAAGTTCCTGTTGAACGGAGCATCGTATTTCTCGCGCGCTTGACTGAGCAGTGCCTGGTCTGTCTTTGTAGTTTGAGCGTGGCAAAGCATAGCGCAAAAGCAGAACACGATCGACGCACGATAAATCTTCATCACATAATCTCCACTGAACGGAATGGGGGCCGGACTGAGGAAGATTGTAACAGCGTACAACAGGCTAACCTCAGACTCCGCCACTCCCAGAATCAGCTTCCGGGCTGCGCCTGCCTTGCCAGGGAGCGCAGTTTGGGCAGAACGTGGCCAATTGCGACCGGCGCGCTCTGCGGCGAGCCAAGGGCATGGTAAAGAACGCGATAGAGCGCGAACAATTCTTCGCAGATGGCAGCCTGATCGGGCTGCGGCAGCCAGGTCTGGTAGCTGGGGCAGAGCGCGTCCTGAGCCTGCTCGATGGTGGCGAAGCTGCCGGCCGCGAGGAAGGCCAGAATCGCCGAGCCGAGGCTGGTGGTGCTGTCGGACGGAACCAGGACCGGCTTGTTGAGCACGTTGGCGTAAATCTGATTGAGAACCGGATTGTGCTGCGGCAGGCCGCCGGCGTTGATGATGCGCTGGATGGGCGTGCCGTACTCCTCCATGCGCTCAAGAATGATGCGGGTATGAAAGGCGGTGCCTTCGATGCCGGCGAAGAACTCGTCCTGCGCCGTGTGCAGCAGGTTCCAGCCGAAGGTGACGCCGCCGAGGGCGGGATTGACGAGGACGGTGCGGTCGCCGTTATCCCAGGGAAAGCGCAGCAGGCCGGTTTGGCCGGCGCGATAGCGGTCAAGGCCTTCAGTGAGCTTGACGACCGTGGAGCCGGCGCGCGCGGCAATCGCCTCAAGAACGCTGCCGACGGCGGAGAGGCCAGCCTCGACGCCGGTATACTTTGGCGAAACCGAGCCGGGAACGACGCCGCAGACGCCGGGAATCAGCGTTTGCTCCGGGCTGATGGCGATGATGCAGGTGGAGGTGCCGATGACGTTGGCCACGTCGCCGAGGCGGATGTTGGCGCCGATGGCATCCCAGTGCGCGTCAAAGGCGCCGATGGGGATGGGGATCTGCGGTGAGAGGCCGAGGTGCTCAGCCCACTTGGCTGATAGATGGCCGGCCAGATGGTCCGATGTGAGGTAGCGCCCTGCGATCTTTTCGCGAACGCCGGCCAGCAGCGGGTCAACGCGGACGAGAAACTCCTCCGGAGGCAAACCGCCCCAGCGGGGATTCCACATCCACTTGTGGCCCATGGCGCAGACACTGCGCGGCAACTGATCGAGCGCGGTGATGCCGCAGAGCGTGGCGGCGACCATGTCGCAGTGCTCCAGAGCCGTGAAGAAGCGCGGCCGCTTGTCGGGATTGTGGCGCAGCCAGTAGAGCAGCTTCGACCATCCCCATTCCGATGAATATGTACCGCCGCACCAGCGGATGGCTTCCAGATCCGTCTCGTGCGCAACGCTGGTAATCTCGGCTGCCTCGCGGGCGGCGCGATGGTCGCACCAGAGAAAGTACTCGTCGAGCGGTTCCAGGTTGCTGTCGACCGGGATCACGCTGGAGCCTGTTGTGTCCAGCGCCAGCGCAGCGATGCTGAAGCCTTCCACGCCACTGGATCTGAGCGCCAGGCGCATGGCGGCGGCCAGCGCGTCCATATGGTCGTAGTGGCTTTGCGTCGCGTGGTCGGGATCGCCGGCGCGGCGATGCAGCGGGTATTCGGCGACGCCCGCGCCCAGGCGGCCACGCGCGCTGTCAAAGATCGAGACGCGAACACTGAGAGTTCCAAAATCAACACCGGCGACAATACTCACAATAAACTCCTTAGAAGACTGGGGTGAAAAGTTGCAGTCGAACCCTCCAGGTAGTGGACTGGCCGGGCGCCAGCGTAACCATGCCGGTGTCCATGCCTTTCCACACGCTGCTGAATGGGTCGCCAAAGTTGTACTGCTGCTCCAGCGCGACGAAGGGCTTATCTTTTGGCGCGTAGAACTGAACGGTTTTGATCTCCGGCGAAAGGCCTTCAATGTGCAAGCCGTAATGCGCGGCGGGATCAATGAGATCGACGACGACCTGATCATGGGTACGGACAAGGCCCGAAAAAGAGTCGTCATAGAAAGTGTCGCCGATGGCTCTGCCTTCGGGCGCGGTGAAGTCGTATGAGGTTCCTTTGACGCTGGTGAGCTTGCCGGTGGGGAAGACGTCGTCAAGGTTGTTGGTCTCCACGTGCTGCGTGGCTGGGATGTGCAGGCGAAGCTGCTGGCGCTGGCCGCTGGGAATGGTGAAGTACGGATGCCAGCCGATGGACAGTGGTTCAGCCTCGGAGCCAACATTTTTGGCCGTGATCGCGCACTCGACGGTATCGTCCCGTAGATCAATGCGAATGGTGAGATCGGTGGAAGATAGCCAGTGGCCGCCGAAGTTGCCGGCATGAATGGTGGCTGTGACGGATCTGCCGTCGGGGCTGATCCGCAGGTCGTCAGCCTTGCGCGTGAGAATCAGGCCGTGAATCGCATGGCGCTCGGCACCGGGGTTCTTGCCGCTCCAGTTGGCTGGCAGGGTGAGCGTTTTTCCGTGCCAGGAAGTGGTCAGGGTCTGGCCATCCGGGGAGAGCGGGCCACGAATGCGGTTGGCGTAGGGCACGAGAAACGCTCCGCCGAAGGTGCTGAAGCTCATGTTGCCGAACGCATCGCCGGTGAGCGCCTGAGCCACCTGGTCGAGCGGAGGCGTGGCGAGGACGTTGATCACGCCTTTGCCAGGCAGATTGGCGGTGATCTGCAGCAAGTTCATCCCTCGGCCGGGCAGAATGGTGGCCGAAAGAAACTCCGGCTTGGCGCCGTGGTGCGAGGCGGCCCGTTTGAGAGTTACAACAGGCTGGCCGTTGATCCGTGTGGATTCGGCGGCGGCTGGCGGCGCAGCGGCAGAGGCGCACAGCGCATGGTTTGGGGCGAGCACAAGATACGCGAGGAAAACAGTTGTGGACACACAACGGCAGACTCTAGGCATGACGAAAATCCTCAATATACCTCTGAAAAGGCGGCGAACTCGCCCGAGCGGCGCATTCGCCTGATTGATGGCCTGCTCATGCAGGTGTGATGACACTGATCATACGCGGAATGTGTTCTCTCACTGAAGGCGGCGGCTCGGTGAGCTTGCTCCGGCCTTCTTCGGAATGCAAAACCGCAGGGTGCGGGGCGATTCATGACGATCAAGCGCAAATCTCCCTGGAAAAACAATTCTGCCACATTATGAAGGATTTCAAAACATATTTTTCCTTCTCAATGCTCCTTGGATTTGCGGGCGGCGGACTGCGCAATTAGAATCGATGAAATTACGGGATTGCAAGAGGAAGTGATGATTTCGCATGTCAGGGGGAGAGGTTAAATCCTGGCAGTGAGCTTCTGACTGAACCCGCCTATTCGTTCTATTGCCCAGACGGGTGTCGCAATCCGCGACTGAGAGCCTGGTTCAAATGTCGACGATCGTGGACGTGGCGAGACGAGCGGGCGTATCGATTGGAACCGTATCCAATGTCATCCGGGGCACGGCGCGGGTGAGCCAGCAGCTGCGCGAGCGCGTCACCGCTGCTATTCGCGAGATCGATTATTATCCCAGCGGCGTGGCGAGCTACACAAAAATCAGGCAAACTTGTATGCTTGGCCTGATTCTGCCTGATATCACTAATCCATTTTTTCCGGAGATCATGCGTGGCGCCGAAGATCGCGCGTTCGAACGCGGATATCTGCTGGTGACTGCCAATACCGATGAGCAGATTGAGCGGGAGCGGCAGATCGTCGCCGCGCTGCGGTCGCGCCGTGTGGACGGAATCCTGTTGGCTGCCGCTTCAGGAAAGGATAACCGGCACTTGCGCGCGGCAATCGAGGCGGGTATCTCCCTGGTTTGTCTGGACCGCGCTGCGACAGGTACAGATACGGACGCGGTTTTGCTGGATAATGCGCGGGGCGGCCTGAGATGCGTTCGTCACCTGATCCGGTCCGGCCACCGCAGGATCGCGATCATTACTGGTCCTCTCAGCTTGCAGAGTGCCCGCGAGCGCTATCAGGGTTATCAGGATGCGCTCAAGGAGGCGGAGATTGAAATATCCCAAGAAATGATTCTGGTGGGAGATTATCGCAAGGAGTCAGGGTACAAACTAGGGAAAAAGCTGGCCAGGATGCGCAACAGACCATCGGCCGTCTTCGTGTGCAATGGCGTGATGACCCTTGGCGTGCTTGAGGCTTTTGAGCAGAAGGGCATTCAATGTCCAAAGGATATTGCGCTGGCAACCTTTGACGATTTGCTTGGAGGAGGCTCGTTCCACCGGCGATTGACAACCGTGGTGCAGCCCAGCTATGAGATCGGCTCACGCGCCGCCACAATCCTGATGGATCGCGTGGAAGGCAAGTTGACCGGTCCCTCCATTGTTGTCCGGCTTGCGCCCGCGCTGAGGACGGGTGATTCAACGCGTTCTCATCCGGCGGGTGAGCAATGACACCGCCGTCTTCACGGTCCCGTGGCCTGCGGGCCAACGGCGGAACGATTGATGAGCGATTCTGAACCAATTTCAACGGAGTTGGAATAAATCGCTACCATAGATCGAAATATGAAAAAAGCCGTCGAACCACGACCAGAAAAGCAGTGCAATGCTATTCACAATCAGGATCGACGCCTTTGAATGTCCGGGATTTCCAGAATGCAGTCTTTGCCATTGCACAGCATCGAAGACAACAACAAAACCCACAACCAGCAGAACAGCGAAGAATCGTTCGACCGCGCTTTTGCCGCGTCTTTTATCTTTGGAAGTCGCAGTCGCGAAGGGGCGGGTGGGAGTCATCGCGTCCGGCTCATGCAGGTTCCTGCCGCAGATGGCGCAGAGCCATGCGGCTGGATCGACCTCGCATCCGCATTCCGCGCAGTAGACCGGCGGCGGAGCCGAGGGTTGTATCGGTGGTGTTCCCAAGAACATAACGCGGCAAGAATAACAGGTGAGAGTCCGCCTGCGCTCTACAATAGAGCGGTATGCCTACCGCCGTTCGTTCGCACGCAAAGATCAATCTCGGCCTCTATATAGGTGCACCTCGCGCTGACGGATTTCATGCGCTGACCACGATCTATCAGACGCTTGAGCTGTACGATGTGGTCACGGTGACGGCGCGGCCTGCCGCTGCAACTGCCATTCGGCTGACCTCGAATGACAGCCGCGTCCCAACCGACGCCCGCAACACTGCCTGGAAGATGGTGGCGCTGGCGCTGGATGCGTTGGGAGTCACAGCCGAGGTCGAAATCGCGATCGAAAAGCGGCTGCCTGTGCAGGGCGGGCTGGGCGCCGGCTCGGCCAACGCTGTGGCCGCACTGGTGGGGCTGGAGGCGGAACTTGCCGCGGAGTTGGGGGGAGCCAGCCAGCCAGCGGCGTGGGCTGCCAGACGGCTGGAGATTGCCGCCCAGGTCGGCTCCGATGTGCCGCTTTTCCTGGTTGGAGGCACCGTTCTGGGCCTTGATCGCGGCCAGTTGGTTTCTTCACTGCCCGACATCGAGCCGCTTTGGTGTGTGGTGGCCGAGCCGAAGGTGGGCGTCAGTACGCCGCAGGCCTTTCGCGACTGGGACGCCCTTTGCCTAGCTGAGGGTTTGACCGCGGAGGCCAGTCAGGATAAACTGAACAAGTTGAGCCGCGCCTATGCCAGCGCCTTTACTGGATTGATCTCGGATTTGGATTCAGGATCGATTCCCGAAGGACGGCAGGGAGTTGGCTCCTCCGGTGTTCTTCTCAGTAAGGAGAACCTGGCCGGACCCCAAGAGTCCGCGCTTGTCCGCACCGGGATTTGTGACTGGATTCAAAACGACTTTGAACGGGTCGTCTTTCCCCAGCATCCTTCCCTTGCAGAGATCAAGCAGATTCTTGCGGCTTCGGGCACACCGGAGGCGGCCCTCCATACCTCGCTGTCCGGGTCAGGTTCGGCGCTTTACGGGTTGTACCGAACCCGGAGCGATGCGGAAGCAGCCCAGGTCAGGTTGAAGCAGCAAGTCCAAGGCCTGGAAGTGCGTAGCACTTTGACCCGCACTCTGCCGCGCGCGAAGTACTGGCAAGAGATGCTTTTGTTTTGATAGTTTTGGGCGATCGTCTAATGGTAGGACAATGCCCTTTGGAGGCATTTGTCCAGGTTCGAATCCTGGTCGCCCAGCCAAAGAACAGGGAACAGGGGTCAGTGGACAGCAGAGAGCGTTTACTGGCCACTGTTCACTGTCCACTATAAGGAAGCAGCCAAAGCCAACCAGCTTGGAGGCAGTCGAGAGATGGAAGAGGAAGCCGTGACAGCAGCAACGGAGAGCAACCAGCAGGACAGCGGGCAGGCCGCAACGAAAGAGGCCGCGCAGATTGCCGCCTCCGAGGCTGCCAAGGCGCGCGAGGGCAAACCGCTTGTCGAGCGCAAGCGCAGCCGCAACCTGAGCGAAGACAAGCGCTTCAAGCTGATCAGCGGCACGGCAAACCCCGCGCTGGCCGAGGAGATTGGCCGCTATCTGGGAGTTAAAGTGGGCGAGGCCAAGCTGCAACGCTTTGCCGACGGCGAAGTCTACTTTCAACTGCTGGAGAATGTGCGCGGTATTGATGTTTTCGTGGTGCAGCCGACCTGCTACCCGGTGGATCAAAATCTAGTAGAACTGCTGGTGATGATCGATGCCTTGAAGCGTGCCTCGGCGGGGCGGATCACGGTGGTGGTGCCCTATTACGGCTATGCCCGTCAGGACCGCAAGGATCGCTCCAGGGTGGCGATAAGCGCCCGGCTGGTGGCAGACCTGATGACCACGGCAGGGGCCAACCGCGCGTTATTCGTTGACCTGCACGCAGCGCAAATTCAGGGCTTCTTTAATATCCCCGTTGATCATCTCTACGCCAGCCCGGTGCTGGTGAGCTACTTCCGCGAGCTTGCGCTGCCCAGCCTGACGGTGGTTTCGCCCGATGCGGGCGGTGTGGAGCGGGCGCGCTTCTTTGCGCAGAAGGTGGGAGCGCCGTTGGCCATTGTGGACAAGCGGCGTACCGATATGAATGTCACCGAAGTGATGAACGTGATCGGCGACGTGAAGGGCCGGTCCTGCCTTATTCTCGACGATATTGTGGACACGGCCGGAACTCTGGTGAAGACCGTGGACGCGCTTTACACCGCCGGCGCGGCGGCCGTTTATGCCGCAGCCAGCCATGCCGTGCTCTCGGGGCCGGCTATCGAACGCATTGCCGCATCGCGCCTGGAGCAACTGGTAGTGACCAATACCATTCCGCTGCGCGAGGCGGCGCAGAATTTGCCCAAGATTAAAGTGCTTTCGATTGCCGGCCTGGTGGGCGCGGCGGTCGAGAACATTCACATGGAGACCAGCGTGAGTACTTTATTCAGCTGATAGCTCACAGTTAGCCGGTGGCTGACAACGAAAACTAGAAACTGTTAGCTGATGGCTGTTGGCTGTCAGCTGGCCTCAACAAAGGGAGCGGAGCCAAAGCCTCTGTGCCCGATACAAGGAAACGAGAAACCGAATGTCAGAAGTCGTCGCAGCCAAGCCCCGCGTGGGCAAGTTCAACAAGAATGCCGCTCGCCGTGTGCGCGTCGCGGGCAAGATTCCAGCCGTTCTGTATGGTCCGGGCCATGATCCGGTGGCCATCGAGGTGGATCCCAAGCAGATTTCCCGGATTCTCTTCTCCGAAACCGGCCACAATACCATCTTCGATGTCGAAGTAGCCGGGCAGCCCGCGGCCAAAGCGATGGTCGTAGACTTGCAGCGCGAGCCGATCAACGACAATCTGATTCACATTGACCTGAAGCGCATCGCTCTAGACAAGACTCTGCGCGTCAAGGTGCGCGTCAAGCTGGCAGGGATTCCGGTGGGCGTCAAGACCTCCGGCGGCATCCTCGACCAGGTTCTGCGCGAGGTGGAGATCGAGTGCCTGCCAGCCGACATCCCCAGCCACATCGATGTGGATGTCAGCCACCTGGAGATGTATGGTGTGCTGCGCGTCAGCGGCCTGCCCCACTCCGACAAGATTACTTACCTCAACTCCGAGGATGCGACCGTGGCTCACGTCGTCTCCATCCGTGAAGAGGCGCCAACCCCGGCCGAGGTTGAGGCAGCCGCTGCGGCAGAAGCAGCAGCGGCATCAGCCACCGAGCCAGAGGTTGCCAAGAAGGGCAAGCCGGAAGAAGGGGCCAAGAAGCCCGAGGCGAAAAAGTAACCATTGGCCGATGCAAGCCAATTTCTTCACCCCGGCGAGCGCAGCTCCACCAACAGGCCGTTTTTGGTGGTGGGGCTGGGCAATCCCGGCACAGAGTATCTGTGGACCCCGCACAACGCGGGGTTCATGGCCATCGACCGCATCGCCCAGCAAGAAGGGGTTGTGGTCGGCAACCGGCGATCGAAGGCCGTTACCGCAATCTGCCGCATGGCGGGGCGCGAGGTGGTCCTGGCCAAGCCGGAAACATTTATGAATCTGAGCGGGCTATCCGTAGCTGCTCTCGTTCAGGAGTTTGAGGTTGACCCAGCACGCGATCTGCTCGTCATTCACGACGAATTGGACCTCGTGCTGGGTAGCTTCAAGATCAGGGAGCGCGGTTCACCGGCGGGCCACAACGGCGTCCGCAGCGTGATTGGCGCTCTGGGTACTAAGGAATGGCTGCGGTTGCGCATCGGCGTGGGGCCGGATCTGCCTCCAGAAGCGATTGCGGCTACTGGCAGCAGGCGTCCGGGCAGGGATTATCTGCTCTCACCCATGCGCAAGGCGGATTTGGCGGTACTGGATGAGGTGTTGGATCGGGTGGCAACCGCTACGCGGCGCATCCTCGAAGCGGGTCCGGCTGACGCGATGAACGAGTTCAACCGGAAAGACAGGGAACAGGGATTAGGCAACAGGGATTAGAGAACGGAAAGTCACCGATTCAGTCGATGTTCTCAAAGTGCACGACTTCACTCGGGCCCTTTGAGTGGTGTTAGATTTGGGGCTTTAGCCCCGGAGAAATGGTTCCTCGCTGGTAGTGCAAGTTGGATGCAACCAGTCTTGGGAACTTTTGAATTGCCGCTATGGTTTTTGCCGGCGGCAACGGCTGGAGTCAAAAGCTCCAGCGGAAAAGGAAACCGGATGTCCCGTTTGTATGAGGTAATGTTCATTGTTCGGCCCGATGCGGCTGAAGAGGATGTCGACAAGCTGATCGCCGGCTTTAGCGAAAACGTCACCAAGGGTGGCGGATTGGTGAAGACGGTCGAGAAGATGGGCCGGCGCAAGCTCGCCTACACGGTGCGCAAGTTCAACGACGGCAACTACGTTCTGCTCACCATCGAGGCCAACGGCGTTGTGGTGTTGGAACTGGAGCGCCGCCTGCGCGTCACCGAGCCGGTGATCAAGTTCATCACCGTGCGCATCGACGAAGAAGAGAAGCGGTTGGCCAAGGTCAAGGCCCAGCGCGGTGTTCGGCGCTCGGCAACCCCGGCCGTCGCGGCCCCGGTCGCAGCCCCGGCTGCGGCTCCGGTTGAAGCACCGGTTGAGGCAGTGGCAGAGGCAGTGGTTGAACCAGTATCGGTTGAAGCCGCCGCACCGGTTGAAGCAGCGGTTTAGCGGACAGTTCGCGATTCTTGCACTGTTCACTGTAAACAATTTGTCGCGGCCGCCTCTTTCGCGAGGGGAATCGGTTACGGCTTGATGCAGCGTTCCGGCCTGCGCCTGTTTGGCCCTTTCCGGAACCCAAGAGAGTGATGAGGAAACAGTATGTCTGATGAAATTCAAGCAAAGGCGCCCGAAACCAGCGCGCCAGCAGCGCCCCAAACCACTTACGGTTCGGGTTCAGGATCAGGCCACAGCTCCGGCCCCCGCTCCGGCGGACGGCCTGCTGGCGGACGGCCTGCCGGCGGACCCGGCGGTCGTGGCAAGTTCTTCCGCCGCAAAAAGGTCTGCAAATTTTGTACGGAAAAGATCGACGCGATCCCTTACCGCGATGTGCGGCTACTGCAAGGCTTCGTGGCCGAGCGCGGCAAGATTGTGCCCCGCCGGCTCACCGGCGTTTGCACTACGCATCAGCGCCGCCTGACCCGCGCCATCAAGCAGGCCAGGAACATCGCCCTGCTGCCTTTTGCCACGCGGCACTAAGGCGCGGAGCAAACCATCGGCTGCCCTTCGCCGGCAGGCGCAATCTCCTGGGAACAGGAGCGGTTGCGTGGAAAGTGATTTCGGCGAAGGTCGATATTGTGGATGCCGAATCAACCGGCTGCTTACCGTTACGCTGCGGCTCTGTCTAGGTGGACAAGGCCGTACCGGCGAACGCAGCCAGCAACACTGGAGAGTTTTATGGAAGTCATTCTGAAGGATGATGTATTGCATTTGGGCAACCGTGGCGATCTGGTCAAAGTGGCCGACGGCTATGCTCGCAACTATCTGCTGCCCCGCAAACTGGCGCTACAAGCTACCCTGGCCAACAAGGCCGTCATCGAGCAGATGAAGAACGCCGCTGCTCGCCGTTCGGCCACAGAGAGAGCGCTGGCCGAGACGCAGGCCGCCAAGCTCGCCCCCGTGGTGCTCGACTTCATCCGCAAATCGGGCGAGGCCGGCCATCTTTTCGGCTCGGTCACTTCGGCCGACATCGCCGACGCTCTCGAAGCCCAGGGCTTCGAGGTTGACCGCCGCAAGATTCAATTGGACGAGCCGCTCAAGAGCCTGGGCGAGTTTAGCGTAGCCATCAAGCTCTACCGCGATGTAACCGCCCACGTAAAGGTCAATGTGCTGGACGAGGATTCGAAAGTAGCGCCTGAAGCCGAGGCCGCTGCGGAAACGCCCATCGCGGAAGCGCCTGAAGCCGAAGCCGCTACGGATGCGCCCGTCGCCGAGTAGCTCTTTGTATTCCTGATGCCCACCCGCCTCTCGGCTCGCCGAGAGGCGCGCGTGTCTTTCCGAACTTCTGTCTCAAGCCTGGAGCATATTGTCTGTTTGAATAGAGTGAATCTCCTGCTCGGCTCAAGGTTGCCGGTCGCAAAAGAACAGGGAACACCAGCCTCCCGGTCCCCGCCGCACTCCACAAAAATGCGCTCAGTTGGAACGAATGCCGAAAAGTCCATGAATGGGATTAGGCTTCGATTTGGTGGTAGGCGAGTCGGGGATCGAACCCGAAACCCCCGGCTTAGAAGGCCGGTGCTCTATCCAATTGAGCTACTCGCCCGCATAACTCATTCTATCGTTGAGTGGCTGCGGAGTACATCTGCAAATATTGCCAGAGCCGCCTGAAGCGTCCGTTTTGCCTCCGCCGGGGAGGCGCCGCAAGCGGTCAGATAGGCGGTGACGCCCATGCTGATGAGCTTCGGAGTGAGGAAGGCGCGCCGGATGACGAGATCGGCGCGGCAGTAGCGCAGCGGAACGGCGCGCAAGAAGCCGCAGACGCGCTTGCACCAGCTCTCGGCCATCTCCGGCAACGCCCATTGCTGGTCGCCGCTGGGCAGCAGATCGATGTAACAGCCCAAGGCAACGTCGGCGCAGCCGTGCGGCGCATCCAGTTCGTCCGGGTCAAATTCCTCCGCTTCGATGTGTGGCCAGTAATCGCATTTTGCCGTCCAGATCGGTGAGGCAGGCGCGTTGAGCTTGGCCAGGGTCTCGGCCAGCGCGGGCAGTTGCGCGGCTTCGGCCAACTCCCAGGCGCGCTCTGGATTGTGGCGCAGGTCCACAAACCCCGGCCAGCACGCGTCGATGACCGGCGCAGCAAGGCCCGCAGTATCAGGACCCACCTCGAACTCCCAGTCAGCTTCCATTTTCCTCGCCGGCTACACGCCGCAGGTAGCGGATGACCGTTGCCTCGGCCCAGTGAACTTCATTGCCGGGATCGCGGGAGAGAAAGGCGCAGTGGCCTCCGTGGCGAGTCTCGACAAGGGTGATGTGCGGGTTGGCGAGCAAGCGGGCGCGAGTATGGGGTAGCAGGGGAATAAAGGGATCGTCCTGGGCACGCAAAATCAGCGTGGGAACGGCAATCCGGTCCACCACGCGAGCACTGGCGGCGCGATCATAGTAGTCGTCCGCATCGCGAAAGCCCCAATAACGGGCGACGATCTTGTTGTCGAACTCGCGAATCGAGCGCACAGAGCCAATGGCCTTCCGGGGTGCAAAGCCCTCTGGAAACAGCTCCGCCTTGCGCGTGTAGCGAGCCATCAGGGCGCGCAGAAAGCGCCACTCGTAGCCACGGTTGAGCAGCTCATGCAGCGCGTCGGCGCCGGGAGCAAGATCAATGGCTGGGCAGACTGCGGCCACGGCGCTCAAGGGCCTCCGTTCACCCCATTCGCCAGCCAGCTTGAGCACCATGTTGCCACCCATCGAGTAGCCGGCCAGCGCGATCCGCTCCAGGCCGAATCGCCCGGCAAAGTGGTTCACCACCGCACCCACATCGCTGGACAGCCCGGAGTGATAGAGCGTAGGCGTCAGCTCTTCCGTGCCGCCGCAGGTGCGCATATTCATGCGGATGACGTTCCAACCCGCCTGCCAGGCGCGTACGGCGATGCCTTGAACATAGCCGGAGTCCGACGAGCCTTCAAGCCCGTGAACCAGCAGCACGGTCAGCCGTTGGGCGCGTATGTTCTCAGCTTGCCAATGACAATGGCACAGCACACGGCTACCGTCGGCCGGATCCACCTCGACCGTTTCGGAGAGAGCTGTCAGCCGGAAGGCCGGCCGGGGAAAATAATTTCCCACAATTGTCTGCAAGTGGTTGTTCGAAAGTCCCCGGCGCGGCACGAACGAAGGGAAACTTGCTGGCAGACCGGCCGGGTCCGTGCCCAACTCTTCATTTTGGTGGTTTTTCTGGTTCACGGAGACTCGGCGATCCTGCATGCAGAACTGGTTGCGCTCAATCGCGGCACGTATAGTTTGGGCGGTTTGCGGGTATCCAGTTTTGAACCGTCCCGCCGTCCGCAAACTGCAGATTTCACTTTACCACAATTGCAACAATGCTCCGGATGCCGGAAACATAGCACACCATTGCGCGCCGGAGGCAGCTTGCTCTAACACTTCACTCTGAAGGAAACTTTTTCTAGATTTCCAACCGCGACTTCAAGCTGCGAACGCGATCTCGAGCAACGGGAATTTGCGTGTGCCGCGCATCTTTAAGCGTGAGGATGACCTTGCCCGCGAACCATGAATTCACTTCCTGAATCCAGTCGGCATTGACCAGCGCGGAGCGATGGACGCGCAGAAACCTGGCCGGATCAAGCCGCCGCTCCAGTTCGGCGATGGTCTGATCGACACAGTGCTGGCGTCCGTTCACCAAGGCGTAAGTGAGCTTATCGCTGGCTACGAAATGCGTGACTGTAGCCAGTTCCAGAAAGGAAATTCGCTCGCCCACGCGCGAGGCAATGCGATGCGGATACTCGATCTGCTTTTCACGCAGCGATGCAGCCAACTCATTGAGCAGTGCTGGCAATTCCGGGTTGCGCTGCCAATCCTGCTGGGAGGATGGGCGAAACCGGTCAAGCTTGCCGAGCGCCCGCGCCAACTGCTCCGGCTCGATCGGCTTCATCAGATAATCGATGGAGTTGACCTCAAAGGCCTTGAGCGCATATTCGTCGAAGGCGGTGGTGAAGATGACGAAGGGCTGCCGAGTAAGGCGAGAGAGCAACTCGAAGCCGTTCATGCCGGGCATTTGAATGTCGAGGAAGAGAAGATCAACCGATTCGCGCTTCAGAAAGTCGAGAGCCTCTGCCGGATCGGTGGCATGGCCGGCAATGCACAGCCCTTCAGCGCTGGCCAACAGCCGCTCCAGCCGCTCGATAGCCAGCGGTTCGTCATCCACGAGATAAGCGCGCAACAGAGGGGATTCCATCAGCATCTCCATTATGCGGGAAAGGAAAGTCGAACGACAGTCCGCTGGTTTTCTCGCCTGACTTCCAGTTGGCCCGCGCCACCAAAAAGAAGCTCAAGGCGCGCGATGAGATTATCGAGACCGTGGCCGGGCGTGATGGCGGCGAGGGTAAAGCCGGGGCCGTCATCGCTGACTTCGAGCACGATGCGCCCGGCATTCATCGCGCCATGGATGCGAATCTCCGCGCCCTGGCTCTGCTGCGAGACAACGTGCTTGACGGAGTTTTCCACCAACAATTGCAGCGCGAGCGGTGGCAAGTTGACCTCTGCCAGCTCCTCGGGAACCGCAATCTGATAGCGCAGGCGCTCGCCGAAGCGCGTCTTCTCGATCTCCAGATAGTCGCGCACAATCTTTAGTTCCTGGCTGAGCGGGACGAGACCCGACTGATTGGCGCTGAGCGAGAAACGCAGCAGGGAGGCCAGCTTTCCTACGGTGTCTTCAGCGCGTTGCGGGTTGGAGGGAATCAGCGCGGCGATGGAGTTGAGCGTGTTGAAGAGAAAGTGGGGATGGATGCGCGATTCCAGCGAGGAAAGCTGTGCCTCGGCCAGCAGCTTGCTGGCGCGCTCATGCTCAACTTGTCTGGTGCGCAGTTCCAAAGTGGCGGCCTGGAGCTTGTAGCGCATCGTCTCAAAAGATGTGATGGTCAGGCCTACAACCAGCGCAATCACAACGCTGAAGAAGATATTCGACCAGAACTCGTGCCAGTAATGGCTGCGAGAATTGATTCCGGCAAGTTGCAGCAGCAGGCCGCTGATCAGAACTCCGAAGGTGCCCGTGGCGACGAGGGCAAGCGCGTGAAATAGATACACCAGGCGTGGAAAGCCTTCGGTGAAGCGGCCACCGATCCAATTCAGCAGAAGCATCGAGGGCAGCGCGATGGAAACCGAGTAGACGAATGCAATCACGAGGTGATCGCCGGCCTGCGAAAGCCTGACGCGGCCCGTAGTGAGAAAGAGCGCGAGGCAGAATACCGCAACGCCCGCTGCAATCCAGAAGGCATGAACAAAATGGGCGGGGGAGACATGCGAAGACGTCTGCTTACCGGAGAACGAATTGACGCGCGAATTGTGTCGTAAGTTCATAGTTGAAAACGAAGCCCCACTGAAGTGGCCGCGGAGTAGGGCGTGGCGCCGTACTCCGTGGACTTGCTACCTGCCGGAATCTCCATGTGCACATAGGAGGAAAAATGGCTGCCCCATCGCCGGTTGGCATCGAGGACGGCAGTGTAACTGCGGTCGTTCAAATTCTCGACCATCGAGGCGGAGAGGTCCCATTGCTTCCAGCCGGGCAGTTCACGCAGCCTGGACTTGCCTGCGTACAGGAATGCGTAATTCTGGCGTCCAGCGGAGGGGGAGAGACTCGCATCGCGATAATATGCGGTATTGGGCGGTGAATAGAACTCTCCGATGAACGAAATGCCATGCTTGGTCGTGTATTTTGCGCCCAGCAGAATCGCGCCCCGTTCGCGCCACGCTGCTTCGCCGTGCATCTCCCACGCCTGGCCAAAGACGCGCGTGAAGGTGAGGCCGCCAAAGGCGTCGCCACCGCGGTCGTCGCCGGCGATCAGCGAAGTGTCGAATCCACGCACCAGAATGTTATATCGCAAGGCAGTGGTATCGTGCAGATTTGATCCGGCTGGCGCCAGCGCGGCCGTCGACCAGGCGAACGAGAGTGCGTGCGGGCCATGCACAAAATCGGCCTTGACCATGTCGCGGCCTTCATTCAGATTCAGGCGGTCGGTGGGGTTGGTGGGTACGCGCGGCGGATCAAGCACGCCGGCCGGGGTAAATGCATAGCCGGTTCCCCAGCGCACAATTCGCCGCCCTGCCATGAAGTCGAAGTCTCCCGCGGAGAGGCCTGCATAGGCCTCTTTGACGTGGAACTGTGTGTGGGTGCCGGTATACGGCTCAAGCGCGGAGGCAAGCGCAGCGGAGGGCGCGATCTCGCCCGGCGGCAGATCAAACTCCGCCGTGGAGAGGCCGTGAAAGGTCTCCGCGCGTCCCACAACACTTGATGCAAGGCTCCAGCGAGAGTGGTAGCGAAGCGTGAAGGAAGGCTCAAGCAGGAATTGATTCTGCAAGAACGTAACGACGGGAGCCTTCAGCATACTCGCCGCCGCCGGCAGCGGCGCCTGCAAACTGCTGTCGAAGGTTGCATCATCGATGGCGGAAAACGAGTAGCGGAAGTCGTAACGAGCTACAGCGGGCGGTTCATCCTGCGCTTGCGCAAAGCACGGCGCGGCAATGAGCGCGAGGATGATCGTAAGTGCGTGCCGAATGCTCATGAAAGTCAAAAGCGGTCCGTCCGTCCCTGGTAAAAGAGCTTGTCGGGAAGTTCGCGCGGCGCGATGCCGGAGTACTCGAGGGTGCTCCGGGAGTTATGGCGGATTTCATCGTAAAGTGTCCAGCGGCGCAGTTGCGGCCTGCCGTCGACAGTTACATATTCGTCAAATGTAGCGGACTTGATGTGCTTGCCTGAAGTTAGATAATATTCCGCTCTTACCGGGCGGGCATCCTCCACGCGCAGCCAGAAGAGAATGCGCTGATAAGTTGAGCCTTTGCGCTTGGCGGTCAATTCGAGCACATGACAATTCTCCGCGCCAACCTTCTCGGTGCGCAGATAAGCGGCGGAGTAATCAACAGCGTAGTTGGTTCGCGCCACATCGCCGTTGGAGGCGTCGCCATTGAGCCGTTCCAGAGGCGTGATGCGCACCGGGCGGCTGGTGTCGGGCAGATAGACCCACATATCGTCGCCCAGCATCAGAAGGTGCTGGCCCTTCTCGCGCGGACTGAGAAACTCAACATAGGTCTTCTCTGTTCCTTTTTGCGAGACCTCGTACAGTTTGTCTTCGTCCGCTTTGCCGGATTCGTAGTGCGTGATCTTGACCCTCAGCACATACGACGGCCAGCCGTTGCGGTAAGAGTCGGAGCGCTTGAGCAGTGCCTCGGCGTCAGGAGTTGCGGCGCAGCAGGCCAGTACGCAAGTCAGCAGAATGGCCACGGCAAAGAGCAGCGGAAATGTGCGTGGAGCGCGATTGATATTAGACATGAGAGAGTGCCTCCGCAATTTTCAGCCGGGATGCGCGGATCGCCGGGAAGATGGATGCAAGCGCGAGCGAGACGATAACCAGCAGCGATGAGCCGATCATCAGGCTGGGAACGTGGAGAACCCTGAAGTTCATGGCATCTGTGAATCCCGGAGGCGGCGGAAGATGGAGTCCGGAGTGATTCACGAGGGTGCCGAGAAGATTGCCCGCCGCGACGCCGGCGATGGCTCCGAGCGTTCCGATGATCGTGGCTTCGAGCATGAACAGCGCCACAATCCATGCGCGCGGCGTTCCCATGGCCAGCATGGTGCCGATCTCGCGTGTGCGTTCGAACATGGTCATCAGCAGAGTGTTGACGCTGGACATGAGAACCATAAAGAAGACAATCACACCCAGAAAGACAAAGACGGTGCTGAAGAGTGAGCGGACCTGCTTGTAATATGTGGCAAGCTCGATCCATTTCTTGATCACCAGCGGCTGCTGGAAGTTGCGCAAGCGCGGCGCGAGTTCGGCTGCTACCTTTTCTGTGTTTTCGGTATTGTCCAGGCCGACAACGAGATTGGTGACGCGATCGCTTTGCAGAAGCCGCTGCGCGGAGGCGAGCGTAATGCGGAGATAGCGCGCGTCAATCTCAGCAATGCCATTGTTGACGATGCCCACGATTTGAACATCGACGCCATTGAGAGCGCCGTCTGAGGTCATGGCCAGCACTGTCAAGCCATCGCCAACCTTGACGTTCATCGATTTGGCCAGTCCTGTGCCGATGAGCGCTTCCACCTCGCCTCCCGGCTTGCTGTCCAGATCCCTGCCGGAGGCAAAGCGAGTTGAGAATCCGAGGCTGTTTTCCGCCGCTGGATCGACCGCGCTGCCCATGAAGACCGAGGACTTGTCGCCGTTCGAAACCATGCCGTAGAACTCGATGCGTGGAGCAACTCCACGCACATGGCCGCCAATTTTTACGGATGCGGCCACCTGACGCCAGTTGTCGATGCCGGTGTCGAGAACACGGGCTTCATCGCGGTTGAAATGTTCGGCGGAGAAGATCTGCAGATGCCCAAGGCCGCTATTGATCGTATGTTCGCGCAGGCCCCAGAACATGAAGGAGAAAAAGCCGCCGACCAACAGCAGTCCGGCAACGCCACCGCCCACCATAAACAGAGTCATCATGGTGCGGCGGCGGTTGCGGAAGACATTGCGAAAGGCGAGAAGAAGAAACTTACCCACGGCTGCCTCCTTCGGTTGAATGATCGGAAACTACTTCGCCATCGCAAAGGCGGATGATGCGCTCAGTGTGTTCTAGCAGACGTGCGTCGTGCGTGGAGAAGATGAACGTGAGGCCGAGTTCGCGGTTGAGCCCATGCATCAGATCGATGAGTTGCGTGGCATTGTGCGTGTCGAGGTTGGCGGTTGGCTCGTCGGCTAGCACCAGGGCGGGACGATGCACGATGGCGCGGGCCACCGCGACGCGCTGGCGTTCGCCGCCCGAGAGCAGGTCTGGACGCTGTTGCGCGCGCGCCGAGAGGCCGACGCTTTCGAGCGCCTCGGCCACCCGCCGCCGGCGTTCGCTGCCATTGACGCCTTGCACCAGCAGCGGATACTCGACGTTCTCGGCGGCCGTGAAGACGGGGATCAGGTTGAAGGTCTGAAAGACAAAGCCGATCTTTTCGCGGCGCAGTTTGCTCATGCTGGCGAGTTGCAGCTTAGACGTGTCGACGCCATCAATCAGAATGCGGCCGGCGGTAGGCTGATCGATGCAGCCGATCAGGTTTAGAAGTGTGGTCTTGCCGCTTCCGCTGGGGCCGGAGATGGCTAGAAACTCCCCAGCGGTTACACGCAGGCTGGCGTTGGTCAAGGCGCTGACAAAGCTGTGCGCCGGATGGCGGGCTGGCCCATCGTCCAGTGGAAAACTCCGGCTGACTGTTTCGACGTTGACAATTTCTTCCATCGGCCATTCCTTTTCCAGAGCGTTGTTGCTCTGTTAGAAAGATTGATGCGGTCACGCCGACAATGCACGTGGTTCCGG
This sequence comes from uncultured Occallatibacter sp., assembly GCA_964383595.1. Taxonomy (GTDB): domain Bacteria; phylum Acidobacteriota; class Terriglobia; order Terriglobales; family Acidobacteriaceae; genus Telmatobacter. Next base: position 23,004 of record CAYLHL010000002.1, on the reverse strand, counting down.
ATGAAAGGCCGGAATAGCGGATGAGGGGAGGAAATGGGAGGATGAAAGGGAAGAAAAGATGTCCAGGGATACCGGCCTCCCATGCCGGATTTGGCTTTCTATCGTTACGCAATCAAGACCCGTTTGAGCGCGCAGGCATTGAATCCATTTGACCGTTCCATGCGTCTACGGATGCCAGGCGCGGTAGGTGCTGTATCCCCCTGAAAGATTGCGCGCTTGCAAGCCATGCTGAGACAGGATGCGGCAAGCATAGTAGGCGCGCTGCCCAACGCCGCAGTTCACCCATATCTGCTTGTCTGTGGGCAACTCGCCCAGGCGTGATCGCAGTTGCCCCAGCGGAATATTGACCGAACCCGGAATCGATCCTGCTTCAAATTCGTTCGGCTGACGCACGTCCAGGAGAAACGCATTCGTCGAGTCCAATTGATCCCAAGGCGCAATCTCCGCATCGCCGCGTACAACATTGGCCGCAATCATGCCCGCCATGTTTACAGGGTCTTTCGCTGCGCCGTACTGGGGCGCATAGCAGAGTTCAGCTTCTTCAAGATCGAATACGGTAGCCTTCATCTGTATCGCCGTTGCAATCACGTCGATGCGCCGCGCGACACCTTCCTGACCCACAGCCTGCGCGCCCAGCAACAGGCCATCCGATTTGCGGAAGAGCAGCTTCAGATGAATGGCTTGCGCGCCCGGAAAATAACCCACGTGATGGCCCGGGTGCAGATAGACGCACTGAAAGTCTTCCATTCCCGCACGACGCAGAGCCTTCTCCGTAGCGCCAGTCAGCGCCACGGTCAGATCAAAGAAGCCGCAGACCGCTGTTGCTTGAACGCCATCGAAATGCGCATCGCGCCCGCAGATCGCGTCAGCGGCCACGCGCCCCTGGCGATTCGCAGGTCCCGCCAGAGGAATCAGTTCCCATTGCCCTGTGACTCTATTCCTGACTTCAACAGCATCGCCAACAGCCCAGATGCGCGGATCACTGGTGCGCATTTGCCGATCGACGCGGATGCCGCCCCTATCGCCCAGCTTCAGGCCTGCGTCACGAGCCAGACTGGTCTCTGGACGGACTCCGATGGCCAGCAATACCAGGTCAGCTTCGTAAGCCTTTCCGCTTTGCGTAAGAATACTTAGGCCGCCGTTATTGTCTTGTCCAAACTCAGCTACGGCGTCTGCCAGTGCAAGCGTTACTCCGCGAGACTCCAACCGCTGCTTGGCGTACTCAGCCATCTCCGGATCGAGTGGAGGCATCACCTGACTGGCCATCTCGACAATCGTCACCGCGATTCCACGATTGGCAAGGTTCTCCGCCATCTCAAGACCGATGAATCCGCCGCCCACAATAACTGCTTTGCGCGGTTTCTTCTCATCGATCCAGTTTCGGATCTTCAGGCTATCGGGAATAGTGCGCAGCGTAAAGATTCCAGGAAGATCAATCCCCGGCCACGGTGGGCGGATCGGCGCCGCGCCCGGAGACAGAACCAGTGCATCATAGGGTTCGCTGTACTCGCGCCCCGTCTCCGGTTCACGAACTGAGACAGTAGATGCGGTGCGATCAAGCGCAAGCACTTCGCTTCGTGGGCGCACTTCGATATTGAATCGTTCGCGGAACAATGCGGGCGAGGCCAGCAAGAGCTTTGACTCTTCCTGAATCACATTGCCGACATAGTAAGGCAAACCGCAATTGGCAAAAGAGACGTAGGGCCCACGCTCTAGTACAACGATCTCCGCGTCTTCATCCAGCCTCCGCAGACGCGCCGCGCAGGTTGCGCCGCCAGCCACGCCTCCAACGATTACCACCCGCCTCTTCGCCATCTTCTCTCCCTGAAGTCCGTGCCAGATTGGCTGACTCAATGATTACAGATGTGCTTGGCCGGCTCCAGCGTCAATCCTGGTAAAAATGAATTTTCTTTGGATCGGAATGATGGGCGATGTCATAGCGCACTTGTGTGCGCCGGAAGAAGGATTTTCAGCTATTTCATTTATTTGTATTGGGGCGGCTAGGGGGGATCGAACCCACGACATCCTGAGCCACAGTCAGGCGTTCTGCCACTGAACTATAGCCGCCATATATTCCGATTGTAGCATCAAACATGAGTTTGAGGCCCAACCATCCTCGCCGGAGGTCTTTCCTCGCAATGGCTTGCAAAGCAGAGAAAGCCGGGCTTGATCCAGGCCACTCTAGCCCGCCAGCGCCTTCTTCACCAATTCGCTCACAGTCCGGCCCTCGGCGCGGAGGCTGGCAGCCTGCAACTTCGCCTGCACGGCTTTCATCACTGCGCCCATATCCTTGGGTGTGAGCGTGTGGCCCGCTTCGGCGGCGGCTTCGGCGACGGCTGCGGCGACCAGAGCGGCGAGGGTGGCCTCGTCCAGGGCCTTGGGCAGGAACTCCTCGATGACACCGATCTCAGCGGCTTCAGCGGCGGCCAGTTCAGGGCGGTTGCCCTTGGTGAACTGATCGATGGAGTCACGACGCTGTTTGATCATGGTGGCCAGGGCCTGCTGTTCCTCGGCGGGTGTGAGCGGAACGCGCTTGGCAATGAATTGATTCTTAAGGGCGTTCTTGATGAGGCGCAGCGTGGTGGTGCGAACTGCGTCGTGCGCCTTCATGGCGAGGATGATCTGCTGGTTGACCTGGGCTTCGATGGTTGTAGCTTCACTCATAATCTTCATTCTAACTCTGATGGATTTCCGGAATGGCGATCAAAAACCAGAAAGCGGATCTCCGGCCGAACCAGCCAGCCCCAATCACTCCCCGCCAGCTTTACAATCATCTTTTGCTGACAGAAGCCCAACGCGATGCGCTTGAAGTGGTGCTGGTCTCGCCGCGCAACCCCCTTAATATAGGAGCGGCGGCGCGGGCGATGGCCAACTTCGGCTTCCGGCGGCTCTCGATTGTCGCCCCCTATGCGCCCATGTGGCGCGAGGCCCGCTCTGCTATAGGAGCCGCAGAAGTACTCCAAAACGCTAAAAGCACGGAGTGTCTCGCCGAAGCAGTCGCCGGATGCACACTGGTCATCGGCACCGGAACCCTCACCTATCGCAAGCCTGAACAGCCGGTAGTGGCTCTTCCCCATCTGCCTCGTCTGGTGGCTCAGGAGTTCGTCCGCGGCGGCCGCGCCGCCCTCGTCTTCGGCTCTGAAAAGCATGGCCTTACCCGCGAAGACCTCTCCCTCTGCCACATCCTCGTCGAGATTCCCACCGACCCCGGCCAGCCATCCATGAACCTCGGCCAGGCCGTCGCCGTGTGCCTCTACGAGCTGTCCGTCCGCCTCTGCGCCGAAACTCAAGAACCTCCGCCCAGAGCCGCCGCCGCGCCCGCCAGCCAACTAGAACGGCTGGCCGAAGTGGTCGAGCAGGCCATGCAGGCGGCGGGCAGCTCTGCGGGCAAGTTGCAGCCGGCCAACCGTCACGACCTGCGTCTGCTGCTGCGCCGTCTTGCTCCCACCGTGCGCGACACGCGCCGCATCCTGGGCATCTTCCGCCATATTCTCTGGCGGCTCAATCACGACCCGGCCCGCAGCCGCGATCTCCGTTAAAGCTGCTCGCATTTTTCTTTTCGACTCCCGTAACAACTCTCTGCTAAAGTGTCGCTCAAGGCTTCGTTCATGCTGCTCTCTCTTTTTCGCTTGCGTATGACCTATCCAGCGTCTGCGCCGCCCCCTTTCGCCGGTGAGCCTGCTTGCCCCCGTGGAGCGCGGCTACCGGAACCACCCCGGCGAGAGTCAAACGCATGAGTGCTATACTTTAGCACTGAGACTGCCGTTCCAGGCCTTTTTTTGATCGTCTGCCGCGCCGCAGTTCGGAGGTTTCGCTCGCATATGACGCCACGCGCCCGCCGCGCCCTGTTTTCCGTCGTTTTGTTTTTTGCCGTCTGCGCCCTCGTGGGCAGCATCTTGCAGCGCAAAGTGGGAGCGCAGTCCTCGGCTGACGAAAGCCAGCTCCGCGACAGCCTCAAATCCTTCACCAACGTATATGCGCTGGTGGAGCAGAACTACGCCGAGCCAATCAGCGGCGACAAGGCTGATGCCGCCATATACGACGGGGCGATTCCCGGTATGCTGCGCGTGCTCGACCCGCACTCCAACTTCTTTGATCCCAAGGCTTACGCCAAGATGCGCGAGGAGCAGCACGGCCAATACTACGGCGTCGGCATGACCATCCAGCAGCAGAATGGCAAGGTTTACGTCGTCTATCCCGCGGAGGGAACGCCCGCCTTTCGCGCCGGCATCCATCCCGGAGACATCATCTACGCGGTTGACGGCAAGCTGGTCAGCGTCGACGGCAAGATCCCCGACGGCCTGACTTCTTCCGATCTGGTGGCCAAGGCGCTCAAAGGCCCCAAGGGGACGCATGTCCAGGCAACCATGCTGCGCGACGGCGAGCCCAATCCGCTGGTCTTTGACCTGATGCGCGACGAAATCAAACACCCTTCGGTCGACCTGTCCTACGAGATTCGCCCCGGCGTGGGCTATATTCACGTGACGCAATTTCAGGAGGACACAGCCGAGAATGTTCTCAAATCCATTGACGACTTCGGCGACCTCAAGGGGCTGATTCTAGATCTGCGCGGCAACCCCGGCGGTCTGCTCAACCAGGCTGTTGAGGTCTGCGACCATCTGCTCAGCAAGGGGCAGGCCATTGTCAGCCAGCGCGGGCGCGCTTTTCCTGACCAGGAGTACAAAGCCACCCACGGCAACGGCGGCCGCGCCTTCCCCATTGTGGTGCTGGTCAATCGCGGCACGGCCTCGGCGGCGGAGATCGTCTCTGGCGCGCTGCAAGACCACGACCGCGCCCTCATCGTTGGCGAAATCACCTTTGGCAAGGGACTCGTGCAAACCGTCTACAACCTCAGCGAGAATACCGGACTGGCGCTCACCACATATCACTACTACACGCCCTCCGGCCGGCTCATCCAGCGCAACTACGCCGGCGTCTCCCTCTACGATTACTACAACCACGGCGGCACGGCGTCAGCCGACACCGCCAGCCGCGAGGTCAAGCTCACCGACTCCGGACGCACCGTCTACGGCGGTGGCGGCATCACCCCGGACGAAAAGATTGATACCCCCAAGAGCAACCACTTCCAGGACACGCTGCTCTACAAAGAAGCCTTCTTTCACTTCGCCCCGGTTTATCTGGCCCATCACACCGTCGATAAGAACTTCCAGGTGGATGCGGCGGTGCTCGCGGAGTTCAAAAAGTACCTCGCCAGCCAGAACATCGCCTTTACCGAGGGCGACCTGAACGGCGTGACGGACTGGCTGAAGATCAACATCAAAGACAAGATCTTCACCGTCCAGTTTGGCTATACGCAGGGCTTGCGCACCCAGGCTGACTGGGACCCGGAGATTCAAAAGGCGCTCAGCTTCCTGCCCGAAGCCCAGGCCCTGGAAGATAACGCCCACAAGGTGCTCACCCAGAAGGCGATGGCCCGCAACGCCGCGCAGTAGAGGACGGTTCTCCAGCGATTCGGGAAGCGCCCGCTTTTGCGGTAGCGTAGGGCTCGCGCCGGTCCTCTGATTTACAATCACGGAGTAAGCAGATAAGAACTGAATGAGGCTTTTTCGCATGAATGTTTGTCAGGCGCGTACGCGGTTGGCTCAGGCTGGCGCGGCTTTTGCTGCTGTTGCCCTGGTTGCCGGCTGCGGCAACACTTACCGGCCCGTGATTACGCCCGTCAGCCCCAGCGGGCCTGCCGCGCAGCCCACGTCGCTGGCCATCGTGGTTTCAGCCCCTTCGTCCACCACGCCCGGCATCGCCACGATGATTGATTATGCCGGTGATACGGTGTTGGCCCATGCGCCGATCGGCCCCGGCCCGCTCGGGTTTACCGTGGACTTTATCGGCGAATTCGGCTACACCCTCAACAGCGACCATACTTTGACGAACTTTCCCATCTCCAGGACACTACAGGAAAATCAGGTAACTTATACTACGCTGCCCAGCACGGCAATGCCCGTGAATATGTACTCTTCATACAGCCAATTGTGGGTAGCCGACCTCAATGGAAACGTCGCCGATGTCTTCGCCGGTTCTCCTCAGACCTTTTTGCTCTCGATTCCGGTGTATGGCGTCACGCCGGTCATGGTGGCGGCGCTTGGCTCCGGCGCCGGCTTACAGCGCTACTTCTCCATTAGCCAGAACATTGCCAATTCCACTGGCGTGGAGTGCAACACGGCGCCCACTGAGGCTCCCCTCGGTGAAGTGACGGGAATCGAGGCCGCATTATTTACAGTTTCCAGCCAGATCACAGTAGGCCAGTGCCCGGTTTATGCCGTTGAGAGTACCGATTTCAAGCGGCTGTTCGTCCTCAACCGGGGAAGCGATACGATTTCGGTCATCAACGTCCAGAACGACGCATTGGACTCCTGCACACCGTTCCTCAACCAGGACGGCCAAATGGTGACTTGCCATCCAACGCTGCCGCTCTCGCTCAAAGCTGTGGCCGCGTTAAACTCGGTCAATCCCGGCTCCGGCAATCCACCCAATGGAACTGCCGGCATGACGCAGATCGCCGGCCCAGTCCATGCCGAATACAGCGCAAACACCAACCAGCTCATCGTGGCAGACTATGATGGCGGAACAATCAGCGTCATCGACGTAAGCCTGGACGAGTATGGCAATGACAGCGCAACCTTTGGTACCACCTTTACGATTCCGGTGGGCAACAATCCCGCAGGAGTGACTGCACTGCCAGACGGTACCCGCGCCTATGCCGCCAACCAGGGCGACCAGACCGTGGCCATCGTGAATTTGAGCAGCCACACGGTGGAGAAGACGCTACCCGTCACAGGCCACCCGCGCACCGTGGTTTCGACCGAAAATGGAACCCAGGGCAAGGTCTACGTCGCCTCGCCGGACAGTCCCCAGTTGACCATCATACGCACCGATCAGGATATCGTGGACACGACCGTGCTGGTGGAAGGCAACATCGTGGATGTGCGCGTGAGCACCCAGACCGGCGCGGGAAGTTACAACTACAACGTCGAAAGCCGCATCCCCGGATACGGCCAGCCCTGCAATATGCCCGGCGCCACTGCCGCAGCCACACTGGCCAGTTGCCAGCTTCTGCCTTTGCCATAGCGCCGCTACAGTTGTAAATAATCAGCGAAAGAGCCACGGGGCCGCTTCTCATGCAGGAAGTGGCCCCGTGTTTTTTCTGGCTGATTTTTGTTCTGTGATTTAGAGCACAGACGATGCAGACCCGGTGCGACAAACATTGTCCGAGATCAATTCCTTGTGGGGAAAGCCATGCAATCCAGTAACAAGGCCGCGCGTGTCTCGCGGCGGCAATTCATTGCGGTAACAGCCATCGGCAGCGCGGCTGCCGTCCTTGGCTGTTCACCCGGCAAAAAGACCAGCTGGGAGTTTTTGAGCGAAGTCCAGGCGCACGCGCTGGCGGTCCTCTGCGACCAGATTATTCCCGCGGACGATTTTCCCAGCGCCTCACAGGCCGGAGTGCTCACCTACATCGACAAGCAGCTTGTTCGCCATTATCGCCGTCATCGGGAGGCCTATCGGGATGGCCTTGCGCGCGCCGGCGCTCTGAGTGTGGCGCGTTACGGAAAGCCGCTGGCCGAGCTTCAGCCAGGCCAGCAGTTTGAGATCGCCCACGTCATCGAGCAGCAGGATCATTCATTCTTTGAGCTGATGCGCCAACACACTCTCGAAGGTTACTACGGCACGCCGCGCCATGGCGGCAACCGCGACGCCGTGAGCTGGCGGATGCTGGGTTTGCCTGAACCGCCCCCGCTGGGCCGCGCGCAGTACGACCTGAGAAAGGAATCGGCCTCATGAATCGTGTAAATGCTGTGATCGTCGGAGCAGGAGCAGGAGGCGGCATCGTCGCCAAAGAGTTGGCGACCGCGGGCCTCAGTGTTGTCCTGCTGGAGCGCGGCAAGTGGTACACGGCTCACGATTGTCGCAAGGACGACCTGCGTAATCAGCGCACCACTCTCCTCGGTAATGCCTTTGGACCGGAGGACGAGGGCAATCCCCGCGTCTGGGTCGATGCCCAGGGTGCGCCGCACACTTCACTGGCCAGCGAGGGCGTCTACCAGAACGATGCCGCCTGCGTGGGTGGTGGCACCCTTAGTTATGGCGCCCAGGCCTGGCGCTATATGCCCCAGGACTTCCGGATGCGTTCCACGTATGGAGCGCCCGCAGGTAGCTCCCTGGAAGATTGGCCCATCACTTACGACGACTTGGAGCCGTATTACGAAAAGGCCGAGTACGAGATCGGCGTCTCCGGCGATTACTCCGCCACTCCCTTCCACGGCCCGCGCAAGCATCCGTTGCCCATGCCGCCGCTGCCGCCGGGGCGCGAGTGGGAGATTCTGGAGCCGGCGGCCAAGCGGCTGGGGCTGCATCCCTTCCATATTCCCATGGCGCGCAACAGCGTTCCCTATAACGGACGCGGACCCTGTATGCGCTGCCGCTGGTGTTGCGGCTTTGCCTGCGAAGTGGACGCCAAGAACGGCTCGCAGAATACGGTGATTCCCGTCGCGCTCAACACTGGCAACTGTGAACTGCGCACCGAGTGCATGGTGAAGGAGGTTCTCACTGACGAGCGGGGACGCGCGCAGGGCGTGGCCTACTTTGACGCGAGCGGCCACTTGCAGCAGCAGATGGCCGACATCGTCATCGTCTCCGGATGCGCCACTGAGTCTGCCCGCTTGCTGCTCAACTCCAAAAGCCGCCTCTTCCCGCAGGGGCTTGGCAACCGTTACGACCAGGTGGGCCGCAACTTGCAGGGCCACAATTACACCGGCGCGGTGGGTTACTTCGACTTTGATACCTACGACGACATCGGTCCTGGCGCGACCATTGCCATCAGCGATTACAACCACGGCACAGCCGGCCTGTGCGGCGGTGGAATGCTTGCCAACGAGTTCATCCGCTTGCCGATTCATATGCTCGACCGGCTGCCGCCGGAGGTGCCCCGCTGGGGACTGGGACACAAGAAGGCGATGCGCGACTGGCACAAGCGTTCCATTGTTATCATGGGGCCGACCCAGCAGATTCCCTCGGCGGAGGCGCGCGTAACCCTTGATCCGGTGGTGCGCGACAAGTGGGGGCTGCCGGTGGTTCGAATCTCGGGAAATGTGCATCCGCACACTTTCGAGATTGGCGAGGTTCAGGCTACGCGCGCGGAAAAATGGCTGCAGGAGGCCGGCGCGATTCATGTCGTCCGCCAGGCGGGCAAAGCCACGCTGGTTTCGGCTGGGCAGCACCAGGCCGGCACCTGTCGCATGGGCAACGATCCGCGAAGCTCGGTCGTGAACAAGTTTTGCCAGATTCACGACGTGGATAATGTTTTCGTTATAGACGCGAGTGTGCATGTAAACAACGGAGGCTTCAATCCGGCGCTGACCATCATGGCCATCGCCTACTACGCCTCTCATGAACTGCTCGCCAACTGGAAGGGTACGGGATTCCGTTCATGAAACGAATCTTCAAACTTGCGGCCATCGCCCTCGCTTTGGCGGTGTTGGTAGCCGTTGGAGGCACCTATGGCGCTTCCTATTACTACACCTCGCAATATGGGCAGGGATGCGCCAGTTGCCATGAGATGGCCGGCTATGTGAGCGCAGTCCATGGCTCCTTCCACCGCAAGGTGGGCTGCATGGATTGCCACGAGGCGAGTCTCTCCACCAAGCTGCGCCACATGCGCGTTCATCTCTTCGGCACCTTGCCCGAGGAGATAAGACTGCGCGATGTGGACGTGGTCGAGATGGTTCCCAACTGCCAGAACTGCCACCGCCACGAATACGCCACCTGGCAGGCTGGGCCGCACAGCGCCACCTACAGCGATATTTTTACCAATCCCAAGCAAAACTCCAGTCAGCATCTGATGGAGGATTGCTTTCGCTGCCACGGAATGCACTTCAACGGCTCGATTCGCGATCTGGTCCAGCCGCAGAACACAAAGGGGCCGTGGCATCTGATCCGCTCCGGCTTTGCCGACAAGCCCACGATTCCATGCCAAAGCTGCCATCAGGTGCATCGCGAGAGCACTGAGCTGGTCAAGCCCGCCGAGCGTATCGCGGTAGCCGGCGAGGCCGTCAACGATTCACTGGCTTTCTTTGACCGCCGCGAGCAGCTTCACTTTGCCGCCGCCCAGCTTACCATCCCGCAGTTGTACGATGGCGCTCGCCCAGTCACCATGAGCCAGGACCCGCGCCAGGCCGTCTGCTACCAGTGTCATGCGCCGCGCAAGGCCGAGGCCGGCTCGGCTGCGGATGTTCACAACTGGGGCAAGCAGGCCGGCTCCGGCGACGACCGCACCGGTATTGGCGTGCATGAGGGTATCAGTTGCGTCGCCTGCCACCTGGGACACAATGTGAATGCGCGCGCCTCCTGCAAGACCTGCCATCCCAAGATGTCAAATTGCGGACTCGACGTGGAGAAGATGGACACCACCTTCGCCAGCGCCGCCAGTAAGCACAACATCCACTGGGTCAAGTGCGAGGATTGCCATCTGCACGGCATTCCCAAGGCGAAATTGCCCGCAGCTTCAGTCTCCAGCAAGAATGGATGATTCTTCATCCTCCGGCGACTGACGCGCTTACCATTGAATCAGAGGAGCGCGGCATGATCACCGGCGGGACGAAGATGCGCGTGGACCTCTTGCTGGTTGAGCGAGGGCTGGTTCCCAGCCGCGAACGGGCGCGGGCGCTCATCCTTGCCGGACGAGTGCTGGTGCGTGAGCAAAAGGTGGACAAGGCCGGCACAACCGTTCCCGCGGATGCGCCCATTCGCCTGCTGGGTGAGGAGCAGCCTTACGTCAGCCGAGGCGGCGTCAAGCTGGCTGCGGCGCTGGCGCACTGGCCCATCACCGTTCAAGACCGCGCATGCCTGGATGTGGGCGCCTCCACGGGCGGTTTTACCGATTGCCTCTTGCAACACGGCGCCGCGCAGGTCACCGCCATCGATACCGGCTTTGGCCAGATTGCCATGAAGCTGCGCAACGACCCGCGCGTCCGCCTGCTGGAGCGGACCAACGCCCGGCTGCTTGCGCCTGGCGCCCTGGCGGCGCAGGTTCTCGAACTCACTCTGCTGGTGATGGATGTCGCGTTCATCTCCGCCACGCTGCTGCTGGAGCCGGTCTTTGCCGCCGCGCCTTTGCTCACCGAAGCCGTCATCCTGGTCAAGCCGCAATTCGAAGCCGGCCGTGGGCACGTCGGCAAGGGTGGCATCGTACGCGACCCCAAGGCGCACCAGTTGGCCATCGACAAGGTGGCCGACTGCGTGCGCGATCTGGGCTGGCAGGTCGTCGAGACAATTCCCTCGCCCATCACCGGCGCGGAGGGCAATCGCGAATTCCTGCTTTATGCGCGCAGGTAAATTGGCGGGTGGCGCAACTCCGCGTGGGCGAAGTAGCAAAGTGAAGCATTTCCGGGCCCGAAAAATTCGGAGCTAGGAGACCCCATCTTGTGAGGGATAATCGAGATGGGACGACTCGCCGAAGCGCGTTATGCGCTGGTGTGCTTTCGTTGACTCGGAGGGTGCATGAATCGATTGGTTGAAGGACACAAGCGGTTTCTGAGTGAGGTCTTTCCCGGCCGGCGGAATCAGTTTCAATTGCTGGCCGAAAGGCAGGCACCGGAGTGGCTTTTCATCACCTGCTCGGATTCGCGTGTAGTTCCCGACCTGATTCTGGGTACCGGCCCCGGCGATCTTTTCATCACGCGCAACGCCGGCAATGTGGTTCCCGTCTCCGGAAACGACGTGGATGGCTGTTCGGCGACGATCGAGTACGCTATCGAAGTGTTGAAGGTAAGAAGCGCCATCCTCTGCGGCCACTCCGACTGCGGCGCGCTGAAGGCTGCTATTGACCGCAAGTGTCTGGAGAGCCTGCCCAAGGCGCGTCGCTGGCTGAGTCACGTCGAAGGCGCCTTCACCCATCGCCAGCCCTTCAACCCGGCCGATGGCGAGCAAGCCGAACTAGCCGCGCTGATTCGCGGCAACGTCGTGGCGCAGTTGCTGAATCTGCGCGCCCAGCCCTCGGTGGCCCGAGCGGTCGTCGAAGGCCGGCTCAATGTTTTCGGCTGGTACTATGACATTCTCTCCGGCCGCATTGAGCAGTACGACGAACAGATAGGGAGATTCCTTCCCCTGGCGGAGTAGTTTTTGGCGAATGGCAGGATATTCGCACCTGGGAAACGAGCCAAGCCGCCTCTGGTGCTGGTGTAGCTGCTCAAAGTGCTGGATCGTCACCCCGATCTGCTTGAGGAGGTCAATGTGGCATAGTATCGTTTGGCAAGTGGCGAGGCACCCAGTCTGCGGTTAGCAAATTCCATGGTGAGCCTGGTCACCAGCCGAGCTCAGAACGAGAGAATTTGTTATGGAAAATGTTTGTCGTCTCTGTGGAACCATGCTACCGGGGAGTGCGCGGTTCTGTTCAAAATTTTGTTGGTCTTGGCTACTATAGCGATTCCAGTGACAACTACTGAGCTATACTCTGCGTCATAAGCAACGCCCGATTTCGCTGTCGGATGAATGTGGCGAATCCTGAATCCATAACGTACAGATAAAATGGGGCCATGGAGACGAGATCGAAAGTGTCTGGTCCATCCCTGCGAAGTTAAGGATGGGCCAGATAGTTTCTATTTTGTAGGATGCAAATCGCCGTTTGCGAGCCAAGTCAATAACTCTTCCATACACGGAAGGCATAACCTGTTCGACGTCGGCAAGTGATTGAGCGTTAGGACGCCTGAATCATTGATTTGTTTCTTCATTGGGGTAATCGTTGTGCATTGTTGCCTGTTGCGCTTCCACTGCGAAGTTCCCCATGGTTTTTGCATCTTTTACAATTGAAATTCATAGTCATTTCCCCCTTTATATGTGATGAGGCAGTTGCCTCGTTTCTGGTGAGTACCACGGGCGAGGGGATTCTGTAGCAAAGGACTAATTTAGCTTTACGCATTGCCCCAGGGTCGTGGCGGCCACGTTTCTTTGCAAGAATATTAGCGCAAATGTGTCCACGCATTGGCGAAGGACCGTGGAACTCAGACGTTTGTATTTAGTTTCTTGGATGGGTGGCCCACATCTCGATTTTGAGATGTAGGAGACCTTCAAACTCGGAAATATCTTCTAACTGCCGTGCAGTACCGTCGCCCGAGAAGATCAGGGCCGCAAGAATTTTGCAGAGAATTACTCTCCGTCAGCGCACAATCGAGGGAGTCGCAACAGTGGCCTTTTCGGACCCAAAACCACGAAAATCTCTCTGACCCCACCCCCCCCTATACTGTGAAGGCCGTTTTTCGGCCTATAAAACTGCAGTAACATGCATGGAATCATCAGTTTATAAATATTGCCTATTGACTGATAAGTAACTATAAACCGCCTATTTTGCCCGTATTTTGGACCCCAAAGAGCCGTTTTAGACCAAAAATGGCCTATTTTTCACCGAATCGCGCAGGGTGATATTCTAAGAACAATCGATAGAACGCAGCTTCCCAGTCCAAACCAAGTCAGGTCTCAAGAGCCAAGCCATGTCGTTGAACGATCTCGAATTCGCTTATGCTCCCGTCCGCGATCAAGTGCGTGACCTGCGGGAGTATCTTTGACCCGGCCCGCATCCGCAGGGAATTAGCCGAAATAGAATCCAAACTGGCAGATCCTGCTCTCTGGTCCAATCCCAACGCGACCAAACCTTTGATGCGTGACAAAAAACGCCTGGAGACGATGGTCGCCGACGATGAGGAACTGTTGCGCCGCACGGGCGAGATCGAGACCTACATTGAGCTGGCGCGCGAGGGCGAGGATGTTCTCGTTGAACTTGACCGGGAGATCAAAGCCCTGGAAGCGTTTGCTGAAGACCTCGAAGCGCGGACGATGCTCAATGGCGAGGTCGACCCGATGAATGCCATCGTCACCGTGCATCCCGGCGCGGGCGGCACCGAGAGCCAGGATTGGGCCGAGATGCTGCTGCGGATGTATCTGCGCTGGGCCGAGCAGCAGGGCTTCAAGACAGAGATGAACGACTACCAGGACGGCGATGAGGCGGGCATCAAATCTGCCACGTTCACGATTATCGGCGAGTACGCCTTCGGGCAACTGGCCGGCGAGAGCGGTGTGCACCGGCTGGTGCGAATTTCGCCCTTCGACTCGGCCAAGCGGCGGCACACTTCGTTTGCCAGCGTTTATGTCTCGCCGGAAATTGACGAAACCATCCACGTGGACGTGAAGGTGGAAGACCTGCGCATTGACACCTACCGCAGCGGCGGCAAGGGCGGCCAGCACGTCAATACCACCGACTCGGCCGTGCGCATGACCCATCTGCCAACGGGGATCGTCGTCTGCTGCCAGAACGAGCGCAGTCAGCACAAGAACCGCGACAAGGCGATGAAGATCCTTCGCTCGCGGCTTTATGAGTATGAACTGGATAAGAAACGCGCGGTGAGCAAAAAGCTGGAAGACTCGAAGCTCGAGATCAACTTCGGCTCGCAGATTCGCTCCTATGTTTTGCAGCCATATCGCATGGCCAAGGATCATCGCACCAAGGTCGAGGTGGGTGACGTAGACAAGGTGTTGGACGGCTATCTGGAGCCATTTCTGCGCGGCTATCTGCTGGCCAAGCGGCGCGGCACCGCCGTGGCCACCGAAGCAGGCGACGATCTGGACGTGTAGGGCGGAGTTGCAACCTGCTCGCCCAGCAGGCTGTCGAGATGGCCGGAATCTGGCACGGCGTCAGCCAGTGGCCCGAGTCCTTCTAATACGGAACTTTCCATGCTTGCGCTGCGTAGAGTATCTTTCCCTCAATATAATCAAACGAATGCACAAATTTGTTTCGTCTTGAAGGAGGCCCGATGGAGCCAGAGATTCATCCACTCCTGCCGGAAGTGCCGCCGGCCGAGGAAGTTACGGAAATAATAGTTCCGCCTGAACACCTTGACAAGGGGCTGATGCCGCGGATCATGCACGGGCTGAGCTGGGCCATCATCGGCAATCAGGGATTGCGCGTCGGCTGGTCGGTGCTCTTGTTCTTGCTCATCACCGTACTCTCGCTGACTGTGCTGGCTTCTTTCGCCACATTCATCGATCACCAAATACTCCATCATGTGCCCGTTTCGCACGCTTTTACAGCTGCCAACGAGGTCATCAGTGAGGCGTTTCAGCTAATGGCCCTGCTGACCGCGGGCACAATCCTCGCCTTCATCGAACGGCGCCGTCTTTTGGACTACAATCTGACCGGCCCACGGCCCGTGGCTCATTTCTTCAGTGGGCTGACGGCTGGCTTTGCCGTGCTCTCGGCGCTGGTGGGAGCATTGAGTTGGGGCGGATGGCTGCGCTTTGGGCCGTCGGCGCTCAGCGGGGCGCAGATCATCCAATTCGGCGCGGCGTGGGCCGCCGCCTTCTTGCTGGTGGGCTGTTGCGAGGAGGGCCTCTTCCGCTGCTTCCTGCAATTCACCTTCACGCGGGGCATCAATTTCTGGTGGGCCTTCGGCACCAACGCCGCGGCCTGCCTTCTGCTGGCGCTGTTGCTCAAGGGCAACGGCCTCTGGGGCGTCTATGCCATCGCCCTGCTGGGGCTTTTCCCTTGCCTTATGCTGCACATTCGCAAAACCCCACGGAGTGGCTTTTGGCAGGCGGCGTGGGTCACTTCCACGCTTTTCGGCCTCATCCACACCGGCAACGGCGGCGAAAACTGGATTGGAATTTTTGCCGCAGCATTCATCGGTTTTGTCTTCTGCGTCAGCATTCGCGTCACCGGTTCGGCTTGGTGGGCCATTGGCTGCCACGCCGCCTGGGATTGGGCAGAGACCTTTTTCTACGGCACAGCCGACAGCGGCATGGTCGCCACGGGTCACTATCTGACCACTACTCCGGCGGGCAATGCCCTGTGGAGCGGCGGCGCAGACGGGCCTGAAGGCAGTCTGCTGGTTTTGGGGGCCATCCTTCTGATGCTAGTAGCGCTACTGGCAATTTACGGGCGAAGAACGGCACCGGCGCCTGGAAGCTAAAGCAATTTCATGAACCGAAAATAGCGCTTGGCCCGCGCCACATCGCGCATGATCTGCGCCTTGAGCGCTTCCGGCGACGGCCACTCGACTTCGCCGCGCAGGCGCAGCAGAAACTCCAGCTCAATCGGCGTCCGCTCGTCCATCTCGACCGGCTCGAAGTCGAGGATGTGCGACTCGACGGCAAACGAGGCCGCGCCGAAGGTGGGCCGGTTGCCGACATTCGTGACCGCCTGAAAGCCGTGTCCGCCCACCGTGAGCCGCGTGACGTAAACCCCGAAGGCGGGCAGCAGGCCGTCGTAGGCCGCCAGATTTACCGTGGGCACCAGCAGCCGCGTGCCGATGCCGCGTCCGCGAGCCTGGGTCGAGCGCAGATGAAAGGGACGGCCGAGCATCCAGCGGGCGCGGGTCATCTCGCCGGCCGCCACGCACTGCCGGATCGCCGAGCTGGAAACCTCCAGCTCGTGTGCCCGCACCGGAGAATGAACCTGCACGGCAAAGCCGAACTCAGCGCCCAGTGCTCGCAGCTCAGCAACGCCGGCCTGGGCGTCGTGGCCGAAGCGGAAGTTGCCGCCCTCGTGAAGGCTGCGAACTCCCAGAGCTTCTACTAGAATATGTCGCACAAACTCCCGTGCCGGCAGACTGGCCAGTGCCGCATTAAAGGGCAGCATCAGCACCGCGTCGATGCCGGTGAGCGCCAGCAGCCGCAACCGCTCGTCGATGGGCGTCAGCAACAGCGGCGCTTCGGCGGGGCGCAGAAACTGCTCCGGATGGGGGTTGAAGGTGATGGCGACGGAGTGCGCGCCAGCCGAGAGCGCCTCGGCGGCAACGGCAGACAGAATCTGCTGGTGCCCCAGATGAACACCGTCAAAGTTGCCGATGGAGGCCACGCTGGGACCAAAGCCGGAGGGAATCTCCTGAACGGAACGAAAGATCGAAATCATAGATTCACCGGCAGGCTCAGGCCGTCGTAGGCCAGGCGGATGTTGTCGGGCAGAGTGCGGTTGGTTGCCTCGTGCCCCAACTCGTGGGCGATGTGCGTGAACCAGGTGTGGCGCGCGCCGATCCGTCGCGCCCAACCGCTAGCTTGCTCGACCGTCGCGTGGCTGGGATGCGGCTTGTGGCGCAGCGCGGAGACGATCAGGTGCTCCAGCCCTTCGAGCAGAGCAAAGCTGGCTTCGGGAATGTCGCTCACATCGGTCAGATAGGCCGTGCTGCCAAAGCGGAAGCCGGCGATCTCCATCTCGCCGTGCTCCACCGGCACGCGCAAAAACTCGACGCCATGAACGAGTGTGCGCTCGGCGAGCGGCTGCAGTTGGACGCGCGCGCGGGTGGGATAGGTGGCGCTGGGCGAAAATGTGTAGTCGAAGATGCGCTTCAGCACCTCAGCTGTCTCCGGCGCGGCGTATAGCGGAATCGGGCCGCCCTCGCGGAAGACGGTAAAGCTGAGCGGGCGCAGGTCATCCAAGCCCAGAATATGGTCGGCGTGGGCGTGGGTGTAGAAAACTGCATCGACGCGGGTGAGGCCGTTGTGCAAGGCCTGTTCGCGGAAGTCCGGGCCGGTGTCGATGACCACCACGCGCTCCCGCCCCTCAGCCGCGTCGCGCCAGCGCAGCAGCACCGAGGGCCGCAGCCGCCGGTCGCGCTTGTCCTCTGACGTGCAAACCGCGCACTGGCAGCCCAGCGTGGGAACGCCCATTGAGGTTCCCGTGCCCAGAAATGTGAGTAGACCGTTCATAACCTCCGGCAGTTTTGATCCCTGATCCCCGTTTCCTGCTTTAGCGCGGCGGCGGGGGCGGCTGCATCGAGATCATGCGGGTCAGCTCAAGGAAAGCCATGCGCACCTCAAAGAGTACCGTCTCCAGGGTCTGGCTCTCGGCCTCGGTCAGGTTGCCGCTAGTCTTTTCGGCCAACACGGCTAGTAGGTCAATCGTCGTGCGCGCGCCCAGAATGTCCACCCTGGGACGCTGGCCCTCCTGTGCGCCCGCGCCCATCTGGATCATCGCGGAGACGTAAAACTGCTGTACCAGATTCTCGAAGGTGATAGGCGGTGGCGCGCCGGCGGCGGGGTTCTGCGCCCGCACCATCTCTTCCAGGCGCTGCGCAGAGGCGTCGTAGGCAGCCTTTTGTTCGCGGCTTTCCTGAGCGGTGGGCGCGGCGGGCAAGCCTTCATCCGGCTCGGCGGTTTCGGCAGCATCGGCAAACTCGGACGCCGGCTTCGGCTCATTCACCACCAGCCGCGGTCCGCCGCTGGAGTGCTCCGGCACAGCTTCCTCTTTAGCCGTCGTGGACGGCTGCTGCTGGTTTTCCTGCTCTTCCTCCGCCTTCATCTTGCGGCGGTCAATCACTTCAAACTTCGGCTTATCGCTCATGTTTTTCGCTTCCTATCTGTTTGGCTGACCTATTCAATGCTAACTCAGCTGCAATAAAGGCGGTGCAGCCAGAATGTGGGCCGTGCCACCCGCGTACGTGAATTCCTGACTGCGTATCTCAGAGTCCCCGACGACAGGTTTTAGTCGCTGGGGTGAAATCTCTGCCTCGGCGCGAATCATGCCCAAAGCAAAGCTCCGGTTGCCTGTAGCCAGCAGCAACAGGGCCGCGCTGCGAATCTCTCCGGCAGTCACTCCATCGTTCCGCATTAGCTCAGTACCTGCGGGCGGGAGTGGCCCGAAGATCTCCAGCGGCCGCAGATGGCGGTGAACGCTGCCGCGCGAATGGATGCGTTCGACGATCTCCTGCCCCTGATAGCAGCCTTTATTGAAGTTGAGCGCCACCTGTGGAGGGGCTGGCACGGCTTCCTGCGGCAGGTCGCGCTCGACGATGTCGATGCCGTATGCAGGAATCGCCTCGACAATACGAAAGGCCTCCAGCGTGGCCGCGCCCACCGCCGTCGCGCCCGCCTCAACCAGCGCGCGCCACAGCGCAGGAATCCCCGCCGCCTGCGTCCATAGTTCGTAATGCGGCACCAGCAGGCCGTAAGCCCTTGCGACGCGCAGTTGCAGACCGTTCCAGTCAGCACTCGCGCTCGTGAGCGGCTCGGCGGGCTCGGGCATCTCCAGCCGCACCAGTAATTCGCCGGCTAGCGGACCGGCCAGCCCCAGTGCGATTTCGCTCCGTGGCGCCAGCTCCACGTCGTCCATGATGATAAAGCGCTCCAGATGAGCCAGCAGGCGGTCGTACTGGTCGGCGGCAATCACCAGGCTCAGGCCGTTGCCCTCGCGCCAGACGTGCAGGTCGCCCAGGACGTGTCCCTGCGCGTTGAGCACCAGATTCCATGCGCCGGCCTGCGCGCCCAACTCGTTCACCGTATTGGTGACCATGCCACTCAACCAGCGGAAGCGGTCTTCGCCCTCGACCGCCACGCGCCGCAGCCAGCCCAGATCGTGAACCGCAACGCCAGAGAGCATTGCCGCTGTTTCCTTGGCGGGTGCGTCCAACTCACAGGGGGTCCGAGCGCCGCGATAAGCTCGCAGCTCCGGCGGCGCTGCCACCTGAATTGGAACCAATGTCTCCTGCGGTGCTGCGGCTTCAGCCATCAGCAGGGCCAACGCGGTTGCAGGAAGCGATACGGAAGTGTTGGTTTGCGTCATAGGGGGATTTTTTGCCGGTTCGTGCATGAATTTTCAGGGATTATCGTGCGCTGGACCTCTTTCTGATTATAGCCTTTAAGAAGATTGGGAGAATCGATGAGCAAGCAGCAGGGAATGATTGGAAGAGATGGACGCGGATGGGTTGTAGCGGCGGCGATGACTCTGGCGGCAACCATGGTCTTCGCCCAGCAGCCGCTCGCCGGAGTTCCACCACAACCGGCCGTGGGAAGTGCGTTCGGCGTCTCTTCGGCTTTGCGGATTGGCCCGCTGCAAGCCAGTAGCAAACAATCAACCCCACCGGAAGTGGCGCCGCGGCAGGCGGGCAAGATTACCGCTGAGCAGGCCAAGCAGCTCTTCAGCCTGGTGGATGAGCTGATAAAGTTCTCCTCCGGCGAGACCGGCCTGCCCATTAAAAGCGATGTGAAGCGCCAGATCACCTCGCGTGCCGCCGTCGAGAGCTACCTGACGCAGAAGATGGCCGAAGACGAGAGCGCCAAACGAATGCAGCGCGATGAGATCGTACTCAAGAAGTTCGGCCTGATCGACCGCGACTTCGCCCTCAAGCCTTTTCTGCTGGCGCTGCTCAAGGAGCAGATCGAAGCCTACTACGACGCGAAGACCAAGACCGTTTATATGCTCGATTGGGTGGACATTGAGGAGCAGAAGCCGGTGCTGGCCCACGAACTGACCCACGCATTGCAGGATCAGCACATAGACCTGGAAAAATGGAGCGATCAGACCCCAGACGATGTCTCGCTCAACGCCGCCGGCGATACCGGCCACCTGGCTGAAGACGAGATGGATACGGCGCGCGATGCCGTCGTCGAGGGCCAGGCTACGGCCGTCATGATGGACTACATCCTGAAGCCGATGGGCAAGAGCATCGTGAAGGACCCGGAGATCATGGACTTTGTCAATGAGCAGATGTCGGCCTCTGAGAACTCCCCTGTGCTGGCGCGCGCGCCGCTGCTGCTCTCCGAGTCCATGCTCTTTCCTTATCGCGAGGGCCTCAACTTCGAGCAGGATGTGTGGATGGACCAGGGCCAGGCCGCGGCCTTTACCGGAACTCTGGACCATCCGCCCACTTCAAGCTGGGAGATTCTCAACCCGCGCGAGTACGAAATGAGGCACAAGCCCGCCATTCCGCTGCTGCCCAATATTCACCCGTTGGTGGACTCGCTCTACAAGCCCTACGACATAGGCCAGGTCGGCCAGCTTGACCTGCGCATCCTCGCCCAGCTCTATGGCGGCGAGCAGGAGTCCCGCGACCTGACATCGGCCTGGGACGGCGGGCTCTACTGGGCCGGACAGCAGCTCACCGCCAAGCCCCCCAAAGAACTGGCCAGCACCAACTCCATCGCGCTTTTCTATCTCTCGGCCTGGAAGAACGCCGCTTCTGCCCAAGCCTTCACGCGCCTCTACGTGGACGAGCTGGGCCGCAAATACTCCGGCGTCAAGCTCGAAACGGTTGCCAACAGCGCCACGCAGGAAACGGGCTTCAAGAGATTCCCGCCGCCCGCGCCCTCTGAAGCCGTCTCCACCGATCAGGAGCAGGTCTACTCCACCAGCGAAGGTCCGGTGGTCATTACTACGCGCGGCAAGCTGGTCTTCGTCGCCGAGAGCTTTCCGCTGGAGCTGGCCCGCAAGCTTACCGCGCTGGTTCTCGACGCGCAGGGAACGGGCGAGTTCAAGATGGCCAGCGCGGCGCAGCCGGACAACCTAGGACAGTCGCTCACCGCCAATCTCGTCCGCTTCTTCTCCAACTGCGGCGTAATGAAGGCCGCGGTGGACGCTACCGTTCAAGCGGCAAAATAATCTAGTCGCGCACCGCATCCTCGCCGGCGTAGTGCAAGTCGACCAGTTGATAGCGTACGCCGCCGGCGACGATGTTGTTGCCGATGTCCATATGCGCCACGATAGTGTAGCTGTCATTCTCCAGTCGAATGGGCCCGGCGATGTAGTGGAATTCGATGGGCTGGAGCGTGCCTTGTTCAGGCGGACGCCGCAAATGTCGATTGGCGACTGCTTGTGGCCTTGTGAGCACCCATTGTAAGCTAGGTCCAGCTTGCCCCAGACCAGCGCGCCGGCGTTGCCTTCGTAATCCCAATGGGCAGCTGTTTGCGCAGTGGCTCGCAGAGCTGGCAAGAGCATAGGGATTGGAGAACCGCTCTAGTCTAAGCTCCCAACCGATACAAACGGAAAATTGAAGAAGTAGTAAATGAATCGCCAAGAATATGCAATCTTCTGCATATAGAAGCAGTTATTCTGTTGTATCTTTCTGAATCTATTGCTCTATGTTTGGAGCAAATAATGCAATGTATTGAACGGAACCACCCGAATCGACAGAATTTGACGGTGCACAGTAAGTTTTACTGGAGAATAAATGCGCACGAAGATCTTGATTGCAATAGGATTCCTGATGGCGGGTTTGGCCATGCCAGCTGCGCTGCGAGCCGATAGTTGCACCTCGGCCAACAATCTTGTGGCCAACTGTAGCTTTTCAACGGGCGACCTTACCAACTGGAATGTGACAAATGCCGCAGCAGGCACTGATTTATATGTCAGTACGAGTGGATCTTTCTCGTACAACGGCGACAATGCTGCAGCGTTCGGAGCAACGGCCAGCGAGTACGACACCATCTCGCAGTCTTTGAGCACGACCTCGGGCGCCGATTACATTCTGACCTTTTGGCTGATGGATTATAACGGCGACGGCCTTGGCAGCAACACGGATTTTCAGGCACTCTGGAATGGCACGTCGCTTCTGGACCAATACACAACAGACCCCAACCCGGTCCAATATACCTTCGCCATAACCGGAACCGGCACCGACACGCTGCTCTTCGAGGGGTACAACGGCCCTTCTTGGTATTATTTGAGCGATATATCGGTTACCGCGAGCAGTCCGGCTGCCACGCCGGAGCCTTCCAGCTTCCTGCTGCTGGGCACTGGCCTGCTTGGGATCGCTGGGATGTTGCGCCGCCACTTCGTGTAGCTTACCCTTTCATTTCAAACAACTGAAGCCGCCCATCGAGATCGAGGGCGGCTTCACTGTTTTGCCTTGTTGATGGATCATTTCGCCGCTACTGCAATTCCTGCCTGCTCAGCAAGGGCGGCGGCCTTGTCGGTGGCCTCCCAGGTGAACTCTGGCTCGGTGCGGCCAAAGTGACCGTATGCCGCCGTCTTCTGGTAGATCGGCCGGCGCAGGTTCAGGCTCTCGATGATGCCCTTGGGCGTCAGCGCAAAGTTCTTGCGAACCAGTTCGGTCAGCTTGGCTTCGCCCACTTTGCCCGTGCCAAAGGTCTCGACGCGCACACTCACCGGCTCGGCCACGCCAATGGCATAAGCCAGAGCCACCTCGGCGCGCTCGGCCAATCCCGCCGCCACAATATTCTTGGCGATGTAACGGGCCATGTAAGCCGCGCTGCGATCCACCTTCGTCGGGT
>CAYLHL010000001.1:135743-1394003 GCA_964383595.1 uncultured Occallatibacter sp. | reverse complement strand
CGCGCATCACCTTGGTCCAGAAGCGCGAGTAGATCAGATGCAGAATCGCGTGCTCGACGCCGCCAATGTACTGATCGATGGGGAACCAGTATTGCGCCGTTTTGGGGTCAAAGGGCGCATTGGCGTTCTTGGAATCGGTGTAGCGATAGAAGTACCAGCTCGAATCGACAAAGGTATCCATCGTGTCAGTCTCGCGCTTGGCCGCCGCGCCGCACTTCGGGCAGGCGACGTTGACAAACTCCGGAACGCGGCTCAAGGGCGAGCCGCCCTGCTGCGTAATCTCGATCTGATTGGGCAGCACCACCGGCAGTTGCTCGTCCGGCACCGGCACCAGGCCGCACTTCTCGCAGTGAATAATCGGAATCGGCGTGCCCCAGAAGCGCTGCCTGCTCACTCCCCAATCCTTCAGCCGGAAGGTAACCTTGGCTTCGCCAAATGCGCCAGCAACGGCGATTTCCTGGAGCTTCTTCTCCGCATCGGCACAGCTCAGGCCGTTGATCAGCGGATCGGAATTGACCACTACGCCCTCGTGCGCGCAGAACGGGAGGCACTCCGTGCCCTCGGTGTTTTGGACTGGCTTGATGACCTGAGTAATCGGCAGCCCATACTTGGTTGCGAACTCAAAGTCGCGCTCATCGTGCGCCGGGACGCTCATAATGGCGCCGGTTCCGTAGTCGGCCAGAATGTAGTTGGCCACCCAGATGGGCACGCGCGCGCCGTTGTACGGGTTGATGGCAAAGCGGCCGGTGGGGACGCCGTGCTTCTCAATCGCGCCCAGATCGCCGGCCTCGCGCGCCCGCTTCTGCTGGTCGAGCAGCTCATCGACCTGCGCCTTCAGCTTTGCGTCCGCCGCGGTAAACTCCGCCACCAACTCGTGTTGCGGCGCCAGTTGCACACTGGTCGCACCGAAGATCGTATCCACGCGCGTAGTGAAAACTCGAATCCGCACCGGGTCAGTCCCTAGTCCCTGGTTGATTTCTTCCAGAAAGAAATCAACCTCCGTCCCTTCGCTGCGCCCGATCCAGTTGCGCTGCATGGTGCGCACCTTCTCTGGCCAGCCGTCGAGCTTGTCGAGGCCGTCGAGCAGCTCCTGCGCGTAGGCGGTGATGCGGAAGAACCACTGCACCAGGTCGCGCTGGTCCACTTGAGTCGTCTCGTGTCGCCAGCAACAGCCGTCCACGACCTGCTCGTTGGCCAGCACGGTAGCGCACTCCGGGCACCAATTCACCTTGCTCTTCTTGCGATAGACCAGCCCTTTTTCGTACATCCTTAGAAAAAACCACTGGTTCCAGCGATAGTATTCGGGCAAACAGGTGGTCACTTCCGTCGCCCAATCGTAGCCCAGACCCAGCCGCTCCATCTGCCGCTTCATCGCGGCAATGTTCGCCAGCGTCCACTCGCGCGGAGGTGTGTTGTTTTTGAGCGCGGCGTTCTCGGCCGGTAGCCCGAAGGCGTCCCAGCCCATGGGATGCAGTACATTGTAGCCACGCATCCACTGGTGGCGCGCCAGCGCATCTCCAATGGAGTAGTTGCGCACGTGGCCCATGTGCAACTGGCCGCTGGGGTAGGGCAGCATCTCCAGCACGTAGTACTTGGGTTTGCCGCAGTCGGCAGGCTCTGCCGCGTAGAGGTTTTTTTGCTCTGCCCAGCGCCGCTGCCACTTGGGTTCAATCGCCGCCGGGTCATATCGTACTTCGTTCTCTTCAGCCATATCTTCTTTAGTGTAAATGGACGACGTATAAACTTCAGGCCAGCTTGATTCAGGCGACCGCCACTAGCGCCCTAGCCTTTTCAACCCATTGCCGCCACCTGGGCGTATGCAGCGCCTCCCACAAATCGGTCCAGCGCTGCACATTCAGCTAAAACTCGGGCGAGTTGCCAAAGACGCGCGAGAGCATCAGCGCGGTGACGGCGGTGACGGCGCGGCGGTCGTTGCAAAGATCGTTGACCAGCTTGCGCTCAACGCCCATTGCAGCGGCCAGCACGCCCTGCGTCAGATTCATCGGAGTCAAAAACTCCTCTCTCAGCATCTCGCCTACGCTTACGGGCTTGCGTTCGGTACTCAGCATGTCTACTCCACCTATTACGAGTGATTATTCCACCAGGCTCTTCAGCACACGCACATTCCGCTCCTCGTCCCCCGGCGCGTCCACCGGCGTTTCGGCGATGAAGGCGGCGTGACGGAAGCGCGCGTCGTTGAGCAGGCGGCGAAACGGCTCCAGCCCCATCGTCCCTTTGCCGATCTGCTCATGGCGGTCGAGCTTGGAGCCGCGCTCCGCCTTGGCGTCGTTCATGTGCCAGACGCGCACCGCCTCAAAGCTCACCGTCGCCGCTGCCTGCCGCATCGTCTCTTCGTAGCCCGCTTCGCTCACCAGATCGTAGCCGGCCACATAGGTGTGGCAGGTGTCCAGGCAGACGCCCATCGGCGCGTGCGGCTTGAGCCGCTCCACCAGCTCGGCCACCTGCTCAAAGCTGCCGCCCAGCGAGAACTCCGAGCCAGCCGTATTCTCAATCAAGATATGAAAGCCCGTGCCCTGCCAGGCCAGCCCGTCGATGGCCCGCTGAATCGAGTCGGCGGCCAGCCGCAGCCCCTCGTCGCGGGTCAGCCCCTTCCACGAGCCGGGATGCAGCACCAGGAACTCCGCGCCAAAGGCGAGCGCCCGCTCAATCTCGCCACGAAAGGCCGCGACGCTTTTTTCCCGCACCTCCTCCGACTGGCTGCAGACGTTCACCAAGTAGCTGGTGTGAATCACCAGCGGGCCAACATCGAGCTTGGCGCGCAGCTCCTTCATGCGGGCGGCTTGCTTGGGGTCCACTTTGGGCGCGCGCCACATTCGCGGACTCGACGAAAAAATCTGAAAGGTGTTGGCGCCTATCGCCCTTGCCTGCTCGACGGCGTTCGAGGCCCCGCCGGTTGTGCCCAGATGGATGCCGATTCGCTTTGTCATGAAAACAGTGTAATGGACGGAAGAGCGAGGGCGTTACTCCGTGTGCGCCAGCCGCCTGGGCCGGAAGAGGTGCAAGAAGATGTAGAGCGCCAATTGCAGCGTGATGGCCCCCGTGCAATCCAGCAGAACATCCCAGGGCGAGCCGGTGCGGTTGGGCAGATAGGTCTGGTGCAGTTCATCCATGCTGGCCACCAGAGCGGTGCCTATCAAAGCCAGAAAGGCGTCTTCCAGAAAGTGAGCTTGGGGCAGCGTCATCCACCAGGCGCGCAGCCATGCCACGCCGATAAATCCATAGCCGAAAAAGTGGCCGCACTTGCGGATGTAATGGTGAATCACTTCCCAGCGAGCGATGCTTACCGGCCCAAAGAGATGCTCCCAAAGCCAGCGCAGAGGGTGGCTGGTATGGTTGGCTCCCAGCAACTCGGTCGATTCCACCGCGATGATAGCGACTCCCACTGCGACCGGAAGCCAGGCGCTCAACCAGAACTTCAGCTCCCGCCTGCTACTCGACATGATAGTTAGGCGCCTCTCGTGTGATGATCACGTCATGTACATGACTCTCGCGCAAGCCGGCTCCGCTGATGCGTACAAACTGCGCCCTCTCCTGCAACTCGGCAATCGTGCGGCAGCCCAGGTAGCCCATTCCGGAGCGCAAGCCTCCCACCAACTGGAAGACCATCGACTCCAGCGGCCCGCGGTAAGGCACCCGCCCCTCGATGCCCTCGGGAACAAACTTGGCCAGCCGGTTGCCGTTGGCGCGCTCGCGCTGCACGACACCCTCGGCTCCGGACTCGGCGTTGGCCAGGTCTTCCGTGCTCTGGAAGTAGCGCTCGCCCGATCCCTGGTTCATCGCGGTCAGCGAACCCATGCCGCGATAGCTCTTGAAGCTGCGTCCCTGGTAGAGAATCGTCTCGCCCGGACTCTCATCCACTCCGGCAAAAAGCGATCCGATCATGATCGAGCTGGCGCCGGCGGCAATCGCCTTGGTGATCTCGCCGGAATACTTGATGCCGCCGTCAGCAATCACCGGAATCCCGCGTTCCCGCGCCGCCCGCGCGGCCTCGGCGATGGCTGTGATCTGCGGCATTCCCGCGCCGGTGACCATGCGCGTGGTGCAAATCGATCCCGGGCCAATGCCCACTTTGATCGCATCCGCGCCCGCATCAATCAGCGCCAGCGCGCCCTCGTAGGTGGCCACATTGCCGGCCAGCAGGCCCACGCTGGGGAAGGCCTTCTTCACTGCGCTCACAGCCTCCAGCACCCGCGATGAGTGGCCATGCGCTGAGTCGATGGCCAGCACGTCCGCGCGCGCCCGCACCAGCTCCGCCGCCCGCTCCAGAAAGTCTCCCGTCGCCCCGATCGCTCCGCCCACCCGCAGCCGGCCCTTTTCGTCCTTGCTCGCGTTGGGATACTTCAGCTTCTTCTGGATGTCTTTGACCGTGATCAGCCCCTTCAGGTTGTACTGATCGTCCACCACCAGCAGCTTTTCCACGCGATGCGTGTGCAAAATCTGCTCGGCCTCTTCCAGCGTTGTGCCCACCGGGACCGTGATGAGGTTTTCTTTGGTCATCACGTCGCCCACGGGAATGTCGGTGCGCGTCTCAAAGCGCAGATCGCGGTTGGTCAGAATGCCCACCAGACGGGAGCCGCGCGTCACCGGCACGCCGGAGATCTTGTAGCGCCGCATCACATCCAGCGCGTCGCCGATCATCTGGTCCGGGCCAATCGTCACCGGGTCCACGATCATGCCGCTCTCTGACCGCTTCACCTTGTCGATCTCGCCCGCCTGGTCGACTATATTCAGATTGCGGTGCACAATCCCGATGCCTCCCTGCTGCGCCATGGCGATGGCCATGCGCGACTCGGTCACCGTGTCCATGGCCGAGGACAGAAGCGGCGTATTCAGCGTTATATCGCGGGTCAACTGGGTCAGCGTGCTGACCTGCGTGGGCACCACTTCGCTGTAGGCGGGAACCAGCAGCACGTCGTCGAAGGTAAGGGCTTCAGTAAGATTTTTGGTTAGCATGGGCTCTGTAGCGTCAGGCGGGCCGGGAATTCACTCCCCCCGGTGCGGCGGATGCTTCCTACTATTGTAACGGAGGGAGCAACGGCGCGCCGCTGCATCTTCTTCACCCGCTCGCGCGTCCAAGCAAAGACGGACACACACAGAGGCATCATGCGCATCGGCATCACCTGTTATCCCACCTACGGCGGTTCTGGCGTGGTGGCCACGGAACTGGGCATTGAATTGGCCGCGCTGGGCCATGAGGTTCATTTCATCTCCTATTCGCAGCCCTTCCGGCTCAGCGGGCGCGACCACGGCATCCTCTACCACGAGGTGCCCGTTTCCAGCTATCCGCT
Source organism: uncultured Occallatibacter sp. (assembly GCA_964383595.1). Classification (GTDB taxonomy): domain Bacteria; phylum Acidobacteriota; class Terriglobia; order Terriglobales; family Acidobacteriaceae; genus Telmatobacter. Next base: position 1,388,694 of record CAYLHL010000001.1, on the reverse strand, counting down.
CTTCGAGTTTCCCCCCTACGACCTGGCGCTGGCTTCGCGCATGGCTGAAATCGCCGAGCTTTACTCGCTCGATCTGCTGCACGTCCATTACGCGATTCCCCACTCGGTCAGCGCTCTGCTGGCCCGCCAGATGCTTGCCGCGCGTGGCCGCCGCCTGCCCTTCGTCACCACCCTGCACGGCACTGACATCACCCTGGTCGGCCTGGATCGCGGTTACCTGCCCATCACTCGCTTCGCCATTCAGCAAAGCGACGGCGTCACCAGCATCTCCAACTATCTGAAGGAAGAAACGTTGCAGCATTTCGGCGTCACGCGGCCCATCGAGGTGATTCCCAACTTCGTCAACTGCAACGAATATGCGCCCATCCAGGATGAAGCCGCGCGGGCCGTGGCGCGCAAGCGATTGGCCGAGCCTGACGAGGCCATTCTCATGCACCTGTCCAACTTTCGCCCGGTAAAGCGCGTGCTGGACGTGGTCAAGGTCTTTGCGCAAGTGGCGCGCGAGTTGCCGGCGCAGTTGGTGCTGGTGGGCGACGGGCCTGACCGCTCGGCCGCCGAGTGGCTGGCCCATGACTTGGGAATTCAAAGCCGCATTCACTTCATGGGAAAGCAGGAGCGGGTCAACAAGCTGCTGCCGCTGGCCGATCTCATGGTGATGCCCAGCGAGTTGGAGTCCTTTGGCCTGGCTGCGCTCGAGGCTATGGCCTGCAAGGTTCCCTCCATCGCCACACGCGTGGGCGGCGTGCCGGAGCTGATTGACGACGGAGTTACCGGACTGCTCTACTCTGTGGGCGACGTAGACGCGATGGCCGCCAGCGCGGTGAGCCTGCTCAAGGACCCCAATCGTCTCGAAGCCATGCGCCAAGCCGGGCGCAAAACCGCGCGGAAGCGCTTCTGCTCCTCCCTTGTCGTGCCCCATTACGTGCGCTATTACGAGCAAGTGCTGGGCCAGGCCGGCTAGGGCTGCTATAGCGGTTCTCCAATAGGTGTACCCCGAAAACAAACCGTTGAGTGGCTTTTTCCTTAAGAAAAAGCCACATCTGACGAAGCTGGCAAGGGTATAGGAATTGGAGAACCGCTCTAGCTCGCTAGCTTACTGACACCCGCGTAGCGGGTGCGAACTTGCTGCATTTGTTCAAATTCACTCGTTGGCTTCCTGCTTGTTTCGTTGAACTTGCATTTTTCTCTATGCATGTTCCGCTGAAAAAGCTGCTAGCGCCAATCGTCGCGGGCGTTCATTAGATCTTCGTTCATCAAAGTGTCAAAGCCAGTGTGCTTCTTGATGAAGATCTCGCTGAAGGCCGCATCCTGGCGCAGCAGGATGGCCTGCATCCGCACCAGTTCCAGCAACGCCAGAAACATGGCAATCAGCGCGCGCTCACTGCGGGTGTGGCTCAGCAACTGGCGCAGCGCCACGGGCTTGTCTTCCATGGTCAGGCGGCGGGCGAGAAAGCGGATCATCTGACCAACCGTCACCGAGTCTTCTTCAAGATTGAAGACTGGCCGTGAGCGGGCCCGCTCCAGGATCTCTCGGAAGATGCGCACCAGGTCCACGGTGTCGGCGGCAATCTCCGGCTCGGCCGCAGCCTCTTCCTTGAACTCGCGCACTCCGGGATTCGACCAGCTGGCGGCTTCGAGCATCTGTTTCTGCTGCAGCATCTGGGCGGCGTTCTTGAAGCGCTCATGCTCCAGCAGCCGCTCCACCAGCTCGCGGCGGGGATCCTCGGCGTCGTCGTCCGGCCCGGTGACTGCGCGCGGCAGCAGCATCTTGCTCTTGATGTGGATCAGCAGCGAAGCGGTGTAGATAAACTCGCCGGCCACATCCACATCGCCGGCTTTGAGCTGGTTGACGTATGCCAGAAACTGCGCCGTGATACGCGCGATGGGAATGTCGTAAATGTCGATGTCCTGTTTGCGGATCAAATCCAGCAACAGGTCCAGCGGGCCGTCATAAACCTGGCCCACCAGCACCGAAAACGGCGATTGCTCGGCGCTTTCGTCCAGCTTTTTCTGCCGCGCCGCCTGCTTGTCCGCGGCTCGTTCGTCGGCCTTCTGCTGGGCTGCTTCCTCGGCCGTGGGCTGGGCGGTCAGCTCCAGCGGCAGAGGGACTTCGTCTTCAGCGGGAACTTCGCGTTCAGCGGGTGTCGCGGGCTCGGCTTCGGCATCCGGCTCGGGCGTTGACTCGATCTCTGCTTCGACTTCCAAGACCTCGACGACTTCCACTGGCTCCGGTGCGGATTCGACAACGGATTCCGTAACGGTTTCAGCCTCCGCGACTGGCTCTTCAACAATATCCACTTCCGCAGGCTCCGGCTCGAATTCGACAACAGGGTCCACAACAGGCGCAGCCTCGATCAATGGCTCGGCGGCAAGCGCCTCTGGCGCGATGGCGATTTCGGTTTGGGGAATTGGATCAATCAATGCGGGTTCTTCTTCCAAACTCTCTTTCAAAGGATCTGAAAACTTTGCTTCTGTGGAGGATTCCTCTTTCACGCGCCGCGTAACAACTCCAAAACCGGAGCGAAATCCACTGAGAGCAAACTTGAGCGCCCTTCGCCACCACGGGATTGTCGTTTCAAGCATTTACATCCCTTCAGCGACGCACGCCGCGCCAGGTTTGCTCATAAACCTCGCCAGCCGCCTCAACTCATTGGCCAGATTCGCTCGTCCGGGGCATACGCATGGCCTCGCGTACCTGCCGCATCGTCTGCTCGGCGCGAGCAGCGGCGCGGCCATTGCCTTCCTTCAGAATTTCTTCCACGCGCGCCTCCGTCAAGCCGGCGCGACGCTCCTGAATGGGCTGTAAAACTTGCACCAGCGCATCGGCGGCCCAGCTCTTGCACTCGATGCAGCCGATCCCCGCCGTGCGGCAGCCATCATACACTTTGGCCAGCTTCTCCGGCGAGCTGAAGACCTTGTGCAGATCGCCCACCGGGCACTTGTCCGGGTCGCCTGCGTCGTTGCGGCGAATGCGCGCCGGGTCGGTGACCATCGTTTTGAGCTTCTTGCGTACCACCGGCTCCGCGTCGGTCAATTGAATCGTGTTGCCGTAGCTCTTGCTCATCTTGCGCCCATCGGTACCGGGCAGCTTGGGCGAGGGCGTCAGCAGCACCTTCGGTTCAGGCAAAACCTCCCGGTCGCCGATCTTGTAGAACTGGTTAAACCGCCGCGCAATCTCGCGGGTCAACTCCACGTGCGCCTGCTGGTCCTGCCCCACAGGCACAAAATCCGGTTGGTAGAGCAGAATGTCCGAAGCCATAAGCAGCGGATAGCCCAAGAATCCGTAGGTGGTCAGGTCTTTGCCGGTGAGGTTCTCCTGCTGTTCCTTGTAGCTGGGTACGCGCTCCAGCCAGCCCAGAGGCGTAATCATCCCCAGCAGCAGGCTCAGCTCAGCGTGTTGCCTGACCGCGCTCTGCACAAAAATTGTGCATTTGGCCGGATCGAGGCCGGCAGCCAGAAAATCCAGCGCCACGTCCATCGTATTGGGCGCAATGCCGCTGGTGTCGGCGTAGTCGGTGGTCAGCGCGTGCCAGTCGGCGATGAAAAAGTAGCAGTCATACTGATCTTGCAGCTTGACCCAGTTGGCCAGCGCGCCCATGTAGTTGCCTAGGTGGAGCTTGCCGGTGGGGCGCATTCCGCTCAGTACGCGCGGACGAGACGATGAAGGTACGGGTTCAGGCATGATGTTGATCGATTCCGGGGTAAAGCCAGAGGAATGTCGCCGCCCTTCAGAAATCCAGAAAAACGGCTCATTCCATTGTAGCGGGAGGGGATGGCCAGCGGAAGGTTTGCAGGCTTGATCCGGCCCATCAACCTCAAGCGATGCGCGGTTACAAGCCGGTGCGCGGACGCGATCGCCGCAATCTGCGCGGTCGAAGCAACCGCGCGCGGCGAATCGGGTAGCTCAACCCGTGGCCCAGACCACGGCGAAACGAGGCGCGCTTGCTCCATAGGCGGCCCAGGCTGCGGAAGAACGGCGCGCCCCAGGCGCCCACAGCCAGCAGGCTGCCGAAAAGAATCACGGCGTCGATCGAGAGCCGCCCGTCGCGCGACCAGTACTCATCCGGCTCCAGGTCCAGCCAGATTGAAAACTCGTCCAGCGTCAGCGCTGCGCCCACGCCGTAGCCCACCGACATCAACCGGCTGAGGAAGATCGCGAGCGGCGAGTGCGACCGCCCCAGGTCCAGCAGCCAGCCGTAGCCTACCAGCAACAGAATCAGAATCCCCCACACCAGGTGGTGAATGTGCCGCCCATGCACCACTACCCACTGGAACGGTCCCTCATCATTCTCATGCACAATCAGCCGGACCAGAACCCGCACGCCGACAAAGGTCACCAGGAAGGCGACCGATGCAATGAACATCCGCCGCCGCGGGCGGTCGGGAATCGTCGCGCGTACCAGGTAGCCCAGCCGCGTCAACTGCAGCAGAACCAGCAGCAGCGCGGCGACCAGGCTGGCGAAGGCCAGCAGCACTAATGCTCCTCTTCCCGGCATCCCTCTATTGAAGCACTCCGTGGCCTCTTCTTGCCAGTTCGGTTGCCGACTCGACTAGAGCTTTTTGCCTGTTGGTATCGAGTGGATATCCTGCTTAGCTCAAGGTTGAAGTCGCTGAAAGAACAGGGAGCGCCGGCCTCCCGGCCGGCTGTAGCGTGGACCTCCTGGTCCACGCCGCATTCTACCCAAATAGGAAAAATGCGTTAATTCCAGGCGGCGAAGCAAATCAAGCCGGCGCATTTACCATGTCAGCATGGCGCTGGTTGAGGTGAATGCGGTTTACAAGAGCTTTCCGCGGCGGCTGGGCTTCCGAACGGAGCCGCAGACCGTCGTAGCGGATCTCTCGCTCACCATCGAATCAGGCGAGACTTTGGGGCTGGTGGGCGAGTCCGGCTCCGGCAAAACCACGCTGGCGCGGATGATTCTGGGGCTGGTCGAGCCAAACCGCGGCACCATCCGCGTCGACGGCGTCGATCTTGCCCACGCCTCGCGCGCCCAGATGCGCCGCCTGCGCCGCCAGATGCAGCCCGTCTTCCAGGACCCCTATGCCGCGCTCAATCCGCGCATGAAAGTGTTGGAGATCGTCTCAGAACCCTGGTTTATCCATAACGCATGGAGCGAAAGGGTGGTTGGCATGGGCTCGGAGGGGTTGGGAAACAAGGCCATACGCCAGGATGCGGCAGACTTGCTACGGCAGGTTGGTCTCGACGAGTCCGCGCTCGGCCGCTATCCCCACGAGTTTAGCGGCGGGCAGCGGCAGCGCATCAACATCGCCCGCGCGCTTGCTCTCCGCCCCAGGCTGCTGATTCTCGATGAGCCGGTCTCGGCCCTGGATGTGAGTGTGGGAGCGCAGATCGTGAACCTGCTCAGAGGCTTGCAGCGCGAGCACGGGCTGACTTACCTGTTCATCACCCACTCCATGCCGCTGGCGCGCTATCTCTCCACGCGCATCGCGGTGATGGAGCACGGCCGGCTGGTCGAGAGCGGCGAGGCCGTCGCGCTCTGCGACCATCCGCGGCAGGCCTACACGCGGCAACTCATCGCCGCCACGCCGCAGTTGCCCGCTGCCGCGGCCTGAGTTTTCCATAAAGCATCTTTAAGAAAATCGACATGGTGTCAGGGCACGACTTCAGTTGTGCCGCAAACGCAAACAATCAAGCACGGGCTTCAGTCCCTGATGGGTGTTTTTCGGCGCATTGAACTCAGCGGCCTCCCATCCTTTTCGCAAAACGCGTGAAAAGAATGGGAGGCCTGAATTCTTCCCAGCTCCAAGAATACGGAGCTGGGACACCCAGTTGTTGGACGCTACTTGGTTTGAGGCGCAGCCGGAGCAGCCGGGGCTGCGGGAGCCGTAACCGGTGCAGCCGCTGGCGCAGGTGCTGCGGCCGCTGGCTTCGGCGCGGTTGGAGCGCCGGGCGCGGGTGGCGCCATTGGTGTGCCAGGACGCATCGGCGCGCCGGGCATCGGATGAGCGCCAGGCTGCGGGCGCTGCATTCCGCCCATCATGCCGGGACGCGGCTGCGGCGGGGGCGCGTCGCTAACGCCGACCAGCTCGATATCAAAGATCAGGTCGGACTTCGATGGAATCCCCGGATGTTCCGTGCCACGGTCAGGTATATTGCGCGTTCCATAAGCCATTTGCCAGGGAATGAAGACGCGGCGCTTGCCGCCCACCTTCATGCCAACAAAGCTCTGGTCAAAGCCGGGAATCGTCCCGCCTACGCCCTGCACAAAGGGCATCGGCTGCACATCGCCCATCTTGGGTTTGCCGTCCTCGCCCATCACTGGCTTGCCGTCCTTGTCCCTCAGCGGAAGGCGATGAAGTTCTGAAGAGTCAAAGATCGCCCCATCCGAGGCCCGGTAGCCTGTGTACAGTACCTTGTACATCTTGCCCGGCTCTGCCACAGCGCCGGTGCCAACCTTGATCTCCTGATAGCGCAGGGCAACAGTAAAGATCGGCTTTTGCATTCCTTTGACCGGAGGAATAGTAGCGGGAGCCTTGATGATCGCCGCAACGGTCGGAGAGCTTGCGGCTGCGGCAACCGGTTTGGCCGTCGTCGCTGCTGGTTTGGCGGCAGTAACGGCTGGTTTGGCGGCAGCGGTCGTCGACTTGGCGGTGGTTTGGGCGCTTGCGGCCACGGTGCTGGCCGCCAACAACAGAATCAATGCAGTATGTTTCATAGCGTTGTCTGACTCCAAGTGGTTCTTGAGGGCAGTGTATCAAATCCACCTGTTCGGGAGCACGTCCAACCAAACAATCCACGGGCAAACACAAGATATTGCTGATCATCGCACCTGTTTATGGTGAATTCTCCTGATAGAAAGACGCGCGCTTTATCCATAGATCGTCGTTGTAATCGTTGCTCTGTCAAGCAGCGAAGTCTTCGTCTTCCATCCCCGCAATTGAACCGCCACGAATCCCGCTTCGCGCCGATCCTGTTATTCTTGATAAGTGATTCCGCGCATCCACCTCAATGCAATCGCGGCCGCGGCCTTTCTGCCGGCCATGTTTCTCAGCCTCTCCGCTTGCCATAAAGAAGAGCAAGCCGTGGCCGGTGTCGCCCAAAATGCCGTCAATGCCGAGCATCAGGCCCAGGCCGTCGCCAGCCAGCGCGATCAGCAGCGCGCCGCCCTGGCGCTGATTCCACTGCCCACCAAGAGTATGTATGTGGACGTGCGAGAGCAGGATGCGTGGGCCAATCCCTTTCTTTCTGTCGATACCGACACCCTGAATCTGCGCATCACCCTGGCCGACGCCAATCCCAGCACAATGGGCAAGGGAACCATGTTGCGCCCTGCAGCCGCCCGCCGCCAGGAGATTCAGTTGCATCCCGCTGACCTCGCCCAGGCCCTCATCGCGCTGCCTGCCGGCGCATGGCGCTACGGCCGCGTCGTCGCCGTCGGCGAGTCGCCCCAGGCCAGCCGCAAAGACCGCCCCAAACTCCGCCGCAACGTCGAAGCCGTCATCCAGCAGCTCAACGACCTGGGTGTCGTCGTGGAAGAGTGGCCCGCCCGCTAGAGCCGGCCGTTGTACATTCAGAGATATGATTGCAGGCGTCTCCTGGGTCTGGTGGCTGGGCTTTCATGCGGTGGTGGCAGCGCTGCTGGCAACCGATGCGCTGCTGTCGAGCCGGGGCTGGGCCGCGCGCCGCGCGCAAACCGCTGCATGGCTATGGACGGCGACGCTGGTGATTGCCGCCACGGGCTTCGCGGCCTGGGTTGCAATCGCCCAGGGCCGTCAGCCGGCGCTGGAGTTCGTGGCCGGTTACGCTATTGAAACCTCGCTCAGTGTGGACAATCTCCTTGTCTTCATGCTCCTTTTTCAGGGCTTTTACATCGGACCGCGCCGCCAGCACACGGCCCTGCTGTGGGGCGTGGCAGGTGCGGTGGTTCTGCGCGCCCTCTTCATCGCCACGGGCATCGCGCTGCTGCGCCGTTTCGATTGGATCACGTGGATCTTCGGCCTGATTCTGCTCTATGCGGCCTGGCGGCTGCTGCGCGGCAAACCGCTGCGGGGCGGTTCTCTGCCGGGCTGGATTCGCCGCCTGCAGCCGGCCCAGCCCCCGCGCTTTGGGTTCGCCTCGCTACTGCCTGTCATTCTGGCCGTCGAAGCGACTGATCTGCTCTTTGCCATGGATTCGATCCCCGCAGTGCTGGCCGTCAGCCACAATCCCTTCGTGGTCTATACCTCGAACATTGCCGCCATCCTGGCTCTGCGCTCGCTCTACATTGCGCTTTCCTCGCTGCTCGACCGCCTTCGTTCTTTCCATTACGCTCTGGGCGCGCTGCTCTTCCTGGTTGCGCTGAAGATGCTCGCCGCACACTGGATCGAAGTCCCCATCACCCTCTCGTTGGCCATGATGGGCGCGATCCTGGCGCTCTGCGCGATCTTTTCCTGGCTGGCGCCGCGATGGGCGCATTCCGGTCGCTGAGAGGGAGAAACTACAATGGGGAGAGAAGAAATTCAGGTTGGGGAGCGGAGCATGGAAGGCAAAGGAAAGCTGGCCGTAGTGATTATGGCGGCGGGCAAGGGAACGCGGTTGAAGTCGCAGCGGCCCAAGGTGCTGCACGAGATCGGCGGCAAGCCGCTGCTGGCCCACGTGATTGCTGCGGCAAGCCAGATTGTCGCGCCGAGCGAGATTTTTGTCGTCGTCGGCCACCAGGCGGAGAAGGTGCGCGCGGCGGTCTCTTCAACCGGCGTCGGCTTTGTCGAGCAGTCCGAGCAGCTCGGCACCGGCCACGCGATTCAGTGCGCGCGGACGGCCATTCAGGGCTACGAGAATATTCTGGTGCTCTCCGGCGACGTGCCGCTGATTCGCGCTGAGACCATTGAGCGGCTCTGGCGCTTTCATCACTCTGAGCAGGCCGCGATGACCATTCTGACCGCCGCGCCCGCCGACCCCACAGGCTACGGACGGATCGTTCGTAAATCTTCGGATAGCCCCGAAGTGGAAGCCATCGTCGAGCAGAAGGCGCTCGCCGATGAACAGCAAAAGATCGGCGAAATCAACACCGGCATTTATGCCTTCAAGACTGCGCCGCTCGTGGCTCGTCTGGACAAGTTGACTGCCGACAACGCCAACCACGAGGTGATTCTTACCGATATGGCAGGTCTGCTGCGCGCGGCGGGCGAGCGGGTGGTAGCCATTCGGGCCGAAGAGGCAATTGAAGTGCTGGGCGCCAACACCATCGCCGAGGTGGTGGCGCTGGACGCGACGCTGCGCTCAGCCACGGCCAACCGGCTGATGGCCGCCGGCGTGACCATCTTTCGCCCTGAAACGTGCGTGATTGACGCCGAGGTCGAGGTCGCCGCCGATACGGTCATCGAGCCGTTTGTGCAGTTGCTGGGCCGGACGCACATCGGTGGCGGTTGCCAGATACGGTCGTACTCGGTGATTGAAGACTGCACCCTGGGCGAGGGAGTGCTGGTGCGCCAGAGCTGCATCCTCACTGACAGCACGGTGGGCAACGGCGCCAAGATCGGCCCCTTTGCGCACCTTCGCCCAGGCAGCGAGATCGGCGCAGAGGCTCACGTGGGCAACTTTGTTGAGACCAAAAAGGCGAAGCTGGGCAAGGGCGCCAAGGCCAACCACCTCACCTACCTGGGCGATGCCGAGGTGGGCGAGCGAACGAACATTGGAGCCGGGACCATCACCTGCAACTACGACGGCGTGAACAAGCACGCCACGCGCATCGGCAAAGACGCTTTTGTGGGCAGCAATTCCACGCTGGTGGCTCCGGTGACGCTGGGTGATGGGGTTTACCTGGGCGCAGGCTCCTGCATCACGAAGAATGTGCCGGCAGGCGCGCTGGCCGTGGGCCGCTCTCATCAAATCGTCAAGGAAGGATGGGCCACCGAGAGGCGCGCCCGTCAGCAAAAGGAAAAAGGCAAGGCCGTCTGATTGGATTGTGACAGAATCTCGTTTGCCAGTAACATTTATGCCGCCAACTGGCTCGAGCTCGCTGGTTCGCTAAAAACAGGCAGATGCGCAAGCGGCGCTTTTCTGGCGGAGCCGCAAACCATGCGATGCTCTTCCAGTTCGTACCGGGCGCGCTCCATCTCTACATTTTTATGCGCCGCCAGCTTCGTGCTGACTTGGTAACCGGCCGAGGAACGAGCCTCTCTGTACTCGCTGAGCCTATCCTCATACGTTCGTTCCAAACTCTCGCAGATTGAGCAACCCATGCCTACCTCCTCCGGCCTTTATTCGGCCACTCGGCGGCTGAAGGGATCTGTTGGCTCAAGACGGAAATCCGAATGATTGCGCGGACTGCTGCGGCTCCCTGGGCGTGGCACTGGCACTGGCCGTGATCTCGATCACCGCCAAGCGCAGAGTGGAATGAGAATGTTCCAGCAGAAAGTCTTCGGCAAAAGTCTCGCGATTCGTCCTCGTCGCATCCGGCTCGATCTTGAAAGAACTGGTTCTAATGGCTTTGCTCACAGGCCTGCACGATGGTTGAGACTTGTTCGGGCTGGCCGTGGAAAGATGCCTTGCGTCGCATTTTCTTGGTAGTCCCATAACAGCTCCATGATTTCGGTTGTTTGTTTGTATAACTTTCGCCGAGGACCCGGGGAAATGAAGGTTCGCGGCGAAAATACCGTCACCCGGTGCATTGAAAAGCGGCCGAAACAACACACGTATAACTCGCGCCATCCCTCGAGGAGATCTCAAGCGGCATCGTCAACTATCTTGGCTGTTTGCGAGGCCGGAATGAGAAACTTGGAAGAGCCTCAAGGGGAGAAGAACACGGAAGCTACTAACCACTGATCGCCGTCATCTGTGCGGAAGATCCAAGGGTAAGAGGAAACTTCTCCTAGCTACCAGAGCTACTCCATATCAAGGTGCGTGTCAAGCGGTTTTTTGCAGCTTCGCTTATCGTTTTCCACAGCAAAAAATCAATCCCGGATTGCAGGGATGGAAATGGTCATCAACTAAGATTCATGCAGCGGCTTCATCGATGATTCATCTCCATTTTCCATTCTCACCTCCCTATTTTGTGTCTCTCCCGTTACAATCGAATCAATATGATTCGATTTTCTACGGCCGGGGAGTCGCATGGTGAGGCGCTGATTGCGCTCGTCTCCGGTCTGCCGGCCGGTCTGCCGGTCGATCTGGAGTTCGTTGACCGCGAATTGTGGCGGCGTCAGCAGGGCTACGGGCGTGGCGGGCGCATGAAGATGGAGACCGACAAAGCTCATGTGCTAAGCGGAGTACGCCACGGCAAAACCATCGGCGCGCCGATTGCGATTGAGATTGTCAATCGCGACTGGAAGAACTGGGAATCCAGACTGCCTGTGGATGAAGGCGACCCGGCGCTGCACCAGGCGGTCGCTTCGCCGCGGCCCGGCCACGCCGATCTGGCCGGGGCACTCAAGTTCAACTTTGCCGAAGCCCGTTACGTGCTGGAGCGCGCCTCGGCCCGCGAAACCACCGCCCGTGTCGCCGCTGGAGCCTTTGCCAAGCTCATGCTGCGGACGCTGGGGATCGAAGTGGCCAGCCACACCCTCCGCGTAGGGTGCGTCGAAGTGGAGCGCGCTGTCCGCTGGGAAGAGATTGCGGCACAGGCCGCCCGCGACGAAGTGGTGCTGGGATGCGTGGATGAGGCGACAGAGGCCCGCATGAAGGAAGAGGTGGAAGAGGCGGCCCGCACCGGTGACACGGTGGGCGGCGTCTTCGAGGTGGTGGCGCACGGCGTCCCCGCCGGGCTGGGAAACTACGCGAACTGGGACGAAAAGCTGGACGGGCTGCTGGCCTGGGCGGTCATGAGCATTCAGGCGGTCAAGGCGGTCGAGATTGGCCGTGGCGTCTTCGCGGGCGCGTCTTTCGGCTCGCAAGTGCACGATCCCATTCACTATGCCAGCGAGGCCTCCGGGCAGCCGACGCGCTTTACGCGCCCCAGCAACAATGCCGGCGGCGTGGAGGGCGGCGTATCGAACGGCGAAGAGATTGTGGTGCGCGGCCATCTGAAGCCGATTTCGACCTTGCGCAAACCGTTGGAGTCGGTGCGTTTTGACACGCGCGAACCCACCAGCGCCAGTTACGAGCGCAGCGACATTTGCGTGGTCCCGGCAGCGGGGGTTGTGGCCGAGGCGATGGTGGCGCTGACGCTGGCGCAGGCTGCGCAGCAGAAATTCGGCGGCGATTCTGCCCTCGAGTTGCAACGGAATTTTGCGGGATACATCCAACAGATACGGAGCTATTAGTACGCAGATGATTCTTAATATTGTCAAATATCCTGATCCGATCCTGGCGCAGCCTGGTGAACCGATTACCGAGTTCGACGCGGAGTTGCGCAAGCTGGTCGCCGATATGTTTGAGACCATGTACGACGGAGAGGGCATCGGCCTCGCCGCGCCGCAGGTGGGTGTGCTGAAGCGTTTATTGGTCATCGACCTGAGCGTGGGCAAAGAGCCGAAAGACAAGCTGGTGCTCATCAATCCGGAGATTATCTTCACTGAGGGCAGGCTCTACGAGGAGGAAGGCTGCCTCAGCTTTCCAGATATTCGCGAGAAGGTCGTGCGCCACTCCAAAGTGCGCATACGCGCCCAGGACGAGCACGGCAAGTGGTTCGAGATGGACGGCGAGGATGTGCTCTCGCGCTGCTTCCAGCACGAGATCGACCACGTGGACGGCGTGCAGTTCATTTATCGCATGAGCGCGCTCAAGCGCGATCTGGTGCAGCGCAAGATTCGCAAATTGCTGCGCGAAGGCAAGTGGTAGAGCGATGAAACTGGTCTTCTGTGGCACCCCGAGCTTTGCCGTTCCCACGCTGGAAGCATTGCATGCGGCGGGTCATGAAGTTGCCTTGGTCGTCTCGCAGCCCGACCGGCCCGTGGGCCGCTCGCGCCAGCTTGCTGCGCCGCCGGTCAAGCAGGCCGCGCTTGCCCATGGATTTACGATTGCACAGCCGGAGAAGATTCGCGCCAACGCGGAGTTTCGCGCGCAGCTTGAAGCCATCGCTCCCGAGGCCATCGTCGTCGTCGCCTACGGGCGTCTGATACCGCCCTGGATGCTGGCGCTGCCCCGGCTGGGCTGCATCAATCTGCACGCCAGCCTGCTTCCCAAGTACCGCGGCGCTGCGCCGATTCAGTGGGCGGTGGCGCGGGGCGACGCATTTACCGGCAACACGACCATGTTGCTGGAAGAGGGACTCGACACCGGCCCGATTTTGCTGCAACAGACGATGCCCATTGCTCCCGAAGAGACCGCGGAGGAGTTGTTTGTCGAGTTGGCTGAGGCCGGGGCGCCGCTGGTGGTCAGGACTCTGGCTGGCTTGGCCGATGGAAGCCTTCAGCCCCAGCCCCAGAATCATGCAGGAGCCACCTTCGCTCCGATGCTCGACCGCGAAGATGGGCGCATGGACTTTGCCACGTACACCGCTGTGGAGCTGAAGAATCGCTGGCGCGGCTTTCAGCCCTGGCCCGGTGCCTTCACCACGCTCGAGGGCAAAAAGCTGATCGTTCACCGCCTGAGGGTCGCGGAGGCTTCGAGTTTCACCGAGGCAACAGGCTTCCAGCCCGGTCTGATTCACGTCGAGGGTCAACGGCTCTTTGCCGCCTGCGCCGACGACACCTGGCTGGAACTTCTGGAAGTGCAACTCGAAGGCAAGAAACGCCTTGCGGCAGCCGAGTTTCTGCGCGGGTCAGCGCTCGCTCGCGGCGCGCGGCTCGGGCGAGCTGAATGACCCTTCCAAAAAAATTCGGCGCAGCGAAGGTTGCGCCCAAGAATCGAACGGCCGCAATCTCAGCGGCGCGCAAAGCCGCCTTCAACATTCTGCTGGCCGTCGAGCGCGGGCGTTCTCATTCCGATGAACTGCTGCGCGGCAGAGCCGTCAGCGCGCTCTCGGTCCCGGACCGCAACCTGGCCACGGCGCTGGTGCTGGGCGTGCTGCGCTGGCAGATTGCGCTTGATCATCAGCTTCATGCGCTGCTCTCCCGGCCCGGCGCCAAGCTCGATGCGGAGATTTTGATTGCCCTGCGGCTGGGCGCATTTCAGTTGCAGTGGATGGATCGCATTCCAGCGCGCGCCGCGATTGACGAGAGCGTGGAATTGGCCAAACAGTCCGGCCACCGCTTCGCCTCCGGCATGGTCAACGCGGTGCTGCGCAAGCTGGCGGGCGTTGCGCGATTGGGTGATTCGCGCACGGGCGTGGACGATCTCGACGTTGTTCAGACCCACCCCTCCTGGCTGGTCGAGCGCTGGATCAGCCACTACGGCGCGGAAGCCGCCCGCGACCTCTGCCGCCACGGGCAGAGCCAGCCTGTGCTTGCGGTGCGCCTTGCCAACCCTGAAGTTGAAGCCGAACTCGCCGACGCGGGAATCACTCTCGAAGCCGGAGAACTGCTCGCCGCGGCGCGCATCGTCGTCGCCGGAGAGATAGCCTCGACCGAGGCTTTGCGTACAGGCCGGGTGCGCTTTCAGGACGAAGGCTCACAGCTGGCTGTCGAGATTCTCTGCCGGGCTGGCGATATCCAAAAAGTAAGAAGCGTCCTCGACGCTTGCGCCGCGCCGGGCGGCAAGACGCTGATTCTGGCCGAGCGCAATTCGCAGGCGCGCATCATCGCTCTTGAATCCAGCGCGTCCCGGCTGGCCCAGATGTGTAAACGGCTGGCATTTCTTGGCGACCGCATCGAGTGCCGGCTGGCCGACGCCGCCGCGCTTACCGATGTGACGGCCTTCGATCTGGCGCTGGCCGACGTGCCCTGCAGCGGCACCGGAACCCTGGGCCGCAACCCGGAGATTCGCCACCGCCTGCGCTTGGGCGACCTGGCTCGCCAGGCTGAGCGCCAGCGGGCGATTCTCAGCGCCGTGTTAAGGGCCGTCCGCCCCGGCGGCCGCGTGGTCTACTCCACCTGCTCGCTGGAGCCGGAGGAGAACGAGCAGGTGGTCGCTGCCGTGCTGGCCGCTGTGCCCAGCGCGCGGCTGGTCCCGATGGAAGAGCGCATCGGCGAACTGCTGGTTGAAGGAATTCTCACAGCTGGCGGCGCCGAGCGGCTGCGTGCCTCGCTCACTCCCGAAGGCTTTCTGCGCCTGCTCCCGGGCCGCCTGCGCGCCGACGGCTTTTTCATCGCCCTCATCGAAGGATAAACGCTCAACAGGGGCCAGCATTTACACTGGTAAACGGAGATCCCTGTGTTTTTTGATAAAGCTCTTACCAAGGTTTTTGGCACGGCAAATGAGCGTCTGATCAAGCGGTTGATGCCGATGGTGGCAGTGATCAGCGCCCTGGAAGCGGACACGAAGCAGCTCACCGACGATCAGTTGCGGGCCAGAACGGTCGAGTTCCGGGAGCGGATTGCGGCGCGGCTGGAAGGCATTACCGGCGCCAAAGAGCGCAAGGCCGCTGAGAATGAGGCGCTGGACGAGATCCTTCCGGAAGCCTTTGCGGTGGTGCGCGAGGCCGGCTGGCGCGCGGTCGGGATGCGACACTTTGACGTGCAGTTGATCGGCGGCATGGTGCTGCACCAGGGCAAGATTAGCGAAATGAAGACCGGCGAAGGCAAGACGCTGGTGGCTACGCTAGCCTGCTATCTGAACGCGCTCGCCGGACATGGCGTGCACGTGGTCACGGTGAATGATTACCTGGCCAAGCGCGACGCCGAGTGGATGGGCAAGATCTACGAGTTTCTGGGGCTGACGGTGGGCGTCATCGTCCACGATCTGGACGACAACGAGCGCCGTGCCGCTTACGCAGCTGACATTACTTACGGAACCAATAACGAGTTTGGCTTCGACTACCTACGCGACAACATGAAGTTTGACATCAAAGATTGCGTCCAGCGCGGGCACTACTACGCCATCGTTGATGAAGTGGACTCGATCCTGATTGACGAAGCGCGCACGCCGCTGATTATCAGCGGCCCGACCGATCAGACCACCGACAAATATGCGCGGGCGCGCGCCATCGTGCCCAAGCTGGTCAAAGGCGAGGAGATCGAATCCAGCGACCACAAGCGCCAGCAGGAGTTGGGAATCCAGCTCGGCGAGGGCGAGAAGTATCTGACCGGCGATTACATCGTGGACGAGAAGCAGCGCACCATCGGCGTCACCGACGAAGGCTGGGTGACGATTGAAAAGACGCTGGGCATCGATAACATTGCCGACGCCGAAAACTGGGAGATGAAGCACTACGTCGAGACGGCGATCAAGGCTGAGGCTCTCTACCGCCGCGACGTCGATTACGTGGTCAAGGAAGGCGAAGTCATCATCGTGGACACCTTCACCGGCCGCCTGATGCCGGGCCGCCGCTGGAGCGACGGGCTGCATCAGTCCATCGAGGCCAAGGAGGGCGTTTCGATTCGCAAGGAAGACCAGACGCTGGCCACCATCACCTTCCAGAATTATTTCCGTCTTTATCAGAAATTGTCCGGCATGACAGGCACCGCGGAGACGGAAGCGGCCGAGTTCGAGAAGATTTACAAGTTGGAGATTGTCGTAATTCCCACTAATAAGCCGATGCTGCGGCTTGAAAATCCCGACGTGGTCTTCCGCACCGAGAAGGAAAAGTTCAAGGCCGCGGCGGACGACATCGCCATCCTGCACGAGAAGAAACAGCCCGTGCTGGTGGGCACCGTATCCATCGAGAAGTCCGAACGCCTCAGCGCGATCTTGCAACGCAAAGGGGTGCGGCACGTTGTGCTGAACGCCAAGTTCCACGAGCGCGAGGCGGAGATTGTGGCGCAGGCTGGGCGGCTGGGGATGGTGACCATCTCGACCAACATGGCCGGCCGCGGAACCGATATTCTGCTGGGCGGCAATCCGGAGTTCATGGCTAGGCAAGAGCTGGTGAAGAAGGGTAAAGCGCGGGCCATCAGCATCGCCGAGGGCGCCATCAGTCCCATGGCTCCAGCGGGATTCCTGCGCTTCTACTATCAGGGCCAGGAGTTCGAGATCGCCGAACCGGAGTGGGCCGAGGTCTTCAAGGTTCACGCCGAGGCGGCGCGCCTGGATCACGAGCAGGTCATCGCAGCTGGCGGACTCTTCATCCTTGGCACCGAACGGCACGAGTCGCGGCGCATTGACAATCAGTTGCGCGGGCGCGCCGGCCGCCAGGGCGATCCCGGCGAGTCGCGCTTCTATCTCTCGCTGGAAGACGACCTGATGCGCATCTTCGCCAAGCAGTGGGTCTCCACGCTGCTGGAGCGGCTGGGCATGGAAGAGGGCGTGCCCATCGAGTCGAAGATGATCTCCAAGCGCATCGAGGGCGCGCAGAAGGCCGTCGAAGCTCAGAACTTCGAGAGCCGCAAGCATCTTCTCGAATACGACGACGTAATGAACAAGCAGCGCGAGGCGGTCTACGGGCTGCGCCGCCAACTGCTGGAGGAGGCCGACCAGAAGGAGCTGATTCTGGAAGATTATGTGGGCGGAATCCTGAGCGGAATCCTGGACGAGTTCGCGGGCGAGAAGCTGCATCCGGATCAGTGGGATTTGAAGGGGATCGAAAACCAGCTCATCGACCACTTCGGATTGAGCATGAATGCGGCGGGAATCAAGCCGCTCGAATTTGACCGGCACGCGTTGGGCGACGCGATCTTCGACATACTCAAGGAGCAGTACGAGGCCAAAGAAAAAATTCTCACCCCCGCGACCATGCGCTACCACGAGCGGATGGTGATGTTGAGTGTAATCGACGGGCTATGGAAGGATCATCTGCTTTCGATGGATCACCTGAAGGAGGGAATCGGGCTGCGCGGCTATGCCCAACTCGACCCGCTGGTGGAATACAAGCGGGAGTCCTACGAAATGTTCGAGGCGATGATGCTCAAATTCCAGGAGGACACGGTTCGCTTCCTCTTCCGGATGCAGATTCTGGGTCCGGACGGGCAGCCGGTGGACGCGGCGCCTCGGCTGAATCGCGCGGTTCCAAAGGCACCGCCGGTGGGCAGCAGCGCCCATCCTCTCTCCTTGGATGCGGAGCCGAAAGAAATTTCCATCTCCACACGCCAGCCTTCGACGACCATCGACGCGCTGGAAAAGGAGTTTCATCGCAAGAAGCAGCGCGAGCTGGATGCGGCGAGCCGGTCTGGCGGAGAAGCCACCCAGCCCACGCAGCGCCGCACCGGCGAAAAAGTCGGCCGCAACGACCCCTGTCCCTGCGGCAGCGGTAAAAAGTACAAGAAGTGCTGCGGGGCAGGGAAGTAAAAGAATCCCGTTTGGAAAATGTTTATTGCGCTCTTTTGAAAAAACTGATGCCCTGTTCTTTGAAGAAACTGAAGCCCTTTTTCTTCTCGAGTTTCTCGGGCAATCCGCAGGCTTTGCGAGCCATATGCCGGACTGCGTTCGGAATGGGTGAGTCCTCCAAAGCTAAAGGAGAAGAAGGTTTTCGGGTTCGCCTGGCAGCGGCGGAATCGTTGGGAATCTTCCACTGGGCCGGACGTGTGAGTGCCTTGGTAATATCCTCCTCATCGAAGAAAATATTATGTGGCGTATACCGGTTGAGAATGATCTGAAGTTTTCGGCCCTTGGTGGCGAAGAATTGAGTGATCAGGCGATTTGCGTTTCTTAGTTCGGAAACGCCTATCTGAGTGACAAGGTAGGTGGTAGCGGAAATGTCAAAGAGATCTGAATTCTTCAAATCAAGTCTGGATCCGGCATCCACCACCACATAATCGAAGCTTTGGCGGGCGACTGAAAGCAGTTTATTGACGGCGTCCACGGTTACCTCGGTCCGGGGAAACTCTCCCGGAGCCGCAAGCACGAATAATCCCGAGGCATGCTTGGTCAACAGCGAAGATAGAAAATTCTTATCCAGCCGGTTGGAATCCTGGAATGCGCTATCTGTCGAAAAGCTAGAGGAAATTCCTAGATTGATCGCCACATCTCCCAGCGGGATGCCAAGGTCGATCAAAAGAGTTTTGTCGCCAGACTCCTTGGCCAGCGATACCGCGAATATGGAGGCGACGGTGGTAACTCCACATCCGCCTTTGGCGCCAATAAACACGAAAACGCGCCCTGTCTTTCTCTTGGCGGGGTGAGACCCAGGAAGACGCACTGTAATGCGACCTAATGCTTCAGCCATACTAGTCGCAGTGATGGGCAGAACGAGAAGCTCGCGGGCGCCGGCACGCATGCACCGTACCACCTGTTCCCGATCAGCCTGCGCCGAAAAGACCATCACGGTCCGGGAGCCATCGTCGCAGATACTTTCCACGATACGGAGGGCAAGTTCCGGGTTGCTGTCCAGGTCGACGATCACGGCGTCGTGATGCTCTTCCAGCATCTTGGGTATTTCGTCGAGGTCGACTGGGTAGGAAGTAAACTCCTGAACGCGCACTCCCTGGCATTCGGCGAGAACACCGGCAATTTCCTTACGCCGCGTTTCGTCCGGGCCAATCAGCGCGACGGATAAAGAGCCGTTGCCATGGGCGCGGTGAACTTCGTGTGATTCTGCCATTCTGCGATTGCAACTCCTAGTTGCCTGTAACTGTGCATAGTTTAACCCAGGATAGCCAGCGATGTCAGAACTCTTTTTTGAACGTATTCTCAGTTGAGAGACAGTAGCGGCGGCCCTGCTTCTGTTGCAGATTTGTCAAATCTGGGCCATCTTTGCCGATCCTGGTCATCAATCCCCCGCAGCGCACCTTCGCCTGATTTGTCATTACTCTGGTCGCAATCCTGCATCAAAGCGCGCTTCCCGATTTTCAAAAATCAAAGTCTGGGGAGCCTGACCTGGCGCCTCGTCAGTGTTGCGATTGGCCTGGGATTTCCGGTTTGCCCGGCTCATCGAGAATCTGAACCGAGGTAGCCGGGCCTAAGTTGGCCCAATCCTGCAGAACCCAGACAACTTTCTTCTCTGGAGTCACTTCGACGAGTTGAGGCCCGTGCGCGTCTCCGCCGCGCGAGCAGAGGATGGTGTTCCCGTTGGCCAGACGGGTGGCGCTCTGGGTATTGATGAAACGATATTTCTCCGGTAGATCGGACGGCCTTAGCTCCCAGACGGTCTCCTTTTGCGGGTTGACCTCGCGAGTGAGAATATCCTGCTCGTCGGTGATGAGCGTGTTGCCGTTCTGCAGGCGCATGGCTGCCCAGGGAGACTTGATTTCATACCTCCATATCTCCCTGAAATGCTTGTCGTACTCGATCACCTGGTTCATCTCCAGGAAGGGAATCAGATAGGTCCCTTGCGACGTGTAGCGCGCGCGGCGAAACTGGCCGTGGACCATGCCGGTCTTGCTGGGCGCGGGCAACTCGTGTTTGACGACAACCTTGTTGGTCCTGATATTGACCACCATCAGTTGGGGCGGCAGGCCATTGAGGACAAACATGACCTTGTTGAGGCCGATCGGCTGGCAGGTGTGGATCTCGCTTCCCTCGGGCGCGTCGTAACGCCAGATGACCTTTTTGTCGGGCGTCACTTCAGCCACATACTGCATTCGAGTGAAGAGAATGTTGCCATTGGAAAGCATCCACGCATCGTCGTACTCCCAGCCGCCCCCGGTCGAATAACTCCAGATGATCTTGCCGTTGTTGACGAGGAAGATTTTGTTATATCCTTCACCGATGTAAAGCATGGGATGCTGTGCGATTCCGTTGCCGGGCAGGCCTGCAGGAATGGGCTTGTCCCACTGGAGCGGGGCGACCTCGGCCTCGGTGGGTGCCAAGGTCGGCACATCGGCGGCGGTAAACCGGCCCAGCAGGGGCATCAGCGGCGATGCCTTGGTTTGCGGCGCGTTCTGCGCTGAAGCCAGCGCGGCCAGCGCCAGAAAGGCCGCAACGATGACCTGAGGTGCCAGTTTGTGATTCCTCATGCTGATTCTCCTATTAAACGAATAAGGACATCATATGTGGTGTCATGTGCCCAACGCAAAATCCTTGCAGATTCCCTGACTCTGCCGCATTGCGAACAAACCTTGCCTTCACTCCGCTATACTTGATTCATCCCCTCTGAGGCGAATATCGTTCCGGCTTTACCGATTTTCGCCTGCGCGGAAATACCGTCTTGAGCCACATTCTGGAGTTTGCGGCTCGCGGAAGGAAACAGGCATTGACAATTTCGCGGAAGCGCTGCCTTTACGCCCTTTGGGTGGTTGTCATCGGCTGCTTCGCCCTGCTCCACGCCCTTCATCTCAGCGCCGACTTTCCCAACCATTCCCCCTGGTTCATGGATTGGGCCAAGTACACCGACGAGGGTTGGTATGGCAACGCAGCCATTCGCGCCCACCTCTTCGGCAACTGGTATCTCGCCGGCGACTTCAATCCCGCCCCCGCCGTGCCCGTCTGGCCATTTCTGGAGTGGGCGCTCTTCTTCCTTACCGGCGTCTCGATTCAAGCCGCGCGCGGACTGGCCGTCGCCTTCTTCTTTTGCAATCTGCTGTTGAGCTATCTGCTGCTCAGAGAGCGCGGGCCGCGCTGGATGGCGCTTACTGCCCTGACGCTGATCGTTACCAGTCCGTTCCTCTACTGCTTCAGCCGGCTGGCGATTCTGGAGCAGATGCTGATCGCCCTCACGCTGCTGGCGATGAATCTGGCCATCCGCCTGCCCCGGATGCGCAGACCGATGGCCGCATCCGTTGGCATCGGTCTGCTCTTCACGCTGATGATGCTGACTAAAACCACCGCCGTCTTTCTGCTGCCAGCGCTGAGCTGGGCGATAGTGCTGCCGCTTTGGCGGAATCGAAAACTGGCACTTCGCTGCGCACTCTCCGCAGCGGGCGCATTTGCTATGTCGTTTGGCCTATGGATGGCGCTGGTCATCCACTCCGGCCTCTTTGCCGATTACAAGTATCTTTTTTTCGTCAACAAATACGACAAGTCTAAGGAGTTTTATTGGCCGCTGCTCAGCTTGTGGTGGTCCTTCCACGGCGGGCTGTGGGTGGACCACATCCTGATTCCGCTGGTGGGACTGTTGGCTTTGAGCGCGATGGTGGCCGCCTTACTCCACAAGCCCGCGCTGGACGGGCGCGAAGACTGGAGCCGCAAACTGCTGTTGAACCCCGTCTTTGGCGCCTCCATCCTGGCCGTCGGCGGCTACATTTTCTTCATGACTTACCAGAACCATCCTCAGCCCCGATACTATGCCGTGGTAGCTTTCTTCATCTTTTTCATGGTGGCGCAAGGGGCCGAGGCACTGCTGGCTCCTGTTAACGGAATCTGGTTGCGCCGGCTCGGCTACTCCCTCGTCGTCGTCGCCGCCATGGCCGTCGCCTTCAACAGCCTGCAAACTCTGAACTACGCCGCTCATCCCGAGTACACCTATCTAGAAGCGGCCCAGCGGCTCACGCAGTACATTGATGCTCACCCCAACGGCAATCGGCTGCTGGTTTCAGAAAGCGGCGATCAGATTACACTCCTGACTCACCTGCCTTCGCTCTGCGACGACTTCGGCACCCAGGACCTGGCGTCGAAGCTGGCCCACTACCAGCCCGGCTGGTACGCCGCATGGAACAGTCTCGATCCAGGCACTATCGAGGACATTCACACACACTTCTCGCTCGAACAAGTCGCCAGCTTCCGCGCCCTCGACGACCCGGACCGCAACCTCCTGGTGCTCTTCAAGTTGCACCCGTTGCCCGGCGGCCAGGTGCACGATCCTGTCAAGCAAAACCTCCAAATTCCTCTGCCCGGCGACAAGATCGAGATTCCGGTTGAGTAACTCAATTTTCATTTCACCACGGCTTCGGAGCGCGCATCCTGTTACTGGATGAGCCTCGGCCATTGCTGTGATAGCTATCACTCGACACTGCTACTTTCGAGTGATAGCCTTCGGATGACCCTTTTTTCTGGAAAAAGTTCGTAGCGTTTTCCAGTTCGTTCGAAATAACCATCAACATTTCGCCTTTGGGAGGATTTGTGACTGCTCAGTATTGGGTGTACTTCTATCTGGCCGTGAGTGCGTTTTCGTTGCTCTTGGCCTTCAATTCTGCACGCGCCAAGGCATTTCTGCGGCGTCAGTACAAGACCGTCGCGGCCCTCGCGGGCCTGCTGCTTCTGCCCGCATTCGCCGGCGCGCAGGAATCCGCGGGCGGGGGCGAAGCCAGCCTGACGCTGCCGGATTTGTCGAGCGTGAACTTCGATAATTTCTTCGGCTTGAATGGACATCAGCTTCTGTCGATCGGGCTGCTCTTCTGCGCCGCCGGCCTGTTGTTCGGCCTGGTGATCTATAACCAGTTGAAGAACCTGCCGGTTCATCGCTCGATGCGCGAAATGTCCGAGCTGATCTACGAGACCTGCAAAACCTATCTGGTGACGCAGGGCAAGTTCATCATGTTGCTCTGGGCTTTCATTGCAGTCATCATCTCTCTCTACTTCGGATGGCTGGCGCCGGTGCCGAATAAGCCCATCGCGGTTACGCTGCCGATCATCCTGTTGTTTTCGCTCATTGGCATCGCGGGTAGCTACGGGGTGGCGTGGTTCGGAATTCGCGTCAACACCTTTGCGAACTCGAGGACGGCATTCGCCGGATTGCGCGGCAAGCCTTATCCATGCTTTGCGATTCCGCTGAAGGCCGGCATGAGCGTCGGCATGATGTTGATCTCGGTCGAGCTGCTCATCATGCTCTTCATTCTTCTCTTCATCCCTGCTGATTTCGCTGGCCCCTGCTTCATCGGTTTTGCCATTGGCGAATCGCTGGGCGCCGCGGCGCTGCGTATTGCCGGCGGCATCTTCACCAAGATCGCCGACATCGGCTCCGATCTGATGAAGATCGTCTTCAAGATCAAGGAAGACGATGCCCGCAACCCCGGCGTCATCGCCGACTGCACGGGCGACAACGCGGGCGACTCGGTTGGACCCTCGGCCGACGGCTTCGAGACCTACGGTGTCACAGGCGTAGCCCTGATCACCTTTATCCTGCTGGCAGTTCCGGATCACAAGACGCAAGCGACGCTGCTGGTATGGATCTTCGTCATGCGCGTGGCCATGCTGATCTCCAGCTCGGCCGCCTACTTCCTCAATGGCGCAATCGCCAAGGCGAAGTACGGCAGCTCCGACGAGATGGACTTCGAGGCGCCCTTGACCTCGCTGGTCTGGATCACCTCCATCGTTTCCATCGCCCTGACCTACGTCGTCTCCTACCTGATGATCCCCACCCTTGGGGACGGATCGCTCTGGTGGAAGCTGGCTTCGATCATCTCCTGCGGAACCTTGGCAGGCGCGCTCATCCCCGAACTGGTCAAGGTCTTCACTTCAACCAACTCGGCTCATGTGCAGGAAGTGGTCACCTCTGCGAAGGAAGGCGGCGCTTCGCTGGGTATCCTTTCGGGCCTTGTATCCGGCAATATGTCGGCCTACTGGCTCGGACTGAGCATGGTCGCGCTGATGGGCATGGGCTATTTCTTCAGTGGGGGCATACCGGATGCATTTAATAATCCAGCGGGAATGATGCTGGCTCCGGCCGTCTTCGCCTTTGGCCTGGTCGCCTTCGGCTTCCTGGGCATGGGTCCGGTTACGATCGCCGTCGATTCCTATGGTCCGGTTACCGACAATGCTCAGTCTGTCTACGAGCTGTCGCTGATCGAAACCATTCCCGGCATCGAAGCTGAGTTGAAAAAGGACTTCAACTTCGACGCCAAGTTCGAACGCGCAAAGTACTTGCTGGAAGCCAATGACGGAGCCGGCAATACCTTCAAGGCTACGGCCAAGCCGGTGCTGATCGGTACCGCAGTGGTGGGCGCTACTACGATGACCTTCTCGATCATCATGGCCCTGACCCACGGACTGACGCAGAACGTGGAAAAGCTCTCTCTGCTGCACGCGCCCTTCATGCTGGGGCTGATCTGCGGTGGCGCGGTGATCTTCTGGTTCGCCGGCGCTTCCATGCAGGCGGTCACCACCGGTGCATACCGCGCGGTCGAGTTCATCAAGGCCAACATCAAACTGGAAGGCACAGAGAAGGCGTCGGTTACGGACAGCAAGAAGGTCGTCGAGATCTGCACCAAGTACGCGCAGAAGGGCATGTTCAACATCTTCCTCGCCGTCTTCTTCGCTACGCTCTCGTTCGCCTTCATGGAGCCGTTCCTGTTTGTCGGCTATCTGTTCTCGATTGCAATCTTCGGGTTGTACGAGGCGATCTTCATGGCGAATGCCGGCGGCGCCTGGGACAATGCTAAGAAGGTTGTTGAGGTCGACTTGAATATGAAGGGGACGCCTCTGCACGATGCAACCGTAATCGGAGACACCGTTGGCGATCCGTTCAAGGATACCTCGTCGGTGGCCATGAACCCGATCATCAAGTTCACGACATTGTTCGGCCTGCTGGCGGTCGAACTTGCCGTGACGCTCACTGCGAGCAATCCGATGCTCACACACGTGCTGACCGTCGCGTTCTTCCTGGTGTCGATGTTCTTCGTGCACAGGTCGTTCTATGGCATGAGAATTGAAACCAAGGAAAACGCTTAATTTTTCCTTTTAAACCAATAAAAACGCCGCCTGAAAATAGGCGGCGTTTTTATATTGCGCTCGATGGTGGCGACTGCTAGAGCATTATCCCTGTTGGTATAGAGTGGATCCCCTGCTTTGCTCCAGATTGCCGGTCGCTGCAAGAACAGGTAACGCCGGCCTTCTAGCCGGCTGTCGCGTGGACATCTCGGTCCACGCCGCACTCTAGACAAAAAGTAGAACTGCTCTAATCCTGTAGCCTTCAACTCTCTTTGCCAAGAAGAAGAGATCTGAGGGGCAACTACTGCAACGTGCGAGCGCCAGCCGCCGAAGCGGCGTCGGCAGGTACGTCAAAGACATAGAGCGAGTGATCGAGGATCGTCTTGACCGGATAGCGCAACAGCCAGCGATAGGCAAAATGGTTCTGGAGCAATTGCCCGGAGAGTTGCGTGGCGCTAACCACGACCAACCCCGTCGGATGGTCTTCTTCCTTGAGCCGGGTGTACTGAATGCCATACCAGGCCGGGTCAACCTCGCCCACGTAGGCCAGATGCAGCGGCTCGCCGGGATGTTCGGCTTGAAACTTCCGCAGAGCCACCAAACCCTGGCCCCAATCGGTATTGCTGTCACTCAGCAGTTGCCATGTATCGGCGGGCTTGACCAGCACAGTAAAGTAGGAGAGATAGCCAGGAGCGTAGCGGGCAATGTCGGCGGCCTGCGCCAAGAGTAGAGCACTCAACAGAAACGTGGTCCAGCGCGGCTTCCAGCGCCAGCCGCACGCCCACTCCGCAGCAGCGCCGGTAAAGAGCAGCAGGAATGGGTAAACCGGCAGCATATGGCGAATGCCGATGTCGATGTGCGCGGTAAAGGCAAAGGCAGCATAAACCGCTGGATAGACGGCGAGCAGCAGCAGATTGCGCCGCGCCGGAGTGCGCTTCCATACAACGAAAACAACCCCTGCCGCTGCCAGCAGCAGTACCAGCAGCGGCCACTTCATCACCATCGCCAGCGGAAAGTAGAGCCGGAAGCCGATGGCCGAATACTGGCCCAGCAGAAAGCTGCGATGGCCCTCGATATTGTGCACCACCACCTGCCCCAGCCCGGTGAGCCACTCGCAGGCGGGCAGAAAGATGGTGATGGGCGTTTGCAGCGTGGGCATCTCGTATTGCAGCAGCTTGGTGTAGCCTGCAAAGTGGATGGTCACCATCTGATCGGCGAATGTGACCCTGGAAACGTGGAAGAAATAGCCGCCCCAAACCGTCAGACAGGCAATCATGAAGACCGCCGCCGTGCGCGCCCAGCGGAATCCGTGCAGTCGCTCGCCGTTGGGGCCGCGGCGCAAAAAAAAGACCAGCGCCAGCGTCAGGGCAACGAGTGGCGGACTGTTGAACTTGGCTAGTAGCATTCCGCCCAGCAGTAGGCCGAGAAGCGCCGCTTGGGCGCGCGTGGGATTGAGCCGGTAGCGAAGTGATTGCACCGCGCAGGCAAAGATGAACAGACAGCCAACGCCATCGATGGTGGCCAGCGAGAAGTGCGCAATCAGGTCGGGCGATAGCGCCGCGAGCGCCAGCACAAAGAGCGCCGTTTGCGCGGAAAACAGCCGTCTCGCCATGGCCCACAGCAGCAGCAGCAGCGCCACGCCCAGCAGCACGTTCACCGGGCGCGCGCGATAGAGCCACACCTCCGGCGCGGGCGAAACCAGACGAACCTGTTCATTGATGTACTGGTACTTCCAGTCGGTGTTGATCAGCGGCAATGCAAAGAGCAAGCGCCCCAGCGGCGGCTGATCGTGCCATTGCTTGAACTCGCCGAAACGCCACGCCTCAAGCCCCGCGACCAGATGCTCCGGCTCGTCGTTGGTGAACGACTGCGTGCGGATAAACCAGGCGCACTGCGCAAGAAAGACAAAAATCAGCAGCGGCACCAGAATCCGGCTGGCGCAATCCAGGCGCGGTTTTTGCGCGGAGGGCGCGGCCTGCGAAGAATTGTCTGCAACACGCGCGCCGCCGGAAAAAGAAGGATCATTCTGCCGCAAGATATTGGTCAACTTGGTTACTCGCTTGTGGATTCCCCCAAGACAGCCGGAATCGGGGAGTGATAGGAACACTCTGGATTATACGGAAGCGCCTCGATATACGAATCCTGCGGTGAGAGAAGGACGGACGGATGCAGCAGCGACCAGAGGCCCAGCGCAAAGACCATCAGCAGCACGGTAAGCTCGATGGGCAGCCAGTTTCCCCAGAGTCCGTCGGCGATGTTGCAGGCGGCGAACAAGCCGGCTCCCACCAGAATCGGCGCCAGGTGTTTGCGATCTTTGAAGAATATCTGCAACGGAGAAAGCGAAACGGCCGGAGAAACGGCGCGGCTGCCTCGCCACTGCGTGAAGTGCTCGGAGCCGAGCGACAGCGCGCGCCAGCCGATCAGCAGCAGGGGGATAGTGAGTGGGGTGGTGTCATAAAAGATGATGCGCGGGTTCAATAGAATCGTGCCGGTCAGCGCGATGGGAATCCACTGCTCGCGCAGATGCGGGTTGCGGTGGATGTGCCGGCTGATAGCCAGCAACAAAAATGCAAACGCGGCGGCCCAAACCAGGTAGGCAAGAGTAGTAGCGCGAAAATAGGGCAATTTATTCTGCCAAAGCAACCTGCCCAACTGCCCGGAGGGGCTGAATCCGAAGTCGTGCGCCCAGTCGAGAACAAGTTGCACCGCAAGCGAAAACTCCTTGAACTGCGCAGGCCAAAGTAGCGGCTGAACGGCAAAGAGCACGCACCCGGAGGTGCCCACAATACAGGCCGGCGCCCATTGTCGTTTGCCCACAATAATAGGAAAGGCAAGCAGCGTGAGCATCGGCGGTTTGCAGATGGAGGCGACGAGGACAGCCGCGTAGAACAAAAGCCACTTGTTCCGCCGCCAGCCGGGAATAGCGGCGGTGAGCACGAGTCCGTAAAGAATGAAGGCGAGATTGCCGCTGAGAATCGTCTGGTCGCAGAGCAGGCCGGGAAAGAATGCGGCGAGGGGCAAGAAGAAGATCAACCAGCGGCGCCTCTCCTCTGAGGCCATCTGGTAACCGGCGCGCAGTTGCAGCAGAAAACCCGCCGCCAGCGCACAAGGGAAGAGCACGCCTAGCAGCCAGCCCGGAAGCCACGCTAGAGTGTGCAGCACGGGAATCGTCAGCGGCGGATACCAATAGAGAACGGGCGCGCGATCGCCAGCGGCGTGCGCGGGAAGATTGTGATAGGCCTTCAGGGCGGCAATGCCCCCGGCATACGGCGAGTCGCCTTGGCCAACTGCTTGGATTGCGCTCCAGTTCGGAGGCACATCCCAGCCCGCCGGACCGGCAATGGCCATCGCGCCTGCGGCGATGGCGGCGGCAAGCCACAGTAGCGCGATCCATCGACCCTGCCGGGAGATGCGCCGCGCCGGCAAAGAGATCTCAGAGATATTCCTTGACAAATAATCTCTCTCTTAAAGAGTGACGGGGGATAGAGTCTGTCAGTCAATGAACAGCATAATTAAAGGAAACACAAAATCCTGGAAAATACAATCCTATTGTGAACATTCCGAGATGGCAGACTCGCGGTAGACACAAACAGGCTCTCTGATGGAAGAAATCCGAAAAACCCTATCGAAACAAGGCAGTCCTTCACAGTGCAGGCAGCAGCATCCGCAGCAACAGGAAGCCGGCCACGCCGGCAAAGAAGACCAGAGCCATGCGAATCCCGGGCTCCCGGTTCACTTCAGGCACCAGGTCGCTGGCCCCCACATACAACGCAACTCCGGCCGAAAGCGGCAGGCCATAGGGCAGCCAGCTGGGAATCAATTCGATCACCAGCACGCCGCCCAATGTAGACCCGGCCAAAGCAATCGAAGAGATCAAAGCCGCGGAGCGGGTGCGCCCGCTGGCCAGCATCACCGAGGCCATGGTGAAGCCCTCTGGCGCCTTGTGCAGCAGAATCGCAAGGAAGATCAGCCAGCCCAGCCAGCCTGAAACCAGAAAGCCCGAGCCGATGGCCACACCATCAAAGAGCGCATGAAGGCTCAGACCGGCCATCACCGAGTTGCCGGTGTGGTGCGAGATGAACTCGCCGTGGTGCGTTTCCTCGCCATAGTGGAAATGGGCGTTGATCGTGTGTTCCAGCAGGTGTACCACGCAATAGCCGCCCATGATTAGCACCGGTCCCAGCCGCGGACTCAGCCGCATTCCTTCGGGCATCATCTCCAGCAGAGCGGTGGCGATAAGAAATCCGGCGCCCAGCGCGACAAAGTAGCGCAGGTAGCGTTCCACACCCCGCGCGCGCACCAGCACAAAGCCGCCCGCCACGTCAGCCAGTGCCGCTATCGTTCCGAGAATGAGAGAAAGCTTCAGCATAGGCTCTTACCCGCTGTGCCGGATGTGCATGATGTCGCCATCCTTCACAACGTAATCCTTGCCTTCGAGGCGAAGTATGCCTTTGGCGCGCGCAGCGGCCTCGGAGCCGGCCTCCAGTAGCGTGTCCCAGCGGATGACCTCGGCGCGGATGAAGTGATGTTCCAGGTCGGAGTGAATCGCGCCCGCGCCCTGCGGTGCCTTCGAGCCGACGGGGATGGTCCAGGCGCGGCACTCGTCCTCGCCCGCGGTGAAGAAGCTGATGAGGCCCTGCAACTCGTAGCTCTTGCGAATCAGGCGGATCAGCCCGCTTTCGCGCAGCCCGTAGCTCGACAGAAACTCCGCCGCCTCTTCGTCGTCCATCTCGGCCAACTCGGCCTCCACCTTGCCGCAGATCGCTGTCGCTCCGGCGTTGGGTCGGTGAGCGACTTCGTCCAGCTTGAAGCGGCTCACAGCGGCCTCAAGATCGTCGCCCAGCGTGCTGCTCTCGCCGATATTCAACGCGTAGAGAATGGGCTTCTGCGACAGGAACATGAAGCCGCGGATGAGCTTCTTTTCCTCCGGCGTCATCTCCAGCTCGCGCAGCGGAATCTCTTTTTCCAGCGCCTCTTTCGAGCGCAATAACAGAGCCTGTTCGTGCTCCAGATCGCTGGTGCGGTCCTTTTTCAGATCTTTTTCCAGCCGCTCCAGCCGCTTTTCCACTTGCGTCAGGTCACTGATCATCAGGTCGAACTCGACGCTCTTGATGTCGCGCAGCGGGTCGATGGGGCCGACGTGTGGAATCGACTCCTCCTCGAAGGCGCGCAGCACATGAATCAGCGCGTCCACGTTGCGCAGGCTGGTCAGGAAGGCCGTCTCCTTCAGCGCCTCCTGGCCGATGGCCGCCACGTCAACAAACTCAACCGAAGCGTAGGTGGTTTTCTTGGGCGAGTAGAGCGCCGAAAGCTTGTCCAGCCGCTCGTCGGGCACGCGCGCCACGCCAATATGCTCCTGGCGGGAGTGGCCGCGCTCTTCCAGCTTGGCCCTGGTCAGAATCTTGAACAGCGATGTCTTGCCCACCTGCGGCAGGCCGATGATGCCAGTCTTCATCCTTTGATGATACAGCGGACAGGGAACGGTGATCAGTGATCAGTGAACAAAGGTCAGAGAACAGGAAATAGTATAGGAAACACTGCGAAACCTGCTAAGATTCTTTCAAGTTTCACCACTGATCGACTCTTTGCAGCCTGTTGTTCGCTGATAGCTACCCACCATGTCCCTGACCTTCCTCCAAGCCGGTGCACTCTTTGGCCCGCGACGCTGGCGCGGATCAGGATTGCGGGTGCTGCTCTTCGTTCTGGAGTGCGCGCTGGGCATGGTTTCGGTGACTTTTGTGGGTGCGGTGGCGCACTGGTCCGCGTGGCTGATGCCGGTGGTCGCGCTGCTTTATCTGCTGATCGTGGTGCCCATCGCGCTGCTGTGCGGATTCTGGCAAGCGGTGGTGGTCTCGCTTACGGCGGTCTTCCTGCAAGGCTACTTCACCGTGCGCCCCTCGCAAGCGCTTCTCCCGCTGAATCAGGCCGCCGATCCCGCCAGTTGGGCGACCCTGGTGGTCTTCGTGCTCGCCGCGCTCATCGTCAGCCGGCTTTCGTCGCGCGTTTCCGATCACGCGCGGGAGGCCGAGTCGTGGGGCGGGCAGGTGAATGACCTCTACGAGTTCACCCGCCGCACTTTGGAGATGAATCTGCATCTGGAGCCGGGGTCGCAGTTGGCCGAGCTGGTGCACGAAGTCTTCGCGTTGGAAGCGGTTGCGGTCTTCGACGCCGAGTTGCACAAGGTCTACTCTGCGGGTCTCTGGAGCGCCGACCCGCGTGAGCTGGCGCAGAACGTCTACTATTTCGGAACCTCGGACGACGATCCTGCTACCGGCCTAGGCCGCCGCGTGGTGCGGTTGGGTGCGGCGCCCATCGGCAGCCTGGTGGTGCGCGGCGATACCAGCCCCCCCACTAACAACGCTATCGCTTCGCTGATAGCCATCACCTTTGACCGTTACCGCGCCTTCGCCAATGAGAGCCGCATCGAAAGCGAGAGGCGCACCGAGCAGTTGCGTTCCACCGTCCTCGACTCGCTCGCCCACGCGTACAAAACGCCGCTGACGGCCATCCGCGCCGCCTCCACCGGCCTCGGCGAGATGGGTCACCTCTCGCCGGCGCAGGCTGAGCTGGTTGCCCTCATCGACGAGCAGGCCGGCTTGCTGGGCACTTTGACCACTCGACTGCTGACCACCGCGCGCCTGAATGCCGGCGAGGTGAAGATTCACGCCACAGAGGTGGGCGTGGCCACGCTGATAGAAGAAGTCATCGCCAGCCTGAGCGACCGGCTGGCCAGCATGAAGGTCGTAGTCGATCTACCTGACGATAATCTCGTGCTCCACTGCGACCGCCAGTTGATGGTGATGCTGCTGACGCAGTACATTGACAATGCCTGCAAATACTCGATCCTGGGCACCACGATCACCATTCGCGCCGCGCAATCCCAGTCCGAAATTCTTTTTTCCGTCCACAGCCACGGCCCGGTGATCTCTCTCAATGACCGGGAGCGCATCTTCGACCGCTATTATCGTTCCAGCAGCCACTCCAACCGCGCCGCGGGCACCGGAATCGGCCTTTCGGTGGCCAAGCGCGTCGCGCTCAGCCATGGCGGTTCTGTCTGGGTCGCCAGCGATGAAGTGGAGGGCACCACATTTTTCGCGGCCATTCCGGCCACGGCCCGGAAGAGGTTTTCCTGATGAAACAATCGGTGATTCGCATCCTTCTTGTTGACGATGAATCGGCCATCCGTAGGGCGCTCAGGCCACCGCTCATCGAACTTGGCTTCCAGGTGATCGAGGCCTCGCGCGGCGAAGATGCCTTGCAGATGCTGCGCGCCGGCGCCTTCGACGTCGTTCTGCTCGACGTGAATATGCCCGGCATCGGCGGCATCGAGACCCTGCGCCGCATTCGCGCCATCGCCCCGCGGCTGCCGGTCATCATGCTCACTGTGCGCGACGCGGAAGAGGAG
Organism: uncultured Occallatibacter sp.; assembly: GCA_964383595.1. Classification (GTDB taxonomy): domain Bacteria; phylum Acidobacteriota; class Terriglobia; order Terriglobales; family Acidobacteriaceae; genus Telmatobacter. The sequence continues at coordinate 1,355,977 of CAYLHL010000001.1, read as the reverse complement.
AAGGTGGAGGCGCTGGAGCTGGGCGCCGACGACTATGTGACCAAGCCCTTCAGCACGCGCGAACTGGTTGCCCGAATCCGCACCGCGGTGCGCCGCGTACAGGCTCCCGCCCGCGCCGAAGACGCGCCCATCGAAGTCGGCGAGCTTTGCCTTGATCCGGTCAAGCACACGGTCACCAAGCGCGGCGAGCCGGTGCATCTAACGCGCAAGGAGTTTGACATTTTGCACTGCCTGATGAGCCGCGCCGGCCGCGTCATCACATACGCGCGGTTGCTCACCGCCGTCTGGGGCGCCGATTGCCGCGAAGAGGTTGAGTACCTGCGCACATTTGTTCGCCAGTTGCGCAAGAAGATTGAAGACGATCCCGCCAATCCCGTTTACCTGCTCACCGATGTCTACGTGGGCTACCGTTTCGCTGACGCGCAATCGTTCATTAAGGAGACCGAGGAGAGCGCAGACGACGAGGCCGAAGTGACGCCGGATGGGGCAGTCCCATTGTAGTTCGGAGATTATGCAGGGCGAACAAGCATCTAATGTCCCTGCTCGCTCCGGGAAGACAAAAACGAAGGAACGCGTTGATTTCCGTGGGTTGGCGAAGCCGGCGGAGGTGCGTTCGCCTCTTGGCGGCTGCGCTGTGGTCTCCAGACCCATATGAGACATTTGGGAGCAGAAATTTCGGTAGTACTGGGAACGCGCTCTTTTCAGAGTGCGGGCATTTCAGGCACAATCAATAGCAAGATGAGTATTCGATTCGCACTTCCCAACGAACTTCGCGGCGCTCTGGACCGAGCTGCCGCCGACTGGACCGTCAACAACAAAGTCGACCGCTTCTGGCAAAAGGACGCGAGCCTGTGGACCAACAACGGTGAACAAGACTGGCTTGGCTGGATCGGCATTGTTGAGGGCCAGCAGAAGATGCTGGCCACCTATGCAGAGTTGGGCGCCGAGATCGAGACCGCCGACTTCCATACCGTGCTGCTGTTGGGCATGGGCGGATCGAGTCTCTGCCCGGAGGTGCTCAGCGCCACCTTTGGTGCTCAGCCGAACTTCCCGGAGCTGCGCATCGTCGATTCTACTGATCCGGAGCAGGTGTGGACCGCCCGCAATGAGGTCAACCTGGCCGATACGCTGGTGGTGGTAGCCAGCAAATCCGGCTCGACACTGGAGCCGAACGTCCTGTTTCAGTTTTTCTTCAATGAGATGAAAGAGGCCGTTGGGCCTGAGGAAGCGGGCAGCCATTTCATCGCAATCACCGATCCTGGCTCCAAGATGGAGCAAGTGGCTATGGAGAACGGCTTCCGTCACATCTTCCATGGCGACCCCACCATCGGCGGGCGCTTCTCGGCGCTTTCACCCTTTGGCGTGGTTCCAGCCACGTTGGCCGGCCTCAACACGGAAAAGCTACTGGCCGAGGCGGCCAAGGCCGTTGCTGCCGCCAAACTGAAGCCGTCAGAGAATGTTGCGGTTCAGCTGGGGTTGTTGCTGGGCGTGGCGGCCAATGCCGGACGCGACAAGCTCACCATCTTCACCTCGCCGGAGATTCACGACCTGGGCGCCTGGATGGAGCAGTTGGTCGCCGAATCCACTGGGAAATTGGGCAAAGGCATTACGCCGGTCGACCGCGAGGCCATTACCCAACCTGAGTTCTATGGCAGCGACCGGATCTTCGTTTATATCCGCTACGCCGGCACGGTCGACAAAGAGGCTGATTCGGCCCTGGACGCCAGGGTGGCGGACCTCACTGCTACCGGTCATCCGGTCATCGACATTGACATTGCTGACATCTACGAGATCTTCGGCCAGTTCTTCACTTGGGAGGTGGCCACCTCCGTCGCCGGCTCGGTGATGGGCATCAACCCCTTCAATCAGCCGGATGTGGAGTCGGCCAAGATTGAGACCCGCGCCCTGACTGCGGCCTACGAGCAGACCGGCACTTTGCCCAGGCGCGAGCCGGTGATGGTTGGTTCGCAGGCTGAAATTGACTTTGCAATTTACGCCACAGAGGCTTACGCCGCCACGCTGAATGCGGAGCAGACGCTGACCGGCTATCTGCGAGCCCATCTGGATCAGATTCACCCCGGCGACTACTTTGCCGTGCTGGCCTTCCTGCCCATGTTCTCTGAGCATGAGGCTGCGATTCAGACTCTGCGCCACAAGGTGCGCGACGCCAAACGCGTGGCAACCTGCCTGGGCTTCGGCCCGCGCTTCCTGCACTCCACCGGGCAGGACTACAAGGGCGGTCCCAACACGGGCGTCTTCTTGCAAATTACCGCCGATCACGCAGTCGATGTGGCGATTCCAGGACAGAAGTTGACCTTTGGCGTGGTCATTGATGCCCAGGCTGCCGGAGACCTGGCGGTGCTGGAATCACGCGGCCGCCGTGTGGTGCGTGTTCATCTGGGAGCCGATTTGGCGGCAGGACTGGAGATGCTGTCCGCGGCCGTGGATGCAGCGTTCGCCTAAATGAATTGAGGGCAGGGAAGCTGCTTCATCCCTGCCCTCAATTTTCTTATTTGCCGTCCACCGGCCGCAGTAGGTGAAACTGTAGCGCCGGCTTCCTGGCCGGGATCCCCAACGAGCGGCTTTGCTCGTTGGGGTGGTTGATCGGCTGTAGCGTGGACCTCCCAGTCCACGCTTGATTCTTATCAGTGGACCCGGATTCCGCCCGAGCCGGTTTCAATACGCACCGTGGGACCTCCGCCGTTGATCTTGCCGCTCACGTGGTGGTGGTCCTGCGCTCCCTGCACCACCATCTCCTGGTCGGTCGAGATGCCGCCTGAGCCGCTCGAGGCCTCCAGCGTAAAGCTCGCCTTGCCAATCCAGGCCTCGATGCCGCCCGAGCCAGTCTCCAGCTTCCAATCCGCAGTGGGAGTTCCGCTGACCTTGATCTCGCCTGAGCCGGTATTGGCCCGTACACCGCCGCGCACGTTGCGCAGCTCAATGCTACCCGAGCCGGTCTGCGCCTTCACCTCGCCCTCGCCTGTCTGGTCGGCGTAGATGCTTCCCGATCCGGTATCTGCCTTGAAGCCGCCATGTAGGCCCGTGGCGTGAATGGACCCTGAACCGGTAGACAGCTTCGCGTTTTCGCCCACGCCTTCCACGTTGATGCTGCCCGAGCCGGTCGAGGCCTCAAGGTAGACATTCTCCGGCGCCTGAATCTCGTATTCGATGCTGATGTTATGCAGGCTCTCGTGGCGCGCGCCGATGCGGATGATGTTGCCCGTCTGCTCAATCGGCGGATTGGCCGCGATCTCGCGCACCCGCTCCTCGCTGCCGCCCCAATAGGACTTCACTTTGCCGTAGATGTGCACCTGGTTGCCCGAGCCGCGCGTCAGATGAATGCTGCCCGAGCCGGTTGCAACTGTGAGTTCCACGCGCCCGCTCACTGAAAGCGTGCGCTCGAAGGTGGCCTCGTTGGCCAGCGCCGGAAGCGCCGCCAGAGCCAAAGCCGCCGTTGCCAGTAGAAGATGTTTCATCGTATTCCTTTCGTCGTGCCAAGTCTTCCGATCTCAGGGCAGCTAAGTAGCTGCGTTAGTACAGTTACCGCTACGGGTGGTGTCTACCATTGTGAACTGGCGATGATGCTAGTTGTAGTGAGCGACCAGAAAATAATAGGCCACATAAAACCAGCCTAAGATTCCATGAAGAAGAGCCCACCAGAAGGAGTGCCACTTTGTCCATGAGAGGACTAGAGCGAACGCGCACCCAAAACCTATTCCTGATTCGGCTTTTCTGCCCATATTTTGTTTTTATCCTTTCGTACAGTTCTTCCTGTCGCAACGGTTTGGTTTACGAACTACAACCCCTTGTGGGCAATATACTCAGGCAGCTACCCTGCTCAGAGCAATTAAATTGCGAATGAAAAAAACTGCAAGCCCAATGAATTCAACCAAACATGCAGCGTGTTCTGCCCGTCGCTGGCGTTTTCTGTGTTCGCTTGCGCACACCTATTTGTGCCAGCGGACACTTCCACCAGACTCGTCTGCCGCAGCAAAGCACGGCAGCGTACCTTCATCGCTCTTCCTTCATACGCACAGCAAGGCTGCCCGGTTCCATGCCACCAGCGATGGTGCGGTCGTCTTCGGCAGCTTCACGGGTTCATAGGCAGGTGGCCCGTCCACCAGCCCCGAAGAATCACCATGAAGCCTGAGAAGCTGTGCATGAGAAGCTGTTCCCCCATTCATCGCGATAAAGCCGCGATGAATGGGGCACAGATTTACCTTTTTGGGAGGGACAAATGGATGGCAGGATCAGTGCACGGGCCACCTGTCGGCGAACCACACCATAATAAGAAATCAGTTGCATAATGCGGGATTTCAGACCCGTGATGTGCTTTGCATCACAGCGGCTCGGACCCCTATGGAAGAGACTCAGACTTGCGGCCTGCTTCCCGCGCGCCGCACTGTGAGGGAGTGAGTAATGAGTGAAACAAAAACAGTAATCCTTGATGGGAACGAAGCCGCGGCTTCGGTAGCCTATCGCCTCTCCGAAGTGGTTGCCATCTACCCCATCACCCCCTCGTCGCCGATGGCCGAGTGGGCCGATCAGTGGCGCTCGGAGGGCAAGAAAAATATCTGGGGCGCATTGCCCATTGTGGAAGAGCTGCAGAGTGAAGGCGGAGCGGCGGGCGCGCTCCATGGCGCCTTGCAGGCCGGCGCCTTCGGCACCACGTTTACAGCCTCGCAGGGCCTGCTGCTGATGATTCCCAATATGTACAAGATTGCCGGTGAGCTGACCCCGGCGACGATGCACGTGACGGCCCGCACGCTGGCCACCCATGCGCTGTCGATCTTCGGCGACCACTCCGACGTGATGGCCTGCCGCTCAACGGGTTGGGCGATGCTGGCCTCCAATTCCGTCCAGGAAGTTGCTGACATGGCTCTCGTGGCGCAGATCGCCACGCTGGAATCGCGCATCCCCTTCATCCACTTCTTTGACGGTTTCCGCACCTCGCACGAAGTGGGCAAGATTATTCCCATCAGCGACGAAACCATTCGTGCCCTGGTGGACGACAAGTACATCATCCAGTACCGGCAGAACGCACTCAGTCCTGACCGCCCGATCATTCGCGGCACGGCCCAGAATCCTGATGTGTTCTTCCAGGCTCGCGAGGCTTGCACACCCTATCACGCCGCCATCCCGGGCATTGTGCAAAATGTGATGAACCGCGTGGCCGCGCAGACTGGCCGCGCCTACCATCTATTCGATTACTACGGCGCGCTCGATGCGGAACGCGTGATCATCCTGATGGGTTCGGGCGCGGAAGCAGCCGAAGAGGCTGTGGACGCATTGGCGAAGCAGGGCGAAAAGATCGGCATGGTCAAGGTTCGCCTTTACCGGCCCTTTGATTCGAAGGCCTTTTTGGCCTCGTTGCCCAAGACAGTGAAGTCGATTGCGGTGCTCGATCGTTGCAAGGAACCGGGCGCCAGCGGTGAGCCGCTCTACATGGATGTCGTGACCGTCCTGGCGGAGAATGAAGCCAAGCTGCCCTTCGCCAAGCCGACAGTGGTTGGCGGGCGCTATGGCCTGTCGTCGAAGGAATTTACGCCGGCTATGGTCAAGGGCATCTTCGACGAATTGTCGAAGCCGGCGCCGAAGAATCACTTCACAATTGGCATCGATGATGACGTTTCACACACCAGCTTGACCTACGATCCGTCGTTCTCCACCGAGGACCCGAAGACCGTGCGCGCCTTGTTCTACGGCCTCGGCTCCGACGGCACGGTGGGCGCCAACAAGAACTCCATCAAGATCATCGGCAGCGAAACGCCGAACTACGCGCAGGGCTACTTCGTTTATGACTCGAAGAAATCCGGTTCGATGACCACCTCGCATTTGCGGTTCGGGCCCAACCCGATCCGGTCAACCTATCTGATCACCCGCGCCAGCTTCGTAGCCTGCCATAACTTCAGCTTCCTTGAGAAGATGGATGTTGTGGAGGCGGCCATGCCGGGCGCGGTCTTCCTGCTCAACTCGCCTTACCCGGCCAATGAAGTTTGGGAGCATCTGCCCAAGACCACGCAGTTGGAGATGCTGCGCAAGAAGATTGAGTTCTATGTGATCGACGGCTACACGGTGGCGCGCGAAGCCGGCATGGGTACGCGCATCAACACCATCATGCAGACCTGCTTCTTCGCCATCAGCGGCGTACTGCCGCGCGAAGAGGCTATCGAGCAGATCAAGAAGTCGATCAAGAAGACCTATGGCAAGCGCGGTGAAGCGGTAGTGGCGAAGAACTTTGCCGCCGTTGACGCGGCTTTGGCGCATCTGCATAAGGTTGAGCTGCCCACGGCGGCTTCCTCCAGTTTTGACCTGATCCCCTCCATCTCATCCAAGGCGCCGGAGTTTGTACGCAACGTGCTGGGCCAGATTGCCGGCAATCACGGCGACCTGCTCCCCGTCAGCGCCATTCCGGCCGGCGGCGCATTCCCCACAGGCACGGCGCAGTGGGAGAAGCGCAACATTGCGCAGTTCATTCCCGTCTGGGACAAGGATTTGTGCATCCAGTGCGGCAAGTGCGTCATGGTTTGCCCGCATGCTGTCATTCGCGCCAAGGTTTACGGCGCAGAGTTGGGCGACAAGGCCCCGGCAACCTTCCAGTGGGCCAAGCCTAAGTGGAAGGGCATGGAGCAGGAGCGCTATACGCTGCAAGTTGCGCCGGAAGATTGCACCGGTTGCGGAGTCTGCGTCGATGTCTGCCCGGTGAAGAGCAAGAGCGACGCCAGCCACAAGGCCATCAACATGGCGCCGCAGGAGCCGTTGCGCGCTGCCGAGCGCGACAACTGGGAGTTCTTCCTGAACCTGCCTGAAGTAGATCGCGCCAAGCTCTCGCACACCCAGGTAAAAGACCTGCAATTGCTGCAGCCGCTCTTTGAATTTTCCGGCGCCTGCGCGGGCTGCGGAGAAACGGCCTACGTGAAGCTGCTGACGCAGCTCTTCGGCGACCGGCTTTATATCGCCAACGCCACTGGCTGCTCGTCGATCTACGGCGGCAACCTGCCCACTACGCCTTACAGCAGCAATACCCAAGGCCGCGGGCCGACTTGGGCCAACTCGCTGTTTGAGGATAACGCCGAGTTCGGTTTCGGCATGAGAATCGCGCTCGACCAGCAGAAGGAGTTTGCCGAGCTATTGGTGAAGCGGCAGGCGGCGGCCATCGGCGACGAACTGGCCACGGCGCTGCTTACCGCGCCGCAGAAGACTGAGACCGAGATCAACCAGCAGCGGGAGCGGGTTCAGGCTTTGCGCGCCAAGGTGGCCGGAAGCAACTCCTCGGATGCGCGCAATCTGCTGGCCATCGCCGATTCGCTGGTCCGCAAGAGCGTATGGATTCTGGGCGGCGACGGATGGGCTTTTGACATCGGCTTCGGCGGCCTGGATCATGTGCTTGGCTCCGGCAAAAACGTGAACGTGCTGGTGCTGGATACAGAGGTCTACTCGAACACCGGCGGGCAAATGTCCAAAGCCACGCCGCGCGGCGCGGTGGCCAAGTTTGCCGCCGCCGGAAAACCCAACAGCCGTAAGGATCTGGCCATGGAAGCTGTCAGCTATGGCTCCGTCTACGTGGCGCAGGTGGCGTTGGGCGGCAACGACAGTCACGTTGTCAAGGCCTTCCAGGAGGCTGAAGCCCACGAAGGCCCGTCGATCATTATCGCCTACTCCAGCTGCATCGCCCACGGCTACGACTTGGTCCATGGCCTGGAGCAGCAGAAACTTGCCGTCCAATCGGGTTATTGGCCGCTGATGCGCTACAATCCAAGTCTGCGCGAAGAGGGCAAAAATCCCTTCCAGCTCGACTCCAAGGCGCCGTCGATCCGGCTCAAGGAGTACAGCTACCGTGAGGCGCGTTACACTATGTTGGCGCGTAGCAATCCGGAACTGGCCGCAATTCTGCTCGCCGAAGGGCAGGACGATGTAGAGCGCCAGTGGCGCGTTTACTCGGCGCGGGCATCAATGCCGGGCCGTGGCGAAACGCCGCACATCGCTCCGGAGGAGAAGGCTGAGAGCAAGCCCGAAGAGAAACTGGCGGCAAAGGCTGCCGGAGGTGCTGAATGATCGATTTTTCCACGCAGTATCTTGGATTGAAGCTGAGTGGACCCATCGTGGTCTCCTCCACGCCTCTGTCAGAGAATATTGATAATGTTTGCCGCATGGAGGACGCCGGCGCCTCGGCGATTGTGCTCAACTCGCTCTTTGAGGAGCAGTTGAACCTTGAATCGAAGGCTCTGGACGACGATCTGTCGCGCGGCACGGATTCTTTTGCCGAGTCGCTCGGCTACCTGCCCGATCTGAACGACTACCGCATGACGCAGGATGTTTATCTGGAACACCTGCGAAAGTGCAAAGAAGCGGTGAAGGTCCCCATTCTGGCCAGTCTGAATGGTGCCTCCACAGGCGGCTGGGTGCGCTTCGCCAAGGATATGGAGAAGGCGGGCGCAGATGCCATCGAGCTGAACACTTATGCACTGGCTACGGAAAAGAGCCAGACTTCTGTGGCTCTTGAACAGCAATTGCTGGAGCTGGTCTCAGCCGTCACCGGCGCGGTCAAGGTGCCGGTCGCAGTCAAGCTCTCGCAGTCGTTTACCGGCTTGCCTAGCGTAATCTCCCAGTTGGAGCAAGCGGGTGCGCGCGGCGTGGTGCTCTTCAATCGCTTCTATCAGCCCGACTTCGACATAGAGACCCTCGAGGTCCGGCCCACACTGCACTTTTCCACGCCCGCGGAGTTGCTGCCCCGGCTGCACTGGGCCGCAATTCTCTATGGTCATGTGAATCTCGATCTGGCCATTACCGGCGGCGTTCATTCGGCCGAGGATGTGCTCAAGGGCATCATGGCCGGAGCGGGGGTCACGATGATGGCGTCGGCCTTGCATATCCACGGCATCGAGCACATCAAGAGGGTGCTGGCGGATATGCACGACTGGTTAGAGAAGCGCGAGTACACTTCGCTGTGGGAGACGCGCGGCTGCCTCAGCCGCCGTTCAGTGCCCGATACTTCGCCCTTTGACCGCGGCAACTACATCAAGACGCTCAGCTCTTATAGCCTGCGCCAGACGTTGGGTGCATTCTAGGGAAGAACGATCAGAAACGGTAAAATGACGGGGATTCAGCCCACTGAGATATGCTTTCTACAGCAAAAACTCAGGGGTTGAAACCCCGCTTTTATTTTGGGCGTTCGCTAAGCTCTGCGGATTGGCTGCAAAACGAGGAGAATCGGAATGACGCGCAACAAGTTTGCTTTCGGAATGTTTTTGATGATTTTTGCAGGAATGCGCGGTTTGAGCGCCGCGCAGGCGCCGGTGAAGTATGAGCCGACGATTGCGTCGCTGAACAGCCACCCAATGCCTGATTGGTATGCCCACGCCAAGCTGGGCATCTTCATACACTACGGGCTTTATTCGGTGCCGGGGTGGGCGCCGCTCTCGCACCCCGATCATGACTTCAACTCGGTGGATTACATCAAGTTCAACCCCTACGCCGAGTGGTACTTGAATGTCATGCGGGTTCCCGGTTCGCCGACTGAGGCTTATCATCGCGAGCACTACGGCGCGAACTTCAGCTACTATGACTTTGCGCCCATCTTCAATAGCGAGAGCAAGAAGTGGAATCCGGAGCAGTGGGCGACAATCTTTCGCGAAGCGGGCGCCAAGTATGTTGTGCTTACCAGCAAACATCATGAAGGCTTCACGCTGTGGCCCAGCGACACGCCCAACCCCAGCCCCACGCTGCCCAAAAACGCCCGCCACGCCGAGCGCGATATTGTTGGCGAGCTAACTGCGGCGGTTACCAAACAGGGATTGCGCATGGGGCTTTACTACTCTGGCGGCTACGACTGGACCTTCAACGCCGGACCTATCGAGGTCGACACCGACTATGAGGCGGTCAAGCCCGAGAGCGAGGCCTATGGCCGCTATGCCAATGCGCAGATTCACGAATTGATCAAGCGCTACCATCCCTCCTTGCTGTGGAACGACATCGACTGGCCGAAGACCGGCAAGGCGATGGAGGTCGAGGCTGACTACTACAACGCGGTGCCGGACGGCGTGATCGACGACCGTTTCGGCATTGCCCACGCGGATTTCACTTCGCCCGAGTATCAGAAGGTTGACCAGATCAACCCCAAGAAGTGGGAGGAGTGCCGTGGGCTAGGTCGGTCTTTCGGCTACAACCGGGCAGAGGGCGAGGCCGAAACCATCGCTCCCGGCGAGCTGATCGCCCTGCTGGTGGACATCGTAAGCAAAAACGGCAACCTGCTGCTCGATGTGGGGCCGGAGGCCGACGGGACCATTCCGCCGGTGCAGATGGAGCGGCTGAAGGCATTAGGCGCGTGGCTCAAGCAGAACGGCGAGGCGATCTACGACACGGCTCCCTGGGTGCGCGCGGTTGGAAAATCCGTCGAAGGCGACGACCTGCGCTTTACGCGCAAAGGCGAAGACCTCTATGTGACAGTGTTGGGCAAGCCCAAGGCGCAAACCATCACTGTTGAGAACTTGCCGGTGAAGCAGGGAGTGAAGATTACGCAGCTTGGCGACAACAACGAGCTTTCTGCAAAAGTTACCTCGGAGAATGTGCAAATCGCCTTGCGCGCCCCGCTGAAGGGCGATTATGCGTACTCCTTCAAGCTGGCTGGTTACTTGCGCTGAAGGTCTGCTTTCGGCTTGGATTCCCAGCCCGCTTTGACAGGCTGGGGATTCACGGATCTCTTCCATTTGATTGAGTCAGAGTGATTTCATCTGTGGTTTTTCGGGCCGGTTTTCATGAAAAGTGGTCAAGAATTGCCGTGTAGACCAATAGGGAATCTATTTCATACTCCTGTGACGGCGGTCACGGATGGCTTTTGCTTCCATAAGAGACACTTCATCTGTCAACATGGCTCGGAGCGCTGTACGAATGTGTTCTTGGAGCCGGGCGACACGAAGTAGCCGTGGAAAGGGGAAGCCGCAGCTCGCTTCGTTAGTACAGGGATCACCAGTAGTCGCGCGCTACTGACCTCCAGCGCCGGCTACTGGTACCCGATTAACTTGTGTATACAAGCGCCTCTGGAGTGACTTCATCCTCCAGAGGCGATTTTTTGCGCCGTATTCTTGCCCTTACCTTACCGCGCCACCACCGGCAGAAGCAGCGTGCTGGGATGCGCCTGGTCATGGTAGATGGTATTCGTCGCCTTCACAAAGACCGAGTCCGTGCTGGCGGGCTTGCCGGTATTCAGATTGCGATCAAAGCGTGGAAAGTTGCTGCTGCTTACTTCCAGGCGAATCCGGTGGCCTTTGAGAAAGACATTGCTCGTGGACCACAGATTGATCTTGTACTCGTAGACTTTGCCGGGAACAATGGGCTTGGCTTCCGCGGTCGATTCGCGGTAGCGCGCGCGTAAAATGCCTTCGGTAAGATTCTGCGCAAAGCCGTTGGGCCACACATCAACCAGCTTGGCGGTAAAGTCTGTATCCACTGCCGAAGAGCTGGCAAATAAATCCAGAGAAACCGGGCCGGTCACTTCCATGTCGTTCTCCAGCGGCGGCGTGGAGTAGACCAGCACATCCGCGCGGCTCTCCACATCCTTCTGGTCGCGCGGACCGGCAGGCAGGTGCGCGGCGTCGCAGCAGAGCGGCCCGCCCACGGTGGGAACCGGGTTGGCGGGATCGTAGATGAATGTGTCGGCTGCCTTTGTCTGCGCGGCTTCGGCAGAAAGCGCGCCATCGCCGGCGGCGCTGTTGGCCTTGCCGGCCGATTGCAGGAAATAATGCGTTTCCTTTGCCCGCTCCAAAGGCCAGGAGTCTTCACTGCGCCACTGGTTCTCGCCCATCACGAAGATCTTGACCGGCTTTTCCGTGGCAAACTGATTCTGCTTGCCCTGAAACAAGTAATCGTACCAGTCGAGGGTGACGGGATCCCATTCATATTCCGAGGCAGCCGGCCCGAAATCGACTTCGCCGATCCGGCGGCCTCCGCCGGCATGGCCGCCGATATTCACCAGGAGTCTTTGCCCGGTGCGGGCTGCCTCGCTGCCGCCGTGGGCTTTAATCCCCACAAAGTTGCGCAGTGAGCCGTCCTGGAAGATGTCGTACCAGGAGGTGATGATAAGCCCGGGCACCTGAATCTTGTCGTAGTTCTCCTCGATGGCCCATTGCTTCCAGTAGCTGTCGTAATTCGGATGGTCGAGCCAGTCCTCGAAGTAGGGTGCGAGGGTGCGCGTGAGCCCCCCCGGGCCTGGCGCGATCTCGAAGTTGAAGAGCGGGTACTGTTTCAGCGGCAGAACACTGCTGCCGACGCGGGCGTTGGTGCCGCTGATCACGGCGCGGCTTAGCGTATCCTGCGCCAGTCCGGATGTCCACGACTCGTTGAACCACTGCTCGAAGGCGCCGCCTTGGTAGGTCCAGTTTTCGTGGTAGTTGCTGGCCGTGATCGAGGCGCAGATTCCAGCCAGATGCGGCGGATGGCCGATGGCGGCCAGCATCTGCGTGGCGCCCACGTAAGAGCCGCCAAACATACCCACCTTGCCGTTGGCGTGGGGCAGCGCGGCCACCCACTCGATGGTGTCGTAGCCATCGTCAGTCTCATGCTTGAAGGGATACCACTCGCCCTCTGAGCCGTACCGGCCACGCACATCTTGCACCACAACCATAAAGCCGCGTTCGACCGCCCGCCGCGCAAACGCGGCAGCGCCATCTTTGTTATAAGGCGTGCGCTGCAGCAGAACGGGGAATGGTCCATCCCCTGCTGGCCGGTAGATGTCGGCCATCAAGGTAACGCCGTCGCGGGTCTTCATGGCGGCATTGCGCTCCACCACCATGCTGGCGGCGGATTGGCCGACCGCTGCGGCGGACGGCAGCAGTACAAGCGCTAGAGCAAGCAGATAAGAAGTTTTTTTCAGCACAAATTTCTCCCAATCCATTCTATGCGTTTTGCGTGTATGGTTACATACGGCAGAAAAAATTCATTTTGTGAGGTTCTTGAGTGAGTCAATTGAATCGCAGGGGATTTTTAAAGGCTGCAGGCGCGGCAACCACGGGAACACTGTTGGGAACCAGGCTGCACGCTCTGGCCGGGATGCAAGCCGAGACGGGCAAGCCGGTTGCGGCCAACGATCATATTCAGATTGCGCTGATCGGCGCCGGCGGCCAGGGGCAGGGCGACACCAGGGTTGCGCTGCGCGTTCCAGGCGTGAAGCTGGTCGCGGTGTCCGACTGCTACGATGGCCGACTGGAGCACAGCAAGGAGATGTGGGGCAACGACATTTTTACCACGCGCGACTACGCGGAGATTCTGGCTCGCAAAGACATTGATGCCGTGATTGTGGGTACGCCCGACCACTGGCACAAAAAAGTATCCGTGGATGCGATGAAAGCCGGCAAGGACGTTTATTGCGAGAAGCCGATGATCCACCTCTATGCGGACGGGCCGGAGATGATTTCGACGGCGCGGTCAACCCAGCGGATCCTTGAGGTGGGCAGCCAGCGCGTCAGTTCGCTCGTCTATTTGAAGGCCAAGGAACTGTTGGCCGCGGGCGCCATCGGCCAACTGAATATGGTGACGGCGCACTGGGATCGCAATTCGACGATGGGCGCCTGGAGTTACACGGTTCCGCCGGATGCATCACCGGAAACCTGCGACTGGCCCCGCTTCCTGGGCACCGCGCCGAAGATTCCTTTCAGTGCGGAGCAGTTTTTCCAGTGGCGCAAGTGGAAGGCTTACGGCAGCGGCGTGGCCGGCGATCTGTTTGTGCACCTCTTCAGCGGCACCCACTTCATCACCGGCTCGCATGGGCCTACGCGCGGTATGGCCACTGGTGGGCTGCGTTTTTGGAAGGATGGGCGCGATGTGCCCGACGTGATGCTGGGCTTGTTCGATTACCCGGAGGGATTCAACCTGAGCTTGCGCGTGAACTTTGTGGACGGCGGAGAAGAGAGCGAAGGGCTGATCTTCACCGGCTCTGAAGGCACCATGGAGATCGGCGGCAACTTTGTGAGCGTAAGCCGCACACCGCGCGAGAAGGAACCGGGTTCCACCATCGGCACCTTTACTGAGGCGATGCAGAAGCAGTATCTCGAAGAGTACCGGAAGAAGTATCCGGCGGTGATTCCGGAGGAAGAACCTTCCGCGCTGTTCGAAAAATACGTTGCACCGCAGGGATACAGCGACAGCTACGATCACTTCAAGAATTTCTTTGCCGCGGTTCGTTCGCGGCAGCCGGTGGTGGAAGATGCGGTCTTCGGATTCCGCGCGGCCGGCGCGGCGCTGTTGAGCAACCTGAGCCTGGAGCGCGGAGCCGTCGTGAAGTGGAGTCCGGAGGAGATGAAGCTGGCGTAAAGCGGAGGGTAAGCGGCTCTTGCGCAGACCGGTATTCGTGGCGCCCCATCCTTTTCGCGGTCTTTGCGATAAGGGTGGGGCGCACGCGTCTTACATCCCTCCCTTGCCCAGTAGAATGCCGATGCCGTAAGTGACTGCGCCTTCGAGAGCGCCGACGGCAGTCATCTCCAGCCCCGAGGACCACCAGGAGCGGACGGTGATGAGCGACTTGGCCGCGCCCACGGCAAAGTGAGCGGCCAGTGAGATGACGGCGGCGGCGACGACCGCTTCGATTCCATTCAGGAAAAAGAAGGGAATGATGGGGATGGCCGCGCCGACGGCCGTGGAGAGAGCGCCGGAGCCGGCTGAAACCAGCGGATTGGCGAGCGCCTCTTCGCTGGTACCGAGCCGCTCGCCGGCCAGCGCGCGTAGCAGTTGATCGGAGTCATTGGCGATGTGGTTGACCATGTGCTGGGCGTCCTCTTCAGGCAGGCCCTTCACCTGGTAGTAGAGCGAGAGCAGTTCGCGGGCTTCGGGGCCGTTCATCTGAATGGCATCGCGCTCGCGGGTGATTTCGGCCTCGTAGATCTCGCGCTCGCTCTTGGCGGCCAAGTATGCCCCGGAGCCCATCGAGAGCGCCGAGGCGATGAGGCCGCTGAGTCCGGCCAGCAGCACATATTTGCTGTCACCGGCGGTGGCACCGCTGACGCCGCTGACGATGCCGAAGATGGCGCCGAGGCCGTCGTTGACGCCGTAGATGGCGTCGCCGATCCAGCTTCCCGGCTGCTTGCGGCCCTGCGCGCGCTTGGCCAGCATTTCATCCAGCACCGCCTGGGCGCTGATCTTGTGCGCGCCCGCTGGAGCCTGGTAGTGGCCGCGCAAGAGCGAGCCAAGTTCCTTGTAGTGCTCCTTCTCATCCTCGATAACGTGTTCGAGAATGGCGATGGACTCCTCGTCGCCCAGCCCTTTGAGCTGCTCGCCGTAGCCGGCGATGGCGCGGCTTTCCTCAATCTCCAACCGGCGCAGGGCCATGCGAATGCCGCCGGCGCGGCTGGCCAGCGTATCGGCCTCGCCGCCGGGATTGCCGCGGTAGACCGGCTCGTCGCCTCCCAGTTCCGCGATGCGCCCTTGCCAGAGCGCTGCGTGCTCCCACTCGGCTCCCGCCAGGTGGCGCAACACCTGGGCGCGCACCGGATCAGTGTCTCGGTCGGCCAGCGCCTGATAGGTGTGGTAGCCCTCCATCTCGGCCAGCCAGTTGCCTTCCAGCGCATCCAGAACCCTCTTCCGTTTCGCGTCACTCAGTTTTCCGTTTGCCATTCATCTCTCCTTGCCGTGAGTTGAGAATAGCCCAATCCGGCCGCTTTGCGGTAGCTTACCTGCTCGCCGCGGAGGCTGCCACTTCCCCACAGCGGGCCTGAGCGTGTAGTGTTATCTACAGCAAAATTTCAGGATTCTTCTCTGATTCCCTCCGGTTTTGCTTGAGGACAGGAACAGCCCATTACCGGGCAATTATCTCTTGAAGAAGCGAGGAACACTTTTCGTGACAACCCAATCCAAACCATCCACGGCTCTCACGTCGCCCGGATACCTTGTTCCGTTCATCACCGTTACCGCGCTGTTTTTCATCTTCGGCTTCATCACCACGCTGAACATGGCGCTGGTGCCCCACCTGCGGTCGATCTTCGATTTGCAGCACGGATGGGCGATGCTGGCCGAGTCGGCCTTCTTTCTGGCCTACTTTGTCTTCTCGGCTCCAACCTCCAAGCTGATCGAGCTGATCGGCTACAAGCGTACGATGGTGGTTGCGCTGCTCGTTCAGGTGGTGGGCTGCCTGATGTTTGTTCCCGCCGCCAGGCTGATCAGCTTTCCGCTCTTCCTCACCGCGGTCTTCGTGGTGGGAGCGGGCGTGACGGCCTTGCAAACCGCGGCCAACCCCTATGCTTCGATCCTCGGACCGGAGAGCACAGCGCCCATCCGCCTGACCCTCGCGCAAGCCTTCAACTCCATCGGCTGCACCCTCGCTCCGCTGGTTGCCGGAGCTTTTATTCTGACCGAAACAGACTCCAGCGCCAGCAAGGCCAGCGTCGCCGATACGGTGCGGCTGCCTTATATCTTCATCGCCGGCGGGCTGCTGATTTTGGGGCTTGCGGTGGCGTTTTCCCGCCTGCCCGCGGTTGCTCTTCCTTCGGCTTCCAGTGTTCACAAGCAGAGTGGCAGCATCTGGGGTTACAAGCACACGGTGCTGGGCGCGCTGGGAATTTTCTTCTATGTGGGCGTTGAAGTGGGCTTGGCTTCCATCGCGGTGAACTACTTTACGACGCAGGGCGTGAGCAGCGCCAAGATCGCATCCTTCCTGCTTTCGCTCTACTGGCTCGGCGCGCTGGTGGGCCGCCTGCTGGGCACCTGGATTCTGACCAAGATTCAATCGGGCAAGCTGCTGGGCCTCTTCGGCTTTGCCGCCGCCGCCTCCATCGCTCTCTCGATGGTTTCCGGCGGCCAGGTCGCCATCTGGACTCTGGTTCTCTGCGGCTTCTTCAACTCCATCATGTTCCCGAATATCTTTGCGCTGGGCATCAAGGGCCTTGGCCCGATGACAAGCAAGGGATCGGGACTCATCATGACCGCCGTCGTCGGCGGCGCTGTGGTTCCATGGATGATTGGCGAGCTGGCCGACAGAGTCACCAAGTATTACGCGGCCGCTCACAACCTCGAGACTATCCCCGGCGGATTGGCCGACAAGGTTGGCATTCAATGCTCCTTCGTGATTCCGGTCATCTGCTACCTCTTCATCGCCTACTACGGGCTGTGGGGATCCAAGCCTACCAAAGCTGTCTCCGCGTAGTTTGTATCCGTCGTTGACCGAAGGCCCTTTGGCGAAAAGCTGAAGGGCCTTCGGGCTTTTGCGCATCGAGAGATTAGTCCTTCTTCTTGTAGAGATCATTTTGTGGTTTCCCACCCATTTCACAAAAAACGTGAAATGGATGGGGCACGGAGCTTTCTTACACGATCAACGAGAATGCTACAGAGCCTCCGGCAGGCCCGCGGCAAACTCCTCATTGAGCCACTGGCTGAAAGGATCAAGCTCCTCGTCGCGGCCGAGAAAGTCGCGCACCATCTGACGGCCCGGCTTGGAGCCGCCTTGTTCGAGCACGGTCTTGCGGTAGCGGCCGCCGGCCTCGCAACCCAACAGGTCGGCGGGATCGAATTGCGCGAAGAAGTCCAGCGCGATGACCTTGTCAAATGCGTATGTGTAGTAGTTCGACGAGTAGCCGGTCAGGTGGCCGAAGCTGGCGTACATTCGATTGCCCGCAAGCCACGTCCAGGGTTGCATGCTCTCATAGAGCCGCCGCGTAGTCTCGTCGAGGTCGATGGCCGCCGGGTCGTGATCGTGCAGGTCGAGCGAGAGCGTGGTGTAGTAGAGCTGCGAGCGCACCCAGTCAGCGCGGCCGAAGGCGCCTGCGAGTTTCATTTTTCTGATGATCTCGGAGGGCAGCGTCTCGCCCGTTTGATAGTGGCGCGCGAAGGCTTGCAGCAGCTTTTCGTCGCGGAAGAACTCTTCGAGCATCTGCGAAGGCACCTCGATGAAGTCGCCCTCGGTGGCAAAGCCGCTGATGCCGGCCCACTCGGTTTGGCCGCCGAGAATGGCGTGCATCAGGTGGCCGAACTCGTGGAAGAAGGTGACCACGTCGGAGTATTGCAGCAGGCCGGGATCGGATTCACTGCTTGATGGAAAGTTGCAGATGAGCGCGGCTTCAGGCAGCGCGCGACCGCGCACGCCGGTGACGATGGGCGCGGCGGAGAACCACTTGTCCTTGCCCTCGCGCGGGTGCATATCGAGATAGAAGCGGCCCACGCGCCGGTCGCCGTCAAAGACATCGTAGACCGAAACGTCTTTGTGCCACGCGGGCGCGGTAGATGGGCGGAAGTCGATCTTGAAGAGGCGCGCGGCGGTCTCCAGCACTCCAGCCTCGACCTGCGCATAGGGAAAATACGGGCGCACCGATTGCGAATCGAAGTCGAAGGCCGAGCGGCGATACTGCTCGTACCAGTAGCCGCGGCTGGTAATGTCGATGGCCATCAACTCCGGCTGGCGCGAGCGCGTGAAGCGGAGAATCAGTTCGTGCTCGCGGCGCGCGCCGTCTACGCTGGCTGCGTCGAGTTTGGCAAGAAAGGCGCGCACGTTGGCCGCCGAGGCCATCATCTGATCGGCGGTGGCCAGATCGGCCCAACTGCGAAAGCCGAGCACATCGGCAATCTGCTGGCGCGTGGCGAGCAGGTCAAGAAGAATTTGTTTGTTGGCCGGATAAGCGCGCGTGTTGTAGGCCAGAAACATCCGCTCGCGCAGCGCAGCGCTGGCCGCGTAAGTCATCACCGGCTGCATATCGGGCGGGTCGGTGGTCAGCGTGACGCGGCCAGTGGCGTCTGCCGGATGGCGCGCGATGTAATCGGCAGGCAGGCCGTCGAGCTCGCCGGGCGCGGCCTCAATGCTCTTTGCGTCCTCCTGAATGTTGCGGCTGAACTCCAGCGAGAGATGCGTCGCTTTCTCGTGCAGCGCCTGTAGCCGCGCCCTCGTGGCCTCATCCTTGTCAACGCCGGCCAGCCGATAGCCGAGCAATGTGCGCTCGACATAATGTTTAGTGGCCGCGCTTGCGCCCTCAAGATCGATTGCGGCCAGCGCCTCGTAGGCCGGGCGGTTCAGGCTGAGGGCGCTGGCGGCCATCGCCACGCGCTGCGCTTCCAGCTGCGCAGCATCGCGCACGGCTTTGCTGGCGGCCACGGAGTTGAGCACTCCCGCCTGCGCGCCGGCCAGGCTGAGATGCTCAATGGCCTCATCGTAAAAGCGCAGCGAGTTCGCCGCGGTGCGCGGCTCGGCAATGGCCAGCAGCGTTCGCAACGCCGCCTCGTGCGCACTCAATCGCGCGTTGACCCAGGCAGCGAGCGCCTCGGCGGAATCGGCTCCGCCCGACTCCCAGGCATGAAGCACTTCACTGGCAGCAACGGCATCAGAGTTCTCAACGGGCATGGCAGCAATCTCCTCCAGAGTTCTAGAGTGCCACAGTGGAGCGGATCTTGCCTCCCGGCACGCAAAACTTCAGTGCAGTTTCCAGGTTCTCGATCAGGACACGCTTGCAGCCATGAAGCTCGCAAAAAATGAATATTCCTCATGAACACGCCTGCTGTTGCCTACAATCGAACGCGCTTCAGCCGAAAAATTTGCGGCTCACTTTGGGACGCAAAAAAATTGTTGCCTATTTTTCCACTCCCACTGCGTTTTTTCCTTGACACTTGCGCAATATAAATCTATACATTCTTCAACTGCATTACGATTGCAGGGCAACAGAAAAATCGTCAAAAGGGAGAATAGGCAAATGGCAACCAAGAAAGCAGCCAAGAAAGCACCCGCCAAGAAAGCCGTAAAGAAGGCCACGAAGAAGAAGTAGCGGCCTCTCTCCAACCAAAGGCAACAACCAAAGGCAACACCGCGGGGGAACGCTTCAGGCGTTCCCCTGAAGTGTTTTTTGGGCGCTGGTGTGCTTGATTCTGAGTTTAGAATCACAGTATGAATACCTCCTGCGCGTTAAGCTCCTCTCCTACAAATGCGCCACGGCATCTTGAGCCGCGGCGTGGTCCACTCGCCTGCCGGGCAATCAGAACGTCCTTAAAAATCAGAGTCAGCCTCCTGCTGCTTCTGGCTTGTATACTGACCGCCGCATCCGCCGGAGCGCAGAAGACGCAGCTCTACCAATGGAAGAGCGTGAATGTGCAGGGCATGGGATGGGTGACCGGCATGGTGATTCAGCCCATGCCGCCCTATGACGTGTATGTTCGCACCGATGTGGGCGGAAGCTATCGCTTTGACCGCGCGACCCAGCGCTGGATTCCGGTGATGGATTCGTTGCAGACCCAGGCTGGCGTGGGAACAGAGAGCATCGCCATTGATGCGAGCAATGCCGGCCGGGTCTACGCCGTCATCGACAGGCCGAGCGAGGTGGTGAACGGCAAGTACAAGTTTGCCGCCGAGGTAATGCTCTCCGAAGATCGCGGCGCGCATTGGCGGGGCACGGGCTTTGTGCAGAAGAACGTCTACCAGGGATCGAACGACAATTATCGCGTCGAGACCGGAGAGCGGCTGGCCGTCGATCCGGCCAATCCCAACATTGTGTACTTCGCATCGCGCCGCAATGGATTGTGGAAGGGAATGCGGCAATCGGACGCCAGTTATCAATGGAGCAGGGTCGAGGGCGGCCTTCCCCCATTGGCGCACGATCCGGCCGGAGATACATTTGTGCACTTCGCGCCCGGCTCGCGGCACGGCGCGGCCTCGCGGACGATCTACGTCGGCGTTCACGGCTCCGGCGTCTGGCGATCGACCGATGCGGGCGAGAGTTGGACGAATATCGGCGGAGCGGAGAATCCATGCCGCGGCACGGTGGCCTCTGACGGTACGCTCTACGTGAGCTTTGGCACAACAAGCCCCGGCTCCGGCAGCGTGCGCAAGTATCTCAACGGCGAATGGACCGATATAACTCCGGGCGACAAGAGCGGACCGTACATGGGCATCAATGTCGATCCGACCAATCCAGCGATTGTGATGGTGGGCCGCGAAGGCATGGTCTGGCGTTCCACTTCGGGCGGAGCTGCATGGACAAGCCAGAAGATGCTGATGCACAAGTTCGATCCGTTTACGCCCGGCTCGAATCCTTCGGCGCCGGGCTACTATCTGACAACGACCGACGGAGCATCGGGCGGCGTCTCCACGGTGATGATCGATCCCGCCAATCCCCGGCACGCATGGTGGATCAATGGATGGGGCGTGGCGCGCACCGACGATGTGACCGCTGCGCAGCCATTCTGGGCCTGGAAGATGGAGAACCTCGAAGAACTCTGCGCCGTGATGGTGCGCGTGCCGCCGCAGCCGAAGTCGCAGGGCGGCGCGGACCTGGTGACGATGGCGATGGACACAATCGGATTCCGCCACGAAGACCGCGATAAAGTTCCCGAGTCGAAGATCAATCCCGAGGGAGTTCCCTATAATCCCGCGCCGGGGGTGGCCTGGCAGGTGAAGATGTTCGGCGGCACGGCGATGCCGGTTCCCTGGCCTCATGTATCCATGGGTTCGAGCCTCGACTACAGTTACTATCACCCCGATTCGATGGCCTTTGTCGGCGAGATCGAATGGCAGCCATGGCCCGCTTATGGATTTTCGTCCGATGGTGGCCGAAGCTGGAAGGCATTCCCGGCGATGCCCAAAGAAGAGTTCTGGGATCACGGCCAGAAGAAGAGCGCGGTGCCGATTGGTGGGCAGATTGCGATGTCGTCGGCAAATCCGCTGAATATGATTTGGGCGCCGACATTTGGCAGCCTGGATGGAGTTAACGGCAATGCAGCCCATGCGCCCTGGCCGCATTACACGATGGATGGCGGCGCAAGCTGGCAGATTTGCAAGCTGGCGCACCCGCCGGCAAAACCGGCCGGCGCTGACGCTGAAGACAATGAAAAGGCGCATTACGATGCGCTGCCGCGCGCGCGGCAGAACTCCATCAGCCCCTGGGTAAGTACGAACATCCTGGCAGCTGACCGGAATGATCCGACAGGGAAGAGATTCTATTATGTTGCCGGCCCGTCGTTCTATTTCAGCGTGGACGGCGGCGCCACCTGGCAGGAAAACTCCCGGACGGGATTCCCAGTGGACGGCGTAAAGGTGACGGTGCTTTCCAATCCCGCCAAAACAGGCGATGTGTGGGTCGCCTTCGGGCGAGGCCGCGATGAAGTCGAAGGCACAAAGCTCTTCCATTCGACGAATGGAGGCGCGAGTTTTTCGACCGTGCAAGGCGTGAAGGCCGCCGACAGAATCGCTTTTGGGCGCGGCCTGCGCGACGATATGCCATTCCTTTATATGCTGGGGCAGTTGGACGCGGATCAGAGGGAGGCCATCTACAAGTCAGAGGACATGGGCCAGAGCTGGATTCGGCTGACCGATCCGGATGTATGGCCGATGATGAATGTGGCGCATATGGAAGGCGACATGAGAGAAAAAGACCTGCTCTATCTGGCGCTGGATGGGCGTGGCTTTGTGTATGGAAGACCGGTGCAATAAGCCAGGGAATAGGGAATGGCAGCCATTGGATTTGGTATCCCACCCATTCCGCAGAAAAACGCAGAATGGATGGGGCACGGAAGTCTATAGCAGAAGCTAAAATTATTTAACTGCGTTCCAGACTCACGGCCATCGCGTCCAGCGAGAGCGAGCGCAGCAGGTTGCGCCTCATCCCCTGCTCCACCTGGTTGAGCGCGTGGGCGGCAGAGTCGATCCAGTCCACGCTGACGCCCTCAGCCAGGCGCGTCAGCTCGGCCGCAATGTCGATGTTGCGGATCAGCGCGGGTGTGCCGGCGACGATGAGAAGCAGGTCTTCAATGAGGCTGCCCAGGGCGCGCAGCAGGCTGATGGTCTTCTCCTGGCCGTCGGCGCCTGCGCGGTAACTCTCGGTTGCGTGAAAGAGCGCCGTGTAATCCGGTTCCCGCAGCGCGGTGCGCAGCAGGACGAGAGCCTCCTGGCGGCTGGCCAGATAAACGTCGAGGTCAAGGGTGAGCGCGCGTCCCACGGCGCCCTCGGCCAGGCGCGCTGTCAGCGCGCGGTCGGCCTGCTTGAGCAACGGGCGGCGCTTCAGCAGCAGGCTCTCCAGCTCAGCGGTGGGGATGGCGCCCAAGCGGTGCACCACGGCGCGCGAGCGGATGGTGGGCAGCAACTCCTGCGGATTCTCTGTAAGCAGAATCAGCGAAGTGTGCTCGGGCGGCTCTTCGAGAATCTTCAGCAGGCTGTTGGCGGCCTCTTTCATGAAGGCCGACGTGGTGAAAATCGTGAACGCGCGCCGTGCCTCGACGGGCGGTCGATAGTAGGCCACGTGAATCGCCTGGCGCACCTGGCCCAGCTTGATGAGCAACTGCGGCGGGTCGGGCGGTATCACCAGCACGTCCGGGTGGGTCTGGATGAGGATGCGCGTATCGCGCTTGTCGGTGTCGCGCAAATCGTCGCGCGCGGCCACTGCCTCGGCGACCAGCGCTTCCAGGTCAGCCGAACCGCTGATGCGTGTGCAGTTCGAGCATTGGCCGCAGAAGTCGGGTAGTCCGTCGGTGGTGGTGGGTTGCAGGCAGTTGACCGCCTTGGCCAGCATCAACGCCAACGTGTACTTGCCCGCGCCGCGCGGCCCGGCCAGAATGAGTGACTGAGGAAAGCGCTGCGCGCCGATGCTCTCGCGCAGCCGCGTCACGGTCGCCGCGTTGCCGAGAAAGCTTTGAAAGCCTTGGGTCGTTTCCATCACAGGCTAAACCTCGCATGAGGCATGGGAATCCGGCAAAAAGAAAACTCTTCGCGGGAGTGGATGCCGAAAAGCAGGTGTCTGCTCCATTCTCTCAGAGAAAGCGCCGGCAGTTTTCCAAAAGGATCTTTGATTCAATTGATGCTTTGAAATGAAGCGGCTTGTAGCCTGCCCTGAGCGCAGCCGAAGAGAGCCGTAAAGGCTCATTCAATTGATGCTTTGAAAGGGCACGGCTTAAGCCGTGCCAAACAGGCTGCAAAATCAACGCGGGCTTTAGCCCCTGAGGGATTGTTGGATCGCGGCAATGACGTATTCTGAGTTTTTTTCAGAGCAAGGCCCTGTTTCATTTAGGAAGCAGGTCTGCCGGCGGCACCAGCACCGGCTCGCCGTTCTTCCCGTTCTCTTCCAGCTTGCCGAAGATCATTTTGCCGCTGGCGGTTTGCAGCACGCTAGTGACGGAGATCTCCACCGACTTGCCGATCATCTTGCGCGCGTGATCGACGACCACCATGGTGCCGTCGTCCAAGTAGCCGACGCCCTGGTTATACTCCTTGCCCTCTTTGAGAATGAGCATCTGCATCTTCTCGCCGGGCAGCACCACGGGCCGCAGCGCATTGGCCAGGTCGTTGATGTTGAGCACTTCGACGTGATGCAGATGGGCAACCTTGTTCAGGTTGAAGTCGTTGGTGACGACCTTAGCCTCCCATTTTTTGGCCAGCTCCAGCAGCTTCAGGTCCACCTCGCGGATGGAGGGGAAGTCGTCGGCGACAATCTGCACCTGAAGGGCGGCGTTGGACTGCATCCGTTGCAGCATATCCAGGCCGCGGCGACCGCGCTGGCGCTTTGAGCCGTCGGTCGAGTCGGCCACCGATTGCAGCTCGCGCAGCACGAACTCCGGTACCACCATCACCCCGTCCATGAAGCCGGCCTCGGCGATGTCGGCAATACGCCCGTCAATGATGACGCTGGTGTCCAAAACCTTGGCGGTGCGGTGGGTGACTTTTTCGCCGGCGAAGACCGAGCCCAGCGCGGTGGCGTTCAGCAGGTCGCCCTTGCTGGCGCCCACCAGCAGCCCCACATAGGTCATCAGCAGGAGCACAAATATCTGAGTGATGGCGAGCTTTGTGCCCGCAGGCAGCGCGTCACGCAGCACCATGCAAAAGAGAGCGGCGCCCGCGATGCCCAGCACACTGCCAGTCATGGCGCCAATCAGCCGCTTGAGGCTGAGCGCCCGGACCCGCAGTTCAAAAACGATCACTGCGCCGCCCGCGGCCGCGCCCGCCAGCGCGTTCATCCATTCCACCGTGCCGAAGGGATGAAGAAGGTAACAGACCCCGGCCAGCAGGGCCACAAAAAGAAGACGGACAACGACCATATCCATAAGAAGCCAACCCCCGCGGAGAAAGAGAGTTACTCGCGAGACTAAGTCTTGCTGGCGAGTATCCCACCTGTTAGCGCAGTCGTCAAGAACCTTCTTATGCCACGGCCAGCTCGGTCAGGGGTGTCACGCGCTGCGAGCCTTTGCGCGGACCGCGCTTGCGGGCGCTCATCACCTTGATGCGCTCCAGCAGTTCCTGGGTGGTGCAGTTCTTTTTGGGCAATACAGCGTCGGCGATGTGCATCTCGCCGTCCATTCGCTGCGGATCCCCCAGCAAAATCATGGGGACGTGCGCGGCAATCTGCTTGAGCCGCTCCACCAACTGGCAGCCATTCATCTGGGGCAGTCCATAGTCTGCCAGTACCAGGTCCACGGAGTTCTCGGCAAAAATTCCAATGGCTTCCTGCCCACTGATGGCCGAGAAAACCCGGTATCCGTTGGTTGATAACATGAATTTGAGTACGGAAAGCTCTTGTTCATTATCGTCTACGCAGAGAATGATCTTTTTGGGTCGCATGGTCTGAAAATGAACTCCTTGGTCTAATTTGATTTCGAGCAATTGAATGCGCGACGCCTGCTCCCGCTCTGGGTGGCGGGCTGTGTGCTGCGCCTTGAAACAAGCTACCGTAAACGCGCCGGCCCTCCTGACGCATCTTTGCTCCAGAGCGCGCTGCGTGCCGTCCCTGGCCCTGTGGGCATGGCGGAGATGCAACGCGGCAACCGGCATTGGATGCACAGAAGACCGTCTGCGCTGACGATCAAAGTATGAATGATGCCTGGGAAAAATCCGGTATTGAAGCCGGTTAAAATCCCTCAATGAATGTCAAGCCTACGGAGATATCAGTTTCGCGGCTAGAGGGAAAGAGAAGCGAAACCAGAGCAACCCGTCCGAACGAACTGTGTGAAAAACAGGTAGATTGAATCCCCACCATCACTTGCAAAGATGAATGTCTGTTGAAAGGGTGTGCAAACCGGCAGGAAAAGCCGTCCTGTTGACCCAAGAACAGTGCTTCCGCAACGCGCGTTTCGCTCACCCCTGGTGTGACCGCCTGAAGATTTGGCGATTCTGCCGGAAACGAAGATGGAACCGGGCGGCAGAGCTTTTCGTATTCCTAAGCAGATGGATGATTGCTCCAGTCAGACGTGGGTTGAGACGCAGGTGGACGAGTGCATTGAAGCGTGGCAGCTCTCTGCGGCGCGCTCCCTGCCAGAGCTTCCGCGCTACAGCGTGCCAGAGCAGCGCCGGCGCGAGAAGGCCTACGACCAGAGCCTGCGCGCCGTGGAGCGCGAAGCGCGCTGTGTCAAACGCAGCCCGCTTGAGCGCAAGCAGGCGCAGCAACGCATTGTCGAGGCGTTTCCGGGCTTTGCCACCCAGGCCCTGGGCCTTGAAGACGAAGCCATCGCCCTGCTTGCCAACGGCTTCTTTCCCGTCGGCTCACAGCTCGCGCGGTGGGCGCGCGGCTTTGACGCAGAACTGAGTATTGCCGATACCATCCAGGCCAGCCGCAATGCCTGGATTTGCTGTGGCGCGCAGGCGCTGCTCGGCCTGCCGATGGAACTGACCCCATCCATCCTGGCCTATAGCCTGCTCTATCCTTACAGCGACAACTACCTCGACCAGCCCGGGCTGCCCCGCGCGGAGAAACTGCTTTTCAGCCGGCGCTTCCGCCGGCGTCTGCGCGGCGAGCGGCTCGGCGCGCGCAACTGGCGCGAGGCAGCTATCTGGAGCCTGGTGCAAATGATTGAACAGCAGTATGACCGCCCGCTCCATCCGCAGGTCTTCTCGAGCCTGCTGGCGATTCACCAGGCGCAGGAGCAGAGCCTCGCGCAATTGCAGGGCTCCGCGCTCGACCATCGCCCGCAGAGCAACGCGGAGCTGCTGCGCATCAGTTGCTTCAAGGGCGGAACTTCGGTTCTGGCCGACGCCTTCCTTGCCCAGCCGGATTTCACCGCGGATGCAAGCCGCTTCTTCTTCCAGTGGGGCGTGCTGCTGCAACTGGGAGACGACTTGCAGGACCTGCTCGAGGACCGGGCGCGTGGTTCGGCCACGCTTTTTACGCGCGCCGCCGCGCAAGGTGAGCCGCTGGACGGCCTTGTCGTGCAGTTGCTGCGCTTCAGCCAGCGCGTGGCGGAGCAGATGGATGAGCTGCCCCACGGCTCAGCCAGCCTCAAAGGCCTGTTGCGCGTGAGCTGGCGCTTGCTCATCCTGATGGCGGTGGCCGATGCCCAAAGCTGCTTCACGCCCGGGTTTCTGGCCGAGCTGGAGCCGCATTCCTTGTTTCGTTTTGATTTTCTGCGCGCACGCAATCAGAAGCTGGCCGGCCGCAAGGCGCTCTATGAAACCCTCTTTGAAGCATTTCTTGAAGCCGGCGAGGACGGAACGCAGTTGACAGCAGATAGCAACCAGCCGCCAGTAGATTGCGGCCAACTGTTAGCTGTCGGTTGTTAGCTGTTACAGCGCGATCATCGGCCGGGGAAGGCGGGTTCTTGCGCGGTCAAGAAAGAGCCTCATGCGTAGTGCTTCGCTGCGCTGCATGGCCACCAGCCGCATTTGACGGCGAATGTGGTCGCCATCCACCAGCAGGGCCATCTGCCCCTCGTCGAAGGCAGCGTCCCTCTCCAGTTGCTCAATCCGCTCTTCGACGGTGCGGCGAAACCGGGGGCCGATCTCAAAACCGTCGCAGACAGCGCAGTTAGTTGTCATGGCTGGCTCCTGGGTACCATTTCACGAATAAAACTCACTCCCCCTAAAAATATTTCTTAAAAGGGCTAAAGTATTTTTCAACCTATGCCGATATTAAGAAGGAAGGATAAGACGCGCTAGATTACGGTGTGATAGAGAAAGGTAACGTACTGTCCCAAAATGGGACAGTTTATGAGAGCTTTTCAAGGAGTTTTGCACAGAGCTTCTGCGTTCTGGGTTGCTAACCCCTAGCCCCTAATTCTCCGGCGCGGTGGCAAAGTAGCCCTTGCGAACCTGCACCTTCATGCCGTCTCCGCGGCACTCCACGTTGAGCTTGCGAAAGCTGCCGTCCAGTTTGGTGTTGCTGGGCGTATAGCTAGCCACGTACTGGGTGCGCAGCTCCTCTTCAATCTGCTGGAAGGCGGCCTCCAGCTTCTTGCCGTTGTTGCCCACGTCGATCAGCCGCCCGCCTGTCTCTTCGGTCATCTTCTTCATCGCCGAGTAGCCGCTGTAGCCAAATCCGCCGTAGAAGCCGCGGTCGGCAATCAGAATCGTGTAGACAATCACGTTGGAGCGGTTGGCCGCGGCAATCGCCTCGTTGATCTTGTGGTTGCTGCCCTCATCCTCGCCGTCGGTGAGCAGGATCATCGCCTTGCGGCCGGTCTCCTGGTTCATCTTCTGGTTGGCGGCCAGATAGACCGCGTCGTAGAGCACTGTTCCCTTGGGCGCGCCGATGGTGGGGATGGTTCCGCCGCCCGCGCCGGGAATGCCCGCCGCGCCGTTGCCGCCGGCGGTGTTGATCTCCGCCTTGCTCATGGCGTGCGCCAGTTCGCGGGCGTTGTTGGTGTAATCCTGCAGCAGGTCCACATTCACGTCAAAGGAGAGCAGAAAGGCCTCGTCCTTTGCCTTCAGCACCCGCTCCAGAAACTCGCCGCCTACCTCCTGCTCCAGGGGCAGCACACGGTACTGGCTGCCGGAGGTGTCCAGCAGAATCCCCAGCGTGAGCGGCTGATGGGTTTCCGCCGCAAAGCTCTTGAGCGTTTGCGGTACTTTGTCTTCTGAAATTGTGCAGTCGTCCTTGTTGAGGTGAGGAACCAGATTGCCGGCCTTGTCCTTGACGGTGAAGAAGACATCCACCAGGTTGACAGTCAGCTTGAAAGTCGCCATCGGCGCCTCGTCTTCCGACGGAGCCGGGGCGGTCGAGACCGGGGGCGCGTCCGGCGAGGGGGCGAGCTGGGCCCAGGCCACCGGTAGCACTCCCGGCAAGCCAAGCAGAAAAACGGCAACTCGGATTCGATTCCTCATACTAGTTCTTTAGACGAAAATGGAACTCTGAAGACAGCATACGCGAAGAGTTTCCCTCCGGCTGCACCCAGCGCGGCTCTGGCGCGTCTGATACTCTGACAGTGGGCAGGCACCATATTTCACTGTCCACTGTTTTGGGAGATTTCGAGTGAAGCTTGGTTTATCGACAATTGCGCTGGCTGCGCTCCTGGGTTCGAGCCTGAGTTTGGCCACGGCGGCTCGGGCCCAACAGCAGCAATCCCCTGTTCCCGACGCGCCCACACCCCAGGCTCCGCGGCCTCTTTCAAGCGTGGACGGCCCTATTACCCCCGGCATGGGCGCAAGTAGCCAGCCGTCCCAATCCGCACCGTCCCAGCCCGCCGCCTCGTCCTCATCCCCTGCGGCGCAGCCGCAGTCCGCGCCCCGCAACCCGGCGCCCGCCAGCCCCGCCAAGGACGAGCTCCAGGCCGCGCCGCCCGAGCTGCCCGCCGCCGGTGAGGGCATCGACAAGATCACCACATTGATCCGCCTGCACGTGAACTACGTTGATGTTCCCGTCACCGTAAAAGACGCCAAGGGGAAGCTCGTGGCCGGCCTTACCTGGCGCGACTTCAGGGTCTACGAAAACGACACGCTCATGCACCTGGACACTTTTACCGTGGATCCGGCCCCGCTCTCGGTTGCCTTTGTCATCGATCAGAGCCTCACTTCGGACGTGATGGCCAAGGTGAACAACTCTCTGGGCGCCATTCAGGGAGCGCTCACGCCCTATGACGAGATCGCCGTCTTCTCTTACAACAACGGCGCGCAGGAGCGGACCGGTTTCACCGGCGCGCAAAGCGCCCGTGTGCCCGCCGTGCTGGCCATGACCAAGGCGACGGGCGCCGATATGTTGGTTCCGGTCAGCGACGGCCCTCTGGCCGGATGCAGCGTCCGCCAGAACGGTAGTTGCGTCGATCCCAACCTCCAACCGGGGCGCTCGGCCGGCGGCAGCACCTTCATGACCATCCCCAAAGAGATTCACACCCTTAACGACGCCATCCTGGCCGCCGCCAAGGAGCTGTCCACGCGTCCCAAGGAGCGCCGCCGCATCATCTACGTCATCAGCGACGGCAAGGAGTACGGCAGCAAGGCCAAGTTCAGTGAGGTGCTTCGCTACCTGGAGCACAACAAGACCGCGGTCTACGGCACGGCGGTAGGCGAGTCGGCCCGCTGGGGCGAAGGCTACATCGACCGCTTCCACATTCCCTTGACGTCCTACGAAAACATTCTGATCAAATACACCCAGGCCACCGGCGGCACACTGGACGCGGCCGGCAGCATCAACAGCATTGAAAAGAGCTATGCCAGAATCGCCGAGGAGGCCCGCACCAAGTATCTGCTGGGCTACTATAGCCACGAGCCTTCCATCGACGGCAAGTTCCGCAAGGTTGAGGTCCGCGTTGACCGCCCCGGCTTGACGGTTTCCACCATCAATGGCTATTACCCCTCGGCGCAGGACGTGCGCTAGGGCCGATTCCATCCTCCATCAACACAAAAGGCCTGTGCTCGCGCACAGGCCTTTTGTGTTGGAAGCCACCTGCGGTGGAGTCAGAGGCTCGCTCTTCGCTCGTTTGGGTTTCTTGCTTTCCCACCTATTCCGCAGAAAAATGCGGAATGGATGGGGCACGGAGTTTATAGCAATAGCTGAAATACTCAAATATCCAACTGACCTGGCGAAACGCTATCCGCGCGCCTGGCAGGAGCGGCAGACAAAATCCACCACTTTAAAACCCTGCGGGTTCTCGAATTTTCCTCCGCAGCGGCTGCAAGTGACGTACTCCATCGCAGCATCCGTTGCGGCTGGCTGTGCCGGCACCGCGGGAGCGGTTGGCTCGGTCACGTTTTTGAGGCCTTCCTTGAAGCCCTTGAGTCCTTCGCCCAGTCCCTTGCCCAACTCCGGCAGCCGCTTGCCGCCAAAAAGCACGAGCAAGATTATCCCAATGATCATCAGGTGTGTCGGCTGAAATAGATCGCCCATGATTCCATCCTCTGCGCGCTGGTCTCACGCCACCGCGCATCTTCAGTACTATTGTCGCACAAAGCGCAAGAGCAGGGTTTAGGGAACAGGGATCAGGGATCAGATAAAAACCCTGGGGCTGTTCCCTGTTCCCTCGTTCCGTGCTCTAATTCACCTGCGCGGGTTTGCCCAGCCGTTCCGTCACCATCGTGTAGAAGGCGCGCAGATCTTCCTCGTTGCCTTCGGTCAGCCGCCGGTAGACCTTCATCAACGGAAACAGGCGCGAGCCGCGCACCTCGATGGCCGGAACCGCAATCTGGCCGCCGGGGTATTGGGTCATCTCCCACGAGCCGGCATAGCGGCGGCGCAGCACCTCGCCCAGGTAGCTGCCCCAGAGGCGCACCTCGAAGTCCAGCTCCAGCTCCGGGCTTTCGCCCACCAGCACCAAAATTTCGTCCAGCCCGTCGATGGATTCCGAGCTGAAGTCGAGCTTCTGGTCGAACTCGCTTGTGCCCAGCGCCGAGGCTGCCCGCGCGTAGCCCTCCATCATCGCCTCCAGGTCAGGAAAGGTCGACGACTCCAGACGCCTGCGCAGATCGGAAGAGTTTCTCATCAGTCTCCAGAGTATAAGCCCTTTGCGCCGCCGGGAAAATGCCACCGGAAGAATCGAAGGAAAATGGCGCGGCTGAGGCGGTTTATGGCAGACTGAAAGTTGTTGTGGAGGGTTTCCATTGAAGGTTATCAAAATTTTCACCCTTGCTGTTCTGCTGGCGCTGACCGCCTGCAAGTCGACCCCTCCCGTTACGACGACAGCACCAACGCCCAAGCCCGCCAGCCGCGACATCTATCCCGCCCCGGAGCAGGCCAAAGACGATTTGGCCGCTGCGCTAAAGACGGCCGTCGCTCAGCACAAGCGCGTCATCGTTGATTTTGGCGGCAACTGGTGCGGCGACTGTAAGATGCTTGACATCTACTTTCACGACGCCAACAACCGGCCCATCCTCGAAGCCAACTTCGTCTTAACCCACGTAAACATAGGGACGACGGGGATAAGCGACAATTTCGATCTTGCCGAAAAATTTGGGATTCCGCTCCACAAGGGCGTGCCTGCGCTAGCCGTTCTCGACGAGCGGGGCAAGCTGCTCTACAGCCAGAAGAGCGGCGAGTTCGAGTCCATGCGCCACATGGAGTCCTCGGCCGTGACCGCGTTTCTGAACCGCTGGAAACGCTGAAGCATTTTGCCTTTTGGTATAGAGTGGGTCTCCTGCCTGGCTCAAGGTTGCCGGTCACTGAAAGAACAGGAAATGCCGGAAAAGAAAGGGTAGCGCCGGCCTCCCGGCCGGCTGTCGCGTGGACCTCCCGGTCAACGCCGCACTCTACTCAAATAAGAAAAATGCACTAAGGCCGGGCAAAGGCAAGTTGAGGATGGAGTGTCTTCCAGTCCCGGAAAAAATTGAAATCTGGAAGCCCCATCCCGATCAATAGCTGCGCTTCTTCCCGCCGGGCTTGCCGCCCGGGCGTTTGCTAACGCCAGATTTGGCCTTGTAGCTGGGCTTGGCCGAGCCGCCAGCCTTCCACCCACCGGATTTGGGCTTGGGCTTCCAGCCGGGACCGGCTTTTCTCTCGGCGCGCGAGGCGGAGTTGGGGTAGGACTTAGCCGTTGTGGGGCGGTAATCGGATGCGCCCTCCCGGCTGGTGCGCGGCGTGGTTGGCCGAGGCGAACTGGGCTTGAACGAGCCTGATTTGGCCGAGCCGGATCTGAACGGTCTGCCCGGCTTGCTGCTGGGACGCGCGCCTCCCGCGCGGGGCTTGCCGCTGCTGGTGGTGAAGGGACGGGAACCCTCGGGGCGGGAGAAGCTGGGGCGGTCTGGTCGCGGGCGGGCGGCGTTTGGTCTGGCCGAGCTAGGACGATCCGTAGTAGCTGACCGGTCGAAGCTGGGCCTGGGACGGTCGGTGTAAGAACGTGGCGCGCTGGGGCGGCTGGTCGGGGGACGGGTTGAATTCGGGCGGTAGCTGGAGCGCGGGGCGCTGGGACGCGATGGGGCAGAACGATCGGGCCCGCTAATCTCCTCAATTTTGAGGTTGGGTGGTCTCACCGGGCCGAGATCATCGTCGAAATCGCGCGGATTACGGACAGGTGCGGTGCGCTTGAACTCTGGCCGCGTTGAGCGTTCCACCCGCTCCGGCTTCTTCCAGGCCGGTTTGGGAGTGAAGGGCCGGGCCGCGCCGCTCCGCGCCGAGCTGGATGGTGGAGCGCCACTGCCAGCGCGGTCAAAGGGCGGACGTGCCGGGCGATCATCCTGTTTCCATGCAGGACGCGGGGCAGGACGGGCGAAGGAGCGCGTGTCGGGCCGGTCTGGCGCGCGATCGAAGCTGCGGCCGCCGGGCCGGGCCGAGCCAAAGTTCGCGCTGCTGCCTGCTTCTCTGCGGCGGGGACGCTCGTCCTCCGAGCGAGAGAAGCTGCGCACCGGATTGGGAGCCGAGGTGCGGCCAGAGGTGGGCCGGAATCCCTCCTCGCTGGAGCGCGCGGGCCGGAAAAGTTTGTTGGCTTCGCCGCTGGCGAAGGAGTCCGCGGAGCGGACGGGTCGGCCTGCACCGAAGTTTTTAGGCCGGAGGCCACCGGATGGTTCTGCCTTCGGCCGGAAGGCAGCGCTTGGTGGAGCGGTGCGCGGGCGGCTGCTGGGCTTCGGTAAAACTGTGGGCAACAGGCCTGCATCGAGCAGGTTGCGGCGGCGCAGGTCTTTGGACTTGGGGGTGCGCAGCTTGCCTTCGGCGGTCTTGCGCAGCGCATCCACTTCCTCCGGCAGCAATTCGCGCAGATTGCCCGGCTCCTGGTCCAAGACCAGCGGGCCGTAGCCGACGCGGCGAATTTTCTCCACGAAGTGACCGATCTCCTCGAACATCTTGCGCAATTCGCGATTGCGGCCTTCGATGAGAATCACTTCGTACCAGGGATTGTCGCCCTGGCGAACCTGGCGAATGCGCGCCGGGGATGTTCGCACCGGGCTCGATCCCGGCTTGCCGCGTTCAATGGCCACACCGCCGCGGAGAATGTTCAGTTCGGCCTCGGTCGGTTGACCGGCGACCTTGACCAGATAGGTTTTTTCCACGCCGGAGGAGGCCTTGGTCAGCTGGTTGGCCAGCTCGCCGTCATTGGTGACCACGAGCAGGCCCTCGCTCATGTAGTCGAGGCGGCCGACGGGGTAGAGACGCTCCTTCATCTTGTCGAAGAACTGCATCACCGTAGGGCGGCCTTCGGGATCCTTGACGGTGGTGACAAAGCCCTTGGGCTTGTTGAGAACAAAGTAGCGCAGCCGCTCGGCGCCTTGCAGCAGCTTGCCGTCCACGCGGATGTGGTCGCGGCCGGCGTCGGCCTTGGTGCCCAGCACGGTGACGATCTTGCCGTTCACCTGCACGCGGCCCTGCTCGATCATCGCCTCGGCGCTGCGCCGGCTGGCTACTCCGGCGGCGGCGAGAATCTTTTGCAGCCGCTCCAGCTTGGCCGGGGGGCGCGGTTTCCACCCCACGGACGAAGACCCGTCCGCGGGGGCCTCGGGCTGGGACGTGAACTCCGGTTCGGAATCGTCTTCCGGCTCAGGAGTCTCTTCGACCTCTGCTTCGGCCTCTTCCGCGTTGAGAACTGCTTCCGCCGCGACTTCCGCTTGCGCTGAAGATGGGTCTTCATCCTTTGCGGAAGTAGCTATTTCAGGGGTTAAAGCCAATTCTTCATTCTGTTGCTCTTTCGGTGCGGCTGAAGTCGCGGCCTGATCGAAAGCCTTTTCGTTCTCGAGTATTTCCGTAGCCAGCTCTTGCTTTGTTTCTGTCGATTCAGGCTTGCTCGGCGCGCTCTTTTTGGCTTTGACGGTCTTTTTTGGCTTGGGGCTGGTTTTCGGGTCTGTCTTGGGCTTCGTCATAAGGGGAAGTCTCGTTTTCTGCCTGCTCTGGAGTGGGAGGCGCAGCAGGCGCGGCCTCGTCTGGTGCGGTTTCGTTGCAGGCCGCCGTCTCGGCGGTCTCGGCAGGTTCAGAGAATTCTGTCTGCGCTTTCAGGGCTTCGTCGGGCGAGTCTTCCAGCTCCACGTGGCCTGCTTCCTTGAACTCCGGGCCCAGGGCAGGATTCGGCCTCTGCGCGAGTTCTTCTTCGTTGGCCGGTTCCGGTTCGTCGAGTTCGGTTGCGGCAAGCTTTTCAAACTCCTCCATCGAGGGCAGCTCGCCAACGTCCTTGAGACCGAAGCGCAGCAGAAACTCGCGGGTGGTCTTGTAAAGGATGGGCCGGCCGATCACCGGCTTGCGACCAGCCGTCGAGATCAACTTGCGAGCCAGCAGCGTACCAAAGACGGCCGAGGAGTCAACGCCGCGAATCTCGTTGACCTCAGGCGCCGTGACCGGCTGCTTGTAGGCGATGACCGCCAGCGTCTCCAAAGCAGGCAGCGAAAGCCGCAGCGGCTGCTTGAGACTCTTGATAAAAAGCCGGACGGCGTCGTGACACTCCGGCTTGGTGGCCATGCGATAGCCGCCGGCGATCTCACGAATCTCCACGCCCCGGCCATCCGAGGCGTAATCGGCAATAATCTCGTCCAAAACCGGACGCAAGATGCCGCGAATCTCGCGGTCGCGCTGGCGGGCCTGGCGCTTCAGCTCCAACTCGGTCTCGGCGGGCAACTCGGCGTTTGGCACAGCTTCGGCTTCAGTGGCAGGCGCGTTTTCTGGCAAAGTCTCAGCGCCTTCGGCCGGGCCGAGAAGAACCTCCGCCGCCTCCGGATCGGCTTTGAGAATGGCATCGATCGCAGCCTCGTCTGCCTCAGATCCGGCTGCGTTCTCCTGCTCTGGAAGACTCTCCGCGGCAATCAGCTCGGAATCGTTCTCCAGATCAGCATCATCAGCCGGGGCTGCATTCTGCTCGGACTCCGGACGCGGTTCGAGCAGGGCAAACTCCTCACCCAGAAAGGGTTGAGCGGCAGACGCGGCTTCCTGCTCCGCCTTCCACGCGAGGGCGTCGTCGGCAAAGAGGGTTGCGAGTTGAGCCAGGGTGACCGGCTCCTCGGCGGCGTAGATGACAGCTTCCAGCTTGGCTTTCAGGCTCATTCTTGAATAGGTACCTTCAATATCCTACCGGAAGCGGAAGGAAGTTGCGCAAGGAATGAGGCGAAACGCCAGTGCAAGGGTAGAAATAAGGCCCCCGGTGAGCGCCGGAGGCCTGGAACGCTGCTTAGAAAGGCAGTTGAATGTGAGTTTATTGGGTAACCTGGCGGAAGGCCCAGAAGAGGCCGCCGGAGAGCAGCGCCGCGGCAGGCAGCGTTAGAACCCAGGCCATGGCGATATTGCGTATGGTGGCCAGTTGCAAGCCGCTGCCGTTGGCGGCCATGGTACCGGCGACGCCGGAGCTGAGCACGTGGGTGGTTGAGACCGGCAGGCCGAAGTTGTCCGCGGCGGAGATGGTGCACATGGCGACCAGTTCGGCGCATGCGCCCTGCGCGTAGGTGAGGTGCTCCTTGCCGATCTTTTCGCCCACTGTGACGACGATGCGCTTCCATCCGACCATGGTGCCCATGCCCAGCGCCAGAGCGACGGCCACCTTGACCCACGGCGGAATGAACTTGGTGGCCTGGTCTACTTTGGATTTGTAAGTCTTGAGGGTGGCGTTTTCCGCTGCGGTGAAGACCGTGGGCTTGCCGGCTGCCTTCAGGCTGTCGTCGCGTTTCTGCAAGAGGCGGATGGCCTCACTGGCCACATACATATCGTTGCGCACGTTGGCCTGCCGGTTGGCGGGAACGGCCTTGTATTCCTTGTAGGTGATTACATCGCCGCGCAGGTCCTTGACCAGTTCGCGCAAGGCGAGCATCGTGTCCGGCTTGATCTCCTTGGTGCGGATGTAGTCGGTGACCTCGGCGCGGGCGTCTTCGCCCAGGATTCCGTTTTTGTCAACGTGGCTGTCAAGGACGGCGCCGGCCTGTTCGGATGCATAGATGAAGCTCTGCGTGTCGTGGCTGCTGACGGCGTGGTTGAGCGCGTAGGCGGTGGGAACGGTGCCGATGAGGATGAGCATGATGAGGCCCATGCCCTTCTGGCCGTCGTTGGAGCCGTGCGCAAAGCTGACGCCGGAACAGGTAAAGATCAACAGGATGCGGATGGGCCACGGCGGAGGTGTGGCGCCCTTGGGCGCAGTGAAGAGCACATCGGCGTTCTCGATCACGATGCGGGCAAAGAGAGAAACGAGGTAAAGCCCCAGGATGCCGACCAGCAGCATGACCGTATATAAACCGTAAGGAACGTGCGCAGCCTGGAATGCCTGAATGGGGCGCCACAATGCCTTTCCCGGATCGCCAAAGAGACCGAGAATCAACGGAGCGATAAAGTTGAAGACGTAGGCCCCGGGAATGCCGGTAATCAGGATGGTGGGAATCGCCCACAGGGGTTTTTTATGATTCGCATCGAAGAGGACCGCGAATTCCTTGGCCTGTTTTGTCAGAATGAAAAGCTTGGAGAGCAGCAGCAGAATCGCCGCCGCGCCGAAGCCGATCAGCGGCGAGATGAGCAGCACCTTGAAGACCTTGGTGGCCTGCTCCCAGTCGACGCCGGAGGTGCCGGTGTGGATACTCATTACCTGGTTGGCGATTCCCACGCCGATGATGGAGCCGACCATGGTGTGCGAGCTGGAGGCGGGCAAGCCGAACCACCAGGTGCTCAGATTCCAGATGATGGCGGCGATCAGCAGCGCAAAGACCATGGCAAAGCCCGCGCCCGAACTCACTTGCAGAATCAACTCAACCGGCAGCAGCGTGATGATGGCGTAGGCCACCGCGCCGGAGGAAAGCAACACGCCGCACAGGTTGCAGAGGCCGGACCAGACTACGGCGATGTTGGGATCGAGAGAATGCGTGTAAATGACCGTGGCGACGGCGTTGGCTGTATCGTGGAAGCCGTTGACGAACTCGAAACCCAAGGCGATCAGCAGGGCGACGACCAACAGCGCGTAGGGCCAGAAGCTGGCGAGAGTCACGCCGCTGAAGTCTTGCATGATACTGAAGCCGATGAAGCCGAGGCCAGCCACCAGCGCCACCAAAACCACGCCGCCGCTGACCATGGCGTGGGACTTTTTCATCTTTTTATTCAGAAGCGCCGCGGCGGGAGGGCGGGCTTCGACGACTGCTGCCAGATCGGCCATGCACAGGCTCCAAAGAACAGATTTTGGTTTCGGCACACTGTGGGGACAGCGCCGGACTTCCCATCAATAGCGGAGAAAGATGAAACAGAGATGAATTGTTGTGCAAAACAAAGCAGGTTGTATTAGATTAGGCGCATGAATTCACGCGGCGTTTACATTGCCCTCGCAATCCACTTGTCTTCCGTTGTAACTTGAGATTCGGCCCTGGGCGCGCAAGTATTTGTTTCAATCGCCGGGGTCCATCAAAAATCGCTACAGGCATCTGTCTTCACTACCAAAGAACTCTTCCACATCCGTAATCGAAGTGGTCATGCGGTACGGCGGCAAACTGGACAGGAAGGTTTGCCCGTAGCGTTTTGTCTGGATGCGGTTGTCCAGCAGCACCAGCACACCGCGATCTTCCAGCGAGCGGATCAACCGACCGAAGCCCTGCTTGAGCGTGAGCACCGCCGAGGGAACCTGGTAGTCGAAGAAAGGCTTGCCGCCGGCTTCTTCAATGGCTTTCATGCGCGCCGCGACGACCGGATCGCTGGGCACGGCAAAGGGCAGCCGGTCGATGATCACGCAACTCAGCGCCTCGCCCTGCACATCCACGCCCTGCCAGAAACTCGACGTGCCGAAGAGGACGGCGTTGGGCGTCGCGCGAAACTCCTCCAGCAGCGCCTTGCGCGGCGCCGAGCCATGCAGCAGAATGGGAAAGTCCAGCACAGGCATCAGCCGCTCGTATAAGTCGCGCATCTGCGCATAACTCGTGAAGAGGCAGAAGGCGCGGCCGCGGGAGCTTTCCAGAACCTGCCGAATGCACTGCGCGGCGGCCGCTGGAAACTCTGGCTCGCGCGGATCGGGCATCTCCGGCGGTAGATAGAGCAGCGCCTGTTCGCCATACTTGAAGTGCGAAGGAACCACTAACTCGCGCGCCTCGCTCAATCCCAGCCTTTTGCGAATATGTTCAAAGCCGCCCTGTACGGTGAGCGTGGCCGAAGTAAGTATGACCGTGGGAATCTGATCGAAGACTAACTCAAAGAGTAATTCGGAGACATCGATCGGCGTGGCCTGCAAAAAAGTTGTCCGCGATGCACTGCGTGCGGCAGCCCTTTGGTGGGAGGTTGCGGCGAAAACCGCTCGCCGCTCCATCCAATAAACCATGTTATTGGCGCTCGATTCCAGCAGAAACTCCAGCTCAGAGCGCAGCCGCGCCACGCGTTTCTTCAGCCCCGCGGCCTCGTCCACGGCCTTCATTCCCTCCATCTCCGCTTCCATCCGCCGCAGCGTGGCGCGCACCGCCATGTATAACTCGCCGGAGGTTTCCAGAAACTCCTCGCGCCCGGTGAAAGGCTGGCGGCCATCGCCGGCTATCGGCAAACCTGCAAAGAACATCCGCGCCCGCTCGCGCAACTGCTGCGTCACGGCGGGCAACTGCTCCGCGCCCTCCTTGCCGCGCAGCAAGCTGTCGGTGTCGCGCGCCAGATCCTCAAAACGAAGATTGCTCACCGAGAGGCCGAAGTAACTCGAAGCGACATCCTCAAGCTCGTGCGCCTCGTCGAAAACCACCGCCGCGGCTTCGGGCAAAATTCCCGCGTCGGGCGCGCCGCCGGCCTCGCGCTTCACCGCCGTGTCGGCAAAAAACAGATGATGGTTGACGATGATGATGTCCGACTCCAGGGCCTTGCGCCGCATCTCGGTGATAAAGCAGCGGTGATAATCCGGGCAGGTTGACCCCAGGCAGGCCTCGGTTCGCGCGTCCAGCTTCTGCCACAGCGCGCTCGTCTCCGGCATCCCCGACAGCTCCGCCCGGTCGCCGGTCTCGGTGGTCTTCTCCCACTCGGCAATCTGCCGGTACTGGTCGATCTCCTCGAGGCCGCTCAAGATTGGCTGGTTGCGCAGTGCTGTCAGCTTGTGACGGCAAAGGTAGTTGGCGCGGCCCTTCATGTAGCAGACGCGTAGCTCGCCCAGCAGCGTCT
The DNA here is from genome assembly GCA_964383595.1 of uncultured Occallatibacter sp. Lineage (GTDB taxonomy): Bacteria > Acidobacteriota > Terriglobia > Terriglobales > Acidobacteriaceae > Telmatobacter. The sequence continues at coordinate 1,315,910 of CAYLHL010000001.1, read as the reverse complement.
CCAGAAACGGCACGTCGCGGAAATAAAGCTGGTCTTGCAGAGCTTTCGTGCCCGTGGAGACGATCACCCGCTGGCCGGTGCGCAGCGCAGGCAGCAGATAGGCCAGCGTCTTGCCCGTGCCCGTGCCGGCCTCGACAATCAGGTGACGGCGTTCGCTCAGCGCCCGCTCCACGGCCTTGGCCATCTCCAACTGCCCCGGACGGTACTCGTAGGGCAGCGGCGAGCGCGCCAGAATTCCCCCCGGCGCGAAGAACTCGTGCAGCGTGGGCAGGGCGCGGGTTGGAGTTTCGCTGGCCGGCATCGGAAGCAGGTGCTCTACTCATCATAGTGATGCCGGGCGGCTTGGAAGGCGTGAGCGCGGTCCGGTTTCTCGAAAAGGCAAAGGCGAAGATGCTGCGACGAAAAGGTGCTCCCGAAAAGGCCTTTTTTCGCATGAAAACAGCAAAAATGGCGTGTTTTTTGGTTAAAAAACGATAGTTTATCGGGGTTTCTGTTTATTGATGAGTACACATGGCTGACTGATGAAGATGTTTATTATCTTTCACTTGCATGGATGAACCCCTTTCAGAAACCGGGATTTGAGGGTGGGGGTGCCGCTGTTTCCTTCCCCTTTTGTTCGTATTTCATTTGCCCAGGCGCCCTCTTCTTTTCTCAACTCAAAACCATTGTGTGCCAATGGAGGGTAATTCTATGCAAACAACTTTCGGTGGGGCCAGAGGTTCGCTTTTCGCTCGCAAATGGTTCGAGGTTTCCCAGATCTCCAGCGAGGGAGCACCCGCCCGCTTATCGCAATAAAACTACGATGAACGAGGCACAGCTTCTCATGGCTCATGGTGATTCTTTGGGGCTGACGAACGGGCCACCTGCCAAGTCAAGTGTGTGCCACCAGCCCCACGGTCTGCATCCGCTGATCAAGGGTAGAATGAGGCGGCTAAAGCCGCCAAACACGCTGCAAGCCGCGCCAACTCTACTACACTCAAGAGGAAGGCGATTTCGCTTGATTCCACTTTGAGGTTCCGCTTCCGTGAGTAAATTTCACTGCATCGCTCCGGCACTTGCCGCCATTCTGCTGTTAGCCTTTTTCCCCGCAGCGCGCGCGCAGGCGCCAACCGTAGCACAGGCCGCCGATGTTGAGACAAACCGCAAGGCGCTCAACGCGCTCTTTGAGGAGTACTGGCAGGCCTACCTGGAGCGCTCGCCGGAGTTTGCCTCGGTGGTGGGCGACAAGCGTTACAACGATCGCATCACCGACTACTCGGTGAAGGCGAACAACGAGTGGCTGGCGCGCGAGCAGAACTATCTGATGCGGCTGGCGGCGATGGATACAACGGGGCTGACCGAGCAGGATAAGATCAGCCGCGATTTGCTGCTGCGCCAGTTTGCCGACGACGAGGAGGCCGCGGGCTTCAAGGAGTGGGAGTTCTCGCTGGATCAGATGGAGGGCATCCACACCACCTATCCGCAACTGGTGGCCGAGTTGAGCTTTACCACGGTGAAGGACTACGACGACTGGATTGCGCGTCTCCACGCAATTCCCGGGGCCTTCGAACAGGTGACCACCAATCTCTCCATCGGCATGGACGACCATCGCGTGCCGCCTAAATTTCTGCTGGAAAAGGCCTTGGCGCAGGTGAAGGAAATGGCGCTGCAAAAGCCGGAAGAGTCGCCGCTGGCTCTGCCGCTGAAGAGCTTTCCGGCGGCGGTTCCGGCAGCCGAGCGGGAGCGTATCCGGGCCGAGATGCTCGACGCCATCGGCAAAGAGGTGCAGCCCGCTTACCGGCGCTTTGCGCGATTTCTTGAGGTGAGCTATATTCCCGCAGGGCGCGCGGAGCCGGGGATTGCGGCGCTGCCCGACGGCGCGAAGTACTATGCGTTTTTGATTCGCCGCACCACGACTACCAACCTGAGCGCCGCGCAGATTCACCAGATCGGGCTTGACGAAGTGAAGCGGGATGAGGCTGAGATGCTCGCCATTGCGCAAAAGCTGGGCTTTGCCGATTTGCCGAGCTTCCGGGCGAGTTTGAAGAGCGATCCCAAGCAGCATCCGGCCTCGGGCGCGGCGCTGCTGGAGGCCTATCGCGGCTATCTTGGCCCCATGCAGGCGCGGCTGCCGCGGCTCTTCGGCAGGCTTCCCAAGGCGCCCTTCGAGGTCGTCGCCGTCCCGGATTACCTGGAGAAGAACTCCGCGCCCGCCTACTACGAAACCGGAACGCCGGACGGCAGCCGCCCGGGCCGATTGCGCATTGACACCTACAACGCCACCAGCCGCAACCTTTATTCGGTGGAGGCCATCGCCTACCACGAAGGCCTTCCCGGCCACCACTTGCAATTGTCCATTGCGCAGGAACTGGACGGCGTGCCCACCTTCCGCAAATTCAACAGCTACACGGCCTACGTGGAGGGCTGGGGACTTTATTCCGAGCATCTGGGCAAGGACGCGGGCTTTTATCAAGACCCCTACTCGGACTACGGCCGTCTGGAGGCCGACATTTGGCGCGCCATTCGGCTGGTCGTCGATACCGGCGTTCACTCGCAGCATTGGAGCCGCCAGCAGATGGTGGATTACTTCCATGAGCACTCGGCCATCGACGAAACCAGCATCCAGGTTGAGGTGGACCGATATATCGCCTGGCCCAGCCAGGCGCTGGCCTACAAGATCGGACAGATGAAGATTCTGGAGCTGCGCGAGCGGGCGAAGAAGGCTCTGGGCGACAAGTTTGACCTGCGCGCCTTTCACGATCAAGTTCTGGACACCGGCGCGCTGCCGCTCGACGTGCTGAGCGACCGCATCGACGCATGGGTTGCCGGGCAGAAGACGGCAGGACAGAGGTAGACCAGCCAAACATCCTGAGATTATCGTTCGCATACGCAAAATGCCGGTTGTCAGTGAAACCTTGCTCCACTGACAACCGGCATTTTGCGTAGTTCGTATTCTTCCTCGAAGTGAGTGACCTCACTTCACCCGGCTATTTCTCCCGCAGCCACGCATAGAGCGGGAACTGGTTGGCCAGTTCGGCCACTTCCAGGCGCAGCCGCTCCAGCGCCGCATCGTCGTTGCGCCGCGCCAGAGCCTTTTCAATCCAGCCGGCAATCAGCCGCATCTCCGGTTCCTTCATGCCGCGCGTGGTCAGCGCCGGGGTGCCGATGCGTATTCCGGAGGCCTTGAGCGGCGGATTGGTGTCGTAGGGAATGGTGTTTTTATTCACCGTGATGCCCGCCTTGCCCAGCGCCAGCTCAGCCTCGGAGCCGAGAATGCCCTTCTCAAAGACGTCCACCAACATCAAATGATTATCGGTTCCGCCGGAGACGATGCGGAAGCCAGCCTCTTTGAGCGCCGCGGCGAGGGCCTGCGCGTTGGCCACAATCTGCGCGGCGTAGATTTTGAACTCCGGCCTGAGCGCCTCGCCCAGCGCGACCGCCTTGGCGGCGACGATGTGCACCAGCGGACCTCCCTGCTGGCCGGGAAAGACCGCTTTGTCAACGGCCGCAGCCAGCGCCTGCCCGCAGAGAATCAACCCGGAGCGCGGCCCACGCAGCGTCTTGTGAGTGGTGGTGGTGGTGATGTGCGCGTAGGGCACCGGCGAGGGATGTACGCCGCCCGCCACCAGTCCGGCGATGTGCGCCATGTCAAAGACGTAGACTGCGCCCACCTTGTCGGCAATCGCGCGCATACGCGCGAAATCCCAGAATCTCGGATAGGCGCTGCCGCCACCGATGATGACCTTGGGCCGTTCGCGCTCGGCAACCTCTTCCATCTCGTCGTAGTCAATCAGCTCGGTGTCGCGCCGCACATGGTAAAACGTGGGCCGGTAGAGCTTGCCGCTGAAACTCAACTTATGCCCGTGCGTCAGGTGGCCGCCATGGGCCAGGTCGAGGCCCAGGATGGTGTCGCCTGTCTGCAGCACCGCCGCGTAGGCCGAGGCGTTGGCCTGAGAGCCGGAGTGCGGCTGCACGTTGGCGTGCTCGGCGCCGAAAAGCTGCTTGGCGCGGTCGCGCGCCAGGTTCTCCACCACGTCGGCAAACTCGCAGCCGCCGTAGTAGCGCCGCCCAGGGTAGCCCTCGGCGTACTTGTTGGTGAAGATGGAGCCGGCCGCCTCCAGAACCGCTTCGGAGACAAAGTTTTCGCTGGCGATCATCTCCAGCCCTTCGTGCTGGCGGAGGGTTTCGTGGGCCAGTGCGGCGGCCACGTCGGGGTCGGCTTGGGCAAGGGTGAGCGAGATGCGATCGGTCATATTGAGATTTTAGCGCCTTTGCCGGAGGAGAAGCGACATCGCCCATCGGCGGCTCGCATTTGAGCGGTGAAGTGGCGCAACGTCAGAACTGCGCGGCTTGGCTCCCCGGCTCAATCACCGTAGAAGAAATCGATCGTAGTGATGAGGCTTGAATTACAGCATCGCAGCCAGTGCATCCAACTCGGCCTGCAACTCCGGCGTCAGCGGCACTGGATTATCTCTCTTTATACTCGCGGTCCACAACCTTGAGCGCAGCTTCAATTGTCCGCAGAGGGAGCAGTAACGACAACGGCGCATCCAAAAGAGGTACTGCGCCATAGCTGGCATACCATTTTGCTGCCCGCTCGTTCTTCGCATCGATCAAAAGGGCCACGCCTCCGACTTCCGATGCCGCGAGGATGCAACGCCTCCCTGCCGCCAGTAGAAGTTGGCCGCCAAGCCCTTGGCCTTGTAAAGCACGATCAACGGCAAGACGCCCCAACCGAAAGACCGGAAGATCATGGCGAGCCAGTCCACGGCGAACGCTCTCCGGGCTTCGCGCGTAAGTCAGCGAGGCTGGGCTTAGAGTGTAGTAGCCGAGAACGGTCTTTCCGTCTCCTTCATCGATGGCTAGGAAGGTCTTCGATCCCCCTCGTTCGTGGCTCTTGCGCGCGTGAAGGCGCAAAAAATCATTCAATGCCTGTTCGCCGCAATCGAAGACCTCCCGGTCGTACTGCTTGCCAATGGGAACCTCGCGCCATGCACGACCGCTCATGGCCGGCACTGCTCCGCTAAGGCCCTGGCGGCGGAAACAAGCCGATCGTTCGGCTGGGGCGGATTCTCAAGCAGATTTAGAACCATCAGGCTATCTCTCTCTGATAGTTGCACTTGCTCGTGCTCTCGGATCACATCATGGGCGGCACGCACGGCACAGCGCACCACGAAGCCGGTCAAATCCGTGTCCTGAAGAGCCACTGCCCGCATCAGCAGCGCTTTTTCCTTCCCGCGGATGCGCAGCGACATCCGGCTATTCTCTTCAACGGCTACTCTGGGCATGGACGACCTCCAATCTTGTACACATTGAAAGCGTACATGAAATTGCCTTCTCAGTCAACGTCTTTGATGGTATTGCTGACGACCATGCCGGGAAGATCGAATCCCAGGTCCCAAGCGCGGGAGATGAGTGCCCGGTGATTCATCGAGCTTGAAATGTGGTCCTGTTGTGACTACAATGGAATTGTACTTGAGGAATCCAAATGAGGGATGCCATGATTGCCGTCGATACTTATGTTCGCGCTCGCATTGATATGAAGACCAAGAAACGCGCAGCCAACGCGCTGCAAGCCATGGGTCTGTCCATCTCCGACGCGATTCGCCTGCTGATGCTGCGGGTTGCCGACGAGCGCCGCCTGCCCTTCGAGGTGAAGGCGCCCAACGCCGTCACCCGCAAGGCGATGGCCGAACTGGAGGCCGGAAAGGGCAAGCGCTTTGCTAGTGTCGAAGCGCTGATGGCCGATCTTCATGCGGACGATTGAGCGTTCAACGGCCTTCAAACGCGATTACAAGCGCGAATCCAAGGGCCAGCAACGGGACGCACTCGACACGGATTGGATGCCCGTCCTGCTGGCATTGGCAAACGACCAGCCTTTGCAGCCGCGGCATCACGATCATGAACTGAGCGGCGACTGGAGAGGCTATCGCGAGTGCCATGTCAAGCCTGACCTGCTGCTGATCTACCGAAAGCCGGACTCCGAAACTCTGTGGCTTGTCCGGCTTGGCTCGCACAGCGAACTCTTCGGTTGAGCGCGAAGTGGGGAGATCGAATCCCAGGTCCTAAAAGCGGGAGCTGGTGCATCTTGGGCAATGACAAATGTCGATTCACCAAAGCTGAAAAAGGTAGAACACTACTAACGTGTAGGCAACAAGAAAGGCCCCCGCGGAAATATACCCGACGATTCTTACTGTAGGAAACAGACGCTCCTTGCGGTCCACGATCTTCTTTTGATTCGCGGCGGATTCCTCTTGGGAGTTCTTCTCGATCTGATCTATGACCGAATTATCGATTTCGGGAATGATTTGCTTCGCGATAGGTAGAGTATTTCGAATAATCGTTCTATTGAAATCAATTTCCGAGTATTGTGCATCATGTGCCGAAAACCTCACGGATAGGAAGTTGTGCAGAACAGCACAAATGAGAGAAGCCCAGAGCAGAATTACAATCACGACAAGACCGTGAACGATCTCGCGCACCCTTCCCGAAGCGAATTCTGGCTTGGCGGTCAGGGCAATGATAACTGAAGCTGCGAGGGCAATGGACCCTCCATCTAAGGCTGAGAGTTTGTCGAAAAAACCTACGCTAATATCAATGCTGCGGCGCAGCGTTTTTTCGTGCTTCGCGTAGGCAGTTTTCGACTCGCCTTCGAACCATGTCATCTTTTCATGCGGGATTTCTGGAAGTTCCCCGTTCATGAGTTTGCCCCTCCTTCATAAGATTCATAACCCGCCTCTCTCATTATGGCTAACCGGCCGAGAAGACCACTCTACCGGCTCGCGGCGATCATCTGCGCGGCGTGCTGGAGGCTGGTTTCGGTCACCGTTGCGCCGGAGACCATGCGGGCTACTTCTTCGATTCGGGCGCGGTCGTCGAGGAGGCTCACCTTGGTCTTCGTCCGGCCCTCGGATTCGCGCTTGTCGATGAGGAAGTGCTGGTCGGCGAAGGCGGCAATCTGAGGCAAGTGGGTAACGCACAGCACCTGCTGACCGCGGCTGAGGGATTTGAGCTTTTGGCCGACGGCCTCGGCGGCGCGGCCTCCGATGCCGATGTCGATTTCGTCAAAAACCAGCGTCCGCGGCGTGGGCTGCTTCTTTTTGGGCTTGGCCGCGCCCTCTTCCACGCTGACCTTGAGCGCCAGCATCACGCGGCTCATCTCGCCGCCTGAGGCGATCTCGTCCAGCGGCTTGAGCGGCTCGCCGGGGTTGGTCGCGATGCGGTATTCCACGGTGTCCCAGCCGGAGGCGGTCCAGTGGGCCTGGGCATCGCTGGCGGTGACGGCGACTTCAAAGTGGACCTTCATGGCGAGCGAGTTGATCTGCGCCTCGGCGAGTTTGGCCAGCTTGGCGGCGGCGGTCTTGCGCTCAGCACTCAATGAGCTAGCTGCGATGCGATAGGCGGCGGCGGCTGAGGCCAGCTCGCTGCGCAGGGTCTTGAGAATCTCGTCGCGGTCCTCGACCTCAGCGAGCTTGCGGGCGACCTCCTCGCCAAAGCTGACCACCTCGACGATGGTCTTGCCGTATTTGCGCTTGAGGCGGTCGAGCAGGTCGAGCCGGTCTTCGATCTCGGCCAGCCGCTCGGGCGCGGCGTTGATTCCCTCGGCGTAGTCGCGCAGGCTGGCCGCCATGTCGCCCACGGTAGCGCGGACGGCGGTTAGCTGTTGGGCCGCCTCGGTGAAGCGCGGGTCGTAGTGGGCCAGTTCCTCAACATTGCGCAGGGCGGAGCGGAGAGCGCCCTCGGCGGATGCGCCGCCTTCGTAAAGCTGCTCAAAGGCGCCCATGGCGGCGGCGTAAAGTTTTTCGGCGTTGGCCAATACGCGTTTTTCGGTCTCCAGCGCTTCGTCTTCACCGGCGGCGAGGCTGGCGGCTTCAATCTCCTTGCGCTGGTAGCTCCACAGATCGACCATGCGCAGCCGGTCCTGCTCGCCCTGCAAAAGCTCATCGAGCTTTTCGGCGACCGAGCGCCAGTGGGCGTGGGCTACAGAAACGGCATCCGTCGTCAGACCACCGAAGCGGTCGAGAAGGGCGCGCTGCTGCGCCTGGTCGAAGCTGCTGTGGCTCTCGCTCTGCGCGTGGACCAGGGCGAGCTCCGGGGCGAGCTGCCTGAGAACCGCGACCGTGGCCGGCTGGTTGTTGACAAAAACTCGGCCCTTGCCGGTTGAAAAAATTTCGCGTCGCAGAATGATCTCTGTGCCGCCCGAGTCGATGCCGTTTTCTTCCAGAATGGCTTCGGCGTTGGCGGTGGACTCAAAGACGCAAGCCACCACGGCCTTGTCAGCGCCGTGACGGACCAGCTCGGCTGAAGCTTTTCCGCCCATTAGCAGGGCTAAAGCGTCCACCAGAATGGATTTGCCCGCGCCGGTTTCGCCGGTGAGCAGGTTCAGCCCCGGGCCAAAGGAGGCTATGGCGTGATCGATGACAGCGTAATTTTCGGCGCGCAGTTCGACGAGCATGGCGTGCTCCGTACTCCCAGCGCAGCATAGCACGATGGGCGGCTCGCGCGCCCTGCCGCGCGGGCTGGAAAGCGCCGGGCGCATCTGATTGATAACTTGGAAGCGGCCGTCCTGTCTGCTACCGTTAAAGATGAGGTATACGCCGATTCTTACTGCATTTCTGGTCTTTCAACTGCCGGCGGACGGGGGCGCAGCTCCAGCAGCGCCCTCGCAGGCGCTGGGTGCAAGCGCATTGTGGGAGTTGGTCGTTAACAGCGGCCCGGTTGCGCAAGCCGTGCTGGTGCTGCTATTTCTTGCCAGCCTTTATTCGTGGACTGTGATTCTGGGTAAGCGGTCGATGCTGCGCAAGGCGACCAACGAGAGCCGCCGCTTCCTGCGCGGCTTTCGCAATGCAAGCCGCCTGCAAGAGATTTCCGCGCTCAGCGCCGAGTGTGCAAACAGCCCGTTGGCGCAGGTCTTTGTGGCCGTCTTTGAAACCTACAAGCGGCAGACGGGCGGCTCCGGCCCACCGCGCAACCTCATGCCGCTGGAGCGGTCCGCCCAAAGCGCCGCCAGCGAGGCGGTCACCGATCTGGAGCAGCGTATGCCCTGGCTGGCGATCATTGCCGCCGTCAGCCCGTTCGTGGGCCTCTTCGGCACGGTGATGGGCATTGTGGACGCCTTCCAGGGACTGGGCACCTCTGGCTCGGCCACGCTGCGCGCCGTGGCGCCCGGCATCAGCGCGGCGCTGATCACCACAGCCGCAGGCCTCTTTGCGGCCGTGCCGGCCCTGGTGGCTTATAACCTCTTCGCGGCGCGCATCCGGGTTTTTGCCTCGGCGGTGGACGACTTTTGCCGCGAGCTGCTGAACGCCCTCGACGAAATCCCGGCGCGTCCGGCTGCTGCGCGCATGGCGAACGCGGAAGGACTGCGCGAACCGTCCAGGGATCTTCCACACGAGGTGGACCGTGGCCTTTACAAGTAACAACGGCCAGACGCGAACCTCGCTGGCGGAGATCAACATCACGCCGCTGGTGGACGTGGTGCTGGTGCTGCTGGTCATTTTCATGATTACTGCGCCGGTCCTTCAGTCGGGCATTGAAGTGGCTGTGCCCAAGACGCGTACCGTCAAAGAGGTCACCGAGGTGCGGCTGGTGGTCACCATCGACCGCGATCAGAATGTATTTTTGGGCGATCAGCCCATCAATGTTCACGAACTGGGCGGAAAACTGCGCGCTGCGAGCAGCGGCTCGGCCAAGCAGGTGATCTATCTCCGCGCCGACGAGCGGGTGCCCTTCGGAGCCTTCGCCAGCGTGATGGACGCGGTGAAGCAGGCCGGGATCACCAACATTTCCATCGTTACCCAGCCGCTGGATACCAAGGCGGGCGGAAATTAACAAGTCAGCGGCTTGAATGGTTTCGGTCAAGCGAATGGAGACACTGCTGGTAGGTGGAGCACAACTGGAGCAGGAACTGAGCCCCTCGCGGGAGTCGATGGCGGCTCCCGTGGTGGGGTCGCTGTTGCTGCACGGCGCTCTGGCAGCTTGCCTGTTTGCCTACGGCCTCCTGGGCGGTCTCTTTCATGCCAATCAGTGGGGCAGCGCGGGCGGCGGTGGAGCAATCCAGGTAAGCATGACCAGCGCGCTCCCTTTGCCAGCCGATCATCCGCCCAATGAGAATGTGCTGGCCACCGAGACGCCCAGCGAGGCTCCGGCCGAGCCAACGCCCAAGGCCAAGCAGGCGGTGGACGAGACGGCGATTCCCATCAGCGGCAAGCAGAAGCAGGCAGCGCCGCAGAGCGCCCGCCAGATGCCGCCGCACACCCAGCAGTCCAACAACCGCGCGCAGTATGGCGAACAGGCCGGCTCGTCGATGCCACGCGCGCTGCCCTCGCAGGGCTTTTCCAGTGGCCCCACTTCTCTCAACGACGGCAGCTTCGGCACACGCTTCGGCTGGTATGTGGACAACCTCAATCGCAAGATGGCCTCCAGTTGGTACAAGCCGGAGGTCGATCCGCATACGCCCCATGGCGCGCGCGTTTACCTCACCTTCACCATCAACCGCGCCGGAACTCCTTCCGATGTCCAGATTGAGAGATCCAGCGGCAGCGCCACACTCGACCGCTCCTGCCAGCGTGGCGTGCAGCGCGTGGATACCTTTGGCGCGCTCCCCTCGGCATATAATTCAAGTACGTTGAAGGTTTCGTATTACTGCGAGTATTAAGGCCATAAGGACGGCTTTGCAAGCCCGTTCGCTGACGCCGCTGATCTCTCAACTCGCTGATTATCTTCAGGAAGGACTGCTGAACCCATGAAGGCTTTTTCGCGGATTCTGTTCCTAGCCATGCTTGTGCTGGCCTGTTTCGCAGCCTCGCAACTGCCCGCCCAGGACTGGATCCATACCGGCACCAATCTCGGCAACGAACGCATCCGGCTGGCCGCGGCCGATTTCAAGCCTGTCGGCGGCGATCCACAGACTCCGGAGCTGAAGGCCGCCTTCGATGCCACCCTGCAATCCGATTTGGCCAACGCGGGCATCTTCGATCTCGTCTCCAAAAGTCTTGAGCCGCAGCTTGCCCCCGGATCGCCGCAGGAGATCAATCTGGAGCAGTGGTCGGCAGCGCCCGCCAACGCCGCCATGGTGGCTTTTGGCGCGCTCTCCATCGCCAGCGGTCGAATCAGTGTCTACGGCTGGCTCGACGACTCCCGCAACACCGCCAATCCGCAAGTCCTCGGAAAACAGTACAACGAGGCGGCCAGCCTGGATATGGCGCGCACCATCGCGCATAGATTTGCCGACGAAATCATCCTCCGCCTCGGCGGAGGCATCAACGGAATCGCCGAAACCAAAATCTTCTTTGTCAGTTCGCGCAGCGGAACCAAAGAGATCTGGCAGATGGACTACGACGGGCAAAATCAGCATCAGGTCACCAAACTGGGCACCATCTCGCTCTCTCCGCGCATCTCGCCCGACAACACGCGCATCGCATTCGCCTCGCTGGGCCACAACGGATGGGACATCCGCATGTACTCGCTGGAGCTGAACCGGACAGTCAGCTTTCCCGCGGGCACGGCCGGCGGAAGCAACCAGTCGCCGGCCTGGTCGGGCGACGGCACCAAGATCGCCTTCTCCTCCTCGCGCTCAGGCGATTCGCAGCTTTGGGTCTCTGACGTGAGTGGCGGCAATCTGCACAGCGTGACCGCGTTCAAGGGGCCCAATGTGGCGCCTACCTGGAACCCGCGCACCAATGCGCAGATTGCATGGGCGGGCGGACGCACCGGCCTGCCCCAGATCTACACCATGGATCAGGACGGCTCCAATGTGCAACGGCTCACTGACGGTGGTTATGCCGTCTCGCCCTCGTGGTCGCCCAGCGGACTGCTGATCGCCTTCAGTTGGAATCGCAAATACGGCCCCGGTGCGCCCGGCGGACAGGACATCTACGTGATGGACATCGCCAGCAAGCGCTGGCTGCAACTGACCCACGACGCCGGCAGCAATGACTATCCCTCCTGGGCGCCGGACGGTCGTCACATCGTTTTTCAGCGGGAGATCGGCAAACACTCTGAGATTTGGTCCATGCTCGTGGATGGAACGCAGCAGCATCCGCTGGCCCAGACGGGCAACAACTTCATGCCCAACTGGAGCTGGAAGTGATGCCATGCGGCCCACTGAACTATGATGTTAAGGTCGCAGAAATCGTTGCGCGGCTCGCTCCGAAAAATTGAGGCAAGCCAAATCTCAGGTTCCAGTTGAATTTTGCGGAAGGAGTAACACTTTGTATCAGTTAAATCGCATCTTGACGCCTCTTGTTCTTGTTGCCCTACTCGCGGTTGCCGGTTGCAGCAAAAAGACCAAGCCTCTGCCCCCCGCGGCGACGGCTCCGGTCGCCACCGCGCCCGCACCCACTGCGCAGCTCACCGCTACGCCCGCCCTGATTTCCGCCGGTGATCAGGTCCAGCTCAGTTGGCACACGACCGACGCCACCACCGTCTCCATCGACGGCATCGGCGATGTGCCCACTTCGGGTGTCAAAACAGTAACTCCGGCTGTGACAACCACTTATCACCTGGTTGCTCGTGGCTCAGGCGGCTCGGGTGACGCCACCGCGCTGGTTACCGTCAACGCGCCTCCGGCTGTCGCCGTGCCATCCACTTCCATGACCGCCGAGCAGGAGTTCAAGGCCAACGTCCAGGACATCTTCTTCGACTACGACACCTATGATCTGCGCGGCGATGCTCAGGCCACGCTCTCCCGCGACGCTTCCTATCTGGCCAGCCATCCCACGGTGAAGATCGTGATTGGCGGATACTGCGACGAGCGCGGCTCCAACGAGTACAACCTCGCGCTCGGCCAGAACCGCGCCGACGCGGCCCAAAAAGCCCTCGTCACCGCCGGTGTCGCGGCCAACCGCATCCGCGTCGTAAGCTACGGCAAGGAGAAACCCTTCTGCACAGACTCGACCGAAGAGTGCTGGCAGCAGAATCGCCGAGCCGGCTTCACGATCGACAAGTAAAAATACAGCCAGCAGCGGACAGCTAACAGCCTTCAACTGTTAGTTGTCCGCTGTCAGCTTTTTCCAAAGGTGAATTATGCTGAAAACCTCACTTCGCAATCGTCTTCTCGCCGCGGCGTTCTTCGCCCTGCTCTTCGTCTCCATGCCCTTGCCGGCGCGCGCTGCCTCCAAGGAGATCATCGAGCTGCAGACGCAGGTGCAGCAGTTGCTTGACAATGTGCAGCGCATCCAGTCGACCCTCGACACGCGCTTCGGTGTTTTGCAGAATCTTGCCCAGCAGACCGCCGACAACGCCACCCAGATGAATGCCGCCGTCAACGCCCTGCAGAAGCAGATTGCCGCGCAAAATGAGGCCGCCAACAGCAAGTTGGACACGGCCAGCGGCCAGGTGCAGTCGCTCAACGACTCGGTGGATGAGTTGAAGTCGCGCTTCAACAAGCTGGAGAAGTCCATCCAGGATATGCAGACGCAATTGCAGAACATTCAGACTCCGCCGCCTCCTCAAGCTGCCTCTCCGGCCGCCAACAACGCCGCGCCCAACGAAGGCTCACCCGCCGCTGCGCCGCAGTCCTCCTCGCAGACGCCGCCCCTGGCCGAGACCTTTCAGGCCGGTGTGCGCGACCTCAACGCGGCCAAATTCGATGTGGCCGCCGGCGAATTTCAGGATGTGATTCATTTCTATCCTCTGGACGACCTGGCCGGCTCGGCGCAGTATTACCTGGGCGAGATCGCCTACAGGCAAAACAAGCCGGCCGAAGCGGTCAAAGCCTATACCGCCATGCTTGAGAGCTTCCCCGGCAGCCCGAAGGCTCCCGCTGCGCAACTGCACAAGGGGCTGGCGTTGTTGCAAATGAACCGGAAAGATGCGGGCATCCATGAGTTGCGTTTGCTGATCCAGCGTCATCCGGCAACTCCCGAAGCCGCCCAGGCGCGCGTCAAGCTCAATGGAATGGGTGTGAAGCCTTCAGCAGCACGCTAGCTTGCTCCCCGCCGCATCTGGTGGATAAAGACTCCCTGCCATCCATTCCGCGCTTATTGCGAAATGGATGGCAGGGAGTCTTGCATTTTGTTGGGGCCGAATCAGGATTCCACAACCAGCCCCAGAAACTCCTGAAAAACCTCGTTCGAGAGCAGCCGTCCCTTGGCGGTCAATTGCACCGTTTTGCCGTCGGAGCAGAGCAGGCCTGTCTCCATCTGCCGCGCAACCATTGCGCGCGCCGCGGCCAACCTCGCCGCGCCAAACTCCCGCTCCAATTCCGCCAGATTCACACCGGCGTTCAGCCGCAGGCCCAGAAACCAGGCCTCTTCGTGCTGTTTGTCGGCCTCAAGCCAGGCGCACTCAACAGGCTCGCGGCCAGCGAGGTACTGCTGCAAATTATCCGTGGTGGTTGTCCGCAGCACGCGGCCCGCGCCGGTCTCTCGCTCAGCCAGCAGCGACGAGGCATCCAGACCGACGCCGAGGTAAGGCCGCCTCTGCCAGTAGCGCAGATTGTGGCGCGACGCCATTCCCGGACGGCTGAAGTTCGAGATCTCGTATTGCTCAAGGCCGGCTCGACTTAGACGCTCGATGGCCATCGTGTACATCTGCGCAATCGCATCGTCGCCGGGAACCAGCGCGGCGTGGTAGCGCGCGCCGCCGGAGAGCACCTCGCGTCCCAGCCGCGACTCCTCATCCACTTCGAGCATATAAATGCTGGCGTGAGGAACGCCGCAATCGGCCAGCACCGTAAGCGACTCCTCCCACGATGCGAAGCTCTGCCCGCTGAGTCCGGCGATCAGGTCCACATTCAGATTGGCAATGCCAGCCGCGCGCAGGCGCTTGATCTCGTTGAGCGCCACGGCGCGATTGTGCAGCCGGCCGCTCGTCGCCGCCTCGGGGTCAATGAACGACTGCACGCCCAGACTGACGCGATTGATGCCCGCGGCCACTAGCGCCGCGAGAGTTGCATCGCTGAGCTGCCCGGGAGCAACTTCGACGGTAATCTCCGCATCCGTGTCCACGTCGAACTCCGCCCGCAGCGCCGCGAAGAGCCGTGTGAGCAACTCCGGCGCGAGCAGGCTGGGCGTTCCGCCGCCCAGGTAGACGGTGTCAACGCGGCGCGGCAGATGCGCGCCCAGGCGCTCGGCCCAGGAGCGGGCGGAGTGCAAATCCTCCACCAGCCGGTCCACATAGCGGGCGTGCTCGCTGGCCGGATAAACTCCCGAGGCGAAGTTGCAATAGGTGCACTTTGACCGGCAGAAGGGAATCGAGATGTAGAGGCCGAGCGACTCGCCCGTGGACGCAACCATAGGGAGATTGTTTCACGCGCCCTTTCGGCTCATCGCGCGCACTGTCTTCGGATCGCGGTTCGTGCAAGAATTAGAACAGGAGGCGCGCAATTGAAGGCATGGCCGATTGTGGGCATCGCGCTGATGCAGGCCTTTCTGCTGGCCGCCCATTGGTTCCTCTATCGCACCTGGATCGACTTCTGGACTCCGCTCAGCCCTGCGGCCACGCTGGCGCTGCGGACCACTCTCTTTTTCCTGGCCTTCAGCTTCATCACCGCCGCGCTGCTTGGCTTCCACCACGCTCACCGGCCGGTCACGCTGCTCTACAGGATGGCCGCCGTCTGGCTGGGTTTTTTCAACTACTTCTTCTGGGCGGCCTGCCTGCTGTGGCTGGCCAGCTTTGCGCTGGCGATGCTGCGGCTGCGCGTTGACCGTCCCATACTAGCCGCTGCGTTCTTTGGCCTGGCAATTGCGGTCAGCCTCTATGGCCTGGTGAATGCCCGCATCATTCGCATCCGGTGCATTCCTGTCCAGCTCGACGGCCTGCCCGCAAGTTGGCGCGGCCGAACCGCGCTGGTGATGAGTGACCTGCACCTGGGCCACGTGAAAGGCCCCGGATTCTGCCGCCGCATCGTGGCGCTGGCTACGCGTCTCAAACCCGACATTGTCTTTCTTCCCGGCGATATTTTTGACGGAGCCAGTGCCGACGCCGATGTTCTCGCGGCTCCATTCGCCGCCCTCGCTCCGCCCTTCGGCAGCTATTTTTCCACAGGCAATCACGACGAGTTCGGCAACGCCGCAACCTACTCCGAGGTTCTCGCCCGCGTGGGCATCCGCACTCTGGCCAATGAAATGGTCACTGTGGATGGCCTCATCCTCGTGGGCATTCCCAACGGCGACTCCGGCTATCCCATCCGGCTGCGCGCCACGCTGGAAAACCTGTGCCTCCCTCGCGGCCAGGCCAGCATTCTGCTCAACCACGTGCCCAACCGCCTGCCCATCGTCGAGCAGGCTGGCATCAGCCTCCAGCTCTCCGGCCACACCCATGGCGGACAGCTCTTCCCCTTCACCTGGTTCACGCGCTACGCCTTCGGCAGGTTCATTTACGGATTGCAGCGCTTCGGCGCATTGCAGGTCTACACATCCAGCGGCGCCGGAACCTGGGGTCCGCCCATGCGCGTCGGAACCAGCTCGGAGGTTGTCCTGCTTACCTTCGAATAGGCCGGATTCATATCAGAATAAACACACGCTTCCATGGAAGGGCAGTCTCGCGTGGGAGATCAATTCCCTAATCGAGCGGTTCTCGATTGACGCAATCCTCGATTCCTTGCACCGCAGGCATTTTTCGCCGATGCTCCCGCTGCGTTACACTTGCCTTTCGATGGTAAAGAGGAGAGATGATGCACTTTTCATGCAATCGTATTCTGATGCCTGCGGCAACCGCGATCCTGTTCACCCTCGGCGCGGCCAGCGCGCAGACTACGCCGCCCGCGCCCGTCGCCGCGGCGCTCGACTTCCCCACCGTGCTCTATGGCGCGGCTTACTACAACGAATATATGCCGCAGGAAACGCCGACCGCCCAGGACGAACGCCTGGTGAAAGACGTGGCTATGATGAAGGCCGCCGGCCTCACCGTGGTGCGCATGGGCGAGTCCACATGGAGCCTGTGGGAGCCGGAGGACGGGCGCTTCGATTACGCGTGGATGGACCGCGTAGTGGACGCGATGGGCACGGCGGGCATCAAGGTCATCCTGGGTACGCCCACCTACTCCATTCCCGCATGGATGGCTCATCAGCATCCTGAAATCCTGGCGCGCTATGCGAACGGCCGCCAAAACTCCTACGGAATGCGGCAGAACATGGATACCGATTCGCCGGCCTTCCGCTTTTATGCCGAGCGCCTCATCCGCCACATCGTCGCCCACTACAAGGACAACCCCACTGTGATCGGCTGGCAGCTTGACAACGAGACGGGCAGCTACGAAGCCGACAACTCCGACGTCTTCATAGGCTTTCAGCATTATCTTGAAAAGAAATTCGGCACTCCCGAGGCGCTCAGCAAGGCCTGGTTTCTCAACTACTGGGGCGAGAATCTGCACACCTGGGAAGATCTGCCCGCGCGCGACGGCGCCATCTCCACCGGCTACAAGTTGGAGTGGACCCGCTGGAGCCAGATGCGCGTCACCGACTATCTTCATTGGCAGTCCGCGCTGGTGCGCGAGTGCGCGGGCGCGAGCCAGTTCATCACCACCGACTACGGCGGCATGATGAAGCGCGACGTGAACGAGGAAGATGTGGCCGCTGGGCTGGACATTGTCGCCGACAACATCTATCACGGAACCCAGGACCACTACGATGGCTCCTTCCAGGCGCTGCAAAGCGACTTTTCGCGCTCCCTGCGCCACACGAACTTCCTGGTCACCGAGACCAACGCGCAAACCATCGGTTGGGATTCTGCCAGCCAGTTTCCGCCTTACGACGGGCAACTGCGCGAGGACGTTTACACCTATCTTGCCAGCGGCGCCAACATGGTGGAGTACTGGCACTGGCACTCGATCCACGGCGCGCAGGAGACCTATTGGAAGGGCGTTCTCTCGCACGATCTGGAGCCGAACCGCGCTTATGCCGAAGTGAGCAGAACAGCGCATGAATTACAAAAGATCGGCCCCCATCTGGCCGGATTGCAGATTCACAATCAGGTGGCGATTCTGTGGAGCCGCGACTCGGCCAACGCCATCAGCTTCATGCCCTACGGCGGCAATGTCCCGGCGCGAAGCTGGACGGGAGAGCCGGACGGCTACGCCTCGCTGGTGCAGCAGCTCCACCACTCGCTCTACGAGCTGAACATCGGCGCGGACTTCGTCTTTCCTGAGACGAAGGATTTCTCGCAGTACAAGCTGCTCATCGTTCCGGCGCTCTATATCTCGGACGACGCCCTGCTGCAGCAAATTTCCGATTACGTGAAAAACGGCGGCCATGTGGTGATGACCTTCAAGAGCGGCTTTGCCAACGAGAACTCCGCCGTCCGCTGGGTGCGCGCACCGGGACCGTTGCGCCAGGCTGCCGGCTTCAATTATCAGGAGTTTTCCTCGCTCGAACACCCGCTTGCCCTCAAGGGCGATCCCCTCAAGGCGGGCGCGCAGAACCAGGTCGCCTACTGGGCCGAATTTCTCCAGCTCGAAGGCGCCAAAGCCCTCGCATTCTACGACCATCCCTTCTTTGGCCAGTGGCCGGCGATTACCGAGAACCACTTCGGCGCGGGAACCCTGCTCTATGAGGGCACTGCTCTCTCCAACACGTTGCAAACCACGGTGCTGCGCGGCGCGCTGGCGGAGGCTGGCATCCAAACAGCCGACCAGCAGCTTCCGCCCGCGATCCATGTGCAGCACGGCGTCAATCGCCTCGGCAAGCGCCTCCACTACTACTTCAACTACTCCGCAGCCGAGGTGAAGGCGCCTTACGCCTATGCGAACGGAACCAATCTGCTGGATGGGAAGGCCGTGAAGCAAGCCTCAGTGTTGACGCTCGCGCCCTGGGATCTGGCCATCGTCGAGGAGTAACAGAGGCTTTCGCGGCTGAAGGTCGCAATCAGAATTTGAATCAAGGAGAAGACAGCGATGAGCGAGGAAAAACAGGCAAACACCGGCGTGGTGCGCACCCGTCTTCATGGAATCGAGCTGCTGCTCAACTCCCGGCTCAACAAGGGAACGGCCTTTACTGAAGAAGAGCGCAACGCCTTCGGTTTGAATGGCCTGTTGCCGCCCGTCGTCGGCAGCCTGGAAGAGCAGCGCGAGCGCCGCAAGCGCGTTCTCGACGGCCGTGATACCAATTTTCTCAAGTACAGCAATATGCGCGACGTGCAGGACAACTGCGAGACTCTCTTCTACTCGCTCATTGCGCACTATACCGAGGAGTTGCTGCCCATCGTCTATACGCCCACGGTGGGCGAGGGCTGCCAGCGCTTCAGCGAGATCTGGCGCCGCCCGCGCGGCCTCTTCCTCAGCTATCCGCAACGGAATCTGATCGCGCAGATTCTCGCCGACCCCCGCTACGACGATGTGCGCTGCATCGTCGTCTCCGACGGTGAACGCATTCTCGGCCTGGGCGACCAAGGCGCCGGCGGCATGGGCATTCCCATCGGCAAGATGGCCCTCTACACCGCGCTGGGCGGCATTCCGCCCGAACATTGCCTGCCCATCCTGCTCGACGTGGGCACCGACCGCGAGAGCCTGCTCAACGACCCCATCTACATTGGCTGGCAGAGCAAGCGTGTGCGCGGCCCGGAGTATGACGCCTTCATCGAGGAGTTTGTAAGCGCCGTCGAGCGCCGCTGGCCCCACATTCTTTTGCAATGGGAGGACTTCGCCGGCGTCAATGCAGCCAACCTCCTCCGGCGCTACCGCGACCGTCTCTGCACCTTCAACGACGACATCCAGGGCACGGCCGCCATCACTACCGGCACGCTGCTGGCCGCCGTCCGCGCCACCGGCGTGCCGCTCAAAGAGCAGACCATCGCCATGTACGGCTCAGGCTCGGCCGGCATCGGGATCGTCGATCTGCTCATCGCCGCTATGCAAAAAGAGGGGCTGACCGAAGCCGAGGCTCGCCGGCGCATCTACGCCTTCAATCGCCATGGCCTGCTCGTTGAAGGCTGCGAGGGCATCCGTCCCGGCCAGGAGCCGCTGCTGCGCAAGCGCGCCGATCTCGCCAGTTGGAAACTCGACAATCCCTGCGCCGTCTCGCTTCATGACGTGGTGCGCAACGCCGGTGTCACAGTGCTGGTGGGCGTCTCCGCGCAGCCGGGAGCGTTCACCGAAGAGATTGTCCGCGAGATGGCGGGCCACACCGCCCGTCCCATCATCTTCCCGCTCTCCAATCCCACATCCAAGGCCGAGGCCGTGCCGGCTGACTTGCTGCGCTGGACCGATGGCCGCGCTTTGGTCGGCACCGGCAGCCCCTTCCCGCCGGTCGAGTTCAACGGCAAGCTGGTTCGCATCTCGCAGGTGAACAACTCATTCATCTTTCCTGGATTGGCTCTGGGCATCCTTGTCTCGCGGACTACTCGAGTATCCGACGCCATGATTATGGCTTCGGCCACGGCGCTGGCCGGTCTCTCGCCCATGCTGGCCGACCCTGACGCCCCGCTGCTGCCGCCCATTGCTGACTGCCGCAAGGTGAGCATGGTCATTGCCGAGGCCGTCGCCAAACAGGCCATGGCCGACAAAACCGCCGAAGGTGTGGACGATGTGACCCTGCGCCAGCGCCTCCGCGACTACGTATGGGAGCCTGTCTACCTGCCCTATGAGCGCATTGAATGAGTTCTGCGTCTACTGCATCAAAATTTCGTCGTTGAAGTCGGTCTTGAATCTCGACCCAATGAATGGATCAGCTTTCGGAGGGAGCAGGGACCTTCAGGTCCCTGAATGAAAAGGCACAATGGAGGTGGCCTTCAGGCCCGGATCTCGCTTCGGTTGCGAACATAAGGTCCAGGGCTGAAGCCCGCCGCTTTTGCGCTTGTTTCAGGGGTCTAAAGACCCCTGCTCCCTCCTCAAAAAAACATGAACAGCGTCGATTGGTTTCGTTGCTGGGTTGGTGAGCCTTTTCTATGAGTTTGCCCTGAGTGAGATGTGAGACCTATATCTGGCTTGCCCTCTCTGGCCGTATAGTAGTGAATGGTTAGCTGATCGTCTGCTTTCTTCCAATTTAGCGTTTTTCAAGGAGTTTTCATGAATTGTTCTCTCCGCCGCGCCACGCCTAGAATCGCCGCGCTTGCGCTCGTCTCGCTTTTTCTTCTGACTGCTTCCAGCTTCGCGCAACGCCGCCAGCAGGATTCCAAGCCAAACGGCCCCTGGCTGAACCCCGCGCTTTCACCCGATGAGCGCGCCGATCTGGTGATGAAAGAGATGACCCTCAGCGAAAAGGTCTCGCTGCTCCATGGAACAGGAATGCCGACGGATGAGCCTGTCACACTTGTGAATGCGCCGTCTAATCGCGGCGTGGGCTATGTGGTGGGCATTCCGCGCCTGGGCATTCCCGGCATCGATATGAGCGACGCAGCCTATGGCGTCCGCTCCAGCGAAGTGAATGGGCGCTATTCAACAGCCCTGCCGGCCAACGTGGCCGCGGCAGCCAGTTGGGACACGGATGCGGCCTATGAGTACGGCGCGCTGATTGGCCGCGAGCTGCGCGCGCAGGGCTACAATATGTCGCTCGGCGGCGGTGTTGATCTGGCCCGCGAGCCGCGCAATGGGCGCAACTTCGAATACCTGGGCGAGGACCCGATTCTGGCCGGTTCGCTCGTGGCCAAACTCATCGAAGGCACCCAGGCCTCCCACGTCATTGGCGACGTCAAGCACTTTGCCTTCAACGATCAGGAGAGCGGACGCGGCTCCATCAACGTAATCATCGACAAGCGCTCCATGCGCGAAACCGACCTGCTTGCCTTTGAGATTGCCGTCACCCAGGGTCACCCGGCCGCGGTCATGTGCTCCTATAACCGCGTCAACGGCGACCACGCCTGCGAAAACCGTTACCTGCTCAACGAATTTCTGAAGAAGGATTGCGGCTTCAAGGGATTCGTGCTCTCCGACTGGGGCGGAACGCACAGCACCGAGAAGGCCTCTGCCGCCGGACTCGACAACGAAGAGCCGGGGGCCAACTTTTTTGGCGAACGCTATCAGGCGGCGGTGGAAGTGGGCGCCATCTCCACGGCTGAGCTGGACGAGCACGTGCATCGCATCCTGCGCGCCGAGTTCGCCTCCGGCCTCATTGATTTTCCTCGCCAGCGCAGCGTCGTTGATCCCCTGGCCGGCTTTGAGGTCGCGCGCAAGATTGAGGAATCCGGCATTGTTCTGCTCAAGAACGACCGCGCCGCACTGCCCCTCGATGCCGCCCGGATTCGCACCATCGCTGTTATCGGCGCTCACTCCGACGTGGGCATGATCTCCGGCGGCGGCTCGGCCCAGGTCGATCCTCCGGGAGGCAACGCCGTTGCCCCGGACGGCGATCGCGCCACTCGCTGGAATCACGAAGTCTGGTTCCCCACCTCGCCCCTCAAAGCCATCCAGGCCCGCGCGCCCAAGGCCGTGGTCAAATACAACTCCGGCGACGATCCGGCTGCGGCAGCCGCGCTGGCCAAGACGGCCGACGTGGTCGTGGTCTTCGGTTATCAGTGGGAGAGCGAAGGCATGGACCTGCCCAATCTCTCCCTGCCCCACAATCAGGACGCGCTCATTGCCCAGATTGCGGCCGCCAATCCCCGCACCATTGTCGTGCTGGAGACAGGCAGCCCGGTCACCATGCCCTGGGTCGATGCTCCGGCGGCGATTCTCGAAGCCTGGTTCCCCGGCAGCGATGGCGCCAACGCTCTCGGCAACATCCTCTTCGGCACGGTCAACCCCAGCGGCAAGCTGCCCATCACCTTCCCAAAAAGCGAGGCCGATCTGCCTCACCTGACCATCAACCAGGAGCCGCCGCGCGCACCCCGCTCCTCCGGTCCGGTGATCGCCTCGCAGAGCGCTGCCCAGTCGGATTACCACGTCAACTACGACGAGGGCCTCAAGGTTGGCTATAAGTGGTACGACGCCGAGAAGAAGCCCGTGCTCTTTCCCTTCGGCTTTGGACTCTCTTACACCACCTTCGGCTACTCAGGCCTCTCTGTAACCGCTGACAAGGCGCCCAAGATCACCTTCACCGTGACCAACATCGGCAAGCGCGCCGGGGCTGAGATCGCCGAAATCTACGCCGCTCTGCCGGCCAGCGCTGAAGAGCCACCCAAGCGCCTCATCGGATGGAGCAGGGTGAAGCTCGAAGCCGGAGAAAAGAAGACCATCACCGTCGAAATTGATCCCAAGTACCTGTCCATCTTCGACGTGCAAAAGGATGCATGGTCGCTCGTTCCGGGCGACTACACAATTCTGGTTGGAGGCTCTTCGCAGAGTCTTCCCCTCAAGGCCGTGGTCAGCCTCAAGTAATGATCAGGAGTCAGGGAAGCCCTGATGACTGATTCAGCCCAGAAGTTTTGAAACCCCGTGCCCCTCCCATCCATTCCGCAAAAAGCGCGGAATGGATGGGAGGGGCGTTGCATTTCCTGGGGGCCTCGTCAGAAGTGGGCGCGCGCTTCAGCGCGGCCTTGCTGTACTGTCCCTGGACGAGGAAATGAGGGTTCGGATTTCATACCAGAACTTGACATAGCGTCCCAAAATCGAGAGACTAAAAGGGAAGTCATGCAGAGAATTGGGGGCCATGATGCGAGACGCACCTGCGCAAGGCGTATATAAAGTTCAAGCCCTGGACCGGGCTTTCGCCGTCTTGGACCTGTTGGGAGAGAGCGACACGCCGCTTGGCCTGGCGCAGGTTTCCGCGTCGCTCCAGTTGCACAAAAGCACGGCGCACCGTTTTCTGATGGTTCTGGAGCGGCACCGCATGGTGGAACGGACACCCAACGGCAAATTCCGCTTGGGACTGAAGCTCTTTGACTTGGGCAACCGCGCCATCGGCCAATATGACCTGCGCGACCGCGCGCAGCCCCACTTGCGCCGGTTGGTGGCCGAGACCGAGGAGACCGCGCACCTGTGCATTCTCGAGGGCGGGCGCGTAATCTACATCGACAAGATTGAGCCGGCCCGTTCGGTGCGCATGATCACTCGCATTGGCGCCAGCAACCCGGTTCATTGCACCTCGGTGGGTAAGGCGATCCTGGCCTTTTTGCCTGAGGAGCGGATCAGCGAGGTCTTGCGCCACGCTCGCTTCGAGCGATTCACCCCTCGCACCATCACCACGGACGAGGCCCTGCGCGTGGAGATCGAGAAGACCCGCCGCCGCGGCTATGCAGTGGACGACGAGGAGTTCGAGGAGGGCCTGCGCTGTATCGCAGTGCCGGTGCTGGATGCGCAGCGGATGCCCGTTGCGGCGGTGAGCATCTCCGGGCCATCGTTTCGCGTGACGGCGCAAAAGCTGCCTGCCATCGCCAACCACCTGCTGCATTGTGTGCGGGGAATTTCCGTGGATATGGGGTTTATTTCGGGTGCTCGCGTAGGTCGCGCTGTCCGGCCGGCTTAACGCCTCGCGGGCTCCCTGTTCGTTTGATCCACGTACTCGAACCTTTCCAGCAACAGCGCAGTCTTCCCGCGCCTCCCCCTTACGGAATCACAACAAAAGCTTTCGTTCCATCCGCGCCCGCGAACGCTGTCTGAGCTATCACTGGCGTCCATTCGCGCGCCGCCAGCTCCGGCATTGGCTTGGCCTGGAAGAGCTTCTTGCACTGCCGGGCTGTCCACTTGGCCCAGGCCTTCGACTTCTTGCGCCGCGCGCTGTCAGTCGAGATGCCCGTTCCCGCATACATCTGCCGGTAGAGCTTCGACAGCAGCATGAAGGCGATGCGAGACTTGAGATTGGGCGTACAGGCCGACCTGTTCCAGATAGCTCCCCATCCGTAAAATCGATCCCACACTTTTTGTGTGCGCTCGCGAATCTCATCCGAACTCATCGTCGGATGAGGCGTGAACATCTTGGGGCGAATCGCCGAGGGAATCAGCCAGTAGCGCGTAATCGGCACATCGCCCACCATGGTGGGATTCTCTGCCTGCTCCTTTTCCCAGCGGCCAAAATCCACTGTACCGGGAAACGGCGTCATCATCACAAACTGGGCAAATGTGATCCCCGCACTCTGCGCCATCTCCACCGTGGCGTCAAAGGTCGCCGGCCTGTCGGTTGGCAGCCCGAAGATGAAGGAGCCCAGCACATGAACGCCGTGTTCCTTGAAGGTCCGCAACTGCGCGGCCATCGCATCCCCGGCCAGGTTCCAGTCTTTGTAGATCGCCTTGAGCCCCTCCGGCGTCACTGCTTCAATGCCCACCAGCGCGCCCTTGATGTTGGCCTTCTTCATTGCATCCAGAAAAACCGTATCCTCGCCCGCCTCCATCGTCATCTGCGTAAAGAAGACCATGTCTTTGGGCAGCCGCGCCATCTCTTCCATCAGATGAAAACGCTCGGCGCGAATCTGTGTCAGCTCTTCCACTCTGGCCGTGTTGCCCTGCTCGCGCGCCAGTCTTAGATCGGTAAAGGTTACCGGATAAAAGTTGTCATCGGCCAGCGCAATAAAGCGAAAGCCCAGCCGTCGCAGGGTGACAATCTCATCAATCACATTCTGATAGCCACGTTGCCGCGGTTTCTGCCCGTCGGTTCGCCACACGCTGCAAAAGGAACAGTGCTTGGGACATCCGCGAATGGTCTGCACCGAGGCCCACATATACTTCGCCGGATCCATCAGATCCCAGCGCGCAGCCAGAAACTCGCCGCCGCCAATCCGCCCGCCGTCGTAGACTTTCTCCAGTTTGCCCGCAAGGCAATCCGTTACTGCTTTGCCCCAGGCCACATCTCCGTCCCCGGTCACCACCGCGTGCGCCTGCCCGCGCTCCATCACCTCGTCGGGAAAGAGCGTGGCGTGAATGCCGCCATAGATCACCATTGCGCCGCGCGCGCGCGCCATCCTGCCCACTTCGTAGCCGCGCAGTGCGTTGCCAGTGTGTACGCTGATGCCTACAATATCTCCCGGCTGAATCGTCTCTGGCACAATCTGCTCCAGTGATTCATCCACTAGAATGGGATCTCCCGCCATCAGGGGTGTGGCTGCCGCCAGCACAAACAACCAGCGCGGCGTGATCACTGCGGTGCCAAAAGCATTATCGCTGGGATTGACCAGGTGAACGCTCAATCAAGATTCCTTTCGTTGTGCGATGAGAGTGGTTTCGGAGAGCGTCCTCATGAATCATGGGGCGATTCCATTGGCGAAGATGCGCTTCTGTCAGATCAGGTGGGAAAAATATCTTTCCGTGACACAGTCTAATCATTCTACAGGGATCTTTCAGTTTGTGATGGTCAATATAGACCACAATCGTCCCTTCCGGCCTCGCCTGTTCACGGAGCCGAAGGCAGACAGGGATTTTCTCCCAGTGTAAAGCCAATCAAAATAAGACTCTACCCCCAAAGAAACGATGATTGTGGCCTTCGCCAGGAATTCCGAATGTTACCTGAGCGCATTGTCTGAATATCCGGTTCTACGGCGTCAGTGTTAGAAACGCCACTCCATACCCAGGCAGCGTGATGGTCATCTGCGAAGCCGGAGTCAAGCTGACCGCTGCCGGTTCCGCGCTGGCGCTGCTGGCGGCGTCGATCATCAGCAGGCTCGCCGAAGAAAACTTCCCCAGGCTCGACAGATCCACTATTACGGTCCGTGGATCGCCGCTTCCGTTGTTGTCAGTGGGCTTATCAACAGCGCGGTCCACCACCATCACGGTCACCGTGCCCGTGCTACTCTCGGTCGCCAGCGTCTCCACGGTATAGGTATCGGTTGCGCTGAGAGTAAGGATATTCGGTCCTGGCGCTGCGGGCGTTGAGGGAAAGTAACTCCCCAGCGTCTTGTCAACCCAGTAGCTCAGATAGGTGTTGCCGCGAGGGTCCACTTCGCCGTACTGCTGATCGCCGGAATAGTCCCATTGGTAGAGCGCCTGGTTGCCAGCCTTGCCCAACTGTGAAAACACGTACGGCCTCCAGGCGGCAAAAAAAGCGCTCGTCCCGCGATGGTCGTCCACAAAGACCTGGCCCGGATTGCACACGCTCATGCCGTTGCTATCACCGTAATCGGCATTGACGTTATTTTCTGTTACCCAAACCGGAGTGTTGGCCATGTCCGGGCGCGCCGCCAGCGCCTGGTAGAAGTAGCGCACGTTGGCGGCAAATGTTGGGACCGCGGCAAACACGGTGTCATCCGAATCGGTCTGGTTGCAGGTGCCGTAGAAATGCGTGGAGAGAATATCGACATGCGTATTCACCCCGCCCGCGTTGGCAGGCGCAAGAAAGACGGGCAGCCACGTCACCGGATCGCCTGCGCCGCCGGAGCCCAGCCCATAGTCGGAAAACTCCAGAGCCGAGAACTTGATCGTCGGATCAACCGCCAGCATCGCTGGAACCACGATGTTATAGAGCGCCGTGTATTGGGAGGCGTTCACTCCGTTGCCGTTCGGCTCGTTGAAGATGCCCCACCAGGTGATGGGATAATTGCTGGGCGACTGAAAGTGCGTTCCGCCCCAGTCAAAGCCGCCTGTGTTGTAGTAACGGACCATATTCGCCGCATAGGCGGCAAAATCCTGCGCATGGTTTGCCACATCCAATTGCCCTTTGCTGTTGCACATCCACGGCGGCGCCACGGCCAACTGCATCTCCGGGCTGTGATCGGCGGAGGCCAGCACCGGCTGCACCGTTCGATCGATGACGCTGAAATCCCAGTCGCTGGCGGTCCCGGTATTGGTAAGCATGGGCACGCCCTCGGGATTGGTTATCTGCAAGCGAATATGCTGCGCACCCAGCGCGGTCATGGTGTTTTCCAGCGGAATGGGATTGCTCCCATTGCTCCCGAAAAAGTCGCCGTCCCACTCTGATACGAAGAAGGAGGTGGCCATGAATTGCTCAAGAACGCCATTCACGCCCAGCGTCGTATCCGTGGCGCTGCCCACCTTGGCCACCACCGCAATCACCAGGGAAAAACTCTGAGTGGCGCTCTGGCCGTTAAAGAGAGTCGCCTGCACGGACGGTGTGTAAGTGCCCGGCAGGGCGCCTGTGCTGGCGCTGCCGGAGAAGGTCAGCGTCCCGGACGGTCCCGCGCCCGTGGTCCCGAATTGCGCCGTCACTCCTTCGGGCAGGTTGCTTACGGTCACTGTTGCTGCACTGCTGGCGCCTGTCACGGCCACGGTTACCGGAAGCGTCACCGCCGTTCCGTCCTGCGGCATCACCACTGAGGTGTTGCCCAGCGAAACCGACACCGTGGCAGCAGGCGTTGAAGTGGAACTGCTGCCGCCACACCCACCGGCGGTCAGTACCAACCCCGCCGAAAGAACTGCAAGAAGAAACCGAAGTTTGCCACTCATGCGCGATACCTGTTCGGAATTCAATTATTCAATCGCCTGAACAAGTCTACGGCTTCACCGCGCTTTGTCAACTCCGATGACTGGTATCTAGCGGAATCGCCACCTGCTCCACAATCTCCAGGCCGAAGCCCTGTAGCGCGGGAATGTGCATCTGCGTGTTCGAAAGCAGGCGGATGCGCCGGATACCAAGATCAGAGAGTATCTGGCTGCCCAGCCCGATGGCGCGCAGATTGCGTCCAGTGCGGGCCAGCGCGCCCTCACGCGCCCTCAACTCCTGGTGCAGAACCAGACGGCCCGTGCATTCGCTGGGTGCCCCAGGTCCGTCGCATTTGGGGACCTGGGATATCAAGCTTTCCGCCTCCGGAGCATCGTCAATCTCAAAGCCGCGCGAAGTATTGTGCAGGTACAGCAGGACCCCGCAACCCTCCTCGGCGATCATGCGCAGCGATGCGTCCAGCGTCTCGCGGCAATGGCAGTCGGCGGCAAACAGATCGCCCGCCGTGCAGCGCGTGTGCACGCGCACCAGCACGGCCCGCTCGCAGGGCGTTTGCGCCGCCCCATCGCTGTCTTCCAGGCCTGCATCTCCCGGCAAAATGCTTATGGGTCCGCGAGAAAATGCTGGGCAGTCGTCGCATAGGTTGCCGCGCACCAGCGCAATGTGGCTCTCGCCTCCGTTTACCTCGCTTGCATAGGCGATCATGCGAAACTCGCCGTAGCGGGTTTGTATGTAGCTCTCCCCCACCCGCGTCACGGTGCGCTCATGGCGCAACCGGTAGCGAATCAGTTCCGCCACGGTGAGTATCTTCAGCCCGTGCTGCCGGCAGAAGGGAATCAGGTCAGGAATGCGCGCCATCTCGCCGTCATCGCGCATGATCTCGCAAATCACGCCTGAGGGATTCAACCCCGCCAATTGCGCCAGGTCAACCGAAGCCTCGGTCTGCCCAGCCCTCACCAGTACGCCTCCCTTGCGCGCGCGCAGCGGAAAGATATGCCCCGGTCGCGCCAGATCGGCCGCCGTCGAACTGGCATCGATCGCCGTCTGGATGGTCTGAGCCCGGTCCGCCGCCGATATCCCCGTCGTCACGCCCTCGCGCGCCTCAATTGTCTCCGTGAATGCCGTGCCGAAGCGCGAGGTGTTCTGCTGGCTCATGGGAAAAAGGCGCAGGTAGTCGGCGCGCTCCTCGGTCAGCGCCAGACAGATCAGGCCGCGGCCAAACCGCGCCATGAAGTTGATCGCCTCCGGCGTCACAAACTCGGCGGCCAGCGTCAGGTCGCCCTCATTCTCGCGGTCTTCATCATCGACCACAACTACCATGCGGCCAGCTTGAATTTCGGCCACCGCGCCGGGGACATCGGTAAAGGGAGCTTCGATGCTGCGTGTATTTTCTGCCATAGCGACTCCTCTATTCTCGCCGATGACACGCAGATACAGCAAAAGCGCCGCCCAAAGGCGGCGCTTTTGCTGATCACTGGCAAGAAAATGGCTTACATGGCCGATTCAATCTCAAAACCCCAGGCTTCTAGAAGAGCCTCGGGGATGTATTTGGAGTTCTTGTTTCGGCGCGCCCACTCCCGTAGACGGGTAGACCGGATATACTGCTCCGGGTTGAGCTTGAACTCCTTCACAATCTGCTCGAAGGAGGTCACAGTGGGCACAACCGGGCCTATGGGCTCCGGCTTGCCCCAATTCGGATTACCACGACGCTTTGCCATTGATTTGCTGTCCTTGGTAGTGGTGTGTATTTCCTAATACAATCTCGACAACAAGGGGACACTGTCGGTCCATGTCGAATACTAGACCTCTATCTTACGTGTTTTTTCGACAGTAATCAATATCAATATTGCTCACAAAGTGCTAACATTTCCACAGCCGATTCTTGCCTAAACTCATCTAACTAACTCTATTAATAAGAGTTATAAGAATGACAGCAATACCATGGCGGTGGAAATGAAGGACGATTTGCACAGAAAGCGGTGAAAATTACGAGCACCACGCCCTGAACGCTCCTGCCCGCACCGCAACCGCCAGTGCCTCGATTTCCTGCGACAGAACCCGGTCTTCCTCCAGGCGCGGCACCACCGCCCGCACTGCCGCGTAAGCGTCCTCCACCTCGCGGCTGCCCTTCAGCGGCCTGCGGAACTCCAGTGCCTGCGCCGCGCACATCAGCTCAATGGCCAAAACCCGCTCGGCGTTCTCCACAATCTGGCGCAGCTTCAGCGCCCCGGTCATGCCCATCGATACGTGATCTTCCTTGCCGCCGTCGGTGGGAATGCTGCTCGCCGACGAAGGGTGCGCCAAAACCTGGCACTCGTTGATCAGTGCCGCCGCCACGATTTGCGCAATCAAAAAGCCCGACGACAGACCTGGATTTGGCGACAGGAAGGCCGGCAGACCCTCGTTGATGTCCATATTCAACAGCCGGTCAATGCGCCGCTCGGTGATGCCCGCCAGATCGGTCAGCACAATGGCCGCGTAGTCGAAGGCGTAGGCCAGCGGCGCTCCATGAAAGTTTCCCCCTGAAAGCACGGCTCCGCCGTCTTGCGTTTTGGACGAGAAATCCGGGAAAACCAGCGGATTATCCGTCGCCGAACCCGATTCAATCTCCAGGATTCCCCGCACGTGTTCCAGCGCATCTCGTACCGCGCCATGTACTTGCGGCATACAGCGCAAGCAATAGGCGTCCTGCACACGCGGATCGCGATAGCGATGCGCCTCGCGGATCTCCGAGCCAGCCAGCAGCTCCATCAGGTGCTCGGCTGCCGCAATCTGCCCAGGGTGTGGCCGCGCCTGCGAGATGCGCGGATCGAAGGCGTCCGGCGTGCCCATCAACGCCTCAAGGCTCATCGCTCCGGCCAGGTCGGCCAGCCGCGCCACCCTCCGTCCGCGTGCGACGGCCAAAGCACCCACGGCGGTCATCGCCTGTGTGCCGTTCAGCAGTGCCAGTCCCTCTTTGGCCGCCAGAACGATGGGCTGCAATCCTGCCCGCCGCAGCGCCTCGCCGCCAGCCATGCGCTCGCCATGGTAAAACGCCTCGCCCTCGCCGATTGCCACCAGTGCCAGATGAGCCAGCGGCGCCAGATCGCCGCTCGCGCCCACCGAGCCTTTTTCGGGAATCACCGGATGCACACCGGCATTGACGAGCGCCACCAATAGCTCCACCAGCGCCGGACGGCAGCCGCTGAATCCCTTGGCCAGCACATTGGCCCTCAGCAGCAGCATCGCTCGCGACTCGCCTTCGCTCAGCGGCTGGCCCACTCCGCCGGCGTGGCTGCGCACCAGGTTGGCTTGTAACTGCGCCAGGCTTCCCGCGGGAACCCGAACATCCGAAAGCTTTCCGAAGCCGGTGTTGACCCCGTAAACCGTCTGCCCCGCGTCTAGAATTCCTTCAATGAAGGCGCGGCTCTGTGCCACGCGCTCCAGCGCCGCCGGCGCAATGGCCACCGCGCGGCCGCCCAGCGATACCGATTCAATCTCGGCCAGCGTCAGCGCCTGGCCGTCCAATATGAGTGCATCCATCTGTTGATGGTAAGCTGCCAGAATGCTGCGGTCCAGTCCGCCTGCGGCGGTGAGTTTGTAGCGGCGGCGCTGGAGCGCGCCTAGTTCTCTGACCATGTGAAAGGTGCAAGAACCTCAAGCGAGCGAAGAGCGAGCCTCTGGCCCTACCGCATGCGGCCGTGCCCATCCATTCCGCGCTGTTTGGGGAATGGATGGGAAAGCACAGACTCAACACAAAATGTCAGCGGTCAGACGCCTACCGAATCTCAAAGAGCGTACTGCCGTGCGCCGGCAGGGTGATATTCACGCCCTTCGATTCCTTGTAGCCGCCTTCAGTCCAGATATTCTGCGCCAGATGCTTGCCGCCCTCCAGGCCCAACTGCTTCCAGGTCGTGTGCAGCGTCACCGGCTGGTCATCCAGGTTGAAAAAGCCAAAGTACTCCTGATAATTCTTTGCCCCCGGCGCATTGATCGTCGCCCGCCACACCCGCGTATTCTCAGGCAGGCCGGCGGCCGTAACCGGGTGGCCGTAGGTCGCATTCTGATTGATGAAGAGCAGCGTCTGATTGGTCATCAGCGACTTGCTGAAGTCGTCCAGCTTGGTCAGGTTGGCGCACATGATCATCGGCGCGCGCGCAATCGACCACAGCGTGAACTCGAACTGCTGCTCGTCGTGCGTCAGCCGCGATTGGCGCGCCTCGCCCATTCCCGGATGCGGCCCCAGCCAACCCTCCGGCAGCATATCCGGATCAGGCCAGTTCCCCGGCTTGGCGTAAGTAAACCACTTGGCCAGCCGGTCGAAGGTACCCTTCAGGCCGAAGGGGTACTCGCCCTCATCAGGCTTGTGGGGAAATGTCCAGCCGTCCCAGTGATCATCGGTGATGCGCCACATCTGCGCGTATTCAGAGACGACCGCCGCGTTCTCCAGCCCCGTTGGCCCGGGCGAGAGGCTTAGCACAATCGGCCGCCCCGTCTTCCTGATCGCCTCGGAAATCTGCCGAATCTCAGTCGGCCTGTAGGTGTGGTTGCTGATGCAATCCACCTTGATGTAGTCCAGCCCCCAGCCCGCATACAGCTTGAGCATCGCGTCGTAGTACGCTTGCCCCGCCGCATTATCCTTCATCCCCCAGTTGCCGTCGTCCCAGGGACAAGCATCGGTCGTATCCGCCGCGTCCGCCGCATGAAAGCTCGTCCCGGCGATGGGCAGATTCGCTGTGACCGCATCACGCGGAATTCCGCGAATCACATGAATGCCGAACTTCAACCCCTGCGCATGAACCCAGTCGGCCAGCGGCTTGAAGCCCGCGCCATTAGCCGAGTCCGGAAAGCGACTGGCGACCGGCATCAGGATTCCGTTTTCGTTCAGCAGGTACTTCCTCTCAGCCAGGTTGGAGCCACTGAGGTTCTGCATGTACCAGCCCTCGTCGATGACCATATACTGCCAGCCATACTGCTTCATCCCGGCCAGCACAGAGGCGTTCGCCTTGAAGTCGCTCTCGTCGATGGTGAACCCGTAAGCGTCCCAACTGTTCCAACCCATGGGCGGTGTGGGAGCCAGCGTCTGCGCGTGGCTGAGGGTCAAGGCAAAGAGGAATACAAAAGCGGCAGAAAACAAATTGTGGCGTGTCATGGCTAGACTTATATCACAATCGCCCTGACTCTGGCGGTGGCCGGCATCCTCCTACCGGCTCAATCGCGCAAAATACATTGCAGATGATTTCTCGCATTCGAGTACCACAAAGAAGTCAGATCATTCCTCCGGAATATCCAGGCGGGAATGTGGGCAGGTATCCCATTCATCATTTCCAAGTATCATCAGGCACCGAGAGAAGGAGTGCCCGGTGATTGCCTTATCGCGAAAAACGGGAGTTGAGCGCATCTTCCCAGTACTGTAGCAACTTCAATGGGCGCATACCGCCCCCAAAGCGATACACTCTTTTCATGCCTTCCCGCACCACAGCCCGCATCAGCCTGACGGCGCTGCTCGGCACTCCGGTCACTGATTCCCAGGGCCACTTGCGCGGGCGGCTGAAGGACATCGCCGTGGCCACCGGCGAGGACGCGGGCAAGGTGGCTGGCCTGGTGCTCAAAACCCGCTCTGGCCTCTGCATTGTGCCTTCGCACCAGGTGATGGAGACGCCCTCCGGCACGCTCGAACTGCGCTCCGCAGGCGCCTTGGCGCCGCTTGAGGATCAAGGCAACTTCCTCTACCTGCAACAGGACCTCATCGATCGGCAGATCATTGACATTCACGGTCGCAAAGTGGTGCGCGTCAACGACGTCGATCTGGAGTGGATGGGCCAGGGAGCGGCGCACTTGTTACGTGTGGCCGAAGTCGAGGTGGGTCTGCGCGGAGCCTTCCGCCGCGTCTTCAAGGGGCTGCTGACCCGTACCGCCCTCGATAAGCTCTCGCGCCACTTCGCCGCCCGCGGCATTCCCTGGGAGTTTGTGGACGTCATCGAGGTCGATCCCGACCGCCGCGTCAAGCTGCGCATCGAATACGAGCGCCTGGCCGAGATGCACCCCTCCGATCTGGCCGACATTCTGGAAGACCTGGCGCCGGCCGAGCGCGAAGCCGTTTTCACTTCGCTGGATGAAGATGTCGCCGCCGATACCCTCGAAGAGGTCGAGCCCAAGCTGCAAAAATCTCTCCTCGAAAAGTTGGATGAAGAGAGGATCGCCGACATCGTTGAAGAGATGGACCCCGGCGCGGCCGCCGACCTGCTGGCCGAACTCAGCGAGGAGCAGTCTGACGCCATTTTGGAGGAGATGGAGCCGGAGGAGCGGCAAGAGGTCTCCGAGCTGCTGGAGTTCGACGAGGACTCGGCCGCCGGCTGCATGACCACTGACTTCGTTGCCCTTGACCGCGAGGCAACCGTCGCCCAGGCCGTCGAGGCCTTGCGCGGCTTTGATGGTGACCCGGAGAGTGTGACCGAAATCTATCTGGTTGATGAGAAAAGAGTTCTGCACGGCTCCATCCCGCTGGCGCGGTTGGTGATGGCCCAGCCCGAGACGCGCCTCAGCGTGCTGGCCGAGCAGCGCATCCTCTCCTGCCCTATCAACCTCGGACAGAACGAGCTGGCGGAACTCTTTGACAAGTACAACTTGCACTCCCTGGCGGTTGTCGATGCGCAGGGACGAATGGCGGGCGTCGTCCAGGCCGACCACGTGATCAGCTTTTTACGCGACAAACTCTGATCCTGTCCCCTGAAATGCTTCCAACCGAGGCCCATTTGTCCAGATTTCTGATTCGCGGAGAATGCTGAAACCGGGACCCTAATTGTTGGCGGGGCCGCAATTTTGTCTCTTTCTGTGCTGATTTGCTCAAATTCAGCATTCTTCTTCCATTAATCTGCAAGAAAGGCTCGGAAATAATCCCGATCTGTGAAAGAATCCAGAGATGATGCAGTTTCCCAAGATCATTCAGGGCGGCATGGGCGTGGGCGTCTCCAACTGGCGGCTGGCCAATGCTGTCTCCAAACTCGGTCAGCTCGGCGTGGTCTCCGGCACCGCGCTGGATTCGCTCTTTGTACGCCGCCTCGCCGATGGCGACAAAGGCGGCGATATGCGCCGCGGCCTGGATGCCTTTCCCTTCCCTGAAATGGCCAAACGCATCTGGGATGAATACTTTGTCCCCGGCGGCAAGGCTGCGGGCGTTCCCTATCCGCTGCCGCCCATGCACCAGCGGCGCGACATTCGCAAGGTTGTCGAACTCTGCATCGTGAGCAATTTCGTTGAAGTCTTTCTAGCGCGCGAAGGGCACAAGAATCCCGTCGGAATCAATTTTCTGGAAAAAGTGCAGATGCCGCACCTGTCGTCAATCTACGGCGCCATGCTGGCTGGCGTCGGCTATGTGCTGATGGGCGCGGGCATTCCGCTGCACATTCCCGGTGTGCTGGACGCCTTTGCGGCCCACCATCCGGCTGAGTACAAGCTGAGCGTGATCGGCGCGGCGCAGGGGCAGGATACCGCAATGCTCTTCGATCCGGCCGATTATGTGGAAGGTCCTCTGCCGGTGCTCCAGCGGCCCCGTTTCCTGGCGATCGTCAGCTCCAACACCCTGGCTACCACCATGTTACGCAGGGCCACCGGGCGCGTCGACGGGTTGGTCATCGAAAGCCCCACTGCGGGCGGGCACAATGCGCCGCCGCGCGGCAAGCTGGCGCTTAACGCCGCCGGTGAACCCATCTACGGCGAGCGCGACATGGTCGATATTGCCGGCTTGCGCTCCCTGGGCGTTCCCTTCTGGCTGGCCGGGGGTTATGGAAATGCCTGGAAGGTGCGCGAGGCGCTCGATCAGGGCGCCGCGGGCGTGCAGGTGGGCACCGCCTTCGCCTTCAGCGAAGAGTCCGGCATGAGGCCCGATCTGAAAAAGGAACTCCTAGCCCAGGCGGTTGCCGGTACGGGTGAGGTCTTCACCGATCCTGTCGCATCGCCCACGGGGTTTCCCTTCAAGGTGGCGATCCTGCAAGGCTCTTACTCCGATCCTGCGGTTGCCGAGGCGCGGACCAGGGTCTGCGACATTGGCTTGCTGCGCGAGTCCTACGTGATGCCGGACGGCAATATAGGCTATCGCTGTTCGGCTGAGCCGGTGGTAAACTTTGTGGCCAAGGGTGGCAAGATCGAAGAGACGGTGGGGCGCAAGTGCCTCTGCAACGCTCTGATGGCCAATATCGGTTACCAGCAGACGCGCAAGGATGGCTCCGTGGAGCCGCCCCTGGTCACCATTGGTGACGATCTGAATACCGTCGCGCAATTCCTGGCCAACGGCCGCGCATCTTACAGCGCAGCCGAAGTGGTTGAGTCGCTGCTGAGCCTGGCGGCGGATGCGGAGCCGGCTCAGGCCGTTGAATCGTCACTGGCGCAGGAGCCGGTTATGGCCACCGCCTGACAGCAGAAATTGGAAAAAGTGCCGTCGCTTTGAACAAAGAAAGGGTGGAATCTCTGATGGCGAGATTCCACTCTTTCTTTTGGTCCTGGCTCAGCCCTTGCTTGGAGCCTTCGGCTTGCGCGCCTCCGGCGACGGCAGGGCAGGGAAGGTCGCGTGCGGCTCGGTCTGATACCAGAAGGCCGCCGAATAAAAATCATCGGAGCGGTCATTGTCGGCGCCGTGCTCGATAGTCACGCGAATCGACTTCTCAAAGGCGATGGGGCTTTCCGTGTGCCAGCGGTAGAGGCAATAGCGTCCGCCCAGCTTCTCCGGGGTCACCATGTAAGGCGCGCCGTTGTGCTGGAAGCCGAAGGTCTGGCCGTAAAAATCCCAGGCGCCGTTGTAATAGTCCTCGGTTCCGGTGCCGTTGATGGTGGGCAGCGGGTCGCCGTCGATGAAGATCATGTCGTCGCCTTCGCCGAACCAGCCATCACGGTTCTGTACCACGGCCTGCGTGACGCCCACAAAATGGCCTTTGCCAGCGGCCTCCAGAAAGACGTAATTGTGTGCGCCGTTCAGGTTCTTGCCGTTGACGATGCTGGGAGTGGCCACGCAGGGTGCGGCCTGGCGATACTGCGCATGGAAGCGGCCCAGGTTGGCGGGCAGTTTGCGCAGTGCCACGTAGTCGATGGCGAAGTAGAGGCTGTCAGTGCGGACAGCGCCTTCATTGGTCAGCGTCAGGCGGGCGGCGCTGGAGAAGGGCATCTTGAAGTAGGCGTTGAGCGCCTTGGCGGGCGCCACAGCCACCAGCGCTGACTGGTAGGTAAAATACTCGCCCAAGCCCAGGCCGAAAAAGTCGCCGATGGGCACTTCAACCGAAGGTGTCTTTTCGCCATCCCACCAGGCGCGCAGTACCAGGTTCTTCAGGTGCATAGGATCCTGAGAGTTGATGGTGAACCAGAGGTGAGTAATCACTCCGGCGCCGGTAATGTCGAGCAGCGTCGCCGTCTTGCCCGCCTCGACTCTGACCCAGTCGTCGTTGCCGCCCGTGCGGTCCCAGCTGGAGGAGCGGTGTGCCTTGTAACTGCGCAGCCGGGCCAGATCGAAGAGCTCTTCGGGCGCGGCTTGCTCCGGCGCGGCGGGCGGAGTAACAGCTTTGGATGTTGTGCCGGCAGCGGCTCCCGCTGCGCTTACTCCCAGCAGCGCGGCCGCGGAGACCATGCCTCCGAGCAGCTTGCGCCGCGCGGATACGTTTTCATTTGAATCGATGGATGACATTCGCGTTTCCTCTCTTGTTTTCTGCGTTGAGAAATCAATCCGTAATAACCGAATAACTGAGTTAACTTACCCGCGCAGCGCGGGAAAGATCGTTACCCGCAACTGCGTTGAACCGTATGGAACCAGTGTGATTCGCTCCAGGGTTTCGCTCACCTTGCTCACGCTCAACTCCGGCAGCGGCGGAGTGAATTTCTGATTCACGTTGTCGGGATTGGTTTGCAACTCCCAGTCCTCAATTCGGCGCGCCGGGACCGTGAGCGCGAGCGGCGGATTCTCCCAGGGATCAAGCTCCTGGCTCGGCGTCAGCGTCCGCTTTTTGACTTCGACTTCGCTGGCTAGTTTGGCAGCATCAAGTGCGAGTCCGTAGTTCCAAACGCTGGCCGGTGTCGCCTCCCAACTGGGAAACTCGGCCGTGGTGTACTTCGGCTCGACCAGCGTTGTCCAATTCTCTTTGATCGGCAGCGAATAAACCAGCGGTCCACGCTCAATTCCCATGCCGTTCTGCGGCCATTGAGTAATGGCTAGCTTCATCGGCAGAGTGAGCGTTACCACGTCGCCCGGCTTGAAAGTGCGCGCCAGAACCGCAAAGCCTTTGCTCGTCCGCGAGACGGCAACCGGCGCGCCATTCAGCGCCAGGCGCGGCGCATCGCACCATGCGGGAATCCGCAACGAAAGCGGAAATGCAACGGCGCGATCGGCGTTGATTTTGAAGTGAATCTGCTCCTCGAAGGGGTAACGCGTAGTCTGAACAATCTCAACTTGCTGGTTGTCTTCGCCCACCGCGGCCTTCACCTTCGACGGGCCGTAAAGCACCGCCGCCAGGCCGCCATCATTAGTCTTCATCCACATGCGGATCGCATAATTGGGAAGAATGCGGTGAACATTTCCGCCGCAGCAGGCGGTATGCTGACCGGGATTCGGCTGATAGGCCATCATGCGCCCGCCGTGCTCCATCACATTGTGGTCGGAGTTCAGCGTGGCCAGAAACTGATTGGGGCACGAGAAGTATTGCAGCGCCTTCCAATCATTCTTGATCGCTCCCGGCGCGGCGTTGAAGAAGGCGCGCTCCACGCGATCGGCCCAGATTGCATCTCCAGTGGCCATCAGCATATAACCCCACGTCCACATATGATCGGCGATATCGCAGGTCTCATGCGAGTCAAGCGATGTTACCGTGCGGTAAAACTCCGTGGTGGAGGGAATGCCGTCGATCAGCATATGGTGGTCAAAGATGCGGCGCTCGGCGGCCTGCGCAAAGCGGAGATACTCTTCCTTGCCAGTGTAGAGATAGAGAATCGCCGGCTGCTTGATGGTTTCCGCATAGGTGCAGCCGTGGCAATCGATTGGCGTGTCGGCAAAGACGCGCAGCCGCGATAAGTCGCCATGCCCCGGATCGGCATTGATCTTCATGAACTCGCGCCATGCATTCTCGGCCATCGCCAGCAGAGCGGCATCGCCGGTGCGCTCGTAACACCAGAGCATCGATTCGATATTGGTGATGTTTCTCTCCGGCCTTGCGTAATTAGCTGTGTCGCCTAGGTAGTGCTTTCTAAGCGCCTCCGCGATGTTGGTACTGTCGGCTCCGCCCGGCGCAGGTTGCGCATCCCACAGCGCTGACAGGCTGCGAAACATCACATTCTGTGGCCAGCGATGAAATGCAATCTTGGGATCCTGAAAACTCTTTGCTCCCAGATAGCCATCGTCGCCGGCGTGGGCCAGCGTGTAGTCGATCGACGCGCGCGTCTGCGCAAGCAACTTCTCATCCTGGAGCACAATTGCCAGCCGCGTCGCGCCGTCGATCCAATAAGCCTTCTGCTCCCAAGGCCACCAGGCATCGTCATTCTGCGCGTCGCCGCGCTCCTCGCCCGCCCAGAACGCATCCGTAAACGGCCAGGAGACCTGCGGCAGCTTGGAGCCGAGCTGCGCCGCTTGCTTTTCCAGGTACGCACGCAGCCAGCCATCCGGCTGCACCGCACCGGGCACGAGCGAGCGCAATGCGCCATGAGAAACCGCCGTCGCGGCCGGTTCCGCGCCTTCGAGCAAGGAACTCGACCCCATCACCATTGCGGAACTCATCAAGGCAAGGCGCACAAAGTCGCGCCGGTTCAGTTCGTTTTTGTAGCGACTGGCTCCAGATTCCATTACAATCTCTTTCTTTAGGTCTAAAAATTGGGGCGATTACTTAGCAAAAGAATACTATCATAGGGAATCCCGCGCAGGACCGCAGCCAGTTGCCTTGCTGTTCGCCTCACTCCGGCCGGGCCTGTTATGGTCAAATAGGCATCCATGAATCCCCCTTAGGAACTCGCGAGTATGTTGAAGCGTTGGCGAATCCGGATACTGCTGTTTCTGGCCGTCCTCGGCCCTGGATTCATTACTGCCAACGTCGATAACGACTCCGGCGGCATTCTCACCTACTCGCAGGCCGGCGCGCAATACGGCTACACCCTGCTGTGGACCATCATTCCCATCACCATTGCGCTGATCGTGGTGCAGGAGATGTGCGCCCGCATGGGCGTGGTCACCGGCAAGGGCCTCAGCGACCTGATCCGCGAGGAGTTCGGCCTGCGCCTCACCTTTGTGCTGATGGTGCTGCTGGTGGTGGTCAATTACACCAACGTGGTCACGGAATTTATTGGCATCGCCGGCTCCATGCACCTCTTTCACGTTTCCAAATTCATCAGTGTGCCTTTCTGCGCGGCGCTGGTCTGGTACATCGTCGTGAAGGGCAGTTACAAGAGCACGGAAAAAATCTTCATTATCGCTTCGCTGGTTTACATCTCCTACATCTTTGCCGGAGTGCTATCGCAGCCCAGTTGGCATGATGCGCTGTTGGCCACGGTCAAGCTGCCGGCCCGCTCGGTGTGGAGCGACAAGGCCTATATGTACATGGCCATCGGCGTCGTCGGCACCACGATCGCCCCCTGGATGCAGTTCTATCTGCAGTCGTCGATCGTGGAAAAAGGCATACGTGTGAAGGATTACGCCGCCTCGCGGCTGGACGTGATCGTCGGCAGCTTCTTCACGGACATCGTTGCCTGGTTCATCATCGTGGCCTGCGCAGCCACCCTCTTTGTCCACGGCATGGGCGCCATCCAGGTGGCCTCGGACGCCGCCGAGGCGATGCGCCCGCTGGCCGGCGACTACGCTTTCATCCTCTTCGCCTTTGGCCTCTTCAACGCCTCGCTCTTCGCCGCTTCCATCCTACCGCTCTCTACGGCTTACACCGTCTGCGAAGGCCTGGGCGTCGAAAGCGGTGTAGACAAGAACTTCAAAGAGGCGCCGTTCTTTTACTGGCTTTACTCACTTCTCATCGCCGGCGGAGCGCTGACTGTGCTGCTGCTGCCCGACGCGCAGTTGATCAACGTCGCCATCCTTTCGCAGGTATTGAATGGCGTTCTGCTCCCGGTGGTTATCATCCTCATGCTGATGCTCATCAACCGCCAGGATCTGATGGGCGAACACAAGAACTCGCGCCTTTGGAACGTCATCGCCTGGACCACCAGCATCATCGTCATCGGCATGACCATGGTGATGCTCTGGGGCATGATGCCGGGCCACTGACCACCTGCGGCGGGACCAGTGTCCTTCAGCCCTGAGTGCGAACCATTCATCCCAGCTTGCAAATGCGGAACCTGGGGTACCCGGCAATTGCTTGGGGGGACGCCATCGGCTGTTATGCGGCCAAATTGCCATCATTGGAGGATTGACAGCCGGAAGGCAAGCTTCCTACGATTAGATGTTTTCCAGTCACCAAGAAAGCGGCGTCCTTTTTCAGCGGCGCGATGGGGTGCAGTCGGATGCAAAACTATTTTCGAAGTGAGTTTATTGCGCGGACGGACCGTGAGCCGGCGCGGACCCTGCTGGCCATACTGATCCTGCTAGCGGCCGCGGCCTGCGGTGCCGCTCAGAGCCAGGCCGGCAGCTTCGTCATTGAACAAAGCGGCAGGACGATCGTGCTGGAGCCTTATGCGGAGAACATCATTCGCATCACGTTGAGCAAGGAGAAGTCAGCGGCGCTTGCGGCTCCCGGCTACGGAATCGTGGGAACGGCCTCGAAGGCTGGATGGACGCGCGAGCGGGAGGCGAACGGCGATGAGGTCATTCGCTCCGGTAGAATCGTCGTCCGCGTTGCTCCAGAGAACCTGCCGGCGCCCCACGCTTTTCAACTAGACGCGCTGAATCAATCGCTGAGAGAACACTACTTCGGCGGCGGCGGTGGTGGGCGCGGACCATTCAACAACAACATTTCGGTCACCACCGCTTCCGGCAAGCCGCTGCTGAAAATGTGGCGCTGGTCGATGCTTCCCAACCGCTCCGCGGCGGCGGGCGACGGCGGCAAGGAAGGTGCGGGCGAGCGCGTTTCGGCCACCTTCGACTCGCCGCAAAGCGAGCATTATTACGGCCTCGGCCAGCAGCAGCAGGGGTTTCTCGACCTGCGCGATCATCGCGTTCAATGCTGGCACGATTACGACAGGATTGGAGGCGAGAACGTCTGCGTTCCTTTCATGGTGTCGAGCCGCGGCTACGGCCTCATTTGGGATAACCCCTCCAAAACGACCATCGATTTCGGCTTCAACCAGCAGAATGTATGGTCGTCGGAGGTTGGCGACCGCGTCTCCTTCTTTGTGATTGCCGGCGAGAAGAGCGACGACATCTACACCGGATATCGACAGCTTACCGGAGTGACGCATCTGCTGCCCAAAGCCATCTACGGCTACATTCAGAGCAAGGCGATCTATCCCACGCAGGAGCAGGCGCTGGAAGTGGCCAAGGGCTATCGCGACCGCAAGCTGCCGTTGGATGTTCTGGTGGTGGACTTCCTGAACATGACGCGCCAGGGTGAGATGGACCTGGACCCGGCGCGGTGGCCCGATCCTGCAGCCATGAACCAGCAGTTGCACGCGATGGGCGTGAGCACACTTCTCAGCGTGTGGCCGCACTACTCCGAGGGCACGCAATTCTACGATATGCTGCGGAGCAAAGGCTGGCTGGTGCACACTCCCGATGGAAAGCCGGACCAGGGATGGTCGCGCAAT
Organism: uncultured Occallatibacter sp.; assembly: GCA_964383595.1. Taxonomy (GTDB): domain Bacteria; phylum Acidobacteriota; class Terriglobia; order Terriglobales; family Acidobacteriaceae; genus Telmatobacter. The sequence goes on along the minus strand of CAYLHL010000001.1, from coordinate 1,273,107 downwards.
GTGATTGGGCCGAACATTGACACAACCAACCCCGAAGCCGCCCGGTGGTTCTGGGAGAAGATTCGCGACCGCTATATAAAGCCCGATGGCTTTGATTACCTGTGGCTGGATGAAACCGAGCCGGATGTTGATCCGGCGAACGATGTCTTCTGGATCGGTTCAGGCACGCGCTACTACAACGCCTATCCGCTCTTTCACACCGCCTCGGTGTACGACGGCTTCCGCCGGGATTACGGCGATAGCCGCAGAGTGATGATCTTGTCACGGGCGGCTTACCTGGGAGCGCAGCGCAACGGCACAGTCTTCTGGTCGAGCGACATTGTTTCAACGTGGGATATGCTGAAGCGTTCGATTCCGGCCGGACTGAACTTTACAGCCACCGGCATGGCGTACTGGGATACGGACATCGCCGGCTTCTTCTCGCCGCCCATCTACGCCACCTACCACGCTGCCCACAAGCCCCTGATTGATGCCTCGGACGCGCAGGCCAACGTGGGCAATTATGAAGACTATCCCGAGCTGTTCGTGCGCTGGTTTGAGTGGGGAGCCTTCCAGCCGGTCATGCGCGCGCACGGCGAGCGGATGCACAACGAAGTCTGGTCGTACGGCAAGCAGGCGGAAGCGATCCTGGAAAAGTACCTGCGGCTACGCTATCAGTTCATCCCGTATATCTATTCGCAGGCCAACCGCACCTATCAGACGGGCGCCCCATTCATGCGCGCGCTCTTCATGGATTTTCCCGCCGACCCGAATGTTGCCGATATTCGCGACGAATATATGTTCGGCCCCGCATTTCTGGTGGCGCCCGTTACGGAGCAGGGTGCGACCAGCCGCAAAGTCTACCTTCCCGCAGGCTGCGACTGGTACAACTACTGGACCAACGCGCGCATTAAAGGCGGCCAGACCATCACCGCTGAGGCGCCGATCGACACCATTCCTCTGTTTGTGCGCGCCGGATCGATTGTGCCGCTGGGCGCGCCGGTTTTGAGCACGCAGCAGCCGCAGGCGATTGCGGCCGTGCGCGTCTATCCGGGCGCAGACGCCGAGTTCACGCTCTATTCCGACGACGGGAGCACCTACTCATACGAGAAGGGGAACAGTTCCACAACCACGCTGCGCTGGGATGACGCGAAGCGGAGGTTCACTCATGCGGGCAGCGCGGCCTGGACCGAGCCGGATTCCAGGATCGTGGAGATTGTGCATCCGTAACAGTGCGCCCGGCCGGCGGTGATGGTTGCGGGCGCCATTCCTGGGAAGATAGCCGCGGGCCGGAATGGTTCCAGCCCGCGGCAAATGAATATCGATATTCCGCCTTTGAGCGATGCTTCGCTCTTTCGCGTCTATCTGTTGCCGGATCAGCGGGTGGAAACTGGTAACCTGAAACCTGGGCAGTTACACGTGAATGTGCCGGAGCAACCCAGCCGGCGAGCGGAGATATGGCGGAATTCATCATCAAGTTGGCCGATGAGCGCGGCCGCGTGCAAGAGCAGGTACAGACAGCGGCCACCGCTGAGGAGCTGCGCGCCCGCTTTACCCACGGCGGCTACCATGTCTTTTCCGTCAAGGAGCGCTCCAGCTTTGGCGGTCTCAAGCACGGCAAGGTCAAGCTGGAACCTTTCCTCATCTTCAACCAGCAGTTTCTCACTCTGATTCGCGCTGGCCTGCCCATCCTTGGCTCGCTTGAGATGCTGGCCAAGAACCAGAAAAATGCGCACTTCGCCGCGCAGTTGGACGACGTCTCAGCGCGCGTGAAAAATGGCGATGCTCTCTCTTCCGCTTTCGAGGCACAGAGCGGCTTCCCCCTCATGTACACCACAACCTTGCTGGCTGGCGAGCGCAGCGGCAATTTGCAGGAGGTGCTGGAGCGTTATGTCACCTTCCAGCGCACCTCACTCACCTTCCGCAAAAAGCTGATTACCTCGCTCATCTATCCCTGCGCGCTGCTCATCCTGGTATGTGTGCTGATGTTCTTCATGTTCGTCTTTGTGGTTCCCAAGTTTGGCGAGCTGTATGACCAGATGGGCAACAAGCTGCCGGTGATGACCTCGGATCTGCTGGCCGTCGGCAAGTTTCTCAATCACAACATCCTGTGGATTCTGCTGATCATTGCGGGCACGGGCTTCGCCCTTTATCGCTTCATCATCACCGAACGGGGACGCGATTTTGTTGACAGCTTTCGCATCGGACTGCCTGTCTTCGGCAAAATCTGGCTCAAGTACCAGGTGGCCCTTTTTGCGCGCACGTTGGCCACGCTGCTTGCAGGTGGCCTGCCCCTGGTGCCGTCGCTGGAGACCGCGGCCCGCTCCATCAGCTCGCGCTGCGTCTCCAGAGCAGTTCTCAACTCCATCAACACGGTCCGCGAAGGCAAGAGCCTGGCTGATGCGCTCACCCAAACCAAAATCTTCCCCGACCTGGCCGCAGAAATGATCGCTGTGGGCGAGCAGACCGGCGCGCTGCCGCAGATGCTCAACTCTGTCTCAGAGTTTTTCGAGGAAGACGTGGGGACAGCCCTTACCGCAGCGCTGGCGTTGATTGAGCCGGCCATCCTCATCGTCATGGGCGTAGTGGTTGTCTTCATCCTCATCTCGCTCTACCTGCCCATCTTCTCTCTTGGGCAGACGACGCCCGGAGGTCAGTAAACCATGGCTGCCACAACACCATCTCCCAATTCGCTTCCTTCCGTCCCTCTTGCTGTGGCGCTGCCCGCGGGCCAGGACGAGCGCGCCCAGGCTGAATTGCTCGCGCAGCGCTATCACGCCGAGTTCGTTGACCTGAAGAACTTCAAAATCCAGCACGACCTGTTGCGCACCGTTCCGGTCGAACTGATGTTCCGTTACAATTTTGTTCCCATCGAGCAGCAGGGCGACGCGCTGATAATTGCCGTCAGCGACCCTTCGCGCCTGATGATGCTCGATGAGATTGCGGGCCTGCTCTCGCATCGCATCATTCCGCGCGTGGCCACGCTTTCACAAATTGCCGACCTGTTGAAAAAGACCGAGCAGTCGCAGCGTGTGCTCGACGAGGCCAGTGAAGGACTGACCTTCGACGTGCTCACCGGCGACGAAAACGCGGACGAGAATATCTCCATCGAGAAGTTGACCTCCGAGGAGGACATCAGCCCCATCATTCGCCTGGTGGACACGACCATCTTCACGGCGCTGGAGCGGCGCGCCTCGGATATTCACATCGAGACCTATGACGACTCGGTGCACGTGAAGTATCGCATCGACGGCGTCTTGCAAGAGGCTATGGCGCCCATCGCGCGCGAGCACCACTCCACCATCCTCTCGCGCATCAAGATCATGAGCGAACTGGACATTGCCGAGCGCCGCGTTCCCCAGGACGGCCGCTTCAGAGTGCGCTACAAGACCCGCCTGATCGACTTCCGCGTCTCCATCATGCCCACAATTCACGGAGAGAACGCCGTTCTGCGCGTGCTGGACAAGGAGTCGATGAGTGAAAAATTTCACAAGCTGACGCTGGACGTGGTTGGCTTTGCCGAAGAGGATCTGAAGCGCTTCCGCGCCTATATCCGCGAGCCGTACGGCATGGTGCTGGTGACCGGCCCGACCGGTTCCGGCAAGACTACGACTCTTTATGCCGCGCTGAACGAGATCAAGAGCGACGAAGACAAAATCATCACCATCGAAGACCCGGTCGAGTACCAGATTCGCGGCATTACTCAGATTCCCGTCAATGAGAAGAAAGGCCTCACCTTTGCGCGCGGCCTACGCTCGATTTTGCGCCACGACCCGGACAAGATTCTGGTGGGCGAAATCCGCGACAACGAGACGGCGCAGATCGCCATCAACTCCGCGCTGACCGGCCATCTCGTCTTCACCACCGTCCATGCCAACAACGTGGTGGATGTGCTGGGCCGCTTTGTGAATATGGGCGTTGAGGTTTACAACTTTGTCTCCGCGCTCAACTGCATTCTGGCGCAAAGGCTGGTGCGTACCATCTGCGAGCACTGTGTCCGCACTGTTCACTATAGCGACGCGGAGCTTTTGGCTTATGGCATGAATCCGGCAGATTGGCGCGACTTTGAATTTCACGAGGGCGCGGGCTGCATCGAGTGTGGCGGCACAGGCTACCGCGGACGAACGGCGATTCATGAACTGCTGGACTTGACCGACTCGATCCGGGAGTTGATTCTAGCCAAGAAACCCACCTCCGAGGTGCGCAAGCTGGCCCAGAAGGAGGGCATGAGCTTTCTGAGGGAGTCGGCGCTCGACCGTGTTCGCCGCGGCCTGACAACGCTCAAGGAGATCAACAAGGTTACCTTCATCGAGGCGTCAAGATAGTGAATTCCATTCTCAGCAAGGCTAAACTCGGCTCCCAGATTGGCGTGCGTCCGCCAGTCGCGGTAGAGCTGTCTCCGCAGGGCGTGTTGGCCGCGGCTTCGCCCAGGGCTGGCCATCCCCCGGTCTATGCCTTCGAGCCGCTGCCCGAGGGTGCGCTCGTGCCCGGCATTGGCGAGCACAATCTGCGCGCGCCTGAGATTGTGGCCAACGCCATTCGAGCTGCTCTCGGCCAAGTCTCCCCGCGTACTCATGCCGTCACGCTCGTTCTGCCTGATACTGTCGTCCGCGTCTTCGTGCTCGACTTTGATTCGTTCCCCAGTCGTGCCGCTGAAGCCATTCCCATTTTGCGCTTCCGTATGCGCAAGATGCTCCCCTTCGAAGTTGAGCACGCCGGAGTGAGCTATCAGATTCTGGTCGAGGACAAGAACGAGTGCAGGGTGCTGGCCGCCGTATTGCCCGGCCAGATTCTGGCGGAGTACGAAGCCGTTGTGCGCCAGGCCGGCTACGAGCCGGGAGCCGTGCTGCCCACCAGTCTGGCGGCGCTGGCCGCCATCGATTCGCCCGATCCTGTCCTGGCAGTCAACCTGGGCATCGTAGCGCTCACAACCTCTATCACTCACGCCCAGGATCTGCTGCTCTATCGCACCATCGATCTGCCCGAAGACCCGAATCTGCGCCTGGACGAGGTGCGGCGCGGCATTTCCGTGGCCGCCGCCTACTATGAAGACAAGCTCGGTGTGCCTCCCCGGCTCTTGTATTTCGCCGGCATGGGGGTTGGCTTGGCAGCAGAGGGCAGCAACAGCTCGGCGGAAGATTTTGCCCGCTGGATTGATTCACCCGACGTGCCTGCATTGTCTGTCGTCGATCTGGCGCCGCGGCCTGAGACCGGGGCAGCAACACCGCTCGGCCATCTCCTGAGCCTGGCCGGTGTGGTCGGCGCGCTGGCGGGGGCAAGCTCATGAGAATCTCCCTCAATCTCGCCACACGCCCCTACGCCGATCTCGGACCGGCCCTCAAGCGCCTGCGCATCGCTCTGACCGTGCTGGTTGTCCTCGGCATTGGTCTCGTCCTCGGCTTGCGCGCTTTCCATCAGAAGGCAGAAAAGGCTCGCGCCACCGAGCAGAGCGTCCAAAACAAGATCGACGCCATCAACCTGGAGCGGCAGGGTTACCAGGCGATGATGAGCCAGCCCGCCAACGCCGATCTGCTCACCCAGGTCGCGGCGCTCAACCAGCTCTTCGACGAAAAGACCTTCTCATGGACCCTCGCCATGGAAGACCTGGAGACGGTTCTGCCTGGCGGCGTGCAGGTGACCACCATCGATCCGGTACGCTCCAAGGACGGCCACATCATCCTGCACCTGCGCGTCGTAGGACCACGCGACCACGCCGACGATCTGGTCGAGAATCTTGAACACTCCCGGCACTTCCTGCTGCCTCACATCGTGGGCGAAAGCGCCGAATCCACAGGCGGAGCCAACGAGCGGCTGGAGCCGGTCAGCGCCTCCAACCGCTTTACCTTCGAGCTGCTGGCCGAATACAACTCTGCCGCACCCATGGAAAGCAACGCGGAAAAGAAGAAGCTGGAGGAGAAATCCCAGCAAGTGGAAGAAAAAACGGCGAAGCGAATCAAACCCCAAGCTGCTTCGAAACCTAAGGTTCGCCCGGCGACACCCCAAGCCCTTCGTCCGCTTCCGGTTCCCGCTCCGGCCATGCGACCGCCATTGCCTCCAATCGTGCCGATGAACGGCCAAGCCCCTATTCGCCAGCCCTTTACCGGCATGGGGCCGAACCGTCCTTCCCCTTATCGCAACCCCAGCTCCAATCCGAATAGGCGCCCCGCTCCCAATCCGAATCCCGCACCGAATTCAGGAGGTCCGCAATGAGCAGCAACACTCCCACGCTCTGGCGCGAACGCCTGACCTCCCCGCTCACCTGGCACTACGCCAGCTTCAGTGTGCTGCTGGTCGTGGTCATCGGCCTCGCCATTCGCTTTGGCATGGATTGGGCCGCCACGAATGGCCGTTCCGCCGACGCCCTGGCCGCCAAAGAGTTTCAACTGAAGGCTCTCGACCTGGAAACCGCGCCGCTGCGCGGACTCGGTCAGCGCGTCGAAGACTCCCGCGCCCAGATGAGCAGTTTCTACGCCAAGCGCATACCGCCCAACTACTCCTCCATCGACCGCCGCATTGGCGAATTGGCGCTCAAAGGCCCGGTGCGGCTCAGCCGTGTGCAGTACTCCCAGGGCAAGCCGGGCTCTTATCTCACGGAGATCTCCCTGGATGCGGGCATCACTGGCGACTATCCGCAGATCATGCGCTTCATCAACGGATTGGAGCGCGACCAGACCTTTTTCGTCATTCGCGGCCTGACGCTCACCGGCCAGCAGGGCGGAACGGTGAACTTGCGCTTGCAGCTCTCCACCTGGTTGAGGCCGGCTGACGCCGCAGCGAGCGGATTGCCTCCTACTCCGCAACCCGGCGAGGCACCCGCCTCCGGCAAACCATCGCCTTCCAACCCCACGCTTTCCAATCTTGGAAAGGAGGGTGAATAACCATGGCGCTGCAACTGGGAACGGAAAACAAAAAACAGGTTCGCCTAGCCATCGCCCTCGGTGCGGTTCTCATCTGCGTGGGCGGCTACGAAGCCAGATATTACTTCTTCAGCAGCGCTCCCACATCCGCCCGTCCAGCGCCGGTAGCGGCTCGGCCCGCAACCGCCCCGCCTCCGGCCAGCATTCGTGCGGCCACGGCTGAATCGGGCGCGGAGGCCCAGAAGCTCTCCAACCCAGGCATGGACCCCGCATTGCATTTTGACAAGCTGGCACGGAGCGAAGATGTCGAGTACCTCGGCACAGGCAGGAACATCTTTTCCGCCAATTCCGTTCCCGTGCGCATTGAAACTCCGGTAGCGGGCGCCCGGCCCGGCCAGCCTGGCCAACCCGGCGTGAATGCGGCTTCGGCTGTGCCGGCGAAACCTCAGCCGCCAGCAATCGATCTAAAGTACTTCGGCTACACCCAGGGGAAAGACAAATCTCTTAAGGCCTTTTTCGTCCATGGGGACGACATTTTTGTCGCCCGCACCGGCGAGATTGTCGACCACCGCTACAAGGTGGGCACTATTCTGCCGGCCAGCGTTCAGGTTACAGACTTGGGCTATAACAACACCCAAACCCTGCCGCTTACAGCAAATTAAGCTGACATTGAACTGTGGTCAGCGGACAACGAAAAGCTCCGTGCTCCATCCTTTCCGCGTTTGTTTGCGGAAAGGATGGGGTAGCACAAGCCTAAACTTGCGTTTTCCTATGAAGAACCTCTTCCCATTTCGCCGCCCAGCCAACTGCTCCGAACAGGGTTTTGTTCTGCTTGCGGTTATCTTCCTGCTGGCGCTGCTGACCATCGCGTTGGCTGTCGCCGCGCCCAAGGTCGCCAGGGAGATTCAGCGCGACCGCGAACTGGAGACGATGCACCGCGGCAAGCAATACATCCGCGCCATCAAAATGTATTACAAGAAGTTCGGCTCGTATCCGCCCAACCCAGACGCGCTCTACAAGTCCACCAACAATATCCGCTTCCTGCGCAAGAAGTATGCGGACCCCACTACCGGCAAGGAGGATTGGAAGCCGATTTACTACGGCCAGAACAAGGCCCCGACGGCGATGGGCTTCTTTGGCCAGCCGCTGGGCGGTATCGGCGGCGGCGGCTGCGCAGGAAGCAATCCTCTCGGCGGAGGTGCAAGCTCTTTGTCAAGCGCCTCTACCAGCACAAGCTCCATCGGATCCGCAGCCGGCAGCAACTCAGATTGCCTTGGAACCGGCCTGGCTTCGAGTTCCAGCGGTTTAACCGCCAATGGAGGAACGAGCCCCACGGATCCAAACGCCGCCAGTTCCAACGCCGCTCCTGGCTCGACCACCGGCTCGGCCACCGGCTCGGCCACCGGCCAGACCTTTGGTGGGGTGGGCATTATCGGCTTCTCGCCCAACAGCCCCAAGCAGTCGATTATGGTTTACAAAAAGAAGAACCACTACAACGAGTGGGAGTTCGTTTACGACCCGCAGGCCGAGCAACTGATGCAGCAGATGAGCGGCGCCGTGAGTACCGGACCCAATGGCCAGCCGCTGGGCGGCGGTTTTGGCAATAACACAGGTTTCGGCAACAGTGCAGGCACCGGAAATGCAACCGGTTTTGGCAATAGTTCAGGAGTTGGCGGGTCTGCTTCAAGCCCCATCCCAACTCCGTCTACGCCTGCTTCGTCGCAGTAATTTGACTCCTCGCCCAGTTCAAAGCGCCAGACACGCCAAAGCCCGCCTCCACGAAGGAGACGGGCTTTGTGCAATGGGAAAAATCGGCGTCCTCTACGCGCTAAACCCTACGCGCTGAAGGAGGAACCGCAGCCGCAGGTGCTCTTTACATTTGGGTTATCGAACTTGAAGCCGGCCGCCTCCAGCGTTTCCAGGTAGTCCACTGTACAGCCGTCCAAGTACATCAGCGAGGTGGAGTCGACAAAAATCTTGAGGTCGTCGAAGCTGAAGACCTTGTCCATCATGCCGGCCTGATTCTCAAAGGCCATGGAGTATTGAAAGCCGGAGCAGCCGCCGCCGACCACGCCGATGCGTAACCCGGCGGGTAGAGGGTCCTGGGTGGCCATGATCTCGCGCACCTTGGCAATGGCCGCGGGAGTCAGGTTGAGGGGCGCCTTCTTGACGGCTTCCTGTGCGGATACAGCGGTTGCAGTGGCCATGAATTCTCCTTGAATAATGAAATACGTGCCGGAAACTTAACTTTACCGCTCCGCGAGCCGGGATTCAAGCCCTCTGAGCGGCTTCACGGTATTTGATGCAATTTGACGTGGAAAAGTCGCAGAGGCAGCAGTCAACAGGGGCGCAGAGTTCCCGAAAAAATAGCGGAAAAAGCTCTACAACGGCGCCCATTCAGAGGTATGATGGTCAGCCAGATGGCTTCTCTGCTGATTGGGGCCGTGAATGGTTAGCGACTCCGGCGGCTTCTGGGGCTGAAAGGCTTTTCGGAGGAAGACTATGACGATTGTTCCGGTTATGTGGACAGTGTGGGTTTTGCTGGCAGTGATCACGACGGTTCTGGTTCTCTATCGGGCCAGCTTGAACCGTAACGAAGAGGATCAGATTTTTCTGGACGAGTCATTCGACCACGAGAAGTCCGAACAAGAGGCGATTGTCGCGCGAATCAACAAGATTGAGCCTGTGGTGCGAGTTTTCGTCTGGCTGGTCTCTGCGGCGACGCTGTTTATCCTTGTGTACTACGCCTGGAATATCATCGCCCAGTTCAAATAGGCGGCACAGCTTTCTTCATCCTGCGCACGACCGGCGGCAGCGCACAAGCTATCTCCGGTCGTGTTTTCGCATATAAATCAAAGATTATAAGACAATTAGACGAGCGGCAAGCGGGCGCAGGCTCTGCGGCACCCAGATTCAGTTCATTTCACTGGATGGGGATTTGCGCCACAGGCCAAAGGCGAAGATGCTGTGACGAAAAAGTGCACGAAAAAGGGCCATTTTTCGCGTAAAGAAGGCAAAAAAGACGTGTTATTTGGCTAAAAAACGGTGGTTTTTCGGGGTTTGTGTTTACTGATGAGTACACATGGATGGTTGATGAATATGTTTATTATGTGTAACTTGCATGAATGATCCCCTCTCAAAAACTCGGTTTTGAGGGTGGGGGGGGGTGCCGCTGTTTCCTTCCCCTTTTGATCGCTTTTCCTTTGCCCCTGCTCCCTCTTTTTTTACTCGACTCAAAACCATTGTGCGCCCAGGGAGGGTAATTGTATGCAACCACCTGCGGCGGGGCCAGTCAGCGCTTGCGTGCCACGGGATTTGTGGTCTCCCACCCTTGAATCAACGAACGATTCAAGGATGGGGCACCCGGCATCGATGGAAAGCTTACAACGAAATCACTACAGATGTCGAGAAAGAACAAAACCGGCCTGTCAAGGTCTGTGCTCTCCCAGGTGCCCAAATGCGAGGCACCTGGGCCACCCAACATTAGTGGATTAATTCAGACCCCGGCACCTGGGCCACCTGCCGGTTGCAGAGCTTCGGTGCAAAGACGGCCCCACCTACCGACAGGATCAAGCTGAGAGCCGAGCGCAAAATACTCCACAGCACCCAGACGTTGGGAGAGCGCAAGCATCGACATTCCGGCTTTATAGTGAACCTCCGCGAGAGAACCTTTTGTTTTTCGCGCGGGACTCTGCAGGGCTGCATTGATCGCCTCCTGGGCTTCTGCCCCGCGACCGCAAGCGGCCAGCGCCCAGGCCCTGGTCGCCAATATAGCACCAAGCCTCGAGCTGCTGGTAATTCGCTCAGCTCCGTGCTGGAACAAGTTGAGCGCCTTTTCGGCATTTGCTAAAGCGGCTTCGGGGAAGATCCCCTGCGAAGGAGAGCCTCCGCCATTCCGGTTGGCGAGACGCTGCGGTACGGATACAACCGGGCAGCATCCTGGAAAAACCGCTGTGCTTCTTCAAAGCGACCTGTCTCTAGAAGCAGGTTTCCGAGATTTTCCAGGTTAAGACAAATCTTGACCCTTGTGAATCTCGTAACGCGTTTTCCGCGCATGTGATGAATAACGTCGCGCAGGACGGGCGCGGCCTCGTTATATCGTCCGGCAGACATCAGCACATCCGCCCGAAGGTGGTTACGTCCCACACCGCTTATGGACAAAATCGGCACAAGCCTCAGCGCGTGATCGTATCGTCCCTGCCCGACAAGATGATCGGCGTAGGCCGCTAATGCGATCCGCCCTCCCCCAAAAAGGAGCGCCAGCAGAATGAACCAAAGCCATCCTACGCAATGTATGAACTCCCAAATACCAACTAGCGCCGCCAGCACCAAAAACCCCGTTAGGAGGGCCTTCCTAAACTTTGCCCAATCATGCTTCGGCGGCTCACCAGGACCAATGGGGTTGGAGGGCATCCGCTCGCCGGGTGCCCCAGGTGCCTCGCTTTTGGGCACCTGGGAACCTCTGAACATAAGGAAGTGAAAACTTCCCGTGTGTTCGTATCGGATGAGACCGCGCGGCATCGATGGAAAGCTTACAACGAAATCACTACAGATGTCGAGAAAGAACAAAACCGGCCTGTCAAGGTCTGTGCTCTCCCAGGTGCCCAAATGCGAGGCACCTGGGCCACCCAACATTAGTGGATTAATTCAGACCCCGGCACCTGGGCCACCTGCCGCCGCCCATGTCCCGTTCTACTGGCTGATCGGATCGTGAATGAGGACACCAACGACATCGAACGGGGCGTGCGAGGGTATCTCAGCCCCTACAACTTTCGCGAACTCGGCGGCTATCGCATCGTCGCTGAAGAGGCCAACCTCATTGAGTGCGCCTCCAAACCGTGCCTGTAGCTCGGACCTGAATGGCTCTTTGTATCCGATTCCCTTCAGACCACTGGTCAGGCTATTCAATTCGACAGGTTCGAACCCAAGAAAACGCCATCCCCGAGCAAGCAGTTCCTCCTCATGCGGGTATTGCGCTGCCCACGGCCCCCGCAAGCGCTCCGAAGCCGCGATAGTTTCCACGGAGACTGTTACGCATAAAGGAACGAGCCCTTCTGTGCGCACCCCTCGCTTGTGCAGCTTTTCTAGCATCTCCTCGAAATCGGTATCGATTCCGAGAGGATGCCAGTCCGGGTCTTCGTAGTGAAGATCTTGAAGTCCTTTCGGTTGCGGCCAAGTCTGACTATCCGCGCTGATAATGTTCGCTTGCTCTGGAATTAGCAGCTGCCCTCTAAGCCAAGGCTCCTCTGCAATTCCGGTCGGGTTTAACCGAAGAGTAAATCCACATGCACGCCGCTCGCTCATTGCTCCTCACCTACCTCCGCTTAGAGACCAGCTAGAAAATGACGAGCACTCCGGAAGCAGATCGCCATCTCCCCCGGAAATCGGATCAGGGCGCGTCTTGTCATTAATCTTGTTCCAAGTGCAGGTACAGTCAGGACGCTGTCCACGCTTCCAAAGATGATAGTGTGGGTCCCAACCGTGATGAAGGTGGCCCGAATCAGATTGCTGACATTCCGTGCCCACTGGTGGATCACATGGCCCGCATCTGGCTTTGCATTCCTCAGGCTCGGGAATGGCCGGTTCGCCCCCAGAAGTAATAGCGGGGATGGAGTCTGCCAGATAGTAGTAAGCCGTGCTTAGAGAACAAGCGGCCGCTTTAATCGCGGGTATCTCCGCAATCGTTATTATGCTGAGGAGCATGGCATACTCCATGCCTGCTCCTGCGCCCCTAGGCTGAGGAACTGGTAACGGCATCGTAGCCCTGCCTGTCGGATCAATCGCATTCACCGGATCGCCACCCGCATAGTCGTACTTATGCAGCGTCGCCGGGTCGGTATCGATGCCGTCTTCCGGGTCTCTGCTAACGAAGCGGCCAGTCATCGGGTTGTAATATCTGGCGCGCAGATAATACAGGCCCAAGTCGCTGTCGTATTGTTCGCCGCGATACAAGTAGTTGTTGGGCGTGGTTCCCTGTTTCGTGAACGAGTTGCCATAGGCGTCGTATTCGTACTCGTCGGTCACTACGCCAGCAGAGTTAGTAAGTTGCCGCACATTTCCGCCGCCATCATAGCCGTAAAAACTCGTGCTCCAGACATTATTGATGAACTGGCTTTCGCTGATGCGCTGCAAACCATAGGTGTACTGCCTTGTGACCGCACCATTGACCACTTCTTCGACTACCTGCGCGTAGCCGGTGGGGTTCAGGTCGTCAACGAGATATTGTGTTGTTACTCCACCGACTATCTTCGCAACCCGGTTGCCATCTCCGTCATAAATCATCCTCACTTGCCCGTTATTAGCGGAGATCATGTGATTTTCGCTGTCATAGGTGTAGGTCTTGCCGCCTGTAGCTAACACGTTACCGTTGGCGTCATACGTCTCTGACGAAATCTCATCATCGGCATTGTAGCCAAAGCTGCCTGAATTAATTTCCGGCAGAGATGAGTTCAAAGACAGCCGATTTCCAACCGGGTCGAGCGAATAACTCGCACTGCCGTTGTTTTGATTCGGGTCATTGCTGATTGTCTCATTCGTCAAGCGGTAGATGCCGTCATAGTTCCAACTGATTGTGCGCCCGTTGCCCTCGGAGACCCCAGTTTTGATGCCTGTCGGTCCCTGTGTGTAGGTATAACTCGAAACCGACGTCGTCATGGCTGTGAGCCGGTTGAGCACGTCGTAGGTGAAGTTTGCGGTCAACTGGTTGGGCGTGGCGACCGTGGCCACGTTGCTGGCGGGGTCGTAGTCGGCCCGCTGATTCGCGTCTTGGCTGGTCGCATCCATGCGGTTGCTGTTGGAGACATTGTACTGCGCCCAACTGGTGAGCGCCGGGGAGTTTGCGCAAGAGTGCCTCACCGCAGGTGATTACTCCACCTCCGGCTTGGCGCGGTAGCCGTCGCGGGCGATGATGTCGTACTTGAGCGGCTTGTGCTTTTCGTCCTGAAGTTGCAAGGGATGGCCTTCGTCGTCGACCAGTTCCACGCGCAGCTTGCGATAAGTGCCGTCCTGCTTGGCGTTGTTGGGGTGGTAGACGAGCTGATACTTGGAGCGGATGTTCTGGTTGATCTGCTGGAAGATGTCAGGCAGCTCGCCGGTAAAGCGCGGGGCGAACCACATTCCGCCGGTGTCGTGGGCGAAGGTCTTCATCTGGTTGTCGGCCTGCACATTGTCGAGTTCACGCATCGACGACCTCATGCTGCCGTTGCGGCCTTCGGTCATCGCGCGGAAAAATCCGCCGGTGGAGATGGCGAAGATGGTTACGTCGGGGGTGTTCTTGATCTTCTGCAGCACTTTGTCGAGGGTTATCTTGGAGAAGGTGTCACGGCCCGATGCGATGAGGATGATGTATTTGCGTCCCTCGACGCGGCTGAGGCGGTCTTCGGCCTCATAGATTGCATCGAAGACGTTGGTGTCGCGGAAGCTGGGGATGCGCAGCGTGTTGATGGCTTCAATCAACTGGCGCTTGTCCTGGGTGAAGTCGGAGACGATCTGCGTGTTCATGTCAAAGGTCATCATGCCCACGGAATCGTTGGGGCGCAACTGCTGGGTAAAGGCAAAGGCGGCGTTGCGCATATCGTTGATGTAGCTGTAATTGGTGGCGGCGAACTCGCAGACCAGCAGGGCCGTGATCGGCGTCTCGGTACGCTTGAAGCCAATCACCGTTTGCAGTTTCCCATCCTCGTAAACATGGAAGTTGCTGGGCTTGAGGCCGGGGTAGAACTGGCCGGTCTTCTCCAGCAGCACACCCACATCGACGGTAACTTCAGGGACCTCAACGCGCAGGGAGAAGTTGGGCATTCCCTCCGGGTTTTTGATCTTGGGAGCGGCCAAAGCCGGTGCAACATCCTCGGTCTTGTCCTTCTTTTTGGGAAGAGCGATCACGCCATTGTCGCCGCTGGGACCGCCGGAGTCGGGCGTGGCCTGGTCCGGTTGCTGGCCGGCGGGCGTCGGGGCCGGCGGCGCCGGCGTTTGAGCTCGGCTCAACACCGCGGACGCAAGGGCCGCGAAAGCCAGAATCAGGACTGCCAACAAATTCCGGCGAAGAATCGGAGCGTATAGGCGCTGTGATTGCATGAAGACCTCCTTGCTCATGAGCATACGGGATTGCACGACGCGAGCGACAGCCAGAGCGCCGGCGCTCACACCGGGTTAGACGTAAAAATCGCACAAAGTCAACTTTCCCCATCCAGATGCGTCCAACAGCTTGTCCGGCAGTTGCTCTGTTTGGCGCAATAGTCGGGACGGAGGCCGGAGTCAATTTCGCTGGCCGGCGGACTCCGGGTGATATCAGCGATTGAACGTCTGCTTCTTCTGTAAATTGTGCAGCCGTTGAGCGTGTCTAAAGCATCCAATCCGTGATGGAGAGGCGGAGGGGGTTTTGGTTGGGCGGAATATCTCCGAAAAGCGCCGCAACTTTTTGTCTTTCAGGGGGTTACAATCGATGGGAACCCAAAATATTAGTGTTTTTCGGGGGTTTGCTCCCCTGAAGGAAGGATCCGGGAAAAGCTCTATGCGTACTGTGATGGCGTCCCCCCGTTGTGTGCTGGCCGGAGCAGTGCTCGGCTCGGCAGCGTTGCTTGGCAGTTCAGCCCTCATTTGCTCGATGCCGTTGCCGGCTCAGGAAGTTGTGCCGAGCGTGCGGATTGTCAACCGCATCGACGAACACAGCCTGGTGACGCTGAAGGGCAACACGCACCCGGCGGCCAAGGCGATGAATGATCGCGGGCGTGTGAGCGCGGATCTGCCGATGACCGACTTGATTCTGGTGCTGAGCCGCAGCGCGCAGCAGCAGGCGGCCTTTGAGAAATATGTCGCCAGCGAATATGACTCCTCCTCGCCGAACTTTCATCAGTGGCTGACGCCGGAGGCGATTGGCCAGAAGTATGGCCCGTCGGAGGCCGACATTGCCACCATCTCGCAGTGGCTTGGCGGGCATGGTTTCACAGTGGATGAAGTTCCCAGCGACCGGATGACGATCCGCTTCAGCGGCACGGCCGGGATGGTGGAGAGCGCATTTCACACGGAGATTCACAATCTGGATGTGAAGGGCGTGGCGCATATCGCGAATATGAGCGACCCGCAGATTCCCGCCGCGCTGGCGCCGGTGGTGTTGGGCGTCAAGGCGCTGCACAACTTCTTCCCGCATCCGCTGCACAAGATGGGCAGCCAGGTTCAGCGCGACAACAAAACCGGGAAGTGGGCGCGCGTGACCAGCGGAACGGGAGTTTCTAAACCGGCGACGGTGCGCACGCAGTACACCACAAGCGACTCCTATGGCGATCTGCTGGAGGATGTGGGGCCGTACGACTTTGCCACCATCTATAACGTGCTGCCGCTGTGGACCGCCAGCACGCCCATCAACGGAAGCGGACAGACGATTGCCATTGCGGGGACGAGCGACATTGATCTCGCCGATGTGACCAGCTTCCGCTCAACCTTCGGCTTGCCAGCGTACACCACAAATGCGCCTATTCAACAAGTCGTCCATGGTCCCGATCCCGGCGATTGCCCCGGCGCCGCCAGCGCATCCAGCACCTGCGCCGGTGATCTGATTGAGAACTCGCTTGATGTGGAGTGGTCAGGCGCGATAGCCCCGGCGGCACAGATCTTTCTGGCGGTTTCGGGCGCAAACTCGACGACAGATGATACGGTCTGGGATTCGTCAAATTACGTAATCGAGAACCAGGCCACGGTGAATGCCTCGATTCTGAATGTGAGCTACGGCGAATGCGAATTGGGTGAGGGCGTGGCCGGCAACCTGAGCTACTACAATCTCTGGCAGACTGCCTACGCCAGCGGAATCGCGGTTTTTGTGGCGGCGGGCGACTCCGGCTCGGCCAGTTGCGACGACGGCGGAGACCAGGAGTACGGTACTCCCTATGCCGCCGAGTACGGCCTCTCGGTGAGCGGCCTTGCCTCCACGCCCTACAATACCGCCGTGGGCGGCACCGATCTGTTGTGGTGCCCGGTGACGGCTTCGAGCTGCACGGCGGCCCCATACTGGAATAAGACGAACAACTCCACCAACTCCAATGCCTTGGGCTACATCCCCGAAATTCCCTGGAACAACACCTGCGCGGGCGCGGCCGGAGCTGCTTATTTGTATTGGATTTCGCAGCCGGCTCAGACGGACCTTGGAGGTGTCACAGATGCCGAGTCCGCTTGCAACTTCGTAGTCAGTTATTACCAGTACATCTATCAGGCCTACGGCATCGACATCTCCGGCTTTGTTGACACCATAGGTGGCAGCGGCGGCGCCAGCGGCTGCATCGTCAGTGACGCCAACGGCGATGTCTCCAGTTGCGGCAGCGCTACCACCACCGGCGCGTCGTATGGCAACATTCCGCTGCACAACGACGGCTGGGTCAAGCCCATCTGGCAGACGGGGGTCGAGGGCATTCCGCAGGATGGGGTGCGCGACCTTCCTGACGTGAGCTTTTTCGCTTCCAATGGATTTTTGGGCAGCGCTTATCTGATCTGCGTTTCAGCCGTTGCTTCCTGCACATACTCCAGCCAGACCGAGCCGCTGGCGCAGGAGGTGGGCGGAACGTCGGTGGCAACCCCGGCGATGGCCGGCGTGATGGCGCTGATCAACCAGAAGACCGGCTCGATCCAGGGCAATCCCAATACGGAGTTCTACAAGCTGGCCACCATGCAGAACTACTCGAATTGCAGCGCCGAAACTGTTACCAACTCCAGCAGTTGCTATTTCAACGACATTGATGCGGGCAACATCTCCATCGAGAGCACACTTATCCCCAACAATAACTCCGTGCCTTGCGATTACGCCTCTCTTTCCCCCAACTGCGGGATTCTTTATTCGATCGACAATTATGGAGTGGGTATTTTGGGCACCAATGCGGGCAACCCCGGTTATAGCGCGGGCAAGGGCTACGATCTTGCCACCGGGTTGGGATCGCTGAATGTGGCCAATGTGGTTAACAGCTTTGTGGGAATCGGCAACCATCCCGCCCTGGTGACGGTCACTCCTGCGCAAATCAGCATCAATGCCAACCAGAGCCTCAGCGTTACGGTTACGGTATCGAGCGCCTACATCGGAGGAGGAACGCCATCCGGAACGGTGACGCTCTCCGGCGGTGGTTTCGCCTCCTCGCCAGAGATGATTGACGCAAGCGGCACCTACGTTTTTTCCATTCCAAGCAATAGCCTAAGCGTGGGCTCAGGCATAGTGCTCACCAGCAACTACAGCGGCGACGTGACCTACGCCCAGGAGAGCAATACCGCCGTCGTGACAGTGATCCAGGAGCCCACTTTTACGTTGGCAGCGCCGGCAACAGAGCCGACTGTTGATGTTCCCGGAGGCAATGTGACCGCGGCGATCGCGGTAGCAGCTGTAGCAGGCTATACGGGAACGGTCACGTTTTCCTCGACCTCTTGCCAACTGACTTCGTCGGCTCAGGTCAATTCATCCGCGGATACACCCACTTGCACCGCACCCAGCGGGTCGGTGGCGATGGGCGGATCGGCAAACTTCACGGTGAACACAAAGGCGCCCAGCAGCGCTGCGCTGATTTATCCCAAAGTGCCCGGCAAGGGATGGGCGGGCGGCGGGGCGGTGCTGGCATTGCTGCTCTTCCTGGGGATGCCGGCGCGGCGGCGCAGCTGGCGGTCGATGCTGGGCCTCCTGTTGTTGATGGCTGTGCTGAGCAGTCTCTCGGCCTGCGGCGGCGGCAGCTCCAGCAGCGTCAGCTCAGGCGATCCGGGAACGGCTGCCGGATCATACACATTCACGGTGACGGCCACCGGCAATCCCACGGTTTCGCCGGCGCCCAGTGTCTCGTTTGTCGTCCAGGTGTATTAGCAGAGACATGGCAGGCATACCCTATTGGCCCTTCCTTCGGGGAGGGCCAATCTGCTTTTAGAGAGCTTTCCGCCTTCATTCGGCTTTCTGGTGGGCAATCACGAAATCCTTGATACGCTCATAGACCTGGCTGGTCACCACGCCGCGCTCGAGCAGATCCAACTTGGTGTGATAGGGCCGGAAGCGCACAATCCGCCCAGCCCAGATGCGGCTCAGGCCGGGAATCTTCAACAGTTCCTCGACGCTGGCGTAATTGATGTCAACGCGCGCCTCCGGCGGCGGGGCCGTAGTCGAAGTTCCGGGCAGGCCGCGGGTATCCCGGTCCTGGTTCTGCGCCCACCCGGAAAGGCACACACACAGCATTATGACCGCGATGGTCGCAACTTGCATTCGCATCCGCACGGCTCCATTCTCTGCCGAACGATGGGCCAGTGGCAAGGGAGCCTTGCCAAGTGAGTGCTCCTGTGCTTACTCTTGGATGTTGAAGCTAGGTCGGCTTCCTCGGTTTGCCAAAGTCTGTTAACAGGCTCAAAGAAGGGAATAAGGGTATTACCATGTCCAATTCGCGCCGGAAGTTTTTACAGTCCAGTGCCGCCCTGGCAGTGGGAATCATGGGCGGAGCAAACGCTGTTGCGCAGGCAGCGGGAACAGCCACAGGCCTTCAGGCTCAGAACGCGCCTGCACGGGGGCCGTTCCCCAAAGCCGATTTCCAGGTTCCGACAATGAAGTTCGGCAATGCCGAGATCAGCCGCCTGGTTCTGGGCGTCAATCCGCTTTATGGATTTGCCCATTACAACAACAACTTCGGCACCGCGATGAGAGAGTGGTACACGCCGGAGAAGGTCTGCGAGGTACTGCATCGCGCCAACAGCTTTGGCATTAACGCCTTCAACTGGGTGAACGTGAAGCGCTCCCCGGAAGATCTGGCGCGCTTTCAGGCCGAGGGCGGCAAGATGCACCTGATCATCCAGGTGATGGCCACTGACGACGCGGCCGAGCTGGTGAAGAACTTGAAGCCGCTGGCGCTGCAAAGGCGAGGCGAGGAGATCGACGCGGCCTTCCAGAATGGCACCATGGCAAGCGAGCGGGAGTGGTGCAAGCGCGCCCGCGACCTGGGTGTGCTGGTGGGCGTCGGGACACACAAGCCCGAGGTGATCGAACTGGTGGAAGAGCAGGGCTGGGACATCGATTTCTACTCCGGCTGCGTTTATAACCGCACGCGGACCGCGGAGGAGTGGAAGCAGGCACTGCACGGCGAAATCATGGAGATGCCCCACGACATCTACATGCAGAGCGATCCGGCGCGTATGTACAAAGTTATGCGGCAGACCTCCAAGACCTGCTTTGCCTTCAAGATTCTGGCCGCCGGGCGCATCTCCGATGATGGCATCGAGCAGGCCTTCCGCACGGCGTATGCCAGCATCAAGCCTCACGACGGCGTATATGTCGGCGTCTTCCCCAGGGCCAAGGACGAAGTCAGGGAGAATGCCGAAATTGTGCATCGCATCCTGACCAGCGCTTAGGTCAGCAGTATCCGTATGGGCGGTCATTGAGGCCGCCCCGTTCGGTGAGCAGTTCAAGCGTTGAGTCAACGATCGTGAAAGGAAGTGGTTTGCCATGCAGATGAGTCGCCGCAATGTGCTGAAGAGCGCCTCCGCCGCGCTGGCTCTGGCCTCGCTGCCAAAAGCAGTTGAAGCGCAGACGCCGGCGCCGGCCCGCAAGAAGAGAATTCATCAGTCGGCCTGCCGCTGGTGCTACGGGAAGTATTCGCTTGACGAGCTTTGCGCGTATGGCGCCAAGATCGGGCTGGCGGGCATCGACCTCCTCAAGCCGGAGGAGTATGAGCTGCCGCGCCGCCATGGGCTGATCTGCACGATCGCTTATGCCGGCTCCGACTCCATCCCCGACGGCCTCAATCGCACCGAGTTTCATGCGCCCATCGAAGCAGCCTTCCGCACCAACATTCCTTTGGCGGCAAAGGCGGGCATCCCCAACGTCATCACATTTTCCGGCAATCGGCGGGGAATGCCGGACGAAGAGGGCGCGCGCAACACTGTGGCCGGCCTGAACCGCGTAAAGAAGATCGCCGAAGACCACGGCGTGACCATCTGCCTGGAGTTGCTGAACAGCAAGGTGAACCACCCGGACTACATGGCCGACCACACGGCCTGGGGCGTGCGCGTGATGCAGGAAGTGAACTCGCCCAACGTGAAGCTGCTCTATGACATCTACCATATGCAGATCATGGAGGGCGACCTGATTGCCACCATTCGCAAGAACATTGCCTGGATTGGCCACTTCCACACCGGCGGCGTACCCGGGCGGAATGAGCTGGACAACACGCAGGAAGTGCAGTGGGATGCAGTGATGCGGGCTATCGTCGAGACCGGCTTCCATGGTTTTGTGGGGCAGGAGTTTATTCCCACGCGCGATCCGTTTACCAGCCTGCGCCAGGCCGTGGATCTGTGCGACGTCTAGCTTTTTTGTTGCAAGAACTATGAGCTTGGCCGCAAACCCATCGGAGAAACAGCGATGAATCGCAAGACATTTCTTGGAGGCATGGCGTGTGCCGCGCTTTCCAGCCTTTCCTTGTCCAAGCTCGCCGCGGCGGAGGAATCCAAACGGAAGATGAAACCGGCTGTCGCCAAAGGACCGAAAAGCCCGCGGGCGATCAGTATGTGGGAGTTTTCCTGGATCGAGCGGCGCTGGGACGGCGCGGGGTATGAGGACTGGGATCGCGCGCTCGATGAACTCGGTGAGCGCGGCTACGACGCGGTGCGCATCGATCCGTTTCCGCACCTGCTCGCCGCCGACGCAACCAAGACCTGGACGCTGTTGCCCGAATGGAACACACAGCTTTGGGGATCGCCCGATGTTAACCGGATTGTTCTTTTGCCGGCTCTCTTTCAGTTCATAGGCAAGTGCCGCGACAGAGGCATAAAGGTGGGGCTGTCAACCTGGTTCAGGCAGGATCAAGACGATACCCGCATGAAGATTTCGAGTCCCGATGTGTTGGCCGAACTTTGGCTCAAGACCCTCGATCTGATCGCCGGCGCCGGCTTGCTCGATTCCATTCTCTACGCCGATCTGTGCAACGAGTGGCCGGGCGATGCGTGGGCGCCGTTCTTGAAGCCGCATTTGGAGTTCGGCGAATGGGACGATCCCGCTTCGCTCGCTTTTATGCACAGCGCCATTGCTTTGGTCCGCGCCCGGTATCCGCAGATTCCCCTTTTCTTTTCCTGCTCCTCCGAGCGGGTTGAGAACTTTCTCGAACATGACCTGAGCGACTTCGACCTGCTCGACCCGCACACCTGGATGGTTCAGGAAAATGGCGGTGAGTTCTACAAGATCGTTGGCTATGAATATGAACGCTTCGATCCAAAGGGCTATACGAATCTGAGCCTCAAGGCGGAGTCAACCTATCGCGCCCGACCGGCGTATTGGCAGGATCTGCTGGTGCGCAAGATCGACCGGCTGGCCGCGATTTCGGCAAAGCTGAACAAGCCGTTGATCACCACCGAATGCTGGGCCGTCGTCGATTACAAGGACTGGCCGCTGCTCAAATGGGATTGGATCAAGGACCTCTGCACGCTGGGTGTGCAGCATGCGGCATCATCAGGCCAATGGCTGGCCATCGCCAGCAGCAACTTCTGCGGGCCGCAATTTGCCGGGATGTGGCGCGATAAAAACTGGCATTTGAACGTCACTCGCTCCATCAAGAGCGCCGCCATCAAACCCGCCCTTCGCCAGGGGCGGCTCTACGAGAGACTTTGATCACGCACTATCCTATTTGACGCCCGCAGGTTTTTACCTTAAAGTTGATAATAGATGCAAAGCAACCGCCATCACGGTCATCATCACCATCATGGAATCTCCATGCCGGCGGACTGTCATGGCCTGATGTAACGGCCAGAGAGATCAAGCTAATCCAAGCCCGCCGGCGACCTTCGCAGGTGGGCTTTTTATCGTGCACCGACAAATCTCAAGCAGAACAAGGAAACCCATGAGCAATTCAAATCCAACCATCGACTTCGGCAAGATGGACGGCCTCGCGCCCGGCATCGTGCAGGATGCGCGCACTGGCGAAGTGCTGATGCTGGGCTTTCTCAACCCGCTCAGCTACGCCAAAACCATCGAGACCGGCTTTGTCACCTTTTGGAGTCGCACACGCCAAAAACTGTGGATGAAGGGCGAGACCAGCGGCAACCGGCTGCGCGTTGTCACCGCTGCAACCGATTGCGACAACGACACGCTGCTGTTCCGTGTAGTGGTCGAGGGCGACGGGCTGGTTTGCCATGAGGGCACGGTCAGTTGCTTTACCAAACCGATTGCGGTGGAAGCAGCCGCAGCGCAAGCCAATCAGACGGAGGTCACTCGTGGCTAACAAGCTCAGACTCGGCATCCCAAAAGGAAGCCTGCAAGACGCAACCATCGCTCTGTTCAAGCGCGCCGGATGGAACATCTATGCCGACGGCCGCTCCTACTTTCCCTCCATCGACGACGCGGAGATTGAATGTATGCTGATTCGCGCGCAGGAAATGGCCCGCTACGTCGATCACGGAGTCCTCGACGCCGGACTCACCGGCATAGACTGGGTTGTCGAGAGCGGACTTGATGTGACTAGCATTACAACCCTAACTTATGCCAAGCAGAGCCGCCGCAAGGTGCGCTGGGTTCTGGCCGTTCCTGAAGGCAGCGGCTTTGAGAAGGCCGAAGATCTCGAAGGCAAGATCGTGGCGACTGAGTTGGTTGAAGTCAGCAAGCGCTACTTTGCCGACAAGGGGGTCAACGTCAAGGTCGAATTCAGCTGGGGCGCGACGGAAGTCAAGCCGCCGATGCTGGCCGACGCTATCGTCGAAGTCACTGAAACCGGCAGCTCGCTCAAGGCCAACCACCTCAAGATCATTGACACCATCATGGAGAGCGAGACTCATCTGATCGCCGGCAGGAATGCTCTTGCCGATGCATGGAAGCGAGAGAAACTCAACCAGATTGCGCTCATGCTGCGCGGCGCCATCGACGCGCAATCGCAGGTTGGTCTCATGCTCAACGTGCAGCGCGGCGACCTTGATGCGGTTCTCGCCGTGCTGCCCGCTCTCAACTCGCCCACCATCTCCCAACTCAGCAATTCCGAATGGGTCGCGGTCAACACCATCGTCGAAGAGGGCGTGGCCCGCGATGTGATTCCACGCCTGAAGGCAGCGCGAGCCACCGGCATCGTCGAGTACCCGCTCAACAAGGTCGTGCTGTAGCAGGAGATTCTGTATGCCGTGCAAAGAATCGAAAAAGGAATCAATCCGGAAATTCAAAGAACAAAAACCGCGTGTTGGAACGTACGCGGTGCGATGCACAGCAACTGGCATGGTTTGGGTTGGAGCTTCCAGGAATCTGGATGCTACAAAGAACGGATGCTGGTTTATGCTGCGCAACGGGAGTCATCAGGATAAGTTTCTCCAAGCACAATGGGACGCTCAGGGCGAGAATTCCTTTGAGTATGAAATTCTGGAAGCGCTCGATGAAGATGTTCATCCATTGAATGTTTTTGAGTTGTTGAAAGAAAAGAAAAATGCATGGATTTCCCGGCTGAATGCATCACCGCTCCTTTGATCCAGTTCAGCGCGCCTGACAGTTTCGCAAGTCTTGTATGAACTCGAATGATTGAAGACATAGGAGAACGTGGATGAAAATCATCCGCACCAAAGGAAGCGGCGCACGGCAAACAGCAGAATATCTCGCCGCTCTCGAAGATCGCGGTGGCGCGGCGCTAGATGCCGTGCTGCCTGCGGTCAAGAAGATTGTGACGGATGTGCGCAAGCAGGGCGACCGCGCACTGCTGCGCTACGCCGCGCAATTCGACGGCCTTGCTGATGTCGCCGGCGTGCGTATCACGTCCGATGAGATGGCAAACGCGTGGGAGGCCATCACTCCATCCATGCGCGAAGCCCTTATTATCGCAGCAAATCAGATTCGCTCCTTCGCTGTCTCTCAACTGCCTGCTTCCTGGAGCGAATCGCCCATCGCCGGCCTCATGACCGGCCAGCTTGTTCGCCCGCTCGGCTCGGTGGGTTGCTATGTGCCCAGCGGCCGCCATCCTCTGCCCTCCACGCTGCTGATGACGGCGATTCCTGCGCAGGTGGCTGGCGTCGCGCGCATTGCGGTAGTCTCACCCAAGCCCGCGCCGGAGACTCTCGCCGCCGCGCATTTGCTCGGCATTTCGGAGTTCTATCGCATGGGCGGCGCGCACGCCATCGCCGCGCTGGCCTATGGAACCGCAAGCATTTCCAGAGTGGCCAAGATTGTAGGCCCTGGCAATCTTTACGTCACGGCGGCCAAGCGCCTCGTCGCTTTTGACTGCGCCATCGATATGCTCGCTGGTCCAACGGAGATTATCGTCACCAGCGAACACGGCAACGCAAACGAAATCGCCGCTGACCTGGTGGCACAGGCCGAGCACGATCCAGAAGCGCTGGCCATCTTCATCACTACGCGCGTTGATCTTGCCAAAGCTGTCATCGCGGAAGCAAAGCTGCGCAGCCGCAATAACGTCGTCGCGCGCGCGGCGCTTGATCGCAACGGCCTGGTCATCCTCGCGACGAGCATGGATGAAGCGCGCGACCTCACCAACCGCCTGGCCGCCGAGCACCTCACCGTCGATGCCGCAAGCGATCTCGATTGGGTGCAAAATGCAGGCTCGGTCTTCATTGGCCGCTGGAGCGCGCAGCCCATGGGCGATTACATCTCCGGCACTAATCACACGCTGCCCACCGGCGGCATGGCGCGGGTGCGCGGCGGCTTGAGCGTCAACGACTTTGTCAAGCTCATCACTGTGCAGCAATACAACGCACAGGCCATGCGCTCACTCGGCCCGCACGCCGCTTTATTGGCAGAGGCCGAGGGACTCATCGGCCACGCCGAAGCCATTCGCGTTCGCTTGGGAAAGAAGAGGCGCAAAGATGACTAAAAAATCAACAGTAAAGCTGGCCCCACCGCAGGTGGCGCAGGTGATGCCGCGCGCGCGCGTGCAGGCGATGAAGGAGTATCACCCTCCGCTCGGTTGTCGCGACGCGTTGCGGCTCGACTTCAACGAGAACACCGTGGCTTGCTCGCCCAAAGTGCGTGAAATACTGGGCAGCATCAGTGCGGGCAGCATTACTCGCTATCCCGAGCGCGCACCGGTTGAGTCCATTGTAGCCGCGCATCTCGGTCTAGCGCCCGCGCAGGTGGCGCTCACAAACGGCGTCGACGAGGCCATTCATGTGCTCTTTGAAGCCTTCCTCGAAGACGGTGACGAACTGCTGCTGCCCGTGCCCACATACACCATGTACGAGGTCTACGCGTCGGCAACCGATGCGCGCGTGATCGCCGTGCAGGCCGCGGACGACTTGCAGTTTCCCTTCGAGCGCCTGCTTGCAGCCATCACGCCGCGCACCAAGATCATCGCGATCGCCAATCCCAACAGCCCTTCCGGCTCCGTGGCCACGCGCGCGCAGTTGCTTGAAATTGCCTCGCGTGCGCCTCACGCCGTGCTGCTGGTCGATGAAGCTTACTTCCACTTTCACGGCGAAACGATTGTTGATTTGATCGGCGCAATTCCCAATCTGATGATGGCGCGCACCTTTTCCAAAGCATACGGTCTGGCTGGATTGCGCCTTGGCCTGCTTGCCGGCCCTGTGGATCTGATGCGCTGGGTCAAGCGTGTGCTCTCGCCCTACAGCGTGAACTCGCTCGCGCTCGCTTGCCTTCCGCCTGCGCTCGCGGATACGGCCTATCTTGATTGGTACGTCGCCGAAGTGCTGGCTGCGCGTGCGGAGTTTGAAGCCGCACTCGATGATGCAGGAGTGCACCGCTGGCCCAGCCGCGCGAATTTTGTACTGGTTGAAATCGGCGCACAGCACAAGGAGTTCACGCGCCTGATGAGCGCCGCCGGTGTGCTGGTTCGTGACCGCTCAGCCGATCCCGGTTGCGTTGGCCGCGTGCGCATCACCATCGGAACGCGCGAGCAGATGCGGCAAGCTGCCGGGGCGCTCAACGAAGTTTTGGCCACGCTCAAGATCACAGGAGGAGCACAATGACTCCGCAAGAAATCGCAAAACCTGCTGCGCTGCGCACCGCGAGTTTCGACCGCAACACCACCGAAACGCGCATCAGCATCAAGCTGACCATTGAAGGCAGCGGCCAATACAAAATCTCCACCGGCATTCGCTTCTTCGATCATATGCTGGAGCTTTTCACGCGCCACGGAGCCTTCGATCTTGAACTGAAGTGCGATGGCGATCTCGATGTCGATCAGCACCATACCGTCGAAGACGTGGGCATCGCGCTTGGAGAAGTCTTCGACCGCGCCCTCGGCGACAAGCGCGGCATTCTGCGCGCGGGATACTTTCTCATGCCGATGGACGAAACACTCGCCATCGCGGCGATTGATTTGAGTGGCCGCGCCGCCTATGCCGTAGAAACCAAGGTGCGCACACGCCTCGTCGGCGACCTGCAAACCGAACTGGTTACAGATTTCTTCGAGGGCTTTGCGCGCGGCGCACGCGCCAATGTTCACGTAAAGACTATGTACGGCCGCTCCAATCATCACAAGATAGAAGCCATCTTCAAGGCCTTTGCTCGCGCGTTGCGCGTAGCCTGCTCGCGCGACAAACAAATGGGCGAGATGCTGCCCTCCACCAAGGGACTACTCTGATGCGCGTAACGGTGATCGATTACAAGGCGGGCAATCTGACTTCTGTCCTCAAGGCGCTGCATCACCTGGGCGCGGAGACAATCGTAACGGACGGCGACCTCGCACTTGTAGAAGCTGCGGAGCGCATTGTGTTACCCGGCGTGGGCCACTTCGCGGCCACTGAGCGGCTAGATGCAACTGGCCTCACAGCCGCGATTCGCGCGGCGATTCAGCGCGGCGTTCCCTTTCTTGGAATTTGTGTTGGAATGCAGTGGCTCTACGCGGGATCGAGCGAAGCGCCTGCGCA
This sequence comes from uncultured Occallatibacter sp., assembly GCA_964383595.1. Classification (GTDB taxonomy): domain Bacteria; phylum Acidobacteriota; class Terriglobia; order Terriglobales; family Acidobacteriaceae; genus Telmatobacter. Next base: position 1,245,475 of record CAYLHL010000001.1, on the reverse strand, counting down.
ACCCGGTCTTGGACACTTCGCCGAGTCGTGCGAGCGATTTTCCGAGAGCACGGAAAAGGTTCCGCACGTCGGCTGGAATTCTCTGGAAGTTCGCAAGGGTTCGCGGCTTCTTGCGGGTGTTGAACCGGGCGAGTACGTCTATTTCACGCACTCTTACCGCGCTCCCGTTACCGCCGACACCGCAGCCACTACGTTTTACATCGAGCCATTCGCATCAGCGGTCGAGCGCGGCAATGTGATGGGCGTGCAATTTCATCCAGAGAAGTCCGGCGCGACAGGGCTGAAGATTCTCAAGAACTTTTTAGAGGTGGTGCAATGAAAACCGAATTCTCTTTCACACGTGAAGACATCAAGGCAACCTGGAACTATTTTCGTAGATATACTACGTTCTCTATTCATAATGCACGTGTGTTGTATATTGCTGTTCCAACAATATGTCTCTTACTATTTATTATAGGAAAATATCTAGGAATTCTTTGGCTCCAAACACAGGGAAGCCTATTTTTATTTACATCAGTGGTCGCAATCCCTATTCATCTGGCATATGACAAATGGATGTTTTATAATTGGTGTAAAAATAATTTCTCATTAGAGAGAGGAAAAGAAATCCATAGCATCACAGCAGATGATGAGGGGATAATTTTAGCAAAAATTGATTCGGTAGAAACTCGAATGACTTGGAATGCAATCACTGGTATTTATCAGAATGAAGTCATAACCGTAATGATCCTGAGTCGAGATAACTGCTGCTATTTCCCTACGAAAGCGATGACTGGAGAACAACGCGCAGAACTTGATGAACTCGTTGCACGACATATGACTAGGAAACCATGATAACCAAACGCATCATCGCCTGCCTCGATGTGCATGACGGCCGCGTCGTGAAAGGTGTGCAATTCGTTGATCTGATCGATGCGGGCGACCCGGCTACGCAAGCTGCGCGTCATGCGCGCGAGGGCGCCGATGAGATTGTGCTGCTCGACATTACCGCGACGCACGAAGGGCGGCAGACGCTGCTCGACACGGTGCGCCGTACCGCGCGCGAGCTGTTTGTTCCCTTTTGCGTGGGCGGCGGCATTCGCACCGCGGATGACGCCGCGCAGGTCTTCGAGGCCGGCGCGGACAAAGTGAGCGTGAACTCTGCCGCACTGAAAAACCCAATGCTCATTGACGCCATTGGCCGCAGCTTTGGCGCGCAGGCCGTCGTTGTTGCCATCGATGCGCGCCGCGATCCCGAGGCCGCTGATCCGGTGCGCGAGGCGCAGGTCTACGTGCAGGGCGGACGCAAGCTCGCTGGCCACCGCGTCGTCGAGTGGGCGCGCGAAGCAGAGCAGCGCGGCGCGGGCGAGATTCTGCTCACATCAATGAACTGCGATGGAACGCGCACCGGCTTTGATTGCGAGTTGACCGCGGCGGTCAGCGAGTCGGTCAGCATTCCCGTCATTGCATCGGGCGGCGCGGGAACCGTTGCGCATTTTGTTGATGTATTCGGACGAGGCAAGGCCGATGCAGCACTGGCCGCGAGCATCTTTCATTTTGGAATATCGAGCGCGCGTTCGCTCAAAGAAGAGCTGGCGCGGGCCGGCGTGTCTGTGAGGTTGTCATGCTGATTCCTTCGATTGATCTGCTGGGCGGACAAATTGTTCAGCTCGTGCGAGGCGAAAAACTCCGCCTCGCTTTTGATGACTTCGAATACTGGATTGAGAAGTTCGCGCGCTTTCCACTGGTGCAGCTTATTGATCTGGACGCGGCGATGCGCCAGGGCGATAACTCCGCATTGGTTGCGCAGATTGCCAAGCGGCTGCCGGTTCAAGCGGGCGGAGGCATTCATACAATCGCGCGCGCACAACAGGTGCTTGATGCTGGAGCGAAACGCGTCATCATTGGCTCGGCGCTTTTTTCTGCCGAAGGGAAAGTGGACACTGAGTTCGCAGCGGCGCTCGCTGCCAGCGTTGGTGCCGAGCGCATTGTCGCCGGCATCGACACGAAAAACGGCTGCATCGCCGTGAAGGGCTGGAAGGCGCAGGTGGCGCTCACTCCCGATGAAGCGATTCCGCAACTCGATCCCCACGTCGTTGCGTTTCTTTATACGCACGTGGACGGTGAAGGAATGATGCAGGGCTTTCCCATCGCCACAGCCGCGCGTTTGCGCAAGCTCACTGAACGCCAACTAATCGTGGCCGGCGGTATTCGCAGCCAGCAGGAGGTGGATGCGCTGGACGCGCTGGGAGCTGATGCGGTTGTCGGCATGGCCGTTTATACGGAGTCGCTCGCGGTGTGATTCACTTTTGCGCCTCGCCGATTGCACGGCTGGTCTCCACGCGCGAGGCGCGCAGCAGGCGCGCAATTTGCTTCAGATGGAGCTGCACGGCATATGCGCGCAGAATCTCTGCCTGCGGAAACTGAAAGCCGGTGGGCCGCACCTCGGCCATGCGTGCTTCCAGTTGCGCGATGTCTTCCTCCAGATGGAGTCCTTGCGGCGGAATATGAAAGCGCCAGCCGTGAGTGCACTCGGCGATGTAATGAAATCCCGAGCGAATATCGAGAGCCAATCGGCCCAGAGCCGGCTCCAATTGCTGCGCGTACCCATCTTCGTGGCTGTCTTTCACGGCCAGTTCCAATGCAATCAAGGCATCGAATTGCGAGCGTCCGAACTGCGCCAGCATACTCAGACCTTCACGCCATCCCGGGCCGCCGGAAGGCTCGTTGCGCGCGGCTTCAAGCAGCAGGTTGTTCTTGCGCAGCAGATCCAGCACATTCTTGCGCATCGCGTGAAGATTCTCTGCCGGTGCGCCGCGAAATCCTTCGAGAATACCTTCAAAGAACGCGCCCAGCGCAAGGAACTCCTGCGCGAGTCCGTCGCGCAGCCGCAGTCGCGCGCGGTCGGGAAAAACCAGCGTGGAGATAGCCAGCGCAACGACAATACCCAGGATCACCTCGGCTACGCGATGCAGCGCAAGCGTCCAGTGAGAGCCGGTTTTCACCAGCATGATGATACTGATGGTGACACCGGCCAGCCGCGAACTATTGCGCAGGCCCAGCAGTCCGCAGACAATCACCGCTGCCAGCACGGCCAGAATGTAGTTCCACGGCAGCGTGCCAAAGAGTGTGCAGGTGAAGCCCAGGAGCGCGCCGATCAGTGTTCCCAAAAGGCGATTGCGCGAGGCGGTGATGGTGGCGCCAAAGTTCGATTGCAGCACGATGATGGCGCTGATTGCGCCCCAGTACCCATCCGACACCCCAACACACATCGCCAGCCACCAGCAAAGCGCGGCGGCCAGCGCGGTCTTTGCGGCATGAATCAGCAGCCGCCGCCGCTCCCAGGTAAAGAATCCAGGGTTCGCCGTTTCCTCCACGCCCAACTCGATCGCGAGCTGCTGCTGGGAGATCGATTTGTTTTTCCTCAGGCGCATGGGCGCAATCCGCGACGCAACAACCTCACTTCTACAGAATGTACCATCCGGCGGGTTTGTGCGGTGACAGGCCTCACTTTTTTAAGTGCGCGTTCTTTGTGGCCCGCGCTTTAGCACGTCGATGCAGCCCTCTTCGTGTAGCATGGAATTCGAGAGCTTTGATTCATCAAGCGTGCGAAGATCATGTTGAGAGTAGGATACCCCGCCACATTAAATGCTGAGTTGCTGCGCGACTTCCCTGCAGAAGTCGAGCTTATTCCCCTGCCTGACAATCTCGATCATGAGATCGACATCGACGTCTGGCTTCCCGACCCTTATGCCAAGCGAGCCATGCGCATTTGGCCGTGGCTGCGCGGTGTGCGGCTGATTGTGGCGCTGATGGCCGGCACGGAGTGGATTCCGGGTTTAGCGGGTCCGCACGTCACCATCCTCAATGCTCGCGGAGCGCACAACATCTCCACTGCCGAGTGGACCGTCAGCGCCATTCTGGCTACGCTGAAGTACTTTCCGTTCTATCTTGACTTGCAGCGAGCAGGCCAGTGGAAGCGCCGCTTCGAAGCCAGCGCGCGCTATGCGCGCATTGCCGGCGATGCGCGCCCGATTTATCCGCCCGTGCTGCTCGAAGAGCTCACCGGGAAGAGCGTGCTGATGGCCGGCTATGGGGCTATCGGCAAAGAGATTGAGCGCATGCTTGCGCCCTTCCATGTCAAGCTAATGCGCGTGGCCCGCACCGCGCGAGAAAATCCAACAGTTCACGCCGTTGCCGAACTCGACAGCCTGTTGCCGCAAGCGGAAATTGTAATTCTTATCCTTCCCTCGACGGCCGAATCGCATCATCTCATAGGCCGCAGCCAACTGACGCTCATGCGGCAGGGCGCACTGCTGGTGAACGCCGCGCGCGGTCCCATCGTTGACACAGGCGCATTAGTGGATGCGCTGAATGCGGGCCATATTCGTGCAGCGCTGGATGTCACGGATCCCGAACCGCTGCCCGAAGGCCACCCCTTGTGGAAGTGCCCCAACCTGCTGCTCACGCCTCACGTTGCTGGATCGAGTCCGCAGTTCGCGCCTCGAGCACTCCAGACAGCCGCGGACGAACTGCGTCGCTACATCGACGGCGAACCGCTGCACAATGTGGTTCAAGCCGCTGTCTGAGCAATCGGTGCGCGCCGCCAATCGCGCAGTCCCAGCACTGCCAGCGCCACCAGCAACGCATAGAGAGCCGCTGTAAGTCTCAACCCCTTGTAGATGTATTCGCCGATGTAGACAACATCTAGGGCAATCCATAGCCACCAGTTGGCGATGTGTTTGCGCGTCTGCCACCAAGTGGCCACAAGGCTGAAACTCATTAGCGCAGCATCCAGGCGTGGCAACGCCGCTCCTATGCGCTCCATCAGCAATCCCAGCAGTGCGCTTCCCGCGGCTCCCGCAGCTAACCCTGCCAACAGACTTGTTAGGGGCAGTGAAACCACGCGCACTTCGCCCTCTTGCTGCATACCGCGCCACCAATACCACCAGCCGTAAAGTGTGAATGCAAGAAAGACAATCTGCAACAGAGCATCGGAATACAAGCGAACCCGGTAAAAAACAATCAGATAGATTACATCGGAGATCAGCACCATCGGCCAGCATATTAAAAGTCGGCGCGTGGTGAGCCAGATGCCGAGCACAGTGGTGACGGTGCCTGCAATCTCCAGCCAGTTCGCGGAAAGATAATTTGCTATCACCGTCCAGGTCATCGCTCTTCCAATCTCTCTGCCCAATGGCGAATCGCATCCAGCATTACTCCGCCCGCCGAGCGATACCAGCGCGCATGGCCAACCAGATAATCCAGCGAGCAAACCCGCGCTTTTTCTTCGGAGTGAAGCACGCTTAGAAAATAATCTGCTTCCGTAAGTGAAAACTCAGCATGGCAAATGGCGGTCATCGGCGCGAGAGCCGCAGACTCTTCTGCACCAAGCGGCCGCACAGATTCATAGCCGTCGAGCAGCGCATGCAAAGCTTCAATGTGCACTGGCACACCGTCGGCGTCCTCATCTCCCGCGCGCAGTGCAAGCCACTCCACAATGTTGCGCTCAATGGCGTGAGCCAGGTCGTGCACAGCGTTGGTGCGGTCGGCAAGCCCGAAGTCGATCACCGCAACAGCGCGCGCATCATCGCTCGCATCACTCCACAGCAGGTTTGAGGCGTGCAGATCGTTGTGTGTCCACAACGGCTTGAGCGCAGGCAACAGGGGCTTCAACTCAGCGTGAAACGGTCTCAACAATTCGAGAGCTTCATCGCAGCCCTGGCGCGCAACCGAATTTTGGGCCAGCGCGGGACGCATTGCACAGTAGCGTTTCATCGCCGCGCCGGGATCCTCTGACGCAAAGATCGTGAAGCCCGCGACCAGCGGTTGCATTCTACGCAGCGGCGCATCGAATCCACGCGAGGCCATATGCAATCGCGCCAGCGCCTCTCCCGCTGAACGCGCGTGCGCCGACGAGCGGAACGGCGTCCACGAAAGCGCATCCTCGTAAAGGTCAATACCAGCGGGAGTTTCATGCACTTCGTAGATCCATTCGTCGCACACGAGAGCCGTCTCGTCCGAAGAAGTTGCAAAGACGCGCGGCACAGGCGCGCCGTGTGCTCGCAAATGCTCCATGAAGCGATGCTCTTCATGCAATCCATTCCGATCGCGCAGCAGAAGAGATTGGCGCTTGATGAAGACTCGACCGCCGCTTGTGGCAACCACGCTGGCCGCTGAAAATGGTCGCGGACTCACCGACAGGATCTCACGCGCCTCTCCGCAGTTTGGAAAATGCGCAAGCACAGCGCGCACCTCATCGAGCGTGAGCGGCGGCCAGTCTGCTTCCACCAGCGTGCCGTCCAATCCATGCGCCATTGCCGTCTTGCTCATCGCTTGTGCATCCTCTGCAATCGTTCGCAAACTTAGAATGTGTAGTGCGCCGAGAGCCGCACCGTTGTGGGCGCGCCCAGGTGAATGAAGGTATCGCCGTAGCTTGCGCCGGTGTCCTTCCAGTAGCGTTTGTCGGTGATGTTATCGGCATAGATGCGGAAGGTCACGCGGCCCTGCTCGCCACCCGGGGTGTAACGCGCGCCCAGGTTGAAGAGGTTGTAGCTTGGCACACTCACGGCGTCGTCGCGCGTAGCCTCCTTGCGTCCGGTGTAGCCCCAGCCCGGCATCAAATGCACTCCGCGCGCATGAGGCAATACGAGATCGGCAAACAATGCGGTGCGCAGATGAGGCACATTGAGCACCTGCTTTTGATCGAAACTCGGCGTACCCGTGCCGTCGGAGAGAGCACGAATCGCCGCTGCTGATGCGGTCAATCGCAGCCAGTTCGTGGCCTTACCCTCCGCGTTCAGTTCGATGCCGTCGTGCGTCTCGCGGCCTTCTGCCTCAAAACACAAATCTCCGGGCGCAGTGAATTCGCTTAAGCTACAAAAGCTGTCCGACGCTTGAATCACCTTCGGATAAAAGAACGGAGAACGCGTGCGGAAGAAGGCCGTGGTCAAGAGAATTCGCTGTCCCGGTTCATACTTCGCGCCGATCTCTGTTTGCCGCGACCTGAATGGCGCAAGAAACTGGTTTGCGTTATCCACCCACCACGGCCCTTGCGGCCCCAGCGACAGCAGCACTCCGTAGTTGCCATAAAGCGTGAGAGTGCTCACGGGATTATAGGTGGCCGCGTATTGAGGCAGCCAGATCGATTTATCAGTAATCGTTGGAAGTATCCCGGGGCTGGTGGCGCTGAGCGAGTAATTATGATCGCGAAGAGAATCGAAGCGTCCACCGGCGATCAACTGAATATGGCCGGGAAGATGAATGCGATCCTGCAGGATTGCGGCCGATTGATGATTGTCTTCCCACAGTCTGCGCGGGCCGGCGAGCTGGCGAATGCCGTCGCTGTTGGTTGCGCCGGGAAAGGGCGCGTTTGGCTGATAGATATTCTCCGAACCGATCCAGGTGTAAACCGCGCCGTCCTGAATGATGCCGTCGGGCGAGGATGGATTGGCGTCGGTGTAGTAGCCCGGCTGCTGCACGCCGCGCAGAAAGATCGATCCGCCAAAGGCTAGATCGTGCGTGATTGCGCCCGTCTTTACATGACCCGCAGCGATTGCCTCAGTGAGCGCGTCCATGCGCAGCTCGCCGGGATCGCGATAGTCGTAGATGTCGTAGGTGCCGTCGGGCGCAAAAAAGTAGCTGGGGTTTGCAACGCTGTTTCCGTAAGCATAGATTACATTGTCATCAATCAGCGAATGGCTGAAACTCGCCGCGGCGAAGGCGCGCCAACCGCGCGGCAGATCATAGTCCAGCCGAGCGCCGGTGTTGAATGTGTCGAAGGTGTTCGGCTTTTCCCACGACTGCTCGCCCAGCATCGTTGATGGAAAGATTCTGTTGATATCGGGTACTGTCGTTCCGCCCAGCAATTGATAGCCGCAGACCGAGCGCTCCACCTTGTGCTGATACTCGAAGTCGCCCTTCAAAATCGCCTTCGAGCTAATCTTCCAGTCAGCCGCGCCCGCGCCCATGCCGCGCCAGCCATTGGCGTCGTTCACGTAGCTCATAATCTTTTCGCCGGCCAGATTCACTCTCGCTCCCACCAGCTTGCGGCTGCCGAAGAGCCGCCCTAGATCGACCGCGCCAAAGGTGCTCCCGCGATGATCCGTGGCCAGATCGAGAGCCTGGATGGTCGCCGGCCGTTTGGTCACATAGTCAATCAACCCGCCCGCCGAAGCCACGCCGCTCTCCACGCCAGCGATGCCTTTGAGCAGTTCAACGCGCTCCTTGTTTTCGAGCGGCACATCCTGCTCGCCGGCGATGGTCATGCCGTTGATCTCAAGGCCCGTGGCCAGATCAATGGGGAATCCGCGAATCTCGAAATCGCCATAGTAGCCCACCGGCGCATAATCCTCGCCAATCGATGCGTCGTTTATTACCACATCCGAGAGCAGGCGCGCGCCCTGATCGTTGAGCAGTTCGCGCGTCACCACGGTGGCCGAAAGCGGCGTCTCTTTGAGCGTTGCGCCGTCCAGCGTGCCCACGGTGACGGCATCGGGATGATAGTCGTCCGTGATCTCGTCATGCACCACCACCGTAGTGGTTACGCGCGGAAGCTTTGTTGGCGCCGTCTCCTTTTTTGTTGCGTCTGCTGGCGGAGTTGCGCTCTGCGCGAGGGCTATGACGGAAGCCGCCAGCCAGCAGAAGAGCAGCCCCAGCACGGCGCGCCGTCGCGGCGTGATGTGGTTGCGCGTGAAAAAGTTGAATCGAAACAGAATCGAATCGACAACAACGAAATTGAGCATGAACTCCCCTTGTATCCAACTGAATGAAACAGGAGAACTCAAGCTTGAATCGAGGAAGTAGGCTGCCAGAATTGGAAAGCTTCCCACGCCGGTATTATCCGGATCGGGTTCGAGGGTATCTCTCAGCCCCACTCAGTGGAGCACCCCTGTTTCAATATTCCGATTGAAACACTCCTGACTTGATTTTGCAAGCCTAGTACTTTGACCGCATAGATTTGCACCTCCCACCCTAGCCGCAAAAACAAATACGCGGCGTGGGTGGGGCACCCGTAATTGGTACAACTTCCAACGGTCAAAGACCTAGGTCCTGTTCACACTACCCCGATGATTTCTTCTTCACCGTTTGGCCGGCAGCTTGTCAGGATTGACACACGCATAACTGGCGGCGTCTTCAACCTTGCCGCTGCCCCGGTAGTGCGCAACTTGAGGATAGGGGCACAATGGGCGCTGATAGGCAATCCCGGGGGTTAATGGATCAGCGCGATATTTCGTGGCGATGATCCGCTCCGGCGCAACGCCGTCTTCCACCCATTTCACCATGGCCGAGAGCGGATCGATGCTTTCAGCCCCGGGACCACCGCCGCAATGCCCCATTCCAGGAACCATGAAGAGCCGGTAAGAGTCGTCGATCTTTCCCGCCGAAGCAGGCGCCGGCCGGCTCTGCTCGCGCGCGTGCACGGCCTTCCAATAGTTGACGGATTCTTCTGGAACCACAAGGGAATCCTCCCAGCCGTGATAGACCAGCAGCTTGTGTCCCAGCTTGCGGAGCTGGTCCAGATCCGGGTTTGTGGCGTTCACGCTCGGCGCCAGGCGGTGAATAAGCGCTGTGGCCTGCGTGTCGAAATCAAAGGAACGCCACTGCCAGCCCGTTCCGAAGACCCATTGAAACATCGGCGCGAAGGGCGGTTGCTCATTTGCTGCCGGAGGCGCGCCGAAATCCCGCAGCCAGAGGCTTTCGCTTCCGCGCGGAACGCCCGGATAAATCTCACCGTGCGTTCTTGGATTTCGGGGCCCCTGATAGATCATTCTCGCCGTTTCGACTTGTGGCCCGGTGAGGCAACTGTCGTTGTCGGAGCCTTTGCACAGAAGAGATGCTGGATCGAATCGGCATTGGCGTGGATCGTTGATCACACCCTCATCAATGTTGCCGCGTCCCGCACAAGCGGTCAAAACCGCCTTTTCCAGCAGGCTGATTTTGGATGCCGGAATGTAGGCCTCCGGCGTCCGGTGCATGGCCATGAAACTCCAGAGAATATTCAAATGGACGCCGGTGCGATTGTTCGGCGGAGCGCCTGCCACCATCCCGTCGTAGTCCTCAGGATAATGTTGCGCCTCCGACATGGCCTGCTGGCCGCCGGTGGAGCAACCGGAGAAATAGGATCGTTGCGCGGCGCGCCCGTAATAGGCCTCCACCAGTTTCTTGGCGAAAACGGTCATCTCGTGCGTGGATCGATAACCCCAGTCTACCCAGCGTTCCGGACGGTTGAAGAAGATGCTGGCGTCGGAACCGCCAGGGACCGACATACCCATATCTGTATTGACAACCGCGTAGCCATTTCTGAGCCCGGTGGCTAGTTGCTCGTAATAAATGAAGCCGGCAAGCCCGCCGCTTCCGGTGCCTTCGAGCCGGCCATTCCAGCCGGATTGCGGCAACCACATCTCGACGCGAATATCGGAGTCCGGGCTGGGCTTCAGAACCGCCGTGACCCGGCAGAACGGCGGCAGATTCTCGATGGGCTTGTTGTCAACAGTCTTGAAGACGCCCTGCGTTACCACCTCCGCCTTCTCAATCGCCGTCTGTGGAAATTCGAGCGTGGCAAGGCTTTCGCAACTTCCCGCGCTTGCCGGTTTGGGCGCTGCCAGCATCAGGCATTGCGCGATCAGTACAAATCCAAAGCTGCATTTCCTGAAATCAATCCGGTGAATATTCATTTGATTTTTGGTCTACCTTTCCCTGTGATTGCGAGCTCCGCCTGTCAGGCATCCGGGACGAGAGAAGAAGCGAATCTCAACCCCGCTTGCGCAGCTCCAACTCCACCACGCGCTGCATCTCCGCCTCTGGCGCGGGCTTTCCCGTCCAGATTTCAAACTGCCGCGCGCCCTGCTGCACAAACATCTCCAAGCCGCTCACGACGGGGATGCCGCGCGCTCTGGCCAGTTTGAGCAACGGTGTCTCCAAAGGATTGTAGACCATCTCAAAGACGAGGCCCGCGTTCAGCTCGTCTTCGGCAATCGGCAGCGGCTGCTTGTTGCCTGCCATGCCGCAGGGGGTCGAGTTGATCAGCACGTCGAAGCGGCTGCGAGCGAACTGCTCACGCTTGAGCGCGTGGGCCTTGGCTTCCTTGGCCAGCTTCACCGCGCTTTCGTGGGTGCGGTTGACGATGAAGACCTCCGCGCCCTGATCCACAAGGCCGAAGACGGCGGCCCGCGCCGCGCCTCCCGCGCCCAACACGGCAATCTTAGCGCCCTTCAGCCGCAGCCGTTTTTCCAGCGGGCGGACCACCCCCGCCACGTCCGTATTGAAGCCGACGATCTTGCCGTCCGCGCCAATGCGCAGCGTGTTGCAGGCGCCGATGCGGCCGGTGAGCGGATCGCTGTTGGTCAGGTGCGCCAGCACTTCCTGCTTCAGCGGCATGGTCACGGCCACGCCCGCCAGCGGCAGCTCGCGCGCCAGGCTCAGCAGGTCGGCCAACTTGTGCGTCTTCAGTGGGATCAGCACGGCGTTCACGTTCTCACGCCGGAAGGCCGTGTTCTGCATCAGCGGCGAAAGCGAGTGGGCAATGGGGTTGCCGGCCACGCCGAAGATGCGCGTCGCCTGGTCAAGCTGCTCGGCGCGATAAAGGTTACGCAGGGTGCGGACGCTCACCTGGCCCGGCGCCGTCTCAACCCCATCGTCCAGCGAGGCAAAGGTAAACGATGCGCCGGCGCGCAGGCCGAGAATGCGGCTCACCACTCCCTCTTCGCCCATGCTGATGCCCACCACATGGGTCGAGCGCGAGCGCTCATCGATCAGCTTGAGCATGGCCAGATTGTCGGTGAGCGACTTGGCAGTAGCCACTACCTTCACAAACTCCGGCCGGAAGGCCTCGATGCGCTCCGCCGCCTGCTCCAATCCCTTAGTGCGTGTGAAGTCGTGAAAGCTGACCAGCAGCGCCGTGCCCGTGGCACGCAATTGGGCGCGCAGTTGGTCCAGTTGCCGCGGCGTGGCCTCTTCTGCTGATTCCACCTCCAAATCGATCATTTGACAGCCTGCTTCGGCGGCCTTTGTCAGCACCTCCAATTCGGACCTGAGCGCTCCGTTGAAGCCGCCGCCGAACTTCTTGCGCCGGCAGGTGGCGATCACCGCCGCGTCGCGATGGCGGTCGAGGAACTCTTTGACTTTGGGTAGCACCGCCAGCGGTTTGGGCAAAGAATCCAGCCGCAACTCAAAAAACCTTGCGTCGGCCAGCGCCGCTTTGGCCCGCTCCATCAGCTCCGCCGGAGAGCCTGCCTGAATGGCCACGCACAGCTTGCCCAAATCGCTCAGGCGCAAGCGCGGCGAGGGAGTGGCATTTCCAGTTTCAGGCAGGAGCGTCATCTGTCGCATCTTATAGCGGTTTCCGCCCGGATGCAACTGGTTTTCGCTCAGCCCGCGAGGGCAGCCACAATCTCGTCGGTCGTGCGCACACGGCCCAGGCGCGGAAAGATGCGGGTTGTGCTATTGATGTGGCTCTCGGCGGTCTGGCCGGTCATGGCATCCTCGGCGAAGATCATCTCGTAACCGCGCTCGTAGCCGTCGCGCGCCGTGCTCTCGACGCCGGCTTCGGTCGCGATGCCGCAGAGCACAATCGTCGTCAATCCCCGCCGCCGCAGTTGCAGGTCGAGATCGGTTCCGTAGAACGCGCCCCACTGGCGCTTTCTCACCACCACGTCGGTAGGTTGCTGGTTGAGTTCGGGAATCAGCTCGCTCCAGTCCGGCGGCAGCGGAGAGGTTGCCCGCCAGCCCTGGTCGGTTGGCGTGTGCAGCCGGTCAGCGCCGTCCGCCGCGCCGCCCACATGAACCAGAATCGGCTGTGCTCCCGCCGCACGGGCAGCGGTGAGAAGCCGCGCGGCGTTGGCGATCACGGCAGACTTGGTGTGCGGAGCGCCGCCGGGAAGCTGCGCGATGCCCTTTTGCAAATCGATGACGACGATGGCCGTGCAGCGCGCTTCCAGCTTCAATTCACTCATTGTTCGATTTCCTCATCCACCAGTTGCAATTTCTCCGCCGGAATGATGCCCATTTCCATGTAAATCGGCCGGATCACGCGCCGCACCGCCGGCAGCCTTGTGGCAAACCACGCTGCACCCAGCAGGACCACCGAGCCGTTCATGATCACCGTCCATGGCGCGCCAAATTTATGCGCCATCGTCCCGGCCAGCAAACTGCCAAAGGGCGCCATGCCCATGAACGCCATCGTATAGTAGCTCATCACGCGGCCGCGCTTGTCTTCCGTGACAATCGTCTGAATCACGGTGTTGCTGGCGGCCATGCCCTGCATCATGCCCATGCCGGCAATCAGCACCATCGCCATTGAGAGCCAGAACCAGTGCGAAAGCCCGAAGCCGACCAGTCCCAGGCCAAAAACTCCCCCTGCAATGGGAATAATCCTCACCAGTCCGCGTACGTTTCTGCGCGCCGCCAGCGAGAGCGCCGAAACCAGCGCGCCGAGGCCCATCGCGGCCATCAGGAATCCCAGCGTGTGCGGCCCGCCATGCAGCACTTTCTTTGCAAAGATCGGCATCAGCACTACAAACGGCATTCCCATCAGGCTTACCAGGGCAAAGAGCATTAGAATTGTGCGAATCGGCAAAAACTCCGAGACATACGTCCAGCCCGCCTTCAGCTCGAAGAGCATCGAGGTGGTCTTGCGCTCCATCACCGGCGCGTGCACGCGCATCATCAGCAGCGAGATGATCACGGCGATATAACTGATGCCGTCAATCAGAAAGCACCAGCCCTCGCTTGAAACCGCAATCAACATTCCGGCTAGCGACGGCCCGATCAGGCGCGCCACGTTCACCATCGACGAATTGATCGCGATGGCGTTCTGCAAGTCGCGCTTGTCGTCCACCATCTTCACCATGAACGACTGCCGGCCTGGCATATCGAAGGCATTCACGCAGCCCTGCATCACGCTCAGCACCAACAGCAGCGGAATCGTAATGTGACCGGAAAGCGTGAGCGCCGCCAGCGCAAGCGACTGAACCATGGAGAGCGCCTGCGTCCACACCAGCACCTTGCGTCGGTCCAGCCGGTCCACCCACACGCCGGCAAAGGGCGCCAGTAGAAAGGAGGGGATCTGCCCCGCAAAGCTCACCGTGCCCAGCAGCAGCGCCGAGCCGGTGATCCGGTAAACCAGCCAGCCCGTCGCCACGCGCGTCATCCACGTGCCGATGAGCGAGATGCTCTGCCCGCCAAAAAACAGCCTGAAGTTGCGATGACACAGCGCCCGCCAGGCATGAGAGAGACCGTCCGCCGTGAGCGCATTCTCCTCTACCGGCCTGACTGTCTGCGCTGGTTCTGCTGGCTTCCTATCGCCCAAAAAATGCTCCTTTCTTTTACTATATCGGCCCTCCTCGACAACACGGCCCGCGTTACAGAGGTGATTTCAGGAGGAACCAGCGTCTAAGGTTCTTCGTCTGACCCATCCCAAAGCCGGGATGTGGGCCGCCAGGATTGATTACGGGGCAGATGCGGGAGCGGACGAGACTCGATCCTGCGTGAATGGACGTTCTTGACCTTGCCATGCGATCAGACTCCATCTCACTCGCGCTCAACTTACTTCCACCACGTGTAGCCGGCGGACAACTGCACTGTCTTCTTCATTCCAGGGTTATAGTCGCCCAAACGGGCATTCGAGATATGCACCATCTTCCCGGCAAGGCTCACGCTGTGCCGGGAGTGATGGAAGAGATTCACTCCCGCCCCGTACTGCGGCGTGAAATTGAAGACACAGGTGCTGCCTTCCAGAATGGGGAACTTATGGTTGGTCCATAAGACTCCCACGCCCAACTGCGCCCAGGGAACGATGAGCGAGTGACCGCGCCGAGCTGAGTTCCAGCGAAAAATGAACGGCGTGATGGATGCGCCGTAGCTGCTGTAAGGCGTTAATTGAACGAAATTTGGCGAGGCCGGATTGTTGGTGTAGTGGATTGTCTGCGTCTGGCGCGGATCATATGCCAGCCAGAAAGGGATCACCTCGGCCATCGCCTCGCCTCGGCCGCGCAGCAGGGATGCGCCATGCGGAGCGGTCAACATTCGGCCAGCCTCGAGGCCCGCGCTGGCTAACGCCACGCGCAACTTGAAGGAACCCACGGGGTCATCAATCTTATACGAGGGCGGAAAGCCTCCCGCGACAAATCCGCCGAACTGCCAGAAACGATTCACCGCGTAGTCCTGAAGGGGGAGAGGCGATGCGGAAGCTGGTGAAGTTTGCCCATGAACGGCGTTCGCGGGCAGGAAGAATACCGCTCCCCAAAAGGCAGATACAACGGCTCGATAGAAGCCGGGGCAGTGCTTTCCTGTTCTCGATTCCATTCACCATCCTCCCTTCAGAAAGTCCCTGATCCTATCTTTATCGGCGCCGGCATCGAAACAGAGAGAGTAATCGTATGAACAAGAAGCGCCCAGAAACCGCGCAGGTAAATAAGAAAAGTCCTTCAGCGGAGGCGGGCCGAGTGCTGGCTTCCGCTGGGCGTTGCCTTTGGGAAGATGTTTACAATCGAAATCCGCGGGGTATACACTACGCGCGGTGATAGCACGGAATTCCGCCTCACTCAGGAAAGATCATGAAAAGAGTACTTGTGCTTGCAGTTTTTGCCGTGGCTTCCAGCCTCGGCTTGGGCAGCCTGATTGGCTGCGGCGGATCATCCAGCAGCGGAAGTTCGACGCAGGGCGCTGTGATCTCCAGCTTCGAGGCTGCCTATCCAACCATCACGGTGGGATCGAGCACAAATCTGACCGCCTACTTTGCGTACGGAACAGGAGTGATCACTCCAGGGAACATCTCCGTAACCAGCGGTGTATCGGTGAGCGTAAGTCCAACGGCGACGACGATTTATACCTTGACGGTGACGCCGACAAGCGGAGCCGCGGCCACGCAGACGGTTACTGTGACCGTAGAGCCGCCGCCTTCGATCACCAGCTTTGTGGCAGCTCCGGCGGCAATTCCGGCTGGAAGCAGCTCCAATCTGACCGCCGTCTTCGCAAACGGCGCGGGCGTGATTACGCCAGGCAATCTGAGCGTAACCAGCGGAGTTGCTGTGAGCGTGACTCCAACTGCTACAACTACTTACACGCTGACGGTCACTCCTCCCACCGGATCGGCAATCACGCAAACAGTAACAGTGACTTTTCTGAGCCAGATAACGGTGGACCAGTCGAGTCTCGGCCCTGTTGTAACGGACAAGATTCTGGGTGTGAATGGGGGATATTGGTATGACCAGTCCACTCCCGGAATCGCCGCCGCGTTCCAGGCGGCCGGAATCCGTGCGCTGCGCTGGCCGGGCGGCTCCGCCTCCGATGTCTATCACTGGGCGAACAATTATCAGTGCGACGGCACTCCGCTGGCGCCGTCGTATTGGGTTCCCGCAGCCAATCAATTCCCTGAACCTCTGATCAGCGAAGAGATTGCTCCGGCGAACCTGGACGTGGCGCTCACAGCGAATTACGGCACCGACGAGGCCTGCACCGGCCCTGGTGATCCCACGGAAGCCGCTGCCTGGGCAGCCAATGCGCTGGCAAACGGGAACTATGTCTCTCACATTACGGTGGGCAACGAGGAATACGGAAGCTGGGAAACAGATCTGCACACCATTCCCAACGACGCAGCTACCTACGCCGCCGCCACCAAAACTGGATACTATCCCGACATCAAGGCGGCCAACCCCAACGTGCTGGTCGGCGTCAGCGTCAATCCGGGCAACACTCCGGTTTGGGATCCGATCGTTCTGGCCAATGCGCCCTATGACTTCGTCGAATATCACTACTACCCTGAGGCGCCGGGCGCGGAAAGCGATACCTTTATCACCCAGCAGGCGGCGCAGGAGCTGACCCAGAATATCAATACCATCAAGTCGGAACTGGCCACGGCGGGCAAGCCGGACACACCCATTTATGTGGGCGAAATCGGCGGGCCGTATACCAATCCGGGCAAGCAGAGCTGGTCGATTACCCAGGGCTTGTATGCCGGCCAGGTGCTGGGCGAAATGATGAACGATGGAGTCTCGCGCCTGACCTGGTGGATCGGCTTTGGCAATTGCAACGGCCAGGCCGGAAATGATGGTTCCTCGGTCTACGGATGGCAGAGCTTCGGAGCCTATAACATTTTCTCCGACGGTTCATCGGATACCACTTGTCCGGGAGCCGGCCCCATGGGTACCATGTCTCCCACCGCGCGTGCTTTTCAGCTTATGAGCAGCGTGGCCATCAGCGGCGAACACGTGCTGACCGCGAGCGTGAGCGGCGATACGACCGATGTGCGAGCTTACGCGGCCACCAACAATGACGGTACTGCACTGGTGCTCTTCAACCTGAACGAGACTACCAGCGAGATGGTTACAGTTGCGCTTTCAGGGCAATCAACGGCCTCGACGATCACCATGGAGACTTACGACAAGGCGATCTATGACCAGACCAACGCGGTCACTCCCGTCTGGGCGCCGCCCATCACCACCACCATCAGCTCAACGGCGCTGCCGCTGACGCTGACTCTCACTCCTTGGAGCATGAATGTGGTCCTCATTCACTAGGGTTTGATTGGCAACGCAGTCTCACGCGCCAGCAGGCTGTTCCGAACGAGGCAGCCTGCACTTTTCGATGCAGACGCAGGCTACTTCTCGTCGAGAGCTGCCTGTGCTTCGCGGGCAGCGAAGTTCTGGCGCTGGCGTTCGACGTGGTAGCGCAGGACCAGGATGAGCAACCCCCAGGCCAGCCATGCCAGCACATTCCAGCCGAAGGCGTGCAGCATGGAGGGGTCCTTGATGCCGGAGTCGGCATCTCCGCCGAAGACCGGCGCCGGATGCTGCGTGCGCCACCAGCGGTTGGACATATAGACGATGGGCACGTCCAGGGCGCCGAAGATGCCCAGGACGGCGGCCAGCGTCTGCACCTGCGGTCCGGCGGCAAAGCGGCGCAGCAACAGGTAGCTGACATAGATGAGCCAGAGGACCAGCGTGGTGGTGAGGCGCGCGTCCCATGTCCACCAGATGCCCCATGCGCGGCGCGCCCAGATTGGCCCCGTGATGAGCACGACGGTGCAGAAGACGACGCCCACCTCGGCGCCGGCGACGGCCCATGCGTCGGCGGCCTGCGCCCATGCTTCGCGGCTGCGGTGGAAGCTCAAATAGCCGATGGAGCCGGCCAGCGAAATGGCGAAGAAGAGAAATGCAACCATCGCCGAGGGCACGTGGTAGTAGAAGATGCGCTGCACCTCGTGCATCGTCTGCTCGTCGGGGGCAACGTAGATGGCCTGGTAGAAGCCCCAGGCCATGAGAGCGACTGTGACGGCGGCCCAAAGGCCGATGGCGAGTTTCTTCATGGTTTCAATCCCTGCTAATTCCCGATATACCTGGCTCCCCAGATCAGCAGCGCTCCGCCAAGAAGAATCCGATAGATGGCGAAGAGCACAAAGCCGTGTTTGCGCACCCAGTGCAAAAACCACTCCACCACGCCCAGGGCCACGATGAATGAAACCACCGTGCCAATGAGCAGGACAATCCAGCGGTCGCCGGTCATGGTCACGTGAGCGACGGCGGCTCCGGCAACTTCCGCCGCCTTGCTGGGATGAAGTTCCTTGATCAGATCCCATACGGTTGCGGCGCACATGGTGGGAATGGAAAGCAGAAAGCTGAACTCGAGCGCGGCGGGCCGGTCGAGTCCGGCAATCTGGCCGGCGGCGATGGTGGACATGGAGCGCGAGGTTCCGGGAAAGATCGCCGAGAGCGTCTGGCAAATGCCGATCCAGATGGCCTGTGGCAGCGTCATCTCCTCCACGTGGGTGGTGCTGGCCTC
Source organism: uncultured Occallatibacter sp. (assembly GCA_964383595.1). GTDB lineage: Bacteria > Acidobacteriota > Terriglobia > Terriglobales > Acidobacteriaceae > Telmatobacter. The sequence goes on along the minus strand of CAYLHL010000001.1, from coordinate 1,226,719 downwards.
GTAGCGTTCGCTCCACACGTCGACGATCCACATCACGACGCCGCCAATCACCAGCGCCAGCGCTATGGCCTTCAGGCTGCCCAGGTTCTTTTCGCTCCACTTGTGCAGCAGCAGCGCCAGCGCCGAAGTGAAGGCAAAGGCGACGATCGTCAGCGAGAGGGGGTGGTTCAGCCAGTTGCGATCGCCATTTTCGCCCTTGGGAAAGGTGCGCATGAAATCGACAATGCGGCTGAGGAAAAGCAGCGCCAGCGCCAGAATCGCGCCTAACTGAATCACGATGGTGTACATCTTCCAGTAGGCGTCGTCCAGCGGAATCTTCATCAACGCTTCGGTGATGCGCAGGTGCGCCGTCGAGCTGACCGGCAGAAACTCGGTCAAGCCTTCCACAATGCCCAACAAAACAGACTGAATGAAAACGTTCAAGGAGCCTCCGCGGCGCGCGTCACTCCCGGTCGATGCCGTAGACGGGAACGCCCTCATCCAATTTGAACACAAGCGCGGCGGCGCGAGCGGCATAATCTGACTGAGGAAACTTCTCTTTCAACTTTGCGGCCAACTCGCGGGCGCGGTTGTGCTCTCCGCTGCTCTTCTTGTCGTGACCGTCGGCGGCGTACATATCAGTGAGCACGGCATGGCGATAGACCGCCTGATAGAGGGCCTGCGCGGTGCGCGGGCCGTCGGGATATTCATCGGCGTACTTCTCGTAATCCTCGGCCTCCCGCTCCGGGCACTTGGGCGCGCCCTGCCACTCGCCGCAGAGCTTGTTGTCAATGAGCGTGAAGGCGGCAAGAGCGGCCTGACGGCTGCGCGGATAGAATTTAATGACCTTTTTCAGCTCGTCTTCGTCCATCTGGTCGCGCATGGAGGGGTCGCGCTCGCGCGCCGAGGGGCGCGTGGCGGCGTCAGCCTTCTGCAACTGCCAGAGAATATCAGCGGCGCGCCATGTTGCGTCGGCCACCAGCGGCGAATTTGGGAAAAGCTCCACCAGGCGGCGATAAAGCAGGCGCGCGCTCTGTGCGGCGTTGATGGGGCCGCGCGGGTCGCTGGCCAGCGACTCCTGATTGGCCGCTTCACCCATCAGAATCAGGTCGCCGCCCGGCGTGGTCTCGATTACCACGCCTTTGGCCTCCATCCAGCCGGAGATGGGCGGCGTAACCTCGTCGTGGCCGACGATGGGAGCGTCTTTCTGGCGCGTCTCCTGGATGTCGGTGTTGGCGTAAACGCGCAGCCAGGGGCCGCTGTGCTCGGCGACCACCATCTCGCGGCCAATCTGCACCTTGTCCACCTTCTGCGAACTGGTGTCAGGCGAGATGTAAAGCCAGCTCACGCGCAGAGGAGTGGCGCGCGGGCCGGCCATCGGCTTTTCCGGCTGCTCAGGTTTCTTTTGGGCAAGGGCAGGCAGGGCGGCGCAGGCCAGAAGCGAACAGGTCAAGGCCGAAGTCATCACAGCCATGTCAAACGCGCGGCTTCGTGGAGCGAATGCGTGAAGCTTCATCACAGCCAAAATCATAACTCAGCGACGCGCCAGAAAGGCTTCGGTAAGCAGAATGGCGCTGCGCTGCGCCCAATTTGGTGGAAATTCCGGGAGTGAACGATCGGCTGAGCGACTGGGATTCTCCGTCATATCCAACTGAAGAGCCGAGTTTGGAGCCACTTATCCGGCAAATTGGGCAGTTTTCAGTGCGCAGAGCGAAGGATGGGAGGGCGGAATCGATAGAATAGAGATCATGTTTACCGGCATCATCGAACAGACGGGCACATTGGTAGGGCTGGAGAGCCGGGGCGGAGTGCGGCGCATCACGGTCGAGGCTCCGGGAGTGGCCGCTCGGCTGCGCGAGGGCGATTCGCTGGGCGTCTCCGGCGTATGCCTGACCGCGCTCGACGTAAACCCCACGCTCTTTCACGCGGATCTGGCGCAGGAGACGCTGGATTGCACCTCACTGGGCGCGCTCGTCCACGGCGCCCGGGTCAACCTTGAACTGCCCACCGCAGCAGGCTCGCCGCTGGGCGGGCATATTGTGCAGGGGCACGTGGACGGCTGCGGGGAACTCGTTTCGCTGGAGCCGGTCATCTCCACAGCCGATCCGGCATTCGACAAGGAGACCACCGACTGGACGCTGAAGGTGCGCGTCCCGGAAAGCGTACGCTCCTGGATGGTCCACAAAGGCTCGGTGGCCGTGGAGGGCATCAGCCTGACCATCGCCGCCTTTGACGGCGAGGCGATCACCATCGCCATTCTTCCCCTGACCTATTGGCGAACCAACCTGCATACGCTCGCCGCAGGCGCTCCCGTGAACGTGGAGGCCGATGTACTGGTGAAGCTGGCTCATGCGCAACTGCTGGCCGGCAAGAAGCCAGAGCTGGAGCTGACCGAGGCCTGGCTGGTGGCCAGCGGGTACTGAAAAACAGGGAACAGGGATCAGAGATCAGAGAATAGGGATTCTCGATCTGATGTTCGCGCGGGTTCTGGACGCGATTGCGATGGAAAAGTAGTAAATTGTGAGCGGTTTTCAATGCGCGTGGGCGCTTCTGAGCCTTTGCCGAGGAAAGCAGGGCGACTCCGGCAGGGTGGTTGCAGGGGGCAGATGCGAGTTACGCCTGCATGGAGGGTATGCTTTCCCACCCATCGCAAACCGGGGCCCCCGACGCACGAACTTGGTGCGTTGAGGTGGAAAGAACGCGATGGATGGGGCACGGCTTGAATTTGGGCGGTGGGTTGAGCGTTTTCCGTGTTACGATAAGCGTTAAGCATGATTCAATCCTTCGCAGATGACGAGACGGAAGCTGTCTTTTTGACCGGAAGGAGCCGTCGCTGGGCGAAGATAGCGCGGGTTGCCGCGCGGCGATTGCAAGCGGTGGATTTTGCCTCGGCGATCGAGGATTTGTTGCAGCCTCCGGGCAACCGCCTGGAAAAACTGAAGGGCGGACGGGCAGGCTGGTGGAGCATCCGCATCAACGATCTGTACCGGGTGTGCTTTCGCTGGGATGGACAGGATGCCTGGGATGTGGGGATTGTTGATTACCATTGAGGGAGATTGCGCATGAGTGTTGCTAGGAAGCACGAGCAGAGGGGCGTTCCGATACATCCAGGCGAGTTTTTGCGTGAGGATTTTCTTTTGCCGCTGGGATTATCGGCCAATGCTTTGGCCCTTGCCTTGCGGGTACCGGTTACGCGGGTGTCGGAGATTGTGCGGGAGCGGCGGGGGATTACGGCGGATACGGCGCTGCGGCTGGCGCGGTACTTTGGGACGACGCCGGATTTCTGGATGAAGATGCAGATGTCGTATGATCTTGCGCTGGCCAGCCGGGAGGTGACGGCGCGCATTGAGATGGAGATTTTTCCGGCGCCGCGCACCGCAACGGGCGAACTGAAGGCCCGACAGGTTGCATAACCGGGAGCAGAATCCGTAACCAGGAATCGAGAACTGACAGACTATGCCCACGACGCAGAACAAGGACTATTACGGCACGCTTGGGGTGAAGAAGACGGCCACTCCAGAGGAGATCAGAAAGGCCTTCCGCAAGGCCGCGCGGCGCTATCACCCGGATGTGAATCCGGGCGACAAGCGGGCGGAGGAGAAGTTCAAGGAGATCTCCGAGGCCAACGACGTGCTGAGCGACGAGAAGAAGCGCAAGGTCTACGACCAGGTCGGCTTCTACTCCGACCAGATCGATCCGGCGACGGCCGAGGCCTATGCGCGGCAGGGCGCGGGGCAGGGCGCGCCAGTGGACTTTGGCGGCTTTGATTTTTCCGGCTTTCAGAGCGGTCCGGGGCAGCATAGGCGCGGGGCCTCGGCTTCGCAGGCCGATTCGGCTTCGTGGGGCAGCTTCAAGGATATTTTTTCCGGAATCTTTTCCGGTGCGCACGAGGCGCAGAGAGCGCGTGGTCCGCAGCCGGGGACGGACCTGGAGTACCAGGCCACGGTGGATTTCTGGACGGCGATTCGCGGTGGCCAGGCGCGCCTGGAGGTGCATCGCCAGGAGACGTGCCCCACCTGCCATGGGCAAAGCTCGACCGGCGGGCCGACTCAGTGCGCGGAGTGCAACGGAACCGGGCAGGTGACGCAGATGGGCGGGCGGATGAAGTTCAACATCCCCTGCCCGCGCTGCAACGGCACCGGGCGCGTGGCGAATGTCTGCTCGAACTGCCACGGCGAGGGCGTGGTGAGCCGCACCGAGCCGGTGGAGTTTCGCATCAAGACGGGCACACGCGACGGTCAGCGGATCCGCTTGCAAGGCAAGGGCAACGCCGGAGTGAATGGCGGTGCAACCGGCGATCTGTTCTTGATTGTGCGCACCGGCGCGCATCCGGTCTTCACGCGCGTGGGCGACGACATTCATCTGACGGTCCCGGTGACGGTGGCGGAGGCCTCGCTGGGGGCTAAGGTGGATGTGCCGACAATTGATGGCCGCGCCCAGTTGAAGATTCCCCCCGGGACACAGAGCGGGCAGAAGCTGCGCATGCGGGAGCGGGGCGTGGAGAGCGCGCAGCATCCGGGGCAGCGCGGCGACGAGATTGTCACGGTGGAGGTGGTGGTGCCGACACTGGGCGACGAGCGCAGCCGCGAGATTATGCGCGAGCTGGCCAAGCTGAACAACCAGGACCCGCGCGTGGCGCTGTTTGACAAGCTGTAGTGACGGACAGGAACCGCATCGCAGAGTGCCGGCGAGTTAAGGTAAGCTGATTCGAGAACGAATATGGCCGCAAAACGCAAATCGAAGGGCGCGTACATGATCTCGGCGGTGGCTGAGATGTATGAGATTCATCCCCAGACGCTGCGCCTCTATGAGCGCGAGGGGCTGCTGCTGCCGTCGCGCACCGAGGGCAACACGCGCCTCTATACCGACGAAGACCTGGAGCGGCTGGAGTTCATTCTGAATCTGGCGCGCGACTTGGGCGTGAATATCGCCGGCATCGCCATCATCCTGCAGATGCGCGAGCGCATGGAAGAGATGAACCGGCAGATGCAGAGCTTTGTGGAGTACGTGCGCACGGAGATGCTCTCGCGCTTTCAGGCTGCCGCGCCAGGCTCGGCGGCGATGGTGCCGCTGCGCAAGCCGGGGGCGGTGGCCAAGTCGACCGTGGTGCCGAAGAACGGCAGCAAACGGGAGGGTTGAAGGCCAATCCTCCGGGATCTCGTTCACGTCTTCGCGCGGACGCATTATACTGACGCATCAGTTTCGCCTCTCCGCTCCCATCTGCTACACTCGCAGAAATACATATCATGCTCTTTAAATCACTCAGCGCGGCTGTCTACGGGATCGATGCGAACCTCATTGATGTCGAAGTGGATTATAGCGGCGTTGTTGCCGAGAAAGACACATTCCACACCGTGGGCCTGCCGGACGCGGCGGTGCGCGAGAGCCGCGATCGTGTGCGCGCGGCGATCAAGAACTCCGGCTACCTGATTCCGCCCACCTTCATCACCATCAACCTGGCGCCGGCTGACCTCAAGAAAGAAGGCGCGGGCTTCGATTTGCCCATCGCCGTGGGAATTCTGGGAGCATACGGCGCGCTGCGGACGAATGACCTGAGCCAGTTTCTTTTGGTGGGCGAACTGGGTCTGGACGGCGCGGTGCGCGCGGTGCCCGGTGTGTTGCCAATTGCCATTCTGGCGCGCGAAAAGAACATTCCCAATGTAATTCTGCCCGCGGCTAACGCAGCCGAAGCCGCTGTGGTGGAGGGCGTGAACGTCTACCCGGTCTCCTCGCTGCTGGATGTGATTGATCTGCTGAACAGCGCGGTTGTCGGAGTGATTCAGCGCGAACCCTACCACGTCTCCACCGAATCATTGCTGGGCGAGTTGCAGCACTTCAATGTGGACTTCAAGGATGTGCGCGGCCAGCAGACGGCCAAACGCGCGCTGGAGGTGGCCGCCGCCGGAAGCCACAACATTCTGATGATCGGTCCGCCCGGCTCCGGCAAAACGATGCTGGCCAAGCGCATGCCATCGATTCTGGCTCCGCTCACCTTTGAAGAAGCGCTGGAGACGACGAAGATTCACTCCGTGGCCGGTGTGCTGGACGCGGCGGCCGGCTTGGTGACGCAGAGGCCCTTCCGCGCGCCGCACCACACCATCAGCGATGCCGGGCTGATCGGCGGCGGCATCATTCCCCGTCCCGGCGAGGTCTCGCTGGCACACAACGGGCTTTTATTTCTGGATGAGCTGCCGGAGTTTCCGCGCAACGTGCTCGAAGTCCTGCGCCAACCGCTTGAAGACCACACGGTGACCATTGCGCGCGCCTCCATGTCGCTCAGCTTTCCGGCGCGCTTTATGCTGGCCGCGGCCATGAATCCTTGTCCCTGCGGCTTCTTCAACGACAAAGCGCACGAGTGCCTGTGCACGCCGCCGATAATTCAGCGCTATATCGCTAAAATCTCCGGGCCGCTGTTGGATCGCATTGACATTCATATCGAGGTTCCCGCGGTGCAGTACAAGGAACTGCGCGGCTCGGCGGCTGCCGAAGGCTCGGCGGAGATTCGCGAGCGAGTTCTGGCCGCGCGCGAGCGGCAGCGGACGCGCTTCAATAAATCCGGAGACAAGATTTACTCCAATGCACAGATGAATACGCGGCAGATCCGCGTCCACTGCGAGCTGGGCACCGATGCCGAGCGGCTGCTGGAGCGGGCCATGCAGCAGCAGGGACTGACGGCGCGGGCGCACGACCGCATTCTTAAAGTGGCGCGGACGATTGCGGATCTGGAGGGCGCCCAGAGTCTGGCCGTCACCCACCTGGCCGAGGCGATTCAATACCGGACGCTCGACCGGAGCTACTGGGCCTGATGGCGATGCTTCCAGTAGCATGCGGAAGCCGGCGCGGTCCGGGCGCGCTGGCTGGCCAGCGTCTTAGCGGCGAGAATGGCCGCGGCCGTCAACGGGCGGAACTACTTGGCAGCCAGGGCCAGGGCCACATCTTCGGCGTTGGGCCGGGCCTGCATCAGGTGTTCGGCGACGCGGACGCGCTCTTCGGGCGTGAGGCTGGGTATGATGGTCAGCATCCGGCGCAGGGTTACGGCAACATCGTCAATGTAGTTCATCAGGCGAATGGCTTCTCCAGAGAGCGGCATGGGTATCCTCGAATGTTGAAGTGCAGGTTCCATTGTAGGGGTAAAGCCGGGAAGAAGAAAGTCGAGAGATGGACGGGCGGCAATTACAAAATACGGCGCCGGCCATTTCAAGCCCAGGCTGGCAAATATACTGGAAATGAATTCACCCGCGCCGATGGCTGCCGGAAGGTTTGGCTGTGATCTTTCGGGAGACCGGCGAATGAAGGAGCAAGGGAAACAATGAGTGTAATCCTGGGAGTGGATGGCGGAGGGACGCGGACACGCGCCTCCATCGTGGCGGATGGGCGCGTTCTGGCCCGCGCGGAGAACGGTTCCATCAAACGGTTGCGGGTGGGCGCGGAGGCGGCTGAAGCCAACCTGCGCGCGCTGCTCAAAGAGGTTTTTGCGCTGGCCGGCGTGAGCCATGTGCGTGCCGTCTCGGTGGGCGTGGCCTCGGCCTCCATGCCTGGAACATCGGAGTGGATCACCGCGGTTTTGCGTGATTTTGACGCCGAGCGGACCGAGGTCGTCGGCGACGAAGTGATTGCGCTCGACGCAGCCTTCCATGGCGGGGCGGGAATTCTGCAGATTGCCGGAACCGGCTCGAACACCATTGGCCGCGCCGCCGATGGCAGCCGGGAGTGCGCGGGCGGCTGGAGTTCGCGGCTGGGCGACGAAGGCTCCGGCTACTGGATTGGCGTCAACAGTCTGCGGCGCGCGCTGCACGCCCACGATCGCGAGCAGCCGACGCAGATTCTCAAGCGCGTGGGCGAGATCTGGGGCACGCCCAGCCTGGACGACCTGATCAATCTGGGCGACAGTACGCCCGGACCGGACTTTGCCGCGCTGGCGCCGGCGATCAGTGAGCTGGCCGAGGCTGGCGACGCGGTTGCCGTCGCGGTGCTGGCGCAGGCGGCGGCCGACCTCATCGATTTTGTACTGCTGGTGCGCTCCAAGCTGCGCCGCAAACATAATATCGCCGGCGAAGTGCCGGTGGCTTGGACGGGCGGCGTGCTGGCGCACATGAAGCTGGTGCGCGAGGCTTTCTTTGCCGGACTGAAGGCTGCCGCGCCCGAGATGCCGGTGGCGCGCGAAGAGGCGGTCTCGCTGGAAGGCGCGCTGTGGCGGGCCGAGCGGCTGGCGGAGCAGTAAACGAGTGCCGTCGAAGTTCATGGTGCCCTATATCTTGCGTGATGAAACTGCGCCAGATGTGGGGCGCACGCTTTTTTCCATGCAGCGCCGCGAAAGGACGGATACTCAAATGGCCATGAACAGGCGTGAGCTGCTCCAATGGATGGGCGGTGTATGTTCTGTCGCTGCTCTTTCAGAATTTGCCAATGCACAGCTTATGGGCGGAAAAATCCTGGGAACCAAGGCATCTCTACTGGGGAATGAAGCATCCGCAATCGGTCCCGATTCCGCTGCGACGAGTATGCGCCCCTTCGTAGTCGAATGGCCCGCCGAAGCAGATTCTCCTGCCGATGTTTCCTTCCTGCTGAGCGCGCCTGCCGGTAAAGAGGGTTTCATTCGCATCAAGAACGGGCATCTGGTGAGGCCGAATGGCGCGCGGTTCAGGATTTGGGGCTTCAACGCCACGGGACAGGCCGGCCTGCCCGCCAAAGAGAATGCGCCCATACTTGCTTCAAATCTGGCGCGGCGCGGCATCAACTGCATCCGCTTCCACTTTTTGGACGTGCTGGCTCCGGCTGGATTGATTGACGCGAGCCGCAACGACACGCAGGCGCTCGATCCGCAGCAGTTGGATCGGCTGGACTTTTTCATCAACGAGTTGAAGAAGCGCGGCATCTATGCGGATTTGAACCTGAACGTCGCCCGCGTTTTCAAAGCAGGCGACGGAGTGCGCGACTATGAGTTGATCAGCTATTCCAAAGCGCTCACCTATTTCGACGAACGTTTGATCGAACTGCAGAAGCTGTATGCGCGCCAGTTGCTTACGCACGCGAATCCTTACACGGGCAACGCGTATTGCGACGAACCGGCCGTGGCGATGGTGGAATTTCTGAACGAGAACTCGCTGGTCGAGGCCTGGAGTCAAGGCCGGCTCCTTGGAAACCAAACCACGAAACCTCACGACAGCTGGCACGATATACCCCCCAGCTATGCCGAAGAACTGACCGGGAAGTACAATGCCTGGCTGAAGGATGGCTTCTCACACGAGATTGTTGCCCGCTTGCGCGCGGAGGCCGGCGTCAGCGCGGACCAGCCTATTCCACGTCTCGTTCCCGACCAGTTCAAGAGCGCCTCCAAGGAACGGTTTGAGGCCGAAGCCAGCTTCTACATGAGCGTTGAGCGGAATTTTTTCAAGATGATGTCCGCCTACCTGCGCGACGAGTTGGGCGTTAAGCCGCTGCTTATTGGAAACAGCGATCACAACCACGGCACCTCCGGCTATCCGATTGTGCATGCAACTTCTACTCTCGACATTGTGGATGGGCATGATTATTGGCAGCACCCAAGCTTTCCCACGGGGCCGCGCAAAGCTACGGATTTCAGCATCCGGAATTCACCCATGGTGGACAACCCGGCCAACTCGACGGTGGCGCAGCTTTCGCGCACGCCCATGGCGGGCAAACCATTCACCGTTTCAGAGCTCAATCATCCCTTCCCCAGCGAATTTGCCTGCGAAGCCGTGCCGATCACTGCTGCCTATGCGGCGCTTCAGGATTGGGATGGCATTATCTGGTATACCCTCGCGCACAAGGACTTCATTCCCCTGGAGCCTGCCGTGCATACCCACTTTGATTTCGCGCGGGATCCCGTGAAGATGTCAGAGTTGGCGGCAGGCGCGCTGATCTTCCTGCGCGCTGATCTTCGGCCGGCCGAACGCACCATCTTCCGCTCCTACACCCAAGAGCAGGTTGCCGATAGCATCTTGCTGCCTTCTTCGGAAGAGCCATTCCTGACGCCGGGCTTTGCCTCGACGCTGGCCTTGCAACACGCGGTGCGCGTCACGTCTTTCGACGGCCCGCCCACTGGCCAGTTTGAAGCTGCGGCAGAAAGCCCCATTCATTCGGACACCGGAGAACTGAGTTGGAGCTTTGGCATGAAAGGCGCCGGCCTGGTTACGGTGGATGCCCCGCGTTCGCAGGCGTTCATTGGCTATTGCGGCGGAACCGCGCTCGAAACAAAGAATCTGGCCGCCAGGATCAAGACCCCGTTTTGCGCGATCACCCTCTCCAGCTTGGACAGCAAACCTATTGCAACTTCGTCTCGCCTTTTGCTGACTGCCACCGCGCGCATGGCCAACTCCGGCCAGGTTTGGAACAGCGCCCGCACCGGGCTTACGGCGTGGGGCCAGGCGCCCACCTGCATTGAACCCGTCACCGGCGAATTGCTCTTGACGAACCTGCGGCGCGCCAGGAGCATCAGCGTGCAACCGCTCGATGGCGCAGGTCGAAAGCTGGGAAAAGCGATTCCAGCAAAACGATCCGATGAAGGATGGAAGTTGTCCATTGGCGAGCCGGTGACGACCTGGTTTGCCGTCTCTGTCTTGCGCTGAAATCATTCATTTGCAAGGCGCCGGGTGCCCAGATACTGATTACCGCTCCTTTCTCATTTCAAATTGCTTGCCGGCAAGGGCATCCTTGACGAACCGGCCCCAGTAGGGATTGGGCGCAAAGCTATCCATATCCGACAGCATGGAGGGAGTCGCTCCGGTATCGAAGCACCACGCGGTCCAATTGAGACGATGTTTCTGGATAAAGCCGATAGCGTCCGGCGCCCATGTATAGGGATCTTCCTGTTCTGCCAGAGGGATGAAATTCATTTTGTGAATGTCTGCGCCTGTTTCTCCAATCAGCACCGGGTACTTTGCCGATACCGCCATGAAATGCGCAGACCAATCCTTATGCCAGTCATAAAAATGGGTCTCATACATCAGGCCATTGCCGCCCTTGCTGTCAAGAGCATGGCCTTCCAAAACGCCGGTCAGGTCGTAGGCCCAGGCGAGTCCCCCCGCCACTACGATGTTGCGAGCTCCTGTTCCGCGCACAGCATCAATCAATGCCTGCATCCCAACCCCTTGAACCTGGCTGGTTGTTCCATCCTTCCCTTTCATCTCTATCGTCCCGCCCTTTTGCCAGACATCCCAGCTAGTACTGTTAGGTTCATTGAAGAGGCCGAAGAGAACCGCGGGATTGTTCTTGTAGCGGGCGGCTGCGTCTTTCCAAAACGCTACGCAACTGGCATCGGGCGTAAGAAAGCGGTGCAGGTCAAGCAGGACATACGCGCCTCGGGAAGCGGCTATCCTGATGGCATTGTCCACAATCTGGCGATAAACTTCCGGGTCGTTTCCTGGCTTCCCGTCCTCTCCCTGGCCGAACCATAAATTGTCCAAAACCGGCAAGCGGATAATATTTGCGTGCCAATCGTCAATCGCGCCGTGAACCGACCAGAGAATCGTTCCCTCGCCATCGCCTGACCAGGCAAGGCGAACCACGTTGACCCCTTGCAGCCATATCTCGTGGCCGTCCGCGGTCACAAGTTTGTTCCCCGACACTTTCAACTCGGGTGTCTTTGCTGGCATGGCCAGTATCTGGTTGATGATGGCTGCTTTGGCGGCATCATTTTTCGTCCTGGGCGAGCTCCCGAAATCGTCGAATTTTACCGGATCGGCGCCATTTGCCCTCACCGTCTGCTCCATTCCTGGCGCGGTGTTCAGAGGACTCGTATTCTGGGCGCGCATCGGCAGCCCCGTACCGGCAAGAATCACGAGCAGAGAGGCATGGAGGCAGGCAATCCTCTGCATTTTGCATTTCTTCTGCAATCTCATTTTTTGGTTAACCCTCTCCATTTCGGCGCGCTCGAAGGCGCTTCTATCGACGCTGCCAAGCGTCCAGCTCCCGCTTTTGGGGGCTGGGAAACCACGAACCTCAATCTGCCCCGTTCATCACGGAACTGAAATCACCTCTCCGTTCACCACCGATGCAAGCAGATTACCGGCTTGATCCACGGCGACGAGGCTGGCGGGCTGGCCTGCGGCGAGCGAAGCGGCCTGATTGCCGAAGCCGGTCATCGCAGCCGGGTTGGTGGTGAGCAGAGGCAAGGCTTGCTCAAGCGGCGCACCGGTAAAGCTGATGAAGTTGGCGAGCGCACGGTCGAGCGTGAGAGTGCTGCCGGCCAGAACGCCGTTGTCGGTTGCGCGGCCGTTGACGACCTGGACGGAAAGGTTGCCGAGGCGGTAGTCGCCGTCGGGCATTCCGGCGGCGCTGATGGCGTCGGTGACGAGAATGGCGCGCCGCGGGCCTTTGGAACGCCACCACAGCTTGACCATCTCCGGAGCGACGTGGATGCCGTCGCAAATCAGCTCGGCGAAGAGCGCGTCGGAGGTGAGCGCGACGCCCAGAATTGCCGGCTCGCGGGCGGTAAGCGGGCGCATGGCGTTGAAGGTGTGCGTGGCGCTTACCGCGCCAGCTTCGATGGCGGCGCGGGTCTCATCGGCGGTGGCGTCTGAGTGGCCGAGCGAGACGCGGACGCCGCGCGCGGTGGCGTGCGCGGTCAGTTCGAGTGCGCCGGGCAACTCGGGAGCGAGGGTCATCAGGCGGATGTGGCCCTCGGCGGCCTCGAAGAGCCGGTCGAAGGTGGCCACGTCTGGCGCGAGCAGATGCTCGGCTGGCTGTACGCCGCGTTTGGCGTGCGATAGAAACGGCCCTTCCAGATGAATGCCGATAGGACGCGCCTGGCCCGCGACGGGCGGGCGCGCGATCAGCCTGGCCAGCGCGGAGAGCGCGCGCAGTGTGGCGTCCAGCGGCGCGGTGACGGTGGTGGCCAGAAAACTGCCCGTGCCGTGCGAGGCCAGAAAGCCGCCGATGGCGTCGAACGCCGTAGGCGTGGCCTCCATCACGTCATGGCCCTTGGCGCCGTGGATGTGCACATCAAAAAACGCAGGGGCCAGCGTGGCCGAGGGAAAATCGAGAAGGCGAGTCTCGCCGGGCAGGTCAGAGGCTGAACGAGTGGAGAGCGAGACGATTTTGCCGTCTTCGATTTCCACGCCGGGCAAGTCGAGCAGGCGGGTTCCATCCCAGAGCCGCGCCGCTGTAAGCACAGTTCGCATACGAGAGATTATCGCAGGCCGCGGCGCGCCCGAGGACGCGCTTTAGTGAATCAGGGTGACGAGATCGGGTGCAAGAAGGTCGGCAGCTTGGGGGTGCGTGGCTTTGAGGATCGCCTGGGTTGCGGCCAACTCGGCGCGGCAGGCGGTCAACTGCGCGTTGAGGTGGGCGAACTGCGACTCCAGGTACAAGCGCAGCTCCTCGATTGCGTTCTCCAGACGGTCGTTGGCGGCAATCTGCTCAGTCTGGCTGACCTGCACCGACTTGAGGTTGGGCAGGATGATGTCGGAAAGGAGATGAGTAAGAACAGCCGAGGAATCAGTCATGCGAAGATTCTAAGGTGAAATGGAAAAATGCGCCTGATTACGTCCGCACAACCGTTGGTAATGCGTTCAGGCGGGTCGGTTGGCGCGCTTCAGAGCAAGGTATTCGACGGCAAACCATCCCAGGCTCAGTAGCAGGATGAGCGCGATAATGCATTGCGATATGACGCAATAGAGGCACCAGACCTGGAGAGCAAACTCCTCAATGAAGGTGAGCCGCAGTGCAAAGCAGAAGCCGGCGCCGGTTGTAAGGAAGACGAGGAATCGCTGGCGAAAAAAGGCCAGCGTGCCCAGCACCAGGTAGCCGACGATGCCGATGGCGGCGACGGGGATATGATCGATCTCGGCAAAGGGGCTGTGGTTGACGATGCCGCAATCCCATGTGCTGTTGATGGAGCAGGGCTGGGGGTCGCTGCAGTAATGGACGTGGAGCGAAAGCGCGGAAACCGCTACGCCGGCCAGAGCCAGGATTGCAATCAGATATCTCATCGTTGTTTTGATGCTATCAGAGGGCGCGGCGGAGAGGCGATAAAGCGGCTCTCCAATTGGAATATGCCGAAAACAAACCGTTTAGTGGCTTTTTTTCCAAGAAAAAACCGCCTTGGTAAAAACAAGCAAGGGCTTAGGAACTGGAGAACCGCTCAAGCGTGTAACCTGAAAGAGGGAGCGTGTGAATGCGCTGGTTGATCACTCTGATTGTTTCTATGGCGATGGCCGGATGCGCGGCGGCGGGTTCTGCGCAGAGTGCCGCAGCGGGCGGGGTCAAGCCGGGCTACACGGCCTCGGCACGGCCGGGCGTGACGCATCTGACCCTTCCGCCTGTGCCAGCGGCGCTGCTGCCCGATGAGTTCGCTGGCTGGAAATCGGCAGGCGCGGCAAAGAAGATAACCGATGCAGCCCAGGCTGACAGCGCCAACGCGGCGGCGCTCAAGGAGTACGCCTTTACCGACGCTGCCGTGGCCAGCTACAAGCGCGAGGGCGAGACGCTGAGTGTGTACGCGCTGCGCTTTCGCGACGCCAGCGGGGCTTATGGGGCATATTCCTTCTTTCGCCAGAACAATTGGCCGAAAGAAGAGATTGGTACGGGGGCAACCTCGGACCACAACCGGGTCCTCTTCTGGGTAGGCAATACGGTGGTGGACGCAAGGTTTTCGCGCATCAGCCCGATGAGCGGCTCGGAACTGCGCGAGCTGGCAGGCCAGTTGCCGCTGCCTGAGGGCGGCAGTGCGCTGGCGCCGCCGATCCTGGCGAACCTGCCGCAAAGCAATCTCGATGGCCAGACCACCCACTATGCGGTGGGAACGGCCGGTTATGGCGGCGCGGGCGGAGTGCTGCCGCCGGAGCTGGTGGGCTTTGATCGTGGCGCGGAGGCCGTCACCGCCAACTACACGCTGCGCTCGGGCCCGGCCACGCTGACGATCATCGACTACCCCACGCCACAGTTGGCCGCGGCGCAGGAAGCAAAGATTCGCGATTACATCCACGCGGGCAAGCAGGCGCAGCCAGCATGGCCCAAGCCGCTTCAGGACTCCGATACGGCATCACTGGAGGTGCGGCGCAGCGGGCCGCTGGTGGCGCTGGTCTCCGGCGACGCCATTCCCGAGGAGAGCCACAAGCTGCTGGCCGCGGTTCACTACGAGGCGGATCTGATGTCGATTCCGCAGCCGATGGAGTCCGAAACATCCAAGACCGGCAAGCTGCTGATGGGGATTGCCGCCCTGGTTGTGATCGGGGGCAGCGCGGCGATTCTGCTGGGATTCTTTCTGGGCGGCTTCCGGGCGCTTTATCGCATCTCGCGCGGGCGGCCGGCTTCGTCCGTCTACGACGTGGAATTTATCAGCCTGAATCTTCTTGGGCGAAGCGAAGAAGATCTGTCCAAAGGCGCGAGAACGCACTCCAGGGATGAGCAGGGAAAAATCCAGTAAGAATCAGGTAAAAAAGACGGCAAAACACCCTAAAAAGAAGGGGCTCTGCGGAAACGAATAGGCGAATAGAATACGAACAAGCCCCCTGTGCATTTTTCTATAGCCCAGAGTCAATCTATTGAATATAAAGCCCTTATTTCTTACTCGATTTTGCCTTGACACTCCCTTCCGGTGCACCTAGTATGCAGCCAGAAAGTTCTGATGGTTTTGCCTCCGTTGGAACTATTCTCCCTGAGGAAAGAGCTGCCCTGTTGCCGGGCGGCTCTTTCCGTTTTTTGGTCAGAAAACCAGACAGCGCACTCGCGCGCGCGGAAATGCCGGCGGTCATAGGACGAAGGTCTTGCGAATCCAAGGGAATTTACCCTGGCGGCCAAGCGAGCGGGCGGCCACCGAGCAGGTGAACGTGGAGATGGTCCACGGTCTGTCCGCCGTCTTCGCCGGTGTTGAGCACCGCGCGGTAGCCTTTGCCGAGTTCCTTGTCGTGGGCGATCTGGCCTGTGGCCCAGAGCAGGTGGCCGAGCAGTGCGCGGTCGCCTTCGCAGCTATCAGACAGTGAGGCGATGTGCTGGCGCGGAACCACCAAAATATGCACCGGCGCCTGCGGATGAAGGTCCGCGAAGGCGTAGCACAACTCGTCTTCGTAGACCGCGGTCGAGGGAATGCTCCCGTCAACGATCTTGCAAAAGAGGCAACTCATAGCCACACCAGTGTAAATGACATTTCTCGTAAAGTCCCGTCACTTTCCAGCCTGACCAACACTTTCATGCACGGCATATCTTCCCGGGGTGTATAAATATGTTCGCGAGCCGGCAGAAGCTGAATCGCTGTATTTGCGACTACTTTTCCCCGCATCCAGCGCTTCGGCTCGCATGGAGGAGATCATGTCGTCACGTACGATCTATCTGAGCAGGCTGATCGGCCTGTACTGCATTCTCGTCGTTCCCTCCCTGGCCATGCACAAACAAGCCACCGTCGATTCGGCGGCAGCACTGTTTCATAACTCCTCGATGATGCTGGTGCTGGGCATCATCACGGTGGCCGCTGGGCTGGCGATGATTTTGGCCCACAATCTCTGGTCGGGCGGCGCGCTGGCAGTGGTTGTTACCCTCGTCGGCTGGTTAACGCTGATAAAGGGTATGCTGTTCTTGCTTCTGCCAAATAATGTGGAAGGGGATTGCCTTCTGATTTGGCTCCGCCATCCGCTGCTCTTCTATGTGTGCCTGGCTCCCTCACTGCTGATTGGCATCTATTTGACCTACGGCGGATTCAGGTCGAGATTGCAATCATGAAGCGGCTCCGTTGGACTTTCCCTGCCGCACGTGAACCCTGGAATTGACATTGCTGGCATGGTCAAGCGCGATCTTCCAGCCGCGCTGTTCCATGCGCCGGGCAAGCGAAAATATGCAGTTCCGGTTGTCTCCTATTGCTCAGCGCGCCGTGGCAGCCGGGTGCGAAACTCCTGTATGGAAGCCCCATACACGCTTGCAAACGAGGAGAAGAGTATGTCACAGGGCCAACATTCCCAAGAAGCGGAACTTCGCATTCGCGCAGCCTGCTCACATATAGCCGCGGAGCGCCAGCACAACACGAGCGATCACCTTGATGCCCAAGAACTGGACAGGACGGCCTCCGATCAGTCTCAGGAAGCCGCCCGGCTTTCCAAAAAGCTTGCCAAGCATTTGGCGGATCAGATAAAGAACTGAACCGGCCAAAGAGGCCGCGAAGCACACCTTCGTTCTGGCGAATGAGGCTCATCGTACAGGCGCGCAGCTGGTTGGCAACTATTGATTGGGTCCAGAAGCTTTGGAACGCCGTGCCTCATCCATTCCGCGTTTTTTGCGGAATGGGTGGGAGGGAGTGTTGCATTCCTTTGGGTCGGATCTCCTAATAGCGATTGACGAGCGCGGCGGGCGGCGGGCCGGCTTTGCCGCCCAGCAGCCAATCCAACGGCCGCTTGATATCTTCCTCGCGCGCTTGGCCAAGGATCCGAGCAACAATCTCGCCCTGCTCGTCCAGAATCAATGTTCCGGGCAACTCATTACCCAGTCCAGCGCGTTCCAGCATCTCCAGATCAGCGCCAAGCCACACCTCCACGACTAACTTCTGCCGGGCCAAAAACTTGTCGATCTTGTCGCGGTCCCGGGCTTCATCCGCTGAAGCTGCGATAAAACGGATCTTCTTATCCGCATACTCTTGGCTAAGGCTTGAGAGCAGCGGCAGCTCTTCCTTGCACGGCGCGCACCACGTGGCCCAGAAGTTGAGCACGACAATGGAGCCGTGCAGCTCCGCGATCTTGTGTGTCTTGCCTGCCAGATCCTTCAATTCAAGGTTGGGCGCGCGTTTGGCCTGCGCCGCTGGTAGGAGGCAGCAGACAAAACAAGCTGTCAGGAAGTGAAGCGATATTTTCATTTTGCCTCCTCTTGATTGTGTAGAAATGCAAGACTCTATCCCACCCATTCCGCAAAAACGCGGAATGGATGGGGCACGGCGTTGCATAACTTTTTAACCGAATCAATAGTTAGAAGTTCAGAAGCGGTGAGTCCAGCTTGCCAGCCACACCCACTGCGCAAATGCGGCGTCGCCATGTGTGCCATAAACCGAGTCGGGATAACTGGCGGTGCGATCGCGGTGAATGGCTTTATAGACGCCGGCGGTAAGCAGATCTGCGCCGCGCGCATATTGCGCGGCTGGTCCCGCCGATACGGCGAATCCCGGCCTGCGGAAGCCGTCGTTGCTGGTGGGGAAGAGATTCTTGGCCGGGACGCCTTCGTCGCGTGGGCCAAAGGTCGCGCTCAATCCCTTCACGCGCGGAAGCGGAAAGGAAACGCCCGCTTCCATAAGATATTGGTCGGAGATGGCGACGTAGTTATCCAGAGGAGTGGTGGTGGAGAGCGTTGCGCCGCGTTGAATCCCGTTGGTGCCGCCTTGCGTGGCGATGTAATCGCCGTCAGTGTAGAAGACCAGCGACTTGCCCTGCCGTTGGTAGCCCATCCATTGCATCACCATACCCCAGCCGCCGTTGCCGGGCTGGATCGAATAGTCTACGGGCGCGGTCACTTCCACCGCCGCTCCCGTGCCGGTAGTGTTGGTGTTCACGGTATTCTGCACATTGTCATTGCCGGTGGGCATCAAAACGCCCAGGCCGACGGAGAAGTTGTTGCGCGGCGCGTGCAGCGGATTGCGAATCCAGTAATTGACTCCGAGAATCGTATCGCCGAGGCCGGAGGATTGGTACTCGATAGGAGAACTCTGCCCCTTGCGCGAGGCAAAGAGGAAGGGTGCGTCTATCTCAAAGCTGATTTTGGGAGTCCACTGGTAGGTGAGGTTGATGGTGATCAGATTGATGCGGTTTTCCACCTGCGTCTTCTCCTGGGCGCGATACTCCTGATAAACATCGCCCACATAGTGCTGGTAAGAGAACTGGTGGCGCTCGCCGACGGTGATCTGCAGGTGGCCCGGTTCCAGCGTTCCGCCCTGGTTGGTGGGCAACCCGCTCTGCTCCGGTGAGCGCGCCAGGATGCAGCCCTGCGCGGACAATTGCGTTGCGCATACGGTCATCACCAATCCAGCTGCAAAGAGACGTAAAACTCTTGCGGCGGAATCGGAATGACGGGTCGGATTGTCAAAGCGAAGATGTGATGCTCTGGTTTGCATAATCTGGTGACCTCTCAACAAATGGGGGAATTTGCTTGCAGGGACTCTTGACGCGGTACGGTGACGCGAGGGGAATCGGGCGCTGAAGCGCAATCCGTCTGTAACCGCTTCTTTCTGTCCTCTGCTGACAAACATAGCTTCGGTAGGAGTTTCGCGCATCGGCGAAAACGTTGAGGTTTTTATGAACCTTTGTGTGGAGATAGGCGGGGCGTGGAGGGGTTTCTGGGCGACGGGCTTTGCCGCGCCAGCCGTCCCTGCTGTTAAAATTCGCCCATGGAAACCATCCAATACAACCTGCCGCAAAATCGTATTCCGCTTGCCTGGTACAACATTGCCGCCGATCTGCCCAAGCCGATGGCGCCTCCGCTGCATCCAGGAACACTGCAACCGCTGGGCCCGGACGACCTGGCGCCGCTGTTTCCCATGAGCTTGATTCTGCAAGAAGTGAGTCAGGAGCGCGAAATTGAGATTCCCGGCGAAGTGCGGCAGTTGTACGCGCAGTGGCGGCCCTCGCCGCTCTTCCGCGCGCGCCGCTTGGAGAAGGCGCTCGATACACCGGCGCACATTTACTACAAGTACGAGGGCGCAAGCGCTGCCGGCTCGCACAAGCTGAACACAGCCGTGGCGCAGGCCTATTACAACAAGAAGGACGGCACCAAACACCTCTCCACCGAAACGGGAGCCGGACAGTGGGGTTCGGCGCTCTCCATGGCTTGCTCCTTCTTCGGCCTCGATTGCAAGGTCTACATGGTGCGGGTCAGTTATGACCAGAAGCCCTATCGCCGCGCGCTGATGGAGGCCTTCGGCGCCAGTGTGACGGCCAGTCCCAGCAATCAGACGGAATCGGGCCGGGCGATTCTCGCCGTGCATCCTGACTCAAATGGTTCGCTGGGCATTGCAATCTCAGAGGCCGTTGAAGTGGCGGCGAAGGATCCGAACACCAAGTACGCCCTGGGCAGTGTGTTGAATCACGTGCTGCTCCATCAGACTGTGATTGGCCTGGAAGCGATTGAGCAGATGGCACTGGCCGACGACGATCCAGACGTGATCATCGCCTGCGCGGGCGGCGGATCGAACTTTGCGGGCCTCGCGATGCCTTATGTGGGCCGCAAGATCAAGGGCCTGAGCAAGGCGCGCATCGTGGCCGTGGAGCCGGCGGCCTGCCCCAGCATGACCAAGGGCAGATTCGTTTATGACTTCGGCGATACCGGCCACCTGACGCCGCTGGTGAAGATGCACACGCTCGGATCGACCTTTGTTCCGCCGGGAATTCATGCCGGTGGGTTGCGCTACCACGGCATGGCGCCGCTGGTTTCGCACGTACTCGATCTGGGGCTGGCCGAGGCAGCGACCGTGCAGCAGTTGGACGCCTTTGCCGCCGGGATTCAGTTTGCCCGCTCCGAAGGCATCATCCCCGCGCCGGAGGCCAACCACGCTGTCGCCGAGGCGATCAACGAGGCGCTGCGCGCCAAAGCCGAGGGCAAGCAGCGCACCATCCTCTTCAGCCTCAGCGGCCATGGTCACTTTGATATGCAGTCCTACATCGCCTATCAGGCCGGCAAGCTGGAAAACTACGAGTATCCAGCCGAAGAAATTGCCATGGCGTTGGCCGGACTGCCGAGCTTGGGTTAGCGGCGGTGAACTGAGTTATATGCTCTACATGCTTGTTAGTTAGGAATGAACCCCATCCTTGACGCGATCCAATTGTGCAGGGATGGGGTTCTTGTTTTTATTATTTTCTGCTTTCATCAAAACTTGCCACAACATTTGTCAACGCGACCAAACCTGCTGCTCCAATCACCGCGGATATGATAGCTACAGCAGGAATCGTGGCGAAGATAACTGTAACTCCGGCGCCTGTCGGAAGCGCCACAAACGCGCTTACCTTCGAGATCAAGTCCTCCAACTCCACAGGCAAGCGCCCTCCTTCAGCGTGGTCACAATCTCTATTGCGCAAGGTTCGCCAGCGAGTTATTCACTTACTCTGCCTTCGTCGGCAACCGCGGCCATGGTGAGTGGTATCAACTTACTCGCGAGCGCCATCTGCAGTTACTTCGCCGGCTCGGTGACGCAGCCGATGTGTTAAGGAAGCCGGAATCCAAAGTCTTGGAAGCGAGGCTTGCAGGTGCCAATCGCAAGTGACACAGCAAAGGAAAACGTGAGTATGCCATCTCACCGGCGAAGGAGCAAAATAGACAAGAATACCCGCGAATAAAGTTTTATATTTGTATTAAAGTCTGAAATTGCGTATTGTAATGATGGAGCAATTGGAGTGCCCAGCGCGAGGCCGCCCGTTGGCAGCGCAGGGGTTGAGCCTTTTGCCTGAGTCAATCAGGGGGAATAAGTACATGGCAATTTCAGACATTCTGGCAAGCATCGATCTCGATCTTGCCAAGTTGCAGCAGGCGAGAGCCTTGCTGAGTGGCGGCGCGGTACCAGTTGCGAAGAGGAAGCCCGGCAGGCCCAAGAAGAGCGCCGCCGTTGCGCCGAAGGTGGTGAAGCCGGCCAAGAAAAAGAGAAAGCTCAGCCCCGAAGGCCGGAAGCGGATCGCGGAAGCCGTCAAGAAACGCTGGGCGGCACAGAAGGCTGGATTGAAGTAAGTAGCAGATCTTGTTAGAGAATAGGGCTGGCGTGTGCTCTCGGGCGCGTCAGCTCATCTCTTTTTGTATGGATCGTCCTCCGGCCAGAGTGGTGGCTGAATGGCGAGAGTGCGCTTGTGCCTGAGGTCGGCCAGAATGCGCGACCAGTAAAGAATGCCGCGCTCGGCCCGCGCCAGGCGCATCTTTGCCTCGCGGAGTTTGCGCTCGGCGTTTCGCAAGCGGCGGCGTTCGGCTTGTTCGAGTTTTTTGTCTTCAGGCATAGATTCTGAATCTCAGGATAATACGCGCGGACGCCACGGGCATCACAGCATTGCCATATAGATAATTGTCCCGCGTCCAGCGCGTCATGCGCAGTTGTCGAGCAACTCCCGGACAAGAAAACCTATAGCGCGGTTAAGATGTTACGGTTGCCGGTGCTGACCGTGCGCCTGGTCGGGTATAATTGCCATGCCTGACCGGTCCATTACTTTTCGCGCCTGTAGGCGAAAGGAGCATCGTGCAAAACACTTCCAGACGAAGTTTTCTCCTGCGAACCGGACTTGTCACAGCAGCCTCCGCTACGCGCCCTTTCTTCAACTTTGCTCAGGCCTCAAAGTCCCCATTCAGGGTTTCTGTCATCAACGATGAAATCTCACCGGATTTTGACCATGTGTGTTACGTTGTCTCTCGCGAGTTCGGCTTGAGTTGGATCGAACTCCGCTCCATGTGGGGCAAGAACATTATTGCTCTGACCACTGCTGAGATTGACGAAGCGCAGAAGATTCTCGCCAAATACAGATTGCGCGTAACCGATATTGCCAGCCCGCTCTTCAAGACCGATTGGCCTGGTGCGCCAAAGTCCCAGTATGGCGCCAAGGGAGATATGCACGGAGCGGCCGAGGCGGCATTCAAGCAACAGGATGAAACACTCGATCGGTCGATCGCGCTGGCAAAACAATTCAAGACGGATAAAATCCGCTGCTTCGATTTCTGGCGCCTGGATGATGTTGCGCCGTTTCGTGCCGCAATTGATGAGAAGCTGCGCGCCGCTGCCGAGATTGCTGGTAAGCAAGGCGCGCAACTCGTGCTAGAGAACGAGTTTGAGTGCAACACAGCTACCGGGCGCGAGGCCGCGCGCACACTGAGCGCCGTGCAAACGCCGCATCTGGCGCTCAACTGGGATCCAGCCAATGCCGTCATGCGCGGTGAACTGGATGCCTTTCCCGGCGGATGGGAAGTCTTGCCGAAGAATCGCATTCACCACTGCCACTGCAAGAACGCCGTCAAGAATGCAGCCGGCGCAATCGAGTGGTCGCCGGTCGGCAAGGGTTTTATCGATTGGACGGCACAGTTCCGCACGCTCAAACAGATCGGCTACCATGATGCCGTCAGTCTTGAGACGCATTGGCGCGGAGCCGCAACCCCGGAGGAGTCTACCCGAATCAGTTGGGCGGGCATGAAGCAAGCACTGAAAGATTCTGGAACACTATAGCCTTGCGGGTGAATGAGTCGATGCAGGCTCAATCAATTTACGCCTCTTGGCCGGCTGAATGGAGAAGATACATTGGTTACTCGACGCGAATTTCTCGACACGCTTGCAATAGGTACGGCAGCTTTGGCAATCAATTCGACCGCCAAAAGTTACAGCCAGATACTCGGCTCCAATGATCGCCTCAACTTTGCGGTGATCGGCCTGAATGGCCGCGCCTACGCGCATATGGACTCCCTGAAGGCAAACAAAGACACCGCCCGCATCTCTCATGTTTGCGATGTCGACGGCGTGATCCTGAAAAAGTTTGCCGACAGCGCCGCGCACGAGTTAGGCTATGCCCCCGCCACTGACAAGGATTTTCGTAACATCCTGCAACTCAAGGAGGTGGACGCCATCACCATCGCCACCCCAGACCACTGGCACGCACCCATGGCGATCGCCGCTGTGCAGGCGGGCAAGCACGTCTATGTGGAAAAACCATGCAGCCACAATCCGGCTGAAGGGGCGCTGCTCGTCGAGGTGCAAAGAAAGTACGGGAAACTCGTCCAGATGGGCACTCAGCGGCGCTCCAACACGCTGATCATTGAGGCCGTCGACAAGCTTCGTAATGGCCTGATAGGTACGCCCTATTTCGGCAAAGGCTGGTACAGCAACACAAGAAAGTCGATCGGTTTCGGCAAGGAAGTTCCTGTGCCACCTCAGCTCGATTGGGATCTTTGGCAGGGACCGGCGCCGCGCAGAAGTTATAAGGACAACATTCACCCTTATAACTGGCACTGGTTCAGGAACTGGGGCACCGGTGAAACCCTGAACAACGGTACCCACGAGATCGATGTCTGCCGCTGGGCGCTGGGAGTCGATTATCCGCGCAGTGTAACTTCGTCAGGCGGAAGATATCACTTCAAGGATGATTGGCAGTTTTACGACACGCTGGTCACCAGCTTCGACTACGGAGACAAGCTCATCTCGTGGGAAGGAAAATGCTGTTCCGGAATGAAATACTACGGCCGCGACCGCGGATCAACAATCATGGGAACGGCCGGCTCAATGCTGATCGATGGCGGTGGTTATGAAGTCTATGATCTGAAAGGAAACAAGATAAGCGAAGCCAAGGAAGGCAGTGCAAACGCATCCTCGGACCTCACGGGGCGCGACTCCATGACCGATGCGCATTTTGCCAACTTTATCGCCGCCATTCGCAAGGGCGAAAAGCTCAACGCGCCTATCTCCGTAGGCAATGTCGCCGTCACCATGCTGCAACTTTCCAATATCGCATGGGAAGTCAATCGGGAACTGCGGCTCGATCCGCAAGACGGAAAGATTCAGAATGATTCCGAGGCGATGAAGCTTTGGAGCCGCGAGTATGAAAAGGGATGGGCGCCGCATCTGTAACAGCCTGATGAGTTATTGAATGGACAAAAGGTTTCAGGATGTTTCGAGGAGAATATCAGCAATGACAATGGGCATTTCACGACGCAGTTTCGTTCAATCCGGCGCGTTCATCGCGGCCGTATGCGCCGCGCCGGCAGCGGTTCCGTCTTTTGCCGGGGCGTCGCCGGCGGCAGGAAGGCCTTCCCCCGTGAAGTTAGGGTTGGCCAGTTACACCTTTCGCAACTTTTCCCGCGCGCAGTTGATAGGCTTTATGAAGCAGCTCAACGTAAACGCTCTGAACGCCAAGGATACAAGGGATCACCTTCCATCCACCCCCGATGAAGAGGCAAAGGCACTGGAAGGCTATGCGACCGCAGGCATCAAGCTTCATGCTGCCGGTGCCATTTACTTCAATAAAGACGAAGACGACGATATTCGCAGTAAGTTCGAGTATTGCAAGCGTGCGGGCATATCCGTCATTGTCGCGGGCGATCCTGCTATTGGAACACTTCCCCGTATTGAAAAGTTTGTGAAAGAGTATGACATCCGCATCGCCATCCACAACCATGGGCCTGAGGATAAGTTATGGCCCTCGCCATTGGATGTAATAAAACAGGTTAAGAATATGGACCCGCGCATCGGATGCTGCATCGACCTGGGGCACGCTGCACGAGCGGGAGCGAACGTGGTTCAAGCCATCCATGAGGTGGGGCCGCGGCTGTTCAACATCCACATGAAAGACTTAACGGATTTCAATAGCAAGGAGAGTCAGGTAGCGGTAGGGAAAGGCATCATGCCGGTGCGCGAGGTATTCGAAGCTCTTATCCAGGAAGGATACAAGGGCTTTGTCGATCTCGAATATGAGATAAATGGCGACGATCCCATGCCCGGCGTGATTGAGTCATTCGCCTACATGCGCGGCGTGCTGGCGGGCATGGGATACTCGACCCATGCTTGAAGTACTGAATGTTATCGGGTAGTTCATGATCGATTGCCTGTATGGCAATGACTCGGTCGTTGCCAATTAGAAGCGCACAGCCGCGAAAGGATTGAATTGGAGCCATGCTGATTCATGAAGATCGTTTGTTCCCCGCCGAGCCTGGATCACGAAAGATTGCCAGGGCGTTGTATGAACACGTGAAGGCTTTGCCGATTATAAGTCCGCACGGACATACGCTGGCATCATGGTTTGCGAAAAATGAACCATTTTCTGATCCAGCAAAGTTGTTGGTTCAGCCTGATCACTATGTCTACCGTATGCTTTACAGCCAGGGGATTTCACTTGACGATCTTGAGATCGGTAAGGCGGAACTGCAGGATGCGCGCAAAGTGTGGCGGATATTTGCCAGTTATTACTATCTATTTCGCGGGACGCCGACGCGCCTTTGGATGGACTATGTTTTTCAGGAGCTATTCGGCCTTCAAGAGCGTTTATCGGCAAGCACGGCGGATCAATATTTTGACAGTATCTCGGAGCAACTGAAGAAGCCGGAGTTTTTGCCGCGCTCTCTTTACGGCAAGTTTAACTTGGAAGTGCTTGCAACGACCGACTCTCCGCTGGATTCACTGGCGGATCACAAGGCCATCCGCGATTCTGGATGGAAGGCTAGGATTCTTCCCACCTTTCGTCCCGATTCAGTGGTAGATCCGGAGTTTGCGGGGTTTCAAGAGAACATTGCAAAGCTTGGCCAGCAGACTGGAGAGGACGCCTCGACTTGGAATGGCTATCTGAATGCATTGCGCAAGGAGCGCGCCCGTTTTCGCGCACTTGGCTGTACGGCAACTGACCACGGGCATATCACAGCGCAAACTGCCGACTTATCTCTGGCACAGGCAGAGGCGCTGTTCGGCGCGGTATTGGCGGGCAATGCCGATGCATTTCAACAGGAGCTTTTCCGCGCTCAGATGTTGACCGAAATGGCTGCCATGAGCATGGACGACGGCCTCGTCATGCAGTTGCATCCGGGCAGCTCGCGCAACCATAATCGGAAACTCTTTGAACGATATGGCCGTGACGTGGGCGCGGACATACCAAGGCCGACTAATTACGTGGACGCGCTTCGTCCCTTGCTGGATCGATTCGGAAACGAAAAAATGTTTACAATGATTCTGTTTACTCTGGACGAGTCGACTTACAGCCGCGAACTGGCTCCTTTGGCTGGACACTATCCTTGCTTGCGGCTTGGGCCTTCGTGGTGGTTTCATGACAGCCCTGAAGGAATGATGAGATTTCGAGAGCAGGTTACCGAGACAGCTGGTTTTTATAACATGGTGGGTTTCAATGATGACACGCGCGCTTTTCTTTCCATACCGGCTCGGCACGACGTGGCGCGCCGTGTGGACTGCGCTTTCCTGGCCAGGTTGGTAGCTGAGCACCGGCTCGACGAGAGAGAAGCGTTCGATGTGGCCTACGCGCTTGCCTATGGGCTGGTGAAAAAAGCCTATAGGTTATAAATGTACGTAAGTGGCACAGAAGACGATTCCAGAATATCGAAGAAAAAGGAGTTAATTGCATGAGCGTCTTTTGCGCAACCGGGAGCATGGAAACTGATTTATCTTCGAATCAGTTGAAGGAATTGCTCACGGAAAGCCTCGGCAAACTTGGCGAGCGGAAGCGTGTTCTTGCTGTGCCGCCGGATCAATCCCGCGCGCATTCACGCTCCGGCGAACTTACCGGTTATGTGTGGAAATATTATGGCGACAGGCTCAAGGCAGTTCTGCCAGCTCTCGGCACTCACACTGCCATGACGCCGGTGCAAATCGAAACCATGTTCGGTGACGTGCCATTGGATTTATTCCGGGCACATAACTGGAGAACTGAAATCGAGACGCTTGGCGAAGTTCCGAAAGAGTATATTCGCGAGCAATCGGAAGGTAAGCTAGACTATGTGTGGCCGGCGCAAGTCAACAGGCTGATAGCCCACGACGACCTCGACCTAATTTTATCCATTGGTCAGGTCGTACCTCATGAAGTAACGGGCATGGCCAATTACAACAAGAACATTTTGGTAGGCGCCGGAGGGCGAGAAGGAATCAACCGAAGCCACTATCTGGGCGCGGTCTACGGAATGGAACGTATCATGGGGCGCGCCGATAATCCCGTTCGCAACGTGCTCAATTACGCATCGGATCATTTCTTGCGGCATCTCCCCATCGTCTATGTGCTGACGGTTGTGGCGCGCGCCGAGGATGGACACTTAGCCCTGCGCGGCTTGTTCATCGGGGATGACATTGAGTGCTTTCAAATGGCCGCCGAGCTGAGCCTCAAGGTCAATTTCGAGATATTGGACGATCCTATCAGGAAAGCCGTCGTATATCTCGATCCGCGCGAGTTTTATAGCACATGGTTAGGAAACAAGGCTATTTACCGCGTCCGCATGGCGTTGTCCGACGGCGCTGAGTTGATCATAATCGGGCCGGGTGTGAAGACATTTGGAGAAGACCAGGCAATAGATAAGCTGATACGCAAATACGGCTATCGCGGAACGCAGGCTACATTGAACGCCGTCAGCGGCAATGCTGATCTAGTTGGCGATCTCAGCGCGGCGGCCCACCTTATTCACGGATCGTCTGAGGGACGTTTCAAAATAACTTGGTGTCCCGGACAACTTAGAAAAGAAGAGGTGGAAGATGCAGGATATAGCTATGGCGACCCAAGCGCGATGCTCGCACGGTATAATCTTGCAAAGCTCAAGCATGGATGGAACCGGGTAAATGGGGAAGAAATCTTTTTCATCGAAAATCCTGGTTTGGGGTTGTGGGCGCATCGCGGAAAGCTACAATGAAAATAATGGGAGATGAGAGATTGAAACTCGGCAAGTATTCGATTGGCACCGGGGACAGATTCGCTCGGCAAGCCAAGGCACAGTTGGCTGCATGTGAGTTAGCGCTTGCTAGCGGAGTCGAGGTAACTCCGGTTTGGAATAAGTCGAATCGCGAACATATGATCATAGGCTCTGATCCATCCGCGACGCGAAAGGCGGCCGATGCCGCTGTCAAGGCAATCCATTGGAAGTTGCCTTACTTCTGCGATGCCGATCATATTACCTTATCTACGGTTGACGGGTTTCTCGCTTCATGCGATTTCTTTACCATCGACGTGGCGGATTCCATTGGCAAGGCAGCGAATGATGCCGATATAGATAACTTCGTGAAGGCGAATGGAAAACTTCTGGGAAAGATTCAACTGGAAGGGACCGGTGATGTCATAGAGATAACCCGACTGAACCTTCAACAAGCGGCTCAGAAGTATCTGGTTGCGATCCACAAAGCAGGAGAAGTCTTCCGCGCGATCGAAAATACGAAGGGCGCGGGCAACTTTATTCCTGAGGTATCGATGGATGAGACGGAGGCCGCGCAGAGTCCTATTGAACTACTTATCATTCTCGCTGCTATCGCGGATGAGGGCATACCCATTCAGACCATAGCGCCCAGGTTTAGCGGCCGATTTAACAAAGGCGTTGACTATGTGGGCGATGTGGCGCAGTTCGGGCGGGAATTCGCACTTGATGTTGCGGCTATCGCCTATGCGGTCGAGCACTTCGGACTACCGGAGAATCTCAAGCTTAGCATTCACTCCGGCAGCGATAAGTTCTCCATTTATTCCGCAGTTCACCAGGCCATCAAGCGATTTGACGCTGGGGTGCACCTTAAAACCGCGGGAACCACGTGGCTGGAAGAGGTGACGGGCTTGGCCGAGTCTGGCGGCGTCGGTCTGGCGCTCGCCAAGGATATTTACGCAGAAGCATTTAAGCATCGCGACGAGTTATGCGAGCCTTACTCAACTGTGATTGATATTGATTCTTCAATGCTGCCCACGCCCGAAAAGGTCAGAGGCTGGTCATCGGAAGAGTTTGTCGATGCATTGCGCCATCGCAGCGGCGCAGCGGCCTATAACAGCAGCCTGCGCCAGTTGCTCCACGTGGGTTTCAAGGTGGCGGCCAAGTTGGGGAGCAGGTATCTGGATTTATTGGACCAAAATGAATCCGTGATTGCGAAGAACGTGACAGAAAACCTTTATGTCCGGCATATCGCGCCGGTTTTTCTGGGCGTTGAGCATGTTGATTGATTGCTAATTAATGAATTGCCGGCTTATCAACGAACAGGAGTGAATGATTAATGACCGATGTATTGAATATTCGCAAGGATGCCAAGTTGGATTTTTTGTCGTTGGGCGCGCTGGTGCACAGGCTTGATCCTGGAGTTATCCCTTTCCGCAAGGCGGCCGAGTGCCAGATCCATGTTAGCGGCGGAGAGTTCAACGTGGCCGCCAATCTCTCGGATTGTTTTGGGTTAAAGACGGCCATCGTCAGCGCCATGTCCGACTACCCAATTGGCGACCTGATTGCCGAGCGGGTTCGCGCCATGGGAGTGAAGCCGTTTTACAAGCATTTCCAGCATAACGGGGTTACCGGCCCCAATATGGCCACAGTGTACAGCGACCGTGGGCATGGCCTGCGCGCTCCCGTGGTTTTTTATAACCGTGCGAACGAGGCGGCGGCGCAACTGAAGCCGGGAGACTTTGATTGGAGCGCGATCTTTGCAGGTGGCGTACGCTGGGTGCATAGCGGCGGTATTTTTGCGGCGCTGTCGCCGACCACCGCACTCCTGACCGCCGAGATGATGAAGGCAGCCAAAGCCGCGGGCGCAGTAACTTCGTTCGATCTTAACTTTCGCGAGAAGCTATGGAAAATATCAGGAGGGAATGACAAGGCGACCGAGACAATAGGTAGAATTGTTGAAAACGTGGATGTATTGATTGGAAACGAGGAGGACTTACAGAAAGGACTAGGCATACCCGGTCCGGAAGTTATCTCCAAGTCGAAGCTCGATCCCAGCGTTTTCTTTGGTATGATTGACAATGTAGTCAAGAAGCATCCCAAGGTGAAGGCCGTGGCTACCACGCTGCGCGAGGTCCACTCCACCAACCATCATAGCTGGAGCGCAGTGGCGTGGATTGGCGGCAAGACTTATACGGCACCCACGGCGGAATTGGAAGTATATGACCGTGTGGGCGGTGGAGATGGTTTTGCGGCCGGATTTATTTATGGCTTGCTGGCCGGCAAGGCGCCCGAAGAGGCCATCAAGCTTGGATGGGCGCATGGTGCGCTGTTGACCACCTTCCCCGGCGACACGACCATGGCTACACTTGATCAGGTGCGAGCTTTTGCCCGGGGTGGATCTGCGCGCATCCAGCGATAACTTGGCAATTATGAGGAGAGGTTCCATGACGAACGCATTGTGTGATATCGGAGTTGTCGGCCTTGCTGTGATGGGACAGAATCTTGTCCTTAACATGAATGACCACGGCTTCAAGGTCGCCGTGTTCAACCGTACCGTGTCGAAGGTGGATGATTTTCTCGCCAATGAGGCCAAGGCCACGGAAGTCGTGGGATCCCACTCTATTGAGGAGTTGACCAGCCTGCTCAAGCGACCGCGCCGGGTGATGCTGATGGTCAAAGCCGGCGGCACGGTTGATCATATGATTGATGTTCTGCTGCCTCATCTTGAAACAGGAGATATTATTATCGACGGCGGTAACTCGCTCTATACCGACACAAACCGGCGCACACGTGATTTGGCCGCCAAGGGAATATTATTTATTGGCACGGGAGTTTCGGGCGGTGAAGAAGGAGCGCGCCGGGGGCCGTCTATCATGCCGGGCGGCAATCCGGCCGCGTGGCCGCACGTGAAAGATATCTTTCAGGCTATCTCCGCCAAGGTGGAAGATGGGACTCCCTGCTGCGAATGGGTGGGCGAAGACGGCGCAGGACACTATGTAAAGATGGTGCATAACGGCATTGAGTATGGCGATATGCAATTGATCTGCGAGGCCTACGATCTGCTGCAGCGCGGACTCGGCCTGAGTGCCGACGAATTACACGCCGTATTCTCCGAGTGGAACAAGGGCGAGTTAGACAGTTATCTGATCGAGATATCCAGCCATATCTTTGCCAAGAAGGACGAGGATGGCATGCCGTTGGTAGACAGGATTCTGGATACATCAGGGCAGAAGGGAACGGGTAAGTGGACGGCGATCAGCGCGCTCGAACTGGGAGAGCCGGTTACACTGATCGGCGAGTCGGTTTTTGCGCGCTGCTTATCGGCGCTGAAGGAAGAGCGTATTGCTGCGTCAAAACAGCTTGCGGGACCTGCGGATAAGCCCGTGATTGAGGATAGATCTGCCTATATTGAGGATGTGAGGCGGGCGCTCTACTGCTCCAAGATCATCTCGTATGCGCAAGGTTATATGCTGCTGCGCGCTGCGGCCAAAGAGAATGGATGGAATCTGAACCTGGGCGGAATCGCGCTGATGTGGCGGGGCGGATGCATCATTCGCAGCCGTTTTCTGGGCAAGATCAAAGAGGCGTACGATAAGAACCCGGCGCTGGAAAACCTGCTTCTGGATAGCTTCTTCCGCGAGGCAATCAATCGGTATCAGGCGTCGTGGCGCAAGGCTCTCGTTCACGCTATCGAGTTAGGCGTTGCCACTCCGGCTATCTCCTGCGCGCTGGCTTTTTTTGACGGCTTCAGAACTGAGCGGTTGCCTGCAAATCTTCTGCAAGCTCAGCGCGACTACTTCGGCGCGCACACCTATGAGCGCACTGACAGGCCTCGCGGCGAATTCTTTCACACGAACTGGACCGGCAAGGGCGGCCGCGTCTCATCCTCAATTTATACCGCCTGAGTTACTCGCGGGATTGATGGGGCAGCATTGAGTCGACGAGCAGCAGGCACGCGCCGATGCAGACCGCTGAGTCGGCGATGTTGAAGTCGGGCCAGTGGTAGCTGAAGATATGCACCTCAATAAAGTCCACCACAGACCCGTATGCGATGCGGTCGTGCACATTGCCCAGCGCGCCGGCAAAGACAAGCGCCAGCGCGACCGAGGTGAGGGTGAAGCGGTCGCCCAAGCGGACCAGCAGAATGAGAACAATCAACGCGGCCAGCGAGGAAAAGCCGATCAGTCCCCAGCGAACCGCTTGAGGCGAGGCGGAGTTGGCGAAGAGCGAAAATGCGGCGCCCTCGTTGGTCAGATGGGTGATGCGCAGGAAATGCGGCACCACCGGAATGGCGCCGTAGAGCGGAATGCGCAGCGTGACCCAGGTTTTGGTCAGGCGGTCGAGAAAGATAACCACTGCGGAGAGAAGCAAGAGCCAGTGGAGGCGGCGCGGGGCGGTGAATTTCATTGGAGTTCCTTGTGACAGTGAACAGTGGTCAGTGAATAGTGGTCAGTTAGTACAGCGAGTTAGCCTCCGCTACGCGGAGACAGCAAGTTAGCAAGTTAGCGGCGGCTCAATCTTCATTTCTTTCAAAGCGTCGTGGCAGCGTGTGCAGACATTCTGCCAGATGCCGTAGTTAGCGACTTCGGGCATGAAGTTCCAGCAGCGGGCGCATTTGGTGCCGCGGGCGGGGACTACACGGATTTCAATATGACCACCAAGCGAGGGAAGTATTACTTCCGATTCGCGAACCAGCGGAAATGTATCCTTGATTTCGTACTCTTTGACCCCCACTGCTGAAACATTGAAGAACTCCTTCAGATCCGACGGAGAGTAATGTTGCAGAAGCGACAGCGCCTCGCCTGATGCCTCAATTAACACATCGGCTTCAAGACCCTTGCCGATGTTCTTAACCTTGCGTTCTTGTTCCAGCTTGCGGAGCGCCGCATCTCGAATCTCAAACAGCTTTTTCCACTCTTCGATCAGCGTGGCCGCATCACCGCCGAATACTTCCTCCGGCTTGGGAAATTGCGCCAGATGAACGCTCTTCTCGCGGCCCTCGACCTTGGGCAAGTAATCCCAAACCTCGTCGGCGGTGAAGCTCAGAATGGGCGCAACCAATCGCACCAATGTTTCAGTAATCTGCCAAAGCACCGTCTGCGCGGAGCGGCGTTCCTGGCTGGTGGGCGCGAAGGTGTACATCCGGTCCTTGAGCACGTCAAGATAGAAGGAACTCAGATCCACAATGGCGAACTCGTTGACCGCATGATAGACGCGATGAAACTCGAATCGCTCATACCAGCCGAGAATATCTTCGGTCAGTTTGCGTGTGCGAGCGAGCATATAGCGGTCCAGCGGCAATAAGTCAGATTCTGCCACTCGATCTCGAATCGGGTCAAAGCCGTGCAGATTGCCGAGCAGAAAGCGGAAGGTGTTGCGCAGCTTACGATAGATTTCGGCGCAGCGCTGCATCAGGTTTTCGCTGGCGGCCATGTCCTCTCGAAAATCAACAGAGGCGACCCAGAGCCGCACGATCTCGCCGCCCAGGCGGTTGGCAATGTCCACCGGATCGACGCCGTTGCCGAGCGATTTACTCATGGCCCGGCCCTGCTCGTCGAGCGTCCAGCCGGCGGTGGAGACGTGCGAGTAGGGCGCGCGCCCGCGCAGCGCGACCGAGGTCAGCAGCGACGAGTGGAACCAGCCGCGATGCTGATCGCCGCCCTCAAGATATAAAACCTGCGTCCCTTCGTTCTTCTGGAATGACGCATAAGCGGGCTTTAACTCCGGGTCAGATTCGCAGACCGCAAACCAGCTTGTGCCGGAGTCGAACCACACGTCTAGAATGTCAGTCTCTTTGCGAAACTCCGAGCCGCCGCAGTGGGCGCAAATCGCGTTGGCGGGAAGCATTTCATTGAGCGGCGTGGTGTGCCAGGCCTCAATGCCTTCGCGCTCCACAAGCTCGATGATCTTGCGATTGAGTGCCGCGTCGATGATGGGCTGGCTGCACTTTTCGCACATGAAAACAGCGATGGGCACGCCCCAGATGCGCTGGCGGCTGATGCACCAGTCGGGGCGCGTGGCGATCATGTTGGTGATGCGCTCCTTGCCCCAGGCCGGATCCCAGACGACTTTGTCGATCTCTTCGATAGCTAACTGGCGGAAGGTCTTTTCCTCGCCTTGCTCCGGCTTGATGGGTGTCTCCATCGAGATGAACCACTGTTCAGTGGCGCGATAGATGACCGGCTTGTGGCAGCGCCAGCAATGCGGATAGGAGTGCTCGAGGTTTTGTCCGGCCAGCAGCGCGCCGCACTCTTCGAGCATGGCCAGAATGATGGGATTGGCGGCCCAGACCTTCATGCCCTCGAAGGCAGGTGGGGTGGGGTGGTTCCAGACGGCGGGGTCCACATGGACGTGGCCGCCAGCATCGACGCGGCAGGTGGGGTCGATGTTGTAGCGCAGGCCGGTGTAGAAGTCGTCCGCGCCGTGCGCCGGAGCGGTGTGGACGGCGCCAGTACCGGTGTCCGAGGTGACATAAGTGGCGTTGACGCCGAGAATCGAGCGGTCGAGAAAGGGATGCTGAAAGGTGGTGCGATCCAGGACATTGCCCTTGAAGCGGGCGAGTTCCGTGGTCGCGCCGAGCTTGCAGGCAGCGATGACCGAGACGGCCAGTTCAGCAGCGACAATGTAAACCTGCTCGCCCGCTTCCAGCGCCACGTACTCGAAGTCGGGATGGAAGGCGACGGCCATCGACGCGGGCAGCGTCCAGGGGGTGGTGGTCCAGATGATGGTGGAAACCTGCTTGTCGGCGAGCGCCGCATCAATCGCCGCGGGATCGCTGGTCAGCCGATAGCGCACGTAGATCGAGGGGCTGGTGTGCTGCGCGTACTCCACCTCGGCCTCGGCCAGCGCTGTGCGGTCGTGGATGCACCAGTAGACCGGCTTGAGTCCGCGATAGACAAAGCCTTTTTCCAGAAAGCCGTAGAAGGCATTCAGCGTATGCGCCTCATAGTCGCGGGCCATCGTCTTGTAAGGCTGCCGCCAGCGGCCAAAGCAGCCGATGCGCTCAAATTGCGAGGTTTGCAGGTCAATGTACTTCTGCGCGTAGGCGCGGCAAGCTGAGAGCACCTCCGGCACAGGCATTTCCAGCTTCTTGCGGCCCAAATGCTCGTCCACCTTGATCTCGATGGGCAACCCGTGGCAGTCAAAGCCGGGAACGTAAGGCGCGTCGAAGCCGGCCATGGTCTTCGACTTGACGACAAAGTCCTTCAGTCCCTTGTTGAGCGCGTGGCCCAGATGAATCGGCCCGTTGGCGTAGGGTGGGCCATCGTGGAGCAGGTAGGCGGGGCGGCCGGCGCCGGCCTTGCGAAGCGCGGCATAAAGGTCCATCTCGGCCCAGCGCGCTAGGCGAAGCGGTTCATGATGGGGCAAATTCGCCTTCATCGGGAAGGCGGTTTGCGGTAAGGCAAGGGTTGCCTTCAACTCAGGTGCTGGGGACATCGTGACTCCCTGGGGTGTTGCGAAGGTGTTCATTCATTAGTGTAAAGGACGCGGCAGAAAAAAAGCTGCGTTACGACCGCGCCCGATTGCCGTCTATAGATTATGGGAGGCGGATACGCCGTGGAATATGAGACTCTGGATGCTGAGACCCTCGCGCGCAAGACACAACTGGGTGGAGTCAAGCATAATAGAGATATGGGCCTGGAGACAGCGGGACTGGAGACGGATGGTCTCCCGTTCGAGCAGGGAACCGAGAACCCAGAGGCCACAGTACCAGCCGCAACCATGGCAAATGATCCGCTGAACCAGAACTCTGATCTCCCCACTTCCACCGCCCCTGCGGACGGCGGCGATCTCGACTTCAACCTTGTCTTTCCGGTGCAGGAAAAGCCCATATGGGTCGATCTCTACCATGGCCTGCGCGATTTCTTTTTTCCGCCCAAGCTGCCGCCGCTGGAACTGACCTCGACGCCCATTCCAGTGCCGGACCGCATGGCGGTCAAGCCCAATCCCTGGGCCATCGGCATCTCCTCCGGCGTCAATATCGCCATTCTGCTCATCGCGCTCTTCTTTGTGGGCCGTAAGATCGTGCAAACGATCAAGCCTCCGTTGAATGCCACTCCCCTTGAAGTGGAAGCGTGGAAAGGCCCTCAGGCCAACAAGGCGGCCGGCGGCGGTGGTGGCGGCGGCGATCACAGCCTCGTCGATGCCAGCAAAGGCAAGTTGCCACCGCGCGAACCTGAGCCAAAGGTGCCACCGCAGGTGCAGACGCTGGATAAACCCAAGCTGGCGATGGAAGCGGCCATCAATGTGCAGAACGATCTCAAACTGCCGGATAACCCCAACTTGCCGAATATCGGCGTGAAAAACTCGGCCAACGTGAAACTGGCCTCCAACGGCCAGGGCGGCGGCGGCGGCATCGGAACAGGCTACGGCGGCGGCATAGGATCAGGTTCCGGCAACGGCTATGGGTCGGGAACTGGCGGCAATGCCGGCGGCGGATTGTATAAAATCGGCGGCGGCGTCTCGGCTCCTGTGCTTATTTATCACGTTGATGCGGAGTTCTCCGACGAGGCGCGCAAGCAAAAGTACCAGGGCCTTTGCCTGGTCGAGATCACGGTCGATGCGCAGGGCAATCCGCAGAATCCGCGTGTGCCCCGCCCGTTGGGCATGGGCCTGGACGAGAACGCCATCAAGGCGATCATGCAGTATAAGTTCAAGCCGGCCATGTTCAACGGCAAGCCCGTGCCGGTGAGAATTGGCGTCGAAGTCAACTTCAGGATCTATTGACCACCTGCGGTGCGGCAGCCACCTGCGGTGGGGCCAGCCGAAAATAGTTTGCATATAATAACGATTCCCTGGTGCACAATGCAATTATGTGCATCAGTCGCCAATCCGTGCTCCATGATGGTTTTGCGTTGGGAAAAAGAAGAGGGAGCAGGGGCGAATGCAAAGCGATCAAAGGGCGAAGAAAACAGCGGGGATACCACCCCCCCCACCTCAAAACCCGATTCTTGAGAGGGGTTAATCTATGCAAGTAAAATATAATAAATAACTTAATCAACTGTCCATGTGTACTCATCAGTAAACGCAAACCCCGAAAAACCACCGTTTTTTGGCCCCAAAACACGCCTTTTTTGCCAATTTCGCGCGAAAATCGGCCCTTTTTGGAGCACTTTTTCGTGACCGCATCTTCGCCTTTGCCTCTTCGAGAATCCGGGCCGCCGGTTGCCCCAGCTACCTCGCAAGATTGCCGGTCGCTGAACTAAGAAGTAGCGCGGACTCCCGGCCGGCGCTACAGATTCCTCACAACGCAGCCCAATTGCCTGCTGTGGTAGGATTCTCTGTTCTATCCTTGGAGGATTCTGCGATGAGATTGCGGCGTTGGGTGGTGGTTTTGGCGGGATTGATTTTGGCGGCGGGGATGGCGGGCCGGGCGGCGGCGCAGGCGGATTTTCCCTTTCGCGACACCAAGCTGACGGATGACCAGCGCATTAATGATCTGCTCAGCCGGCTGACAGTCGATGAAAAGATTCAAATGATGTCGGACCACGTGAAGATTCCCCGCCTGGGACTGGTTTTCACTGGCCAGGTGGAGGGGCTGCATGGGCTGGCGTTGGGCGGGCCGGGCGGATGGGGTCCACGGGGCAAGCAGCCGATGCCGACTACGACCTTTCCCCAGGAAAAGGGGCTGGGCGCGAGCTGGGACCCGGAGCTGATGAGGCGCATCGGCAAGCTGGAGGGCTACGAGGCCCGCTACGACGCGCAGAATCCGTTTTATGACGTGGGCGGGCTGGTGGTGCGCGCGCCCAACGCCGACCTGAGCCGCGATCCGCGCTGGGGCCGGACAGAGGAGTCGCTCGGCGAGGACCCGTTCCTGGTGGGAACGCTGACTGCGGCCTTTGCCCAGGGATTGCAGGGGCCGGACCCCAAGCACTGGCAGGCCGCCTCGCTGATGAAGCACTTTTTGGCCAACGAGAATGAAGACACCCGCGATCACAGCTCCTCTGACTTTGACGAGCGCCTCTTCCGCGAGTACTATTCCGTGCCCTTCCGCATGGGCTTTGAGCAGGGCGGTTCGCGCGCGGTGATGGCCTCTTACAACGCCTGGAACGGCACGCCGATGCTCATCAATCCGGTGCTGAAAAACGTGATGATCAAGGAGTGGGGCAACGACGGGCTGATCTGCTCCGACGGCGGCGCGCTGGGGCTGCTGGTTACCGCGCACAAGGCCTTCCCGGACAAGGAACACGCCGTTGCGGTGGCGGTGAAGGCGGGCATCAACAGCTTTCTTGACAGGTATAAAGAAGACCTGGCCAAGGCGCTCAAAGACGGCCTGCTGACCGAGGCCGACGTGGACGCCTCGCTGCACAATATCCTGCGCGTCTACCTGCGGCTGGGCGAGTTGGACCCGGCGGGCGAGGATCCCTACAGCCAGATTGGCCGCGTAACCAACGGCGCGCTGCCGCCCTGGGAGCGCGACTCCAGCAAGCGGCTGGCGCGGCTGGCCTCCGACGAATCGACCGTGCTGCTCAAGAACGACAACAACACGCTGCCGCTGGACCGCTCGAAGTTGAAGACGATTGCGGTCATCGGTCCCTGGACCGACGAGGTGCTGCTGGATTGGTACAGCGGAACGCCCCCCTACGCGGTGACGATTCTCGATGGAATTCGGGAGGCCGTGGGCGTCCATCCCTACGAGAGAGGCAATCGCTCAGGCGAGCAGGAAAAGGGCGTGAGAGTGCTCTTCGACGACGGCTCCAACCCGGCGCAGGCCGCGGAGCTGGCTGCCAAGGCCGATGTGGCGATTGTCGTCGTCGGCAACCATCCCGAGTGCAACGCCGGCTGGGCACAATGCCCCACGCCCTCCAATGGCAAAGAGGCGGTGGACCGCAAGACCATCGCGCTCGAAGAAGAGGATATGGTCAAGCAGGTCTTTGCCGCCAATCCGCGGACGATTGAGGTGCTGCGGGCGAGCTTCCCTTACGCGATTGTCTGGAGCCAGCAGAATCTGCCGGCGATTGTGCACATTACCCACAACAGCCAGGAGGAGGGCCACGGGCTGGCCGACGTGCTCTTCGGCGACTACTCGCCGGCCGGGCGGCTCACCCAGACCTGGCCCACGGGCGACGCGCAACTGCTGCCCCTGATGGACTACAACCTGCTGCATGGGCGCACCTATCTTTACAGCAAGGAGAAGCCGCTCTATCCCTTCGGCTTTGGGTTGAGCTACACCAGCTTTGCATACGAGGGGCTGAGCTTGAGCGCGCCCACCGTGGCCCCGGATGGCGCGGTGGATGTGACGGTGAAGGTGAAGAACACCGGCAAGCGTGCGAGCGACGAGGTGGTGCAGCTTTATGTGCAGCATCTTGGCTCGGCGGTGGAGCGGCCGCAGTTGGAGCTGAAGGGATTCAAGCGGGTGAGGATTGAAGCCGGCGTGGAGAAGGATGTGACGCTGCAGTTGAAGCCGCGCGATCTGGCCTACTGGGACGAGGCAAAGCACGTTTGGAAGGTGGAGAAGGAACAGGTGCGGGTGCTGGCCGGCGGCGCAAGCGATAAACTTCCCGTGCTGGCCACAATCGATGTTGTGGCCAGCCAGGAGTTCAAACCTTAGGGGGAGGAATTACTGCTGCCGCGGTTGACCACGGTCGTTGCCGCTATGGATGAGGGCCCGGGAAACTAGCAGTGGGGAAAGAATGGTGCGCCCGGAGAGAGTCGAACTCCCGACCTACTGGTTCGTAGCCAGTCGCTCTATCCAACTGAGCTACGGGCGCACAAAGACGGTTTCAAGCGAAACCATAGACAGAATATCAGGGATTTTCAGGCGGCGCAATGCAAATAGCCGGCCGGCGAAAATCGAAGGCGCGCGCCGCAACCGGCGCCGCGGCTTATCGAACAGGGATTGAGAACATTTTCATCATTCCTGTAATGTTGATTTTGTGGTTTCCCACCCATTTCACAAAGAACGTGAAATGGATGGGGCACGGAGCATTCTTACACTATCAGCAGAAATGCTCCAGTTCGAATGGATTGAAAGGGAAAGCTCATGCGCAGATGTTTTTGGTTTCTTTTTGCGGTTTTAATTGTGCCTTTGCAACTTCAGGCGAAGGTGGTGGTATTGTGGCAGCCGGGTTTTCCCACCGTATCGAGCCAGCCTTTGGATCGCGCCAGCATCAACAAGGCTCTGAAAGGGCTGGATTCGGAATTCCTTGATGAGGCCGGTCTGGCCTCTCCCGATGCGCTCGCCAATGTGGACCTTCTGGTGCTGCCCTATGGCTCGGCCTTCCCGGTTGCGGCCTGGAAGAACATCCAGCAATACATCGGCGCGGGCGGAAATCTGCTTATCCTTGGCGGCCAGCCGTTTCGCGTGCCCGTCACGAGGGTGAATGGGCAATATACAGCGGCCGTGCCCCAGGACACCTACTCCCGCACACTGGGATTTCCGCACACCTATGAGGTTCCGGTAGATGAGGGCGCGCGCTTCCAGTGGGGCGCGGGCTATTCGTGGCTGCCCCCGCTCGTGCTTCAGGCGCGGCATTTTTATACGGTGGAGGGCCGACTCCGCGGCCTGGGCTACATGGCCGGATCTGAGGGTCAGTTGCTGGCGGCGCCGGTAATAGTCGCCGACTTCGGCGGATACTGGCGCAGGACCGGCAGCCGCATCGTCGCGCTGGACTTCGATCCGCAGCCCGGTTACTGGCAGAGCGGCGACGGCATCAAGCTGGTGCAGCAGGCCGCGCGCTACGCTCTCCAGGGCGCGGCCGCGTTTTCCGTGGAGACGCTCTACAGCGCCATTTGCCCCAATGAGGCTCCGGTGATCACCGTCCATCTGCGCCTTCCACACGAAGAGAAGTTGGGGCAGGCCGTCGTCGGCTCCATCCAACTGCAACTTCACTCTGACAAGGCAGTCATCGCCACGGCCACGCTTCCCGTCACCGGCAAGGGCGCGGCGGAGCTGGACGCACCCTTTCATCAATCGCTGCCCAAGGGCTTCTACAAAGTCACAGCCGTCTACAGCGAGGGCGGAGCGCCGCGCGAGTTTTATGAAAATGGATTTCTGGTGACTGATTTGGAGCAGTTGGCCACCGGGCCGGCGCTCGGCACACATGCCGACTTTCTTACCCTGGACGGCAAGCCGTACTTTCCGGTCGGGACGAATTACTTCACCACGGAAGAGGATGGCTGGGATTTCTCTCTTCCGAGAAACGCGGCGGTCTGGGATCATGACTTTGCCGAAATGGCCGCGCACGGCGTCAGCTTTGTGCGCACCGGCGTCTGGATGCCCTATGGCCGGCTGACTGAGAGCAACGGCGGCGCGAAAGAGCGTTTCCTGCGCAATGTGGAAGCCTTTTTGGCCTGCGCCCATCGCCACAACATCGTCGTCAACTTCACCTTCTTCGCCTTTGCTCCGCGTGCGGTCGGCGAAGGATTCGGTAATCCTCATCCCCCGGTTGGCCCGCAGCCCAATCCCTATCTCGATCCCGCCGCGCTGGCCTCCGAGCATGCCTACGTTCGCTCCATCGTCGAACGCTTCAAGAATATCCCCTGGCTCTGCTGGGATCTGATCAACGAGCCGAGCTTCTCCAATCCGCTGAATTACTTCAAGGGAAACTATCCCAACGGCGATGCCTTCGAGACTGCTGCATGGCACAAGTGGCTGGCGCAGAAGTACGTCGACCTGCCCGCGCTCACCAGTGCATGGCGCGTTCCCGCGTCAACCTTCACCGGCTTCGACGCCGTTCCTCTGCCGCCGGCCAGTGATCTTCACTATGCGCGCAACGAAAATCCCAACCAGGTCCGCGCCCTGGACTATAACCTGTTTGCGCAGGATGGTTTCAGCGGCTGGGTCCGCTCGATGGTCGCGCTCATCCACTCATCCGGTAGCAATCAACTGGTCAACGTGGGCCAGGACGAAGGTGGAGTGAATGACCGTGTGCTGAATCAGTTTTACGGAGGCGCGGGCGTCTCCTTCACCACCAATCATACCTATTGGAACGACGATGCGCTCTTCTGGGATTCGGTGGTGGCCAAGCGGCCCGGAACGCCGAATATCACCGGCGAAACCGGCTATCAGCCGGTGTGGGAGCCGGATGGAAGCTGGCGCTACGATGAGTTCACCGGGGCCGGCCTGCTCGAGCGAAAATGGGCGCTGGGCTTTGCCGACGGCTCCAGCGGCGCGCTGCAATGGGACTGGGACCGCGAAGGCGACTTTGGAATGTTGCGCAGCGACGGCTCGGAAAAGGTTTGGGAGAACAGGATGCGCGGCATGGGTGAGTTTGCGCGCCAGGCCGCTCCTTATGCCGATGCGTTGATTGCGCCGGATGTGGCCATCGTCCTGCCGCAGTCCTACCAGTTGTCGGTCGCAAATAGCTCGGCCCTGGCGGCGCAGCAAGCCGCTGTGCGGGCGCTCTATCAATACGCGCGCGGCTCGGCCTACGCCGTAGGCGAATACCAGATTCAATTGCTCGGTTCTCCCAAGCTCATTCTGCTTCCCTCACCCTTTGGACTCACCGATGAGGCGTGGCAGGCAATCGAGCAAAAGGTGCGCGACGGCGCGGTGCTTCTGGTCACCGGCCCCTTTGGCGAGGATGCGCACCTTCACGCAACCGGCAGGCAAGGCGCGCTGGGGCTTACCTATGCGCTTGGACCGCTGACCCTGCGCGAGAATCTCTTCCGCTTTCCCGGCGGCGACGAAGAGCTGGAGTTCACCGGCGGTGAGACGACGGTGCTGAGCCGCGCCGTCTTGCCCGATGGAAAAGACTGGAAGGAGATTCCGCTGGGCAAGGGAAAGATTCTTTTTGCCGCGCTGCCGCTGGAGTTGAACGGCAATCTGAGCGCCGTGGCCGACGTTTACCGTTACGCGCTCCAGGCCGCCAACGTCGATCCGAGTTACTCGACCACGCTGAAGGATCCGGGAATCCTTATCTGCCCGACGCTCTTTCCCAAGGCAACCCTGTATGTGATTACCTCCGAATCCAACCAGAGCGAGGTTACATTTACAGATCGGCGCAGCGGCAAAAAATTCTCCGGCGCGCTGGCAGGTGGACGGGCCGCGTTGCTGCTGGTTGGCACCGACGGCAAGCTGATCGCGAGTTATAACTGGCCCAAGGAGTGACCCAGAGCCTGTTAACACCACCCCAGGCGCAGGCCGGAGTGAATCCGGCCTGCGCTTCAGCTGCGGGAACACTCTACAATCAGTAGAGATGGCCGACACGCTTTATCTGAGTCTGTGGTATCCCAATCTGCGCCTCGCCGCGCTGCCGGAGAAGCTCGCGGCGGTGCTGGGCGCCTTTGCCGCGCATGGCGGCGAGGCGCGCGTCTACGCCGCCACGGTGTGGCCCCTCAACTGGAGCGAGTCGCCGGTCTTTCAGCGGGTTTATGGCAAAGGCGAACAGGGCGCGGAGCCGGCCTTTGCCGTCGCCGAGGCCTTCGAACTGCCGCACGACGACTTCGCATTCGAGTTCCAGATTGGCTGGAGCCTGTGGGAGCTGGAAACTGGCCAGGGTCTCGATGGCCGTTGGGCGCGTGAGCCACGGCTGGTGCGAGTGACGGGCCTGGGCCCGCTCTTCGATGAGGGCACCTATCAGGCCGACGGGCACATCCGCGTGGACTTTGGTTCTGACGCGCCCTTTCTAGAAGAAGAGTTGGAGCTGGATTCAGAAGCCGCGCGCCGCGTGGAAGAGAATGTGCGCCAATTGGTGGAGCTGACCGCGGCCATTGAGAGGGCTTCGGGAGCCACGGCGCGCCTCTTGTGGAGCGAGCTGGGCGAGAGCCTGGCCTCGCGGCTGGCGGCGCGCTTATCGGCACGGCTTGGGGGAGCGAACTGACCGTGCGATTGACCATCGAAACCATGAGAACTATGGTGCTCGCGGCGGGAGTTCTGCTGATCGGGCTGCTGGTGGTTCTTCTGGTCATCGGCAAAGGCAAAAACATCTTCAATCGGCGCGATCTGCCCCAGCGTTTGGGCCTCGATATCCAGCAGGAAGGCAATGGCTACACCTACTCCCATGTTCTGGGAGCGCA
Source organism: uncultured Occallatibacter sp. (assembly GCA_964383595.1). Classification (GTDB taxonomy): domain Bacteria; phylum Acidobacteriota; class Terriglobia; order Terriglobales; family Acidobacteriaceae; genus Telmatobacter. The sequence goes on along the minus strand of CAYLHL010000001.1, from coordinate 1,182,514 downwards.
TTCGCAGTACAAGATTCACGCTTCGAAGGTAGTGCAGTTGAAGCAGGGCAACATGGTGCTGCACGACGTGAAGATCGAACTCTACGGCGAAGACGGCAATCGGGTTGACCGCATCGAAAGCGCCGAGTTCGAGTACGACAAGAAGAGCGGCACCATCAAGGCCGCCGGTCCGGTGGAGATTACCCTGATGCGTCCGGGCGTAGCACCGGCGATTGCGCCCAAAGCCTCCGTAAACAACGCGCTGGGCAGCAAGCTGAAGGCAGCGCCGGTGGCCTCGGCCGCTGAGGCCGCCGCACGGGGCGAGATTCATGTGAAGACCAGCGGCCTGAGCTTCGATCAGAAGAGTGGCGTGGCGACGACCAGCGAGCATCTGGATTTTTCATCTATTCAAGGGACGGGCAGCTCGATGGGCGCCACCTACGATTCGCAGAAGGGTCTGCTGGTTCTGGACCGGGCGGTGGAACTGGCGGCGCAGCGCGGCGCCGAGGCGGTGCGGATTCACGCGCAACACGCTGAGTTTGCGCAGGATGACCAGCTCTGCCGTCTGCACACGGTTACTGCCGACTACAAGAGCGGACAAGCGGCTGCGGGCGACGCAAAGGTGCTTTTCCGCGATGACGGATCCGCCGAGCGGCTGGATGCGATGAACGGCTTCCAGCTGACAACAGCGGCCGGCAGCCATCTGAGAGCGCCCACCGGCCATATGGACTTCGATGAGAAGAATCAGCCTCGCCAGGGTCATCTGGAGGGCGGCGTCACCATGGATTCGGCGAGCGAGCAGGCGGGCCGGCGGCGTCAGATGCATGGCACAGCCCCCACAGCTGCGCTGGAGTTCAATGCGCTGGGCCAGTTGCGCCACGCGCACCTGGAGCGCGGCGTGGCGATGGACGGTGAGGAGCAAAGCCAGACAACGCGGCTCAGCCGCCACTGGCGCTCGCCCGTGGCCGACGTGGAGTTTCGCAGCTCTGCCGGCGGGCAGCTTGAGCCGGGTGCGGTGCGCGGCACGGGCGGCGTAACAATTACCGGAGAGAGCCAGCACGGCAACGCACCGGCTCTGCCATCGCAGCTTGCAGCCGACGAGCTGACCGGCGCATTTGGCCCTGGCTCGCAGTTGACTGACCTGCGCGGCGTTGGCCACGCCAGCATCACAGAGATCACCGGGACCGGAGCGCGCCAGACGGCGAATGGCGACCGGCTCGAAGTACATTTTGCCGCGCATTCCGCGCCGGCGCCCAAGCCGGGCGCAAAGCCTGCCGTGAGTACGGCCGCTGGCAGCAATGAGCAAATTCAGTCAGCCCGCGTCGAAGGCCATGTCGTGCTGACGCGCACGCCAGCCGCCAAGCCCGGCACGCCTCCGCCCGCAACGCTGCGCGCCTTTGCCGGACGCGCCGACTACGAAGGCCAGGGGGAGTGGCTGCATCTGAGCGTGAATCCCCGCGTGGAAGACGGAGCCTTGCAATTCACCGCCGACAAGGTGGAGCTTTCGCGGACCACGGGCGAAGCCTTTGGTCACGGCAACGTGAAGGCCACGCAGCAGGACGAAGGCGCGTCAGGCAGCGGTCAGCCGTCCAGGCCGGCAAATGGTCAAAGCGGCCTCGCCTTTGGCGGCGAGGGTCCGGCGCACGTGGTGGCCGCCGAGGCCGAGATGAATCAGGCCACCGGCGAGGCCAGCTTTCGCGGCCATGCGCGGCTCTGGCAGCAGGCCAACTCGGTTTCCGCACCTCTGATCGTGCTCAATCGCGACCGGCATTCGCTTGCGGCCACTTCCACGAACGCGGCTGAGCCGGTGCGCGCCGTGCTGATGAGCCAGAGCACCGCCGACTCCACCAGGGCGCAGGGCAAAGACGCGGGCAGGGAACAAGGAAAAGCCCATCAGCCCTCGGTGGTCCGGGTGCGCGGCGGCGATCTCAAATACTCTGATCTGGAGCGCAAGGCGGTGATGCGCGCCGGAGTTCTGGGCGCGGTCGTCGCCGAAACGGGAACAGCAACTTCCACTTCGAATGAGGTCGAGATCCTGCTGCTCCCGACAAAAAATGCAAGCAGGAGCGCCGGGCAGTCGCAGGTGGAGCATCTCACCGCGCGCGGCCATGTGGTGTTGACCAGTGAAGGGCGCCGCGGCACTGGCGAGCAGTTGCTCTACACCGGCGCAACCAATGAGTACGTGCTGACCGGCACGGCGGCTGTTCGTCCAAAGATGTTCGATCCCGCGCGCGGAACCGTCTCCGGCGAGGCGCTGATCTTCCACGGCGGCGATGAAAGCATCACAGTAGAAGGCGGCGGGCGCAAGACCACCACCGAGACCACCGCGCCGAAGTGACCACCTGCGGTGGGGCAGCCGCGCTTCCTCATGCCCCAGGTGATAGATTGATCTGTTAGCCAGTGAATGGGATGAGCCGCCAATGGAGACACTAATCGCCGAGGGAATCGGCAAGAGCTACAAGGGACGGCAGGTGGTGCGCGGGGTCGATCTGCGCATCTCGCGGGGCGAGGTGGTGGGCCTGCTGGGGCCGAATGGCGCGGGCAAAACCACCTGCTTCTATATGATCGTCGGCCTGGTGGCGCCCGACTCTGGCCGCGTGCTGGTAGATGAGACGGAGATTACTGAGCTGCCCATGTACCTGCGGGCGCGCAACTTCGGCATCAGCTACCTTCCCCAGGAGCCATCGGTCTTTCGCAAGCTGACGGTGGAAGAAAATATCCAGGCGGTGCTGGAGGCGCAGCCGCTCGGCGGCCGTGAGCGCCGTGTGCGCACCGAGCGGCTGATTCATCAGTTGAATCTGGGCCACATTCGCTCCACCCGCGGCTATGCGCTCAGTGGCGGCGAGCGGCGCCGCGTGGAGATTGCCCGCTCGCTCTGCATCCAGCCCAACTTCATCCTGCTCGACGAGCCATTCAGCGGCATTGACCCGATCGCCGTGCTGGAGCTGCAAAAAATCATCTTTGATTTGAAGGCGGGCGGCATCGGGGTGCTGATCACCGACCACAATGTGCGCGAGACGCTGAGCGTGACCGACCGGGCTTATATCATCGCGGAGGGAAGAATCTTCCGTGCCGGAACGCCGCACGAGCTGGGCAACGATGTCGAGGTCCGGCGGGTTTATCTGGGCGAGGGATTCAAGCTGGGTTGAGGCGGGCCTCTCTTTGCGCAGAACAGCGTTTGATTGTTTTGGACATTTCGTCAATCCCCTTGGACAGAATAACTGTGCAAAAGGTTCCGGAGTGAAATTTCCGGCTTGAGAGCTGCCCAAACAGGAACAATTGTCTCGAATCGCGGCATTTTCTTCACTAGCATTTATCTAGCCAAAGTACACTATTGGTGAATCCAAACGGGAATCGGGTCGATTTATGGCGCTGCTCCAACCCAAATTGAGCCTCAAAGTCTCGCAGCGTCAGATTCTGACCCCGGGCCTGATGCAGATGGTGAGCGTGCTGGCGCTCAACAAGCTGGAACTGAAGGAGATGATCGATGCCGAGATGGTGGAGAATCCCGTCCTGGAGGAGATTGACGAGACGGTTCCGATGCTGGACGAGGTGGCCGGCCGCGAGGAGCGCCTGGAACGCGACCAGCAGCACGCCGTCGAGCAACGCGGAGTGGAGCAGCGCGTGGCCGAGGATCCCGCGACGCCGCCCAAGGACCCCTTCAACGAGATCGATTTCGGAAGCTACTTCCAGGATTACCTCGATCCCGGCTATCGCACGCAGCCGGAGTACGAAGAGAGCGAAAAGCCCTCGTTTGAAAACTTTCTCTCTCAGCCGACAACTCTGGCCGATCACCTGGCGTGGCAGTTGGGAGCGCTGACGCTGGACGCGGAGTTGCGCGAGGCGGCGGAGTTCATCATCGGCAACCTGGACGGCGACGGCTACCTGGCCGGCAGCGAGGAAGAACTGGCGGCCTCCTTCGCCGGCTCTCCCGAGGAAGCGGAGCGCGAGCCGGCGCTGGAGTTGCTGCGCCGCGCCATCGACCTGGTGCAGCAGCTTGACCCAGCCGGGGTGGGCGCGCGCGACCTGCGCGAGTGCCTGTTGATCCAGATTGCCGCCCAGCAGCATGAGTTTGCCCAGCTTTATGCGCGCCACGCGGGCGACGCGGAAGAGTTGGAGGAAAATCCCCATCGCAGCTTCCGCGCCGAGGCCGAGGCCCAGTTGGAAGAGCGGCGGCGCAGCATGGAGGTGGCGGCGCTGATTGCCGACCGGCACTTGCATCTGCTGCAAAAGCGCGATGTGAAGGATCTGGCGCACACGGCGCAGATCAGCCTCGCCGAGGCCCACGCCGGGGTCGGCTTCATCCGCACCCTCGATCCCCGGCCCGGCCGCCAGTACAATCGCGAGCAGGCCCGGTTGATTGAGCCGGATGTGGTTTTTCTCAAGCGCGGCGACACCTGGGTGGTCTCGATGAACGAGGAGGATATGCCCAGCCTGCGGCTCAGCCGCCGCTATCGCCAGATGCTGACCGCCAAAGGCACTGAGAAAGAGGTCAAAGACTACGTCAAGGAGCGCTTCCGCTCGGCGCTGCAACTGATGCGCAACATCGCGCAGCGCAAGAGCACGATCCTGCGCACATGCGAGGTGATTGTGCGCCGCCAGCAGGATTTTCTTGAGATGGGCATCGAGGCGCTGCGCCCGATGATGATCAAGGAGGTCGCCGAGGAGATCGGTGTGCATCCTTCCACGGTGAGCCGCGCCGTGGCCAACAAATACGCGCACACCCCGCAGGGAGTCATCGAGCTGCGCCGCTTCTTCTCGGAAGGCTCCAACGGGCCGGAGGGAGCCGACACGCCGCTGGTGGTGCTCAAGCGCAAGGTGCGCAAGCTGATCGAGGAGGAGGATGCGCGCCACCCGCTCACTGACGACGTGCTGGCCGCGGCCCTGAAGGCCCAGGGATTTCAGTTGACCCGCCGCACCGTGGCCAAGTACCGCGAAGACATGAACATTCCCTCGACCCACCAGCGCCGGCGCCGGGAAAACTAATCCCCAGTTCCTAACCCATCACCCCGATTTTTTGTTTTTTCCGATTCTCCGTGCATCAAAATGGAAATGCTGTAGAATCTGAAATTCTCCAGTCTATTCATAGACTGCGGGAAGAACACCAAGCGGAGGTTGACCATGGAAGTGGAGTACACCGCAAGGCAAGTGGAAATCTCCAAGGCGCTGCGTACGCAGGCCGAGGAGGGGATGAAGCGCATTGCCCGTCTGCTGGGCAGGAGCGCGCGCGCCAGCATCGTTTTTGGCGCGGAAAAGCGTCAGCAGATCGCCGAAGTGACGATCCAGGCCCGGTTGCTGACGATCGCCGCTACGGGCAAAGCCGATACGCTGGAGTCGGCGCTGCGCCAGGCAATCGAACACGCTGAAAACCAGGCCCTTCGCCACCGCGACCGCCGCATCGACAGCAAACGGCAGCCCAAGGAAGAGAAGACTCCGTCGGCGCCTCCCGTCGCCCGGCCCAAAGCCCGCCCCGCCCAGCCGGAGACGCCGCCAGAGCCGGTCAAGCCGCTTCGCGCCCCCAAAAAAGCCAGCGCGGTGATCGCGGTTCATTCAGCCCCGAAGGGCAAAACGGTCGTCGAGCCCCACGTGGTCACCAGCGGCGAAGCCATTGCCGACAATGCCATGACCATCGAGGAGGCGGTCAAGGATGTCGAATCCAACGACCGCGACCTGTTAATTTTCCACAATCTATCGGGAAAGCAATATGTGCTCCATCGCCGCCGTGACGGCCAGATGGAGCTGGTGGAGCTTTCGTAGAGATTATCCGTAAATTGGTAGCGCCGTGTATGACAGCGTCGGCGTTGTCATACACGGCGCTACAATCCTTACTTAATTTACGGATTGGACGTTTGACAGCCTGGCCGGCCCGCGGATCTTTGGATATGCGCTTGAGGAAGTGAGTGCGGGCGCAAAGGCTGGCCGCGCAGGAAGCATGATTCACACGCTTTTTTCTCGCAAAATTGAGCGCATGAGCTGACTTTCAGTGTAGGATGTGGCCATGACGCATTCTGATCCTTTGCACGAGATGAGTTCGGCCGCCCAACCCGGCAGGGAAGCTCCGCGCAAGGAACTGGTCATCGTCACCGGCATCTCCGGTGCGGGCAAAGCCTCGGCGCTCAAGGCCTTTGAGGATCTTGGCTTTCACGCCGTGGACAACCTGCCGCTGGAACTGCTGCCCGACTTTGCCGTGCTCGTGGAAAAATCCGCCGAAATTCAAAACGCGGCCATCGTGGTGGATGTGCGCGAAGGCCCCACGCTCGACCGCCTTCCGGAGATTCTCAAGCGGGTGAAGATGCTGCTCCACACCCGCGTGGTTTTTCTCGACGCGCAGGACGCGGTGCTGGTCCGCCGCTACTCCGAAACGCGGCGACCCCATCCGCTCGGCAAGCAGGAGACGGTCTCGCGCTCCATTGTGGAAGAGCGGCAGTTGCTGGACCCGATCCGCAACGTCGCTGACACCCTCATTGACAGCTCGAACTTCAATGTGCATGAACTGCGTGCCCAGATTCAGGACCGCTTCGGCCACGAGGAAGAGAGCAAGCGACTGCTGGTCAGTTGCCTCAGCTTCGGCTTCAAAAATGGCGTGCCGCTCGACGCGGATATGGTCTTCGACGTACGCTTCCTGCCCAATCCCCACTTTGTGCCGGAGTTCCGCAAGCTCACCGGGCTTGATCCCCGCGTGGCCGCTTATGTGCGCGGCTTTCCCCAGACCCAGGAGTTTTTGGCCAGAGTCACGGACCTGCTGCTTTACCTTCTGCCGCACTATGTGGAAGAGGGCAAGAGCTATCTGACCGTGGCTTTCGGCTGCACCGGCGGCCAGCACCGCAGCGTGATGATGGTCGAGGAGATTGCCGAGGCCATCCAGCGAGCCGGCTACCAGGTGAAGGCGCTGCATCGGGATACGCCGCGCTGACTCTGGCGCTCAATCCAGGTCGCAGCCATCGCTTCGCGCCAAAGACATCATGTTTATTTGCCATTCGGCTTATGCGTTTGGTCCAGAAGCTTTTTCAAACGCCGTGTCCTATCCATTCCGGATATTGACTTGTCCACTCACTTCTCTCGCCGCTGTCAAAAGGTAAAAGCGAATAGGAGGCGAAACCGCATCCTCTCTTTTCTTCCGCCGTTCAATTCTCTCGTTCGCTCTCTCGCATCGAGCCGAATGTGGAATGATGGAGACAATGCGAACGGCGATCATCGGCGGTGGAATCGCGGGCATGGCGGCCGCGTATGAGTTGGAGCAGGCGCGCAGCTCCGGCGCGGCGGTTGAGTACACGCTCTTCGAGTCGCGCGGCAGGCTGGGCGGGGTTTTATCCTCGGAGATCGCTGGCGGCGCGGTCCTCGAGCGCGGCCCGGATTCCTTTTTGACCGAGAAGCCGGCGGCGACTGAACTCTGCCGCGAACTGGGCCTCGGCGCCGAGCTGACGCCCTCCAACGACGCCAGCCGCAAGACCTGCATTCTTGTCCGCAACCGGCTGGTGCCGCTGCCCGATGGGCTGATGTTCATGGTGCCCACCAAGCTCGTTCCCACCGCGCTCACCCGGCTTTTCAGTCTGCCGACAAAGATTCGCATGGGCCTCGAACTGCTCCACCCGCCGCAGGCTTCGGATCACGACGAGTCAGTGGCCGCGCTCGTCCAGCGCCACTTTGGCCGCGAGGCCGTTGACCGGTTGGTTGATCCGTTGCTCAGCGGTATCTTTGGCGGCGACGCCAGCCAATTGAGCGCCCGCGCCGTGCTGCCGCGCATGGTCGAGATGGAGAGCGAATACGGATCGCTTACCCGTGGAATGTTGGCCGCGCACCGCGCCATGCGCGCCCGTGCCATGGCCGTTGCAAAGAACGTGGCAATCTCCGGCAATGGCCGCGGACAGCCTGGCGCTTGTCCCGCGGCGCGGGCCATTTTTACCGCGATGCGCGGCGGAATGCAGCAGTTGGTTGACACGCTCACTGCGCGGATTGATGCAGCTGCGGTGCGTTTGAATACGCCGGTCAGCTCCCTTGAGAAAATCGCCGGCGGTTGGAAGCTCGATGTGAACGGAATCGCGGAGTTGTTCGATTCTGTAATTGTGGCGACGCCCGCCTGGGTCGCCGGAGAGCTGCTCGGCGGCGTTGATCCCGCGCTGGCCGCGGAGTTGAGCGCCATTCCATACTCCTCGTCGATCACCGTCAATCTTGTCTACGACGAGACTCAACTCGGCCGCCTGCCCGAGGGATTCGGCTTTTTGGTTCCGGCAGTTGAAGGCCGCGCCATGCTGGCCTGCACCTTTGTCCATCGCAAATTCCTCGGCCGCACACCGCCGGGCAAAGCAGTGCTCCGCGCGTTTTTGGGCGGCGCCAACAACGAGGCCCTGCTCGCCCAGCCGGACGCCGCTTTGCTGGCCATCGTGCGCCGCGAACTGAGCGAGATTCTCGGCGAAAAGATTCTGCCCCAAGCCGCAGAACCCGAGCACGCGCAGCTCTCCCGCTGGCCCAGGGCCATGGCCCAGTATGCTGTCGGCCATCTGGAGCGCAAGCAGCGCATCTTTGCGCGGGTCGCCGTGCACACCGGGCTGCGCCTGGCCGGAAACGCCTACGATGGCATTGGCGTTCCCGACTGCATCCGCCTCGGTCGGCAGGCGGCGAAGGAGCTTGTGGCTTCAAGCGCCACGCCGGATAGTTCAGTGGTATGCGAATGAGCAAATCAAGTCGAGCTTTTGCCGCGCTGATTGCGCTTGGCGCAATCGGAATCAGCGCCGCGCAACAAAAGACCGTGCTGCTCGACCTGACCATTGCGCCCCGGTCGAGCGGCATGGTGAGCGCGTATATCATCGACCCGGCCATTGAGCCGGTGCTATCGCCGCACCAGAAGATGCAGTTGATTCGCAGCCGCATCAAATACGTCTTCGTGCTCTTTCAGGAGAACCGCTCCTTTGACTTCTACTTTGGCAGTTATCCCGGCGCGGATGGACTTTACGCGGGACCGCGCGGACCTCGCAACGTGGATCAAGTGGCTGGATATACGCAAGTGATTGTGAATACGGACGGAACGTTGAGTACGATTTCTCCATTCAGAATTCCTGCGACGGTGATCGACAAAACCGGCAAGACCGTGCCCCTTTATCCGGCAGACATCGCCTCGGTGAATCACTCGCACACGGCCATTGCGCGCAAGCTCGCGCTGGATGCGAATGGCGTGGCGCAGAACTCCGAGTATGCTATGACCGAAGAAGGCGTCACCATCAAGGATGGCAAACCATCCAAGGCGCCAACCCTCGAACGCAAGCAGTTTGGCGAACTGGTGATGGCTCACGTGGATTGCGATACCGCGCCCTTCCTCTGGCGCTATGCCGATCGCTTCACGCTCTTCGATCACTTCATGGACACAATCATCGGCCCATCGACGCCCAATGCCATTGCTATGATCGCGGGTCAGGGAGGCGAGACGCAGTGGATGCTGCATCCGGCGCAAGCCTCTGAGGGAGGTCTGGGCAAGGACGCGACTGTGCCCATGGTCGCTGATCCCGCGCCCTATTGGGGCTCGGCGCTGGACGCGGCGGACAAGCTGCATCAGCCTCAAGCCGTGCCGCCCGGAAAAAGCATCTCGAAGAATCTCACCTTCGCCAGCTTGCCGCTCTCCTTCATGGGCGACGCCATCAAGAAGACCACGGCGGCCGATTACGATCCGGCCTTCGATTTGCCCGATGTGCGCGAAGACATTGAAAAAATCGCAGGCCATGGCGTAAGCGCGGTGAACTGGGGATGGTATCAGCAAGGCTATGAACACGAGATCAACGACGCGCGGGGAAAGGCGTCGCACGAGGGTTACGTGGCGCATCACAACGCGCCGCAGTACTTCGGCTATGTGGCCAACAATCCGTTGGCAAGCACTCATCTGCACGGGCTAAGCGAGTTCTTCAGCGATATTACGGCCAAGCGATTGCCGTCCTCAGGCGTCTTTTATCTGCGCGGCGGCTACGGCAACATCGATGGATGGAAGCCGCAGGATCCGAACCCGAAACTTGCGCAGGTCTTCAATGGCAACGACGATCATCCGGGATATTCAGACACGCAGATCAGCGAGGCGCTGCTGGCTGAAGAGATCAACGCCATCGCCAACAGCCCATACTGGAGCCAGAGCGCCATCATTATCACCTACGACGAATCAGACGGGCTTTACGATCATGCGCAGCCGCGCATCCGTTCCCATGACGCGGCCGGGCTGCCGCTGGAGCAGGGTCCACGCATTCCTGCAATCGTGATTTCGCCCTACGCCGTTGCGCATGGCGTCTCGCACGTGCGCTCGGAGCACAGCTCGATCATCAAATTTGTAGACGAGCTATTTAATCTGATTCCCCTCGCCGACCTGCCCGATGAGACGCGCGCGCGGCAGATTGGCGCGGATCAATTCGGCCAGCCCAATCTCGGCCCCGCTGACGATAAGGTTGACGGCGTGGGCGACATGAGTTCCGCCTTCGATGCGCTGCGCCTCCAGGGAAAGCGCGCGCCGCTCAGCGCGGAGTATGCGAAGATTCCCGCCGCGGAGATAGCGAAATTTCCTCACGCGAATGGAGCGGGTTGCAAGCAGTTGGAGATCACTCCGACCGATTGGAAGCTCGGCAATCCTCTGCCGGCGGACTTCAATCCACGGCCCGATACAACGCCGGGAGTGCCCACTGCGGGTGGCTGGACGCCATGATGCGAAGTAGTGCGCTGGCCATCATTGCGATCTTTGCTTGCGGTGTCGCTCATGCCGCCGACTCCTCTACAACTTTGGCTCGCGTGCGCGCCGCCGGCCTGCTGCGCTGCGGCACCGACATTGAAGAAGCCGAGTATTCAACCACGGACGATCACGGCAATCGCTCGGCCTTCGACGCCGATCTCTGCCGCGCTGTGGCCGCTGCCGTGCTGGGAAAAAATGCGCAGGTGCGTGTGACGCAGTATTCTGACGACAGCGATGCGATGAACGCTCTTCGAGCGGGCGAAGTGGAGATGGTGGCCACGCTCTCCGATGACTTCACGCATTCCGTCGATACGCATCTGCAACTCTCGCGGCCTGTGCTGTGGGACGGCGTCGGATTTCTTGTGCCTGCGGCAAGCACGGTGGCGAGCGCGCGGCAGTTGAGCGGGAAGAAGATTTGTTTTCTCGCCGAGACCACTGTGGAAGAAAGTGTGCGCGCATGGTTTGCCCGCGAACATCTTGAGCTTGTGCCTTTTCCGTTTCAGGAGGAAGGCGAGATGCGGGCGGCCTTCACTACCGGCAACTGCGGCGCGCTGGCTGGCGACCGCACGCGCCTTGCTGAGACACGCGCCCCTCTGGCGCAGCATGGAAGGCGCGCGCGCCTGCTGGCCGAATCCATCTCAAAAGACCCGCTGGCAGCGGCTGTGCGCGACAACGATGCGCAGTGGGCGGCGATTGTGAATTGGGTGATGGAGGCGCTGATCCAAGCCGAAGAGAGCGGCGTCACGCAAGCCAATCTGTCATCGAAGCGTGCGCGCGCTGACAGCGACCCGGTGCTGCGTTTTCTCTTCGGCGCATCACGCCAGATAGGCCCCGCGCTGGGGCTGGATGACGATTGGGTGGCGCGCGTGATTGCCGCGACGGGAAACTATGGCGAGATCTACGAGCGTGATTTGGGCAACGCCTCACCCATGCAGCTCCCGCGCGGCGAAAACAATCTGCGCGAGCATGAAGGCGCGATGCGTGCCTTGGCCTTCAAGTAGATTTGCCCTCGTGTCTCACGGAGCCGAAACGGGCGGAATGCTTTGCGACTTCAGCAGGCTCAGATTGGCCTGGATCGCTCGTTCGTCAGCCTGTTTTTTACCTGTCGCAACCGGCAGTGAGTGGCCGGCATAAAAATCGAGAATATTCTCGCGCAGCGGATTCGATGTCCGATCAAAGTGATGCGCGGCGAGCTTGGCCAAAAGGCTCGCGTAGGTTTCATCCGCCAGCGAGTATTCCCCATCCACGGTTCGGTCGCCATCATCAAGATCGCGGTTGGGCAGCGTCAGCTTGCCTGCGCGCGCCTCTTCCAGCAGGGCGCGGTAGTGATCGGTGGTTGTGTTGATGCTTTTGATATACAGGTCTTCCGTTTGCGGAGTGGGGTTGTTGAAACCCATGGCTTTCAATGGACCAATCTTCGGCACAAAGCGCAGGAGGGTAGACAAGATGCGTGTGCCCAGCCCCGGATGCGTATAGCTTTTCCCCCAGTTGCGTTCATAATCCGAGCGAGAAAGACGATAAAGGAATTTTCGTCTGGAAAAATTCGGCGTCTCGCGCATCAAGTCCTTCTTGTGTGTCTGAAGCGCCACCTGGGTCATCTGCGGAATCAGCCGGCTGACAAAGAAGCGATAAGAGCCAACGGCCATCTCCTCGTGCGCCAGCACATCCTTCAACTCCAGCCCGTAGACGACGGGAAAGACCCGCTCCAGCAGAGGTTCGGAAACCTGGAATCCTATGAAACCGTGGTACTGCTCCGGCGCATACCGATTCTTCGCCACCTGCAATGTATCGAATCCAAACTCCGTCTTCAAGTGCGCCGTCTTGTCCTGCGCATAGCGAACCGAGCGGCCATACTTTGCCCGCAGCTTCGGATAATTGAGCGATACCGCCGCATTGACCGCCGGGTGGCCGTCAATGTCCGCCACATAGTGCGAAAGCGCGCCCAGCGCAAAGGCGTACTCGTCGGCATCCTGGCTTTCAGCCAGCATCTCAAGAACAAAGTCTCCGGTGCGAACGTAGTGCGCCAGGTTGCTGAACTCCTTGTTGCCGAAGGGGTAGTAGCCAAGATCCTGGATTACCGAGCCGCCATAGGCATAGGCATGAGCTTCCTTGATCTGCTCTTCGGTAATGCCTGGAAAGCGTTCGAGCAGAAGCGGCTGAATTTCGGTGTTCCATGCCAGGTCTACAATTTCCTCGTGCGTCAAAACGGAGTATGCGAATACACTTCCGCTCAATGGCAGCAGAGCAAATGAGAGCGCCAGCGCGCGGACGGCAAGCCGCCACGACTTTTCCGTGATGAGATGTCGTTCGCAGCTCAAATCACGCCTAATAGCAGCAGGATGACAACAATCACCAGAACCAGTCCGATTCCGCCGGTCGGATAATATCCCCAGTTCCGGCTATGCGGCCATGTCGGTAATGCGCCAATCAGGAATAGAATCAACAGCACAATCAGAATTGTTCCAAGCATGTTTTCACCTCATGTTTCCGTGGAACGCGCCGCTGGCTCAATTGTGTCAACGGTGGCCACCCATCAAGACTCTCACAAGGCAAACCGCGTAATCTGCTCAATTGGATACAGGCATGGATGTGTTTCTCGTTGCGGAATAGAGTGCCGCGAAGGGCTTCCGTCCAGGACTTTCATTTGCATTTTCACCCCTGCGGCTGCAATCATCATTGCGAAGATTTTTCAGGAGAAATTCGCATGAATAAATTCGCGCTTCCGCTTTTTGCCGCGTTTGCAGCCTCTTCGTTTGCTCTTGCCGCGCAACCCTCCGGCTGGCCACCCTCGCCCAGCCATCTCACTTTGCCTGTCTGGCCCGGCGTTGCGCCCGGCGCGCCGGCGAATCCGCTCGCCGAAGCTGACACCACCACCGCCAAAGACAATCTGATTGCGGGCAGGCCGCTGATTCGGCTGGGCAACGTCTCCACGCCGACCCTCACGCTCTACGCGCCCAAACAGAACAACACCGGCGCGGCTGTTTTGGTCTTTCCCGGCGGCGGATATTCCATTCTCGCCATCGACCTGGAAGGCACGGAGGTCTGCGACTGGCTCAACTCCATCGGCGTGAATTGCATCCTGCTCAAGTATCGCGTCCCCAATACTGGCCCCTATCCCAAGTCGCCTGCCGCCTTGCAGGACGCGCAGCGCGCCCTCGGCCTGGTGCGCGCTCACGCAGCCGAGTGGAAGATCGACCCCAACCGCATTGGAGTACTGGGCTTCTCTGCCGGCGCTCATCTTGCCGCCGCTCTCAGCACTCACTTTGACCAGCGCATCTACGACCCGTTTGACGCCGCTGACACGCTCAGTTGCCGTCCCGACTTCGCAGTCATCGTCTATCCCGGCTATCTGGCTCTCGCGGAGAAGAACTTCGCGCCCAATCCTGACATCAAGCCCACCGCCCAGACTCCGCCCACCTTCGTCTTGCAGGCCGAAGATGATCCGGCGCACGTCGAAAATGCTGTGGCCTACTTCATGGCTCTCAAGAACGCCAAGGTGCCCGCCGAGCTGCACATCTACGCGCAGGGCGGCCACGGTTACGGCCTGCGCCGCACCGCTCTGCCCATCACCACCTGGCCGCAGAGCGTCGCGCAATGGTTACGCACCATCAAGATCCTGCCGGCACAATAGCCTTCGAAGACGCACTCCACGGCTCTGCCCGGCAAGCGGGCCGCAGAGTGTGATATCTCCTTATCTTGTTAATCTGGAACAACTTGCAGCCTTCAATTGAAACGTCTCCTGGATTTGCGCGCGGGGTCTTTCGCTTTTTTAAGAAAGGTTTACACTGGAAGCGCAGTAAACGAGGAGAATTCGTGACACGCCGCCGCTGGATTGCCGAACACTGGGACGAAGCCACCGCGACGCTGACCGGCGCCCAGGCCGAGCACATGAGCCGCGTCTTGCGCGCCCAACCGGGCATGGAGTCCGAAGTGGTGGCGGGCGGCCACGTCTTTCATGCGCAGGTGGCAGCCGTCGCCGCCGGTGAGGTTCGCTTCAATCTGATCTCCGAACTCCAGGCCGATCCGGCTTTGCCCGTCACCCTGGTCATGGCCGTTTACAAGTTCGATCACATGGAGTGGGCCATCGAAAAAGCCACGGAACTGGGCGTGGCCGCGATTGCGCCGGTGATTGCGCGGCGAACGGAAAAGCATCTGGCCCAGGCCGCCGCCAAGCGCGCAGAGCGTTGGCGGCGCATTGTCCATGAAGCAGCGCAGCAGTCGCGCCGCTCCGACGTGCCGGTCGTCTTCGATCCAGCGCCTTTGGCCAAGCGCATTCGCGCCGCCTCCGATTCCTCGCGTGACTCCACTGAAAGCGCGTACATCGTTTTGGCCGAGCAGGAGCGCACCACCACCCTGCGCCATGCGCTGGAAGAAGCGCAGGATGCGGCCCAGGCGGAGATGCCCACGCTGGAGATTGCCGTCGGTCCCGAAGGCGGATGGGCGCCGGAGGAAGAGGCGCTCTTTGACGCCAACGGCTGGCGCGCCGCCTCGCTCGGCCCTCGCATTCTGCGCGCCGAAACGGCTGCCATCACCGCTCTGGCCGTGGCCGCTTCATGCCTGGAATAAAACCGGACGCTATTCGCTCCCGATCTGCGTGGCCTGGTTTTTTACAAACGTCACGGTCCAATGCTTGCCTGCCTGGTCGTAGATCACCGTGCGCTCGCCTTCCTTGTCGCCGTCCGGCTCCATCTTCTGCCCGACAGCCATGCGCGCCTGGGCCTCGCTCATTCCCGGCTTCAACTGGTGCGCATCGATGGCCGTCCACACATCCTGGGGCCAGTGATCATAAATCGTGTGCGGATCGTCGTAGAAGAAAAGAACGTCGCAATAATAGGCTTCTTCGCTGCCCTGCATGAAGCCGATGGGCGTGGCATAGAGCGCCGCGCCGGATGGCAGCGCAAAGACGGCAAAGGCCTGCCGGCTGCCGTGCTCAATGCTGTCATGCTCGCCCGCGGGCACGGCGGCCTTTACAATCTTCTTCAACTCCAGCCGCTGCGCCGCCGGAATCAGCCCCACGCGCCGGGCAAACTGCACCTGCCCGCCGGAGTACGGATAATAGGGCATGGTGTACCCGTTCTTCATCCATACCGTCTTGCCTTCCAGTTGCAGCGTGTCCTCAAAGTGCGACGGAAAGAAAGCGCGCATCACCACCAGATCGTCCTTGCTCACTGTCTGGCTCGGGGCCGTTTGCCGCACCATGCCTGGATCGCGTCGGTGAAGCCATACGGAAATCAGATAGCCGCCGCCCAGAATGAGCGTGATCAGCACCGAGATGAGTATGAACTTCCTATTCTTCATGCGTCCTCCAAAGACTCTGGCCTCGCACAGCAGCCAGAAAATCAATTCTCCCGTATTGTACAGGCCAGCCGGAGACGCCACCAGCGCCCCTCATGCGCTATCCTGTCCTTGAGAGCGACGGGTAATACCGATGGCGATACGCAAAATTGAAAAGGCCGTCAAGAACCTTGTACTCACCGTGCAGGATTACTCCCTGTTTGCCTATCGCGCCTTCACAAACCTTTATCACCCTCCCATTTACTGGCCTGAGTTCCTGGTGCAGGCCGACATCATCGGCTTCGGCTCTATATCCATTGTTGTGCTCACAGGACTCTCCACTGGCGGCGTGCTGGCGCTGCAATCGGCGGCCACGCTCTCGGCCTTCGGCGCCACCGCCGTCACCGGACGCTTTGTCAGCCTGACCATGATTCGCGAGCTGGGCCCAATACTCACCGGAGTCATGGTCAGCGGCCGCAACGCCAGCTCGATGGCCAGCGAACTGGGGTCAATGGTCGTTACCGAGCAGATTGACGCCATGCGCGCCCTGGGCGTTGACCCCATGCGCAAGCTTGTCACCCCGCGCATCGCCGCCTCCATCACCATGCTCTTCTTCCTCACCATCGTCGCGGACGCCTGCGGCATCGCCGGCGGCGGCCTGGTGACCGTTTTCATGAATCATCAGAACGGCACCCAATACCTGGATATGACCTGGGAGCACCTCCGCTATCCCGACATCATTCAGGGCCTCGTCAAGCCGCTCTTCTTCGGATATATTCTCAGCTCCATCGGCTGCTTCTGGGGCATGAGAACCACCGGCGGCACACAAGGCGTGGGCCGCTCCACCATTCAAGCCGTCGTCTGGGCCTCCGTGATGATCATCTTCGTCGATTTTCTTCTCACCCAGGTGCTGCTCACCCTCTTCCAATGATTGAGACGCCCGATTCCGCCTCTCCCGCCACGGCAACCTGCGCCGAAGCCAGCCCGGTCGTCGCATTTCGCAACGTCTCCATCGCCTTTGACGGCCCGCCGGTACTCGATGACGTCAGCTTCTCGGTGGCGCCGGGAGAGACGCGCATCCTGCTCGGCCCGGCCGGCGTGGGCAAGAGCGTTCTGCTCAAGCTCGCCAACGGTCTGCTGCGACCCGACCAGGGCAGCGTTCTGCTCTTCGGCGAAGATATCTCCCGGATGCCCGAAGAGCAGCTCCTGCCCCTGCGCACCCGCGTCGGCATGGTCTTCCAGGAGGGCGCGCTCTTCGACTCGCTCAGCGTGCGCGACAACGTCGCCTTCCAGTTGATTCAGGAGCACGTCCCAGACGACCGCATCGACCGCCGCGTCAAAAAGGCCCTGCGCTTCGTCGAGTTAGAGGAGACCTTCGACCTCTTTCCAGCCAGTCTCTCCGGCGGAATGCGCCGCCGCGTGGCCATCGCCCGCGCCTTCATTCGCCAGCCGGAGCTGCTGCTCTACGACTCGCCCACCGGCGGCCTTGACCCGCTCACCTCCACAACCATCATCGAACTGATCGTCAAGGAGCGCGACGTCTACCACACGCCGTCCATCCTGGTCACGCATCGCCTCCAGGACGCCTTCATCCTCTGCAACCACCGCTTCGACGCCGAAGCCGGCCGCATGGTTCCACTGCCCAAAGGCGAGACAGACCCCGGCACCACATTTCTCATGCTCGAAGAAGGCCGCCTCATCTTCGACGGCTCCCTGCGCGAGCTGGTCAAAAGCCGCAATCCCTTCGTGCGCGAGTTCCTGGAGTAGTTGGAGTTACACTGGACCAATGCCGCCTATGCCAAGCTCCCTTCAAGAGATGATCCCTGCCACTCAGACCCCAATAGAGAATGCAGTAGCTTCACGTGGAAAAGGGCTGTCGGGATCGTTTTACCTGATTGCCATCTCCTGCGTGGCGGCGCTGGGAGGGTTGCTCTTTGGCTACGATACAGCGGTCATAT
Organism: uncultured Occallatibacter sp.; assembly: GCA_964383595.1. Taxonomy (GTDB): domain Bacteria; phylum Acidobacteriota; class Terriglobia; order Terriglobales; family Acidobacteriaceae; genus Telmatobacter. Next base: position 1,164,607 of record CAYLHL010000001.1, on the reverse strand, counting down.
CAGGGGCCATCGGCCTGCTGCAAAGCCATTTCGCGCTCAGTGCGCCCGCGGCTGGATGGGCTGCTAGTTCGGCGCTGGCCGGATGCGTTCTCGGCGTGACCATCGCTGGTTTCGGCGGAGATTGGCTGGGCCGCCATAAAATCCTTCATCTCTCTGCCCTGTGTTTCCTGGTTTCCGCCGTAGGCGCTGCTCTGGCGCCTACATTTGCATCTTTCATCGTCTTTCGGATCGTGGGAGGAGTGGGAATCGGAGCCGCCTCTATCGCCAGTCCTCTTTACATTGCAGAAATCGCGCCAAAAAATTGGCGGGGCCGTCTCGTTGCTCTGAATCAACTCGCCATTGTCTCCGGAATGCTGGTCATCTACGCTGTGAATTATTGGATTCGCCTCAGCGGTACAGCCCTGTGGAACGAAACCATCGGTTGGCGATGGATGTTTGCATCCGGCATCGCGCCATCCATTCTGTTGCTGGTGCTTCTCTTCCTCGTGCCGGAGACGCCCAGATTCCTGCTTATGCATGGGCGCGCCGCCGAAGCGCATAAAGTCTCCTTGCGAATTGGTGCCGGAATCCCTGAAGACATCTTCCAATCGACTGCCACTTCGCAGGCCCCGCGTGAGAACCTGAGCAGGGTTCTGCGGCTGGGAATAATCCTCGCCATTCTGCAGCAGGTCACCGGCATCAACGTCATCATGTACTACGCCCCCGAGATCTTCGATCATCTAAGCCATTCCAGAAATGTGTCACTGCTTGAAACGGTCTTTGTCGGAGCGGTGAATTTGCTCTTCACCGTCCTTGCCATGACTCTGGTCGACAGGGTGGGACGAAAGCCCCTGCTGGTTTGGGGCGCGCTGGGAATGGGCGTCTGCCTGGTGGCCATGGGCGAAGCAGCCATGCGGTCAGGCACGGGAGCGTGGTTGCTGGCCTTTGTGCTCTGCTATATCGCTTGCTTCGCCCTTTCGCTAGGCCCGATTACCTGGGTTGTCCTCTCCGAGATATTCCCATCGCACTTTCGCGCGCGCGCCATGGCCGTCGCATCCATCGCGCTCTGGACGGCCAACTTCGTGGTCTCGCAAACCTTCCCCATACTCGATCAGAGCCAGGCACTGATCCGGCATTTCGGACATGGCTTTCCTTTCTTCCTGTACGCAGCCTTCTGCGTTCTCGAAACGTGGTTTGTCTGGCGATTCCTTCCTGAAACCAAAAATCGCTCCCTGGAAGAAATCTCCTCTTGGTGGAGCGCTTAGAGCTGGAGTTTGCGCAATATGGATCGCAGAGACTTTCTGAAAACAGGTTCCCTGGCCTCGGCCGGCGGCGTACTTGCCCTCAATCTCGCTTCAGCTCAGGCCATCCGGCCCAGGCGCGTGGCCATCCGGTCGCAAGTCAACGACAGCATGAAGACGCGGCTCGCCGCGCGAGAGCTGTTGAGCGGATTGCATATGTTGAATCCAGCTCTGGAAGTGAAGCAAACCGGTCTGGATGCCGGCGCCGGCGCAACGGTCCTCACCCTCGTCATCGACGCATCGAGATTCAAGAACAGCGAAGAATATGAAATTGCTGCGTCCAACTCCGGCGCCACTCTGCGCGCTGCCTCCGAGCAAGCCCTTCTCTTCGCCGTCTTCGAGTTTCTTGAAAGACAAGGCATGGTCTTTGGAATTGATGGCGCCACTGCCCCCATTGACCATCCCGGCGAAGTGCGTTTGCCGCCTCAAGGCCAGCACTGGAGCGCTTCGCCCTGCTTCGCGGTCCGCGGTCTGTTGCCGTGGCCTGACTTTCTCAACTGTATCAGCGTCTATAACGACGAGGATTTCAAAGCCTATTTCGCGGCCATGCTGCGCATGCGCTTCAATATGTTCGGCATGCACGTCTACACGGAAAACGAACCCAACCCAATGGCCGAGTCGTACCTGTCCTTTGACTTTGCCGGCAGCGGACATCGCGCGGCGCTTGAAGATACATCGATGACCAGTTGGGGTTATCTGCCCCAGCGCACTTCCACCTTCAAGATGGGCGCCGCGCAGTTCTTTGATCGCGAAACTTTTGGGGCGGACGCGACGCGCTTGGCCAGTGATAACTGGGAGATGGCAAGCCGCACCACCAAGATGCTGAACGCGGCCTTCCACTTTGCGGGCGAACTCGGCATTCGCACGGGAATCGGTTTTGAACCATACAAGAACCCGATGGAAATCGTTCGCGCCCTGCCTCCGGAAGCCCTCAAGCACCCCAACGGTTTTGTCGAGTCCAACACGGCGCGCGATCTTCTCGAAAGGCGTCTGGCTGATCTGCTTGAGCGCTACCCCTCCGTAGACTGCGTATGGCTCTGGCAGGATGAAACGGCTAATTGGGAGAGCCGTGAAAAGAACGTGCCTCTCTCCGCTACGCCTTTTCTTCAGGCCCACGACTTCCTCAAGCGTCACGCTCCCGGCAAGCGGCTCGTATTGGCAGGGTGGGGCGGAGTGGCGCGTCACTTCGAGAATCTGCATCACCGCTTGCCCGAGGATATTATCTTTTCGGCTTTGAGCGACTCGCTTGGATGGGATCCTGTTAACGAGGCCTTCGGCAAACTGGAAAACCGCGAGCGCTGGCCCATTCCATGGATTGAAGACGATCCTTCCATGTGGTTCCCGCAGTTCCGCGCCAGCCGTTTCGAGAAAGACTTGCGCCATGCGCGGGAGCTGGGCTGCCAAGGCGTGCTTGGCATCCACTGGCGTCACCGCGTCATCGACCCCACGGCTACTTATCTCGCCCGTGCCGCATGGAATCCTGAACTGAGCGCTGCTGAACATTACCGCAACTTCAGCGCGGCGCAGGTCTCCGGCGGCCGTCGAGCTGAACTCGCGGCTCTCATGGACGACTGCGACCGCAACCATGCGATCTCAACCACCTTTCTCGGCGCCTACGACAGCTCAGGATTCGCCAAAAGAGTTGAGATTGCCGGCGACTATTGGGAAGCCTTCAATTACGTCTCCAATGAGCCTGACCTCGCCATTCTGCCTGCACAAAGCAAAACGGCAGAGCGGTTCCGCGATCTGGCAGCGCGGGCCGAGTCGCCTCTGGAGCGCAATCGCATCGGCTACTTTGCAGGCTTCGTCGGCTTCATGGTTCCCTATTGCGCCGCGTATGAGTCGGCGCACAAGCTTGATGCTGTTCTGAAAAAGGCCGTTGATTTGCGCAGCGCGGGCAAGGAGGATGAGGCCCGCAAGATTGTTCTGAATGATGGCGTCCCGCTTTGGCTTGCCATCGCTCCTTTGGTGCGGCAGACCATGGTGGAGTATCAGGCCATTGTTGCCACCCGCAACGACCTCGGCCAGCTCGCCTCCATGCAAAACAAGCTGGTTCGCATTGCGCTTGAACGGCTGCGCCTCTCCATCAAGGAGTTTCTGGTGGAACTGCCGCCGGAGTTGGATCAGGCATACGCGGCGGCTATCTCGGACAAAGGCGCCAACTCTCCGCGCATCTTCATTCCCACCCGGCCGTCTCTTCTCAAGCCGCAGGACGCGCTGCGCATCTTCATCAACACACCTGGGCAGGAAGAGGTGATCCCCGTCAAGCTGATGACACGCCCCCTGGGCGCTCAGAAGTGGGAAGCCACGGAGGCCACTCACTGCGGACGCAATGTTTACGCTGCGAAACTGGGTCCGTTTGCTGCCGGCCAGAGCGTGATTGAGTACTATGCCACCGCGAAGGGAAGTTCGCAGGCGCTCACCGATCCGCCGCAAGCTCCTCTCAACGTCTACACCTTGAACATATTGTCATAAACCAGAGGAGATAGCGTCGTCGGTTGTCAATCCGTGGGAGGCGTAGGGGCTAGGGTCAGGCGCTCATTGCGGCGATTCTTCTTGGCCTGCCGCCCTTTGCTCCATTGGCTCTTGCAGCTAGGCGTTTGACCTCGGTTTTGGCGCTGCCGCCCTTCTTGCCCAGTTGCGCCATCCAGCGGCGGTTTCCATAAACGCCTTCGATCAGGGCAGGAACGTGCAAGTCAACATCCAGTTCGGGAAAACAGATGCCTGTTCCCCGGCCAATCAATTCATAATTCCGCAACTGCTCGTGCGTGGCGCCGTCCAGCCCTTGCACGTCTTCGACGGGCAGCACCAACCGGCGTTGATTGCTCAGTCCTACGATGAGCAGATTGAGGTCCGGAATATGCTCGACGGTTTCCGCGAGAGGGTCGCCTTGATGAAGCCTCGCTCGTTCCAGCGCGGCTTCAATCTCGGCATCGGTTGTGATGACCTTATGCTCAGCCATGATGCTTCTCCCAAAGAGATACCAGTTTGTCGAAATTCCTTGCGGCCACTGTCAGGATGTGACGCGCATCCGCAATGCTTCCGTTGCTCGGGCGTATGGCGTCTGTCCGGCTGGCGAGTGAGACCCCGCCGTCCGAGCGAAGATCAACGATTACTTCAATCTCGGCGTAGAAACCATGCACGTGCCGGGGCGTGTGGTCCATCGTGTAGGCCGTAAATCGAACGCCGTCAAAGCGGAGCGAACCCATTGATCTCAATCATAACCTAAGCTGTTTGGGTTGTAAAGGAGAAAAGGCAGATGTTCTGCCGGGGGGCCCACTCTGGAGATAAAAACAAAGGCGTTGCGAGAGTGGGGTATCCGGCGTAAAAGCAGGAAACAGGGATTACAGATCAGAAAAGTTTTTGTGCGTCTTGCCATTTTTCATGCATTACAATTGCTCCCATGATGCAAAAGACCCTTTGCAAGCAGGTTTTGTTCTTTCTCGTTACTGCAATCGCGGCAACCGCTCAGGTAGTGAGTGTAAGCAGGGTTCCTATGCAGCAATTCGAGCGGATCCCTGCGGATCAGGCAATCGAGCAGGCGCTAATGAAATCGTCTCTCACCGATGATGGCCCTCCCTTCCACGCCTTGATGGAGATTAGTAAACCCACCGACAAGGACTCACCCTTTGAAGGAACGGTTGAGATTTATTGGTTGAATGCCTCGCATTCTCGAGTTACAGTAACCTCCAAGAACTTTCAGCAAACCCGCATTGTGAATCGCGATGCCGTGGAAGAGCAGAACACGGGCGATTTTTATCCCGGATGGCTTCGCAATTATGCGCTTGCTTTACTTGACCCCTTGCACCGCGCAGAGTTATTTCGCGGGCGTGCAGGATTTGTAGCGGTGGGAGAAGGCCAGATGCGCAGTTGCATCAGTCGAGATGACCGCCCAGGTGGGATTACCGATCAGATGACCTGGGCAAGCATCTGCTTTCAGGGAGCAGACCCTCTTATAGAGTCGGCGATGGACTTTACTTCCTTCATGGAGTTTGGGGATTATCAAAAGTTTGGTAAGAAACAGATAGCGCGAAGCTACACAAACTACGATGCTGACAATGAGAAGATCATTGGCCGGCTGAAAAAGCTGGAAGCGCTGAAACAGGATGATGCAAATCTCTTTGCTGTCGAGCATCCCACACCGACGGAGCAGCAGATTGCGACGAGCTTTGTATCCATGGCAACCAATGTAGCGCTGATCGAAAAAGCGCCGGCGATTGAATGGCCCACGGTTCGGGAAGGCAAAACCGATGGTTACATGATTATTCACGTGTTGACTGATCGGACCGGGCAGGTACGTGAGGCTTACAGGCACAATTCGGATAATCCGGGGCTTGAAGATTTTGGACGAGAGCAGGCGCTTAAGTTCAAGTTCAAACCGCTGCTCATAAACGGCGTCGCTCAACAGATGGAAACGCCTCTGGTGCTGCATTTCACATCGCACATTGCAGACCCGCTACCGGTGGTGACGGGCGAGGAAATCAACAAGGTAGCGAGCGGATGCGGCTACGACCCGGTTTTGCCTGCAGGGCTATTGCCTAGCGGAACCAGCTTCAAAATTCGCGTCTCAGTCAACGAGCAGGGCAAGAACACCGGCGAAGTTTTTCCGAGCGGAGTTCCCTGGAATGTGATCCAGAAGGCCAAACTGAATACGATGAACTGCCACTTCAAGCCTTATCTGGTGAACGGCCAGCCATGGTATTACCACATTGATTTTGTGTTCTCCGCTCCGTAAACAGGATCGTGATACGTTTTGCATTAACCGAAGAATTCACTTACTATCCTCCGCCGCGCTTGCCCGCCCGAATCCGCCGAATCTCTTCCATGCGCTGAGCCAGCAGTTTTTCGCGGCCCTCATGCGTGGGCTTGTAGTAGCTCCGTCCGCGCAGCGAATCGGGTAGGCAATCCATCTCGGCCACCTTGCCCTCTTCGTTGTGCGCGTAGAGGTAGCCCTTCCCGTACTCCAGTTCCTTCATCAGCTTTGTGGGCGCGTTGCGCAGATGCAGCGGGACCGGCTCCTGGCGAGTCTCCTCCACCTCGCGCTGCACCGCACCATACGCCGTGTAGACCGAGTTTGACTTGGGCGCGAGCGAGAGATAGACGACCGCCTCGGCCAGGGCCAGGTCGCCCTCCGGCGAACCCAAAAAATCAATCGCCTCTTTGGCGGAGAGTGTCAGATTCAGCGCTTCGGGCGCTGCCAATCCGATGTCCTCAACGGCCATGCGCACCACGCGGCGCGCCAGATAGAGCGGGTCTTCGCCGGCAGCGAACATCCGCGCCAGCCAGTAGAGCGCGGCGTCGGGGTCCGAGTTGCGCACGCTCTTGTGCAGCGCCGAGATCAGGTTGTAGTGCTCCTCGCCGGATTTGTCGTACATCAACACGCGCTGCTGCACCGCTTCGCCGGCCAGTTCTTTGTCAATCCTGTTATTGTGAGTGCGAGCCAGTTGCGCGGCTACCTCCAGCGTGTTGTAAGCTGAGCGGCAGTCGCCGCTGGAGTAGCCGGCGATCAGCGCGAGCGCATCGTCGTCGGCGGTCAACTCCAACGCGCCCAAGCCCCGCTCTTTATCTCCCAACGCCCTCCGCAAAAGCTGCTCGATGCAATCGTCAGTAAGCGGCTGCAGCACGTAAACCCGGCAGCGCGAGAGCAGCGCGGAAATAATTTCGAACGACGGATTCTCGGTGGTGGCGCCGATCAGCCTTATAACTCCGCGCTCCACGTAGGGAAGAAAGGCGTCCTGCTGCGCCTTGTTGAAGCGATGAATCTCATCGATAAACAGAATCGTCCGCGAGTGCATCTGCGAGGCCTGCGCCGCCGCGGCCATCACCTGCTTGATCTCCTTGATGCCGCTCATTACGGCGGAGAACTCAATGAATGTGGCTTGCGTGGTTTCGGCGATGATCTTGGCCAGCGTGGTTTTTCCCACTCCCGGCGGACCCCACAAAATCATCGAGCCGGAGTCATCGCGCTCAATCTGTACGCGCAGCGGCTTGCCGGGGCCGACCAAGTGCTCCTGGCCACTTAGCTCATCGAGCGAACGCGGCCTCATCCGCTCGGCCAAGGGCGCCGTGCGCAGTGTGCCTGTGGGGCCTTCGGGTTCGCCGTCAAAGAGACTCATCGTGCGCTCCTTCGCTGCCGCGAAGCTTCGTAGAGCAGCACACTCACCGCGACGGCGGCGTTCAGGCTCTCGACCGGGCCGGGGCAGGGAATCGTCACTGCTCCATCGGCCTGGGCGGCCAGCTCCTCCGGCACACCATTGCCTTCATTGCCAATCACCAGCGCCACCGGCCCGGCCAGATCAATGCTGTCCGCTGCTTCTGCGCCATCAACTGCGGTCGTCCAAATTCTCACGCCCGCCGCGCGCAGCCGCGCAAAGCACTCTTCGGCGCTCACGGCCAGCAGTGGCATTCGGAAGACGCTGCCTGCCGAGGCGCGCACCGCCTTGGGGTTCCAGGCGCTCACTGTTCCGGGCAGCGCCAGAACACCGCTGGCGCCAAAGGCCTCCGCCGAGCGCAGAATCGTTCCCAAATTGCCGGGGTCCTGCAAGCCTGCCAGCACCAGAATCAGCGGCGCGGCCTTTGCCCGGGAACAAAAAACGTCGGCCCAACCCCAATCCGGCGGCTCAACCAGCGCCGCCACCGGCTGCGGCGTCTCGGTGGTCAGAGCCGAGTCCAGCACATCCCGCGGCGCCAGCAGCAACTCGGTCCCGGCGGGCAGCGGCAAGCCCTCCAGCAGATGCTCCGCGCCTTGGGCAACAAAGACCGATATGACGCGCAAGCCCGCTCGCAGAGCCTCTTCCAGCAGCTTCGGCCCTTCGATGCCGGCCAGTATGGGGCTGTCGCGGCCGGCCAATCCACGGCCCTCGCGCCCGGGCTGCGAGAGCGCGCGGCGCAAATCTTTCAGGCGAAGATTCTGTTTACTCTGTACAATGCGAAAAGGCATCCTGGCGAATCCTGTCGTCGCTTAGCCGATTTTAGCTGTTTTGCCGGACAGCGGTGTGGTTCCGGCGGCAATCCGCCGTGAACGCATCCGTTTTTTGGAATCACAAGTTCGGGAACTGAGGTAGACCAACGTGTTCGCGGAGATCTTGCGCGTCCATCCCGATGAGCCACGACCAGAGCTGATCGACTATATTGCCTCCTGTCTGCGCAAGGGCGGGGTGGTCGCCTTGCCGACCGACACCTTCTACGGCTTGGCTGTCGATCCTGTAAATCTTCATGCCGTCGAGCAGATTTACCAGATTAAAAGCCGCCCGAAGAACAAGCCTTTGTCGCTTCTGATCGCCTCGCTGGCCCAGGCATATGAGCTGGCTCGCGACACCGACCCTCTGCTGGACAAGCTGGCCGAGCGCTTCTGGCCCGGTCCGCTCACCATCATTGTGCGGGCGGGCTGCAAGCTGCCGTTGCGTTCCACGGCCAACACGGGCAACGTGGCGCTGCGCGTCCCCGACGCCGCCATTCCGCGCGCGGTGGTCCAGCGCCTCGGACTGCCCATCACAGCGACTTCGGCCAACCTGCGCGGCGCTTCGGGGTGCACCAACGCAAGCTGCGTCCGCGACCAGATCGGCGACCTGATTCCGCTCATCATCGACGGCGGTCCTACCCTTCGCGCACAGCCCACCACCATTGTCGATCTCACCCTGGGCGAAGGCCGCTGGGAGATTCTGCGCGAAGGTGCCATTCCAACGCCAGATATTGTGACGGCCTTGCAGAGGTAACATGATCAATGGACAGCAATAGGCTATGCGCCAAATCATCCGCTATCATTGCATTGGCGAATATACTAATCTTTGCAACCGTTGCCGCGACTCCTCCCTCCACGGCGAATGACTGACCACTGTTTCCTGCTTATGACGCGCAAAAGCAAGCCAAAACGCCGCAACTGGATTCTACGCATCGCAATTGTGCTGGCCTTTGCTCTGGCAGCGGGCGCTCTGGGCTGGTGCCGCTGGGTCTACTCGCAGATTGAAGACTACGCCGGCCGCGATCAGGCCGCGTCCTCTCTTTCAGTGGACGCCATCGCCGTCTTCGGCGCGGCGGAGTACGACGGACGGCCCTCGCCGGTCTATCGCGCGCGCCTCGACCACGCGCTCACCCTCTTCCAGCGCGGCGTCGCCCCGCTGCTCATCACCCTGGGCGGCAACGGCGGCGACCAGTACAACGAAGGCGCCGTCGGCCGCGAGTACCTGATGGGCATGGGTGTCCCAGAGAGCGCCATCATTGCCGAGACCGAGAGCCGCTCCACCGAGGAGTCGGCCCGCCGCATCGCGGTGATCGCCCGAGCCAACGGCCTGCGCCGCCTGGTGATTGTCAGCGACGGAACCCATCTCTTCCGCATTCACGAAATCTGCTCAGCCGACGGCCTAGACGTGCTCACATCGCCCCGGCCCCGAATAGCTGTCGAAGGCGGCTCGCAAGAGTTCGAGCGCGTCGCCCACGAGATTCTCAGCTACACTGCCTGGCGGATGCACCTGCATTGAGGTGATGCTGCTGGATTGATGGCCTCCCATATCCCAAAAGCAGCACCCGGGGTACCCGGCTACTGAACGGTCAAGTTGACTGTAGCGGTCTCCGTTATGGTAGTGCCTGAAGTGCCGGTTATCGTGATGGTGTATGCTCCGGCGGTTGTGCCGGCAATGCCGCCGCCTCCGCCACCGTTGCTACTGCTGCTGCCGCCTCCGCCGCAACTGACGAGGCCGCCGGCAAGAAATGCGAGCGAGAGGAGCACACCGAGCATTCGCCGCCAACTGCGCCGCCGCGCGGGAATGCAGAAGAGAAAGATGCCGGCCAGGGTTGCGCCGGCTGCCGCGTACCAGGGAGCGCCAAAGCGTTGGGGATGGATTAGAGCCGCGCTGGTTGCGGCAGTGGTGGAGATGGTGAGGGTGGCTGTTCCCGCTGTGGAGCCCGTGATGCTCACCGGAGTGGTCGAGCCGAAGCTCAGTGTGGGCAGGTACTGCGCGCCGGTTGGGCTGGTGGCGATGACGGCCGTCAGCGCAATGCTGCCCGTAAATCCTCCAGAGGGGGTCAGCGTAATGGTCGAGGTGTTTCCGGTGGTTGCGCCGGGCGCTACGGAGACTGCGGTGCCGGAAATCGCAAAGCTGGGCGCGGCTACGGGAGTTGCGTTGGCCTCATTCGATGGCGCGCTCGTGCCGGCCGAGTTTGTGCCTGAGACGGTGTAGTAGTAGGTTGTCCCGTCGGTCAGGGAAGCATCCGTATAAGACGTTGAAGACGTTGTTCCGATTGCTGTTGCGCTCTCGGCTCCGGAGGCCAGACCGCGATAAACACTGTAACCGGTGGCGCCCGGAACCGGCTGCCAGGCCAGGTCTACAGATTCATGCCCGGGCGTGGCCACAAGCTCTCCCGGAGAAAAGGGCACACCGTTCGGCATATAGCCCGTAAGGTTCACAATGGCGTTGTACTTGGCCGTGGTCAGGTTGCGATAGTCGTCCGTTGCGCCGTAGTCTCCGTAGCGGCTATAGGCCCCCGACAGGGCAAAATAGCCGAAGGTGGACCCGCCCTGCTCGAAATAGTTATTCCTGATGTGGGTTTGCACCAGGGCATCCATCCCGGGATCGCGATTGGCCAGGATCTGCGGCCCTACGTTCTCGGAGGTCTGGTAGCCCCCGTTGCTGTTGTCGGGCCCGCCCTCATAAACCATCAGGCGCAGCCCATACTGGTTGGCCGTGGCCAGGTTCGCCGTCACGTAGTTCACGCTGGCGGTGCTGTTGGCCGACATATCGGCGAGCACTTCAGGGATGGTTGTATCGTTCTGGTAGTTCGCCGCCGTGAAGTAGTCTCCCATGGCCATGCCGTAGAAATAATTGGCAGGCGGGCCGTAGTTCGTCTTGAACCACGCCAGCGCCTCCGCGGCCCCGGAGAGACCACCCGGGCCTGCGTCCTGCTGCCACGCGGTCGAGGTACCCACGCCTTCGTCCATTTGCCACCATGCATAAACAGGGCGGATGATGGTGCCAAACGAGCCGGCGCCATACACTGACTCGAAGATCTGCGCAATTTCATACACCCGCTTGATGTGACGGCGAACCGCCCAGTCTGTCGAATTGGTGTCTCCGTCGATATTCAGCACCGAGACGCCGCCGGGGGCAGCGGCCACTTCGGCCTTGGCCGCGTTCACATTCCAACCGTATTGTTGGAAGCCGGTATTCCATACTTCGTTGCTGTCTTCCAGATAGATATGCAAGCCGGGATTCAAGCCCTTGTTGCCGGTGAATGCGTCCCCGTTCTTCAGCAGCATGGCCACGTTGTAGACGTAACTGGTAGTATCCGGCGAGGCGACGTAATTCGGATCATATTGATCGGAAGACCCGGTCGCGTTGATCGGAATATTGACCCAGACGTCCTTGTTGGTGGCGTTAGCCAGCAGAATGACGTACTCCCACGAGACGCCCCAGCCGCCGGCTCGGTTCGGAAAGCCTGTGAGATTCGGACCCACGCCCTGATAAAAGTCGGTGGGAAGACTGCGCTGGCTCCAGCCCATCGTTGGCGTGTTTACCGCTGAGCAGGCCGACGCCGCGGAGGCGCAGCCGCTCACCACGAATGGATTCTGGTTGGTTCCCAGCCAGCCCATGAATCGTATATAGCTGAAGGGAGCGAATGCATTCACGAACCTGGGATCAAAAACCTGCGTCGGATTGGCGGCTTCCGCCAGAGTGAACCCCGGCCGGATCACCTGCAGGTTGGCGATTCCGGTGTTCGTGCCGCTGGTGGAATTTAATACGGTATTGGTGAAGCTGATCACCATCAGCGCCGGGCCGTCGGCATAGGTCGACCCTCCGGGCATTTGCACGTTCACGGTGGTGGTGTTGGTGGCCGCATCGTAGCTCTGATTGCTGAATACAAGCGTGGGGTTGCCTGCTACGTTGGAAAGTACCGCCTGTCCGGTAAACGACACGGTGTAAGTGCCGCTCATGTCCGGCTGGTATTGAGCCGGGTCGTCGATAGGCGGCGCCCAGGCGGGAGTCGGGCGATCGTCAAAAACCACCACGATACCATCCGAGAGCGGGTTCCCGCTTGCGTCCGTGGCCACGGCATCGCCATTGGCGTTCACCGTGAGCCGGCCCTGGTTCTTCAAGGCGTCAATAAATCCGGTCGGCCGGTCTGAAGCCTCCGTGCCGATCTGTGTTGGATAGGTTTGGCTCCAAAGGGAGGGGCCGGCGGCCAATGCCGTCAACGAAAACAAAGCAAAAAAAGCAAAACGGCCTGTCCGGCCGGCAGTAGCTCTCATCGAATTTATCCTTTGCCTGCGACGATCTTTGTTACGCGTCATTCTAGCGGAGCTATGCAGTTGTCAGCAAGGGCGGGCGGCCCAACTCTCGCGAGACCTGGAGCACCCTTGTTACTGACTCCCTGATCCCTGTTCCCTGTTTTCTAATCCCTCAAATGCTCCGTGCCCCATCCATTCCGTGTTTTTTGCGGAATGGGTGGGGCACGGAGTGTTGCATTTCTTTGGGGCCGGATCAGTCAAAAGTGAAAAGCTACTTTGCGGGCGGAGCCTGGGGCTTGGCAATTTCCTTCATTTCTTTGGTCATCTCATCGATCAATGGATTCATCCGCTCCAGCATCCGCTCCCGCACCAGAGGCATATACTCCTGCATGATGACCGGCGTCATCTCGACCATGTGCTGCCCAGCCTGCGAGCTGTAAAAGGCAATCATCCCGTCCACATCTGCGCTCGTCAGATGCCTCTGATAGATGCCCGCCATATCCGCTATGGCCTCGTCTGAAGTGTAGAGGTCCGTCACCTTCCCCATGAACGTGCCCATGACCTTCGCGACGGCTTGTTGCTGCTCTTCGGTCGTCAACGCCATCTCCGGATGGTCCTTCTGCATCTGCTTGACCTGAGTCTGCATCTGTTGCTGCATCATGGTGGGCATAATTTTAGTCAGCGACGCTATTTGGTCCTTGATCCGCATCACGTCAAAGAGCTTGGCCAACTGCTCCTTGGTGGGCTGCTGTTCGGCGGGAACAACATCCCCCGGAGCTGGCGCAACAACGATTTTGATTTCACGCGGAACCCGCGGCTTGGCCGGCGCCGGCTGATTTCCAGTGACTTGCGCAAAGTTCGCGCAGGGCATCAGCATCATTCCCAATGCCACTGTGAAAAAAATGGATTTCTTCATACTCTCCTCGATTTCCGGGTTGGCTGCGCCGCCCCTGATCCTTAGTCCCTGATTTGCGTCCGGTCCAGCAGCGGAAACAGCGCTGCCGCAATCGCCGTATTTCCCACGGCCTTCATCAGCTCCACCAGCCACTTCCAGTCCAATTCAAGCCCCAGAAGTACGCGGTAGACAAAGACATAAAGGACGCTCGACAACAGCGAAAACAGGAAAAGAAGCATCAGGCGAATGGCATGATTCTCGACATCGATGCGCATTCCCACCGAGCCGGCCAAAAAGCCCGCCACCGTCTTGGCGATGCCATTGACGCCAATGGCGTGGTGGGTGAGCGCATCCTCGAAGAGTCCCATGCTGCTGCCCATCAGCATTCCCTGGATGGGGTCGCGCCGCACCAGGGCAAAGTACACCGTGACCACCAGCGGCAGGTCGAACCAGGCATAGCCCAGCAACAGTCGCGGCAGCCAGGCTTGCAGCACCAGCGCCACAAGCGGCGTCAGAGCATAGACCAGCAGAGGATAGTGGCGTATCCCCATATCGCGGCGATAGTCAGCGCCCAGAACGGCCATCCTATGGATTCCTCCCAGGGTGTTCCGGCTTACCAGCAGAGGTGCCGTTTCCCGGCTCCGGCGAGGGCGAACTCGTCGCTCCCGGCGTAAATCGGTCAGGATGCAACGGCTGTGGCGTTGCTCCAACGGTAGCAGGCGGTGTTACAGCCTTGTAGGGTTGCTGGTCAGCGGGCGCATTGGGATCGGCCAGGCCCGGCAGCCGCTCGGCCATGGTTTCAGAGGCCTTTTGCTGCTCCTTCGCCGCCGCGGCCTCCGCGCCCTTCAGCGCCTCGCTGGTGGCCATATCCTGCTGCTGTTCATTCGAGAAGCGCTCCTCGGTCGAGGTGATCACCAGCACCTCGTCCAGCCGATCAAGATGAGCCGCCGGCTTCACGACCACGTCGATAAATGAGTCGCGCTCCGGGTCGGGCACAACCTTTTCCACCACGCCCACCGGCAGCCCGCGCGGGAAGATCTGGTCACCCCCGGCGGTCAGCACCTTTTCTCCGGGCTGAATGCGCTGGTCGGCCAGAATGCCCACAATCTGCAGCCGTCCATCGGCGTTGCCCCGCAGAATGCCGCGAATCCGCGTCGATTCCAGAATCACCCCCGCCCCGCTGGTCTGGTCGTTGATGGCCAGAACCTGCGCGGTGCGCGGATAAACCTCCCGCACCTTGCCGACGATTCCGTCCGCAGTGATGATGGCCATATCGCTTTCCAGGCCGTAATTCTTCCCCTTGTCGATATAGAAGACGCGCGAGGAATCGCTGCCGCTGGAGCCGATAACCTGCGCCGCCAGCGTCTTGTAAATGTACTTCTGCTGGAAGTCCATCAGCGCCTGCAAGCGTGTGCCTTGCTTGGCATCTTCCAGCAGCGCTGCTTGTTCCAGGCGCAGCCGGTCGATGGTCTTCTGCAAATCCTTGTTCTGCTGGCGCACGTTGCGTAGGTCCAGGTAGTCCTGCCAAAGGCTTTCCGCGCCCAACTTCGTGCCGTGGAAGAACTTCTCCGGCGGCGTAACCACCGCATCGGCCCAGAGCCGGATCAGCCGCACACCCGCCGCGTCACCCGGGTCCAGTGTGCTGCGCCCGTTGTCGGCGCGGCGCACCTGCACGGCCAGCCCGATGATCTGCGCCAACAGAATGGCCAGCAGCACCAGCAGATTTCGATAGCGGAGGAAGAACGATTCCATGGTGAAGGCTCTGGGGGAGGAAAAATCTGTCCGGAAAGCAAGATTAGTACCAGTATACTAACCGTGATCAGGGTTTACGGTCTTTCCGCCCGTTTACGCGTCAAAGCCGCGAGCAGAACAGGCCCTGGTAATGAAGATGGAGGCGATATGAAGGTTCTATTCATCGGAGGTACGGGAGTCATTAGTATGGCTTCGACGCGCCTGGCCGCGGAGCGGGGCATTGAACTGACGCTGCTCACGCGAGGATTGCGCAGCGCCAATCTTCCCGAGAACGTCCACGCCATCAACGTGGATGTTACTGACGAGGAGGCGGTGGCCCAGGCGCTCGGCTTTCAATCCTTCGACGCGGTGGTTGACTGGATTGCCTTTACGCCTGCCGATATTGAGCGCGACATCCGCCTCTTCCGCAATCGCACTATGCAGTACATCTTCATCAGTTCTGCCAGCGCCTATCAAAGGCCGGTCGGCCACTACCTGATCACCGAATCATCGCCGCTGATCAATCCCTATTGGCAGTACTCGCGCGACAAGATCGCCTGCGAAGAGCGGCTGATGAAGGAGTATCGTGAAGCCGGCTTTCCTTTCACGGTGGTGCGTCCGACCTTGACCTATGGCGACACGCAGATTGTACTGGCGGTCAATACCTGGCAAAAATCCTACACGGCCGTCGATCGCATGCGCCAGGGAAAGAAGGTTATCGTGCCCGGAGACGGCGCCTCGCTCTGGGTGATTACCCATAACAGCGATTTTGCTCAGGGACTGGTAGGCCTGCTGGGCCATCAACAGGCCATCGGCCACGCCTTCCACATCACCAGCGATGAGGCGATGACCTGGGATCAGTACTATCGCATCACCGCGCAAGCCGCCGGCGTCGAGGCCCGCATCGTTCACATTCCGGCGGAGTTTATTGGCGCCTGCCTGCCCGATACCATCGGCAGCCTCACTGGAGACAAATGCTCCAGCGTGATCTTCGATAACAGCAAGATCAAGCGCTTTGTTCCGGGCTACTGCGCGCGGGTCCCCTTTGCGCAGGGAATTCAGAGAACAATCGAGTGGTTCGATGCGGACCCGCAGCGCCAGCAAATCGATGAAGCGGCCAACGCGGCATGGGACAAGCTCATTGACGCGTACGAGAGCGGCGTCGCGGAAGGACTGCGCAGCTTCCGCTCATCATAGCCTGTGGTGAAAGTCGGATGCCGGCTCGCTATGAAACGGTAACGCCGGCCTTCTGGCCGGTTGTCGCGTGGACTTTCCGGTCCTCGCTTGTTTCTTACTAGCCCTATGCTCCGGCGAGGACGCATCTTCCGCTGCGAACATCCTGCTCGGCCTGCGCAATGCTCTCCGGCCGGCCCAGATCGCGCCAATAACAATCATCGGCGCGATACGCAATGATTCGTTCTCCCCGCGCGGCCAGTTTCATATACGTCGCGATGATCGAAAACGCGCCTACTTCATTCATCTGCGCAAAGATCCGCGGAGAAAGTATGTGGATGCCGCAGAAGCCCAGCGCCTGCGCCTCTGCCGAGGGCCGCGCCCATTCGGCTTTCTCGTCGCGCGGGTGCCCCAGGTCCCGATTTTGGGACCTGGGAGACCACGAACCCATCCCGGCGCGTCGCCCGCACAATTGCCCGTCTGTGTCGAAGAGCAGATACCGCGACGCCTCCCGCTCTTGAACGGCCAGCGTGGCCAGCGCCTTCCGCTCCGAATGAAACTGCATCATGCGCCCCAGATTAATCGTGCTGAGAACATCCACATTGTGCAGAATGAACGGCTCTTGCAGGCTCTCGCCAAAGAAATGCTCGGCCTTCTTCAAGCCGCCGCCAGTGTCCAGCAGATCCTCTTCGCGCGAGAGTTCAATCCTCATGCCGAAGCCATCGTTGGCCTTCAGGTACTCGTCGATCATCGCCGCATAATGATGCGCATTGACAATCACCTCGCGCACACCAAATTCGCGCAGGCGCGCCAGAGCAATCTCAAGCAGCGTGCGGCCGGCGACGGTCACCAGCGCCTTGGGACGGTCGTTCGTGAGTGGCCGCAGGCGCGTGCCCAAGCCGGCGGCCAGGATCATTGCCTTCATCGGCCCATCTTCTCCACTTCAATATGCCGCACCACCACGTCCACTCCGCCGGCGCTGCGCAGATGTTTGGCCAACTGTTCGGCCAGATACACCGAGCGGTGCTGGCCGCCCGTGCAGCCGAACGAGACCATCAAATCTTTGAAGCCGCGCCGCTGGTATGCGCGTACGCTCGCATCCACCAGCGATTGCACGTGCGCAAAATACTCATGCACGCTGGCCTGCTGATTCAAATACTCAATCACCGCCGCGTCCTTGCCGGTCATCGCGCGGAACCGCTGCTCGCGTCCCGGGTTCGGCAAGCTGCGCGCATCAAACACAAACCCGCCGCCGTTGCCAAACTCATCCGCAGGCATTTCGCGGTGATAAGAAAAGCTGAAGATGCGCGCCCTCAATCGCTCTGTTGCGGAAGAGATCGTCTGCAACTTTTCCGAGGCCGAAATGCGACCAAGCGCCTCCATCAGCGCCGGCAGCGCGATAGGCAGCTTCACCTCTTCGCCCAGCCAGCGCAGATTCTTCAGCGCGTAGGGAACGCTCTCAAGAAAATGCGCCTTGCGCTCATAAAAACCGCGAAAGCCATACGCGCCCAGCGCCTGCAAAATGCGCACATAGACAAACGCATAATAGTGCTCCATGAATCGCGCGCGGCCGAGCGGGATGAATCGTGCGAGGCAGTCCAGATAGTGGTCCAGCAGCTCCTGGCGCAACTCCGGCGGCAGATCGGCCTTGCCATCGAAGAGCAGCGAGGCGATGTCATATTGCAGCGCGCCCTTGCGCCCGCCCTGGTAATCCAGAAAGTACGGCTGCCCATCGCGCAGCATCACGTTGCGGCTTTGAAAATCCCGATAGAGAAAATAATCCGCATCGGCGCTTAGCAAAAACTCCGTCAATCGGCCAAAGTCATCTTCCAGCGCCTGCTCGTTGAAAGGAACTCCCGCCAGCCGCAGAAAATAATACTTGAAATAATTCAGATCCCAGGCGATGGACTGGCCGTCAAAGCTCGCGCGCGGTGAACAGAGCCGGTAATTCAGATCCCGGCCCGCCTCCACCTGAAAGCGCGGCAATACCGCAACCACGCGACGATAGGCCTCCTTCGCCTGCTCATCGATCAGCGCACCGGTGCGATGTTGGCCAAGAAACTCAAAGAGCGTCGTCTCGCCCAGGTCCTCTTCCAGGTATGCGCCCTGGCTCAAATCCTCCGCATAAATCTCCGGTACCGGCAATCCGCGCGCGCGAAAATGCCGTGAAAACTCCAGAAAGGCAACATTCTCATCCCGCACCGGGTACACAATGCCGATGGCGCTCACGCCGCCGCCAGTGAGCCGCACAATCGTCCGCCCCGAGCCGCCAAGCTGGCCCTGAAGCGGCTGTGCGTCTTCGGCCGCCAACCCGAAATGCTGCTCGAAAAGTCGCCTTAATACGTCCATGAATCTCTTTCCGGAAATCGCTCAACCTGCTTCACATACCATACCCACTCCGGCAAAGCGCGCGCAAGCCGCCCTTCCTCCGCAATTCATTCTCTTTCCCTCCGTTCTCGCTCCGATTTATGATGTACACTCGCGGGGTATATTTCTCTGCGCGGAGGTCACCATGAGTAAAAATCTCCCAGGGACGGCATGGAAGAGCGGCCGTCGTGAATTCCTCAAGGCGGGCGGAGCCATCACCGCCGCCTTGCTGGCGCCCTCGGCGCTGGCCGATCAACCGAAGGCTCTCCCCAGCCTTCCCGCCAACCCCAGAACTCCCGCGGCCATGCCCACCCGCAACCTCGGCAAGACCGGCTTCAAGGTGGGCATCTTCTCGCTCGGCGGCCAGGCCGCGCTGGAGCAATCCAACAACTTCGCCGTGGCCGTGCCCATCATCGAGCGGGCGCTCGACCTGGGCGTCAATTACATTGACACTTCTTCCATCTACGGAGGCCCGGATCGCTGGAGCGAGCAGTACGTGGGCAAAGTGATGGCGCACCGGCGCAACGAGGCCTTCCTGGCTACCAAAACCAAAGAGCGCACCCGCGACGACTCGATGCGCATGATCGAGAGATCCCTCCAACTGCTGCAAACCGATCACGTGGATCTCTGGCAGTTGCACGACATTGGCACCCTTACCGATGTGAATCTGGTCTTTGCCAAAGGCGGCGCCATGGAAGCCCTGCTTGAGATGAAAGAGCAGAAGGTGGTGCGCCATCTCGGCATCACCGGGCACTATCGCCCTGACGCGCTCATGGAGTGCATCCGGCGCTATCCCTTCGACACGATTTTGATGGCGATCAACGCTGCCGATGCCCACCACTACAGCTTCAACGCCGAACTGCTTCCCCTGGCCGTCGAGCGCCAGATGGGCATTATCGGCATGAAGGTGCCGGGCCGCGGGCGGCTTCTCAAAAGCTGGAATCCGCCTCCGTTGGAGCAGCAAAAGCATACCTGGGAGGGCATGGTGCTGGCCCCCACGCCAGGCACGCTCTCCATGCGCGAAGCCATGTATTACACCTTGTCCCGCCCGGTCAGCACCATCATCATCGGCTGCGACAACATTGCGCAACTGGAAGAAAACGTGCAACTAGCGCATGAGTTCACACCGCTCAACGACACCCAGGCAGCGGAGCTGGTCGCTCGCGCCGAGCCGGTTTCCAGGCCGTCGCTCTTCTTCCGCTTCTACGACCGGCCCTGACCATCCGCGGTGAGTTGTTAACGCGCCCGAAGCGAATGCGCAACGGCTATTCCCATTCTAGTGCCGGAAAAAGGCACAAGGATGGATGCCCGCCGATAAACTGTCTTCAGCCTTCGACTTTCAGGTAAAGGCGATAATGCTCATCCTGAATGGCTGGGAACGGGCGCAGAGTGAACGCGCCCGCGGCGGTCTTTGCCTGCCAGTCGGTCGAGCCGGCGGAGATTTGGCTGGCTGCGAGAAGTTCCTGCCTGCCGATCCTGGCCGGAATCGCTCCCACGCTGAACAGCGCCAGCGGCCCATGAACAGGCGCCAACAAATCGGGATGCTGCGGGTCTACCGCTTCGAGCACCGTGGGCATATCGAATTCGATTTCGATGCGGTCGCCGTTCTTCCAGTTGCGACTGAGGCGCGCAAACTGGCCCGGTTTCGGACTGGTGATGACCCGCTTGCCGTTCACTGCCACAGTGGTCTTCGGTCCCGCCCAGGCGGGAATGCGCAGAAATACCGGAAACGCGGCCGGCGTCTGAAGCGCAACTTCAATCTGCGAAGTTGGATGGTGAGGATAGTTGGTCCGCTGAGTCAAGCTGACCCGGTCGCCGCCCCGCGCCCAGCTCAGGCGCGAAGGCACATAGAGGTTGACATAGACGCCATCGGCGTCGTGGAAGTAGGAACTGATGCCGTAGTCCGCCGTGATCTGGGCAAAGGTTCCGGTGCAGCAGGTCCACTTGTTCGGGTGATAGAACTTCGACCCGTCGTTGTTATAGTCCGAGTAATAGAAGCCGTGCCCATCCTTCTGAATCGGTTTGGCGCCCAGAATGGTGTTATAGAGAACCTTCTCCATGCTGTCACCGTAGCGGCTGTCCCGGGTGACGCGGAGCAGAGAGCGGGTGATCTTGAAGTGGGCGTAGGAGCCGCAGGGCGTCTCAAAGCTGGAGTGGGTCTTGGCCAGGCTGGCGCCGATTTCACCGCTTCCCGGCTCGCGGAAGGATTCGTCCGGACCCCATCCGCCGGTGGCAAAGCTCTGCGTATCACGCACAAAACCGAAGCCGTTGCGCGCCGCGCGCAGATGCTTCTCGCTGCCCAGCACAAGATACGCCTGCATCGCGCTGCTCAAAGCGTTCACATGGCTGTAGGCGTGCTTGCCCGGCAGAACATTTTGCCCCGCGGCCAATGGGTCAAAGTACCACTCATCCGCCAGGAACCGCCTCGCCAAATCGCGATAGCGGCTGCCTGCGCCGCGTTGGAAAGCAAGGAAGAGATTTTCCGGCAGAGTATACGGCTCGTCCCAGCAGAAGGACTCATCCGTATGAGGACGCGCATACTGCTGGGCGCGCGATAGAGCCTTCGCCGGCAGAGATGGAAGAACAGCTTCGATGGTGGCGTCCAAAGCATGAAATGCCTTGGGATCGCCGGCAAACTCATGCGCATCCAGCAGGCCGATAGAGACCTTGTCGTAAATGTATGCGGGCAAGCGCGTGCCCTCGTAAAACCTGGGTGAAACTGCCGCCGCATAGCCGCGCACCAGGCGCTGAATCTTCTCCTGCGTGGCTTTATCGCCGGTGGCGGCATAGTCGCGGGCCAACCCGGAGAGGAACTGCCCAAAAGTATGACCGGGAACAAAGCCGTGCATATCCTTGAACGAGAAATCGTCCGCCCAGTCGTACCATCCGCCCATATCGTCGCCGGGAGCCGGCAGTCCTGCGCGCTTGCGGAAGGGCTTGAGCAGCATATTCTCATCGAGAGCCAGATAGAAGGCATGATTGGTTTGAAACTGCTGGCGCAGCGGCCCTTCAAGAAGTTCCACTTCGCCGTATCCAAACTGGCCGAGCGGGCGGGAGGTTGCAGCCGGTGCGGCTAATTGCCCATCCAGCGCGAATGTGCCGCGCGGCCGAAATACTGTGGCGGCAGCCAGCGCCGCGCCGGACTTGAGGAAGATTCTGCGAGATTGGGTCATGGTTTTTCCTTGTCAAGCGATTCAAGAGCGAAAGAACACACCCATTCTCGCATTTTCAGACAAAGATCGCTAACGAAGGAAGTACGCGCGATTCGTCCGCTTCCAGCCTCCGGACTTATTCACCATACTGGCCAGCACACTAATCAAGCCGCCCGCATCCGCTCGGCAAGTAGTTCCTCGGCTTTGTCGTGCACAACTCCACGCAGCAGAAAGACCTTGCTCCGCGATGCCTCGCCGCTCACCAGCTCCACCGCGCTTTTCGGTAAGCGAAAGCATTCCGCAAGGAACTCCATCAGCGAGGCATTGGCGCGGCCTTCCCGAGGCGGCGCGTGGACGGCTATCTTCAGTTGCGCCGTCGCGCCTTCGCCATAAACACCGTTGATGGCCGTCTTCTTGGCGCCAGGCTGGGCGCGAACCGCCAGGGTTATGCCGGCTGCCGTCGCGCGCAGAAATCCGAATGCGAATTGTGCCGGCTTTGTCGGGGTCATTCGTCAGTCTTCATCGCCCGCGCGTGCAATTCCGTCCGCCGCTCACTGTGCCGGCGGCACAAATTGCTGGGGCATTTCCACGCCTTCGCCAAAGAAAAACTGCTCCATCTGCTCCACCAGAAAGTTCTGCGCCTGTGGAGTCCAGGGCTGCAAGCGATACTCGTTCAGCAGCATCTTCTGCCGCTCCACCCACTCGCCCCAGGCCGCCCGCGAGACGTTCTTGTAAATCTTCTGGCCAAACTCCGAGTCGAAGGGCGGCTCATCAAGCCCCTCCATCTCCTTCTTGTTGCGAACGCAAAAAACCATGTGTGCCATCCATCATGCTCCTGATTCCATTGTATGGGATCGGCCGCTCCTGCTCCTTCGCCCGGCTGATTTCGCAGCCATGTGTGCAATTCAGGACAGCCGGATTCTATTCCAGCGCTCATGATCATTTCGGCGCCCTGTCCATTCCCCCCCCCTTATCTACTCCTCCCCCAGGCAGGGCGCTGCCGATCAAAAGAACATCCAATGTGAGCCGAATCTTGTTGGCGAAGCCAGTGCTTATTAGCTTTTTCTGCAAACGCCCGTACCCCATGTATTCCGCGTTTGTTGCGGAATGGGCGGGATACCGAAACAATTCCGATCTACGCGATCTTCCAAAGAGCCCTGGTCTTACCGCCGTTTGCCTCTCTTCCCCAGCTTCTTTGGCGGCCTGAACTTTGGCCTGGCGCCGTCCTTGCGCTTGCTCTTCTTCGCCTTGTGCGGCGCGACCTTCCTGCCGGTCAGCGGAATGCCTTCTTCCACAATCGAGAATTGCAGCCTGCGTTCCGCTGCCAGAATGCGATCCAGAATCACCTGCACCCGGTCGCCCGCCCGGAAGCGCCGCCCGTTGTGCTCGCCGATAATCTCATGCGTATTCTCACGCCAGGTGTAGCGGTCATCGCGCAGTGAGTCGATGGGCACCAACCCCTCGACAAAGAGATCGGTCAACTCTACAAACAGTCCGTACTTTGTCGGATTCAGCACCAGCGCGGCAAACTCCTCGCCCACGCGATCCTGCATGAAGCGCACCTTCTTCCACTCCACCAGCTCGCGCTCGGCCTCGGCGGCGCGCCGCTCGGTCTGGCTCGTTTCCTCGGCAATCTGCGCCAGCTCGGCCTCTGCAATTGGCGGCTCGATGGGAGATTTCACCGCTTTTCTCGAAGTGCGGAGAGGGGAAAGTCTGCTGTCTGCAAGACCTTCATTCGGATGTGTCCAGGGCGAGCTGTGCCGCCCCTCGGCCACAACTCCCTCGCCGCTCACGCTCTCGCTCAGAAGCGCCTTTACAATGCGATGCACAATCAAATCAGGATAGCGGCGAATCGGCGAGGTAAAGTGCGTATAACTCGGCGCGGCCAGCGCAAAATGCCCCTCGTTCACCTCCGAGTAGCGCGCCTGCCGCAGGGAACGCAGCATCAGGTAGCTCAGAATCCTCTCCTCCGGCTTGCCCTCGATGCTGCGGGCCAGCTTCTGATACATCCGCGGCGTCACCGGAATATCTTCGGCAATCTCGTGGGTGCGAACGCTGCGTCTCGTACGCCGCGCGTCGCGCCGGTCGCTCTTCATTTGCAGCTTTTTCACTGGCAGCGCGCCCAATCCCAGCGTGTAGCCGAAGGCTGCGGCCAGTTCTTCGAATTGCACCACTCTGCGCGCCTCAGGCTTCTCATGAATCCGATAAAGCGACGGCACGCCCATGTCTTCCAGCCACGCGGCCACGCACTCGTTGGCCGCCAGCATGAACTCCTCGATGAGCCGGTTGGCCCACGTCCGCTCAGATTTGGTCACGCCGCGCATCTGCCCCTGCTCGTCGAATTCAATCACCGGCTCCGGCAGATCGAAGTCGATGCTGCCCCGCTCCTCGCGCCGCTGGTTCATCAGCCCGGCCAGCTTGCGCATCCGCTCAAAGTCAGGAACCAATGCCGCATAACGCGCGCGCGTCACCGCGTCACCTTCAAGAATCGCGTGAACCTCGGTGTAGGTCATGCGCGCCGATGAGCGAATCACGCCTTCGACAATTTCATAGCTCTCAATGCGCCCGCTCGCGTCCAGTTGCATCACGCAGCTCAACACCAGACGGTCTTCGCCGGGGCGCAGGCTGCATATATTCGTTGATAGCTCCTGCGGCAGCATGGGGATCGCGCGATCGGGAAAGTAAACGCTGGTTCCGCGCAGCCGCGCCTCCAGGTCGAGATCCGTCCCGGCGCGCACGTACTCGGCCACGTCGGCGATGTGGACTTGCAGCTCATATCCGCCGTCCGCGCTCTCGCTCACCAGCACCGCATCATCGAAATCCCGCGCTGTCTCGCCGTCGATGGTTACAATCGGAAGGCCGCGAAAATCGCGGCGATTTGAAACTTCGGAGAGGTCGAGATGCGCTACGGCCCGCGCCTCGGCCAGCACATTTTCAGGAAAGATGCGCGGCAACTGATGCTTGCGAATCATCATCTCGACATCGACGCCAAAGTCATCCGGCGCGCCGAGAACCTCGATTACCCGCCCCATCGCCGGCCGCGTCACAGTCGGCCAGCGCGTGATCTCCACATCCACAACCAGGCCCTCCAGATTTTCGTGGGCGGCTGTTGTTGCTTCGCTGCCCAGCACCCGGTGCGGCGTGGCGGCCTCTTGAATCTCAGGAATCTCCAGCCCTTCTGGAATCAGAATTGGCTGCGTCATGCGCTCGTCAAAAGGCACAACCGAATTGCCCGCAGCTCGTCCCGACCTTGCATAGTGAAACACTCCCACCACCGTCGGATTGCGCCGCTCCAGCACACGCGCAATACGACCCATCCGCCGCCCATCGGCTTTGGGCGGCTCCAACTCCACCAGCACCTCGTCGCCCTGCATCGCGCCGTTGATCTCGTTGGGCGGGATGAAAATATCATCCACCACCCCACGGACGAGGACCTGTCCGTGGGGACCCCGGCTGTCGTCGCCGGCAGCCTGCCGCGCATTGGGCCTGACAAAGCCGTAGCCGTCGCGATGCAGATCGAGCCGCCCCGCAACCAGGTTATCGCGCCCGCCAACCGTCTTCGGAGTGCTCCAGTGCTCGCGGTCCAGCTTGGTCAGTGCCCCGCGCGCCGTCATCCGCGCCAGTTGCTCCAGCAGCAGCCGCCGCTCCCGCCCGCCGCCCAGCGAGAGTTCGCGCACCAGTTGCTTGTATCCGGCCTTGCCGCCCGCCGAGCGCGCAATCCGCGCCGCCAGTTCCTTGTCGGTCATAACTTTGAAGCTAACAGCAGACGGCAGATCATTACCAGTGGCAGCAAAATGAGCAGTCACTCACTCGCCGCTTAATCGCAAATAGTTCCGTGCCTCATCCTTTCCGCTTTTTCTGCGGAAAGAATGGGAAGCAACACCACCAAATATGGTTCTGCTATTCTGCAAGAGGAATGACGGTCGAACTCATGAGTATTGCGCGACCTTTACCGCTGCGAACCAGTGTCATGCGGCGTGTATGCGCAGCGAGCCTGCTTGGGGCCTGCCTCTTTGGCCTTCCGGCGGTGGCCGCGCTGCAAGCCTCCGCGCAGGCAAGCTCCCCCGAAGAACTCTACAAGGCGGCCGACGCGGCCTATGATCGCGGCGATGTGCAGCAGGCGATTCGTCTTTATGAGCAACTGCTCAAAGTGCGGCCGGATTCCGTCGCGGCACGGACCAACTTGGGCATTGCTCTGGCGCACAGCGGGCGATACGACGAAGCGGTCGCCCAGTACCATCATGCCCTCGATCGCGCCCCGGATAATCCGATTGTTCTGATCAACCTCGCGCTGGCATGGTACAAAACGGCCGTTTTCGACAAGGCTTCGGTCGTCCTCGAACACCTGCACTCCTTGCAGCCGGAGAATCGCCAGGCGCTCTATCTGCTTGCCGACTGCTACCTGCGCCTGGGCCGCAACCTCGACGGGATTGCGCTGCTTCAGCCGGTCTACGATGCCGATCCGCGCGATCACGTGGTGGACTTCGAGCTAGCCCTCGCTCTCATTCACGACGGTCAGATTCAGAAGGGACAGGCGGTCATCGATCAGGTTGTCAAGATTGGTAGCCCGCTTGAAGCAAACTTGCTGACCGCCGCGGCCCAACTGGGCGAAATGGAGTACAAAGAGGCGGCAAACACCATGCGCAAGGCTCTCGATGAGGTTCCCGATCTGCCCGGCGGCTGGACCTTGCTGGCGCGCGCCCTCCTCGGCAGCGAGGATCGCGCCGGGGCAAAAAACGCCTTTTTGAAGGCCCTTCAGGCCGATCCCAACGACTTTGAAGCCAATTTATATCTCGGCGGAATCCTGCTTTATGACGGCAGTGCAGCGGAAGCTGCCCCGTATCTGGAAAAAGCGCGCAAGCTGCGTCCCTCTTCCGTCGAGGTTGGTTTTCAGATGGGTTTGCTGGATAAAGCCAGAGGGCGCCTGGAAGACGCGCTGGCGGATTGGCAACAGGTGGAGCGCCAGTCTCCTGACTTTCTCCAGGTCCACGTGCAACTCGCCAAGTTGTATGCTCAACTCCATCGCACCAGCGACAGTGAACGCGAACGCGCCCTGGTGCTGCAACAAAACGAGAAGGAGAGCGAGCAAGCTCCCCTTCAGAAGAAGCCATAAGCGCCTATTTCGGCGCTGTTGCCGGTTTCGGCTCTGTAACCGGCAGAATCTGGTCTGCGGCGATGTCCTTCAAAACCTGAACGATTCCCGACGGCCACTTGATTTCAATCTCGTCCACCTTCTTCGCCGAACCCACGCCAAAGTGCGTCGGCCCCGCGCTGGATGAGGCGTAGCCAGCGGTAAACGAGACGTAGTCATACTGCGCTTGCCCGCCGGCCATAATCCGAATCCGCGCTCCAATTCCATCCCGATTGCTCTTGGTGCCGCGCAGGTTTAACTCCAGCCAATGGTTTTGATTGGGGCTGTCGTTCATCCAGATCTCGGCCGGAGCGCTCAGTGCGGTAACCACAATGTCGAGCTTTCCGTCGTGGTTGAAATCGCCGATGGCGGCGCCGCGATGACGGCGTGGAAGCAGCGCGCCAAAGCCTGCCGTCTCGGTCAACGCATCCCAGTGGCCGTCATGCAGATTCCGGAAGACCGTGTTCGGCTGATCAATCTGTGCAACATTCGCCATGTCCGTTGATTGCACGTCGCCTCGGCTTACAAAAAGATCCTTCCAGCCATCGTTGTCGAAATCGCCAATATTCGGGCTGTAGCCGGCCATGGGATTGCTCAGCAAGGCCATGCCGCTTGGCGTGGTGACTTCCGTAAACTCGCCATTGCCCTTGTTTTGGTAGATCGGAAAGGTCTCATTTTGCAGAGCCACCAGAAAAATGTCCGGCAGGCCGTCATTATTCAAATCCTTGAAGCCCGCGCCCATGCCAGAGATCAGATTCCCGTGTTCCGGCAGCGCCACTCCGGCCTCGAACGCAACCTCTTCAAAATGCACCTTGCCCTTGTTGTGGAACAGGGAGTTGAAGTATTTGTCATTGGTTACAAAAAAATCGGGTAATCCGTCGTTGTCATAATCCGCCACGGCTACCGCCATGCCTTTTCCAGGATGCTCGCGGATTCCCGCCGATTCAGAGACATCGGTAAATGTCCCGTTGCCATTATTCAGAAAGAGCTGATTGGGAAGCTGTTTGAAGTAGCGCGGATGGCAATACTCCGGCCTGCCGTTGACCCTGCAATCAGGCTCCTTCAATGGATCCCAGCTCAGATAATTCACCACGAAGAGATCAAGAAGGCCATCGTTGTTCACATCGGCCCAAGCCGCGCCCACTGACCACAACGGCCCATACTGCTTGTCTGGATGCGCCAGCCCGGCCTTTTCCGTCACATCGGTAAACGTCCCGTCGCCGTTGTTGTGGTAAAGCGTGTTTCTGAATACTCCCGAGACAAAAATATCCTCGTACCCGTCATTGTCGTAATCGCCGATCGCAACCCCTGTGTCGTAACCGGTTCCCTTCAGTCCAGCCTGCTCCGTAACGTCGGTAAATGTTCCATCGCCATTATTGCGGAAGAGCCGATTCCAGTATTTTGGCCCGGTCTTATCCAGGCTCGGAATATCCGCGCCATTCGTAAAGAAAATGTCGAGATTCCCGTCATTGTTGTAGTCAAAGACTGCTACGCCGCCGGCCATGGTTTCAACCACGTGGCGCTGTGGTGTCTCGCAACTGTCAAGTGAGAACGCGATCGGTCGCGGAGTAAAGTGGATGGGCGCCTTGGCCGGCGTCGCGCTGGGTGCCGGTTGCTGGGAAATCAGCAGGCTGCTTCCGCTCAACAACACCAGCAGTGACGCGCCTCCCATGCAGCTTGCGCTGCGCCTCATCATTTCTATCCATCTCTTATTGCTGAGCGTCATCTTTGCTGAGCCTTTCAATCTCGCTCTTCTCCTTGGCGGCATCTTCCTTGCGTCCCGCGGCTGTATAGGCGCGCAGCAAATCCCAATGAAGCTGCACTGTGTCTGGAGCGGCATCGCGCGCGGCCTCCAACTCCCGTATCCCGCCCGCCGAATCTCCCTTCGCCAGCAGACATTCGCCCAGAAGCATAAGGGCCGCGGACTCCTTCGGATCCAGCTTCAACGCTTCCTGCGCATACACCGTAGCCTGATCAATATCTTTCCGCTTCTGGTACTCTTCTGCCAGCCGAACTCTCGCCGGTACATTCCACGGTGATATTCCAATCTCCCGCTTCATCTCTTTGATCCCATCATCGGGACGCACACCCAGAAGATAGGCTCCAAAAAGAAAGTGGACGCCTGGCTGATTGGGATACGCGGCTTCCAGCGCGTTCAAGAACTTCTCTGCATCCTCATACCGCTGCGCCTCCAGGGCCACCACGGCTTTGCCTGCCAAATGAACCATCTCGCGGCGTTCTGCGGGAATCTCGTTCGGCAGCAGCGGAACGCGCAACGCGGCCAAGCCAAAGGGCACTTCGAGATTTGCTTCAATCTCTCCTTCGCCCCTCACCCTGTAAAGCAGACTCGTGGCATCGTCATACTGCTCGGAGCGCGTAAGCAGAATCGCTGTGACATAGTTGACCGCCAGCATCAACTTCCGGCTATCGCCCAGGCCAAGCGTCGTACTCTTGTTCAGATGGTCCAAAACCCGCGCATACTGGCGGGTCTGAAATTCGCTCATTCCCAAAAGCGCCCAACCAACCGCCGATTGCGGATCAAGGGCCAAATAATGCCGCAACACGTCGCACGCTTCCAGGTAACTCCCTTTTTCATACAACGCCATGCCCAGATACCACAGCCCTTCATCCCATTCAGGCTTCAACTTCAAAGCCCGTCGGTAAAGGTCTATTGCGGCGTCGGTGTGGTTCTCTTCCCGTGCCAGTCGCGCCTCCAGCGCAAGCTGGTCAAAGCTGGCGGCGCTGTGCGCGGTGGCGCTGCTCTGCGTATGTGCGGATGAAGCCTGCGGCGAAAACGATGCGGTAAGAACAAACAGGGCTGGAGCCAGAATCGCTATCATTTCTGCTCCTCCTGAGATTGTTGTGGGGCTCCAGCCTTGAAGGCCGGGGCCTTGGCCGCATCCTTCTCTTTTTCCGTGATGGACCTATAGATCGCAATCTCGTGCTCCGCCTGCGCCTTCTCTCCCAATCGCTGATAAGCCGTTGCCAGGTTGAAGTGAATCACGGAACTCGTCGGCGCCAGCCGCTCCGCTGCTTCAAACTCCAGCGCGGCCTCCTTCACCCTTCCAGTTACCAGCAACACGCGTCCAAGCATTAAATGCGTCTCGGGATTCCGGGCTTCAATCGCAACAGAGTTGCGCGCCAGAGTCTCCGCCTCGGTGAGTTTGTTGCTCTCCAAATCAATATCCGCCAGCTTCAGCATCGCCAGAATATGCCGTGGATTGACCTCAAGCTCCTTCTGGAACTCCGCAGCCGCTTCCGCTTTCTTTATCTGAAAATTGAGCAGCGAACCCACAAGAAAATGGACTTCAGGCTGCTTGCCGTACTCCGCCAGCAACTGTGTGGAATAGGTCTGAGCCTGCGCATAATCGCGTGTCGTGGCGTAAAACATCACCTTGCCCGCCAGCCAGACCGGCTCGCGGCGCTCTGCCGGATAATCTTCCGGTAGGCTCGGAATGCGCAAGGAAGCGAGTCCCATGGCTTCAATCAGCACCATGCTCTCCCCTCGCTTCACCGCAACGCCCTCCAGCAAATGAAGCGCATTCCCGAAATCGCCTTTTTGCGTTAAAAGCAGCGCCCAGTGAAATCTCGCGACTACGGTCAGATCTTCACCGCCGGGAAATCCTTCCTTGGCCCATTTCTGGAAGGATTCCATCGAATGAGCAAAGTCCTTTGTCTCATACTCGCAAAGGCCAAGATAAGCCCAGGCCGGACCCGGTTTCGGCGTGATTGCAACGAAACGAAGAAAGGCTGCCTGCGCCTCCGGGAAGCGGTCCTGCTCATAAAGGATTCTGCCCAGCGACCACCAGCCGTCCTGCCAGGACGGGCGCTGCTGCACACCCTCGCGGTAAAGCCCAACTGCTTCATTCAACTTGTCCGCATCACGTGCGCTGTCTGCCTGTCGCACGAGATCGTCAAATCCCTTTTGCGGGGGCTGCGGAGCAAGCGGTGCCGCCGCGAGCACGGCCAGCAAAGGAAGGACCAATAACATAATTAAAAAGATACCATGGGCACCCGGCACTTCCTCCGCGCAAAGGGGGACATCTACTACCATTCTGCGCATCCGGCAGTGCGCACAGCCGTCAGTGCTGCCAGCGCACTCCTGGCGTAGTCTTACGCTGGCAATGGGAGAAGAGCACAAGCCGGCTTCGCGGCGGCCCATTTGAAACTGCGAGCCGAAACGGGACAGGAACGGAATCCATATCTCATATAAAAAATGCGGAAAAAGTCCGCGCACTAGCCTGTTGCGGCCTTGTGATACACTGCCTCACGTTATGAGAATCCAACTTTATTCTCTGCCAATCCTCTCGCTCGTCCTTGGCCTGGGATCTGCGCCGCTCTTTTCACAAGTTTCGGCCCTGCCTCATCTGGAAAAGCGCGGCGCGGCCACCCAGTTCATCGTGGACGGCAAGCCTTACCTGATGCTGGCCGGCGAGCTTTCCAACTCTGCCTCGTCGAGCCTCGAAGCCATGAAGCTGGTCTGGCCCCGGCTCGCGGCAATGGGGCTGAACACCGTGCTGACTCCGGTCAGTTGGGAGCTGATTGAACCCACCGAAGGCAGCTATGATTTCGCGCTTGTCGATGGCCTGCTGGAGCAGGCGCGCGCTCAGCATTTGCACATCGTCTTTCTCTGGCTGGCCTCGTGGAAGAACGGAATGTCGAGTTATCCGCCGGTATGGGTGAAGCGCGACACCAGGCGCTTTCCGCGCGTGATTATTGGTGGCAATGAGGTCGAGGTACTCTCTCCGGCCGCCGCCGTAACTCAACAGGCCGATGGCCGCGCCTTCGCCGCCCTGATGAAGCACATCAAGGAGGTGGACAGCAGCGCCCACACCGTGTTGGCGATGCAAGTAGAGAATGAGGTGGGAGTGCTGGGCGACTCCCGCGACAGATCCGAGGCTGCGAACAAGGACTTTGCCGCGCCGGTTCCATCCGTTCTCACTGCTTATTTGCAGGCCCACCGGGACTCTCTCGATCCGGAGTTGCACGCGCTCTGGGAGGCCAACGGCGCCAAGGCCGCGGGCACTTGGACCGAGCTCTTCGGGCCGACCGCCCGCGCCGACGAACTCTTCATGGCATGGCGCTATGCGCGCTTCGTTCACGGCGTGGCGGCGCAGGGCAAGGCTGCCTATAACCTTCCTATGTACGTGAACACCTGGCTGGCGGAGGACAACGCCAAGCCGGGAGATTATCCCAGCGGCGGACCGCAGCCGCGGGTGCTCGACGTGTGGAAGGCCGCCGGCTCCGCGCTGGACATCTATGCGCCGGATCTCTATGCGTCGGATTTCTCCGGCTGGAGCAATCGCTACCATCGCGACAGCAATCCGCTCTTCATTCCAGAGACCAATAGCGGCGCGGCCGGCGCGGCCAACGTCTTCTATGCGGTGGGCGAGCAGAATGTACTCTGCTTTTCGCCCTTCGCCATTGAACGCTCGCGCGACGAGAAAGGTGATTTGACCGCCAGCTACAACGCCATCGCCAAACTGGCGCCGCTCGTGCTCGATCGGCAGCAAACCGCGGGCGCAACCCACGGCTTTGTGCTCGACAAGAACCACCCGCAGGTGGATTTCACGATGAGCGGCTACACCGTTCATGTCACCCTCGACGAGATCTTCGGCCATAGCGCCCAAAGCGGTTACGGACTGATCGTCTCGACCGGCCCGGATGAGTTCCTGGGCGCGGGCAAGGGCTTCCGCGTATCCTTCACGCCGCTCGCCGCCGGTGCGCCCAAGGTGGGCATCAATGCCGTGGACGAAGGCGAGTTTGTGGATGGCAAGTGGCTTCCCGGAATGCGCCTCAACGGCGACGAAAACGACCAGGGCCGAGGCTGGCGCTTCAGCTCATGGCAGGTGAGCACGGAAAAGGTGACGCTCTACCGCTTCGAGTGAATGGAGGACAGCGGCTCCAGTTTGCGTTATACTGGTAAGAGCCTCAAGAGGGCAGGGAAGTCCCTGTCTCTCCGGCTCCTTGGCGGGGTGTTCACACTCCGTCCAAAACGAGAAGACAATGCCCAAGTTGAAGACCCATACGGGCGCGAAGAAGCGCTTCAGCAAGACTGGCACCGGCAAGATCAAGCGGGGCCAGACGAAGACGCGGCACATCCTTACTTCAAAATCGCCAAAAGCGAAGCGCAAGCTGGGCAGGACCCTGCTGGTTTCCGATGGCGACTTTAAGAAGGTCGCGCGCATGATTCCCTACGCCTGAGCACTGCGTGCGGCAGCCTTTTTCTGGTTGCCTCATGGATGCAGTTGGGCCAAAATGGCCCCCGCCAAAAGCGAAACGCGTTCGCATTGGCGAGAGATTCAGGCTTGTAAAAGCGAGTGAAGAGGTTTCAGCCCGGCCCGCAAAGGCTTTGGGCCTCCTGCCTCCAGCCGCATCACCGAACGCAAAATGGAGAATTCGTTATGCCCCGCGTAAAACGCAGCACCAAGCGGAGTGACCGCCGCAAGAAGATTCTTGAAAGAGCAAGTGGATATTTCCTCACCAAGTCCAAGCTCTATCAGGCAGCCCAGGAGGCCGTCGAGCGCGGCCTGAAGTTTGCCTACACCGGCCGCAAACAGAAGAAGCGCCAGTTCCGCTCCCTGTGGATCGTGCGCATCTCTGCCGCCGCCAAACTGAACAACTTCAGCTACTCGCAACTGATCAACGGCTTGAAGAAGGCCGGCGTCGAGCTGGATCGCAAGATTCTGGCCGACATCGCCGTCAAGGACGCCGCTGGCTTCACCGGATTGGTGGAGCAGGCCAGGGCCGCTCTGGCCGCGGAAAAGGCCTAAACCCAGCGAGTCAGCATATCAGTGAAACGGCCCCGGAGCGATGCTTCGGGGCCGTTTGAGTTTTTACGATTTGATCGCACTTGATCCAGACCACTCCCGATCGCGCCTGCCAGGCCGCCCCTCCGGCGCTGGAGCGATATTCTCCAGAGACTCCTGAATGTCTCGGAATCCGTCAATTCTAAACTAAAATAATTGTTCGCAGCATCAAAACTTCTTGTAAAGAATATATGAATTCTTGGAAAAATGTTCATTTCTGTACAAAAATAGTTGAAAGACTCGCTTCGAGAAGGTTAGGGTTGAAACACTCCCCGATTTGTTTTGTTTGCAGCTTTGTTCCAGAGGTGTACTGATGGTCTGTCCGAAGTGCCAATCGTCTTACTTATCCGTTGTCCCTGCGGAGATCCGGCTTTACCGCAATTGCCATCGCACTCTCAGCCATCCACCGATGACGCCCCCGCCAGACATCAGGATTTGTCTCGATTGCGGCTGGTCGGAGTTCTTCGTTCCGCGCTCCTGGCTTGCCGCCGGATGGCTGCGCCCGCTGCGGACGCAACCGGCGCCAGTCTCGGCCCCCATCGTTTCGGCCTCCATTTCCGCCAAAGGCGCTTAGAGTGGCGTTTTTCCCTGCGGCGCCCTAAACCCAATGCCGGAATATCGAGCTTGTCCACAACAAAAGCCCCCAGCCGAAGCTGGAGGCTTTTTGTTGTCTTCAACTACATTCAACACGATCAATTAGATCAAGGGCAAGGTCTTACTGATCCCTGGTCCCTGATCCCTGTATTTAGTACATTCCCTCCATGCCGCCGCCGTGGCCGCCGCCGGCCGGAGCCGACTTCGGCTCAGGAATCTCGGCGATCAGAGCTTCGGTGGTCAGCAACAGGCCAGCGATGGAAGCCGCATTTTGCAGCGCCGTCCGAGTCACCTTGGTCGGGTCGATGACGCCGGCCTTCACCAGGTCCTCAAAGACCGAGGTTTGCGCGTTGTAGCCGTAGTGCGGCTCCTTGGATTCGAGCACCTTGGCCACCACCACCGCGCCCTCTTCGCCGGCATTGGCGACGATCTGCCGCAGAGGCTCTTCGAGCGAGCGGCGAACGATTGTCGCGCCGATCTTCTCGTCGCCTTCCAGCGTCTTGATCAGCGCGTCCACCGCGGGAATGGAGCGAACCAGGGCTACGCCGCCGCCCGGGACAATGCCTTCCTCGACTGCCGCGCGGGTTGCATGCAGGGCATCTTCGACGCGAGCCTTCTTCTCCTTCAGCTCGGTCTCCGTGGCCGCGCCCACCTTGATGATGGCAACGCCGCCGACCAGCTTGGCCAGCCGTTCCTGCAGCTTCTCGCGGTCGTAGTCCGAGGTGGTCTTCTCGATCTGCGTGCGAATCTCCTTCACGCGGCCTTCAATTTCAGAGGCCTTGCCGCCGCCGTCAACAATCGTCGTGTTGTCCTTGTCGATGGTGATCCTCTTGGCCTTGCCCAGGTCCTCCAGCTTCACGCCTTCCAGCTTGATGCCCAGGTCCTCGGTGATGGCCTTGCCGCCGGTGAGAATCGCGATATCGCCCAGAATCGCCTTGCGGCGGTCGCCAAAGCCCGGAGCCTTCACCGCGGCCACGTTCAACGTGCCGCGCAGCTTGTTCACCACCAGTGTGGCCAGCGCCTCGCCTTCAACGTCCTCGGCGATAATCAACAGCGGCTTGCCGCCGCGCGCCACCTGCTCCAGCAGGGGCAGCAGGTCCTTCATCGCGCTGATCTTCTTCTCGTAGATCAGAATGTAAGGATCTTCCAGAATCACTTCCAGCCGCTCGGCGTCGGTGACAAAGTAGGGGCTCAGGTAGCCGCGGTCAAACTGCATTCCGTCCACCGTCTCCAGCCCCGTGTGCATCGTCTTCGACTCTTCGATGGTGATGACGCCGTCCTTGCCCACAACCTTGACCGCCTCGGCGATGATGTCGCCGATCTCCTGGTCGCCGTTGGCCGAAATCGCGCCCACTTGGGCAATTTGTTCGGGAGAATTGTCAACTCTCTTGGAAAGGATGCCAAGCGAACCACCGTTGGTATACTTGCCTTCCTTGTCGCGCGTGCCAATAACCGCGGCCACGGCCTTGTCGATGCCGCGCTTCAGAGCTGTCGGATTCGCGCCCGCCGCAACCGTCTTCACGCCCTCGCGGAAGATCGACTGCGCCAACACTGTTGCTGTCGTCGTGCCGTCGCCGGCCACGTCAGATGTCTTGGAGGCAACTTCCTTCACCAACTGCGCGCCCACATTCTCCAGCGGGTCCTTCAGCTCAATCTCCTTGGCCACCGTCACGCCGTCCTTGGTGATGGTCGGCGAGCCGAACTTCTTCTCAATAACCACATTCCGGCCCTTGGGGCCGAGCGTTGCCTTCACCGCGTCCGCCAGCGCATTCACGCCGCGCAGGATCGCCTGACGGGATTCTTCACCGTGCAAAATCTGCTTTGCCATTTTTGTAATTCTCCTCAGAACAGTTGTCAGCTAACTGCCGTCAGCTAACAGTTATTGTTGTCAACCACCAGCTTCCAGCTCTGAACTGTGTGCTGTAAGCTGGTTGCTGTCAGCTATTTCTTGATGATGCCCAGAACTTCTTCCTCGCGCATAATCAGAAACTCCTCGCCGTCAATCTTGATCTCGGTGCCGGAGTACTTGCCGAAGAGAATCCTGTCGCCCGCCTTCACATCCAGCGGAAAGACCTTGCCTTCGTCGTTCGACTTGCCCTTGCCGACGGCAATCACTTCGCCTTCCTGGGGCTTTTCCTTGGCGCTGTCGGGGATGATGATGCCCCCGCGAATGGTTTCGCCCTCTTCCAGACGGCGAACGAGGATGCGGTCATGAAGCGGTGTAAACGATGTTGCTGCTGCCATTGTTTTGCTTCTCCTTCAAGCGCTGACGGGGTGTAAGCCTCGCCGCGGGATTTGAGTGGATTGAAAAACGCTTTGGAATCTATGGGTTGCAACTCTATGCTCTGAAGTGGCAAGCCCTGTCGAGCACTTCCGCCAGCCGCGTGCTGGCACTCTCGCCTTCCAATTGCTAACGATAGGGCAATGCCGGAATACTTGTCAAGCCTATTTGATAAATATGAGTGTATTGTGCTCATAAAGTCTGATAATCAATGGACTGAATGAATTTGGGAATGGCAGTCGAGCAAGCGGCCAGCAGTGCAACGTGGTCTACCTGCGCAATCCGACTCGATTGCTGAAGCGCGATGCCTAGCTCACCTACCGGAAGCTGCTGCGGCTGCCGTAGCATTGCTCTGAGCCGAGTCGGCGGTGCAGTACGGCAGATAGCCGTCCAACCTGATCAGATTATTTCCCTTGCGGCGCGGGCACGGCCTCGTGTGGAACCGTCGGCATTCCTCCCGGTGGCATCGCCATTACTGAAACCGCTGTGGCCACAAAAACTCCATCCTTTACCGCACCCTCGGCGCGCACTACGTCGCCCACTTGAATATCCGCCAGGGTAATCGGGTCGCGGCGCTTGCGGAAGGTGGTGTTCTCGTCGGCCACAAAGCTGTGAACGGCTTTGTCCACGGAGCCTTCCAGCGTGACTTTGGTATCGTTGATCGCCGTCACCTTGCCCATCAGCCAGGTCTTGCCATAATTGGCCTGTAGTTCGCGCATCTGCTTGGCGCGTTCTGGGTCGACCTGCAACACCGCCATGGCGCCGATCGATTTGGCCGCCGCGTCCACCTCGCCCAGCGCGATCACCACGTCCCCAACCTTGATGTCAGTGGCTTTGAGCGCCTGCGGAGGATTGCCGCCGCCCGCGCCCTGCCGCTGGACCGGCTGTTTCATGATGCGGGTGTTGGCGCTGATGTGAACCGTATAGCTCTCGCCCGCGTCAGTCTTGATGGTGTAATGGTCGGCCGCAACTTCCGTGACGGTTCCGGTCAGGCCGCCGCCGCCGCCCATGCCCCATCCATTTGCCCCGCGTCCGCCGCCGCGCTGGCCCTGACCCTGGCCCTGACCTGCAGGCGGTGTGGCAGGTGCAACCTGAGCCGAGGCGGCGCCGAGCGCCAGCCCCATGACAATCGCGGAAATCAATTGCAGCTTCATGGCAACTCCATTCATCCAGACTCATTGGGGCGCAAGCCGACTGCCCCTCTTAGCTTAGACGGGCAAATTACTTTTTCTATCGCACCCTTCTTGCAATAAAAACTCATGCGCGCCCCTGGCCGAAAACCAACTTCCGCTCAAGCTCTTAGAAACCTTCCATCACATCGGCCACCAGTTGCCGCGCGAACTCGCGCGAGAGCCGCTCGATGGCCACGGGGCTTTCCTCAAAGAAGCTGGGCAGGTCGGTGGTGGACTGGTACTGCTGGCGGAAGACGTAGTTCTTGTTCTCGTAGAGTACCTTGCCGTCGCGGCCGGTGAGCGTAACCGAAACCACCATGGTGATGAGAAAGCTGGACGACTGCTGTGTCGCGGTGTTGTAGGTAAGCGGCGCCACCGTCTCCTTGAGAATCGTCCCATGCAGCACGGCGTCCGCATTCGAGGTTGCGTCGGGGGTGACGCGCAGCCGGGTGCGCGTGGCAAACTCGCGGATTACCGCCGCGGTCATCACCGTTTCATTGTGATAGCTCTCGGTGCGCGTGGCAAACTCCGGCACGGCCAGCGTGTGAATGCCCTGCGGCAGATGGGTGGCCGCGCCCAGCGTGTGGTAGCCGCAGCCGGAGAGGGTGAGCAGGGCACAGACAGCCGGCACAAGAATGAACTTCCGCATGAGCTGATTTTACAGTGCAAATCCAGAGTGGCGTCGCTTGATCCGGCCTAATCGTATTGAAAAGCTGTGCCCCATCCATTCCGCGCTCTTTGCGGAATGGATGGGAGGAAGTGATGCATTTCCATGGGGCCGGATCAGCGTCTACACCCACGCCGTCGCCAACATTCCCAGCTTCACGGCTGAGAGCTTCAGCTTATCAGCACGCTCGCAAAAGTAACGGCGGTTGAGTTGATCGTAATCCCACTGCTCCATGCGCTTGAATCCCGCCTGGCGCAACTCCGCTTCCATCGTCTGCGGCGTAAAAAAGAGCTGAAACGGCTCGCCGGCAGCGGCTACGCGCTTGGCCAGTGCGGCAAAGGCTGTGCGGCCTGGCGGGCTGAGCGTCTCCGGGTCAAGCGAGTAATCAAAGCTCACCGCGCTGCCGGCAGCCAATTCAGCAATCGTGCCCAACGTGGCGCGAAAGGCCTCATGTGTGAGGTAAGGCACAACCCCAAGCCAGCCAAAAAACGCCGGAGCCTGCGCATTGAAGCCCGCCTTGGCCAGCCCCTCAGCCAGCGTTTGGTCTTCAAAATCCAGCGGAACAAAGGTCACGCTCTCGGGCACTGAGATGGCGGCCTCGTCGAGCATTGTCCTCTTCCACTCCTGCGTGGCGGGAAGGTCTACCTCAAAGACGCGCAGGGAAGGGAATGGATTGCGATAGGCGAATGTCTCCAGACCCGCGCCCAGAACCACATACTGCGCCACGCCCGCGGCGACGGATGCCGCCAGATGATCCTCGGTATACCGGCTGCGCGCCGCCATAAAGGCGCGGAAGTCTCGCGCAACCCTGTGGCTGGCTCGCTCCAGATCACGAGCGTAGCCGGAGCCGATCAGCCGCACCGCAATGGGATCGTCCAACACGCGGGGCCGCTCCACTAACTGATGCGCGGCGCGCCGGATGGCCACGCGAAGAGCCGTCTTGCTGGCTTTGCCACTCTCCATGAATTGGTCTTACCCCTTCGCCGGCGGCTTCAATCCAAGCTCCCGCATCGCAATCTGCAAGTCGGCCCAGGCTTCCTTCTTCTGCCGCGGGTCGCGCAACAGATACGCGGGATGATAAGTCACGATCAGTTGCGTTCCGCGAACAGAATGCACCCGCCCGCGCAATCCGGCCAGCGGTTGGCGCACGCCCAGCAGCCAGGTGGCCGCCGTTGCGCCCAAAGCAACCAGCACATGCGGACGCACCACGTCGATCTGGCGGAAGAGAAATGGTGTGCAGGTCGCGCCCTCTTCCTGTTCGGGAACCCGGTTGCCCGGCGGGCGGCACTTGACTACGTTGGCAATGTAGACCTGCTCGCGCTTCAGCCCCATCGCGGCAATCATGTTATTCAATAGCTGCCCGGCTTTGCCCACAAAAGGCAACCCCTGCGCGTCCTCGTCCGCCCCCGGTCCTTCGCCGACGAACATCAGCCGCGCGGCCGGGTCGCCGTCGCCAAAGACGAGTTTGTTGCGGCCTTTGTGCAGCGGGCAACGGCTACACTCGCCGATCTCGTCGCGAATCAGTTGAAGTGCGGCGGCGCGTTCGGCTGCCGGAACAAGAGCGGACACCTGCGGTGGCGCGGGAATGGTTTTGCGGGGCGGAATGGGATGGTCCTCCAAGGGATAAGTCTTTGAAATGGGCGCTGCTTGCTCCGCTTCGCCCGCAGGCTGAGCGGACAGGTCTTCGTCCGTGGGGTAGAGAGCCGGGTCCACCGGGCGGCGATAAAACTCCGTCAGGCCGAGATCGCGGTAAAAGCGAACGCGCGTCAGCAGGGCTTCGCGGGTTGCGGAATCGAGCGATTGCATCAACTTTCTTGCTCCATTGTTGATTGCATGGTCTCAACTGCGGGTTGATTGAGCAGAAAAACAATGTCTTACAGTTGTCTTACAGCCGTTTTATGTTGCCTTACTCCACAATCAGTTGCCGGCGGGACGAAGTGGGCGCAACTGCCGAACTGCGTACGCGATCCTGCCGATGTTTTTCGTCTTCATCGTATTCAATCACCATTGAGCTGGGCCGTCGCAGGGTGAGTATCTCGTCGAGAATGCGGTCGGCAAGTGAGCGTTTGGACATCTGCGGCAATTCGATGGCGGTCGTCAGCGTCAGAAAGGTCGCAGCGTTCGTGTCCGCGTCAAAGCCCGCGCCCTCGCCGCTCACGTCGTTCACCACGAGGGCGTCGGCCCCTTTGGCCAGCAGCTTGGCGCGTCCGTTTTCCATCTGATTCTGCGTTTCGGCGGCAAAGCCGACGATCAACTGCCCCGGACGGCGGCGCCGAACCACCTCGGCCAGAATATCCTCGGTCGGCGTCAGTTCCAGGGTCAGCGGCCCGCTGCGCTTGAGCTTCTGCTCGGCGACGGCGACCGGCCGGTAGTCGGCCACGGCGGCGGCCTTGATAATCAGCGTAACCTCGCTCATGCGTCCTAGCACAGCCTCGCGCATCTCCTCGGCCGTGGTCACTTTGACCAGCTCACAATGTGCGGGAGTATGCAGCGCCGCGGGCCCGCTGATGAGTATGACTTTCGCGCCCCGGCTCTGCGCGGCTTCGGCCAGTGCGTAACCCATCTTGCCGCTCGACCGGTTGCCGAGAAAGCGGACCGGGTCCAACGCCTCGCGTGTGCCGCCAGCGGTCACCATCACCACCTCGCCCGCCAGGTCGCGCCGCCGGCCCAACGCGCTCAACACGGCGTTGGCAATGGCGGATGGCTCGGCCATTCTTCCCGCGCCCACCATGCCGCAGGCCAGATCGCCCGTGTCCGGCTCGACTACGCGCACTCCGCGCTCGCGCAGAATATCAAGGTTGGCCTGCGTCGCCGCGTGCTCCCACATATGCACGTTCATCGCCGGAGCCACCAGAACCGGAGCGGTTGTGGCCAGGTACATCGTCGATAGAAAATCGTCAGCCAGCCCGTGGGCAAATTTGGCCAGAATGTTGGCCGTCGCCGGAGCGACAACCAGCGCGTCGGCCCATTGCGCCTCGCTGATATGCTCAATGCCATTCTGATCGGGGGATGACTCGTAGGCAGTCTGGCCTGTGCCCGTGTCCTCCCAAAGACTGGTGATCACCTTGTGGCCGGTGAGTGCGGCGAAGGTAAGCGGCTGCACGAACTTGCTGGCCGCCTCGGTCATCACAACATGGACATCCAGGCCCTGGCGTTGCAGCGCCCGCACCAGTTCGGCCGCCTTGTACGCGGCAATTCCGCCCGAGACTCCGACCGTTACTCTCATGGCTTGATTGTAGCCGCTTTCGAGAGAGGAATGTGGAATTGCCAATTCTACAGGATCGGAATGCCGGGTTCGCCGACCAGTTCCTTGACGACCGGCACATCGGTCTTGACGTAGGCGATCTTGCCGGCGTCAATCTCCTCCTGCGCAATGCGGCACGGCTTGTTGGACGGTGTAGAAACAAGCGCGCGAGATCCACACTGCAACTGGCGAGCGCGGCGGGCGGCGACCATCACCTTGCGGTAGTTCGAGTCGAAGCCGGTTTCAATCGTCATCGGAGTCCTCTCCAAAGTTGAACTGCTGCTGGTCTAGCGGCTGACCAATCTTGAAGGCCTCAAGCACCGGTTTCAGCCGTTCCTGCGAGTTGGATTGCAGACATGCCGCGGCTACCTCCAGCACACGGCGCGAGCGGAAGGCGATCGGCTCGTCGTTGCGATAGAAGCGCTCAGCCAGCACCACGGCTTCCAGTTGCGCCACCGCCCGGTCCAAAACGTCGTTGACCAAAATATAGCCGTATTCGCGAAAGTTCTCAATCTCCTTGCGCGCCTCGCTCAGGCGGCGATAGACCTCCGCCTCGTCTTCAACGCCCTCGGCGCGGCTGCGATTGCGCAAACGCGTGCGCAGCACCTTGGGATTGGGCGGCATTACAAAGATGCTCACCGCCTCCGGCATTTTGGCCCGCACCTGCGACGCTCCCTGCACGTCGATGTCCAGCAGAAGATCGTGGCCCTCGCGCCGCGCCTCTTCCAGCGATGCGCGCGCCGTGCCGTAGTAGTTGCCGAAGACCTCGGCGTGCTCCAGAAACTCGCCCGCCGCCAGCATCCGCTCAAACTCCTCGCGCGTGGTGAAGTTGTACTCGCGCCCGTGCTGCTCCGAGCCGCGCGGCGGGCGCGTCGTCCAGGAGACGGAAAATTCAATGCCCGTCAACTGCTTGCGCACCTCGTTGACCAGTGTGCTTTTGCCCGAGCCGGAGGGCGCCGAGATGATGAACAGAATTCCTGCCATGATGCAATTATCCTCTCGTCAGTGGACAGCGGATACGCTATTCCAGATTCTGAATCTGTTCCCGCGCCTTTTCAATCTCCGACTTCATCGCCAATCCCAGTTCGGTGATGCGCGTTCCCTTGCCGCCCGCGCCGCCTGTCTTGGAGAGCAGCGTGTTGGCCTCGCGGTTCATCTCCTGCAACAAGAAATCGAGCTTTTTGCCCACCTCGCCGCCCGCGGCCAACAGCTCGCGGAAGTGGCCGATGTGCGTCGCCATGCGCTCCAACTCCTCGGCAATGTCGCTGCGCTCCACCATCACGGCAATCTCTTCCAGCAACCGC
Source organism: uncultured Occallatibacter sp. (assembly GCA_964383595.1). GTDB lineage: Bacteria > Acidobacteriota > Terriglobia > Terriglobales > Acidobacteriaceae > Telmatobacter. Next base: position 1,121,586 of record CAYLHL010000001.1, on the reverse strand, counting down.
TGGCGATTGAACTCCGGACCAACGGCCGCTTCCAGCCGCTCAGCCAGCCGCTCCTGGTAGCGCTGCTCGACTTCAGGACGCAGCGCCGCGACTCCGTCGGTGGTCTCGGCCAGGCGGTCCAGTGTGCTGTAGAGGATTGCCACCAGCGCCTCGCCTTCGCGCGACCGCATGGTCTTCAATTGTTCCAGTAGCGGTCCAATCTCGCGCCGCACACTTTCCGTCAGCGCGATCTGCTCTTCGTCGCTATTGGAGCGATTGTCGGTCTGTAGCGCTCCTGGCAGGCGCAGAATCGCGTTCAGGTCCGGCTGGCCGCCCAGGCCGTGCTCCTCGCGCGCCGCGGCAAAGGCAGCCAGATAGCCGTTCACAAGTTCGCGGTTGTAGCCAGCCGTCTGCTGATTGCTGCGGTCAACCTGGAGAGTCAGATCAACATGGCCGCGAATCAGATTGTCTTTGAGCGCCTTGCGCAGCTCCATCTCCAGCGCGTCAAGGCCTGAAGGCAGGCGCAACTGCACATCGAGAAAGCGGTGGTTCACGCTCTTCACGCTGAGCGTGTAACTCAGTTGGTCGTTCACGCAAACCTGCGCGCGTGCAAACCCCGTCATCGAATAAATCGGCATTCCTTCTTCCTCATTGCTGCTTGTCTTCTGTTCCCTATTCCCTATTCCCTGTTCCCTGTTTCTTGTTCTTCCGGCCCTTCAATAAACTGCAACTGGTAGAGGCGCTGATAAGTGGGCGAGGTCGTCAGCAACTCGTCATGCGATCCGATGGCGGTAATGCGTCCGTCTTCAAGCACCGCGATGCGGTTGGCGCGGCGAATTGTCCCCAGACGGTGCGCAATCACCAGCACCGTGCGGTTCTGCATCAGGTTGCCCAGCGCAGCCTGCACCAGCGATTCACTTTCAGCGTCGAGCGACGAGGTGGCTTCGTCGAGAATCAGTACCGGGGCATTCTTGAAAAGAGCGCGGGCAATGGCCAGCCGCTGCCTCTCGCCGCCCGAAAGGCGGAAGCCTTTTTCACCGATCACCGTATCGTAGCCTTGCGGCATTCCCAAAATAAAATCATGCGCCAGTGCGTTGCGCGCCGCTTCTTCCACGCGCTTGAAGTGTACCTCCGGCTGGCCGTAAGCAATGTTATTGCGCACCGTGTCGTTGAAGAGAATTGTCTCCTGCGTCACTTGCGCAATCTGGCGGCGCAGCGAGCCGAGCGTGAGGTCGCGCAGGTCGTGGCCGTCAATGAGAATGCGCCCGCTGGTCACATCGAAGAAGCGCGGAATAAGATTGGCCATCGTCGATTTGCCCGCGCCGCTGGGGCCAACCAGCGCCACCACCTCGCCGGTGTGCAGCTCCAGATCGACGTTGTGCAGGATCTGGTGCTCGCCCTCTTCGGTCGAGTAGAAGAAGCCCACATTCTCAAAGCGGATGGAGTCTTTGAAAGGCCGCAGCGCGGTCGCGCGCGGATGCTCCTTCACGTCGTCCTCGGCGTCAAAGAATCCAAAAATGGACGATGAAGCGCCCATCGCCTGTTGAAAGCTGTTGTAGAAGTAGGCGAACTTGCGCACCGGATCGTATAGCTTGAAAAGAAGGAAGATGAACGCACCAAACAGGCCCATGGTCATGTGACCGTGCAGGATCTCATTACGCCCGATGAACAGCATCATGGCGATGGCCACAGCGCCGATCGAGTCCATCAACGGCGAACTGATCGACTGAATGCGCACGCTGCGCAGGTTGGCGCGAAAGAGGCGCTTGGCGGCTTTCTTGAAGCGCAGAATCTCCCACAATTCCGTGTTGAAAGCCTTCACAATGCGGTTGCCCGTCACTGTTTCATGAAGAATATTCTGGATTTCGGCGAGCTTGTCCTGGCCGGTGCGCGTGCGTGTGCGCACCTCGCGGCCAATCTTGCGCGACGAGGTAACCACCACGGGCACAAACAAAAGCAGCGCCCAACTGAGCTCTCCTCCGAGTTTGATCACCAGAACCAGGACGACGACAAAGGTAAAGAACTGCTGCAGGAATTCGCTGATGACCGTGCTGACCGCAACCTGCACTCGATCTACGTCGTTGATGAGCGTGGAGAGGATGGTGCCGGTGGCGTGCTTGTGAAAGAAGCTGGAGGAGCGCCGCATTGTAGCTTCGTAGAGCTGGTTGCGCAGATCCATGATGGTGCCGAAGCCGGCGTAATTGACCAGGTACGTGCCTGTGTAGTCGCACAGGCCCTTCGTCAGCGTGGCAACAATCAGAGCGAAGGCCACCACCGTCCAGGCATTGTGCATGTGCATAAAATGAGGAATTGCCAGCCGCAAGTCGAGGTGCCATTGGCTCTTGGCGTCGCCCAGCAGGATAGGGCCTTCGGGCGCGTGGGGGTCCAGAACCTGGTCGAAGATGGGCTGGAGAAGGAGGATGCGAAAGGCTTCCAGCAGGCCCACCAGGGCAAGCAACAGCACGCCGGGCAGCATTTGGAACCAGTACGGCAGCCCGTAGCGCACTAGGCGCAAAAATTGTTTCATCCTGGTTAATCCGCCTGACGGACGCAAGCGTCCACTTCCGCATTATATCCGTTGGCTGCGCGATGGAAGCGCTTTGTCCCGGCCCGCCTTGATGGCTTCCATGGGAATTTCGATAACATTGCGGGGCGCCTCGTCCTGGGAGATAAGTCCGCCCCAGGCCACTCACGCCTCCCATACCGGCAATCCCGGCGTCTGAAGATTTAGAATGGAAAAGACGCAAAAATCTCTTGCGCCGGCCTCACCCGGCGAGAAAGCGCACTCTTATTCCCATGCATCGCTGGTCCAAGCTCTTCATCCCCACTCTGCGTGAGGCTCCGGCGGACGCCGAAGTCGCCAGCCATCGCTTTCTCGTTCGCTCCGGTTACATCCGCCAGCTCGGCGCCGGACTTTATAGCTATCTTTTCCTCGGCCAGCGCTCCATCAACAAGATCATCGCCATCGTGCGCCAGGAGATGGACCAGATCGCACAGGAGTTCTTTCTGCCCGCGCTGCATCCTCGCGAACCCTGGGAGCAGAGCGGACGCTGGACCGGCATGGGCGACAATATGTTTCGCCTCAAGGACCGCAAGGGCGCCGATCTCTGCCTGGGCATGACTCACGAAGAGATCATGACCACCATCGCCCGCAGCGAGCTGCGCAGTTACAAGCAGCTACCGCAAATCTGGTATCAAATTCAAACCAAATTCCGCGACGAGCCGCGGCCCAAATCCGGCCTGCTGCGTGTGCGCCAGTTCACCATGAAGGACGCCTACTCCTTCGACATCGACAAGGCCGGGCTCGACAAGAGCTTCGATCTCCACGACGCCGTCTACCGCAAGATCTTCACGCGCTGCGGGTTGAAGTTCGTTGCCGTCGAGGCCGACTCCGGCTCCATGGGCGGTTCGCAGTCGCAGGAGTTCATGGCCTACACCGATGCCGGAGAGGATTTGATTGCGAGCTGTACCGTCTGCGGCTACGCGGCCAATACGGAAAAGGCAACCTCGCAACTTGCGCCGGTCACAGAATTGGAGCCAACCAGCGATGGAACGCCTGAGTTGGTGCACACGCCGGGTTGCGGCGCGATTGCCGATGTGGCTGCATTCTTCCATATGGCCGAATCTTCCGACATCAAGTGCGTCGCCTACATGGCGCTCAAGCGCGGAGTCAAAACTCCCGATACATGGCATGGCGTTGCCGCCTTCCTGCGCGGCGATCATCAAGTGAATGAGACCAAGCTCCTCGGAGCAATTGGAGCCGCGGAGCTGCGCACAATGCAGGCCGAGGAGCTTCAGCAATTCTTCAACGCACCTGCTGGATTTCTTGGACCTGTTGGCCTCAAGCCCAGCGCCAAGCCCCTCGAAGACGGTCTCACGGTTATCGTGGACAGCTCGCTCGAAGGCCGCATGAACATGGTCGCCGGAGCGAACCAGCTCGACTACCATCTGCGCAACGTCACCTCGGGCCGCGATTTTTCCTGGACGATTGCAGCTGATATTCGCACCGTGAACGAAGGCGAATCCTGCCCCAAGGAAAACTGCTCCGGTAAGCTCGTCGTTGGCAAGGCCGTCGAAATCGGCCACATCTTCAAGCTCGGCTACAAGTACTCGGAATCAATGGGCGCGCGCGTCCTCGACCCCAACGGCAAGGAAGTAACGCCCATCATGGGCAGCTACGGCATTGGCATCGAGCGCATTCTTACCGCGGCCATTGAGCAGTCCAACGACAAGAACGGCTTCTGGCTTCCCGCTTCAATCGCGCCCTTCGTCGTCGTCGTCACCGTCACAAATATGACCGACGTGCTGCTCCGCGAGACAGGCGAAAAGCTGGCCACCGAACTAGAAGCTGCTGGCCTGGATGTTTTGCTCGATGACCGCGATGAGCGTGCTGGCGTCAAGTTCAAAGACGCTGATCTCGTCGGCATTCCCTATCGCATCAATGTCGGCAAAAAGGCCGTCGAAGGCAAAGTGGAGTTGGTTGCGCGCGCCACTTCGGCCAGCGTCGATGTGGCGTTGAATGAAGTGGTGAAACTGGTGTGTGAGCGCATTGAAGAAGACGCGCTGTTGAACAGCATCTAGTGGGCGTCGATCAACTGTTAGCATTCTGCTGTCCGCTGTTAACTGTTTCAAGGAGTATGAATGGCGTTAAAGATCAGGATTCCCCAGTTGTCGAGAGAACAATCCTGGGCGTCGCGGCTGTTGCGCGCGAGCATGCTGGCGCTGGCCGCCTCCCTTCTGCTCTTTCTCGTCGTCGTCGGCTTTTTTTATTGGAAATATCAGGGCATTGTGGACCAGCGGCTGAAGCAGCCCATCTTCGCCAACACCGCCAAAATCTTTGCCGCGCCGCGCGAGATGCGCCCAGGACAAAAACTCACCGTCAGCCTCATTGCCAATGAACTGCGCGAGGCCGGCTACTCGGCCGATGGCGCCTCTGATCTTTCGCCGCTGGGAACCTACAAGGCGGGCGTGCAGACCATCACCGTGCGCCCCGGTCCGCAGTCCTATCATGCCCAGGATGGCGCCGTCATCCGCATCAACGCCGGAGTGGTCGATTCCATCACTGACGACCATGGCCAGCCGCTGGCCAGCTATGAGCTGGAACCGCTGCTGATCACCGGCCTCAGCGACGACGCCAGCCGCACCAAGCGCCGCCTGCTCACCTACGACGAGATTCCAAGCAATATCGTGCAGGCCGTTCTGGCCATCGAAGACCGCCGCTTCTTTGAGCACAGCGGCGTCAACTTCTGGCGGCTGGCTTCGGCCGCCGTGCAAGACATCTTCACCGGCCACAAAAAACAGGGCGGATCCACGCTCACCATGCAACTGGCGCGCGGATTCTTCCTCTCGCCGGAAAAAACCTGGAAGCGCAAGATCATCGAAATCGTCATCACCTTCCAGCTGGAGCACCGCTTCAACAAACAGCAGATCTTTGAGATGTACGCCAACGAGATCCCAATGGGGCAGCGCGGCAGCTTCTCCATCAACGGCTTTGGCGAAGCAGCACAGGTCTACTTTGGCAAGGACGCGAGTAAGCTCGATCTGGCCGAGTGCGCATTCCTGGCCGGTATCATTCAGCGCCCCAGCTACTTCAATCCCTTCCGCCACGCCGACCGCACCATCGAGCGTCGCAACCTAGTCCTCGACTCCATGGTTGAAACCGGCGCCATCACCAAGGATCAATCCGAGCGCGCCAAGGCCGAGCCGCTGCATCTGTCCGAGCAAAGCGTCGACGCCAGCGAGGCGCCCTACTTCGTCGATCTGGTGCACGATCAGTTGACGCAGAAGCTCGGCGAGCGCGACTTCAACCACGAAGGCCTGCGCATCTACACCTCGCTCGATCCAGACTTGCAGCGCGCAGCCACCGCGGCCGTTGAATCCACCATGCACGTCATCGATGAGCAGGTGGACAAGCTGCACGCGCGCCAGAAAAAGCAGGGCCAAAGTTACATCTACCCGCAGGTGGCGCTCGTGGCTCTCAATCCTCACACTGGCCAGGTCCTGGCGCTCGTCGGCGGGCGCAGTTACGGCACTTCGCAGTTGAATCACGCCATGGCCAAGCGTCCCACCGGCTCCATCTTCAAGCCCTTCGTCTACGCCTCGGCTTTTTCCACTGCCGCCGAGGGAACCATGCTGCCCGGCCAGACAAAACTCTTCTCGCCGTTAACAATTTTGAAGGATGAGCAGACCACCTACGGCGAGGGCACGCCCTACGAATACACGCCGAAAAACTTCGAAGGCGAATATCACGGCGAAGTCACGGCGCGCTATGCGCTGATGCGCTCGCTCAACAACGCCACCATTAGCCTTGCCTCCATGGTGGGCTTTGAACGCGTGGCCACGCTGGCGCGCGAAGCAGGCATCAAAAGCGTGCAGCCAACTCCTTCCATGGCCATCGGCTCCTATGACGCCACGCCGCTCGATATGGCCGGCGCATACACCATCTTCGCCAACAAGGGCCTGCGCATCGATCCCTGGATGCTGGCCAGCGTCCGCACCCCCACCGGCGACATCATCAGCGACTATTCGCCCAGCTCCAAACAGGTTCTCGACCCGCGCGTTGCCTATCTGACCACCAGCCTCATGGAGAACGTACTGCGCGGCGAGGGCACCGGCGCCGGTGTGCGCAACATGGGATTCACTGCGCCAGCCGCGGGCAAAACCGGCACCAGCCATGACGCATGGTTTGCCGGCTTCACCTCCAATCTGCTCTGCATCGTCTGGGTAGGCAACGACGATTACACTGACGTGAAGATCGAAGGCGCCCGCGCCGCCGCGCCCATCTGGGCCGAGTTCATGAAGCGCGCCGTCCAACTGCCGCAGTACTCTGACACCAATGAGTTCTCCGCGCCCGATGGCATTGACATTGTCTCCATCGACAGCGTCAGCAACCTGCTCAGCGACGCCTCCTGCCCGGTCAGCTTTAATGCAGCCTTCCTCGCCGGAACCGCGCCCACCGAAACCTGCGGCCATCCAGCCGATCATCGCAACCTGCTGCAAAAGATCTTCGGCCTGGGCAAAAACGGGAACTAGCGCAAACCTGCGCGCACTTCCAGAACACGCGGAAATGTTCTATAGTTCCCTTGCCATGAATTTCAAACCTCGCACCCTCCTTTCCATCCTGCCGCTCTTCGCCGGCCTGCTTTTTGTCCCCGCCGCTCCGGCGCAAACCGCCGCCAAGCCCACCGTCGCCGACGCCATCGCCTTCATCGCCAGCGCCGAAAAGGAACTGGGCGAGATGAGCGTCAGCGCCAATCGCGCCCAGTGGGTCGAGGAGACTTACATCACCGATGACACGGTGGCCCTGGTGGCCGAGGCCAACGACCGCCTCATCGCCCGCCAAACCGCGCTCATTTACGAGGCGCGCAAATTCGACGGCCTCACCCTGCCGCCCGACGCCGCCCGCAAGCTGCTGCTGCTCAAACTCGGCATCGGCCTGCCCGCGCCGCTCGACCCCGCTCTGCGCGCTGAAACCACGCAGAAGGCCGCCGAACTCGACGCCGCCTACGGCCGCGGAAAGTACTGCCCCGACAGCAATCCCGACCACTGCCTCGGCATCGACGAGCTAGACCAGAAGATGGCCACCAGCCGCGATCCCAAAGAGCTGGCAACTCTATGGGCGGGCTGGCACGCCGTCGGCAAGCCCATGCGCGGCGACTACGCCCGCCTGGCCGAGCTGAGCAACCAGGGCGCGCGCGAACTGGGCTTTGCTGACACCGGCGCTCTCTGGCGCTCGCAATACGACATGACCCCCGATGAGTTTTCCGCCGACATCGAGCGCCTCTGGACCCAGCTCCAGCCGCTCTATCGCGAGCTGCACACCTACGTCCGCCGCAAGCTCATCGAAAAATATGGCGACGCCGCCCGCCGCCCCGACGGCATGATCCCCGGCCATCTTCTCGGCAATATGTGGGCGCAGGAGTGGGGCAACATCTACGACGTCGTCGCGCCGCCCTCCGGTCCCATGCCCTACGACCTCGGTGCAATCCTCAAAGCCCGCTCCACCAACTCCGAGCAGCTCGTCCGCTACGGCGAGGGCTTCTACAAATCCCTCGGCTTCGACCCGCTCCCCGATACCTTCTGGAAGCGCTCCATGCTCTCCCATCCCCGCGACCGCGACGTCGTCTGCCACGCCAGCGCGTGGGACATCGACAACCAGCGCGACGTCCGCATCAAGGCCTGCTTCCAGCCCACCACCGACGACTTCGTCACCGTCCACCACGAACTCGGCCACAACTACTATCAGATGGCCTATCGCGACCAGCCCTTCTTCTTCCAGAACGGCGCCAACGACGGCTTCCACGAGGCCATCGGCGACTCCATCGCCCTCAACGTCACCCCCGTCTACCTCAAACAGCTCGGCCTCATCGACACCGTCCCGCCCCCCAGCGCCGACATTCCGCTGCTCCTCCACACCGCGCTCGACAAGATCGCCTTTCTGCCCTTCGGCCTGCTCATCGACAAGTGGCGCTGGCAGGTCTACTCCGGCCAGGTCACGCCCGATCACTACAACAGCGCCTGGTGGGCCTTGCGCGAAAAGTATCAGGGCATCGCTCCGCCCGTCGCGCGCAGCGAGGCCGACTTCGATCCCGGCGCAAAATATCACATCCCCGGCAACGTGCCTTATATGCGCTACTTCCTCGCCCGCGTCTACCAGTTCCAGTTCTATCGCGCCATGTGCCAGGCCGCCGGCTACAAGGGGCCACTCAACCGCTGCTCGGTCTACGGCTCCAAGGAGGCCGGCGCGCGCCTCAATTCCATGCTCTCGCTCGGCCAGTCCAAGCCCTGGCCCGAGGCCCTAAAAGTCATGACCGGAACCGACAAGGCCGACGCCTCGGCCATCGTCGAATACTTCCAGCCTTTGCTCGATTGGTTAAGGGAGCAGAACAAAGGCGAAAAGGAAGGCTGGACCCCGCCCGCCGATCCGCTGAAGTAGATTTTTCTGGATTCGCAGGTTGCCCGTTCACCCGCTTCGATGAATCACGATAAGCCATGAGAAGCTGTGCCCCGTTCATCGCAGCACTATCGCGATGAGCGGGCGGGTCTTGAGGTCAGATCGGGCCGAACTATGATAGTGTGATGCCGTACGGTTTAAATTGGTTCCAGAAAGCGGAAGCTCTTCACTTCATGGTGACTATCAATGGAGCAGCTTCATCCACTACGAGACCGGCCTTCGAGGAACGGTTGAAATCGAATCAGAGTGGACGGCAAGACTTCGCGGCCCACTCATCGCGATAGGGCCGCGATGAATGGGGCACAGCCTTCCATGATGGTTAATGATCAAAGGAGGTAGAATCGTTGCCTGGGCCACCTGCCGAGCACAATTTACCGAAGTGGTTGTCATTGTTAGTTGTTGGAACATTCACTCCAATACCTGACAAGGAGTTAGCTTATGCGAATCCGGATTTGGTCTTTTGCATTAATTCTCTTTCTATTCCTGACCGAATATTCCACTGCTTTTGCGCAAACGCCAAAAGAAAAAAAGATCGAGCGTTTTGATGATCCTGTATTTGGTATATCCTATGATGCAACTCGGATTAAATACGATGTTGCACCAAACGTCTTGAAGGAACTGCCGTGCTTTCAATATAAGGAGGGAGATCACGTATACGCACATTTGAATTCTGGAAAATATGATTATTACATCGTAATGAATACTAGCATGCGCAATCGTGAGGGAGACGCATTTGGCTCCGCTTTATGGGTTGAGGGCATGAAATGTCATTTTGATGACTCTAATTGGGTTTTAACAGGCGTACCTCAAAAAGGTGGGTATAAGGAATCCGATATCGCAGAGAAATTGCCCGGGTTCGCGGTACACCCGCCAATGGCTTGTAATTTGCCTGGGCAGGATCGTTTTTGTTATTACACTTTGCAATCCTCAATCGAAGAAAAGATTCTGCGTGGCCTTGTAAAGGATGCTATTTCGAGAGCCATCCATGCTTATGGTGGGGAATCGCTATTTCGTCAGAAAGCATGTACCTCTCACACAGTTGCTGGAGTTGAACAATATCCGATCGTTCAAGAAGAACTTCAGTCGTTCTGCAAAGTAAATGATCAATATCGCCCCAAATAACGGGCAGACTTGGAGCCAAAAGAACAAGACCTGTCTAAACACAATCAACAACACGCCGGACGGAAAGTTCTACAACACTTTCAGTTATGCGGCGGTATACTTAACTGCGAGCGAGCAGCGAGCGTCTGCTCCATGCAATGGTTAACCATAGGGTGCGAACCGTGGTGGGAAGCGCGACAACCGGATTCCTCTTCGACGCTGCGGGCGAGCGCGTCTCCGAGTGGAACGCCGCCACCCACGCGCAACTCAACGGCAACTATTACTGGCAAGGCAAATCGCAAGCCATGAAGAAATATTGTCTGCTCACGGTTTTGCTGTTCAGCTTTATCTCGGGATGCGCTAAGCCGGACCATGTAACAACGATCAAGTCGCCTACGGAAGGAGTGTTCTACACGGTTGAGACCTTCAATGGGCATGGCGCAGCGGACTCCGATTTCACGCGGGTGTATGCGCATCTTGAACGCAACGGCAAATCTGACAAGAAACTCGTTGTGGATGGAGGCTACCTGGAAATCTCCAAAATCATTTGGACCGGTCCGCATGACGTGACGCTATGCAAGCAGGCGGGCGGGTGGCCCGGGTGCCTCGCATTTGGGCACCCGGGATTGATGTACCACCCGGGTTGAATCATTGGGACATTGGCCACACGCCTTTATATCGATTGGCTGAAGGAGCGCATACTGTCATGGCAACAACGAACCAGGTCGGATCGGCAGGCCATCAGCGCCTTGTCATCGTGGGCGCGACGGGAATGGTCGGCGGATACGCCCTTCGCTACGCGCTCCAGAACCCTGCCGTCGGTCGTGTGACATCTATTGGTCGTAGGAGCCTCGGCATCTCGCATCCTAACCTGAAAGAAATTCTGCATCGAGACTTTGCGGACTGCTCCCCGCTGGCCGGGGTGCTCTCGGATCAGGACGCAGCGGTCTTTTGCCTCGGCGCGTATACGGGGGCGGTGACGGACGCGGAACTCCGCAGAATCACTGTGGAGTACACGGTCGAGTTCGCGCGAGTTTTCCACGGTAGCAGTCCCGAAGCGGCCTTCTCCTTTTTGAGCGGGAGCGGTGCGGACCCGACAGAACGAAGCCGCATGGCGTTTGCGCGATACAAGGGAGAAGCCGAAAATGCGCTTCTCGCGGCGCAGTTTCCGCGTGTCTATATCTTTCGGCCAGCCTACATCTACCCCGTGGAGCCTCGGAAGGAACCGAATTTCAGCTACCGATTGTTGCGCTCAATCTATCCAGTATTTCGCGCGCTGTTCCCCCATCAAGTGATTCGGGCCGACGACCTGGCACGGGTTATGGTCGAAGCCGTCGTCCGGGGAACTGGGCGTCGAGAATCCGTGGTTCTGGAGAACCGTGATATCCGAACCATGAGCGAGTCCCGTCATTCCACGGATTGATCCAGGCGGGTGGCGGGTGGCCCGGGTGCCTCGCATTTGGGCACCCGGGATTGATGTACGATGGAGGTCCAAGTTGAGCTCCATATCTACGACGGCAGGTGGCTCGGTCATAAAATAGCCATGAACCGCAGTGCCCCACTCATCCACAGTTTTATCGTGGATAACCACGAACCCCATGCGAGTGAAAAGCGAGCCTCTGGCCCCACCTAAAAAAGTTTGCATACAATTTCCCTCCCTTGGCGCACAATGGTTTTGAGTTGGAAAAAAGAAGAGGGCGCAGGGGCAAAGGAAAAGCGATCAAAAGGGGAAGAAAACAGCGCCACCCCCACCCCCCCCACCCTTAAAACTCGATTTCTGAGAGGGTTTCATTCATGCAAGTAAAAGATAATAAACAGCTTGGTAGACAAGCTATATGTACTTATCAGTAAATAGAAACCCCGAAAAACCAATGTTTTTTAGTCCTAAAAACACTCTTTTTTGCCAATTTCGCCTGGAAAAAGGCCCTTTTTGAGCAGTTTTTAGGCCAGCATCTTCGCCTTTGCCTTCTCGAGAATCCGGGCAAGTGGTGCCCTTGACTAAACCATAACGCGAGAGTGAAAAATACGAATCTACTGGCGTGCAAGCGCCGACTGGCCCACATCTCGATCTTGAGATGTGAGTGTCGAGAAACCTCAATCAGCCGCAATCAGAAAAGTGGCTTACCTTCCAGTTCCGCCCACGGTCATCTTGTCCAGCTTGATCGTCGGCAAGCCGACGCCCACGGGGACGGATTGCCCGTCCTTGCCACAAGTCCCGATGCCTTCGTCGAGCTTGAGGTCGTGGCCGACCATCGAGACGTGTTTCAGCGCCTCCGGGCCGTTGCCGATCAGCGTCGCGTCGCGCACCGGGGCGGTGATCTTGCCGTCTTCGATCAGGTAAGCCTCGCTGGCGGAGAAGACGAACTTGCCGTTCGTAATATCTACTTGCCCGCCGCCGAAGTTGACCGCGTAGAGACCGCTCTTGACGCTGCGCAGAATATCTTCCGGCGCATCGTCACCGGCCAGCATATAGGTGTTGCTCATGCGCGGCATGGGAATGCATTGATAGCTCTCGCGGCGGCCTGAGCCGGTATTCGCCTCGCCCATGAGGCGCGCCGAAAGCTTGTCAGTGAGGTAGCCGCGCAGGATGCCGCCTTCGATCAACACCGTCTCTTGCGTTAATGTGCCCTCGTCGTCCACATTGAGCGAGCCGCGCCGGCCGGCGATGGTTCCGTTATCAACCACAGTCACTTTGGAGCTGGCGACCTGCTGGCCGATCAGTCCGGTGAAGGCCGAAGTCTTCTTGCGATTGAAGTCGGCTTCCAGCCCGTGGCCCACGGCTTCGTGGAGCAGGATTCCCGGCCAGCCGGGGCCGAGAACCACCTCCATCTCGCCGGCGGGAGCGGGAACGGCATTGAGTTGCAGGATTGCGCCGCGTGCGGCCTCGCTCGCCAAATGCTCCGGGCTTTTGGAGCCGGTGAATTGGTCAAGGCCTGCGCGGCCACCGCCGCCCGCCGTGCCTTTGGTGGTGGTATCGCCGTCTTTGGCAATGACGAATACATTGAGGCGGCAGAGGGGCTGAGTGTCGCTGGCGAAGGCGCCGTCGGAGGCGCAGATCAGAATCCGGCGCAGCTCTTCGCTGTAGCTGGCGCGCACCTGCACGATGCGCGGATCAAACTTTCGCGCCGCGCGGTCGGCCCTCAGAATCAACTCCAGCCGCGCGGCCAGATTCTGGTCATAGCCGCCCGGCGGTACGGGGTAGAGGTCGGCGATGGGCGCCTCAGTAAAGCCCTGCACTGTCTGCGTAGCCGGCCCGGAGGCGATCAGCGCGGCGGTGCGCGCGGCGTGCAGCAACCGATCGGGGCCGAGATTATCCGTGTAAGCGTAGCCGGTGCGCTCGCCGCTGAGCACGCGGATACCGCAACCGGCGCTCGTGCCCTGGCTGGCCGATTTGACGATCTGCTCGTCAACGCCCAGCGCGGTAGCCGTCACTGACTCAAAGTAGAGGTCGGCGTAGTCGCCGCCGGCCGAGAGCGCCTCGCCCAGGCAGCGCTCCAGCAGACGTTCAGTAATGCCGAATTTCTCAAAAAAATATCTCTTCTGGCTGGGTTGCGGGGTGGTGGCCGGTATCTTCATCGTAATTTTCAGTTTACGCCCTTCGACGCTGGAGCAAATCCGTCCTTCGCACCCGTTCCTCATTGGATACCCGGTTTGCGAAACACTTTTACCAGCGCATGGATCGTGCTAAATTTGTCCCATGAAGAAGATATTTGCCGCCGTACTCCTCCTGATGGTTTTTGCCAGCCCAGCGTTTGCTGCCCAGGGCCACCACCACCACCATCATCAACACCATCATCATCATCATCTTGCCTAGCGTGTACTTCGACCCTGAAACGGCGCTCGCTCGAGGCTAGGTTGATGGCTGCGTTTTGTCGTTCGCGGGCAATCGCGCCGAGGTATGTGCCATGAAAGAGTTGGAAACTCTCAGATATCCGATTGGCCGCTTCAGTATGGCGGCCAGTAGCCTGCCGGAAGTGCGCGCAGCGCAGATTCAAACGTTGCGCCTGCTGCCTGAGCACTTGCGCGCCGCCATTGCCGGATTGAGCGATGAGCAGCTTGACACGCCCTACCGCGAAGGCGGCTGGAGTGTGCGCCAGGTAGTGCATCATCTGGCCGACAGCCACGCCCAGGCGTACCTCCGCTGCAAGGCTGCGCTGGCTGAAGATTGGCCGATCATCAAGGCCTACGACGAGGCTGCTTGGGCCAATCTGCCCGACAGCCGGCTACCCATCGATGGCTCTCTGGCATTGATCGAGGCCCTGCATGGCTGCTGGGTAGCGCTGCTGAATCTGCTCACCGAGGAAGACTTTCACAAGGGCTTTACCCATCCGGAGCGTGGCCGCGTGACCCTGGCCACGGCGCTGGATATGTACGACTGGCACTCCCGCCACCACACCGCGCACATCACCAGCCTGCGTACGCGCCAGGGCTGGTAGCGCAGATGGCCGCTGGCGCCGAGGCTGCATCAGCTGCGCGGCTGGCCCAGGCAATCGAAGAGTATCTGGCGGAGCATCCGGCAGCGGCGCTGCTGGAGGACGGTCGTGTGCTCTTCGATCTGCGCACCGCTCGCTACGCGGTAAGTGAGCAGTATGGGCGCTGCCTGTTGCAACTGTGGAGCGAAGAGCGCAACCTGATCCGCACCGTTGTCGAGGTCACGGAGCGCGCACAATGCCTGCGCCTGGCCACGCGGCGCATGGGCGCAGCCAAGCCGCAGTCGCTGGAGCTGGTTCCCACCAGCGACCGCCGCACACCGACAGCGCGCGAAGCCGCCCGGCGCAACTATCAGCGGCTTCTGGAGCGCGTACTCACTCGCCATTTCATCGGTTCCAAGGTGGACGGCCTGCGTTCAGCGATGGACTTGGAGCACAGTTTTGGTCCGGCCTATGTGCGCGGACGCCTGCTGCACGGAACCGCAGCCGAGGCGGTGATTGGCGTGGGCGAGGCCGAGTCGGCGGCAATGGTGGATGGTGTGCTGACGCTGGGAATTCTCTGGTTGGACCACTGCCGCCAGCACGGCGACGCGCGGCGTCATTTTAGCGGGCTGAAGGTCATCGTCCCGGCGGGAGCGTGGCGGGTTACGGCCGAACGCATGGCCTGGCTCAACCACGCCGTCGCTGATTTTCAGCTCTTCAACCTGGACGAGCGCAGCGAAGAGCTAACCGCCGTGGACTTTCGCGACATCGGCAACATCGAATCAAGGCTCGTTCATGCCTTCTCAGCCGAAGCGGCCTTCGAGCGCTGCCAGGACGGAGTCACCCGCCTGCTCTCATTGGTCCCGCCCGCCGCCAGGGAGCGAGTCGAGGTGCGGGCCAGCTCTGCCACTGAAGTAGGCTTGCTGCTGCATGGGTTGGAATTTGCGCGCGTGCGCCAAGGATTTGCCGCCAACACATTTGCCCACGAGGACGCAATCACCTTTGGCGCAGGCGCTAATGAGACTCCGCTCACGCCAGAGAACGAGCCGCTCTGCCGCGATCTCCTTTCGCGGCTCTTCCTGAGCCGCCACGGCGGCGGCGCGCACACCGACCCGCTCTTCCGCCTGCAACCGGAACGCTGGCTGGAGGCGCGGCTGCGCGCGGAGATTTCTGAACTCTTGCCTGGACTGAGGGGCGATCTGCTTTATTCGCAGGTGCCCGCGCTCACCAACGGCGACCGTGGCTTGCTGGACATATTGACGCTCGACCGCAATGGACGGCTGACGGTGATTGAGCTGAAGGCTGACGAAGATCTTCATCTGCCTTTACAAGCTCTCGATTACTGGATTCGCGTCCGCGCGCTCAATGGCGACCGCCAGACGGCGGCGGGCAACGAAGGCGGACGGGCGCTTTCGGCCTTTGAACGCCAAGGCTACTTTGCCGGCGCAGAGGTCTCGCCGCTGGCGCCGCGCCTACTGCTGGCCGCACCAGCCTTGCGCATTCATCCCGCCAACGAGCCGGTGCTGCGCTACTTTTCGCCCCAGGTTGAGTGGGAGCTGATCGCGCTCACCGAGCACTGGCGGCAGGAGCTGAAGGTGGTCTTCCGCAAACGCAGCAGCGACGCGCGCAGCAGTTAGCTATAGCGCAGCCAGCGCATCAGTTCCGGCACTGTGGCCCGCTTGCCGTACATCAGAATGCCCACCCGATAGAGCCTTGAAGAGAACCACAGCGCGCCCCAGATGCTCAGTACAGTCAGTCCAATGGAGAGGCCGATCTGCCAGATCGGCGGCATCTGGAAGCCGATGCGCGGCAGCATGACGAAGGGTGCGGTAAAGGGAAAGATGGAGGCAGCGGCAGCCCAGACGGAGTTGGAATCCTTGAGCAGCAGCGGCAGCATCCCCATGCCCGTGTAGACGGGGATGATCACCAGCGGCACATACATCTGCAGCTCCTGCGCCGTCTCGCAGGTGGCCGCAAGGCCGGAAAACAGTGCGCTGTAAAGAAAGAAGCCCAGCACGAAGTAGATCGGGAAGAGGATCGCCTCGGCCCAGCTGAAATGAATGGCAAGATTGCCGGTGAGCACGGTTGCGGCCAGCGCTGAGCCCATGAACAGTGCCGCGGCCAGCACCCAGATGGCGACCTGTGTCAAAGCCACTCCGCCCACGCCAATCAGCTTGCCGGTCAGCAGATCGTCGGCGCGAGCCACTGAGAGCATCACCTCGAAGATGCGCGAGGACTTTTCCTCGATAATCGCCCGCGCCATATCCATGCCATAGAGCATGATGGGCACTGAGAGCAGCATCAGAATCGTGAAGGCCTTGTAAAACTGCGCCATGCCGCTGCTTTTGCCCGCCTTGCCTGTCTTGTCCAGTTGCAGCGTCTCCACAGGAATCCATTTGAGCGCGGCGTCGGCCTCGTTCGGCTTCATGCCCTGGGCGGTCATCCGCCAGTGAATCGCGCCGCGGTTCAAGGAGCTCTGCATCCTGCCCACATTGGCAAAGTCGCCCGACGATTGCGAGGTGTAGTTGGCTGTGATCTCGTCTGTGGAAGAAAGATCAACGGCAAGAATGCCGTCAATGGACTTTGACTTGATCTTGTCGAGCAGCTCCGCGCGATCCTGCGCTGTTGCAGGAGCCACAATGTCCACGGTGAAATGCGCGTCCTTGTCGTTGAGCATCTCGCTGCGAATTGCGTCGGCCAGCGCCGCGCTGTTAGAGGCGATGGCGAAATGATCTCCCGTGCCGGCCTTCTTGCCCATCACATAGCCCGCCGCTGACATACCTATGATCAGCAACGGCACCAGCACCGTGGAAATTTTGAAAGCGCGCCCGCGAATCTGCTCCAGATACTCACGCTTGGCGATCAGAAGGATATTACGCATCAGCCTTGCCTCCCACGGTCTCAATAAAAATCTCTTCGAGCGACGGCTCAACCAGTTCAAAGCGATAGATGGTCGCCGTGGCAGCCGCCTCGTGCAGCAGCTTCTGTGCGTCGCCGTGCGGCTTCAGTTTGATCTCCGCGTGGCCAGAGTAGTTCTTCGCCTCGGCAATTTCGGCGCTCTTCAGAAAGCCCGCGTCTCCGCTAAACTCGACGATCACATGGTTGCGCTCGTAGCGGCTCTTGATTTCGCGCAGGTTGCCTGCCAGCACCGCCTCGCCGTTGTTGATCAGGCAGATCGAGTCGCACAGCTTCTCCACCTGGTCCATGCGATGCGTCGAAAACAGAATCGCCCGCCCCTGGCTCTTCAACTCCAGCAGCGTGTCTTGCAGCAGCGTGGTATTCACCGGGTCGAGGCCGCTGAATGGCTCGTCCATCACAATCAGCCCCGGCTCGTGCAGCAGCGCGGCGATGAACTGAATCTTCTGCTGCATTCCCTTGGAAAGCTCCTGCGTCTTTTTGTGCAGCGCATCGGAGATTTCCATGCGCCTGGCCCAGTCGATGGCCCGCTTGTGCGCCACATCAGCGCTCAGCCCGTGCAGACAGCCGAAGAAGACGATCTGGTCGATCACCTTCATCTTTTTGTAGAGGCCTCGCTCCTCGGGCAGATAGCCGACTCGGTCGAGGATATTGCGCTCAAAGGGTTTACCGAAGAGGCGGATGCAGCCCGAATCGGGAACCGTGATGCCCATCATCATGCGAATGGAGCTGGTCTTGCCCGCTCCGTTTGGCCCCAGCAGGCCGAACATCTGGCCCGCCTCTATGGATAGGCTCAGGTTGCTGACGGCAACCTTGCTCTCGTAGGCCTTGGTCACTCCCGCGAGTTCGACAACTGGCATGAAATCTCCCGCCGCTCAATGCGCGCTTCCTGAATCAGGCAGCCTGGGCTGCCTGTCTGCAAGCAGTGTAGCAAACGCAAAGCGAATTCTGAGAGGGATAGGCAGCAATCTGCCAACAGATACCGGGCGCGCTGCATCTTCCGTGAGGACGGCCCGGTCGCTCCCCTTGGGTAGTGCGACGCTGGCCCGAACCATCAAAGTTACCTTTTGAAGAAAAAATACCTCCAAAGTAATGGAAAACGAAATCCAAAAGGTCTATGATATGGGGAATCAGCGTGTGCCTTCAAAGATACAAATAAACAGGAGCGGAGGTGCGGAAGATGGCAAGCTTAGATTTGATGCCGGATTACAATTTTCTTGTTACCGAGCCTGTTATCGGGCCAGAGCACAGGCCGCAGTCCATTGATGAAATTGATGTTCGCCAGACAATTCTGGAGGATCTGGCGTTAAAGACGCTTTATCTTTCTGGCTCTCTCTCCATCTCCGAGCTCTCGAAGAAAATCCGGCTCAGCTTCGAAGTGACCAAGGAGCTTTCTTTCCAGTTGCGCACTGAACTGCTCTGCCAGGTGACCGGCATGACCGGCCAGGTCCCGCAGATTGCCATTACCGCCGAGGGTAGAAACCGCGCCGCGGACCTGCTTTCGCTGAATCATTACACCGGTCCGGCGCCGGTATCGCTGGAGAGCTACGTCGAGCAGACACGACTACAGAGTGTTCGCAAGGTCGAGGTGCATGCCGAGGACGTCCGGCGCGCTTTTGCGCATCTTGTGATCGACAGCGACAAGTTGCGGAAGTTCGGTACCGCGCTCAACTCCGGCAGCTCGATTTTTCTCTATGGGCCGCCGGGCGTTGGCAAAACGACCATCGCCGAGACGCTCTCGCGCGTGATTGCCGAGGATGAGGTCTGGATTCCCTATGCGGTGGAAGTGGATGGCCAGTTCATTACGGTCTTCGATCCGGCGATTCATATGCGGGTTGCGGCGCCTGAGGGAAAAAGCTGCGACGACCGCTGGGTGCTCTGCCAGCGTCCCGCTGTTCTGGTCGGCGGCGAGTTGACGGTCGAGATGCTTGACCTGCAATTCAATCCGGTTTCGAAGTTCTATGTCGGCCCCGTACAAATGAAAGCTAATAATGGGGTTCTAATCATCGACGACTTCGGACGGCAGCGTATTCGTCCCGAAGACCTGCTCAACCGCTGGGTCGTCCCGCTGGATCGCAGAATTGATTTCCTGACTCTTTCCGGAGGAAAGAAACTGGAGATCCCCTTCGAGATGCTGGTCGTCTTTGCATCCAATATGGACCCGGCCGAGTTGGTGGACGCCTGCTTCCTGCGCAGGATTCAAACCAAGATCAAGATCGGCGCCCTTGCTGACGCGCAGTTCTGTGAGATTTTTCGCCGCGTAGCCGAAGAGAATCACATGGGATTTGACGCCAGCGTATGCCAGGATCTGATCGCGTTTATCCGCAACATAATGAAACAGGAGTTGCGGCAGTGCTATCCGCGGGATATTGTCAACCAGGCCGTTTGGTCCGCTCGCTACGAAAACAGAACGCCGTATTTCGATCACGCCGCCATGGCTCAGGCCGTTGAGGCTTACTTCCTGACCAAGTCCTGAGCGAGCTGGAGAATCGACGGATCTTCTCCCTGGTTCAGAATTCTAATAGCGCAAAACAATAAGAACCAATCCGAACCATCAGGAAGGAGTGTAGTGCCATCTCCTGACCGGCGGTTTTGGCAGCGTCCACGCTGTCAGATGTCTCCTGCGAGTCTGGACAGGACTGCCGACCAGGAGACCAAAGCTAACAATTTGCGGATAGACATTAAAAAGAATGGTCGGGACGGGCAGATTTGAACTGCCGACCCCTCGCACCCCAAGCGAGTGCTCTACCAGGCTGAGCCACGTCCCGACACAATTTAGCCAGCTCGTAAGAAGCCGACTTTGGGGTCTCAATTAGTTTACACGAGCGGAACCCGGAGCGCAGGCAAATTTCCACTACCGCGCGCGCCAAACAAAGCCGTGCCCACGCGGATGCGGGTTGCTCCCTCTTCAATAGCCAACTCGAAGTCGCCGCTCATGCCCATGGAGAGCACTTCAAGGCTCAGTTTTGGACACGCGACGGCCCATCGGTCGCGCCACTGGCGCAGGCAGCGGAAGCATGCGCGGGTCTGGTCTTCTGGAACGCCGAAGGGCGCAATCGTCATCAACCCGCGTACTTGCAGATGTTCAAGCGCGGGAAGGCGCTCCAGCAGCGCGGCGGCTTCGGCGGAGTCAGGGTCTAGGCCTGCCTTGGTGGATTCGTGGCTGAGCTTGACCTCCAACAAAACCGGCAGCCGACGGGCGCATTTGCCCGCCGCTTCGTTAAGCCGCTCGGCTAGGCGTAACGAGTCGAGCGAGTCAATTCCGTCAAAAAGCTCGACGGCGCGCGCCGCCTTGTTCGATTGCAGATGCCCGATCAGATGGACGTGGATGGAATTTGCGGCGCACTGACGAAGTGGCTCAAGCTCTACGGCTTTACTCGCAAACTCCTGCACACGATTTTCGCCGAAAAGAGTGAGGCCGAGCGTGGCGGCCTCGGCCACGATCGCCGCCGGATAGGTTTTGGAAACTGCCATCAGTTCGACCTCGGCGCGCGGGCGGCCGGTGCGCCGGCAGGCAGCGGCAATCTCCTCTTCCAGAACTTCGAGATTTTCAGCGAGCGTCATCATCATGTGCAAACAACTACTGCGAGCGAATAGCTAGCAACTGGCCGCACCGCTGGCGCAAGTTGGTCAGTGCCCCTGTTCTTCGAGAAACTTCTCAACCTCCAGCGCGGCCATGCAGCCCGACCCGGCGGCGGTAATCGCCTGGCGGTAGCGGCGGTCCTGCACATCGCCGCAGGCAAACACTCCGGGAAGCGGCACGCCATCCTTTGTGACCAGCACATTGCCCGTGGTTCGAATGTAGCCGTCGTTGTCGAGATCAATCTGGCCCGCGAAGAACTTCGTGTTCGGCTCGTGGCCGATGCCGAGAAAAAGGCCATCAATGGCCAGCGTCGACTGCTCGCCGGTCTTCACATCGCGCAACCGCACGCCCTTGACTTCCTTTTCTTCGACGCCCAGCACCTCTTCGATGATGACGTTGGCGCGCAACACGATCTGCGGATGAGCATGGACGCGGTCGAGCATGATTTTGGAGGCGCGGAAGACCTCGCGGCGATGGAGCAGCGTGACTTTGGAGGCAAAGCGGGTGAGGAAGAGCGCCTCTTCCATCGCCGAGTCGCCGCCGCCTACCACGGCAATTTCCTTACCCCGGAAGAAGAAGCCGTCGCAGGTGGCGCAACTGGAGACGCCGTGACCGATAAGCGCCTGCTCGCTGGGCAATCCCAGCCAGCGCGCGCTCGCCCCGCTGGCGACAATCAGGGTGCGGGTCAGGATTTCGCCCACAGAAGTTTGCAGCCGGATGGGATTCGCACTCAAATCCACCGACGCCAGATCAACCGGCTGAAAGGTTGCGCCGAAGCGGGCCGCCTGCTTTTTCATGTTTTCGATCAGCTCCGGTCCCTGCACACCATCCGGCCAGCCGGGGAAGTTCTCCACCAGCGTGGTCATGGAGAGCTGGCCGCCGGGTTCGTGTCCCTCCAACACCAGCGGATTGAGTCCTGCACGGCCAGTGTAGATGGCCGCCGTGAGCCCGGCGCAGCCGGAGCCGAGTATGACGGTCGAACGAATCTCTGTCATGGTTCTTCCTCTGTTGATATTATTCCACTGCTCTATAGATGCAGCGTGACCCGTGAACGACTGTAAAAGCCTTTGGGTGAGAGGTGCTTGCCCGCCAGCCCAGGGGACTCGTACGTCGAGATCGATCTGGCTTGACAGGCAAGGTGTGGCTAGCCCAGCGGCGCGGCCAGCAGCGAGGGCCGCGCCGCAGCCAGCTTCACCACCAGTTCGCCAAAGAGCGTGTTGGCCCAGGCAAACCACGGCCGCGTGAAGTTGGCTGGATTGTCCTTGTCAAATGCCTCGTGCATGAATCCGGTCCCCGCCGTGGTGTCGCTCAGCCAGCGCAGGCAGCGGCGAATCTCCTGCTCATCGTTGGAGGTCAGCGCGCGCATCGTAATTGACATCGGCCAGATCATATTCAAGCCCACATGAGGCCCGCCCACGCCCTCGGCTGCTTTTCCGCGGCAGAAATATGGATTGTCGCTGCTGAGCGCAAAGTGGCGCGTACGCTGATAGAGCGGGTCGTCCAGTGGGCAGCAGCCCAGGTAGGCCAGACTCAGCAATCCGGGGGCATTGGCGTCGTCCATCTTGAGTGTGTTGCCGTAGCCGTCCACCTCGAATGCCCAGATCTCGCCTAGGCCCACCTGTTGCGTCTTGCCATACTGGTGCAGCGCGCGCTCCACTTCGCCGGCCAGCGCTTCGGCCTCGGCGGCCAGCTTGGCCTCGCCCAACCCCTGCGCCGCCAGGGCGGCCAACTGTCGCAGGCTCGCCACTGCAAAAAGATTGGCCGGAACAAAGAGCGGATAGATGCAGGCGTCGTCCGAAGGGCGGAACATCGAGAAGATCATCCCCACCGGGCGGGCGGGATTGCCAAATCCGCCCATTGCCAGCGTGTCGTTGGGTGTCGCCGACTCCCGTAGAAAGCTGTACGGCCCCGGCCCCTGTTTGCGCTGCTGCGAGCGAAAGGTGCGCACAATCGCCCAGGCCGCTTCCTTCCACGTGGCGTCAAAGGGGCGGGTATCGCCCGTCTGCCGCCAATAGCCGTGCGCCAGCCGCAGCGGATAGCAGAGCGAATCGAGCTCCCACTTGCGCTCGCCCACGCCGGCGTGCTGCTCGGTTTTGTCCTTCACTGCCCAACTCAACGGCGCGACCGTCGCATCGCGCATAAAGGCATTCGCATAGGGGTCGATTAGGATCATTCGCGCCTGGCGGCGAATCGCCCCCTCCAGCAGTTCGCGTAGCTTGCCATCCTCCCTGGCCAGCGGAAGATAGGGCCACAGTTGCGCGCTGGAGTCGCGCAGCCACATTGCGTCGATGTCGCCCGTAACAACATAGGTATCCGGATGGCCCTCATAACTGCCCGGCCAGACCGTCGTGTCCAGCGTATTTGGCAGACAGTTCGAGAAGATCGTGGCCAGCATCGGATCGTCAATTCCGCGTCGCACCCGTGCGATCAACGCCTCGACCGCCGCGCTGGTGAAATGCCGCGCGCCACTCACCGGCCTCCCTTGCGGCAACTCCGAGCCCCAGGCTCGCAACCCGGTCCAACCACTCTGAGCAATTGCCAGCCCCGCGCTGGCTCCCTTTAACCATTCCCGGCGTGTCATCCCGGCCATATCACACTCCCTGGCGGCGAATCGCACTCCCGCCTATGCCATTCTATTCGCGAGCAGCAATCTTGCTGATCTGAGATTCAAAATTGTAACTATCATTCCAAAACCTTATTGAATTTTCTTGTTACTTAAATGTTTCTAGTCCATGCGCTTTTCTGCCGATAAGGAGACTGTGGCCGTTCAGGAGACTTCTCAGGATTTTCTTTAGAAGGTTCTCTGGCTGCCCATCCGGAGAACATGCCATGTTCCACCTCCGCCTTCGTCGCGCACATTGCACCTTCGATTGGTTCTTCGCCACTCTTCTTGGTGCCGTGCTGTTCGGTCTGACGCCTGGCGCGGCTCTGGCTGGAGGGCCGAAGTATGTGGCCGGGACGAGCGGCTTCAACTCCTCTGCACTTGGCCAGTCGGTTCACTGGGCCAATGGCCAGGTGAACTACTACGTCGATCAGGGGCCGCTGAACAGCTCGGTAACCAATCAGCAGGCGGTTGCGATGGTGGATGCGGCGGCGGCGTTGTGGAGCGCTGTTCCCACCGCCGCTGTTACGCTCACCGACAAGGGCACGCTGAATGAGGACGTGAGCGGCGCGAATCTGGTGGTCAGCGGCACCAACTTCACCGTGACCAACGAGCAGACCAGCCAGTTGGGCGTGATTTCCGCGCCCGCCGACGTTGCGCCCTCGGCTACCGGCTACCCGCTGGGCGTTATCTTCGACGCCGACGGCTCAGTGATCGAAGCTCTTTTTGGCGCGGGCGCTAGCCAGCCGACAAGCTGCCAGAGAAACGGCGTCTATTTCTGGCTGGACTTTATCAACCCCAATGCGACGATCGCCCACGGCATCCTGCTGCTCAACGGCTTGTGTGCCACCACACCCGCGCAACTGGAGATGATGAGCTTTCAGTTGGAGCGGGCCTTTGGGCGGATTCTCGGCCTGGACTACGCGCAGGTGAACGGCGGCGACGAAAGCAGTCAGCCCGACGCCCTGCTCGGCTGGCCGGTGATGCAGCCGGCTAGCGGCGATTGCGGCGCGAGCGGCGGCCTCTGCATTCCCGATCCCACTCTGCTGCGCTGGGACGACATCGCCGCGCTCAATCGCATCTATCCGGTCACAGCCGCCAATCTGGCCGGCTTTCCCGGCAGGCAGATCACCGCCGCCAACACCATCTCGATCCAGGGAACGATCAGCTTCAACGGCGGCACCGGGATGCAAGGCGTGAATGTGGTGGCGCGGCCGCTGGACGCGAACGGCGACCCGCTCTTCCAATACACGACGACCTTTGTTTCCGGCTCCTATTTCAACGGCAACCATGGCGACCCGGTCACCGGCTGGAACGACGCGAATGGCAATCCGCTGACGATGTGGGGATCGAATAACGCCGCGATGCAGGGCTATTTTGATTTGAGCGGCGTGCCGCTGCCGCCCGGCACGACCACGGCCAGTTACCAGCTCAGCTTCGAATCGGTCAATCCGCTTTTCATCCACGCCAGTTCTGTCGGACCTTATATTGACGGCTCACCGGAGCCGTCGGGCACACTGGCGGCGATCACCATTCCGGCGATGGCGGCCAGCGGCGCGCAGACGATCAATGTGACCGTCGAAAACTCGGCGGTGAGTGGCTATGAGGATGCGCTGGGCAGCGAGGGCGCGCCTCTCATCCTGCCCACCAGCGGAATGTGGAGCGGACGGCTGAGCCAGGTTGGGCAGACCGACTGGCTGAGCTTTCCCGTGCAGGGCGGAAGCAGCTTCACCGTCGTCACCGAGGCGCTAGACGAGAACGGCAACCCAACCAACGCCAAGGCAATGCCGGCGCTGGGAGTCTGGGATGCTTACGATGTGCTTGGCTCCGCACCGGTTGGTTTCGGCGCGGGATTGAACGGCCTTGCGACTGGCGAAAGCTGGCTGCAAGTCGCCGTATCGGGCGCAGACGTTGTGCGCCTGGGCATCGCCGACGAGCGCGGCGACGGCCGTCCCGACTTCGCCTACCGGGGATGGGTTCTCTACGCCACCAGCGTCTCGCCCCAGCGGCTGCCGCTCACCGGCGGCACCATCACCATCACCGGCATGGGCTTTCACACTGCCGATACGGTGCTTGTGGGCGGCCAATCGGCCACCGTCCTCAGCATCACGCCCAACCAGATCATCGCCCTTGCGCCGCCGGCCGCCAGCGGCATCACCGGCTCGGTCAACGTCGAGGTGGACGACCTGCCCATCTACAACGCCTCCACCGTGATCGCCGCCGCAGTCGGTTACGGCTCGGATTCAACCGACGCGCTCATCCTCCTCGCCGCGCCCATGGGCTTGATTCCCATCGGGGTTCCGCAGCCCTTCACCGTCACGGCTCTGGCCGCAAATCTCGCGCCGGCCGGCGGCGACACGGTTCTGTTCACAGTCACCAGCGGCACAGCGGCGCTGGGCTGTGGGGCAGGCACTTGCGCCGTAACCGCCAGCGGCGATGGCCGCGCCACCATGAACGTAACCGCCGTCGACAACACCTGGTCGATTGTGACCGCCTCGCTCAACAACGGCTCCAGCCTGCAAGCGCAGTTTGGTGGAACGACACCGCCGTCGCTGGCCTCGCTGACCCCCATGCTCTCGCTGGCCGCCGGCACAAGCTTCTCGTGGACAACCCAGGCCCTGGCGCTGAGCGGCGGCTTGCCCGCCGTCGGACGCACCGTCACCTGGCAGACTACGACCGGCCTCACTGCCTCCAGCAGCTCCGCCGTCACCAACTCGAATGGCATCGCTTCGCTGACGCTGACTGCGGGGCCGCTGATCGAGGGGCAAACCGTCATCGCGACGGCCTGCCTGAGCGGCACAAGCGCCTGTGTCACTTTTACCGCCTTCGGATCACGGCCGGAGTACGCCACGCTGGAAGCTGTCTCTGGCGTTAGCCAAAATCTCTCTGCCCAGGCAACCGCCAGCCCGATCGTTCTGCGCGTGCTCGACATGGACGGCAACCCCATGACCAACGGCACGGTGACGCTCTACCAGGCGCTCTATGCGTGGTCGCCGCCCTGCGGCCTCCAAGGTCCCTGCGAAGAGGGCGCACTGCTGGCCCAGCAGTCGAGCACAGCCATCTCGGCCCTCGATGGAAGCGTCAGCTTTACTCCCGCCTCACTGCCCGGCGTGGCCACGGATCTGCTCGGCCTGGCCGTCACCGGCAACACCGGCAGCGTCGACATCGCCATCGGCCACGGGCCTTAAAAGCAGGGAACAAGGATCAGGGATTCGGGGTTAGCCCTGTGGTGAAAAGTCTGGTTTTGAAAGGGTACGGCTTCACCGGGGTCCCCATCGACAGGTCTTCGTCGATGGGGTGGGAGTCGTGCCGCAAATGGTTGATAAAAACGTTGGACATTAGCCCCTGTTGGACGAATTTCATCCTTTTCGACTTTCACCACGGGCCGATAAGGAATAACCAAAGCATTACCTGATTGGAAATCCAACTTCGGCTTGGCTTCTCGCGGAACAATAGCAGCATCCTTTCAGAGCTTCGCTGCGATCCTTGCTAGAATTGGATAAAGTTCATCCCGATAACAGCCGGGCGAGATCACAATGCCCGGTCAGCCGCGCGAATAGTCACTTTTCCCAGTGCGTCACTTCGCAGCCGGGAGCTCCGTGGAGGTAAGAAAGCCTTGCAGCCGACATCATCCAAGCCCTTTTCTTACGAGACCTTTCCGGTTTCGGGCCTGGTCGCGTACTTTTCCATGGAGATAGCGATCAATCCCGCCATGCCGACCTACTCTGGCGGCTTGGGCATTCTTGCCGGTGACACGCTGCGCTCCATGGCCGACCTGGGCGTTCCCCTGACGGCCTTTTCGCTGGTGCATCGCAAAGGCTACTTTCAGCAGCATCTGGATGCCAAGGGGGTGCAGAGCGAGTCGATCCAGCCCTGGAATCCGGCGGATTTCTGCGTTGAGGAGCAGGCGCGTGTCACCGTCTCGGTGGAAGATCGCGTGGTGACGGTGCGCTGTTGGCGCTATAACCTGGTAGGCCGCTACGGCCATGTGGTGCCCATCTATCTGCTGGACACGGATGTGGAGGAAAACTCGGGCTGGGATCGGGGCCTCACCGATCACCTTTATGGCGGCGACACCAATTACCGCTTGCAGCAGGAGATTGTGCTGGGCATGGGCGGAGTGCGCATGGCACACGCGCTCGGCTACCGCGTCAATGTTTACCACATGAACGAAGGCCACGCGGCGTTGCTGACGCTGGGCTTGCTGGAACGGCAGTTGGGCGGCGGACCGCTGGGCGCGGCCACCGAAGCCGACATGGAGCAGGTGCGCAAGAAGTGCGTCTTCACCACGCACACGCCGGTTCCGGCCGGCCACGACCGCTTCTCCACCGAGCAATCCATTCGCATCCTGGGCGGCGACCGCACGGCGCGGCTGGAAAAACTGGGCTGCTTCCGCGACGGAATGTTGAACATGACCCTGCTGGCGCTGCGCTTTTCGCGCTATGCCAACGGCGTGGCCATGCAGCACGCCAAGGTCTCGCGGGCCATGTTCCCGGAGTTTGCCATCGACTCGATAACCAACGGCGTGCATGCGCCCACATGGGTCTCCGAGCCGTTTCAAAAACTCATGGATGCGCACTTCCCCGCCTGGCGGCGCGACAATCTTTATCTGCGCAACGCTATTGACCTGCCGGAGGGCGAGATTCTAGCCGCGCATGCGCGCAACAAGGCGGCACTGCTGGTGGATGTGGCCGAGCGCACGGGACAGGTGCTCGATCCCAAGAGGCTGACGCTGGGATTTGCCCGGCGCGCCGCCACCTACAAGCGCGCCACGTTATTGTTTACCGATCCCAAGCGGCTGGCGGAGATTGCCGCCAAGGCCGGCGGATTGCAGATTCTCTATGCCGGCAAGGCGCATCCCCAGGACGGGCCGGGCAAGGAACTGATCCAGCAGGTTATCGAGGAGGCCGTCAAGCTCTCCAACGACGCGCTGCGCATTCTTTACCTGGAAAACTATGACTGGAATCTGGGCGCGCTGCTCACCGCAGGCGTGGATGTGTGGGTGAATACGCCGCGGCGGCCTTATGAGGCCTCTGGGACAAGCGGCATGAAGGCCGCGCTGAACGGCGTACCCAGTTTGTCGATTTTGGACGGCTGGTGGATCGAGGGCTGCATCGAGGGCGTCACCGGATGGGCCATTGAAGACGGTGCAGATGACGCCGCCGAGGCCGACTCGCTCTACCGCAAGCTGGAAACCGCCGTGCTGCCGCTCTTTCTGGATGCGCCGGAGAAGTGGGCGCGTTTGATGCGCAACACGCTGGCCTTCAACGGCTCTTACTTCAACACCAACCGCATGGTTAAGCAATACACCCGCAACGCCTACTATCCAGTAAAACTGATCGAGCGAGCCGCGGTCGAAAAAAAACCGCCGCAGGCCGAGAAAGATTGAAAAATACAGGGATTAGTGGTTAGGGGTTAGGAATTAGCGTCACGCCCAGGTCCTAAAGACGGATGTGGGGGTGGCCAAGTTTATGGATGGATGGGAATTGCAACAGCCGTGCTTGCGCAGCGCCCCTACGAGGCGCATGGCGTTTTCAATGAGTATTCTCCGGATTGCGCTGCGCTCCATCCGTTACCCCACGGACAAAGACCTCTCTGCGGGGACCCTGACCTGGAGCTATTACCCTCTCCTCCCTCCGGGAGGAATGGCAGCGATGAAGTCCATCACCTCCCATATCTCAGAATCGAGATGTGGGCCAGTCGGCGCTTGCGCGCCATGAGATTTGTGAGTTCCCCGGTCCCCAAAAGCGAGTGGGGCAACCTGCCAGAAATTTTACGGAGCAATGGTGAGAGACCCCGGATCGAGTGCAACCTCGTAATATCCTGCGCTGTTCCACGGAAGAGTGACTCCTCCCTGACTAACAGTTCCGCCAGTGACCGTGACACGCACAAACTTGCCCGGCGGGAAGTGGGCAGGAAGAGTCCAAGAGACTGTGATGTCGTTTCCTGATTGTATGGTGGTCCCTTCAGTAACAGCTTTTTGACCTGCCCAGTAAGAACCAATGTTTACCAGATCATCAATCCATATATCGCCAAATGACTTTGCGTAGTTAATGCTGGCAAGAAGATCTGCGGGATTGATGGGAGCGAATCCCCCATCGCCTCCCAGAGAGTGGATGAGGAAGATCTGCCATTTATCAGAGGAACGGGCGGAATCGATATATGCATCGAAAATGGAAGCAGTGTCGTTGGCGGCTGCTACGTAGACAAGAAGGTTGTAAGGATCGGTGGAATCATTGGGCGCAATTTGTCCTCCCCAGGTACCGCGATTGAGAAAGAACAGGTTTGCGGCGGTTGCGTCATATCCTGTATCGCCATAGGGAGCAGCCGTGTCCCATACATTGCTGACGCCGTAACTTTGTTCAAGGAATTGATTGCATTCGTTATATTCGGCGGCAATACTACCGTCCCACACGCCGTTTGCACAACCAGTGCCATCGGCATAACAGTGATGCGCAGTGTGATTGCCGAGTTCATTTCCATCGTTGACAACTTGCTGCCACCCTGCGTTGTAACCGGTACTGGAGATCTGGAAGAAGGTCATGCGAAAACCGGTGGCGTGGAGTTGTGAGTAGTTGGAAAGTTGCGAGGCAAGCGAATCGTCAAAGGTGTATGTGACGGCTGAGGAGAATCCGGCCCAATCGAGGACTTTGAGCCCACCTACAGCTCCTGTCGGTTGAGGTACGCCGGTTGTCGAAAGAGAGGGCAATTCAGCCAGGCCATTTGTGAGTCCGCTCGAAGATGTGGTGATGGTGTATACAGCGCTGGCAACAGCGCTGGCGTTGTAACCCGATGCTGTTGCAATAGCTTTGAGGGTAATTGAGC
Organism: uncultured Occallatibacter sp.; assembly: GCA_964383595.1. Classification (GTDB taxonomy): domain Bacteria; phylum Acidobacteriota; class Terriglobia; order Terriglobales; family Acidobacteriaceae; genus Telmatobacter. The sequence continues at coordinate 1,091,215 of CAYLHL010000001.1, read as the reverse complement.
TGGAGACCGTAATTGCAGAGGTGTATTTGAAAGAAGAAGCCGCGGGCACGCTCCCGTCGGTCGTATAGTAGATGGTCGCCCCGGCAGTGGTGGTGGAGATGGTGATGATTTGGGACGAAGAGTAAGAGCCAGCTGCGACGCTGAAGGCTGGTGTTGCGACGGATGGCAGTGTAGTGGGAGAAGATGCGTCGTTAGGACCTCCGCTGCAGGCGGCAATGTCAAGTGAGATGAAGCAGATCACAGAACCTAAAAAAACGGTTGCGATTTTCATACCTCACCTCAGTACAAAATGCTTTTGTTCGTTATTCTACGGAACTCCAGGTCTCGACTTCGAGACCTGGTATTCCTCACGCTTTTTATGGCATGGACCCACCGAAGGCAATTGGCCCCACCGCAGGTGGCTAGGCGTTCAACTGCTCCTGGAGCTTGTTGAGGGTGCGGTGCAAGTCCTTGTCGGAGCGGCGCAGATCGTCGATCTTGGAGATGGAGTGCATCACAGTGGTGTGATGCTTGCCTCCAAACTGGCGTCCGATCTCCGGCAGACTGGCCTCGGTCATCTGCTTGGCCAGGTACATGGCGATCTGGCGCGGCACAACGACGTTGCGCGAGTTGTTCTTCTGCTTCAGGTCGGCGACCTTCATGCCGAAGTTCTCGCTGACGGCGCGCTGAATGGCCTCGATGGTGATCTTGCGCACCTGCAGGTCGATGAAGTTCTTGAGGCACTGCTGGGTTGAGGCGAGCGTGATCTCCATGCGATTGAGCTGGCACCAGGCGATCAGCCGAACCAGCGCGCCCTCGAGCTCGCGCACGTTGGTGCGCACATTCGAGGCGACGAACATCGCCACGTCGATGGGCAACTGCACCTGCTCGCTCTCGGCCTTCTTTTGCAGAATGGCGACCTTGGTCTCCAGGTCGGGCGGCTGAATGTCGGCGATCAAGCCCCACTCGAAGCGCGAACGCAGGCGGTCTTCGATCTCGGCCAGCTCCTTGGGCGGACGGTCGCTGGCGATTACGATCTGCTTCATGCTCTCGTGCAGCGCGTTGAAGGTGTGGAAGAACTCCTCTTGGGTGCGCTCTTTCTGCGCAATGAACTGAATATCATCGATCAGCAGCACGTCCATGGTGCGGAAGCGGTCGCGGAAGCCGGTCATGCGGTCGTTGCGCAGTGAGGAGATCATCTCGTTGGTGAATTTTTCCGCGGAGATGTAGCAGATGCTGGCCATGGGCTGGCGGCGCTTCACCTCGTGCCCGATGGCTTGCATCAGGTGGGTCTTGCCCATGCCGACGCCGCCATAGAGGAAGAGCGGATTGTAGGCGCGGGAGGGGCGCTCGGCCACAGCCAGCGAGGCGGCGCGGGCGAACTGGTTGCCGTTGCCTATGACGAAAGCGTCGAAGGTGTAGCGAGGATTGAGCTGCGCCGCCGTGGACCAGTCGAAGCGCGCCTGCTCGGGGGTGCGGCTGGGCGGGGCCTGCGGCGCGGTGGGCGCGTGCGCGGGAACCGGCCCGAAGCCGCCGTCCTTGCGCTGCGGCGGAATCGAAGGGTCTTCCTCGGCGGTGACAAAACAGACGTCGTCCAAGTCCAGATCCAGCTGCTCAATGGCTTCCTGAATCAGGTCGCCGAACCTGTCGCCCAACTGCTGGAAATCCTTTGAGGGGATGCGCACATACAGGATACGGTTGGCTATATGGCTGTAACGAGATGGCTTAAGCCAGGTCTCGAAGGACTGGCGTATGACCTTTTTCTCGAGCGCGGAGAGAATCTGAAGCCAGGGATTGAGAGCCGTTGCCGGCGAAACTGCAAATGCCATCTTGCTTTTCCTTACCTGCGTCGTCTGTAAACTGCCGTACCGGTTCATCCCTTGAGAGCAGGCACAGTATCGCGTTAGGCGCAGAGGCACTCTGCCTTGCGTCCGATTGCCATTTTCCGACAGCCTGACTGCCGCTGATCGGATCCTGTATTTGATCTCGGGCCAGGGAAAAAACCGGTTCCGTGAGACGCTGGGAAATTACTTGAACGGTCCCAAGATTAGCACACTTCGAGATCTTTGCAATCCCTCTTTCACATAACTTTTTGTTCCTTCGCAATAGTTGCACCATTGATGGTGAAACTTGCCGAAAAGGTTACCAGAGTGTATGCAGGGAACTGGTCGAGGCCGCTTCACCCGGGGCAGGTTGCAGACGATGGGCGGGGAATGAATTCCATTCCATGCGCTTTCCGCTGGATTCCTGGGCCAACCTGCGATACACTTAAAACTTACCGTCAAGGTGCAGATTTTCACAAATTGAAAAAGGGAACAGGAGCGCATATCGATGCCCAAGCGCACATTTCAGCCCAATCGCCGCAAGCGCGTGATGAAACACGGTTTCCGCGCGCGCATGAAGACCAAAGCCGGTGCAGCCGTTCTGAGCCGTCGCCGCGCCATGGGACGCAAGCGCGTGGCCGTCAGCGCAGGCTTCCGCGACTAATTCTCGGCTGCCGTTCTGCCGCTGGTCTTATGCTCTCGCCAAATGCCGCAAACCATAGCCCCAGCCAATTGTGGAGCCGGAATGAGTTTGAAGCATCCACTCTTCCGGCCCGCACGCACGGCGGCGTAGTCATGACCATCCCAATTCAACCTGACCAGCGCCCGTCCGCAAGGCAATCGCTGAGCGGGGCGCGGCTGTGCAAACACGCCGACTATCAACGCGCTTATGCGGCCAGCCGCAAGCGCCAGTCTGCGTCGATGAGCTGGTTTCTGGCCCCGCAACAGCCCGCGTACGCCGGCGCCGAATTGCCACCCTTGCCGCGCGTCGGCCTCACCGCGGGCAAAGTGATGGGCAAGGCGCATGAGCGCAACCGCCTGAAGCGTCGCATGAGAGAAGCATTGCGCCTCCACGTTGAACTGCTGCCGCGCGGCTGCGATCTGATCTTTCATCCGCGGCGCGCGGTGCTGACGATGGATTTTACGAAACTGGAGGCGGAGATTGTGCGTATTCTTCAGCAGGCAAAGGCCGAGGCGGAGCGCATGACTCCGATTCCGGTCCCATCCAAGCCGGTGCTATGACTCGATTGCTGCTCGCCATGCTCGCTTTCTATCGCCGCTGGATTTCGCCGGCGTTGCACACGCTCTCGCCCGGCGATGGCTGCAAGTTTTTGCCTACCTGTTCGGAGTATGCCTCCATCGCCATTGCAACTCACGGCCCTTTACGCGGCACGGCGTTGGCCGCCTGGAGGCTTTTGCGCTGCCATCCATTCACGCGCGGCGGCCTCGATCTGGTGCCGCCGGCTTCAGCGGCACGCAATTTTCCCCCTCAACCGTTACCATAAGAAGAGCGGCGGCCTGACGGCGCGCCCTTGATGGCCTGAAAACAGGCCCCAACGAACAGGAAGTATACTTTGGCAGAAATTCGTAATCCCAATCTTCAAGGGCAGGGCGGCAATGGCGGCGGCAACGGCGGCGATATGCGCAGCCTGCTGACGTTGTTCATGCTGGCGCTGGTTGTCCTCTTCGGCTTTCAGTACTTCATGCCCAAGCAGCCGCCTACGCCCGCCTCTTCGGCTCAAACCCAAAACCATTCTCAGCCCAGCCAGCCACAGCCGGTTGCCGCAACTGCGCCAGTATCCGCTGCCAGCGCGCCGCAGGCGCAGTCAGCCTCACAGCAGGTGGCCGCTTCAGCCATTGCCGCTTCAACGGTGACGGAGACGACGGTTGAAAACGACAACTACCGCATCGTTTTCACCAATCAGGGCGCGCAGGTCAAGCACTGGATTCTGAAGCACTACAACGACAGCGCCGGCAAGCCGCTGGATATGGTGCAGCCGCAGGCCTCGGCGCACTTCGGCCTGCCGCTCTCGCTCTTCACTTATGAGCCGGCGCTGAGCGATCAGCTCAACCAGGCGCTTTATCAGCTCACTGTCTCCGGCGCGCAGCCCACGATTACGGGCCATGTGGATGTGCCGGCCACCAACGCGCTCACCTTCCACTACGCCGCGAATGGCCTGGATGTGGTGAAGACCTTCCGCTTCGATGCGAGCTACGTGGTCACCGTCGAGACCCAGGTCACGCGCAACGGCGCGCCGGTGCGGGCGCTGGTGGCCTGGCCCGCCGGCCTGGGCGACATGGAGGAGTTTCTTCCGTCGTCTTTGACCCGCTCTTCGGTTCGCACCAGCGCGGCCTCGCAGTTCGACTGGTCGCTGAATGGCAAGCAGGACACGGAGGCCGTGGCCAAGGTCGGCAACAACGCCACGCTCGACCTGCCCTACTCTTACGCGGCTGTCACCGATCTCTACTTCGTATCGGCCTTTTTACCCGACGCGCCCGAACGCGTCACCCTGGTTACGCTGCACAACACCATCGATCTGCCGGGAGACCTGAGCGATCCCAACAGCGAGAAGAAGCCGGCCCACGTTCTTGGACTGGCGATGGGCGACACCAGCGGCATTACTCGCCTGCGCCTCTATGCCGGCCCCAAGGCGATGGAAGTGCTCAGCACCGTCCACGTGACCGGCGCCGGCGGCAAAGCCGACGGGCCGACGCTGGAATCGCTCATTCAGTTCGGCAGTTTGCTGGGCATCATCGCCAAGCCACTTTACTTGGCCCTGCGCTTCCTCCATGACCGCATGGGAGGCAGCATCAACAACTGGGGCTGGGCCATTATCATCGTCACGGTCATCTTCAACCTCCTGATGCTGCCCACGCGCTACTCGATGCTGAAGTCCTCGCTGAAGATGATGCGCATTCAGCCCAAGATCGAGGCCATCAAGAACCGGTACAAAAACATCAAGGCGACCGACCCCAAACGCGCCGAGATGAACACCGAGATGATGGCGCTTTACAAAGAGGAAGGCGTGAATATGTACGGCAGTTGTCTGCCCATGCTGGTGCAGATGCCGCTCTTTTTCGCCTACTTCCGGGTGCTGCAAAACACGGTCGAACTGCGCCAGGCCCACTGGTTCTGGCTCACCGACCTCTCCATGCCGGACCCCGTCCACTTCCTGCCCATCCTCATCATCATCACGATGTTTCTGACACAGTACATCACCCCCTCACCGGGGATGGACGCCTCGCAGCGCCGCATGATGGCCATCATGATGCCGGTCATGTTTGGTTTCATGCTGTGGCACTACGCCTCTGGCCTGGCGCTCTACTGGGGCACCGGCAACGTCATCAACCTGGCCATTCAACTAGGCATCAACCAGTCGCACGTCGGCAAGGAGATGCACGCCATCGCCGCCAAGCGCGCCGCCAAGAAAGCTGGCGTCAATCCCAAGACCATCCAGGGCAAGCGGTAAAGTCCGCAACTTTGCAATCGCCCCGTTCTAGCCAGGCTTGAACGGGGCATTTCTTTGCGCGGCACACATGGCGAAGCAGTGGCAGAATAGAGCTATGCCGACCGATCCGATCCCGTTTGTGCTCACCGCCTCGCAGGCCCGCGTTCTGGGCGTGCTGATGGAAAAAGAAGTGACCACGCCGGAGTACTATCCGCTTTCGCTCAACGCGCTCATCAACGGCTGCAACCAGCGCTCGAATCGCGAGCCGGTGATGGAGTTGGACGAGGAGAAGGTGCGCATGGCGCTGCATCGGCTGGACGATCTGAAGCTGGCTGGCCGCGCGCGCTCCGCCGACGGGCGCGTCCCCAAGTATGAGCACTGGCTGGGCGAGGCCTTCAACTTCAGCCGCGCCGAGGCGGCGCTCATCTGCGTGCTGCTGCTGCGCGGGCCGCAGACACCGGGCGAACTGCGCGGACGCGCCGAGCGGATGTACAGCTTCGACGAACTCACCGATGTGATTGCCGCGCTGCAAAAACTGATGGAGCGAACGCCGCCGCTGGCGGCTGTGTTGCCGCGCCAGCCGGGAACCAAGGAGTCGCGCTATATGCACTTGCTCGCTGGCGGCGTGGAGTCGCTGGCGGCAGCATTTGTGACCGAGCCGGCAGTAGCCCACCGCCAGATCCAGCCAGGCGCGGAGCAGAACGAAAGGCACGAGGAACGCATCGCGCAGTTGGAGGCGGCGGTGGCGGAGTTGCGGCAGGAAGTTGCCGCGCTGCGCCAGAAGATTGATGATCTGTTTGGCGACTGAAAGCGAAAGAGGAACGACGATGAGTCAGAGCATGATTGGCAAGGTGGCGCAATTATTATTACTCATTTTTGCTGCCGCATGGATCACTTCCTGCGGAGGCGGCGGCACGGCGGCTACTACGACTACACAGCCGCCGCCTGCCAACCCCGACTCGCTGCCGTGGGTTTACTCGCAGATATTTTCCAGCACGTCGCCGTTTCACACCACGGTGGCGGCGTTGAAGGCGAGCGGCGCCACCACGCTGCCGCAAACCGCGATGATCTCGCTGTGGGGCCAGTCTGTCTCCAACCAGGATTTATCCATCGACAGCTATATGTACCCGGTTTACGTCTCGTCGGCCACTGATCCGGTGAAGACCTTCACGTGCATACCAACTGGTTATGGCTGCGATGCGAACAACCTGCAGATTCATATTCCCAGCGGCGCATTGCCGGAACCGCAGCCCGATGCGCACATTGCGATCATCGATACGACACTGAATCTTGAGGTGGATGGATGGGCCTGCACGGTGAGCGCATCGACGGTGGCCTGCCAGTGGGGCGGAAGCCGCGCCTTGGGCGGCACGGGCCTGGAGGACGCAGGCCAAACCTCGGTGAAGGCCGGCTATGGGGCCGGACTCTTTGTGATCACCGCGCAGGAGCTGGTGAACGGGCATATCGACCATGCGTTAGGGTTGAACACAAACTGCCTGAATAACCCAACTGTTTATCCGGCGGACCAGAATGCCAACGGCACGGACGAATCCTGCGGCGGCACCGGGCCGCCCTCCTACGGCGACATGGTTCACCTGCTGTGGACGCCCGCGCAGATTGCGGCCAGCCCCTACTCGGCGGAGTGCAAAACTATTCTTACCGCGCTGGCGACGTATGGAGCTTACACCTATGACACTGGGAACGGCGGCCTTGCTCTGCTCGCCCAGCACCAATTCAGCTATACGCTGGTGGGCCAGCCAAGCCCGTGGGCGAACACGATCATTCCCGATCTGCAGGCCGCGGGCGACGCCAGCGGAACCTACTGGAAGTCCTGCTTCAATCGTCTGAGCGCCTCGGATTTCGAGCTGATTCAGATTCCGGCAGGGAGTTACTGAGAAGGGCTACTGCTGCTCGTAGCCCGCGAACCAATAAGAGATCTCGAAGGCTGCGGTTTCTTCGGCGTCGGAGCCGTGGATGGCGTTCTCTGACATCGAGGCAGCAAACTTCCTGCGGATGGTTCCCTCCTCGGCGTTGGCCGGGTTGGTGGCGCCCATCAGCTTGCGCAGATCGGCGATGGCGTTCTCCTTTTCCAGCACCATCAGCACCAGAGGCCCGGAAGACATGAAGGCGCACAGCCCATCGAAAAACGGCTTGCCCGCATGGACGGCATAGAAGCCACGGGCCTCGGCGACGCTGATCGACTGCCGCTTGATAGCGACAATTTGAAATCCGGCCCGTTCGATCTCGGCCAGAATGGCTCCGGTGAATCCTTTGCGGACCGCGTCTGGCTTGATAATGCTGAAGGTGCGTTCGGCCACGTGAGTTGCTCCTGGGAAAATTCGTATCTGATTCTTCATTGTAATGGGCGAGAGTTTAGCAGATACAAATGCTAGCTTTTCCCGATGAAGCGCGCCAGCGTTGCGCCGATCTCGGCGGGGGAGACGACGACGTGGATGCCGGCCTCGCGCATGGCCTTCATCTTGTCGGCGGCGGTGCCCTGGCCTCCGCTGATGATGGCTCCTGCGTGGCCCATGCGGCGGCCGGGAGGCGCGGTCTGGCCAGCGATGAAGCCGACAACGGGCTTCTTGACGTGCTGGCGAACGAACTCCGCCGCGGCCTCTTCCGCCGTGCCGCCGATCTCGCCGATCATCACAATAGCCTCGGTCTCGGGATCGTCGTTGAAGAGGCGCAGCGCATCAATATGTGTCGTCCCGATGATGGGGTCGCCGCCTATTCCGATGGCGGTCGATTGCCCGATGCCGCGCTGGGTGAGCTGATGCACGGCCTCGTAGGTCAGCGTGCCGGAGCGGGAGACGATGCCGACCGAACCTTCCAGGTGGATGCGGCCGGGCATGATGCCGATCTTGGCTTTGCCGGGCGAGATGACGCCGGGGCAGTTCGGCCCGATGAGGCGCGACTTCGAGGTCTTGAGCTTGGCCCAGACCTTCACCATGTCAAGGGTCGGAATGCCCTCGGTGATGGCGACGATCAGCGGAATGCCCGCGTCCTCGGCTTCGAGAATGGCGTCTGCGGCAAAGGGCGGCGGCACAAAAATCATCGTCGCGTTGGCGCCGGTGGCGGCCACGGCGTCGGCCACGGTGTTGAAGACCGGCCAGCCTTCGTGCATGGTTCCACCTTTGCCTGGAGTGACTCCGCCGACTACGCGCGTTCCATACTCCGCGCAGCTCATGGCGTGGAAGGTGCCTTCTTTGCCGGTGATGCCCTGCACGATGAGACGCGTTCTTTTATCTACCAAGACTGCCATCTTATGCCCCCACGCTCGCTGCTTTTACAGCAAGCTCCGCTGCGTCCTTCATTGTCTCGCCCACCAAGAAATTCAGACCGGAATCCTTCAAAATCTTGCGTCCCTCCTCGACATTGGTGCCTTCGAGTCGCAACACTATCGGTACTTTGACGTTGAGGTTGCGCGTGGCCGCGACGACGCCGGTGGCCAGTCGGTCAACGCGCAGAATCCCGCCGAAGATATTGATGAAGATGGCCTTCACATTGGCGTCACTGAGCAGAATCTCGAAGGCGTGTTCGATCTGCTCCTGCGTGGCGCCGCCGCCCACGTCGAGGAAGTTGGCGGGCGAGCCGCCGGCGTACTGGATGATGTCCATCGTCGCCATGGCAAGCCCCGCGCCGTTCACCATGCAGGCAATCGACCCGTCGAGCTTGATGTAGTTGAGAGCGTACTTGCTGGCTTCCACTTCGAGCGGGTCTTCCTCGGCGGTGTCGCGCAGCGCTTTCAGCTCCGGATGGCGGAAGAGCGCGTTGTCGTCGAAGGTGATCTTGGCGTCGAGGGCGAAGAGCTTGCCGTCGGTGGTGGTGATGAAGGGATTGATCTCGACCAGCGAGGCGTCGGTCTCGATGTAGGCCTTGTAGAGGCTCTGAAAGAACGCAACCGCGGCGTTGATCTGCGCGGGCTTGAGGCCCAGCGCGAAGGCCAGCTTGCGCGCCTGCCACTGGCCCAGGCCGATGGCCGGGTCGATGGTTTCCTTGAAGATCGCCTCGGGAGTTTTGGCGGCGACGACCTCGATCTCCATGCCGCCGGCCTGCGAGGCCATAAAGACCAGCTTGCCGGTGACGCGGTCGAGGACGATGCCGAGGTACAGCTCGCGGTCGATGGCCGCCGTCTCTTCGATGAGCAGCCGCTGGACCTTTTGCCCCAGCGGGCCGGTCTGGTGCGTGACGAGAGTCATGCCGAGAATCTGCTGGGCGTAAAGCTCGGCCTGCTCGCGGGTGCGGGCCACCTTGACGCCGCCGCCCTTGCCGCGGCCTCCGGCGTGAATCTGCGCCTTGACGACAACGCCCGTGGCGCCGCCGGCGAAGAGCTTGCGGGCGACTGTCGAGGCCTCTTCGAGGGTGTTGGCCACTTCGCCGCGGGGCACGGCGACGCCGTATTCAGCAAGGATTTGCTTTGCCTGGTACTCGTGAATCTTCATGCGTTTGCGACCGTCCAGCCGCTGCATAGGGGATTGGGAGTCAGAGCCGGTGTGTGCCGAGCATGGCTGAGTCCGCGCCAGCGGTAAGCAAATAGTATCGTGCCAGCCAAAGGAGGAGCAAACCACCTGCGACCACCTGCGGTGGGGCCAGTCGGCGCTTCGCGCCATAGGTTTGGTGTTAACCCAGGTTCCCAAAGGCGAGGGAGCTGGCCACCCGCCAGCCCGGTTTCTCGAAAAAGCTAAGGCGAAGATGCTGGCCTAGAAAACGACTGCAAAAACGGCCTTTTTTTGCGCAAAACTGGCAAAAAAGGCGTGTTTGTTGGCTAAAAAACGGTGGCGTTTCGGGGTTTGTGTTTACTGATAAGTACACATGGATGGTTGATGAAGATGTTTATTATGTTTTAGTTGCATGGATGATCCCCTCTCAGAAACTGGGTTTTGAGGGTGGGGGGGGTGGGGGTGCCTCTGTTTTCTTCCCCTTTTGATCGCTTTTCCTTTGCCCCTGCGCCCTCTTCTTTTTCCCAACTCAAAACCATTGTGCGCCCGGGGAGGGAAATTATATGTAACTATTTTGAAGCAGGGAACAGGGAACCGGGATCAGAGATCAGGGAACAGCCGGTCGCCGAGGTTCGTGGCTTCCCACCCTTTCCGCGATAAGACTGCGGAAAGGAAGGGGCACCCAGCACCTAGATTTGTGGATGGGGACTAGCTCCACTCGTCCAAAGCTAATGAGTTATAGGTATCTTAATATCCACAATAGAATTCTTAATTGGTACACACGTCGCTCCTTGCGGGAACAACCCCAAAGATTCGGTTTTACTGCAATCTTGAAGAATCACGAATGTGTAGATTGATCTATTTAATGGCATAACAATCATCGGCATAACAATAAATGTCGGCCCATCCGGCAAATCAATATTAACACTCCCTGTTGAATCTGTTTCAAACCATTTTTCCCCATTACCCTCTGAATCCCGGAAGAGTACGCGTATTTGACTGATCGGTTTCGTCGGATGCGTCCCAGAATGGAATTGAACCCTCAATCGTCTCTCTTCTCCAACATCCTGCTTCGAAAGCGACGGTGTTGGTGTTGTGACTATATTTACGTAATCGATATTTGATATTGTGCGCATTTCGAGAACAACGTCATTCGTCGAGTCATCTACAAAGACTTCTTTGACAGTGTTCATAAAGCCTTTGCCAACTCCCTTGATTTCATATAACCCAGCGGGTAATTTGAAATACGGCGTCCACCTCTCTGAATCCGTCAAGAACAACTGTTGAGGCAATGTCTCAACTTCGAGATTGCGTACGGTGACTTTAAGATTTAAAACTCCTGCGCTTGAAGCGTAAACTGTTCGGACCTTCAGCTCAGCTGAGTGAAGTACCTGCTGTTGCAGCAGGAGCATTGACCAGAATATCCAAGTTGTTCTCACCATAGAAGCCCCATTTCATATCTCTCTGATCAGCGGCTAGTCCACCTCCCAATGTTTCAATATGGGTGACCCATCCACTGGGATGTTGGACGATGCGGCCAGGACGGAATCAGTATAGCTTGTCAGAAACAGTGCATGGTTGAGCTTCTCGATGTGCTGGGCGAAGCGCGGGGATCAACAGCGGCGGCCGCTTTCTGGTAGCATCCTCTATGGAGAACTTTGACCATGGATGCCCAACCCAGCGTGAGCCTCGGCTTACGGCGCAATGAAGACATCGCCCTCGATCTGCTCAAGTTTGTGGCTGCCACGGCCGGCGTGGGCCGCCCTGCCGCGCCATCGACCGGCTTCAGCGGAGCCGCCGGACCCAAGCCCGAAGAGCACGTCAGCCAGTTGCTCGAGCTGTATGGCCGCTGCCTGAAGGCCGTCGAAGGCAATGGGGCGACGCCGGTGAGCCAAGAACGTGAGCCGGAGCAGATCATGCAACGGCCGGAGCCGGCAGTTCGAGTGCCGGAGCAATATCCCGGCTTTGACAGGTCGCGGCTGTAGCAATTTTCTGTCTCAGTAAGGGCGATTCCGGGGTTCCCATCCATTCCGCAAAAGCGCGGAATGGATGGGGTACGGAGCTTTTTTACACCCTAAGTGAAGATGTTTTAGCTGTACAAAGACGCGTCAAACAGCATCAGCAAAAGCATTCCCAACAGGATCAAGGAGAGAACGATCGCCAACCAAACCATCTTGCGCGTTGCCGTGGCCGGGGTAGGCGCCTTTGGCAGGAATCATCTGCGCGTCTACCGCGAGCTGGAAGCGGCCGGAGCGGGCGTGGCTCTAGGGGCGGCCGTTGAGCCGGATGCGGCGCGCGCCGCCGAGGCTGCGGCCAAGTACGCGATTCCTGTTTTCGCCACGGTGGACGAATTGCTGGCTGCCGACCTCAAACTGGATGCGGCCACTGTCGCCGTTCCCACCGTGCATCATCATGCGGTTGCCGCGCAGTTGCTGGACGGGGGAGTTGACCTGCTAGTGGAAAAGCCGCTGGCTGCGACGCTTGCCGAGGCAGATGACCTGTTGGCGCGCGCCGAACGGGGCGGGCGCATCCTGCAACCGGGCCACCTGGAGAGGTTTAATCCTGCGGTGCTGGCCGTGGAGCAGCAATTGAGGCGGCCGATGTTCTTCGAGTCGCACCGGCTTTCCATCTTTACGCCGCGGTCGCTGGATGTGGACGTGGTGCTCGACCTGATGATTCACGACCTTGACATTGTGCTCACGTTTGCCGCTTCGCCGGTGCGCGAGGTGCGCGCCGTGGGGCTGCCGATTCTGTCGCCCAAAGTTGATATTGCCAATGTTCGTGTGGAGTTCGAGTCGGGCTGCGTGGCCAACTTTACCGCCTCGCGGGTTTCCACTGAGCGTGTGCGCAAGCTGCGCTTCTTTGAGCCGCGCCATTATGTCTCGATTGATTACGCGCGGCAGGACGTGCTGGTAATTGGCGTGGATGCGGACGCGGGCAAGGCTTCAATGGCGGATCTGATTGCATCGCTGCCGCCGCAGGTGGCCGGCATGCTGCCGTCGGGAATCGCCGAAGGAATCGCATCGGGCAAGATCGACCTCAGCAAGATCAACCCGGCAATGATTGCGCAATTTGCCGCCATGGCCAAGATCGATCCAGCGGTTGTTGCGCGGTTCACGAATCCCGCAGAAGGGAAGGCCGGGTTGAGCTTTGCCAAGCCGCCGGTGACTCCGGGCGAGCCGCTGCGGCTGGAAATTTGTTCTTTCCTCGAATCCGTTCGGAAACGCCGCCCACCGCAGGTGACCGCGCAACAAGGCCGCAATGCGCTTGCGCTGGCGCTGGAGATTCAGGCCGAGATGGCCGCCCATGCAAAGCGCGCCGGGCTGGAAAGTTTCTTCAACCCTGAAGTTTAGAGATCATCTGGCGGCTGGATATACTTGATTCTCGGAGGCACGATCGCTTTGCCGATTCTCTGGATGAGTGACGAAGATGCCCGCGCGTTTCTTGCAGCGGGAACGGAGGGCCGTCTGGCGACCTGCAATGGAGCAGGAGAGCCTTACATTACTCCGCTGAATTACCTCTATCACGAAGGGAAAATCTATTTTCACAGCAAGCTGACCGGAAGAAAGCTCGACAATATCGCCGAGAATAGCCGCGTCTGCTTTGAAGTGAGCGCGGCGCACAAGATTACGGTCACGCATGATCGCCCCTGCGCCTGCTCGACGCGCTACATTTCGGTGCTGGCCTTTGGCGTGGCGCGCGTACTTCGTGATGAAGCGGAGAAAGCCACATTGCTCAATTTGCTGGTGGGGAAGTTCGCCGCCGGCAAGGTCTTTCTGCCGGTTGAGGAGCAACATTCCGCCGGCTGCTCTTTAGTGGAGATCAGCGTTGAGCGACTCAGCGGAAAGCGGAATGTTGATCCGGAGTAGGACGGCTCCGGGAGCGGGGATTGCAGTTTGTTCGCCGCGCATCCCGTTCAGATCGACCGTGACTCGGGAGTTGCTTTTCAGGGATGGAGATCGGTATTGGACAGCATCTTGAGGAATTGCATGCCAGTGCACTGGTCGATGCTTTCCCCGATCAGCTTGCCGTCGCGGTTGAAGAGGAAGGTTTTGGGAATGCCTTGGATGTGGAACTGCTTATGCACCGTGCCGCCTGGGTCAAGCAGGACGGGCGGGTGGTAGTTGGTCCGGCTGATAAACGTATTGACCTTTAAGCTGTCTTCATCGGTGATGGATAGAATTACCAGTCCCTGCGGCTCATAGCGGGTATAGATCTTGTCGAGGTCGGGCATCTCCAGGCGGCATGGCGGGCACCACGTGGCCCAAAAGTTGACCATGACGATCTTGCCGCGAAGCGTGGAGAGTGTGACCTTATTTCCGTGCATATCCAAGAGGGTGAAATCGGCTTTTTCGACGTCCGCGTCGTTGGCGACGAGGACTCGATCGGCTTTGGCCAGGAGAGGGTCCTTTAGGGTGGTGGTGACGCTTTTGTATCGAACCAGGCTGGCCAGTTCGAGGTAAGGCTCCGGGGGCGAATCGTCCTTAGCGGGAATGGGCGACTCGGCAAGTGCTTGCGAAAGAGCATTGGCTACGGCCTGAAGAGCGTCTGCGCCTTGATCGCCTTCGGTGACCAGGTTAGCCAGGGAGTAGGCAAGCTCGACTTTACCCTGCCCGGCGGGCAAGGCACGAATATCGCCAGCCAGCTTGATGGTGGTCAGGGGACGCTGAGTGGCGGAGAGACTGCGAAGCGTCCTGATTTGACCGGTGATGGCGATCTGATTCGTGATGTCGGACTCGCTAGCCTGCGCGAAGAGCGGAGGCGCGGCGAGGAGGACGGCGACAACAAGAAGAGTGCGATGCAACAAGTTCATGGTTTCTCGCTGGAAACCCAGGATGAAGTCCCGGGAGACACGGCGGAATTATAGCCCGACGTGTACTTCCGTGCCAATTATTCTGGATTTTTGTAGAACGGGATGGATAGATGCCCGGTGACGGCGGCAACGATCTTTTCGTGGACCTCCAGGTATCGTACCTTAGGCGTAAAAACAACAACGCCAGCCCAGAGGGCACCTCGCTGGGGCGCCCAGCATCTCACGCGATTCCCAGCACGCGGTTCAGGAAGTCCACGATGTACTTCCAGGCCAGGTAGTAGACGGCCAGCGCGGCCAGGAAGACGGGCACAATCAGCGCGTAGGGCACTTGCGCCACCTGAAACCAGGTCACGCCATGATCGCCAATCGCCAGCGCTCCCAGGCGGGTAGCCAGCGTCGCTCCCATTGGCATCAGCAGGAGGGGCAGCACGGCGCCATGCAGGCCGAGGGGAATATGAGTCCGCGGGGACGACCACAGCCAGAGCATATTCCACAGGCCCCAGAGCAAGGGCACCACGGCCATGGGAAAGATGAGCACTTGTTCAACCGGTATGGGCACCTGGTGCACCAGCCGTATCACGACGAAGGTCAGCAGCAGCGGCAGAACCAAGGTGGGGATAAAAATTCCCGCCAGGTAAGCGCGAAGATAAGGGTGGGTGTTCATAGCTTCCTCCAGGGACACGGGCGCGCAGCTTTGCGCGTTTTACAGGTAGTAGAGAAAAACCGGGATTGCCGCCGGGAAGATCGCGAGCAGTCCCACAAGCCCGGCCAGCAATGCTCCGTCAAACCAGGCTGATTGGAGCCAGGCCCAGCCGGGCGAGGCCAGAGTGGCTTCGGCGTTGAGCCGGTGCTGCATGGCGGGCCACAGATCACGGCCCGGCTCGTCTTTCACCGGCGGTAGGGCCTGTTGCAGGAGTTGTTTCATACGGTCAAGATTCATGGCATAATACCTTGCCTTTCGAGGTCTTTTCTGAGCAGGCGAAGAGCGCGGAAGACGCGCAGTTTGACGGCGGCGACGGAGATGTCCAGCGCGGCAGCGATCTCTTTTTGCGGCTGCTCCTCGATGAGCACCAGAGTGGCCGCGATGCGCAGTTTGGGCGGCAGTCGCGAGAAGGCCTGCGCGGTCTTCAAGCGGATATCCGCTATCACTGCGGCGTCGGTGGCCACAGGAGCCGGATAATCAACGGTCATTTCACTGGCGAACTCGTGGGTTGGCCGCCGGGCGCGCAGCCAGTCGAGCGCGGCACGGGTGGCGATGCGCCTTGCCCAGCCCTCGAAGCCCTGCGTCGGAAGAAAGCGTTCGCGGGCGCGATGGATGCGCCAGAAGCTCTCGATGGTCAGCTCTTCGGCCGCCGCCGGGTCGCGGGTGATGCGCAGAATCCAGCCGTAGACCGCGCGCTGATGCTGGCGAAAGAGCGTCTCGAAGGCGTCTTCATTGCCTTGTTTGAAGAGGTTCAGGAGGTCGCTCTCGCCGTTTTGCATCCTTCCCTTTCCCCTTCTATTGAACCTTACGAGCAAGCTCAGGAACAGGTTACGCTTTTCGCCTGAAACAGCCACTGGCAAGTGATATTCTCGAAGAATCGTTCAGATTGTCCAAATAATATGTCTGAACTGCCTTTGAAAATTGGCTGCGAAAGAGGATTGCGATGAAGAGCTTTGGATTGCGGATGGCAGCGGCGGCGTTGGTGTGTTGCAGCGGAATGTGGGTGGCCGGGGCGCAGAATCCCCCGCAGCTCGCCGGCGCAAAGCCCGCGTATTTGAACACCGGCCTGCCGGTTGAAAAGCGCGCGGCGGACCTGGTGGGCCGCATGACGCTGGAAGAAAAGGCGTCGCAGCTGGTGAATCAGGCGCGAGCCATTCCGCGCCTCAACATTCCCGCCTACGACTGGTGGAGCGAGGCGTTGCACGGCGTGATCAACAATGGGGTCACGGAGTTTCCCGAGCCAATCGCGCTGGGCGCCACCTTCGACGCGCCGGCGATCCACCGGATGGCGATCATCATCGGCACCGAGGGGCGCATCAAGCACGTGCAGGCGGTGCGCGCCGGCAGCACCACCTTTTTTAGCGGCCTGGACTTCTGGGCGCCCAACATCAACATCTTCCGCGATCCGCGCTGGGGCCGCGGCCAGGAGACCTACGGCGAAGACCCATTTTTGACGGCGCGCATGGGCGTGGCTTTTGTCACCGGGATGCAGGGCGACGATCCGCGCTATTATCGCGTGATCTCGACGCCCAAGCATTTTGCCGTGCACAGCGGCCCGGAGCCGACGCGCCACATTGCCGACGTAACGGTGAGCAAGCACGACGAGCTGGACACTTATCTGCCCGCCTTCCGCGCCACGGTGACCGAGGCCAAAGCCGACTCGGTGATGTGTGCTTACAACAGCATCAACGGACAGCCAGCCTGTGCCAACGAGTTTTTGCTTCAGGACCAGTTGCGCGGCAAATGGGGCTTCAAGGGTTATGTCGTCTCCGATTGCGGTGCGGTGGGCAACATCTTCGACGGCCACCACTACAAGCCGACGCAGCCTGAGGCCTCGGCCATCAGCTTGCAGCGAGGCATGGACAACGAGTGTATCGACGGTGGCGACAAGAGGACCGATAACAACGACTTCAAGCCCTATCTCGACGCCGTTCATCAGGGCTTTCTCAAGGAGAGCGAGATTGACGTTGCCCTGACGCGCCTCTTTACCGCGCGCATGAAGCTGGGTATGTTCGATCCGCCGGAGATGGTGCCTTACTCCAAAATCGACGAGAAGCTGCTGGACAGCGCGGCTCATCGCGCCCTGGCGCGCAAGATCGCCAACGAGTCCATGGTGCTGCTGAAAAACGACGGCGTTCTGCCACTGAAGGCTGCTGGCCTCAAAATCGCCGTTGTCGGACCGTTGGCCGATCAGACCAAAGTTCTGTTGGGCAATTACAACGGACAGCCAACACATACGGTGAGCATTCTGGAGGGGCTGAAAGCGGAGTTTCCCAACGCAACAATCAATTTCGCACCGGGAACGCGATTCTTGGGTGAGTCAGCCACTGCCAGTGCGGTTCCCGAAGCGATGCTCACCACGCCGGACGGAAAGCCGGGGCTGAAGGGAGAATACTTCAAGGGCACAGAGCTGAAGGACAAGCCGGTCCTGGTTCGCACCGACAAGAATGTCGATTTCGACTTTATCAACCAGCCTGTTTCCGAAGTTGGTATTGAAAACTTCTCAGTGCGCTGGACAGGTTTTCTGACGGCGGCCGAAACCGGCAACTTCAGCCTCGGCGCGCGCGGCGACGATGGATTCCGCGTCTGGTTGGACGACAAGCTGTTGGTTGAATCCTGGATGACTCAAAGCCCCACAACCCTCACCGCACCGGTCACTCTGGAGAAGGGGCACAAGTACGCCGTGCGCATGGAGTATTTCCAGGGCGCGGGCGGCGCGGAGGCGCGCCTTGTCTGTGTAAAACATCAAGCGGGCGATCTCGAAGAGAATAGCCGCGCCGCAGCCGTTAGCGCCGCGCATAACGCCGATGTGGTGGTCGCGGTAGTCGGCATCACCAGCGAACTCGAAGGCGAAGAGATGAACGTGCACCAGGAAGGCTTCAAGGGCGGTGACCGCACCAGTATCGATCTGCCCAAGCCGGAAGAAGCTTTGCTGGAAGCCTTGGCGGGGACCGGCAAGCCGCTGGTGGTGGTGCTCACCAATGGAAGCGCCCTGGCCGTGAACTGGGCCAAAGCTCACGCCAACGCCATTCTCGATGCCTGGTATCCGGGCGAAGAGGGGGGCACAGCCGTGGCTGAAACGCTTTCTGGCCGCAACAATCCCGCCGGGCGCCTGCCCGTCACCTTCTACAAGGACCTCACTCAGTTGCCGCCCTTTGAGGATTACGCGATGAAGGGCCGCACCTATCGCTACTTTGAAGGCGAGCCGCTCTATCCCTTCGGCTACGGCTTAAGTTACACGGCCTTCAAGTACAGCGGATTGACCGTCCCAACCGCTCCGGTGGCGGCGGGCAGCCCGCTCGTGGTCGAAGTTACCGTGACCAACACCGGCAAACGCGCGGGCGACGAGGTAGCTCAGCTCTACCTCAACTTCCCCAGCGTTGCCGGCGCGCCGCGCCTTGCTCTGCGCGGCTTTGAGCGCATTCATCTTGAAGCCGGCGCCTCGCAGAAGGTGCGCTTTGCGCTGACTCCGCGCGATATGAGCATGGTGACGGAAGACGGCGTTCCCATCGTCGCCGAGGGCGAGTACACGCTCTCGGTGGGTGGCGGGCAGCCCCACACCGGCGCACAAGTGGTCACCAAGCCCTTCAAGGTCAAGGGAGAACTGAAGCTGCCGGAGTAACAAGGATCTGGCGGCTAGTTACGATAGAACGAGAGCCTCATCCTTCGCGAATATTGTGAAGGATGAGGCTTTCTTGTCTTATTGATTTGGCATAGAAGTTCTGAAGCGCCGTGCCCCATCCAGTCCGCGTTCTTTGCGGAATGGATGGGAGGGAGTGTTGCATTGTTTTTGGGAACCGGATCAGTCGTGAGCGGCTTTCACTTTGCCACCAGCGCCGCGGCGATCTGTCGCCCGTGCAGGCGGCCATTCTCAATGAAAATCTCATTGGTGCGCGCGCCGGCGACGATGACTCCAGCCAGATAAATGCCGGCTACGTTGCTCTCCAGTGTCTCCGGGTTGCAGACCGGCAGCCGGTCCTCGCCCTCCATGCGCACGCCCAGCCCCTCAAGGAACGCGAAGTCGGGGTGGTAGCCGGTCATGGCGAAGACGAAGTCGTTTTGGACGGTCAAGCTGCCCTCGGGCGTCCGGATGACCGCCGCGTCGGGAGTGATTTCGACTACCTCGGAGCAAAAATGGGATAAGATCTCGCCGTTCTTGATGCGGTTTTCAAGGTCGGGCTTGATCCAGTACTTCACGTGCGCCGGAATCTCCGGCCCGCGATGGACCAGCGTGACCCGCGCGCCGCCGCGCCACAACTCCAGCGCCGCAATGGCCGCCGAGTTCTTGCCGCCGATGACCAGAACATCCATGCCGAAGTATGGGAAGGGATCGAAGTAGTAGTGGTGCACCTTGCTCAGGTTCTCGCCGGGAATGTGCAGGTAGTTGGGCAAGTCGTAGTAGCCAGTGGCGATGGCCAGCTTGCGCGCCCGGATCTTGCCGCTGCGGGCAAAACGGTCCAACGTATGCACGGTGAAGCTGCCGTCCGCGCCCTCGACCCGCTCCACGCGATGATACTGGCGAATATCCAATTGATAAAAGTCCGCCACGCCCCGGTAATACTGGAGCGCCTCGTTGCGGCTGGGCTTGGCCTGGGGGCAGGGAAAGGGAATCCCGCCAATCTCCAGCAGTTCCGGCGTGGTGAAGAAGGTCATGTGCGTGGGGTAATGGAAGAGCGAGTTGCAGATGCATCCCTTGTCCACCGTTACCACGCGCAAGCCCGCCTTCTGCGCCTCAATGGCGCAGGAGAGGCCCGTGGGTCCGGAGCCCACGATCAATAGATCGA
Source organism: uncultured Occallatibacter sp. (assembly GCA_964383595.1). Taxonomy (GTDB): domain Bacteria; phylum Acidobacteriota; class Terriglobia; order Terriglobales; family Acidobacteriaceae; genus Telmatobacter. The sequence continues at coordinate 1,071,222 of CAYLHL010000001.1, read as the reverse complement.
AGATTTCGTTTTGCGTTGTCGTCGTATCCCGCCGCATATTCAGATTGGAGTCGGTCATGCTTCCAGCATATGTCATGTCGGGGATCTTTGCCTTGGCAATTTTTCGAGGTTGGACGGATTTCAACATGAAAGGATTACGACTTCCGCTCCGGCATCGCTGCTGGTGCGGAGCTTATAGCTGGAAGGTTAGCCCATCCATCGAAGAATCTCTCGAATTGCCGTTCAGCGCTGGACTGATTGCATCTTTCATATGTCGGCATATATTGAGAATGAGCAGCCAATAACTCGTTGACGTTTTGTTAAAAATAGATGAATTAGTCATATATTCACATAACTCTGAGAGTCTTGAACTCGGAGGCGAGCGGGAAAGCTCCGTGTTACAAGGATTGCTTTCCAGGTCGCCGATGCACACCCGAATGCCAGCGGAGAGTTGCTTTAGTTGAATGTTTAGGCATTTGGGAGGCTGAAGTTGAGGGCGCTCGATTATCCATGCGAGCGCAGAGACGATTCAATCCGATGCGAAAGAAAAGAGAGGCCCAATGAATTTCAGAGTCAAAATCGCTGCCGCGGCAGTTCTGGCAGTCAGTTCTGTTGCTTGTTTTGGACAAACGAGCGACACCAATGTGCCAGTTAAGAAGCACACAGCAACCAAAACAGCAGCCAAGAAGGACAAAAAGCCCGCTGCGCCGGCGGTTGAAGAGCAGATTCAGGCGCTACGCCAGGAACTAACGGGCCAGATCAACGGACTGAAGAACGATTTGGCCGCCAAGAACGAGCAGTTGCAGAAGGCCCAGCAGGCAGCAGCGGATGCCCAGGCAGCCGCTGACAAGGCGCAAGCCGCGGCCTCGGCGCAGCAGCAGGCGGTCACGGACAACTCTGCTGCCGTCACCACGCTGCAAACCACGGTAACAGACCTGAAGGGCAACCAGGCTTCGCTGGCCACCACCGTCTCCGATGAGACAGCCAAGATCAAGAAGGCTATCGAGAACCCCAGCACCCTGCACTACAAAGGCATCACGTTGGCGCCTGGTGGCTACCTGGCGGGTGAAACTGTTTTCCGCACCAAGGCTACCGGAGGCGATATTCCCACCGCCTTCAGTTCGATTCCCTACGAGAGCGCGGACGCCTATTCGCTGAGCGAGTTTTTCGGCAGCGCCCGCCAGTCGCGCATTACACTTATGGCCGAAGGCAAGACCAACTGGGGCACGTTGCGCGGCTACTACGAGGCTGATTGGCTGGGCACAGGCATCACCTCGAACAACAATCAGTCCAACAGCTACGTGCTGCGTGAGCGCGTGCTCTGGGCGCAGGCCGAGACCAACAACCACTGGGCCTTCACCGGCGGCCAGTTGTGGTCTCTTGCCACCGAAGACAAAAAGGGAATATCCAACCTCTCCGGCGACATCATGACGCCGCAGACGATAGATCCGAACTACGTCGCGGGATTTGTGTGGACGCGCCAGTACGGATTCCGCGTGACCAAAACCTTCAACAAGGTAGCCTTCGGCTTTGCGGCTGAGAATCCGCAACTGCTCTACACGGCCTCCATTGCGGGCAACACTCCCTATGCGGTGCTGGGCAGCGCCGGAGCCAACGGCGGCAACTACAACGCCGCCATCAGCTCCGTCACGGCTTCGACTTACATCCAGAACTACTCCAATCAAAAGGAAACCGATTCCGCGGGGAACATCCTTGACGTGGCGGTTCCCACCTATAACACCATCACCGCCAACACGAACATCGCCAACCTCAGCTTTAACCAGGCGCCCGACGTGATCGTGAAGGCCGCCTTCGATCCGGGCTGGGGCCACTATGAGATCTTAGGCATCGCCGGCTTTGCCCACGAGACCGTCTATCCCGGCGTGACCACCAACAGCGTCAAGTATGGCGGCCAGGCCGACATTCAGGGCTTCAACGGCGGAACGCCGGGGGCCAAGTTTGCCTCGTCCACCACCGTTGGCTCTTACTCCGACTCAATCGTTCTGGGCGGCATCGGCGCCAGCTTGCGCGTTCCGTTGATCAAGGACAAGCTCACCTTCGGCGCCAAGGGCCTCTACGGTCCCGGCATGGGACGCTATGGCGACACGACGCTGGCTGATGTCACCTCAGACCAAAACGGCGACCTGGCTCCCATCCACAACCTCAGCGGCCTGTTCACCCTGGAAGCCACTCCCACGCCGCGCCTGATCATCTATGCCAACTACGGCGGCGACTATGCTGGCCGTGCCGACTTCTCCAACTCAATTGCCACCACGCTCGGCTCGCCCGCGGCGACCTTCTGCGAGACTGGCGTTACTGCGGCTACCGCTTCAACCATGTGCTCAACCAAACCAACCGCTGCGATGATTCTCGCTGGCGGAACCTGGGGCGGACACTGGTCGCTGCCCACCACGCAGCAGGCTGTGGGCTACGGCTCGCGCTTCCCGCTCTCAACCAGCAATTCGGGATGCTCTTCGATTACGAACCCCGGTTACAACACTGGCAGCTCCACCGGCTTCCAGCCCGGCGGCTCCTGCGGCGCGCAAACCCGCGACGTGCAGGAAGGCACCGCCGGCTACTGGTATGACATCTACAAGGGCGACCGCGGCCGCCTGCGCCAGGGCATCCAGTACGGATATGCGGTGCGCGAGGGATGGGCGACGGGAACTCCCGCAGCCGGCGCCAAGGGCATCGACAATATGTTCTGGACCAGCTTGCGCTACTACCTGCCGTAAACCCGGAGGCCTTCAGCTTCCAAACCAACCAGAAGAGGTAGCCCGAAACGCGGGCTGCCTCTTCTGCGTTCGGTGGAAGAAGCTGGCATTCAGTTTCGTAGAGTCTCCGCCGGAATCTCGATGGAGACCAGTGTGCCTCGGCCCGGATTGCTGACCACGGTGAAGCGGGCTTGGCTGCCATAGAGCACCTCCAGCCGCTCCTGCACGTTTTTCATGCCGATGCCGGCGCCTGCGCGGCTGAGCGCCGAGGCTGGCCGGTTGACAATGCCCACGCCGTCGTCGGCCACCTCGATGCGCAAACGGTCGCCTTCAAACCGGCTGCGCAGCGTGACGGTTCCACCCTTGAGGCGCGGCTCCAGCCCGTGCTTGATGCTGTTTTCGATGAGCGGCTGCAAGAGAATGCTGGGCACTAATAAATCGAGCGAACGCGGGTCAATCTCCTTTTCCACTCTCAGCTTGTCAGCGCCGAAGCGGACGACCTCGATGTCCAGATAGTCGTCGGTAAACTTCAACTCTTCGCGCAACGGCACATAGCTGTCGTGTTCCTTGAGCAGGGCGCGCAGAATGTTGCCCAGCTTGACGATCATCTCGCGGGCCAGCTCCGGCTTCAGGCGCACCAGCGAGGCGATGGAGTTCAGCGTGTTAAACAGAAAGTGCGGATTGATCTGGCGTTGCAGGGCGTCGAGGCGGGCTTCCAGCAGCAGCCGCTTCTGCTCTTCCAGCTTCATCTCGATGCGCAGCGTGTTCCAGACCTTAAGCGCGATGCCCACCACGATGGGCGCGCTCAGCCAGACCAGCGCCTGCAGCCACCACTGATGGGTGACCAGCGCAAAGAGCCGGTGAGGCCATACGCGGGCAATCCAACCTCGGCTGGCCTCTGCCGCCACAATGAGGAAGAGCATGAGAAATTGGCGGTCAACGCGCGGCTGGCGCAGGTTGCGGCGCACCCAGCGGTATAGGCTCAGGTCAATGAAGGGCGTGAAGGACCAGATCTCTTCCTTCTCGACAAAGCGGCCCAGCAGGCCCGCCGCCAGGCCGAGCGTGAGGTTGAAGGGCAGAGCCAGGAACTCGTGGTGGTAGAGCGCCGGAGCGGAGAGCACCGCGCCGCCCAGCATCGCCCACTCCGGCCCCAGCAGCAGGCCCAGCAGGATAATCGTCTCGAAGGAGATGTCAGCGGCCAGAAAGTTGGGAACGGCAATGCGCACCCACACGCCCAGAGTGAGTGGAACCAGGAAAAACGCCAGCAGCGCCAGGGTCTGCCGCGGGCTGCGCTGCTCGGCAAAGAAGAGCCGCCGAAAGGTCGTCACCCTCGCCAGCACACTGGCAACCGAGGCCATCACGCCCAGCTTGACCAGCAGCGTAATCAAAATGAGATTGTCGGTCACTTCATCAATGTACCGCGCCGCATACCGGGACGGCTAGGAAAACTCGGAATATGCCTTTACCGCGATTCAGGAGTTTCTCAAGGGCTAAACAAGCTGCGAAAAAACTGCTTCCAGAAATGATTTAGACCCTGAGCGCGACTTCCGCCTGCCGGGAGTGTTATAGAGAGTGAAGAGGCTTTGCGCCCTGAGAATCAATTCGATTGCCGCAAAGCCGATTTTGAAACAAAATCTTTGAATATCATTCTGTTGTGGCGCAAGAAATGGATTGTATGCAAGATCAGATCGTTGCGAAGAATCGACGCATCTTTCTCATCCTGTTCACAGGCATGGGATTTATAGCGCTCTCGGAACTTATGCTCCCAGCACAAAGCGGTAACCCACCTACGGTTCGAGTCGAAGCGCGTGAGGTATTAGTTCCGGTCTCTGTAGTGAACAAAGACAAAGTTCGACTCGATTACTTAAAACCCAAGGTTTTTCATATCTTTGAAGATGGCGTAGAACAGCCTGTCAAAAGCATTCAAGTTGTAACTGGAAATATCTGGAATGTGCATGATTCAGTATGGCCAGAAAGCTATCATATTGAGTATTCATGGACACCAAAAGGCATATGGTCTGGACCGGATCTGCAGAGTGGTAATGTTGGATATTTCCCAGGGTGGTCTGATTTCGGTGGTAATTTATTGGTGGCTCCTGGGTATCCTTACTATACCTATATTTCACCAAAGAATACACCATATATACGAAACAGATTCTACGTATTGTCCTATTCTCCAATGCCTTCGGCTGAAGGATCGTGTCATAGGATTAATGTGACTGTGGATCAGAAAAATCTAAAGGTTTTCACGCGCCATGATTATTGCAATGTGCAACATTCCCCGTCTGATCCGTTGAAAGGAACGATGGAGGGAGAGAAACTGGAGACCTATGCTGCCTCTAAGCAAGACGGCAATCTGCTAATACGTGCGCAGGCATCTTCAACTTTTACCAATTCTGGATCGAACATTATTAATGTAGCGGTTGATCTTCCATGGAAATCTATTAAGGAAGATTCTCGCGATTGCCCTCATTGTGTCAACGTCAGGATTCTCGGAACGGTATATAGACAGGACGGCACACTCGTTACGCGTTTCAGTGATGAGTCTGTGTTATCGAACGGATTGACTGATGTAATTTGCACGCCAAATCATTATTTTTGTGATTATAAAAAGCAATTTCTATCATCCCGATATCTAACACAAATTGACGTTCCTCCTGGAAGTTACAATTTGCAGATTGTAGTATCAGACGGAAAAAACTTTGGCCGCGCTAACTTGCCTTTCGAAGTCGATGGATATGGTCCAAAAAGCATCGCAGTCAGCGGAGTTATTTTATGCAAACGATTCGCTCCTATGAATTCGACTTGGTCATCAATCAAGGATTACAAACAATTCTCATCTTGGAATAAGGGAGATAGACCTGATATTATTGATAGATCGAAGATGCCGATAGACGAAATGAGCTCGGCTCCTGAATATCATCCACTGGTCAGCAAAGGAGCAGGATTAACACCCAACGGAGATTCAGTTTTTTATAGAAGGAAACTTCACCTTTCTGACCGAATGTTCAGTTATTTCGAGGTTTATGAGCCGACGCTTTCGTCAGGCCAGACAAAAGTTCAGTACGAGATGAGAGTGATTGATGCCAAAACCGATAGAACTATTGTGGACACGGGTTTGCGTTCCGCCGATAGCTTTGTCAATCCTGGAAAACTCATCATTCCAATTGCAGAGGAAATTGCAATCGATAAGCTGCCCGTTGGCGTGTATCGCGTCGAGGTCCAGGCCTCTGATTCCACGGGCAAGCAAACGCCCTGGCGCTCGGCCTCGTTTACAGTCGAGTAGCTACGATGCGAGCGCAGCATCCGGGTGGTTTTGACTTCACCCCCGGCTTCGGCGATAGAATGTTGATGACATGGAAACACGTTCCATGTCCTTCCGGCTGCTCCTCTGCGGAGTAGCGAAACCTACCACGGCAATCGCCAGGATGCTCGGGAAGGCGGTGAAACTCCGCCACTGCCCCGCAACTGTGAGCGCCCCTGACCTGTGGCCCTTGAATGGGGCAGGGCAGGGAACCAGCCAGGGATTCTCGCTTGCCGCGAGATTCCCGGTAAACCACTGCAGGACGCTCCCTTTGGAGCGCCACTGTGGGAAGGTGGCTGGAAGAGCGCAAGTCAGGAGACCGGTCCTCGCGCCCCTAACCCGCTTGCGTTCCGAGGGGAACGAAGGAGTCTCCATGCTTTTTTCCGCACACAATTTTTTTCTCAGTTTACGGGCGCGCGCGCTGCGCAGCGTCCTCGTCTTTTTTCTGCTTGCCAGCGCAGTTTATTGCTCCGCCGCGTCGATCCGCGGCGTGGTGACGGATGCGAACGGCGCCAAGGTGGCTGGCGCCAACGTGGCGCTCATCAGCGGCGGCAAGGTCGTCGGCTCAGCCGTCTCCGCATCAGATGGCAGCTTCCAGATTCTCACCGGCGTCCAGGGCCGCTTTTTTCTGATTGTCTCGGCCAAGAGCTTTCGCCAGTTGGAGACGCCCAGCTTCTACGCCGGGCGGCTCGATGCGATTGAGCACAACATGGTGCTGGAGCCGGAGTGGGCGCGCGAGTCGATTGTGGTGACGGCCACGGGAACTCCGACGCCGCAGCCGCAGACCAGCGAGGCCACCAGCGTATTAGGCCCGCCCGATCTGGCGTTGCGCGACGACCTGACGAGCGCGCTGCGGCTGATGCCGGGAACGACCGTGGTGCAGGAGGGCCAGCGCGGGGCGGAGACATCGCTGTTTATCCGGGGGGGCAACTCGGACGCCAACAAGATTCTTCTGGATGGGGTTGATGCGGGCGACCTCGGCAACGGCTTCGACTTTGGCCCGCTCTCGACGACCGCTGTGGAGCGCGCCGAGATCTTTCGCGGCACGGACTCGAATCTCTATGGCGCGGGAGCGGGCAGCGGAGTGGTCAGCCTGACCACAGCGCGCGGCACCACGAGTTATCCCTCGATTCTCTTTCAGGGCGACGCGGGTAACATGAATACTTCGCGCGAGGAGTTGGAGATCGCCGGCGCGCATAAGAAGATTGATTACCTGGGCGCATTCAGTTGGCTGCAAACCGACAATGACCTTCCCAATGATAAGTATCACGTGGCCACCACGGCGGCGAATTTCGGCTGGCAGCCGAGCGGGAGCACGCAGATTCGCGGCACCCTGCATTACGGCGTCGATGCCACGGGCGTTCCCAACGCATGGGACTTCTATCATGTGGCCGACAACGCCACCGAAAAGGACCAGGATCTTTTTGTCAGCGGCTCGATCGACAACCAAACCACGGCGGCCTTTCATAACTCGCTGCGCTACGGACTTACACGCAAGCGCGAGCAATATCACCAGTGGACGCAGGTAGGCAGCGGTGATTTCGACGCCTACGGAGATAGCTTGGGCGATTTGTTGACTATTACCGGAGCCAACGGCTATTCGGCCACCGGGCAGGCGATTCTGGATTACGGCGGCACTTATCCGAGCGAGTATCAGTATGTCAACAATCGCGATCAGCTTGCCTATCAGGGCGATTACAAGTTCACGCCGCATTTGACCGCGCTCATCGGCTTCCATTATGAAGATGAACGCGGCGCCGAACCGGGCAGTACGAACCCTTCGGTGGAACGCGAGAACTACGACTATCTTGCTGCCGTGCATGGCGACTTCAAGAACCGGTTTTTCTATACGTTGGGCGGCAGCCTGGAACACTACTCGCTCTTCGGTACGCAAACTTCGCCGCGCGCCGGACTCACATACTATGCGTTGCGTCCGCGCCAGGGCATCTTCAGCGGCACGCGCATCCTCTTCAACTTCGGCGAAGGAGTGCGCGAGCCATCCATGGACAATCAGCTTGGTTCGCTCTACAACTTTCTTCTCAACTGCACCAGCTGCGGAGGCGCAACGCCGCAGCAGTTGCGGATTGGACCATTGGCTGCTCCCACAACCAGGACGTATGAAGGCGGTGTGGAGCAGTCGTTCTGGAGCGAGCACATCAACTTGCGCGCCAGCTACTTTCACAACGAGTTTGGCAAGGAAATCGAGTCAGTTCCAGCTCCACTGCTGATTAATCTGATTCCGGGCCTGACGCCGGCGGACCTGGGTTCCGATTACGTCAACGACAACGGGCTGACGGTCAACACCGAAGCCTTTCGCGCGCAGGGCTTTGAGACCACCATTGAAAGCGGCATCGGCAGGAGAATCTTCTTCCGCGGCGGCTATACCTACCTTGACAGCGTTGTGCAACGCTCTTTCTCCAGCGACAATGCGGCGCTGACGGAAGGCTACGCCGCCACTTATCCCTACGGCTGCTCTCTCGGTACGCCAAACTGCATCGCGCTGGGCGCGTTCTCACCGCTGGTGGGCGCGAGGCCCTTCAAACGCCCGCCGCATACAGGCTTCTTCACGGCCAGCTATGCGCACAGCAAACTGACGGCCAGCTTCACTTCAGCTTTTGCCAGCCGCAGCGACGACTCGACGTATCTCCTCGATTCAAATTGGGGGTATTCGCTGATTCTACCCAACCGCAATCTGGACTGGGGCTACGCCAAGCTGGATGTGGGGGCGAGTTACAAGCTGCTCTCATGGCTGGGCATATACGCCCAAGCGGAAAACCTCACCGATAGCCGCCACATCGCGCCTATCGGCTATCCCGGCCTACCTTTCAACCTGCGCACAGGATTGCGCATCGAGTGGACAAAGGCCGCGAAACAGTAAACAGGAAACAAGGAAAATCCGCCCCGTCGCCGCGTTCGATTTGGAAGGCGGCGACGGCAAAGGACACAGTGAGTAAGCCAGTTGGTGAACTCTTGAGAAGGATGATCGTCCAGGGTAGCCGGAGAGGCTGCGGTCAAACAGCCTCAGCCTCGTGGATGTTCTGCTCAAATTCCGCGTCAGGCTCGGCCAGACGGATCAGGCGATGCAGATAAGCGCGCGAGATGCACAGGCTGCGGGCAGCCAGTGTCTTGTTTCCGTTGTTCTCTCGCACGGCCGTCACGGCCAGTTTGATCTTGTAATCGCGAAGCTGCCGTTCAAAGGAGCCTGCGGGATGATAATCGCCGATATCGACAACATCGTCGATGTCTCCCACATCGCCGAGATCCGCATCCGAATCCTCGATGTTCAAACTGAAATCTTCAGCGCGAACCGTCTTCCCCATGGCGAGGATGATGGCTCTTTGCATCACGTTTTCCAGCTCGCGCACATTGCCGGGCCAGCGGTAACTCTGCAGCAGAGCGATAGCATCAGGCTCGATGCTCTCCATCGGCTTCTGAAATACCTGCCCATAGTGCTGGAGAAAATGCATGGCAATGCGGGGAACGTCTTCCGGATGGTCGCGCAGCGACGGCGATTCAATCCGCATGACATTGATGCGGTAGAAAAGATCCTGGCGGAACTTCCCTTCAGCCACCAACTTGGATAAATCCTGATGCGTGGCGAAGATCAGCCGCGCCCGCAAGGGAATAAGCCTATTGCTTCCCAGGCGGTTGAACTCCATTTGCTGCAAAACGCGCAGCAGCTTGACCTGAGTAAACAGGCTCAAGTCGCCAATCTCGTCGAGGAAGAGTGTGCCGTCGGCGGCCTGCTCGAAGTAGCCCTCGCGCGCGCCAACCGTGCCGGTAAAGGCGCCTTTCTCGTGTCCGAAAAGCTCGGCCTCAATCAGGGTTTCAGGAATGGCGCCGCAGGAAACAGCCACAAACGGGCGTTTGGCGCGCGATCCGAGATTATGAATGGCGCGGGCGATCAACTCCTTGCCGGTTCCGCTTTCGCCGGTTACCAGAACCGCGGCATTGAGGTTGGTGACGCGATGCACCAATTGATAGACGCGCTGCATCTGAGGACTGGCGCCGATCATCCGGTCGCAACTGCCTGGCAACTCCAGTTGCTGCTGCACGGTCTGAAGCTGATGCTTGAGCGTTGAGTTCTCATAAGCCCGGCAGAGCATGGTTTTGAGATCGCGAATCGAGGGCGGCCGGCGGCAGTAACCGAAGGCGCCAGTCCGAACCAGCTCAAAGGCGGTGGAGCGAAGGCCATCGTCAGCCATGATCACGGAAGGAACATGCGTAGCAATCAGGCGCTGGGTGCAGCCAATCCGCTCTTGCAACGAATCATGATTCGAATCCAGATCCAGAATCATGACATCGCAATCACCGGCAGCGCGCAGAAGATTGATGCCATCCTCATCGGTCTCGAGCAGCAGTTCGAACTCACTGCCGAGGGCGGACGCGAGAAGGGTATGGAGCGTCCGGTCTTCCGAATATAGTCCAACTTTGATCATCGACTGCACAACTCCTGCAAACTAAATAGATAATCACTGGAGCTTGTCTACCATCGTAAGGGCAAGTCAAGAAAATGTCGATATTATTTTAGTAATCAATTTACGTAAGCAGACCCACTTGTCCGCACAGTTTCCGGGAAGAGCGTGTGAAAGGAGAGTCTGTATGTTCGTCAATTCTCCAAGCCCGAAAATAAGATATAATATAAAGTATATCAATAAGATATACTATAACGCTCAATCAGCTCGAGGGCAGAATGGAGATTCGATAAGGTGTATGTCCGATTCGGAAGTAACAATAAAACGCACGAGAGATACTGAATAAATAGTCATAAAGGTAACTATATGCAAGGTACCATCTTAGTGATTCCGGTAAGGAAGGAGTATCCAGATTGACATGGGATTGGAGTTAATTGGCTTCTTGCTTTGCTTCTTTGGCGGGGGCGGAGGGGGAAAGGGAAAAAGTGCATAGTGGAAAACAGCGCCTGAAAACATTCATCGCAGGAGAAGATTCGCATTGATTATAAGGCAATTGCAGAATAATCCAGCGATTTTCAAAGCTGGTTACTTGAGGCGTTCCGGCTCATTTGAGGTCCAGGCAGCTCCCGGAGTCTGCATTTCAGATGGTGTATACGTCTCGCTTCACCCCGGATTGTTAACCGCGTATACATCTGTGTACACCGGGCTGGAGAGCGGGATCCCCCTCGCCAGAATTTGTGCAGTTCAGGCTTAAAAAGGTGGAATTCAGGCTTTGGGAACTTTGGTCAGTAAATTGCAACAAAGTCATCGAATTCTCGCAATGGGCGACTGTTGGGGCTGAAAGGGAAAGGGGCGAGGGGAGATGCAGCATATGCAGCACTGGTTCGCGTGGTGGCCGACGCTGATTGTTGTTGCTGTGGCAGCGTTTACTGATTTGTGGAGCCGCCGCATCCCCAACTGGCTTGTGCTTCCTTTTCTTTTGGCGGGGATTGTGATCTCACCATGGCGCCAAGATTGGCGCGTGAATAGTCCAGGCTTTGGCTGGCATGGGCTGGGCCAGAGTTTTGCCGGCTTGGGGCTGGGTTTTTTGGTTTTTGGCATCCTCTTCTTGATGGGCGGCATGGGCGCCGGGGATGTGAAACTGTTTGCAGCAATTGGGGCATGGATTGGCCCGATGCAATTGTTCTATGCACTGGTATTCACCGGCTTGGCCGGGGGCGTTATGGTGATGTGCTGGGCTGTTTTTGGCGGTTTTATCAAGGAACTGTTTACCGGGGTGGGCGATCTCGTCTTCAGTTGGAAGCGGAGCGGATTGCATCCTGATCCGGAACAAACGCTTTCCAACCCGTTGAAACGCAAGATGCCATACGCGCCAGCCATCGCCATCGGGACACTGCTGTCCTTCTTTGCGCCTTGAGAAATGGAGTGTTACTATGTCCAACTGGCAGTCTTCCTCTTATTTTTCGGCAACACCGCGGGGAACTTCCTACGCGGTAGGGGGTAACAGACCCGTGAATCCAGAGTCTTCTTCTTCTCTTGATGATCAGTATCCGGACTCGCTTGGCTCCGACGTGCTGTCGATCGCGTTGATAGGTCCGGACGAGGAACGCCGCAAGGCTGCGGCCACGGCGCTGGCCGGATGCCAGGGCGGGGAGATCCGCGAGTATTCCTCCTATCCCCCCAGTCTCGACGATGTGCCCACGCTGTTGGAGCAGCACGACGACGTTATCATTCTGGACCTTGACAGCCAGCCCGAATACGCCCTGGAGTTGGTGGAGAGCATTTGTGCCAGTAGCCAGACGACGGTGATGGTCTACTCGGTGAAGGCCGATTCCGAGTTGCTGGTTCGCTGTATGCGCGCTGGAGCGCGCGAGTTCCTTACCATTCCTTTTGCCAAGAGCGCCATGGCGGAGGCGCTTGTTCGGGCCTCGGCCCGTCGCCCGGCCACGCGCACCCCCAAGAAGGCGGGAGGCCGTCTGCTGGTTTTTCTGGGTGCCAAGGGCGGCGACGGCGTAACCACACTGGCCTGCAATTTTGCCGTATCCCTGGCTCAGGAGTCAGGGGAGAGCACGCTGTTGATTGATCTGGACCTTCCGCTGGGAGACGCCGCGCTCAACCTTGGAGTGGTTGCCGAATACTCAGCCATCAACGCGCTTCAGAACTTCGGGCGGCTGGATGCGAGTTTTCTCTCCAAGCTGCTGGTCAAGCATAGTTCCGGCGTCTCTGTGCTGGCTGCGCCGGGCAAGTTTCCCCAGTTTGACGCCTCCGACGAGGCGATTGACAAGCTGATCATGGTGGCGCGGCAAGAGTTCGACAACGTGGTCATCGACATGGGCTCCCGGCTGGATTTGATGGGAACAAGCCTCTTCAAGGAAGGCTCGACGGTTTACCTGGTGATTCAGGCGGGTATCGCGGGGTTGCGCAACTCCAATCGGCTGATCTCGCAGTATTTTAACGGCGCGACTCCCAAGCTGGAGATTGTGCTCAACCGCTATGAGCAGCGCTCCCTGGGAGTCTCGGAAGATCAGATCACGAAGGCGCTCACCCGTCCTGCGCAATGGAAGATTCCCAACGACTACAACGCCGTACGGCGCATGCAAAACACCGCCGTTCCGCTGGCGCTGGAAGATTCGCCCATTTCCCGGCTGATTCATCAGATGGCCCGTACCTCTTGCGGTCTGCCGGCGATGCCGGAAAAGAAGAGTGGCTTCAGCTTGAAGAGTCTTAGCCGGAGCATTTCGGCGCGGGTTTCAGGCTCCGAAGAGGCGCCGTCCTTAACTCAACTGGGATTGACGTCCAGCCAGGATGACGCCTATTCTGCGTCGAGCACCACACGGTCCGCGGTTGCCGCGAATACTCCGGAAAAGCATACTTACGCATCTCCAGCGCTCGCGCCGTCGGCTCCGGAGTCCAACCGAGAGGCAGGGCATACCAGCGCCAGCGCTCCGAGTCAGCGAAGCGAGCCACTCACGCGCACCTACAAAGGCGCAACCTATACAAAGAGTCCGGATGGCGAATGGCACCTGGTACAGGCTGCTCCCCGTGCGGATAGCGTCCCGGTGAAGAGCGCCCCTGTAGAGAGCGCACCAGTTGAGCGCGCCCCTATTGAGAGCTCTCGCGCCGCCAGTCCAGAGCCGCCCACACTGGCATGGTCAACGCCCGCTCCGATTGCCTACGGCACCGCACTCAGCAACATGCAACTGAGGGCCTTGGCATCGGTTCCGGGTAAGTTCGTTTACACGCCCGCCGTGGGAGAGGTGCTTTCGGTAGGAACGCATACGCTCTCAGTAGCCTTCACGCCGACCGACCGCGTGGGTTACACCGCGGCGCAGGCCACCGTATCTCTGACGGTCAACAAGGCAACGCCAGCCATCACCTGGCCGATGCCCACCGCCATTACTCACGGAACCCCGCTCAGCGGCGCACAACTGAATGCCACGGCATCGGTCCCGGGTAAGTTTGTCTATTCGCCTGCTGCGGACGAGGTGCTGGAAGCTGGTAAACACTCGCTAGCCGTCACCTTCACTCCGGCGGAAACTGAGGGCTATGCCACAGTGCAAGCCACCGTGCCGCTGATCGTCGCCAAGTCGATACCATCCGTGGAGTGGCCGACGCCCTCGCCGATTGCCTATGGCACACCGCTTGGCGCAGCTCAACAGAATGCAGTAGCCTCGGTTGAGGGAAAATTCGCCTACACCCCGGAAGCGGGTACGGTGCTTCCGGCTGGAGTGCAGACGCTCGCGGCATCCTTTACGCCGGCTGACGCCACAAACTATGCGACGGTGCAGGCCAGCGTCGCGCTCTCCGTAACCAAGTCCACGCCGGCCATCACTTGGCCAGCGCCAGCTTCGATTGTTTACGGAACACCGCTTGGCGCGGCTCAGCTCAACGCTACGGCATCGATCCCGGGAAGATTTGTTTACCTTCCCGCCGCCGGCGCCGTGCTCTCGGCTGGAACGCATACGCCCTCGGTGACTTTTACCCCTGCCGACACGGCAGGCTACACGACGGCGCAAGCTGCCGTGCGGCTGATCGTCAACAAGGCAACGCCAGTCATCACGTGGCCGGTGCCTGCTTCGATTGCCTACGGAACCGCACTGAGCGATCAACAGCTCAATGCCACAGCATCGGTTCCGGGAAAATTCGTCTATACACCGGCCGCCGGAGAAACGCTTCCGGCTGGAACGCATACGCTTTCGGTGGTTTTCACTCCCAACGATGGCGCGGACTATGGAACGGCGCAGGCCACTGTGACTCTTTCCGTGACCAAGGCAAAGCCAGCCACGACCAGTTGGCCAACGCCAGCAGCCATCTCCCATGGCACACCGATCGGCGCGGACCAACTGAACGCAACCGCGCCGATACCCGGAACCTTCGTCTATACTCCGGCGGCGGGTCAACTGCTGGCGACGGGTACGCACACGCTTTCAGTGACCTTTACACCGAAAGACGCCAACATCCCCGCGGCGCAGGCCACCGTGCAGCTTACAGTCACCAAGGCTACGCCCACCGTCTCGTGGTCGGCGCCGGCTCCAATCACCTTTGGCGCTGGGCTGAGCAGTGCGCAGCTCAATGCTTCGGCATCAGTTCCGGGGAGGTTCTCCTATGCACCCGGTGCGGGCGAAATGCTGGCGGTGGGTACACATAAGCTTTCGGTAACCTTTACTCCGACGGATGCGGCGGGCTACACCACAGTGCAGGCCGCCGTGTCGCTCACCGTCACCAGGGCAACGCCTATCATTACGTGGCCGACGCCCTCTGCCATCTCCTATGGCACCGCACTCTGCGCCGAGCAACTGAATGCCAAGGCTCTGGTTCCGGGAACCTTCGTCTACACGCCTGACGCGGGCACGGTGCTTAACGCGGGCGCACATACACTTTCAGCAACCTTTATACCGAAGGACACCGCGGACTACACAACGGCGCAAGCCACGGTGACGATTAAGGTGGAAGAATTACCCAACATCGCTTCAATCATGCCGGCAACGGCCGAAGCGGGAGCGGATCGCAATGACATGGCCGGCGCAAAACGGAGCGCAATCCAAAGCAACACCGCCCCGAATCAGCAGAGCAGACCGGAAACGCGCACATACAAAGGCGCTACTTATGTGAAGGGAGCCGATGGCCAATGGTACCTCCAGAAGAATTAGAGAAACTGCAACCCGCGACACTACCCGCGGATTTCAATGAGTGGGACGGCGGAGACACTCTTCCAGCGCACCCCGACAACGTTGGTGGATACGATGGTTTACCCGGTTCCGGCGCTTCGCCCCGGCCGGGATCGAAATCCGCGGCAGCGCGGGTTGCCGTACTGCCCGAGGCGGAACGGGCGCCGAACGCCCCAGCGCGCAAGCAGGCATACGCGGAGGCCCAGCAGGTTCATCGTTCAGTTCATTCCAGTGACGGGACGGTCCAGAGGCGCAAGGGCAAGGGAAGATTGCTTTTTGCGGCCAGCGCGGCGGTTGTGCTTCTGCTTGCCGCCGGTGCCGTGGCTCATTTCAAGACGCAGCCCAGGACGGTGGCGCCGAATACCACGACGGTGATGACGCAGCCGGCGATGACAGCAGCACCGCAGATGGAAAGCACACCGGCAGAGAAGCCTTTCGCTTCCGCCACAGTCGCGACGAAGACGGCGAACACGCAGGCGGCCCCGGCGCCCACGGAGCCGCAGGAGCGCCCGCTGCGCGCCGAGTCGGATGCGATGAATCATCAACTGAGTGCGCCATCGCGGATCTCCAGGGATCTCAAGGCGCTGTCAGGGAAAGAAGCGCCGTCCTCAACGAGCTTCAGCGCGACAGGCATGGAAGGTCTGGGCAACACAGGTGGCAATGTCTTCGCCGGGCAGACAGGACCCAAAGTCAAGGTAGCTTCCGGGAGGCCAGTGTCCATCTCGGCTGGGGTTGCGGTCGGCTTGCTGGTTCAGAAGAACCCGCCGGTATATCCGAGCATTGCCAGGACTGCCCGCGTTACCGGCACGGTGGTGATCCAAGCCACGATTTCCAAGAACGGAACGATTGGCAATCTTAGTGTTGTCAACGGACCACCGATGTTGCGGCAGGCCGCTTTGGATGCCGTCAAGACATGGCGCTACCGGCCCTACCTGCTCGATGGTGAACCGGTGGAGGCTGAGACAACGGTGAGTGTGAACTTCACCATGTAACTGCCGCGACATCCATCTCCTTGTCATTTTTCAGGGAGTGGGATCATGGTAATGTGGAGGAGTATCTTCTCCCCATGGAAGGCTGAATGTGGAACTGCTGAATCTGGAAAAGTACAAAGCGGAGATACACCGTACGCTGATCTCCAAGCTGGACTTGGAGAAGCTGTCGCGTGTCAATTCCAGCCAGGCGCGCCAGGCGGTGGCCGGCATTGTGAAGGAGATCATCGCCGAGCAGCGCGTTCCACTGAACTTTGACGAGCAGGAGAAGATACAGGCTGATCTGCTGGACGAAGTTTTTGGCCTTGGCCCGCTGGAGCCCTTGCTGAGGGATTCAAAGATTTCCGACATCCTGGTCAATGACAAGGATCATGTATTCATTGAGAAAGGCGGGTTGCTGCAGAGGGTCGATACGACCTTTCGTGATGACCGCCATCTGCTGCAGATCATTGACCGCATCGTCTCACGCGTGGGTCGCCGCGTGGATGAGTCCTCACCGATGGTGGATGCGCGCCTGCCGGATGGCTCGCGCGTCAATGCCATCATTCCGCCGCTGGCATTGGACGGGCCTTCGCTTTCGATCCGTCGCTTCGGAACAGGCCCTCTGGCCGCCAATCAGCTGGTCCAATTGAAGAGCGTCTCGCCGGAGATGATGGAGGTGCTTTCCTCGGCGGTGAAGGCCCGGATCAGCATTCTCATCGCAGGCGGCACCGGCGCCGGCAAGACCACCTTTCTGAACATCCTGTCGCAGTACATTCCGCGCAACGAGCGCATCGTCACCATCGAGGACGCGGCCGAACTTCGCCTGGCGCAGGAAAACATCGTACGCTTGGAGACTCGCCCGCCAAACATCGAAGGCCTGGGAGCGATCAAGCAGCGCCAGCTTCTGATCAACTGCCTGCGTATGCGCCCTGACCGCATCATCATGGGCGAGGTGCGCGGAGAAGAAGCCTTTGATATGTTGCAAGCCATGAATACCGGGCACGAAGGCTCGATGACCACGATCCATGCCAACACTCCCCGCGATGCCATCTCCAGGCTTGAATCGATGGTCGCGATGGGCATGAATCTGCCGGAAAAATCTGTTCGTCAACAGATAGCCGCGGCCATAACTATCATCGTTCAGGCTACGCGCATGAGTGATGGAACACGCAAGGTGACCAGTGTGGCCGAGATAACCGGCATGGAAGAGAGTGTGATTAGTATGCAGGAGATCTTTGCCTTTACCAAAAAAGGGATTGGGCCTGATGGCAAGGTCATCGGCGTCTTTCAGCCGACCCATATCCGTCCAAGATTTCTCGAACGGCTCCGCGTATCGGGTATCGTCCTGCCGCCGGTCTTGTTCGAGCGCGAAACGCAGGTCAACTGAACAGAAGGAAGGCTGCGATTATGGGAATGATAATCTTTCTGGTCTTCGCGGGCGTCTTCGCGGTGGTCGCCCTGCTGTTCGTCGCCCTCGGGGCCGGGGCTTCAGAGCAAGCCAAGCAGGCTCACGCCACGCTCGACTCGGCTCTGGCCACGGACAATGTGGCGGAGCGCGCCCAGATTATCGATCTTCGCAAAAACAATCTGCTCAGCAGCGTTCCCTGGCTCAATCGCAAGCTGCTGCAATATGCATTGGCTCCGCGCCTCCAGACTCTGCTTTATCAGGCTGACCTCAAGTGGACCGCCGGAGGCCTGCTGCTTAGCTGCGCTCTATGCTTTTCGCTTACAGCTTATCTGGTCAACTGGCGCAGCGGCTCCATCCTAGTGGCGCTGCTTTCCGGGTTGCCGGTGGGCGCCGCGCCATTTTTATGGGTGCTTCATAAACGCAGCAAACGCCTCGACCTGTTTCAAGAGGGGTTGCCGGAATCGCTGGATTTGATGGTCAGCGCTCTCCGCGCTGGGCACAGCCTGATCGCGGCCATGGGTTCGGTAGCGCGTGAATGTGCAGACCCCATCGGTTGCGAGTTCAAAGCGTGCTTCGAGGAGCAGAACTACGGTCTGGAAATGAAGACAGCCCTGGACAACATGATTAATCGCGTTCCTCTTCAGGACCTTCGCATCGTCGCCACTGCGATCATGATCCAGAAGGAGAGCGGAGGAAACTTGGCCGAGGTTCTCGACAAGACCTCTCATGTGATCCGGGAGCGGTTTCGCCTCAAGCGGGAAGTTTCGGTCCACACCGCTCAGGGACGCATGACGGGTATCGTGCTTGTGCTTCTGCCGGTTGGGCTGGGAGCAGCCTTATACGTGGTCAACCCGGCATTGATGAGCATCTTGTGGACAACTGCGATTGGCGTCAAAATGCTTTGGACGGCTTTTGGTCTGCTTGTCCTGGGTGGATTGATCATTCGCAAAATCGTCAACATGGACGTTTGAGGGGGATTTATGTGGTATGCGATTGGCGCGTTTTTCGGCGTTTTCTTGTTGATCGTGAGCGGCGGGCTGCTGCTGTTCTATCGCGAAGAAATGTTGCAGCGGATATCGGACGTGATCTACCCTCAACCCAAAGAGAAGTCGCTGTTGAGCTCTATTCAGCAGACAGGCCTTTCGATTGGCGGTGTCGTTGAGCACTTCGAGAACATCCTGCCGAAGAGTCAGGCCGAGGTTTCCGTTGTCCTCCAGCGTCTTCAGCGCGCCGGATTTCGTGATGAGTCGGCGGTCAAGATTTTCAATGGGTCCAAAGTGGTGGTCCCAGTTCTGCTTTGTGTCCTGGTCCTGGTTACCGGACTGGGAGACTTCAACCCGTTCCTTTACATTCTGGCCTTGGCTTTGGGATTTCTGGCGCCAGATTTCTGGCTGGGAAGGCAGATTAAGTCTCGCCAGGCCCGTATTCGCCGCGGCCTGCCGGATGTGCTCGATCTGCTGGTCATCTGCATCGAGGCTGGACTGAGTTTGGACCAGGCGACATCACGCACTTCAATGGAATTGAAACTGGCTCAGCCGGAGATGTGCGATGAATTGGGCCTGGTTGTGCTGGAACAGCGTGCCGGGCGTCCTCGCGGCGAGGCCTGGAAGCATCTGGCCGAGCGCACCGGCGTGGACTGTATTCGCAATCTCGTGTCCATGCTGATTCAGGCGGAACAGTTTGGAACCAGTATTGCCAAAACATTGCGCGTTCACAGCGACACCCTCAGAACGCAGCGTGTGCAGGCAGTCGAGGAGGCCGCAGCGAAGACCACCATCAAGCTGACTTTTCCGCTGGTTCTATTCATTTTTCCATCGCTTTTTTTGGTTGCTTTGGGGCCCGCTGTTATTTCCATCATGGATTCATTCAAAGGGCTCAATCATTAAGGGAAGGAGGATTTGATACATGGACAGTACGATGATCGTCCGGATTGTAGCCGGTGTTCTGGTTGTTGTCATTTTGATTGTCTTGATTCAGCGCCGTCGCACGCGGGTGAAGTAACACGGGGCAAGTTTGCGCCCCGGTTGCGCTCAAGAAACCGTCCGCTATTCCAGGGGCCGTGGATCTAGCCATAAAGGCGTTCGGCATCGATGATGCGCACTAAGGCCGGAGGCTCGGTAAGTATTTTGCTGTAAGAGAGGGAGGAGTTTTCATGGACAGTACAATGATCGTCCGGATTGTAGCCGGTGTTCTGGTTGTCGTCATCCTGGTTGTTTTGATCCAGCGTCGCCGCACACGGATCAAGTAGCGAGGGCTTTACGGGAGGGCCGGCGACAACAATCAATCACGCTGGTTTTCGTCGGCCGTCTCGATTGAGGTTTTAGACTGGGCGACGCCATTTTTAACGGCGATTGCCTCCATATCCTGCTCAGGTGGCGGGCATGAGATCACTTTTCTCTGTGCGACGCTCAAGCAGACGCAATCGCATCCTTTGCGTCCACCGAAGAGTGGGCAGATAGTTTAGCCGACGATTGCGGAAACAGATTCAGGATTTGTCAGGGCTTGGTCAGGCGGAAGAGGTTGAATTGAAAACGGTGACTCCGGGATTTCACCCGGTTGCCGGGTTCTCGCTACAGGCTGGAGGTTGCATGGAATCACGAAGACTTTGCGCATACAACCAGACTCGCGAGTGTTTTCTCGGCTTGGAGGTCGTTGCTACCAATCTTGCGTCCGAGGAGCTGAAGGAACAGTTGGCAAAACTGGCGCTCAAGTCCGGCGAAGGCCTCTGGATGAATCCATTCAAGGGGATGCCTGAAACAGATATGCGCACTCCTCTCGACCTTATATATATGGACCAAGATTGCAGGGTCACCGAGGTGGTCGAATCTTACCCTACATTCCATTCCATAAGTCTGCGGGCTGCAAGCGTTCTAGCTCTGCCCACCCACTCGATTTATTCCTCGCAGACCCAGATGGGCGATCAGATTGTACTCTGCATGGCCGAGGAGATGCAGAGCCGGCTGGAGGGGCTTTCCACTCCCGCCAACGTGGCCAGCGGAGTTCAAAGCGCTGTACTTTTGCGGGGAAAGCCGCTTTGGAGTGGGGGGCCGGGCGTGGTAGAGTTGGAGAATCGCTCGGACGAGGCTCACCCCCTGAAACCGAGGCATTATGAAATGGATCTTGCTGTGCCTGGGATGAAGGTTGCCAAGCCGTCGAAAAGCTGGCTGGAGCGTCTGTGGTCTCCAGACCCGAGAAAAGCGCCCGATCATCGAAAGTTCCCGCGTGAGACGCCGCTTGGTCTGGCGGCCTATTACTGGACCGGCGCGGCTCCCCGGGCGCATGTCATCCGGGATATCAGTGCAACAGGATTGTACGTGGTGACCGAGGAACGTTGGTATCCAGGAACCCTGATCCTGATGACGTTGCAAGAGACAGGAAGCGATGAAGAGAGTGTCGAACATTCCCTCGCTGTTCACTCCAGGGCTGTTCGATGGGGCAACGACGGAGTCGGTCTCCAGTTCATTCCGCAGGATGCACCTGCCGCACGCAATGGACTTAATCCATTGGTGAACGGGGCCAATCAGAAAGAACTTAATCAATTTCTGGAACGGCTCCGAAAAAATACTCGCTAGAGCATACTCCATGTTATAAGCCCGGCTGGGTCTTGCGTAGATGGCTTTCACTTTCTACCCCAGCGGCGAAGAACTTTCATTTCATCCCAGCGAGTAAAGCTTGCTCGCCGGGAGATACGAGTCGTTATTTCAGGGTGAGAAAAAAAGCCGCTTGGCGGTATGATTTCAAAGCATACCACTGGATAGTGGCGATAACTTCGACCGGAGAAACTCGAAATTATGGTTGAATTGCGCAAAAAATGGTTGACTTGCACCAATAATATGGTACTTTTGTTTGTAATGGAACCAGTGTCAGTACTTTCGTGTACCTTGCTTGGTCGAAGTATGTCATTCGAAGTGGAACATGAGTCATAATGGGCGAGAGGAATGACGATGTTGAATAACCAACGCGAACTGGAAGGGGCGCGAATGCGTAGTTTGAGATGTGCGGCGGCCTCAGAGACGGCAAGGGCCAAGGCCCGCTCTGTTGCTGAGCGGATCTCTTCATTCCTGCATTCCGGCGAAAAGGGGCAGGCGACGGTTGAGGCAGCCTTGACGATGACATTCCTGATGCTCCCTCTGTTGATTGGGATGTTTTCCATCTGCATAGCCATACTCAACTATGAGCAGATGGGGACTGCGGTTTCAAATGCCGCGCAATATCAGTTGGCTCTCGCCCGAATGGTGAGTCCCGACCCGTGCGCTGCGATCGCAGCCTCTATCACCGAAGCGCTGCCGGCGCCGGGCTGGACGGCGGCAAACTTTACTTACAAGATAACGATTCAGAATTCAACCGGCGGGACTGTTACCTATGGTCCAACAACTGGTTCAGGTTTTTCATGCACAGCGGCAGCTACAGTTCTGTCGGCTGATGGGCCCAATACGACCGGTACGCTTACGGTCAGCTATCCGTATACATGGATTCCCGTTTATATGCAGCATTTGACGGGCACTATTTCGGCTTTTTCAGCTGTGAATGTCAATTAGGGGGGAGAAGTTCAATGAAGTTGCACGGATTGTCTTTCGTACGCAGATTGTTGAAGGAAGCGCGAGGTCAGACGACGATTTTAATGGCGGCTGGTATCCTTGCATTGATTGGAATAGCGGGGGTGGCAGTAGATCTCGGGCATGGCTATTATTCCCTGCAACAGCTCCAATCCTCAACCAACGCGGCCGCATTGGCAGGAGCAGCGGCCATGCCCAATACGACTGCCGCAACAGCCAATGTGATAACCTACAGCGCCCTGCCGGGTGGGCAAAACGCCAATCCGAACCTGACCAGCGTGTCCTTGGGCTCGACGCCGACCTTCAAGTGCCTCGCAACCCTGACTTCGAAGATGGGGCTGGGGTGCTCCACCTCCACCGGCTCCACAACCGGGAACTTCAATGCCGTCGTAGTGACCCAGACGGCGACGGTCCCGTTGTGGTTCGGGAAGATCTTCGGTGTCCCGGTGCTTCACATCCAGGCGACTGCAACAGCGGCCATGAGCGGCGGCCAAAACACGCCGTGGAATATCGCCATCGTCGTGGATACAACGGCCTCGATGGCCAGCGCCGACAGCGGCCTGCAATGCTCTGGCACGCAAATCACCTGCGCGTTACAGGGTGTACAGACCATGCTGGGACTGATGTATCCCTGTGTCACGGGGTCCAATTGCACCCCTGTCTCCGGAACCCAGGGGGTAGTTAATCCTGTTGATAGCGTCTCGCTCTTTGCCTTCCCGGCAATGACCATGGCGACAGCGCCTAAGGACTATGGGACCGCCAGCCTCACCTGCCCCACCACCAATCCCACGATCGTGCCGTATACCTTCCAGAACGTGACGACCGGGACGTTGGCGAATGGGCTTTTGAATCTGCCCGCCGGAGACACTTATCAGGTGGTGCCGACGCCGACGACGAGTGTGCCCTATCCGCCATTTGCGGGCAACTACAAAATCTCCGATTCGTCTTCCACGTTGAACACCGCCGCGGAAATCGTGGTTGCGGCTGGAGCGAAGAGCGGCTGCGCCGGCCTGCAGGCTCCGGGCGGCGAGGCGACCTATTATGCGCAGGTCATCTACGCGGCGCAAGCTGCGCTCATCGCTCAGCAGACGGCCAATCCGGGTTCGCAGAATGCCATGATTATTCTCACCGATGGTAACGCGACGGCTTGTGCTTCAAGCGCAAACACCAGCGCCGGCGCATGCAGCTCGGCCAGCAATCTCGTGGCGACAACGGGCGCCTTGAACGGAACGACTCAAACAGGGTATACGGCGGCCAGCAAGATATCGTATGCCTACCCATCTGCGCTGGGCGAGTGCGGGCAGGCGGTGATCGCGGCCCAGGCGGCGACCGCAGCCGGAACCAGAGTCTTCACTGTGGGCTATGGCTCGCCGACGAGTGGCTGCACGACGGATAAGACGTACAGCGCATACCCAGGGATCAGCCCTTGCACGGCGATGACGAAAATGGCCTCCGCACCGGGGTATTTCTACTCTGATGACGCCGACGGATGCGCCTCGCCCAACCAAACCAATTTCACTCAACTGAAGCAGATATTCACGGCTATTTCGCGAAATCTGACTTCCTCGCGGCTGGTTCCCAACGGCACCACATAGCCGTTAGAAAGCTCACTTGCATCCCGGCTGGTCCGCCCTCCTGGACCGGTCGGGATAATTGTGTTTATAGGGCCTATGCCGCCGCAATCCGCCGGATCAAATCCATTTGCTCATTCCTGCTGGTTGCGCCAATGGTGAAGGCGTCCAGCAACCCCAGTCCCAGCGCGTAGTGAATCGCCTCGCTCTGTCTGTTGCGCAACTCTCCCTGTCCCAAAATCTTCATCCCCACGAGTCCCTTGCCAGCGGCGCGCATCTGTTTCATCACGGCGACCACCGTCGCAGGGTCGGCATCCATATAGGCGCCAATGGGGTTGATGCGCACCAGATCAACATCCACCCAGGGTGAGGCCGCCGCCGCGCGTAGCGCCTCAATGGTGTGGCAACTGACTCCATGCGCGCGAATCACGCCCTTCTCCTTGGCTTCAGAGAGCATATCCATCACGCCCCGATAGCGCGTTGTCCAGTCGGCCTCGGTGGCGCAGTGAATCATGCAGATGTCGATGTAATCCGTTCCCAGTTCGCGCCGCATGCGGTCCAGATCGGCGCGCAGCCCTTTGGGATCGCGATTGTAGCTTTTGGTCATCACCACAACCTTGTCGCGGGGAATATGCTTCAACGCCGATGCAACATACGGCTGGCTGCCGTAGTCGTCGGCCGTATCGAAGAAGCGCAGGCCGTTATCATAGCCGTTGACCAGCAGCGCGGTCAGCGCATCCATGCCCAACCGGGTCTGATCGGATTCCTTGTGGAAGCCGTGCGTACCGGTGCCCATCGCCAGGCGGCTGGTTTTAATGCCGGTCGCGCCCAGCGTAACTGTATCGCTGGCGTTGAATTTGTGTGTCAGGGGCGACGGCTCGGCGCCAAAGGCAAAGCCGGTTGCCGTCATCTTCGAAGCGAGCAACGCCGATCCCAAGCCACGCGCTGCGTTGGAAAGGAACTCTCTGCGTTTCATGGCATCTCCGGGGAACGAGGATACGAACTTGTTTTTCAAGTCTAACCCGAAGCTTCGGCTAATTGCCAGTCGTGCGGCGAATGTCGCTCCGGCTCTGTCCTAGAATGGAAGCATGAGTTCCACGCCAGCGATGGCTCCGCCGCGGGTTCTGTTTGTGGGCCGAAGCACGTATGACGTTCTCTACCGGATCGACCAACTGCCGGCGGAGGACAGCAAGGTCTTTGCGCGTGAGTTTTACGCCGCGCCGGGAGGGCCTGCGATGAACGCCGCCCTTACCCACGCGCGGCTGGGCGGCCATGCGCTGCTGGTGAGCGCCGTGGGAGGCGGCAGGTGGGCAGAGGCGCTGCGGGATGAATTGCTGCGCCGGGGCGTGGATCTGCTCGATCTGGCCGCCGACACCGGCTACGAAACTCCTCTCTGCACCATCCTGCTTAACGCGGCCACCGGCAGCCGCACTATCGTCAATCCGCCCGCCTCCACCGTGCGCCTGACCCCGCTGTCCTCAGATTGGAGCAGCGCGGTTCCCGCCACGTGGGGCGCTATTCCGCCTGTTGTGCTCTGCGATGGTTTTTTTCTGGAGGAGGCATCGGCGCTGCTGACAACCTGCCGCGAAGCGGGCGCGGCGCTCTGCCTGGATGGCGGAAGCTGGAAGCCCGGAACCGCCGAAATCGCGCAGCTGCTCACGGTCGCCATTTGCAGTGAGCGCTTCTCTCCTCCCGGCCAGAAGGCAACTCCAGGCAGCGATCCGGAGACGGTGCTGGCGTGGTTTGCCGCTCAGGGCGTACCATGCGTGGCGGTCACGCGCGGGGCAAAGTCCATTCTTGGCTGGGAGCGCGGTCGCAGCTTCGAGATCGATGTGGCCAGGATCGAAGCCACGGATACGCTGGGTGCCGGAGACGTGCTGCACGGAGCCTTCTGCCACTTCTTTGCCACCACGCGGGATTTTGAGCACTCCCTGCGCAGGGCCTCGGCGATTGCGACTCTCTCCTGCCAAAACTTGGGCATTCAGCAGCTTAACGCTGCTTGTACGCCATGAAACTCGTTGTCACTGTGCGATCAAAACAAAAATGTCGCAAGGATGGCATATCCTGAGGCCATTCCATCCTTGCGACAGATTGATAAATATCCGTAAAAACTCTATTGCAGCGAGTAGATTGTCTTGAGTTCCTTTTCCACCACGTTCTTGGGCAGCGGCGCATAGGAGAGTCCGGCAGCTTCGCTCTCGCCGGATCTGACGATCCAACTGAGCAGGTCCTTGATCACCTTGGCCTTGGCCGGGTCGGCAGACTTTAGAGGAACCAGAATCCAGGTGAAGCTGGAGATGGGGTAAGCTTCTTTGCCGGGAGCGTTGGTGATGGAGACTCGGTAGTCGTCAGGAATCTGCTTGAGGCTGGCCGCGGCAGCGGTGACGCCTTCGATAGAGGCCCTCACATAATTGCCGGAGGCGTTTCTGATGGATCCGTAGCTGATCTTGTTCTGCAATGCGTAGATCAGCTCGACGTATCCGACGGTGCCGGACATCTGGCGCACGTAACCGGCCACGCCCTCATTGCCCTTGCCGGCGATTCCAGTCGGCCAGCTCGGCGAGGCACCTTTGCCCGGTCCGCCGGCCCATTCGCGGCTAACCTTGCTGAGGTAATCAGTGAAGATATAGGTGGTGCCGCTGCCGTCGGCGCGGTGGACCACAATGATCTTCAGGTTGGGCAGTTTGACGCCTGGATTATCTTTTGCGATGCGCGCGTCATTCCAGAAGGTGATCTTGCCCAGATAGATGTCAGCCAGCACGTCGGGGCTGAATCTGAGGTCGCTGACGCCGGGGATGTTGAAGATAGGCACAACTGCTCCCAGCACGGTGGGGATATGGATGAGCTTGGTCTTGGAGGGCGCCAATTGCTCGTCGGTTGCGGGAGCGTCGGTGGCGCCAAAGTCGACCAGGCCCGCAGTCATTTGGCGGATGCCCCCGCCCGAGCCGATCGACTGATAGTTGATTTCGACGCCGGGGTGCGCCGCGCTGTATTCGCTGAACCACTTGGAGTAAATCGGATAGGGGAAGGTAGCGCCCGCTCCGGTCAACTTTTGCGCCTGAGCGGTGCTCATGGCGATAACCAATAAACCAACAGCTACCAATGTTTTCTTCACAAAAATCTCCTTAGCGGATGAGATGCTGAAATGATTGTCTACCGCAATTGTTAACAGCGTTTGAATTGATGGGAATTTTGCAAATTTCTTTTTAAAAAGGGACGAGGCAATTCCGGAGCGGACGCGATAAAAGCAACACATATTCTGCTCTCAGATCAGCCATTGAAGCCGGCCCGCAACCGGCGAAATGGCAGCCCCCTACCTCCTATTTACTGTGAAACCTTGAAACTGTGAAGACGCTGCGAGTTGCATATTCGCCCGTTCTTCGCTCCTTCATGGTGTTGTTGTGTGGCGGGGGCATGCCTTGTATGTTCGAGCGGCCAACAGTTGACCAAAGCGCCAAAACGGACTCTGTGATACTTTTGAAGAAGCGGCCTTATACGAGCTCGTAGCTCAGTTGGTAGAGCAACGCCCTTTTAAGGCGTGGGTCGTGCGTTCGAACCGCACCGAGCTCACCACCCTGATGGCCGCAATTTCTCACAATTGAATTCAAGCCGCTGGCGTGGCCGGCGCCACCGGCAGCGTGAAGTGGAAGGCAGCTCCGTGTCCAAGTTCGCTTTCGGCCCAGACGCGCCCGCCGAGAGCCAGCACGATGTGCTTGACGATGGCCAGGCCGAGGCCGGTGCCGCCCGACTCGCGGGAACGCGCTTTATCGACGCGATAGAATCGCTCGAAAATGCGCGTGAGATGCTCGCTGGCAATGCCGGGCCCGCAGTCGCGGACGGTGAACTCGACCTCGGAGGTAATGGAGGCTTCATCCTGCGGCTCCAGCAGCCGCGCGCCGACGACGATGCGTTTGCCGGAGTTGGCGTACTTCAGTGCGTTTTCAACCAGGTTGCCGAAGACCTGGTTGATGGCGTCCGGATCGACCATGACCAGCGTGTCAGGCGCGCCGGTGAATTGCAGATCGACGCCGGAGTCTACGACCATACCGCCCAGTAGCTCAATGGCGTCCTGTAACAGCGCACTGGCTCGCCGAGGCTGGAGCGCCAGCTTGTAGTTGGGGCTTTCCACGCTGGCCAGGGTGAGCAGATCTTCTGTGATGCGGTTCATGCGAGTCGCATTTTTGAGAACGATGCCGAGAAACTCATCGGTGGTCTTGCGGTCGGGCCGTGGCTCCTCCATCAGCGTTTCGACGTAGCCCTGGATGGAGGTGAGCGGGGTGCGCAACTCGTGGCTGACGTTGGCGATGAACTCGCGGCGCGAGGTTTCAGCGGCTTCGATGCGAGTGATGTCGTGCAGGACAGCGAGTGCGCCGCCCGATGGCATGGGGGCGGCATTGATCTCGAAGACCCGCCCCGGCGCAAGCGAAGTGGCGAGGCCGAGGCGCGTCTCGCGTTTTTCCAGAGCCACTTTGACGCAGGCCAGCAATTCGGGGTCGCGCAGCGAGTGAACCAGCGGCCGGCCGACGCGAATCTGTGTGCCGGCGATGCGTTCCATGGCGGCATTGGACCAGCGAACCAATCCTTCGGGCGTGATGGCGACGACCGCCTCCTGCATGGAATCGAGCAGTCCCGCCAGCTCCAGCCGGCGGCTCTCGATCTCAACATAGTCAGCTTCCAGCCGCGCGGCAGCTTGGTTGAGCGCGGCCTCCATGGTGGAAAGGGGATCTTCGTCGTCAAAATCCAGCCGGGCGCTCCGCTCGCCCGCGCTGAGGCGGCGTGCGAAGGCAATCACCCGATCCAGCCGTGTGGTGATGCGGCCGGCAACCCAAACCGCCAGTGTCAACGCTACGGCGAGCGCAATCAAGCCGGACCAGAGTGTCTCATTCCCGAAAAACGGGCTGATCTTGCTTGGAGGAATTTCTAATACCTTGGTGATAAACGGAAGAAAAACAAACTCCATCGCCGCGGCTTGCAGCAGCAACAACAGGAGAAAGAGGCCGAGAAGCTTGGTGAAGATTTTTGATTTCACTGTGCGCCTACTCGCTTTTGGGAAGTTCGAAGTAGTATCCGGCGCCGCGCTTGGTCATCAGATAGCGCGGATCTTCGGGATCGACTTCGATCTTCTCGCGGATGCGGCGCACGTACACGTCGACCGAGCGCGGTGTGACGAAGCGCGCGTCGCCCCAGACTGCGTCCAGCAGGTGATCGCGGCTGTAGACGCGGCCAGGATGGCGCGCCAGGTAGTCAAGCAGCCGGAACTCGGTGGCTGTGGTGGTGGTCAACTCGCCGCGCACCTTCAACTGCATGGCGCTCTGGTCGATGACGACATCGTCAAAGCTGAGGATCGAGGGGGCGGTGGGCCGCTCGAAGCGCCGCAGGACGGCCTTGACCCGGGCCACCAGCTCGCGGGTGGCAAAGGGCTTGGTGATGTAGTCGTCGGCGCCCAGCTCCAAGCCGAGAACGCGGTCGTTTTCGCTGGCGCGTGCGGTGAGAAAGATGATGGGAATAGCGCACAGGCCGGTGTGCTTGCGCAGACGGCGACAGACATCCAGGCCGTCGCCGCCGGGGACCATGATGTCCAGCAGAAAGAGCACGGGAGGCTGGCGCTCGGCGTCGGGAATCAGGTTGGTGGGGGTGTGAAAGAGCCGCGCCGCGTAGCCGGCAGCCTCCAGGTGATGCTGCACCAGCCGCGCAATATCAGTGTCGTCTTCCAGAACAAAAATCGTTTGGCTCAACCGGTCTGCCCTCGCCGGCGGCCGTTCAGGATCAGTTGCGGGGGCCGCACGGAACTATGAACAGACTAATTCAGACGGGCAAAGGATTTGCAAACGTTGTGTGAATTTCGGTGGAAAGTGTGCGGAAACCCTGTTAAACGCCCTAGCCGCGAAAAAATGATTGAGAGCGGTACTCCTTTCACATTTTCCTGCCAGCTCTGCCAAAGACGGCATTCTATCGAGGAAAAGCCATTCAGCATGCTGGTTTTAGGTATACAGCGATTGGAGAATCGCAATAGGCTGAAGAAGCGGGAGAGATTTTTACTTTGCCGCGCTCTGAAGGAGGCTTGCATGAGCTGGATGATGCTGCTGGTGGGGCTGGTGGTGGGGGTGGTCTCAGGCGTGGTGGGCATCGGCGGCGGGATTTTGTTTGTCCCGGCGCTGGTGTGGCTGGCGGGCATGAGCCAGCACAAGGCGCAGGGCACCTCGCTGGGCGCGCTGCTGCTGCCGGTGGGCGCATTCGCCTTTTGGGAGTACTACCGGAAGGGCAACGCAGACCCGCGCGTGGCGCTGCTGCTGGCCGCCGGCTTTCTGGTGGGTGGATATCTGGGCGCCACAGTCGCGCAGCAGGTTCCCGAGCTGTGGCTGCGGCGCATCTTTGCGCTGACGCTGATTGTCGTGGGCGGACGAATGTGGTTTGTGCAGTAGATGCCCTTCCACCCGGAATAAATCGCGTTAGCAAGCCACTCAAAACAGGCTGCAGAAGTTTTCCACAAAAAATAGTTTCCACATAAATCACAAAGTTGTGTATTCTGTGATTGACGGATGGCCGTGGGGGATGCGGAGCTGGAGACCTGTTACGAAGAACATGCCGGCATGGTTCTCCATCTTCAAAAGCGATTGCCGCCTCTCCCGCAGGCCCCGTCAACAAAACAAGGAGAAACCATGATCCGCAAAACGCGCTTGTTTACGCCCGGTCCGACGCCGCTGCTTCCCGCTGCCCAGTTTGCCATGGCCGCGGCTGACATTCATCACCGCACACCGGAGTTTCGCGCCCTCTTCAGCAAGGTCCTGGCGCAATTGAAGGTTTTTGTCGGTACGCAGAACGATGTTCTGCTGCTGGCGAGTTCGGGCACGGGCGCGATGGAGGCTTCGGTCTCGAATTTGACTTCGCCGGGCGACCGTGTGCTGGTGCTGACGGCAGGCAAATTTGGCGAGCGCTGGGTGGACCTAGCCAAGGCCTTCGGCTGCGTGGTGGACGTGGTGGAGAAGCCCTATGGGCAGACCTTCGAAATGGCCGAGGTGAAGGCTGCGTTGAAACCGGAACACAAGGCTATCTATATGCAGGCCTCGGAGACCTCGACCGGCGCCAGCCACAATGTGGAGGGTGTGGCCAAGCTGGTGAAGGGCACCGACACACTGTTGATTGTGGACGGCATTACCGGCCTCGGCACGCAGACCTTTGACGTGGACGGCTGGGGCGTGGACGTGCTGATTGGCGGCTCGCAGAAAGCGGTGATGATTCCGCCGGGACTCGCTTATCTCAGTGTGAGCGAGAAGGCGTGGAAGGCTGCCGAAACCTCGAAGAATCCGCGCTATTACTTTGACCTGCGCAAGGAGCGCAAGAACGCGGTAAAGGGCGAGAGCGCGTATACACCGGCCGTGGCACTGATTGCCGGCCTGGGCGCTTCGCTCGATTACATTGCCGGACAAGCAGGCGGCGACCTGGAAAAAGGGCGCATCGCGCTGATCGACAATGCGCAGGTGAATGCTTCGGCGACGCGTGCTGGGCTGGTGGCGCTCGGCTTCACGCTCTTTGCGCCGGATTCGCCCTCGGCTGCGGCGACGGCTGTCGCGGTGCCAGAGGGGATGGATTCGGGCACGGTGGTGAAGGCGCTCAAGGCGAAGTTCAGCCTGGTGACGGCCAATGGGCAGGGCACCATGCAGGGCAAGATCTTCCGCGTGGCGCATCTGGGCTACTTTGACTTTCTGGACACGATTGCCTTCCTGGGCGCGATGGAACACATCGCCAAGGACGTGCTGGGATTGCCGGTGAAGTTTGGGCAGGGCGTGGCGGCGGCGCAGGAAGTCTTTGCGAAGGCAGTGAAGAGCGAGTAGAGCCAGGTTGGGAAATGCGGAGTTAGCAAAAGCAGCGGGATTACCGCCGCTAGCTCCGCTTAACGAATGCGTTGATGGCCGGAAGGAATGTATGTCTGAACTGAGTTTCGGGGAGAAGTTGCTGATTGCGCGCAAGCAGCTGGACCTCTTTCAATACGAGATGGCCGAGCGGCTGGGGGTTCATGCCAATTCGCTCACCAAGTACGAGCGGGGCGAGGGCAAGCCTCATGCGGCGGTGGTGCGGATGTTTGAGATTTTGTGCGAGAAGGAAGGCATCCGCTTTGATGAGTTTGAAGCAGGGCGCAAGGACAAAGGAGAGAAGATGAAGATTGTTCTGGCAGAGAAGGTGTCTCCGGCGACGCGGGCCGTTTTTGCGGCCGAGCCGGGGTGGGAAGTTCTGGCGCATGACCAACTGCCGGATGGATTGCCGGCCGCTCTGGCCGACGCTGATGCGCTGGTGGTGCGCTCGGCGGTGCAGGTTGACGATGCGCTGATGGGTTTTGCGCCCAAACTGAGGGTGATTGGCCGGGCTGGCGTGGGCGTGGATAATATCGACGCCGCCGCAGCCACTCGGCGGGGAATTGTGGTGATGAACACGCCGGGGGCGAATGCGGTGGCGGTGGCCGAGCTGGCCATCGCTCTGATGCTGGCGCTGGCGCGCAAGCTGCCCGCGGCCAACGCGACGATGCATGCCGGCAAGTGGGAGAAGAAGAGCCTGCAAGGAATGGAACTGCGCGGCAAAACGCTGGGCATTCTGGGGCTGGGACGCATCGGCCTGGAAGTGGCCAAGCGCGCAAAGGGATTTGGGTTGGAGATTATCGGCAGCGATCCGTTTGTTTCGGCGGCCGTGGCAAGGGAGAATGGCATCAAGCTGGTGACGCTCGATGAGCTGATCGCAAGCTCGGATTACATCACGCTGCACGTGGGGCTGACGCCGCAGACAACGGGCGTGATCAATGCCAAGACAATTGCGGCGATGAAGAAGGGTGTGCGCATCATCAACTGCGCGCGCGGCGAACTGATTGACGACGCGGCGTTGGTGGAGGCGCTCAAAAGCGGCCAGGTGGCAGGCGCGGCGCTGGATGTTTTTGCCGTGGAGCCGCCCAAAGAGTCGCCCTATGCGGAGCTCGACAACGTGATTCTTACGCCGCACATCGCCGGCTCGACGGGCGAGGCGCAGGAGGCGGTGGGGATTCAGATTGCGCGGCAGGTGCGCGATTTTCTCAAACTTGGCGTGGTGCAGAATGCGGTGAATTTGCCCTCGCTGAGCCATGAGGAGTACGTCGTGCTGGCGCCGTACATTGATCTGGCCGGGCGGCTGGGCAGCTTTTTGGCGCAGGCGGGCAAGGGCGGAATCGAGGCGATTGATCTAGTCTACGGCGGCACGCTGGCCGAGGCGAAGATCGACCTGGTGCGCAATGCGGCGATTGCCGGGCTGCTGGCAGGCTCGGAGAATGTGAACCGCATCAACGCGACGGCTGTGGCGGGCGAGCGCGGCATCCGCATTCACGAAATCAAAGAGGACCAGCAGGAGGGCCACCGCGGCGGAGCGACGACGGTGCTGACCATCAAGCTGCACTCGGCCAAGGGCGAGAGCCGCGCCTCGGCCACGGTGATCCGCGGCGAACAGCCGAGGCTGTTGGAGTTTGACGGCATCGACATTGAGACGCCGCTCGAAGGCAATCTGCTGGTCTGCCGCAATCTGGACGTTCCGGGCGTGATCGGCAAGATCGGGACGATTCTCGGCCAGCACGGCGTGAACATTGCCAACTTTGCGCTGGGCCGCGAGCGGACCGGGCCGAAGCCGGTGAAGGCTCTGGCCGTGGTGCAGGTGGATGCGCCGGTCGGCGACAAGGTGTTGGAGGCGCTCACCGGCATCGAGGCGCTGATCGAAGCCAAGCCGGTGCACCTGCCGGTGGCAGGAGTCTAAGCTGGCGACGCATCGGTGATCCCAGGTCTCAAGATCGGGACCTGGGACACTCGCGCATTTGTCTCACAATATAAGACGGACCCGTTTTTGATTGGTCGCGTAAGTGATTGTTTATTTGGGAGTTATTAATTATATGCAAAAGTTTTCCACAGTTTGAAAATAATGGTAGGGGGGGAGGGGGGGGAGTGGCTTTCTGGTAACGACATTTTCCGGTGTTTATATGCTTTTTAGTTACTACGGCGCGGGCCTTTGTTGGCGCATTCTTGCCCTCCATTATGATTGTGCGCCTTGTGAGTGAAATATTGTGCAAAGGGTCAGAGATTTTTTGCAGGGATCAGAAAAAGACGGCGGGTTGGGGTTCGTGGTCTCCCAGGTGCCCAAAGGCGAGGCACCTGGGCCACCCAGCTTTAGTGGGTTAATTCAGCCCCCGGCACCCGGGCCAACCCACCCCGGCACCTGGGCCACCAGCCACACACAGCAAGGCCGCCCCCGAAAGGACGGCCTGCGGCTAGATCATGCATCCTCGTCTGGAGGATGATCGTCCTTCGGATCAGACGCGAGATTCATAGTCGTCAAGTGACTCTCAAAACGCTGCCGAGGGACAAGGGTAGGGCGTACCAGAAACGGAACAGTCCGACTCAGAATCCACAAAACTAGAAATCCTATGGGCAGCCCAAGTAGGTAAAATCCCCACGGGATGCCACCACAGGCGCGCGGACCGAAAGTTCCAATCTTCCAAGCAAGAATATATCCAACGATGCCGCTGAATATGACTTGTATACGCATGTATAACGGTGCTACTTTTAGTGCCGCGCCGCAATGAGGGCACCGGTAATCAAGAAGAAATACAGACAGCGATAGCTCGATTGCGACAGAGCATACAGGACACGCCACCGATTTATGGTTAACCATCATCCTAGTTACTCCCCAAAAGGGCGTCTTCGAATGTTCCGTGAACTCTCGAAGATGCCCCATTCTATTTCAATGAGTGCTGCAGAACTGCGAGGCTTGACTGGCCGCTGTAGCAGCCATTGCTCTAACGGGAGGGCCTAACGGAGTCCTCCCCACCACGCGGTTGAGCCACGAAATAGCCCTGCCATACCATGTCGCAGAATCCCCGACTGTAGCAGCGTAAACCTCTGGGGCATTTGCTGCGGCGACACCTACCGTTGCGCCAGCAGCCGATGCACCATAGAAAGCAGCAGGAAAGCAGACGCTAGTCAACGAATACACGCCCGTCTTATTAAATGCATGAGCGAGCTGACACGCGTTGTCGCACTCCCCGTTATTTGGGGCTTTGCACATAGCACTGTTCGGCGCATTCCCGTTGCCTCCACCACATTGCTGGCCTTGATTATTAACATCATTGTTAGAATCATCTGGTATAGTATAAACAGTACTGTAACTACACTCTGGGTTACATCCAAATTGGACGATTGAGTTTCCAGACCAACCATGGCACGCGTCGTTTGGGCACTCAACGGCAGCGCCCATTTGTAATGCACTATATACAATGCCGCAGTCCTGATCTGTCCCATCCATTTCGCAGCCGCTATCTGCTCCGTTCTCATCCATCGCACCTTTTCCATCGGTATAACTGAACGGACTGTTAGACGCGTATATATATCTGTTCAAGCTCTGCGGATTTCCGAAACTATAACTACCATCATACGGGTCGGGTGCCATCCATCGTCCTTGTGCGTTGGAGTATTGGCGGAAGTCGGCGTGGTCGGTCGCGGTCTCCTTGTCGCTGTCGAGGAAGGCGTAGTGGTTGGCGTCGGTGTCGAAGGAGGTCTCGATGACGGTGCCGGGGAAGGTCTGCTTGTTATCGCCGAAGGGCTGCTCGGAAAAGGTCGCTTCAACCGCGTAATTCGGTGAGGAGGAGTTATACGGCCCCGTCGGCATGGTGCGCATACGCTCTGTGCCTAAGTAATTCTGATGCTCGAAGTGAATGCCGACCTTGGCGGTGGTGTCGGCGGCGGTGGTGTAATAGGCCAGCGGCTTCTCACCCCACAGACAAAGACCTGTCCGCGGGGACCCCGATTTGCCTTGCCAGTAATAGTTGCCGTTGAGTTGCGCGTGGGTGGCGGCGTTCCACTCGGAGACGCGCTCGCCGCTGGCGTCAAAGACGAAATCGGTTGTCGCGCCGTTGGCCACCGTCTGCACCCTCTGGTTAAGCCATTGCATGGAGCAGTCGCTCGCTGCTCGTCTGTAGAACTATTGTTCTTTCCCAGGTGCCCAAAGGCGAGGCACCTGGGGCACCCAGCTTCAGTGGGTTAATTCAGACCCCGGCACCTGGGCCACCAGCCCCGGTCGGCATGGTGCGCATGCGCTCCGTGCCGAGATAGTTCTGATGCTCGAAGTGAATGCCGACGGCGGAGCTGGTGTCAGCCGCGGTGGTGTAATAGGCCAGTGGCTTGCCTTGCCAATAATAGTTGCCGTTGAGTTGCGCGTGTGTGGCGGCGTTCCACTCGGAGACACGCTCGCCACTGGCGTCAAAGACAAACTCGGTTGTCGCGCCGTTGGCCACGGTCTTCACCCTCTGGTTAAGAGCATTATCTCGAAAAAAAGATTCTACTCTCCCAGGTGCCCAAAAGCGAGGCACCTGGGCCACCCAGCTTCAGTGGAATATTTCAGACCCCGGCACCTGGGCCACCCGCCGCGTCTTATGTCGCCACCCGTGATACGGGATGCTAAAAATAATGATTCCAAATATTCCAAATATTACAACTGGCCACCAGCCAAGTTCCTCTTTCATGACGACTTGCCATTTCCAAGACACTAATAATGCCGGAATATATGTAAAAATAAATATCATGTTTGCAGCAATAGCCCATTTCTTTAACGCTGGTTCATCTGTCAGAATCATCCACCATGCAATGCATAAAACTACTGAATAGACAAATAGAGTCATGTTGCTAACAATATCTCCTCTATCGACTATGTGCGTTCGAGCAATTCTAAGAATGTTTATGTATACTGCATGAATAAACGATAGTGACATAATAAGGAATATCCAACAGTACACGGTTCTGCCAATTGCTTGCATTAGTACCCCAAGTCGTATCATGAATCTTTGCATCATGTTCACCTCAGATTACTCCATTTTGAGAATGTGCTACAAACTAATGCAAGACATCATTGAAGAGTAATAGGAATAGGACTTAATGATCCAGGAACCCCTTGCCAACATTTAACAAATTTATTGAATGCATCCTTGCCACCATTATCCGTAGGTGTTCCAATTGCAGGACCAATATTTGAGCCAAACTGTTGTATACAGTTTGCAATTCTCGAATCAGGCTTCCAGGGACTTGCAGGAATAGCCTTATCAGCTATTTTATCTAATATTATCTGGAATAATTGCTGAACCCAGTTATTTGGGGCTTTGCACATAGCACTGTTCGGCGCTTCCCCCTTGCCTCCACCACATTCCTGATTAAGTGCGTTGATAATTTCTGATGTTGTTAGCCCACTCAAATAATAATTACAAACATTCCCTATACAATCGTAGTCATAGCTCGCACCTGAATAGGTTCTCCCGTGACATACGTCTGATGGGCACTCTTTTGCCGCACCCATTGCTAACAAGCTATATACGAGGCTGCAATCCTGATCGGTTCCATCCAATTCACAGCCGCTATCTCCTCCGTTCTCATCCAACTCCCCATCACCATCGGTATAACTGAAGGGGCTGTTATCCGCGTACACATACCTATTCAAACTCTGCGGATTGTACGGATTATAGCTGCCATCATATGGGTCTGGGGCCATCCAGCGGCCCTGGGCGTTGGAGTATTGGCGGAAGTCGGCGTGGTCGGTCGCAGTCTCCTTGTCGGAGTCAAGAAAGGCGTAGTGGTTGGCGTCGGTGTCGAAGGAGGTCTCGATGACGGTGCCGGGGAAGGTCTTCTTGTTATCGCCGAAGGGCTGCTCGGCAAAGGTCGCTTCGACCGCGTACTGAGGATTGGATGAGTTATACGGCCCCGTCGGCATGGTGCGCATGCGCTCTGTGCCGAGATAGTTCTGATGCTCGAAGTGAATACCGGCCTTGGCGGTGGTGTCCGCGGCGGTGGTGTAATAGGCCAGCGGCTTGCCCTTCCAGTAATAATTGCCCTGCAACTGCGCGTGCGTGGCGGCGTTCCACTCGGAGACGCGCTCGCCGCTGGCGTCAAAGACGAACTCGGTTGTCGTGCTTCCTACCACCGTCCGCACCCTCTGGTTAAGAGCATTATACACATAGGTGGCGGGCGTTCCGGTATTGCAATTGTAGACCGTCAGAATGTTGCCTTCGGCGTCGTAGGTGTAGCTGTGCGAGCCGTCATAGGTCATGTTGCCCGCCGCGTCATAGACATAGCCTGATGAGGTGATCTGATTGGTGGCCGTGCTGATGTTCACCGGCCCAAAGGTCGAGCCGCTGCCCGTTCCGCCTGTGATGCTCTGCTGGAGGCGATGCGCTCGGCCAGCCGCTGCAACTCGGCGCGGTTGAGCACCTTGGAGTCGACCATGCCGACCAGCAGCGCCTCGACCGAGCCTTCGCAGAACCAGTCGATGATGCGCTTGACGGCGCGGCCGGCGACCCGCTGGCGCGACTCGGCGGGGCGGTAGACGAAGGTGCGATTTTCAATGGAATGAGCCAGGTAGCCCTTCTCTTCCAGACGGCGCAAGACGGTGCGAATTGTCGATTCCTTCAGCGGACGTCCCAGCGCGTCGCGCACCTGCTCGGCGGTGATTTCAGCTTGGCGCCAGACGATGGAGAGGATGCTCCGCTCCAACTCGCCCAACTCCACTGGATCGTGACTGGTTGTAGTGTTACTCGCCATAATGTTACCAACGGTAGCATATAAAAGAAAAAGGATGCAAGAGGTTTTGAAGATATTTTTTTGGACTTGGTCCTGGGAGCCGTGAATATAGCAAAGCCGGGGTGGAATCCCCGGCTTTGTTTATAGAATTAAAAGATTTTACGCGCGACTGAGGTAGGCGCCCTCGCTGGTGTCTACGCGGATTTTTTCGCCTTCGTTGATGAAGGCGGGAACCTGGACGACAAGGCCGGTCTCGGTCTTGGCGGGCTTGGAGACGCTGGAGGCGGTGGCCGACTTGAGGCCCGGTTCGGTCTCGACGACCGTGAGTTCAACCGAGGCGGGCAGGTCGATGCCCACGGCCTGGCCATCGTGGTAGCTGACCTTGATTTGCAGGTTAGGCGTGAGGTACTGGATGGCGTCGCCCAGCGTGTCGCCCTTGAGGACGGTCTGCTCGTAGTCCACCGGGTTCATGAAGTAGTAATCGTCGCCGTCGTTGTAAAGGAACTCCATGGAAATTTCGTCCACGACCACCTTGTCGATAGCGTCGGCGGAGCGGAAGCGCTCCTCGAACATGGCGCCGGTGCGCAGGTTGCGCAGCTTGGCCTGGATGAAGGCGCGCAGGTTACCGGGGGTGCGGTGCTCCACTTTGAAGACCAGGTGCAGTTGATCTTTGTGTTTGATGATCATGCCTGGACGCATTTGCGTGGCGGGAATCGACATATAGTTAATACTCCTTGCTCTGGCTGCGGACACTCCGCAAGAGATATTGGCTTGGGCCTGTCTATATTGTAGCTGAACGGCGGATTGACGGCTTGGCGGCGGCTCTGCGAGTCTTATGGGCATGGAATACAAAGGCAAGGTGGAGTACGCCGAAGAGCGCAAGATGCGTACGCGCAACACGCGCATCTATCGCTCGCTGCATTGGCCGATCTGGATTTGGGTCTTCTTTCTGGCGCCTGGGCCGCTGACCTTCTCGTTGTTTGCGCACGGCTTCAGCCTGGGCAACTCGCTGTGGCTGGGATTGGTGCTGGTGGGCACTGGGATTGCCGCGCTGCGGGGCAAGCTGCCGGGAGCCGAGCCGGGGCCGTACATTTTGCGCTTCGACGAGGACAAGCCCAATCCGCTCTATCGAAGAGTTTGTTATAGCTTTGCCTGGACGGCGGTGCTGAGCTATGCGCTGCTGAATCTGGAGGGGTTGGCGATTGCCGCAGCGGGCGGCGGC
Organism: uncultured Occallatibacter sp.; assembly: GCA_964383595.1. GTDB lineage: Bacteria > Acidobacteriota > Terriglobia > Terriglobales > Acidobacteriaceae > Telmatobacter. The sequence continues at coordinate 1,031,353 of CAYLHL010000001.1, read as the reverse complement.
TGGCAGATGAAGCCGATTTACAACTACGGCTATCCGCCTCTGGCGGCGGTGGTCCTGCTGCTGGGGCTGACCGGCAATCTGCCGCGCGTGGGGCCGTCAACCAGGGGCGAGGGCACGGAGCGGCGCTACTTCTACGGCTCGGTTTGGGCGGTGACGGCGGCGCAGACGCTGCTGCTTATTCTTTGGAAGTCGTTGCCGGTGAACCAGGCGACGAGTTGGATCAAGCTGGCGGCGTATGTCGGCGCGCTGTCGCTGATGGGGTGGCTGGCTTATCGCGGCTTGCTGCTGCGGACGAGGCCGATCTTGCCCGGCGAGAGCATGGTGGCGGACTGACCACCTGCGGTGGGGGGAGTTGCCGTCCAGGCAGATCCGCATCGGGCCGTTTTTTGCCTCTCATCCTTTCACAAAGAGCGCAAGAGGAAGCGGCGCTTAAATTGAGTTTTCTACCGCTTACCGCGCTGGCTGGTAAGGCTCGACTCGCAGCATATCGGAGAGGATGCCTCGCTCATCGGGGCTGAAGAGGCCCTGGTAGCGGCTGGAGTTGAGCACCATCTGACGCTGGTCCAGCGGGAGTGTGCGCAGATCGCGGAAGGCGTTCTTCATCTGCGCTTGGCGCGCGGGTGGCAGATCCGCCCAGCGGCGCGCTGAGTTGTTGATGCGCATTCGTTCCTGGGGCGAGAGGTGCTCGATGATTTCGCCACGTGCCAAACGGCGTTGCCTCTGCTCCTCGGTCAACTGATTCACCTGATGCAATTGGCGGACCACCCGCTGCTGATCCATTGGCGTGAGCCGGCGGAAATTGGGGTCATTGCGCAGCAGCCGTTCCTGCTCAGGAACGGGAAGAGAGCGATGCTGATTGAGCCAGTCGCCCAAGTGGCCCGGCGGAAGTTCGGTAGGCGGCGTATACCCCTTGTAAGCGGGCCGGGCAAAGCCTGAACCAATATACGGCGGGCCGGGATAAGCGGGACGGGGCGCGGCGGGTTTCGACCTGGCAGCTTGAGGCTGGGCGGGGCGCTGCGCAGGTGCGTAAGCGCGCGAAGCCGGTGCGGAACGCGGGGCGGAGTGATACGTGCGCTGGCCGTGTGCCCATTGCGAGGGCGCACAAAGCAGAACGGCTGCCGCAGCCAGAGCCGCGCGGCCAACCCATTTCGCATTGTGTGGTTTCCTCAACATCTCACTCTCTGTCCGCTTTCATGCCACATTTCGCTACCTGGAGAGGAATCAGCATAAAAAGGTTGCGCCAAACTCCAAATGCCGAGAAATTCTAGTCTCCATTCTCATTGTTGTTATTGGAGAGCGCTTCCAACTGATCCAGCAGCTGCGCGTTGCTGTCCAACGTCTGCAAGTCATGCACCACGGCGGCTTGCCCTGCGCCGGCCTGCGGCTGATCCCAGTCGGTAATACCCAGATAGGCACCGCCGCCCACCAGCAGCACGACAGTCAGCGCCAAGGCGGCCACGGGACGAACGTGGGTTCCGCTTCCGTAAGCATAGCCTGCGCGCAGCCGGGTAAACCATTCCGCCAGCCAGCCGGTCGGCTCGGTGGAGCGCACTTCACGCATGCGCGCATCCAGGCGGCTCAAAAAATACGGATTCGGCTCTGGGGCTTCCCATGCGTCCAGCAGCGCCATGGTCGCCCGCAGTTCATTCAGCTCGCGGCTGCAGCGATCACATTCCTCAACGTGCTTGCGAACCGCCTCAGGCGCGGCGCCAGAATCGAGCAGCATCTCCGCCAGCCGCTCATCCATTCCCGTGCAATTCATATTTTTCGCCCGTTCCATCTTTACCACCCCATTTCATGCCGGTCGCGTCCGGCACTTTCCATTCCAACAAATCAAACAAAATCCTTCAGAGTCTCGCGCAGCGTCTGGTAGGCACGGAAGAGCAGGGACTTAACTGCCGACTCGCTCAGCTTCAATACTCCGCCGATCTCACGGTAGTCCATGCCTTGATACTTGTGCATCACGACGGCCATGCGCTGCTTTTCGGGCAGCGCCATTACGCGGTTTCGAATAGCCTTCATTCGCTCCTCGCGCAGCAACCGCTCCTCGGCCGAAGGCTCCTCATCTGGCAAATCCAGCGTCGTGCCGGTCACTTCGTCGGGTTCGTCCAGACTCAAGTTCTGCTTCGCCCCATGGCGGCGGCAGTCACGTGCGTAGTTTACCGCCAGGTTGGTGGCGATCCGGTAGAGCCACGTGCTGAACTTGGCCTCGGCCCGATAGCTCGTTCTGCAACGATAGACGCGCAGGAAAACCTCTTGTGCCAGTTCTTCGGCAATTGCCTGGTTGCGCACCATCCGAAATAGAAAATGGATGATAGGCCGGTGATATTTTTCCGCCAGGAAGTTGTACGCCGCTTCATCGCCTGCCGCCGCGCGCAACATGGCGGCTGCGTCGCTCGCCGGGTCCATTTTGGCAAACGCTGCTGGTCGATTGCCTGGCATGCCAGCCAGGGCCTCACCCAGGGACGCGTTGTCCAGAACCAGGGTCGCCATATCTTCTGTAACCCCATCCGGGGCCGAATGTTGCGTTAAAAAAGAAGAATTATAACCAGAATTTTCAGGAGAGGGTGTCTTCAAGCGCGCATCGGGCCGATCGCTCTCCGAACTGGCCGCCAACAGCGCGAATCTTGTTCCACTCAAGCCTGAAACCGGGCACAGCGCCGCCTTCCTTTCAGGCGGTAAGCCAACAGTTCGTCGAATTGAGGAGTCTCTCCAGCGCATCATTGATTGGTCGCCAGCCCGGTTGGCCCGATTTGGCCAAGGGGTTGGCCGCAAAGCCCCGCAGATGTTAATCTAAACTACGGGACGCCCCGCTGGCTTGCCTCAAGCCAGATCTAGCTTGAAGTCGCAAGGGGGCGCTTAACTCAGCGGTAGAGTGCCACCTTCACACGGTGGAAGTCGCAGGTTCGAATCCTGCAGCGCCCACCATATCATCAATAACTTACGAGCATTTTACACACCTTGCCGATGCACATTAAAGCACAATAGTGGGGGATGCCACGGCTTCTGGCGTTTTATGGTTCGAATCCAGCTTGGCATCGAACATCATTTCGACGACCCGATTTTGGGCTGTTCGAGCATCGAGACTGTAAGCCTGGGCGTACAGATTCATTGTGGTTGAGACGTTCGCATGCCGGAGTAATTCCTGCACGACCTTCACGTCGGTACCGCTCGAAGCAAGCAATGATGCGTATGTTCTTCGAAACGTGTGCCAACTGTTGTCGAGGAATGGCTGGCGGATCTTCAGCCTGCGCGCAAGAAGACCGCTCTGGCAAACCCAACCAAACAGCGGATCTCCGCAGAGAAGAAGCGGTCGAAGCTGTTTGGTATCAATGAGCCAATGAATCATGGGCTCGGAAAGCTGCAACACGGCCGAGAGGTCGGCCTTGTGATACAGCCTGCGTTCTTGTTGGGCTTGCATGATATTTCCTCCGTTCACGTCGTACCAGGAAGTGTCCTTTGCCAAAGCTCCGTCGGATTCGATAATCCTGGCTTGCACTCGGAACATTCCTAGCATCTGTTTCCAGAATTAACGTGACATGGGAACTACCAAAGCTCCGGGCGCACTTTTATTTGGACACTAACCAAAGGCGCGGGCGAAAGAGGCCGTTCGATTCGCTGGCACCGGATTCGAGCGTGGTTCCAGAATCTGTCATGGCCTTGTCAGCCCCGCAGACTTGGTTCGGGGTTGGGAGACTGGTTTCATCGCTGGTGATGTTTGCTTGCTTCAAGAGAGTCTTGCGGCCATCTGAGATGCGCTTCTTCGTCATGTTTCCTCCAAATAGGAAAGGCGGCTTTCGCCGCCGGGTTGATGGGTTGCTTTGTAGGTTCGGCCCGAGTGAACCAATAATTCTTGCTCGCGGCCCCGCAGGTCGGGCAGCCCAAGACTGGAAAGGATACGTGTTCTGGACAAGAGAGAAACTGCGAACCCGGCTCAAGGCAATTGTTTACTCATGAGTACGTGACGGATTGGCGGACGTGTCTGAATTCTCAATTGCGAGGAGTCAAATCACTTCGAATGATATGCGCCGGCCTGACCGATTGCGCATGCCATACTTGTACAATTCTGATATGCAACGAAAAACCTCTTCCTTGCTTCTTCCCACGTTTGTCTTTGCTGCCTGCATTGGCTCGTCTCTGTTTGCGCAGAACTCTCTGCCGGCCACCTCAGCGGAAGACCGTGCCCTGGCACGTGAGATTTTCAAAGAACTGGTCGAGATCAACACCACGGACACGTCGCTGGGAAACGTGTCCACGGCAACCGCGGCCATGCAGAAGCGCTTTCTAGACGCTGGATTTCCCGCCGAGGACGTTCGTCTGCTGGGACCGAATGCACGCAAACAAAATCTAGTCGTCAGGCTGCGGGCAGCTGAGCCGGCAACGCAAAAGCCGGTTCTCTTCCTCTGCCACATGGACGTGGTCCAGGCTCTCCGTTCAGACTGGTCCACAGACCCCTTCCAGTTTGTGGAGAAGGACGGCTACTACTACGGGCGCGGCACGCAGGACATGAAGGATTCTGACGCGGCGCTGGTGGCTACCTTCCTGCGCCTGCACCGGGAGGGCTATAAACCCCGTCGCGATCTGATTCTGGCGCTGACAGCCGACGAGGAGGGCGGTCAGTTCAACGGAGCCAAGTGGCTTGTGCGGCAGCATCGAGAATTGGTGGACGCGGCTTACGTGATCAATCCAGACGCGGGCGGCGTGGAACTGGACCACGGGCGCGTGGTGGTAGCCGACGTGGAGGCTACAGAGAAGGTCTACTCGGATTTCCAAATCACGGCAACGAATCGCGGGGGACACAGTTCACTACCGCGGCCTGATAACGCGATCTATGAGCTGACCGCGGCATTGAACAAACTCGCAGTGTACTCCTTTCCATTTGAGATGAACGACGTAACACGCACCTACTTCAAGAACCTTATTGGACAGGAGAAGAGCCAAACTGCCACTGATATTCGAGCGATTCTGGCCTCGCCTCCCGATTTGTCCGCAGTCGAGCGGCTCAGCACCGATCCCAGCTTCAACTCGAATCTCCATACCACATGCGTTGCGACGCGGCTCAACGCCGGGCACGCCAACAACGCCTTGCCGCAAACGGCCCAGGCCATCGTGAATTGCCGCATTTTTCCCGGCCATTCACCGGAGGAGATAAGACAGCAGTTGATTGCTCTTTTCAGCGACGCAAAGTTGAGCGTCAAGTACGTCTCCGACACTGGCGATATCTCCGACTCTGCCCCGGAGCGCAAGGCCATGGTCCCGCCGGCTCCGATCGCGGAGGTCTTCGAACCTCTGACGCGGCTGACACAGGCGATCTGGCCGGGAATATCTGTGACTCCAGAGATGGAAAACGGGGCCAGCGACTCGATCTACTTCGCCGAAGCTGGAATTCCCTGTTACGGCTACTCAGCGATTGCGCTGGAGCGCGACGACATCCGCGCTCACGGGCGAGACGAGCGGTTGCCTATCGATTCCTACTGGAAGTCGCTGGACTTCTTCTATTTGTTTGCCAAAGCGCTCGGTGGAGAGTAAGAACTCTTATTGGTTCTGGTTGAATTACCGGATCGACAACCCGCTGATAGTCTTGCGTGGGGGCTTACCGGCAGCAGTGGGCATCTCTGCTGCCGAAAAAACCGGCTTGTTCGACGCCAACGATCTTATGGTCTTGCAATCTGTCTCAGGAGCGATACAATTGCCTGAAATCCGCGCCTCCAAAGGAGATTTCTAATGAGTCGAGTATGTTGCACCACCGCTCTTCTGCTTTTCTTTTGCAGCGCAGGTCTAAGCTCGCAGGCTCAAATAGGAGTTATTCCCTGGCACTCCTTTGAGTCCGCCCAGGATCTGCAATCCATCAAGGTGGAGAATGGCAGCATCAAGCTCGCTGCGGAGAATACGGCCGGCGGGCACGCAGGGATTGAAGTGGTCTTCGCGGCTTCGGGGAGCACGAGCTTGCTCTTCCAAAGCAAGGCCAGCCCGTGGGATTGGAGCGCGCATGGCGGGATTGCCTTCGACCTGACCAACCCCTCCGCCGACGAGATCAGCTATTCGGTTCGGATAACAGACAGCTCTTCCGCCGCCGTGGGCGGAAGCGGCATGATTGGTCCTGGACTCAAAATCACCTACTACTATCCGCTTGGGCCTACATCGCCCTCGGAGCACGGCATGGTGGGCGCGCCGGCCTCTCCCGGCATGATTCCGGTGACATTTGAGTCCAAGACTCGAATCGACGAAGGCCATGTGACCGAGTTCATGCTCTCCTTTGCCAAACCCGATTCCGCTCATGGTGTCTTTCTCGGCAACCTTCGCTTTCTGCCTCCAGTTTCCTACGATCAAATTGTGGATGAATTCGGGCAGTACACGCGCGAAGAGTGGGCCGGGAAGCTGAAGAAAGAAGCAGAAATAGCACAGCGCCGCAAGCATGAAGATGCCGAGTTGCAGAACACGCCTTCGCTTGCCGATCGCGACGAGTATGGCGGCTGGGCCTCCGGTCCTCAACTTCCCGCAAGCAGATTCTTTCGCACCGTGGAGCGCGACGGAAGATGGTGGCTGGTGGATCCTCGCGGGCGCCTGTTTTATTCTGCAGGCATGGACTGCATCTCGCTGGGGGAAGGCCCGACCTTCATTGAGGAAAGAGAGAAGATGTTCAGGTGGATTCCGGCCGCCAGCGATCCACTGGCGAAGCATCTGGGATACACGCACGCTGTTATCTATGGCCCGATCAAAAAAGGGCGCACTTTCAACTTTTATGAGGCCAATCTGGAGCGGAAGTATGGAGCCGATTATGCCCGGATTTCGCGGTCTGTTGCGCTGAATCGCATGCGCTCCTGGGGCTTCAACACGATTGGCAACTGGAGCGACCCGGAGACCTTCTCGTTGCATCGGGTTCCTTACACCGTGCCACTGGAAATTCGCGGCGATTACGCCCACGTTTCGAGCGGGGTGGACTACTGGGGTAAGATGCACGACGTCTACGATCCACGCTTTGCCGCGGCAGTGGACGCCAGCATGAAGGAGGGCACGAAGAAATACCGCGACGATCCGTGGTGCATCGGTTATTTCATCGACAACGAGATATCCTGGGGCGGCGGTGACAGCGACCGCGAGCACTATGGATTGGCTTACGGAGCATTGGCGGCGGATGCGGACTCGCCGGCAAAGCAGGAGTTTCTCAGGCAACTCAAAGGCCGGTACAAGGACATTGCCGCGCTGAACCTGGCATGGAAGACGGATTTCAAGTCTTGGGCCCAGCTATCGCAGAATCCAACCAAGCCCACATCCGATCTGACTGCGCAGATGAAGTCCGACTTCCAGATGTATGTGGCGGCGTTCGCGGAGCGGTATTTCCAGATCGTCCGGGACGCGGTAAAGAAGTACGACCCCAATCATCTTTACCTGGGGTGCCGATTTGCCTGGAGCACTCCGGAGGCGGTGAAGGCGGCGAGCAAGTACGCGGATGTGGTCAGCTTCAATGTCTATCGCTCCAAGCTGTCAGCGTCGTTTTGCCCGCCGGAGCTGCACAAGCCTTGCCTGGTGGGAGAGTTTCACTTCGGGGCGATGGATCGCGGCTTGTTCCATACCGGCCTGATTATGGCGCCGGACCAGCAAGCCCGCGCACAACTTTATCGCCAGTACCTGGGAAGCGCGCTGGACAATCCGGCGGTGGTAGGGACACATTGGTTTGAGTATGTGGATGAACCGATGACAGGGCGCACGTACGACGGGGAAAACTACAACATCGGCTTTGTGGACGTGACCGATACGCCGTACCCCGAGATGGTGGAGGCCGCAAGAGCGGTGCACGCCACCCTCTATCAACGCCACGCCGCGCAGTAGAGCTTTTTTGGAAATAGTGCAGACCGGGAATTTGTCGGTATCCCACCCATTCCGCAGAAAAACGCGGAATGGATGGGGCACGGAAGTTTATAGCAATAGCTAAAAGGCTCTAAACCTTGGTTCTTCCGGACAATTGCATTTCCCATTGGTTGAACCAGGAAATCGGCTGGAAGCAATCCGCTACCGGCCCACAAGTGTTTTTATGGAAGGCTTGCCAATGCAGTTCGGGGGCCTAGCAGGTCTGGGCTGAGCTGAGCGGCTTGCTGGAGCTCGGCTTTCGCGGCAACCCGGTCGTTCAGGCCCAGGTATCCAAGACCGGCCAGGTAATGCGCGTTGGCGGTACGGACGCGCGGTGAAAGTTCACGTCGAGCATCTTCTCCGCCTCCGCTGGCGGAGGCAGTGGGCGCCGTCAACTCCTTCTGCCCAAAGTGCAGCAGTTCTCGGAAGAGTTTCTTGGCTTTTTCTTCCTGGCCTAACTTTTCCCAAGCCAGGCCCTGGTAATACGTTTGGGCGCTGGCGTCAGCCGCGGCGTTCCCCACTTGTTGGGGCGGCTCCACTGCACGCTTCCAGGAGTCGGCGGCCTTCTGCGTCTCTCCGGAGCCTTCATAGGCGATGCCGGTCCAGTATGCGATCTCCGGTTCATGGATGTTGGAGCCATCGACCCCGACGCCAATCGGCAGGTTGGCCGGGATGGTGATGGCGGCTTGCAAGTCCACCAGCGCCTCTGCGTAGCGCTTGGCCCGGATTTCAGACTGGGCGCGCAAGATGTGGGCCTCGGTCCAGTGATCTACTACATTGAGATTCTCGCCTTCCGCCACCGCGAAGGAGTGCGTGGCCATGGTGCGGATTGCGTCCTCCACATCGCCGGTGTCAATTTGCAGCGCAAGGCCGCGGTTAATGGCGTCATCCCTGCCTGCCACCACGGAGGCATTCTGCTGGAAGAGCTTGAGGCGCTTGTCCAGCGGGGTTCCTGCCTGTTCGTAAAGTTCGTCAAGCTCGGTGAAGTGCAGGGCGTATTTATGTTCGAGAGAGACAGCCTGCTCCAGTTGGGCAATGGCCTTGTTGATGTCGGCTCCGGCTGCCTGGTGCATATAGGCGGTGGCAAGGTTGCGATGTGTGATAGCGAAGGAGGGATCGAGCGCGGCTGATAGCTCCCACAACCGTGTGGCTTCCTCCGGCTGCCGGTCGTATAAAAGATTGCCCAAATAATAAGGCGCGCGCGCATCGCGTGGGTTGGCCTCGATTGCGCTGCGAAGCACGTCAATGGCTTCGCTCTGGAAGGGAAAGACGTAGTCGGGCGGCATCGACATGGCCAATTGGTCGTAGTGCAGGGCCTTCTCGGATTGGCCCAGCTTGCCAGCAAAATAGCCGAGGTAGTAGTAAACCATGGGGTGGATGCGGGAGTTATCCGGCGCCGCGGCGACGGATAATTCAAGCACGTCGGCGCCGTCATGCCACAGCCCCTCGTCAAGATATTCGGCTGCCGTCTCCTGGGCGGTCGCGGGGAAAATGTTCATGGTAAACGCAAGTCTCTGCGCGGTGCTTTTGTCCCCAGAGATCAGGTATGTCTCGGCCATGGCCCTCACATCCAATGGGTCCACCGCGTGCGAAGCGCTGGCCAGCACCTGCAATGCCTCCTGTTTGCGCCCCAGATGCCGCAACACTGCTGCTTTCAAATTCTGGGCACGAATGTTCAGCGCATTGGAATCGATCGACCGGTTCACAAAATCAAGCGCGGCGTCCAGGTCGCCGCGGGAGGTGGCGATCTGCGCCAGGGAATAGTAGCCGGCAGCCTTCCAGGCCTGGCTCCATGTGGCCTTGTAGAAATTCGCATACGCTTCGTCGGTCTTGCCCTCGGCCTTGAGCGTCGCGCCGAGGTAATAGATCGGCTCGGCATCCCTCGGAGTGGTATAGCGGTCGGTCGCGCGCTCCAGGGCCTTGCGCAGATATTGCTCCGCCTCCGCATACCGCGCCCTGTTAAACTCCCGGATGCCCAAAGCCGTGTTGACTCTGGTGTCACCGGGATCGCGGCGCAAAGCCTCCTGCCAATACAGGAGAGGGTCCACATTGGGATCGTGGAACTGCTGGGCGCGCAGCCCAATCAGGTAGAGTTCGTCGTTGCTCTTGATTTCCTTGGGAGCTGGCGGTGGAGTAACTACCGGAGGTTTTGGCTGGGGGATAAGACGGACGGGAGTGTAAGAAACCAGCTCTCGGTCTCCATCCCAAAGCGAAGCAACCAGGTCATGCTCGTCGATGCCTACAGGCAGGGCAACCGATTTCACGTAGGCCTTGGCGGGGTTGATGGCGATGGTCTCATCGAGCAGCACCGTGTTGCCGGCCTTCAGCACAACCCGCGCGCCGGGGTGGGATGAGGTTGTGTAGAAGCCCACCTTGGCCATGCCGGCGGTCACTTCCAGGTTCACGGCAGCTTCCAGATTGGCCTTCTTCACGCCGCCAATATCCCGGAAGGGATACCAGTTCATGCTGAACGACCGCGTTTCGTAGGGCTGCATCCAAGTGTAATCCGGCTGATTATCCGAGTAGGCGCCCGCCATCAGCTCCATATAGGGGCCGTCGTCGTCGGTGAGGGTGGCGTCCCATCGCTTCCCATTTGCCCCGTTACCCCAGGTCCAGAACTTCTTGCCGGGGACGATGTTATGATCGGCAACGCTCAGGGTTCCGGCTTCTTTGCCGTGGTCATAGCCGCCGAAGAAATCGTCCTGATAGTTCCACGCGAAGACGGAGTTCGCCTTCATGTGGTTCTTGTACCAGCTGATGTCCACGCCTTTGGAGAAATCCGCGCCGTTGTAAATGGAATGAGAGACCGGCCACTCGGTGAACTCGCGTTTGCCGTGATAGACCCCAAACTGAGTGCTGGGCGGAAAAATCACCTGGTAGTTATCGTTGGTGTGGATCGCCAGGTTGGCAAAACAAAGCATGGAGTTCGATTCCGGCGTGCGATTGAGAATGCGCACCGAGGCTTCAAAGTAACTCTTGCCCGGCCGCAGGGTGTATCCAACGGCCCAGCGCATGCGCTGGCGGATCTCCAGCTCGCCCACCCAGACGGTCTTGCCGCCATCGTCATTCTCCTCCAGCTTGTATTGCACCGGAAGAAAGGTGGTGGCGCGATGATGATGGGGAATGTTCCATTCCAGGCCGCCGGAGATCCACGCGCCCAGCAGGCCGATCAATGCCGGCTTGATGACGTGCTGGCGGTAGATGAAGTTATAGTTATCTGTCTTATCCACAGCTTCAAAGATGCGGCCGCCCAACTCCGGCAGAATGCCAATCCGGATGTATTCGTTTTCCAGATAGACGATGGTATAGGTCTTGTCGACTTTCTTGCCGGTCAGCGAGTCGTACATGGGGTAGGGGTAAACAGACCCTTGAGCGCCCTGAGACGCGCGGCCGGAAAAAAAGATCGGATTCGGTTCGGGCTCTCCAGCCAGATAGGTTGGAATCACGGCTTTTGTCTCCCAAACCTTTACCCCGGAACCATCGGCGGCAAACGATGCGGCTGAAGTAAACAGCAGCCCAACAACAGCAATCAGATGAAATACCGGCCTTCGAGCCATAATGGATCTCCTGCTTCGAATTTCGCTTAAGGATGATCCTATAGCCATGGCTTTCATTCGTCCAAGTGCATCCAGCGTCTCGCCGTCCGCATTGGCTGAAGCGCTCGTGGGAGGCGAGAAACATCTCTATGCTGGCGACTATTGCGGTTGTGCAGAGCGGGTATCTCTCATGCACAGTCCCTGCACAATAAGGCCGACCTTATAGTGCGTTGCCTGTCTTTTTAATGATTTGCAGAATCGACCCCTGACATGCAAGTTGTTGATTAAATTGACCGTGGCAAGATTTACACGGTGGAAGTCGCAGCTTCGAATCCTGCAGCGCCCACCATAAAAATTCAGATTTTAAAGCCTTTACAGAAGATTTCTGACAGCGTCCCCAGCTCGATCTTTCCCTTGTTCACCATTCAGTTGGAAAACAAATGGCGGAACAGAGGTATGTCCTGCATACCCCCGTTCCGTAAGAGCGCATCCGAAGAATATTGATTAAAGATTTCCGAAAATCCCGTCAGAAAACACGGATATTCGCGCACAAGTCCAGGAGCCGGGGATCCGCCGTTGCTGGACAAACGCAAACAACCGGAAATGCGGGTGCTTATCGCGCCCACATTCAAACAGCGGTTAAGCGCGGCTTCAATGTCGATCCGTAGTAGGCGTACAGCGCGACAAAAAGGTAACCTGTCAAAGGTACAAGATAAGCAATGGCTACGCTTTGCGTGGTCATTGATATCCATCCCATCAGCGGCGTCAGAACCGCGCCGCCGATGATTGCCATGACAATCATCGATCCGCCTATTTTGGTATTCACTCCCAGCCCGCGCAATCCTGTGGCAAAGATGGTGGGGAACATCAGCGACATGAAGAAACTGGTGAGGAAGACGGCCCACAAGCCTATCCATCCGGGATGAAATACGCCCACCAGGAGCAAACAGATGTTGATGAGGCTATATGCGCCCATCAATTTTATCGGGTCAAGATAGCGCATCAGGTAGGCCGAGCTGAAACGTCCCAGCGCGAATGCTCCCAATGTGCCGGTAAGAAATAGACCGGCTATCTTCTCAGGCTGATGTGTGTACTGCTGCACGTACTGGATGAAGTAACTCCAGGTTGCCACCTGCGCCCCCACATACATGAATTGCGTAAGAATGGCCATCAGGAAATGGGGATATTGAAGCAAGTCGAGGATGCGCCCTTTATCCTTGGTCAGGCTTTCCGTTTCGCCCTGAATCGGCGGAAACTTTGTGCGCAGAATCAGCAGCGCCCACACCAGCGCAATGACGCCCAAAACGAGGTATGGCTTCACCGTGCGCAGCGTCTCCGATTGCAGATACGCCTGATAGAGGTGATTTGCCTTCATAGTACTGATCTCATCCGGCTTGAGTTCAATGCCGGAAAAAATGAAGATTGTTCCAATCAGCACCCCGGCCATCGAGCCGAGCGGATTGAAGGCCTGCGAGAAGTTCAGCCTCTGCGCCGCGGTTGCTGGGTCACCTAACTGCGCAATAAACGGATTCGAGGCCGTCTCAAGACATGATGCGCCCGCCGCAATGACAAATAGCGCAAAAAGAAAAAAGCCGTAGCTCCGGGCCTGTGCCGCCGGCCAGAATAGAAACGAGCCTATGGCAAACAGTGACAGCCCCGCGATAAACCCGGCTTTATATCCCCAGCGCCGCATGAGCAGCGCCGCGGGCAGAGCCAGAAGAAAATAGCCCATGTAAAAGGCTGACTGGACCAGTCCGGCCTGCAATCTGGAAATTGCAAACGATTTCATAAACTGGCGAATCAGCACGTCATTCAGATTGTTGACGATTCCCCACATAATAAAGAGCGCCGTTACCAGCAAAAAGGGAATCAGAAAGCCGGCTGGGACCAGGCGGTTGTTTGCCGCCCGATCTGCCATGTCGGTGGAAGAAAAGTTTGAATCCTGCATTGTCATTTCCTGAGTAAGAGATAAAAACTTCAGAACCTATTTAACGGCACGGCGCACATGGTTAAACGCAAGCCTTAAACGCCGCAGAGATGCACTTGGATGCCGAGATGGGCAAACATGGAAGCCTTGGCGGCAAGAACCTTATCGGCCGCCTCCGGGGAGGGCGCATAAACCACACTGACATGGTTGGCACGATGCCGCGCCATGAACTGGTCTCGCGTAACTCCGTGCAGACGGACGTGCATGATCGGCCACTGCGGTGTTGTCAGATTCCAGCGGCGCTCTGTCTCCTCTGCCGGGAGTTCCACGGCAGTTGCCCGCCCGATGTCAATATGCAATGCACCGTCCTCGACAAAGACGCGGCTCCAAATAACTTCACCGGGCTTGCAGATGCCCTTGAGCGTTCCTCCGCCCAAGCGGAAGTACATGGGCGGCTGGCGCTCACTGATGGCCTTTGCATATCCGCCAGCGATGTGGGAGGCTGGGACGGCGCCGGAAATCTGATAGAGCCACACAAAGTCGTCAACGCCTGACCCGGTGTAATGCTCGCCCCAGCGCACATCATGCAGCGTGGTCGCCGGATCAAGTCCCATCGCAGTCAGCACGCGGTTGGTGATAATCGAGTCCACGCCCACGCATTCGTCCACTTCGTTGAAGTGTGGCAACGCTGCGCCTGCGTAGAGTTCCTTGCCATCTGCGCCCAGAACCGGCGGCCGCTCGACGTTGTTCAGCAATCCTTCCACCAAGTCAGACGCTGGAACGCTGTCCTTCAACCCTTGCTGATACTGGATGCCGACAGCATCGCAACCAAACCCGCTTGCAATGCGCAGAACCGCCACATACATCTTGCACTGCTCCAGAATTTGCGCATCTGTCAACTCTGTGGCTTCATCCGTGCCGGAAACAAATGTAACTCCGCGCGCATCCAGCCAGTTCCGCACGGCTAGAGCTTCCGCCGCGGTGACCTGCTTCATGGCCGCCACCAACGCCGATTGACTCAGTCGCTCCTTGTAAATGCCCGCCTTGTTCAGCAAGTTGTCTTCCACAATGGCGTTATACATTCCCATGCAGCCTTCATCGAAAATTCCCATGATAGCCTTGTGGAATTTAAGCTGATCCGCCAGCGCCCGTCCTAACTCCCTCTCGGAAGTGGGCAGCGCGGCCAAGTCCAAACTGCGAACGTGGCTAACATCGTGGGTAACTTTCTTCTCGGTCAGCCACTGACGGATTCCCTTGCGGAAGAACTCATCCTTGAAATCCTTGCTCCAAAGCGTGCTGAAGCTAACTCCTGACTTATGCAGACAGGCATTCAGGTTCAACATTCCCACCAGACCGGGCCACTCGCCCGACCAGTTCGCAACCGTCAGGATTGGCCCGCGATGGCTTTGCAGACCGGAAAGAACATTATTGCTGTACTGCCACACGGCTTCAGCAACCACAATGGGCGCATCGGGGTGAATTCCCATGAAGACATCCATACCCATCCGCTGGTTGGAGATGAAACCATGACGCCGCGCGGAATCATACGGATGCCCTCTGCGGACCTTGATTCCCTCGGCCTCAAAGGCCGCGATAACTCCCGCTTCCATGGCGGACTGCGCCGGCCAGCACATTTCATTGGCCGACTCGCGAAGATCACCGCTGGCAATCAGAATCACTTCATTGGCCGCAACCGGAGCAACTTCTGGAATCTCTGGAACAGCATATGATGACATCAAAAATCTCCTTTTGTTAATCCAGAAAATGGCATTTTCACCAACATCGCGCCAGAATTACTTTCCGGCAGCCTTCATCGCTTCGCGCAATCTTGCTTCCGACTCCGCGCTCCAATACTGGCAGTCCAACTGCAAAAATACCGACGTGTAGGGAATCGTCATATTCGTTTTCAATACCAGAATATGAAATGTCTTCCCCGCTTCTGCCAGTTGCGCGATCAACGATTCGTGCGGCGCTGAGTCCGCTGTAAGTCCGTGAAGGCGCGTCTTCAGTTCATCGCGATACCGCTCTACGCCCGGGGCGTCGCTCTCTGGCACATACGCCAGTTCCTTGTCCGTATGCACCAGCGGACGAACGTGCTTGGAACGCTTCAACGCATCAAGAACGTAGTCTACCACCGCCAACTGGCCCTCGCCGGTCTCGATGGTTTCAACTCCCGATGAACTCTGCAAGGGATAAGCCGAATCCACAATCACTATCCAGTTACGATGCCCCATCAAGGGCAGCTCTTCGTTCACCTTCTGCTGCCAGCCGCTTTGCGCCTGGCCTGTTAAACTCGCACTTAGCATGGCGACCATTCCCAGTATGACTTGGATTTTCAATGCTGCCTCCCGGCGCCTTCGATCTGCTCATAGACCTGGCATCGGATCTTTGAAAAGCTTCAGAGAGAAGTTAATCATTTGCGGCAAAGATCTGTCAAATTAAACAGATTGCCCATCTGGCGTTGTCCGAAAGGGGCGTGACAGGATGCGGCCTGTTCCTGTTTTGGTTTATCGATCATTTATTACAGCCCCCAGCGGCAGGATCGGGCCGCTGGGGTGGAAAGATAATCAGTAACTTATGACGATGCTGGAGAAGTTAAAAGATACGATGGGCTGTAAATCTTCATTTGTTTTCTGCGAGCAATAAAAGAACGCCACTTATTTGGCTTCTCCGCCCGGTGCGTAGTAGCCTTCACGCGTTACCACGGTCAGGTCGTCCTTGTTGGCTTTTAGGGCGATCTTGTGATAGCCGCCGTCCTTGTCTGCCACGTCAGGGGTATAAGTCAACAGGTATTGGCCGCGCAACTCTTCGGCAATCTGGCCGTAAATCTCTTCCAGGCTGTCTTTCTTCCTGGCCTCGAAGTACCGGCCTCCGGTGCGTTGAGCAATCTTTTCCATGATCTTCTTGCCGTCTACCGACGGCTCGCTGGAGCCGCCTCCGCGCCGTTCGCCGCTGCCGCCTCCTGGCCAGCCGCCACCACCGCCGGGATAGCCACCTCCGCCGCCCATGCCGCCACGGCGCCCGCTACCCATGCCGGGAATGCCTCCTTGGCGCTCCTGTTCGCCCTTGAAATAAATGGTATAGACGGCCACGCTGGCCCGGTCTGCCGCATCCACCGCGTCATTCAGCGTCTCCTTGCTGCCCCGGTCCACGCCATCGGAGAAGACCACCAGGGCCTTGCGGCCGTCCTTGGGCTTCATCAACTCGTCGGATGCAAGGAAGATCGCATCGTAAAGTTGTGTTCCGCCCCGGCTGCGTGACTGGCCGCCGCTGCCGCCGTTCTCTGATTCGCTGCTCTGTCCGCCTTGCGAATCGTTTTGCGCAGCTCGCGTCGGTCGCATCTCATCCAACTCGTGGTGCAGCTTGGAGCGCAATGTCGTGAAGTCCTCCAGCAGCTCCACCTCGCGGTCAAAATGAATGAGAAAAGCCTGATCAGGTTGCGCGTTGGGCTTCTCAGGCAGCATTGTATCCACAAACTTGCCTGCCGCCTTGCGCTCGCTGTCCATTGCCCCGGAAACGCTGCGGCTGGTGTCAACCAGCAGGCCCAGCCGGTAGGGAAGATCGGTCTCGCGCGTAAAGCTCTTGATGGTTTGCGGTCGCCCATCCTCGGTCAGGGTGAAGTCACTGATCTTGAGGCTGGCCACCAGCGCGCCGTGCTTGTCGCGCACCGTGACGGGTAGCACGACCTCGTTCACCTGGACCTTCAAGGTCGCATCCGGCTGGCCGGAATCAGGTTGCTGGGCTGAGCTGTACGCTGGCAGCAAGGCCAGCGCCAGCAAGGAAACGGAAAGAAAGAAAACAGGTCGATTTCGCATATCGGTCAACGTGTTCGCACCTTCACCCCATTAGACGCGATACTTCGCAGACCGTTGACGATTTTTTTGACAACAAGCTTTTGAAATGATCGTTCAACGTCAAGGGTGGATTGAAAGCAATCCGGTATATCGGCCGGTTGGCAGCCAGTAGAACTCCGCGAAGAGACAGACCCTGATGTTCTATTTCTTGAATCCGTTGTGATGCACAAAATCGTCTTTGTCCCGACGCACTCGCAAAGAACGAAGAGGCGCGACGAGATAGCCCAATCGGATACTGAAGGCAATGACAAGGTTGTCCGGGATGTTGAGCAACTTGGCGATTTGAGTTGCCGCATTCTTTTGAGCCAGCGAGCTTACGATGTGGACGCTGATCCCGAGGGAATGAGCCATGAGCCAGATGTTTTCCATTGCGCAGCCGAGACTGACAATGCCCAGAAAATCGCCCTCCGATGCCGGTGCCCGGCGGCACGGATTGTATAGCACGAAGAGAATAGCGGAGCTTGATGCGATCTGCTTGGCGATATAAGTGTTCCTGTCTTCCTTCAGGATATCTTCAGGGTCTGGATTGGGCGTTTGCCATGATTTCGGGAACATTGTGCCCATGATCCCGGTCTTCCGCCGGCGCAACTCTTCTTCAGTGAAAGACAATTGAGGATAGTTCTCTCTGATGAAAGTCAGATCGGCCGGAGTCTTTACATTACTGATTGCAGTGAGGAGTTGCTTGTCGTCCACCACCACAATCTCAAAATTCTGCATATTGTGCGCTGTGGGTGTCCACCGCGTCGCCTCCAGAATCTTCTCCATGTCTTCAGCGGGAATCGCTCGCTGAGAGTCGAAAAGCTCTCTTGCCGACTGCCTATCCACGATGAGTTGCATGATATCCTGCATCGGTTTTCCTCCATCGATCTTCAGTATCGCCTGGAAACGCACGTAGGCGCCTACATCTTGTTGAAGGCAATGGTTGCTCTTCGAGAGAAAAAGTTTCGACCATCGGCATGGCGTTCAATAACAAGCTGAACTGGTCGATATTCTGTGTCCCGTGCCGTCAATAGGGCCTTTGGTTTTCTGTAATGCCGGGCCAGTTGTCGGTCCGGAAGGGAACAGCGGGCAGACCTGCGCCGTTATACAAGGTCGCAGCCGGATTGGATTGCCAGGCGTAACGAACCTCCCGTGGCGCAGAAACTTCAGGCGAAGAGACAACGACTGTGTCACCCTCGATGCGGGCATCGGCCCAATACCACTTGTGATCTTCGCCAGCGAGAGAGAACTCCTCCAGCTTGGCGCCTTTCACTGTAAGGCCACCATCGGTATGTGTGAAGTGGATCCTGATGGCTCCCGGTAGCCTTTCGGCCGAGACGAATGTCGGTCCCGAATACGCCACCTTTTTCCCGTACTGGTTCGCAAGCGCGCACAGAGCAAGCCGCTCGCCCACGGGTTGCTTATCCTGCGCATGAATGTTGCCTGGGTCGCCCGTGTCAATGGTTTCCGCCAGGCAGGAGTTGGGGATAATGGCAGCAGCAATGGCTTGCGATTCGCGTGTTTCGGTCCACTCGTCTCCAGTTACCGGAACAAGACTGCGAGACTTGAAGGCCGGCAGGCCGACGATGTAGAACGGGAAATCTCCCTGCCCAAAGAGCCTGCGCCAGTCGGCGACCATCACCGGCAAAAGCTTCCGATACTGGAAGCCGCGGGGTGAGTTCTGTTCGCCCTGATACCAGATTGCGCCCGTGATCGCCAGCGGCGCCACGGGCTTCAGCATACCCTCAAAAAGCACTGTCGGCATCACGGGCCAGTTCTCGTAGTCAATGGGCAAGGAATGCGGCGGACGCGCATCCACACTGACCTTGGCCTTCCACTCTCCGGCCATGGGAATCGTGCTCTTGTCGCCCAGCGTCAGATGCAACTCCTCTGGCTTGCCCAGGAATCCGCCGTCGGGCTTGGTCTTCAAAATGCGGATTGCGATCGTGTTGCTTCCAGGCTTGAGCGCACTATTGAGGAAATAGACGCGCGGGTTCTCCACCCAGGAACTGCCACCAACCTCTTTTCCGTTGACGTACACCGTGTCCATGCGCTCGATCGAACCCAGGAAGAGCATCATCCTTCCGGCCGGGAGCGGATCCGGCAGCACAACTTCCTTGCGGAACCAGACCAGGGCGGGTTCTGCCGGCACGCCCAACTCAGCGAAACCGCCGGGAATCTTGACCGTCTTCCAGTCCGAATCGTTCAATTCCGGGCTTGCCCATTTTGCCTTTGTGCCGATATCGTACTCGTCGTACCAGTGCATGACGAAGTTGCCGTACTCGGGTGCGCCGGAGGCCGCCTGCCTCTGAACCTCGGCCAGCGGAATGTCAAAATCGCCAAGGGGACGCAAAGCCTCAGCGCTGGTCCAGGCCTCGGCAGGAGTACCGCCCACGCTGTCAACCACCAAACCGAGCGGAATGTTTGTTTCCTTCTGTACTTTGCGCGCAAAGTAAAACCCAACAGCCGAAATCCATTCTGCCGTCCCGGGAGTCAACGCGGACCACTTTCCCCCGATGATATCCGTGTGCCGGTAGGCGGGATTTCCTGTGACAGAGAAGAAGCGAATCTCCGGGTAGTTGGCCGTCTTTGCGTCTTCGGCTCCAGTGCGCGCGAAGCGCAGCGGCAGGCCCATGTTCGACTGGCCACCGCAGAGCCACACATCGCCCACCAACACGTTGTTCAGCTCTACCGTCTGGCGGCCTCTGATCTTTATGGTGTAGGGGCCACCTACCGCCGGCGGATCAATCTTCACTTCCCATCTGCGATCGGCGCCCGCGACGCCGGAAGCTTTCGAGTTGCCTATCTCGACTTGGATGATGTCACCGGGTTCAGACCAGCCCCATATTGTGTTGGCCTTGCCGCGCTGCAAGACCATGTTGTCCCCAAATATAGGGCTAACGAGAGGCAGTGGACGGATTGCTGGAGAAGCCGGTTGTGCTTGCGCAACTGCCGAGAGTGCAACGAGCACAAAGGATGCAGCAATCCATGCGAGCTTGAATCTGGAGATCATGCCTACGAGCCTCTTTCCTAGGAAGTGACTTCAAGCAACAAAGACGAGGCTTGGTCTTGCTGCTCCAAGCCTCGTCTTTGTCATCATTGTTACTGGAAAAGCCTTGGCGCAAACTCCTTCAGATCTCGACGCCATGTCTGCCACTCGTGCGAGGTGCCGGGCGACTCATAAAAGACGTGCTTGACCTTCGCCTCGTCCAGCGAAGCATGCAGTTTGACAATGCCAGCATGCATCATAGCCGGCTCCTCGGTGCCAACGCCGATCCACAGCAGATGAACGCGCTTGGCAAAGGCTCCCGGATCAGCGAGAGCGCCATTGAAGGCCGTCTTCATATCGAGCTTTTGGTCGCCTCGCATCATCGGCATTCCACCCGCCCCACTGAATCCTCCGATGTAAGAGAAGAGATCGAGATGATCAAAGGTTATCTGGAAGGTTTGCATTCCGCCCATCGAAAGGCCTGCCATGGCTCGATGATCGCGGTCGGCGACGGTTCTGAAATTTGAATCGATGTAGGGAATCAGAGCCTGCGTTAGATCGTCTTCAAACGATTGCGACATCTCACGCATGGCCTTCATCATCTCGGGTGAGCCGAAGGGCTTGCCAGCCAGATCGGGTTCGACGTAGCCGGCGCGCCTCGCATAACCGTAGGCCATCACGATGATCATCGGCTTCGAACTCTTGCTTGCGATCAGGTTGTCGAGGATGAAGTTTGCGTTGCCCTGCTTGATCCAGCCGGTCTCATCTTCGCCGCCGCCATGCTGAAGATAAAGCACGGGATAGCGTAGGCTGGGGTGGGTATCGTAGCCCGGCGGCGTATAGACGAGGGCGTGCCTCCAACTCCCGGTGACTTTGGAGAAATACCATATCTCGCGGACGCCGCCGTGTGGGACATCCTGCGGAAGATAGTAAGTCGAACCGGCTTCAGGGATTTCGATTCCGCTCGCGTCCTTGCCTCCGCCGAAGAAAGCATGGCTGCCAGGGTCGCTGACTTCCACCCCGTCGATAATGAGCGTGTAGTAGTGGAATCCGGGAACCAGGGGAGGAGTGGTGGCAGTCCAGAATCCATCGGACTGCTTCACCATATCCATCTTCGGGTTACTCCAGAAATTGAGCTTCACTGTGTTGGCGTCGGGAGCCTTAACACGAAATTCGGCTCTGCCACCGGCGTCGACACGCGGATACTCCGCTCCCCACACATTGGTGGACGCGGGCTTGAATCCGTCGGAATTCTGTGCCAAGCAGAGGCTCGACAGCAATAGCATTGCGATTCCAATTCTCTTCATATGATCCTCTCCATCTTGAATTGCGTTCTTGATTGGCGCCCAGCCGGAAACCGGTCCCAAGACCAAGTCCCGCCGGGAACAAATGCGTCGCTGAGAAGCATTTACCGCCTCGGGCAGTTCAGGCCGCGGGAACTGCGTTTCCCCGATCAGAGGAATGATACTTGATAGGGATTCTCGAAGAATAGTCGCAATTGTGTATCGACATCATCGATTTATTCGATGTGTCTTTTGCGATGGAGACGACTGCCAAAGGCAACCCGAAGACTCGGATCGCCTCACGAAAGCTGCGGAAACTCTCCCTGCGTGAGACGATCGATCATTGGATGAGATCCGCTTCCATTGGGCCAAGCACCAAACTCTGGTCAAAGACGCGATTGCTGATGATCCCTTTCCTGACGCCGGTGATGGGGATTCTCTTCTCTTCCCCGGTCGTATTCACATAAAGAGTCCGGCCATCGACAACCCGGGCAAAGACTCCATCGGGAGTTTTGGGGCCTGGATGAATGCCCGCAACCGTATAGAGATAGTTCATGAGCGGCCCGATCGTGGAAGGATTCGATTCAGTCGCCAGATAGATTGCACTTCCTTTGCCGAAGTTGTTGATGGTGACAGCGGGAGCATGGTCCGCGGTATTCGTGAATCGTGCGATGACGGTAGCCGTGGATGGTTCGAGCACCTCATAGTGATGAACACTGGTCTCGATTGAGCTATCCCCCAACTGGAATCTCAGTGCCACCGGTGCGTCGTAGAACGCGTTTGTCTTCAATCCAAAGACATCGCTCAATCGGCCGGGCAGCGGTGTGTTGAACCATTGCCCATGTTCGTCCACCTTGGCGGAAAACGCGGTCATCAAAACGGTGCCGCCTCCGCTTACGTACTCGCGCAGGGCCTTTGCGCTTGCCTCGTCCATCATGTAGTCGGCCGGTACAATGACCAGTTTGTAAGGCGCGAGACTGTCGTGGCCAATATGGATAATCGCCGTGTCGATGTTAGCGCGGAAGAAGGGATTAAAGGCTCCTTGCACCTGATCGGTATACGATGGCTTGAAGTATTGGCGCGTCGTGCTGGAGGGACCATTCGGGTTTGAATCGGTGAACGAATCGAATGAATATGCGATGGCCACTTCAGGATGTGTGGAACGCGGGAAACCGTATTGCGAGAGCAGCTTGAATTCGGAGGCAATCCGCGCAAACTCGCCTACCTTCCAGGAGGGAGTGTCGTCGTGGTCGACCAGCCCAAACAGAGCCTGCTCCTCTCCGCCAAGATGACTGTTGAAGGTCCAGGCGAGGATTCCCTGCGCGCCCATGATGAGCGCAAGATGCGCATACATCCGGCTTCGGCCCGGCGTTCCGTAGTAGCCGCCGCCGCCCGCCGTAAATTCGTTGAACCAGAGGGGTGTCGCCAGATCGCCTTTGACCGTCATTGCTCCAAACGCGCCGCTGATTGGGTCGCCCGGATAGAATCCCTCGGCGCCAAAGGATACATACGACTTGTAAGTGGCGAGATAATCGAAGCCTCGCCTCGATGCGGTGTCCCATAAATTCGAAATCGATGGAAGCTCCGGCATATTGCGCCGGCGAATGGCATCAAGTTCCTCAAGCCGGGCCACCGTGACATCGGACCAATAGCGATGGAGATCGAGAAAACGCTCGGAGGGTCCAGGCCCGTCGGCGAGCGGCAGGTCAATGTCGTCGAAGCTGTTCAGCCGGCGTGACCAACGCTGAGTGGCCCATGCCTTGTTGAGTTCGTTAATGCTGCCGTATTTCTTTTTGAGCCAGGTGATGAACCGCTGTCGGTCGGCCTCTGAATACGACATATAGCCGTTTCCGATCTCGTTGTCGTAACCGATAGCGAGAAGCGCGGGATGATGGGCATAATGTTTCGTCATTCTGTCGGCGAGAATTCCCACTTCGCGCACGTAATTCGGATCGCTGATGTTATCCATATAGCGCTCCGCGGGGGGAAGGCGCGTGGCGTTCTGGCTGATGATATCGACGCCCGGGTAAGCGCGATGCAGCCAGATGGGCGCGGGCGAGCCGGGAATATCCAGGATCACCTTGATACCGGCGGCTTGCATCTTGTCCATCACCTTGTCGAACCACTCGAATGTAAATTTGCCTTGCGCGGGTTCAAACGAATCCCAGGACAAGTCGCCCATGCGCACGACATTGAATCCCGCGTGCCTCATGATGGCAATGTCGCCATCAATCTGCTGCGGTGTGCGATCGATAGGCTGGTAACAAGCTCCCACAAAAAGCTGCCCAGGCCCCGGCCAGTTTGTGCGCGCCGCGCCAATCTGAGCCACAGATGCAGCGCTCAACGTGCCCATGAGGATTAGCGGCAGTGCAAACTTCCTGAATAGAATGCCGAGTTTCCGATCTTTCACTTGCCCCCCTGACTGCGGGTGAGTTTGACGAGAACAACGTCGTTCGAGTTCATCGGTACAGTGAACTCCACCGTGCCCGCTGACCCGCTCCGCATCACCTTGTCCGTCTCCGGCAGGTCGCGCGTAAGTTTGTTCAGGTGGGCAATCTGCGCAGCGGTCAGTTCTTTGGGCAACCCCATTTCAATGTATGCCGAATACGCATCGTTGGCCTTGTACCCGACGCGATGCACTTGCAGGCGATAAGCTGTATTGGGCGCAAGATGCGTTACTTGCAACTCGACAGGCGCCGCTGTGTGCGCGGGAATCAGCTTTGTATAAAAGGGCCGATTGCTCACCTTCTGATCAGGCTGCTCAAAGTTCCAGATCACAGCCGTAACATTTCCACCACGGGTGGCTATCATCGCCTGTGAATCGCTGGTTTTGAGGCTCACGCCCTGAAGCGCGTGAAGGTACTTGTAGGCAAAGTACGCGGGTTTGCGGATGCCTTGTGGGTTCAGCAGCCCGAAGCCCCCTTGAAACGCAGCCGTCGGTGGTCCTGGTTCTTCGAATAGGTCGGTGTAGGTCCAATAGCTCATCCCTTGCAGCAATCCTTGACTGGCTTTGAGCTTGGTCAGGATGTAGGGCGCGCTGATATAGGAATCATGCACCGAGTCGCGCGGTGTGTAACTTGTGCTCCACTCTGTAAAGTACAGCGGAAGGCTGGGAAACGGCGAGGCTGAAATCTGTTCACGCACACGCCACACGTCGCCGATAATTGCGTTGGGAGAGGGATCGAGCTTGGTATCGCCTTTCCCCTCTTCATCGAGAAATCCGCCGTTGACGCCATAGGTGTGCGTCGTCACAAAGTCAACCGTGGCGCCGCTCTGCTTCACATGGGCGAGAAACTCCGGAACCCATGCCGCACCGGCGGTGCTTGGCCCTCCCACGCGCAGCGCGGGGTCAACAGACTTGATCGTCTTCGAAGTCAGGTCGAAAAGCTCGAAGTATGCTTTTTGGTCAGCGCCTTCCCAAAAGCCCGAAAGGTTAGGCTCATTCCAGACCTCAAAGTACCAGGTGCGCACTTCGTCTCTTCCGTAGCGCATTTCAATGTGCCGAATATATGCATCGATGAGGTCGTGCCAGCCTTCCGGTTTCGGGTGCGATGTGTTGCCATTCCAATAGAAGATGCTGTTTTGCGACGTGGCCAGCGCCTTCGGCGTGAATCCAAGCTCTACAAACGGCCGGATGTGGCGGGCCAGCAAGTCGTCATAAAGCTGGTCGATCTTGGTCCAGTTATAGACGGTCTTGCCGTTCTCGACGCGCACCGTTCCCAACACGTCGTGAAAGATCGCATGAAAACGAATATACCGAAAGCCTAGTTCATCCACGGCGAGCTTGAGCTGAGCCTGACTGTCGTCGCGAATCAGCGTACCAGGGTAATCAGACCCAACCGACAAATCGAAGAAGCGATCCACCGGCCCTGCCGTGTCTTTGAGGTTCGCGACAATGGTTCGAGCCGGAGCCTGTTGCACTTGAGCCGCAAGGGGCAAGGAAAAGGATGCTACAGAGAAACCAATGGCCAGGATTGAAATCCGCTGATAAACAGAACTGAACATGGACTTGTACTTCCTTCAATGAAATTGGCTGATGAGGTTGAAGCTAGCCTTTTCGTCAACTGCGATTGTATCTGCCGGGCAGGCTGTCTGGATACCACGCGCCCCCAACTTGGTTGCAGTCAGGTTTGGTTGCCAAACAACTATCGGCTGTAAGATTGCGGAGCTTGTGCGCAGCGCTCCGCGAATCGTCGCTGTGTGATCCCGGAGGCTAGTACGCAGCTCTTTCCCGGTCGCAGGAACGATCCTGGCAGGAATATCTTAAGAATTGGTGCACTATTTCATCAGGCATATCGATTTCTTCGATGTATTCTTGTGTCATGGACACGACCCTCGATGCTTGGGAAATTCTTCAGACCGTGGTGCAATTGGGGGGATTTGCGCCTGCCGCCGAAAAACTCAATCGGTCTCAATCGACGGTCAGCTATGCTATCGGACGCCTGCAGGAACAGTTGGGTGTACGGCTCTTTGAGATCCACGGAAGGCGGGCGCAACTGACCGAGATCGGCAGGGTTCTTCTGGCCGATGTGGAAGCACACTTGGAAGGATTTCAACAGCTCGAAAAGCGTGCCCGCCTGCTGGCATCGGGGGGCGCTTCGGAAGTCAGGCTATCGGTGGACAGCCTTTTCCCCGATGACCGCCTGTTTGCTGCACTGGCGAGCTTCTCGCACAGTTTCCCCTATGTGAAGACCAAGCTCAGGCAGGGTACATTCCTCTCCGCGGACTCGGAGTTCTCGCTCCACAATGTCCAACTTTGCGTGACCGGTTTGATGTCGCGCGAGCTTTTTGTCAAGCCCATCCTTGTGATCGGCATGATTGCAGTGGTGCGCCGCGGTCATCCGCTGTTATCGATCCGGCGCAGGCTCACCCGGTCAGACCTGATGCAGCACATTCTGGTGACCATCGAAGGCACGGCATCCGGGAGTCACCAGCACCAACCGCGGCTTCCCGCGCAGCGCATGCTTCCGGTTGGAACCATCGAATCGGCAATCGCCGCTGTCCGCAGCGGGCTTTGTTTCGGATGGCTGCCGAAGTACCGCATTCAGTCCGAGATCGACAGGTGCGAATTCGTTGAACTTCCTCTACCTGTTGGCCAGACCCGGGAGGTTCGCTTGAATCTTGTATGCAAAGACTTGAGCATGAGCAACTCGGAGGTCAATGCCCTAGCGGAGTTGCTGGGAATGAGCCGCGACCTGGAAACGATCTGATCAACCCCACTGATGGAGGCGAATCTGGAACCGTTCCGGCTTGGGCAGGAATCCATCGATAAAATAGATATTAATAAAGCGATTTATTAGACTGGTGGAATCTTGCATGTAGTCTGTATCGTCAAGAGTTCCAGGAACCAGAAAGAATCGACCGCAATCCTTGCCAAACCTGCATCGCAGGCTATGTGGGGGACCGGGTTCTGCTACGGAGCTATCCATTATGCAATCGGCAATAAGAAAATCCATGTTGAAGGCGCCGGGAATGTTGCTGGCCGTCCTCTTTCTTTCGGTTGTGTCTGCTGCGCAGACGCCTCCCGTGAATGTCACCATCGATGCGTCCAAGACCAGCGCCCCGATCTCGAAGTATCTCTATGGGCAGTTCCTTGAGCACGGTGGCGACATTGTCAACACCGGCGTCTGGGCCGAGTTGCTGGCCGACCGCAAGTTCTATTATCCGGTCTCGGCAACCGCGCCTCGACCTCCGCAGCCCATGGGGAATGCGGCCGGCAATCCTCGCTTCCGTCGCCCAATCGCGCGCTGGTGGGCGCCGATTGGAGGCGACGATGCGGTCGGGATGGACTCCAAGGCGCCTTACGCCGGCGACCAGACGCCGCTGGTGAAGCTGGATGGGAAGGAGCCGCGCGGCATTGCAGAATCGGGCATTGTAGTGCGCAAGGGAAAAGCGTATACCGGGCGCATCGTGCTGGCGGGCACCCCCGGCGCCATTGTGAAGATCACGCTGATCTGGGGTAATGAAGCCGCTGACCGCCAAACGGTCACGCTCGCCGCGCTCACCTCCGCCTACCGCAAGTTCCCCTTCAAATTTCTGGCACAAGGCAACTCGGACGACGCGCGTATCGAAATTACTGCGACCGGCACGGGTTCCTTGCACATTGGCGCGGTCTCGCTGATGCCGGCCGACAACATCGATGGCTTCCGCGCCGAGATCGTCGCCGCGCTCAAGCAACTGCGCTTCGGCGTCCTTCGCTTCCCCGGCGGCAACTTCGTCTCCGCCTACGAGTGGCGCAATGGCGTCGGCGACATCGACAAGCGCCCGCCGATCTTTGATCCGGTCTGGCACGCCGTTCAGCCGAACGACGTGGGCACCGATGAGTTCCTCACCCTCTGCCGTCTGCTCGGCGTAGATCCCTACATAACCGTCAATGCCGGCTTTGGTGACGCATGGTCGGCGCGCGAGCTGGTTGAGTACACCAACGGCGCCATTACCACGCCGATGGGCAAGTGGCGTACCGCCAATGGCCATCCGCACCCCTACAACGTCAAGCTATGGGGCGTCGGCAATGAGCCGTGGGGCGATTACCAGATGGGCGCCATCTCCACCGAGCAGTTTGCGCTCAAGCACAACCTCTTCGCCAAAGCCATGAAGCAGGTCGATCCTACCATCAAGCTCATTGCCGGCGGCGCCATGCCCGACGTGATGGAGGGAGCCGACCAGTCCAAACGCATCGGCGGCAAATACGTTCCCGACTACCTGACGCCGGCGGATTGGAGCGGTTATATGTTGGCGCACGATCTCGACAACATCGACATGCTCAGCGAACACTACTATGCGTCCGGCACGGAGCATACGGATATGAGCCTCGGCAAAAAGGTGCCCATCAACCCGCCGCTGTCGCAGATCGAGTGGATGCGCGCCCCGGCCGTTCAGGTCCGCGCCAAATACGAGCACTACCAGAAATACCTGGAACTGATACCCAGCCTGCGGACAAAGCCGGTCCCGATTGCCATCGATGAATGGGCGTACTTCGGCGGCGGGCCCAACTCCTACAAGACGACTCCGGCCTACGCCTGGGCCTTCCACGAGATGTTCCGCCATTCGGATATCTTCCAAATGGGCTGCTTCACCTTTGCGACGGCTATGATTAGCTCGAATCGCACTGAAGCGACCCTCAACCCCACGGGGATGCTCTTCAAGATGTACCGCGACCACTTCGGCACCATTCCGATAGCTGTCTCCGGCGACTCGCCGCAGCCCAAGCCCGTCTTCCCGGCGGGCGGTGACCAGCCCGCGGTCAATCCTGGCAGCGACACCTATCCGTTGGATGTCAGCGCGGCGCTTAGCGAGGATCGAAAGACGCTCACCTTCGCCGTGTTGAATCCATCAGATTCCAAACAAAGCATGAAGCTCTCGATCAGCGGCGCGAAGCTCGCCAGCCAGGGGCATCTCTGGCAGATGGCTCCGCCATCCCTGAATGCGGTTGTCGCGGTCGGAAAAAAGCCGGAGGTTGCGGTGGACGAACACACGCTCGGAGCGGTTCCGGATCAGATCGAGGCGCCGCCGTTCAGCATAAGCATCTATTCATATCCGGTAAAGTAGCTTGACGCGCTTCAGCACGGATGCGCGCGGCGGATGCCGCCTGCGAGTTCGCGCTGAAGCGCTTTCCGGTTTGAAATATGAAAGGAAATCGAAGATGAGAACGGTATTGCTGGCAATCTCCATAGCGGCAATCTCCTGGACGAGCTATGCCGCGGCTCCTGCCGCGAAAGTTGAGCAGGGTCTGTTACAGGGCACAACGGAAGATGGTCTAAGCGTCTACCGCGGCGTTCCTTTTGCCGCGCCGCCCGTGGGCAAACTGCGCTGGCGCGCTCCTAAACCGGCGGCCAAGTGGGAGGGCGTGCGCCTTGCGGACAAGTTCGCGCCGCAATGTGTGCAGAGCATCCCCGGGATAACGACGAGCGAGGACTGCCTCTATTTGAACGTCTGGACGCCGGCAGAATCAGCCTCGGCGAAGGTTCCTGTTCTGGTCTGGATCTATGGCGGCGGGTTCAGCGTCGGAGGAACATCCGTGCCAACTTACAGCGGAGAGAAGCTGGCCCAGAAGGGAGTGGTGCTGGTCAGCATCGCCTACCGCCTGGGACCGCTCGGCTTTCTCGCGCATCCGGAGTTGAGCGCGGAGTCGCCCAATCACGTCTCCGGCAATTACGGCCTGCTCGACATGATCGCCGCCTTGCAGTGGATCAAGAAGAACATTGCAGCCTTTGGCGGCGACCCAAATAAGGTCACCATCTTTGGCGAGTCGGCTGGAGGCATCGCAGTGAGTCAACTGTGTGCTTCACCGCTGGCAAAGGGTCTGATCCAGGGAGCGATCTCGGAGAGCGGCGGATCTTTCGGCCCTACGCGCGCAGCCGGAATGCCGGGCGAGAATATGCGGCCTTTGGCCATAGCGGAAAAGGACGGCCTCACCTTCGCCAGCAACGCGGGAGCAGAATCGATGGAGGAGCTTCGCAAACTGCCGGCAGAGAAGCTGTTGGCAGCCCAGCACGGAATGGCATGGCCGAATGTCGACGGCTGGGTGATTCCCAGTGATCAGTACACGCTCTACGACAACAAAAAATTCAACGACATTCCCGTCCTCATCGGATACAACTCGGATGAAGGCGCGAGCTTTTCCCATGACAGCTCGCCAAGGGCATATATCGATGGCGTCCGCAGGCGCTACGGCACCTTTGCCGACAGCCTGATCAAAGCCTATCCAGTGGGCGATAAAGGCGTACCCAAGACCGCCCGCGACTTGAGCCGCGATGCTGCCTTTGGCTGGGGAACCTGGACCTGGGCGCGGCTGCAATCCGAACGGGGCAGCTCGAAGGTTTTCTATTACTACTTCGATCAGCATCCGGAGTATCCGGCTGATTCACCGAAGGCCGGATTTGGTTCGCCTCACGGCATGGAAGTTGAATATGTCTTCGAGCACGTGACTGGGAAGCCAAGCGAAACTGACCTGGCAATCTCAGATGCAATGGCGACCTATTGGACGAATTTTGCAAAATACGGCAATCCGAATGGCATGAGCATGCCCAAGTGGCCGGCCTTCAGCGAGGCCCATCCCGAGCTGATGTACTTTTCCGGAACGCCGCACACCGGACCCATTCCCAACGAGGAGGGACTCAAGGCCCTCGACGCCTACTTTGCCTGGCGCCGTTCGCCGGAGGGCGTGCGCGCCTCGTTGGTTGAGGACGCCAAACCCGCAACGACGAATGTGATGGGCGCGCAGTATCCGCGCATTCTGCCGGATCATAGCGTGGCTTTCCAGTTCAAAGCCCCCAAGGCTCAATCGGTCGATGTGGACATTTCCGGGAAAAAGTTTCCCATGACCCGCGGCAGCGACGGTGTATGGAGCGTGACCACGCCTCCGCTGGTTGAGGGCTTCCACTACTATGCGCTTGATGCCGACGGCGTCCGCATGAACGATCCGAACAGTCATGCATTCTTCGGCACCAGCGTGGATGCAAGCGGAATCGATATATCCGAGGATGGCGTGAGCTACTACCTGGCAAAGGATGTGCCGCACGGCGATGTCCGCATCCGCACCTATCACTCGAAGATCACCGGCCAGTGGCGGCGCTGTTTTGTCTACACGCCGCCGGATTACGATGCCAACCTCAGCGCTCGCTATCCGGTGCTCTATCTCCAGCACGGCTCGGGAGAAGATGAAACCGGATGGATCTTCCAGGGCCACGCCAACCTGATTCTGGATAACCTGATCGCGGAGAAGAAGGCCGTGCCCATGATCATCGTGATGGACAACGGCTACGCATCCGTGCCCTCCGGCCCATTTGGGCCGGCCGCCCCGGGGCCCGGCGCGGGCTTCGGCACATTCGAGGACGTGATCATCAAAGAGGTCATCCCGATGATCGACTCCACCTTCCGCACAATCCCGGACCGCGACCACAGGGCAATGGCTGGCCTCTCCATGGGTGCCAACCAGGCACTGCATCTCGCCACCGGTCATCTGGACACATTCGCTTACATGGCCGGATTCAGCGGCACGATGAATGGCCTGAGTGGCGATGCGCTCAATCCGGCAACGGCTTTCAACGGAATCTTCAAAGACGGAGTTGCCTTCAATGAGAAGGTAAAGCTGCTCTGGCTCGGCATGGGTACTGAGGAACCCGATTTCTTCCATAAATCCATCGGCGCCTTTCGCACAATGCTGGATAAGGCGGGGGTCAAGTACGTCTACTTTTCTTCGCCGGGAACCGCGCACGAATGGCTCACCTGGCGAAGAGACTTGAACGACTTCGCTCCCAGGCTTTTCCAGGATAACCGCAACTGAATCGGCGTCGGCATTAGCGGCGCTTCGCTCCATATGAAAGCAACGAATTTCAGAGTGAGGACTACGATGAAAAATAGGTTGTGTTGTGCAATGTTGCTGGGGATGGCCGTTCCATTAGGGACCATGCTCTATGCCCAAGTTCAGACGATTATCCCGCCAGCAGTCCCGGGCGCAAAGCCAGTTACCGTGGAGCACATCAAGATTCACGGCGCTGCGCTGGAAGGCAATCTGGAGGGCGATGCCGTTGACCGTGACGTGATCGTCTTCCTGCCGCCCAGCTACGGAAAGGAAACGCATCGCCGCTACCCGGTTGTCTATGCGCTGCACGGCTTCTTCATTGGAGCCGAGCAGTGGACACATGAGATCCATGTGCCGGAGACAATAGAAGGTGCTTTTGCATTGGGCGCCAAAGAAATGATTGTCGTCCTGCCGGACTCGAAGACCATCTACAACGGATCGATGTATTCGAGTTCAGTAACCACCGGAGATTTTGAAAACTACATAGCCCACGACGTGGTTGCGTATATCGACGCGCATTACCGGACGATTCCCGAACGCACGAGCCGCGGTTTGGTCGGCCACTCCATGGGTGGATATGGCGCGTCGCGCATCGGCATGAAACACGTGGATGTTTTCGGCGCACTTTATATCATGAGTCCCTGCTGTATGTCGCCGATGGGAGGCGGCGGGCCTGGCCCCGCGGACCGGATGAAAGAGATGGCAATCGCCAACGAAAAGAAGATTGCCGAGGCAAAATCGCCGGCCGATGCTGCAACTCTCCTTCCCGGTTTCGGCGTCGCACAGCTTGCTACTGCCGCCGCGTGGGCTCCCAACCCGAAAAACCCGCCGCTTTATCTCGATCTGCCGACCAAGGACGGAGTTCCAGTGCCGGAGGTCGCGGCTAAGATGACGGCCAACGCTCCCCTCGTCTTTGTTCACCAGTACATTGGGAATCTCAAGCAGTATCGCGCCATTGCCATGGATGTGGGCGATCAGGACGGCTTGCGCTTCGACGCCACAAAACTGCACGAGATCATGGACAACTATGGCATCGTGAACAGCTTTGAAATCTATCCCGGCACCCACACCAGCGCGGTCGCTGACCGCTTCCAGAATCACGTGATGCCGTTCTTCAGCAAGAACCTTTGTTTTCAGACGGGCTGCCGTTAGCCCGCGTACTGAGGGTGGCTCGCCGCAGCGAGCCACCCTCAGTACGGATAAAGCGATTCAAGAACCGCGATAGCCTGCAAATCTCTTCGCTAGGCGTTTTCGCTACACCTTCAGTTTGCGCAGGTAGGGAACGCTGGCTTCCATCAAATCCCAGTCCATTTCCACGAAGTAATTCTTGACTCCACCGGCCTTGGCGGTGACGAAATACTTCTTCCAATCGATGGCGCCCTGCCCGATGGCAACCTCTTTCCTCTCCGTCGTCCAGTCGGAGAGATGGAGTGAGATGAAGCGGCCGGGATACTTGGCGAGCATGGCGATGGGGTCGTATTTCGGAGGGATAGCGTCCTGGAATTGCATCTTAATCAGAGCCGGATCCATCCTCTTCATCAACTCGTCGTAAATCAGCACACCGTCGATCTCCCTGAACTCGAGTTCGTGGTTGTGGTAGCCCAGTTGAAGGCCGGCTTTTTGAGTCTTTGCAGCGATCCCGTTCAAATCGTCGCAAGCCTTCAACCAGGCTGACATGGGTGCGTCGTCGGCGAGGCCCAAGTGGGGACAGATCATCTGTGTCAGGCCCAGTTCCCTGGCCCACGCGATCCGGTCGTCCAACTGCTCCCTTAGCTCCGAGATTCCGAAGTGGCTGCTGATGCAATCCATGCCCGCGCCATGAATCATGCGGCGGAGCTCGGAGGGCTTGATCTTCGCCAGAGGACCGAAGCCAGACTGCGCGAAACCGGCTGGCGAGCACAGCTCGATCGCCTGGAATCCGCCGCCCGCAATCTGATGCAGGGTGCCCTCGAAATCCTTGCCGATCGTCTCGCGCAGCGGAAAGGTTTGGCAGCCGATGGCCAGTCCCAGCGGGCTGGCCTCAAGCTTCATCGCCGCCACTGCGGCAAACATCGCGCTGCCATAAAGAAAATACCTTCTTGAAATTGCCTTCACGTCAATTCTCCTTTAGATGGATTGGGGATCCCAACCCTTCCGGTAATCCCGGGACAAATACTTGTTGGCTTCCGCTGCGTTGGTGATCTTCCGGGAGGCGCTGTCGTAGAGCAATTTCTTGCCCGTGCGCAGGGCGACGGAGTACAAATTGACGGCCTCTGAGATGGGGCCTGCATTCAAGAAACTCGAGGCCGGTTGCGCTCCGCCCCGGACGGCCGCAATCCACTGGCGCATGGCCGGCGAGGCGCCGCCCTGCTGCTCTTGCGGGCGGACAGGAACTGGCGCAGGCGGATACTTGCGCATCCTTCTGGCGGGAATCAGCTGCGGATCCTCAAGCATAAAGCCCGAAAGTATCTTTCCCTTGCTGCCGATAAACATCATGCCCTCGATGGGAAGTTCCTTGTTATCAACGTCCAGCTCTGGTGGCGTGGGGGGGCGCATCCCGCCCTCATACCAAATCAAGTCCACCGCCGGCCTTTTGCCGCTTGCCGGATACTTGAAGCGGACGCTACTGGCAATGGGGAAGGAAAAGTCATTGCGTACTTGAAACGCGATGCTGTCTTTGAATCCGCACGTGTGACCGAGCATCGGCTCGATACTGGTGGGCGATCCCAGCTCCAGGGCATTAAAGACCGTCCATAGGCTGTATTGGCCCATATCCCCCATGGAGCCGCCTCCAAAGTCATACCATCCGCGAAAGACCATGTGCGTGTAGTCGGGCGAATAAGGACGTTCGGCCTCCGGTCCCAGCCACAAATTCCAGTCAAAGCCTTCCGGAACGGCAGACGCGGCGGGCAGATTGGCGTACTGCGGCCACACGGGACGGTTTGTCCAGTTTTGGATTTCACGCAGAGTGCCGATGGCGCCGCCGTTGATCCAGGCCATCACCTGATCCATCGATCCGTTGGAGTCCCACGGCATGAAGTGCGTGGCAACGCCCTTTTCGCGGGCGGTGTCGATCACCATGCGGGCTTCCTCCAGTCGATTGGCGATTGGCTTGTGCATGATCACATGCTTGCCTCTCTTCATGCAGGCGATGCTGGCGATGCCGTGAAGATGGTCCGGGGTCATGATTTTGACGGCATCCACGTCCTTTTCCTTGACTAGCATCTCGCGGAAGTCGGCATAGGAAGAGCAGCCCTTGAATGTGTCGCCCGGCCGTTGGGTTGCATAATAAGTCTCGACAAAGTCTTTGGCCACGTCGCGGCCTCCCGGAACGGTGCCTTCAGTCCCCGCCCTCCAGCCCGGCTTCCCAAGAGCGTTTCGCAGGTCGTTGAGAAGGCCATCCTTACCCCAATCCCGATATCCAACGGCGTACTTCGAAGGGTCGCATACGGCGACAATCTGGATCTCCGGGACGGCAATCAGTTTTGTCATCTCGCGCAGACCTTCCGTGCCTGTGCCAATGTGAGCCAGGGTAATTTTGTCGCTGGGTGGGACAACTCCGGCTCCACCCAGCACATTCCTTGGAAGAATGGTGAAACAAGCCGATGCGGCTGCGGTTTCCATAAACTTGCGTCGATTCATACTCTTTGTCACTCCTCTGCCTCGCTGCGAACTGGAGCCGCCAAGGCCGTTTGCATCCACCCCTCTACCGCCGGATGCCAGAAACTCTTTCTGGGGCGGCAAAAAAGGGATGCTGTGGCACTTTTCCTGAAGCTGCAACCGGTGTAAGCCTGCAACGCGGGGAATTGACGCCTGTTTTTCATGGTCCAATTCCAGCCAACCAAGATTACAGTCCCGACCGCCTTGAACGCAACTGCCTGCCGGATCACTCGCGATGCACCCGATCCATCACTCCCGCATCAAATATTGTGCGGATTACGGCCTCCGAATCGCCGCGGCATCCGGAAGTCGCATGGCAATCGCTTCTTCATAAGTTACCCGGTGGAAAATGTTGTACTTCGTCTTCGCATTTCCGCCTGGTTGGTTGACCACGCCCGTTTGGACTCGTATCTTTGAAGTGGACAATGAAAACTTTCCCCAACACCGTTCGCATCGGAATCGCGGTTGCCGTGATCGTGGGCACCATTGTGTGGCTGGCTTGGTCCGGCTACGGCGCCAACAAAAGCTACTACGTCACCATCGCGGAGCTGGGCGGCATGGGAGACAAGGCCTACCACAGCCAGTTGCGCGTCGAGGGCTTCGTGCAGCCGGGCTCCATCCAGCACGACGGACCACACGTCACCTTTGTGATGAATGAGTTCGAAAGCCACTCGCCCAAGGCCGCCGCGGGCCGCCTGCTTACGGTTGTTTACAAAGGCAGCGAGCCGCCGCCGGACACCTTCAAGGACGACGCACAGGCCTTGGCCGAAGGCGCCTACGGCCGCGACGGCGTTTTCCACGCCACCGTCCTGCAAGCCAAGTGCGCCAGCAAGTACGCCCCGTCGCAGCCGGGAGCTCAACCCGTAGCAGCAGCTACAACTGTGGCCAAGTGATCCCATGACCGCTCCTGACTCCGAGCCAGCCGGCTCGACCGCCTGCGCGCGCATCGACAACGTTTCAAAGCTTTTCGGCTCCTTCGCTGCTCTGCGCCAGGTTACGGCCGAGTTCGCGCCGGGGCGTTGTTACGTCGTGCTGGGTGAGAACGGCGCGGGCAAATCCACGCTGCTGCGCATTCTCGCTGGCTTGCTGCGGCCCAGCTTTGGCAAAGTCACGGTCTTCGGCGAGAGCGAGCCGCAGATGGCCCGGGAGCGCATCGGCTACATGAGCCACGCGCCGATGCTCTACGACGAGCTGACTGCCATGGAGAACCTCAACTATTTTCGCAGCCTCTATGCCGGCCGCGCTTGCCTTACGCCCGCTGCGGCGCTCACCCAGGTAGGCCTCGACCCCGCGCTTACGCGCCTCGTCGGCCAATACTCGCAGGGGATGAGACAGCGCACTTCGCTTGCCCGTGTGCTACTCTCCGAGCCGGAACTGCTGCTGCTTGACGAACCATTCTCCAACATGGACATGGACTCCGCCCGCCAGATGGTCGCGCTGCTGGAGCACTTCAGCCACAGCAGCCGGACAATCATTTTGACGACCCATCAACGCGAACTGGCCGCTCCCATCGCCGACTTTGTGCTCACGCTGCACGCCGGACGCGTGGCGTCGCTTGAACCGGGGTCCCCAGCGGCAGGTCTTCGTCGCTGTGGTGGTGAGTCTGGGAGCCCAATCTCATGAAGACCAACGGCGCGCGCATCCTCGAATCGCTTGGCATACCTTTCGAACTCCGCGAGTACGAGGTCGATCCAGATGACCTATCTGCTCCCACCGTCGCCAGGAAGATCGGGATGCCGCCGGAGCAGGTCTTTAAAACATTACTGACAACCGGCGGACCCAACATATTTGTATTCGCCGTCATTCCCGGCGACGCCGAGCTGGACTTCAAAAAACTCGCCCGCGCCGCCGGATTGCGCAAGGCCGAGATGGTTCCGCTCAAGGACGTGCAGCCGCTCACCGGCTACATTCGTGGCGGCGTCACCGTCTTCGGCGCAAAGAAATCCTACCCCGTTTTCGTCGATGAGACCGTGATTCTCTTCGACCAGATCAGCGTCTCGGCCGGCGTGCGCGGCACACAGCTCATCCTCGGGCCCGATGATTATCTCCGCGCCGCCGAGGCCCAAACTGCCGACCTGACCAAAGATGTGAATAGGCCTAGCGAGGGCCGTCCATGACCCGCGCCCTCTGGACTCATCTCGCCAAAGACCTGCGCATCGAGTGGCGCTCGCTAGACGCGCTGATCTCGATGCTGTTTTTCTCCGGCCTTGTTGTCGTGCTTTTTTCCATTGCCTTTGATCCGCGCGGCGCATTCTCGCAGCAGATCGCCGGCGGCGTGCTCTGCGTGGCCACCATGTTCGCTTCGGTGAGCGCACTCAACCAAGCCTGGGCACGCGAAATTCGCCATCAGGTGCTCGACGCGCAGCGCATGGCGCCCGCCGCCGGCGCGGAGCTTTATCTGGCCAAAGTGATTGCAAATTTCCTCTTTGTTACGATTGTCCAAGTGGTGCTGGCGCCGTTTTTTTTCATCTTTTACAATCTGCACATCGTGGGTCAGGCGTGGCTGCTGGCGCTTGTTTTGCCGCTGGGAACATGGGCGCTGGTGGGCAACGGCATTTTCTTTGCCGCACTGGCGATTCGCAGCCGCAACCGCGAACTGCTTCTATCGCTGATTCTCTTTCCCATCTTCATTCCGGCGCTGCTGGCCATGGTGCAGGCCACCACGGCGATCCTCACTGGCGAAAGCGACCCGGCGCTCTGGATCAAGCTGCTCGTGGGCTACGACATCATCTTCACCACCGCCAGCCTGCTACTCTTCGACGTGGTCTTCCACGCCGAATAAGCAACGCCGAGGGAGTGTAGGCAAAGCAAAAGGGTAAGATTTGCTGGAAAAATCTCCTGTTTCATTACTCCGGCAGCGGCTTGACGATCATGTTGGCCAGAAACTCCTCGCGCGGCAGGAATGGGAACAAATCTTCCAGCGGCTTGGAGACAAACGAGCCATCCGGCTTCTGATACGACTGAAGGCGCGGAGCACGCATCTCGTCGGGAATCACATGAACGTCAATCAGCACGGGGCCATCCATCGCCAGCACGCGCCGCACATCGTCGCGCAGATGACGCTGGTTTTCAATCACGACAGAGGGAATGTTATAGGCTGCGGCCACCTTGCTCATGTTGGGAATGGTCATGCCGGTGCGGCTGTCGCAGCCGATGTTCGGCTGGCCGAAGTAACCCGTCTGCGAGGCGCGGATGGAAGCGTATCCGTTATTGTTGAGGACGAAAAACTTCACCGGCAGTTGCAGCCGCGCGGCCGTCTCCAGCTCCTGAATGTTGAATTGAAATCCGCCGTCGCCATCCACTAGAATCGTCCGCCTGCGTCCGCCGCCGATGCAGACCGCAAGCGACATCGGCAGGCCGTAGCCCATCGCTCCCAGGCCGGCGGTGTGATAGATGCGCTGGCCGTTGCGCGTGGGGCAGGCGAGCAGGAAGATCTCGATACCGGCGCCGGAGCTGCCAGAGACCAGCAGATCACTGGGATTGGATTCGCTGCCGATTACTTCGGCCAGATGGAAGATGCTCACCAGGCTATTGGGGCTGCGGTGCTCCTCGGTCACGACCGGGTAGCGCGTCTTCCAATCGGCGCAGCGCGCATCCCATGCGCTGTGGTCGCGCAGGCGAATGGAATCCTTCTGCCGCAAAAGCTCATCGAGAAAGGCCCTGGCGTCGGCGCAGATGGGCTGCTCGATATAAGGATGCAGCTTGGCCAGCTCAGCCGGATCGATGTCCACGGCGGTCTTGTGAGCCTCGCGGGCAAGATTTTGCGGCGCATAGCCGGTGATGGCGAAGTCGAGGCGGACGCCGATGGCCAGCAGCAGGTCGCAGTTCTGCAAGGCGAAGTTGGCGCCACGCGCCGCCACCGAGCCAGGCCGGCCTACAAAGGTCGGCTCGTCGCTCGGCACCATATCGGCAGCGCACCAGGTGGCGACAGAGGGAATTTGCAGCAGATGGCGAAGCTGCTCAAACTCGGCGGAGGCGCGCGCCAGGCGAATGCCATTGCCGGCAAAGAGTAGCGGACGCTCGGCCTGATTCAGCTTTTCGATCAGCAGGCTGACCTCTTCCCGCAGATGCGCATTGCCGGAATACTCCTCAAGCTCTGCCGGATCAAAACCGCGCAGAGTGGCGGGGTCGTCGATGGGCGAGGCCTGCACGTCGAGCGGAATGTCAACCCAGACCGGGCCGGGTCGGCCGTTCAGGGCCAGATAGACGGCCTTTTCCATGTTGTAGCGGATATCTTTCGGATCAAGAACGGTGACTGCGTACTTGGTAATCGGCTTGACGATGGAGACGATGTCCACTTCTTGCACGCCGAACTGGCGCATTCCCAGCGGCCGTCCATCTTTGTCAAACATACGGTCGGGGCGCTTCACCTGGCCGGAGACAAAGAGCGTTGGCGTCGAGTCCAGCCACGCGCCGGCGACGCCGGTGACAGCATTGGTGCCGCCCGGGCCAGTAGTGACCATGCAGACGCCGAGATGGCTGGTGACTTTGGCGTAAGCCTCGGCGCCGATGGCGCTGGCCTGCTCATGCGAGTTGCAAACAGGCTCCAGTGCCGTTTCCGCGCCGAGCGACTGGTTCAGGTGCATGGCGCCGCCGCCCACCACCAGAAAAACGTGCTTCACACCCTGTTCAGAAATAAAGTGCACAACATAATCGGATAGCTTCATGATGAATCCTGGAATCGCCTCAGTTACTTGTTAATGGACGGGCAAAGACATCCTGCGCGTTCAAGCCCCGCGCGGCCAGCAGCGCTTCTATCAGCTCGCGCACGGCTCCGTTGCCGCCCGCGTTTTTTGCGATGAAATCCACGCGCGCCAATACGTCCCGCGCCGCGTTGGCCGGAGCGGCACTGAAGCCTGCAATCGCCATTGCCGGCAGATCGTTCACGTCGTCGCCGATGAAGCAGATCTCGGTCAGATTGAGTCCGGCGTCGGCAGCAAAGGCACGCAGGGCGGCGGCTTTGTCGCGGGAGCCTTTGGTGACGTGGCGGATGTGCAGCTTCTCCGCAAAGCGGTCCACCAGCGGAGAGTTCTCGCCGGAGATCAGCGCCAGCCCAAACCCTGCGCGTCGCGCCAGCGAGAGGCCCATGATGTCGGCGAAGCAGAATCGCTTCCACTCTTCGTTGCCCGGTCCCCACCACAGGCCGCCATCGGTAAGCACGCCATCTACATCCAGGGCGACGGCACGGATCTGCGCCAGGCCATTTTGCTTGGAATCACTCTTATTCATGCCGGTTACACCGCCGCGCCAACCCGGCGCAGCTTCCTGATGACAGGCAACTCGCTCTCGAAGACACGCTTGACGCCGTCGCCCTTGGCCTGCTCCCAAAGGCGAATATCGCGTACCAGCCGGGTGATGCCATTTGGCTCCAGCGAGGCCGCATGATCAGAGCCCCAACTGGCGCGATCCAGGGTGACGTGGCGCTCCACGCAGCAAGCGCCCAGCGCAGTGGCGCAAACGCTGGTGGGAATGCCGGTTTCGTGTCCGGAGTAGCCAACCGGAACGCCGTAACGCGCCGCCAACGCCGGAATGACGCGTAGATTCAGCTCGTCATAACTGGCCGGATAGGTGCTGGTGGTATGCAACAAAATCAGGTCCTGCTTGCCCAGTACCTCAACCGCATGATCGATCTCGGTGTAGGTGCTCATGCCGGTAGATAGGATGACCGGCTTGCCGGTTTTGCGAATATGGCGAAGCAAATGATCGTCAGTGAGCGAAGCAGAAGCGATCTTGTAGGCTGGCACCTTGAACTGCTCCAGAAAATCAACCGCTTCCTCATCCCACGGCGAAGCGAACCAGGGCATCTTGACCGATTTGCAAAAAGCGTCGATCTGCTGGTACTCTTCCTGCTCGAATTCGAGGCCATATTTCAAGTCGCCGTTGGTAAGGCCGAAGGGATTCTCGCGCGGCTTGGCCAGCTCTTCGGGGGTGTAGACAACTGCGATGGTGCGCTTTTGAAACTTGACCGCATTGCATCCAGCCGCCAGGGCCACGCTGATCAGCCGCTTGGCGAGATCAACGTCGCCGTTGTGGTTGATGCCTATTTCCGCAATGATGTAACACGGTTGATCGTCGCCGATCAGCCTGTCGCCTATTTTGACCGTACTCATGAAACGCTCCCCTTGGCGTCCCTTCGTGGAAGCGCCGAATCTGTCTTGCGCAATGTCTTGCCTGCAATCGTTGCGGACACTTCTCCGGAAACCATCATACCAGTTCCCATGCACAGCATGGCCTGCAATCGCCTTCAAAGATTTATGCTGGTTGTGGCGCATCTTGACTGGCCATCTCGCTCTTTGGCCTCCTGAGCGCCTCTTGTCTACAAGGAGGCACTGTTGCGCACTAACAGACATCCCATTGTTGAAGAAGATTTGCAGCGGATTATCTCTTCGCCGCTGCCATGGAATCGCTTGTTTGGAAAAACCGTCCTGATCACCGGCGCCAACGGATTCGTTCCGG
Organism: uncultured Occallatibacter sp.; assembly: GCA_964383595.1. Classification (GTDB taxonomy): domain Bacteria; phylum Acidobacteriota; class Terriglobia; order Terriglobales; family Acidobacteriaceae; genus Telmatobacter. The sequence continues at coordinate 989,539 of CAYLHL010000001.1, read as the reverse complement.
CGTATATGCTGGAAACGCTTCTGTATCTCAATGAGACAGCGGATGCGAAGATTCATGTCGTCGCGTTGGTTAGAAACGAGGAGAAGGCGATGCGAAGGCTGGGTCATCTGGCCGGCCGCTCGGATCTGACGATGATCGTACAGGATGTGCGTGATCCCTATCGCGGTCCGAAAGCGATTCAATTCCTGATCCACGCCGCAAGCCAGGCCAGCCCCAGGTTTTTCAGCAGTGATCCTGCCGGTACATTTGAAACAAATGTACTTGGGACACAGCGAATGCTGGAGGTAGCCAAAAATGCACAGAGCGAAGGTTTTCTTTTTTTCAGCAGCGGCGAGGTCTACGGTCGTGTGGCGGATGCGTCGATTCCAGTCAGCGAATCAGCCTATGGATATCTAGATCCCATAGACCTTCGCTCCTGCTACGCGGAGGGAAAGCGCGGCGGCGAAACACTTTGCGCCAGTTGGCACGCCCAATTCGGCGTTCCGGCAAAGATTGTGCGCCTATCGCATACCTATGGGCCGGGAATGGATCTACAGGACGGTCGCGTATTCGCCGATTTCGTGGCCGACATGGTGGCTCGGCGAGACATCGTCATGAAGAGTGACGGAAGCGCGCGTCGCCCGTTTTGCTACCTTGCAGATGCAACCGTCGCTTTCTTTACCGTCTTGTTGAATGGCAAGAGCGGTGAAGCCTACAACGTGGGAAGCGATTCTGAATCTTCCATCCTCGACCTTGCCGAGATGCTCTGCCGCCTCTTCCCGGCACGTAACTGCCGCGTGATTCGCCGCGAAAGAGATCCCGGCGACCCCTATCTTGTCAGTTCAACCAGCGGAGGCCACTTTGATCTTTCGAAGATTCGTTCCCTCGGCTGGGAGCCGAAAACGAGTATCGAGGCAGGCTTTGAAAGAACTGTAAGGAGTTACGAATCATACGCGGCAACTTAGCTCAGCCGCGCTCGCAGACACTTAACTCCACCCAGTCGCAGAGCATATGTCCACAGAGAATGTGACACTCCTGGATCCGCGCGGCGTCTTTGGATGCGGCGCGCAGAGTAGCGTCGGCAATGGCTGCCATCTCTCCGCCGCCTTCTCCGGTAAACGCAACGGTAAAAGCGCCCATCTGTTTTGCCGTTTCCAGCGCGAGACATACATTCCTGCTGTTACCCGAGGTCGAGATGCCCACCACGACATCGCCTTTTATGCAGAGCGCTTCGACCTGGCGCTGAAAGACCTTCTCGTATCCATAGTCGTTTCCGATGGCCGTCAGTATCGAACTGTCGGTCGTCAGCGCAATCGACGGAAGTCCGCGCCGTTCCCGCCTGAAACGGCCTATCAACTCCGCGGCCATGTGTTGAGAGTCTGCCGCGCTGCCACCGTTTCCGCACCATAGCACTTTGTGGCCTTCGGAAATGGCGCGTGTCAACTTGCCGGCGATACGCTCCAGCACGGCCTGTTGCGTTGAGATATCCTGAATCACCAAAATGTGGTCGGCGATGGCCTGTTGAAAGACCATGGATGGGTTTGGGAAAGATGACATTTTGCTTCCTCTCTTATTCTTTCTGCAGGCATTCGCGGAATCTCAACGGTCGCTTGCGCATCAGACAATTCCGCTTTAAACAAGGCTGTCTTGACTAACATTACCGAAATCCATGGAATAGCTGATACTTTAGCGTCAATAAAAGCGGACGAACTTTCGCTTGCAGGATAACATGCATGGCGGAAATGACGAAAGCGCTGGGTGCGCAGATGATCATGGATTGGCTGGAACAAAACAAGCTGGTGAATCATGCTTTTGCCGTGGCCAAGATATTCTGAAAAAGACTTTCTCGCCTAATGCTGGATGAGGGGTATCGCTGGGCCCGGCGCACGCATACAATAGGTTAAGAAGGCATCTCTTGGACGCACTGGCAACTGAAAATATTGTAAACGGAGGCGAAACTCCGGCAGGCATTTGCGGGCCTGGTCTGGCGGCGCCTCTCCCGGCGTGGGCTGCAATGCGCCGTGTTGCGCTGATTTACAACCCTGCCTCCGGACAGCGTTCTCGATCACGGAAGGCCATTATAGACAATGTTCTTAATGTGCTGCGCCATGCGGGCGTTGAGGCCGAGGCGCTGGAGACGATTGCGCCGGGAAGTGCAGGGAAGCAGGCTCTGGGGGCAGTTAGCCGGGGTTGCGATACGATTCTGGCATGCGGCGGCGATGGCACAGTTCATGAAATACTGCAGTGCCTGGTCGGAACGCATACGGCGCTGGGGGTCGTGCCGCTCGGTACTGCCAACGCGCTGGCCGCGAATCTTGGATTGGGTTCATCTCCGGCGAAGGCGATCCGATTGCTACTTGATGCAGTTCCCACGCGGGTTCCCGTAGGCCGCATCCATTATCGAGACGCGCAAGGCGCCGAGCGCTCGCGCTATTTTACTGTCGCCGCTGGAGTAGGCGCAGACGCGCTCTTCATCTCCCGGCTTGATCCACGTCTCAAACAGCGATTCGGTTATGCCCTGTATGTGCTGGAGGGGTTGCGCGTTTGGGCGACTCATTCATTTCCTCTTTTCAAGGCGTCTTTCATCACAAAGGGGAGCAACCAGCCGCAAGTGGAAGATGTCTCGCAGATATTGGCGGTTCGCATCCGCGACTTTGGCGGAATGCTACACAATCTGGCTCCCGGCGCTACCCTGTGCAAGAATCGCCTGCGCCTCATTGCGTTCAAGACGCGCAACCGTATGCACTTTTTGGGGTTTCTTCTGGCAATTGTGTGCCGGCGAAAGGCATACTCTGACAAGGTTGAATTACTGGACGCCGTCACAGTGGAGTGCCGTCAGCACAAAGGTTCGTCGGCGCGAGTGTACGTGGAGGCAGACGGCGAATTCCTTGGAGCTTTGCCGGTCAAAATCGAGATAGTGCCCGATGCACTGACCTTGTTGATTCCATCTCATGCCCGTCCATGATCAAGGCCTGTTACGCGCAATTCAGGAATGGAACTTTGATTCCGCCACGAAGTGAATGATCGTTTCCGCAACATAATCGAGCATTGGTTTCGTAAGTCCCGGATAGACTCCAATCCAGAAAACATTGTTCATGACATAATCCGTGTTAGGCAGATTTCCGATCACGCGATATTCGCATCCCTCGTAAGCAGGCTGCCTGAGAAGATTGCCGCCGAAGAGAAGCCGCGTGGCGATTTTCTTTGCTTCGAGCGCGCGAATCAGCTCTTCCCGCGTGAAGGGCGCACCTTCACGAACTCCAACCGGGAAGCCGAACCATGAGGGGTCCGATCCGGGTGTTGCTTCGGGCAGCAGCAGATACTCCTCTGCCGGCTTGAGCGCAGCAGTTAGAATACGGAAGTTTTCCTTCCGGCGCTCGATGAAACCGGGCAGCTTCTCAATCTGGGATGCGCCCAGCGCAGCCTGCATATCCGTGGCCTTCAGGTTGTAGCCGATATGTGAATAAGTGTACTTATGGTCATAACCGCATGGCAGACTTCCTAGCTGCCAGTCGAAACGCTTGCCGCAGGTGTTGTCTTTGCCGGGATGGCACCAGCAATCACGTCCCCAGTCGCGGAATGAATCAATAAGAATCTGTAGGTCGGGCTTGTTCGTCAGCACCGCTCCGCCCTCGCCCATGGTGATGTGGTGCGCGGGATAAAAGCTGACCGTCGCGATGTCGCCGAATGTTCCCACCGGGCGCCCCTTCCACATCGAACCAAGCGCATCACAGCAATCCTCTATCAGCCAAAGCTTATGCTTCATGGCAAAGGCTGTAACCGCATCCAGGTCAAAGACATTGCCCAACGTGTGAGCAATAAAGATAGCTCTGGTTCTTTCACTAAGTGCCGCTTCCAGTTGGCTAACGTCTATCTCATAACTCGGCAGGATAACATCCATAAAAACGGGCACCAGGCGATTCTGAAGAATCGGATTGATGGTAGTCGGGAAACCAGCTGCTACAGTAATCACTTCGTCGCCCGGTTTCAGCTGGCGGGCTCCAAGCTTCGGCGATGTGAGCGCGCTGATGGCGAGAAGATTGGCCGATGAGCCGGAGTTGACCAGCGAGGCGCAGCGAACGCCGACGAAGCGAGCCAGTTTCCGCTCGAACTCCTCGGCAAAACGACCTGTAGTGAACCAGCAGTCCAGTGCTGAATCCACTACGGAACTCATGTCGTTGGCGTCGATCACCTTGCCGGAGACCGGAACCGCCGACTCTCCAGCTTTGAATTCGCTGCCAGGAAATGCCTCTGCAAAATACTGGGCTGAGAGGTCGAGGATTTGCTGCCGCAGTTGTGCCTTGTGTCCTATCATATACTTTCCAAATATTAAGCATACACAATCGGGGGGCAATAGTGTAATGTAAAGCCGAGGGCGGCTCTTGCCCTGAACGGGCCTGCGCTTTTAAGCGAGAGGAACGATAATTCTATCGGATGCAAGGGGATGAAATGAAGGCGGTTATTCTCGCAGGTGGGTTAGGAACACGCCTTAGCGAAGAGACGGGCACACGTCCCAAGCCAATGGTAGAGATTGGCGGGCGGCCGATCCTGTGGCACATCCTGAAGATCTATTCGCACCACGGGATTGACGACTTTATCATCTGTTGCGGTTACAAAGGCTACCTCATAAAAGAGTATTTCGCCAATTATTTTCTCCATATGTCCGACGTGACATTCGATATGAGGGACAATAGGATGCAGGTGAATCAGAGTGTTGCGGAACCCTGGCGTGTCACCCTTGTTGACACCGGAGACAATGCCGGAACAGGGGGGCGGTTGCGTCAGGTAGCTCAATACCTGGAAGGCGAAGATGCCTTCTGCATGACTTATGGAGACGGCCTGAGCGATCTCGATATTTCGGCGACCATCACATTCCACAAGAGCCACGGTAAGATGGCGACTGTAACTGCGGTGCAGCCTCCGCCCCGCTTCGGAGGCTTGAGCATCGATGGAACGACCGTCCGTACATTCCAGGAAAAACCGAATGGAGAAGGCGGATGGATCAATGGAGGTTTCTTTGTCCTTTCTCCGGCTATCTTCGGTGAGATTTCCGACGATAGCACTATGCTGGAAAAAGAACCCATGCAAAATCTGACTGCAAAGCAACAGGTGCAGGCATTTTTCCATCGCGGCTTCTGGCAGCCTATGGATACGCTGCGGGACAAGCAGAGGCTGGAAGAACTCTGGACCACCCGGAGGGCGCCGTGGAAGACGTGGTGAATCCGTGGTGCGGACGGCGAGTATTTCTGACCGGGCATACTGGCTTCAAGGGCGGTTGGCTCTCGCTATGGCTTGCTAGCTTGGGAGCGTCGGTGCGGGGATACGCGCTGGATCCTCCGACTGAACCTAACCTGTTCACTGTCGCATCCGTTGCTGATGTTCTGGATGATATTCGCGGCGATATTCGGGATTACGCAAAGCTGGAAGCAGCCATGACGGAGTTTCATCCCGATGTGGTCTTCCATCTCGCGGCGCAGCCGCTGGTCAGACGATCCTATGAGGACCCTCTGGGCACTTACGGCACGAACGTCATGGGGACAGCGCACATCATGGAAGCCGTTCGGAAGACTCCCAGTGTGCGAGCGGTGGTGTGCATCACTACCGACAAGTGTTATCAGAATCAGGAGTGGGTCTGGCCATATCGCGAATCGGATCCTCTAGGCGGATATGATCCCTATGCGTCCAGCAAAGCATGCGCTGAAATTGTAAGCGCGGCTTACCGAAGTTCCTTCTTCCCAGTTGACCGGTTGCATGTCCATCGCGTTGCATTGGCTACCGCGCGGGCGGGCAATGTTATCGGCGGCGGCGATTGGTCGGAAGATAGACTTATTCCAGACTTGATTCGCGGATTCCAAGCAAAACTACCAGTGCTTATCAGGTATCCTAAGTCGGTTCGCCCCTGGCAGCACGTGCTGGAACCACTGCATGGCTACATCTTGCTGGCCGAACAACTGCTTGCTGGGCGGCCTCGGTTTGCTTCAGCTTTCAACTTTGGTCCGGACCACGAGGATGCATGGCCAGTCGATCGCATTGCGACTGCGATTGCAGAGATGTGGGGCGAGGGAGCGTCATGGGTCCACGATGCCGAGTTCAGTGTACATGAGGACCATTTGCTTAGATTGGATGCAAGCAAGGCTCACGCCGAACTTGGATGGCAACCGCGCTTGAGAACCGAGACGGCATTGGAGTGGACTGTGGCTTGGTATCGCGCCTGGAAACAGGGCGTGGATATGCGCCAGCAGACGCAGAAACAGATCGACGCCTATGAAACGTTGCTCCGATGACTTCCTGCAAAAGTGGATAAACCCCGCTCCTGCTTGATAACTATCCAAGTGTTCGATTGTTTTATGGATGCCAAGGTAAGTGCTAATATCAGTCTTTCAGTAAGATGGAATGAACATAAAGAAGGTTTTCCATCCCGATGTCGAGGCGTCCGTAATGCGCGAAGTTCAGAAAAACGCAGCAAGCCGTAGCTGGCCTATACGCCAGTATATGTGTCTGCGCAACTGGCTTAAATCTCGGCTAGGTGTTGACAAAGCCATCGGCTTTACTGTCCTTGCCAGAGGATGGGGAAGTCTCGCTGGATTAGTTACAGTCGCGCTAATCGCTCGTTTTTTGTCGCCGGCCGAGCAGGGCTACTATTACACATTCGGCAGTCTTCTCGCGTTGCAGATAGTCTTCGAGTTGGGCTTTTCATTCGTCGTTTTGCAGATGGCTAGTCATGAGCGGGCTCATCTTACTATTTCCGCTGCCGGTGTCATAACTGGAGACCCAGTCGCTCATGCCCGTCTCGCTTCGGTACTGCAGAAATCAATACGTTGGTATACCACTGCTGCTGTGCTTTTGGCAACATTCTTACTTACATTTGGTTCGCACTTCTTTTCTACGACGCAGCATAGTGGCGAGACAGTTGCTTGGCGCTTTCCGTGGTACGCTGCTGCCCTCGCGGCAACATTTACCTTTCAACTCGATCCCATCCTATCCTTTATGGAAGGATGCGGGTTTGTGCACAATGTCGCCCGGGTCCGGCTTGCGCAAGCCCTGACAGGCAGTTCGCTCGCATGGTTGTCTTTGGCGACGCACCATGGATTATTTGCTCCATCCATGATTATGACTGGCAATGCATGCGTTGGCTTGATCTGGCTCTCTCACCGGCGTAATCTTTTACTTCCTCTACTGAGATTGAGACCGGGTGAATACCGAATTCGGTGGACGCAAGAGGTTTGGCATTTTCAATGGCGCATGGCCATAAGCTGGCTCTGTGGCTATTTCATCTTCTATCTGTTTAATCCAGTCCTTCTAAAATACAAAGGAGCGGTGGTCGCAGGCCAGATGGGTATGTCGCTCACCTTGGCGGGCGCCCTGCAAAATCTTTCCATTTCCTGGATTAACACTAAGGCTGCTCCGTTTGGAGCCTTGATAGCGCGCAAGGAATATTCCGCACTCGATAATCTGTTTTTTCGCGCTCTCCGGCAGTCTGTAGTCGTCTGCGCTGCTGGAGCTGTTTCTGTGTGGTTGGCCGACGTATATCTGAATTGGGGGCACTATCGCTTTGCGCAGAGGATATTGAGTCCACTGTCGCTTGGACTGATGCTGTTGGCCACAGTCCTGAATGTTTTTGTTTTTGGCGAGGCCCTATACCTGAGAGCACACAAGCAGGAGAAGTTTTTGCTTATTTCTGTCTTTAGCGCGATGCTTACCGCTTGTTCTACATATGTTCTCGGCAAACACTTTGGTGCACTCGGAATGGTGAGTGGTAATCTGGCGATAGGGCTGCTTGTGGGATTACCCATGGGAACCTATACATTTATCAAATATCGGAGAATCTGGCATGAGTAATGTGCGGCCACTGCTGACGATCGCAATTCCAACATATAACAGAGCGCGGCTACTCGAACGGCTCTTGGCTGCATTGCTGAATCAAATGAGTAGTGACGAAACGAGAGTCGATTTACTGGTCTCTGACAACGCCTCTACAGATGGAACTGGTGAGGTTATCAGAACATATCAGGACCGTGGACTTGCCATTCGCTATATCTGTAATAAAACAAATCTTGGCGCCGATCGCAATATAATGCAATGTTATACAGAGGCATATGGGCAATATGTTTGGATATTCAGCGATGATGATCTTATTTTGCCTGGCTCCCTGCAGCGCATTCTCAGCGCGCTCGCCCTGCAACAGTACGATATCATTTGCATTCGAGCGTATCCTATTGAAGACGAAAGCGTTCAGTATAAACGTCTCAGGAATGTCTCAGATCTTGAAATGACAAAAGCAGAAGACTTTGCTCGGCATGTTCATGTTTACCTGACATTTATTTCTGGAATTATTGTCAATAAAGAACGCATTGATTCTGTTAAACACAAGCCATTTGATTCTTTGGTGGGAACAAACCTGTCTCATCTTGGTTTGTTTTTCACAGCTCTAAATAATCACCGTAGAAGTTTGTTTATTCGCGATCCTCTCATCGCTGCAAGGGGCAACAGCAGTGTAGGTTACGGTCTTTATCAGGTATTCGGCACCAATCTCGCAAGTATCACAAACGAGTGGCTAGAAAGCAAAGCTGTTCGACTCGCCATTATTAATGGTGTGATAAGGAAGTTCTTTCCTTTCTGGATAATCCCGACCCGCGAAACGCAAGCCTCTAGTATTCCAGAGAATCCTCATCTGGTTTTGCGCTCCTGCTTCGGGTACAATATTCGGTACTGGGTGTTTAATTACCCCATTTATGCGCTGCCGCTTCCATTGGCGAGGATATGGTTGCTGATTGTGAGAGTAATGAATAAGTTTGATGCCGTGCTAGGAGGCGCGTTCGAATGGTAATGAATAGAGAATCCACAGACAATGGCTTTTTGATGAGATCAAAAAGATTTATTCATTTGAATGGACTGTATATTACCGCCAGCGAAATGATGCACCGTACAGGAGTTGCGTTTCGGAGGTGGATGCTTGCGGGAAAGCTAGGGTGTCCTGATATTGTTATTGGCCCGCGAAGCTATCTTCGTGGACTAGGCTACATTTCAATTGGAAAGAACTTTAAAGCTTCAGAAGGCTTATGGCTCGAGGCCATCGCCAATCAATTCGATGGAACTCATATTCCATGCATTAAAATTGGTGATAATGTCTCAATCAGTAAATGGAGTCACATAGCTGCCACGAATCGTGTGGAAATTGGGAATGGTGTATTGATAGGGAGTAAGGTACTCATCACAGACCACGGGCATGGACAGTACACTGGGACACATACCTCCCCTTTAGTTCCGCCTGTTTATCGTCCCGTAGCCTCGGACAGGCAAGTCATAATCGGAGAGAATGTCTGGATTGGCGATGGCGTAGTCGTGTGTCCCGGATCGAACATTGGTGAAGGAGTCGTAATTGGCGCCAATGCAGTCGTGACTGGTACAATTGCTCCATTCACTTTAGCTGTAGGAATTCCGGCACGTCCCCTAAAACATTACAGCTTTGAGATCAACGAGTGGGTAAATATCCAATGAAACAAGCAGCATGCACGATTGTTTCCCTCAACTACCTTCCGTACGCGCGTGTTCTTTGTGATGCGTTTCTTAGCCACCATCCGGGGTGGAAGTTTTACGTGCTATTGGTTGACCGAATTCCTAAGGATATCGATCTATCAAATGAATCATTTGAACTGGTGTCGGTCGAGCAGTTGGGTATCCCAGACTTCCTACCCATAGCCTTTAAATATGACATTCTGGAACTGAACACGAATGTCAAACCGACGTTTATGAAGTCAATTCTTGCCAGTGGTATTGATCAGCTTATATACCTCGATCCGGATATATTTGTCTATCGAAAGCTGGACTCAATTCTAGAAGCTATGGACGATAATGCTATCGTTCTAACGCCTCACGTCCTATCTCCCAATCAGGAGGATATTCAGTCTGAGGTAATTCTTCTGATGGGAGGGGTATTTAACCTGGGCTTTGTTGGCGTTACTCGTTGCAAGGAGACAGATAGATTCCTGTCATGGTGGGAGACTCGCTGCCTAGGGTATGGCTACTGCGACCCGCGAAAGGGTATGTTCGTTGATCAGAAATGGGTTAATCTGGTTCCTTGTTTATTCGATTCTGTAAAAGTGTTGAAGCGTCCTGGTTGTAATATGGCTGTATGGAATCTGCACGAAAGGGAATTATCTCAGGAGAACAATGAATGGATGGTAAACCGAACGAGCCCGCTGGAGTTCTATCATTTTAGCGGCATCACTGTGGACGGTGGTGAGCAATTATCGAGGAGGAAAGAGCGCTTTAGTCTTGCCAATCGTCCTGATATTTGTACAATATATCAAGATTATCGCGCCCTGCTTATTCAGCGCGGGTTTCGAGAGTTTAAAGCTATTAAGTACGCGTTTGACTATTTTGATAACGGCCAATATGTCAATCATCTTACGCGAGCTCTTTATGCGGCGAATCTTGAGAAGTTCGCTGGCGAAGATCCGTTTCATAAATCAGGTAGGTTTTATGCGTGGGCGAAGGCGTCGCACTTCCTTGGCGATTACGACTCCGCGGGTACTTATAACTCGCAAACTTACACGAAAAATGACTTTCGTCTGAGGGCGCTGCATTGGATGTTTCGCTTGTCGCTGCGCATACTAGGTGCTGATCGCTATACTCTTTTGTTAAAATACCTGTCATACATCTCTATTCTGTCAAATCAGTGTAATATATTTAACGATACATATCGCGTGACTTAATGATACGTTTGTATTGAAATATCGGTCTAGACAGGAGCGCGGAAGATCTGACGTGGAATATGATGGAAGTGTTTCAATATGCCGACGTTATTTATTTACTTGGTATCAAAGTGTTTCTCTTGTGTGCATAAACAATGAATAATATGTCCGGGTAATGAGTATAATATGTTAGTTAACATTAAACATAGCGTTTCGATCGAGTTATGGAGTTGATACGCCAGGACATCCAGTGATCAATCTATATAATGTAAATATTAAGAAATGAAGGTTTACCAAAGGGCAACACCGCAACGTATCCAAGAAACAGCGCTGTTTAGTGTTTATGCGAGGCACCGTCTAATGAGGGTATTCGATGGCTATCGAGCAGATTGATGGTCTCTGTGCCGATCTGATAACCTGGCGAGAGATCAAGCGTATTGTATATACTGAAAGCACAATACCGTGACGAGCTGTTAATCGTCGAAATATTTGTTGCACTCGCCTATGAAACAGTTCGCAAATCTCGATGTTCTGAGGACAGTTGCTGTTCTATGTGTTGCCTTCTCACACCTTTACTTCTTTTGGGGAGGGCCAACACGCCACGTTACACTTGTCCACAACGCCGGCGTGGGCGGTGTGGTGTTTTTTTTCGTGCACACCAGTCTGGTGCTGTTTTACTCCATGGATCGCTCGGCTCCTTGTGGAATGGTGCGGAAATTCTACATCCGGCGCTTTTTCCGAATCTTTCCGCTCTGTTGGGCTTGTATTGCGTTCGTTCTGGGCACCGGTCTGACTGACGCGCCGTATTCCCAACTTAGCGAAAAGGGTGTACTAATTAATCTCTTCCTTGTGCAAAATATTGTGCGAGTGGGGTCTGTTGTGGGCCCACTGTGGTCACTTCCGTGGGAGGTTCAGATGTATGTTATCCTTCCATTTCTTTTTTTGTTAATTAAGAGAAAGATTACGCTTTGGATTCCGCTGACTTTGTGGGTTTTGTCAACCGTTGCTGCGATACTGTCGACGTCCCCATCTATGCCAAGACAGTTTCATGCGCTAGTGTTTATTCCCATGTTTATCGGCGGGATGGTAGCCTATCAGGCAAGCAAGATTGAGCCTAAGCGAATCAGTGGGGTTTGGTGGATACTGATCGTGCCTGCATTTGTTATTCTTAGGCTGTTATTGCTGCGGGGGGAACTGATCGATAGCCAGTGGAACACTTTCATCAATGCTGCCATTTGCTTAGCTCTTGGATTGGCTATTCCTGCTTTTAAGGATGTTAAGGGGCACACTGTCGTAACCATCGCACATAATATGGCAAAGTATTCTTACGGAATATACTTGTTTCACGTTCCAATGCTCGTGTTATGGTTTGGGCTGTTGGGGAATCTTCCGAAGATAATTAAACTGATTGCCTGGATCGGGTCAACGGCATTGATTTCGTACGTTTGCCACCATACAATCGAGAAGCCACTTATGCATTTGGGTAAAATGCTGACCAGGGATCGTGTCACGGCCTTAAGATCAACACCGACATGCGGTTAAATGTAGCTGCATACGAGAGATATTCAGCGATAAATGTCGAGCGACAGGCGGTATGAATCAACAACATGCGCGAAGCTACAATCCAATGTAGAGCTGAAGTATGCAGGGTAATCTGACCACGAGAGGACTCGGAGGGAAGTAGAAAATGGGCCGACATTTGGGCGTATTCGGCTGGAATGTCGCAATCCCAAATCAGAGAAGATCGATTATACTGGTTCAGAGGCATTTCTATACACTTCGGAATCAACTTTTCAGGGTCTAACCCTAGGGACTGAACTTCAATGGACTCGATAATCAATCCCGGTGCTTCGCAATTCGAATTACCACTTGCGCGCTCCCATACGAACGCCGCAGGAACACTGTTGATCCATAGCTATCTACCTATCGCGGCGTTTTACTTTTTCTTCAATCATGCGGGACTGCCTATTGGATTATTTTATACTACGCTTCTTTCTCCTTTTCTTTTCCTCTGGCTGTATCTAAAAGGGCGGCGGTGGCTGACTGCAAAGTTCCTTATGGTTTTGTCGCCCTTTATCGTTGCACACATCGCATTGGGGATACCTGATCCAATGAACTACGCACGAACACTATTGCATTGGTGGACTGTCTATATTGCGGTGTACGCCATCTGTTGGTCGCTCAAAAAATGTTGGGGATTCGACAGACTATTGGATCAATTGATCTTTCTGAACTTTTGTGCTGCGATCATTGCCCTTGTCATTCGGCCTACGCCCATGAGATCTTTTTTGTGGATGGATACCGATCCTTTTACGGGTGGGGCGTTACATTTGCTCCGGTTGAATCTGTTTACCCATGAGCCATCGGCTTATGCCGAGCTGATGCTTCCACTTCTGGTTTTTGCAGCCCTTCGATTAATTCGAAACGGGAAAAAACGGGGTATGGTGTATCTCTTGATGATCACTCTTCCATTCCTGCTATGCCAGTCGTTTGGCGGAATTAGTATCGGAGTGGCAGGGATTGGCGTTTCGCTATTGACAGGTTATCGGCACCTTCTGCGCGGGTCAAAGTCTCGTTTCATATTCCTTTTTCTGGCTGTATCAATGAGTGCGATGCTGCTAACCCCAAATCAAATCTCGCGGCGAGTGTCGCAGGTTGTAACCGGGGCCGACGGTTCCGCAAATTCCAGGACCACCTCTGCTTACATAGCCGCCTACACGATTGCTTCCTCGAAGAGTCTTTGGTGGGGGGCAGGGATTTCTCAAACGAAAACTTTCGATTTCTCAGACCTCGGACTTGGCTTGACCGCAGGAAGTACTCCGAACGAAGCAGCTACGGTTTTTGCCGAGTTTGGACTATTTGGATTGTTAGCTATGTTAGTTGTTGAAACTTATCTCGTCTTCAAAACAAGAGTTTATCAAGATTCCTTTCGGATTGCGATGTTTGTCGTGGCGTTTATAAATCAGTTTGTGGGAAGCTTTCCGACTGACGTTCAACAATACCTGATGTGGTTTCTTGCCTTTTACACTTTTCTTCCGGAGTTTAACCTGCGCAACAACGGCAAATCGGAGGCTGCTCCTTCATGAGAGAACGGAGAGCATTGAAGGTGCTTGTATCCGCATCCGCATTCAGCCCGATCAGGGGGTCAGAGTTTGCGGTGGGATGGGATTATGTGCGAGCCATTGCGTCACGGCATAAAGTATGGGTAATCGCAAGAGGTACCGAAGAAGAGGAAACCAGGGAATATCTGCGCCAGCACCCGGACGCAATGTCCAATGTTGAAGTTCATTTCATTCCATTGAAAGGCAGATCATTTCACTTTTCCTTTTTGGACGCTCTTTATTATTCTTTGATCTATCGGCGCTGGCAGTTGCGGGCATACCGGTTGGCTTGTGATCTGGACGCACAGATCGATTTTGATCTTATTCATCATGTCACTGGAACAGGTTTTCGTGAACCCGGATACCTTTGGAAAATTGGCAAGCCGTTTGTATGGGGGCCAGTGGGCGGATTGCAGTTCTTTCCGGCGAATCTTTTAAATGCCGTTCGATTTCGCGCACGACCGCATTTTGTTTTGAAAAACCTCTCCACGGCGTGGGAAATGTATGTGTCTCGCAGGCCGAGGAGTGCCGCCGCCGCCGCCAAGGTCATCCTTGCCGGGTCAAGCAACGTCGCTGATAAGATACGATCACTCTGGGGCCGGGATGCAACGGTTTTGTGCCAGGTCAGCTCACCTGATCTGGATTTACGGCCGCCGGTTCAACGCGGAGTTGGAGAAGCATTGAGGATTATTTGGAGCGGAACCTGCGAACCTAGGAAGGCGCTCAACATCGTTTTGTTTGCACTGGAAAAACTAAATCCTTCTTTAATTGACTGGCGTTTGGTCGTCGTGGGAGACGGACCGCTTCTGAATGAGTGGAAAGCACTTTCCAGCAACCTCGGAATCAGAGATCGTTGCAGTTTTGTCGGAAGGGTACCGAGGAGCGATGCGCTGTTCATCATGGCAACCGGCCATTGCTTTGTGCTGTCAAGCCTGTACGAGGGAACGCCTGCCGTGGTGGTTGAGGCTTTGGCCTACGGATTGCCGGTCATCTGTCTTGACCACTTCGGAATGAAGGATGTTGTCAGCGCGGAATGTGGCGTCAAGATTACCCCCGACAAGCTGGACCATGTAATTCAGGAGTTCGCAAAAGCAATTGAAGCAATTGGTTTGAATGAGGATCGCCGGTATGAGATGGCTATTGCAGCTCAGAGCGCTGCGCAGCGGCTATCAGTGAAGAGCAAAGCAGAGGTCATCAATGATATATACGAACGTATTATGCCGTCGCCCGGGTTAGATGAAGGATAGCGTGGCGGAGTAACAATGATTTGAGCGCGTACCGAGCCATTCAGAAAACCGGAAAAGAGAGTTGACGCGGAGATGGAAGAGCGGCCACAGCCGAGACAATCAAAAGAGCCTATGAGAGTATTGTTCTTGTCTCGAACGACATTGTTTTCCGTGCCGGGAGGGGACACGATTCAGGTGCTGAAGACCGCCGATGCTTTGCGGGCAAATGGCTGCGAAGTGACGGTTTCCACGGATATTAACCCGGACATGGGCGGTTTTGACCTGGTTCATATCTTTAATTTGACCCGGCCTCAGGAGACATATTTTCAAGCGTTGGCGGCAAAGAGGAAGGGAATCCCAGTTGTACTATCGCCAATCTACGCTGACTTCAGTGAATATGATCGGCAGGCGCGGCTTGGAATACAAGGATTGCTGCTTAAACATTTATCACCATCCCTTGCGCAAACAGTGAAAATTGCGGGGCGGATGGCCCTGCATGGGGAGTGCACCAAAGGTTCACTGAAACTGATAGCGACCGGCTATCGGCGAGCCCAGGAACGCCTGCTCGCCATGGCGTGTGTTCTTCTTCCCAACTCCCACTCAGAGATGCTGCGCATAGTGAGGGACTTTCCTGAAATGGAAGGGAAGAGCCATGTTGTTGTGCCGAATGCCATTGATCCGCATTTGTTTTCATTCGGTCAAGCTCAACCAGTGGAAGAGTTTCTTGATTGTGTGCTCAGCGTCGGGAGGATCGAGGGTTTGAAATGCCAACTTGAGTTGGTCAGGGCGCTGAATGGAAGCGATGTCAAACTGGTACTGATCGGTAAACCAGCTCCG
The DNA here is from genome assembly GCA_964383595.1 of uncultured Occallatibacter sp. Lineage (GTDB taxonomy): Bacteria > Acidobacteriota > Terriglobia > Terriglobales > Acidobacteriaceae > Telmatobacter. The sequence goes on along the minus strand of CAYLHL010000001.1, from coordinate 973,702 downwards.
AATCAATTGGCGTATTACCGCCAGATACTCAAGGAAAAGGGTCCTAATGTTACGGTCCTCGCCGAGATATCTCATGATGAACTGCCGCGATATTACGCCTCTTGCAAGGTCCACGCGCTCGTTAGCTGGATGGAAACAACGGGCTTGTCCTCGCTGGAGGCGGGCGCCATGGGAGCGAATCTTGTCATTACAGAAAAGGGCGATACACGCGAGTATTTTGGGGATATGGCGCGATACTGCGCTCCCGATTCGATTGAGTCCATCCGAACCACTGTTTTGTCCGCGTTTAACGCTCCACGTTCAGAACAATTACGAAAAATAATCCTTGAAAAATATACATGGAACGCGGCGGCGAAGGCCACACTTTCCGGTTACGATCAAGCATTGGGCAGCTCAGCGATTCATTAACCGGGAACCCATTCCGAACCAATCACCGGACAATTCTGACACTATGGGCGGATAAGATTAGTTTTGTCTCACAGATCGATTGCGCCTGCTCGGCAAAATCTCTGTCTTAAACAAGGGTGATTTCCTTCAGACAATCCAGTTCCGCTGCCAGACCGTGGCGTCGAATTCGTGCGCGCAGTCGTAGCCCTCGGAGCGGTAAAGCTCGATGGCGTCGGAGTTGGCTTCTGTGACGGTAAGGGAGATTTCGCTGACGCCTTGACGCAGAAAGCAGGAGGCGGCCAGAGTAAGCAGCATGCGTGCCAAGCCCCGGCGGCGGAAATCCGGGTGGGTGCAAAGCTGGGTGATGTGGCCGCTCTGCGGACTAATGCGCGAGCCTAATACCAGCGCCACGAGCTCCCGGCTGATGCGATCCACAATGACATACGAAACCTGCGCGGAGAAGACTCCGCAGCCGGAGTAGCGAACGATGTTATTGAGGAAGCGCAGCGAGCCGGGGGCCGAGCGGTACTGATCGTTGACCACGCCGTCGGGATGGTTCTGGTAAGCCGCGGCGATGAGCCGCGCGGCAGCGACGAGGTCTTCGTCACGCCAGGGCCGTAGCTCCAATGTGGCGGGCAGTATGAGGCTGGGGGCGGGGTAGTAGCCGTTCAGAGTCTGCACCATGAAAAGCCGGCGGTGAATCTGGAAGCTCGCCCTGCGGAAGGTGTCGGCGTGGGAGCCGGAGCGATGCAGCAGCAGTTGCGATTCCACGCGGTCCACCTGTGGCGAGTTTAGAAGCAGTTCAAGAAGATGGCAGAGCAGCGTTTCTTCAACCTCGTGCGCAGAGATCTCCCGCGTTGAAGAATCGCGGTTTGGCTGCTCCTGGGCGTCGAGGCCGGGCAGGGCAAAGAGATCGCCGATGATGGCCTTGGAATCCTCGTAGACGCAGAAGGCGTAGCCGATAACCTGGCCAGCCTGCAAGGCCGCGTAGCCGGGCAGCATATGACTGTCGAGATACTGCATCAGCAGTCTGGTCGAGATGGTGTAATCCCAATGCAGTTGCTGCTTCCACAGCTCGGCCTCTACCTCCAGCACGGGGCGCAGCGCGGACGCTGCAAAGTGCCGTAGGTCGAGAATATCGATGGAGGCGCTCGATGCCATCTTCTCCCTCAGTGGTCAGTGGACAGTGTACAGCTTGCACCATGACCGCATGAATAGCTAAATGATGATATTACAATCGATTCGGAAATTGACGGCACAGAACGCGACAGATGACTAAAATCATGCCGTCGAGGTTGTATGAGTGAACAGTGAGCAGTTTGCAATTATTTGATGTTATCTGTCCACTGACCAATGTAAGCTGACTGCTGTTCACAGTCAGCTTACCGGCTGCCCACCATATAGACCACCAGGCCCCGCTCCGGCCAGCTGAAGAGCGGCTCATAATTCCGGCCTTCGAGATACTCTTCCAGCGCGGCCTGCGTATGCAGGTCCACTCCGCCGCGTCCAGTTACCTGCGCCACCAGCAGGTGCTGTTCGTCTGGGACGGCGCTCTCCTTGTAGTTGACGACCTCGCGATGGCGATAGAACGAAAGCCCAAATTGAATGTCGCGCGGAAACGATGCAACATGGCTAGGAGAAAAAACGGCAACGGTCTCGCCGTCAGGAGCGATGGTTGCCAGTTGCTCCGCCAACGGACGCGCGGAGTAGGAACGGTCGAGCAGATGAATCACACGTTTGGTTTGATTGATGGCTGGAATGGAAAAGAATGGTCCCACGCCAAAGAGAAAGATGAGGAGCACAACCAGCACGCTTGAGGTGACGAGCCGCAGCCGGATCACACCGTAACCCTTGACTACGATCAGGATCAGCAGCGACGCGCCGCCTGCAGACAACAGCGCCACCATAAACGCGCGTGCGGGCGGCATCTGCGCACCGTGGGCAACAAACCATGGCAGCAGCAGCACGGCCAGAGTCATAACGCCCACCAGGGCCGCATGGCCCAGCAGCAGCCAGCGATTCAGGCCACTTTGTCGGCGCCGGAAGAGATAGTCTCCGGTGAGAATGGTGATGGGTGGAATGGAGGGCAGAATGTAGCCGGGCAGCTTGGACTGCGAGCAGGAGAAGAAGACGATGGGAATCAGCGCCCACAATACCAGAAACTCCGGAAAGGCGTCGCCGGGGTGGCTCACGCAGGGTTTGCACTTGGATGCGCTGCGCGATCTCCACTCGCAGACCGAGGTCTGAATGCCGTCGACGAGTGCCCGCACGGCGATCACCGTCCAGGGCATCATCGCCAAAAGAACCACCACCAGGTAGTACCAGAACGGCCGCTGGTGGTGATAGAGATCGGAGCCGAAACGCTCCAGATTGTGTTCCAGGAAAAATACCCGGAAGAAGGTGGGATTCTGGCGCTGCACGGCGATGAACCAGGGCAGCACGATGGCAAAGTAGAGCAGCGCGCCCGGCCACCAGAAGGAGCGCCGCAGGATGGACCACTCGCGGCGCAGGAAGGCGAAGGCGGCCACAATCACTATGGCTAGAAAAGGCGCCACCGGCCCCTTGGCCAGCGTGGCCACGCCGGTGAAAAAGTAGATGTCAAAGAGCCAGAATTTGGAGTCGGTTTCATACCAGGCGTACCAGCCCAGCAGCCCGATGGCCAGCGGCGCTGCCATCTGCATATCGGTGGATGCGCCGCGGGCAAAGCCGATGATGCCCACGCAAGCCGCGGTGATCAGCGCCGCATCCAGGTGTCCGCCGGGGCGGAATCGCCGCATATGCAGGTAAATAAGCGCCACCATGACGAAGGAAAACGTGGTAGAGGGCAGTCGCGCCGCCCAGTCATGCACACCAAAGTCCTTGAAGACGAACATCGCCCGCCAATAATACAGAGCTGGCTTCTCTAGCCATGGTTTGCCATAAAGATAGGGCGTGACGCAGGCGATCAGCTTGCCTTTGACAGTTTGCGCCGCGTCGAAGCGGACGAGCATCTCGTGGGCGATCTGCGCGTAGCGGGGCTCGTCGGCTCCCACCAGGCCCAAACCGGCGCCGCCGAAATATGGAGAAAGTCCATAAGCGAGAAAGAAGATGCTGAAGGCAAGAAAAACAATTGCCTCGCAAACCCCTGCCCAGGGGGGGAAGCGCCAATGAAGCTCATCGGGCGAATCCGGACGGGGCGGCTCCAGAAAAGGCTCGAGGTAGCCCATCGCCCATGCAGGTGGCCATTTACGCCGGCTTTGGGATGAATTCGGCGCGGATGGTTTTTGGAAAGTATCCACTTCCAGCTTTTCTCCAACGAAAGCTTCAAGTTAGCAGGTAATGTCAAGCCCCAACAGGGACAAGGCTAACAGATTCTGGTCTGCGAGCGGAATCTCAATGAACTTCAGCCAATCCGGCTACGCCAGGACGCAGGTGGGCAAGAATTTCATTGAGTGCGCTCTCGATTGGACCCTCCAATGTGCAGCCGGCGGCGCTATGGTGGCCTCCGCCGCCCAGTTGCTCGGCAATCGCTGCGACATCGATCCGGCCTTTGCTGCGCAGGCTCAGTTGAATGCGCAGATCAGGCAACTCATACATGAAGACGGCTGCTTCCACGCCGGAGGCGCAGAGTGCAAAGTCTACAATGCCCTCGCAATCCTCTTCGCAGGCGCCAGCGGTCAGCAAGTCCTGGTGGGTGATCCACAGCCAGGCCAGACGGCCTTCGTGCTTGAGATTGCCGAGTGCAGCGCCCAGTAGCAGCAGCTTCGAGGTGGGCGTTGAATAATACAAGTTCTGGGCAACGCGGATCGGGTCGGCCCCAGCCAGTACCAGTTCTTGCGCGAGGCCGAAGGTGGAAGCCTGTGTGCCGTCGTAACAGAAGCCTCCAGTGTCAGTCAGCAACGTGGTGTAGAGGCAGGTGGCCATCTCCGGCGTGACCTTGGCTCTGGCCTCCTTCACCAGCCGGTAAACCAGCTCGCCCACGCTGGCCGCGTCGCGGTCAATCCAGTTCAGGCTGGCGAAGGTGCGGCCCGTGGCATGGTGATCAATATTGATGAGAAAAAAATGCTCCAGCCCGCGCAACCGAGCTCGTTCCAGCCCGTCACACTCCAACAGAATCACGGCGTCATAGGGGCCGTGGACGCTCTGAGCCATTTGAATCTTTTCTGCGCCCGGCAAACAGCGGTGGATCTTCGGAATCCGGTCGGCAGCCACCAGATCAGCGTGCTTGCCCATCTGTTCCAGAAACAGTCCCATGGCCAGCATGGAGCCGATTGCATCGCCGTCCGGCCGGCAGTGCGAGCAAACCAGGAACCGCTCGCCCTGGCGCAAAACATCAAGGATAGCCTCGACTTTCTTCGCTGTCTGGCTCTCCTGTGGGCCGCCCTGAGCTGGAGCAGTTGCGGCGCCTTTTGGATGAATGGCAAGATTGCGTGTGGAATGATTCATGCTCTGCCCGGTTACCTCTGGGGGAAAAATAGAAAAGCTGCAAAAAACGGGCTTCAACCGGCGTTCCATTCAGATGGATGAACGCGGGTCTGGCCCCGGATGGCTCGCCAGTCAGTTCATGGCGCTTGTTGAGGTGTTTCCTGTACTTCTTCAGCACTTGGCTCAGCCGCGGGAGCAGGCTCCGCTAGCGCCTTCCTGCGTTTGCGCTGCCGGTCCATCAGCTCCTCGATGCGGGCTTGGAAGCGGCCCGAGCGATCGGCCAAAAAGCTGAGTTCGGGCACATGGCGCACCCCCATTCGCTCCTTCAATTCATGGCGGATATAACCCTTGGCGGCCTCCAATCCGGCCACTGTCTCCTCTTCGGCGCGGGCGATGTCTTTGACGGCGCTGTCGATGGCCACATACACGCGCGCCGACTTGCCGCCGGGATTCAGCGCCACCTCGGTCACGTAGCAGAGATTGATGCGCGGATCGGAGAGTTCACCTTCGATCAGAACGCCAATTTCCTCTCGCAAAGTCTCGGCCACACGGTCCTGATGGTGCTTTCGTCCTCGGAACTCAGGCATCAATCCCTCCCTTTGCCGGTAAACAATGAGAATAACAGAGGCGCGCGGATCGGCAACCAAGACCCGCGCAGAAAAGACGCCGGAGTAGTATTCTTTTTACTTGCTTCCACATAAAGATTTTCGCACCTGATGGAGAGAGTTCATGCTGATTCCCAGGATTGACCGCCGAACTGCCCTGCAATGGCTTGCCGCCGTCTCCGCTGCATCTCTGCTGCCGTCCTCCCTGGCTGCCAAGGCAACCCCCGGCGGCAAAGCCTACCAGCCGCAATGGGAGTCGCTCCAGCAACACGCCTGTCCGGAGTGGTACCGCGACGCCAAGTTCGGTATCTACTTTCATTGGGGGCTGTTTTCCGTTCCCGCCTTCGGCAACGAGTGGTACTCACACTGGATGTACCAGCCTGGCCGGCCGGAGTATGAGCACCATCTGGCCACCTACGGCCCACTGAACAAATTCGGCTACAAGGACTTTGCCGCCGCCTTCAAAGGCGAGCATTTCAACCCCGACGCGTGGGTGGCGCTCTTCAAGCAGGCAGGTGCGCGCTATATCGGGCCGGTCGCCGAATTTGCCGACGGTTTCTCGATGTGGCCCAGCCGCGTCAACCGCTGGAACGCCGCGCGCATGGGGCCGCGGCGCGACGTCGTGGGCGAGATGGAGCGCGCCGTCCGCAAGCAGGGGCTGAAGTTCCTCACCACATTCCATCACTCATGGCAATGGGGCTGGTACTCAAGCCCTGTGCTCGATGCCGATATTTACCAACCCGAATTGGCTGATCTCTATTGGCCGCACAAGTTTTCTCCCGGCTATACGGGAGCATTCAACTACGGTCACCCCGATCCGGCGCCTTCGCCCCGTTTCTGCGAGATTTGGCGCGACAAGGTCATCGAAGTCGTCGATCACTACCACCCGGACCTCATCTACTTCGACACCCGCGTTGCCATGATTCCCGATCTCTACCGGCTCCAGATGCTCGCACACTTCTACAACTCCAGCCATGGCGCCCGAAACGGACTCGTCATGACTTACAAGGAACATGACTTCGCTACATCTTCTGGCGTGTTGGACATCGAGGCTGGCCAGTTGACGGAAAAGGCTAGTTTCGTCTGGCAAACCGATGACGAGCTGGACTGGGATTCCTGGTGCTACCTTACGCACCCCAATTACAAATCCGCCGGCCGCGTCATCCACCAGTTGATTGACATCGTCTCCAAGAATGGCAACTTGCTGCTCGATGTAGGCCCGCGGCCCGACGGCACGATTCCAGAAGAGATTGAGAGCCGACTGCACAAGATCGGCGCATGGCTGCGGATCAACGGCGAGGCCATCTACGAGACCCGCCCCGCCTTCCGCTTCGGCGAAGGCCCCTTCGTGGTGAAAGAAGGCATCTATGTCGCCGATCACAACAGCGACTTCACCGCGCAGGATATCCGCTTCACCACGCGCCCGGGCGCGTTCTATATTCATGTGCTGGGAGCTCCGGGCAGCCAGGTGCGCGTGGCCTCGCTCAACCGCGACACACCGCTGCCCATCGGCGCACTCCATCGCGCCGAGCTGCTGGGCTCAGCGGCCGCGCTGCGCTGGGAATGGACGCCCGGCGGACTCGTCGTGCAAATGCCGGAGACTCGCCCCTCTGAGGATGCGGTGGTGATCAAGCTGACCTGACAGCCGGCGGTGATGGCAAAGAGCCGCGACCCTTGCGGATTGCGGCTCTTTGCGGCTGAGTTGTTGCCGGGTTACATCTCTTTGACGCCTTCGACGAAGGCCTTGAGCTTGCGGCTGCGGCTTGGGTGGCGGAGCTTGCGCAGAGCCTTGGCTTCAATCTGGCGGATGCGCTCGCGCGTCACCTGGAAGCTCTGGCCAACCTCTTCCAGCGTGTGCTCGGAGCCGTCTTCCAAGCCGAAGCGCATCTTGATGACGCGCTCCTCGCGCGGCGTGAGCGTGCGCAGAACCTGCGAGGTGTACTCCTTCAGGTTGACGCTGATGACTGCCTCGGAGGGCGACACAGCCTGGCGATCCTCGATGAAGTCGCCCAGATGCGAGTCTTCCTCTTCGCCGATGGGCGTTTCCAGAGAGATGGGCTCCTGTGCAATCTTGAGCACCTTGCGCACCTTGGCTACGGGAATGTCCATGCGCCGGGCGATCTCTTCGCTCGATGGCTCGCGGCCCAGCTCCTGCACCAACTGACGGCTGGTGCGGATCAACTTGTTGATGGTCTCGATCATGTGCACGGGAATGCGAATCGTCCGGGCCTGATCGGCAATGGCTCGCGTGATGGCCTGGCGAATCCACCAGGTCGCGTATGTGGAAAACTTGTAGCCGCGGCGATACTCGAACTTGTCGACCGCCTTCATCAGGCCGATGTTGCCCTCCTGAATAAGATCGAGGAATTGCAGGCCGCGGTTGGTGTACTTTTTGGCGATGGAGACAACCAAACGCAGGTTGGCTTCAATCAGCTCGCGCTTGGCCTGCTCAGCGTCCATGTCGCCCTGGATCATCTCGCGCTGGGTGCGCTTGAGTTCACCAATCAGTACGCCCGCCTCGGCTTCAATCTTCTCCAGATCGGTCTTGCAATTCTTCTGCTGGCGGCGGTACTCCTTCTTCAGCTCCTCGCTTTTGCTGGCCTCGTGCTTGATCTCGAGCGAGCGAATCTGCCGCTCCAGGGTGCGCATCGTGTCCACCGTCTTGTTGACCTTGTCGAGCAGGCGCTTGCGCTCCATCGCCGTGTACTTGAGCTCGCGCACAATGCGCGAAACCAGCACTTTTTCGCGGGCGATCAGCCAGCGGGTGTGACGAGCAGCGGAGGTCCTGGCCTTGGTGGCGTGTGCCGGCGCGGCCAGCTTCTCTTCCAGCTTGGCGATGTTCTTCTGGTGTTTGACCAGCGCGTCGATGCGGACGACGGTCGCCTTGACGCGTGCCACCACAACCTCTTCAGTCAGCTCCTCGTCGTCAAAAATCACGACCTCTTTTACGTTGCGTACGCCGCGCTTCAGGTCTTCGCCCAGCGCCATAACCTCGCGGATCACAATGGGTGAGCGCGAAATGGCCTTGAGTACCCGCATCTGGCCGCGCTCGATGCGCTTGGCAATCTCCACCTCGCCCTCGCGGGTCAGCAGCGGCACCGTGCCCATCTCGCGGAGGTACATGCGCACCGGATCGTTGGTCTTCTCCAGAGTTCCAGGCGTCAGGTCGAGCTCGACGTCCTCGCCCTCTTCCAGTTCGAACTCCTTGTCGCCGTGGAACTTGGGTCCATCCAGCAGGTCGATTCCCTGAGTGCCGATGGTGGTAATCAGATCGTCCAGATCATCGGGCGAAGACCCCATCTCTTCCGGCAGAATCTCGTTCACGTCGCCATAGGTCAGATAGCCCTTTTCCTTGCCGACTTCAATCAGGTTGTCGATATCATGCTCAAACTTGTTTTCAACTGCCAAAATGTACCTGCTCTCTTCGAGAAAAATCAGTTCAAGCGCTGGCATACGCGCCAACGCGTTCTTCGGTCCGCCCCCAAGCGCGAAAAATATTTCCATGTGAAACCCGGAAATATCGGCGCACGGAGACGAATCTGCGGTCACCCGCAAAACAATGCGGCTTCAGTGGTTTGCTCGGAACAGGATGACAATCGCTTCAGGTCTCACCTGGGTCGCCCGCGAGCCGAAGCTCATGGATGGGGCAAAGGGGGCGCGCATCCTCACAGAGATTCTCAGAATACCACCTTCAACCGAGCCTTGCCAAGGGAAAAATCGCTTCCCTTCATTGGACGCGGCAAGGCCGGATTCGACGCAGGAATCCCTGCCCCCAAATCGATTTCCGGCAGGCTCCTACAGTTCCGTCGAGCGGCTCTCCACCAGCTCCTTTGCTTTGGCAATGAACTCGGCCAGCGGCGTGGAACCTTGGTCGCCTTTGCCGCGAGTGCGGACGCTCACCCGCCCGGCCTCCTGCTCCTTGTCGCCAAAGACCAGAATATAAGGCGTTTTCTGGTTGGCAAAGTCGCGTATCTTGCCGTTCATCTTCTCGTTGTGGTCGTCCACTTCCACGCGGAAGCGGGCGGCTTTCAACTCAGCCTCGACCTTGCGCGCGTACTCGTGGTGCCGCTCGCTGATGGGCACAAGTCCCACCTGTATCGGTGCCAGCCACAGCGGGAAGGCTCCGGCGTAGTGCTCGATCAGCACACCGAAGAAGCGCTCCACCGAGCCGAAGAGGGCGCGATGCACCATCACTGGCTGGTGACGCTCGCCGTCCTCGCCCACGTACTCCAGTTCAAAGCGTGCTGGCAGATTAAAGTCGAACTGCACCGTGGAAAGCTGCCACAGCCGGCCCAGGATGTCCACCAGCTTCACATCGATCTTGGGACCATAGAAAGCGGCTTCGCCGGGGAAGGTGTTGAAGGCGAGGCCGCGCTTGGTGAGCACGTTCCTGAGCGCGCCTTCGGCGTTCGCCCAGTCCTCCGGGGTGCCGAAAAAGTCGCCCGCCTTGTTGGGGTCGCGCGTGGATAGCTCGACACGAAACTCCTTGAATCCGAAGGTCTTCAGAACAGCTTCAGCAAAGTCGAGGCAGGCAATGACCTCGCCTTCAATCTGTTGCGGCGTACAGAAGATGTGGGCATCGTCCTGCGTAAAGCCGCGGACGCGCAAAAGCCCGTGCATGGTGCCGGAGCGCTCGTAGCGGTAAACATTGCCGAATTCGGCGTAGCGCTGCGGAAGGTCCCTATAGCTCTTCGGCGAATTCTTGTAGATCAGAATGTGGCCGGGGCAGTTCATCGGCTTCAGCCGATACTCGGCGTCGTCCAGCTTCATCGGCGGAAACATATCCTTGGAGTAGACGCCATCGTGGCCGGAGACCTTCCAAAGCTCCCGGCGCATGACGTGCGGAGTATAGACGAGCAGATAGCCGCGCCGCAGACACTCCTCGCGCATCCAGTCTTCCATTGCCTTGCGAACGATGGCGCCCTTGGGATGCCAGAAGATCAGCCCCGCGCCGGCCAGTTCCTGAATGCTGAAGAGATCCAGTTGCTTGCCCAGCAGGCGATGGTCGCGCTTGGCCGCTTCTTCCAGGCGCGCAAAGTGCGCGTCCAGATCTTTTTGGCTAAAAAAGGCCGTGCCGTAGATGCGCTGCAGTTGCGGATTCTTCTCGTCGCCCAGCCAGTAAGCGCCGGCCAGATTGGTCAGCTTGACGGCCTTGACGCGGCCGGTCGAGGGCAGATGCGGCCCACGGCAAAAATCAACGAAGCTGCCATTGCGATAGAAGCTGACCTCGTCGCCGGGAACGGTAAATTTGGTCACGAAGTGCGTCTTCATGAATTCGCCGTCGCGCTCGAACGCTTCCAGCGCCTCAGCTCTTGGTGCGGATTCATGCAAGAACGGCTCATTGCGCGCCACCACTTCGGCGATCTTGGCCTGGATCAGCGCCAGGTCTTCGGGCGTGAAGGGCTTTTCGCGATAAAAGTCGTAAAAGAAGCCGGAGTCGGTGGCCGGTCCGTGGCCCAGCTTGGTCTCCGGGAAGAGTTCCAGCACCGCCGTCGCCATCACGTGCGCGGCGGAATGGCGCAGCACGGTGAGCGCCTCAGGATCCTTCTCCGTGAGCAGCTCCAGGCGCACATCGGCATTAAGCGGAGTCGTCAGGTCCACCAGGCGCGGCGCCGCGGCGTCCGCGACGGCGTACATAGCGGCTTCGCCCGACGGCTCCTCGGTGTTTTCCCCGGCGCAGCAGCTGCACTCCACCGGCTGCGCAACGGCCACCGGCTTCAGCCGCGCGGCCACGCAAACCGCGGCCAGTCTCGGCGAAATCGAGTTGGCAATTTCAAGTGGCGTGGTGCCGGCAGGCACATTGCGAATGGCCCCGTCGGGCAGGTGTATGGCGATTGTTTGCTGGTTCATAACGGTTGGCGTCCTTTGAATGTTACGCGCATGAAAAGATGCGCAACTCAACAGGATAGTGGTTGCGGGCGCCTTGCGTCGAGGGCGTGCGGCGCGCCCATGCGAAAACAAGGCGTTGCGAGAGCCTGCTTTCCTCAAGGAAAATCAGATTGGAGGCCAGAATTGCCGCGGAGTTTCACGGGAAAGGGGATTTCGTCAGGAAATCGCTCTCTGGATGGAAATCCGTGTTTACGGCTGTTCTGCTGAAGACTCGCTCGGCTCTTCCGGCGCGTCCGTCCACTCGGCGCCGCAGCTCTCGCAACGCCATGCATTCACCGGATCGACCCCCTCCAGCAGCGGCTCTTCGGCGCCGCATCTGGGGCAAACCGGCGCTGCGAATTCCTCGTCTGGAGTGTTGGACAGTTCGACGATCTCCTGCGGAATCGGACTGGCGATGATCGTGTGCGCCTGCTCCAGTTGATCGGCGGCAACCTGTATCCGTGGATTGGCGAAATCGGAGACCACGCGATAGCCCTGGCCTTCCATCCAGCTCTCGATTCCCGCCCGCCGCAAGACCTCTCTGATCTGCCAGGCCTGTTGCTGATCCTCGCACTCACAAAGGAAGACCTTCCAGGTGAATTCGCGCGTTGGGTCGCCCAGTTCACCGTCCTCTTCGCCGGCGGGCGAATTGGCGTCACCATCCCATCGCGGAGCAGCGAAGCCCGCCGCTGGATCGGGCTTGCTCAATCCGCGCTTCTTCATCTCGTCGCGGAGAACCTGTTGCGCCATTTCGGTCAGGTCGCCGGCGCCGGCTTCCAGTTCATACAACTCCCCGTCACTCATCTCGCCGTAAAGCTGCGTGAGACTCTGCCAATCCGCAACCGTATCGTTTTGCCTGGAGAACATGGAGAACAGTATACCTGCTCGGCGATGAGTGATTGTAGCTCCGCTTCTCGCAGCCGCCCGCGGCCTCTACACTGTTTACTATGGAAGTTTTGTACGGAGTTCATCCGGTGGAAGAGGCCGTCAAGGCCGGACGGCGGCGCTTTGACCATGTTCTAGTGGCGCGCGAGCGCGACGATGCGCGGCTGGAGCAGTTGGTCGCGCTCTGCCGCTCGGCCGGTATCCGCGTCCTTCAGGAAGCGCGCGAGCAGTTGACGCTGTTGGCGCAGACGCCCGCGCATCAGGGCGTGGTGGCGCTAGTCCGCGCGCAGGAGTTGCTCACCATCGAAGATCTTTTTGCGCCGGAAAAACCGGGCGCGGCGCGGCTGCTGCTGGCTCTGGATGGCGTGGAAGACCCGCAAAATCTGGGCGCTCTGCTGCGCGTGGCCGACGGCGCGGGCGTGGATGGCGTGGTGCTCACTGAGCGGCGGTCGGCGCCGCTGAGTCCGGTGGCCATGAAGGCCAGCGCCGGCGCCGCCGAGCACCTGCGCATTGCGCGCGTGGTGAACCTGGTGCGCGCGCTGGAAGAGCTGAAGCGGCGCAATCTTTGGATCATCGGACTCGACGAGCGCGGGAGCTGCGATTACGACCAGTTCGACCTGACCGGCGACTGTGTGCTGGTGCTGGGGCGCGAGGGCGCGGGGCTGCACGAGCTGGTGCGGCGCACCTGCGACCACCTGCTGCGCATTCCGATGGCCGGAGGCGTCAGTTCGCTGAATGTCTCCACGGCCGGCGCGGTGGTGCTCTATGAAGCCTTCCGCCAGCGTCGTTTGGCCGCGCGCGCCGCCGCAGGCGGAGCAGGCCCTACCGCAGGCAAACCGAAGAAACAGAAAGGCCTGGGTTCATGAAGATCTTTCCTGGCCAAAGATCGAACTCCTTCTGGGCATCAACCCTGGCAGCCCTCTTTGTTCCCTGCCTGGCAACTTTCCTGTGCACGGCGCAAACCACGCCGTCCGGCCCGGCCGCTGTGCAACAGGATCAGCAGCCCAGGCGCCAAGTCCTCTTCTCGCGCTCGACGGACGAGAACGGCCAGACGGCCACTAAGTCCGCCCTGCCCGGAGCACAGCCTGCTGCTGGCGAGCCAACCCCGGCGCTGGAGGCCGAGCGCAAGGCTGTCACCTTTACCGGCTACGATCTCGACGTACGCCTGCGCCCGGAGGCCCAGCAGATCGCAGTTCGCGCCAAACTCACCCTTCGCAACGACGGCAAGGCTCCGCTTGAACGGATTCCGCTACAAATCTCCTCCACGCTCAACTGGGAACGGGTCCGCATCGATAGCCCTGACGGACGCAGCCAGGAGGCCACATTCCAGGTTGCCACCCTCAATTCCGACGCCGACCACACCGGGCAGTTGCATGAAGCCGTTGTTGCGCTTCAGCAGCGGCTCGCGCCCGGTGCAACCCTGCAACTCGATGCAACTTACTCCGGCACAATTGCCGCGAGCGCCCGGCGTTTGCTGGCTATCGGTGCCCCCGATGAGGCAGCGCTGCACGCGGACTGGGACCAGATCAGCCTTCCCTTTACCGGGCTGCGCGGCTTTGGCAATGTAGTCTGGTACCCAACCGCGAGCGTTCCCGTTCTTCTGGGCGAAGGCGCACGCCTCTTCGACGAGATGGGCGAGCACAAGCTGCGGCTCAGCGGCGCGCGCTTTCGTCTGCGCCTCACGGTCGAGTTTCCTCACGGACAGGCTCCCACTGTGGCTCTCATCAACGGGCGCACCGTGCCTCTCGCCATCACCGAATCGGGAGCATCTCTCGACCAGAGCCAGGAGGTTGCCAGCGTGGCCACCGCCGACTCCGGCAGCACCACTCTTGGCTTCGAGGCGCCCAGCCTTTTTGTGGCCATCCGCACCGCCCGCACCGGCACGAATCTGACTGCCTGGACCGTTCCTGAAAACGATGCGCAGGCCTGGTTCGCGGCGGCCACGAAGGTTACGCCGCTGCTGGAAGGCTGGCTGGGCAAGCAGCCCCGCTCGCCTCTGGCGCTGCTCGACCTGCCTGACCCAGAAGACGCGCCCTTTGAGAGCGGCGCGCTGCTGGTTGCGCCGCTCAGCGAAACCAGCGCGAAGGCCAACTCCGATGCATTGAACGGGGTTCTGGTCCACGCTCTCAGCCACGCCTGGATTTCGCCTCCCAACTCGCCTCCGCCTCCGGCCTGGCTCAACGAAGGCCTGGCTGCCTTCATGGGAACGCTCTGGGTGGAGCGGCAGCAGGGGCGCGACGCCGCGCTGCGCACACTGGAGGCAGATCGCGCCGCGCTGGCCCTGGCCGAGCCGGAAAGCCCCGGCCAAAGCGCGGGTCAGCCGCTGGCCACGGCCATTTCGCCCGTCTACTATCGCACCAAAGCCGCCTATGTTTTATGGATGCTGCGCGATCTGGTTGGCGATGCGACGCTCTCATCCGCGCTTCGAGCCTACTATGCGGCTGGCAGCGATGCCGCGACAGAGGCAAACAAGGCAGCCGTCGGCAGAAACTTTGAAAAGTTACTGGAAGCGGCTGGGAGCCACCGCGATCTGGGCTGGTTCTTCGCTGACTGGATTGATGCCGACAAGGGATTGCCTGACCTGAGCATCGACGGCGTCTTTCCAGAATCCGCCTCGGCGGGCAACTGGCTGGTCGCCGTGAATGTGGCCAACGCCGGCTACGCAGCCGCCGAGCTTCCGGTCACGGTGCGCAGTGGCGACGGCTCCGACGCGCGCGAAGCCACCCAGCGCGTACTCGTCCCCGCCCGCGGCAAAATTACGGTGCGGATTCTCATCCAGGGCAAACCCACTGAGGCCCAGGCGAACGACGGCACGGTTCCAGAGACCCAGGCCAGCGTGCACGTCACCAGACTGGAATAAGGAACCTCAAAAGCGAAAGCCCAACAATGTTGCATTTTTCGGAATTCGTAGGAACAAATGGAGGATTGCAAATGAAAGGCTTCACACGTTTCTTGTTGTTGCTGTTGCTGCCTTGCTCTGCTGCATGGGGCCAAGCTCCGGCGCAGGAGGGATTCCGCGCATTGCACGTGGACGCGGGCAAAGTGACCGGCGCGATTCATTCGTTTCAGGGAGTGAACGGCACGCCCGCGCCGGTGATGGCCGGGCTACCCGGCCTCGTTCGGCAATACAAAGAGCTGCGCATTAACATGGTTCGCACCCACGATGTGATGGGCCCCACCGATGTGGACGCCAAATTCGTCGCCACAAATGGTGCCCTGGCCTGGCTGATTCCCGACAGCGCGCAGCGCGCTGGCGTGGTGAAGTCGGGCAACGCTTCGGTCATCTTCCCGGACGAGAATGCCGATCCGGAGAAGGCCGCGAGCTACAACTTTGCCGCGACCGACAAGGTGGTGGCCGCAATTCGCGCCAGCGGGGCGGAAGTCTATTACCGCATAGGCCGCAGTTGGGGCGCCAACGTGAATCCGCCGGCGGATTTTGATAAGTACGCCAGCGTGGTAAAACATATCGCCATGCATTACAACCAGGGTTGGGCAAACGGATTTCATCACCAGATTCGCTACTGGGAGTTCTGGAATGAGCCGGGCGGATTGTTCTGGACGGGCACGCCGGAGCAGTTTTATTCCCTGTACGGAAAGACCGCGCTGGCGTTGAAGTCCGTCGATCCGTCGCTCAAAGTGGGCGGCGACGGAATTGCGAATCCATTTGGCGATGAAGTTTACCGCGAAGGCTTCCTCGACTACTGTGCTGCCCACCAACTTCCGCTGGATTTTTACTCCTGGCACACATACTCCAACGGCGGCGCCGATCCTTTCGACGGTGCTCGCTTGGCGCGGGAGATACGCGGCGTCCTCGATGCGCATGGATTTCCCAAGGCGGAGAGCATCCTTTCCGAATGGAATTTGAGCGCCGACTTTACCGATGGGGAAAAGGATGAACTGCGAGGCGCGCATAACGCGGCGTTTGTCGGCGCGGTGCTCAGCTATTTTCAGGACGCGCCCCTCGATCACGCGATGTTTTATCGCGGGGATGCCGCCTGGATGGGCCTCTTTGATCTGCAAGGGCGTTATTTCAAGCCTGCCTACACCTTCAAAGCTATGGGCAGGATGCAGGAGACGCCGCGGCGGTTGGCAGTGGAGGGCGCCGACACCTTTGGCTTTGCCGTGCTCGCGGGCCGCTCTGCGGATGGCAGGAGGGTTCAGGTCTTCATCAGCAACTACGCCATTCCCGCCGACTTCAAGTACAAGGATATGCCGATGCCTGCGGATGTAGTGCTTCCGCCGCCTGCGCCGAACGCGAAACCGGAGCGGTGGCTGCCGGGCCGCACAGACATTGTTTACCGCGACAATGCCGGCTATCATCTGACCATCGACAAGCTGCCCTGGGGCAAAGGCGCGTTCAGCATCAAGCGCTACCGGATCAGCAAGACCCAGAATATGGAATTAGTCGAGCAACAATCGGGGAGCGGCAGCAGTCTGAAGCTCTCCAATGCTCTGCCCGTCGATACCGTTGAGTTGATCATTCTGGAGCGTAGATAACCCAGGCAGCATCGAATATGTGTGCGTCGGTAGCGCGGGCTTGGGGTCGCTGCCGGCGCAATCCTGCTACAAAGCCAATCCGCTGTACAATTTTAGTATGAGCTTTGCAAACAGCCCCGCCGTCGAAGATTTCTTTACGCATTACATTCTCAAGGTGTCCCGATGACCGCATCCCGCGAAAAGGCCGAAACGCGCAAGCTGCCCATGATGCCCATTCGGGACATGGTGATTTTTCCTTACATGATGACGCCCTTCGTGGTGGGGCGCGAGTCGAGTGTGCGTGCGCTCGAAGAGGCGCTTTCAGGCGACCGCAAGATCTTCCTTGCCACGCAACTCGACGCTGCGGTGGACGAACCCAAAGCCAAAGAAATTTACCAGGTCGGGTCGATCTGCAACATCGTACAGAGCGTCAAGATGCCCGACGGCAACATCAAAGTTTTGGTTGAAGGGGTTGAACGCGCCAAGTCAGTTGAGGTGAACGACCGCGAAGGTTTTTTTGTGGCCTCGGTGCGGGTGGGCAAAAGCCAATTCGAAATGACCCCGGCCGTAGAACAACTGATGACGCGCGTCACCGGCCTTTTCGAGCAGTACGTCAAGCTGCAGCAGTCGCTCAACTACGAGACCATCATCGCCACGGTGCGCATGGACGAGCCGGCTAAGCTCTCCGACGTGATTGCTGCCAACCTGCAACTGGGCATTGAAGAGAAGCAGGAGTTGCTGGCTCTTTTTGATCCGGCCATCCGCCTGGCGCGCATCGCGGACGTGCTCGATGTGGAGATCGAGAAGCTCGACCTTGACCGCAACATTCAGTCGCGCGTGAAACGGCAGATGGAGCGCGCGCAAAAAGAGTATTACCTGAACGAGAAGATCAAGGCGATACAAAAAGAGCTTGGACACGGCGAGAAGAGCGAGTTTGATGAGCTGCGCAAGAAGATTGAAGCCGCCGGGATGCCCAAAGAGGCGCTCGACAAGGCAATACAGGAGTTGAAAAAACTCGAAGCGATGCCGCCTATGTCGGCTGAATCCACCGTGAGCCGCAATTACATTGACTGGCTGCTGGCCGTGCCGTGGAAGAAGCGCTCCAAGGAGACCCGCTCGATTGATTACGCTGAGAAGGTTCTGAACACAGATCACTATGGCCTGGAAAAGATCAAGGATCGCATTCTTGAGTTTCTAGCGGTGCGCCAGTTGGTCAAGAATCCCAAAGGCTCGATCCTTTGCTTTGTCGGTCCGCCGGGGGTGGGCAAAACCTCGCTGGGAATGTCGATTGCCAAGGCCACCGGCCGCAAATTTGTGAGGCTCTCGCTGGGCGGGATTCGCGACGAGGCAGAGATTCGCGGCCATCGCCGCACGTACATCGGCGCGCTGCCCGGGCAGATCATTCAGCACATGAAGCGGGCGGGCACAAAGAATCCCGTCTTCCTGCTCGACGAAGTGGACAAGATGGCCTCGGACTTTCGCGGCGATCCGGCCTCGGCGCTGCTTGAAGTGCTCGACCCGGAGCAGAACTCGACCTTTCAGGACCATTATCTCGACGTGGATTATGATCTGTCGCAAGTGCTGTTTGTGGCCACAGCCAATGTGCTGCACACCGTGCCGGCCGCGCTGCAGGACCGCATGGAAGTGCTGCGCCTGCAAGGCTACACCGAGCAGGAGAAGCTGGAGATCGCCAAGCAGTACCTGGTGAAGAAGCAGCGCGTGCAGACGGGATTGAGCGAGAAGAATATTGTCTTTCGCGATGATGCCATCACCGAGATCATCCGCGGTTACACGCGCGAGGCCGGTGTGCGCAATCTGGAGCGGGAGATCGGCAACGTCTGCCGCAAGGTGGCGCGCAAGGTCGTCAAGCGGGGCGCAAAGCACAAGGAAGAACTGACTGCGGCCAATATCAGCGATTTTCTGGGCGTGGCCAGGTTCCGCGACTCCGAGGCGCATGAGAAGAGCGAAGTCGGCTTGGTGACCGGCTTGGCCTGGACCGAAGTGGGCGGCAGCATTCTTACCACGGAAGTGCAGGTGCTGGACGGCAAGGGAAAGCTCACCATCACGGGCCAGTTGGGCGACGTGATGCAGGAATCGGCGCAGGCGGCGCTGAGTTACATTCGCGGCCGCGCGCAGGCGCTGGGCCTGAGCCGTGAGTTTTATCGCAACGTGGACCTGCATCTGCACGTGCCCGAAGGCGCGATCCCCAAGGACGGCCCCTCGGCCGGCATCACCATGGCCACGGCACTGGCCAGTGCGCTGGCCAAGATCCCCGTGCGGCGCGACATCGCCATGACCGGCGAAATCACGCTGCGCGGCAAGGTGCTAGCCATCGGCGGACTGAAGGAAAAGCTGCTGGCCGCTTTGCGCGCCGGCATCTTTGAAGTTATCCTGCCGCGCGCTAACGAGATGGACATTGCCGAGCTGCCAGAGAACATCAAGAGCTCCATGAAGCTCCATTTTGTGGATCAGATGGACGAGGTGCTGAAGCTGGCGCTTGAAGGCCCGCTGCCCACGGCGCTGCCCGCGGCGGTCGAAGTGATGGCCGCAGTGACGGCCACAGAGCATCCGGCGAATCTGCCCGCGCCGCAGTGAGGAGGGCAGGGAATAGCGAATAGCTAAAGCCCGATATTCTCTCCTGTTCCCTATTCCCTACTTCACCGGCCATGGGTCTCTGAGCAGCGAGCACAACCCCAGATCGTTGCCATAACGCTCCACCTCGATCTCCGCCATGCGAACGGCGCCAGCCATGCCGCGAAAGGCCGGCACAGCGTCGGAACCCATGATCTGCGGCGAGACGAAGAGGTGGATGCGGTCCACCAGTCCGGCGGCGAGCAAAGCCGTGTTCAGCCGTGTGCCGGTTTCAGTCAGCAGGGTGAGAATCTGCTCTTCACCCAGCTTGTTCAAAACCTTGTCCAGCGGGACGCGGCCCATCTCCGCGGGCAGCACTTCGACGCGCACGCCGCGCTGGCGCAGTTCCTTGCTCCGCGCCTCGTCGGTGGAGACGGTGAAGACGATCAAATCGTCGTGCGCCGTGGCCACCATCTTGGAGTCAAGCGGCATGCGCAGGGCCGAGTCCAGCACCACACGCAGCAGCGGACGGCGGCGGGGCAGGCCGCTGCGGTCGGTCAGCATCGGATCGTCGGCCACCACAGTGTCCACGCCGGTCAGCGCGGCGTCGGCCTGCCAGCGCAGCGGCTGCACGGCGGCGCGGGCGGCCTCGCTGGTGATCCAATAGGGCTGCCGCGGCGCCTGTTCGCCGGGCGGCGGCGCAATGCGCGCGTCCAGCGTCATGGCCACCTTCATCAGGACAAAGGGGCGCTGATGCTGGCTCCAGTGGGCAAAGCCCTCGTTGAGGCGGCGGGCTTCGCTCTCGCATACGCCCACAACTGTCTCAAGGCCCGCTTCACGCAAGTGGTCCAGGCCGTGGCCGGCGACGGCGGGGTTGGGGTCGATGGTGGCGGCGACGACGCGGCGGACTCCCGCGTCGATCAGCGCTTCGGTGCAGGGGCCGGTGCGTCCAGTGTGGTTGCAAGGCTCCAGGGTGACGTAAGCCGTGCCGCCTTGCGCGCGCTCGCCGGCGGCTTTAAGAGCGGCCACCTCGGCGTGGTCCAGCCGGTCGTACTCGTGCCAGCCCTCGCCGGCCACCTCGCCCTTGCTGTCCAGAATCACGCAGCCCACGGCGGGATTGGGCGAGGCCAGCCCCACGCCGCGCCGTGCCAGTTCCAGCGCGCGCTGCATCCAGATGCGGTCTTGATCTAACTGTTGATTCATGTGTGGGTCAATCAGGAACCCTTCCAGTGTATAGGAGCCGACTCGTGCTCCGGCGGCGTTTTGTGACAACGGCATTTCTTGTTACTTATGCCGTTGGCGCCATTTCGTTCAGATTGGACAGCCCCCCAATCTTCCTTCTAGCGAGGCGTCAGAATCTCAGTCAGGTAATCGTGGGTTCCGGGAATTCGTTCAAGATGCGGATATCGCACTCCTCCCGCATATTGAATTTCGTGGGTCTCTACTGAAGCAAAGTTGCGAACGAGTAATGTTATTTTCCCACTTCGCGGGTGGGCAATGGACTCGTCCAGCAGCTCCGGAGAGAACGCATTTCCATCAACTGCGACAACCGTCATCTTCGGTCCCAATCCGGCATCGTACGCCGGTGACCCCAGCAAAACGTCGTAGATCGTTCCGTCCTTTTCCAGGTCCATCCCGATGGACGCCCAGGCAAAGTGCGTGGGAGCATGGGGAAGGTCGGCTGAAAACAATTTATTATTCGGCGTCGAGTTATAAACCAGCCGCCAACCCGCTGCTTCAAGGCCTTCTGTTGGCGGCAGACTGTTTACCTGATACACATACTTCTCGATAAAACTGTGCCAGTCATAGGGCCATGTAGCTGAAAGCGCAGCTTCCACATCGGCGCGGGTGTACGGAACCACAATCGGCCCGGTCTCTCGCTGGCCAAGGAAATTACGCAGAAAGTCGTCGAGCGTAACGCGGTTGTGAGATTTTTCGCGAATCAGCGTGTCGGCGCGCAGCCACATCAGGGCGCCCTCGTCGTAGTAATCCTGACCGCGCCGCAAGGATGTCCATCCTGTCGGCGGGTCGCGTAGGACCCAGTCTTCCGCTGCGGTATCGACAAGCGGGGTCGTGGTGCGTCCCGGTTCAAGAGCATAGTATGAAGCTGTATATCCAAGGAAATCGCGCATATACGCGGGATCGTTGAATCCTGCGCGCGTCGCCAGCAGCATCCCTATGTATTCGTTCAGACCTTCATACACCCACAGCAAAGTCGTCCGTTCAGGGCCTTGGTAATCCAGCTTTGAATACAACTCCGCGGGACGCCGGTATTTGCCGTCCCACGAGTGAGATTGCTCGTGCGCGAGCAGTGGCCATCCAAATCTCTTCAATTCATCCTGCTTTGAAAGTCCTGCATCCACGATTGCGTTGTAAGGAGAATCCTCATGCTCCAATCCGTCGAAAGGAACCGCATCGCTTTGCGAGACTAGCAGGTGCATCGTTTGCCAGTGACGGAAGCCGAACATGGCCTGGTCCTGATCGATCAGCTTGCCGAAGAGCGAGAAGGCATGGGCATCGTCCGCCTTATCGACGGCAGGCTGGCTGTCTCCTGTGATGTCGAGTTCAGCCGGCCATTTCGACGCCAGTGGTACCGCTCGGAAGAACTCGCCCGCCAGCACTGGGGAGTCAATCAAACGTTCAAGCGACGTTGCCGCGAACGTCGCCCGATTCCCAGCCTGATGGGTGACCAACAACGAACTGCCTTGTTTCCAGTTGGGCGGGAGAAGAATTGACGGCGCAATAAGCAACTCGCGCTTATCGATTCCTCGCGGGTAGAGAACGACCGTATTCCAGGCAAGTAGGATTTGATGATCTGAGATGGTGTTCTCCAGCAACGTATCGAAGTCGACGGTGAGTATATTTGTATTTGGCGGCACATCGACCCGAATCGTGTTGATGTCATCGGGGTCCCGCGTCCAGGGTAAAGCTGCGCCTCCGGAACTCACCCGGAGCGCTGCGATGTTTTCGATAGGACCAGTTGGTCCGTGTTCACCCGGAATCCAGCGCGGAAACGCGAGTGCAAGGGGTCCTTGTTGCACGCGAATTTCCTCATGCACAAAAGCAATCCGTCGAGAGGCTTGTGTCTCGTCTACGAAAAGCGTCATGGTGGGCACTGTGGTGCTTTGTGCCGCCAAATTGCCCCTCGCGCAGGCAACCAGAACGACGAGTCCAATAGTACGAGCTATCCAATGGATTGGCATCTTGAACCTCCTCCTATGAGATGACTTTGAGAATAAAATGGCGATTTAAGACCGGGAGCGTTCCTCAAAAGTCACTTTTGAGCTTTACGCCTGAAATGTCGCCATGTGACCAGTTAAATGATCTTTACCCCAGCAGCGAATCGACGAAGGCTTCCGGCGAGAACTCCAGCAGGTCGGTCATCTGTTCACCGACGCCGACAAAGAGCACCGGCAGATTGAGCTCCTGCGCGATGGCGACACAGATGCCGCCCTTGGCCGTGCCGTCGAGCTTGGTCAGCAGGATACCGGTGGCGCCGGCGGATTGCGTGAACTGGCGGGCCTGGTTGAGGCCGTTCTGGCCGGTCGTCGCGTCCATCACCAGCAGAACCTCGTGCGGCGCGCCGGGAATCAACTTCGCCGCCGTCCGGCGCATTTTGTCCAACTCGTCCATTAGCCCGGTTTTGGTGTGCAGGCGGCCGGCGGTGTCCACAATGAGCTGGTCGATGTGGCGAGTCTTTGCGGCTGTTGCTGCGTCATAAAGAACGGCGGAGGGGTCGCCGCCGGGCCGCGTCTTGATCATCTCAACGCCGGAGCGGGCGGCCCAGACCTCCAACTGCTCAATCGCCGCCGCCCGAAAGGTATCCGCGGCGCATAAAAGCACGCTGCGCCCCTGGGCGCGGTGCCAAGCGGCGAGCTTGCCGGCTGAGGTGGTTTTGCCGGCGCCGTTCACACCGACGAGAAAAGTGACGACGGGCGGCGCCTGCGGTGTGGCAGCCAACACCTGCGGGGCACGGAGAATGGCGGTCAATTGCTCCTTCAACAGGGCGCGCAACTCGTCGCCGCCGTTGATCGCCTGGCGGCGGGCGCGGTCGCGCAGGGCATCCAGAATGGCGGTCGTCGTCTGCACCCCCAGGTCGCTGGTAATCAGCGCCGTTTCAAGACTTTCGAGGGTTGATTCATCCACCGTGCGGGTGAGGGAAACAATGGTTTCGATCTTGGCCGAGAGCGATTCGCGGGTGCGTGCGACGGCCTGCTTCATGCGGCTGAAGAGGCCGGATTTTGGGCTATCGTCCTCTGCCGCGTCGGGCGCGGGTGTTGCCGGAGTGTCTTTTCTGCCGCCAAAAAACTTCATCATGAGCTTTCCTCTTTGAGTTTAGAGCATCAGGCAAGCAGCGGAGGGTGTGGCTGACTCTCCGGGCGGACGGAAGACCGTCTCCCTGTTTGTTCTGCGCAGGATTGCCCACCCATCTGCACTGATTTTGCGTCTTGCCCCCGGCTCCGGCGAGGACTAGGCTTTTCTTTATAAAGGGAAATGCCGGGCATAGCTGAGGATGCACCGGAGTTGGAGCAATTTGAAGATTGCAAACCCGCCTCCCGCAAGGCTGTTTGCAGCTTTCCACAGGTAACTGCCTTTGTTTAGGAAGTGGATGCACTAAATGTAAACAAAACACAAGATATTGTGGTTTTTTGTTGACAAGCACCACCGACAGCGGTATTTTTTCATCTGCGGCTCTAAACGATTTGAGATGAATTTCGGTGTGAAAGCACCACTGAAGGCCGCTGAGAGAAGTGAAAATTTGCGGTAATTCCCCATCCCCGTTCTCCGCACGTTGAACGAGTTTTTCCCCGGACCCTTTCCGAGCGCCAAGCGCCGGCAGGGGACACAAGATTCACCGGTTTTTGCCGATTGAGAGGGTTTTTATGAATGAGGTCCAGTTTCAGAGTTCCGCTACCGTCCCCCATAACTCCCCCACCCAGCGGGGATTGATCTTTACACGCCGCTTCACCACCGAGGGCGTTTCGCCCTACGACGAAATCAAGTGGGAGCGGCGCACCGCGTCAATCAGCGACGCCAAGGGCAACACCATCTTCGAGCAGGAGAACGTCGAAGTGCCCGTCGACTGGTCGATGACCGCGACCAACATTGTGGCCTCGAAGTACCTGCACGGAAAGCTGGGCTCCCCTGAGCGGGAGACCGGCGTGCGTCAGTTGGTGAGCCGCGTGGCCGAGACCATTCGTGACTGGGGCATGAAGGACGGCTACTTCGCCAGTGCCGAGGATGCGGCGATCTTCCACGACGAGCTGGCGCATATGCTGCTGACCCAAAAGGCGGCATTCAACTCGCCGGTATGGTTCAACGTGGGCTGCGACCGCCTGGAGCCGGAGGCGGAGGGTCAGAACTGGCATTGGGACCCTTCGACCGGCGGGGTGCGCTTTTCGGCCACCGGCTACCACAATCCGCAGTGCTCGGCCTGCTTTATCAACTCGGTTGAGGATTCGATGAGCGGCATCATGGACCTGGCCCGGACCGAGGCCATGCTCTTCAAATTCGGATCGGGGACGGGCACCAACTTCAGTTCGCTGCGCTCCAGCCATGAATCCGTCTCGGGTGGCGGCACGGCTAGCGGCCCGCTCAGCTTCATGCGCGGGCTGGACGCCTTTGCAGGCGTCATCAAATCCGGCGGCAAAACGCGCCGCGCCGCCAAAATGGCGATTCTCAACGCGGATCACCCGGACATTCTGGAGTTCATCGAGTGCAAGGCCAAGGAAGAGGCCAAGGCCTACTCGCTCATTAAGGCCGGTTATGACGGCAGCGGGCCGGATTCAGAGGCCTTCTCCTCCATCTTTTTTCAAAACGCCAACAACTCCGTGCGCGTCAGCGACGATTTTATGCGCGCCTACGAGAACGACGGCGAGTTCACCACCTATACCGTCAGAGGCCACCAGCCGGTTACCACTTACAAGGCGCGCGAAATCATGCACAAGATCGCCGAGGCCACCTGGCTCTGCGGCGACCCGGGAATGCAGTTCGACACCACGATGAACCGCTGGCATACCTGCAAGAACACCGGGCGGATCAATGCTTCGAATCCCTGCTCGGAGTATGTTTTCTTGGATAACTCGGCCTGCAATCTGGCCAGTTTCAACCTGATGAAGTTCGTCACCCCGTCGGGGAGCTTTGATATTCCCGCCTATAGGCATTCCATCTCCGTGGTGATCACCGCGATGGAAATTCTGGTGGACAACTCCGGCTATCCAACCGAAGCCATCGCCCGCAACTCGCACGACTATCGCCCACTGGGCCTGGGCTTTGCCAACCTCGGCGCCCTGCTGATGGCCTTCGGCCTGCCCTACGACTCGGCAGCCGGTCGCGATCTGGCCGCCGTGCTGACCGCGATTCTGACCGGACAAGCCTACCTGCAATCGGCCATCGTCGCCGCCAACTCCCCGCAGATTGCCTCGGCCACGTTGCAGACCGCCAATGTCGAACGCCATGGTGGCGCCTGCCCCGGCTTTTACGTCAACCGCGAGCCGTTCCTTGACGTGATCCGAATGCACCGCGCTGAAGTCAACAACATCGGCCGCTCGCGCCAAAGCGGTGAGCCCTTTCGTGTGCCTCAGCTTGACGCGCTTATCGACGCCAGCCGCGAGTCATGGGACATGGCGCTGGTCTACGGCGAGCGCTACGGATACCGCAACTCTCAGGTCACGGTCCTGGCGCCCACCGGAACCATTGGCTTCATGATGGACTGCGATACCACCGGCATCGAGCCTGACCTGGCGCTGGTCAAGTACAAGAAGCTGGTGGGCGGCGGCATGATCAAGATCGTCAACAACACCGTCCCCGAAGCCCTCTTCAAACTCGGCTACAACAACGATCAAGTCCACGCCATCGTCAGCTACATCGACGCAACGGGCACCATCGAGGGCGCGCCCGGCGTCAAGCCTGAGCATCTGGCCGTCTTCGATTGCAGCTTCAAGCCATCGAAGGGAACCCGATCGATTCACTACCTGGGCCACATCAAGATGATGGCAGCCACGCAGCCATTCCTTTCCGGCGCCATCTCGAAGACCGTCAACCTGCCCCAGGAGGCGACCGTTGAGGATGTTGCCGAGGCCTACGCCGAAAGCTGGCGCCAGGGAATTAAGGCCGTGGCCATCTATCGCGACGGGTCGAAGGGCACCCAGCCGCTGAATACCAGCATGGACGCCAAGCGCGAGCCTTCGGCGCTGGACGCCGCCGCCAACCGCGTACTCGCTCAGTTGGCAGCTGGACAGGCTGGCGTCGCCGCCGACCTGAAGGCTCTGGAAGCCGGCACTGGCGAAAATTTGGAAGTTCCCGCCAAGTCAGTTGTCCTTGCCGCCTCAGCCTTCCAACACGCATTGGATGAGATTGCGCGGGCCGCCGCAGTTCCCCTGCTCCAGCCCACCACTGCGGCTGGGCATGACCGCGATGCTGCCACTCCTGATACGGTGCAGGACCTGAATGGCCCGCCGCGCGCCGTCCGTCACCGCCTGCAGGATGAACGCGCCTCGGTCACCCACAAATTCTCCATCGCCGGCCACGAGGGCTATGTTACAGTCGGTCTCTACCCCAACGGCCAGGTGGGCGAAATCTTCATCAAGATGGCCAAGGAAGGTTCAACCGTCTCCGGTTTGATGGACGCCTTCGCCACATCCGTCTCGATTGCGTTGCAACACGGTGTGCCCCTGAAAGTGCTCTGCGAAAAGTTCGCGCATACCCGCTTTGAGCCTTCGGGCTGGACCGGCAACGAGCAGATCGGCTACGCCAAAAGCCTGATGGATTACATCTTCCGCTGGCTCAACCTGCGCTTCCTCTCCGGTACGCAACTCTCGCTGTTTGCCAGTTTCGCTCCGCAGTCTCCGCAACTGGTAGCCTCGCCCAGCATGATTCCAGAGTCCGAACCGGAGGGAGAGTTGGGCGCAATTTCGCAGGGCAATATGGCGCAACTGGCCCAGGAGGTCGCGCGCCTTCTGAGTCAGGGGAGCGGCCCGGCTACCAGCCCGGGCGGCGTGCCATCGGCTGGCGACTCGTCGCTTGCCAGCGGGATCGCGTCGGCGATTGCCGCCAGCGCCGATCCGCATCCGCTCAGCGGCATCTACCATGCAGCTGACGCCATGCGCGCAATGTACGATATGGGCGATGCTCCGAGTTGCTCAACTTGCGGGGCCATCATGGTCCGCAACGGCAGTTGCTACCGCTGCATGAGTTGCGGCTCGACCAGCGGGTGCAGCTAGAGAGTTGAGCAATCTCCTGATTTTTTGCAGGGGATTTCCCGTTTTCCATTGTTCTCAATGTAGGCCGGCCCTTTGGGGCCGGCCCTGAAGTCAAAGCCTATTCCCCTTTTTTACTGTGAAACTGTGAAGACTTCGAGTAGCGCATATTCTACTGGCTTTCGCTTTTGTCATTGTGCCGCAAGGCTGCGAAAGCGTCCTATCGGGTTCCAGCCATTGCCCAGCGCTCAGGCAACTGCTGCCCTCTTAAATCGCCTCGCGTGTTAACGTGTTTGAAGTGGGTTCCGCGCAGGAATTTCGCGGCATCACCACACAAGGTGGAATTCAATCATGAGTGAGAATTTATTTGATTTGCATGGAAGAGTAGCGGTAGTGACCGGAGGAACATCCGGGCTGGGGCATGCAATTGCACTGGGGTTGGCCGGGGCCGGAGCGGATGTCGTAGCCACTTCACGGCGTCAGGAACAGGTCGAGAAGACGGCCGCCGAGATTGAGGCGCTAGGCCGGCGCAGCTTGCGCCTAACCAGCGACGTGACCAGCCGGGCTTCCGTGCAGGCGCTGCACGACGCGGTGCTGAGCGCCTTTGGCAAGGTGGACATTCTGGTAAATGCAGCCGGAATCACCCACAAGGCGGAGATTCTGGACCTCGATGAGGCTGACTGGGCGCGCGTGATGGAGACCAACGTGACTGGGATCTTGCGCGCCTGCCAGATCTTTGGCGCAACCATGGTGAAGGCTGGCTATGGACGGATTGTCAACATCGCCTCGCTGAACTCCTTTGTAGCTTTCTCCAAAGTGGGAGCCTATGCCGCCAGCAAAGGCGCTGTCGCCTCGCTGACCAGGGTGCTCGCCATTGAACTGGCGCAGAACGGGGTCAATGTCAACGCGCTCGCGCCGGGAGTCTTTCCCACGCCGCTCAACCGGCGGCTGATTGAAGGAACTCCGCGCGGCGAAGAGTTGATCATGCGTACGCCCATGCGCCGCTTTGGCGAGGCGCGGGAAGTGGCTGGAGCGGCCATATTCCTCTCTTCCGAGGCTGCTTCGTTTGTCACCGGCCAGTTGATCGCCGTGGATGGCGGATTCCTGGCCAGCGGGGTGAATCAGTAGAACAGGGGTTAGGGATTAGCGATTAGGGGTTAGTCCCCCACCGGCGTTTCCGATTTCCGGTGGATGAAACTGTAGCGTGGATCTCCGGGTCCACGCTTGCTTTTTATCAGGGAACAGGGAACGACGGCCAGTGCTCCGTTGTCGGATGCTGCCCTCGCCGCTGTATTCGAGCTTTTTAGCTTTTGCTACGAACTTCCGTGCCCCATCCATTCCGCATTTTTTCTGCGGAATGGATGGGGCACCGGCAATATTCCGGTCAATACTATTTTCTAAAAAGTCCTAATGGTACTTGCGAAGCACGCCCAGCACACGGCCCTGAATGGCCACCTGCGAGGCGTTCAGAATGATCGGGCTCATCTCCGAGTTGGAGGGTTGCAGGCGTACCTGGCTTCCCTCGGTGAAAATCCTCTTCAACGTGGTCTCGAAGCCATGCACCAGGGCCACCACGATCTCGCCCTGGCGCGCCGTGCGGGTCCGCTCCACCAGCACATAATCGCCGCTGATGATGTGCTCGTCGCGCATCGAGTCTCCGCGCACTTCCAGGGCAAAGACGTCGCGGTTGCCCACCACGTCGTGAAGAGAGATGCTCTCCTGCGTCTCGATGGCTTCCACAGGCATCCCGGCCACGATCCGGCCCGCCAGCGGCAGCCGGTCGCTGGTGCGGCTGCGGGTTCCCGGCGGCAGCACGTCGATCGAGCGGCTGCGATTGTGAACGCGATCCAGCAACCCCTTCTTTTCGAGGTTGGTAATGTGCTTATGCACGGTTGCCAGGCTTTTCAGCCCCATGCCGCGCGCAATCTCCTCAAACGACGGGGAGTACCCATTGCGTGTGACAAATGATTCCAGAAAGTCGAGAATCTCTTTTTGCCTTGGTGTGACAGCCATGAGCGCATTATAGCGAATAGAAGGCGAATTGCAATAGCTTTATTTTGCTTTTTCACGCGCCATTCGTCCCTTTTTCCTGCGCCGCCTAACCCAACAATTTACTTCGTCCGATTGATGCAGCACGCCGCCTTGTAATCCGCGATAATAGGCCCTAGGAGCGTCTCTCTTTGAAATCTGGATTTGTGGCCATTCTCGGCCGGCCAAATGCCGGCAAAAGTACCCTGCTGAACGCACTCACCGGCGAAAAAGTAGCCATCGTTTCAACCAAGCCCCAAACCACGCGCAACCGGATCACCGGCGTGGTCGAGGTTCCCGCGTGCAAGGGCGTTCATCCGGCGGCCCAGATTGTCTTTGTTGATACTCCCGGCGTACACAAGCCCGGCTCGCAACTGGACCGGCGTATGTTGCAGGAGGTCTACGAGGCGCTCGAGACCCGCGACCTGGTGCTGGTGCTGATGGACGCGACGCGCCGCGTGCAGTTGGAAGCCGCCGCGGAGCCGGGCGAAGTCGATTCCCAGATCGAACGAAAAAGCGAGCGCACCAACTGGGCCAGCGAGGACGAGTTCCTCTTTGGCCTGATTCGCAAGCTGGACTGCCCGGTCTTTCTGCTGCTGACCAAAATCGACTTGTTGGCCAAGGACCAGCTTCTGCCGCTGATCGATACGCTCACCCGCCACTTCGGCTTTGCGCAGGTGATCCCGATCAGCGCCCGCAAGCGCGACGGACTCGACATTCTGACCCGCAAGATTGTCGAGGTGCTGCCGGTGGGCGAGCGCTTCTATCCCAAGGATCAGTACACCGATCAGCCGCAGCGGTTCATGGTGGCCGAGCTGATCCGCGAGAGCATTCTGGCGGCGACGGGCGAAGAGGTTCCCTACGCCTCGGCGGTGGTGATTGAGCGCTACGAAGAGGCCGAGCCGCCCGCGCCGGCACGGAAGAAAAGTCAAGCTCCGGCGCGGCTACCGCTGACGCGTATTGCGGCAGCCATCTATTGCGAACGCGATGGCCAGAAGGCTATCTTGATTGGCAAAGGCGGCTCCAAACTGAAGGAGATCGGCAGCAGCGCGCGGCGTCAGATCGAGTCGCTGCTGGGAACGCGCGTCTACCTAGAGCTGCACGTGATCGTAGAACCGGGCTGGCGCGATTCGAAGAGCTTTGTCGAGCGGCTTGACTGGCGCAACCAGTTGGAGCGGCTGGCCGGCGAGCAGATTACGCAGATGACGCAGGGCGGCGGCGAGGCGTCGAGAGACGAGGAGCCAGGAGTAGAGCCGTGCAAATGAATACCCTCAACGAACTCTCGGTCGATGCCGCCTATGAAAAGGCCCGGCAGCAAAGCGGCAATCCGCTGGCGCTGGAGCTGCACTTCACGCGCGTTTATCGGGAGAACCGGGAGGCGGAGCCGGCCGCGCGGGAATTGCAGTGCCTCAAGGTGCTTTTTCCTGCAATCTTGCAACCCATTCAGGATGGCGATCTGCTGGCAGGCAGGATTCTCTATCCGCTGGCGGGCTTCAGCGCGGAGGCGATGGGGCTGGGTTTCTACTGCCGTGAGGAAGAGATTCGCGAGGTGGCGCGCCTGGCCCGGCTTACCGCCGTGCAACTCCGCGAAGTGGAGGAGATGCTCGCCTTCTGGAAGAGTGAGAATACCCAAGCCAGAACCCGCGCGGCTTATCTGCCCGCGCTCCGGAAGACTCTGCCCAGCGACAATTGGACCGTTGAGAGCGGAATAGCTTTTCCCCTTTACCGGATGGGGGGAACCGTACTCGACTACGCCAGGCTGATACGCGAGGGAGTTCCGGGCCTGCGGCGGGAGTTGGAGCAACGCCGCGCAGAAAGCCACGCGCACTCTGATCTTTTCAATGGAATGTTGGGAGTCATCGAGATTCTCGAGCAGGTTTGCCTGCACTATGCCGCGCAGGCAATCCTGGCCGCCGAGAGCACAGCAGACGCCACGCGCAGGGAGCAACTGCGCGGCATTGCGCTCGCGCTGGCGGAGTTGCCGCACCGCGCACCCGCAAACTTTCATGAGGCGCTGCAGCTCTTCTGGCTCTACGCGCTGCTCTCAGGCACCTGGAACTACGGCCGCATGGATGTGTATATGGGACCGATCCTGGCGCGTGATCTGGACGCGGGGGTCCTGAGTGAAGACCATGCCCTGGCGCTGCAGCAATCGCTCTGGAGGCTGATGGATGGCTACTCCAACCAATTCAACAATCGCGTATTCGTGGGCGGCATGGGCCGTCCCAACCCGGCCGCGGCTGACCGTTTTGCGCTGTTGGCGCTGGAGGCCAGCCGGACGGTTGTCCTGAACCAGCCCCAGATTTCCTTGCGATTTTATGCGGGGCAGAATCCCGCTCTGATGAACAAGGCCATTACCAGCCTTGGCGAAGGCCGCACCTTTCCAATCCTCTATAACGACGATGTCAATGTCGCCGCCGTCTCCCAGGCCTTTCATGTCGGATACGAAGAAGCCGTCAATTACACGCCCTTCGGCTGCGGCGAATATATATTGGAGCATCGCGGGGTGGGAACTCCAAGCGGCGTCATCAACCTGATGAAATGCCTGGAAGTCACGCTGCACGAGGGCCTAGACCCAGTCACCGGGCAGCCGCTGGGCATCAGTACCGGCGCGTTGGACTCTTTCACGAGCTTTGAAAGCCTGTGGCAAGCCTATTGCCGACAGGTTCAGGTTCATGTTGAAGCTCTGGCGCTGCAAGAGAAGATTGAGTATGAAGTTGTGGGCCGGACGAGTCCATTTCTCTTTTTTAGCCTGCTCTACGACGACTGCCTGGAGCGCGGCCTGCCTATTTTTAACGGCGGAGTCCGCTACCTGGGCGGCACATTGGAAACCTATGGCAACATCGATGCCGCCGACAGCCTTACGGCCATCAAGAAGCTCGTCTACGACGAGCAGCATTGCACGTTGCGGCAAGTTGTGGCGGCCTGTGACGCCAACTTCGAGGGCCATCAAGCTCTGCGCGACGAGTTGCAACGCGCGCCCAAATTCGGCAACGACGATGACCTGGCCGACAGCATGGCGCAGCGGGTTCACAATCACGTTTGCCGTTCGGCAAGCTTGCAGGCTAGGAAGGTTGGGCTGCATTCCTACCTCGCGGTGATCATCAACAATTGGGTGAATGCATTGTTCGGCACCACCACCGCCGCCTCGCCGCAGGGCAGGCTTGCCGGTGAGACTCTGGCCAACGCCATCAATCCTTCTCCCGGCATGGATCGCAACGGAGTCACTGCGATGCTGAACTCCCTGGCCAAGCTCGATCCGGCGATTCATGCCGGGGCCGTGCACAACATGAAGTTTTCCAGGTCGATCTTCACCCAGCATCGCCCTCAGTTGGAAGCCCTGCTGACCGGCTACTTTCGCCAGGGAGGAAGCCAGGCGATGATCACCGTTGTCAGCCGGGGCGACCTGGAAGCCGCCATGCGCGAGCCGGAAAAATGGGGGCATCTGATGGTGCGCGTGGGCGGCTTCAGCGCGCGCTTCATCGACCTTCCCCGCGAAGCGCAGCTCGACGTGCTGCATCGCACACTCTACGAATAGCGGATTGCCCATGGAAAACCAGACCGGAGTGGTCTTCGACATTCAGCGGGCCGCGCTGCACGACGGCCCGGGAGTGCGCACCGTCGTCTTTCTCAAAGGTTGCCTGCTGCGCTGTGCCTGGTGCCATAACCCGGAGTCGTGGCTTCAGGAGCCCGAGGTCGCCGCCGCGCCTGATTCTTCAGGGCAGCTTCGCACCTTTGGTCGGCGGATGGCAGTCGATGAAGTGATGCGCATTGTTCTTCGCGACCGGGTTTATTACGAGGCCTCCGGCGGCGGTCTCACGCTCAGCGGCGGAGAACCCACGCTGCAATTTGATTTCTGCCGGTCTCTGCTCAGCGCGGCGCGCCGGCAGGGCCTGCACACTTGCCTTGACACCAGCGGCTACGCCAGCGAGGAAGCATTTGCTGAGTTGCTTCCCCTGGTTGACTTGTTTCTCTTCGACTACAAGATGACAAATTCAGAAGATCACCGGAGGTGGACCGGCGTAGGCAACGAGCTGATTCTCGCCAACCTCGATTTCCTTTATCGCTCCGGCGCCGGCATCGTGCTGCGCTGCCCAATTCTGCCGGGGATCAATGACTCGGAGGAGGATTTCCAAGCCATCGCATTGCTGAATCAAAAGTATCCCCGCCTGCGCGGTATTGAGATTCTCCCCTACCACGACACGGGCCGGTATAAATTCGAATTGCTTGGGCTGCGTCCGCCGGAGCCGGTCATCCCGGTTCCCAGCGAAGAAATGCAGCAGAAGTACAGGCAGATCCTGGCCGCTCATGGTGTGCGGCTTGCCAACTGATCGCCCTATCCTCCCTTTACCGCGCCGCGCCCCGTGGCCTTCACCTCGTACATGCGCGCATCGGCAACGCCGATGATGGAGTGTACAGTCGCGCCATCATCGGGAGCGGTGGCCACGCCGACGCTGGCGCTTACGTGCAGCTTCAACCCGTTCTTCATTTGGAATTCGGTTTCGGCCAGTGCGCGGTTCAGCGCTTTGGCTCGCGCCAGAGCAGCCGCGGCGTCAGTCTCCGGCATCAGAAGCACAAACTCGTCGCCCCCGTAGCGGAAGCACCAGTCCTGCTCGCGGCTCAACTCCCTGAGCCGCTGGCCGGCGCGCGCCAGCAGTTCGCTGCCCACCAGGTGGCCGTGCACGTCGTTTACCAGTTTGAAGTGGTCCAAATCAAGAAAGAACAGGCTCACGGGCAGCCCCAGCCGGCTGCATCGGTCGAGCTCCCTGCCCAGCACTTCATAGAGATGACGCACATTGTAGAGGCTGGTGCAGTCATCGGTGATGGTCAACTGCTGAATGCGGGCCACGTCATGCGCGTTCTCGATTGCAATGGCCGCGTGGTCCGCCAGGATGTGAAGAAAGGCGATGGTGTAATCGGTAAGCTGGTCAGCGCGCGGGTTGACAATCTCGATTACGCCCTGCGTTCCCTTGCGGCCGCGCAGCGGAAGCGCGATCACCGAGCGCAGCTGGGTTGGCTTGCCGGTGCTCGGCTCGGCGCCGAAGGCTGTCAGGCGAGGATCGTCTTGCGCGGCGGGAACCAGCAGCGTTTCGCCGTGCTCCGCCACCCAGCCGGCCACGCCCTCGCCCACCTTCACGCGCAGATTGCGCATCGAGGCCTCATCCGCGCCCACGGCAATCGCATAGTAAAGCTCCTGCCGCGGTTCGTCCAGCATCAGCAGTGTCCAAAGCTCTGCTTCGATGAACTGCTCCATGTGTTCAATGATGGTGCGCAGAATCGCATCCAGATCAAAGCTGGACGTCAGCGAGCGCGCCACCTGGTGGAAGACCATCAGGTCGTCGAGGGGAATCCGTTTTGACTTCTCTTTTGCCATTTGTTTACTCAGCGTGAAGCCTCTCTTCGTCATTCTTTCATACGGCGGCAGCAGGGCTTAGCAGCATATGGTAAAAGTCTGGTTTTGAAAGGGCACGACTTTAGTCGTGCCGCAAGCGCAACCAAAAAATGTTGGGCTTTAGCCCCTGAGGGAAAGATGATTCAAACTGGCCCAATACCTGTTTTCCGCATCGATCTTCACTCCATTCGTCTGACCCGGTACACTGAAAGCAATGAACCAAAGCCTCTTTCCCACCCCCGCCGCCGACTCCGGCGAACTCTTCACCGCCCACTGCGACGGCGGCTCGCGCGGCAACCCCGGCCCCAGCGGCTATGGCGCCGTCATTGAAGATGCTCAAGGCCATGTCGCCGCTGAGATGAGCGAGTACCTCGGCCTCCAGACCAACAACTTCGCCGAGTACTCCGGCCTTCTCGGCGTCCTCAAGTGGGCTGTCGAGCACAATGTCAAGCGCCTCTCGGTCGTCAGCGACTCCGAGTTGATGGTCAAGCAGATGCAGGGCAGGTACGCGGTCAAAAGTCCCATCCTGCGCCCGCTCTTTGAAGAGGCCAGAAAGCTCTCCCGCAAAATCGACCGCTTCGAGATGCGCCACACCCTGCGCGGCGGCAACAAGACCGCCGACCGCCTTGCCAACGAAGCCATGGATCGCGGCATGGGGAAAAAGCAGGGAACAGGGATCAGCGAACAGGGATCAGCGAGCGGAGTCAGCTCGGTCGCGGCCCGGCCCTATGGCAAACTGGTTCCCTCAGCCGCACAACCTTCCAACGGGTGCCCCAGGTCCCTCGCCTTTGGGGACCTGGGAGATCACAAACCTCATCCAGCCAAACTGGTCCCCTCCGTCGCGCCACCTTCCAGCCCGCCGCCAGCCCCCAAGCCCACCCGCCAAATCCTTGAAGGCTACGTGAAAGACGGCGTAGTCCACTTACTAGGCGGCGAACTCCCCGACGGCATCTTCGTAAAAATTGTTCGTGAATAATTGCATTCAAAGAGATGTGTTGAGGTGAAATAATCGCAGATGCAATTGAGGGTTCGGATGGAGGAGATTTGGGTTGAAAAAAGGATCTGAATTTTCTATTCATTCAATGGGGGTTCATCAACTAACAAAATGGCCATTGACCTATCTGGCGATCACTTTGGCCGTTGCGACGAGTACGCCATTTGCCTGCGCTCAGAAAACCTCGAATCGACCGTCCGGTTTGCCGATAACGGACGACGAAATACAACATTACGGTGATGTGATACTTCACAAGCAAAAGATAGAGGATGTTTTTGAGCTTCATGACACATTCTGGCACCTCAAAGAGCTCCAAGGAATGGATGGAAGCTTCTCTGAGATAGTAGTAGCCATCCTCTCCTCTCCTCAATCGGTGAATGAAGAGCTAGGCTTGGTTGTCTTCAGTACGCCATCCTATTCCGGTTCTTTTCCGTTTTATCGCAGTCCAACTGAATTGAGGTTTTACCCCATTTATAACTACACATTTCCACCAGACAGAAAGATCGAACAAACATTCGGAGACAACTTACAAAAATCTAGTTGTTATAAACTCCACGACGGACTTCTTACTTTCATGGACCGTGAGCAACATCCGTTGATTGTGCTCAGTGCTGTTCAGCAGACCGGGATTGAGAATCAAAACTGGAAGATTGCAAAATATCGTCAGCTTGGGAGTGAAGAATCGCAAAAAGGTGAATTGATCGACGCAAGAGTGCAGGGGAACATTGTCTACTTGAACGGTCGAGTATACGGCGGACCAGGATGTGGCGGTTGGGAAGGGAGCTATTCAATTTCCGGCGACATTCTGACATTTCACGGCGGAGTTGGTTTGGCAGGGTTATGTTTTGGAAATCAATGGGCTCAAGGCCTAGGGTTTGCAAGAGAAATCCAAGGCGATCGAATCATCAAAAAAGAAGGCGATCATATTCTTTTAACCGATAAAGACGGCAGAACGATGCTTCAGCTCATGCCATTTCCAACGACGAAAGAGGTTTGGATTCGGGAGAACCAATCAACCAATCACAACTAAAACTCGGCGGTGACCGACACCCCGATTTTAAGATGGGTGAGACGATGAACCTCAACCCGCTGCCTCTCCTCCCGGAGGGAGAGAAGGATAATAGCCCCGTATGGAGCGCAGCGCAATCCGGGGAAAGCTCGCCCACCATAGCCATGCGCCCCGTAGGAGCGCTGCGAGTGCCGTTTGCCCCATCCTTTCCGCAGTCTTATCGCGGAAAGGGTGGGAAACCACGAACCCCATGCGAGCGAAAAGCGAGCCTCTGGCCCCACCGCAGGTGGTTGCATAGAATTACCCTCCCTGAGCGCACAATGATTCTCAGAAGTTTTCGTTCAAACCAACGTCCCGGCATCTTCTCTTTTTATTCGCTCCGTTTTTCAGTCGCAAGCGACCAACTGATGCCGAAACTCAACGTAACTCTTTATCCTGGACTATTTTAGAAGTAACTCTTTTGTTTTGACGATTTTGCAGCGCAACCCTTCCTGCATGCTCATGAAGACAAGGAATTTATTTCCAAAATACGGGTGGGGGTGCATGACGCCCCCCCATTCCGCCAACAGGAATCAATTGTAGAAACCGGGCGTTTGAGCTGTTGCCTGATCCCTGTTCTTGCCCCTACTTCACCGATGTGAAGGGCGAAGCCGGCAGCTCATCACTATTGAAGAGGTTGCAGGAGGGGTAATTGGCCCATCCGTAGCGCACAAAGACCGGCTCAACGACCGACGGGCTGGAAACCGACACCGTTGTTCCCTCAATGGAGGCCGAGGCCGGCACGAACTTGCCGTCGGCTCCGGCAACCTCAAATCCGGTCACCGCGCCACCCCGTGCCATAAGCCCCTTGGCGTGGTCAAACCAGACGCGCAGCGCGCCGCCCTCCGGCGTTGTCTGGCGGTAGAGCGGCCCGGAGTACTCGATGGACTCGCCGTAGCTGAGTACACGCGCCGCGCGGGCCAGCCGCAGGCCCACATCCACCTTGTCGGTGGGATGCACGTTGGTCGGATTGCCGATGTCGATGGTCACGGCCATGGCCGTATTGGTGGTCTCCAGAGTCTTCAATTGCTGCTCGCGCAGGGCGGGCCATCCCTCGTCGCCCGTCGAGCCGAAGGCGGCAATCTGCACGTAGAGGAAGGGAAAGTCGCCCACGCCCCACTGCTGGCGCCAATCCTCGATCATGGTGCGGAAGATGCGGCTGTAGATTGGCGATCTCTCCGGGCTGGCGTTGCTCTCGCCCTGGTACCAGATGGCGCCGCGAATGGGCAGCGGCGTTAGCGGAGCAATCATGCCATTCCAAAGCTGGCCCGGACCCCAGCTGACCAATTGCGGACGCCACGGGAACTGCGGAGCTGGTTTGCCCTGCGCCGTGGCCTCGTCGCGCTGCCGCTGCTCATCCTTGATCTTCTGTTGCACATCCGATTCGCTCTCGCTCATCTTGCCCCACGAGACGAACAGCGGCGCCAGCGAGGCGTCCTGACCGAGGGCGATCATGCGCGTCCAAGCCTCGACCGGCGTACCACCCCACGTGGAATCAATCACTCCCACGGGCACCTTCTCGCGCTGTGCGATTTCGCGGGCAAAGTACCAGGCAACAGCGGAGAAATCCTTGGCGGTATCAGGCGATGAAGCGGCCCAGCCCGGGGTGTCGACATCGTCCAGCGGATACTCTGAGGCGCGCGTTCTCACCATCAGGAGGCGGATGTTGTCAAAGGACGCGTGAGGCAAATCCTCTGCGGCGGTGGCCGCGGTGTGCATCGCGAACTCCATATTCGATTGCCCCGAGGCCACCCAGACGTCGCCCACCAGCACGTCTTCGAGGGTGATGGTCTGCGCGGGCGCGGCATTGGTGCCGGCCGCAACAGGTGTGCCTTGCACGGTCAATTGAAAGGGACCGCCGGCTACTCCGGGCTTGAGGTAAAGGCTCCAACGGCCCAGCTTGCCGGCCGTGGTGGAGCGGCTCTCGCCGCGAAAACTCACACTAACCGTCTCTCCCGGCGCCGCGGTTCCCCAGACGTGGACCGGCAGATCGCGCTGAATCACCATATGGCTGGAGAGAATATTGGGCAGAGTCACCTGCGCGCACAGGGTTGCGCAGGGCAGCAGTACAAGCAAAAGCAGAGTGCGGAATTTCATGAGGAACCTCACAGAAATCAGGATATCCGGAGAAACTTTACGCCTCAGAACGGCCACAGCCTCCGGAAAGAGTCGTCCACAGCATAAACGATCACCCAACAGATGTGGCACGCCTGATTTTCCAGAGGGTCACATGCAACTTTTTGCAGCAATCGGTGTCGAAAGAAGTAAGGGGGGATGAAGCCCGGTCGTTTTCGGCAAATATGGCTAAAGGAGGACTATTGCGCACACTGCGTTCGCTGCGGATAACAGCATATGTTTTTTGGGCATTGGCCGCACTGGCCTCATCAGCCGCGCTTGGCCGCGCTCAGGCGGCGCTGCTGATGGAAGAGCCGTACGGCTTCTTTGGCTCCATCAATCCGACCGGGCACAATGCCATCTATTTTTCGCGCATCTGCGCTGAAGCCCCCGTCAAGCTGCGGCGCTGCCAGCCCGGTGAGCTGGGCGCCGTCCTCTCTCGCTACCAGGGCATCAATGGCTACGATTGGGTGGCCATGCCGCTGCTTCCTTACCTCTACTCGGTCGAGGACGCTTCCGAGGTTCCGGCGCGTGTCAATCACCGTGAAGTGAGCCAGTTGCGCAGCCGCTATCACGAGGCCCATCTGCTCAGCTTGGGAGAAAATCTGCGTCCTGGCGGATTTACCTACGGCGGTTGGACCGAGCTGGTAGGCCTCTCCTATGACCGGCGCATCTATGCCTTCCGCTTTGAGACCACGGAAGCGCAGGACGATGCGCTCATAGCGCTGCTGGACAACAGCCCGAATCGCTCTGACTTTCACCTGCTGACCAATAATTGCTCGGACTTTGCGCGCATCCTTCTCGACAATTACTTTCCGGGCGCCTTTCGCGGCAGCATTTTTGCGGATGCGGGCGTGACAACGCCCAAGCAAGTCGCCGCCAAACTGGAGCGATATGCCCGCAAACACCCGGAAATCCATCTGACGGTCCTGGTGATTCCGCAAATTCCTGGTTATCGGCGCCACAGCCGCTCCAACAAGGGCGTAGCCGAGTCGCTGACGACCACCGGCTACGCGCTTCCGATTGTGGTCATCAATCCGTACCTGGCGGGCGGGTTATTTGTGAACTTTTTTGTTCGGGGCCACCATCTTATTCCCAAAAATTCGCAACAGTTGTCGCCAGGCAATTTAATTGCATTGACAGGTCCGGCCCGCGCCGCCGAGAATCCCGTCAGTGCTGGGTTGCAGGCCTCCAGCGCCATTGTCGGCGGTTCCGCAAAGACAAACTCGGCCGTGACAATCAACTTCGGCCTGACAGAAAACAAGGTCGCGCATGAGTAAAACCTCTGAACAGAATCTCAAGAACCACGGGCGGGTCGATCCGTCCTTCCACTACGTACTGTTCTTCATTCTGATTGCCAACCTAGTCTTCGCCGTCTTCCACATGATTCACCATTGGGCAGAGTCCCACTTTGCCGGTCCCTGGTTTGTGGTGCTGTCTCTGGCGGCGTTCGTCGGCTGGTACAAGCTGCGCACTTATCCTCTCAAGGTGCAGGACCGCGTGATTCGGCTTGAGGAGCGGCTGCGCTTGCAGGCTCTGGCGCCCGCGGAGTGGCACACGCAGATCTATCGCCTCAGCGAAGGTCAGTTGATAGGCCTGCGCTTTGCCGGCGATGACGAGGTGTTGGAGCTGGCCAAGCAGGCGTTGGAAGAAAACCTAAACCGCAAACAGATCAAGGAGCGCATCAAGAGCTGGCGCCCGGACTGCTGGCGGATCTGAAGCGCGGTTCGCTGCATTATTGCGGCGAGCACAGGCTGCTCTGGGCGGTCACGCATTTGTGTCGCGTCTGCCGCCCGGTTTTCGTCAAGTGTGGACGATTTCGCCGGGTCGAGATGGAAGGGAACTGTCTCAATTGATCCGCTGATCATTTTGATTTACATGGAGCGGCATCATTCATTCATCTCTGGCTCGGCAGCCGCTGAACTCTGATCTTCCACCGGCTCGACGCGGATTTTGCTGATGCGGCGGGCTTCCATCTCGACGACGGTCAAGCGGCGTGCGCCGTAGGTAACGGATTCGCCTGCTTCGGGGATGTGGCCGAGACGCATTAGAACGAATCCGGCCAGCGTCTCCACACCGCCCTCGCGGGGCAGATCCCACTGCATCTGAGTCTCCAGGTCGCGCAGGTTCACCCCGCCGTCCATCAGCAGCGCGCCGCCGGGGGTTGCAAGGATGGGCAGCGCGGGCGAGTCGAACTCGTCTTCCAGCTCGCCGGTAAGCTGCTCGATGGCGTCCTCGGCGGTGACCAGGCCGACCGTTGAGCCGTACTCGTCCACCACAATCGCCATGTGGCGGCGGCGCTGCTGGAATTCACGAATGAGGTCGAGGACCGTCTTGGTCTCCGGCACAACCAGCACGTCGCGCATCACCTGGGAGAGATTGAGTTCTACAACCGGCGGAGCTGGCCGGTCGTGCGGAGCCTGGAGTGAATGAATGCTCTTTGCGGTCGAGCGGAAGAAAATCAGCCGGGCGAGGTCCTTGGAGTAGACCACGCCGACAATGTGCTCGGGGCCGCGCGTCTCGTCGTAAACGGGTACGCGGGAGTGCAGATGCTCAATGACCTGGGCGCTGGCCGCTTCAATGGGAAGGCTTGAGGAGAGCGAAAAGATTTTCTGGCGCGGGGTCATGATCTCGCGGATGGGCACGTCGTCCAGCTCCAGCGCGCGGTGGATGAGCATCTCCTGAAAACGCGGCAGAACGCCCAGGCGGCGGGCTGCGGTGGCGATGAGCTTGAGCTCCTCGGGCGAGTGCACTTGAGTGCGCTCGGTGATGGGAATGTCAAAACCGCGCAGGATGAGCGCGGCCGAGCCTTTCAGAAAGCGCACCGCCGGGCGGGCCACGGCCATGAAGAAGAGCATGGGCGGCGCGACGGCGACGGCCAGCGCCTCGGCGCGGCGCAACGCCAGCGATTTGGGCACCAGTTCGCCGACCACCACGTGGAAGTAAGTGATAAGTGCAAAGCCGAGGGCGACGGCTGCGATGGCGGCCAGGTGCGCGTAGACCTGCGCATGGACGGGCCACTGCGGCAGCGCGCTCATCCAGCCCAGAAAAAGGCCCGCGGCGAGCGGTTCTCCGATCCAGCCGAGGGCCAGCGAGCAGAGGGTGACGCCGAGCTGCACGGCGGGCAGAAAATAGTCCAGATCGCGCTGCAAGCGCCGCACCGCACGCGCGCCGGGAAGGCCGGCGGCCAGCATCTGCTCAACCCGCGTCTCGCGGATCGAGACCATGGCGAACTCAGCGGCCACAAAAAAGGCGTTGGCCAGAATCAGCAGGCCCACGGCGACAAATTCAAGCAGCGATAGTCCGTGCATCTGCCTGTGAGGATAGCACTGTCAGGGGTCAGGGATCAGAGATTGGCGGCCAACGAAGATGGCCCGATTGCGTTCTCACACCTTGCGCGCGACCTTTTGCGGCTGCATAGGCACCACCTGCACGGTGACATCATGGACCTCGGAGAGGAAGCGGTTGATGACCGAGCCGCGCAGGAAGATCTCCCAGCGAGAGCGGATGGATTGGCCGAAGACCACGTGGGAGATGCCCTCCTCCTGGGCAAAGCGGATGAGGGCGTCGGCGACGTTGCGGTCAGTGAGCGAGACCACCTGCGCGCCCAGATCGCGAGCCATGCGCTCATACTCTTCGAGGCGATGAAAGGCTTCGGGGTCACTGTGGCCCTTATCGTCGGGCCGGTTGACGTAGACGGCGTACCAGTTGCTGGCCAGCCGTCCGGAGATGCGCGAGCCGACGCGCAGCAGGCGCTCAGCGCCGGGGCGTGTGCTGAGGCAGACCATCACCT
This sequence comes from uncultured Occallatibacter sp., assembly GCA_964383595.1. Classification (GTDB taxonomy): domain Bacteria; phylum Acidobacteriota; class Terriglobia; order Terriglobales; family Acidobacteriaceae; genus Telmatobacter. The sequence goes on along the minus strand of CAYLHL010000001.1, from coordinate 930,938 downwards.
TTTCCGGGATGGGCGCCTGCTCCAATCCCTGAATGCGGCGATACTCGCTGGCCTGGGTGCCTACTTTTTCGGCGGTGGTGCGCAGGGCCAACTCGCGCAACATGCTCAGATTGCCTTTGCGGAAGAAGTTGGCCAGCGATTGCTCGACCTTTTCAGTGGCGTAGATCTTGCCTTGGCGCAGGCGGGAGCGCAGCTCGTCAACGGTCACGTCAATGTTGACCACTTCATTGGCGCGCTTGAGGAAGCTGTCCGGGACGGTCTCGCGGATGATGGTGTTGGCGGAGCGGTTGACGGCGTCGTTGAGGGTTTCAAGGTGTTGGATGTTGACCGCGGCCATCACGTTGATGCCGGCGTCGAGCAGCTCCAGCACATCCTCGTAGCGCTTGCGGTTCTTGCTGCCGGGAACGTTGGTGTGGGCCAGTTCGTCGACTATGACGGTCTGCGGATGGCGGGCCAGGATGGCGTCCACGTCCATCTCTTTCAGGGTGACGCCACGATAGGGAATCGCGCGCTGGGGAACGATTTCGAGGTCGCGGATGCGGGACTCGGTCTCTTTGCGCCCGTGCGTGTCGACCAGGCCGATGACCACGTCGACGCCCTGCTGGTGCTTCATCATATAGGCGTCGTTGAGCATATGGTAGGTTTTGCCCACACCGGGCGCGGCGCCGATGTAGACGCGGAGCTTGGCGAGTTCGGGCTGTTTTTCCAGAATGATCTCGGCCATCTCTCAGCCCTCCTCGACAGGGTAGCGGACTTCGCGGGCGACCGCTACGGGCAGCGTGAAGCGGAAGGTGGCGCCGTGGCCGAGGCGGCTCTCGACGGCAATCTGCCCGCCCATGGACTCGACCAGGCGGCGGCACAGGGCGAGGCCCAGGCCGGAGCCGCGCTCGCTGAAGGTGTTGAAACGGTCAAAGACGGTGCCCAGCCGGTCAGCCTCAATGCCGCGCCCGGTGTCGCGGACGGTGAACTGCACAAAGTTCTGGATCTCCTCGGCGGAGAGCAGGATCTCGCCATCGGGCGGGGTGTAGCGAATGGCGTTGGAGAGGAGATTGTCGAGGATGGAGCGCACGGCGCGGCGGTCGGCGAGCACAAACGAGAGGTCGGCATAGGCTTTGACCTCAACGCGAAGGTGTTTCTGTGCGGCCTCGTCGCAGTAACGGTCGCGGGAGTCGTTGAGCGCCTGCAAGGGTTGGATGCGCTCCAGCTTGAACTCGCGGCGTCCGGCGTCCAGTTCGGAGACTTCGATCAGGTCGGCCATCAGATAGTCCAGTTTTTCGCTCTCATTGCCAGCTGCGGCCACCAGCTCGGCCTGCAAGGGAAGCAGCGCGCCGCCGAAGCCCTGGGCGAGCGCATACAGTCCGCGGCGCAACTGCAAGAGTGGGTCGCGCAGCTTGCGGCTGGCCACGCTGATGAACTGCGTCTTGAAGCGGTCAGTGTCTTGCAGGGAGGTGACGTCTTCCAGGGTCGTGACGGCGCCCAGCAGCCGGCCCTCGGCGTCGCGCATGGGCATGGTGCGCAGGCGGTAGCTGCGCTCCTGCTTGCCGATGCGCATGGGCAGCAGCGAGGCCTCGCCCTCGGCGGCCACGGCCTTCTGCATGGAAACGGCATCGCGTATGGCGCTCAGAATTTTGTCGCCGCCGGGGGCTTTGACCAGCGCCATGCGGTCCGTGGCGGCCTCGCCCAGCAGATCGGCCGCGGCCTGGTTGAGCTTGAGCACGTGGCCTTTGCCGTCGGTGACAATGATTGGCTCGAAAAGAGATTGCAGCACCGCGTCGGAGAGTTGGAACTCCATCTGGCGGCGCCCGGCGTCGGTGTCGCGCAGTTCGCGCAGGCGGACGGCGGTGCGGTTCAGCTCGGCGGCGATGATGCCGAAGGCGTCATGGCTGCTCCACTCCACGCGGTGCTCCAGATTCCCTTGGGCGATGCGGCGGGCGTCGCGCGCCAGACTTCGCACCGGGCGCAGCACAAATAAGATGGTTGCCGCTGCCACTATCACCGCGGCAACCACAAACAGAGACGCCAGCCCCAAAAGCCCTGACGCCGCCAGTGCGCTGCGCGCCATCACCACCAGCCCTGCCGTAAGACCAGCAAGAAGGATGCAGCCGAGAATCAATCGATGAGAGAGGTTGAGCATGATCCGGTCTCCAGCCGGAAAAGCAGGGAACAGGGAACAGGGATCAGGGAACAGGGAACAGGGAACAGGGATCAGCAATGCTGCTCTCATTCTCGCAGTTTATTCATAATCGCGACAAGCGTACGGCTAACCTCGCCCGAAAGACTCTCCGCCTGCTGAAGCAATTCTACCGAACCGAAGCCCAGAGCTTTGGAAATCACAAGCTGCGTCTGGAGTTCGCAGTTTGAACCTCTCGCATGACCGAGAAACTGAAGATATTCACCTGCCGTTAACCTTCCATAACCTTCCGCGATGTTGCTGGCGACTGAAACAGAGGCTCTCCGCAGTTGGTTGGTAAGACCGAATTGCTCAGAGGTTGGAAAAGAACCGGTAAGTTTGTAGATCTCAACGGTCAACTGAACTGCCCTCTGCCACACGATGAGATCCTTGAATGACTCGCCCAACTTCAGCCTCCATTTACCAATTTTCCGTTTCGTGACGATCTCCACTCGAAGGCGCATAACAGCAGAGTGAGTGTGAGCAATACTGCTTGTTGGGTCAAGAATACATCCCACTTCCATGCATGAAGCACTGACTTTGTTCCAATCCACGCCATGGGCGGTTGTCCAATATGTTCATACCAGGCAACTACTCTTCCGGGACCGCCTTCAATCAGCTTTATAAATGTATAGCCGATGAAGATAACCCAGTATCCCAGCAGGAGTCCCAGGAAACAGAGCCGATGAAACATTAAAATTCTCTTGAGCAAGCTCATCGTGGCTAGATACTGTGGCTGAATTTAACACGACAGTCCTGATCCCTGTTCCCTATTCCCTCGTTCCCTGCCACTACGGCACTCGGCAGGCCGCGACTATGCCGTTGTGCCATTGGCAGTCGAGGCCCGCGGGCTGGGGATAAGCGACCAGCACCCAGTTGACGCCAAAGTCCGCCTTGAGGCGCTCAAAGTCGGCCAACTGGAAGCTGGACCAGCCTTGCTGGGCATCGACCTGCTGCTTCCATGCCGGACCTAACTCAGGAACCTTGGTGACCACGGAGGTATCTTTGATGGCGTCGGCCAGCTGGCTGCGCTCGGCCAGTGCGCGGAAGCTGTGATAATCCTCGCCGGGTGCGGCCAGAAACTTGGGATCGAGGGCAAAGTAAGCATCTTCAGGGGTATTGTGCTTGATCCAGTCGAAGGCTTGCAGCCAGGGATTAGCGGATTGCACTCCGGGCAGCTCGATGTGCTCGGTGTCCGGAAACGACTGCCTTTGCGCCAGGTACATTCCGCCATTGGCGAGCAGCAGCAAGAGCGCCCATCGCCAGATGTGCCCCTTCAAAACATATCTTCCCAGATAGGCGCCGCCGATCAGCGCCATAAAGACGTATATCAGATGAAGAAAACGCATTGGCTCCAGGGTGCTGAGTCCGATCAGGGATTGGGGCCCGAGGATGATCATGGCAATGGCCATTTGGAAGGTGCCGTAAAGGGTGACTGCCCGCGCGAGGCGCGCCAGCTTCACATCGCCGTTCTTGCGCGCGGCATGGGAGACCAGCCAAAAGAGCAGCAGGGGGGCAACCGCGCCGAGCCACTCGTACCACTCCCACTGGTAGAGGCGAAACCAATGGCGGCTGCGCAGAGCCTCCAGCCAGGTGGGCGAGGGGGGATCGAAGATCCAACCGAAGGGAATGAAGACCAGGGCGGGAGCCGCGCCGCGCGGCTTGAGGCGCGAGCAGAGGCCACGCACCTGCCTGCGCAGCGGATCGGGGGTGGTGACCGCCAGCACACAGCAGAAGGAGATGCCCAGAATGCCCATCAGCGGGTGGAAAACGAAGGCCATTGCGCCCAGCGGAATGGCCTGCCAGTGTTTTCCGGCAAGAATTCGCGAGACGGCAAAGAGGATCATAGCGGTGGCCAGAGCGCGGGGATGGAGATACTGGTCCACAATGAGCAGGGCAGTGCCGGCAACAGGGAGGGTGAACATGGCCGCGACCATGGCCAGTCCCGCCCATCGCGCCGCAGTCTCGGGAAAGAGCTGGCAGACGATGCTCCAACAGGCCCACAAGAGCAGGGCGATGGAGATCAACTGCCAGAGCAGCTCCGACCAGGGAACAGGGATGGCGGTGAAGCGCACAAAGGGCACCATCAACTTATCGAAGATGCTGGCGCGCATCTGTAGCTGGAAGAAGGGCGCATCGTGGGGATAGAGGGCAGGATTCAGATCCGCCTTGACCGCCGAGAGATAAATCCCGTCGTCCTCGGCGCCGGGGTGATAGCCCATGACCAGAAAGCCAAGCGTTGTAAACAACAGAATCGGCAAAACTATGCGAAATAGACCTCTAAGCCTCAAACAGAAATCTCCCAGCTCATCCTACGGCCCCAAAAAATTCAGCATTATCCGTGTACTTGATGATAAATGGCGATGAAAGAAGAGGCAAGCGAGAGACCGCCGAGGAAAAGCCGGGTCGCTGGCATCCTCTGCTCCTATCGTTTAATCTCGAATCACCGCAACTATGACGACTGCCGCCGCTCAAGCCCGCTATCCACTCACCCAGGGAGTGAATCCGTGGCTGGTGACGCTCTCGGTGATGCTGCCCACCTTCATGGAGGTGCTGGACACGGCCATCGCCTCGGTGGCGCTGCCCTACATTGCCGGCTCGCTCTCTGCTTCAAACTCCGAGGCGACCTGGGTGCTGACAAGCTACCTGGTGGCCAACGCCATTATTCTGCCCGCCTCGAACTGGTTTGCCCGCCGCTGGGGGCGCAAGCGCTTCCTGCTCACCTGCGTCATCCTCTTCACTATCGCTTCGTTTTTTTGCGGCGCAGCCCCGTCTTTGGGCGTCATCCTGTTGGCCAGGGTGATGCAGGGAGCGAGCGGCGGCGCGCTGCAGCCCTTGTCGCAGTCGATTCTGCTGGAGAGCTTTCCGGTCAAGAAGCGCTCTATGTCGATGGCTGCTTACGGTCTGGGGATTGTGCTGGCCCCGATTCTCGGACCCACCCTGGGCGGCTGGCTTACCGATACATTCAGTTGGCGTTATGCCTTCTATATCAACATTCCCGTGGGCATTCTGGCGGTGTTCATGATTACCCGCTTCGTCCACGATCCGCCTTACATCAAAAACGCCAAGGTGGGCGCCTTTGACAATATCGGCTTTGGCCTGCTGATGGTCTGGACCGGCGCCTTGCAGATTGTGCTCGACAAGGGACAGGAAGACGACTGGTTTGGCGCACTTTGGGTCCGTTGGGCCGTCGCCGCCCTCGTTGTCGCCTTCCTGCTCTGGATCTGGCATTCCTGGACGCATCCCAATGGCCTGGTGGACTTGCACGTACTCAAGAATCACGCCTTTCGCACCGGCTGCATCCTCATCCTGGGGCTGGGCATGGCCCTCTACATCACCATCGCCATTCTCCCCCTTTATTACCAGGAGCTTCTGGGCTATACCGCATTTACCGCCGGCCTGGTGGTGGCGCCGCGCGGCTTCGGCTCCATCGTCGCTTCGCCCATCATCGGCATCCTCGGCTCGCGCATCGACCAGCGCAAACTGCTTTGCGCGGGCTTCATCGGCGTGGGTATCTGCTGCCTCTTTTTCGGCTCCATCAACCTCGACATCGGCCCTTACACGCTGCTGGTTCCCATCATGCTGACGGGCTTTGCGCTGACCTTCGTCTTTACTCCCAACTCCACCCTGATGATGGCCACTATTCCCCGGCAGGAGATGGGCAACGCCACCGGCATCGGCAATATGCTGAGGAACATCGGCGGGTCCATTGGAATTTCGATGGCCACAACGGCGCTGATTCGGCGCGCGGCGATGCACCAGAACGAGATCGGCGCGCATCTGGACCCGTCGAATATGGTCTTGCAGCAGAAGTCGGCGGCCATCGCCGGCTATCTCGGCCACCATCTAGGCGCAGCCCAGGGACGGCCCGGCTCCATGGGATTGGTGTATGGCCTGATGCAGCAGCAATCGGCGCTGATGGCTTATACCGACGTCTTCCGCTGGACGGCGCTGCTGGCCTTCGGCTGCGCCGCCGCGTCCTGGCTCTTCAAAAAGCCGGTCAAGCACGCGGAGTTGCCGCCGGGCGTGCATTGAAAAAAGGTCGAACGCGAAGGGTGCAACTCATTCATTGATCCTCTGCCTGGGCAATGAACGACGATGCGCTTCGGTCTTGCCCTGAAAAACGTGCAAGTCGGCTTCAGAGCGGAAACATCTGGGGCATATTGATCATCCAATGAAATGAACGGAAACAATTTTCTGATTGCCATATCCTTCATCTGGGACCAGCCTCCACGGCGAGCGATACGATTTTCGGCCTTTTACCAGCCTTCCAAGGAGAAACAGGCCATGAAACGGAGAGAATTTCTTAAATGCGCGATGCTCACGGTTGGAGCAAATACGGCGGCGGCTTTCACAAGGTCGCCGCATAATCCACCCGCGCCAGGAGCCGGCAAGGGTAAGCCTCTGGGAAAGATTGCGCTCGAAGAACACTTCCTGACGCCTGATTTTGTTGAGTACTTTGCGGAAACGTACCCCAATATCAGTCCTGAGATTGCACGGAGAGGACTTGCCGTTCTGCCCGATCTTGGCGAGAAGCGAATCGCAGTCATGGACCAGAATCAGATTGATTTCGCGGTCCTGTCTCTTGCCGGGCCAGGCGTTCAGGTGGAAAAGGATGCTGCCGTTGCATTGAGGAAATCAAAATCGGCGAATGATTTTCTGGCCGGGGAGATACAGAAGCATCCCAGCCGATACGGTGGATTCGCCCATTTGGCCATGCAGAATCCCGTCGAAGCAGCCAACGAACTCGAGCGTTCGATGCGGGATCTCAACTTTCAGGGAGCGATGATCAATGGCCAGACGAATGGCGAGTATCTCGATCTGGACAAGTATTCGGTCTTCTGGGAACGCGCTGCTGCCCTTGAAGCTCCGATTTATCTTCACCCCGCCAATCCCGTCGATCATCCCGCGATCTATGCCGGTCACTCCGAGCTTTGGGGTCCGGTATGCAGCTGGGCTTTTGAGACTGCGGCGCACGCGTTGCGATTGGTCTTTGCCGGCGTATTCGAACGCTACCCAAAGGCCAGGTTGGTGCTTGGTCACATGGGTGAAACATTGCCTTTCAGCCTCTGGCGCTTCGACAGTAGATGGCCGATCTCACATCGCGGCTCGATGACCCTTCCTCAGTTGCCGTCTTTCTATATCAAGCGAAACATTGCGATTACGACCTCTGGAGTGTGTTCCGATGCTTCTTTGCGCTGCGCGTTGGACGCCATGGGGGAAGACAATGTGATGTTCTCCGTTGACTATCCGTTTGAAAAGACAGAGGTGGCGGCTCAGTTCATTGAAGAGGCGAAAATCTCGGAGAATGAACGGATCAAAGTTGCATCCGATAACGCCAAGCGCATCCTCCGCCTGGATCAGCGCATCGACACGCGTTCCCACTCCTGATGTGCCCATGCATTTAGTTAGCGAGCGGCGGGCCCCACCACAGGTGGCTGCGTTCTGCATCCTCTTACCCGGCGCGGTATCCTATAGGAGAGCTAATTGAGATCGAAACTGAGGGAATTTCTAACGTGCCTACCACCAAGCGTCCTGTTGTACTGACCATCCTCGACGGCTGGGGCTACCGCCCGCAAATTGCCGACAACGCCATCGCCCTGGCCAAAAAGCCCACCTACGACCTGCTACTGCGCGAGTATCCCAACACGCTGATCCAGGCCTCGGAACACTTTGTTGGCCTGCCCGACGGGCAGATGGGCAACAGCGAGGTCGGCCACTTGAATATCGGCGCCGGACGCATTGTGCAGATGGATATTACGCGCATCGACCTGATGGTGCTCAACAATACCCTCAAAGACAATCCGCGCATCATCGCCGCCTTTGACCACGCCCGCCAGCATGGCCGTGCGCTGCACCTGATTGGGCTCGTCTCCGACGGCGGCGTTCACTCCCACGAGGAGCATTTATATGCGCTGGTCCGCGCGGCGCGCGAATTCGGCCTGACGCGCGTCTTCATCCACGCCTTTCTGGACGGGCGCGACACGCCGCCGACTTCGGGAATCGATTACGTCGCCAAGCTCGAACAGAAGCTGAGAGAGATCGGCGTGGGCAAGATCGCGTCGGTCAGCGGGCGCTACTACGCGATGGACCGCGACAAGCGGTGGGAGCGCCAGCGCAAAGCCTTCGACGCCATGGTCCTGGGCAAGGGCGAGTGCGCGACGGCCACCGACGCTGTCACCGCGATCCGAGACAGCTACAACACCGGCGTACAGGATGAGTTTGTCATTCCCGTCACCATTGTCGATGAGCACGACCAGCCGGTGGGACTGATCCGCAACGAAGACGCGGTGCTCAACTTCAACTTCCGCGCCGACCGTGCCCGCCAGGTGACGCGTGTGCTTACCCGCGAGAGCGGCCTGAACGCTGAGGGCGGACGCAACCTTGACTCGTGGGAGTCGCTCGACAAGACGATTCCGCGTAGTGAGCTGCCTACCGGCCTGCACTACACCTGCATGACGCAGTACGACGAAAAGTTCGAGCTGCCGATCATCAGCCCGCCGCAGTCGATGGAGCACATTCTCGGCAATATGCTGGCCGAGGCTCATCTGCGCAACCTGCGCACCGCCGAGACGGAAAAGTTCGCTCACGTGACCTTCTTCTTCAACGGCGGCGTGGAGAAGCCATTTGGCGGCGAAGAGCGCATCCTGACGCCGTCGCCCAAGGTGGCCACCTATGACCTGCAGCCGGAGATGAGTTCGGTCAAAGTCGGCGACAGCATCGAGAAGGCGATTCTGGACGCCAGCTTTGACGTAGTCATTGCCAACTTCGCCAATCCCGACATGGTGGGCCACACCGGAGTTTTGCCCGCGGCTATCAAGGCCGTCGAGGCCGTGGACCTGCAACTGACGCGCATCTACAAGGCCGTGCGCGAGCGCAACGCCATCTGGCTGGTCACCGCTGACCATGGCAACTGCGAGACCATGGTCGATCCGATCACCGGCGAGCCGCACACCGCGCACACCACCAATCCGGTGCCGCTGATCTATGTCGCCGAAGAGGCCAAAAACTTCCGCCTCCGCACCGACGGCAGCCTGCGCGACATTTCGCCGACAATGCTGCATCTGCTCAACCTCGGATTGCCCAAGGAGATGAGCGGGGCCGATCTGCGCATTCCGCTGGCCAAGTAACACTGCGGCCTGTTGATTATCGGGGTGCATGATTCCGGTTGCGTTTCAGTGAAGCCGAAAGCGCCGGAATCTCGCCTTGTGCTAGGCTGAAGCTGTGCGCTGCGACGCTCACCGTCGTCTGCGGCGGGACGAGTCCCTCATCGTCTCTTCCAAACTTGGGCTTCAAAGCGGATACAGGACGGATGAATGTTATTTAATTCTCTGCATTTTATTCTTTATTTCACGGTCGTTACGATCCTTTATTACTTATTGGAGTGGCGCTGGCGCTGGAAGATACTGCTGGCCGCAAGTTGTGTCTTCTACATGGCGTTCATTCCCGCTTATATCTTTATCCTATTCACCACCATTTTGATCGACTATGTCATGGGTATCCTGATCGCCCGATCGACCGGGCGGAGGCGGCTGATCTACCTGCAAGTCAGCATCGTCAGCACGTGCCTCGTCTTGTTTATCTTCAAGTACTGTGGCTTCTTTAGCGTGACCATGCGGGAGTTGCAAGGCTTGCTTGGCGTCACGCAGGATTTTCCTATCGCCCATATCATACTGCCCATTGGCCTCTCCTTTCACACCTTCCAGAGTCTCAGTTATGTCATCGAAGTCTATCGTGGCAAACAGCAGCCGGAACGCAACTTCGGCATTTACTCCCTATATGTGATGTTCTATCCGCAACTGGTCGCCGGGCCCATCGAGCGGCCGCAGAATCTGCTTCACCAGTTTTATGAAGACCATCAATTCGAATTGGCGAATCTCTCTCGCGGGTTATCCCTGGTTGCCTGGGGAATGTTTCAGAAGATGGTCATCGCCGACCGCAGCGCGGTTTATGTCAATGTGGTCTATGCTCATTGGCAGACCGAATCGGGACTATCCTTGCTGGTTGCAACTCTGCTTTTCGCCGTTCAAATCTACGCGGATTTTGCGGGCTATTCCTGCATCGCCATCGGCTGCGCAGAGGTGATGGGCTTCAAGCTGATGACCAACTTCAACCGCCCCTATCTCTCCCGCAGTTTTACCGAATTCTGGAAGCGCTGGCATATTTCCCTCTCCACATGGTTCCGCGACTATGTCTATATCCCGCTGGGCGGCAACCGGGTCTCTCTTCCCCGCCACTATCTCAACCTGCTTATTACCTTCACCATCAGCGGGCTTTGGCACGGGGCGAACTGGACTTTTGTCATCTGGGGCGTCTATAACGGTGTGCTCCTGGTGTGCGAGAATTCCCTTAATCATCTTGGCTGGCATTACCCCCGCAATTTCCTGGGCAATATCCTACGACGCGTGATTGTGCTGTCCGGCATCTGCGTCGGCTGGGTCTTCTTCCGCGCGCAAAGCCTTTACTCTGCCCTCATGATTCTCCGCCGGATTCTCGTTGACACGTCGCTGAGCGTGTGGAGCATAGGCAGCGCCATTACTCCATGGGCCGGCGATCTTACTTCCGTCGCCATTGGCCTGATTACCATTCTCTTGATCGCCATCCTGTTCGCCCTGGAACTTGGGCAGGAATCGATGCCGGAACATAAGCGTGAAGTTCTGTTCACCACAATGAAGTATCAATTCACAGCGACGATCGTGCTTTTTGAGGCAACCATGCTCTTCGGTTCGCTGCGCTCCTCGGCTTTTGTCTATTTCCAGTTTTAAGAAATCTTATGTTATACGGTCTTAGATTGGGCCGATTTTTTGAGAGGAAACAGCTTTAGCCGTGAAGCAAAAACATCAAGATGCAGTAGAGCTTTGGCCCCTGAAGGCATGCGGGTTTATTTGCAGGATTTTGCGAGATTCGAAAAAAGCCGTTTCGATGAGCGAACTGAAAATAAAAACATCCGAAGCGCGGCAGGGATGGAAGTATCTAGCCAAGCTCACTCTCGCGGCGTTTGCCATCCTTTTTGGCCTTACGACCTTGAAGTTTTCCACCCAGCACAAACTTGCGCCCAAGAACTTCGGCCTCGGCGGCGCGCTTGCCCAGCCCCGGCTTGATCTGCTCCTGATTGGATCCTCGCATACCCGCAAGTCCTACGATATGCGTCTGCTGGAGAAACAGACTGGAGTGACTGACGCCTACCAAATCTCCTATGACGGCACCGATCTGACCATGGTTTCCCAATTATTGGATTACTTGGCCGCGAGGCCGGAGCACTGCCCTCGCCATTTGGTCGTCGAAGCCTACAGCGCGATGTTGGCACGCAGGCCTGAACTGCAGGATCCGCGCTACTTTGCCGATGCGCCGCCTCCGCTCAAAATGGAAATTCTCCGTGCTGTAATATCCGACAAAGGCTACTGGGCGACTTTCCTAGATGATTTCGATCTGATTGTGAATCGCGGCAATGAAGAGATTATTGCCTATCCTATCTATTCACGGGTGGTGAAGAACGGATCTTATAAAGGCGGAAGAAGCGACTTCGATTTCCCTGGCATGACACCCGCCGAGTTTGCCAAGATAAAGCCAGGAATCAATGGGAGCGTGCCCGATCCGGCGCAGGTTGCGGCGCTCGATCGTATCATCAACACAGCGCGCAGCCATGGCATTCAACTGATTTTTATCGACACGCCGATGCCACAGCCAGTCTCCTCCAACCCTGTGATTCAATTGCTCAAGAGTGATTACAGGCAGATACTCGATTCCCGCCATGCGACTTACATTGACGCTGACAAGGGTTTTCCGATTGACGATCCAGCGCTATTCTCCGACAGCAATCATCTCTCATCAAAGGGGCGGAAGGAATTCACGCCGCAGATTTCGGCCGTCTTGAAGGCGTGGATGACCACGCAACCAGCGGGCGAATCGCGGGCAAGATAAAATCAGAGATTCATCCGGGCGGGAGGCCTGAGAGTCGCCATTTCTTCGGCGCCGGAGGACAACGCGCTTCTCGGAGGGGAGTAAGCGACACAAGAATATGGGGCAGCGCGGAGCCACTGAATGACCAAGGCCTGTCCGCTGTCCAACTTTAGATGGGCTGCGGTGTGGTCTTCCGAGCGTTGGTGACGTTGTCTGGTATATCTGTGAACGATTTGCCCGATCGGTAGGCAAATTTCTGGTACTTGGAGCCAACCTTGCGGATCGCATCCTGCCAGCCATCATCCCAGGCAATGTGCGCCTCGCCGTTCACGTAGACCCACTTGCCATGAGTGCCACCGAGCGACTTCTTTGCGTCGCCATTCTCCTCCAACGTGATGAAGAATTTCCCTCCGTCTCCGACGCCAGCCTCCCATTTTCCCAGAAAACGAGCGCGAGAGGGCAATGAAGGGTTGACGGGAGCGCTCTCCCTGGCTTCTGCCGCGATAGGGGGCGCGGGAAACTCCACGCGCTCAATGTCAGAGAGATTGAAGCTCTGCCGGTGGCCGTCCTTGAAGACGATCACGATCAAGCCATGGCCGCTTTTTGGGGCCGGGGGCGTTGTGGCGAAACCATTGGGAACCGCGAGACCAAGCAGCGCAGCCAAGCAGGCAACAACGCCGATCATTCGCATAAGTTTCTCCTTTGCAATTACTGGCGCGACGCTCTTTCATGCTCGGCCATGCCAATCTAATCTACGCAGCGTGCGTTTCATTTGTTCCCGGGAATCCGCGTTTTTCGCCGGAAATGAAAAAATTCCCCGGCGGGAGGAACAGATCTGGCCATGCAGTCACGAATGGCCGCCAATCAAAACCATGAACAAAGGCAGGACTATTGCCGGCTAATACTCTCTGACCAATGGCCGTGCTTTCCCCTCTTACGCTGAAAAAATGCTCGGGAGTGGAGCAATCGGCTATTTTATTTGCCTATTTGTGTAAAGTGCGGTATGGCCCGGGAGGTCCACGCGACAGCCGGCCAGGAGGCTGGCGCTCTCTCTTCTTTCAGCGACCGGCAACCTGGAGCCAAGCAGGTGATCCACTCTATACCAACAGTCAAAATGCTCTGTTGCCGGCGATCAAAGGAGAAGCGACAAACCCAAAGCCAGCCTGTTCCACTGCTCCTGATCTCGCCAACAGCACAAAACTGCCGCGCTGCTCGCCCATTGAGCTATGATTGCGTCTATAGGATGAGTGGCCTTTTCCCTCACAAGGGCCTCCGTGGTGGTGTGCGTGTCGCGATTCTTTCAGCGGGTTGTCTTCGTTCTTTCCGTGGTGATCTTTGCCACCCTCGGATTGGGCCTTCTTTTGGGCGAATTTGGCATGCTTGGCGTTTATGCCGGCGGCCAACAGGATGGCGCCTATCGCCAGATGGGCGTCTATGCAGAGGTGCTCAAGAAGATCCAGAGCGACTACGTGACCGAGCCTAACATCGGCGACGTGACCAGCGGCGCGCTGCATGGCTTGCTGGAGTCGCTCGACACAGACTCCAGCTATCTGGCCCCGGCCGAGTACAAAATATACAAGGAAAGTTCGGCCAGCGGCGCGGCGCAGGTGGGGATTACCGTATCCAAGCGCTTTGGTTACGCGGTTGTCGTGAGCGTACTGCCCGGCTCTGAGGCTGACAAGCAGCATTTGGCCGATGGCGACGTGATCGAATCCATAGGCGACCAATCCACGCGCGAGCTATCGCTGGCGGTCATCCGGCTGCTGCTGGATGGCAAGCCGGGAAGCACAGTGACGCTCTCGGTGGTGCGTCCGCCCAAGCCCGATCCAGACAAGGTGACGCTGACCCGCTCTTTCGCCGCTCCGCCCGCGCTCGTGCAGCAGCCGTATGAAAATGGCGGCATCCTCTATCTGAAGCCCGGCGCGCTGACCCCGGCCCGGGTGGACGAGATCGCGGCTGTTCTCAAATCTTCCGCCGGGCGCAAGGTGCTGCTGGATCTGCGCGACTCTGCCGGCGGCGACGCGGCCCAGGGGCTGCGGCTGGCCAACTTCTTCCTGAAGCAGGGCACGATGGCCACGCTTGAAGGCCAGAAGTTTCCCCGCCAGAGCTTTACCGCCGACCCGGCTAGCTTTATCACTGGCGCGCCGCTGGCCGTGCTCATCAATCGCGGCACCTACGGCCCGGCCGAGTTGACGGCCGCCGCCATCGGCGACTTGAAGCGCGGCGACGTGGTGGGCGAACGAAGCTTCGGCAATGGCTCCGTGCAGAAGACCATCGAGTTGCCCGACGGCGCAGCCCTGCTGCTGACCGTGGCCAAGTACCAGACCCCTGCCGGCAAAAAGATTGCCGACGAGGCCGTCGCGCCCACCGTGGCCGTCGGCCAAACCGCCGAAGAGGAAGAAGAGGAAGCGCCCCAGCCCACGAAGAACGACGAACCGCTCCTGAAGGCTATCGAGCTGCTGAAGGCGAAGAACGGGTGAGCGCGCTCCCCGCGCTATACTGCCTTCATGACGCAAGAGAAAGCCGGTTCAATCCCCAACGACCAACGCATTGGCCGCGATATGCCGTCCGAGGAATTCCTTCGCCAGGGCAGCGAGCTGCTGCAATGGATTGCAAGCTACCTGGAAGATGCCCGTCCCTATCCGGTGCTGGCCCGCTGTGCCCCGGGGGAGTTGCAGCGCCAGCTGCCGGCCGCTGGGCCGCTCCGCGGCGAATCGATGGACGCGATTCTCGCCGACTTCAAGCAACTGATTCTTCCCGGCATCACACACTGGAACCATCCGAGCTTCCACGGCTACTTTTCCATCACGGCCTCGGCGCCGGGAATCCTGGGCGAACTGCTGACCGCAGCGCTGAACGTGAACGCGATGCTCTGGAAAAGCTCGCCGTCCGCAACTGAACTGGAGCAGGTGACCGTTGCCTGGGTGCTCGACTGGCTGGGCCTGCCACCGGCCTGGTTTGGCATGATTGTGGATTCGGCTTCGAGCGGCGCCTTGCAGGCGATGGTGGCGGCGCGCCAGCAGGCGGAGCCGGAGAGCCGCGAGGCAGGGCCTTCGGGCCGACTGATTGCCTACGTCTCCGAGCACACCCACTCTTCAGTTGAGAAGGCCGCCATCGCCGCCGGCATTGGACAGCGCAATGTGCGGCACATCGCTGCCGACGGGCAGTTCAGGATGAGGCCCGAGGCGCTGGCCGAGGCGATTCGCGCTGACCTGGCTCGCGGTCTGAAGCCGTTCTTTGTTGCCGCCACCGTGGGCACCACCTCCAGTTCGTCGGTTGATCCCGTCGCAGCGATTGCCGATCTCTGCCGCGAGCACCATCTCTGGTTGCACGTCGATGGCGCCTACGGCGGCACCTTCGGAATCCTGCCGGAGCGCCGTTATCTGCTTGACGGCGTGGAGCGCGCCGACTCGTTTGTCGTCAATCCGCACAAGAAGATGATGGTTCCGCTGGATTGCAGCCTCTTCTATACCGCGCAGCCCGACTTGCTGCGCAACGCATTTTCACTCGAAGCCGAATACCTGAAGACCGGCGCCGAGGCTGTTGATTATATGGACTACGGACTGGCCCTGGGACGGCGCTTCCGCGCGCTCAAGCTCTGGTTTGTTCTGCGTTCTTTTGGGCGTGATGGGCTAGAGGCGGTTCTGCGCGAAAACCTGCGCTTGGCGGCCTGGCTGGGCGAGCAGGTTGCCGCCGATACGCGTTTCGAGCTGGTTGCGCCCGCAACCCTGGGGCTGGTCTGCTTCCGGCTGCGCCGGGGCGACGACGCCACACGGGCGCTGATGGAGCACATCAACCGCTCCGGCCGGCATTTTCTCTCGCACACGGCGCTGGGCGGCCACTTCACGATTCGCGCTGCCATCGGCAACATCCGAACCCGGCAGAGTGACATCGAGAAACTGTGGAACGCACTGAGCGAGGCTGCAAGCGGTCCTTCCGGCGATGCTCAGGAGCCTGCAACAAGGCAGCCGGCTTAGACTCACGCTATTTCGCCGGGATTGACCCGCCTGCCGCCAATCCCTATCGTAGAAAGTGCCGCAAGTCGCTCGAAAGGATTTCCCATGCCGCTTCCCAATCAGCCTTTGCCCGCCGCCTCCAACGCCGTTGCGCCGCGGAAGACCGCTCTCAACGCCGCCCACCGCGCGCTGAAGGCTAAGATGGTGGACTTCGGCGGCTGGGATATGCCGGTCGAGTATCCACAACCCCAGCGACAAGGATCCGTCGCCGGGGACCCCGGTTCGGGCGGCGGGCTGGTCGCCGAGCACATGGCCGTGCGCACTGGCGTGGGCCTCTTCGACGTGAGCCACATGGGCGAGATCCGCTTTCGCGGCTCCGGCGCGTTGGCCGCCGTACAACACATCACCATGAATGACGCCGCGCGCCTCAAGGATGGCCAGATCCAATACTCCGCGCTGCTCAATCCCGAAGGCGCTTACGTGGACGACATTCTCGTCCACCGGCTTGGCCAGAACGACTATTTGATGGTGGTGAACGCCGGCACCAGGGAAAAGGACTTTGCCTGGATGCGCGAGCAACTCGGCGCGTGGCCGCAGCTCGAACTTAGCGACGACTCCGACAGCTACTCGCAACTGGCCGTGCAGGGGCCGCAAGCGCTCGAAACCCTGCAAAAGCTGACGACCGCCGATCTGGCGGCGATTCGGAATTATTGGTTTACCTGGGGCGAGGTGGCCGGTGTGCCCAACGTACTCATCTCCCGCACCGGCTACAGCGGCGAAGACGGCTTCGAGATCTATCTACCCTCTGACGTGGCGACGACGGAAAAGCTCTGGGCCGCGCTGCTGGAGGCGGGACGCGAGTTTGCGATTCGCCCCTGCGGCCTGGGCGCGCGCAACACCCTGCGGCTGGAAGCGGGAATGCCGCTCTACGGCCACGAAATCTCCGACACGATCAACGTCTTCGAGAGCAACCACGAACACTGGCTCAAGCTCGACAAAGGCGATTTCATTGGCCGCGATGCTTTGCAGGCTATCCAGGCCGCCGGCGGGCCAAAGCGTAAACTTGTAGGCCTTGAAATGGTGGAACGCGGCATCGCGCGCGACGGGTACCCGGTGCTTGATCTCGACGGCAATGAGATCGGCGTCGTCACCTCCGGCTCGCCCGCGCCGTTTCTCAAAACCAACATTGCCTTTGCGCTGGTGCCTACGGCAGTGGCCGCTAGCGGCCAGGATCTGCTGGTGCAACTGCGCGCCAGCCGCGCACGCGCCCGGCAAGTGCCCACGCCGTTTTACAAGCGCGCGAAAAACTAGTTCTCAGACCGCGTGATTTCGTACGTTGGAGTTCTCGCTTTCCCACCCATTCCGCCCGCAGAAAAACGCGGAATGGATGGGGCACGGGCAATTGAAGAGCCGCTATAGACTTGGACGAGCGCGGGCGAGGTCGCCCGCACTACAGCCGGCCAGGAGACCGGCGCTACAATTCCAGCCACTGAAATTAATGATCAATGTGCGCTTTGAATCTGCACCAGCGTTGGCTTGCTGGCCACGTCTCCGCCCGGTGAGATGCTGCTTGTCTGCGGCGCGCGCCAGTGGTCGATGTAGCTGATCCGGTGGACGCAGCCGATGGTGCAGTTGGGCGAGCAACTCTTGGCCGTCAGGAACTCCCGCCGCACGTCCGCCGTGGTGTAACGGGTGAGCGGAATGCCCGGATAGCCGCGCTGCTGGCTGCAATAATGCACCAGCCCGTTCTCGCAGATATACAGGTAGCGCGAACCGGCGCGGCAGCGCCAGACGTTGGGCCTGCCCTCAGCAATCGCTCGCTGAAATTTGTCGAAGCGCGAATAGTTGGTCTTGTGCCGGTCAGTCATCGCGTGGTAAACACGCGCCTCGTCGGGGAGCAGCGGCTTGAGTTGCCCGCTGCCGTCGTGGATAATTCCAATCGTCGATTCAAAGCCCAGCTCCATCGCCCGCCGGCCAATCACCAGCGCGTCGTTGGGATTCTTGAAGCCCCCGCCCACCACCGAGTTGATGTTGACATGGAATTCGGCGTATTGGGCGAGCATCTCCAGCTTTTTGTCGAGCACCTTCAGGCTTTTCATCGAGACATCATCGGGCACGAGGTTGTCGATGGAGATCTGCAGGTGGTCGAGGCCGGCGCGGTTGAGCCGCTCGATACGCTCCACATTGAGCAGGTAGCCGTTGGTGATCATTCCGGCAATCGCGCCGGTCTGCCGCATCCGGCGGATAATTGCGTCCAGGTCAGGATGGGTGAGCGGCTCGCCGCCGCTGAGGCCAATCATCGCCGTTCCCAGCCGTCCCAGGTGGTCGATGCGCCGGAACATTTCTTCCAAAGGCACGGGTTCGCTGACTTTGTCGTACTCGTTGCAGTAGCCGCAGCTCAGGTTGCAAAAGCGCGCCGGGATAATCTGCGCCAGCACGGGATGCGATGTGTCGGCCAGCGCGTGCGCCACCATCGCCAGCTCGCGCGCTTTCCGCTGAGCCCTGATCCACAGGCCGCGCGCCGTCTTTTTCCGAGGGATAGCCATCTCTTTCATTGAATCACACTGCAAGCGAAGCGCGGAGAATTGAAGGGCGTTGCGTGGCATAGCAATTTTGATAGATAAGTGCGGAAACCCTCATAAAAAGGAGGATTTTTGGCATGAAAACGGGACGTTTTAGCGGTAGAAAAACCTCTAAAGTGTCATATAATGGTATTTATAGGGTTGTAATATCTTCTAAGTTATTTATTTAGAACAATATAAATTATCTGCAAAGTTCTGAAAATAAAAAAGGGGGGGTGGGGGGGCAAAAGCAGAGAACAGGGAACAGGGATCAGGGAACAGCCCGCGACTTTGGTCATGGTTCATGCTTTCATTGTGCGCCGGTAGACGGTAATTATGTGCAAACGCCTACGGTGAGAGCAAGCGCAATGCCCACCATCCTCAGCTCACACACCTTCCGGGTCGCCTCAATCCAGCGCCCGCGTGACGTCTGTTTTCCGGGGAATTGCCACTCTTTCACTGAATCATAGTCTCCCACCCATTCCGCAAAAAGCGCGGAATGGATGGGCACAGCGTTTCAAAACATCTGGGCCGAATCAGTAAACATTTGGCTGAATACGTTTGGCGATATACTTGACGATGAGATTTCCCGCTGCCGCATTTGACTTTGAAGAGCCGCCCGGCGGCGCGATGAGGAGACCATGGTCCAGAATCACGACACTGCCGAGCCTGAGGATCGCAGGCTGCCGCTGTGCGTTGATCTGGACGGCACGTTGATCAAATCCGATTCGCTCTTCGATGCGGTTTGCCTGTTCATGCGCCAAACGCCCGCGCAATTTTGGCGGTTGCCGGTGTGGCTGGCTGGCGGGCGCGCCCGGCTGAAGGCCGAAGTGGCTCGCCGCGCTCCGCTGGATGCCGCGCGGCTGCCCTACAACGCCGCGCTGCTGCACTATCTGCAAGCCGAGCATCGCGCGGGCCGGCAGATTTATCTGACTACCGGCGCGGACGGCCCACTGACCGGGCGCGTGGCCGCGCATCTGGGCATATTTGCCGGCGAACTGGCCTCCGACGGCGCGACCAACCTGACCAGCGGCAAGAAGCTGGAGCGGCTGCGGGAGCGCATCGGTGACTTCGACTACATTGGCAACTCGCGCGCCGACCTGCCTCTGCTGGCCAACGCGCGCCATGCGATGCTGGCCAATCCCACGCTCGGCCTGCGCGTGGCCTTGCGCCTGCGGCGGATTCCTGTAACGCGTATCTTTCTTGACCGGCAGCCGTTGTCGCGCACATTTTTCAAGGCGATTCGCATCCATCAGTGGGCCAAGAATCTGCTTTTATTGGCGCCTCTCGCGCTCTCGCACAAGCTGCGCCCGGAGACGGTGGCGGCGGCTGTCGCGGCCTTCTTCTGCTTCAGCTTCATGGCTTCGGCCAACTACATTGTCAACGATCTTGTGGACATCGAGAGCGACCGCTGCCATTCCGCCAAGCGATTTCGTCCCTTTGCCGCGGGTGATCTGCCGGTGGCGGGCGGTGTTTTGCTGGCGATTGCGCTCGTGGCGGCCTCGCTGCTGCTGCTGCCCATGCTGCCGCGCGCCTTCGCGCTGTGGCTGGTGGCTTATATTGTCGCCACCACGGCGTACTCCTTCTATTTCAAACAAGTGGCGCTGGTGGACGTGTTGGTGCTCTCCGGGCTTTACACGCTGCGCCTGCTGGCCGGCGGCGCGGCCACGGGAACGGAGATCTCTCACTGGCTGGCCGGCTTTGCCATCTTCCTGTTTCTCTCGCTGGCCATGGTCAAGCGCTTCAGCGAGTTGGAAAACCTGAGCGAACGCGGCGCAACGGCGGCACATGGGCGCGGCTATGTGGTAGGAGATCTTGAACAGATTCGCAGCTTCGGCACCTCCAGCGCCACGGCCGCCGTGGTGGTTTTTTCGCTCTACATCACCCGTCCGGACGTGGAGGCGCTCTACAAGCACGCGGGCCGGCTGTGGCTGATTGTGCCGTTGATGCTCTTCTGGCTCTACCGGGTTTGGCTGCTTGGCTCGCGCGGAGAAATGGACGACGATCCGGTGGTCTTCGCGCTGCGCGACCGGATGAGCCTGGCGGTGGGAGCGTGTTTGCTGGCGGTGGCGATTTCTGCGCTGTGAAAGATGAAGCCCGAATGCGAATTCAGCTTCTCGTTCCGCCGGTTTGAGCGGAGTGGAGCTGGCCTTCGTCTACAATAGTAATAGCTTGATAGGTAAGAGCGGGAGTGAACGGATTAACCTGCGCGAAATATGAATCCGGCGAGCTGGCGCTTGCCTGGAATATGGAAATACCTCATTCGTCGTATCGATCCGGGTGAAAGCAGTCCGGCTCAGGAGCGAGTACCTGCCTTATGTGGATTGTTCGGCTTGCGCTGCGGCGGCCTTACACGTTTGTCGTTGCCGCATTTTTGATCTTGATTATGGGCGTTTTCAGCATTGTGACGATGCCCACGGACATCTTTCCGAACATCGATATCCCTGTGGTGACGGTGGTCTGGGGGTATACCGGCCTCTCGGCGCAGGAGATGGCCAACCGCATTGTCACGCCCAGCGAGCGCGGCCTGACCACGACGGTCAACGACATCGAGCACATTGAGTCGCAGTCGCTGAACGGCATCGCGGTCATCAAGATCTTCTTTCAGCCGCGCGTGAACATCGCCAGCGCCGTGGCCCAGGTCACCTCAGTGAGCCAGTCGCAGGTGCGCAGCCTGCCGCCCGGCACCACTCCGCCCTTTATCATGCAGTACAACGCTTCCAGCGTGCCCATCTTGCAGTTGGGACTCTCCGGACAGGGCCTGAACGAGCAGCAGTTGAACGACTTGGCATCAAACACCATTCGCGTTCAGCTGGCCACGGTTGAAGGCGCACAGACGCCCTTTCCCTACGGAGGCAAGCCGCGCCAGATTCAGGTGGACCTCGACCTCCAGGCCTTGCAAGCCAAGGGACTATCGCCCGTCGATGTGGTGAACGCCGTCAACGCGCAAAGCCTGATTGTGCCTTCCGGCACCATGAAGATCGACCGCTTCGAGTACGCCGTCGAAACCAACTCAGCGCCTGGCATCGTCGATGAACTGAACAATCTGCCCGTCAAAGCGGTGAACGGGGCGGTGATTTACATTCGCGACGTGGCGCATGTGCGCGACGGCAATCCGCCGCAGACCAACATTGTCCACGTGGATGGGCGCCGCGCCATTCTCATGAGCATCATGAAGGTTGGCTCGGCTTCCACGCTGGACATCATCTCCGGCATCCGCGCCAAGCTGGACAACATCAAGGGACAGTTGCCGCCGCAGTTGCAGATCGCAGCGCTCTCCGATCAGTCGATCTTTGTGCGCGGCGCCATCAATGGAGTGGTCCGCGAGGCGATCATTGCCGCCTGCCTGACCGCCGTCATGATTCTGCTGTTTCTGGGCAGTTTCCGCTCCACGATCATCATCGCGGTCTCCATACCGCTCTCGATCCTGTGTTCGATCATCATGCTTGGGGCGCTGCACGAGACCATCAATATCATGACTTTGGGCGGCCTGGCGCTGGCCATCGGCATTCTGGTGGACGATGCTACCGTCGCAATCGAGAACATCAACCGCTATTTGGAGACCGGCAGGGAGCTGGAGCAGTCCATTCTGGACGGCTCGGCTGAAATTGCCGTTCCAGCCCTGGTATCCACGCTTGCCATCTGCATCGTCTTTGTGCCGATGTTCCTGCTGAGCGGCGTGGCTCGCTACCTCTTCGTTCCGATGGCCGAGGCCGTAGTCTTCGCCATGCTGGCCAGCTATCTGCTCTCACGCACGCTGGTACCCACCATGGCCAAGTATCTGCTCAAGGAGCACGACGATGCGGAGGCCGGCAGGAAGCTTGCCAGCCGCAACCCCTTTGTTCGTTTTCAGTTGGCCTTCGAGTCGGGCTTTGACAAAATTCGCCGCAGTTATCTGAACTTGCTTACCCTGTGCGTGGATCACGCGGCTTTTTCTCTAATCTTCATCCTGGTCTTCGCGCTGGGCTCTATCGGCGTTTTGATGCCCTGGCTCGGCCAGGACTTCTTTCCCTCGGTTGATTCCGGGCAATTCAAGATTCACGTGCGCGCTCGCACGGGAACCCGCATTGAGGAGACAGCAGCTCTCTGCGATCACGTCGACGACACCATTCGTCGGGAGATTCCGGCCAAAGATGTCGTGAATATCGTCGATAACATCGGTTTGCCCACCTCCGGAATCAACCTTGCCTACTCGACCTCGGCGCCCGTCGGCCCGGCCGACGCCGACATCCAGGTGCAGTTGAGCGAGCATCATCATCCCACCGCCGCTTATGTCGAGCAACTGCGCGGTACGCTTGCCCGCCAGTATCCCGGCGTTACATTTTACGTATTGCCGGTGGACATTGTGACCCAGATTCTCAACTTTGGCCTCTCGGCGCCTATCGATGTTCAGGTTATGGGACCAAACCTCTACGGGAACCGCGCCCTGGCCGAGAATATGTTAAATGAGGTCCGCTATGTTCCCGGCGCCGCCGACGCGCACATCCAACAGCCCTTCGACGATCCCAATATCACGGTGAACGTGGACCGCACCCGCGCTGAAACCATAGGGCTCACCCAGAAGGACGTGGCGCAAAGCTTGCTGGTGGCCATGAGCGGCAGCTTTCAGACCGCCCCCAACTTTTATCTGGATCCAAAAAGCAGTGTGAGCTACAACATCGCCATTCAGGCACCGCAATACAAGCTCGACAGCATGGCCGACCTGCAGAGCCTGCCCTTGACCGGCGCCGCCGCCTCGGCGCAGACGGGCAGCGCGGCCCAGAGTGCGGCTCCCGGAGCGGCGCGGCCGGTGCAGGTGCTGGGCAATCTGGCCACCATCCAGCCCGGCGCCGAAATGGGCACTGTAAGCCATTACGACATCCAGCCGGTTCTCGATCTCTATGCCAACGTGGCTGGAACCGACCTGGGCAGTGTTACGCGCGCCATGGAGCGTATCGTTGCCCGGCACGAGAAGAATGGCGATCTGCCCCGTGGCACACACATACTGCTGCGCGGCCAGAGCGACACCATGTACAAGTCCTACATCGGCCTGCTCACCGGATTGGCATTCGCAATTCTGTTGGTTTATCTGCTCATTGTGGTCAATTTCCAGTCGTGGCTTGATCCGTTCATCATCATCGCGGCGCTGCCCACGGCATTGGCCGGGATTGTCTGGTTTCTCTTCCTCACCAACACCCGGCTCAGTGTGCCGGCGCTCACGGGCGCCATCATGTGCATGGGGGTGGCCACGGCCAATTCCATTCTGGTGGTCACGTTTGCCCGCGAGCAAATGGAAATACTGGTGGGCGACGCTCGCCAGGCCGCTCTGAACGCCGGTTTTGTTCGCTTCCGCCCGGTGCTGATGACCGCCCTGGCCATGATCATCGGCATGGTGCCGATGGCGCTGGGGCTTGGTGACGGAGGCGAGCAGAACGCTCCGCTAGGCCGCGCCGTGATCGGCGGCCTGCTGCTGGCCACCCTGGCCACGCTATTCTTTGTGCCCGCATTTTTTTCCATCGTCCACGGCTGGTTCGAAGCCCGCCGCAAGACGGCTCACCGCGAGGCGATGGCCGGAACGCAGGATGAATTCGACGAAGAAGTATTGGAGTAGTTTTTCATGAGCAATCAACCTAATCCGAACCAGCAATTGCAATCCGGCCACGAATCAGCGCCTGAGCAGGTGGCCATCTCGCCCAGCAAGGCTCTGGTGGGCGTGGCTGTCGTGCTCCTGGTCGCGGGCGTGCTGGCGGGCTTTGGCATTCTCCATCGCAACTCCGCCGGCAAAGTTCTGGCCGAATCCACCAACGAACTGGCGCCTCCAACGGTGATCGTCGCCACTCCCAAGCTGGGAGCGCCGGTGGAGAGCTTTGTGCTTCCCGGCAACGTGACCGCCTACACCGATTCGCCCATCTACGCGCGCTCCGCTGGCTATCTGACGCGCTGGTACTTTGACATCGGCGCCAGGGTGAAAAAGGGTGCACTGCTGGCGGAGATCGCTGCTCCCGAAGTGGACCAGCAACTGGCCCAGGCCGAGGCCGAGCTGAATACCGCCCAGGCCAACGCCCGGAACGCCAGCATTCAGGCCGACCGCTACACCGGCCTGGTTAAAAGCGATGCCGTCTCCCGCCAGGACACCGATACCTTCGTCAACCAAGCCTCTGCCACCGCAGCCGCCGTCAAATCAGCGCAGGCCAATGTTGGCAGGCTGCGCGACCTCAAATCCTTCGAGCGGGTCTACTCTCCCTTTGACGGTGTCATCACGGCGCGCAACATTGATACCGGCCAGTTGATCGACCCCGGCGCGGGCAGGGAACTCTTCCGTCTGCAAGCTATCCAGACCTTGCGCGTCTACGCCAACCTGCCGCAGTCTTATTCGGCCAACGTCAAGCGCGGCGCCAAGATCGACCTGACCTTTGCCGAGCACGCCGGCAAAACCTACCAGGGCACGCTCACGCGCACCGCCGACGCCATTGATCCCGTCAGCCGGACCCTGCTGGTTGAAATTGACGTGGACAACCGCGACGGCGAACTGCTGCCCGGCTCACTCGCCCAGGTCCACTTCAAGACGCCGACCGCCGGGGCCAGCTTTATTGTTCCCTCCGCCGCGCTCATCTTCCGCAAAGAAGGCCTGCACGTGGGAACAGTAACCAACGGCAGTGTCGCTCACCTTGTTCTTGTCGTCATCGGCGAGGACGACGGAGCCACTGTGCAGATTGTCTCAGGAGTGGGGCTGGGTGATCAGGTGATTCAGGATCCGCCCGACTCGCTCATCGAAGGCGAAAAGGTCCAGATCGTGAGCCCCGGCAACCACGCCAGCACGGGAGGCAAGTGATGATGCCGGCGCTTCAGGCTGTGAGAGATCGAGTGGCTTTGCAAGCAACTCTGGCCGTCGGGGGCATCTCTTTCTCGCGGATTGGATTGCTTCTCGCCGCTGCCGCCCTGCTCGCCGGCTGCAAGCCCGCCGGCCCCAACTATCATCGTCCCGGTTACGACGCCCCGCCGGCTTACAAGGAATCCGGCGCAACGGCGGCCATCGTTCCGCCGCCCAATCCCGCCGGAGGCGCATGGCAGCCGGCCAATCCCTCTGACGGCCTGCTGCGCGGCAATTGGTGGGAGACCTACCAGGATGCGCAACTCAACCAGCTCGAAGAGCGCATCAGCCCCGACAATCAGACGCTTCGCTCGGCGCTGGAGCGCTACCTGGCTGCGCGCGAGCAGGTTAGCGCGGCTCGCTCCGCACTCTTTCCCACGCTCTCCGCGGGGCCTTCCATAGCGCGCGAACGCGTCTCGCAAAATGGGCCCTCATACTCATCCGCCCGTCCCGACAGCTACAACGATCTGGTGCTCGCAGGGCAGGCCAGCTGGGAGCCGGACCTGTGGGGCCGCGTTCGCCGCACCGTCGAGGCCGCTCGCTCGACCGCCCAAGCCAGCGCCGCCGAGCGGGCCAGCATCGACCTGAGCCTTCATGCCGAGATGGCCGCCGACTACTTCCAACTGCGCGGACTCGATGCCCAGATCAAGCTGCTCGATGAGACCATCGCTGATCTTGAACGCCAGCTTGACCTTACCAAGCGGCGGCTTGCCGGGGGCATCGGCACCGAGGCCGACGTGGCCCAGGCCCGCACTCAACTGGAAACCACGCGCGCCCAGCGTATTGATGTGGGCGTTGCTCGCTCCCAGTACGAACATGCCATCGGCGCCATCGCCAACGAGAATCTGTCGGCCTTCACCATTCCGTTTTCGCCGCTCGCCTCGGAGCTTCCACTGCCCAAAGTTCCTGTTGGCGTGCCCTCGCAACTGTTGGAGCGGCGTCCCGATATCGCCGCGGCCGAGCGCCGCGCCGCTGCCGCCAACGCCCAGATCGGCATTGCTGTCAGCGCGTACTATCCCACCGTCAGCCTGGGAGGGGCAGGCGGCTTTGAGAGCATGCACGGCGGCACATGGATTCAAGGCCCCAGTTCACTGTGGTCGCTCGGCGCGCAAGCCACCGAGTTGCTCTTTGACGCCGGCCAGCGCCACGCCCTCACCGATCAAGCTCGCCACAGTTACGAAGCCCAGGCCGCAGGCTACAAAAGCGTCGTGATTGCGGCCTTCAACGATGTGGAAGACCAGCTCTCGGCCTTGCGAATTCTTGAACAGGAATCCACCGCCGAGCAGCAGGCCGTCACCTCGGCCCAACATTCTTTTGAGATCTCCAATCAGCGCTACAAGGGCGGCGTCACCGGCTATCTTGAAGTGCTCACCGCCGAAGCCACGCTGCTCCAGAACCAGCGCACAGCCCTCGAGCTCCAAACCCGCCAGTTTGTTGCCAATGTCAGCCTGGTTCGCGCCCTCGGCGGCGGCTGGGACGCAACCCAGTTGCCAAAATAGAAGAGGGAAGAAGCGCAAGGGAGAGCGAGAAGCTGCCGCCGGGCCGATTTTTTTTGCCAGCGATTACGCCGGACGGCAGCGGGGGTTTACTATCGTTGCGTGACGCATGGCGAAAGTGCGCGCGCACGTTCTCGATGTACCGTGATTACCGTCACATACGACAATTTGGACTATGTTAGTCTAATAACGATCTTGGGGGGTCGCAAAAGGCTCTATGCAATCTTTTCCCGCTGTCGATCCAATTCCCTTGCCAGCGCCAATCTGGCTGATCAAGCTGCTGCATATTGTCACCCTGGCGCTGCACTTTGTGGCCGTGGAGATGCTGCT
Organism: uncultured Occallatibacter sp.; assembly: GCA_964383595.1. Classification (GTDB taxonomy): domain Bacteria; phylum Acidobacteriota; class Terriglobia; order Terriglobales; family Acidobacteriaceae; genus Telmatobacter. The sequence continues at coordinate 903,675 of CAYLHL010000001.1, read as the reverse complement.
TGGCGGACTGCTGCTGGCGGTTTTGCTGAGTCTCTTCCGCAACTCGCCAAACTCGCTGATCGCGGCGCGCGCGCTGGCCCGGCGGCTCACCGTCGTGATGACCTTCGTGATCAACCTGGCCGTTCCGCCGCTGCTTTTTTCGCAGGTGCTCTATGGCCGCGCGCTTTACACCAGCAGCGTGCTGATGGGCCTTTACTGGATCTCAATCATCGGCTTGCTGATGCTGACCTACTGGCTGCTCTACCGCTTCACGGCTCGGCTGGAGGCGGGCAAACCGGCCTGGTGGGTGGGCTTGAGCGCGTGGCTGCTGGCCGGTTCCATCGCTCGGCTGCTCTCGACCAATATGACGCTGATGCTGCGGCCTGAAGTCTGGCGGCCGATGTATTCCGCCTCGGCGATGGGCGCCTATCTGCCTACCGGCGACCCCACGCTGGAGCCGCGCTGGCTGCTGATGATGGCCGGTGGCCTTTTCATCGGCGGGTTATGGCTGGTTTATCTGGCGGGTCGCGCAACCTTTACCGCGGAGGAGAAGCGCTTCCTTGCCGGTCTCGGTGGGAAGGTGGCCGCGGCCTTCGGCCTGGTTTATCTGGCGGCAGGGTTGTGGGCCGTCAGTGTGCAACCGGAGATCGTCAAAGCTGGCCTGGCAGCCGATCCGCTTTATAAATTTGCTGGTTTTGCCGGTTACGGCTGGCTGGTGCTGGTTGTGCTTGCCGTCCTGTTTGGCGCCATCGCCGGATTCGGCAGGGTGACGGCCAACTGGTTTGGCTGGGTGGGCGCGGCGGTGGCGCTGCTGGTGGAACTGACGCTGGTGGTCTACCGCGACGGAGTGCGCGATTTGACTCTTCTCAGCAAGGGCTACAACGTTTGGGATCGCGTGGTAGTGACCAACTGGGGGGTCGTTGGCCTCTTCCTGGTTCTCTTTGTCGGCGGGTTGGGCGTCATCGGCTGGCTGATCTCGGTGGTGGCGCGCTCAAGAAAAGTCATGGAGGGCGCGGCCTGAGCCGGCGCGGAGGAATTGCTTATGAGTGAAGAGACGAAACTCCCCGCAAACATTGTTGAAGAGTCTGGCGAGAGGAATACGCGCCGCGCTTTTCTGGCCGCGGCAGGCGTGGCGGGAGCGGCCTATATCGCAGCCCTGGCCTATCCCATCTACCGATATCTGGCCTCGCCGGAAGAGATGGCCATGAACGCGACGCAGATCAAAGAGGTCACGCTGAAGGACGCGCAGAAGCAGCCCAAAGGTTCGGTGCTGATGTTCAAATTCGGCACGGCGCCGGCGCTGCTGATTCATCATCTGGACGACAGTTGGATTGCGCTGACCGCCGTCTGCACGCATCTCGGCTGCACGGTTCAGTATGAAGTCCAGGCCGACCGCATCCACTGCGCATGCCACGGCGGGGTTTACAACGCTTACACCGGAGCCAACGTCAGCGGCCCGCCGCCCCGGCCTCTCAAGCTCTTCAAAGTAGTGTCCGTCAACGAGTCGGGCGTGGTGATTTCGCGCGCATAGCGCATCGCAGCGAGCGCAAGAGGAAGATGAGCATGACTGCAAAGAGAATCTACGATTGGGTTGACGAGCGGCTGGGCTTGAGCGAACTGGTCGCCTTCGCGCGCCACAAGACCGTTCCCGTTCACTCTCAATCCTTCTGGTACTACTGGGGCGGCATCTCGCTCTTCTTTTTTCTGGTGCAGTGCTTCACCGGCGTGCTGTTGCTGGTGTACTACCGTCCCGGCGCCGAGGCTTATGAGTCGGTTCGCCAGATCACCTTTGTGATGCACTTCGGTTGGCTGATTCGCTCGGCTCACGCCTGGAGCGCCAGCCTGATGATCTTCTCGGTCTTCACCCATATGTTCTCGGTCTTTTTCATGAAGGCCTACCGCAAGCCGCGCGAGTTCGGCTGGCTGAGCGGCCTGGCGCTGCTGGGGCTGGCGCTGGGCTTCGGCTTCTCCGGCTACCTGCTGCCCATGGATGAGCTGAGCTACTTTGCCACCAAGGTCGGCTTGGAGATTCCCTCGTCCATTCCGTGGATCGGCGCCATTGCCGCCAATCTGCTGCGCGGCGGCCCGGATGTGGGCGAGTTCACCGTGCAGCGTTTCTTTGCCCTGCACGTGGTGGTGCTGCCGGCCATCTTTCTGCCGCTGCTCGGCTTCCATCTCTGGCTGGTGCAGCGCCACGGCAACGCCACGCCGCCCCGCGAAGAAGCCAAGCCCGCCGCTGAGCGCAAGACCATGCCCTTCTTTCCCAACTTCATGCGCAAAGACCTGGCCATGTGGCTGATCTCGCTGAATATTCTGGCGCTGCTGGCCTCGGTTTTTCCCTGGAGCCTGGGCAAACCTTACGACCCGCTGGCGCCGGCGCCGCTGGGCATCCATCCCGAATGGTACTTTATGAGTCCCTTCGAGATGCTCAAGCTCGTCGGCATGGTCTTCTCCAGCAAGTACGCCGCGCTGGGCGAAGCCGTGGGCATTGCACTTTTCACCACCGGCATCGTGCTCTGGGTTCTGATTCCCTTCTATGACAACACCAGGGAATCTGGCCAGCGCGGACGCGCCGCCAACTACTTTGGCTTGCTGGTCATCTTCGCGCTTTTATTCACCACGATCGTGGGCTACTGGACCATTCGGTAAGTGCAGCTAGGAGCTTCAACATGAACTATCCATTCTGGGACATTCCGATTCTTGGCTCCGGCTGGGTGATCGGCATCATCGCCATCTTCCATGTGATGATCTCGCAGTTCGCCGTGGGCGGCGGGCTTTATCTGCCGATGGCCGAGCGCAAGGCCATGCGCATGAAAGACCCGCAACTGAGATCCGACTGGCTGAAGCAACTGGCCAGTTACTCCAAATTCTTTTTGATTCTCACCGCCGTCTTCGGCACGGTGAGCGGCGTGGGCATCTGGTTCGCCATCGGACTCACGCATCCTGAAGCCACCAGCACGCTGATTCATAACTTCGTTTTCGGCTGGGCGATGGAGTGGGTCTTCTTCATCGTGGAACTGACTACGATCGCGGTCTACTACTCCACCTGGGGCCGCGTTGACGAGAAGCTGCACCTGGTCGTGGGCTGGGTCTACGCCGGCGCTTCGGCCTTTACGCTCATCATCATCAACGGGATTCTCACCTTCATGCTTACGCCCGGCGACGCCTGGCTCGCGGTGGCCGGCAGCGGCCAGGAGGCCAGCAAATTCTGGTATGCCTTCTTCAATCCCACTTACTGGCCGAGCCTCTTTCTGCGCGCCTGCGTCTGCTGCGCGCTGGCCGGCGTATGGGCGCTCATCACCGCCAGTTGCATCGACGGCGAACGCCAGCCCGCGCTAAAAACCAGCCTGGTGCGGTGGAGCGTCAAGTGGCTCGTGCCTTCGTTTGTGGCCACGCCCTTTTTGCTCATCTGGTATCTCTGGATGGTCCCGGCTGCGCAGCAGGCCTTGCTCACCCTGGGCATTGACACCATCGGCTCGGGAACCTTTTCCATCATCACCCGCATTGCCCTGCTCATCATCGTTACCTCGGCCACCATCATCGGCGTCGCGTACTTTCTGGCCTACCGCAATCCGCTGGAGTTCAACCTGGCGCACGCGCTGGCCGTGCTGCTGCTGGCGCTCATCGCCACCGGCGCGGGCGAGTATTCGCGCGAGATGCTGCGCAAGCCCTACGTCATCGGCCGTTGGATGTACTCGAACGGCGTGCGTGTTCCGTACGTTGCGCGCATCAATCAGGAAGGCTATCTGGCCCACAACAATTGGACCTGGAACAGCTCCTCCACAAGCTACTCCCGCGGCGAAGCCATCTTCCGCGGCGAGTGCGGAAGCTGCCACACGCTGGGAGGCTATCGTCCGTTGAAGACGCTGCTCGCTGGACGCGACCGCGCCAACATAGAGAGCTTCATCACCATGCTCCACGAGTACAAGCCCGACTCGCCTTACCATCGCTTTATGCCACCGATGGTCGGCACTAAACAGGAGATCGGCGATCTGGCCGATTTCCTCAACGCCCAGGTTAATCCGCCGCAGGCGGCGCAGAAATAGAGCATTTTTATTATTTGTGCTGAGCTGTCGCGTGGACCGGGAGGTCCACGCGACAGCCGGCCGGGAGGCCGGCGCTACCTCTTCATTTCGGCGCTACAATGATTGCGGAGGAAAAGCCCATGCTCCCGCGCCCATCTCGCTGTTTCCTCGCGTCTTTTGCTCTCATTGCCGTGGCGCTTGTCCATTCTCCGGCTCAGCCCGGTCAAAGCTCCACGGCGGCCGGTGTGCCGGAGCTGCAGGTGCGCAGCGCCGACTTCGATTCGTCGGCAAACACCGTCGCGGTTGAGTTGGTCAATAACGGCCAGAAGGCGATTACGGCCTATGGCCTTGCGGTTACACTGACGGCGGACGGCAAGGCGATTGGCCGCTTCAGCTTCTCCTCTGACCTGCTGGATGCGGTGGTGGATGGACGTCTGCAGGCCGGCTCTGAAGAAGCGTGGAGCGGGGCGATTCAGCCCGGCGATCCCTACACCGAATCGCTTCCGGCAAAGCAGGCAAATCTGGCTGCGGCCACGGCGCCAGTTACGGCACAGGTAGCCGTCACGGGCGTCATCTGGTCGGATGGAACCGTCGAGGGCACGGACCGGTACTCGATGCAGCAGATTCTGGATCGGCGGGAGGCCACGCTGCGCGCCGAAGAGAAGGTGCTCGCGATTCTGGATGCGCACACGAGTGAAGCGCAGATGCAGCATCGCATCGGCGCGGCGCTAGAGGCCGTGAACCAACTGATGAGCGCGCCGCAAGGGATGGAGGCGCTGAACTCCGCGGTGCTGAACGATGCGGCGCAGAGTCTGACTCGCATTCAAGCTTCATCGGCCCCGGCGGCGCAGTGGAATGCCTACAGCAAGTCTCTGGCGGATCGCCACCTGCGCCGTGCTGTGTTAATGCGCGCTCCGCAAGCGGAGTAGAGCCTCAACTCCTGCGGAGAAGCAGCTTTAATGCAAGGCATCGGCGGCGAATGCGACCAGCTTCGTACAAAGATTCTGGTGCAGCCCGCGCTCTTTGAAGGCGCGCTGGCCGGCTTCCGTGTCGAGTGAGCAGCCGGTCAATTCACGGCACAGAATTGCCCCGTGCGCCGCGCGGAAGGCCTCTGTGAGTTGGCGCGCCCGCTCATAGAGCGCATTGCGAGCCGCCGCTGGATCGGCGGCCATGGCCTTGCCCTGCGTCTCTCCCAGGGCCAGCAGCGCGCCGGTGAGAGCGCCGCAGATTTCTCCCTGCCGCGCCACGCCGCCGCCAAAGGGCGCGGCCAGCGCCAGCCGCTGCGCCTCAGTCAAGCCTTCCCCGGTAGCGCTGGCGGCGTAAACAGATTGGGCGCAGTTGTAGTTCTGCGCAAAGAGTTGCAATGCGCGCTGGGAGTTGCTGTTGCTCATGGAGGGCCTCCGCCGGTTGATTTTTCATTTGTATCATAGACTGTGCGAAGCGGGGACGGCGCGAAGCAGGGTGCTTTTCTCCAAGAGTGTTTCGCATCTGCTTGAATCCATGCGATCCTGAAAGAGCCATGAAAATATTCCTCGGAGTTCTTGCTCTCGTGCTTGTCGCCTCCTCGCTTGTGGCCGACTACAAATGGCGGCAATGGATGAGAGCGAGGAGGCGCGACCGCAAGTAAGGCAAAGCCCGTGCAAGCGGATAGTGAACGGCTGCTCCATGCATTGGCCGCAGTTGGTTACAATTACTGACAGGGAGTCGTCCAATCGATATGCTACATTCTTTTGCCTTAACCAATCGTTATTCCGTTATCAGCAGGCGGGCCAGCATCCTGCTTAGCCTTGCCGCCACGCTACTGTTCAGCGCCTCCGGCGCCCGCGCGCAGTTTTCCGCTCCGTCGTCCGGAACGCAGATCAAAGATAACTCCGCGCTCCATCCGCCCGCCGGCGCTCGTGTGGCCATCGTCGAGTTTGCTGACATGGAATGTCCGCGCTGCGCCATGGAGAACCCGGTCATCAAAGCGGCCGCCGCCAAGTACAAGATTCCATGGATTCGCCATGATTTTCCGATTCCCGGCCACATCTGGAGTTCGGTGGCAGCCGTCAACGCTCGCTGGTTTGACACCAGGAGCAAGGCCTTGGGCGACGAATACCGCGACCAGATCTTCGCCAACCAGTCCTCCATCTATAACCAGGCCGGGTTGCGCCAGTTCACTGAGAAATTCGCCAGAAGCCACAGCATCGCGCTGCCCTTCGCCATTGACCCACAAGGCACGCTGGCCGCGGCCGTTAATGCCGACAAGGATATGGGAATGCGCACCGGCATCAACGCCACGCCGACGATCTTCATCGTCACTGCCAACAGCAAGGGCGCGCCGTACATCGAGGTCCGCAACCCCGATCAGGACCTCTATAGGGTCATCGACCAGGCACTGGTTGACACCGCCGGGCCCGTCAGGCCGCGGGTCAAAAAGACCGCGGGCAAGTAGGCTGTCCACTTGGGGAAAGCAAAACGGCGCACCTGCTCAGGGTGCGCCGTTTCTGCGCATGGGGCTTCTGGCAATGCCAACTCTCTTGGGGAATTTTCCGGGCAGCGGCCTCGGCGGTGGTATTCTGGCCTCCCGGAGGCCGTGGGAGAGGAAAAACGGAAAAAGATCACAAAAAAATAGTTGACCTATTGCACTTCTTCCTTTATATTTACTTATGCCATCCGTAAATGGGGCAGATTGCACTGTGCCATTTTGTGCGCGCGTCTGTCTTTTCCCGCATCAGTTTTGGGCCGAGGCTCATCCTTTGATGTACCGGTGCGTTTTGATCTCTGCCGGAATGGGAATGTAAGTCGTATGGTCCCCAAGGCGGAAATCTGTATCCCTGATACGGCATGAGGCCTGTTCCAATATCTGCGAAGTTGCGTCAGGATTTTGAACGAGACGTCTGCCTCGCGCGTCTAAACCTTGGGTGCTGGAGTCCTTTTTCGGTAGCTCGCGCTACGTGGGCCTTCTTGCACACAATTGGCATCAAGGAAGTTCAAAAAGTTCATTCATTTTTTTGAAGGAGAAACTCGTGATGCGTTCCGATTTGGTTTTTGGAGCTCTTTCTCATGTCTCCAATCGCTACCAGTTGTGTCAACTGGCGAGCAAGGCAACCCGCAAGCTGCACAAGCCGAACACACGGCTGCCGGACACCACAAATGAAGTTCTGGTTCGCTTTCGTACCGCCCATCCCGGCTCCGCGGTATCCGTTGAGCCGTCCGTGGAACAGCCGCTCGAAACCCAACGCGCAGCTTGACGAGCGCCATCGAGGGGTATAGTTGATACAGGCAGAGATTTTCCAGCGGTTCCCGTTTGTCAGGCAGCCGCTTTCCGGTCTTCGATGCTACCCTTGATCTCAACTGAAGCTTTCAGTGCGGCGCAGTCAGGCCGCCAGCCATCAAATCCCGTCCAACTCTCCCGGAGCACTCCCCCGTTCCGGCCCCTCCCACATCCATCCTCCCTTTGCAGGTGAACATGACCATCGCGGAATTGAAAGAAAAGAACATCACTGAACTGACCCGCATCGCGCGTACCCTGGAGATCCCGGGCACCAGCGGGCTTCGCAAGCAGGATCTGATCTTCAAGATTCTCCAGGCTCAAAGCGAAAAGGAAGGCCACATTTTTGCCGAGGGCGTACTCGAAATTCTGCCCGACGGCTATGGCTTTTTGCGCTCGCCTGATTACAACTATCTGCCCGGCCCGGACGACATCTATGTTTCGCCCTCGCAGATTCGCAAATTCGACCTGAAAACAGGTGACTCGATCAGCGGCAATGTCCGTCCGCCGCACGAGGGAGAAAAGTATTTTGCCCTGGTCAAGATCGAGGCCATCAACTTCGAGTCGCCCGAGGAGACGCGCAACAAGATTCTCTTCGACAACTTGACTCCGCTCTATCCCCAGGAACGCATCAAGCTGGAGACGGTGCGCGAGGCCATCAGTGGCCGAGTGATGGATCTGTTGACGCCCGTCGGCAAGGGCCAGCGCGGCCTGATTGTGGCTCCGCCGCGCACCGGCAAGACGATGCTGCTGCAGGCGCTGGCCAACTCCATCTCCACCAACCACCCCGACGTGGTGCTCATTGTCCTGCTCATCGACGAGCGTCCCGAGGAAGTTACGGATATGCAGCGCTCGGTGAAGGGCGAGGTCATCAGCTCGACCTTTGATGAGCCGGCGGCGCGCCACGTGCAGGTGGCCGAGATGGTCATCGAGAAGGCCAAGCGGCTGGTGGAGCATAAGCGCGACGTGGTGATTCTGCTCGACTCCATCACTCGACTTGCGCGTGCCTACAACACCATTGTTCCTCCGTCGGGCAAGGTGCTTTCAGGTGGCGTGGACTCGAACGCGTTGCAGCGGCCCAAGAGATTTTTCGGCGCGGCGCGCAACATCGAGGAAGGCGGTTCACTGACCATCATCTCCACCGCGCTGATTGATACCGGCTCGCGCATGGACGAGGTCATCTTCGAAGAATTTAAAGGCACCGGCAACATGGAGATCATCCTCGATCGCAAGCTGGTGGACAAGCGCGTCTTTCCGGCCATCGACATTCAGCGCTCCGGCACGCGCAAGGAAGAGCTGCTCATTCCCAAGGAGGATTTGCAGCGCATTTGGATTCTGCGCAAGGTGCTCAACCCTCTCTCGCCGGTCGAGGCGATGGAGTTGCTCATCAGCCGGTTGGAAAAGGTGCGCAACAATGCCGAGTTCCTGGCCAACATGAATCAGTTGTAGGCACCTGCGGTGCGGCAGACGCTTTCGGCGCCTCCATGCCTGCAAAATCCTTCAATCATCAAAAGGCCACCCGCTATGGGCGGCCTTTTGCTCGTGGGCACATTCATTTACTTGTTGGCGTCAGGAGCGGCCGAAGCGCGCGCGGGAAGAACAAAGGTGCGCGCTGTGTATGTCGAAGCAATGGCGCGGTATTTCCTGGAATCGCGCCATTTTCTTTGCCCGCGTGATAAAGTCGATTGCAAGAGTCCGGGAGGGCGATTGCATGGCGTTTGAGGTAAGCTTCCGTCGCTCAGCGGGCTGGGCTGCGCTTTTATTTTTATGTGTATTTATGCCGGGCTGCGGAGGCGGGGGCCAGCAATCGACCTCCCCGCCGTCGAGCGCTCCGAGCATCACTTCTTTCACCGCATCGGTCTCGCCTATCCCGGCGGGGACGGCAACGGATCTCAACGCAGTATTTTCCAACGGAACAGGATATGTGAATCAATCCATTGGCACGGTCTCCTCAGGCGTACCCGTGTCAACGGGGAAGTTGTCCGCCGCCACCACGTACACTCTCACGGTGACAAATTCCGATGGAATATCGGTGACGCAGCAGCTAACAGTGGCAGTGATCACCGTATCATGCACACCGACCGCCAAGAAGGGTGTAGCCGAGTATTATGTCTCGACCCCGGATCCCAATGCAATCGACCAATTAAACATCAGTTGGTATTACGACTGGGGGCCAACCAACGACATGATTCGTTACACGGGAAGCGCGGTCTTCGTTCCCGAGTTCTGGGATGGCTCAAAGATCATGAAAGTATCGGGAAACTCTCCATGGGTTTTCACCTTCAATGAGCCTGACGTGTCCACGCAGTCCAATATGACGGTTGACCAGGCCATTGCGGATTGGCCGACGGTTGTGGCTGACGCCGATGGCAAATTGATTGGAGCACCCGACATGGGCAGCAATATGATCTCCGGCGGCGGCCCTTGGCTGTCTTCATTTATAAGTTCCGCTCAAGCTGCCGGCGACGAGGTGGATTTCATCGTGATTCACGTATACCCCATGGGAGTCGGCACGGAAACCGCGGATCAGGTCTCCTCCTTTGAAAACTACGTCACCAGCGTGCACGCCGCCTATGCGAGTTACCCGATCGTCATCAACGAATTCGCCCTGGTCAATCGGGATACATGGGACGCAACGGGGATGACCCCGGCCGCACAAGTCGCATTTGTGAATCAGGTTGTTCCCTGGATGGAGTCGCAACCATGGATTATCGGTTATTCCTGGTATGACGCCTATGAGGGTGGCATCGGCTCGGATTTGCTCAACAGTGACGGAACTCTGAGTTCTATCGGAGTAGCCTACAGCCAGTTGGGATGCCAATAGCCGGGTGCCTGACATTTGCTGCGGTCTTGTTTCAGCCGCGAGTGTGGAAAAACATGAGACAAAGGATGGATCGGTCAATCAGGCGCTGAATTTCATGTGCGACTCCAGCAATCTTCGTGTAACCTGGACGCGCTGCTTCGCGTAAGATGCTATAGAGCCGCCAGATCGTCGCAAGGGCGTGGGGCCGGGGCAAGAGCGTAACGAGAGCGACGAACTTCTTCGCTCAAGAGCAGGTATCATGCAATGCAAACTTCGCTTCACCGCTGTTTTTTTGTTGGCAGGGCTGGGCGTGTGCGTCTCCTCAGCGCAGCAGGCGGCGCCGCTCAGGCTGACGCTGCAGGAGGCGATTCACAGGGCACTGCTGGCCAACCTGAATGTGCTGACTGCCACCACCAAAGTGGAAGAGGCTGAAGGCACGCGCGCACGGCGCTTGTCGGCCGCGCTGCTTCCGCGCGTAAACGCGCAGGCCTATGCGAATGTGCAGAACCGCGATCTGCGAGCCTTTGGAATCTCACTGCCGGGAATGCCTGAAGTGGTGGGGCCGTTTTCAAATTACGATTTTCGCGTCTATGCGCAGCAGAACATCGTCGATCTGGAGAGCTCGCGCGGACTCAAGGCCAGCCAGCGCGCCGTCGAGGCAGGCAAAATGGATGAGCGCGATGCGCGCGACCTGATTGTGCGCGCGATTGCCGCGCTTTATTTGAATGCGCAGTCCGCCGCGGCGCGCGCCGATGCCGCGCAATCGCGCGTGACCGATTCGAACGCGCTGTACAAGCTGGCCAAAGACAAGCACGACGCTGGAACCGCAACCGGCGTGGATGTGCTTCGCGCGCAAGTGCAGTTGGCCAACGATCGTCAGGCTTTGCTGATTGCAGAGAATCAGACCAGGCAATCGCTGCTCGCGCTGGCGCGCAATCTGGGCATGGATCCCGCGACGCCGCTGGAGTTGGCCGAGCCGCTCGACTATCATCCCTTACAGCCGCCGGAGATTGCAACCCTTGCGCCCGCGGCATTGCTCGAGCGCGCCGATTATCTTTCGCTTTTAAGCCAGCGCGAGGCGCTCGTCGCGCAGCAGAGCGCCAACCGCGCGCGCGCGCTTCCAAGGCTGAGCGTGAACGGAAACTTCGGCGAGATCGGGCGCAGCATCGGCAGCGTTGCGAGCACGGGCCTGCTGCAAGGCCAGATCGATTTCACGCTTTTTGATCGCGACCGCAATGGAGAAGCGCAGGAGCTGGCCAGCCGCGTGAAGCGCATCGACGATCAGATTGCCGATCTCGGCCGCGGCATTGATGAGGAGCTGCGCGAGGCGCTGCTGAATCTGGACTCCGCGACCGCACAGGTGAGCGTGGCGCGTGAAGGTGAAGAGCTGGCGCGGCGCGAGTTGCAGATGGCGCAAGATCGATTCACGCAGGGCACGGCCAACAATGTTGAAGTGATCACCGCGCAGGACGAGCTGGCGCGCGCAGAAGAGAATTATATTCTTGCCGTCAGCAGCCACGTGGACGCAAAGTTTGCGCTTGCCCGCGCTCTAGGCGATACGGAGAAAAACATTGTGCGATTCATGGAGAATTGATCAACAGCGGGCTGCCATGCGCACTCTCACACGCGAGGTTTGAAGGTATGAAGCGAATCATTCCCGTTTTAATTCTTCTGGCCGCGGTCGTTGCCGCCGGCGTGTATTTTTATCCGCGCCTGAGGGCGAAGCCCGCGCCCGCGCATCAGCTCACGCTCTCCGGAAACATTGAAGCGCATGAGAGCCTGGTCGGCTTCAAGGTGCAGGGGCGCATCGTAGAACTGCCCATTGAAGAGGGTCAGCAGGTGGAGCAAGGCGCGCTGCTGGCGCGACTCGACGACGCCGATTTGCAGCAGCGCGTGCGCATAGACCAGGCCGCGGTTGGTGTGCGCGAATCGAATCTCGCTCTCGAGTTGGCCGGTACGCGCCATCAGGAAGTGAGAGCGGCGCAGCAGACCATGATCGATGCTAAAGCTGACCTCGACGAGAAGAAGCTCGACAACGAGCGCGCCCAGAAGCTCTTCGCAAAGGATGAGATCTCCGCGCAGGAACGCGATCTGGCGGCCACCGCGCTGAAGCGCGCCGAGGCGATCTTCAAAGCCGCGGGGCAGCGTTACAACGAGGCCGTCGAAGGCAGCCGCAAGGAAGACATCGATATCGCGCGCGCTAATCTGAATGAAGCCAGCGCTGATCTCGGCCTCTCGCGGGTGAATCTGAGTTACAGCGTTTTGCGCGCGCCATCGGCGGGCGTTGTCACTGTGCGCCAGGCGGAGATCGGCGAAGTGGTTTCGCCGGGATCGCCTGTTATTACGCTCTCGGATCTCGATCACATCTGGCTGCGCGCCTACATCGCCGAGACGGATTTGGGCCGCATTCACTGGGGACAAGATGCAACCATCACCACAGACACGTATCCCGGCAAGCAATATCGCGGACGCATCTCGTTCATCTCATCGACCGCTGAGTTTACGCCCAAGAGCGTGCAAACAACCACGGAGCGCGTCACGCTGGTTTACCGCATCAAGATCGACATCGACAACTTTAATCACGAACTCAAACCAGGAATGCCCGCCGACGCGCGCATCGATCTGGTGGCAGCCAGGCAATGACGAACTCAGTCCAATCCGCGATTGTGGCCGAGGGATTGACGAAGAGTTTTCCCGGTGTGCGCGCGGTTGATGCTTTGAGCTTTGACGTGCGCGCTGGAGAAATCTTCGGCCTTGTCGGTCCCGATGGAGCAGGCAAGACGACCACGCTGCGTATGCTCGCCGGAATTCTTCCTCCCGGCGCGGGCAAGGCCACGGTCGCCGGATTCGATATTGCGCGCGATCCGGAAGGCGCCAAGCACGCGCTCAGTTATATGCCGCAGCGCTTCGGACTTTACGAAGACCTTACCGTTGACGAAAATATTCGCTTTTATGCGGATCTCTTCGGCGTGAAGAAAGCCGAGCGCGACACTCGCTCAACGCAATTGCTTGAGGCCGCGGGCATGAGTGAATTTCGCAAGCGGATGGCCGGCAAACTCTCCGGCGGAATGAAGCAGAAGCTCGGCCTAGTCTGCGCGCTCATTCATCGGCCCAAGGTGATTTTGCTCGATGAGCCAACCACCGGCGTCGATCCTGTTTCGCGGCGCGACTTCTGGCGCATTCTCTATGAGCTAGTCGCGGAGGGCGTGGCGATTCTCACCTCGACGGCGTACCTCGACGAGGCCGAGCGCTGTCATCGCGTCGCGCTGATGCATCAGGGAAAGCTGCTCTTCTGTGATACGCCCGCCAATCTCAAAGCGAAGCTGGGCAAGGGAGTTGTGTCGATTACCGCAGCGGAGCCGCGCGGCTTGCGCGATGAACTCGAAGGCGCGCAGGGGATTTCGAGCCTCTTGCTGACGGGCGACGGAGTGCACATCGTGGTTGACGACGCTGCCCGCCGCATTCCAGAATTCGCAGCCATGCTCAAGCGCGCCAATATCCCCTTCGATGCGATGCAACAGGTCTCTCCGTCGATTGAAGATCTGTTCATCGATGCGGTCAGCGCGGGAGTCGACACCCATGCCTGAGATCGACAACTCTGTCGTTGTTGAAAGCCTCGTCAAGCGCTTTGGAGATTTCGTTGCCGTGGACCACATCAATCTCGCGGTGCGCAAGGGCGAGGTATTCGGATTCCTTGGACCCAACGGCGCGGGAAAATCCACCACAATTCGCATGCTCTGCGGCCTGCTTAAACCCACATCGGGACGCGCTTCGGTGGCGGGCTTCGATGTGAGCCTCGAGCCGGAATCGGTGCGCCAGAATATCGGTTACATGTCGCAGAAGTTCTCTCTCTACAACGATCTCAAAGTCATCGAAAACCTGCGCTTGTTTGCCGGACTCTACAGTGTTCCCGCCGATAAGCTTCAGGAACGCATCGCATGGGCGCTCGCGATGGCCAATCTAAAGGGCCAGGAGAATCTCATCACGGGAACGCTGCCCGGCGGCTGGAAGCAGCGATTGGCTCTGGGTTGCGCGGTCTTGCACAAGCCGCCCGTGCTCTTTCTCGATGAGCCAACCTCCGGCGTTGATCCCATTACGCGGCGTCAGTTCTGGGAGTTGATTCATCAGATGGCAGAGGAGGGAGTTACTGTTTTTGTCACCACGCATTACATGGAAGAGGCTGAATACTGCAATCGTCTGGCGCTGATCTTTCGCGGCAAAATTGTCGCTCTGGGCACGCCGTCGGAGCTGAAGCGCGATGCGATGAGAGGCGAACTTCTTCTCGTCGAGTGCGAGCCGCTGGGCGATGCCGTGGAGGCGCTGCAATCGACGCCGGATGTAATGGACGCGGCCGTCTTCGGCAACGCTCTTCACCTGGTGGTGAGCGATGCAACGGCAGCGGCGCCGCTGATTGGGAACTATCTTGCCCAGCGTGGCATCAACGTGAGCCGCATGGAAGCGATTCGCCCCAGTCTGGAAGATGTCTTTGTCTCGCTCACCACGGACCGTGAGAGAGGAGGCAAGCTATGAGCCTCACTCGATTGCTGGCCGTTGCACGCAAAGAGGTCATCCAGATTTTTCGCGATGCTCGCAGCCTCATCATCGTCGTTCTCATGCCTGCGATTCTTGTGCTGCTCTTTGGCTACGGCGTCAATCTCGATCTCAAGGGATTGCCGGTTTATGTGATGGATCGCGACGGCAGTCAGCAGAGCCAGGATTTGCTGAAGCGATTTCAGGAGAGCGAATACTTTCACGTCGCGCGCGTGGTCACGGACTACGCGGAACTGACGCGCGCGCTCGACGACGGCCACGCGAAGATGGGCCTCGTGATTCCGTGGGACTTTTCACAACGGCTGCGCGATGGCCGCCCTGTGGAGATTCAGGCGCTGGTCGATGGCTCGGATGACAATACGGCCAACGTGCTCATCGGCTACTCGCAAGCCGTTGTGCAAGGTTACTCGGCTGATGTCGAAATCAACTGGCTGCGCGCGCGCGGAGTTGCGATGCAGCCGGCGGCGATGAGCGTGGAGACGCGCACCTGGTACAACGAAAACCTGGAGAGCAGCGCCTTCATCATTCCCGGCGTGCTGGCGCTGGTGATGTCGGTGATCGGCGCGTTCCTTACTTCGCTGACCATTGCGCGAGAGTGGGAGCGGGGCACGATGGAGCAGCTCATCTCGACGCCGGTGACGGCGATGGAGATTTTGCTGGGCAAGCTGGCGCCTTACTTTGCACTGGGAATGTTTGACACCATTATCAGCGCACTGATCGCCATCTATTGGTTCCACGTGCCGTTTCGCGGCTCGTGGGTTACGCTGATGGCCGCATCGGCGATGTTCATGGTGGTGGTTCTCTCGCTGGGATTCTTTATCTCGGTGCTGGCGAAAAATCAGTTTGCGGCCAGCCAGATCGCGTTGCTTATCACATTTCTTCCCGCATTTCTGCTCTCTGGATTTCTGTTTTCGATTGAACAAATGCCCATTGCTTTGCAGTGGATTACGCGCATTCTTCCCGCGCGATATTACGTTTCAGTGCTGAAAAAGATCTTTCTAAAGGGCACGTCCGCGTCCATGCTTTTTGCGGACCTGGTTCCACTGGCGGCGTTTGCATTTGTACTGGCGTTGCTGGCCACGCGCAGCTTTCATAAGAGGCTGGAGTAGCTGGAGTAAAGGAGAGATCAATGCTGGGGCGGCTGAAGCAAATGCTGATCAAGGAGTTCATCCAAGTGTTGCGCGACAAGCGGACGCGCTTTATTCTCGTCGGTCCGCCCATTATTCAGATGATGGTGTTTGGCTACGCGGCCAACTATGAAATCCACCATGTTCCAACCGTCGTGCTCGATCTGGATCACTCGCAAGAGAGCCGCGAGCTGGTCTCGCGTTTCACATCAAGCTCCTATTTTGACGTGCAGCGGCAGCTCACCGACTCGCGCCAACTCGGCGACGCAATCGAGCAGGGAACGGCGACAATCGGTTTGGAAATCGATGCGGGTTTCTCGCAGCAGTTGCTCAAGGGCCAGACCGCGCCGCTGCAGGTGATTGTGGACGCGACCAACTCCAACACCGCGCTGATCGCCTCTGGTTATATCTCGCAGATCGCGCTCACGTTTGCGCAGGAGTATCAGCGCGACCGCATCTATCGCATTGCGCCGCAGTACATCGAGCAGATGCCATCGGTGGAGCTTGCGCCGCGCCCGTGGTATAACCCCGATCTGCGCAGCCGCTGGTTTTTTGTGCCGGGAATTATCGGCAGCCTGACTGTTGTGCTCGTGGTCACTCTGACAGCCTTTGCCGTGGTGCGCGAGCGCGAGATCGGCACCCTCGAACAGATCATGGTCACGCCCATCCGCCCTGCCGAGTTCATTCTCGGCAAGACGCTGCCGTTTTTTCTGATCGGGCTCTTCGATGTCACGCTGATCGCCGTGGTCGGCTCACTCTGGTTTCAGGTGCCATTTCGTGGACACATCTCCGTGCTGGCGCTGGGCGCAGTGCTCTTCCTCTTGTGCATGCTGGGCGTGGGCCTGCTGATCTCCACCGTCTCCGCGACGCAGCAACAGGCGATGGTGACGTCGTTCTTCTTCATCATGCCGGCGATCACCTTTTCAGGCTTCGGATTTCCCATCAGCACTATGCCGCACTGGATGCAGATGTGCAGCTACGCGATTCCGCTGCGTTATTTTCTGGTTGTGATTCGCGGCACTTATCTCAAGGGCGTGGGAATGGATATTCTCTGGCCGCAGATGGCGGCGATGGCCTGCCTAGGAGTCGCGCTGCTCACAACGGCGATTCTGCGCTTTCATAAAGCGCTGGATTGAGAGGATCACAGCGCTCTCGGCCTGTTTGTTGTACCTTTATCTTTTGGGAGTTAGTGCTCCATGATGGAATTCCATATAGCCCGGAAGGCGCGTGAACGCTACGGCTTCGCGAAGTCGCTGTTTTCCTATGCGGGAAACGTGGTTTTTGCCAATGTGGCCGCCTGCCGCGAGTTTGCGCATCGCATGAACACGGTGCGCGACGTGGAAAAGCATCCCGAGTTGGCGGTTCATGCCGGCCAGCTCTACGCGATGGGACTGATCGACGAGGCCAGCCACGTGCTGATGGCGCGCTATCGCCAGCATTTCGATCCGGCGGTGATGACCTCCGCCCTGGAGTTCTTCTCCGCGCAGGTGGGCGCCGAAGCACTGGGCAAGATGCTGCTGACCTTTGTCGAAGAGTTTCCCGGCGCAGCGGTGATTCGCGGCGAGCAAACACCGCAACAATGGCTTTCAGGGCAGACCGAAGGCACTTCGCACTGGGCTGTCGCGCTGGAAGAGCTGCTGATGCTGTGGACAGCCAATCGCAACCAGGCTTTTCAGCCCTTTGAGGAGCTTTTCGAGGATAAATCGCTGGCCGAGAAGACCGTCTATCGCCAGGTCACGCGCCGTTTGCCCGAGTACTTTGCCACGCGCCCGCTGATTCCGCTACCCAACGTCAAGCCGATGAACCTGCTGGAGCTGCTGAGCGCGCCGGCGGCCGGCTCACCGCGTTCGCTCGGCGAGCAACTGGCGCTAATTCGCACGCTCTGGAAGCCGCTGCTGGGCACGAGCCTGGAGCGCTATCTGCAACTCGCCGCCGACATTCTGCACGAGGAAGAGCTGGCCATCTGGATGCAGTTCAATCCGCCCGCGCAGCAGGCCAGGGCCGCCGCCGAAGCCGCCGCCAAACGCCGTCGCGAGAGTGGCCAGCAGCAGTGGCCCGCCGTGGTCAGCACCGCCGAGGTGCCCGTCTTCGGCGACCCGGCGCACGAGTACGAGAAGTTTTCGCCCGACACGGCCTGGATGCCCACGGCCGTGCTCGTCGCCAAAAGTACCTACGTCTGGCTAGCGCAGATGAGCAAGCAATATGGACGCGCCATCACGCGCCTCGATGAGATTCCCGACGAGGAGCTCGCCACGCTCGCCCGCCGCGGACTCAACTCGCTGTGGCTGATCGGCGTTTGGGAGCGCAGCCGCGCCTCGAAGACGATCAAGCTGCTCTGCGGCAACTCCGACGCCGTCGCCTCCGCATATTCGCTCTTCGACTACGCGATTGCCGAGGACCTGGGCGGCGAAGCGGCTTACACAAATCTGCGCGACCGCGCCTACCGGCACGGGATTCGCCTGGCCAGCGACATGGTTCCCAACCACATGGGGATTGATTCGCCCTGGGTGGTCGAGCACCCGGAGTGGTTCATCTCGCGGCCGGATTCGCCTTATCCCGCGTACAGTTTCAACGGTCCCGACCTCTCGCAGGATGGGCGCGCTGAAATCAAGATTGAAGACCACTACTTCGAGCAGAGTGATGCTGCCGTGGTCTTTCGCCGTCGTGATCGTCAGAGCGGCGAGACGCGTTATATCTATCACGGCAACGACGGCACGAGCTTTCCCTGGAACGACACAGCGCAACTCGACTATTTGAATGCGGCGGTGCGCGAGCAGGTGATCCAGACAATTCTGCACGTGGCGCGGCTTTTTCCGGTGATTCGCTTTGACGCCGCGATGACGCTGGCCAAGCGCCACTTTCACCGGCTCTGGTTTCCGGGGCCGGGAGCCAGCGGCGCCATTCCCTCGCGCGCCGAATTCGGCATGAGCCAGGCCGAATTTGATCGCGCTATGCCGCATGAGTTTTGGCGCGAGGTGGTGGATCGCGTGGCCGCGGAAGTTCCCGGCACGCTGCTGCTGGCCGAGGCCTTCTGGCTGATGGAGGGCTACTTCGTCCGCACTCTCGGAATGCACCGCGTCTATAACAGCGCCTTCATGGTGATGCTGCGCGACGAAGACAACGCCAAGTACCGCTCCGTGATCAAGAACACGCTGGAGTTCGATCCCGATATCATGAAGCGCTACGTCAACTTCATGAGCAATCCCGATGAGCGCACGGCCATCGATCAATTCGGCAAGGGAGACAAGTGTTTTGGCGTGACGGCGATGATGGTCACGCTGCCCGGGCTGCCGATGTTCGGCCACGGCCAGATCGAGGGATTCACTGAGAAATACGGCATGGAGTATCAGCGGCCGCGCTACGATGAATCGGCGGACCATTGGATGGTGGAGCGCCACGAACGCGAGATTGCGCCGTTGCTCAAGCGCCGCCGGCTCTTTGCCGAAAGCAGCAATTTCCGGCTCTACGACTTTTTCACCGATGCCGGCAAGGTGGACGAAAACGTCTTTGCCTACTCCAACCGCAACGGGGATGAGCGGGCACTCGTCATCTACAACAACCGTTACGGAACGACTCACGGGACGATTGATTACTCAGCGGCCTATGCCGACAAGGGCGCCAATCAACTGCGCCAGCAGCGCCTCTGGGAAGGCCTCGGCTTCAGCGCCGACTCTGCCGCGATTCTGGCCTGGCGCGATTCGCTCACCGACCTCGAATATATGCGCCGGGCGAGCGATTTATCGCAGCGCGGGCTTACCATCGATCTGCACGCCTACCAATGCCACGTTTTTCTCGATTGGCGTGAGCTTGTCTCCACCGCGACACAGCCCTGGGACAGGCTCAGCGACCAGCTCAACGGACGCGGCGTTGCCAGCCTGGAAGATGCGTTGGTTCATTTGGAGTTGCAGCCGGCGCACGATGCGCTTGGGAAACTGCTGGAGCCGGCGATGGTGCGTCTCTTTGCTGATCTGGCCGAGCATCCTCGTACCCTGGCGCGCACCCCGGCCGTCGTCGTTAACCCGGAGATTGAAGCCGAACGCTCCGCGTACTACGAAGCGGCCTGGGCGCGCTGCGAAAACTTCCTGCGCCAGGCGCAGAAGGCCTACCGCTCCTCCGCCCATTCCATTCCGGCCAATCCCAGCCTGCTGCGCGCGGCCTACCGTGAGCGTTTGCGCGCTGCCATGCGCATTCCCGCCATTGAAGCGCTCTTCCCGGCGCCCTGGACCGTTGCCGCCCGCCGTATGCTGCCCAGCCCCAGCCCGCAGCTTACCGCTACGGCTATGTGGGCTCCGGTTCTTGCCTGGTGCGCGCTGGAGCTGCTGGCCGAATCCATCGACGCGGAAAAGCCGGAGCGCGTTGCGCTGGACCTCTTTGATCGCTTGCGTCTGCGCGAGCCTTTCGCTCAGGCCTTCACCGCGCTCGGCTTCGAGGGCGAGGAGGGCTGGCGCGTGGCCGCGCGCGTGAAGGTTCTGCTGCTTACCGGCGCCGGCGTTGGCCAGCGGGAAGCCCCCCCCCCGGAGGCCGCGGCTGCGGTTGCGCCGACCTCGCCGCAAAATAAGCGCGGGGATTTCGCTCCCGCGGCAATCGCCCCCGCACTGTGGCTCGACCCGGATCTGCGCTGGCTGACCGGCGTACATGAGGCCGAGGGTTACGAATACTTTGTCCGAGAGCGTTACGAGGAGCTGCTCTGGTGGCTGCAACTGCCCTCGCTGTTGCGCCTGGCGGGTGAGTCTACGCCCAGCCGTGCCACGGTTCGGGCGATCAACGGCACCATCGATGAGGCGTTGACGGCTGCCGAGGCCGCCAGCTATCGCGTCGATCTGCTGCTGGCTCCGGTTGCTGCTGAGACCATCGAAGAAGAACCTGCGACAGAGATCGAAGCCGCCGCAGAAGTCGTGCCGGTCGCGCCGCCGGAGCCGCTCCCCAACCCGGATTCTTAGAGCATTTTTTTATTTATGTAGAATGCGGCGTGGACCGGGAGGTCCACGCAACCGCCGGCTGGGAGGCCGGCGCTACCTGCTTGGCCGGGCGCACAATGGGCGTCACAATACGATGTGACGCCCGATACATCCAAAGCAGTCCTTTTGGTGTCATCGTCCCTTGCGGACGGTTTTCTGGGTAAAAGTCTCTGCGAACTGCGCCCTCTATTCAGCGCAGCCTCCATTGTTCCCGATTTGCATAGCTTCCTGGGCGAACGCTCTTTTCCATTCTCCTTCCACTCCCCGGAAGACGGTCCAGAAGCGAGGAGGGTCTGACCTATGGCGCCCTCTCCATCCCGGCCTCTCTCAGTGTGTCTGTGGCACGTGTGCGCCGTTTTTCCCACGGCGACGGCTGGATTGTGCCCTGCGCATCCGTTCTTCAAGCCTCGAAGAATCTGCTACCTAGCGGAGGAATCATGCAAAGTGTCGCCCAAGAAGTGCTGAATGTTCACGAGAAGCTGTTGATCGACCAGGCGATTCAAGAGCACGGCGGCCGTCCCGGCGCGCTGTTGGGAATCCTGGAAACCGTGCAGGCCGCCAACCCGCACAAATTCCTGTCGATGGAGTCGCTGCGCTACATCGCCGGCGAGACGGGCCTTCCACCGTCCACAATCTACAGCGCTGCCACCTTCTTTGCGCTCTTCAACCTCGATCCGCAGGGCGACAACGTGGTCTGCGTCTGCCGCGGCACGGCCTGCCACACGCGCGGCTCCCGCGATCTGCTGGAGAAGCTCTGCCTCGATCTGGGATTGAGCGGGCAGGAGGCGAGCGAGACCAACGAGGCCGACAAGCTGGCTCTCACCACCGCTGACCGCCGCTTCACGGTGCGAACTGTGGCCTGCTTTGGCCAGTGCGCCCTGGCGCCGGTTGTGGAGGTCAATCACCACATTCTCAGCCACGTGAATGAGCGCACCTTGCAGCGCGAAGTAAAGGCTCTCGGCCAGACCGGAATGATCAGACAAGGGGGAAACTAATGCCGCGAATTCTCGATATTGGCGCTTTCAATTCAGTTCGTGAATCAGGGCTTGCAAAGCTGATGCCGGCTATTCCGCGCCTCACCGTGGGCATGGGAACCTGTGGCCGTGGCAACGGCGCCGAAGAGGTTTTTCACGCCCTCAATGAGGATATTCATCGCAGCGGCGTCGATGTACTGCTGGCCGGGGTGGGCTGCTTCGGCTCCTGCTTTCAGGAGCCGCTGGTTACCGTCCGTCTGCCGGGTAATCCTCTTGTCGTGCTGCATCGCGTCCAGGCCAACGACGCCGCCCGTATCCTCGAAGCCGTCTCCACCCGGGTCATGCCCTCCGATCTGGTTTACTGCAAGATCGAGGATTGGGATCACATCACCGCTCACCTGCGCTACGGACAGGGCTACCCCGATATTCCCGCCTGGAACGCGATCCCCTTCTTCAAGGGGCAGAAGAAGATCGTCCTGCGCAACTGCGGACTCATCAATCCCTCTGATATCGAGGAATATATCGCGGTAGGCGGCTATCAGGCTCTGTACAAGGTTCTGATTGACGGCCGCGCCGACTCCGTTATCGAGCAGATCAAGGCTGCTCGGCTGCGCGGCCGCGGCGGCGCCGGTTTCCTGACCGGCAACAAATGGGATTTTATGGCCAAGGCCAAAGCCGACACCAAGTACATCATCTGCAACGCCGATGAAGGCGACCCCGGCGCTTACATGAACCGCAACGAGATCGAGGGCGACCCTCATTCGCTGCTTGAAGGCATGATCATAGGCGCCTACGCGATGGGCGCCACCGAGGGCATCATCTACGTCCGCGCCGAGTATCCGCTGGCCGTCAGCCGCCTCACCCGCGCCATCGAACAAGCGCGCGAGTACGGACTGCTGGGCGCCAATATCCTCGACCGCGGCTTCAGCTTCAACATTCAGTTGGTGCAGGGCGCGGGCGCCTTTGTCTGCGGCGAAGAGACCGCCCTCATCGCCTCGCTTGAAGGCCATGCGGGACGCCCGCATCCCCGCCCTCCGTATCCCGCGCAGAAGGGCCTGTATGGCAAGCCGACCAACATCAACAACGTCGAGACCTGGTACAACGTCGCGCCCATCGTCACCCGCGGCCCGGCGTGGTTTGCTGAGACCGGGAGCGTCAAGAGTCCCGGCACCAAGGTTTTTTCCCTGGTTGGCAAAATCCGCAACACCGGCCTCGTTGAGATGCCGCTGGGTACGCCGCTGAAGAGCTTCATCTATGACATCGGCGAGGGCGCCGTGAATGGCCGCCGCGTCAAAGCCGTGCAGACCGGTGGTCCCAGCGGCGGCTGCATTCCCGTTGATATGCTCGACACGCCCGTCGATTACGAGAGCCTGGCGCAGATCGGCTCCATCATGGGTTCCGGCGGCATGGTGGTCATGGACGAAGACAACTGCATGGTTGATGTCGCCCGCTACTTCATCGAGTTCACCCACTCCGAGTCCTGCGGCAAGTGCGTCCCGTGCCGCGTGGGCCTGAACAAGGCGATGCGCATCCTCAACGCCATCACTGCCGGCAACGGCACTCGCGAGCAGATGGTCCTTCTGGATGAGCTGGGCCGTATGATCCGCGAGACTTCGCTTTGCGCGCTGGGCCAGTCGGCACCCAATCCCGTGCTCACCACCATTCGCCACTTCCGCGAGGAGTACGAAGACCACATCGTCGCCCATCGCTGCCGCGCCGGCGTCTGCCAGGAGCTGGCCCTCTCACCCTGCGAAAACTCCTGCCCGCTGCGCATGAATATTCCGCGTTTTCTGGAGCTGTTTCAGGAGGGCCGCATAGAAGACGCCTTCGAGTCCGTCATTCTCGACAATCCATTGCCCGCTTCCACCGGCCGCGTCTGCCAGCATCCTTGTGATAACAGGTGCCGCCGCCAATCCTTTGACGAAGTGGTGAATATGCGCGAAGTGCATCGCTTCATCGCCGACGCCATCTATCAGACCGACCTCTTTGAGCCGATGCTCGCGCGGATTCGCGCACGCCAGCTTCCCTTTACCGGCCACAGAGTCGCCGTCGCAGGCTCCGGTCCCACAGGACTCACCGCCGCTTTCTATCTGGCCATGCTGGGCCACGACGTAACCATCTTCGAGGAGCGCGGCGAAGCCGGCGGTATGCTGCGCTTTGCTATTCCAGAGTACCGGCTGCCCAAGTCCGTGCTACGCCGCGAACTGGACCTCATCGAGGGCGTCGGCGTGAAGATGGTCTTCAACACGCGCATCGGCTTCGACGTGCCGCTGAATGAACTGGCCAGCCAATTCGACGCCGTCTTCCTCTCCATTGGAACCTGGAAGGAATCCTGGCTCTATCTTCCCGGCACCGAGTTGAAAAATGTTCATCCCGCGCTGCCTTTTCTGGAGTCGGTGGCCGTGAGCGCGCCGGTTTCGATGGGCGCGCGCGTCGCCATCATCGGCGGCGGCAACGCGGCCATTGATTCGGCCCGCACCGTGATGCGCATGGGCGCGCAGGCCACCATCTTGTATCGCCGCGAGCGCAAGGATATGCCCGCCATCGACGAGGAGATCCAGGCCGCAGAAGACGAGGGTGTGCGCTTCGTCTTCCTCGCCGCGCCGCACCGCATCGTGGGCGACGCCGAGGGCCATGTGAAGGCCATCGAGATCGTGAAAACCCGCCTCGGCGAGTACGACAAATCCGGACGCAGAAAGCCGATTCCCTCTGACGAAGTGCAGCGCTTCGAGTGCGACAGCGTCATTCTGGCCGTGGGCGAGACCTTCGACCAGGACTTCTGCCGCGCCTCCGGCCTGGAACTCAAGGAGGAGGGAACGATCATCGTCGATCGCTTCACCTACGAAACCAGCCGCCGCAACTTCTATGCCGGAGGGGACGTCATCACCGGTGCGTCGAATGTGTCGAACGCGATGAGTTGCGGCAAGCAGGCGGCGCAGAAGATGGATGAGCGCCTGATGGGTGAGTCGCGCTGGGAGCGAATCTTCCCTGACTTCGAGTACAGCCGCGCCGTGCCCGGAGAGCCGAGCCTCAGCCGGCGCCACACGGCGTGCGCGGTGCCCGCCGCGGTAAGGGTTCATTCGCAGCAGGAGGTGGTTGCAGGTCTTGATCCGCAGGAGGCGCTGGATGAATCCCGCCGCTGCCTGCGCTGCGATTTGCGCGCCACCGTGGGTGTAAATTGAGAACCTCTGACGGAGAGTTGCAATGAAGTTTTCCTGGAAAATCGCGGCGCCGGTTCTATGCCTGGTGGTGATCTGCGGCGTCGCGTTTTCCTGGAAGTTTTATGAGAAACGAAAAGCCGATGAATTGAAACTCGTGGAGGCCGCGAAAGTCTGCCGTGTCAGCGCTGAGAAAGGGGATGCTCAAGCTCAATACAAACTCGGTTACATGTACTCCCATGGCCAACGTGTGCCGCAGGATTATACCGAAGCCTTGCGCTGGTACAGTAAATCAGCGGATCAAGGCAATGCCATGGGACAGAGCGGCCTTGGCTATTTGTATTCTCACGGAGAGGGTGTGCCGCAGGATTATGTCAAGGCTCTTGGTTTGTACCACAAGGCTGCCGATCAAGGTAACGCGATGGCTCAATACATCCTCGGACAAATATATTATCACGGCTATGGAGTTCCACAAGACAATGTTGAGGCCGCCTGTTGGTACCGCAAAGCCGCCGACCAAGGATACGCGTATGCTCAATTCAACCTCGGCTATATGTACTCTTACGGCTATGGAGTGCAGCGGGATCGCGCAGAAGCCGAACGCTGGTATCACAAGGCTGCTGATCAGGGTGACGAATATGCGCAGTGCGCTTTGGGCATGAGGATACCCTTTCCAAATCTATACATTAAAATTTTCATTATTGTAGAATTTTTCGGCGGTATTTTGCTTTTATTCAGTTTTCTTACACCCAGGAAAAACATTGGATATCAACAGCAGAGATTTACAACCAAAATCGGTATATTCGTTCTTTTATATGTAGGGTTTGGCTTGTCCGGTATCTTCTTCATAGGTATTTTCAGATCTGTATTAGCCGTTGATATTTTCTATTTCGTTAAGTATCTTTTTGGCGGGATACTTATCATAATGCTCTTTTCCATCGTATTGCCAAAGAGGGTTTGGCCCAAAACTTCAAAGATCGTGCTGTTAATATCCAGCATAGCTTTCATCTTGTTTAATATATTGATAATCGTCCTTTATTCGAGATCACATAATGTCCGAGTATTTCGCTTTTTATCTATGTGGAATGGGCAGTTAATTGGAATTTCAATTTCGTTGATCACCTATCTATGGAGAATAAATCATAATTTTAGCGACAAACAAAATGCCGATGAGGATGTAACTACTCTCGAATCTGCTGAAAACGAAGACGAGTCGAATCAAGAAAACGAGGAGCACAGCCATGCCGACTAAAACGATTTCCGTCCGAATTGATGGGGAACTGGTGACCGCCAACGAAGGCCAGACCATCCTGGAAGCAGCCCACGCCCATGGCAAGCGGATTCCCACGCTTTGCTACCTGAAGGGGCTAAGCGCTGTGGGCGCCTGCCGCGTCTGCATGGTCGAGCTGGCGGGCACTGATCGCCTGCTGCCGGCCTGCACCACGCCCATCCAGGACGGGATGTCGATCCAGACTGCCTCGGCCAAACTCACGCTCTATCGCAAAATGGCCGTCGAGCTGCTGCTGGTTGAGCGCAACCACATCTGCTCGGCCTGCGTCTCCAACGGCCACTGCGAACTACAGGCGATGGCGCGCGAGTTGGGCATCACACATGTGCGCTACTCCTACAACAATCCGCGGCTCACCGTCGATATGTCCCACCCGCGCTTCGTCCTCGATCAGAATCGCTGCATCCTCTGCACACGCTGCGTCCGCGTCTGCGCCGAGATCGAGGGCGCGCACGTCTGGGAGGTGGCCTCGCGCGGCATCTACTCTCGCATCGTCAGCGACCTCAAGGACGATTGGGGCCAGGCGTCCAACTGCACCGGCTGCGGCAAATGCGTCCAGGCTTGCCCGACGGGCGCGCTCGCGGAAAAAGGCTTCTCGGTGATGGAGATGGTCAAGCAAAGCGACACCCTCAGCCGCCTCGCCAAACAAAAAGCGGTTTTCGTCTGACAGGCGCGAAGAACGCGCTCAACCCTGATGGCTGCTTTTACGGCGCTTCGACTATGGCGATATAGTTGGCCGAGCTTGTGGAAGTGAGCTGCGGGTCCAACTGGCCGGTAGTGGTCGAGTCAAAGGTGAACGAGGCGAAGTAGGGGCTGTTCGAGCCGGCCTCCAGCAGCAATGCGCCGGTCGAGTCGTAAGCCAGGCCCAGCGGCAGAACTCCCACCGTCACGCTGCCGCCGGTTGTCAGCGAATAGCTGGAACCGTTCGCCGTCACCTCAAATCCGGTGATGTTGCCTGCGGTATTCGATCCCGTTCCATTGGCCACATAAACATAATCGGGCGAAGCGACGGGCAGAATGAATCGGGGCTGCATTCCGCCGCTGGCGATGGGCGAACCGGCGGCATTCACCAGTTGGGATGTGCTCAGCGAAGCGTAAGTAAATGCACGCAGCCCGCCAGAGTTGGAGACGGCCAGCGTTTCGCCAATATAGAAGAGCCGGTTGCTGGGGTCCACGGCCACCGAGAGTGCTTCACCGCTATTCAGCACCGGAATCGTTGCGGCGGAGGGCTTGGAGCCGAAGGGGCTTGCCGACGAAGACGCGTTGAATGGCACCACGATGGTGCCGCCTGCGCCCAGCGCCACAAAGATATTGCTGTTATCCGGCGAAATAACCATCTCTTCCACGGTGGCGTTGGCCACGGTAAAGGATACCGACGGCGCACTGGCGGCGGCGCTGGCAGCCGCGCCGGTGGAGGAGTCAAGTGCTACAGCGGCCAGCGATACTCCGCCAAGGCCCGGAATAGCCTCAATCAGCCACGAACTGGTCGAATCCACCCGCACGGCGGATGCCAGGTCCAGATCCACGGAGACCGCGGTTCCAAGAACGCCGCTGGAGATAGGATACGAGAGAACGCCCGAGCTTGTGCTGACCACGAGAAAGTTGCCGTTGGGCGCAATGGCCATCGCGGTAGGAGTAACGTCCGTGGGCAGGTCTACCGGGCTGCCGGAGAGCGCTGTCAGCGTGCCCGAGACAATTGATTCGCCCACAATCTGTGGCGTCGAACCCGCGTTCAGAAGATAGAAGTCGCCGCTGCTGGCGCTGCAATTTGTTGCGCAGGTGGTGGTTGTGGATTTGTTTGGCGCTTGCCAGAAATTTCCGCAGCCCGCCACGAACGGCGCCGCCGCAAGCAACCACCATGCCCATCTACCCACCTTCATCGCCGCTCCCATTCCGCTGTTTTCAGCCCGCGCCTTATACAACAATCTGCTTCCAGCCTATCGCCTGGGCGCGCATTCTGTCTTGTACTGCTAGACGCATCCAGACGGGAATTCGCTTGCCGCGCTACTCCTTGCGCAGCAGCGGAACGAGAGCCGGCATCAGCGTCCGCGCGATGATCTCAGAGCCTTTGGCCGTGGGATGAATTCCATCCGGCTGAATTGTGCCCGGCAGATGGATCAGGTCTTTGTAGATCATGGGCACAAAGGCAGTGTGGTGCTTCTGCGCCAGATCGCGGAATGTCTGCTCGAATTGCTGGATGTACTCCTGGCCGTAGTTGGGCGGCAGCGTGATGCCGGCCAGCAGAACTTTGATGTGCGCGGTTTCGAGCGTCGTCAGCAGCGCATCAAGGTTGCGGCGAGTCTCTGCCGGAGGAAGCCCGCGCAAACCGTCGTTGCCGCCGAACTCGACGATGACCACCGCTGGATGCAGCAGCAGAATTGAATGCAATCCTGCTGCTGCGTCCTTCGTAGTAGCGCCGCTCGTGCCCTGATTGTTCACCTTGTAGCGGTAGCCGCGCGCATCCAGGTCACGTTGTAAAGCATCTGGGAAGGATTGGCCTGTCTGCAAACCGTAGCCTGCCGTGATGCTGTCGCCATAGCAGACGAGCAGTGGCCGTTCCGCCGCCCGCAACGGCGCGGCGACTAGAATCAGCAGGAACAAAACAATCAGGCTGCGGCGAAGCTTCACATCCGCAGTGTAGCGCATGGGCGCGGGCATCACGCGCTCGATCTTTGCCCAGCTCAGTGGATGGACACGCTTCAGCGCATTGTGCAAGAATCACGCTCATGATGCTGCGCCGGTCTTTGATTCTGCTATTCATGGTTCTTTCACCGCTTGCCGTCTTCGGCGGCGGCGCTGAAAAAATTCAACGCGTCCACCTTCAAGAGGTTGACACACTCTTCGCAAACCCCGGCGAGGGATGGATGGAGCATCCCAGCCCATCCGCGCGTTTCCCCAGCTCTGTTACATATCTTCGCCTTGATTGGGCCACCGTTGAGCCGCGCGAAGGCCAGTACGACTGGAAGCAGATCGACGATGCCATCGCCGTGGGCAAGCGGCGCGGATCCGCCATCGCCCTGCGCATCATGACGGCCAACGCGCACAGCAAGGGATACTACAGTTCGCCTCAGTGGCTTTTTGACAGCGGATGCAAGGGCTTTGAATATCTGGTAGGCGGAGACGA
Organism: uncultured Occallatibacter sp.; assembly: GCA_964383595.1. Taxonomy (GTDB): domain Bacteria; phylum Acidobacteriota; class Terriglobia; order Terriglobales; family Acidobacteriaceae; genus Telmatobacter. Next base: position 874,435 of record CAYLHL010000001.1, on the reverse strand, counting down.
CCCGACCAGCGGCGGCGTGCGCATCCCGCGCATCGAACCCGACTATGCCGATCCCATCTACCTGGCAAAGCACGACGCCTTCATCGCGGCTCTCGGCAAGCGTTACGATGGCAACCCCAACGTCGAGTTTCTGGATATCGGCTCCTATGGCATCTGGGGCGAGTGGCATACGACGCATCCGGCGCCCATCGCCGTTCGCAAGCAGATCGTGGATATGTACCTCCACGCATTTCAGAAGACGCCGCTGGTTTTCATGTCCGACGATAACGAAGTAATGAGTTACGCTCTCGCGCATGGAGCGGGTCTTCGGCGGGATGGCGTCGGGTCTCCCTGGCACGCGCAACACTGGATAGGTTCCGCCAAATACAGCCAGGTCCAGGGCATGGCGGACGCATGGAAGAGAGCGCCGGTCGTCTTTGAGTGGTTTGGCGATTATTCTTACATGCAATCAAGGGGCTGGTCCTTTGACGCAGCCGTCCAGTTCATGCTCGATAACCATGTAACGATGATTAACGACAATATCGGCAAAGTGCCGCCGGAAGCCATGCCGCAATTGGAGAAGCTGGCCCGGTTGGCCGGCTATCGATTTGTGCTGCGAGATTTGTCGCATCCATCCACGGTTCAACGCGGCGGCTCGCTCGACGTGAAGATGAATTGGGCGAACGTGGGCGTGGGAAAACTCTATCGATCCTTCGATCTTTCCTTGTCGTTGCGCAACGCCGCTGGACGGGCCGTTGTGATCGTCGCCAATGCCGATCCGCGCGAGTGGCTGCCGGGCTCTCGCGACCTCTCCGCATCGATGCGCATCCCTTCCAATTTGAAACCTGGGGAGTACGATCTCGAAGTTGCACTCACTGACCCCGCCCGGCAACTCGCGCCTCTCAAGCTGGCAATCGACGCGCCGGAAAATGATGGTTGGTATCTCGTCAGCCATGTAACTGTGAAGTAAGAGCTTTATGGAGCATCGATGCGTCGAAGCCGGCGCGACTAAGCAAATTCCGCTCGAGCGAAACAATCCCTGAGCGGCGAACGTACACAACTATAGTGCAGCGAAGCGCGGCGCAGGATCAGGGAGGTCATCAATTTGATCGAACTTCGGGACGCGAGGAAGTGGATTCAGAATGGCGCGCGGCGCGTGGAGATTCTCAAGGGGATCACGCTCACCATTCCCGCGGGCCAGTTCATCGCTATCGTGGGCGCCAGCGGCAGCGGCAAGAGCACTCTGCTCGGCCTGATGGCGGGTCTCGACACGCCCTCGAGCGGCGAAATCTGGCTCGACGGCGCGCCGATTCACAATCTCGCCGAGGCCGAGCTGGCCGCGGTGCGCGGCGCCAGAATCGGCTTTGTCTTCCAGTCCTATCAGTTAATCCAAACCCTCACAGCTCTGGAAAATGTGCTGTTGCCCTACGAGTTGAATGTGGAAGGCAGCGGCGTTAAGCAGGCACGGCGGCTGCTCGATGAAGTGGGCCTTACCGAGCGCGTGGACCACTATCCGGTGCAGCTCTCCGGCGGCGAGCAGCAGCGCGTGGCGTTGGCGCGGGCCTTCGTCGTCGAGCCGCCTATCGTGATGGCCGACGAGCCAACCGGCAATCTGGATTCGGCCAATGGCAAGCTGGTGCTCGATCTGCTGCTGGAGCGTAATAAGCGAGCCGGAACGACGCTGGTTTTAGTGACGCACGACCCTGAAGTAGCCAGCCGCGCCGACCGCAGGATTGTGCTGCGCGATGGACTGATCGTGGAAGACAGCTTGCCGTGCGCGGCGAGCCAACAGGCCCGGCATGGCTAAGCGCGCGTTAAGCTGGAAGCGGGCCGGCAGCATCGGCTGGCGCGACCTGCGCTCCGCGCCGGGCAAATTCTGCTTTGTCGTGCTCTCGGTCGCCGTCGGCGTGGCGGCGCTCGTCGGTGTGCGGGGCTTCAGTGACAGCTTTCGCCGAACGCTTTCCACTGAGGCGCGATCACTGATGGCCGGCGACCTGAGCGCCCGCCTCTATCATGAGCCGACGGCCGAGGAAAATGGCAAGCTAGCGTCGATCCTCGGCACGAGTGGAATCCGCTCCACCTGGGTTACCGAGACGGTTTCCATGGCCTCCGCACCGCCCGATCCGGTGCCGCTGCTGGTCTCGCTAAAAGCCGTGAACCCGGCGGAATATCCTTACTACGGCACCGCCGAATTGCAGCCGGCGATGAGCCTGCAACAGGCGCTCGACGGCGATTCGGCAGTAGTGGCCGATGAGTTTCTCCTCCGCCTCAACGCGCGCGTGGGTCAGACGCTGCGGCTGGGCGGAAGAGACTTTCGCATCAGCGCCGCGCTCAAGCAGGAGCCGGATCGCATGAGCGCTGGGGCCGGCCTCGGGCCGCGCGTGATGATCTCGCAAGCGGCTCTCGCGCGCACCGGGCTTGTCTCTCCCGGTAGCCGCGCCAGCCAGCGGCTCTTGCTCAAGCTTCCGCCGAAGACCGACGCCGCCGCGCTGCGCAAGCAGTTGGAGGCCGCGCTGCCTGATGCGCAGGTGATGGACTTCCGCGAAGGCAATCCGGGGTTGAACAAGGGGCTGGAAAACGCCACCGCGATTCTCAGCCTCATCTGTCTCGTCGCCATGGTGCTGGGAGCTATCGGCGTTGCGATGGCCATGCACGCTCACCTTGAACAGCGCATGGACATGCTCGCCATCCTGAAGGCCGTGGGTGCAGGTTCAGCTGATCTGCTGCGGATCTTTCTGCTGCAAACGCTGGCTCTGGGACTGGCCGGAGGCCTGCTCGGCGTAGCCGTAGGCGTGGGCGTTATGGCCGCGCTGCCCGCGGTTTTCGGCACGTTGCTGCCGGTTCACGCGCACCTCGATTTTCCCTGGCGCTCGGTCGCGGCTGGCCTGGGAACGGGCCTGCTGACCACGCTGCTCTTCTGCCTGCCGCCGCTGCTCGACGTGCGCAATGTGCGTCCCGTGCTGGTGCTGCGCAGGCTCGTCGAGCCGGGGCCGGAGGGCTTTCTTGCGTGGCTCGCCCACTGGTGGGCGCGCCGTCTGCAACTGGGCCTTGCAGCACTAGTTGTCGCCGCGCTGGGCGCAATCGCCTGGGCGCTCTCCGACTCCGCCATGGTCGGCGGTTGGTTCGCATTTTTATTCTCCCTTGCGTTGATCGTACTTCTGATTATGGCGGCGGCGGCGCTGTGGACGCTGCGTTTCCTGCTCAATCGCGTACGGCTCCATCTGCCGTCCTTCCTGCGCCACGGGCTTTCCAATCTCTATCGCCCGGGCAATCAATCCGCCGCGGTGATGGCCGCTCTCGGCGCCGGCGTCATGCTGATTCTCGCCGTCTATCTGATGCAGGCCACGCTCCTGCGCGAGATCCGCGAGACTGCCTCGCCCAGCCTTCCCAATGTGTTTCTTGTTGATGTGACTACGGACGAAGCCGCGGGTGTGAAAGAACTTTTTGCGCGCCAGCCCGGAGTGAGCCAGCCGCTCGATCTGATGCCTGTCGTTCAAGGCCGTTTCGTCTCGCTTAACGGCAAGCCGCTCGACCAGCTCAAAGACCAGCATTTTCCGCGGCGGATGCTGGAGCGCGCCGAATTGAGCTGGGCCGATGCGGCTCCCGTGGGCGACAAAGTGACGCAGGGAAAATGGTGGACCAGCGCGGATGCGGCGGAGTTGGCAGTCAACGAAGGCGTTGCGCAGCGGCTGCACCTGGGCGTCGGCTCGGCGGTCGAATTGGCAGTCGGCGGCGTGGCGCGCGCGCTCAAGGTGGCCGCAATCTATCGCGCCGATGGGCAGCACCTCGGCGCTCGCGTCGAGTTCATGCTACCCTCGGGCCAGCTCAAGGACGCGCCGGCCACATGGTACGGCGGCGCGCACGTCGATCCTCATCAAGTGGCCGCCATCGAGCGCGCGCTCTTCGCAACCTATCCCACTGTCACGATCATCAACCTCGCCGATGTGCTCGAGCGCATCGAAAGCGTCGTCGATCAGATCACCTTTGTGGTGCGCTTCCTTGCCGGTTTTTCCATCTTCGCGGGGCTGATGATTCTGGCGTCAAGCATCGCCAGCACGCGCTTCCGCCGGATGCGCGAAGCGGTGGTGCTCAAGACGCTGGGCGCTACGCGGATGAGAATCGTGCGCACCTTCAGCGTGGAGTTCAGTGTGCTGGGTTTGCTGGCCGGTTCGGTCGGTGTGGTCTTCGCCAATCTGCTCACGCGGGTGCTGCTGCGCAAGCTCGACGTCGGCTATCACGTCGAGTGGCGGGCCACGCTGATTGCGCTCGTGGGAACGGCGCTGCTGGCCACGGCCACCGGCTGGATCGCCAGCTATCGCATTCTCGGCCTGCGCCCGCTGGAAGTGCTCCGCGAAGAATAAAGACAGGGAACAGGGAAGAGGGATCAGGAAAAGCTCATCGACTCGGACGCCAACTGTTTGTTGATTCATCCGGCCTGAAACGACTGCATTCAGATAATCTGTCATCCTGAGCGAAGCGCAGCGAAGTCGAAGGACCCGCGTTTGCTTTTCGGTTAAAACTCGCAATCCAATCTGGCCGGATTAAGATGCAAGAAAGCGCAAACCCTATTATGTTACCTTGATTTATGCGAAAAACCACCTTCATTTCTTCGCTCTACCGTCGCATCAGCCTCGTCTTGCTCATCACCTTCGGGATGCTCTCGATTCCTTCCCTCGCTCAGGAATCGACGCCCGCAAAGCCTCCCGCGGCCGCCCTGCCCGACGACCCCAGGGAGTTGCTGCAACTGGCCGCAAGCGTCAATGGACTGATGGGCGCTGACCTGAAGCCCTGGCATCTGAAAGCTACTTTCAAGCTGCTGGATGAGACGGGAGCCGTCAAGGATGAAGGAACCTTTGAGGAAATATGGGCGACTACGACTAAATTCAAGCGCACCTACATAGGGAAAAACTTCATCCTCACCGAATATGGAACAGCTTCGGGGATTCTACGTTCTGGTGGAGCTCTGTTTCCTCAGGATATTGGGACCGATCTTTATCGAGAATTTGTTAATCCTCTGCCTGATCTATATTTCAGACAGGACTCGCCCCTCGAACTCCAGCAGCGCAAAGCAACCAATGGAACAGTGCTTGCTTGCGTAAGTCAAAAGATCGGAGAGAGATGGACTTGGTGTTTCGATGCCGACAGGCCCATCCTTCGCTTCGATATGTCCGATGTCGAGAATCTCCATGTCATTCGGAATTCGATCTTCACTTTCCAGGGACACACGATCTCAGGAGACTTGCAGTTTGTCCAAAGCGGCAAGAATATTCTGTCTGCGCATATAGAGAGCCTTGAGCCGCTCGGAGCAATCAACGAATCCGATTTTGCGCCTTCAACAGATGCGAAATCGATTATTCGCAAGAGAGTCGTAGTATCGGCAGGTGTAATGGCGGGCCAGATTGTATGGAAAGCTACACCCGTCTATCCTCTGGCCGCCAAATACAATGGCGTACAAGGAACTGTCGTTCTGCATATCTTCATTGCCACGGATGGAACTGTTCATGACGTGAGCGCCGTCAGCGGTCCAAAACTCTTGCAGCAAGCTGCTATAGATTGCGTGAAACAATGGCGCTACAAGCCATATCTTCTCTTGGGCGAGCCCGTTGAAGTCGAGACGGAAATAAATATCATTTTTACCCTGGGTGGCCGCTGACGTTGCGCGAAGAGTAAGAAACAAGTGAATAGTCTCTGGCCACTCTCATTCAGTCCGCGCTCCGCGCCGAATTGATCCCATGAAAAATCGTCCTTGATCGGCCGGGACCCGGAATCTACACTGAATCGGGTATACAATCCCAGACAGTCAAAGGAGAGGACCATGGCAGACGAAACGAAGTGCCCGTTTTCGAGCGGTAATCGCATGCCCACGGTGGCTGGAGCCTCAACGAACGCAGACTGGTGGCCCAATCAACTGAACCTGAAGGTTTTACGCCAACACCCGCAGTTGTCCAATCCCATGGGCGAAACATTCAATTACGCCAAGGAGTTCAAAAGCCTCGATTTGGACGCCGTGATCAAGGACCTCCGCGCCTTGATGACGAACTCGCAGGAGTGGTGGCCCGCGGACTACGGCCACTATGGGCCGTTTTTCATTCGCATGGCCTGGCATAGCGCAGGAACTTACCGCATCGCCGATGGCCGCGGCGGCGCGGGCTCCGGAGCGCAGCGATTCGCGCCCCTCAACAGTTGGCCGGACAACGTAAGCCTCGACAAGGCCCGCCGGCTGATCTGGCCGATCAAACAGAAGTACGGCCGGAAACTCTCCTGGGCCGACCTGATTGTTCTGGCAGGCACCGTGGCGCTGGAGTCGATGGGATTGAAGACCTTCGGTTTCGGCGGCGGGCGCGAGGACATCTGGGAGCCGCAAGAGGACATCTACTGGGGACCTGAGGGCAAGTGGCTGGCCGATGAACGCTATTCGGGCGACCGCCAGTTGGAGAATCCTCTCGGCGCTGTGCAAATGGGTTTGATCTATGTGAACCCGGAAGGCCCGAACGGCAACCCGGATCCAGTCGCGGCGGCGCGCGATATCCGCGAGACCTTTGCACGCATGGCGATGAATGACGAGGAGACTGTTGCCCTGATTGCCGGTGGTCACACCTTCGGCAAAGCGCATGGCGCCGCCGATCCGGTCAAATATGTCGGTCCAGAACCCGAAGCCGCGCCTATCGAAGAGCAAGGCCTGGGCTGGAAAAACAGCTTTGGCGGCGGCAAGGGCGCCGATACGATCAGCAGCGGCCTGGAAGGCGCATGGACCACCAACCCTGTGAAGTGGGACAACAATTACTTCGAAGTCCTGTTTGGCTTTGAATGGGAACTCACCAAGAGTCCTGCCGGCGCCCAGCAATGGAGGCCCAAAGGCGGAGCAGCAGCCAATGCCGTTCCCGACGCTCACGACCCCGCGAAGCGCCACGCCCCTATCATGTTCACCACCGATCTCTCGCTGCGCATGGACCCTGTCTATGAGAAGATTTCCCGGCGCTTTCTCGCCAATCCGCAGGAGTTCGCGGAAGCCTTTTCCAAGGCATGGTTCAAGCTGACGCACCGCGACATGGGACCAATCTCACGGTATCTTGGCTCGCTGGTTCCCAAGGAGCCGCTGCTTTGGCAGGACCCTGTTCCCAAGGTGGATCATCCATTGATCGGCTTGGAGGAGATTGCCGCCCTGAAGGCGAAGGTTCTGGCATCCGGCCTTTCCATCTCTCAATTGGTTACAACGGCCTGGGCTTCGGCTTCAACCTTCCGCGGCAGCGACAAGCGCGGCGGGGCCAACGGGGCACGCATTCGCCTGGCGCCGCAGAAGGATTGGGAGGTGAATCAGCCGGCCGAACTGACGGTGGTGCTTAAGACACTGGAAGCGATCCGGAAGGATTTCAATAGCGCGCAAACCGGCGGGAAAAAGGTCTCGCTTGCTGACTTGATCGTTCTGGGCGGCTGCGCGGCTGTCGAGGATGCTGCCAAAAAGGCCGGCTGCGAGGTGAAGGTTCCTTTCTCGCCAGGGCGCACCGATGCGTCGCAGGAGCAGACCGATGTGGTCTCCTTCGCCGTGCTCGAGCCGGTTGCTGACGGCTTCAGGAACTACATCCGCAAGGGGCACGAGCCATTCGCCGCTGAGTTGCTGCTGGACAAGGCAAACCTGCTGATGCTCACTGCCCCCGAGATGGCGGTTTTGATCGGCGGCCTGCGCGTCCTAAATGTAAACTTTGGCCACTCCAAAGATGGCGTATTCACCAGGCAGCCCGGGATTCTGACCAATGACTTCTTCGTCAATCTCCTTGACATGAAGACGAAGTGGCAGAAGTCCGCTACGTCTGAAGGTCTCTTGGAGGGTTTTGACAGGGCGACCGGCGCGCTCAAGTGGACGGGCACAGTGGTCGATCTTGTCTTCGGTTCAAACGCCCAACTCCGCGCCCTCGCGGAAGTCTATGCGTGCAGTGACGGAAAGCAGGTCTTCTTGCAGGACTTTGTGGCAGCCTGGAGCAAGGTGATGAACCTGGATCGCTTTGACCTCGCGTGAGCGTGAAGCAAGGTTCATGAGGGTTCGATAAAGCGCAGCCTCTAGCCGGACTCGGGTGATTCCGATTCAGCTAGAGGCTGCGTGTTGTCAGAACTCCTCCTCGGATTCCACCGCGGGCAAAATGTCGTCTTCGCGGGCCATCCACACATAAAGCGTAGGCAACAGAAAGACGCCGATGACCAAATTGGCGAGCAGGCCGCCGACAATCACGATGGCGAAGGGCCGTTGCGAATCGGATCCAATGGCGTGCGAGAGCGCCGCGGGCAGCAGCCCCAGCGTGGCCACCAGCATCGTCATCATGATGGGCCTGAGGCGCAGCACCGCGCCCTCGATGGCGGCTTCGACGATGTGCTCCTCTGTCGAGACTTCCATGCCTTTGCGCCGTGCGCGCAGTTGATTGATGAACTCGATCATGATGACGCCGGTTTGCACACTGACGCCGAAGAGCGCCAGGAATCCAACTGCCGAAGAGACGGAAAAATTCGTGTGCGTGATGAAGAGCGCCAGCGGGCCGCCAATGGAGGCCATCACAACCGAAACCAGAATCAGCATTGCCCACTTGAAGGAGCGGAACATGGTGTAGAGGATCAGGAAAATCGCTAGGACGGTGATGGGAATGATCAAAGCCATGCGTTTGTCGGCGCGCTTCTGACTCTCATACTCGCCGGCCCACTCCAGATGATAGCCCGCGGGCAGCGCGACATTCCTGTTCACGTTGCGAATCGCTTCTTCGACGGTCGAGCCGAGGTCGCGTCCGCGCACCGAATACTTGATGGCGATGTAGCGCTGGCCGCCCTCGCGGTTGATCTGCTCGGCGCCGTCGTCGGCGGAAACCTTTGTCAACTGCGCCAGCGAGACGCGCTCGCCGGAGGGCGCAAGCAGGCGCACATTCTCGATGGCCTCACGCGTATCGCGATACTGCTGCTGATAGCGCAGTGTCACGTCGTAGCGCGCCTCACCTTGCTGCACCTGCGTAAGCGCGTTGGCGCCCACTGCGGTCTGCACCGCGTCCTGAATGTCGGCCACGTTGATGCCCCAGCGCGCAGCCGCGTCACGGTCCACCGTGTAGTTCAGATTGGGCTGGCCGACGATGCGGAAGATGCCCAGGTCTTCGATGCCTTTGACTGCGGCCATCTGTGCTTGAATCGCCTCGGCTTTATGTTCCAGCGTACGCAGATCATCGCCATAGAGCTTGACGGCCAACTCGCCCTTGACTCCGCTGACCGCCTCCTCCATGTTGTCGCTGATGGGTTGCGAATAATTCCACAGAACGCCCGGAAACTGCGAAAGCTGCTTGTCCATGGCGGCGATCAGCGCTTCCTTGTCCTGATGGAAGACGGGCCGCCACTGCTTTTTAGGCTTGAGGTCAACAAAGTATTCGGTGTTGAAGAAGCCGGCGGTATCGGTGCCGTCGTCGGGGCGTCCCGTCTGGCTGACCACCTGGGTTACTTCAGGGAAGCTGGCCATCACCATGCGCGCCTTGTTGGTGAAGTCGATGCTCGCCGTGGGGCCTTCACTGGGCGGCAGTGTGCCGCGTACCCAAATGGAGCCTTCGTCAAGGTGAGGCAAGAATTCCGAGCCAATGGGGCCTCCAATGGTCAGATAGATGGCGATGGCGAACAGTGCTGTGGCAATGCCCAGCGTGGTGCGGCGATGCTCGATAGCCGCGCGAACAGCAATGCGATAGTGCTTTGTGAGCCAGAGCAGGATGGGGTTGTGCCACTCCTTGGCGCCCTTGCTGAAAACCATTCCAGCCAGCACCGGCGCAACAAACATGGCAAAACCCAGTGCGCCCAGCAGGGCGAACGTAACCGTCCAGGCCATCGGCTTGAAGAGCCGGCCCTCAACGGCTTGCAATGTGAAGATGGGCAGATACGCCGTGATGATGATGCCGCGAGCAAAGAACACGGGACGCTGCACCTCGTGCGCCGCATCGCGCACGCACTGCGCCGGAGTGTGGGTGCCGTCGTGCGCGGAGAGATGGCGTACGATATTTTCGATCATCACCACCGAGCCATCCACCAGCATGCCGAAGTCCAGCGCGCCCAGCGAAAGCAGGTTGGCGGGAATGTGGCTGATGTTCAAACAAATCGAGGCGAACATCAACGCGAAGGGAATTGTAAGAGCGACGATGATTGCGCCGCGCACATTGCCCAGAAATAGAAACAGAATGATCGAGACCAGGATCATGCCCGCGGTCAGATTGTGCTCGACGGTGTCCACTGTGTAGCGCACAAGGTCGGAGCGGTCAAGAAACGGCACGATTTTTACGCCCTTGGGCAGAATGCCGGGATGGTCCTTCTCGCCGTTCAGCTTGTTGACTTCAGCGTGAATGCCGTCGAGAACCGGGTCGGAGTCGTCGCCCTTCTGCAACAGCACAATGCCTTCAACGGTGTCGGGATTGTCAATGACCTTGCCGTCGTCATAGACCTTCTTGCCGTCGATGATCGCGTACGGCTTGGAGGATTTGCCGATCTGCCCGAGGCGGATCTTCGGCCCTTGCGCGGCCGTGGCAATGTCCTTGATCTTGATCGCCGTACCATTCTGGGTCTTGACGACGGTGTTCTCGATGTCCTGCACAGAAGTGAATAGGCCTAGCGATTGCACGTTGATCTGCTGCGCGCCCTGCTCAATGAAGCTGCCGCCGCCGTTGGTGTTGTTGTTCGCAATCTGCTGCTCGACTTGCGCAATGCTCAATCCGTACGAGACCAGCTTCTCCGGGTCGAGCTTGATCTGGTACTCCTTGGTTGGCCCGCCGAAACTCGACACATCCACCACGCCGTTGACGCCCTTGAAGGATTTCTCCAGCGTCCAGTCTTCCAGCGACTTCTTTTCCATCACGTCGAAGGCGGGATTGGTGCTCTCCAGCGTGTACCAGTAGATTTGGCCGACAGGACTCCAGTCGGTGCCCATCTGCGGCACCAGATTCGCGGGCAGGCTCACCATGCTCAACCGCTCCAGTACGTGCTCGCGGTTGACGTCGCTGGTGGAGCTGTCGTCGAAGACCAGCATCAGGCTCGACAAGCCGGCCAGCGTCGTCGAGCGCAGGTGCGTAAGATGCGGAATGCCGGCCATTTGAATCTCAACCGGCACCGTGACCTGGCGCTCGATCTCTTCCGCCGAGCGGCCCGGCCACTGGGTGATGATCTGCACGTAGTTGTTGGCCACGTCGGGGTAGGCTTCAATCGGCAAATTACGGAAGCTGACGATGCCCCACGCGGTGAGCACCACCACGGCGCCGAGCACCAGCCAGCGGCTTTTGAGCGCGAAATCAACGAGTGCGCGAATCATTGTTGGTTCCCCGCGGTTTCAAGTAACAGAGCGTTGCCAACCACTTGCTGGCCGGGTGCAAGGCCGGAGAGAATTTCCTGGCGATTGCCGTCAAGCATCTTTCCGGCGTGAACCTCTACGCGCTTGAATTGATTGCCGCCCGCTGGCTGGAAAACCCAGTCGCGGTCGTGCAGATGAAGTACCGCATCCGCCGGAACCACCGCGTGTGTCTCTTTGTTGCGGCCGGTGAAGGTGGCAGTGGCGAACATCCCCAGCTTGAGAAAACCTGGATTCGCAACATCGATGCGCACCTTGGCCGTGCGCAGCGCGGGATCCAGAACGGGCCCGATGTCGCTGACTCGACCGCTCAGCGGGCGGCCCGGAAATGCGTTGAAGGTGATCTTCGCTTCCTGCCCCAGCTGCAGCTTGGGAATGTCATTCTCGTAAACATCGCTGACAATCCATACAACGGAGAGATCGGCGATGGTAAAAGCCGTTGCCGAGCCGGAGAGATTCACGCCCGCCGCCGCCGCGTTGGTTACATTCTGCGCCACAATTACGCCGCTGATGGGCGCGTAAACATTGACGATGCTCGTGGGATGATTCTTGTCCACCCCCAGCGTCTTCAGTTGCTCTGCGGCGGCGTTGAGGTCGGCCCTGGCGTCTTTTTCAGCGTCTTCGGCCTGCTCCAGTTGTGCCTGCGCAATGGCACCGTGCTGGATGAGATCGGTGGCGCGGTTGTATGCAGTACTGGCAAGATGCTCGTCGTTGCGCGCTTTGATGAAAGTGTCATAGGCGTTGGTAATATCCGGGCTTTGCACTTTGATCAGCAATTGGCCCTTCTTCACGTGGTCGTCGAGCCGTGCCTTGATATCCACCACGCGACCATTGGCCAGCGAGATCACCGGAACTTCGCGCGAAACATCGGGAAATACGCTGCCGGTTGCGCTCAACTCAGCGGCGGATTCGATTTGGCCGGCCGCAGTGATGGGAAACTTGCCCACGTCGTTGGCGTCGATGGTGACCAGATTCATGTCGGCCACCTGGATCACTTTGACCGCTGGCGGCGCTCCATCGCCTGTTTCCTTGCTCTTGCAGCCGGTGATTGCGAGGCCCATCAGCGCGGCCATCGCCAGAGCGATGGAAGTTTTGCGGCTTGGATACAGTAAAGAAAAATTCATTGGATTACCTCGCGTCCCACAGCCAGATTCAGTTGCCCTGCCGCGGTCAGATATGAGCCGATCAGTTGCACATAGGCCAGTTCGACGGCACGATAGTCGCTCTGCGCATTCAGAAAGTCCATCAGCGAAGCGCCGCCGTGCTCGTAGGAATAGGTCACAGTGTCGCGCACGCGGAGCGCCTGCGCCTTGTACTGCACCTTGTAAGGCTTGAGCAGCGCGATGTTGCTCTCCACTTGCGCGTAAGCCGAATCCACGTCGCTGAAGACCTGGGCGCGCGCGGCCTCGGTCAACTGCTGATTTCGGCCAATGTCGATTTGCGTGCGCTGCTTCTCGCCCTGGTTGCGGTCGAAGACGCGCAGGGGAATGTTCACGCTGGCGCCCAGCGTGTCTTTGCCATAGGGATTGTTGAACGCCGGATTATACGAGTACCAGACACTCCATGTTGGATCGGCGGAGCCATTGGAGATGGCCAGCTTGTGGTTGGTCTGTGCCTGTTTGACGGACTCCAGCGCGGCGCGCAGATCAGGCCGTTCATCGAGCGCCGTCTGGCGAAACTCCTCCAGCGGTTTCAGATCGTCAGAGAAATCAAACGCTCCGCTTACGTCGAACTGTTCAACAGGCGTGCGTTCGTTCAGCAGTTGCTGCAGTTGAATCTTCGCGGTGCGCAGGTTGACGATGGCCTCCTGAATCTCCGCCTCGTATTGCACCCGCAACAATTCGATGCGGTCCAGATCGATCTGCGCAATGTCGCCGGCCCGGAAGCGGTCGCGGCTGATCTGGATGATTTTGTCGTAGTAAGCCAGATCGGCCCTGGCCACCTCCAGCACTGCCTTGGCTTCGAGCGTGTCCACGAAGGCCGCGCGCAGATTGAAGAGCAGGTTGCGCTCCAGATCAATATGTTCGGACTGGGCAATCTGCGTCCCCTCCTGCGCGCTCTGCAAGCGCAGGTTGCGCTTGTGCTCGCGCTCGTGCAGGTAAGCGATGCTGGGAACTAACTGCGCGCCGGTCAAGGGCTGCCAGTGGGATCCCATTCCTGGAGCGCTGTGTGGCGCGATTTGGATCCCATCCGTTGACAAGCCAACCGTGGGATTGGGACGCAGGAAAGCCGTTGTCTCGGCGGCCTTCATCTCATTCACGCCCAGCGCGTCTGCGCGTAGCGCGGGATTGGCCGCTTCAAACTTTGCCTTTACCTGCTCCCAGCTCAAGGCGGTGCTCGCGTTGTTCTGTTGCGAGAATCCGCACACCGACGCGAAAAACAGCAGCGCGCCCGCCGTGGAAAGAGAGGGAATAGAGGTAATTCGCTTCATACACAGCCTTTGCGCCGTGGTCTGCACGGCGATCTCAGGAAGGAAATCGGCTCAAAATCATCATGGGAGAAGCGGGGCGGAAAATCAGGCTGTCGGCGGAGGACGATTCTGAATGGGAGCCATGGCAGGATTGTCTACCTGCGGGGCGGGCACGCGGCTGGGCGTGGCATAGCGCAAAAAGCTGAAGTTCAACTCCGCGAGAACCGGCGGCGGAAGCGCTGCAATGGCCGGAAAAACCGAGTGGGGAATCGAAGCTGAGTGGTCCTTGCGCTGGCAACAATCTGTCTCAGCGGGATTCTGCGCCGCCATCAAGTCGTCAGTCACCGAAATCACCGGCAGCAGGATCAGTACAACCACCGCCAGAGCGAACAACTGCGTCCGCCGGTTTCCTCCTTTGCTCGCAGCATGGCGCATCCACAGCCAGAACATCAGCGTGGCCATCGTCATCCAAACGAGATTGAGAGAAGACTCCATATGCACTCCCGATTCTACACCATGGCCATTTGTCCAGGGCCTGGATGCTCCTCCACCCCACTGAATCCATGCGCGTCCGCCCACCCTTAAGTTCGCCCGGTTTGACCTGTAATCCAGCCACCCGTATCATCTGTATAGGAAGTTGTGTGCGGATACTCTCTTCGCCCGCTTCCGGCCAGACCTTCGCGGTCTGCGTCTTCAGATGGTTCTCCCCGGCGGAGTAGCTCAGATGGTTAGAGCGACGGATTCATAACCCGTAGGTCGGCAGTTCGATCCTGCCCTCCGCCACCAATAGATATTCCGAACAGATACCGCTCCCATCAGTTGGACGTGCGGCTCCCCCGATGGTTGACTCAGCTCCCTTTGCGCTTCAAAACCAGCGGCCCAGGGTCACGAAGACCTTGCGACGGCCGGCGTCGCCCACCGAGGCACCAACGGACAGCAGGCCGATGGGCGAGTTGGCTACCAATCCCGCCATCCCATCCTGGCGAAGAATCGCGTTCGTCTCCGGCGACCATATCTCGCCAGCCTCATAGCCGAAAAATCCGTAGAGGCCTTGTCCCAGGCCGGTGGGCAGAGCCGCCAGCCGATGCAAATAGCCCGCGTGGGCCAGGTACGTGTCCGTACCGCGATACTCGTCAAAAGAAGACGCTGAGAGGCGCATCGGCCCGCCGAGCGTAAAACGGTATGGCTGGGCGACGTTCGCGCGAAAGTAAGTGTTGATGTCTCCGCTCACAACGAAGATGTTGGCCTCATTCCACGTGTGGCTGCTGCTGAAAGTGAGATTCGCCAGCGGCGCGTTGTCGCTGCCTATGGCGTGATAAAGCGCGCCGGCCGAGGCCGAAAAGCGAAAGCCGCTGGGCGAAATGACTCCTGCCGTGGCTTCATCCAGGCTGAAGCGCAACCGCCCGGTTTGCGCACTTCCATGCAGATCTGGCCCGCCGCCAGTGCCGGTGGTGAGGTTCCAGTTCGTCTCCTCGGCGTGCCACTCGGCGGACATTTGCATTTGACTCGAAAAGGTGCGGCCCGCCTCAACGCCCGCGTCGAGATTCTGCTGGAAGCGTTCGGCAGCGCGCTTCTGATTTGCCCAAATGTAGATGGGTGTGCGCAAAAGGCCGGCGCGTGGCTCAATGAAATAGCCGCTGGGAGTCAGCAGACGGTAGTACTCAGCGGAGAGAGCGGTCATATAGCCGATGCGGGCGTCTCCGCGCAACTCGGAGCCAAAGCCGCCGAGATTCTGATCGACCAGGCGCAGCGCTATCTCGCCACGGGTTATGTTGGAGGTGGCGGCGGCCGCCGCCGGAGCGAAAAGTAGAAAGGGAGGGCCGGTTTGATCGTGGTGCAAATGAATCAACAAGCCGGTGTCGGGCGCGGCCGCGCTTTCCGCCCCCTGCGGGCTTCCCTTCGGCGCGGCTTGTGGGTTGTAGCTCTCCCAGTTGGCGGCGAAAACCCCGTTCGATTGAACCTGCTCCAGTGCGCGGGTGGTCGCGGCTGACGTAATTGGCTTGCCTTGCAAAGGATTCAGATCGGTGAGAACCTCGCGCGCCGCGCCCGAATTGCCTCCTTCCACGCGCACCTGGAGCAGCGGGCCAAGCTTCGGACGGCGCCGGCTCGCGCGCCCCTCCAGATAAGCCTTCCAGCCCTTGTCGTCGAGAGCATAACGCAGCAGAACGGCGCGATTCGCCTCGGCGGCCTTGTAGCCAACCTCCACCAGTTGAGCGGCGCGCGCATAGTCTGTGCCTGAGAAACTTCCCACTGGCACGTTGACCACCACATCTGCCAACTGTTCAGCCTCCGCCACGTTGCGCGCAATGCCCGCCGCAAAGGCGCGATTGAGCACGCTGACAATGGAACTAATGTCGGAATTGCTGATTGGCGCATCTTCCAGGTGAATGGCCAGGATGACGTCGGCGTGCAAATCCCGCTTGAGAACATCTGTGGGAAGGTTGTCCAGAATTCCGCCGTCCACTAGCGAGTGGCCGTTGCCGTCTTTCACCGGTGGAAAGACACCGGGAATGGAGATAGAGGCGCGCACCGCACGCGGCAGCGGCCCTGAGGCAAAGCTGATCGAAGTGAGGCTGTTCAGGTCCGTGGCCACGCAGCGAAAGGGAATGGGAAGCTGGTTGAAGTCCAGCCCCTGGCTGTTGTAATCGGAGAGATTGCCGGTCAAGAATGCGGTGACGCCGCGGTCGGTCAGCAGCGCGTTGCGCGCTGAAACGCCATGGCGAAGCCCAACCGAAAACGCGCCGGGCAGCTCGCGGTGGTCCTGGCGGCGGCGGAAGCTCTCGTCGCTGTAAGGGGTTTGCAGCGTGAAAACGCTGGTGAAGGCGTTGCTGACGGCTACCGCGCGCATCTGTGCGGGCGTGCTGCCCGCTGCGTAGAAGGCCGCCACCATTGCGCCCATGCTTGTGCCCGCGATGCGGTCCACCGGGATCTGATGCTCCTCAAGCCATTGCAGAACGCCGATGTGCGCCAGGCCCAGCGCACCACCGCCCTCCAAGGCAACGCCAATGACCGCGCGGCCCTGCGGCTGAATGGCCGGCAGTGCCGAGTTCACGGTAGCTGCGGGATTCATTGCCAGCGCAGGCTTCTTGTCCTCCTGCGCCGCGGCGGATGCCAGCAGCAAGGCGACAAGCACGGTTGCTACAAATCGACAGCACACGGGCACACCTCTCGCAACCCCGCCAGCTCTGGGCAGGGACAACGCAGCCGTCTCACAAACGCGGCGCGCGCTTGGGCGTCAACAGCTTCAGCCCTGCTTCGGCGGCGCAGGCGTGAACACTTCGCGTCTATGGGCCGGTTCCGGCTTTGGCTTTGGCTTAGGTGCCTTCTTCGCTTCTTTTCTTCCTTTGTCTTTGCTTCCCATGTCTGCAAGTGTGCCATAAGAGGGCTGTTCATGGAAAGTTGAAGGATTGCATCGCGACGATCATAGCAAGCAGGCCAAAGCCTCAGCGCATCATTCAATCGAAATTCGCGGCCTTTGGCTGGGAAAATCGTTCCGCTCACTGTCCGAGAAATTCTGGACGAAACCATCGCACAAAGGTTAGTCTGATGTTCCCTGATTGATAGGCTTTCGCAGAACTGGCAAACAGTTGTGCAACCTTCCCGGATTGAGGTTACAATTCTCCAAGAAAGAAAATGGCTAAAGCGAAGGAACGAATTTTCGAGGTAGCGTGCCCGGAGTGCTCGGCGATGCTCATGATTGATGCCGTCACCGGGCTAGTGGTGAGCCATACTCCGGCTCCGCGCAAGCGGTTGTTCGAGGACCTGGAGACGGCGGCTCAGGCCATGCGCGAGCAGGATGTGCGCAAGGAGTCGATCTTCCGCCAGTCGGTCGAGGCGGAAAAAAACAAGGAAGACCTGTTCGAGAAAAAGTTTGCCGAGGCCCTGCGCAAGGCCAAGGACGTGCCCGACGGCAAGCCGCTGCGCGAATTTGATTTGGACTGAAAGCCGCTTTGCGGCGCAATTCAGAGGATGATTGCCGCCCGCGGGCGCAATCGGCAATTTTGAGCGATACTTGATGCACCGTTCCCGCGACTACGGTCCGGGATAGAAGGAGAAAAGATGGTGGTTGTTCCGCTTTCCCAGCCAGCGAATGATGCAGTAGAAACGCCTGAGGCCCAGGACTCCGAATCCATGAGCTGGGTCGGATTTGCCGCCGGCGGAACCCTTGCCGCAGCCGCTTTGCTGCTGCTCTCAGGCCAGCGCCGCGCCGGAATGGTGGCCGCCGCCTCCGGCACGGCTCTGGCCCTTCTCGACCAGCAGGAGACCCTGTGCTCCTGGTGGAATCTGCTGCCTGGTTACATCGACCAGACGCAGAAGGTGCTCAGTCAGGTGCAGGATGCGGTCAATGAGGTCGCCGTCAAGCGCGAGGCCCTGCGGCGCGCGCTGGCCCGTTAGGGCCTGTCCTCAGGCCCTAGTTCTTCCGCTCTACCAGGTAGCGGGCGACGGCCTTGAGGCCGTCGGCGCGGCTGCCGTAGGGCGCGAGGGCGGCAAAGGCCTCTTCAATCAGGCGCGCAGCGTCGCGCTGGCTCTGCTCGATGCCGTAGACGGCCGGCCAGGTGGCTTTCTCGGTGGCTAGGTCCTTGCCCGCGGTCTTGCCCAGTTGAGCCGAGTCCACGGTCATGTCCAGCACATCATCCACAATCTGAAAGGCCAGCCCGGCTTTGCGGCCGAAGAGATCCAGGCGGGTGACATCCTCCGCCTTGGCTCCGCCATAAACGCCGCCGGCCACCACGCTCACCCGAATCAGCGCGCCGGTCTTGGCGCGATGAATGGCGTTCACCAGCTCCGGCGTGGGCTTCTGATGTTCGCTTTCAATATCCAGCACCTGGCCGCCGATCATGCCCTCAACGGTGCCGACTGCGTTGGCGACAAGGCCGATAATCTGCACCGTGGCCGCTGGCGGCGCATCCAGCCCGGCCAGCAGCTCGAAGGCGCGGGTTTGCAGCGCGTCGCCGGCCAGAATGGCGATGGCCTCGCCGAAGACCACGTGGCAAGTGGGCTTGCCGCGGCGCAGCGCGTCGTTGTCCAGCGCCGGCAGGTCGTCGTGGATCAGCGAGTAGGTGTGCAGCATCTCCAGCGCCGCGCCCAACCGGCTGATGCCCGTGGGCAGCTCTCCGGCAATGGTGATTGCGGCCTGATAGGCGAGCACCGGACGCAGTCGCTTGCCGCCGGCAAAGGTTGAGTGACGCATGGCGCCATGAATCGAGGCCGGCACGGTCGTAACGCTGGGAAGCAACTCCTCCAGCGCCCGGCTGGTCAACTCCGCGCCTTCGTGCAGCAGTGTTTTCACATCGACGGACATTGCACTCATCATAAACGAGAATGGTACATCGTAGCTGATTGAGGGGCTTTTTCCTGAACTACCGCGCCGCCGTCAGCTTTACCTGCGAACTCTGCTGGACGCGTGTGCCGGCCAGCGGTTGTTGCGCCGTAATCGCGCCCGGCCTGATGGGCAGCCTGGGCAATGCCTCTCCGCTACCCATCGGTCCCACCGGCACATCCACAAACTTTGCAGTTGACTGAATGCCCATGCGCGTCAGCTCCGCCTGCGCTGTAACCACCGGCAGGCCGGTCAGGTCGGGCATCACAAAGCCATCGGGAGCGGTGTCGTCGGCCGCCGCGGCCACCAGCAGATTGACGCTGGGCTGCGCAATGCCCTGGGCGTGCGCCGGCGGGTCCTGAGCCAGCACCGTTCCCTCCGCGGCCTTGCCCCAGGGCAGCCGCGCCGTTACACCCACCTCCAGACCCACGCGCCGCAGTTGTAGCGCCGCCACCCGCTCGTCTAGGCCCACGGTCTCCGGCACCTCCACCTTTTGCGGTCCCAGGCTCTCAGCCACGCGTACCCGCCACTCCCGCCGCACCACCGTTCCCGGCGCGGGCGACTGCGAAAGGATGTGCCCCGTGGCTACGTCCGCGGAGTAGTAGCGATTGTCCACGTCCAGGTCCAGCCCCAGCCCGGAGGTCTGGCTGCGCGCCTCGGCCACGGTCATATCCTTCAGCGCGGGCACCTGCACCTCCGCCCCGTGGATGGCGAAGTGCATGGTGGTGATGGCCGCCAGCAGCGCCACGGCCACCAGCAGCATCACCAGCGACGCCACCTGAAAAAAGTTGAGTACGGGACGGGTTCTCATGGCGCGGGTTCCTCGCTACTCCATCGTTGATGAGTATACGATGGAAGTACTCCGTTTCGAATGGGAGCAATCATGCAATACATCGCCTACCTTCACAAAGACAAGAATTCGGACTACGGCGTCAGCTTTCCCGATTTTCCCGGCTGCATCACCGCTGGTTCCAGTTTAGAGGAGGCACGCAGCAGGGCGGCTGAGGCTCTGGCGTTTCATGTTGCGGGAATGCGCGAGGACGGCGAGGCGATTCCCAAGCCATCCACGCTCGACGACCTGCGCACCGACCCGGCGATGAAGGGCGCGGTGGCGTTCCTGACCGAATTGCGCGAGCCGGAGAGAACCGTCCGCATCAACATCACCGCACGCCAAAGCCAAATCGTCGAGATCGACCGTCGCGCCCGCGCCAAAGGCCTTACCCGCTCCTCGTACATTGTTCAAAGCGCGCTGCAAAAGAAAGTTGCTTCGCGCTAGCGAGGAATAAATTCTACAAGGAACGTGAACGTCATATAAACGAAGAAAAACTGACCAACAAGCCACGAACTGAGTTCGGAAGCGTAAGCAGGACTGATTTCTCCCGCCTTCAACTTCTTCTTCATCTCAGTGCGAGCTATTAATCCAGCATAGACTGGCCCTAGGACCAAAACCTGTAGGCAGATCTTCATGAACAAATCAATCGCATGATTTGGCATGAACCAAACGCGTTTGATAAAGACATATTCAAACGTACATAGTGCGATCAAAAACAAAAAATACCAAGGGTTAGCGTAGGCAAAAACTAGTTTGTTTTCTTTTGGTTCATGTTCGTTATTTTCGTCTGTCTGCATCGAACTTTCCTCCAGCTATAGGTTTCAAAAATAGCCAGTTAGCGAGTTGGCGCAATTATACCTCTATCCATCCAGCATTACCGCAAGTTATCCGTCACCGGCTCGGGGTGAATCGTTACGCGGTAGACCTCCGGGCAGGCGAGCTTGAAGCGGTCTTCGAGCGCGGTGATTGCCCCATGCACACGCTGCATTGAAAGATCATCGGGCAGCGTGCAGTGACAGGTAACGTGGATGTGATCGCCAGAGCGGCCCACCTTGATCTCATGCACATCCACAATCTCCGGCAACAGCGCGGCTGCCGAGCGCATTGCTTCTTCAATGCGGCGATTTTCCTCGATCATCTCCTCTGGCTGCTCAATCGTGGCCGGCTCGCTCTCGATGTGGGTTAGAATTCCGTCAATCTCCGGCACCTCGCGCAGAATCTCCGCCTCCAGCGAGCAGACAAAGTCGTGCGCCGCCAGCAGCGATTGCGCCTCATCCAGCTCCAGGTGCTGCTCCACGCGCAGCTTTCCCAGGTGCGATTGCACACTCAGCCCATGCACGCTCACGTTGTTGCGGGCGGCCACGGCGCGCACACGGTCGAAGATGCTCTCGGCCCGCGCCTGCCGCGGAACCGTATGGATGACCACGTCGGCCTCCGGCAGAGTACGATGGACCGCGTCAGTGGCGGCGCGCACCAGCTCGCCGGTGTGCTCGAAGGTGAAGCGCCGGGGCAGCGCCAGCGTCAGGTCGGCAAAGTAATTGGCTCCTGCGCGCCGCACCCGCGCCTGCTCAACGCCCAGCACACCGGGAACCTGGGTCACGTCCTCAATCAGCCGCAATCGCGTCTCGGCGGGAATCTCATCCAGCAGCACACTAACCGCCTCGTGGCCCAGACGCAGCGTCAGGCGCAGGATCAGCAGTGAAACCACCACCGCCGCCAACGGATCGGCATAGTGCAGTGCGCGAATGCCGAAGTGTATCCCCGCCCAACTGGCACCCAGCCCGCACAGCACCGCCAGCGACGACCAGATGTCCGAAGCAAAGTGAAAGGCGTCGGTGGCCAGCGCCGACGAGCCGGTCCTCTGAGCCACGTCGCGCAGTCGCCGCGACCGCCAATAGTCCACGCCGATGGAGCAGAGCACCACGGCAACCGGCCAGCCCAGGTTTTGCAGCTCACGCGCCGGATGAAGGATGCGCTGAACGGCCTCCCAGATAATCCACCCGCTGGAGACGGCCATCAGCAGAACCTCGCCGAAGGAGGAGAAGTTCTCGAACTTGCCGTGGCCGTAGGTATGGTCCTCGTCGGCCGGGCGGTCACTTACCTGCACGGAAAAGAAGGTGAGCGCCGAGCCAACCAGGTCCAACCCGGAATGAGCCGCGTCCGAGAGCACGCCCAGCGAGCCGGAGAGCAGTCCCGTGGCCAGCTTCAGCAGCGTCATCGCCGCTGCCGCGATCATCGAGTGCAGCGCCACCCGCCGCTTCTCGGCGGAATTGTCGGCGACTTGGGCGATGGAGAGAGTCATCGAGTTCTTAGGCTACAGCGGGCGCGCCGCCGTGTACAGTCCCGCTATCCCAAAGGTGTAGGGCTGCCAGGCGCACTGCTCGTAGCCAGCTGCCCGCATCAGGCCTAGCATCTCCGGAGGGGCAGGGAAGTTGCCTACCGACACCGGCAGATAGTTGTACGCTCCTGCCTTGCCGCAGATCGCCCGCCCAATTGCCGGCAGAACACGCCGAAAGTAGACAGCGTAGGCCTTGCCCAGCAATCCTCCTGGCTCGCTGAACTCCAGAATGCCCAACTGCCCGCCGGGCTTAAGCACACGATGAAACTCGCGCAGGCCCGCCTCGTAGTTGGCGAGATTGCGAAAGCCGAAGGCGGTCACAATCAAATCCAGCGAGGCGGATTCCAGCGGCAGATGCAGCGCGTCGGCTTCGAGTGGTACTGCGCACGGCAATCCCGGCCCGCGTCCGGCAAACTTCCTTGCGCCGCGCTCCAACATCGCGCGAGAAAAATCCGCCGCCATAATCGGCCTTGCGCCGCGCGGACGCCGCTTCAACAACGCCATCGTCAGATCGCCCGTGCCGCAGCAGATGTCGAGAATCGCCGCTTCAGGATCGGCGAGGATCGTCTTGAAGCGCCGCGCCGCCCGCCGCCACCACAGCCGGTCCACATTGGCCGAGAGCAAGTGATTCAGCAGGTCATAGCGCGGAGCGATCGAGTCAAACATCTCCCGCACAGCCGCAGCCGCGCTGGCTTCGTCGGTTGCTCCGGGCGGCTTGGCGCCGGTGGTTGTCATTTGGAAGACAATTCCTCACTCCGCGCCAGCATATAGCTCACAGCCGCTTCCAACTCAGTAGCCGTCACGTCTTCCACCACGCCCGCGTCGCCGATGCCCACCGGCAGCACAAAGCGCCTCACGCCGCCCACATTCTTCTTGTCGCCGCCAGTGGCCGCCACCACTCGCGCCGCGCGCAGCTTCAGAGCAGGCAGCGGCCCATAGAGATGAATCAAGCCCTCCAGCCGCTCGAATTGCGCCCGCGAGATGGTTCCCCGCTGGCGCGCCAAGTGAAGCGCGGCCACCATTCCCCAGCCCACCGCCTCGCCGTGCAGCAGCAGTTTGTAGTGCGTGGCCTGCTCCAGGGCGTGGCCCACCGTGTGGCCAAAGTTGAGAATCATGCGCACTCCGCTCTCGCGCTCGTCCAGATTGACCACTTCGGCCTTGACGCGAATCGTCGCGGCGATCACCTTCTCCAAAGATTTGGGATCGCGCCGCAGCACATCCGCAGCGTGTTCTTCCATGAAGCGCACCAGCGCCCGGTCGCGAATAATTCCAGCCTTGATGCTCTCCATCAGCCCGGCGCGCAGTTCGCGCTCGGGCAGCGTGGAGAGCAAATCAATGTCGGCAAAGACGGCGCGCGGCTGATAGAACGCGCCCACAAGATTTTTGCCCTCGGGCAGATTCACGCCCGTCTTGCCGCCGACGGATGAATCCACTTGCGCAAGGAATGTCGTCGGCACTTGAATGTAGGGAATCCCGCGCATATAAATCGAGGCCAGAAAGCCGCCCACATCGCCCACGATTCCGCCGCCAAAGGCAATCAGCAGGCTACCGCGATCTCCGCCTGCCCGCGCCATCTGCCGCGCCAGGTCTTCCACACTTTTGAGCTTTTTGTGGGCTTCGCCGGGAGACAGAAACAGCGCAATCGGCGGCTCGGCGAAGGAGCTGAGAAAGCCCTCGTGCCACAGCGCCCAGATCGGCGCCGAGGTCAGCACAAAAACCCGCCGCGGCAGCCTGCCGTGAACGCGCTCGATGCGTGGTGCGAGCGACTCGATCAGCCCGCTGCCCGCCATCACATTGTATTTGGCCGTTGGTGTCTCTACTCGTATCGTCTGCACAGTACTTCCATCCTAAACTCCTTTGCGGCGGAGAGGAATTGGCGGTCTGTTGCGGGGAACCGATGCGAATCAATGTCTGCCAGGTGAGACTAGAGTTACGGATTATTACCGACTGCTAATAAGCCAGAATGAAGGCGGAATCAACAGAAAACGCCCTCTGAAATCGACATAAAAACGGATCTTTTGGATCAAAATGACGACAATTGGGGGCTAAAAGTGGGCAAAAACGATGGTTTACAGTTACTTATTCGTCAATGGTAGAAAAATGCATATCGTTGATAAAGTGCGAGTTATATGATTTTAGCGAGTGAATATTGGGCCTCCACAGGGTAGGGGGGGGTGGGGTGCAGGCGGAAAACAGGGAACAGGGGACAGGGGACAGGGAGTAGTCAATGGCCTTTCCGTTGATCGGTTCCCTGGTGCGCACCGAGAGAGGAATGGTCTCGATCGAGCTGAGTACAGCGATGAATGTTGAAGTCATGGTGGATTCCTCCTATTGATAGAGTGCGCCGAGTGAGCGTAATAATCTGCAAAATATTTTTGGCCCTGGAGTTTTTTTGGAGATAGTGTAGACCGGAATTTTGTCGGTATCCCATCCATTCCGCAGAAAAACGCGGAATGGATGGGATACAAAAGTTTATGGCAAAAGCTAAAATGCTCTAGTTGAACAAGTCCTTCATCTTTTCGAGCAGGCCTGGTGAGGCGGGTTTGTTTTCGACGGAGAGCGATTTGGCCAGCTCGCTGACCAGTTCGCGCTGGCCGCGCGTGAGTTTGCGGGGAATTTCGACCACCACTTTCACGATCAGGTCGCCCTTGCCTTTCTCGTTGAGGAAGGGAACGCCCCGGCCGCGCACCTGCAGCTCCTTGCCGCTCTGTGTGCCTTCGGGGATCTTCAAGCTCACCGGGCCGTCGAGGGCGGTAATCTCGATCTCGGCGCCCAGCGTTGCCTGAGGAAAGCTGATGGGGATCACGCAGCGCAGGTCGTGGCCGTCCCGCTCAAAGAAATCGTGCGCACGAACGGAGAGCACCACATAAAGATCGCCCTGGGCGCCGCCAAAGCGGCCTGCGTCGCCCTCGCCGGAGTAGCGAATGCGGGTTCCGTCCTCAACGCCGGGCGGTACCTTGACGTTGAGCTTGATCTCTTTGGTTACGCGGGTTTCCGCGCGGCAGTTCGGGCACGGGTCGCCGATGACCTGGCCCGTGCCGCGGCAGGCCGGGCAGTCGCGCGCCACGGCGAAGAAGCCCTGCTGATAGCGAATCTGACCCCGGCCCTGGCATTGGCCGCAGGTTGTGGGTCCGTGGCCGGAGGCGCTGCCGCGACCGTGGCAGACCTCGCACGTCTCCATGCGGCGAATCTTCACCTCGATCTCGGTGCCGAAGAGAATGGTCTCGAAGTCGATGGTCAGATCGAAGCGCAGGTCATCGCCGCGCTGCTGCCGGCTGGCGCGGCGTCCGCTGCCGCCCATAGAAAACATCTCGCCGAAAAGGTCGCCGAAGATGTCGCCTATATCCACTCCGCCGGCGAAGGGCGAGCCACCGAAGCCTTGCCCGCCCAATCCGGCGTGGCCATAGCGGTCATAGGCGGCGCGCTTGTCGGCGTCGCTCAACACCTGGTAGGCCTCGCTGGCCTCTTTGAACTTCTCTTCGGCGGCGTGGTTGCCGGGGTTGCGGTCAGGATGGTGCTTGAGCGCCATCCTGCGGTAGGCGCTCTTCAATTCCTGGTCACTGGCCTCGCGCGAGACGCCCAGTACCTCGTAATAGTCGGCTTTGCTCACTCTTGTATGGACACTCATTCGCTTATCTGTTTCGGGTTGGAGGCCACGCGCACCAGCGCCGGCCTTAGCATACGCTCGCGTAGACGGTAGCCGCGGCGAATCTCCTCGGCTACGTGCTGGTCAGGCAGATCGGCGCGCTCAACCGAGCCCAGCGCCTCATGGACGCGAGGATCGAACTCCTCGCCCAGGGCGGGGATCGCCGTCACGTGTAATTGGCGCAAAACATCCTCCAACTGCTTGAGGATCAACTCGACGCCGGAGCGCAACTGCTCAACGGAACCGGCTGCCTTCAGCGCCAGTTCGAAATGGTCCAGCACGGGCAAAAACTTTTCAACCACATTGGCAACGGCATAGTCACGATTGGCTGCGCGGTCACGCTCGGTCCGCTTGCGGGCGTTCTCGAACTCGGCCTGCAGACGGGCAAGCCGGTCCAGCAGTTGGCCGCGCTCGGCCTTGAGCTGGTCAAACTCGGCCCGGCTAACGGGCTGCTCCTCACCCTCCTGCCGGTCCTGCACTGGCGCGGTCGCGGCGGCGTCTTCGCTCTGCGCGGCCGCCGCTGCCTCCGCTTCTTCCGACAAGGTCAATTCCGTTTCCTGATCTGGCATGATTCGATCTTTTCTCCCAAAATCTCTTTTATCTCTTCTCATGATAAGTGCTCCGGCAGGCGCCGGCTTTTCAGGCGCGTACTCGGAGCAACGCCGCTTCCGTTCAGGGCCTCGTCACACCGGCAGACCAGTATCGGCAGAAACTTCCAGCAGGCGCTCGGAGAGCCGGGCGATGTAACGCACCGCCTGGATCATCTCCTGATATTGGATGCGTGTGGGCGCAATCACGGCGACCGTGCCCAGGTTTGTGCCGCCCAGCCGGGCCGGTGCGCCAATCAGGACCATGTCCTGCATCGCCTGCGAGGCTTCGGCCTGTCCCGCGAGATCTGGCCCCACCACCACGCGCACTTCCTGCTGACGTCCGTCCACGTAGGCGGTCAGCAGCTCCACCAGCCGTTGCTTGACCTCCAGAGCCAATAACATCTGGCGTAGCCGCTCGCGGTCCACCTCGGTGGCGATCAGGTTGGCCATTCCGTCCACGAAAATAGCCGGGCCTGCATCGCCGCCGGCCAGTGCGCCCTTGCGGCAAAGCTCCTCGACCGAGGAGAGCATCTGGTGATAGGCGGCTTGCTCCAGCTCGAAGCGCCGCGCGACTTCAGCGCGGATGCGCTCAATCAGCCAGCCGCGAAAGTTCTCGTTCAGGTAGCGCGCGGCCGTCTCCAGATCCATATGGGTCAATTCGTGGTCCAGCGCCAGCACGCGATCCTGTACCGCTCCGGACTGGGTAACCAGCACGGCTAGCACTCGGCCTGCGGAGAGCCGCGAAAAGTGAATATGCTCCAGCACTTGCTTTTCCGTCGAGCTGGCCAGCGCCACGCCCAAGCCGCTGGAGAGCAGCGCCAGCACGTGCGAAGTGCGCTCCAAGTAATCGTTGCTGCTGGTGACGCCGCTGAAGCTCTCTTCAATCTGCCCGCGACGGGCCTCACTCAGCGGCAACGCGCCGTGCGCCATCGCACCCAGACCAGAGGGCAGCTCGCCCGCGGCCATGCGGCCCGACAGGGTGAGCTGCTCAACGTAATAGCGGAAGGCAGCGGCGGTTGGCACACGCCCGGCAGATGTGTGCGGCTGCTCCAGCAGTCCAGCTTCGCCCAGCGTGGCCATCACGTTGCGGATAGTGGCTGAACTCAGGCCTTCTCGATGAGCGAAAAATTGCGACACAGACTGCGACGCCACCGGCTCGCCGGTAGTAATGTACAACTCGATGATGGCCGTGAGCACCAGCCGCTCCCGCGGACTGACGCGCGCATCTGGCATCTTCCCCCGCTCTCCGTAGAGGCTCGTGCAGCGTTTCACCGCAGCTCCTGCCATGACCCCGGATGAAACCAATCAACTCTTGATATTTCTATCGTTTAAGGCAGATGAGCCTTTGACTCCCACTCTTTGATTTTAGGGATCATCCGTGCTTGCTGTCAACACGCACACCGACTCTCCCAGCGCTAAGACCAAGGCTCTCTCATGGCTTCCATCCATGAGCCAAACCTACAGCGTGTGGCGCCGGAAGATTTCGTCCTTGTCGCGGGTGCTGCAGCGTGTGCACACCAGGCAACAGATGATCAGGAGGGCTACATTTGCCGTAACCAGGGCGGCGAGAGCGTTGTCGTCCTCCGCGAACCAGTGCAGAAGGCCATGCATAGTCTTGCTCCACAAGATTAGACTCAAAAAACCAAATGCAGTTTATATGCCCGGGTCAATTTTTTACTTCCGCGCGGTGGATTTTTTGTTCCGCAAGATTTTATCGACGAAGTGATTGGAATCTTTTCGGTACTTTTGTCTTGCTTTAAGGCGAAGATAGAGCGAATATAAAAACATCATGCCCGCCGTCTCCAATTCATTGCCGTCCATTGTTCCCGCAGAGCGACCGGAGCAGGCGCGCGCGCCTGAGGGCGAGCCGGTGCCCGCGGCAGGCGGCGATCCGCTCCTGAACTGGCTATTCGTCGATATGAACTCCTATTTTGCCTCGGTGGAGCAGGACGTCCGGCCCGAACTGCGTGGCCTCCCGGTTGCCATTGTGCCTATGATGGCCGACTCAACCTGCTGTATCGCCGCCAGTTACGAAGCCAAAGCCCTGGGAGTCAAGACCGGAACCCTGGTGGGCGACGCCAAGCGGATGTGTCCAGGATTGGTGCTGGTCGAGGCACGCCACGAGCTGTATGTCGAATATCATCACCGCATCGTGGAAGCCGTGGAGAGCTGCCTGCCGGTGACGGCGGTGCTCTCCATCGACGAGATGGCCTGCCGCCTGCTGGGCCGCGAGCGTCCGCTGCTGGCGGCCCTGGCGCTGGGCCGCCAGGTGAAGGAGCGCATCCGTGAGAAGGTTGGCCCCATGATTCGCAGCTCCGTCGGGCTGGCTACCAATCGCTATTTGGCCAAGATCGCCAGCGACATGGAGAAGCCCGACGGCCTGGTGGCGCTGCCCCTCGACATTCTGCCCGAGGCGCTGTGCCAGCTTACGCTGCGCGATCTGCCCGGCGTCGGCGCGCGCATGGAGAAGCGGCTCAACGCCAAGGGCATCCGCACCATGGACGAGCTGATGGCACTCAACTGCGAGCAGGCAGGCGCTCTGTGGGATTCGGTGGGGGGCGAGCGGCTTTGGCACTGGCTCCACGGCGAGGACTTCGAGATGGACGAACCAGCGCACCTGAAGTCGCTCAGCCATCAGCACGTGCTTGGCCCCGAGATGCGTACGCAGGAGAAGGCCTGGGCGGTGGCGCACAAGCTGCTGCACAAGGCTGCGATGCGGCTGCGCGCGGGCGATTTGTGGGCTGGCAGCATCGGCCTCGCCATCGGCTTTTCCACGCCACGCGGCGAAAAAAAGCCGCCTGTGAGTCACCCCAGCGACGAAGACCTGTCGCTGGGGACCCCGACACGCAGCTACGGCGTGCCCACGCGAGGATGGAAGAGCGAACTGCGGCTGAGCGAGTGCCAGGATGATCTGACACTGATCGCGGCGCTGCGTCGTCTATGGGAATCCCGCCCGTCCGGCCAGGACTTCGACCGGCCCTATTTTGTCGGCGTCCATCTGAATGGCCTAGTTCCCGGCCATCTGCACACACTCAACCTCTTTGACAGTTCTGAAGGCGCGGAGAACCGCAAGCGCCTGCAAGCGGCCGTGGACGCGCTCAATTCGAAGTACGGCCTCAGCACACTGGCCCCTGCCACCATGCTCGCCGCCTTCAAGGCAGCGCCCACGCGTATCGCCTTTCACACCATCCCGGAGATGTTTTAGGCTCTCCCGTTTCGCCGCAAAACTCTCATGCGATGAGCTCGCACTACCGCTCCGCAAGTTCGTAATAGACCGTCTCTTGGCTGGCTTTCATCTCCAGCACGATCTGGCCCTTCTGCACCTGGAGGGGGAGCTGTTCCCGCCGCTTTCCGGTCGCGTCCAGCGTCCAGCATTTGAATCGGCGCGGGTTTTTCAATCGAATCCGCAACTCTCCGGTGATCGCCTCGAGCATCGCCGGCCCTGCGCCTGCCTCTTTCAGCCGCCACATCGGCGTTTCCATGCGCGATTTCCCGCCGGTTTTTTCGTATTCCATCCCGGTATTGCGCGCCGGCCCCACCGCGGTAATCAGAATCCTGCGCGCCTCGTCAATTGGCGCCATCCCATCCATCGCCGTCACGTAGACCGCCCCAAACCGGTTCGCAAGATTCATCTCCACGGTCTTCAGCGTATGGGGAGAATGATTGAGGAATCCAATCACCGCCTGCGTCCGCGGCGTGTCGATATGCACCACCCCCGCCGACGCATTCCAGGCCAATTCGCCCGTCGCCGAGCGCGCCGTCATTGTAGCCGCGTCCCAGTAACTCCCCAAGTCGCCAACTACTAGCTTTCTCGCCTCATCCACGAAGCGGTAGCCGACCTTCCCGACCAGCGCGCCCCACAGCGGAACCGGTTTTTGGTCTTCGCTCCACTCGCCAAGAGTCTTGCGGTCATACAGCGACTCGGCCACCACATCGGCTTCCTTCACATCCTGCCGGTGCCACATCGTCGCCACCGCAGGGAACTGCAAAATCTGCGGCGGATTTCCAAACAGATCAAAGGAGCCCGTTCCCACGTGGTCGACGAAGTCCGCGCTGAAGTAGCCGAACTGCATCTCGCCGCGCCAGCCTTGCAGCAATCCGTAGGCGGCCATCAGCCCGGTTCCCTCCAGCGAATACTCGTTCGGCAGGCAGGTGTTCCATTCGCTGATCGTCATCGGCATTCCAAAAACCCGCTCCCATGCCTTTTCCGTCACCAGATTTTCAATACCCAGATAGACCAGCTTGTCCTGCTTTGCATCCACGGCTTTGATCATGGGCAGGTTATGAAAGGTCTCTGTCTTGATCTGCCATTTCAAATTCCCCTCGCCCTGCGGATGGTCCCAATATCCATGCCGGTCCTCATAGTCGAGCTTTCTTTGCCCATCCAGGTGCAGCCGCGTCGCAAATCCGGGCGCCTGCCAGTTGGTTCCCGTAATCGGCACGCGCAACCCGGTTCCGCGCAGCACTTCCTCGCTCTTCGCCCAGTAACTCTCCTCCAACTCCTCAAAAAAGCGCAACTGATCCTCACCGCGCAGCTTCTGCTCCGGATGCTCCTCCAGGTAACTTGCACTGAAGAGAAAACTCCCGATCAGTTCAACCGTTTCCCCGGCATCAATCCCTTCGCCCGCCTTCAACGGCCATTTGCCGTCCACCGTCCAGGCCTTCCTCACACCCGCATCGTCCTTGTATTTGGCGCGTAGCCAATCGGCGAATCGCTGTTTCAGCTCCGGCAGAAATGCATCGTTCACATCGCCGAAGAAGAGCGAGTCCTCGTTCTCCACCTCCACCAGGGCTACCGTCGGATCGTTGGCGTAGCTCTTGCCGGTGTAAGGATTCCGATGCGTGAAAACGTCCTTCATTCGCTGATGCAGAATCCCCGCAACCTTCCCGTCGAAGAACTCCGCGTGTGGCGCCGGTCCGCCCTGCGGCAACTGCGGAATCTCGTCTCCCGCGCGGAATCTGTAGATATCCGGATAATCCACATCGAGAATGATGTAAATCCCGTTCTCACCCAGCTTGGCTATCAGGTAGTCGAGCAGGTCCCACGCCTTCGCGTCGTAGTCGAACGAGGTTTTTCCCGCGCGGGCGTTCAAAAACTCCAGCCCATGCACACGTGTAATGTTGATCCCTTGCCGGCGCATCCGCCGCACCGTGTAGTCAGCCTGCTCCTTCGGCAGCGGATTCATCTGCGCCCCGAAAAAGCGGACGGGCGTTCCATCCGCGAAGACAAATTGGTCGCCCTTCCGGGTAACGAAACCGTGCTTTCCGGTAGGCGCTTCCACCCAG
The DNA here is from genome assembly GCA_964383595.1 of uncultured Occallatibacter sp. Lineage (GTDB taxonomy): Bacteria > Acidobacteriota > Terriglobia > Terriglobales > Acidobacteriaceae > Telmatobacter. Next base: position 842,693 of record CAYLHL010000001.1, on the reverse strand, counting down.
CGGCTGGCATCCAGAATGTTGGGTTGGAAATTGTCTTTTGCGGGTTGGAAGGCGAAGCTCCCGCTCGATGCCTGGCATGCGGCGCGCGGCGCAACCGTGAGTGCAATCGCGAGCAGGGAAGAGGAGAGCAGGATAAGCGTGGAGTGGAGATTGTTTCTCATGATCATCAAGTTGACACCTGGATTCTTTGAGCTGCGGAATAAGTTCAGAACAATCAAAGCCTGGGGTGGCTTGAAAAAACAATTCTAGAACGCGAGGGGGCTATGCGAAAACCCGGCAAGCCGTCTTCACGCGGGATTCCAGGATTTTGTGAATTTGAGTGCGCTGGTTTTGATGAGGTAGAACGGATGGGCGCAAGTACTGAAGCGGGTGCGAGTGCCCCCAGGTCCGAATTTCCGAACCTGGGAAACCAGAAAACTACTGCGACCGAATAGCGAGCGGCTGGCCGCACCGCAGGTGCCTAGTCGATCTTGATCTTGCGCAGCAGGCGGAAGTCGCTGAGCATCTTGCCGGTGCCGAGCACGACCGAGGCCAACGGATCGTCGGCCACGCTGACGGGCAGGCCAGTCTCCTCGCGGATGCGCTTGTCGAGATTCTTGATGAGCGCGCCGCCGCCGGTCAGCACAATGCCGCGGTCGCTGATGTCGGCGGAGAGTTCGGGCGGGGTACGCTCCAGTGCCACGCGGATGGCGTTCATGATGACGGCGATGCACTCGCCCAGCGCCTCGCGGATCTCGCTGTCGTCGATGGTGATGCTCTTGGGAACGCCCTCGATCAGGTTGCGGCCCTTGATCTCCATGCTCAGCGGCTTCTCCAGCGGGAAGGCCGAGCCGATCTCAATTTTGATGTGTTCGGCGGTGCGCTCGCCAATCAGCAGATTGTACTTGCGCTTCAGATAGTTGGTGATGGCCTCGTCCATCTGGTTGCCGGCCATCCGCACGGAGCGCGAGTAGACAATGCCCGACAGCGAAATGACCGCGATGTCCGTGGTGCCGCCGCCGATGTCCACCACCATGTTGCCGCCCGCCTCGGTGATCGGCAGGCCGGCGCCGATGGCCGCCACCATGGCTTGCTCGACGAGATACACTTCGCTGGCCTTGGCGCGATAGGCCGAGTCCTCGACCGCTCGCTTCTCCACCTGCGTAATCTCCGAAGGCACGCCGATGACGATGCGCGGATGGACCAGCATCTTGCGGTTGTGCGCCTTCTGGATGAAGTAGTTCAGCATCTTTTCGGTGACTTTGAAGTCAGCGATGACGCCGTCCTTCATGGGCTTGATGGCCACGATGTTGCCGGGCGTGCGCCCCAGCATCTCCTTGGCCTCTTTGCCCACGGCTTCCACCTCGCCGGTGTTCTTGTTGATGGCTACAATGGAAGGCTCGTTGACGACGATGCCCTTGCCGGCCGCGTAGACCAGCGTGTTGGCGGTGCCTAGATCGATGGCCAGATCGCTGGAAAACATACTGAAGAGCGAACGAAAGCCGTGCGACCGCGAGGAGCGCGAAGGATAACCATTGGATGACATGAAATAACCGATTCTACCTCAAGGTCTATTGTACGGCCTTTTGCGCCTGCAAGCACAGAAGCTCCACGCGCCGCCGTTTTTGTCTTCCTCTGCGCCCCGGAGCAAAGCCGGAGAGTGTGGAAGATTCAGCGTTACGGATTCAGCCACAGCATCCAGATGAATAACCTGGATGCCGGGCGTTTGCCGCCCACCAGCAACGAAGAGCCTTCAGCGCATTTGGCTTTCTGATTGACTGCCGGATGTTCCTAACGCGCTGTCCGGCTCCTGCCTGCTCCTCTTTCTGCCACGCGATCTAAGTAATTGAATCGTATGACAATTGGAGCATCGCCAGGGATAGTAACCAAACAATGGGGCCAGCCATTTGTGCAGGATGCCTTCCCGCTTGATCCGGCGCATTCGATGGCTCTGACACGTTGCACATTCCATGAATTGTTGACTCCGAAAAGTGCAATTCTAAAACGTAAAGATGTTACTTATCAGTATAGATGCAAATCTGGACGAGAAATTGATGTGGCAGAAAAAAATTCGCTAATCGAGGCGTCATAAGGGTAATCAAAATCCCGAAACTGTATTGCAATCGCAGCCTTTAGCGCCTTGCTTGCTTGACGTGCCCCTTGCTGTTCTGCTTTACTTCTATCAACGTCATGCGAACTTCCGCCGCCAGCGCGAGCTTCTTTCCGGTCCAGCGCATTGCCGCGTCCATTATGGCTATGCGAATGAGCAGCTCCATGGAGCGTGCGGGATACGAGGCCTGACGAAGCAGAGAGCGGTAAAGCAGCAGCATACAGGCCATCACCCGCAAGCGCGGCTGATGGCTTTTTTCATGGGAACTTGTTTTCTTCGAACGATTCAAGGAGGCGCATTTTGGAATCGGTTACCCTCAACAGCATCCGGGCGGCGCGTGAGCGCATTCTTTCAGCCATCTACCTCTCGCCCTGCCAGCTCTCCAGCGACCTCTCCGAGTTGACCGGCCTGCCGCTGCACTTGAAGCTGGAAAACCTGCAACGCACTGGCTCCTTCAAGGAGCGGGGCGCGCTGAACAAGCTGCTCACCCTCGGCCCCGCCGAGCGGGCGGGCGGCGTGGTGACGGCCAGCGCCGGCAATCACGCTCAGGGCGTCGCCTTCCACGCCTCGGCTCTCGGCATCCGCGCCCAGATTGTGATGCCGCTGGCCACGCCACAGATCAAGGTTGCGGCCACGCGCGGCTTCGGCGCCGAGGTCATCCTCCACGGAGCCAATTACGATGAGTCCTGCGCAGAGGCGCTGCGCCTTTGTGAGGCTGAGAACCGCACTTTTATCCATCCCTTTGACGACGCGGAGATTATCAGCGGCCAGGGCACCATCGGCCTGGAGCTGCTGGAACAGGTGCCCGGCTTGGAAGCCGTGGTGGTGCCCATCGGCGGCGGAGGGCTGATCGGCGGCATCGGCTGCGCGCTGAAAGAGACCAACGCCAAAATTCGCGTCATCGGCGTCGAAACGGAAAAGCAGCCCTCGATGCTGCGCGCCCGCGAAGCCGGCACTCCGGTCACCATCAATGCCGAGGCCACCATTGCCGACGGCATCGCCGTGCGCCGCGCCGGCGACCTGACGCTGCCCCTGGTCTCGCGCTACGTGGATGAGATTGTCACCGTGGACGACGAGGAGATTGCCAGCGCCATCCTCATCCTGCTGGAAAAAGAAAAAACGCTGGCCGAGGGCGCGGGCGCGGCGGCGCTGGCGGCACTGCTGCAATCCAAAACCAATTTGCGCGATCGCCACACCGTGGTCGTGGTCTCCGGCGGCAATATCGACGTGACGCTGCTGGCCAAGATCATCGAGCGCGGCCTGGTCAAGGACGGCCGCCTACTGCGCATCCGCGTTCACCTGCTCGATCGCCCCGGCGCGCTGCTGGCGCTCATTCAGATTCTGGCCCGCGAGCGCGCCAACATCGTTGAGGTCATCCACAATCGCGCCTACTACGGCGTCAGCCTGGGACAAACCATGATCGACGTAACCCTGGAAACCCGCGGCGCAAGCCACATCGCCGCCATCAGCCATGCCCTGCACGAGGCCGGCTTCGGCTTCGAGCGCATCCAGTAGAAGCGCCGCGTCGCGTTGGCACAAAAAAACGGCCCGAAGCCGAGGCCCGGACCGTTCTTTAATGGTGATCTGAATACCGCTTACTCGACTGCCGCTTCCACGGCCTTGGTGGTGGCCACGGTCCAGTCAGGCGCGCCCACCTTGAAGCGGGCAAAACGGCGCACGGTGATGTTCTCGCCCAGCTTGCCCACCTTGGTGGCGATCAGCTCCTTGATGCTGATGGTCTGATCCTTGATGAAGGGCTGCTCCAGAAGGCAAACCTCTTCGTAGAACTTGGCCATCTTGCCTTCGACGATCTTCTCGATTACCGGGGCCGGCTTGCCGGTGGCTGCGGCCTGGGCGCGATAGATTTCCTTCTCGCGCTCCATATCGGCAGCGGTCACATCCTCAGATTTCACATAGCGCGGGTCGCTGGCCGCGATGTGCATGGCCACGTCCTTCATCAGCTCGGAGAAGTCCTCGGTGCGGGCCACGAAGTCGCTCTCGCAGTTCAACTCCAGCAGCACGCCGATCTTGCCGCCGGCGTGAATGTACGTTCCCACCGCGCCCTCGTTGGTGGTGCGGGCGGCCTTTTTCTGCGCCGAGGCCATGCCCCGCTTGCGCAGCACTACAAAGGCTTCCTCGATATTTCCCTTGGTCTCCTGCAACGCCTTCAGGCAGTCGCCCATCGGCGCGCCCGACTTCTCGCGTAACTCTTTTACTTGCTTGGCACCAATTTTTTCGCTCACAGTTGTCTCTCTCTCAAAATTTGAATTAGGTCGATCTTGGATGGAACTAACCTTTTTCTCAATGAATCTCGTGCCTGTTCTCTGCAACGTGCCAACCGAAGGAGGATGCCCACCACTGGTGGCGGCAGAAGAAAAGCGTGGCGCGCAACTCTGGCGGCCACGCTTCTCTCTAGAATGCACACATCCGTATGCGGAAATGATTACAGGGCAGCCGCAGCCGCTTCAGTCTCGTCCAGCGTCAGAACCGCGGCGGGCGCCTTGCGAATGCCGCCGCCCAGGGCCGCTTCCAGATCCACTTCCTCAGCCTCGGCAGGTGCGGCTTCGGCAGCTATCTCTCCGGCCACCGCTGCAGGCAACTCCTCTTGGAAGGCCTTGTCGCCCACCAGATTCACGCCCTCGGAGGCCGAGTCGGCAATCTTCGAGGTGAAAAGGCGAATCGCGCGCAGCGCGTCGTCGTTGCCGGGAATCACGTAATCGACCACCGTTGGGTCGCAGTTGGTGTCCACCACGGCCACCACAGGAATGCCCAGCTTGCGGGCTTCCTTGACGGCAATTGCTTCGTTGTTCGAGTCCACGATGAACAGCGCGTCGGGCAGCCGCTTCATCGCTTTGATGCCGGCCAGGTTCGCTTGCAAATGCTTGCGCTCCCGCTCCAGGCGAATGACTTCCTTCTTGGTCAGCAGCTCGTAACGGCCATCCGTGGCCATCTCGTCGATCTCCTGAAGGCGCTTCACAGACTTCTGCACCGTCACCCAGTTGGTGAGCAGACCACCCAGCCAGCGCTGGTTGATGTAGGGCATCCCTGCCCGCGTAGCTTCCTCAGCCACGGCCTCCTGCGCCTGGCGCTTGGTGCCGACAAACAGAATCGTTTTGCCGCTGGCGCACAGCTCGGTGACAAACTTCGACGCTTCCTTGAACAGCTTGAGCGTCTTCTGCAGGTCGATGATGTAGATTCCGTTGCGCTCGCCGAAGATGTATTCCTTCATCTTGGGATTCCAGCGCTTGGTCTGATGCCCGAAGTGAACTCCAGCTTCGAGCAGCTCCTTCATTGTGATCGTGGCCATTGGCCTCCTTCGTGGATTGCATCCGGGTGGTCGATGCCAGCGCCCGGATTGAACCCGCTTATGCGGGAATTGAAAAAACAGGGAACAGGGAATAGGGAGTAGGGAACAGATAACAACGCCAAGCAACCGGCTGTTCCCTGTTCCCTGTTCCCTGTTCCCTGCAAGCGCGTTAGCGCTTGCTGAACTGGAACCTTGCACGAGCGCCCTTCTGCCCGTACTTCTTGCGTTCCTTCATGCGCGAGTCGCGGGTTAGCAGGCCTTCGGCCTTCAGCGCGCCGCGCAACTCGGGATTGAACTGGACCAGCGCGCGCGCGACGCCCATCTTGACGGCATCGGCCTGCGCGGCCACGCCACCGCTCTTGACAGTGGTTACCACGTCAAAGTTCGAAGCCATCTCGACCAGTGCCAGAGTGCGCTTGGCGGAGACGCGCTGCTGCTCGGTGACAAAGTACACCTCGAATGCCTTGCCGTTCACCTTCCACTCGCCGGTGCCGGGACGCAGAAAAACGCGGGCAATCGCCGACTTGCGCCGCCCCGTCCCGTAATACTGAACCAAATCTGTCATTCTTTGCTCTCTCCGCCGGCCTCATTACGATCCGGCTGTTCCCTGATCCCTGGTCACTGCTTTACGCAATCTCCAACGCCACCGGCATCTGCGCCGCGTGGGGGTGCTTGTCGCCGCGATAGACCTTCAGCTTGGTGGCCATCTGGCGGCCCATCTTGCTCTTGGGCAGCATTCCCTTGATCGCTTCTTCCAGAATCTTTTCCGGCTTGCGCGCCAAAAGACGCGTAAACGACTCCTCGCGCAGCCCGCCGGGGAAGCCGGTGTAGCGGCGATAGAGCTTGTTCTGGGCCTTGAGGCCGGTAAGGCGGATCTTCTCCGCGTTGATGACAATCACGTGGTCACCCACGTCGATGTACGGCACATACTGGGGATTCAGCTTGCCGCTCAGCACATCGGCGGCCTTGGTCGCCAGTCGGCCCAGCGTCTTGCCGCTGGCATCCAAAACAAACCACTTGCGGTCAATATCCTTGCCGCTCGGAACAAAGGTGCCCATCTCTCTCCTGCCTTCGAATCGCCTGCAATCAAACTTGCTCAGGCATTACTCAACGCAAAACGCGCTTGCCCGCGCCAAACCAGCGCACGGGCCTTTATCCACCCACTGCCAAACATATCTGTTCGGGTGAGGAGTGCGGACGTTGGTTCTTGAAAGAACCCCCGCTGCTCCGAATCTGCGACCAAAAGCAGCAAATCCGAGGCCAGCAGCCTGCCCCAGCTTGTCCCTGAAAAACACCACCCAGAGCATCAGCCAGTTAGGTCCGTGTGAAGCATTTCAACCCGTTGACAAAGACCCGCCCGCCGACGGGAACACACAGACTCCAGGCACAACACCGCGCAAGGAGTTCAGAATACCCGAATTACGCGCTGGAGTCAATGAAGATTACCGTGCGTGCGGGACAAAGCTTGTGAAATCCAATCGAAAAACCAGGAATTCAGCGTTCAATCGTATCTAACAGACGCATTATCAACCACCTGTCCTTAACTGGCGGCCGTTTCGCCAACGGCAACGGTAGGGGATTGGGGAAGGCCGGACTGTTTCATACCTCGGCCACCAGCTCAATCTCGATCAGCACGTCCTTGGGCAGGCGCGAGACCTCAACTGTGCTGCGCGCCGGAGCCTCGCCTCCAGCAGCGGCAAAGTATTCGCCGTAAATCGCGTTCATCGCGGCAAAATCATTGAAATCCTTGAGAAATACAGTGGTTTTAACGACCTGGGAGAGGCTTGATCCGGCCTCGGCAAGAATGGCGGTCAAATTATCCAGCACGCGCGCGGTCTGCGCGGTGATGCCGCCCGCGACCACCTGTCCCGTCTCTGGGTCGAGCGGAATCTGGCCAGCGGTGAAGAGGAGGTTGCCAACGCGCACGGCCTGGGAATAGGGACCGATGGCGGCGGGGGCATAGCCTGTTGCAATGACCTGTTTGCTCATGACCCGATTGTAGCGGCTGCGCGGGCAGAAAATCCAGGGTCGGAAATCTTCGCTTTCGGGCGAAACCGAATGAGATGAGACGTGCAGCGGTCGCATGGCCGGCCAAAAGCAACGAATCCCAGCCGCGCACACGCTCGCTTGACCGATGGCGATGCCGATGCCTACAATCCGTTCAGTCAGCGGCTGTATCAATTGACCGTGGTGAATCCGTTTGTCTCGCATTTTTTTCGAGCGCGGTTGCGTTATCTGCTGATGGGATTGAGGAAGCCGCGCACGGATATGCGAATCGACGCTCACCAGCACTTTTGGCATTACAACCCCGCCGAGCACGTCTGGATGACAGAGGAGATGGCGCAGTTGAAGCGCGATTTCCTGCCGACAGAGCTTCAGCCGCTGCTCCAGGCCGCTGGTTTTGACGGCTGCATTGCCGTGCAGGCGCGGCAGAATCTGGAAGAGACCCGCTGGCTGCTGGAGCTGGCCGATAAGCACGAATTCATCAAGGGCGTCGTCGGCTGGGTGGATCTCTGTTCGCCGCGGCTGCCGGAACAGCTGGAGCGGTTTGTGCCCCACCCGAAGCTGGTGGGAGTGCGCCATGTGGTCCACGATGAGGCGGACGATGAGTTCATGCTGCGCCCGGAGTTTCAGCGCGGCATCGCGTTGTTGAAGAAGTTCAATCTGAAGTATGATCTGCTGCTTTTTCCCAAGCATCTTAGCGTCGCGTTGACGCTCGCGCGGCAATTCCCGGAGCAGCCGTTTGTGGTGGACCACATCGCCAAGCCGGGAATTGCGCAAGGCCTGCTTTGCCCGTGGAGCGAAGATTTGCGCCAACTGGCACAGTTGCCAAACGTATTTTGCAAGCTCTCCGGCATGGTTACAGAAGCGAAGTGGAAGCAGTGGCAGCCGGAGGATTTTCATCGTTACATGGATGTTTGCGTCGAGGCTTTCACTCCCGGCCGGCTGATGATTGGCTCTGACTGGCCGGTTTGCACGCTTTCAGGAACCTATGCGTCCACCATGCAAATCGTGATGGACTATGCGCGGCAGTTTTCAGCCGATGAGCAGTCGGGAGTGCTTGGCGGCAACTGCGCCCGCTTTTATGGAATCTCCACACTTGGATAGAGGGCTTCAAAAATGAGCAATGGAATGAAAGCAGGCGTGCTTTATGGCGCAAAGGATATTCGGGTCGAGTCGCACCCACAGCCGGAGCTGCAACCCGGCATGGTGCTGCTGCGTAATCACAGAGTGGGCATTTGCGGTTCCGATCTGCATTACTATGAGCACGGCTATTGCGCCGCTTTTGTGCCGGATCGCCCCTTTGTTCTGGGACACGAACTGAGCGCGGTGGTTGAAGCGGTGGCCGGCGATGTGGACACGATTCGCGCCGGCGAGCGCGTAACCGTTAACCCGGCGCGTTATTGCGGCTTTTGCGAGTACTGCAGAAGCGGCCGGGGCAATCTCTGCCGCAAGACCATCATGCTGGGCAGCGCCAGCACCACGCCGCCCACCGACGGCGCGCTGGCCGAGTTCGTTATGGTGCGCGCGGATCAATGCCACATCCTGCCGGCCGGAATGGACGATAGCCTGGGCGCCATGATGGAGCCGTTTGCGGTTGCCCTGCATGCCCTCAAGCGCGCCGGGGTGGTCTCCGGCAAGCGAGTGCTGGTAACAGGCGCGGGAACCATCGGGCTGCTGGTGGCCATCGCCGCGCGCGCCTTCGGCGCCGTTCCCGTTGCAGTCAGTGACGTGGTGGCCGCGCGCCTCGACAAGGCGATGGACCTCGGCATGGACGCGACGCTTGATCCCTCGAAGGGCGACGTGAGCCAGCGAGTGAAGGAGTTGACGGGAGACGGATTCGATCTCGTCTTTGAAGCATCCGGTTCCCCCATCGCTTTGCGCGGAGCCTTTGAGATGGTGCGGCCAGGCGGCACGATTGTGCAGATCGGCACGCTCGGCACCGCGGATATTCCGCTTCCCGCAAACCTGCTGATGAACAGGGAGATCAATTTGATTGGCTCCATGCGCTATGGAAACGTCTTCGACGAAGCTATCCGCCTGACGGCCTCCGGGCGCGTCAACCTGCGGCCTCTCATCAGTGGCGTATTCCCGATGGACGAGTCGGTTGAAGCATTCAGGGTTGCCGGCGACAAGTCCCAATCCTTCAAAGTGCAAATACAACTTTAACGTCAGCAACGGACGAAGTTTTTTCCCATCGGCGCCGCCGATGGCGCAAGCAAGGAGAAAGTATTCAGATGCATTCATCGGGTTTGGGCTTTATTTTGGTTTTGGTCGCCGCCATCTCTGGCGGGGCGCTTGCCGTGCCTCTGAAGAAGAGACGGCGTTTCGAGCTGGAAAACATCTACATACCCTCCACGCTCGTCATGATGCTTATCCTGCCGCTGGTCATGGCTGCGTTTGTCATGCCGAACTGGCTGGATGCCATCCACGCGGCGGGCGCGGGCGCGGTGTGGAGAGGCGCGGCATTCGGCTTTGGCTGGGGCATCGGCGCAGTCCTCTTCGGCTACGGAGTAACCATGGCGGGAATGTCCGTGGGTTTTGCCACCATCATGGGAGTCAACACCGCCGTCGGGTCGCTTCTTCCCTTTCTGATCAAGTCGCCCGCCGACCTTCTCACGCCCGCAGGAATGGTGATCCTGCTCGGCATCGCCGGATGCGTGGCCGGTGTGGTGGTCTGCGGCAGAGCAGGCTTTCTGCGCGAGAGCCTGACCAGCGCCACCACGCAACGGCGCGGATTCGGCGCAGCATTGCTGGTCTGCGTGGCCGCCGGAATCTTGAGCGCCTGCGCCAACCTCGGCTTCTCCCTCGGTTCGTACAAGGTTGGTGAAGCAGCGCAGAGCCTCGGCGTGAGTCCTGTTTTCTCAACCCTGGCGAGCTGGATGCCCGTCTTCTGGGGTGCGGCGGTCTCGCTTCTGCTCTGGTTCGGGGGCTTGCAGATCAAGCGGGGCACGTGGCGGAAGAACTTCGGCCCGGACGCCGGTCACGACTGGCTGATGGGTGTGCTGATGGGCGTCATCTGGTTTGTCGCCACCATTCCTTATGGCATGGGCGCATACTATCTGGGCCGCCTGGGCACCTCGGTCGGATGGGCCTTGTACATGGCCTTCACGCTGCTTGTGGCCAACATTCTGGGCTTTATGACGCGCGAGTGGACCGGTGCGCCGCCGCGAGCGCGCAGGACGCTCTATGCCGGTCTCACGGTTCTCATCGCCGCCATCGTCGTGCTCGCTATCGGCAATTCCATGACAGGTTATTAATCTCAGAAAGGCAGGAGTTCACCATGCAATACAATCTTCTCGGTAACACAGGGCTGAAGGTATCCCGGCTCAGCATGGGCGCCTCGTCGCTCGGAGCCGTTTTTCATCCCGTTGACGAAGCCGAAGCCATCGCCGCGGTTCACGCCGCGCTCGATCATGGCATCAACTACTTCGACGTTGCGCCGGCCTACGGAGGCACGCTCTCGGAGACGGTTCTGGGCAAGGCGCTGCGCGGCATCGCCCGCGACCGTTACTTTCTCTCCACCAAGGTCGGGAAATACACCCAGCCCGGCAGCTACGGCAACGACGTGCTGGATTACTCGCGGAAGCGTATCCGGGCCTCGCTCGACGAGAGCGCGGGTCGGCTGGGCACCAGCTATTTCGACATCATTTCCATCCACGACATCGAGTATCAGGATAGGAAACACACCGAGTGGGCCTTGACCGAGGGACTCGACGCGGTTCATGAGCTGAAGCGCGAGGGCCGCATTGGAAACGTCAGCTTCGGCATCTATCCGATGGACCTCTGGCACCGCATCTTCCGGGATTATCCGATCGACGCCGCGCTGGTTCACAACCACTATTGCCTCAACGACACGCGGCTGCTCGAACTGCTCCCCCTGGCGCGTGAAAAGAAGATTGGCGTCATCAACGGCTCGCCTTTTGCCAGCGGCCTACTCACCGATCGCGGACCCGCCGACTGGCATCCCGCGTCGCCTGAAGTACGCTCGATCTTCAAGACGGCAGCCGATTTATGCCGCGCTCGCGGTTCCAGCATCAGCAAGCTCGCGCTCCAGTTTTCCAGCCAGAATCCGGAGATTCCAACCACTCTATTCAGCACGGCCAGTCCAAAATCCGTCGAGCGCAACATACAGTGGCACGAGGAAGCGCTGGATCAGTCTCTCCTTACGGAGGTCACCGCATTGCTGGCGCCGGTCTTCAATCTGGAATGGAATTATTGAAACGGAGGGGATGTTTTCCGGGCGCGCGGCGCCGTCTTGCTGGCAGAATTCAACGAAATTCAGCCGCGCATTGACCCGCCGCCCGGTTTCCCGTAGACTAAGTAATTGCGGGGATGCGGCTTGGGTTGCATTCTGACACCGCATCATTACCGGGATTCAAGCCTGGTATTTCTAAGGATAATCAATGGCAAACCATGTATCGTCGCTGAAGCGCGCCCGTGAGACCGAAACCCGCACCGCAGTGAACCGCGCCAACCGCAGCCGTGTGCGCAGCAGCCTGCGCGATCTGCGCGAGGCTCTGGCCAAGGGGGATGTAAAGGCCGCGCAGGAGCAGTATCGCTCCACCGTCTCCGCTCTCGACAAGAGTGTGCAGAAGGGCATTTTGCACGACAACACCGTCTCCCGCTACAAGAGCCGCCTGAACGCGCGGCTGAAGGCGCTGGTTCTGGCCAAGGCATAAAGCGGCGCACGTCCGCGTAGGAATTGGATGAAGAGAAGCAGCCGGAAGCGATTCCGGCTGCTTTTGTGTCTGCGAGGAGCCTCACAGCAGTTCGAAGATGGCGGCCGCGCCCATTCCTCCGCCCACGCACAGCGCGACCATGCCGTAGCGCGCCTGACGGCGGCTCATCTCGGCCAGCAGGGTGACGGCCATCCTAGCGCCGGTCGCTCCCAGCGGATGGCCGAGGGCGATGGCTCCGCCGTTGACGTTGATGCGCTGCGGGTCAAGGTCTAGTTCGCGGATCACGGCCAGCGTGGTGGCGGCAAAGGCCTCGTTGAGTTCGATGAGGCCGATCTCGGCCAGCGTGAGTCCGGCGCGGCCGAGGGCCTTGGGAATGGCGGTGATGGGGCCGAGGCCCATCTCCTCCGGCAGGCAGCCGGTGACGGCGTAGGCCACAAGCCGGCCCAGCGGGCGCAGGCCCAGCGCGCGGGCGTGACCGCCGTCCATCAGAACCAGTGCGGCGGCACCGTCGGAGATCTGCGAGGCGTTGCCGGCGGTGACGGTTCCCTCCGCGTCGAAGGCGGGCTTCAGCTTGGCCAGAGCCTCGGCGGAGGTGTCGCGGCGCGGGCCTTCGTCAGCGGCGAAAATTCGTTTGGTCATCGCGGGCGCGCCGCCGTTCGCCATCACCGTCACGGGAATCAGCTCGCCATCAAAGCGGCCCTCGCGTTGCGCAACCACGGCCTTCTGGTGGCTGAGCAGCGCAAAGGCGTCCTGCGCCAAGCGCGAAATTTGGTAGCGGCGGGCGACCCGCTCGGCGGTCAGGCCCATCGCGAGCAGCGCGTCGGGATAGTGCTCGGCGAGCCAGGGGTTGGGGCAAGGCTTTTGGCCGGTGTAGGGCAGTTGGCTCATCGACTCGACGCCGCCGGCCACAATTGCGCGGTCGCCGCCGGCGCGGATGCGCAGATTGGCCAGCGCGATGGCCTCCAGCCCCGAGGCGCAGAGGCGGTTGATGGAGAGGCCGGGCAGCTCGACCGGCAAACCGGCGCGCAGCAGCGCCCAGCGGGCCACATCCCAGCCCTGCGCGCCCTCCGGCTGAGCGCAGCCGAAGATCACGTCGTCGAGTTCGGCTCTGCTCAGGGCTGGAATCCGCTCCAAAGCCTTTCCGAGGACCAGCGCGGCCAGATCGTCGGGGCGGGTGGCGGAGAGCGCGCCTTTGGGGGCGCGGCCTACCGGCGTGCGAACGGCGCTGACGATGACGGCTTGCGGCATGGAGGCTCCCTGACAATCATTGGATGCGCTGGAAACTCCATGGGAGGATGTTTCTGAAAGGAAAAGTCATGCGTGGCACACGCCTGTTCCATGCAAGGCATGAACCATTCGAAGAATCCTGAAGGCAAGCGCCTACTCCGGCATCTCCAGCACGGTCCAGGCGTTTTTGGTATAGAAGCGATAGACGGCGCGGCCTTCGACGACGGAGTCGGCCAGGGCGTCGTGATCCGCGAGCGGCGGGCGATGCGGCAGGCCGATCTGCATGGTGCGAATCTGCTCCGGCGTGGCGGGGTCGATGGCCCAGTTGAAGCCGAGAACGCCGCTCGCGTCGTGAGCTTGCAGTCGTTCGGTCTCTGGCGCCGTGGCCAGCTCTTGCACCTCAGTGGGCGCGCTGGAAAAGTAGACCAGCAGCGAGACCCGCCCCTGCACGGAGCAGAGCAGCGCCCAATCGGTAGAGCCAGCCCGCTCCAGGCTGGCATGGATGACGTTCTCCGGGTGATGCGCCTCGTAGCTCTGCGGAATGAGGCAGCCGCGGCGGTTGAGCAACAGGGCGAGCGGGGCGGGCAGATCGGGAAAGGAGCTGACCGGCAGATGGCGGATGAGGTAGGGCGTCGCGTGGCTGCCGGCGACGATCTGGCCTGTGTGAATGAGGGTCGCAGGCTCCGGCTGTTGGGCCGAAGCGCAGGCGCAGAGCAGTGCACCCAGCAAACAAGCGAATTTTCGGGGAGCGTGGCCAAGCATGGAATCCATCTCCGCAGCGTCGTGCGACCGAATCGAAAGCTAGGAAAAGCATAGCGCAGCAACCATTCCATTGTCCGGCGCACCGACCGCTTAAACTGGAAGTAGATGCTCTCCCTGCAAAATGCCGGCAAGCGGTTTGGACCGCGAGTTCTGTTCCTTGAGGCCAATTGGCTGATTCGGTCGCGTGAGAAGACCGCGCTGGTGGGCGCCAACGGCACCGGAAAGTCCACTCTCATGAAGGTGCTCTGCGGCCTCGAGACGCTCGACTACGGTCAACTGCAGCAGACGCGCGGCATGAGCATCGGCTATCTGCCGCAGGAGGGACTGGCGCTGACCGGCAGGACCGTCTTCGAGGAATGCCTGACGGTCTTCGACGAGCTGCGCGAGATGGCCCGCGAGGTAGAGCATCTGGCCGGGCAATTGTCCGTGCTGGACCATGAGGGTACAGAGTACGAAGCCGTCGCCGAGCGCTACTCGATGCTCCAGGAGCGCTTTCACACGCTCGACGGCTATGCGCTCGACGCGCAGGTGGGCAGCGTGCTGACCGGCCTGGGCTTTGGCAAGGAAGATTGGACGCGGCAGACCGATGAGTTCAGCGGCGGCTGGCAGATGCGCATCGCACTGGCCAAGCTGCTGCTGGCCAAGCCTAACTTGCTGCTATTGGATGAGCCGACGAATCACTTAGATTTAGAGACTCGCAACTGGCTTGAGGACTATCTCAAGAGTTATCCCTTCGGCTATATTCTTATCTCGCATGATCGATATTTTCTCGATGTTACCATCGACCGGACCGTGGAGATATGGAACAAGCGGCTGAACATCTATCAGGGCAATTTCACGAAATATCTTTCCCAGAAGGACGAGCGGCGGACGCAGTTGCTTGCGGCTTATAGCAACCAGCGCCAGCAGATTGAGCATCTGGAGGCATTTATCAACCGCTTCCGCGCCCAGGCCACCAAAGCCAAGCAGGTGCAGAGCCGCATCAAGGAGCTGGAGAAGATTGAGCGTATCGAAGTTCCCGAAGATGAGCCGCAGATACACTTCAAGTTTCCCCAGCCGCCGCCTTCAGGGCGCATGGCTGTCGAGGTGGAGGAGTTATCGAAGAGTTATGGCTCCAAGCAGGTGCTCAAGGGCGTGAACTTCGGCATCGAGCGCGGCGACCGTGTGGCGCTGGTGGGCGTCAATGGCGCGGGCAAGTCCACGCTGATTCGCCTGCTGACCGGCTCCGAGGCGCCCACCTCTGGCCGTGTCAAGCTGGGCCACAACGTGGTTAGCGAATACTTTGCGCAGGACCAGTACAAGGTGCTGGACGCCGAGGCGCGGATGCTGGACGAGATCAGCCGCGCGGCCATCAAGGTGCCGGAGAGCGAACTGCGCTCGCTGCTGGGCTGTTTTCTCTTCCGCGGTGATGATGTCTTCAAGCCGCTGGGCGTGCTCTCGGGCGGCGAGCGCAACCGCTTCGCGCTGGCGCGGATTCTGGTTTCGCCGTCGAATTTTCTGCTGCTCGACGAGCCGACCAACCATCTGGATATGCGCGCCAAGGACGTGCTGCTCGACGCTCTGGCGGCCTTCAGCGGTACCGTTCTTTTTGTTTCGCATGATCGCTACTTCATTGACCGGCTGGCCACGCGCGTGCTCGAAGTGGAGAACGGCGCGGTAACCAGCCACGAAGGCAACTACGAAGATTATCTTCGTTGGAAATGTCTTGCAGACAGCAGCCTTTCGCTTGAGATCACGACTAAAGACAAGCCGCAGGAGCCAGCAGCGAAGAACGAAGATGGAAATGCAGTTGAAGCTGTGAAGGACCGACCACGCCGATTGAATCCCATCAAGCAAAGGCAGATGAAGAAGCGCTGCGCGTTTTTGGAGGAGGAAGTCCCGCGCGTTGAAGGCTCGATTGCCCACACCGAGGCTCAGTTGGCGATTTATGTCAGTGCTGACGAAACGCAACGGCTGACCGCTCTAGCTGAAGAGCTGCGCGCGGAGCTGGCCGCGTTTACCGCCGAGTGGGAAGAGCTGATGATGCAGTTGGACGGCGCGTGATTGCTCGAGGGCACAGAGCTATAAATTAGCTTCCGCAGCGTCTGCGCTCGTCGGGAAAAACTCTTCAATCTCCAGCATGCTGTGGCGCTTTGAGTCCACCTGCAAGGTGAGCGTTTGTATCTTCTTGTCGCGCAGCACGGTTACCTGCACCGGTTTGCCCTGGTTGGCGCGCAGGGCGCGGTCCCAGTCCGCCTGCGTGGAGATGGTGTCAGGGCCGACCTTGAGAATTACGTCGAAGGCCTTCAGGCCAGCCGCCGCAGCCTCACTCTTGTGCGCCACCTGCTTGACCATCAGTCCGCTGGAGACACCCAGGTATTCGGCCATCTGCGAGGTCAGCGGCTCTACCAGCGCGCCTACGTTCAGGCTGCTGCCAAAGAACGGCATATGAAAGCCGCTGGGCTGAGGAGCGTCGCTGCCGGAAAGAATGCTCATCGCCGGCACTGGCGCAAAAACATCTCCGCCCGCGCCAATCTTGTTCCACACATCCTGCTCCATCACCCTGCGGTCAACCAGCGTCACGGCGATGGTTTGCAGGTTGCCGTCGCGGCTGATCTCCAGGCTGACGGTGCGCCCCGCCGGAATCTCGCGCAGCATCCGCCTTAACTGCTCCGCGCCCTCCACGGCCTGCCCGTTCAGCTTGACCACCACGTCGTTGACCCTCAAGCCGATCTGACCTGCCGGCGCGTCGTGGTCAATCAAGGTAATGATGGCTCCGCGCACTTCTTTCAGCTTCAGCGCCTGCGCCTTCTCCTGGTCCACATCCGCCAGATCGACGCCCAGATAGCCCTGGCTGCTGGTGTGCAGCGCCATCGCACTGGGGTCGTCCATCCGATCAATCAGCCCAATCAGTCCCCGCCCCTGCGCATGAGTTGCGGGCGACAGGGCAACGCCCGCGAGCACTGCGAATCCCAGAATCACGACTATTCTCAATTTTTTGTACGGCCTCAAAAAGCGCTTCATTTTCTCTTCTCCCGCCACCGCTCTTCCGGTCCCGCACTCTTTTCTGACGGCGCGGTCACCGGAAGGTGAGGCTTATTTATTGAATCTCCGGCACACTATCCAAAACCTGTCTTGAAACGGTCCGAATGTATGGATTCCGGTCCGTATTGGCAACCGAATGGAGCACCTGCCGCACACTCGTATCGGCCTCCACCGGCTCCAGAATATTGATGGCGGAGGTGCGAATCCGCGCATCGGAGTCGTTCAGCAGCGCCTCCAGAACCGCGTTGCGCACACGTACATCCTCAGCCACATACGGCTCCAGCCCATGCAGCGCCTTCTGGCGAACACCGGCGTTCTTGTCATAGCGCAGCGCCACCATCAGCGCGTCCCGGATGCCCTCCGCCTGACAGCCGTGCCCGGCGCGGCACTCGGCCGCCATCAGCCCTACCGAGTCGTCCCGCACCCCGGCCACGGCCGAGTTCGAGCTAGCCAGCATCAGCAGTTGGCGAATCGCCGGATCGTCCAGCGAACCCTCGGCTTGCCGCGCCACCACCTGGTTGTAGCTCACCAGAACCCGATGGCTGTTCGGCTCCTGCACAATGCCGGAGATGCTGGCGATATCGGGCTGACCCGCAACCGCTTGTACCGCGTTCAGGGGGGCCTGCCCCCGCGCCGCCTGAGCCGCCGCCCGTTCGGCGCGATTCAGTGCAATCTTGAAGCCGCCCAGCGAACCCGCTCCCAGGCCAAGCGCCAGAAGCAGCCCAGCCGCTACAGGCGCCGCCAGCAGGCCGGCCATGCTGTTGCGTATTCGCTGGCTCAGCCGTTCATACCAGTGCAATGGCGGCAGCGCATCCAGCAATTCGTCCAACTTCAGTCTGGAGCGCGCAATCAGATTGGCCTCCGGCTCCATCACCGGATAGGCGTTGGCCAGCACCTTCAGCGCCAGCAGTTGCTCCCGCTCTTGCCGGCACTGCTCGCAACCATCCAGGTGCCGATCCAACTCGTGCGCCTGCTCGTCGGCCAGCTCGCCGTAGGCCGCCGCCACAATCCGCTCGTGTGCAACTTCGCAATTCATCGCAACGTCCTTCCAGCCTCAAAAAAAGCTCAACGCGTCTGGTTAAAATCCGCATCCCCTCCGGGGATTGCCACCAGCGACTATCGCAACCCCGCCAACTGCGTTCTCAACTTCTTTGTCGCTCGGAAGAGCGTATTCTTGGCGGTCTCTTCCGTCGTGCTCAACATCTCTCCAATGGTGCGCAAGCGGAGTCCCTGGTAGTGCTTCAGTTCAAAGACCATGCGCTCGCGGGGCGTCAGCTTCTCCAGCGCGGCTTGAATCCGCTCGCCCAGCAGCTTCCGGTCCAGTTCCTTGGCCGGGTTGGAAAACGACCGGTCGTCGGAGACCGAGGCCAGCAAGTCGATCTCATCCCCGGAGCGATCCAAGACCACCGCGCGGTCTTCACGCCGGGTCTTGCGACGCCGCATCTGATCCAGGCAAAGATTGGTCACAATGCGGTAAATCCAGGTGTAAAACGAGCACTCGAAGCGAAAGTTTCCAATGTACCGGTAGGCCTTCAGAAAAGCCTCCTGAAAGATATCCTCGGCGTCGTGCTCGCTGCCGGTCAGGTGCAGCGCCAGCCTGAGAACCTGCTGCTCATACTGCCGCACCAGCGCGTCAAAGGCCGCCCGCGAGCCGGCCTGCGCCTCGCGGATCAGCTCCATCTCCGGCGCGCGCGCCTGCATTCGCTCCGCGGCGCTCTTCGGTCCGTCGATGCCCCTGGTTGCTGCCATGCCTGGAGAGGATTGTACCCTCCAGGCTCCCGGCCAAGCCACACCCGAAGCAACACCATTCGGGGATGTGGGGTAGGAAGGTGGGAAAACTGTCGCATCCGTTGCCATCATATCCACTCCGGAAATAGATGTTCGTCCGCTGACAAATGGACGTGAGAATGCGCGCTTGGTGAGCAACCGCCGGTGAAACAGGAGTGTTCCGAGTTGACTCAGCCGCGTTGCCGACATAAACTCAGCGTGGGGAGTTCCTCAGTTAACAGTCCCTTTACTCAGATCTCGCCGGCCATTGCGTCGGCACATTCGCGATGGCAACCAATCGTACGACCGTAATCCCTCCTTCCGACCGCGTCCGGCTGATCGTGGCATCCTCAGTGATGCTCACGTTCATCTCTTTTTGGCGTGCGGCAGCCATTGTTTTGTGCGATTTAGGTTCCTCCGCGTTTTATGCTGGAGGCATAGCTGAAGAGGCTATCGGCGCGGCAGCTCCCTGGTTCATCCTCGCCATCATGCTCTTCAGCTTCGCGGTGCGCGCGGTTTACGTCGAAAGCTGTTCGATGTTCACTCGCGGCGGCGTTTACCGCGTTGTCAAGGAGGCTTTGGGCGGCGGCTTCGCCAAGCTCAGCGTCTCGGCCCTCATGTTCGATTACATTCTCACCGGGCCAATTTCCGGTGTTTCCGCCGGCCAATATATTACAGGCTTGATGAACGAGTTGTTGGTCGTGGCCAACAGCAGCCACTGGCTTCCTCCGGCCCTGATTGACGCGCACAACCATCCCTTTCAGTTCGACATGAATCACACTGCGGCGGTCTTTGCGGCCGCCGTGACGATTTTTTACTGGTGGCAGAATATCAAGGGCATCGAGGAGTCCAGCGGCAAGGCTCTGCGCGTCATGCAGGTCACCACGGTAATGGTGGTGATCCTGTTGTTCTGGGGCGTCTTCTCCGTGATGGTCCGGGGCGTCCATCTGCCGCCGCCGCCCACGCCTTCCCATCTCAAGTTCAGCACCGATGCGCTGGGGTTTCTGAAGGGAACGAGGCTGGTGCCGTTGCTCGGCCTCTTCGGCATCCTGATGGCCTTCGGCCACTCTGTGCTAGCCATGAGCGGCGAGGAGAGCCTTGCGCAGGTCAATCGCGAGATTGAGCACCCCAAGCTCAAGAACCTCAAGCGCGCGGCAATTGTCATCGCTATCTACAGCCTGATCTTCACCGGCGGCGCCACGCTGCTGGCTTCCATGCTGATTCCCACATGGGAGCGGACCCACATCTACCAGGACAACCTGATCGCCGGTTTGGCCATGTACATGGTGGGGCCGATGTTCTGGCGCATTGCCTTCCGCATCTTCGTGGTGCTGGTCGGCTTCCTCATACTCTCCGGCGCCATTAATACCTCTATGATCGGCTCCACGGGCGTACTGATGCGCGTGGCCGAGGACGGCGTACTGACCGACTGGTTCCGCAAGCCGCATCCCAAGTATGGCACCAGCCATCGCATCGTCAATATGGTTTTCATCTTGCAGATGATCACCATCATCGCCAGCCGGGGCGACGTCATTACGCTGGGCGAAGCTTACGCCTTTGGCGTCATCTGGTCGTTCACCTTCAACAGCCTGGCCATGCTGGTGCTGCGCTGGAAGTACAATGGCGAACGCGGCTGGAAGGTTCCGCCGAATATTCGTATTGGCAAGACCGAGATTCCCATCGGACTGCTTTCGGTATTTATGGTGCTGCTCTCGGTGGCTGTCGTAAACCTTTTCACCAAATCGGTGGCCACGATCAGCGGCGTCATCTTTGCCGCGGGCTTCTTCATCATCTTCACCGTCTCTGAGCGCGCCAACCTGCGCAAGCACGCACTGACAGCGCGGCAGATGAAGGATCAGTTCCAGCTTGAACATCAGGATACGGTCAGCCGCGAGTCGGCCGCCATCCGTCCCGGCGGCGTCATGGTGACCATGCACGACGCCAACAATCCCTTCGCATTGAAGTGGACCCTGGCGCACATCATCACCGAAGATCAGGACGTGGTGGTACTCAACGTGCGCATGATGGGCGTGGGCGGGCCGGAGTATTTGAGCGCCGTCGATCAGAGCTTCAGCGAGCACGAGCAGATGATCTTCACCAAGGCCGTAGCGGTGGCCGAGAGCTTTGGGAAAAAGGTTTCTCTGCTGCTGGTCCCCGCCGGTGATGTCTTTGCCGCGCTGGCGCAAGGGGCAAATTCATTGGAGATCGACATGGTAGTCTCCGGCCTCTCCAGCACCATGACCGCTGAAGATCAGGCCTTCCATTTGGGTCAGGCCTGGGAGGCGCTGCCCCAGCCCAAGCGCCAATTCAACTTTTACGTCATTAGTCCTGGCGGCGAAACCAAGGTCTTCTTCATTGGGCCGCATGCACCCACTTTGAGCGCCGACGACGTGCAACTGGTGCATCGCCTCTGGCTCAATATGCGTCGCGACCCCTCCATGCAGGATTTACATCACAGCGACATCATCACCTACGCCCTGACCCATCTGGCCGGCCAGTATGCCCGCGAGAAGCAGGAGATTCTGCGCGACCTGCGCAACTATCGCGCCGCTGAAACTGCCGCGAACGCACCCGCGGGCGGTCATGAGCCTTCCGGGCTTTCACCGGCGGCTGGCGTCCCCGACACCCAGTTCCCGCCGCCCAGGCCCACGCGCTACCTGTAAGCGCAATGGAGTGAGCCAAACCAGCCGGTTGTTGCTCCAATCATGCAAGAGTCTTTTTCCGGTTTTTTCCTCTTCGCCGAAAACTTTCCACAATCTTGCCGCGCATCCCCGCCCGCGTCTGCGAAAATATAAATTGACTATGAGCACAGACAACCTACTCGCGCTGAAAGACGACATGGTGGCCTTTATTGAGGGTCACGGACTCAAACGCCTTCCCGGTTACGTCACCGAGGATATCCCCTCCATTGTGTGGGAGGGCGCCGACAACCCCGACGCATGGAAAGACTTTGTCGAAATGGCCAAGCACGTCGGCGCTCCCTTTATCACCTTTAGCGAAATGACGCTGGAGACCGATGAGCTGGACGCGCTGATCGAGGAGGCCGGGGAGATGAACTTCCCCGACGAAGAGGCCACCGAGCTGGTCGAAGCGCAATGGCTGCGCAAGTACGCCGGCAACCTCGGCTACATTCAGTTGGGCTTCGCTTACCAGGGTGTGATCTACCTGCATGAGACCACTACCGAGTGGTATGAGCGCTTCCAGGCGCTTCTCGAAGACATCGAGACCTTCCAGGACATCGTCATCGGCGACCACGAGCACGAAGACGAGGACGAATAGGCCCGGTGAATACACCGGGTGCTGAAAGCAACAGGGACGCTGCGCGGATGCGCGGCGAAGTACGCCCGCGCCAACGCTGGAGCTTCGTCGAGCCGCATCCGGCCGAGGCCTCCGCGCTGGCCAAAGCCGCCCGTCTGCCTCTGGTGCTCTCCGAGCTGCTGGTGGCGCGCGGCATCAGCCAGCCAGACCAGGCCTTTGCCTTCCTGAACCCGGAATCCGCTCAACTTCACGACCCGTTGCTCATGCAGGGCATGACCGAGGCTGTCGCCCGGCTGGAGCGGGCCATCGCCCAGCGTGAGCCGGTGTTGCTCTACGGCGACTACGACGTGGACGGCACCACCGCCGTTGTGCTGCTGAAGACAGCCATCGAGATGCTTGGAGGAACGGCGCGCTTCCACGTGCCCCACCGGCTCCGCGAGGGCTATGGGCTGCAATCCAGTGTGCTGGAAGCCGCCTACGCCGAGGGCGCGCGCCTCGTCATCACCGTGGACACCGGCATGAGAGCTTTCAGCGAGGCTGAGACCGCCCGCCGCCTCGGTCTGGACCTCATCATCACCGATCATCACCTGTTGCAGGCAGGCGACGCCGTTCCTCACGCGCTGGCCATTCTCAACCCCAACCAGCCGGCCTGCGCTTACCCGGAAAAATTCCTCTGTGGTGCGGCCATCGCGCTGAAGCTGGCGCAGGCGCTGCTGGAGCGCCGCGACGCCGCCCGTACCCGCGAAAAATCCCTGCCCAGCTTTTTGAAGATGGCCGCCATCGCCACCATCGCCGACGCCGTGCCGCTGAAGGGCGAAAACCGCGTGATAGCGGCATTGGGCTTGAAGGAGCTGCGCCATCCCGCCGGCGTTGGCCTGCGTGCGCTCTTTGCAGCCGCCGCGCTCGACCCCGCCGCCCGCCCGCTCACCGGCTACGACGTGGCCTTCCGCCTGGCGCCGCGCATCAACGCTGCCGGGCGCATGGACGTGGCCAGCGATGTCGTCGAGCTGTTCACCACCCGCAACAGGGCCCGCGCCGCCGAGCTGGCCGCCAAGCTCGAACGGCTCAACCGTGAACGCCGCGAGACTGAGGCCGCCGCGCTCACCACCATCGAGGCCCGCCTGGCCAGCGACTCTGAACTGGCCGCCGACCGGCTGCTTGTGATCGACGGCGACGGTTGGCACCGCGGCATCATCGGCATTCTCGCCTCGCGCGTCGTCGAGCGCACCGCAAGGCCGGCCATCGTCATCAGCGTCGAAGAAGGCGTTGCCTACGGCTCCGGACGCTCGGTCGATGGCTTCCCGCTGCTTGCCGCCATTGAAGGCTGCGCCGATCTCTTCACCCGCTTTGGCGGCCACGCCTTCGCCGTCGGTTTTGCTCTGCCCGCCGAGGCTTTACCCGAATTGAAGCGCCGACTGCGCCTCTACGCCGAAGAGCACTTGGCCGCGCGCCAGCCGGAGCAGCTGCTGCGCATCCATGCCGAGTTGCCGCTGGATCACATCACCTCAGTACTGGCAGGCTGGTTGCGTAAGCTGGAGCCATTTGGTCACGGCAACCCCGAACCGGTCTTCGTCGCCCGCCGCGTGCGCCTGCTCAGCCCGCCGCGCGTGATGAAAGAACGCCACATTCGTCTCGAAGTGGCACAGGATTCCCTTCAGCCGCCGCCCTTGCCCGGCTCTAGCGGCGCAGTGCGCGCCGTCGGCTGGGGCCTTGCTGCCCGCGTCGCGGAGCTTGGTTTGACGCAGGGAAGCCTCATCGACCTCGCCTACCGCATCCGCGAAAACCAGCACGCCGACTACGGCGGCCTGGAAGCCGAAATCGCCGGAATTGAATTGGCGTAAAAAATTCCCTATTGATCCGGCCCGAAATTGAGCGCATTTTGCCTGTTGGTACTGGTGGACCTCCTAGTCCACGCCGCACTCCACACAAACAAGGAAAATGCGTTTACTGTTTGCAAAAGGATGAGCAGTGACTCCCGACTTTTGACGATATATATGGATACAGAATGCTCAGCCGAAGCGGGCGCGTTCGGTCGTGCGGCGGAGGTCTTCGCCGGTCATTTCGACGGGAATGCACATCTCGGCTAGCCGGGAGCGCATCCGGTCGCCGATGCGGTCGCCGAGGGAATCTTCGTTTTTGGCGGGTTTGTTGCCTTTTTCGTCGGCCTTGAAGCCGGCGCCGGCCGGAAGGTCAGGATAGTTGGTGGTGATAATGGTGGACTGCTTATCGTTGTAGCGGGTGTTCAGAATCAGCGCGACCGTGTCCCAGACCCATTCGCTGGGCTTTTGCGCGCCCAGATCGTCCAGCACCAGCACCTCGGCGGCAAAGACCGGCTTCAACAGCTCCAGCTCCGTGGTTTGCACCTGGGGGTTGTAGCTGTTCTGTATCTTCTTCAGCAACTCGCGGTAGTCGCAGAAGAGGCCTTTGACGCCGCGCTCCCGCACCAGACGACGCAGCACTCCCACCGCCAGGTGCGTTTTGCCCACGCCGATTGAGCCGGTAAAGAGCAATCCTTTGCCGGCAGTGTCAACAGGATAGGCCTCGACAAACTTGCGGGCGGTCTGGAGCGCCTTGCCAAGCGAAGGATCAGCGCCTTTAAGGGCCGGATCGAAGGTGTCCAGGGTGCATCTCCGATAGCGCTCTGGAATATGCGCAGCGGCCAGGCGGCGCTCCTCGCGCAGCATTTCCTGGCATTCGCAGGCGCGCGAGACCCATTTGCCGGCGGCGTCAACCACCCTCACCAGCCCTACTCCATCGCAGATTGCGCAAATACTCATCTCTTCCAGCCTAGCGTAATCGCCGCCTGAAGGCGGCGGTGCATCCCCTGTCCCCAATTGTGGAAAAACATTTCCTTTGGTGGTGGGCTCAAGAGGGTAAATTCCCTGAAAAATGACTAAATCGAGACGGATTCTCTTCAAATAAATTATTAAGTGCTTGATTTTTATTCTCTATCTATATTTTTCCGGGTTACAATCGCTAGCATCAAAAGTTTCACATTGTGAGGGCGCTTATGTTCGCGAAGAGATTTGTGTTTTTTTGCGTTGCTATTCTTGTGGCTGTGTGTCTTGCCGGTTGCGGCGGCAGCAGCTCCAAACCGGTCAGCGTGACATTGTCGCAATCAACAGCAACATTGGATCCCACGAATACTTTGACGCTGACTGCGACTGTAGCCAACGACAAGAACAACGACGGAGTGACGTGGACGCAGAGCGGCGGTGGAACCCTCACAAGTACGACCAGCTCGGCAACCTACACGGCTCCGGCCGCCACGTCTTCGGTCCAGACCGTCACCATCACGGCTACCTCGGTGGCCGACACTTCCCAGAGCGCATCGGCGACGCTGACCATTCCGGCCAAGCTGACTATCACCACCACCGGTGGCGCCTCCGGCAATATGGCGGGCCAGGTAGGCACGGCGTATTCGGTGCAGCTGGAAACCACTGCCGGCATCCCTCCTTATACATGGACTCTGGCCTCCGGCAACACCCTGCCCGCTTGCCTATCGATGACCTCATCCGGCCTGATTACCAGCAATGGCCCGCTGACGGCAAACTGCGCGGTAGACCCCAATCTCACCTTCGACGTGACTGACTCCGGCAATCCCCCCATGACCGCCAGTCAGTCATTGGACCTGATTATCGCAGCGGCTCCGGCGATTGTCTTCAGCACTACAACCGTTCCGCCGGCCACCGGAACCTATAACTCCACTTACACCGGCTCGGTGCTGGCCAGCGGTGGCGCAGGCGGTTTGACCTATAGTCTGGCTAGCGGCTCCGGCCCCTTGCCTACAGGGTTGACCCTGGGATCAAATGGCGCCATCACCGGAACGCTCACGGCTGCCGGCAAATTCCCCTTCATCATCCAGGCCGCCGACGCCTTTGGCGACGTGCAGCCCCAAGCTTACACAATCACGGTCAATCCCGAGACGCCCACGCTGAGCTTCGCCGCAATCGAAACCCAAACCTACGGCAACGCGCCCTTCCAGGTGACCGCAACAGACGCTGCCAGCACGCCCTCTACCGGCGCGATTACGTATTCGTTGACTCCCGGCCAAAGCAGTGTGGCTACCGTTACCAGCAGCGGCATGGTCACACTGACCGGGGCGGGCACAGTCTATTTGACCGCCAGCCAGGCGGCCAGCGGAAACTACGCCGCCGCCACGGCAACCACCAGCTTCACTGTCAATGGCGAGGTGCCCACGCTTACCTTCGCCACCATTTCCGCCGAGACTTACGGCAATGCGCCCTTCACGATCAGCGCATCCGACTCGTCCAGTACCCAGTCCAGCGGAGCAATCACGTATGCGCTGACCAATGGCCATATCAGCGCTGGAACCGTCTCCTCCTCCGGCCAGGTAACAATTACCGGCGTGGGAACAATTTATCTGACCGCCAGTCAGGCCGCCAACGGCAACTTTGTCGCAACGTCCGTCAACACCACGATCACCGTGGCGCCGGAAGCGGCCACCGTTACGCTGGGCAGCCTGGCGCAGACCTACACCGGCTCGCCTCTTGCCGCTACTGCCACTACCACTCCCTCTGGAATTGCCGTGAGCTTCAACTATATCGGCACAAACGGAACGACCTATGGTCCATCCGCCACCGCGCCGACCAATGCCGGCAGTTACTCCGTCGCCGGAACCATCAGTGATCCGGACTATACCGGCTCGGCGACTGGAACGCTGACGATTGCGCCCGCCACGGCCACGGTTACAATCGGCACTCAAACGCAGACCTACACCGGTTCGCCGATCCCCGCCACGGCCACCACCACTCCGACGGGGATCTCGGTGAGCTTCACTTATACCGGCACGGGCACGACGACCTATGGTCCATCCGCCACCGCGCCGACCAATGCGGGCAGCTACTCCGTAGCCGGAACCATCAGCAATCCGAACTACACCGGCACAGGCAGCGGAACGCTGACGATCCAGCAGGCCACGGCGACCGTCACGCTGGGCAGCTTGTCACAGACTTACATTGGCTCGCCTCTTGCCGCTACGGCCACCACCACGCCCACCGGCCTTGCTGTGACCTTCATGTACACCGGCACGGGCACAACGAGCTATCCGGCGACCTCGACACCGCCAACCAATGCCGGCACTTACTCCGTCATCGGAACCGTCAGCAATGCGAACTACATTGGCTCGGGCAGCGGAACACTGACAATTCAGCAGGCCACGGCCACATTCATGCTGGGCAACCTGTCGCAGACCTACACCGGCTCGCCTCTTGCCGCCTCGGTCACCACCACTCCGTCTGATCTTGCTGTGACCTTCATGTATACCGGCACGGGCACAACGAACTATCCGGCGACCTCTACACCGCCGACGAACGCCGGTACTTACTCCGTCACCGTAGTCGTCAACTCAGCGGCGGGCGGCCTGAGCGCGAACTACACCGGCTCTCTATCTGAAGCTATGACGATCGCGCCGGAGCCGGTTACTCTCACATTTACCTCTTCCACGATTCCCGCCTACAGGACCTACACCAATCCGGCATTTACAGTCGTAGCAAGCGACGCGACAGGCCCGGTTTCGAGCGGGGCCATCACCTACTCGGTGACCAGTGGTCCGGCAACGATCGGCAGCACGACCGGATTGGTGACGCTAACCAATCCTGGATCAGCAGCCGAAACAGTCTATCTGCAAGCCAGTCAGGCTTCCAGTGGAAATTACGCAAGCGCGTCTGTCACCGCCAGCTTCACGGTTTATCCGATGCTGACTCTTCCTGTGACGACGCTGCCCACTGGCGCTGTAGGAACGTCCTACAACCGGAATCTGAACTTGCTGGCATCGGGCGGCAACGGAGTGTATTCCTGGGCGGTGGCTCCGTCGGGCGTCACGAACCTTGCCGCTGCTGGCTTGTCCATGTTCACTGGCGCGGCAGCTTCGGGCGGCGGAGTTGTCTCCGGAACATTGCCAATTGCCACAACCGGCCCCGAGAGCTTCTCGGTCACGGTCTCCGACACGGCTGGCAACTCGCTTACAGTACTCATGCAGGTGACGATCAACGCCGCGCTGACCGTATCCACTACAACTCTGCCTTATGGGATTTCCGGATCCGGAACCAGCTATTCGCAAACTCTGGCGGCCGTCGGCGGCACGGGCACGTACTCTTCCTGGGCGGTCACTACAGGCGGCACACAACTTGCGGCGCTCGGCCTGAGCCTCAACACCAGCACAGGAGTAATCTCAAACGGAACCTCAACGCTGAATCCTGGCAGCGCCAACTTCACGATCACAGTCAAGGATTCCAGCGGCGCCACGGCGACCTCGTCGCAGTTGACGATCAACATCTACGCGCCGCTCACTCTGCCCGCGGCCAGCGTAACGGTGCCAGGGCCGGCTATCTTTGGCGTGGGCTACGGAGAAGCCATCAACGTCACGGGTGGCAGTGGCAACTATTCCTGGAATATTACAAATTCTGGATTGGCCGCTGCGGGCCTCACTTACACCACAACCGGAGGCTCTCCCGCTGGCAGTCAAATGTACATCGGTGGAACCGCGCCCTCCACGGCCCAGACCATCAACTTCACCGTCCAGGTGACAGACAATCTTACGCATTTGTCTACTAGCGCAATCCAGTACAGCATCGTCGTTGGTCCGACTACGCCGCTGACGCTGCAACCAGCCTCCGGCACTGTTCTACCGGGTCCCATCACCGGGGAGAATTACAATAATCAGTCGATCTCACTCACCAATGGCACCTACTCCGGCTATGCCTTCAGCGTGGGCATCAACGGCGGCGCGGTTACGGCTGGCACATCCTGGACGCTGCCTGACAATCTGACCGCCAGCAGCAGTGGCAACACACTAACCATCAGTGGCACGCCCAACGGCACGACCGCGATTACCCTTGTCGTCAAGGGAACGGACAGCGGGCAAGATATCGCCGGTCCGAGCACCTACACACTCACCCCCACCAACCCGGCGCCGCTCGGTTTGCCCGCGGCCGGTGCTCTGACAGCCGCCACAATCGGCCAATCTTACTCGAATGCGATCAACGTAACCGGCGGCGACCAGGCTACCTACACCTGGACGGTGAACAGTACCACGCTCACCAGCGGGACGCCCTTCGCCATCGGAGCTACTGGCATCTCCGCCGAGAGCTACGGCGGTTCCACCTTGTCGATTAGTGGTCCATGCGCGACATACGGCACGGCTACGCTCGACGTTGCGGTGTCGGATATTGGCACCGGCCAGGCCATCAGCACCCCTGTCCAGTACACCATCGCCTGCAATCCGCAGCAGCCGCTGGCTTTGTCGCCCAGTTCCAATCCACTGCCCTCCGGCACTTATAACCCATCTGGAGTCTCATCTTACCCCGCCAACGTTTATCTCTGGGCCTCCGGCGGTAGCAACTCCGGTTATTCCTACAGCGTGACAGTCAACGGAACCACCACCGGTGTCACCGTTGGAAACACGGTGCCCATCGGGGATGGCCTCACGGTCTCCACCCCCCTCGCGGGCGCCAATATCCTGAATATCACCGGAACGCCCACCCAGGCTGGCGACGTCCCGCTCAACGTCACTTTGAACGACAGTGCCAACGACCCCGTTGCTACAGCTTCGTACATCATCTCCATCATCAATCCGGCCGCCGGTTACACCGTTTCCGGCAACATCACTTATACCGGCTCGCATACCGGCTGGACATACATCGAGCTGATAAACGAGGGTGGCGGCACCTCCGGTCTGGGCACGGTCATCTCTGAAGCCCAGCTCACCGCCGGAGGCGCCTACACCATCCACGGCGTTACGCCCGGAACCTATCAGGTGTACGCATTCATGGATACCCTGAACAACGGTTCCCAGAACGCCGTTGACCCCTCGGGCTACAGTGGCGCCACAGTGACCGTCTCCACCGGAAATGTCAGTGGAGCGAACGACACGCTGATTGATCCTACGGGTTTGAACCTCACCTCCTCGCCAACATGGGATACCAGTCAGGGTTGGGGCGCCTTCAGCGGCGGCGCCTTGGTCGACTTTGACATCATCAAGAACAACGGCGTTGAGCTGGCAGCCGGTTACACCGTTCAGTGGAGTGCCAATTCAAACTTCAGCTCCGTCGCCGGGAGCCAATGCTTTGCGGCAACCGGCAGCACTACCACCTGGATCGTGACAGGAATTTCCGGCAGCGGCCCCTACTACTTCCGTGCGGCGGGCATCCTGGGCAGTTGCGCCACACCCACGTCTACCGGACCTTGGTCCGCGCCTTCTCCAGCCCTGACCATCGCCGCGCCCGCAGGCAATCCCGTCTCGGGAACGGTTACCATTCCTTCCACAGTTACGCTTACTGGCGGTCCGCTTTATGTGGGCTTCTATAACACCAGCACCAGCCAGATCTACGCAACCGAAATATCCAATCCGTCCAACTCGACGCCGAACGCATACTCGGTCAATGTGCCCACCGGCTCCAGCTACTTCTTCTTCGCAACTCTCGATCAGAACAAAACCGGCATCATGAATGGTCCGGGACAGATATCCAACACCAACTCTCTGAGCGGCATGACCCTGATACCCATCACTGGCACGACGACCGGACTGGATCTCGACCTGACTCCCTACGCCGTGAGCGCTCAGGCCATCTTGCGTATGCAGAACACGCAATCGACTGACCTGAGCGGCGTCACCACCAATAGTTACGGCCTTCGCTTCGACGTCCTGAGCTTCGCCAAGCTGCCGGTCTCCGTCGAGCTTGCCACAGAATCCACTCCAGGCGTCATCGTTCCCACCGACATTGCCACCGGCGCCTTCAACGGTTACTCTGATGAGTTTGACTATTGGCCGGGTCTTAACGGCGACATCCCGGCGCAAGGTGACACCTATAAGCTGAATGTCATCTACAGTGATGGCAGCTCGAACTCCACCACGAACACTCCCGCCAATCCGCTGATCGTCACGGTCAGCCCCATTCTGAACGCCTTCGCCACCAACCTTGCGCCGGCCACGACTGGCGTCAGCCTGATGCCCGGCTTCACTTGGAGCTACCCCTCCGGCGCCAGCAGCAGCGATCTTTATTCATTCTCGTTGAGCGACTCTAACGGCGACACGATCTGGGAGATTCCCGCGCAGCACTCCAGCTCCAGCGGTTTCCCCAGCACCATAACGCCAGACATCACTTGGGCCGTCGATCCGACCGGATCGGGTGATGTGCCCTCCGATCCTCTCCTGAACAGCGACTCGACCTACTGGTGGCGGATCAGCACCTCCGACGCCAACGGCGATGAAGCCACGACGCAGGTCGCCTTCCAGACCCTGGGAACCGCGCTCTCGCTGCCCACTACCAATCCCAGCACCTTGCCGGCGACAGCTATCCTCAACCAAAGCTACTATGGATCGATCAGCGTCATTGGCGGTGTCGCTCCCTACTATTGGAACGTGAATTTCACCTCCGGCAATGACAACCTGAACTGGAACACAGGTCCAGACGGCTCCTCGCTGATCATCAGCGGGACCCCCAACCAGACCGGCACCATCACCTTCCAGGCGTACGTCTCTGACAGCACCGGGGCCAGCTCAGGTTGGCAGACCTACACCATCACCGTCAACCCCTACACAACGGGCGACTACCCCGTTTCCGGGAGTATCAGCTTCAACGGCTGCGGCAGCAGCGAACCGCCGGTTACGCTCACCCTCAGCGGCAACGGAATCACCCAGACCGCGGTCTCCGACAGCAAGGGAATGTACCAGTTCCCCAGTGTGCCCAACGGCTCGTACACCATCACCCCGTCAATCACCGGGCCGGCGACCTCCATCTTCACGCCCACCTCGCTGCCCGTTACCGTGAACGGTTCCTTCGTCAACAACAGCAACATCAACGCTTACGTGGGCTACACGGTCACCGGTATGGCGGGTTACGACGGTGCTCAGACCGGACCAATCTACTTGTCAATGAGCGGTTGCGTGTCAAACCCCGCACCCGGCACCGCCATCACCGCGCCCGGTGCCTTCACCATTCACGGCGTGCCGCCCGGCGTCTACACCCTCCAAGCCTGGATGGACGGTCTGAAAAAGGGCGTGCCGAATCTTTCTGACCCCGTGGGCAACACCTACAACGTGTTGGTTCCCAACGCGAACAACGCGAATGTCTCTGTTAGCCTCACTGATCAAGGTACGCCCGTTCTGAGTAAAGCGTCCTTCCTCTTTTTGGCCAACGGCTTCGCCAATGGCGCCGTTCTCAACATTACCCCGGACTATGAACAGAATTCTCTAGGCAATTACGCGGAAGCGGCAACTTCTTACAGCGTGCAGTGGAGCACAACTCAAAACTTCACCTCGATAGCCGGCAGCACCAGCTTCCCGGCCGCCGGTGGAGACCCCGGCTACTGGGTTCTGAATACGGCTTCCATCTCCGGCCTCACGCAGGGCGACACCTATTACTTCCGCACGCAGGGAGTCGCGGGAACTGCCACCAGCAATTGGTCCAATGTTGTGGGTCCGGTCACAATCAGCGCGCCGCCCACCGCCAATACCGTCTCTGGCCAAATCACCTTCAACCAGACAGCCACGGGGCCGCTCTATGTTGGCTTCTTCAACCAGAACACCAGCCAGGTCTACCTCACCCAGGTGGGCACCGCGGCCGCTCCGCCAACCAGCCCGGCGAGCTATTCGCTCCAGGTTCCCAGCGGCAACAACTACTACTTCTTCGCCGTCCTCGACCAGAACACGGATGGCATCTTTGATGCTGGTGACATCAGCAACCTCGATTCCTGGAATGTCATCACGCCCGCGGTATCCATCTCGGGTCCCGCTACTGAAAACTTGACCCTGCCCAGCGGCCACAGCAGCGCTATGGTGAGAACGCAAAACATTTATGCATCGACTGAGTGGGGCGTGGGGCAGTCCTACAACCTCTTCTACGATGTAACCCCGGTGGGCGAGCTGCCCATCGCTGTTGAGCTGACCTCGGCGCCCGCGGGATCAACAATCGTGACTCCCGCTGACATCGCCTGGTGCTTCGCGTGCAGCATGGACATGAACAGCGCCTTCAGTTTCAGTTACAGCATGGGCTCAACCGCCCCGACAGTCGGCGCTGGTTATGGCCTCAAAGTCAGCTATCCCGATGGAACTTCGGATACGCCCACCCCGCAAGTGACAGCCGTGGTGCCCAACTTGGCCACCAACCTCTCTCCTGCTGGGCCGCAAAGCTCCACCAACAACTCGCCCGACTTCACGTGGGGCTATCCCGCCAACGCCAGCAGCTACCTCTATCAGTTCTGGATGGGGGACAGCAACTGGAACACGGTATGGTCGATTCCCATCGGGTACGCCGGCTCGAATGACTTTACTAGCGCCCTCACGCCTTCCCTTACTTTGTCTGGCGGCGACCCCACCAATCCAATCAACACGCCTACTATCTCCACATTGAACACCGGATCGCTTTATTACTGGGAGATCCAAGCCTACGACGCGCATGGCAACTTTTCCACGTACCTTACGGACCTAGTCTCTGGCTTTACGCCACTGGCGTTGCCTAATCCGAATCCCAGTTCGCTCGGCCCGGCATATCTGAACCAAACCTACACCGGCGCCATTACAGCCACCGGCGGCTATGGCGGCTACCTCTACTCGGTCAACGGAAATAGCTGCTACGGCTGCTCCTATTTTGACCTTGGATCCGGCCTCTATGCCTCAAACTACAACGGCGTGTTGACCATCAGCGGAGTGCCCAGCGCGACAGGTTCGGTCACTTTCACGGTGTACGCGGTGGATACATCTTGGCAAACCTATGTAGGCCCGGTCACTTACACCATCAACATCGGCGAGGCGCCGGTCACACTCTCTGGCTCTACCTCGCAGACGGTGCTGGTCAGCTCTCCTTTCTCGGAGAACATCAACGTCTCCGGCGGCAGCGGCAACAGCTATGCCTTCACGGTAAGCGTCGATGGCGGAGCAGCCACTTCGGTTCCCGTCAGTCCGTCGGTTCTTCCGCTGGCCGACGGTCTCAGCGCCACCTTTGACGGAATCAATCAGTTGACGATCAGCGGCACACCGGGTACGGCGGCCACCGTCAGCCTTGCCATTTATGCTCAGGACAACCAGGGCAACCACGCCAGCCAGAACTACACCATCACAGTCGTCGCCGGACCCAACGGCGCCAACAACCAGTACCTCAGCGGCACCTACGTCTGCAAGGTCGATGGCTTCTTTGACAGTGACGGCTCGCGCTGGACCTCTCTGGTCAGCTTTATGGCCGGCGGTGCCGGAACCTTCTCGAACGGCGCATGGGACATGAATAGCCGCGACATGGGGCCGATGTCGGGCACTGCGGTCGGCAGCTACAACATTGGTTCGGACAACAACGGCCTGCTGACGATGAACAGTACCGTGACCACTGGCGGCTCGGGAACCAATACCAGCCAGTACGCAATTGCGCTGAACAATACCGGCTCAGCGACCACGGCCACCGAGTTCCGCATGGTTGAGATCGACGATACGGGCTCGAATTCCTCCGGCATGACCGGTACGGGCGATTGCTACCAGGCCACCACCACCGGTGTCTTCGGCACCGACATCTTCGCCGGCAACAGTTTCGTCTTCAGGATTAACGGGGAGGACGGCAGCGGCAATCCAGAGGCCATTCTTGGCCGCTTCTACAATACTTCGCCCACTGCTGCCGGAAGCCTCACTGGAGGCGTTGCCGACCAGGTGGACATCATTGACTCCTCGGTGACGAATATGGTTTTCACAGGCGGTAGCTACAGTGCGCCCAGCGCGACCAACGGCCGCTCAACGCTCACCTTCACGGTATCCGGGGGGGCGGCGAACTTTGAGGCCTACGTCATTGACGCCAACCGGATGATGGTGATCGAGACCGACGATGCCAAGGCACAATCCGGCGATATCCGCAAGCAGCTGAACATATCGACGTACACTGCTGCGAACGTCACTGGTCCTTACGTTAGCTATGCGCAGGGAATCGAATACGTCGATGGCAGCCTATCGGGTTACGACTCCGGCATCCAGCAAATGACTGGAAACGCCGCTGGCGTCCTCACCATCAACCAGGGATACGCGGACGAAGGGGGAACCTACCAAGTAGGCAAGGAAAACGGAGGCACGATTACCGTCAACTTTGACAGCAACAATCCTGGCCGCGCCACCTTAACCGGAGGATTTCCCGATACGATGATTGCGTATATGTATAACACCGGCAGTGGCTTCTTCATGGATTTTGACACCAAAGTCAAGTCCGGCAACACGCAGAACTATCTGCAAACGGCGTGGATGGAGCCACAGAGTGAGGCCACCTTCACCTATGCGGCCGTGGCTGGCGATTACCTGATGGGACAGTTGCCGCTAACGGAACCGGGCACCAACGGCAACGTGGGTGAGGTCGTCGTAAGCGGCTGCGCGAGCAGCGCCTCCAGTTGCGGCTTTACCGGCGACGTTACGACGGCTGGTGAGGGAGACTTCACCTGGGATCAATCCATTGGCAGCATGACCTACGACTGGGATACGTCCGTGACCGGCACGGGCTCCTACCTGGTCGGAAGCGGCAGCAATGGACTCAGTTGCATTGTTATCAGCGCAACCAGGGATGCCTGCATCTTCAACGCCGACAATAAGCCGAGCGTGATGATCTTGCAGCAGTAATCAACGCTGTCTTAGCCCAAGGGCGGTCAGCCATTTCCGGCTGGCCGCCTTTTTCTTCACTCCGAACCGAATGCTCCGATTGCCCTACTTTCAGTGTCGGCTCTTGAAAAAGCGCAGCCATTGGGCGGCGCGATTGCCTACAATCGAATTCAGGCGGGTGAGCGGTTTTACGCCCGCAAAGAGAGGAAGAACCACCTTGCATCGATTTGCCTTGCCTACCATTCTCGTTTCGCTTGCACTTGGCGGAGTGCTGTCAACCTCTGCCCTCATCTCGCAGACGCCCGCCGTTCAGCCGGAGGCCAAGCCAGCCCCGGCTCCCGCAGCGCTTAAGTCAAATGAATACAACTCAAAGCTGGACTGGCCCTGGCTGGGTAAATTCAAGGAGGCTGATTTGGCGCTGGCGCAGCCCGCTCCGGGCGAAGACCGCGTCGTGTTCATGGGCGACTCGATCACTGAAGGCTGGAAGATCGAAGGGCCTCAGGGTTCCTTTCCTGGCAAGCCTTACCTCAATCGCGGCATCAGCGGGCAAACCACGCCGCAGATGCTGCTGCGCTTCCGCCAGGACGTGATCGCGCTCAAGCCAAAGGTCGTCGTGATTCTGGCCGGCATCAACGACATCGCCGGCAACACCGGACCCATGACGCTGGAGCAGATGGAGGACAATCTGGCCTCGATGGCCGAGCTGGCCGTGGCCAACCACATTCGCGTGGTCTTCTGCTCGGTGACGCCCGCTTTCGATTTTCCCTGGCATCCGGGCATGACGCCCGCGCCCAAGGTGCTGGCGCTGAACGCATGGATCAAGGCCTACGCCGCCGAAAAGGGCCACGTATACGTGGACTATCACACGGCCATGAAGGACGAGCGCGACGGATTGCCCAAAGCGATCAGCTATGACGGCGTGCACCCGCTGCCTGCTGGCTACGCAATCATGGCGCCGCTGGTCGAGGCAGGCATCGAAAAGGCGTTGCAATAGCTGTCAGCTGTCAGCCGGCAGCAAACACTTCTCGGCGGGGAATATTGAACTGTCAACTGTCCGTTGTGAGCTGTCGGCTGCCCATTGCATTGCCATTCTGCGCGATTCCACCTACAATGGAAGAGAACAATTGCAGGAAAGGTTTGTCTCAAGCGATGCCCAAGGAAAAGATTCATCCCAACTACGCCGCGGTGAAGGTTTTATGCGCCTGCGGAAACAATTTTGAGACCCGTTCGACCCACAAGGGCGACATTCACGTGGAAATCTGCTCCGTTTGCCACCCATTCTACACCGGCAAACAGCGCCTGGTGGACACAGCGGGCCGTGTCGAGCGCTTCCGCCGCAAGTACGCCAAAAGCGACAGCGCTGTGGCGGCTGCGGCTGCCAAGTAACTGATCGGCCGCTCCGGCAAATGGCTGGTACGACATGGGCCTCCGCCTACGCGGAGGCCCAACTTCGTTTGCAAGACAGCTTTTCAGCTTCCAACTCATCCTGTCCGGATTCGCTGATTTGGCTTGCCGCCTTTCTGGTTTTCTGGGCAGCTGGGAGCTAAAAGCTAGGAGTTGCGTCTATGGCGGGCAAGGGCTTTACCGTAAAGAAAAACTGGGACAACCCTCGCGAATACGCGATGCCCGCCAATGCGCGCGTGCCTGCCGAAGTGCGTCTGGGGTCGGTTCTGGTTAGGCCAGCGACGGTGCTGGCGCCGATGGCCGGCGTCACCGACACCGTCTTCCGCCGCTTCATTCGCCACGCCAGTTTGTTTTCAAGGGAAGAGGGAACAGGAAATAGGGAACAGACGAGCATTGACTCGGCACTAACCAACTCTCAATCCGGTTGCGGTCTGCTGATGACCGAGTTCACCTCCGCCGACGGCTTGGCGCGTATGCGCGAGAGCAAGCGCCAGCGCTACCTGACCTTCTACGACGACGAGCACCCCATAGGCGCCCAGCTCTTCGGCGCCAATCCTGAGACACTGGCCGAGGCGGCGCGCATCGTCGAAGAGACCGGCTTCGACCTGGTGGACCTGAATCTGGGCTGCCCGGCCAAGCGCGTCGTCTGCTCCAACGGCGGTTCGGGCCTGTTGCGGGACCTGCCGCGCATTGAGGCGATCTTTCGCGCCGTGCGCAAGGCCGTCACCATTCCTTTTACAGTCAAGTTCCGCCTTGGTTGGAACGACAATGAAATTGTCTGTCTGGAACTGGCGCGCATGGCTGAGGCTGAAGGGCTGAACGCCGTGGCGCTGCACGCCCGCACCCGCGAGCAGGGCTACACCGGCCAGGCGCGCTGGGAGTGGATTGCGCGGGTCAAGCAGACGGTTTGCATTCCGGTCATCGGCAATGGGGATATTCATTCTCCTGAGGCGGCGGCGGCCATGTGTGCCGAAACCGGCTGCGATGCGGTGATGATTGGCCGAGCCGCGCCCTCCAACCCGTGGATCTTTCGCCAGATTGCGCAGTACACGGCCACCGGCCGCTACGACCGGCCCACCGTGGAAGACCGCTATAACATGATCCGCTCCTACTTCCAGATGCTTCTGGATGAAGCCGAGGCTACGAAGGACTTGCCTCGCGCCGCGCGGCTGGGCGAAACCGCAGGCAAGATGAAGCAGTTCGCCACCTGGTTTACTCACGGCGTACCGGGTGGCGCCAAGCTCAGGGCCGCCATATACCAGGCGCGCACCGGCGCTGACGTTCTGACCCAGGTGGACGCCTTTTTCGCCGCTCAACTGGGAACTGGCGCGGAGCCTCCAGCGGCGGAGGACGATGCAGCCTATGCGGGTGAGCAAAGCGCCCAACTTCAATGTGGTTGATTGACAGAGCAGGGTAAGAATGTGATCTTTTTCCCGGATTTGCGGCCGCTTTAAGGACTTAAGCTGCTCCACAGCCAAAGCCAATACAAAATTTCAAGAAAAGTGTTCCCAGCCTCGCGCTTCCAGCGCCTGCGCGCCGTGTCTCGTGAGGAGCGTGATGGTTGGATGGCTTTTGCGGGCTTTCACAATGCGCCCGATTCTGGTCACCGGAACGCCGGCGATGCTGCGGGGCAGGCGAGCGGCGACTGGAGCGGTGAAGAGCAGTTCGTAGTCCTCGCCGCCGTGCAGGGCCTGGTCCAATGTCGCCCCCGAGGCAATGGGCACGAGGCTCGCATCGACCTCGGCGGCGACGCCCGACTCCGCGCAGAGGTGAGCCAAATCGCTGGAGAGGCCGTCGCTCACGTCGAGCGCGGCTGAGGCCAGGCCGCGGCGCTGGAGCCGTAGGCCTTGAGCGATGCGCGGCTGAGGATAGAAGTGCGGGGCGAGCCGCGCGGCAAGCTTCTTGGGGATGCGCTGAGGATTGCCGCGAACTGTCGAGGCTGTTTCGGCCAGGCAGGCGAGTCCGGCGGCGGCTCCGCCCAGTGCGCCGGTGACGTAAAGCTGGTCGCCAGGTCTTGCGCCGGAGCGAAGCAGGGCGCGTCCGCGAGGAACGGCGCCCACAAGGACGATGTCTGCCACAGCGACGGGAGATTCCGCCAGATCGCCGCCCGCCAGAGGCGTTTTATGAGCTTCGGCCAAGGCCAGAAAGCCATCGAGAAACCGCTGGAACCAATCCCGCCGCCAGCCGTCAGTCGCGGTGAGCGAATGTGGCAAACCCAGGGAGAGAAATGCGGCTATGGGACGGGCGCCCATGGCGGCAAGATCACTCAAACCGCGCGCCAGGGCGCGATGGCCGACGGCTTCGGGTGGATGCCAGTCGAGGCGAAAGTGACGGCCCGCGATGGAGAGGTCGGTCGTGACAGCCAGCTCTTCGCTTGGTCGCGGGGCCAGCAGAGCGCAGTCGTCGCCGATGCCCAGGCGAAGACCGGCGAACGGGCCTTTGTGGCTTGTGCGCCGGCGGATCTCGCTGAGAAGCGCGAGTTCGCCCCGTCCAGAATCGATCTGCTCCATCCCTAGAGAATAAGGCAAACGGGCGGATTCTGGACGGCTGGCCTCATGCGATACGATTTTGCACCGATAACACAATCAGGAAGGCAATGCGGATGGTCTGATGGGGTTGACCAAACCGACGTTGGTTTGTTAATCTGAACAGACTTTCCACGGTGCCTCCACAGGGGTGAGTCGGTCGTTTGGAGAGCCTGAAGGCTCTCATACCATGCGCTTTTT
This sequence comes from uncultured Occallatibacter sp., assembly GCA_964383595.1. Classification (GTDB taxonomy): domain Bacteria; phylum Acidobacteriota; class Terriglobia; order Terriglobales; family Acidobacteriaceae; genus Telmatobacter. The sequence continues at coordinate 802,867 of CAYLHL010000001.1, read as the reverse complement.
CCCAGTACACGGCGAATTGCGGCTCTGCTAGAAGCGGGGATGAAAGGCGAAAATGCTGCGCAAACGCTATTACATTCTATTTGTTGCCAGAGATGACGACGGGCGGATTCGCAAGATTCCCCTGCCGCTTCACTATGTATATGGTTTTGTGGCCGCCGCGCTGGTGGGTACATTTACAATCGTGGGGTTGGCCGGGTCCTACACCCGGATGCTGCTCAAAATAGAAAGTTTCAACCAGCTCCGCGAGGAGCATATGACCCTGCGCAAGGACTACCAGCAGATGGCGCAGGTCGCGCATGACCGCAATGTGCAGGTGGCCTCGCTGGGCGCCTTGGCCAATGAAGTGACCGCGCTCTACGGATTGCGGCAGGACCGGCTGTCGGCGGCCAAGTCCGCCGGTGGCGCCAGCGCCGCCGTCGAGAAGGCCCCGGCCAGTTTGGCTCTCTCCGATGACCCCGACCAGCTACAGGTGAAGCTCTCCGTCGATCAGTTCTACCTGCTGCGCACACAGGCCATGTCGGGCCGTGTCTCCCGCGCCTTGGAGAGCGGCCTGTCGCCGAGCTTTGCCGGCGACTGGACGGAACTGGCCGACGCGCCGTCGCTTTGGCCTGTCGAGGGCCGGGTTGGTTCAAGCTTCGGTGAGCGGCAGGATCCAATCAACGGCGAAGGCGCATTCCACTCCGGCATCGACATTGACGCACCCACCGGCACGCCGGTGCGGGCTGCGGCTGACGGTGACGTGACCGAAGCCGATATGGGTAATGGATATGGCCGGCAGGTCAGGATCGACCACCGGCACGATGTCGTCACGGTCTACGCCCATCTCTCCGCCATGGCGGTTGTGCCCGGCCAGCATGTGATTCGCGGCCAGGTGATCGGCTACGTCGGCCAGTCGGGGCGTGTGACAGGGCCGAATCTGCACTATGAAGTGCGCGTCCACAATGTTCCGGTCAATCCCCACAAGTATCTGCGCACCACCTTTGCACAGATTGCTTTCGGCGGCGCCGGCGAGGCTGCTGCGCAAGCGAGATAAGAGATTCGTGCGGTAAATTCAACATCGGCTCCCAAATACTTGGGAGCCGATGTTGTTTTTCGTAGCCGAATACGCAATTCGATCCGCTTTACTTGCCGGTATAAGTAATATGCCAGATGGACCGAGAGCCATCGTCGGAGACAAATAGAGAGCCGTCTTTGGCTTGGGCGACGCCTACAGGACGACCCCACACGGTGCCGTCCGGGAGAACGAAGCCGGTGAGAAAGTCCTCGTATTCGCCGGTGGCGTGGCCGTTTTTCATGGGCAGGCGGATGACCTCGTAGCCTCCTCGCTGAGCGCGGTTCCAGGAGCCGTGCTCAGCGGCGAAGCCGTCGCCCTTGAACTCAGCGGGGAACTGCGAGCCATCGTAGAAGAGCATTTCCAGCGAGGCGAAGTGGGGATTCAGCAGGATATCGGGGGTGATGACTTTGGCTTGCAATTCAGGATGCTTGCCGGGGTGGCGCGGATCCTGGATACCGCCGCCGGGACCGCCATATATGAACCAGGGCCAGCCGTAAAAGCCGTCCTCCTGGACGTGGGTAATGTAGTCGGGCGGGTAGTTGTTGCCCAGGGCATCTCTCTCATTGGTCGAGCACCAAAGCTCGCCGGTGATGGGATTGATGGCCTCACCGACGCAGTTGCGCAAGCCCCAGGCGTAGACCTTGACGAACTTGCCCTCGGGGGTGAATTCAAGCACATCGGCGTGGTGAAACTCCTCGGGATGAGTGTCGGCGTCGTCTACATTGGAGTGCGAACCAACCGAGGCAAACAGCTTTGTGCCGTCTTTGGAGAAGACTAAATCGCGGGTCCAATGGCCGCCGCCGCGCAAGCGTCCGCCGCCAGGCAGGTCGGCCAGATGCTCGGCGGCTCCACGCGCCGTCAAGTCACCGTTTTTGTATGGGAAGCGGACGATGCCGTCGGTGTTGCCGATATAAACCCAGGCGGGATGGGGGCCGGCGGGATAGAAGGCAATACCGAAGGGCTGATGGAGGCCATCGGCAAAAACCGAAATCTGCTGGGCGGTGCCGTCTGCCCTTACACTGCGGAAGATCTTGATCTTTCCGGTCTCGCTCTCGGCCAGAAAAAGGTCGCCGTTGGGGGCGGTGCGGATGAGGCGGGGATTGTCCAGGCCGGTTGCATAGATCGCCACCTTGAAGCCCCTGGGGGCAATGGGCAACACGTTCGCAGGCCGGGGAACCATGGTGGGGCCGTTATCCACTGACTCTTGCTGAGCTGGGGCGGGCAGGTCGGTCACGGTCAGGTGGCGACGGATGCCGGGAGACTCGTGGGCTGCGTCCGTGAATGCGTTCTGGCCGGTCAGGACGGTTGGTTGGCGTACGGCGCTTGCCGGTTGTGCGCCAATCGGCCGGCCAAGGCAGGCCAGAAAGCCAAATATGCAGTAGATAGCCACGGTTGCCGAGGAACGAGCGGGACGAGTCATAAAACCTCCGCTAGAGCAAAATCAAAGTTGCTGTTAGAGAAGTTGTTGCGGCCAAGAGGCTTTTTCCTCTAGGAAAAGCCTCTTGACAACAAATTGGGGCTCGCAAGAACTCTGGTTCTGTTCTGGAATGCGCGACTTTCTGGACTGCGAGGACGGAGCGGATGATTTTGCAGGCCTCCCAGGGCAGAGCAAAGCTGTTTACTACTTGGACGCGGCTGGGTTGGATGGGGATTCAGGCGGGGTGTTCTGGTCGGCGGCAGGCGCGCTGAAGAGAGAGTGATCCAGCGTGGCCGTGACTACCACCCAGTTGTGCTTCTGGCTGATTTCTGCGTTCTTGAGCACATCTTTGAGACTGCGGTTAGCTACTCCGTTACCGGCGGCGTTTTCGGCCAGCGGGGCGGTGAAATCGCGGGCCATGATCAGCAGCAGATTGAGCGCATCGGCCTGACGCATGGCCTCAGCGTCGCTGGGCGCGATTACCTCGACGCGCAGATGCAGCGAACCGTTCAGCGCGGGCGCCAGACTGGCCACAATGGAGGTGTCAGCCTTGAGCGGCAGAGTGAGCCCCAGGACGCTGATGGCGCAACTCTTGGGTACGGGCAATCCGGTTTGCCTTCGGCCATCGCGCGCCGTTGCCTTGTCTGTCTGTCCATCACAATCCTCTGAAAAGGGCAGCCCGATCTGACCCACGCCCCACGCCAGCCCCCTGGAGAGAAGCGGCACGGTGGGCAATGGCGGCTTCCAGAAGAGGTAATCCCAGTGGCGGGCCAGCAGCGTGGAGCCGGCAAAGGGAAGGGCAGCGGTTGCGTGCCGGTCGAGGATGGAATGAATCTGCTCGGACGTTGGAGTGTTGGAGATGGCCACTATGTCGTAGCCGATCTGCGCAACGCGCACGGTGCGGCCTTCAGATGGAATCGAGTAGACGGTGTGGCCGAGGTAAAGCTCGCGGCTGGTGGCGTGCGCCTCAAGCCACGCGTTGAGCGGCTGGCCGGTAATTTTGCCCACCAGCACCATGGAGTACGCCACCGGGCCGTTGGGTCCGTTGGGGTTCGTCATGCGGTGCAGTGCGATGGCTGCCTCGTCCAGGTCGCGCTCCCAGTTGATGCCCGTCGCACCGATAAACTGCTGGTAGTCGGGCGCATACTGGGGTGGCTTCAGATCTTTGTGGAAGATGGCGCGGGCCGGCCTCAGATTAATGTAGACAATGCCGTCCGACTCGGGTAGCAGGCGCGCAGCCTCGGGCGGGGCTATGTATCGCAGGAAGATGGCCACGGCCAAAATAATCAGGACCGCGGCCAGTATCCAGAGCGTTCTGCGGGCGCGCTTGTTCATCAAAGTGCCGTCAGAGACAAGATTTCACCCAGGAGCCACTGCTCCAAGCCTGCGCTGAGGTCTTCATTTGCCTGACTTGGCGGGAGCTGACACAGGCGCTGTTTTGGAGTTCTCCAGCACCGAGTGAGAGTTGCTGGTCGAACGCTCATAAAGCACGGTCAGGCTAATGGAAGTAAACATGAAGAGGATGGCTGACCATGTGGTCAGGCGGGTCAGCACGTTGGCCGCGGCGCGGGGGCCGAAGGCGGTTTGCGAACCCTGGCCACCGAAGGCGCCTGCCAAATCGGCCGAGCGGCCTTGCTGCAGCAGAACGACGCCGATCAAGAACAGGCACACAATCACGTGCAGGACAACGATGAAATAGAAAAGAGTTTGCATCCTTAAGCTGCTTTCCAGATTAGCCTGGCTAACCTGTACAAAAATTTCGCGTGATAGAGGAGTCAGTACGCAGAACCAATGTGACTAGAATAGCACATCCCCATTCATCCGCGCGGCAATGGAGGATGATGTGCTGGGACAATCTTCAAACGGATGCCATCGGACGTCATAATGCCAGATTCAAAACGGTCAGGCCGCAACGCCAACTCTCTCTGCTTTGCCATTACACTTAAATTATGGTTCATATTCTTCGCGCGATTCCGATTGAATCGCTCAAGCTGCTGGTCTTCGATCTGGACGGCACCCTGATCGACTCGGCGCAGGATCTGTGCAACAGCGTCAACGCGACGCTGATACAGTATGGGCGCGAGCCGCTGCCTGACACCTTGGTGGCCAGCTACATCGGCAACGGCGCCATCATGCTGGTGCGTCGGGCGCTCTTTGGACTGGAGGCGGCCGAGAGCGGCGCGCCGGTGGACGAGCCGCTGCTGACCGCGGCCTATGCCTTCTTTCTCGACTACTATCGCGAGCACAAACTCGACTCGACCTACGCCTACGAAGGGGTTCTAGAGGCGCTGGCCGCGCTCCGGCAGTTGCACGAGCGGCCGGAGGGCAAGGCTCCATTGATGGCTGTGCTGACCAACAAGCCGGTTCGCCCGGCGCAGGCCATCTGCGAGGCGCTGCACCTGGCCCCGTTTTTTCTGCACGTCTATGGCGGCAACAGCTTCCAGAGCAAGAAACCCAATCCGGAGGGTCTGCGGGCGCTGATGAGCGAGGCAGGCGCGCGGCCCGAAGAAACGGTGATGATCGGCGACAGCCAGGTGGATGTAGAGACGGCGCGCAACGCCGGAGCGTGGTGCGTGGGCTGCACCTTCGGCCTTGCGCCCGACAGCCTGACTGCCTTTCCGCCCGATATTCTTGTGGATTCGCCGGCCGACTGGACCACGGCGCTCGGCGCTGCGAAAATAAATACGGAGCCATAACCTGCGAGGGCGCTCCCTACGATTTTCAGCCGTTTGCGCGCTCCCCGTCGCGCTGAGCGTTCAGGCTCACGGTTGCGTCTGTTCAGTAACACTGACTGCGCGCGAAAGACGAGTGCTTTTGCTCACGCGTCCGCCGGACAGCGGATGCGCCCTGAAACAGAGCAGCGCCCTGAATCTCCGTACGGCCCGTTTTGCTTGTTTTTTTGCGTTTTTACTCGAATATTTTGGAGATTTTCATCATGCGCTTTTTCACATTTGCATTCCTTCTAATCATGATCACTTTTTCGTCGGCCGCCGCATGGGCGTGCAGCACAGCCAAACCGGCCCAACCCGCGCCCTCTGGCTTGCGTGGAGTCGTGGCGGATCAAAACGGCGCCATCGTCTCCGGCGCCGAGGTTGACCTGGTGGATGCCAGTGGCGTCATTGCCGGCAGTGTTCACTCTGACAGCGCGGGCAGCTTCCAACTGACAGCCCCGCACGCTGGCCAATACACCCTGGTCATCAGCGAGCAGGGCTTCGAGACGGTGAAGACGCCGGTGACGATCAAGGCTCCGGCCAGCTCTGTCGCTTCCGCTCCGGCGGCAATTACGCTGTCTGCGCCAATGCGCATCGTGCTGCCTATCGCCAGGTTTTCCACCAATGTTCGGGTGAGCGCCGAAACCAACGAGGATCTGACCGCCTCGGAAGAAAATCACGACTCCTCCGTGATGACCGCCAAGGATCTCAAGGAGTTGCCTGTCTTTGACAACGACTATCAGTCGGCGATGAGCGCGTTTCTTGACGACAGCGCGACGGCCACGGGTGGAACCGGTCTGATTGTGGATGGCGTGGAAGCCAACCGCGTCACTGTTTCCGCCTCGGCGGTGCAGGAGATTCGCATCAATCAGGACCCCTACTCGGCGCAGTATTACTGGCCGGGGCGCGGGCAGATGGAGATCATCACGAAATCTGCAGCCGACAATTATCACGGCCAGTTCAACTTTATCTATCGCAACTCGGCGATGAACGCTCAGAATGCGCTGGCACCATCCAAGCCCTTCGAGCAGCGGCAGAATTACGAGGGCAGCATTACCGGGCCGATTCCGTACGCCCAGCGGAGCAGCTTTCTGGGTTCCTTCAACCGCGTGATCTTTGACCAGGATTCGGTGGTGAATGCAACAGTTGCCTCGGCGGCTGATCCGGTCAACGGTGCTGTTTACACGGCCAATGTTCCTGCGCCGTCGCGCGACACCGAGTTCAGCCTGAGGGCCGCCCATCAGTTTGGCGAGAAGCACTCCGGCTACGCTCAATACAGCTATCAGGACTCGACCAACCAGAACCAGGGCGTGGGCGGCCAGTCGCTGGCCGCTTCTGCCTACAACTCGCAGTACCGTGAAGACGACGTGGTGGCCCACATCGATTCGACGCTTTCGGCAACCATGATCAACCAGGCTTCGATTGTCGCCGAGCACGACTCCTATCGCAGCAGCAACAGTGTTGAAGCGCCACGCGTCTACGTCTCTGGCGACTTCTCCGGCGGTTCGGCGCAGTCCGACTATCTCAGCACTGAGTACAACTTCCGCGTCTACGATATGGTGACCTTGACTCGCGGGCGCAACTTGGTCAAGATTGGCGCCGGCACTCCTCACATCAGCCGCCACGGACTCGACGACAACACCAACGAGCTGGGCAGTTACACCTTCGCGCCGACAGTGGACGCCAATGGCAACGTCTTGCAATCCGCTCTACAGAACTATGCTGCCGGCCTGCCTTCAGCCTTTTCGCAGAATACCGGCCAGTCGCACTTCGTCTATGAGCAACTGGAGATGGGCGGCTTTGTGCAGGACCAGTACAAGTTCAATGGTCGCTTCGCCATCACACCTGGCCTGCGCTACGACTGGCAGAACTTTCTGGGCGCGCGCCGGCTGGGATTTTCGCCACGCGTCTCCTTTGCCTGGGTGCTGAACGAGGATTCCAAGCTCGTGGTGCGCGGCGGCGGCGGCCTCTACTATGACCGCTTCGGAGCCGGCCCGCTGCAGGATCTGGCGCGCTACCAGAAGCCGTTGCGCCGCTCTGTGGTTTTCTCGCTGAACCCCGCAGATCCCACCGATAGCTGCTACCCCATTACCAATTGCCAGTCGCTCTCGGCCCAGCCGCCGAACCTGGTTCAACTTGCGCCGAACTCCAAAATTCCTTACCAGATTCAGTACGGTCTCTCCATCGAGCGGCAGTTGGGCGAGAAGGCCACCGTCATCCTCAGCGGTTACGCATCGCGCGGCATTGACAGCTTCCGTTCGGTGGACATCAACGCTCCCACGCCCGCCTCAGGCTACACCGAGCGGCCCAATCCTGCCTTTGGCCGCATTCGCCAGATGCAGCCCGAGGGCTTTTGGAAAGGTGACGGGATGGACATCTCCTATCGCGGGCGGCTGAACAAATACTTCACCGGCTTCGGGCGTTATACCTGGTCACATTACGGCTCTGACACCAACGGTATCGGCTGGTATCCGCAGGATCAATACGATCCCAACGACGAGTGGGCGCGCGCAAGTTTTGACCGGCGCCATCGCGTGGGAATGTATGCCATGTTCCAGCCTGAGAGCGTCTTCAACCTCTCGGCCGGCGTCTTTGCCAACACCGGCACACCCTGGACGGTACTCACCGGCACCGACGCCTACGGGGACGACCTCTTCAACACCCGGCCCGAAGGCATGGCGCGCAACACAGAGACCAATCCCAGCTATGTGGACGTGGATGTGCGCTGGGGACACGACTTCGCCTTCACCTCCAACAAGGACGACGACGCGCCGCGGCTGGGCGTCTCCGCCAGCGCCTTTAACGTGGTGAATCACATGAACGGCGGCGGCATTGATCCAGTGGAAACCTCCTCGTCATTCGGCCAGATCACCTCAGCCGCGCCGCCGCGCCGCATCCAACTGGGAATGAGGGTCGAGTTCTAGGGATTTTCGGAAGTTGATTCCTTTTCATTCTGCCCGGAATTTTTAAAACCTTATGCCCATCCATTCCGCGCTTTTACGGAATGGGTGGGCTGGAGTCTTGCATTTCTTTTGCGACAAATCAAAAGCTTCTCCAAATTTTTCTGCGCGCAGTGTTGGGCCGGAGGCCGTAAGCTGAATCCATGGACCTGATTGTTGCCGCGATTCCGCGTCCCCTTCGCATCGTCCTGCCCGGCGGCAGCGGCCTACTGGGACACGTCTTGGCGAGCCACTTCCAGCAGCAGGGCCATCAAATAACTGTGCTGACGCGCGGCCCTTACACCGCTCCCTGGCAAACGGTTCACTGGGACGGCGAAAATCCAGGTCCCTGGACGGAGTACCTGGAAGGCGCTGACGTTTGCATCAACCTGGCCGGGCGCAGTATCAACTGCCGCTGGACGCGTGCCAATCGCCGGGCGATTTACGAGTCGCGCCTGCGCTCGACGCGACTGCTGGGCCGGGTGATCGGCCAGCTTGCCGCGCCGCCGCCGGTGTGGCTGAATGCCTCGGCGGCCACGATTTACCGCCGCGCTATCGACGCCGATGGAGTTGATCTTCCACTGGATGAAGCGACAGGCGAAGTGGGTAGCGACGAAAAGTCAGTCCGTCCGCTCGTCGCACCCTGGGCCTCTCGCCGCGACTTTGCCGCCCGCGTGGCCAGGGATTGGGAGGCCGCGTTTTTTGCCACCGAAACGCCGTATACCCGTAAAATCGCCCTGCGCAGCGCCATCGTTCTTGCTCCCGAGCCAGGCAGTGCCTTTGCCGTGCTCTCCCATCTCGTTCGCCTCAGCCTGGGTGGTAGGCAGGGCAGCGGACGCCAGTTTGTTCCCTGGATTCACTCTGCCGATTACGCCCGCGCCGTCCAGTTCCTGATTGCCTGCGATCAACTGAGCGGCCCATTCAACCTCGTCGCGCCCCACCCCTTGGCCAATCGCGCCTTCATGGCTGCGCTGCGCTGGGCCTGGAATGTGCCCAACGGCCTGTCCGCCCCGGCTCTCGCCATCAAACTCGGCGCTTTGCTGTTGCGCACCGAGCCTGAATTGGTGCTGGGCAGTTGCCGCGCCGTCCCCAGCCGCCTGCTCGACGCCGGATTCGAGTTTCAATTTGCCGAGTGGCCAGAAGCGGCTGAAGACTTGGCAGAGCAGTGGCGGCGCAGATACAGTTGAGCATCGTACAACTCATCGCCTGCTCTTGCGATAGCATTCGGGAACTCGCATCAACCTTGCCCTCAGAATGGAGTAACCGGCCCGATGCGCTGGCCCAGTTTTAAATGATGGATCAAGCGTGAACAACTGCAACCGCAGCCCCACGGATACGCGGCGGTCGACCGGGTCACTTCATTGCAGAGCGAGATACCGCAGCCCTCATGTGATTTTGTTCAATAGGCGGAATGGTGACCCCGGGAAGACTCGAACTTCCGACACGCAGTTTAGGAAACTGCTGCTCTATCCACCTGAGCTACGGGGCCACGTTGATCATAAAAAACTACTCAATAGTGGAAGTCACTTCCCTCACGTTGCTTCGGCCATGCATATCTATCGTGTTCAAGATCTAAAATGCTGAGCAAGTAAAAGAACTCAAAAGCGCACTATCAACAGGGTAGCATTTGCAAGGTCCCCAGGGCGAGAGGTTTCGCTTGGGAGGCAGGACAAACGCATCTTGGTTTTTTGGGTAAAGCGATGATAGCACCGATTTCTATCGGGTGGTTCGGCGTTCCAAAGCAGATAGGGAATCAAAATGCTTTGTCCTGCGCTCCCTCCAGCGACTGTGCGGCGCGGGTGAGCGCTTGGGTAAGCACCGCCAACTGCTGCTGGGCGAGGCTCAAGTCCTTGGCGTCCAGGGCCTCGTTGACGCCGGGAATCGCCACCGCCGAGTAACCGGTAAATTCGCCGGGAGCGTAGATGGTATGCCGGTACCAAGGGCGGTTGGGTAGTCCGGCCGGCGAAAGGAACGCGGACTCGGTCTGGCGAAGCGCTAGATTAAGCGGGGCAAGGTCGCCAGTGGCGGCTGTTTGCAGGCCGTGGACACGCTCGGCGGCGGCGGCGAAACGATTGGCGGCGGCCCGCGCGGGAGCGAAGTCCAGGGAAATTTCCCCATCATTTGCCTTGTGCTCGGCCGCTTCAATGTATGAGCTGATGGAGTGCGCGTAGGCGACGTAATCGTAGGGCAGCACGTCGGCATCGGCCATGCGCAGGCTCTCGAGGCCAAAGACGCGGGCCATCTCCTGCAGATAGACGAACTTTGGGTCGGCGTTCATCTTATACCATGCGTAGTTGTCGAAGACCGAGTGATAGACGCCATAGGGCCCGTCGGAGCCGATGTCGGTTGAGGGTACGCCGATGTGCTGGAAGAAGGGCGTGAAGTCCGAGCCGGAGCCGAGATCGCCGACGTGGATTTCCTCGCCGTGCGCAAGCTGTGTGTTCGATTCAGGGTGCTCGCCTCGCGCCGGGTGAGTGATGCGCCACTGCTGATAAAGTGTGCAGCCCGTGGGACTGTGAACCGAGCGCGTCAGCTCGCGCAGGAACTGCTTGAGCGATGGCACGGCGGAAGCTGCGAAATCCGGGCCGGCGACGGCCACATCGGTGTTGAAGTAAGCGACGGCGTGCTCCAGAGCCGCGGCGTTTTGCTCCACCCACTCGGTCGAACCGATCAGCCCTTCTTCTTCGGCATCCCAACTGGCAAAGATCATCGTCCGTTTGGGCCGCCAACCCTGGTGGAGCAGCGCGCCGATGCCATGAACCGCTTCGAGCATCGCCGCCGTGCCGCTGACCGGATCGACCGCGCCGTAGACCCACGCGTCGCGGTGATTGCCGGCGACTACCCACTCGTCGGGGTACTCCGTACCTTTGATCTTTCCGATGACATCCCAAATAGTCCGGCGCTGATAATCCTGTTGTGAGACAAGATGGACCCGGACGCCGCCCGGTCCCTCATGGTAGCGAAAGGGCAGCGCGCCCTGCCAGTCTTGCGGCACACTGGTGCCGCGCAAGCCTCGCAGAATGGGCGCGGCGTCGTGATAACTGATGGGAATGGAGATGATGTGCGGCTGGTTGCCGTAGGGCGAAAGACGCGCTGCGTCAGGCAGCTCCGGCGTCGAGGCCACACCGGGCGTCTCCGGATCGCCGGGGTACTTGAAGAGGTAATTCACCGAGCCGCGCTCGACGCTGTTCTCAGGCCGCCAGGGTCCACGCGGGTAGGCGTCGCCTTTGGCGTAGCCGTCGTCCTGCGGATCAGAGTAGATCAGCACGCCGATGGCGCCGCGCTGCTCGGCGATGAAAACCTTGACGCCGCGAAAGTTGGCGCCGTAACGCACCAGCACGATCTTGCCGCGCAGGTCGATGTGTTCGGCGGCGAGTTTGTCAAAGTCCTCCAGGCGACCGTAGTTGGCATAAACCACCTCGGCGGTTACGTCGCCTGATCCGGAGGAGCCGTTGAAGGGCATCACCACGTGCGGATTATTCTGGAAGGCATCGCCATCCACGTGCTCGCGGGTGGGGCCGCTCATCAGCAGCTTGCCACTGGGGTCGTATGCCTCGACGCGCACAGTCTTGGGCTGGTTCATCAGCACGCGATAGGCGACAATTTCCGTCTCCAGCCCTGCCGCGCGAAACTTCTGCGCCACGTAGTCGGCGGTCTTGCGGTCCTGTGGCGTTGAGGCCAGATGCGGCTGGCTGGTGAGCGTCTTGAGATGCTGGCCGGCCAGTCTGGCGTCAGGAACGGCGAGAAACCGCTCTTCGATTTTGGCTTGGTCCTTGAAGTCCGCGTAGCCAAAGACGGCTGGAGCGGTCGAAGCGGCGTTCTGTGCAAAAGCAGGGCAGGGAACGAGCACCAGGAAAAACAGAAAGGCAAGCGGCTTGCGCACGGTCATATGCAAAACCCATCAGGTGAAGCAACACTCTTCACTATAAACAAAGTACAGGGAAACCCGGTTCTCGATTTTGAAGGTCGAGAAACATTGACCGGCTGCGACCAGCTTCTATGCCACCGGCTGGGTGCAATGACAGCAGCGCCGTGCGGCCAGTGGTATTTCGCTCAGGCATTCGGGGCAAGTCTTGGTGGACGGCGGAGCTTCGGGCGCTGCCTTCTTGACCTTGGCAAGCAGCGTATTTAAGGGCAAAACAATCCCGAAGTAGACCACGCTGGCCACAATCAGGAATGAAAGGACGGCGTTCAGGAAGTTGCCGATCATGATCGGAGTGCCGTTGACTTTCATCACCACGGAGCTGAAGTCCGGCTTGCCCACGACGGCGGCGATCAACTGGGTCAGAACGTCTTTCACCAGCGATGTGACGATGGAGTTGAACGCGACGCCAAGAATCACTGCGACGGCCAAGTCTATGACGTTTCCACGCAAAATGAAATCGCGAAATCCTTTGAACATATCTCTCTCCTGATGGGTGAGATGCGCATCCGCGGCTCAGTGAGCCAGGTCACGGGAGGCGATACCGATCATCGTACACTGTGAGAGGGAAGATTCGATAGAGGCGAGCGGCTCGCCGGGGAGGATGGAGCGGCAGCGCTATCCGCGGCCGGGGCGCATGCCTTCCAAATGCCTCGTATCGATTGGGTCTGGGTCGTCGTAGGCGGGCAAGACAGGCAGTCCGACGCGCAGTCCGCTCCACTCCTCAGCCACCACAATGCTGTTCTGGGGACTGCCCGGCTGATAGCGCGCCGAGCAGGGGAAGCCCGCGCGTACCTGCTCCGCATCCAACACGCTGTGCATATCGGTAATGTCCTGCGAAGACTCGTAGTCCACCCCGCCAATGCGATATTTGTAAACCAGCAGCGTCAGAGTGCGGCTCGGCCCGTCCTTTTGTTTTGCCGGGGCCTCCAGCTCGCAGACATCCAGCAACATTCCATCCACGAGTCGCCCGGAGTGGGCGAGAAACTGGCGGCGGGCGCGCTCCAGCTCTTCAGGCGTGGGACGCGGGCGAAAGATCAGCCACAACCCCAGCGCCAGTGCGGCGATCATGGCCACGGCAGTGGCAATTTCCCCGACATTCTCGTAAATGTGAGTCATTCCAGGCGGGACGCTTTCCTTTTGGTTCCAAATTAGAGGATACCGCAGCCGGAGCCAGGCGCGCAGTGCAAACCGCCCTGTTCCCAGGGCGCGGCAACCTCTACTGGCACACTGCGATATACTCGTTACTGCATCTTGCAGGCTTTTTTGCCCGATGGATCTCCCATTTTCCGAGGTTTTTGCATGGCTAACCATACCAATTCCCCTGCGGCGCCGGATGGACGGAATCGTCTCCAGGCGCGCAGCAAAATTCGCTCGACCACAGTCATCTGCGTGCGGCGCAACGGCCAGGTGGTGATGGCCGCCGATGGGCAGGTCACGCTGGGCGACCACGTGCTGAAACACTCGGCCAAGAAGATTCGCCGCCTCTACCAGGACAAGGTTCTGGCCGGATTCGCCGGTTCCACTGCTGACGCCTTCTCGCTCTTTGCGCGCTTCGAGACCAAGCTGGAGCAGTTCGCCGGCAACCTGAACCGCGCCGCAGTCGAGCTGGGCAAAGACTGGCGCACCGATAAGATGCTGCGCAATCTTGAGGCCCTGTTGCTGGTGGCCGACCGGGGACAGACTTTTCTGCTCTCCGGTTCAGGTGATGTCATCGATCCTGACGAACCGCTGGCCGCCATCGGCTCCGGTGGCCCGTTTGCCACCGCCGCCGCGCGCGCCCTGCTGGAAAACACCGACCTCGGCGCCCGCGAGATCGCCGAAAAAGCCATGAAGATCGCCGGCGAAATCTGCATCTACACCAACGACCGCGTCACCATTGAGGAGTTGAAGAGTTAATTTCCATTGAGTTATTGCTCCATTGCAATGAGGTTTTGAACGAGTACGACTATTCAGTTATCCGAAGATTCATTTGGAGGCGAGTTTTGTAACCGGGCACGGTTTTAGTCGTGCCGTATGTGGCGAACGCAAAAGTTTGTTATAAGGAATAACACAAGAAAACAATGGCCATTTATCTGCCCGCATCCGCCGAAGAACAGGAGCTCTCGCTCGACGAGCTGACTCCGCGCGAAATTGTAACCGAGCTTGACAAGCACGTCGTCGGCCAAAAGGCCGCCAAGCGCGCCGTGGCGATTGCCTTGAGAAATCGCCAGCGCCGCCAGAAACTGCCGCCCGACATCGCCGACGACATCATGCCCAAGAACATCATCATGATTGGACCCACGGGCGTGGGTAAAACCGAAATCGCACGCCGCCTGGCCAAGCTGACTGGCTCGCCCTTTCTGAAAGTTGAAGCCTCCAAGTTTACCGAGGTGGGCTATGTGGGCCGTGATGTTGAATCCATGATTCGCGACTTGGTCGAAATCGCCATCGACATGGTGCGCGAAGAGCGCCTCGAAGAGGTGGAAGACCGCGCCGAGATGAACGCCGAGGAGCGGCTGCTCGACGTGCTACTGCCGCCGCCTCCGCCCGCTGTGCCGCCCGCGCCAGAGGGCCAGCTTATCCTGCCTGAAGTTGATAGTTATCAGCGAACCCGCGAGAAGCTGCGCCAGCAATTCCGCGAGGGCAAACTCGATGAGCGCATGGTCGAGCTGGATGTGCGCGAGCGCGCGATGCCGCAGTTTGGCATCATCAGCAATCAGAACCTTGAAGATATGGAGATGAACCTCAAGGATATGCTTCCGAATATCTTCGGCAGCGGCTCCAAGAAGCGCAAGATGAAGGTGGACGACGCCTTCGATTACCTGGTGGAAGAAGAAGAAGGCCGGCTGATCGACATGGATTCGGTCAATCGCGCCGCAGTCGAGCGCGTTGAATCGAACGGCATTGTTTTTCTCGACGAGATAGACAAAATCGCCGGGCGCGAGGGCGGCCACGGGCCGGATGTCTCGCGCGAGGGTGTGCAGCGCGACATTCTGCCCATCGTCGAGGGAACGACTGTCAACACGCGCTATGGCATGGTGCGCACCGATCACATTCTCTTCATCGCCGCCGGCGCTTTTCATGTCTCCAAGCCCAGCGATCTTATCCCCGAGTTACAAGGCCGCTTCCCCATTCGCGTCGAGTTGAAGTCACTTACCGTTGATGATTTTCTGCGCATCTTGACCGAGCCGAAGGCTTCGCTCACCAAGCAGTATTCGGCGCTGCTTGAGACTGAGGGAGTAAAGCTGGAGTACTCTCCCGAGGCTCTGCGCGAGATGGCCGAGTTTGCCTTCAAGGTCAACGAGCAGACGGAAAACATCGGCGCCCGCCGCCTGCACACCATCATGGAGCGAGTGCTGGAAGATGTCAGCTTCCTAGCGCCCGACGTTGCTCGCCGCCTTCCCGATGAGGAGGCCGCCGCTAGGCTCGCAGAGGCAATCAAGAGCGAGTCTTCCACGCCTCTTCCCTATGAGGAGCGCGTAACTGCTTCCGGCACTGAGAAGGTTTTCCTGATCGATGCGGAGTATGTGAAGAAGATGGTGGCGTCGGTGGTGAAGGACCAGGATTTGTCGCGCTACATTCTCTAGCGGGCGTTCGGATCCATTTCCTTCGGATCTTCAATTTTTCTGATTAGCTGTTCACTTTGCGGTCAAACGGAGAGGAAGAAGCATGATTCAGGAAGAGAAGGAGCATTTCAACCGCCGCCAGTTGGCACGCAGCGCGATGATAGGTGGCGCTTCCCTGATCTTCGGTGCAGCCGAGTTGGGCGCGCAGCAAGCGCCCGCCGGCCGGGGATTGCTTGATGCACATTCACTGGGCGCGGCGGGCGATGGAAAGACCGACGATACGGCGGCGCTCCAGCGGGCGCTTGACGCGGCGGGAGAAACCAGCGGCGGAGTCTTTGTTCCGCCCGGCGTTTATCTGACGCGGGAACTGCATATGCGGCCCGGCACGGCGCTCGTCGGCATTCCAGCATGGAACTACAGCGGCCCGGGCGGATCGGTGCTGCGTCTGGCAAGTGGCGGCGTGGCCGGCCTTCTTAATCTAACCGATGCGCGTGGCGCTTCCATTGAAGGGCTGGCGCTTGACGGCCATGAATTGGGCACGGGCATCCACGGTGTTTTTACGAATCGCACAAAATTCGGAGAACACGAGGATGGTTTTAGAATTGAGCGCTGCCAGATAGCGCGCTTCACAGGCGACGGCGCCCATCTGGATCGCGTGTGGTGCTTCAGCGTGCGCCATTGCGAGCTTGCTTACAATCACGGCGACGGACTGAGCCTGCGCGGCTGGGATGGATTTCTGCTGGACAACTGGTTCAGCGGCAATCGGCTGGCGGGCTTTGCGGCGCGCGCAGAGAACGCCTCGGTCACCTTTACCGCGAATCGTGTTGAGTGGAATGGCAAGGAGAATATGCTCGTGACCGGCGGCGATGGCTACCAGATTACGGGCAACTTTTTCGATCGCGCCGGAACCTGCGGAATCGCTTTGCGCAAAAGCCGCGTTCCTTGTACGCAAGTTTCCATCACCGGAAACTTTATCAAGCGCAGCGGCAAGCTGGCCGATCCGGAAAGCCAGGACTCTGCGCAGATTCTGCTGGACGGATGCGAAGGCGTGACCTGCGTGGGAAACAGCATTCAGGCCGGCAGAGACGATGGCAACGAGGGCACCTTCAGCCCTTCGTACGGCATCGTCTACCAAGGGCTGCGCAACTGCGTGATCCGCGACAATGTTTTGCACGATGGTGCGATGAGGCAACTGCTGCTGGACCTGGGCGGACAAGCGGAAGGCGTGGTTGTGGGCGACAATCCTGGTCGGCTTCTTGCGATAAAAAAGTGAATGGATGGCCAGGCTGCTCTGCGTCTGTTTTAGGAGAGAATCCGCCCGGCAGCAATGTCCTCACTCTGCCAATTCGGTAAACGCATCAGCTTTTCTCGCACCGGGCTTCGAGCTTATGCAGAGCCTTGAGCATCTCTCCCAGTGCCGTCTTGCCTATCTCCTGCTCAAATTCCTTTTGCAGCTTGTCGAAGGCTCCAATCACGCGCACCGCGCACTTCTTTCCCTGTGGCTTCAACGTAAGATGGTAGGCGCGCGCGTCCTCCGGATCAGTTTTTCTCTGCAACAATCCCTTGGCTTCCAGCGACGAAACACAATGGCTCACATTGCCGCGCGTGGTTCCAAAGGTGGCGGCCAACTGCGACGGCATCACCCGATGCCCCGCTTCAAAGAACAAGGCCGCCAATACAAGCCCTTCCAGAAAATTCAGATTGTCGCCGCCGAGCGCCTGGACGGCAAGCGATTCAAAACTGCGCGCCGCGCGGCTGACCGCGAACATGGGGCTTTCTTGGAGAAACGCATCGATGCGCATAACGGTCTCCTGATGGTATAGCTCTCAACTATTTAACACAATATCAAATCATCGTTGCGAATCCTTTAGAAAACTGTCAGAATCACCGGGAAATACAAAATATGACCACTCCCTATCAGATTGTTTTCCCCGGCTGTTTTTTCCTGGCAGCCTGTCTTCAGGCGGCTTTCACACAAATGGCTTGTACGCAGGCCGGTCCGGTTTTCAGCCCCGCATCATTGACCGAAACGGTGGTGGTTCTTGGTTCAGCGGTTCCCGTGCCGCTGGCCGAGTCCTCCGCTTCTGTCGTCGTGCTGCCGGTGACAGGCAAGCTCCTCACCCTCGAGTCGCCGCACGATCTACTGCGCCAGGACTCGTCGGTTTATATAGAAGAACGAGGCGCTGGCGGCGGGCAGGCGGACCTGATTCTTCGCGGAGGCAGCTTTGCACAGGCGCTGGTGTTGCTTAATGGCTTCCGCATCAACGACAGCCAAACCGCGCATCATAATCTTGACCTACCCATACCGCTCGAGGCAATGGACTCGATTCAAGTTCTGCATGGCGCCGGCTCGACGCTGCACGGCGCGGATGCATTGAGCGGCGTCGTGGACTTTCTCACCGTCGCGCCCTCGGCCTCGTCGCTGCGCCTGCGCGCAGGTGGGGGAAGTTTTGGCAGGCAGGAAGAGTCGCTGCTTGGCTCACTCGCGTGCAAACGGTGGAGCAGCCGGTTGACGGCGGAGCGCAACGCATCGAGTGGCTTCATGGCCGACCGCGATTACCGCAACGAGGACGCATCTTCTGAAAGTTGGATCACCTCGCGGCTAGGAATTTCCGACTTGCTCTTTGCCTCGAGTGACCGCGCCTTTGGCGCAAATCAGTTTTATGGACCCTATAACTCATGGGAGCGAACCAAAGGGTGGTTTGCCAGCGGCCGCCAGGAGTTAGGCAACCGCACCGTTGCGGCCTTCGGCTATCGCCGCCATGCGGACGAGTTTGTGCTGCTCCGCGACAATCCGTCCGTCTACGAAAACAACCACATCGACGGCTCCTGGCAAGCCTCCCTGCGCCACACCGTTCCCGCCACAACTTCTTCCGCGCTTCTGCTCGGATTGGAGGCGGACGGCGATAGCATCCGCAGCAACAATCTCGGTTCTCACGCGCGCAACCGCGGAGCGGGCTATGCGGACTTGGACCTAAGACCCGCGAAGAGCCGATGGAAGCTATCCGCCGGCGTACGCGAGGAGTTATTCTCCGGCGGCCTGCAATCGGTGTTCGCTCCGCACCTTGCGGGCAATCTGCGGATCACTGATAAGTTGAAACTGCGTACGAGCAGCGGCTATGGATTCCGTCTTCCCACCTATACCGATCTTTATTACTCCGATCCAACCACGCTCGGCAATGCAAATCTCAAGCCTGAGTCAGCCTGGTCCGGTGAAGGTGGTGCGGATTGGACACCCTCCAGCCGCTTCACTTTATCTGCCACCGGATTCTACAACCGTCAGCATGAGACCATCGACTACGTGCGCGCCGGCACCGCGCTGCAATGGCAGGCGGCCAACCTTAACGGCCTGCACTTTGCGGGCGCTGAAGCCTCGGCAACCTGGACTCCCGCCAAGGGGCAGCGGATAGATATCGCGTGGACTGGACTTATCGGCGCGCAAGCGCCGCTGAACGGCCTGCAGTCAGAGTATGCGCTGAATTATCCCGTCGAAAACATTCATGCCACATGGACGGCGGCGCTGGGACACTTGCTCGCTGTCACTAACTCCGTGGCCATTGCGCAGCCCCACCAACAGGCTGGCATCACGCCGTGGAATGCGACTCCCTGTCCTGTTTGGAATGCAGCTTTGACGCACGACGCGGGAAGACTGCGCCCCTATCTTCGCCTCGCAAATCTGAGTAACACTGGCTATCAGGAAATTCGCGGCGTCGCCATGCAGGGCCGTTCAATCATCGGCGGAATCGCTCTCTGGCTTGGGCGCTGATTCGCATCAAAAGCATAACGATGTGCAACCCATGGCCGCAGGGAAAAGCCAGACTCAGGCGATTCCCTGCACCTTTTCGATTGAAGCAGTTACTTGCTCGCGCCGAGCAGAGCGTTGACTCTGGCCATCACCTGGAAGGCGTCGGCCACGTAGACGACGTCGGCTTTGCCGCGAGTCCAGCCGCAGTTGGGGTCGAGCGAGATGGCGCGGCGGTCTGCAATGAAGCGCCAGCCCACCACATGAGGCTCCTCGCCGTGGCAGCAAGTGGAGAGGCCCTTGGCGTGGCGAGGCGTCGCTCCGGTTTGGCCAATCTGGTTCAGGTGTGTCAGGAAGGGAAGAACGGAGTTCCCCTCGCCGCCCTGGTCCACCAGCGACTTGCTGCTGCCCAGCGAGGCGCCGCTGGTGTGCAGGAAGCCGAGAATCAGCTCACCCGCCTCGGCCGCATGAAGCTGCCCATCGGGCTGCTTCTTGGTCCAGCCGGCGCCGGCCACAAAGAGCAGCTTCGCATCGGGGCGGATGGTCTGCTGGCCTTGTTCCGGAGCGCGGAAGCCGCTGACCGTAGTGCGCAGCGCGGGCAGTTCGACGGCGATCTGCTCTACCTGTGCCTCGCCGGACGCGCCCGCAAAAGCCGCGTGGGTGCCCGCGTCGAGTAGCAGAAACCAGGGCCGCACACTGCGGCTGACCACAGCTTCAATGCGCTGGCGATAGAACCAGCGCGAGGCTTCGGCATCCTCCGTGCAGCTCAATGCGGTTATATGAGTATCGATGAAGCCGCCGAGGCGATAAGCCACGCCGGCGGCCACGCGAGCAAAGCGCGATGTTCCCGGAGCGAGAACAATGGTGGCCTTGGCGGCGCGGCAGAGTGCTTCAGCGGCAGCGGCGTCAGAGGCATAGCGTGCTTGGGCGAAGGCCTCGCCGGAGACGGTCAGTGCCGCGCACGGCAACCCCCTGGTCAAGTTGGTTGCATCTTCGGCCACAATCCCGATGGTGAGCTTGGCCGAGAGCCGAGCGGCCAGCTCCACTCCGGCGGTGACGGCCTCCAGCGAGGCCTTGCTAAGTGCGGAGCCGGTTTCATCTGCATGAGTGAGTACGAGAATGTTTTCCATTATTCGGCTCCAATCCAGGCGACCAACTCGGCGGCGATCTCGTCAGGTGTCATGTTCTTCTCGACGCGAGTGGTGCGCTGTTGCTGCGGCAAACTTACCGAGATGTAGCTGAGGCCGTTTGCTTCCAGCTTGGCAGCTTTGGCCTTGGCCAGTGCGGGCATGATGGTGCGCATATTCGCCATGCCCACCTGCGGATTGTTGCGTGGTTCGGCAAGGTTGCCAGTGGCCCAGCCAAGAACGGCGGGCGCTCCCGCGCAGACCGAGACTTGATGCTTGCCCCCTTCGACGCGCTCCAGCACTTCAAAGCTGCCGTTCTCGCGCAGATCAATCTGGTCCACGCCCTGGAACTGATCGGTGATGCCCAGCCGCTCTCCGACGATCTGAAGAGTAACTCCCGCTCCCCGCGTAGCGGACTCCCAGCCGCCGAAGAGCAGCAGCTTGGAGCGGTCCAGCCCGGGCAGCGCGGCGATGGTTTCAGCCAGCACGGCGGCCGTCGAGTGCGCGTCGGGAAAGCCGCCGATGGGTCCATCGATGGGCACCAGCTCGAAGGCGACCTTTTGCGCTACGGTCATCATCACCTGTTGCAGCTTGGCCTTGGGGCCGAGCGAGACGAGCCACAACTTGCTGCCCGGGTTCTTCGCGGCCAGAGCCGCCGCTTCATAGAGCGCGCTGGCGGCCCACGGGTCGAGGACCGCGGGCAGGACCATCTCGTTCTTCAGCCCCGGACCCAGAGGCCCTGTGACCGGTTCCAAAGTCTGCAACGGATCAGGAACAATCCCCGCGCAAACCACGATGTGCACTGCATTTGCCATGAGTCTTTCCTCTAAGGTTATTTTTTCAGAATTTTGATTGCACAGGCTTGCGGCGTCATTTAATCGATCAGCGCAACATACAGTATAGTATTTCCGCCGAGGCGGGCGGCATGGAACAGCTTCTGGAAAACGCCTGCTATGATGGATCATCTGAGCGAAGATTCCAGAACTCGATTCACATCAACAGTTCGCTTCTGTCTCGCTCAAGCGCCCGGAATCACATATGGCCTATGTTCTGGTCATAATTGACCGGACTCGCCGCCGATTTCTCTCCGATATTACTCATGGCGGCTTTACAATAACCACCAAATCCGCACATACCGGGGAATGAGCTATGAGCGCATCAGGCGTTAAGATAATCACACCGCTGGAAAACGAACCATCCAACCGCGCAGGCCGGATTTTTCCACCCTCCATCGGACTTCTCTTGAGGTGGGGCCTCTTTGCCCTGATCTTCATTGGCGTCGTCCTTTCGGTCACTCTGGGCCTCGTCCAAAAGTGGCTCTGGATGCGCCAGCTCCATTACGCCGGCATATTCTGGACCCTTCTCTCGGTGAAGTGGGGAATCTTCGGCGTTACTTTGATCGTCTCCGTTTTGTATTTGTGGATCAATCTTCGCTTTGCGGCAAAAAACATCGACATGGCGGATGGAGAAAGATTCTTCAGCAAGGCCTTCACGAATCCCGCCGACGCAAGCAGAACGATCAATGTCAACATGAGCCCCAGGCTGCTGATCTATATTCTTGATTTGGCCATAGTGGTTCTCTCGCTGCTCTATGCAATGAGCGTTTCCAGCCAATGGGACACCTATCTCCGTTTCCGCTATGGCAGCTCGTTTGGAATCGCAGACCCACTTTTTGGCGTTGACCTCGGCTTCTATCTCTTCCGCCTCCCTTTCTATGAATTGTTGCAGGGCGCCATCACACTACTGACGGGGGCCTCGCTTGCGATTCTCACTTTTTGTTCCGTCTTCGGCGTTCGGCAATCGAAGTACAGCGGACAGTTCACGCTGCGCGATGGCGCCCGCCGGCACTTCATGGTGCTTCTGTTCATCCTGATGGCCAACTTCGGATGGGGCTTCATCCTGGACCACTATGAGCTGGTTTATTCAACCCTCGGCGTGGTCCACGGAGCCGGATATGTTGCCGCGCACGTCACCAGAGCCGCGCTCTGGGTGATGACCGGCGCCTCGGCGCTGGCGTGTTTGCTTCTGGCCATCGGATTCTTCCGCGCTCGCGCCAGGCACATCGTCGCGGGAATCGTGGTTTACGCGGTGCTTTACATCGTTGCTGTGATGGCGCTGCCTTTACTCTTTGAGAGCTTCGTGGTGAAGCCCAATGAACTGGGGCTTGAAGCGCCCTACCTGAACCATTACATCGCCTTCACGCGCATGGCTTACAAGTTGGATAATATCCAGGAGACCGCTTATCCGGCGCTCGCGGATCTGACTCCCGATGTGATCGCGAGAAATCAGGATACGATCCAGAACATCCGCCTCTGGGACTCACGGCCCCTGCTTCAGACCTATCAGCAGACACAGGCGATTCGTCTTTACTACCAGTTCAATAACGTGGATGTGGATCGCTATCGCCTGCCGGATGGCTACCATCAGGTGATGCTTGCATCCAGGGAACTGGCGGCGCAGCTTCCTTCAGACGCCCAGACCTGGGTCAACGAAACTCTCCAGTTCACGCACGGCGAGGGGCTGGTGATGAATTCGGTCTCGAACACGACAGGCGGAGGCCTTCCGCAATACCTCGTTGACAATATCCCTGCGGAATCGCAATACGGCCTGAACATTACGCAGCCTGCCATTTACTTCGGAGAAGTTGCTCCCGGGTACAAGATCGTCTCAACCGGGATTAAAGAGTTCGACTATCCAAAGGGCAATGAAAACGTCTATGCGAGCTATCAGGGCACGGGTGGAATTCCACTCGACAGTATCTGGAAGAGACTTCTCTTCGCATGGACTCAGAAGGACATCAACATTCTGCTGACCTCCTATCTGACACCGCAAAGCAGAATTCAGATTTGGAGAAGCGTTCAGGAACGCGTCTCTCAAATTGCGCCTTTCCTGCTTCTTGACCGTGACCCCTATGCCGTCCTGAGCGAGGGACGGCTGTACTGGATTCAGGACGCGTATACCGCTTCCGATCACTACCCCTATTCCAATGTGCAGGCAAGCGGTTCGGCCGAGGGAATGAACTATATCCGCAATTCCGTCAAGGTGGTTGTGGATATGTATAACGGCACAGTGTCGTTCTATATCATGGATCCCAATGATCCAGTGCTGGCGATGTACAACCGCGCATTCCCCGGCGTCTTCAAGGATTTGAGCGAGCTGTCCCCTGACCTGAAAAGCCATCTGCGCTACCCGGAAGATATGTTCGGGATACAGGCGGCGGAATATGAGGCCTTCCATATGACCGACCCGCAGGTCTTCTACAACCGCGAGGATCTCTGGGTGGCGCCGCAGGAAAAATACGAAGGCTCAGTGGCCGCGATGGATCCTTACTATATGCTGATGAAGCTGCCCGGAAGCGGACAGCTTGAGTACCTGGTGATGACTCCCTTCACCCCGCAGAAGAGAGACAACATGATTGCCTGGCTTGCCGCGCGCTGCGACTTCCCCGACTATGGGAAGATGCTCTTCTACGAGCTTCCCAAAGACAAGCTGATCTTTGGACCAAACCAGATCAGCGCCATGATCGATCAGAGCACCACCATCTCGCAGCAGCTCACCCTATGGGATCAGAAGGGTTCAGCAGTTATTCGCGGCAAGCTCATCGTCATTCCCATCGAAAACTCGTTCCTCTATGTCGTTCCACTTTATTTGAAAGCGGAGGGCACCAACTTTCCTCAACTGAAGCGGGTGATTGTTGCCACGGGAGACAAGGTCGTCATGGAGCAGACGCTCGACGAGGCGCTCGCTTCGCTGTTCGGAACTGCTCAGGGGCAGCCCAGCGCACCGGCAGGGAAACAATCTGGAGCGGAGGCGCCGCTGTCGAAGGCGATGAGGGATCAAGCTCAGGCCCAACTTGCAGAAGCGCAGAAAGCAATCAACGCGCTCAAACAATTGCTGGCCACTCCGGCTCAATAGCCTTTCGATCTGGGGTTGCATGCACGATTGCGCATGCGCCCCGGCTCGTTATGCGGCCCTGTACCATAAAGCTCGACTCGTCCCTGCCGTTGTTCTTTTCGGATCGAAAGAAATCCGGGCGACCTGCATTTTCTCTGTAAAAGTGGTCGCTTTTGTACAGTTTTTCCTAAGCCATCCGGAAGATTCTGAGATCGAGGCAGTGCGGTGTTCCGAGGGCGGTGCGCCTGCTTCCGATGAGCTGAGACCCAACGCAACTTTCGAGCGTGGATCCTGATGTTCGCCAAGCGCCCTTCTTCCCAAAGAGGTGGCCGATGAACGCCCTGCTGATCTATCCGGAATTCCCAGACACGTTTTGGAGCTTCAAACATGCGCTCAAGTTTTTGGGCAAGCGTGCCGCTCAGCCGCCCCTGGGCTTGATGACAGTAGCCGCGCTATTGCCGAAAGCCTGGAAGAAGCGGCTTGTGGACACCAATGTGGAGCGATTGCGCGAGCGCGATCTGGCCTGGGCTGACATTGTTCTTGTGAGCGCCATGCACATCCAGCGCGAGTCGCTGGCGGCCATTGTGGAACGCTGTCGCGCGCGCGGATTGCGCACCGTCGTCGGCGGGCCGATCGCGAGCAGCCTTTCTGCCGAAGAACTGAAAGCGCATCATGTGGTCATTGGCGAGGCAGAAAGCATCATCGCAGGTCTCGCGCGAGACCTGGAGCAGGGAACTGCCCGGCCCGTTTATCAGGCTGAGGAAAGGCCGGAGATGTGCTCCAGCCCGCTGCCTGACCTGAGCCTGATCAAGATGCGCCGCTACTCGACCATGGCCGTGCAATACTCGCGCGGTTGCCCGTTCAACTGCGAGTTCTGCGACATCATCGAGATCTACGGCCGCCGCCCGCGCACCAAGGCTATAGCGCAAGTGCTGGCCGAGTTGGACCAGTTGCGCGCGGCCGGCTGGCGCGAAGCCGTCTTCATCGTTGACGACAACTTCATCGGCAACAAGGCGCGGGCCAAGGAATTATGCGCGGCGCTTGCCCAATGGCGCAGCCAATACAAAACCAGCTTCGATTTCAATACTGAGGCTTCTCTGAACCTCGCCGACGACCCGGAGCTGATGCAGTTGATGAGAGACGCCGGCTTTGTCTCGGTCTTTCTGGGCATTGAGACTCCCGATGAAAGCGGATTAGTGGCGTGCAACAAGTTGCAGAATACGCGCCGCAGCCTGCTTGACAGCGTGGCCACAATCCAAAGTTATGGCATGCAGGTGATGGGAGGTTTCATCCTGGGATTTGACACCGATCGCGAGGACATCTTCGACCGCATGGTGGAGTTTATCCAGAAGAGCGGCATCCCCATTGCCATGGTGGGCCTTTTGCAAGCCATGCCCGGAACGCAACTCTTTCGGCGCCTGCGGAAAGAGGGCAGGATTCTGGATGTGGGTCACGGGGATAACACGGATGACAAACTCAACTTTCTTCCCACCATGGACGCGACGCAACTGGTGGAAGGTTATCGCTCAGTGTTGAAGAGAATCTACTCGTGCGAGGCCTACTACGAACGCGTCAAACTTTATCTGAACCGCACTCATCCGCGGCCTGGAGAAGGAAATCATGGAGAGCAGGAAACCCGGCAGAAATGGCTGACCAGGAGCAACGCCCGCGCCTTTGTCACATCGATTGTTCGCCAGGGAGTTTTCGGCAGGCACCGCTGGAGCTATTGGAAGTTTCTGCTGGCTGTGGCGACACGCTATCGCCATTGCGTTGGGGCGGCAATGACGCTGGCGGTGATGGGATATCACTTCCAGGTGATGACGAGCAGATTGTTGGAGACGGGCAACTCCGCGCTTCTAAGTGGATCCATCGGAATGAATTCCTCTCCTGAATGAAAACTATGGCAAGCCCGGTGAATGCGCAGCTTATATCGGGTGAAGAAAAATAGAACGATTTTCCCAGACGAAGAGAGGGGCAAAATCCAACAAAGCATCCGGCGCGAGGTTCCGGCCGGATGCTTTCTTTCTGTTCATTGTGCAGCTACTTGTTTGTCAATGCCTCAACCCCGGGCAGCTTCTTCCCCTCAAGGAACTCAAGGCTGGCGCCGCCGCCGGTGCTGATGTGGGTGATCTGGTCGGCAAGGCCGGTCTTGTTGATGGCCGAGACCGAGTCACCGCCGCCGATGATGGAGATAGCCGCTCGATTGGCTGCGACGGCGTGGGCGATGGCGTTGGTTCCCACGGCGAAACGTGGAAACTCGAAGACTCCTGCCGGGCCATTCCATACGATGGTGCGCGCGGTAGAGACCACCTCTTCAATCGCCGCAATCGACTTGGGACCGATGTCCAGGCCTTGCCAGTCGGGCGGGAAATTCACCGAGCAATCCCACGGCTGCGTCTTCGCGTCCGCTGAGAAACTATCGGCCAGAATGTTATCGACGGGCAGCAATAACTTGACGCCCTTAGCCTTGGCTTTGTCGAGCGCGGCTTTGGCCATTTCGATCTTGTCTTCTTCAACGAGCGACTTGCCCGTAGAAACGCCCAGGGCGCGCTGGAAGGTGTAAGCCATGCCGCCCACGATGACCAGCGTATCGACCTTGTCGAGCAGGTTGTCGATCACATCGATCTTGCCGCTGATCTTGGAGCCGCCGATGATGGCGACGAAGGGCTTTTCGGGATTTTCCAGGGCCTTGCCGAGGTAGGTGATCTCTTTTTCCATCAACAGGCCGGCAACGGCTGGTGAGAGGAAATGAGTAATGCCTTCCGTGGAGGCGTGGGCGCGATGAGCCGAGCCGAAAGCGTCGTTCACGTATATGTCAGCCAGCGAGGCCAGCGCCTTGGAGAAGCCCGGATCATTGGCTTCCTCTTCGGGGTGGTAGCGCAGGTTCTCCAACAGCAGAACCTGGCCGGATTCAAGCTGGTGGGCCATCTCTTCCGCCACTTCCCCAATGCAATCGGGGGCGAAGGCGACGTTGACCTCTTCGCCCAGCTCCTTGTTGAGCAGCTCGCGCAGACGCAGGGCCACCGGGCGCAGCGAATACTTCGGATTTGGCTTGCCCTTGGGACGGCCGAGATGCGAGGCCAGAATTACTTTGGCCTTGTGGCGAAGGGCGTAGACAATGGTGGGCAATGTGGCCTTGATGCGCGTGTCGTCGGTGATCGTGGTGCCGTCCTCAGTGAGCGGCACATTGAAATCGACACGGATGAACAGGCGCTTGTTGGCCAGATCAATATCGCGAATGGAGAGCTTGGGCATGGGAATCACTCCGGGAAAGATAGTTATCAGTTCCAGCTAAAAGCTTACAGCAAACAGCTAACAGCGGCTGGCGTTGCGCCATGAACTGTTAGCTGTAAGCTGTTGGCTTGGTTTTACAGGCCCTTCTTGACCAGGAAGCCGATCAGATCGACGACGCGGTTGGAGTAGCCCCACTCGTTGTCGTACCAGCTGAGCACCTTGACGGAGTTGCCGACTACCTTGGTCAGCGGCGCGTCCAGGATCGAGCTGCGCTTGTCGCCCTTGAAGTCGGAGCTGACCAGCAGGTTCTCGTCGTAGCCCAGAATGCCCTTCAGCTCGCCCTCGGAGGCCTTCTTGAAGGCTGCGTTCAGAGCTTCGGCGGTGATGGGCTTCTCGGCGATGAAGGTCAGATCGACGATGGAGACGTTGGGTGTGGGAACGCGGATGGCAAAGCCGTCCAGCTTGCCCGAGGACTCAGGGATGACCAGCTTGAGAGCCTTGGCGGCGCCGGTCGAGGTGGGAATCATCGAAAGCGCGGCGGCGCGGGCGCGGCGGAGATCCTTGTGCGGCGTGTCGAGGATCACCTGATCGTTGGTGTAGCTGTGAATGGTGGTCATGATGCCACTGACAATGCCGCATGTTTCCAGAATGACCTTGACGACCGGCGCCAGGCAATTGGTGGTGCAGCTGGCGTTGGAGATGATGTTGTGCTTGGCGGCTTCGTACTTGTTCTGGTTGACGCCGAGCACGATGGTCAGATCCTCGTTCTTGGCGGGAGCCGAGATGATGACCTTCTTGACGGTCTTGCCCAGGTGAGCCTTCGCCTTTTCCGCGTCGGTAAAGAAGCCGGTCGATTCAACTACGATCTGCGCGCCCACTGAAGCCCAGTCCAGCTTGGCGGGGTCGCGCTCGGAAAAGACCTTGATCTTCTTGCCGTCCAGCGTGATGAAATCTGCGCCGGCGGTGACTTCGTTCTTCAGGTTGCCCAGAATCGAATCGTACTTGAGCAGGTGCGCCAGCGTTGCCGGGCTGGTCAAGTCGTTGACTGCGACAAAATCGATCTCCGGGTTGCCAAGCGCGGCGCGCAGGACGTTGCGGCCAATGCGGCCGAAGCCGTTAATACCAACTTTTACTGCCATGTGTATCTTCTCCTTCGTAGCCGGTGAGGCTGTGGGTTGAGCTTGTTGTGGCTTGATCTGGCTTGCTCCGGATTTCTCCAGATGGCCGCGCTTAACGGCTGAAACCGCCCTTGTGGGCAATTCCACCAAACTCACCATCGTATCATTTCGGGGCATTCGGAACGAAATCCAAAAGCGTTGGATCCCCGGTTTGCGCAGTACCTCTCGCCTCCATAGTGTGCCTCCCTCGATATGGGACCGTATGTGACGGCGTGCACAGCATTTGCCGCCGCCGCGCCAAGTGTGGTATTCCGTTATCATCACGTACTATTTGAAGGCGGCATGAGCAGACGATCCAGACGCACCCCCAATACCTCCGAATCCACCGGCAAAATCGGCCAGGAACTCCCATCGAATCAACTGCGGCCGCTGGTGCCGCTCTATCCCGACGAGTTCCCGGTTCCGGTTCCGCAGCCCCGCGCTGCACGGCCCGAACGGCAGCCGCGGTCCGAATCGCTTCCCAAGTCGGAACGGCCCGCCAAGCAGGAGCGTCCCGCGCGGCAGGAATGGAATGAACCAGCCGATTCCGGGCGCTTCGAGCTGGAGACCCAGCCGGAGATGCCCAGCGTAACACCGCCGGAGCCGGAGGTGGCCGACCGCTCGCCGCAGGCGCCCAAGGGATTTGTTGTGCTGGCTATCGGCCTGCCAGGCTCAGGCAAGACCACATGGTTCCGCAGGCGCGGCGTCACGCCTTTGTCCAGCGACCTGCTGCGCAACATTTTGTTCGACGATGTGGAGGAGCAGCGCTACCAGGGGCTGGTCTTTTCCACACTGCGCTCGCTGCTGCGGGCGCGGCTGATCGCCAAGATGCCACTGAACTACGTGGACGCCACCAACCTCAGCAGCCATGAGCGCAGCCAGTGGATCAAGATGGCCAAGAGCTTCGGCTACGAGGTGCAGGCGGTCTTCTTCGACGTGCCGCTGGATGTTTGCCTGGAGCGCAACCGCAAGCGCGACCGCTCGGTGAGCGAGGACGTGATGCGCAAGATGGCCGAAAAGCTCAAGCCGCCGGTCTTCGAAGAGGGCTTCTCCAAGATCACCGTGGTGCGGGTGAAGAGCGCGGCGTGAAGATGAAGCAGCGTTCGATGATTCATGATGATAACTTGATCCAGATTCTGAGCCGGTAGTTCGCTGTGCCCCAGGCCGACCAAGGCGAAGATGCGGTCACGAAAATGTGCACCAAAATGGGCCTAATTTTGCACGAAAAAGGCAAAAAAGGCGTGGTTTTTGGCTAAAAAGCAGTGGTTTTTCGGGGTTTGTGTTTACTGATGAGTATATATGGGTGTTTGATGAAGATGTTTATTATCTGTTACTTGCATGGATGAACACCTCTCAAGAATCGGGATTTGAGGGTGGGGGGGTGGGGGTGCCGCTATTTTCTTCGCCCTTTGATCGCTTTTCATTCGCCACCACTCCCTCTACTTTAATAGCCTGTGGTGAAAGTCGAAAACGCCAAATACTTTCCCTCAGGGGCTAAAGCCCACCGTTATTATCAGCCATTTGCGGCCCGGCTAAAGCCGTGCCCTTGTTACAAAGCTTGCGAAATCGAGTATTTCCGCAGCCTGTAAAGTCGTGCCCTTGTTACAAAGCCCGCAGTATCGAGTTTTTCCGCAGCCTGTAAAGTCGTGCCCTTTCAAAACACGCCTTTCACCACAGGCTGTTAACCCAACTCAAAACCATTGTGCGGCACCTGCGGTGCGGCCAGAGGCTCGCTGTGCTCGCAAATACAGGCTTCAAAGATGGGCGGCTGATGAACATGGTTTGATTCTGCGCCACGGGAGGTTAATTATATGCAAACTATTTTGAAGAAGGGATCAGGGATCAGCCGGTGACGCCGAGGTACGTGGTTTCCCACCCATTCCGCTAAAAGCGAGGAATGGATGGAGCACCGGGCCACCTGCGGTGGGGCCAGCCGGCGCTTGCGCGCCATGAGATTCGTGGATTCCCACCCATCGCAAAGAACGCGATGGATGGGGCACCGGCCACCTGGCATCCGGCGCATGGGGTTCATCATCTCCCAGGTCCCCAAAAGCGAGGGACCTGGGGCACCCCCGGCGCTTGCGCGCCATGAGATTCGTGAATTCCCACCCATCGCAAAGAACGCGATTGATGGGGCACCGGCCACCTGGCATCCGGCGCATGGGGTTCATCATCTCCCAAGTCCTCAAAAGCGAGGGACCTGGGGCACCCCGGCTATTCTCACCAGCGAGAACAGCCGTCTGGCCCCACCGCAGGTGGACTGGCTCATGGCGACTGGTATATAGTTCCGTTTTGTTCGCTCTTCGGCGTTCTTCTGTCGTCCGCGGCCAAATCATCCTTCCAAAGGAGTTTTTCCATGTCTCGCATCTCT
Source organism: uncultured Occallatibacter sp. (assembly GCA_964383595.1). Classification (GTDB taxonomy): domain Bacteria; phylum Acidobacteriota; class Terriglobia; order Terriglobales; family Acidobacteriaceae; genus Telmatobacter. The sequence continues at coordinate 771,751 of CAYLHL010000001.1, read as the reverse complement.
CGTCGCGATCTGCTTTGTTCTGGTCTGGCGCTTTCCGCCTCCTCTCTGGTTGCCCGCTCGGCGTGGGCTCGGGCGACCTCCGCGCTGATGTCGGAGGCTGAAGCGCAGGCCGCCGTCGCGCCGCGCGAGCAACTGCTCTTCGACTTTGGCTGGAAGTTTCATTTTGGTCACGGCACGGACCCGGCCCGCGATCTGGGCTTTGGCAACGGCCAAGGCGACTTTGCCAAGACGGGCGACTTCGCCTTCGCCAAAGACGGCTTTGACGACTCCAAATGGCGCGCGCTGAATCTGCCGCACGACTGGGCGGTGGAGCTGCCCTTTGTGCGCGACGAGGTGCAGAACTCGCACGGATACAAGCCGGTGGGCCGCCGCTACCCGGAGACTAGTGTGGGCTGGTATCGCCGCGCCTTCGAGATTCCGGCCAGCGACCTGGGCCGCCGCATTACGGTCGAGTTCGACGGCGCCTTCCGCGATGTGCTGGTCTTTGTCAACGGCTGCTTCATCGGCCGTAACGACAACGGCTATGCGCCCTTCAGCTTTGATCTGACGGACTTTCTGCACTACGGCGGCAAGAATTACATTATGGCCCGCGTCGACGCCAGCTTCGGCGATGGATGGTTCTACGAAGGCGCGGGAATCTATCGCCATGTATGGCTGAACAAGACCGACGCGCTGCACCTGGGCCAGTGGGAGAGCACGGTGCGCTCGACAGTGAGCGGAAGCTCGGCGCTGTTGAATCTTGCCACGGTGGTGGCAAATGAGGGCAAGCAGGCGGAGAGCGCCAAGGTGAGCTGGCAGATTCTCGACGCGGCGGGCAAGACCGTGGCCACGGCCGAAGCCGCCGCGCAGCAGATTCCTGTGGACGGATCGGCGACCTTCAGCGCGACGGCCAAGCTGGCCAACCCGGCGCTGTGGTCGCCGGACGAACCGAATCTCTACTCGGCGATTGTGACCGTGGAAACCAATGGCAAGCCGCGCGACGCCGAGCGGGTGAGCTTTGGCGTGCGCACGGTGCTCTTTGACGCCGACAAGGGACTCTTTCTCAACGGCAAATCGATCAAGATTCAAGGCACCTGCAACCATCAGGACCACGCGGGCGTGGGCGCTGCCGTGCCCGACCGCTTGCAGGCCTTCCGCCTGGGCGTGCTCAAGGAGATGGGCGGCAACGCCGTGCGCACCTCGCACAATGCTCCCACGCCGGAGTGGGTTGAGGGCTGCGACCGCATGGGTCTGATGATGATGTGCGAGACGCGCCAGATGAGCTCCAACCCCGAAGGCATGGCGCAGTTGGAGGCCATGGTCAAGCGCTATCGCAATTCGCCGTCGGTGATCCTGTGGTCGGTCGGCAACGAGGAGTGGATATTGCAGGACGCGATGGCCGAAGAGGGGGCTAGGATTGCAGGAACCATGGTGCGGCGCTGCCACGAACTGGACCCCACGCGCGTGGTCTCGGCGGCGGTCAACGGCGACAACGAAAAGGGAGTCTCGGACGCCTTCGACATCATCGGTTTCAACTATGGCCTCGATCGCCCGGACAGCTATCACAAGGAGCATCCAAAGCGGCCCATTTATGGCTCGGAAACCTCCAGCGCCATCTCCACTCGCGGCGACTACTCGACCGACCCGCTACGCAACACCATCAATGCCTATAACGGTGTTGTTCCCTGGGGCGAAACGGCCGAGGAGTGGTGGAAGTTTTACGGGACGCGCGAGTGGGAGGCGGGCGGCTTTGCCTGGACCGGCTTCGACTATCGCGGCGAGCCTACGCCCTATGGCTGGCCCTCCATCAACTCCCAGTTCGGCATCGTGGATATGTGCGGTTTTCCCAAGGATACCTTCTTTTATTACAAAGCCTGGTGGGGCAATAAGCCTTCGCTGCACCTCTTCCCGCACTGGAACTTCGAGGGCAGGGAAGGCGATGAAATCCCCGTTTGGGTTTATTCGAACCTGGATGAAGTTGAGCTTTTCGTCAACGGAAAGAGTTTGGGCAGCCAGAAGGTGCCGCACTTGGGCCACGTCGAGTGGAAGGTCAGGTATGAACCAGGCTTCATCGAGGCGCGCGGAACCAAGGACGGCAAGGTCGTTCTCACCGAGAAGCGCGAGACCACCGGGCCGGCGGCAGCGATCCGGCTGACAGCCGACCGCGCTGAGATCAACGCGGACGGCGAGGATCTGGCGATTTTGACGGTCGAGGTTCTGGACAAGCAAGGCCGCCCGGTTCCCACCGCGTCGAACTTGATTGGCTTCAAAGTCTCCGGAGAAGGTGTGCTGATCGGCGTCGGCAACGGTGACCCCAACTGCCAGCAGAGCGACAAGGAGCCGCGGCGCTCACTCTTCAACGGCCTGGCGCAGGTGATTGTGCAGGCTGGCAAAAATGCGGGAGAAATTCACATCGAGGCGGTGAAAGAGGGCTGGGATGGCGCCGAATTGACTCCCGGCAAACTCGTCATCGTAACCAGGAGGGTTGAGCCGCGGCCGGCCGTCGGCTAAGTTTTGCAGCATATCGGACATCTTGCCTGCCTTCGATCGGGCTTTCAATAGGCAGGCAAGAACTGTTGAGGTACCTCGGCGCGGGTTGTTCCGAGTTTTTTATCGCGTCCGTTGCCTCTTTCCGTGTTAAGATTCTGTCTATAAACCTCAGATTGTTCATTGGGGGTGAGTTAACTCCGGGATCCCCCCGTCTCGGACCTTTGCATCGGCACCAGCCCGAGGTAGGCGTGTTCCTTGCCTCAAGGATGGATTCAAGACATTGATCAGCAATCATCGGGTTTGAATCGCAGAAGACAAGCGGGAGTTCGTTAGCCAGCTTGGTTTGATTTCCCAGATCTTCGCCGGTTCCAAATCCTTGGCATGACCTTCAGAAAGGATTTGCAAATGAAGAAGAATTTTATGAAATACGCACTAGTGGCGTTGGGCTTTGCGCTGGGTTCATGCACCGCCGCTCATGGTTTGGTATTCGGGCCTACTCCCCACCCTGAAGTTGATCCCAGTCTGGCGATCAGCGCCGTCACCCTGCTTGCTGGTTCGCTGGCGGTTCTGCGCGTTCGGCGCCAGAAGTAGGCGAGACAAACATACAGAATGGATTTCGAGCCTAAGTGTGTCTCGACTGGGAACAGACCCTCCCAGTCGGGATTATTCTTGCGACTGCCGTGCCATCTTACTGGGCGGCTTTTTTTGTTGGGCGTTCTCGTGGCGCTCGAGTATTTATTCTGTTACGCGGGCAGGGGTCCGATTCCCGGACATCTGCAATTCTTTGGGATGCCCGCCGATGTGTACGGTCAGATTCCGCTTGGCGCATTTGTTGTCTTCCTGGGTTTCGGTTACTCCAGGTTGAAAGCCGTGCAAGATAAAATCCCCTTTGGCCGCAATTTATTTGGTGCACACCTTCTCTGCATCGCCGCAGTTTTTTCCATCACTTTGGCAACACAAAAGGGGCTGGGCTGGCTTCCGTTCGATCCCTACAGCTACACCAAGAGCGCGGTCTATATGTTGGGAACGCTTCTGCTGGCATTGGCTTGCGTTCCGCTTCGAAGCTGGATTGGGGCAATTCGCGCCACTGGCCGGTTGTGGCTCTACGCCCTGCTTGGCGGTGTGGCGGGATGGTATATCGGCTCTCCAATCAAGTTCCTGTGGGCAGTGACGAGTACCGTTCAGAGCGGCTTCATGCAGAGATTCACTCTCCATGCAGTGCAGATGTGTCTCGGTCTTTTTCGGTCAGATATCAGCGCCGATCCTGTCACATTCCTGATCGGGACTCCTCGTTATTTGATTTATATAGCGCCTGGTTGTTCCGGAGTGGAGGGGCTGGGGCTGGTTCTGATCTTCACTTCCATCTGGCTTTGGTATTTCAGAAAAGAGTACCGCTTCCCGCAGGCGCTTCTGCTTGTCCCCTGTGCGTTGGGATGTATATGGCTGCTGAACATTGCGCGACTTTGCGTTCTCATCCTCATCGCAGACACCGGCGGTCACGAAGAGGTTGCGAAGGGCTTTCACGCCCAGGCCGGCTGGATAGCTTTTACCCTTGTGGGACTCGGATTCTCCTTTGCCAGCCAAAGGCTTTCCTGGGTACATAGGATTCCTGGCGCTCTTCCAAATCCGGCCGTAGATCCGCTGAAGACCGGACTGGAGGCAGGGGCTGACGTACACGAGGACCTGAGTATTCACCGTGGAGAATCTCCGGCAATTCGTGCCTATTTGCTTCCTTTTCTTGCGATTCTGGGCGCAACATTCATCTCCAAGGCGGCTTCCGGCTCCATGGAATGGCTTTACCCATTGCGCTTTTTTGCCGCGGCCATTGTTCTCTTTTGCTTCTGGCCGGAGTTGAAAAAGCTGGACTGGCGCTTCGGCTGGTTCGGCCCCGCCGCCGGCGCGGCCGTTTTTCTGTTGTGGATCGCCCCCTCCGCGTTTGCTCTTTTCGGGCCGACACACCATCACGCAGCCAACTCTCTCGGTCCGGCGTTGGCGGCTCTTTCACCCGCCACTCGCTGGACCTGGATTAGCTTCCGCGTGGCCGCCGCAGTCATCACCGTGCCCATCGCCGAAGAACTGGCCTTCCGCGGCTATCTGGCGCGCCGGTTGATCAGCCGGGATTTTGTCAGCGTCTCCTTCTCCAGCCTTACGCTGCTTTCCATCGGCATCTCTTCAGCGGTCTTCGGTATGGAGCACATGAAAGACCTGCTGGATTGGCGGCATTTGCTCCTCGGCACACTGGCCGGGTTGGCCTTTGGCGCCGCGCTCCGCTGGCGAGGACGCATCGGCGACGCCGTCGCCGCCCACGCTGTGAGCAACCTCCTGCTGGCCGTATGGGTTCTTGGCATGAGCGATTGGGCCCAATGGTAGTATTCTTTCTTAAAATCTTGGAGGATTCCGCAGATGATCTCACGGCGCAACTTCGTAAAGACCTCTCTTTTGGCTTCGGCGTAAACTATGTGCCGCGCAAGCGCTGGTGGTACTGCTGGCTCGACTGGGATCAGCAGGCGATCCTCGATGACCTCCGCGGCGTTGCCGATCTGGGCCTCGACCACATCCGCATCCAGTGTCTCTGGCCCCTCTTCCAACCCAGCATCAGCAACGTCAGTGAGCGTGCTTTGGCCAACCTGCATTCGCTGCTTGACGCGGCCGACTCCGCCGGCCTGGATGTCGAAGTCACCGTCCTGAATGGTTGGATGAGCGGACTGGAGTTTTTACCAGCATGGGTTGCGCCCCTGGCCTATCCATTCGGGGATCGAAAGCCCGGAAATATGTTTACCAACCCCGAAACCATCGAGGGCGAGAAGCTCCTGTTTCGCAGGATTGCTGAAACCGTCGGCACACACCGGCGATTTCTGGGCTTTGACATAGGCAATGAACTCGACGTTCTTATTCAAATTCCGGGCTGTAATCCGGCTTCCATGCAGGACGCCGACGATTGGGCGCGAGAAATGCTTCGCTATGCCGAGGAGATTGCTCCGAACAAGTTTCATGTGAACGGGATTAGCCACGCTCCCTGGTGGAACGATTTTGCTTTCAGCCGTGAACAGATTGCGGCGACGGGCCATGCGTCGGTTGTGCACTCGTACCTTTCCGATAACACCGGGGGGCTTGAGCGCTCGGATCCCTCGTTGCCGCATCTTGCCGAATACGAGGTTGAACTAGCTTACGCCTATCACGCTGACCACAGCCGCCGCGTATGGGTGGAAGAGACGAGTTACGCCCCATCTGAATTTATGGAAGCGATGTTTCGCAACGTCATGGCCACCGGCAAAGCATTGGGCATCACCTGGTGGTGTTCCCACGACATCGATCCGTCCATCAAAGACCTGGATCAGGGCGAAAAACATATGGGGCTGCTCGATTTGCAGAACAGGCCCAAGCCCATTGGGAAGAAGTTGGCGGAACTTGTGGCGGAGTTCCGAAATTCACTGCCTGCAATCCCTCGCCGGAAGACTGCACTTGTCATTCCCGATCAAGGACTTTCCGCGAAACCGTGGCCGCCGGATTGGAAGTATGCACGCCAGTACATGAACCTCATCAAACGCGGTGTCACCCCGGCAATCGTGCTGGAGAGCCGCGCCAAAGACGCCGATTATCTGCGCGCGCGCGGCATCACGGAACTGATCCAGTCTGGCGGCTAAAAATCGCATGATGGTTCAAATTGTTTTTCGTATACGTTGAAGACGTTTCAAGGGTATTCCTTCAAATTGATGTAGCAAGCTTTTTGCGATGGAAGCAACCGGGAAAGAGGAGCTAAGCAATGATTTCGCGTCGTGATTTTGTCAGGAACTCCCTACTAGCTTCGGCCGCAGCAACCGCGGCGCGTCCTTCCTTGTTTGCACAGCCAGCCGCAGCCCCGCCCATGCGCTTCGGCGTAAACTATGTGCCGCGCAAGCGCTGGTGGTATTGCTGGCTCGACTGGGATCAGCAGGCGATTCTCGACGACCTGAGGGGAGTTGCCGAACTGGGCGTCGACCACATCCGTATCCAATGCCTTTGGCCCTTCTTCCAGCCCGGCATCAGCAACGTCAGCGAGCGTGCTTTGGCCAACCTTCATTCGCTGCTTGACGCCGCCGACTTGGCCGGCCTGGATGTCGAAGTCACCGTCCTGAATGGATGGATGAGCGGACTCTCTTTCATGCCGGCCTGGGTAGCGCCGCTGGCCAATCCCTGGGATATCAAGGTTGGGAATATCTTCACCTCTTCCACGGTCATTGAGGCGGAGAAGCTGCTCTTCAAGCGCATGGCCGAGACCATCGGAGGCCACAGGCGCTTTCTCGGCTTTGACATAGGCAATGAACTGGGCGTCCTGCAAACCCCCGGCAGCAACCCGGTTTCAACGACGGAGGCCGACGCCTGGGCTACGGAGATGCTGCGCTACTGCGATGAAATTGCGCCCAACAAATTTCACGTCAACGGCGTTGATCATTCGCATTGGTTCAACGACTACGGTTTCAGCCGCGAGCAGATTGCAACTACCGGCCACGCCTCGGTGGTTCACTCCTACATCTTCTTCGACGGCGTGCTGGATCGCTACAAGTACTCCGATCCCGCATCGCTGCATCTGGCCGAGTTCGAGATTGAGCTGGCCTGCGCCTATCAAACCGACCTTCACCGCCGCGTCTGGGTGGAAGAAACGGGCGCGGTGAAACAGTGGATGCCGGAAAGTTATATGCCGGAGTTCATGGAGCACTCGGTTCGCAACATCATGGCCACCGGCAAGGCATGGGGCATCACCTGGTGGTGCTCCCACGACATCGATCGGACCGTCAAGGGTTTTGACGACCTCGAATACGGGCTGGGGCTGCTCGATCTAGAGAACAAGCCAAAGCCGATGGGCCGCAAGTTCGCCGAACTCGCCGCGGAATTCCACCGTTCGCGGCCTGAGGTTCCCTTGCGCAAGACGGCACTGGTGATTCCCGACCGCGGACTCAGCACAAAAGCATGGCCGCCGGATTGGAAGTACGCCACGCCTTTCATGAACCTTATCAACCGCGGAGTGTCGCCGGCCATTGTGCTGGAAAGCCGCGCCAAAGACACGGAATACTTGCGAGCGCGCGGCATCACGGAACTGATTTCCTGCGCCTGCTGAGATCAGGGGCGGGAATCCGCTGCATCACACCGTCACTACCTCGTGAATCTCCGGCTTCGCGTAGTCGTCCATCTGCAGGCTTCGGCCATTGCCTGCATCCTCGTCCATGTCGGACTGCGATGGATTCTGGCCTTTGTAATCGGAGTAATGAACGACGTTGTCGTAGGCGTCCTTGATCAAATCCTGCAGCGGAATCACGCTGCCGTTGACGCGCTGTTCGTCCAGCAGATCAAGATCGACATCGGCCACCACCAACTGCTCCTGATTGATGGTTCCCTCGGCGGCGATTCCGTCCCGCGCAAAGAAGTAATCCGAGGGCGTGAGGATGGCGGCTTGGCCGTAGTTTGTATTCATGTAGGGAACCAGGGGAAGATTTCCCACTGTGCCGGTCATGGCTACGTAGATCTGGTTTTCGATGGCGCGCGCCTGGGCGCAATAGCGGACGCGGCAAAAGCCCTCGCGCCCATCTGTACACGAGGGAACAAAGAGAATCTCCGCCCCGGCCTCTGCCATCACCCGCGAGACTTCGGGAAACTCCACGTCATAGCAGACCTGAATGGCGATGTTGCCGAAATCGGTATGGTAAAGATAGAGGCCATGGCCTCGGCTGAGTTGGTAAGGACCGCTCTCGGTGGGCGTCAGATGAACCTTCTTCTGCCGGAAGACCTGCCCGTTGGGCGTGAACAGATGTGCGGCGTTGAAGACTTTGCCCCGCTGGAAGACGGGATGGGTTCCACCGATGATGTAGATGCCGGTTTCCTTGGCCAGTCGGATGAACAGCTCCTCGTACTGAGGTGCCATGCGCGCCAGCCGGCGCACCGCCAGGGCCGGAGCAGGCTCATGGATGTAGCTGAGCAACTGCATCGTGAAAAACTCCGGAAAGAGCACAAAGTGGGCCTTGTAATCCTTGGCGCTGTGCACAAAAAACTCGACTTGGTGCACGAAGTCGTCAAAGCTAGCGATGGGCCGAAGCAAATACTGCACCGCCGCGATGCGCACCCGGCGCGGGCGCGGAGTGCCGCGCATGGCTTCAGCGGCGGCTTGTTCCAAAGCCGCGTGTTGCAGGCTGGCCTGCAAGGATACCGACGAAGTGTACTCCGGGTTCAACCACTCCAGCACCGTGGCGAAGCCGTGTGATTCCAGGTCGTGCATATAGCCGGGAACGACATCCAGAACCACCAATCCATTCTCCAACTGGAAGCTCAGCGCCGGATCGCGGCGCTTTCCGTCCACCACTTCGGCTACGTACTCCTTGGCCGACATCTGATCCGCCACCGCCGAGTAGCCGGAGATGCGCCCGCCGGTGAGCAGCCGTTTCAGACCGCGCTCACGGATCAACTCCTTGCGCGCTTCGTAGAGCAGCGAGCCGATGCCTTGTTTGCGCGCCTCCGGGTCCACGCCCATGTCGGCTCCGTAGAGGGTTTTGCCCAGCGGATTGTGGGTGTCGAAGGAGCCATCGCCGGTGATTGACGACCAGTTGGCCGATTCAGCGTAGTCGTCCCAGTCAATGAGCAGCGAACTGGCCGAACCGAGGATGCGGCCATCCAGCCCGGTGACCACCAGTTGTCCCTCGGGAAAGACGGCCAGATGGTGCTCCAACTGATCGATGCGCCAGGGCGGCAATCCCGGAAAGGCGCGCAGTTGCAGCTCGATAATCGCAGGGATGTCTTCCAGCGTCATCTGGCGGATGCGGAAGTTGTTCAGTGGGGCGTCGGTCGTCGCCATGCTCTTGAACCTCAATTCCTTTGTCTTGCCACTCAGAATCAAGGCTAACGGCAACGTGTGAATCTATCGTGAATGAAAGAGCCGCCGCTCTTGCGAACGGCGGCTCTCGGATATTGCATGCAGGGAACTACTTGGTCGAGGCAGTTCCGGTGTAGTAGAAGAGCACGTACGCCTGAATTGCGCCGCCGCTCTCCGGCACGCCGAAGACCTTGACCCGCGTTTTGTTGGGCACCAGCGCAGCCGACAGTGCCGTCTGGCCGGTTCCTGTGCTGATGTCCACCGGGTTGATAGTGTCAATTCCACCCGAGCGGTCCACCTGGTAAACCAGCGTTGCGCTGCCGCTGGTTGCGTTGAGATTGACCGTGACCGGCTGTGCTCCGGGCGCGGGGCAGGGCAAGGGCACGGTGTAGGTAAAGCTGCCGATGGTTCCATCAAGGCTGGTTGCGAAGGAGACAGCGGTCGTGTCGGTTCCCAGCAGCGATTCGACGGGAAGCAGGAGTGCCCACTCCGCAGCCCAGCTATCACTCGCGGCCGGGTCACCCCAGGTTGCTCTGCTGAGGCCAACCGGCTGCAAGGCCTCGCCCTGGCAGAAGTTGACCACGCCGCCTGTGTCGCTGACAAAGTCGGCTGCCGCAGTGGATGTGGTGTCTTCCAGCGTGGGGAAACCGAGATTCCACCAGTAGAATCCGTAGGGGTCGGCATTGCCCTCCTGGTCAACGGTGGGGCCGGTGGCGAAGGGGATGGTGCCCACGTAGTTGTCTTTGCCGCCGCGGCCGTCGGCCATCGGGAAGGTACGCACATAGTCGATTCCGGCGCTTGAGGAGGTGAGCGAGCCGTCGTAGCGCGCTACGTCGATCTCGACTGACTGAGCCACTTGCGGCGTGGAAGTCGAGGTTGGATTAAGTATCACATTCACCTTGAAGCCTCGCGCCAGGTTGGGCAATCCGCCGGGCGTCAGGCCATCGAAGAACGTCGTGCCCGTTCCGATCACAGTGTTGCTTGCATTGAAGTAGAAGTTGGTGCCGGAGTCAATCTTGACTGCCGTCGCTCCGCCGTCCTCGGTGCTCACGTGCATCACGTTTGTTGTGGTGTTGACGTGCAGCACGTGACCCTCCGGGTTCTTCCAGATCTTGTCGAAGGTCGAGGCTGTGTAAACGCGGGCGGCCACCAGCGTTCCATCGCTCTGATAGCGCGCCACGATGCGCGTATAAAGACCGGGCAGCGTGGAGGCGACCGACGAGAAGCTGGTGATGGCGGTTGGCGCGGTGCTGTTGTCCAGGTCGTAATAAAGTGTGCCGTTGGTCGCATCGGCCAGGATGGAGAGGCTGTCATCGGCGTTGACGCTGGCCGTCTCCGGGCTGACGATGGGCAGCGTCGGGAAGGCTCGGCTGATGGTGATGGCAGTGTTGTCGCTGGAGACCGAAGCCACCTGCCCATAGATGTGGCGCAGAAACAGCTTGGTGAGATCGGGGCGCGGATGATGGCGTACCGGGCCGTTGAAGTTCACCACCCAGGTTGGGGCCGTGGCGCCGGCCGGGTCATGCTCAACGATCAGCGCTGGATGCCGCAGATCGAACTCCAGATCAAGCGCGTTACTGCCCGTGCTGGTGACCACCAGCGGAGTTTTGAGCCGGATGGTGAGCGGAACCGTCATATTCGGCGCGCTGCCCGTTGCTCCGGCGATCACGATCTGGCTGCATGGAACGGTGGTGCCGGCAGGCACGTCGAAGCCGGCCTGCGGATCGCCGGATGCGACGAGCAAAACGTCGCAGGCGCTTCCCGTATTGTTCGCGGCTAGAGTGAGCGTCGCGGAAGTATAGGTTCCCGTATCAATCGTGGCGTTGCCCAGAATCTCGCCCAGCTGGTCAAGCTGAACCAGGTTAATCATCGGCGGCGTCGCGGGCGCGGTATAGACCGTGGCCGGCGTACCACCCCCCTGGGGCGTCAGCGCGATGCTGAGCACCTTGACGCCAATCGTCGCCCAGTCTTCAGTGGGATCGTCGCTTAGCATCATATTCACCGTGCCCGTCTGCTGAACCTGCGTCTGATTGTTATTGTTCTGGCTGGATGTGGAAACGGAGTTGCCGCTGCCGCATCCCGCCAATAAAAACAAAGCCGCGGTGGCGGCGCCTGCGAAGAATGTTTGGATTCTGCGTTTCATCTTGGCTCTCCTGTTGTTGCAACTGCAATAGTGACGTTGGAGACGCTGCATAACCGTTCCGCCTGCCTTCGATTTCCAATCTGGGCAAACCGCTTGTCTGCATTCTATCGGCAAAACGATTTGTTCGCCAAAAGGGTGCGAGACCGGGGCTGGCAAGCGCACTTTCTTTAACGCCTAGACGTGAAGACACTCACGCAAAGCGAAAGTTGCGGTCGATTCGAAAAAAAATTTCATGAATACCCCATCGCGTTCTCTTAGAAACGCCCTGACAGCCTTTTCGAGTCTGATCTTTGTTCGCAAAGTGCTTTCTTGCCTTAGCTTTGCGGATGCGCGCTTTCTCCAGACCCAGGTTTCACAGCTTGCTATAATCTGGAGAACTCGCGATCTGCGGATATCTTTCAAGGTTTCCTGCCTGGTGCAAGCTAAGTGAATGATTCGACTCCGGTCCAGTCATTCAGGGCAGGAAACAGCCGCTAGGAGTTGCAAGCACTTCGATGCCGGGTCATCAGTGCCCGCGTCGAGGAGAACGTGGAGCGATGGGAGCTTTCTGTACGGGAACGCGATAGGTTACTGTTTGTTCAACAGGAGAGCCTGATGAGTTTTGCCGGAATACTGAGCACGCCAACCACTTTCGCCATTGAATCCTGGCCGATGCGTTTTTTTCACAAGATTCCATTTTTGAGCGGCGGGCCTACCAGCATCTTTTCTCCGCAGGCGACGCCCGCGCACGCCATCTTTGGAGTCTCGATCTTTGTGCTGGCGATTACCCTGACCATCTTTCTGGTGGTGGCGGGGCTTCTGGCTTACACATTGGTGCGCTTCCGCCACCGCGGCGGAGACTCGGCGACGGAACCGACGCAGGTTTACGGAAGCCAGCAGATTGAAGTCCTGTGGACGGCGCTTCCGATTCTCATCGTTCTGGTGCTGTTTCTGGCCACTGCGCGCATCATCAACGTAACGGAACGGGCGCGCAAGCCGGCCAACGCCCTGGACGTGGTGGTGATTGGGCATCAGTTCTGGTGGGAGTATCGATACCCAACGCTGGGCATTGTGACAGCCAATGAACTGCACATTCCTGCCAGCGATCCAGCGGCGCCAACGCCCACCTACCTGACGATGACCTCGGCGGATGTGGACCACAGCTTCTGGGTGCCGAAGCTGGCCGGCAAGATGGATCTGATTCCCAACAAGGTGAATGTAATGTGGATCGACCCCTCCCAGCCCGGACTCTACCTTGGGCAGTGCGCGCAGTATTGCGGCATGGCGCATGCCAGGATGCTGATCCGGGTTTATGTGGACACGCCTCTGCAATTTGCGCAGTGGGTGGCCAACCAGAAGCAATTGCCGGCGAATTCAGCCTCCGCCGCCGAAGGTAAAAAAATCTTTGAGAACACCGCGTGCATCAATTGTCATAGGGTGGCTGGAACGGCGGCGACGGGCAAGTTTGGCCCGGATCTGACGCACCTGGCCAGCCGCGACACTATTGCTTCTGGAATCGTGAAGAATACCCCAGAGAATCTGCGTATGTGGATCGATGACCCGGAGAGCTTGAAGATGGGATCGATGATGCCCAAAATGCATTTGAACGAAGATGAATTGAACGCGGTAACGGCCTACTTGACTGCGCTTAAGTAAAACGGGAGAAGCGGATGACAGAGACGACAGCGGTCCTCCCGTATGGCGATCATTCCCATGGGAAGTTATGGCTGGACACGGTTGCTTCCTGGATAACCACCGTAGACCATAAGCGGATTGGATTGCTCTATATCGGCTATGCGTTGGTCTTCCTGGTGATTGGCGGGATTGAGGCGCTGGTGATGCGCGTCCAGTTGTCGATGCCGAACAATCACTTTGTCACCCCCGCGGTTTTCAATCGCATGTTTACCATGCATGGAACCACGATGGTGTTTTTTGTGGGGATGCCGATTCTCTTTGGCTTCGGCAATTATCTGGTTCCCCTGATGATTGGCGCGCGTGATATGGCATTTCCGCGCTTGAACGCCTTCAGCTTCTGGATTTCGGCCTTTGGCGGGCTATTGCTCTATTTCAGCTTTGTGGGCGGCGACGGGCTTTATGGCGCGGGCACCGCACCCGACGTGGGCTGGTTTGCCTATGCTCCGCTGACGGCCAGAATCTTTTCGCCTGGGCACAGCACCGATTACTGGATTCTGGGAGTCTTCCTGAGCGGCATTGGCAGCGTGGGTACGGCGCTGAATCTGGTGGTGACGATCCTCTCGCTGCGCTGCAAGGGAATGACGCTGGGGCGCATGCCGCTGCTGGCGTGGATTTATCTGGTGACATCATGGATGGTCTTCATCGCCATCGGACCATTGACCGCCGCGCAGATCATGCTGCTGCTGGACCGCAGCCTGGGGTCGCACTTTTTTGACGCGCAGGCGGGCGGGTCGGCGGTTTTGTGGATGCACTTCTTCTGGATCTTCGGCCATCCGGAGGTCTACATTCTGGTGCTGCCCGCCTTCGGCTTTGCCAATGAGATTATTCCGGTATTTTCGCGCAAGGCAATCTTCGGCTATCCGGCGATGGTGGCGGCGACGGTGGGGATCGGCTTCATCAGCATGGGCGTGTGGGCGCATCATATGTTCACGGTGGGGCTGGGACCGGCGGGCAACATCTTCTTTGTCTTTGCCACCATGATTGTCTCAGTGCCGACGGGAATCAAGATCTTCAACTGGCTGGCCACCTTGTGGGGCGGCAAGATTCATTTTGCCTCGCCCATGCTCTTTTCCATTGGTTTCCTCTTCCAATTTTTGATCGCGGGACTTACCGGCATCATGCTTTCGGTGGCGCCGTTTGACTGGCAGTTGGGCAACTCCTACTTTGTGGTTGCTCACTTTCACTATGTGCTGGTGGGCGCGATTCTCTTCATGATCTTCGCCGCGTTTTACTACTGGTATCCCAAGATGACGGGCAGGATGCTCTCGGAAACTCTGGCCAAGTGGCACTTCTGGCTCTTCCTCATCGGATTTCATCTCACCTTCGACCTGATGCACGTTCCCGGCGTATTGGGGATGCCGCGGCGGGTGTATACCTACGAGGCGGATCGCAATTGGGGCTCGTGGAATATGGCGGTCAGCATCGGCGCCATCATTCAGACGGCGGGAGTGCTGTGCTTTGTCTGGAATATGATCCGCTCTTATCGCAAAGGCAAGCTGGCCGGAGCGGACCCCTGGGATGCATGGACGCTGGAGTGGAAGACCTCTTCCCCTCCGCCGCACTATAACTTTGCCGAGGAGCCGGTGGTGGAGAGCCGCAGGCCGCTGTGGGATCTGAAACATCCGAACGAGACCGATACGGAGTACGAATGAGCGAATCCATAAACACGATTGCGGCGGATGCAGAGGAGCTATGGCAGTTGCCCGACAAAGGCCAGGTGGGGATGGCTTGCCTCATCGTGGCGGAGACGGCGATCTTTGCCATCTTTGTGGTTGCCTATATCTTTTATCTCGGCAAGAGCCTGAGCGGGCCAACCCCCGCCGAAGTGCTGAAGCTGCCGATTGTGGGCACCGTCTGCCTGCTTTCGAGCAGCCTCACTGTGCATTTTGCCGTGGCTGCGCTGGAAAAGGGCAAGGCGCGGCTGAGTACGCTGTGGCTGGCCGCCACGGTGATGCTGGGCGCGATTTTCCTGGGCGGAACGGCGATGGAGTGGCACGAACTAATCTACCGCTACGGATTGACGATTCAAACCAATCTCTTCGGCACCACCTTTTATTCGTTGGTTGGGCTTCATGCCACGCACGTACTGGCGGGACTGCTGATGCTCACCCTGGTGCTGATCTTCGGCATTAAGGGCAAGTTGAACAGCAGCCATGCCCATCGCCTCGATATGCTTTCCTACTACTGGCATTTTGTGGATGCGGTCTGGGTGGTGGTTTTCATTGTTGTGTATGTGGTGGGGATTTAGGGAGGGCGGGTTGCAGAAGGCAAGAGCAAGCGAGAAAGAACGCACCGTGAGCATCCTTTTGCCGCAGCCAACGGTGTGGCCGATGGTGCTGGCGCTGGGCATTACGCTCGGCGTGGCCGGCATCGTCACCCATGTTGCGGTGAGCGTGCTGGGCCTGCTGTTGAGCGTGATTGCCGCTGTCGGCTGGTTTCGCCAGGTTTTGCCGCATGAGCGCCACGAAGAGGTGCTGGCGCCGGCGCCCGCGCACGTTGCCGCCGTAAGGCAGGCGCCGCGTGAGCCACTGGAGGATTTGCATCCCCAGGTGACGCCGCTGGCCAACTTCAGCTTTATCGCCGGCATAGAAGGCGGTCTGGCGGGCGGGGTGGCGATGGCGATTCCCGCGATCATCTATAGCCTGCTCAAATTTCACAGCCCCTGGTATGCGATCAATCTGCTGGCGGCGGGCGGCTTTGTGAGCTGGATCAACGCCAGCGATGCGTTTCTGGCGCAATTTCATCCCCAGGGATTGCTGGCGGCGCTGGCCATTCACACTCTTGTTTCTTTACTGATGGGGCTGCTCTATGGCGCGCTGCTGCCGATCTTTCCGCGCCGGTCGATTCTCACCAGTGGAATTATTATCCCTCTGCTGTGGACAGGACTGGCCTACGGCTTCATGAGTTTCGTAAGCCCCATCCTGAACGACCGGGTCGATTGGAGATGGTTCATCGTTTCGCAGGTGGCGTTTGGGCTGGTGGCCGGGCAGGTGGTCATCCGGCGGGTCAGGATGCGCATGCCGGAGTATCGCTCGCTGCCCTTCGCCACGCGGGCGGGGCTGCATACGGATCGGGGACCGCGCCCCCGGCCGAACAAAGATCATGGTGGGGATCAACGATGAAGGGTGCCTATCACATTGCTATCTGCGTTCTGTGCTGCGCCATCTGGTGGGCCACGGGATGCCGCGCGCCGGGCAAGCCCGGTCCTGAGCCGGAGGTGGTGCGGCCAGAGCAGGTGCTGGAGTTCGCAACGCTCTACAAGCAAAACTGCGCCGCATGCCACGGCGAAAACGGCCGCCGCGGGCTGGACGTTTCGCTGGCCAACCCGGTCTATCTTGCGCTGGCGGGTAAAGATGTGCTGGTAAGTGCAACCGCCAAAGGCGTCCCCGGAGAGTTGATGCCGGCCTTTGCCAAGAGTCACGGAGGCACACTTACCGATCAGCAGATTGAGATTCTGGCCGAGGGCATGCAAACGCGCTGGGGCCATCCGCGGTTGTTAACGGGGTTGAATCCGCCGCCTTATGCGGCAACCGGCCCGGGCGATGCGGTGGCCGGAGATGCTGCCTTTGCAAGCTATTGCGCTCGCTGCCATGGCGGCAACGCCAAGCAGGCTGGGCAGGCCACTGTTGCCGGTCCGGTGACCGATCCGAGTTTTCTGGCCCTTATCAGCGACCAGGGGCTGCGGACGGCGATTCTCTCTGGTAGGCCGGAGGACGGAATGCCCGACTGGCGCGGCTTTGGCCCGCGGCCACTTACCGATCGGGAGGTGACAGATTTGGTGGCGTGGCTGGCCGCGCAACGCAAAGCTGCGCCCGGACAACCGTATCCTGAACATCCGTAGCAGACCGCCGCGCCTGACGCGAGTTTCAAGGAGATATACGATGAGCCAATCGACGGAAGATCGCAAGCTGGCGGGGCGCGACGGAGCCGGGCGAGAAGATCAGCTTGCGCCTGTGCCCGTGGAGTGGCGCGGCAGCGAGCAGGAGAAGCTCGCGGCTCGACCGAGCGAAAGCTCACGGCGCGCATTTCTCTTCAAGCTGGCGGTCGGCCTCAACGGCCTGGTCGGCCTGGTGTTGGCGGCGCCGATTCTCGGCTTTTTGCTCGGTCCGGCGATGAAGAAGCGAGCGGACAATCATGCCTGGGTTGAAATTGGCAGCGTCGGGTCGTTTCCCCAGGGTGAGACACGCCTTGCGGAGTACATCAATCCCACCAACGGCCCTTCCGATGGCGAGACGGCGAAGATTGCCTGCTGGGTGCGCCACGCCAGCGATGGCAGCTTTCAGGTATTCGCCGTCAACTGCGCGCATCTGGGCTGTCCGGTGCGCTGGTTTGCGCAGTCGAAGCTCTTCCTCTGCCCCTGCCATGGAGGAGCCTACTATGAAGATGGTTCCCGCGCCTCCGGGCCGCCTCCGCGCGGGCTTTTCGTCTACCAGCACCGGATTGCGGGAGAGAGATTGAGCATCTATGCCGGGGAGTTGCCGACCTTGTACAACGAGGCTTGCGCGGGCAGCAAGCCTTTGGTGCGGCTTGCGCCAGTTGGCGATGAAGAGGTGAGGCGGGCATGATCGATCTGAAAAAGCGCGGATTGCAACTCTTCCGCTGGGTAGAGATCCGGTCGGGAATGGCCGGGACGGTCACCGGGATGGCCGAACACCCCACCCCGGTCTCAGCGGCGAGCTGGTGGTATGTCTTTGGCAGCGCGGCGATGATGCTGCTGGCGCTGCAAGTGATGACCGGCATCCTGCTGGCGCTGGTCTACTCGCCAAGCGCCAGCAATGCATGGCCCAGCTTGCAGTTCATTAACCACAATCTTCCTCTGGGTTGGTTTCTTCGCGCCATGCACGGCTGGGGATCGGATTTCATGATCGCCATCGTGCTGATCCACCTGACGCAGGTCTTTCTCTTCGGCGCGTACAAGTTTCCCCGCGAACTGACCTGGATTGTTGGCGTATTTCTTCTTCTGCTCACGCTGGGCATGGCCTTCACCGGGCAGGTTCTGCGCTTCGATCAGGACGCCTACTGGGGACTGGGCATTGGAGCCTCCATCACGGGAAGCATCCCGGTGATGGGCGGGCCGATGGTGCATCTGCTGCTGGGCGGTCCCATCGTGGGCGGCGCCACGCTCTCGCGTTTTTTTACCCTGCACGTCTTTATCATTCCCGGCCTGCTCTTGTCCCTGGTCGGCCTGCACCTGTTTCTGGTGCTGCGGCTGGGCATCAATGAGTGGCCGATGCCGGGACGCATTGTGCGCAAGGCGGACTACCAGCGAAACTATGCGGCCCTCACCAAAAGCACCGGCGTTCCCTTTGCCCCGGACGCGGCGTGGAAGGATGCGGTCTTTGCCGCGGCGATTCTGCTGGCGGTGATGGCCTGCGCCTTCTTTCTTGGTCCCATCGGTCCCAGCGGCACGCCGGACCCGACTATCATTCAAACCGCGCCCAAGCCGGATCTTCCCTTCCTGTGGATCTTTGCGATACTGGCCTATCTTCCGCCGGAGATGGAGACCATCGTGTTGCTGGCTGTGCCGCCACTGCTGATTGGAGGCCTGCTGCTGCTGCCTCTGATCGCCAGCGAGGGCGAAAAACACTGGTCGCGCCGGCCCGTGGCGGTATTGATGGTTACGCTGATTGCCGTCACGCTGGGAATCTTTACCCGTCTGGGAACCTACGCGCCCTGGAGTCCTGTGATGGACGCGTGGTCGAGCGCTCCGGTCCCCGCACGCTACCTGGAGCATCGCACACCTCTGGAGCGGCGCGGCGCCATGGTCTTCCAGGAGAAGCAGTGCCGCAACTGCCATTCGCTCGAGAAAGTCGGAGGCCAGCGCGGTCCTGCGCTTGATCGCGTTGCGGCGGATATGACCGAGGATCAGATTATTCGCCAGGTCTTGCAGGGCGGCGGCAATATGCCCGCGTACGGCAATGCGCTCAGTCCGGCAGAGACGCAGGCGCTGACCAGCTTTCTGATGTCGTTGCATGGCAATCAGCGGCCAGCCATGGATGCTTCAGAGGGTATCAAGCCGCAGAATGGATCCCATCCCGCAACTCCGGCGACAGGCGCGCCCCCAGTGCAATGAACGATACTCTTGCCTTGCAGTCGATCTTGCAGGATTGGTCGCTGCCCATCCCGCTCACCAGCGTTACAGCGGCCTTCGCGCTGCTCTATCTGCTGGGATGGCTGCGCATCCGGCGGACACGGCCCCAGCAGTTTCCGGCGTGGCGGCTGTGCAGCTTCGAATTAGGATTGGCGGTGCTGTGGGGAGCGATTGGTTCGCCGATGGACGGCCTCTCAGACGCGCTGCTCAGCGCGCACATGGTCGAGCATCTGCTGCTGATGGCCGCCGTGCCGCCACTGGTTCTGCTGGGCGCGCCGGTGGTTCCGCTGCTGCGCGGATTGCCGCGCTGGGCGCTGCGTTGGATTGTTGCGCCGCTGATTCGCCTGCGCTGGCTGCGCCGCTTGGGGGAGTTTGTCGTGCGCCCGGTTCCGGCATGGCTGCTGATGAATATCGCGCTGTTGGGATGGCATATTCCGGCTGCTTATGACCTTGCCCTGGACAATGAAATCTGGCACGACATCGAGCACCTCTGCTTTCTGTCAACATCGCTGCTCTTCTGGTGGTGTATTCTGCGCCCCTGGCCTGCCGCGCCGCGGTCTCGCCGGTGGTTTGTCGTTCCCTACCTAGTCAGCGCGGACCTGGTCAATACGGCGCTCTCCGCCTCGCTGGCCTTCAGCGGCCGCCCGGTTTATCGCTACTATGTCACCCACCCCAATCCCTTCGGCGTTTCGCTGGTGGAGGACCAGATGCAGGGGGCAGTAGTGATGTGGGTCTTTGGTTCTCTGGTCTTTCTGATTCCGGCGATGGTCATGACCATGCAATTGTTGCAAAGAGACAGAGGGCAGCGATCAGGGATCAGGGATCAGGCAAGGCGGAATCGTTAAATCGCGTCAACCTCGAACCCTCATTTCATGGGGAACGATTGTCAGCCGCGCGGTAAGCACCACCAGCGCTACCCAGAGTAGGTCCGCACACAACAGATGCAGCACCTGTGCCCAGACGGGAGCCAGCAGCGCCACATTCAGCACTCCCACAGCACAAACGCTGCCCAACAGCACAAGCGCCAGCACAGAGAGGCGGCGATCTTTTTGTTCCCGGCGGGCGCGCACGAGAAGCAGAACCAGAAAGATGCCGACTGCGAGCGCAATCAGGGGATGCGTCCAGCGCCAGCGCACCAGCCAGAGACTGTTGGCGGAAAAATCCTGCGCCAGCGCCACGCCCAGCGACGAGGGCGGAAAGAGCGTATCGCCCAGCGCCGCCAGCGAGCCGCTCACCCCCACGATCATCACCGCCAGTATGCCCATCACAGACCGGATGGGAGTCGTTATGCGAATCGTCTCTCTGCGAAATCCGGTGCAGCGGTTGAGCAGGTGCGCGGTCAGCGCCAGCGCGGCCAGCAGCAGCAGCGTATTGGTGAGATGCAGCGCCAGAAAGGCCGGCCGCAGTGGGGAATGGCTCTGCGCGGTCAGCCCCAGGGCCACCAACAGCGCGCCCAGCAGCGCCTCCAGCAGCGTGAATCCCACGGAAGCCACGGCTGCGGCGCGGGCCAGATGGCCGCGAACAGTGCCGGCAAAGCTCCACGCCGCCAGCGCCAGGACAGCCAGCAGCGAGAGTCCGCTGGTGATGCGATGGGTGAATTCGATGAGAGTATTCAGGCTGGCGTCGCGTTGCATCACGGTGCCGTTGCACAGCGGCCAGTGGTTGCCGCAGCCGGCTCCGGCGCCGGTGGCGCGCACCAGCGCACCCCACAGAATTACCGCGATAAAGTACGCAAGAACGCCCCACGCAAAGGCGCGCAAGGCGGGCGAAGGAAGACTCTGATCCTGATCAGAAACGCTGACAGCAAACATCCATCCAGCCTCCTTTTCTTAAAAGATAATGCCGCTCGCTCAGTTATGGAAATGGATTCACCGGCCTCGAAGCATCCAATTTACAACGATGAAAAAACTATCCTTGCGCAAAGCGCAGCATCAGATACGTGACCACGCCGGTGAGCGAAACATAGAGCCAGAGTGGAAAGGTCCAGCGCGCCACTTTGCGGTGCATGGGAATCCGCCCGGTGAGAGAGAAGAAGAACGTGGCCAGCACCAGTGGCAGCGTCACAATCGCTAGCAGGATATGGCTGGCCAAGAGCGGCAGATAGACTGTACGCAGCGCCGCGTGCAGAGGGTAGCGCACATCGCCGTGCAGTGCGTGATGCAGGATGTAGCTGACCAGAAAGAGCGTGGAGAAGGCAAAGGCGGTCATCATTGCCGCGCGATGAGCTGCAACGCGTTTGGTGCGGATGAAGATGTAGCCGATAAGCAGGGCGGTGGCGCTGAGTCCGTTCAGCAGAGCATTGAGCGCAGGCAGGAACGAAAACCGCGCGCTGCCCACATCTGAGGCAGGATGCACGTAAATCAGCCAAAAAAGAAAGAGGATGGCCGCCGCGCTGATGGCCAGGATAACTGCAATGGCCGAGCCAAAACCGCTGGGAGCGGCGACCGCCAATGAAGGTTTGCTCGATGAAGATGGGATCGTCATGGCTTCCTCATGGTTTGCGCGTGGCGCAGAGCATAAGTGCTGTGAAAAGCAGAGGCAGATAGAGCACGCTGATCTTGAGCAGGTCACGGGCCACCATCTCGCTTTCCGCCACGGGGATGGGGCGCAGGACGCGGGTGAAACGGATGGTATAGGCCAGGTAAACCGCGCCCAGCGCGACGGCCGCCGGCGCATAGCGAGTGTCGGCCGTGCCGAGCGCCCAGGGAGCCAGGCTGACGGGAATCATGAGCACGGCGAAGACCAGCGCAGTCAGCACTGTTGACCAGCCATCCGGATGAACCACTGGCATCATGCGCAAACCGGCGCGGGCGTAGTCCTCGCGATAGAGCCATGCAATCGACATGAAGTGCGGGAACTGCCAGACAAACAGGATGGCGAACAAAGCCGCACCGGGCCACTCGATGCGCCCGCGGGCAGCCACCCAGCCCAGCAGCGGCCCCATTGCGCCGGGCAAAGCGCCGACGAAGGTAGCCAGGACTGTGACTCGCTTGAGCGGCGTGTAAATGGCGATATAAGTGAAGGCCGTGAGCAGCGCCACAACTGCCGTGAGCAGATTGGCGCGCGTCAGCAGCCATGCCAAGCCAATTGCCAGAGCGCCCACTCCGGCCAGCATTCCCTGAAGCAGCGAGAATCGGCCCGTTGCCATCGGCCGATTGGCGGTGCGCCTCATCAGCGCGTCGCTCTTGCGCTCAATCACTTCATTGAGCGCGCCCGCTCCGGCTGAAACCAGCCCGATGCCCAGCAGCGCGTCCAGCAAGCCCCGTTGCACACTTGATATGCCGGAGGCCATCGAACCCAGGTAATATCCGCCCCAGCCGGTGACCAGAACCAGCATCACGACCTTGATCTTGAAGAGCTCAATGCAGTCTTGGATCAGGGTGGCTGTAGCGCCAGGGTCAGGCGCGTGGATGTGCTTCACATTCGCCCCGTGCACAGAACCATGTTCGAACGCGGCCTCGCACGTCGGGGTTGGCAAGCGGCGATTCTTTACAAAGACGAAGGAGGCAAGGGACATATGGAAGGATGAAGTCCTTGGCAGTTATTCCGGCTTTGATCGCTTCCGGGAGCTTGCACTCATCATATCCCGGCTTCGTCCATCTGCAAATACATTACACTAAAAGGTTCAATCAGGAGGAGCAATGAATCACTCGGGTTCGCGGCGGGATTTTGTGAAAGCCGCTGTGGCTGCTTCACTCAGCGGGGTTGCCGCTTATGGGGAAAAGACGCGGGAAAGTGCCGAAGCAGCTCAATCGGAGTTGAAAAAGAGCGTGCGCGGCGGGTCAAATACGGAGGTCAACCCGGCGTCGATTGCATTTCCCCGCGTGCATACCGGCCGCCAGCTCACCCGCATCTCCTGCCCATTGGGCGGCATCGGCACCGGCGGCATTGGCCTGGGCGGGCGCGGCAATTTGCAGGACTGGCAGATCTTCAACCGGCCGGATATCGGCAAAGTGCCGGAGTATGCGTTTCCCGGCATTTGGGTCAAGACCACTGCGGGCGCGCCCTTCAGCGCGGTTGTCGAGAGGCGTCTCCTTCCCCCCTACGATCTCTACCAGGAGGGGCTGGGCTTTGCCAATGTCCCCGGCCTGCCGCGATTTGCCGAAGCGAAGTTTCACGGCTCCTTTCCCACCTCCCGCATCGAGTTTGAAGATTCTGCCTGCCCGGTGAAGGTATCGCTGGATGCCTTCTCGCCCTTCCAGCCGCTCGACGCGGATGCCTCCGGCTTGCCATGCGCGGTGCTGACCTATGAGGTTGAGAATCCAGGAGCGAGTGCGGCCGAGGTGGTTGTTGCCTGGTCGCTGGCCAATCCCGTAGGGAGTTCCGGCAAGCGCAGCAACACTCCCTTCAGCGCGCCGGGGATCACCGGCCTCCTGATGGCCGACCCGTCTCTCGCCGCGGACGATCCACTGCAGGGAACATTTGTATTGGCGGCACTGCCCGGTCCTGGTGATGTGGCCGCAACGCTGCCCAAATGGCGCGGCGGCAGCAACTGGCGCGTGGGACCGCAAGAGTTCTGGTTCCGCAACTTCGCCAAAACGGGCGACCTCGGCACCGCCAGCGAGCCTTCAACGCCGGTGGGTACGGTCTCGATTCGCCAGTCGATTCCCGCTGGCGCGAAGCGCAGATTCCGCTTTCTGCTCACCTGGCATTTTCCCAACCGTACACCGGAGCGCTGCGCGTGGGATGCACCGGAAGGCCGGGGAAAGACGCTTCTGGGCAACTACTATTGCACCCGATTCCGCGACGCGCGGGCAGTAGCCGAATACGTTGCGGCTCATCTGGATGAGCTGGAGCGCGGAACCCGCGAGTTCGTCGTGGCTCTGCAAGAAAGCACGCTTCCCGATGTCATCAAAGAGGCCGCCAGCGCCAACCTCACAACTCTGGTGTCAAATACCAGCTTTCGCATCGCAGACGGCAGCTTTCATGGCTTCGAGGGCTGCGGAGACACCTGGGGGTTGGGCTTTGGCAGTTGTACGCACGTTTGGAACTACGAAGTCGCCACGCAATTTTTGTTTCCGAGCCTAGCTCGATCAATACGTGAAACGAGCTTTGGATACGCTACCGACGCAGAAGGCCACATGGACTTCCGCCACAAGCTGCCTCTCGGCTACGAGCACTGGGGAGCGGCGGCCGCCGATGGCCAGATGGGGCAGATTGTCAAACTCTACTTCGACTGGACGCTCAGCGGCGACAACGACTGGCTGCGCCGCCAATGGCCAGCGGCCAGGCGCGCTCTTGCCTACGCATGGCGGCCCGGCGGATGGGATGAGCGCAAGTTTGGCGTGATGGACGGCGTTCAGCACAATACCTACGATGTCGAATTCTATGGTCCCAACCCGATGTGCGGCTCTTGGTATCTGGCCGCATTGCAGGCGATGGCGTCGATGGCCGACGCCATGGGAGAGCCGGAGCTGGCTGCGGAGTGCCGCAGGATGCGCGCGCAGGGAAGCAGTTGGATCGACGCAAACCTCTTCAACGGCGAGTATTACATCCAGCAGATTCGCGGCATTCCGCAGCAGAAGATTGCCAGCGGCCTACAGGTGGGCATGGGCACAAAAGACACGATGTACCCGGAGTTTCAGATCGGCGACGGCTGCCAGGTGGACCAGCTTATCGGCCAATACATGGCGACCGTAGCGGGACTTGGAGATTTGCTTGATTCAGCGCACATACGCAAGACCCTGGCTTCCATTTACAAGTACAACTACAAGCGGGATCTCTCTCGCCATGCGTCGGTGCAGCGCGTCTACGCCCTCAACGACGAGGCGGCCCTGGTCATC
This sequence comes from uncultured Occallatibacter sp., assembly GCA_964383595.1. Taxonomy (GTDB): domain Bacteria; phylum Acidobacteriota; class Terriglobia; order Terriglobales; family Acidobacteriaceae; genus Telmatobacter. The sequence goes on along the minus strand of CAYLHL010000001.1, from coordinate 746,753 downwards.
TGCGACTATACCAAGGGCACATTGCCAGAGGTGCCCATGCCCTACTATGCCGAGATCATGACGGGGTATGAATACTCTGCCGCGGTACTGATGCTGGCGCATGGCATGGTCAACGAAGGCATTGAGTGCATCGCCAATATCAGGAAGCGGTATGACGGCGAAAAGGCCAATCCCTACGATGAGACCGAGTACGGCCGCCATTATGCGCGCGCCATGGCAAGCTGGGCCGCCATTCCGGTTCTCTCCGGTTTTCGCTATGACGCCAGAAGCCGAAGCATGGAGTTAGCTCCCAGGGTTCATTCCCATGCCTTCGCCTGCCTGTGGTCCGCGCCTACTGCATGGGGACGATTCGAGATTGGTTCGGACCGTCTGAAGCTGAGCGTCGCCGCCGGCGCAATTGCCTTGAAAGAGCTGGCGTTTTCTCCCTTGCTGAGAGATCGGCTCTCAGTCACTTGCGGCGACAATCCCATCGAGCATAGCGTCGCGCAGAGTGAGGGAAGAACGCATTTGACCTTCCACTCGGAGCTGTCTATCACGCCGAAGAACCCTCTGCGCATCCAAGCATAACGGTTGATTCTGCTTATAGTGCGCCGCAAAACACCCGATACGATGCCTGGGTCACTCCCTTTAGTGAGGAACAAAGGAATTTCATGAAACGATTCATCCATTCCGGTCTTTTTAGCATCTCTTTGTTGTGCTTGTGTGCCTGCAGCAGCACATCATCCAACTCGGCCACAACCACGACCACCACCACCTCCTCCTCCGCGTCACCCTCAGGCACTGTGGTCTCCATCGACTCGGCGAACGAAAGTTTCGTTTTGCAAGAGTCGAGTGGAGCAAAAATAACCGTCGAGACGATTTCGGGAACAACGTATCAGTACACAACGGCTTCATCGGCAAGTATTGCCGCCGTAGGAGGCTGGGTTGCAGCCCAGGGCAACATTTCCAATGGGCAACTGAGCGCCGCGGACGTGGCTTTCGTGCCCGCACCTCCCAGCAATATCGCGCAGTGGGATGTCGAAACAACGGCAGGGGGAACAGTTTACTTTGGGCAAATCACAGCCGTTAAAAACGGCCTGATCACGATTACGACGGGCGACGGGCCGGAGATCATCAATACAGCCTCCGCCTCCTCGATCACGCTTACCACTACCAGCAGCTTTCAAGCGGTCACGGTTGGAGAGTCTGTTGAAGTGAACGGACCTGAGGACAGCGCGACGGTCTATACGGTGCATCAGCTCAACATCGGTCTCACCCCCGCGGTAGTCGGTCAGTTTGATTAGCAGTTACCTCATTGATCGGTTTGCAAGGGCAGTCTGCACCGGCGCCTATCGGCAGGTCTTTGTCGAAGGAGTTGGAAGTCGTGGGGCAAAGGACACAATATTATGTTGAGATGATGCTCCTGGGGGGATGTTACTGAAACGGTTGTGCTTCATCAGCGGCTTCTTGAACGCAGCCTGGACCATAATTGCTTCAAGGACGGTTTATGGCATTGAACGCAGCGTCCAGGCCTGCCGCAGCGCATACTACAATGGTTGGTGGCCAGAGAACGAAGGAGAAAACGGAATGATTCGATTCAGACAGGCACTCTGTATAGGCGTGGGCGTTTTTTCGATTGCGGTTGCGGCGAAAGCGGCGCCGGTTCAAGTGGAAAAAACCAGCACCGGACTGGTGGCGCGCCAGGACGGCGAGACGCTGCAAGTGAGCGTTTGCGGCGCGGGCGTCCTGCATATCGTTGCCGGACCGGGCAATCCGCTTGCCGCTTCGCCGGTTGCGCCCTGGCTGATTCAACCTTGCGCGCCCGCGGCCTTCGAGTTTTCACAGGATGAGAAGCAAGCCACGCTGCGCACCGCGCTGTTGCAGGTGAAGATTCGCCTGCAAACAGGCCAGCTCTTCTACTCCAACGCCAAGGGCGAGCTGCTGCTCTTTGAGTCGGATCGTCGGCCGCGCGAGTATATCTCCGACACCGTGAACGGAGAAAAGGTTTATCACGTCAGCGACCGCTTTCAGCCAGCGCCCCTCGAAGGCTTTTACGGTCTTGGGCAGCACCAGAGCGGCGTCTTTAACTATCGCGGCAGCGTAGTGGAGATGGCCCAGGCCAACACCGATGTCGCCGTGCCGCTGTTGATCTCCACCAACGGCTACGGGATTCTGTGGAATACGGCGTCGAAGTCGTGGTTTGACAATCGCTTCCCCTCTGAGCTGAAGCTGAGAGCCGAGGCCGCCGACGCGCTCGACTACTACTTCATCTACGGTCCTGAGGTTGACCAGATCGTCCACCAGTACCGCGAAATCACAGGTCATGCGCCTCTCTTCGGCAGATGGGCCTATGGCTTTGTGCAGTCCAAGGACCGCTATGGCTCGGCGAAAGAACTGCTCGATGTGGCTGGCGAGTACCGCGCGCAGCACGTTCCGCTCGACTTTATTGTTCAGGACTGGTTCTGGTGGAAGCACCAGGGTGATCCAGAGTACAACGCGGAATATCTGAAGCCCTATCCCGATGTTCCGGAGGCGCTCGCCAAACTGCATGAGGAACATATCCACGCGATGATTTCGGTTTGGGCGGTGACCGATCCACAGTCGAAGACATACGCGGATTTGAAGGAACGCAATCTGCTGATTCCCGGCACTACGGACTATGATCCAACCAATCCGGCGGCGCGGGATTTCTACTGGAAGGCCCTGGTGGGCAAGGTCTTCGCACAGGGCTGGGACGGCTTCTGGCTGGACAGCTCGGAGCCGGAATGTTGCAACGGCTACAGCGACGCCACGCTCGACGACCGCCAGCTCTCAATCGGCAACGGCGCGCGCTACACGAATATCTTCCCGCTGATGCACTCCGGGAATATCTACGACCACTGGCGTGCAACTACGGATCGCAAGCGCGTCTTCATTCTCACGCGTTCCGCCTTTCTCGGTCAGCAGCGAAACGCGACTACCGTCTGGTCGGGAGATGTTCTGGGCACCTTTGCCACCTTCCGCAGGCAGATTCCGGCTGGCTTGAACTTTGAGGTCTCCGGCATTCCCTACTGGACCACCGACATTGCCGGATATGGCTGGCCCTATGAACGCGATACGCGCGATCCCTCTTACCAGGAGCTATATACGCGGTGGTTTCAGTTCGGCGTCTTCTGCCCCATCTTCCGCACCCACGGCCATCGCTCGAATGGTACGAATGAAGTTTTCTCCTATGGCCGTCAGACACCCACGCTCATTGCCTACGACAAGCTGCGCTACCGCCTTCTTCCGTATATCTACTCCCTCGCCTGGCGCGTGACATCCGGCGATTACACCATCATGCGTCCGCTCATCATGGATTGGAGAACCGAAGAAAAAGTGCGGGAGATCGGCGACCAGTATATGTTTGGCCCGTCGATTCTGGTCAATCCGGTGACGCAGGAGGGCGCGACCAGCCGGGAAGTGTATCTGCCTCCTGCCGCTGCGTGGTATGACTTCTGGACCGGCGAGAAGTTGGCGGGTGATCAGCGCATTCAGTCGCCCGCCCCGCTCGACCGGATTCCACTCTATGTGAAGGCCGGTTCCATTCTTCCCTTGGGTCCAGAGGTTGAATACTCGGCTGAGGAGTCAACCGCGCCGATCGTGCTGCGCATCTATCGCGGAGCGGACGCCAGCTTCGATCTCTACGAGGACGAGGGCGATACTTACGACTACGAGAAGGGCGCGCATTCGATCATTCTCATTCGCTGGAACGAGGCAACCGCGACGCTAACCATCGGCAACCGCGAAGGGAAGTATCCCGGCATGAAGGCGGCGCGCAGCTTTCGTCTCGTACTGGTTGGCGAGGGCCGAGGCGCTGGAGCCGCGGTCGATGCGGCGGGAACGGATGTGCAGTACAGCGGCACGGCAGTTAGCACAGTTCTTCGCTGAAGCCAGGTCTTTTGCTTGAGGCGTGTGCGTAGAGGCCTGAGCGCACACGCAATTGGAAGTCGCCGCGCACAACCAAGAACGAATCAGTGAATTTCCAAGGAGACGAACGATGGATCGACGCGCATTCTCCCTTTCGCTTGCCGGTATCTCTCTAGCCCCGTCGGCCCTTGCTGATGCCGGCACGAAGCCATCCAAGGGACGCGGCGAATCTGTCCTATCGAATCTCTCCACATTCACCCATGTGGGCAAGGAAGAGCAGCCGTTTCTGGCGGCTGCAGAGGCAACGCTTGCAGAGAAAAGTGGAAAGGGATTTCTCGACCATATGTGGTTCGGAGGAGGCTTTCCGGACTTTTCCAGGCTGCGCATCCGCGTCTATGTCGATGGAGAAGCAACCGCCTCCATCGACATGGAGCTCGGGCTTGGCGCAGGTGTTGGCTTTGCCGACCCCGCCGCGCCGTGGGGAACAAAGTTCAGCGGCATCACAGGAGCGCCCAGCGGCGTCTATCTGAATTACCGGATTCCGTTCTCGAAGAAGATTCGCGTCACCGCCGAACTGCCCGCGGGAGTGCCGCGGGAGACGGTCTTCTGGTGGATCGTCCGAGGCGTCGAGAACTTGCCACTCCACATCTCGGAAATTCAGTTGCCGGAGTCGGCGAGGCTGCGTCTGCACAAAGTCGAAAACCTGCGCGTCGCTCCACTGCAGTACTTCGACCTCTGCCGGGTGGGCGGCTCGGGAATGGTTTTCCTGGTCACAATGGCCGCCAAGAGCACGAATCTTGAGTTCATGGAGGGGCAGATGCGCGCCTACATGGCAGAAAGCAAAGAGCCTCAGTTTCTCTCGTCGGGGCTGGAAGACTACTTTCTCGGCACTTACTACTTCAATCGCGGCCTCTACCATCTTCCCCAGGCCGGCTTGACCCACAAGGACGAGTCGGACAGTTCTTTCTCTGCGTATCGCTTCCACGACATCGATCCAATCTTCTTCGCGAATGGTATCCGGCTCGCTTGCAGATGCGGAGAAAAGCGCGGCGACAAAGTCTTTGGGACCACGGGTAAACCGATGCCGACAACTTATACAACCTACGTGTGGATCTACGAGTGGCAGGAGTGAATCTCCGGTTGCAGAGGCGGCCGTTCATCGATACGGACGGCGTCATACTCCCGCATTTTCAACTCATCGAGCGCTGTCTCCCACACTCCGTAGCCAACTCCGGACCAACGCCGTTCCAGCCATGAAAAAACCCAAATCGCAATGCCAAAGGTCTTTTCCGTTTTCTATTCGAAGGTGCACTCAGCGATGCCTAAGCTGAAGCGTTGATTCCCAATGCGACGGCTCCCTGTATAAAGGCGCGACGATCAATCAATTTGTTTCTCGTTATCGGAATTGTGCGGTTGTTGTTTGGTGCAAACCAAGAACAGCTTATGCATCCATGATCTTCTTCATGGTTTGGGATGGCTCTCCGGAAGCTGCCGTTCCTGAGGGATGGTCCCCCCTCGCGGGCCTACATGGCTAAGATCAATAGGCCTGAACCCAATGCCAATCGCCGGTGACCCCGGGCGGAGTGCGAAATTCCCCTTTGACGGATCCACGAATAGGGGATTTGCAATCAGCGAGTGATGGTCCTGCCCTTGCTTTTGCCATTCTTCAAAAGACCATTTTTCAAACTGAATGGGCTGGCCATCCGTTCGATAGTAGAGGTTATGGTCGAAGCGATATTCATTGTCCTTCCACTCCCCATCGAAAAGCGGCCCCAAATTCCAGTAAACAATGTTGTGCTCGAAGAGAAAGCTAGGATGGGACTCCAGTTTGGTGCGCCTGATCTGTGCTTCCTGCCCATAAGCGAAAACATTGTTTCTGACGATGTTGTTTGCTCCATAGTGCTGATGGAAACCACTGTCCTGAGTTCGGTACACGACGTTGTTTTCAAGCACGATATTGCTGCTGCCTCGTCGGTGTAAAGTCCCCACCCCCCGTAGACGGAGCGGCTCACGTCGTGACAGAGGTTATTCCGCTCAACCGTTCCTGGTTGCACTCCAAGCGTGTAGATGCAACCCATATCGCTCAGCATGCCCCGGCCAATGTCATGAATGTTGTTGAACTCGATTACGTTCCCGTGTGCGGCAGTGGGACCGTAGCCCCACGTCCAACCGGCCGAGATTCCCGTGTAATAAGTATCATTGATCTCATTGTGGCCGACCACGTTGTCGCTGGTCTGTCCCATCCAGATTCCAGTTCCCGCCGGATACACCGTCCCGATATCGTGAATATGATTGTCGGAAACGATGTTCCCGCTTGTCGCCTGGCCCTCGTCCCTGGGCATTGCAGGATCGCCGAGCTTGATGCCGCCTGCGCCGAGGTCATACATTTCGTTGCCAACGATGCGATCTTCCTTTGAACCTTCGCGCCCTCCTCGCCACGTTGGCGGTCCTCCGCCCAATTCCACCGCATATCCGCCAAGATGCGCCAGAGTGCACTCCTCGATGCTGCACGAACGCGTACCCACGCCTTCTACTGCCGCCGGAATGTCATAGGCGGATTGCATATCCGCATAGCCATTGGAATCCATCGACCAATCCGTATGGCTGAGCGTTAAACCGCGCAACCGGATGTTGTGGACCCAGCCCATAGCGACGCTTCCTTCAAAGCGCACCAACTGTCCCAGCACCGGGGCGATGACCTGGACCCGGGTCATATCTTCTCCAGGCATCGGCCGATAGTAGACCACACTGTTTTGCCGGTCCAGATACCATTCTCCGGAAGCATCCAGTGCATCCAGGGTGTTCTCAACCCAGTAACGCGCATTGGCCTCGTGGTTCGACGGAAGAGCAGCTCCAGAAAGCGTAACGGTGTGCGTCGCCTCATCCACGCGGCGAATGTACATCCGCGCTTCGGCCCACGCTTCCAGCGCCACGACTTCCGCGTCGCCTTGATCCGCCCATGCCGCGTGAACATCTCCCGCATGAAACTTGAATTGCGCCTGCATGCCGCCGCCCATCTCGCCATCCATCTGGAAGAAGCCTGTCTTCGGGCTGCGGGCGCGCGGTCGCCGATGGCCGTCAACAAATAGTTCGCGAAAATACCATTTGCCTCTTTCGTTATCCGGCACTCGGGCCATCCAGAGATCTCCTCCGGCCTGCGCATTCAGTTTCTTGTCCTGAACCCGCTCCCAGCCGGAGATGATCCGGCCACCGCTGATGACCGGATGCTCGCCGTGTGCAGCTTCCCAAACGGTGTCGCTATCTTCCGGTCCGAGGACAAGCGTTTCAGGAAGATAATAGGTTCCCGCGCGAACGGTAATCGTGATGGGACCCGCCTTGCCGGATCGGCGCAGTGCACGAGCAGCGTCGCGGGCTTCGGCGAGAGTCTTGATCGGACCATCGGGAGAAACGGAAATCGTCTGGGCGGACATTGCGACAGTAAGGAAAGAAAGCAAAATAGCCGGACAAATCTTCATGCGTAATACCTGCCCTCCAGGATATGTAGTACTTGTTGGCGGTGCAGACGAAGCCATTTACATCTTCAACAACTTTCGGCTGAACCGCGCTGTTTACCGAACCTCCAGGAGCACTAGACCCTGGGCTGGAATCTCAACTTTAAGATGGTTATTCTCAAGGTGCACCGCTTCCGCGGGAGACAGCTTCGCTGCTTCCCGCAGTCGTACGATCTGGTCCTGAGTGGGCCAGGAAGGCTGTCCAATGGCGTCAAACGATTGCAGAACATTGCCATGCGTGGCATCAAGACGCGACACATACGCCTTCGCGTGCGCCGATACACCGTTCAGCGTCAGGTCAGCGGTCTTCGATGTGTTCGATGAATGATCTCCCTTTGGCTCAGCGTAGTTCCATAGCGCAATCACCAGTGTGCCATCTTTGCGGCGTGTAACGATGGCGGAGTCGGAATCGGATTTGAGGCGCGTGTCGCCCAGCTTGTGCAACAGCGCAAATGCATTGAATGCCGGTTTGGGAATGTTGTCCTCGGCGACCAGTCCGAAGCCGCCGTAGAATGGCTTCTTCACTACACCTTCCTCTTCAAACACATCGGAAAATGCCCAATACGACATCATGTCTACCTTGCCGTCACATTGACTTATCGTTTCCGCCAGCCACGGCCCCATGTAAACCGTGTCGAGAACCTCCGGCACATTCATCCAACTGGCGTTGAATTCGCTCAGGATAAAAGGCAATTGCGGCAGCGGAGAAGCCTTGATCTCGGCGTGAACCTTCGCGACAGCCTTGCAAACCATTCGATTGCGGGGAACCTCCTCGTTCGTGTTGAAGGCTAACTGTGTGGATCCATCGCCGTATATATGGCTTGACACAAAGTCAACGGGCGCGTGGCTCCGGAGGCAGTGGTCAAGAAAATCGCTGACCCAATCGGCATTGGCTGTGGCAGGGCCGCCCACTCGCAGACGCGCATCCACCATCTTTACATCCCGCGCAGTGTGGTCGTAAAGCGTGTAGTAGGTTTCCTTTTTTGGAAAATTATCAGGAAAGCCAAAATCCGGCTCATTCCAAACCTCAAAGTACCACTGTGAAACTTCATCGATGCCATAGCGCTCCACTAGATGGCGAACAAATGCTTCGACCATGTTATCCCATAACGCGTAGTCCTTTGGAGGAGAGTTATTCGGTTCATGCCAGGCGGATTCAGGCTTCGTCTTCATACCCTGGGAAGCCAATGCATTCGGCATGAAGCTTAGCTCAACAAATGGACGTATGCCGTCAGCCAGCAGGCCGTCATATATCTGGTCGACATACGAATAATTAAAGAAAGGCTTGCCATCCGCGCCAAGATTGTAGATGCCAACCTCATCGCCAAAAATATCGTGGAAACGCACATATCGGAAATCGGTAACATACTTCACGGCGCGAAGGTCTGTTCTATAGCTTTCCCGCAGGGCCAGCGTAGACTGTCCGGCGCCAAACATCTGCTCCCAAAAGTGCGGAAACGGGAGGCCGGCCTCTTGAGCATTTACCGTGATCACTTCTGAACGCATTACCGTTGCCGCTTGGGAAGATGCAATCAAGGGAGGCTGAGACTGTGCCGCGACTGGAACAAACGCGGATAGCGGGAAAACAAGAATCAGGAAACATATCAAAGAGCGCATGAGAACAACTCCTGAGCGGGACGAGTTTGTGCCAGTGCATTTTTCCGGCGAAGTGGGCCACGAATTCCGGTGATGTTGGCCAGAGCTGGAGCGAAGCGACGCTGATTAATTTCTTACATTAGCTGCGCGGCTAACATGAGTCAAGACTTGAAGCAGTTCTGGAGCGAAACGAAAGATTTATCTACTATAGATCCGTGAGCCAGAGACCGTTGCTTGCGTCCAACACACTACAAGAAAAATCCATAGTGACTACGGTAGAGCGGATCGAAATTGGAGAATCGCTCGAAACTCTCTATCGCGGGATCTCGCCCATCCGTTTCAAAAACGGAGCCATGGTCATGCCTTGCACGAAAACAGAAAAGGCGACGACAGCGAATGAAATGGTGATGATTTCCTCGCGCAGCGGAATTGAAGTGGGAAGTCCAAGGGCGAGAGCCAGCGCCAAAGCTCCGCGCAAGCCGCCCCAGAACAGCACCTGCTGGTGTTTTCCTGTGACTCGAAGCGAGGAATGGGAAAAAAGGAAGCAGCAGGGATAAATTGCAACCGCCCGGCCCAGTGTAACCAGCGTAATTGCAATTGCTGCTGGTAGCCATATCGTCAAGAAATTCTGGTGAGCTTCGTGCATTCCGATGAGGATGAAGACCAGCGAGTTTGCAACAAAGGCTGCATATTCCCAGAATGCATGAACAGCGACTGTTCCTCGCGGAGAGAATGACTTGGCATTGCCCATGACAAGCCCTGCCGTAATGGTTGCCAGAACGCCGGAAAAAGAAAAATGATCCGCGAGAAGAAAAGATCCATAGGCAGCGACCGTTGTAAAGGTGATTTCGACAAGATGATCGTTGGTTCGGCCAGTGAGCAGCAGCGCGCCCAGAGCGACGGCCGCACCGCAAAGGACGCCGCCGGCAATTGCCTTCAGAAGCATAGCGGATATTTCAAGCGAAGTGATGGTTTGTCCCGAGGCGATGGCGACAACAACGCCAAAGGCAACCGCTGCCGTGCCATCGTTCAAAAGGCTCTCGGCCTCGATGAGTACCAGAAGACGGCCCTGAGCCTTGGCTTCCTTGAAGGTTGCGATGACTGAAACAGGGTCGGTTGCAGCGATGAGAGCGCCGAAGACAAGAGCGCTGATCCATTGCCAATTGGCCAGATAGTGCATCCCCGCCGCGGTCACGCCCGCTGAGAGCAGGACGCCGAGAGTCGCCAGGACCACGATCACCGGAAAGTTCCGGCGCAACTGGTTCCAATGGATGTAAAAAGCCGATTCAAAAAGCAGCGGGGGGAGCAGAACAGTGAAGATAAGCTCCCTTGTTAGAACGATCTTCGGCGCATACGGAAGAAATGCGAGCATGATGCCCGCCGCGACCAGGCCGACACTGTAAGGAAGTCGAAGCCGCCGGGTCAGCATCGCCACAACAGCTGCGATCAAAAGCAGAAGCGTTCCGGTTTGGAATTGATACTCCATCGGTTTCCTTGCTCTTCCAGAATTGATCGATTGTAGAAGCTCCAATTATCCAGACTAACTCCCTGACGATGCTCTGACTAGATCATGCAGGAAGTCCTCTGACTTATCAAGGGTCGGGAAAGCCGAATGCTGCTGTTCTGTAAGCCTTCCAGAATTCCGTTGTGCCAGGGGGCGGATGCCCACCCGCTTGGCACCGAGCCCGCTGAGTTTGAGAAAAAGGCTTTATCCTCCGGCCGAAGGGCGTACGCAGGTTCAGGTGTAGAATGAGTCAGCCAAAGTTTGACACTGAAAGGAATAGCTGAAAATGTCCGTTTCCAATAGACCCAACCTCAACCGCCGTAGCGTACTCAAGTCCTCTTTGGCCTTGCTGGCCGGCGGTGCTCTTGGCCGCACTGCGGAGGCTGCCGCTGCGGAGCCCACAATCAAGAATGTGAATCAATTCTCCAGCCCGTCAACCTTGAAGATTACTGACATGCGTTACGCAGTGGTTGTAAAGCCGGGGCCGAGTCCGTGCGTGCTTATCCGCATCGACACCAATCAGGGTGTCTATGGCCTGGGCGAAGTGCGCGACATTGCGGGTCCACAGTACGCAATGGTGCTCAAGAGCCGCCTCGTCGGCGAGAATCCTCTCAAAATCGACTATCTCTTTCAGAAGATCGCCCAGTTTGGCGGCGGCGCTCGCCAGGCAGGCGGCGTTTGTGCCGTCGAAATGGCGCTTTGGGACATCGCCGGCAAGGTTTACAACATCCCCGTCTACCAGATGCTTGGCGGCAAATGGCGTGATTCGATCCGCATTTACGCCGATACAGAAGAGTCGCCGGAGCCGGCAGAATGCGCGGAGCGTGCCAAAGGGCGCGTGGCGATGGGCCTTACTTGGCTGAAGATGGATATTGGCATTCGCCTGCTGGAGGGAATGCCGGGCATGGTGATGCAGCCCGCCGGTCAAAGCGGCTGGGAGATGCGCGATCAGCCTCATCCCTTTGTAGCGACCGAGATTACCGACAAGGGCATCGACCGGCTCTGCGAGTATGTGGCGGCAGTGCGCGGTGCGGTCGGATACGAGATACCCTTCTGCATCGATCACCTCGGCCACATCGGCGTGAAATCGGCCATTCGCCTGGGCAGGGCGTGGGAGAAATTCAATCTGGAATGGATGGAAGACGTAATTCCCTGGTACTACACCGATCTGTTGAAGGAGATTACGGATGCCAGCCCGACGCCCACTTTGACCGGTGAGGATATCTACGAACTCGCAGACTTCGAGAAGCTATGCAGCAACCACGCTGTAGACAAGATTCATCCGGACCTGGCCACCTCTGGCGGCATTCTCCAGACGCACCGCATTGGCGACATGGCCTTTCGCTACGGCGTCCCCATGGCGATGCACTTTGCGGGAACACCGGTGGCATGCATGGCAAGCGTCCACTGCGCCGCTGCCACGCGCAACTTCCTCGCGCTTGAAAACCACTCGCTCGACGTGCCTTTCTGGCAGGACCTGGTTACGGGAATTGAGAAGCCAATCATCAACAAGGGCTTTATCAAGGTCCCGGAGACTCCCGGCCTGGGAATCGCGCTGAACGACGATGAACTGAAGCGCCATCTTAAACCCGGCACGGAGTACTTTGCGCCGACGCCCATGTGGGACAATGCGCAGTCCTGGGATGACGCACTGTTCAGCTAGCCGGGACATACTGAAAGGTGGCTGCAACCATAGCATCAGTGGACAACTATCCATGGGAGCATCTGACGATGAAATCTGATTTTTCACGAAGAAGTCTCATCAAGGGGATGGCAACGGCAGCGTTGGCGCCCGCGCTTCTGCCGGTGGCGGCTGCGGCGCAATCAAAAAAAAAGCCCTGGTGGCTTGGCGACGGCATGCCGCAGGAAGGCAGAAGTACGCCCAAAATCGCTTGCGCAATCAGCCTGCACGATGGTGTCACCGACGCAGCCATTCGCAGTGTGGTGGAGATTGGCGTCTATCACGTGCTCTCAGGAGGTCCGGCGCTGCCGTGGGAAGCAAGCCAGCTCCAGCCCCTGGTCGACAAGCTCAAAGCGGGCGGTGTCTCGCTAGGAAACCTGATGATCGGTGGCTTTCCTAACGTGCTGTATGGCCGGCCAGGGAGGGATGAGGAGATCGAGAAAGTCAACCAATCGATTCAGTCCGCGGGTCAGGTTGGCATTCCCGTTGTCGAGTACAACTTCTACGCGCACCGTGCCATGGAAGGTTACTACGGAGAGGTTGGCCGGGGTGGCGCTGGTTTGACAGCCGTGGACTATGACCGGATGAACGGCCTGCCGCCGCTGCCCGAAGAAGGCGCCCACAACCTCGATGAGATGTGGGCCAACATCACTTACTTTCTGAAGGCGATAATTCCGGTAGCGGAAAAATCGAATGTGCGCCTGGCGCTTCATCCCAACGATCCGCCCTTTCCGTTAAGCCGTGGTTCACAGCAGATTATGGCGACGCTTGCGGGATGGAAGCACTTGATTGAAATTGTCGATAGTCCGGCGAACGGGATCACCTTCGACTGCGGAGTCGCACAGGAGATCGGAGAGGATCCGGTGGCGGTCTGCCGCTACTTCGGCTCAAGGGATCGCATCAACCATGTGCATTACCGGAATCCGCATATCATCAAACCTTATGTGAAATACGACGAAGGGTTCATCGACGAGGGAGACGTCAATATGTTTGCCGTGATGCGCGAGTTGGTCAGGCTAAAGTATTCTCGCGAGCTATATCCTGAGCATCCACGAGCAATCGACTATGACCGCGCGCGCGGGCCCATCCCCGGCTATCCGGGCGGCGGTGGTTATGCGGGCGACCTCTACGACATCGCCTATGCAAAGGCAATGCTGCAGGCAGCCTTGGTCGTCGAAAAAAGTTGAGTAACGCTGCACACCGCTGAACGCCGGGTTCGACTCCTGCGTATCAGGCCGGTTGGGTTATTATTTGACAGTTGTTCTTGCCGGGCATATAAAAATTGCGGAGAGTTTGAGTAATTCAGCTTTGTTATGAAATTGGCCTCCTTTCCGGCGACGTTTTGGTTCGAAAGCCGGACTGCACTGTGGGTCAGCAGTTCGCGGAATGGTTTTGACTCGGCTCCCGGAGTTTTTCCCCGGGATTCGCAAGCAAGAGAAAAAGATGCAGAGAGGGAGGATTCCAAGTGAGCTTTTCGCGCAGACGCTTTGTCCAACTTGCGGGAGCAGGTTTTATGCTGCCATCCCGGCTTTTGAATGCGCAGCTTCCATCCGCGGCGGGTTTGCCAGCGGATCGCCCTGCTCCTGGTCGTTCGAAGGTCGCGCTGATTCACGGCGACGACCGGCGCAAGAATGTTTACCAGGCGCTTCTGAAGATCGACGATCAGCTTCAGCCCGGGTTGCGAAACAAGAAATACGTTGTCATCAAGCCCAACAACGTCTCCACCTCAATTCAACTGGCGTCGACTCATTACGATGCCCTGAGCGGCATCCTGGATTATCTGGAGCCGCGCTTCCGCGGTCCGGTGGTCATAGCCGAATCTTCCGCGGGGAACTCCTTTGATGGCTTTGAGAGTTTCAAGTACAACCAGCTCGTCGCTGAGCGCAAGGCGCAGAAGCTGAGCCTCGTGGATCTCAATCGGGAAGGCAAGTATGAGACCATTCCCTTGCTCGACGGCGATCTGCACGTCATCCCCACGCGCCTTGCCGCCCGCCTGTTGGATCCTGAGGCTTTTGTGATCTGCAGCGCGATGCTCAAGACCCATAACACAGTTGTGGCGACTTTGTCCGTCAAGAACATGGTTCTGGGCGCGCCTCTGCACAATGCTCCGGGTGAACGTTACTGGAGCGACAAGCGCAATTACCACATGGGAGTCCGCCAGACCCACTACAACATGATGGTGACAGCGCAAAAGATGCGGCCGTTCTGGGGCGCCACCGTCATAGATGGGTTTGAAGGGATGGAGGGGGAAGGCCCCACGATGGGTACAGCCGTGCCTTCACACCTCGCCATCGCTTCCACCGACTTTATTGCGGCGGACCGCGTAGGCGTTGAAGTGATGGGCATCAATCCCGACTGGATGGGCTACCTGGACTACTGCGGCAAGGCGGGCCTCGGCCAGTATGATCTTGCAAAGATCGATGTGCTGGGCGCTCCCATCGCCTCGGTGCAAAGGAAGTATCGGCTTAGCAGGGACATCGAACGCGAGTTGAAATGGATGGGCCCCATGATGGAAATACCGCCGAAGATTGGCAGCCTGAACCACGAGGAGCTCGACTTTATCTACGGATAGTTCCTGATTCCCGTGCGGGGTGAAATGCTCAATCGCTTCCCGGAGCCGAGCTCACCCCGTCCGGCTTTCCGAATCCACCATGCTGAAAATTGGAGACAAGCATGAAAAAAGTGATTTTGACTATCTCGTTGGTCTGCGCCCTCTTGGGGGTTTCGCCTGCATTCGGTCAGGTGAAGATGACACGCGATCAGATGCTTTTTTACACGTCGGACTGGAAGGGCGATCGATTCCCGGACGGAAGGCCGAAATTGCCAGACGCGCTGCTCAAACGGGCAGTCAATCAGTCCATTGAAGACGTCTGGGAATATCTCCGCGAAAAAGGCTACCGCAATCAATTTGAGTCCGGGTGGCAGGCTCTTCACATTGAGAAACCCTTCGCGGGCCGCGCGCTCACGGCGCAATATATGCCCACACGGCCAGACATGGCGAAAGCGATTGCCGCCGAGGGCAAAGCAGAGGGACGAGTGAGCGGAAACAATAGCTGGCCGATCAATGAACTTCAGATCGGCGACGTCTATGTTGCCGATGGCTTTGGGAAGATTATCGAAGGCACTCTGATCGGATCCAATCTGGGCAATGCCGTCGCCGCACACACTCATACCGGCTTCGTATTCGACGCCGGCATCAGGGATCAGGAGGAAAATCGGGAGATTCCCGATTTCAATGGGTTTTATCGGGGGTACGATCCCTCCGCATGGGCCGACATGGAATTGACCGCTATCAATGCCCCCATTCGTATCGGTCGGGCAATCGTGTTGCCGGGGGACCTGGTTCTGGCCAAGACGGAAGGCGTCCTATTCATTCCCGCAATACTCGCCGAAGACGCCATCAGCGCTGCTGAATTCACAGGACTCAAGGATGCCTATAACTTCGAGTTGAATCGCCAGGGCAAGAACGGTGCTCAATTTGAAGGAGGATGGACCGCGGAAAAATACGACGGAATGGCAAAGTGGATCGACGCTCATCCCGATCAGCTAAAAATGCCGCGCGACGAATTTGACACTCTGTTGGCCAAGGCAAAGGCGCATCCGGAGCATTGAGGTGCGTCTGCCGGGCATAGCACCTGGAAGCGGGACTGGAAAGAGTCATGAATTTTCATCAGGCGAGAATGCCTGGCAAGGGGCTGCCAAAACGCTATTTGTTCGTAACGTGGCTCATGGTCATGAGCGCTGTAGCGTATTTGGATCGCACCAATATAGCCGTTGCCGGTGTTCAGATCAGCTCGGCATTCAAAATTGACAATGCGCGCTTGGGGTGGGTTTTCAGCGCGTTTTTGCTGGGCTACGCCGTGTTTCAAATTCCCGGTGGAGTCCTAGCCCGGCGTCTTGGCACCCGCCGCGTGATCGCTTTGGGAGTGATTTGGTCGGGGGTTTTTACTGCACTGACCGGGTCGGTGCCTTCGGGCATGCGCGGTGCTCTGTTGGCGCTGGTCGTGATTCGGTTTTCCCTGGCCGCTGGGGAAGCAATCATCTATCCGGCGGCCAATCAGTTTGTCGAGCGCTGGTTCCCCATCGATGAGCGGGGCAAGGCGAACGGTATCATCTTTGGCGGTGTCGGGCTGGGATCGGGACTCACTCCCCTATTGGTGACAGGGGTCATTTTGCGCTATGGATGGCGCGCTTCCTTCTGGTTCAGTTCATTTGTGGTCTTGCTGGCGGGAGCCATATGGTATCTGGCCGCGCGCGACACTCCTGAAGAGCACCCCTGGGTTCAAGCCGCGGAACTTGAAGAGATCGTCCGTGGTCGTGGCAAAGTGGACCATGGCGGCGACGAGCCGCGCGTTTCGTCTCGAGGCGACCGCAAGACTCCCTGGAGAAGAATCTTCGGCAGCAAAGAGGTTCTGGCGCTGACCTTGAGCTATTTCACCTTCGGCTACGTGGCGTGGATTTTCTTTAGCTGGTTTTATATTTATCTGGTCCAAGTGCGCGGCCTCAACCTGAAAACGAGCGCCGTGTACTCTATGTTTCCCTTTATTGCCATGACGCTGGGCTCCCTCTTGGGTGGCGTTGCAAGCGATTGGCTTACCCGCCATTACAGCCCGCGAATTGGACGGTGCATTCTGCCGGCATTCGCGCTCGCCTTCACAGCCGTTCTCCTTTTGCTGGGATCGCGAGCTCATCAGGCTCAAACCGCGAGTATCGTCCTGGCCTGCGGGGCCGGCGCCTTGTACATTTCGCAGAGTTGTTTCTGGTCAGTGACCGCGGACTTTGCCGGAGAGTTCTCTGGCGTCGTTTCCGGAACCATGAATATGGGTTGTCAGGTGGGCGGAGCTGTTACCGCTTCGCTCACGCCATTGATTGCCGCGCACTTTGGATGGGAGGCATCTTTTCTGGTGGCCGCCATCTTCGCGGCATGGGGCGCGCTGGCCTGGCTCACCGTCGATCCAACCGCGAGGCTCTCGGAAGCTGGGATTTGCGCGGCAAGGCTTCCCGCTGAAGCCCCGCTATAGGAAATCCCCATTCTTCGTGGTGGCTTCGGCGCAGCTCAATCAGGAATCTTCTGCGAGCGAATAGCGAGCGGCTGCTCGATGCAATGGCGGAGAGACAGGGATTCGAACCCTGGGTACTCGTTAAAGTACACACGCTTTCCAAGCGTGCGCCTTAAACCACTCGGCCATCTCTCCGCAGTAGGACGTACCTCTATGAATCTACCACACTAGATTGCCTGGACCGAATGAGACGTTTGGTCCCTGGTATGCCGTTCTCCATTTGTTCGCTGTCTTCTGCTAAATCGGAAGGATTTGTCAATCTTTCAGGCAATTACCACGGGTACACAGGCAGACGCGGCGCACGCGGTGGACGAACGCGATAAACTTACTCCAGAGCCTGTCTGTGCGCATCCTGACCCGTTACATTCTCGGCGAAATTCTCTCTCACGCGCTCATCGGATGCGTGATCTTCACCTTCATTCTCTTTATGAGGGAGCTGCCTCGCATTCTGGAGATGGTGGTCCACAACAGCTCTTCCTTCATCAGCGTCTTTGAAGTTGTTCTCTTCATGCTTCCCAACTTCTTCATGGTGACCATTCCCTTGGCGGTGTTGGTGGGCGTGCTGTTGGGGCTGAGCCGTCTGGCCGCCGACAGCGAGATCATCGCCATGCGCGCCTCCGGCCTGGGCATCGGCTACTTTGTGCGCGTCTCTGCCATCATGGCTCTGGGCGGCACACTGCTGGGGCTGGCCAACTCCTTGTATCTCGCGCCGCGCGCCAATCAGGACATTCTGGCCATGGATAAAGAGCTTGCCATGCAGGCCTCCTACGAAATTGAGCCGAGGGTCTTCGACGAGGATTTTCGCAACTTTGTTTTGTATGTGCAGGACGTGCGCTCCGGAACCGGCGCGGCTCACTGGCGTCAGGTATTCATGGCAGACACCACCGATCCCGCCAATCCGCAGATCACCACCGCCGCCTCGGCCACTGTGGCCAGCGATTCCGGCCAAGGCTTGCTCATTCGCCTGCGCAACGGCACCCACCATGAAACCGTCGCCAACCAGCCGCAGCAGTACAACCCCTCTACGTTTGATTTTACCGATATGCCCCTGGCCGCCGGCCAGCAGAACGAAGGGCACCTGGGACGCATGGACACGGCCATCTACGCCATGCCGCTGGACGAACTGCGGACCCACTGCCGAGGTCCGGACGGCAAGCGCTTTCAAATCGAGCTAGAAAAGCGCTTCAGCTATCCGGCTGCCTGCCTGGTGCTGATGCTGGTGGCTGTACCTCTGGGCGTAACCTCACGGCGCGGTGGAAAAAGCTCCGCCTGGGTGGCAACTCTGGCGCTGGTCGTCGTCTATTACTCGCTTTCCCTCATTGGCATTGCGCTGGGCCGGCAAAACTGGATTTCCGCCTTTTTCGCAGTGTGGATGGCGAACCTGCTCTTTGCCGCCGGCGGCTTGTTCCTCTTGTGGCAGATGGCCTCGGGCGGACGCATCCTGAATTACTTCACCACATGGGCCGCGCGCTTCCAGAAATCCAGCGCAGAGGTTTCCGCCAGCCCCTTATCCGCCCAACTTAGTGCGCTCGCGCGCTGGTTCCAGCCGCGTTCCCGCCGCACCCGCGCGCGCAATGTCTTTCCGCGCATCCTCGATGGGTATGTGGTGCGCGAGTTCCTCTTCATGTTCTTCCTGGTGCTGGCCGGCTTTGTCCTGCTGATTCTGGTCTTCACCGTCTTCGATCTGCTCAGGGACATTCTCGCCCACAACATTGGCTGGTCCACGGTCGGCGAGTATCTGATCAACCTCACCCCCAGCATGCTCTACCAGATCACGCCGCTGGCAGTGCTGATCGCCGTGCTGGTCACCTTTGGCGTGCTCAACCGCAACTCCGAGATCATTGCCATGAAGGCCTGCGGCATCAGCCTTTACCGGCTGGTCATTCCCATTGTCTCCATCGCCGCCATCCTCTCCATCAGCCTCTTTCTCTTCGACCAGTACTCACTTCCCCAGGCCAACCGTCGCCAAGAGGCGTTGCGCAATTTCATCAAAGGCAAACCGGCGCAAACTGTCCTTCATCCCGAGCATAACTGGATCTTCGGCCAGCCCCGCCCCGGCGAGCCTGGTCGCATCTTTTACTATCAGTTCTTTGATCGCGACCGCAACGAGTTCGCCAACCTCTCGGTATTCGAGTTCGACCCCTCCACCTTCGCGCTTTCCCGGCGCATCTTTGCCGCCCGCGCTGTCTGGCAACCGGCTTCCGCATCCTGGCGCTTTCTCAACGGCTGGCAGCGAGACATTAATGGAGCCACCATCAGCGACTATCACGAGTTCGCGCAGACCTCCTTCGCAGAAATTCACGAAGCTCCCGACTATTTTGAGAAGGAAAGCCTGCAATCGCAGGAGATGAACTTTGGCCAGCTCGATCACTATATCCAGGATCTGAGCCAGAGCGGTTTTGACACCATGAAGCTGCGGGTTAAACTCTGGCAGAAGCTTGCCTATCCGCTCATGGCCGTTGTTATGGCGGTGCTGGCTATTCCCTTCGCACTTTCCATGGGCCGCCGCGGCTCGCTCACAGGCGTCGCCGTGGCCATAGCCGTCACCCTTATTTACATCGTCTTCAACGACCTCTTCGAAGGCCTCGGCTCAGTCAACTACCTGCCCGCCGCGCTGGCCGCTTGGGCCTCCGATCTGCTCTTCGGCTTGGTCGGCGGTTACCTGCTGCTGCGTACGCCAACCTAGGACTTCCGTCGCAGATCGCATGGATCAGAGGAGCAGGGGCTTCCAGGCACCTGAAAGAGCCAGCCCCTCGTGCGATATGATGGTCCGATAGGAGGAAGCCAGTTTATGCCCACTGAAACCGAAGCTCAGACCCCGACGCAAGAGGCTGCCACAGACCAAACCGATGAATCCAGCACATTGAAGGTCGTTGGCTGGCTCTCGGTAGGTGTGGCCGTGGCTGTGCTCGGCATCTTCGTGGGCCGCGAACTGCGCAGGCGCTACAAATTCAAGCGCCGCACTCCCTACGACTTCTATGCCCACGCCGGCGAGCAGCCTACAGGCGAGTTCGGCCTGGGCGTCTGAGAGCCCTCCGCCGCCAGGCTCTGCCGCACCCGTTCCATGATTCCCAGATAGTAGGCCAGATTGTGGATTGAGTTCAGCATTCCCGCTAGCGCTTCGCCAGATTGCATCAGGTGGCGCAGGTAGGCGCGCGAGTAGCGCCGGCAAACCATGCACTGGCAGGCTGGATCGGGCGGGCCTTGATCCTCTGCATATTTTGCGCCTTTGATGTTCAGCCGCCCCTCGCTGGTGAAGAGCAGCCCGTGGCGCGCGGCACGCGTGGGTAGCACACAGTCCATCATCTCCACCCCCATGCGCGCATACTGCTCAATCTCGTCCGGGTAGCCCACGCCCATTACGTAGCGGGGCTTGTCCGCGGGCAGCAGAGGCAACACCTCGGCAATCATCTCCAGGGTGAGCGCGCGCGGCTCGCCCACGCTCAGGCCGCCAATGGCGTAGCCGTCAAAGTCCATTTCCATCAGCCGCTCGGCGCTCTGGCGGCGCAGGTCGCGATACATCCCGCCCTGCACAATGCCAAATAAACTCTGCCTCCGCCCGCCCAACTCCTCGTGCCAGGGAACCTCGTGGCAGTGCGCGCGAAAGTGCGTGAGCGAGCGCCGCGCCCAGGCCATCGTCAGCCGCAGGCTCTCTTCGGCGCGGCTGCGCTCAGCAGGATATTCAGTGCACTCGTCAAAGGCCATGCAGATATCCGCGCCCAGCGCGATCTGCACATCGATCGAATGTTCCGGCGTAAAAAAGTGCGAACTCCCGTCCAGATGTGAGCGGAAGCGCACACCCTCGTCCGTCACCTTGCGCAGCCCGCTCAGGCTGAAGACCTGAAAGCCGCCTGAGTCGGTCAGCAGCGCCCGCGGCCAACTGATGAACTTGTGCAGCCCGCCCATGCGGCCAATCGCCTCGTGGCCGGGGCGCAGATAAAGGTGATAGGTGTTGCCCAGGATGATCTCCGCGCCCAGGCTTTCCAGCACGTCCTGCGCCACGGCTTTGACCGTGCCAGCCGTGCCCACCGGCATGAAGACCGGCGTCTCCACCGTCCGGTGCGGCAGATGCATCCGCCCCCGCCGCCCGCCGGCCGCCGTTGTCGCCAATATCTCGAAGTCGAAGCCCATCAGACGATTTTACCGGGCGGGCCACGTTTCGCTTGAAATCCGTACAACCGCATCGGTGTCGGCTTGCAAACTGGCAAGCAACTCCCCCACCGTCGCCCCGCGTCCCGGAACCAGCAGCTCCGGCGCAATCTCACTGAGTGGAACAAGCACAAAGGCCCGCTCGTTCAGGCGCGGATGAGGAATCTCCAGCTCCGGCTCGCGGATTGTCAGCTCGCCGAGCAGCAGAATGTCCAGGTCCAGGGTGCGCGGCCCGTTCACAAAGCTCGCCGCCCGGTCGCGGCCAAACTCCTGCTCGATGGCCAGCAGCCCCTCCAGCAGTGCGCGCGGCTTGAGCGCGGTCTCCAGCTCAACCACCGCGTTCACAAAGCTGGGCTGCTCGGCAAAGCCAACCGGCTCCGTGCGATAGAGCGACGACCGGCGCGCCACTCGCCCCAGTGATTCCAGCCGCAGCGCCGCCGCCGTCAGAGTCGCCTCCGGCTCACCTGCCCAGCTGGCCAGGTTCCCGCCCATCCCAATGTAAGCAGCCGTCCGCATTACTTCAGAGTACAGCGGCGGGCGATTTTCGCGTACCATCGTGTTCAAATTCCGTCCGTTTTAGAAAAAATGACCTTTTTGGGCCTCGAGCCGTTCATTAACCCGTCAGATTAACTCCTTTTCGATCTTATATTTACATATTTCTTAATTTTTTTCTAAATCTTTGCTTCCAAAAATACAGTAAATAAGATTACTCTCATCTTGCGCACATTTGCGCAAAAAAAAGGAGAATCTCATGAAAATGCCCTTGCGTTATGCCCTTGCTGTCCTTTTCGTAACCGCAGCTCCCATCGCTTTCGCCGCTCCCATTAACCCGGCTCCCATGCCCATGCCAAAGGCGCAAATGTCTGCTCCCATCAATCCGGCACCGATGCCCATGCCGAAGGCACAGATGTCTGCTCCCATCAATCCAGCACCGATGCCCATGCCTAAGTAAGAACGGTAGAAATCTATTCTGCTCTGTTCAGCGCCTCGAAAAACAGAGAGAATAGTAGCCGAGGGGCGGAATGAATCTTTCGGCGCTTGATGTTGTTTTGTGGCTAGCGAGTTTTCTTGGCGATGCGGCGCTCTTTGTCGTTCTCCTTTGTCGGCACAGAAGCAGGGAGTTCCCTGTCTTCACAATTATGATGGGTTTTGAAACCCTTTTATCCCCGCTCCTCTACGCGGTCTACCGTTCTGGATCAGAATATTGGTATGCGCGGGTTTATTGGACTTCCAACCTGATTGACTTCGTCCTACAGTTGGGAATTATCTTTGAGATCGTACGTATTGTTTTGCGGCCTACCGGAAGCTGGGTTCGGGATGCCCGGAAGCAGTTCATTCTATGGGGTGCTGCAGGCATTCTGCTGGCCGCCGCGCTTCCCTGGCTTATCACGCCGCCCGCCGATACGCTGCTGGATCGGCTTGTGGTGCGAGCAGAACTCTTCTCCAGTCTGGTGATTTGCGAACTGATTGCCGTCGTCACGCGAACCTCGAAGAACCTCGGACTGGGCTGGCGCAACCACGTGATGGCGCTGGGCAATGGCTGGACGGCTTGGGCCGTGGCCGCAATTCTGGTCGATGGGCTGCATGGTTACTTTGGCGCTCAGCGCTACTTCTCCGGGTTGGAACACGCCAGGATGCTCGTTTTCCTCGCGGTTTTGGGCTATTGGGTCGTCCAGTTCTGGCTGGAAGAGCCGGCGCGCCAGCCAATTCCGCCGGAGTTTCAGGCTTATCTGCAAGATCTCCACAGGCGCGTAAAAAATGATCTTGACACGTTGGGCGCACGGGGGTAACATTTTCTCGATGACTCCTGCGTTCACTTATCTCGTTTTTAGCGGACTGCTCTGCGCCTTCGCCGGGTTGGTTATCTCCGACCGGCTTGGCTCGCGCAAGGCTGTCAAGCAGGAATGGCATGAACTGGTCGCTCGTCTTTCCCCGCTGAATGTGGTTGAGTTGTCCACGGTTGCAGTTGATTACATGACACCCCATCCCAATCAGATCGAGATGGATCCCGGCGAAATTTGGGAGTTTATCGGCGGTTACGAAGGTTTGAAGAAGATGCGCGCCAATGCCGAGATCATGCTTGCCTTGGCAGTCTGCGCGCAACAGTGGAACTTCGCCGAGGCTGTCATTGTTACTGAGCGCATGAGGCACGACGCCGTTTCTTTGCGCCGCGCCATCCGCCGCGTAGAGCTGGGCTTCATTCCCTTATCGCTGTTGCGGCGCTTCCGCTATTCCCTCCCGCTTAACGCGCAAGAGGCCTCTTCGGCTTACTACCTGATGCGTCTGCGCCTCCTTTCGTTGTATGAAACCAGCCACGCCGGTCGTTACTCCGCGCTCGCTGCTGCCATCTGACCCTGCCTTTGCGTCTAGAATTGCAGACAGGGTCCCTTATGACGCTCAACGCTCTCCGTTCTTCCGCCCTAATTTCGGTCGCCATTTTCAGCTTGTCGGCAGTCTTTGCGCAAGCTGCGGCCAGTGCCCAATCCAGCAGCTCCAGCAACGGACCCGCGCCTGGACAGAACTCATCCTCCGCGCAAGTCTACGCGCATGAGAAGGCTCCTTCGCTGGTTGATCCCGCTGGCCCCACCATCTCGCTAGTTAGCGTCGAGCCACTCTTCGCCATGGCCGCCGCGCTCAATGCCTGCGGATACGACGAGGGGTTGGAAGAGAGCGCGCCTGTCCGCAAGAGGGTGCGCGAAGAGATGAACCAGGCTCTTGCCGGCAGCGAAGACGCCCGCACCAAGCGCGATAAACTCTGTCTCTACATTGCCCAGCATCGCACTACCGGCGGCCAGCGGGACATTGCTCAGTACATCTCGCTGGCTCTCTATCTCTCCCCGCCGCCCGAGCTGGAAACCACGGTTGATCTGCCTGAAATGCCCCCCGATGCAACCCAGGTGGTAGAGATCGTCCCCCTGCTGCGCGACTTTGTCGCTGCCGTCGATCTGCATGGCATCTGGCTGGCCGTGCATCGCACTTACGACGCCGAGGCTGGCAGCCTTCACGATCCGCTCACCAAGATGATTGTCACCACCAACTTCTACCTCAAGATGCCCGCCTCCACTTATGACGGGCGGCGATTTGTGGTCGTCGTCGAGCCGATGCTCTCGCCCGCTGCGGTCAATGCCCGCATTTACGGCACCGACTACGTGGTGGTGGTCTCGCCGCAGAATGGCGCCATTCGCATGACCGACGTGCGCCATACCTATCTGCACTACATCATCGAGCCGCTGTTGCTGGCTCGCGCCAACGCCGTAGACCGTATGCAGCCCATCCTCAAGGAAGTGCGCGAGGCGCCGCTCGAATACCGTTACCGCTCCGATCCCGTGCTGCTCACCATCGAATGCCTTATCAAGGCCATCGA
The DNA here is from genome assembly GCA_964383595.1 of uncultured Occallatibacter sp. Lineage (GTDB taxonomy): Bacteria > Acidobacteriota > Terriglobia > Terriglobales > Acidobacteriaceae > Telmatobacter. The sequence goes on along the minus strand of CAYLHL010000001.1, from coordinate 722,020 downwards.
GGCGCGCACCATGGACACCGGCATTCCCGAGTTCAAAATTCCTGCCAACGCCGACCGCTCCGAGATTCCCCACCTCGAACACGAACGCCAGCTCTACCAGCAGAAGGTGGACGCCATCCGCAATGCCGCCGTGCGCCACGACGTCACACAGGGATTTGTTTTCACTTCATACTTCTATGGGCAATTGATTCAATTCGAGAAGGACCCCACCGGATTGCAGGACTCCATTGGCGAAATGGTCTATAGCATGGACGTGGACATGGAGGTGCATCATGCCCACCAGGTGGTCTTCGACAAGGAAGGTGACGGCGACGTGCTCTCGCGCAGCAAGCCGCGCAAGTTGACGGGATTGGATCTGGCCGAGGCGCGCCTCGCGGCTGGTGACGTGGCCTTAGCCGGCTCCCTGGCTCACCAGGCGCTCGCAGCCCACTCCGACACTCCCGATTCCAACGCCGAAGGCGCCCGCGCCAACTTCATCCTGGCCCGCGTGGCCATCCTTACCGGACATCCCGACCAGGCCATCGACGGCTTCCAGCACACCCTGGCCTCTAGCTCGGACCCGCGCCTGCTCTCCTGGTCGCATATCTACCTCGGCCGCATGCTCGACCTCGATTGCAAGCGCGACGAGGCCCTGGCCGAGTACCAGCAGGCGCTCAAAACGCGCGACGGCCAGCAGGATACCCGTCTCGCCGCTGAGCGTGGCGTCAAGACCGCCTATGCCGTCAAGGGCCACAGCTGCGACGAAGACGCCGACGACGCGTCCGGCGCAGCGCCCGCCAAGCACGAACTCGGCCAGCCCGCCGCCGAGCAGAAGAATACCAGCAAGTAGCTGGGTTCTCGGTGTCTCATCCTTGAATCGTACTTTGATTCAAGGGTGGGATGGGTTGAGTTCACCTATATTTTTCCACCCTTGCAAAGTTCGTGAAAGATGGGCTCTCGGTCTGGGCAGAGGACCGGGGGCTTTGCCGTTGGAGTGAACGCGAAAAAGGTGGCGAGCCGGACACACAGGGGTATATTCTTTCCTCATCCGACGAGCAAAATGGAAATCCCGGTCAAGCTGCATGCAGCTTCGGCCGGGCAGCCTCGGGATATTTTCTGATTCAGAATTACCAGTGAAAAGGATCAACCAATGACCGCAGCCATCAACCGCCGAGATTTTATCAAGACAGGAATTGTTGCCGCCGCCGTGCCGATGACGGGCCTGGCCGACCGATTGGAAAACCCGGCGGCTGGCCGGTCGCTTAACTTCCCAGTCCCGCGCACGCGCCAAGTGCATTTGGATTTTCATACTTCAGAGTCTATTCCCGGTATTGGCGAGCGGTTTAACAAGCAGCAATGGCAGGATGCGCTCCGCGCGGGGCATGTGAACCACATCAACATCTTTGCCAAGGGCCACCACAGTTGGAGCTACTATCCAACCAGAATTGGGCACACACACCCTAACCTGAAGTTCGATTTGCTTGGCGCTCAAATCGCGGCATGCCACGAAATTGGTGTTTACTGCCCGATCTACTATACGGTCGGTTGGTCAGCACACGACGCCGAAATCCATCCGGAATGGTGCGTGCGCGACAAGGCCGGAGAAATTGTCGTCAACGGGAATTTTAATCTCCATGCCAAACCCACCGACGTGAAACCGACATTTAGTTGGAAATGCCTATGCGCCGCCGCCAGTGGGCCTTACCACACCAATATTCTCCGGCAGGTCGAAGAAATCTGCCAGCGGTATCCTGCTGATGGTTTCTGGTTCGACATCTACATGGACCATGATTGCCATTGCGAATTCTGTGCAGTGCGCATGAAGCAGGAAGGGGTAAATGCGAACGATAAGGAGGCCGTCACCCTTAGCTACATCTTGTCAATCAAAGAACACATGCGCCAGTTGCGGGAACTCATTGGTCGTTACCATCCCGATGCCACGGTCTACTTCAACTCCGCAACCCATGTTGGTGACACAGTCCGGTTCAAAGAGCGTCTCTTTGACCTGAACACTCAGCAGGAGCTGGAAGATCTGCCCACTACCTGGGGCGGCTACGACAAGTTGCCCATTGAGGCAAAATATCATCTCGGTCAAGGCTCGCGGGTTGTGGCAATGAGCGGTAAGTTTCACAAATCCTGGGGCGAATTCGGAGGCTTCAAGGCAGCTGACGCCATCAAGTACGAAGCTGCCGCCATGATCTCCAATGGCGTGGCGTGTAACTTCGGCGACCAGTTACATCCATGCGGCCAGATGGATATGTCGACTTATCGCAACATCGGGGAAGCATACTCATATGTTGAGAAAATAGAAGACTATGGCCCCGGCGGAGTTCCTTATTCCAAATTAGGCGTCTGGCTGACCCTGAACGACGAGTCGGACCGCGGCACCGTGAATATGCTGCTCGAAATGCATTATGATTTTGTGCCGGTGAGCGAGAAGAATCTGGATCGCGTCAACACACTGATTCTTCCAAGCACGCCCTGTCTTCTCGACGCGCAAGCGGCCGCAATCTCGGCATGGGTGAAACGCGGCGGCAAGCTGGTCGTCTTTGAAAATGGTGCACTGAACCGGGAGAAGACCCACTTCCTGCTCGACGTGGGAGCCACTTATTCAGGGCCCTCCGAATTTGACTGTGACTATACCGTCGTGAAGTCGCAGATCGGCGCCAACATGGTGGCCTCGCCTTTCCTCAACTATTCACCCGGCTTACATGTGAAACCTACAACGGGCACGCCGCTTGCCGCCATTCGGGAGCCGTATTTCAACCGCACTTACGGGCACTATAACGGGCACGCAAACACCCCTTACAAGTTGGAAGACTCCGAATTTCCAGCAGTGTTGCGGAGTGGGAATATTGTATTCTTGGCGCATCCACTGGACCGGCTATATTATGCCAACGGTCTCCGCCTTCATCGCGAACTTTTAAAGAATGTGATCGACCTGCTCAAGACTGAATCAACTCTCAAGGTGACAGGCCTGCCTAGCAGCGGTCGTGTAAGCTTCTTGCACCAGGAGTCAAAACATCGCTATGTTGCGCATCTGCTTTACGGCCCTGCGTTACAACGCGGCGATTGCGAAGTGATCGAAGACTTTCCGGCCATTTCCAGGGTGGCTCTGCAAGTCCGCGTTCCCGAACTCATCATTAATGTTCGGACCGTTCCCGACGGCGAGGCGCTCGTCTTCTCACCGCAGAACGGCCTCTTGCAAGTGGCTGTGCCAACCTTCACAATGCACACCGGTGTTGTATTCGAATATGAGGGATGATCCATGGGAAGCCGCGTTACGCGGCTCCCCATGAACATTACTGGGTGCCCCAGTTCCTGATCCCTAATCCCTGCTTTTGCGAGCGTGCCGAGCAGTTGGCCGCACCGCAGGTGGCGGGTGGCTTTTTGGAATACACTGGAACGGGAGGGCTGTAGCGACAGCACTTCGTCGAGCCGTGGAATGGATGGAGTTTTTCCGCAGCCTCGTCTGAGCCGTTGCGCCCATCTTCAACATCTCACTTCTGTGATTGAACAACCCGCGATCCAAGGTTGCGGAGTAGAAAGGATCAAAACCATGAAGAAGACATTTGCATGGATCTGTCTCTGTTTCATGCTTCCCCCGGCCGCCTTCGCAGCCTCCTCACGGGAGAGCCTGCAGGCGCGCATTGATGCCGCCAAGGTGGTTCTGGACCAGGTCATGGCGGCGCAGGACAGAAGCATTCCCATGAATATCCTGGAGCGGGCAACCTGCGTGGCAGTAGTGCCCGGAATGATCAAGGGAGCGTTTGTCTTCGGCGGGCAATATGGCCAGGGCGTCGTCACCTGCCGCACGGGACACGGCTGGAGCGCGCCGGTCTTTATTCGCATGGCCGGCGGTTCGTTTGGATTTCAGATTGGTGGCCAGTCCACCGACCTGGTGCTGGTGGCCGTCAATGATCGCGGCTTGCAGGACCTGCTGAAAAACAAGTTCAAGATCGGCGGAGACGCTTCAGCCGCGGCGGGTCCGGTGGGCCGCGCCGGTCAGGCCGCCACCGACTGGAAGATGAACGCCGAGCTGCTCAGCTACTCGCGCAACAAGGGCCTCTTTGCCGGCATCGACCTGGACGGCACCAGCGTCAGCCAGAACCGCGAGGATACGGAACTCTACTTTGGCCAGGAGCACAGCTTCGAGTCGATTCTCAAGGGCAATGTCGAGGTGCCGCCGGGCGCAGAGACCTTTGTCCGCAGCGTGGCGCATTACTTTGTCGCCGCCAAGCAACACGAGTAGCTCGCGCATTTTCACTGATAGCGTAACGAAGCTCCGTGCCCCATCCATTCCGCGTTTTTTGCGGAATGGGTGGGATAGCAAACGCTCACAGTGCAGCAATCGCGAAAATGCTCTAACCCCGCGCCACTTCCGCTTTTTTGCCCGCAGCTTCCATCATGATGCAGAAGGCCTGGCCCTCGGTTGAAGTGCCGGCGCGATCAAAGTTGGGTGCACTGCAGACGCCCTGCACAAAACCGAATGCATCCATGCGGGCGCGCGCGGCGGCGCGCATTGCGTCCGCATGCTTCCAATAACTCGCCGGAAGCCACCCGCCTCGAAGGCCTTCATAAGTGGCAAAGGCCAGCATCTGCGCCAGATTGGTTTCGACGAAAGTCGCCGGTTGATCCACCACATCGTGAAACAAGCCGTCGGGCCGTTGATAGCGCAGGCAGCCGTCGATAATCTCCCGCGCAAACCCGGCCAGCCGCTCACGATCCGCGCGGCGTTCGGCCGGCAGGCTGCGAATCACTCGCGTCAGCCCCGCCGCCGCCCAGCCATTGCCGCCGCCCCAAAAGTTACCATCCTTGAATTGCCGCTTGCCGTCATCCCAGATGTGCGCCAGCAGTTGCTTTTCAGGATTCCACAGCCGCTCCCGATAGCCTTCAATCTGGCGCAGCGCCTCATCGAAAAAGCCCATCGCGGCCAAAAACGGCGGCGCGCAGTTGAAGCCGTCCGACCACATCTCCGGCGCGTCGAAGACGTGGTAGAGCACGCCGCCGGCGTTGCGCGGAGCCTTGTTGCGAATCCAGTTGAGCAGCCCGTCCACGGCTTGCCGAATCAGCGGATCAGCGGTCCATTCAGCGGCCTTCGCGTAGGCCGCTCCGCCCATCGACGGATCGGTTGTGCCGCCGGAGTGCACCACGGCCAGCCGTCCATCCGGCATGCGCTGCACGATGGCCGCCTTGGTGAGAAGAATCACCGTCACGCGCTCCTCCGCCTCCAGCATCGCCTGCGCCAGAATTCCCTGCTCCCAGTCGTGCCTCTGCATGGCCATGGCCGCAGCCATCGCACGGGTGATGCGCCGATGGCTATCTGTGAGCGGCTTCTCCACTGGCGCGGCTGCTCCAGAGGCGGCCAGCGGAGCTGCCAGCAGGGGCACGCCGAGCACTGCCGTATTTCGTAAAAATGAACGCCGATTCATAGCCTCTCCTTAACAAACACTTCGATCATAGCGCGGCGATGGCGATGCTTTCATTCTTCGCGCTTGCAGTCAGTTCCGCGCTCTCGGATTACACTTGTCTTTTGGGTTTGATGATGCGGGAGAAACTCGAATTCTGGCTGGTCATGGCCGTGGCGCGCCCACTGGGGCGGTTGCCGCGCGCGTTGGCGCGTCGCCTGGCCGAGGCGCTGGCCTGGAGCGTCTACCGGCTGCACGGCCGCCTGCGCCGCGTGGGTGAACGCAATTTGGAACTTTCTTTTCCCGCGCTCAATGCAACCCAGCGCGACCAGATACTGCGAGGCGTCTTCCGTCATCTCGGCTGGCAGTTGGTCGAGTTCTGCCGCATGAGCCGTTACACCGCGGAGAACACCCGCAACTGGATTCGCACCGAGGGCCTCGACAACTATCTGGCCGCGCAGGCGCGTGGCAAAGGCGTCCTCATCGTCACCGGCCACCTGGGCGCGTGGGAGCTGTCCAGCTTCTATCACTCGCTCACCGGCCATCCCATGAGCATGGTCGCTCGCCCCCTCGACAACCGCCCGCTCGATGAGTTTGTCAACGCCATCCGCTGCCTGCACGGCAACCGCGTCTTGCCCAAGGACGACTTTGCCCGCGGCCTGCTGACCGCCATGCACAACGGCGAGACGGTGGGCATTCTGATGGATACGAATATGACCCCGCCGCAGGGCGTCTTCGTGAATTTTTTCGGGCGCAAGGCCTGCGCCGCCTCCGGACTAGCGCGCATCGCCCTCAAAACCGGCGCGGCCGTGCTACCTGGCTTTATGCTGTGGGAGGAGGCCGAGCGGCACTACGTTCTCCACTTCGGCCCGGAGCTGAAGTTTGAGCGCAGCGACGACGCCGAAGCCGAGATTCTGGCCGCCACGCAGTTATGCACCAGCGTCATCGAGAGCTGGATTCGCCGCTCTCCCGACCAGTGGCTCTGGATTCATCGCCGCTGGAAGACTCGTCCGCCGGGCGAGCCCGGGCTGTATTCTTGATCGGGCCGCACTGTCTTGAAAGTGCGCGGCTTTCGTCATGCCGCAAGAAAAGCTAAAGAGATTAAGGGCTTGAGCCCGTGAGGGAAATACATGAAGCTGGTCGAACTGATCGAAACATTGGGCGGCAAGCTGGTTGCGGGGGATGCTTGGCGACCGGTTACCGGCGCGAACTCCGTCGAGTCAGCCGGGGCAACGGAGATGGTCTTCGCCGAGGACGCGGCTTCTGCCGCCAAAGCCCTTGCGAGCAATGCCGGAATCGTCGTTCTGTGCGCCGGAACTGACTACTCCTCTCAAGGCAAAGCCATCGTCGAGGCCGAGCAGCCGCGCCTCTGGTTTGCCCGCGCCGCCCAATTGCTCGCGCCAGCGCTGCCCGCAACCGGCGTGCATCCCTCTGCGGTTGTTGGAACAGATGTGAAGCTGGGCGAAGGCGTGAGCATCGGCCCCTGCGCAGTTGTCGGCGATAACGCGCAAATCGGCGCACACACGCGCATCGAGGCAGGCGCAATCATCGGCGCGGGCGTACGCATCGGCGACGACTGCCGCATCTATCCGCGCGCCGTTCTCTATCCTGGAACCACCATCGGCAATCGCGTCATCGTTCACGCGGGGAGCGTGCTGGGCGCAGACGGCTTTGGCTACGTGCGCGACAACGCGACCGGCGCGTACACACAATTCCCGCAGCAGGGAACGCTTGTCATCGAAGACGACGTCGAGATCGGCGCGAACTCCACCATCGATCGCGGCGCGCTCAGGCGAACGAGAATCGGCCGCGGCACAAAGATGGACAACCTGGTTCACATCGGCCACAACTGCGAGATTGGCGAGGATGTGATTCTGGTCTCCGGCGTGGGCATCAGCGGCTCCTGCACGGTGGGCAACGGCGCGGTCATCGCCGGTCAGGTGGGCATTGGCGACCACGCAGCCATCGGTCCCGGCGTCATCCTCGGCGGTCAGGCCGGCGTGCTGAGCGGCAAGACTGTCACCAACGAGGGAATAGGCGTCAAGCCGGGAACCGTGCTCTGGGGCACGCCCGCCCGCCCGCTTCAGCAGGTCTTGCGCGAGCTGGCCATCGTGGCGCGGCTGGCGAAGAACAGAAAAACTACCTGAGCCGCCGCCGAATCAGATCCAGAGCCTGCTGGGTAGCCCACTCGCGGATGCGCTGCCGGTCGCCACGGAAGGTGCGCTCGATGGATTCGGTCTTCTGCGCGTCCGAGAGCGCGATGTAGACCAGACCGACGGGCTTGGCCACGCTGCCGCCAGAGGGTCCGGCAATGCCGGTCACGCCCAAGGCCAGAGTTGCTCCGGTGTAGCGGCGAATGCCATAGGCGAGAGCTTCAGCCACCTTCGCCGAGACGGCGCCATGTTCGGAGATCAGCTCCGGGGGTACACCGGCAAAGGTCGTCTTCATCTCATTCGAGTAAACAACGGTTCCGCCCAAAAACGAGCGCGAGCTGCCGGCAACGCTGGTGATGCGCTGGGAGATCATGCCGCCGGTGCAGCTTTCGGCCACGGCAAGGGTGGCTTGGCGCACACCGAGAAGGTAAAGAACGATCTGTTCCAAACTCTCAGAAGTCTCGTTGCCGAAGGAATAGAGCCAGTCTTCGAGAAGCTCTTCCAAACGCCCGGCCAACTCATCTACACGAGCCTGGGCCGCTTGCAGGCTTGGTTTGGAGCAAAGCAGCGTGAGCTGGATGTCGCCGGCGTGAGCCAGAATCGTGGTCTCCACGTCCTTGTATTCGCTGTAGACAGGAGCAAGCAGCTTGTCGGCCTGTGATTCGGGAATCATGGCCGCGCGCAGGGTTCGCTTGGCGATGCAGTTCTGCGGCAATAGCTTGCGCAGCCGTGGCATGCACTCGGCGTCAAAGAGCGGACGGCACTCGTTGGGCGGGCCGGGAACCAGGATGAGCAGCTTGCGATTGCCTTGCCATTCGGTATTGAGCCATTGGCCGGGCGCGCTGCCGTTGGGGTTGGGCAGCAGAGTCGCGCCCTCCAGCAGGTCAGCCTGCTTCAGGTTGTTCTGCGGCATGGGAATGCGCCAGGTGGCGGCGCGCTCGGCCAAAGCGTTGACCTGGCTGGCGTCGCGGCGCAGGGTGAGTGAGAGCGCCTCGGCCACGGCCTCGCGCGTCAGGTCGTCCTCGGTGGGGCCGAGTCCACCCATTAGGATGACAATGTCGGTGCGGCTGAGAGCAGCACGGACGACGCTGACCAGATCCAGCAGCCGGTCGCCGACGATGGTCTTGAAAGCCACGGTGACGCCGAGTTCGTTGAGCTTCTCCGTCAGATACAGCGAGTTGGTGTCCTGGCGGAAGGGCGTAAGCATCTCGGAGCCGACAGCGATGATTTCGGATTTCATAGGGCAGCTTCCAGCTTACAGCGAACAGCTCACAGAAAAAAGTCCGGGCGTATGGATTGTTTGCTGTGAGCTGTTCGCTGCAAGCTGCTTAAAACAAATTCAGGCCTTCTACTCCCAGGTCCACATCATAAACAGCTTCGTTGGTGGCGAGAATCGTGGTGCCGAGGGGAGAAAAAGCCAAACCGACGATGTTAGAGCCTGCCAGCACCAGCGTCGCTTCGCCCTGCGGCGTCACGCGCACCAGGCCGCGGCGGCCGGCGAGGCAGGCGGCCAGGTAGATGTCGCCCTCTTTCGAAAGCGCCAGGCCTTGCGGGCGTCCCAAGCCGCGGAACCATGCGCGAGTCTCTCCATTTGGCTCAATTGCCCAGATGGTGTCGTTCGAGCTGAGCGTGGGTCCGGTAACAAACAGCGTCCCAGCGGCGCTGACGGCCAGATGATAGGCCGCCGGGCTGGGTTCGAGCGTGGCATGGACGAAGATCTGGCGTTCGGTATTGATTTTGAAGATCGTCCCACTGCGGTCGCCTACGAAGAGGTTGCCCTCAGCGTCGAAGGTCGCGCCCGTGGCCACGCCCATGCCCTCTGCGTAGAGGGCTGGCTCGCCCGCTTCGTCGATACGGTAGACGTTGCCCTCGGCGCGCGAGGTGACAAAAAGCTCGCCGTCAGGATTGAAGGCCAGCCCGGTGGCGTTGAGAATTTCGGTCACAAAAGGCGTTCCGCGGCCGTCAGGGCTGATGCGCACCACCGAAATTGGGGTCTGCTTGCCGCGCTGGCCGGAGATGGTTGCGTAGATCATGCCTGAGCGGCTGACCGCGGGATTGGTTACCGGATGCAAGCCCTCGGAGAGCTGGCGGGCCACGCGCAGAGGAGCGGAATTGCTGGCTCCAAAGGAGTTGTGCACCTCGATGAGTCCGGTCGCGGCCAGTGCGGGAACGCGTAGAGCCAGTGCTCCGGGGCGGCTCATCAAAACATGCGCCTGAAGACCGTCAACCAGTACGGTGGGCAGTTCTGAGTTGCAGGGGCCAAGATTTGTGCCAATCAGTTCAATCTCGCCCTCGGGCAGCGCAGCGGCGGGCATAATGTCGTCGATGCGCGGGGCAAGCTCAGCGGCGGGTTGGATGGGGGCGCGGGACATGGTTTAAATCCAGATGCGTATGAGCGATGCTACACCCAAAGCATACAACCCCGCGCCAACATCATCGAGGACAATGCCCCAGCCTTCGGGAAGCTTTTCAAGCTGGCGAACGGGAAACGGCTTGGTGATGTCGAAGAGGCGAAAGAGAATGAGTGCAATCAGGGCGTGGCGCAGATCAAATGGGCTGCCGAGCAGCGCAATCCACTGGCCGGCGGCTTCGTCGACGACGACGAACTGCGGGTCATGGCGGCCGCTTTCGCGGGCGACGATAGTCGAAGCTGGAATGCCGAGGATCAGCGTTAGCGCGATGCCGGCGAGGAGGGCAATCAGCAGTGCTTGCGCTGTCGGATGAAAGACGAAGTCATACGCGGCCCACAGCAGCACGGCGGCCACCGATCCCCAGGTGCCGGGACCGGGCTTGCCCAGGCCCGCGCCAAAGAAAGTCGCGATAGTCCAGGCCAAGCGAGTCTTTTTTTGGGCAGGAGCTTCAGTTGCCATCGTAGCCACCACTGCCGCCGCTACTCAGTTCGCCCAAGTCTTCCAGCACCTCTGGGTCGAGGATGGGCGAGCTGATCTTGTAGACGCCCATCGCCCACTTGCCGAGGTCGATCTTGCGACACCGATCCGAGCAAAAAGGGAAGTCTTCGTCGTTGAAGCGGACCAACATTCCGCAGGTGGGGCAATGGAGAAGCTTTGCGGATTTTTTCTTTGGAGACATGGGCGTATTCCTGGAGGGGCAGAGGCCCATACCTATGGTACAGCGCGGGACGGGGCTTGACCCATGGAGTGAAACGACACTCCAGGGCAAAAGCACGAACCTACTTTGCCCCACCGCAGGTTTTGTGTGGCCCCTCCGCAGGTAGTTGGCTGGCTATCAGTGGTTGTACTGCTGAAGATAGGCCGCCAAACCTTTCTGCGGAGCAAAGGTGCTGCAACAAGCGCTGCATTCCATATTCATCTTGGCGAAGGATATAATTAACGCTATGGCGACGCAGGATTTCACGAGTTCAAACCATTCCGAAGTCACGGAAGGCGAACAGAAAGTCGCGCTCGACGGCGATCCAGGCACGCAGCGCAAACTGCTTTCGCTGGAATCGCGGTTGCGGCAGTTGGGCAGCCTGATGGTGGCCTACTCCGGCGGTGTGGACTCCGCGTTTCTGGCGGCTACGGCCTATCGCGTTCTGGGCAACCGGATGCTCGCCGTGCTGGCCGACTCCGCCAGTCTTGCGCGGCGCGACTACGAGGCAGCTTGCGAGTTTGCCAGCGCGCGGCAGATGCCGCTGCACATCCTTGCCACCGAAGAGCTGAGTAGCCCCGAGTACCAGCGCAACGACGCCAATCGTTGCTTTCATTGCAAGGATGAACTCTTTCGCGCCATGGAGGCGCTGGCTCCCAAGCTTGGATTCGATCACATCGCCTTTGGCATGAACGCCGACGACACGCGCGATTACCGTCCAGGGCAGCGCGCGGCCGAGGAGCACGCCGTGCTGGCGCCGCTTGCCGAGGCCGGGCTGACAAAAAACGAGATTCGCGCACTCTCGAAGGCTGCCGGCTATCCGCTCTGGGACCGCCCCGCCGCGCCCTGTCTGGCTTCGCGCGTGGAGTATGGACGCACCGTGACCCGCGAGGTTCTGGAGCAGGTGGAACGCGCCGAGGAGAGTCTGCGGCAGTTGGGCTTCCGCGAGTTGCGCGTACGCCATCACGGCGAACTGGCCCGCGTGGAGCTGGCCCGCGCCGAGATGCCGCGCGCCCTCTCAATGGAGATGTTCGATGCGATTACGGCCGCGCTCAAGCTGATTGGCTTCAAGTACGTCACGCTCGATTGCTCCGGCTTTCGGTCAGGCTCGATGAACGCCATCCTGCCCGTGGAAGTGCTCGCCGGGCGCGGCGCATCGCCGGCAGTTTAGAATAACCTTGCTATGCGAATCGGTTATCTTGAGTGCTTTTCCGGCATCAGCGGCGATATGCTGCTGGGCGCCCTGGTCGATGCGGGCCTTCCTTTTGCCTGCCTGGAAGAAACCACAGCCGCGCTGGGCGTGGGCGCTCGCCTTGAGATGCGCAAGGTGAGCCGCGGCGGACTGGCCGCAACCAAGGTCGATGTCATCACTCCCGATACGCCGTCCGCGGAGTCTGGGCACTCGCACCAGGATCAGTCAGCGCATTCTCATGAGCACGGCGCCCACCTGCATTCGCATCCGCACGAGGATGAGCACCACCCCCACGAGCATCCTCCTGAGCATACGCACACCGAGCATCGCTCTCTGTCGGCGATCCTTGCCATCATCCGTTCCGCGCCTTTGGCTGAGAGTGTGAAGCAGCGCGCCTCGCGCGCCTTTCAACTGCTGGGCGAGGCCGAGGCCGCCATTCATTCCGTTCCCATTGAAGATGTTCACTTCCACGAGGTGGGCGCGGTGGACACCATCGTCGATATTGTCTGCACCGCCGCGGGCGCTGAGGCGCTGCATGTTGACCGCTGGCTTGCGTCGCCGCTCAACGTGGGCAGCGGCACGGTCGTTTGCCAGCACGGCACGATCCCGGTGCCCGCGCCGGCTACGCTGGCGCTGCTTGGCGATGCGCCGGTCTACGCGGCCGGCGAGCCGATGGAGCGCGTGACACCGACCGGGGCGGTCGCACTACGAATGTTGGATGTAAGCTATGCGCCGCTGCCACCCATGCGCATCTTGCAAACGGGCTATGGAGCGGGCGGACGCGAGACGAAGGGCCAGCCCAACCTGCTGCGCCTGCTTATCGGCGAAGAAACCACCGATGCCGCCACTGAATCGATCGCGGTGATTGAAACCGTGATCGACGATTCCACGCCGCAGGTGCTCGCATACGTGAGCGAACAACTGCTCGAAGCCGGTGCGTGGGACGTCTATCGCGCTTCTGTGCAGATGAAAAAGGGGCGCACCGGTGTGCAGATGACCGTGCTATGCAGGCCCGATCTTGTGCCCGCGCTGCAAGAACTGCTCTTCCGCGAGACCACCACCATTGGCCTTCGCTGGCGGCTGGAGAAGAAGGCCGCTCTGGCGCGGGAGTTCGTCGCGGTTGAAACACCATGGGGCAAGGTGAGCATCAAGATCGCCCGCCTGCCCAACGGCGCGATTGCCAACGCCGCGCCGGAGTATGAGGATTGCCGCAAGATCGCCGCCGGAGCAGCGGTCCCTCTCAAGCAGGTGATGGAAGAAGCCATGCGAGTTTTCGCAACCACAAAGGAGAAACGCTGATGGATCGCGCACAGATTGAATTGCTGCTCAACGAAGTGCGCGAGGGCCGCACCGCGGTGAGCGACGCGCTTGAGCACCTGAAGGATCTGCCCTACGAGGACATCGGCTTTGCCAAGCTCGATCATCATCGCGCGTTGCGCACCGGAATGCCGGAGGTGATCTTTGCCGCCGGAAAAACCGTCGCGCAAGTGGCTGCCATCTTTGCTCGCATGGCGCGCGCCGGGGGCAATGTGCTGGCCACGCGCGCCACGCGCGAGATGTTCGAGGCGGTTCATGCAGTCGAACCAAGAGCCGAATTTCACGAAACCGCACGAGCCATCACGCTGACGCAGGCTGCCGCAACTCCGGGGAAGGGAACCATTGCCGTGGTCTGCGCCGGCACCAGCGATTTGCCCATCGCCGAAGAGGCCGTGGTGACCGCCCGGCTGATGGGCAATCCCGTTGAATTGATTGCCGACGTCGGCGTGGCCGGCATTCACCGCTTGCTGGCGCAAAGGGACGCTTTGCAATCAGCGCGTGTACTGATCGTCTGCGCGGGCATGGAAGGCGCGCTGCCTACGGTGGTCGGCGGTCTGGTGAATGCGTTGGTGCTGGCCGTGCCCACCAGCGTCGGTTACGGCGCGTCGTTCGGCGGCATCGCCGCGCTGCTTGGAATGCTGAACACCTGTTCGCCCAATGTCTCTGTAGTGAACATTGACAACGGTTTCGGCGCGGCCTGCATCGCCTCGCTCGTCAATCATCTGTGAGCCATCTGCGGTGGGGCAGACTGCGCTTGCGCGCATGGGGTTCGCGGTGTGAGAAAAGCAGTGCGAATCCGGCTTAAAACCGCCGAAAAGACAGGTTTTTTTCGTCGAAATTCTCATATTCTGAGGCGATTTTTGCCTGTTTTCGGCTTTGCAGTGGAGTTTTTCCATAGAAATGTTCTTCGGAAGATATTGATTATAAATGCCTTAAAATTATCTGCAAGCTTTGGCTGTCGATAGAAAATAAATTGGGGGGGTGGGGGGTACCCTATCGGTGGACAGTGAAAAGCGGACAGTAGTGAGTAACAGCCCGCTGCTTTGGTCGTTTTTCATTTTTCTATTGTGCGCCGGTGGATGGTAATTATATGCAAGCCATCCGCGGCGGGGCGGACGGCGCTTGCGCGCATGGGGTTCGTGGTTTTCCAACTCCCATAAGCGAGAGTTGGGAAACCACGGCACAGAGCCAATGCCACTCAGGATTGGCGTATTGATACAGTCTTCATCGAGTTGCAATACCCGCCATCGAGAATATGTCAAAGGGACTTTGAATCTGGCGGATAAAGGCTTCGGCTCTCTTATAACCGCTCTGTAATCCCCTGAATTTGGCGACCGAATCCTGCAACTCGTAATAGCGGTCTGGAGTCTGGCTGGCATGGGCGTAACAGGCCGCACGCTTCTGTGGCTCGGTCTCGGTGATGTCTACATAGTGAGAAGGCGCAAACTGCATGGTGTCTTCGCCGTCAGAAACCTCGTAGTAATACAGGGCGAAGGTCCGTCCCATCTCCTTCCACGCATCATACGTCAGCATGGAGATGGCGCGATGGTCGCGATGATTGTCGATGGGCCATTGGTTGAAGACGGCGTCAGGCTTTTCCTGCTCGAAGATCTTCCGGCAGGCCTCATAGTGTTCGTTATCCAGCACCGCGTGGCCATTGATCTGTCCCGCATAAACCCGGCGCGTCTTCAATATTTCGCATGCCTTTGCGGCTTCCGCAATGCGGGTGGTCGGCGGAGTGGGGGGCCAACCGCCATCATTCAGATAGAGCAGGACCACTTCATGGCCCAGCGCCGTGAAGCGCGCAACTGTACCGCCGCAGCCATATTCAGGGTCTCCCGGATGCCCGCCTGTGACAATAATTTTCAACTTGCGGGTTGGCTCCGCCGCAGCCGAGATGACCGCTGCGTTCATGTTCATGGCCGCTGCCCCGGCGATGACTCCCGGTGTGAGCCTGGCTGCGCCAAGTAAAATATCCCGTCGATTCATTCCCATCTCCTCAGTTGATCATTTGCCTCGACGAATGATGAAAAACGAAAGAACATCTGAACAAGTATGACCGTTTCAGATTCATTTCCTCAGAGGCTAAATTCCGCGTTCATTCTACGCCTTCACGAAACTACGAAAGTCGTGCCCTGACACAATCTTGACGCATGCAAAAGTTTCCTACTGGTGTGACCTTCCACAATCTCAGCAGCCCAAGCTGCCAATCTGTGACGCCGGTCACCGTCCATTGTTTGCCTGAGAGCGAATCATGATGAATGAACGTCCTAGTTCATGAGCACCCCGCGTGGAGGAATCTTAGTGCCCCGGTCCAGATTGCCGCTGTTGCGCAGGATTTCGCAGATCTTTTTTTTGCTGCTTTTTTTTGCGCTGCTACTGTTCACCTCCCTGAGCTTCTTCCCCGGCGGTCCGACCGAAGTTCAACTGCGCGCGCCGGTGCGGCTCTTCTTTGAGTGGGATCCGCTGGTGGCAGTGGTCAATGCGCTGGCCAGCCACGCGCTCTATCGCGGGCTGCTGTGGAGCCTGCTGATTCTCATTCCCACGCTCTTTCTGGGCCGCTTCTTCTGCGGTTGGATCTGCCCGATGGGAACGCTGCAACACTTTGTGGGTAATATGCCCTCCGAGGCGAAGAGGGGCAAGCAGCGCATCGAGGCCAACCGGTATAAACGTTGGCAGACGGGCAAGTACGTGGTGCTGCTGGCAGGACTTGTGGCCGCGCTCTTCGGTTCGGCGGCGATTGGCTGGCTTGATCCATTCAGCCTGCTGGTGCGCTCCTTTGGGCTTTCGATCTTGCCGGCCATCAACGCAGCGGCGCGCGCGCTGCTGACTCCTCTTGAAACCAGCCACGTTGCGGCGATCAAATCCACCGGCACGATTCTGCACACAATTTTGCACTACACGGTGCTCGATCTTCGTCAGCCGCGCTACACGCAAGGGCTGATCCTGGGCGTTCTGTTTCTGCTGATTCTGGCGGCCAGCCTGCGGGTGACGCGGTTGTGGTGCAGGGCGATCTGCCCGCTGGGCGCATTGCTGGGCGCGGTCTCGCGCTGGAGTGTGCTGGGGCTGCACAAGGATGCCGCAAGCTGCAACAATTGCAACCGCTGTTTGCTGAATTGCCAGGGCGGAGACGATCCTGTTGGCGGCGTTCCCTGGCACAAGTCCGAGTGCCTGATGTGCATGAACTGCGTGGGCAGTTGCCCGCACGACAGCCTCAATTTCCGCTTCTTCCGCAGGGAGAAAGAAGTTGCTTCGCCTGACCTGGGGCGCCGCAGAACGCTCACTGGTGTTGCCATTGGCGCAATGGCGGTTCCCTTGATGCGCGCCAACACGGGGCTGGGCAAAGGCCGCAACGAGCGGCTGCTGCGTCCGCCAGGCTCGCTGGATGAAGCAGAGTTTCTCTCGCGCTGCATCCGCTGCGGCGAGTGCATGAAGGTTTGCCCCAACACGGCGCTGCATCCCACGCTTGATCAGGCTGGTTTGGAGGGATTGTGGTCGCCAATGCTGGTGCCGCGTATCGGGTACTGTGAGCCGAGTTGTGTGCTCTGCTCTGAGGTCTGCCCCACCGGCGCCATCTGGCAGATTACGCCGAAGGAAAAAGGCTGGGTGGTGGGCGTGGGCCAGCAGAGCCAGCCGATCCGCCTGGGGTTGGCCTTCTATGATCGCGGCCGCTGTTTGCCGTGGGCCATGGCCACCGACTGCATTGTTTGCGAAGAATGGTGTCCGGTTTCGCCCAAGGCGATTTATGTCGAAGAAGCGCAGGTGGTTGATTCGGCGGGCAATACTAAAACGCTCAAGCAGCCGCGCATTGACCCCAGTCGTTGCGTGGGTTGCGGCGCCTGCGAGTTTGCCTGCCCGCTGCAAGATCGACCCGCCGTCTGCGTCACCAGCATCGGTGAAAGCCGTTCACCCAGCAGTCAAATACTGCTTAACAGAAAATAAGGGAGATTGTTCCGTGAAACTTCGTTCGAATTGGATGCTTGCCGTGGCGGCGATTGCCATGATCACGGTTGCCGCTTCAGGGTGCAAGAAAGCGAAGGTTGATCCGTTCCCGGCCTCGGGCGCGGTCACAGGCTGGCAAAAGACCAGCGACACGCGCGTCTTTGCGGCCAATAATTTGTGGCAATACATTGACGGAGACGCCGAGCAGTACATCTCGGCTGGAGTCGTCACCACTTCCACCTCTGATTACAAATATCAGGGAACACTGGAAGCGGTGGTGGACGTTTACACCATGAAGGACGCGGCGGGCGCGCGCAAGATTCTTGAGACCGGGCAGACCACTGATGCCAAGACCGTTCAACTGGGCGACGCGGGCATAGCCTATGCGCAGAGCGTGATTTTTCGCAAGGGGCCGTCCCTGGTCCGCATCGTAGCTTATGAGTCCACGCCCGACGCACCGCAGGCTCTGCTTGCGCTGGCGCAGACTGTGGAAGCGAAGCTGTAAACTCTGTGGCTGGAATCTGGCGAAAACCAAAGAAAGAGGATTGCGATGGGAAACCGCCGGGATTTTTTGAAAAATGCAGCGACGGGAGCCATGATCCTGGGCGCGCAAAGCAAGTTGGGGCTGGCTGGCATATTGGACCAGCACGCCGAGACAAGCAAGTCTAAAGTGGTGGTGGCTCGTGATGCGCAACTACACGGCGCAGGCACGCAACTGGACGAACAGCGTGTGCTCGATCTGCTTGACAGCGCCATTACCGCCTATACCGGGCATAACCATCCGGTGGAGACGTGGAAGCGGATTGTGCCCATGGGCAAGGTCATCGGGCTAAAAGTGAACTGCGCGGGCGGCAAGGGAATCTCGACTCACCTGGCACTGACTCTGGCAATCTGTGAGCGGCTACAACAGGCCGGCGTCAAGCCCGGCAACATCCTGGTGTGGGATCAAGCCAATGAGGCTCTTGAGTCTGGCGGTTACACCATCAATAAAGACCCCAGCCGAATTCGCTGCTATGGTTCCGATGTGGCGGGCTACGAGGACCGGATTGAAACGAACGGCGTGGTTCGCGTTCGACTTTCCAAAATTCTCACGCGGGAATGCGAGATGGTGATGAATCTGCCCATCCTCAAGGATCATGCCTGCTCGGGTCTCACTTTTGCCATGAAGAATATGTACGGCGTGGTCAAGATGGAAGACGTGGGGCCTATGCATGTAGGCAATTGCAATCCCGCCATTGCCGATCTGCATTGCATTCCGGCGATTCGCGACAAGGTTCGCTTCGTGATTGGAGACGCCATCTCCGCGCTCTATGAAGGCGGTCCTCTCTTTCGCCCTGAACATATATGGCATCCCAACGCGCTCATCGTGGGCCAGGATCGCGTGGCGGTCGATCAAACCGCATGGGGTATCCTCGAGCGGAAGCGCGCCGAGGTTGGACTGCCGACGCTCGAGGCTGCAGGCCGCGAGCCGCGCTACATAGCTAGATCCGCTGACGCTGCTCATCATTTGGGCGTCAATGATCCGCAACGTATTAGCCTCATGGAGATTTGACCGTGAGAATGAAGATGGCCGGAAATCCGGTCATCTAGGAACTGGAGAGATGAGATGACAAGCCGACGGGAGTTTCTAAAAGAGGCAGCGACGGGAGCGGTGCTGTTCGGTTCGCAAAGCAAGCTGGGCATTGCTGGAATGTTGGACAAGCAGGACGCCACCGCCAGGCCAAAAGTCGTGGTGGCTCGCGATGCGCAGCTGCACGGCGCCGATGGGCAACTGGACGATAAGCGTGTGCTGGCCCTGCTGGACCGCGCCATCGCCACATACACCGGCCGCGACAAGCCGGTCGAAGCATGGAAGCACATCGTGCCCATGGATAAGGTCATCGGCCTCAAGACCAACGGCCTGGGCGGCAAGGGAATCTGCACTCACCGAGCGCTGGTGATGGCCATCTGCGAGCGCTTGCAGCAGGCCGGTGTCAAGCCCGGCAATATTATTGTGTGGGACCGGAATGCTCGCGACCTTCAGGTCTGCGGCCTCACAATTAACACCGATCCCAGCCGCATCCGCGTCTTCGGATCAGACGTCTCCGGCTTTGAAGAAAAGGCGGAGGTTTGGGGCACGGCGCATGCGCGCCTCTCCAAGATCCTCACTCGTGAGTGCGCCATGGTCATCGGCCTGCCCATCCTCAAGGACCACAGCGGCGCCGGCATCACCTTTGCGATGAAAAATATGTACGGCGTATTGGAGCGCCCGCAGGATCTGCATTCGGGCAATTGCAACCCCGGCGTAGCCGATCTCAACTGCATCCCGGTCGTCCGCGACAAGGTTCGCTTTACCATCGGCGATGCGATGAGTGCGGTTTACGACGGCGGTCCCGGCTTCCGCCCCGAGCGTCTGTGGAATCCCAACGCGCTGATCGTTGGCGAAGACCGCGTCGCCGTTGACCAGGTCGCGTGGCAGATGATCGAGAAGAAGCGCGCGGAGGTTGGAATGAAATCACTCGCCGCCGTTAATCGTCCGCCGAGCTACATCGCCACCGCGGCAGACGGCGCTCACCACCTCGGCACCAACGATCCGAAGCGCTTTCATTTGCTGGAAGTCTAACCGGGAGAATTACTATGGCTGCGGAAACCGATCAGATGCCGAAAGAAACAAAGGGCGAGGGGCAAGGCATGACGCGCCGCGAGGCCATGCTGCAACTGCTGCGCGTGGGCGGTGTTGCGGCGGGCGCGGCGGGCGCGGCCGCGTGGCTCAGTGCACACAACATTCGCCCGGTTGCGGGGAAGGCCGAGCAGGCGCGGCGCGACCATCGTACCGGCGGCGATTCATCCCTGCCGCAGATGACCGTCGTTCAAAATGGAGAGCCGCGCGCGCTGGTGCAGACGGCTCTGCTGAATCTGGGCGGAATAAGCCGCTTCATCAGCCGCCAGGACGTGGTGGTTCTCAAGCCCAACATCGCTTGGGATCGCACCCCGGAGCAGGCCGCCAACACCAATCCTGAAGTCGTCGCCGAAGTGGTCCGCCAGTGCTGGCAGGCCGGCGCCAAGCGTGTCATCGTCACCGATGTCAGCTGCAACGAGCCGCGCCGCTGTTTTCAGCGCTCCGGCATCCAGGCTGCGGCCCGCGCCGAGGGCGCCGAGGTGATCCTGCCCGATCCAGAGCTCTTCCGCGAGGTTGACATGGGCGGCGTGGTGCTCAAGAGTTGGCCTGTCTTTACGCCCTTCCTTGAAGCCGACAAGATCATCAACCTGCCCATCGCCAAACACCACGGCCTCACCGGCGTCACGCTCGGCATGAAGAACTGGTATGGCATTCTGGGCGGCGAGCGCAACCGGTTGCATCAGCAGATTCACCAGAGCCTCGCCGACCTGGCCAGCTTCATGCTGCCCACAGTTACGCTGATTGACTGCTACCGCGTTCTGCTGCGCAATGGCCCCACCGGCGGCAACCTGGAAGACGTGGCCACCAAGAAAACTATCGTCGCCGGAACCGATCCGGTAGCTCTCGACGCCTATGTGGCCAAGGCTTACTGGAATCTCAATGCGGCGCAGTTGCCCTACTTGTTCATGGCCGCCGCTCGCGGCTTGGGCACCGTGGACTTCGACACGTTACAGTTGAAGATCAGTCATTTGGGGTAGCGGAAGCGGCATATCCGCTTTCCAGCTTCTAGGTGGCCAGTTTTTAGGATTATGATCTTCCGAAGAATCGCTTGAAGAAGCCGGGTTTGCTGGTTGCAGAAGCGCTGCTGCCGGAATTGGAGCCGGCGCGCCTGCCCGACAGCGAGGAAAACTTCCTGGCCTGGAACTTCATTGGGACGCGCTCCCGTAGCCCCAAAGGCTCAGGCTGCTGCGGCCACTCGGCACCCTCGACGGCTACACGCGGATTGCTCTCGCAGAGCCGTCGCGCCGTCTCCTCGCCCATGCGCTGAGTTACATAGTCGTAGCCGTTCTTCAGATGTGGTCGCCGTCCGCTCATGTTATGCGCGTCAGTGGCCAGAAAATGAATCCAGTTGCGCTCCAGCAGCTCGTTGGAAAAGGCCTCAGCCATCTTGCCGAAGCGCCCATACAGGGACGCGGCCGTCACCTGCACCAGGCATCCCATGCGAATCCATTCGGCCAGCATTTCCGGCTCGCCCAGCACCACCGGGTAGCGCTCCGGATGTGTGACAATTAGCCGATAGCCCGCAGATTGCAGCAGGAACAGGGCGTCGTTGATTTGCGGGGGAATTGATGTGTTGGAGAATTCGATCAGGAGATAGCCCTTGCCGTCAATCGAGTAGCGCAGAGGGTTGGCTGCCGCATCGTAGACATTCTCCGCAGTCATGTGAAAGTCGCATGCCAGGCTCAGCTCGATCTGGCCTTGTAGCAATTGGCGCAACTTGGCGAAACGCTCATCAATCAACGGAGCATTGTAGGGGTAGCGCTCACTGGCGTGCGGCGTGCATACGATGTGCGTTACGCCTTCCGCCGCAGCCTCCTGCGCCATCTCCAGAGAGGTGTCCAGATCGGGCGAGCCGTCGTCAACTCCGTAGATCAGATGATGATGAATATCAATCATGGCTTCTCGCCGCCGCGAACTCCCAAATTGTTTCTCACTCCCGAAAAGTTCCCCTCTGGGATGAGCTAGACCCAATGCACAATCAGCGGATTTCTGGGCGGAATCCTCCGATATGTATACTTCGGTTCGCCCAGCATCAGGCCACCGCGCACGGCGTAGCCTTCAGGGACCGAGAGCATCCGCCGAAGCGGAGCGTGAACGGCGGCGACACGGGTCAGGTAGCCGGCCCAACAGGCGCCCAGTCCACGCGCCTCCGCTGCAAGTTCAAGATAGGTGAGGGCAATCGCACAATCCGGTTTTCCCCATTCATACTCTTCCGGCGCGCAGGCCACTACCAGAGCCGGAGCACCGCGCAGGATAAAGTCGTAGCCGCTCTTCCATTGCTCTTCCCATCTCTCCAACAAAGCCGGATTGGCTCCAGAGATGCGCAGACAGTTCAACGTCTCTTTCGACAATTCATGAATCTTGGCTCCATCTTCCACCGCAATCCAGCGAAGCCGCTGGGAGTTGGTCGCAGTGGGCGCTCGCCGCGCCACGTCCAGCAGGGCGAGCAAAGTCTCCCGTGCGATAGGCCGGTCTTTGAAGACTCTTATCGAACGGCGGCTCATCAGAAAGCTGTCCATCATCGCCGGATCCGGTAGTTGCTTGAGCGCGGGCAGGAAATCTTCCCGCGGCAAACCGGTGTGGGTCAGCGCCTCCGAGGGGCAAACAGCGGCGCAGTGACCGCAGAGAATACAACGCCCTCCGGCAACTTCTTCGGGGAATCCATCTTCATTGAAAGCTAGGATTTTGGAAGGACAAACTTCCACGCAGAGGCCGTCTTTTTTGCAGAGAGTGGTGTCAACTGTGATCGGACTCATGATCGATTCTTCTCCTGATTCCTTGCTCAACGGGCAGCCAGCGCCGCGATCATCGAGGCGAAGATCTTCCAGCCGTCCTTTGATCCCAGAATCAGCTCGCTGGATCGCTCCGGGTGGGGCATCAGCCCCAGCACGTTTCTCCGGGCGTTGAGAATGCCGGCAATGTTGCCCAGGGAGCCGTTGGGATTCGCCTGCTCGGTGACTTCGCCGGCCGGTGTCGCATAGCGGAAGGCGATCCGGTCCTCGGCTTCCAACTGGCGCAACTCCTCCGGCGTGCAGAAGTAGTTGCCCTCCATGTGGGCGATGGGAATCTGCAGCACTGCGCCCACGGCGAGCGCATTGGTAAAGGGGCTGTCGGCGGTTTCCGTGCGCAGATGCACATCCTTGCAGATGAACTTGAGTCCGGCGTTGCGCATGAGCGCGCCGGGCAGCAGGCCGGCTTCGGCGAGAATCTGAAAGCCGTTGCAGATGCCCAGCACCAAGCCGCCGCCCTCGGCAAAGCGCTTGACCGCCTGCATGACGGGCGAAAAGCGCGCGATGGCGCCGGTGCGCAGGTAATCGCCGTAGGCAAAGCCGCCGGGAACCACGACGGCATCGACGCCTTGCAGGTCGTCGGAGTCGTGCCAGAGAAAGGTGACAGGCTGGTGAGCCACTTCGGCAATCACGTTGTAGGCGTCGTGGTCGCAGTTGGAGCCGGGAAAGACTAGAACACCGAATTTCATGCTTCTAGGGTATCAGCTTCGCGGGCGGGGCTGCATTTCCCGATGCGGGCAAGGCAATCGCATGATTGCAAAACGATGCATTCCACAAAAAGCGCGGATTGGATGGAGATGGCGATTGAAAGACTTTTGGGTAGAATCAATCAGAGGCAAAAAATAGAGAATTTTGCGAATCGCCGTTTCTTCGCTTTTGGCATTTGACAGAGTCGGAAGGTGCGAGTGGAAAAACTCAACAACGATGCGGTGATTTTGAAATGAACTCCAGAACTATTTAATTATATGCAAGAAAAATGGGCGAAGAGAGGGAGAAGGGTAGGGGGGGGTGCCTTTTCTGCCGCTTCGGGCCGGTCCCAAAGGCCGACCTGAACTCATGGTACTCGGATGTGAGAAATTATATGCAAAAAAAGATTCATGCAATTACCCTGCGGTTGCGGGAGAGGGTCGGGGCGACCCAACGGCGGGTGGGGTGTGGTCTCCGAATAGGCGACCAAACCAACCAGAACCCTTTCCATGAGCGCATCGGGCTGTTGGGAACAGTTGATTTTTCGGGTCTTGGCATTTCGCGGAGCCCTATGCGGCTTCGCGTTACAAATTCCGGGTTGCTGGGTGACTCGTCCTTTGCGCTCGGGTAAGAGTGCCGCTGCGCGTCTAAGGGAGTTCTTCTTGGGTGAAATAGCCCTCAAGACACCGGGCTACCGGAAAAGTCTCCGAAAGGCCCCATTCTGGAGCGTCACGGAGGTTCTGCGATTAGGCAACTTCCCTATCGACTTCGGATGTAAAGAAAAACTTCACGGCTTAAGTTATGACGATGTCATGGATGCAGCTTCTGCTCTAAATCGGGCACAAACAGCGGCTGGGCGTCGGCTTCCAATCGATGCGCCGCCGCCAGCGCCAATTCATAAGCGGCTCGTGCACTATTTTTGTCGCCTAATGCCGTCTGGGCGTCTCCCAAGGCCGTCTGCGCCAGCAAATTCTCCGGTTGCAAAGCGACAGCCTTCTTTGCCGCAACCAAAGCGTCCGCGGGCCTATTCTCCATCAGCAGGATATTCGACTTTTGGACCGCTCCCAACGCCGCCGCTTCCGGCACATGGAAATCGCCATGGAACACAAACACACTGTGATCGATCTGCTCGGCCATCGGCATCCACCGAAATCGCTCGAAGACATTCAACTGGTCGCTGGGCCAGTCGCAGGCTTCCAGATCGTCTGCGCTTAACAGGAGGTTGCCATGGATGGTTTCTGGCACGTCGACCGGCAGGATCTCCCATCCGGTATGGGCCGTGGGGAGCGGGTGGCAGGGAATGCCGTAGGCCTGCGGACGAAGTTCCGGATAAGCGGAATAGGCGAACCAGCACTCCTCGCCAGGATGGGCGTCAACCCATTGCTTGACGTGTGGCAGTTGCTGCGCCCAGTCCACACTGGAATCGCTCAGGTATTTGTGTGTGTTTGCCGCTCCGCCCCAGGCTTCGTTGGCGTACGCCATCTCTGCCGGAAACACAGCCATGGCAGAAACGATATGACACGCCACCAACGCTCCACCGATCCAAGCCCAGCGCCGGCTATGCTGCGCGAGCGCTACCAGACCCGCTGCTGACAGCAATGCGGCCAGTGGATACAAAAACAGGACATGACGAGTGCCGATGTTCATACCGCTGAGGACCGCTACGGCAAAATAGATAGCGCCGGGCACAAACAGGTACGCCAATTCTCTTGTCTGCCGCAGCCGCCTGCTGGTCAGCGCTATACCGGCCAAAACCACCAGACCGATCAAGCCCAGAGAGGTCTTGATGGACAGCGCGACTGGAAAGTACCACCAAACACCGTGTGGATAGTCGTGCCCCATCAGGAAGATGGGATACTGCTGCGCCGCATAGTGAATGTCAGTGATCCCCATCAGGTAGGATTCCGGCAGCAACCGCCAGTTGGTGAGATGTCCTATCATCCAACCGTTCAGCCCCGTGAGGGGTGCGGCGTATTCGCTCAGCGTCGGGTTCATCACCAGCCCTGCCGGTCTGGCCGCATAGCGAAAACCGTAAAAAGCCCAAAGCACCGCAACCGCGAGGCCCACGATGGCAGCCAATCCGCCAAACAGTGTCCCAGCCATCCGCTTGCGCCGTCCCCGCTCGGCACAGGCGATCTCTACCAGCGTCAATCCCAGCAGCATCGGAGCCAGCAAAATCCCGCTGTGCTTGGCCGACAGCGTGAGTCCCGCTGCCAAGCCGGTCAGCAACAGACTAATCACAGATGGCTGCCTTGCGTAACGGTAGAAGCAATAGATTGTGGCCAGAAAGAAGCAAGCAACTCCTATATCGGTCGTGACCAGATCACTGTTGGCCAATACATTGGGCTCGAAGACCACCAAGAGCAAAGCCAGCAAACCAGCGGACTCGCCAAAGAGCTTGCTCCCCATCAGAAATACCATCACTGAGAGGCCAACGGCAAAGACACCTGCTGCCAGACGCATGTCGAAGAGCAGGCGATGCCTTGGGCCATCATTACGTTCCATAAAATCACGGCCATCCCGGTACGCCTCGGCCTTGAACATTAGCTGATGCAGCTGAGGCACCCATAGCTTCTCGTGCAGCAGAGGCAGGGTCGCCACCAGCTTCACCAGCGGCGGATGCTCGGGATTCAGACCGTAGTCGCCGCTATGCCACATCATGTAGCCGGCGAAAATATGGTCGCCCTCATCGAAAGTGAGCGACTCGCCATGAACGATGATCGCAACCAGGATCATCTGCAAGACGATCAATCCGCATGCAAAGAACCAGACGGGCATTTTCAATCTATTCATCGACTCTCCGCCTCAACAGATTTACGGGTGTAATGCAGTAGGTGATGGAAACGCTATGCGCAATCATTCGCGCCTCCATTATAGGGGGTTCCACGAAGGACCTTTTTCCGGGCGGATTCCTCCGCACATGGCCGTGTAACGTGACAGCCGCCGACATGCCCTTGGCTTGATTGTCGCGCACGATTGAGAAACAAAAACGCGCTTCACTTTACTGATACTCGCTTTGGACGAATGATAAATCGCCAAGTCACTCGCCGTGTCGTAATTCAAATTCCAGGCGAACGACCGGCCAATCGGAAAATGCACCATTCCCCGCGGCGCCGTGTGATTGCATTTTATTTCATCGCAGTAACAGGCTTTGAATCGCGATGCAATGCACGGAGCGGCTATCGGAGGGTGCAGGGACCTTCAGGTCTCTGAATGAAAAGGCGCAATCAAGATGGCCTTCAGGTCCGGATCTCGGTTCAGTTGCGAACAGATGGCCCAGGGCTGAAGCCCGTTGCTTTTGCGCTTGTTTCAGGGGTCTAAAGACCCCTGCTCCCTCCGCAAAAACAAGCGGGAACAACACTAATCTGTTTCGTTGCCGGATGGCTGAGCCGATTCGATGTGTTAGCCCTACCCGCCACTCCGGGCGATTACGAACTCAGGCCCGTTCTCCTGTACACTGTTAAGAAACAAGCGTGGACCGGAAGGTCCACACTACAGCCGGCCAGGAGGCCGGCGCTACAATTTCATCCCCTCGCGGGTCGGCAACGCCGGTGGGAGACTAGAGTGTTGAAAGATATGACAAACAGACACCCAATTGGCATCCTGGGCGCGACCGGCATGGTCGGCCAACGTTACATTCAACTGCTGGAAAACCACCCGTGGTTCGAGATCGTTTGGCTGGCCGCCAGCGACCGCTCCTCTGGAAAGACGTATGGCGAGGCCGCCAAGTGGCGGCTGGATACGCCGCTGCCGGAGCGCATCGCCAGGATGACCGTTGCGGCGGCGGAGCCTGAAGGCGCGCCGAAGATTATCTTTGCCTCAGTAGATGCGGCCTTTGCCCGCGAACTGGAGCCGAAGTTTGCCGACGCCGGCTGCGCCGTGCTGTCGAACTCCAGCGCCTTTCGCATGGCGCCCAATGTGCCGCTGGTGATCCCTGAGGTGAATGCCGAGCACCTGCATCTGATTGAGGAGCAGCCCTCGCGCAAGCAGTCGGGCGGCTACATGGTCACCAATCCCAATTGCTCGACGATCGGCCTGGTGGTGGCGCTCAAGCCTATCGCGGATCGCTTCGGCATTACGCAGATCGCCGTGACCACGATGCAGGCGGTGAGCGGCGCGGGTTATCCCGGCGTGGCTTCGATGGACATTCTGGACAATGTGGTGCCCTACATCGGCAACGAAGAAGAGAAGATGGAAGAGGAGACGCTGAAGCTGCTGGGCGCGCTCGACGGAGCCGTGGTGAAGCCGCTCGATGCGCGCATCAGCGCCAGTTGCAATCGCGTTGCAGTCATCGACGGCCACATGGAGAGCGTCAGCATCAAGCTAGGCAAGCCGGCGAGCCGCGAAGAGATTCTGGCCGCGTGGGCGGAGTTCCGACCGCTGGCAGGGCAGGGTTTGCCGACGGCTCCTGAGCAACCGGTCGAATGGGCGCCGCAGCAGGATCGCCCGCAGCCGCGTCTGGACCGAAATCGCGGCAACGGCATGGCAGTGACGGTGGGCCGCCTGCGGCCTTGCGGCCTGCTCGATTGGAAGTTCACCGCGCTCTCGCACAACACAGTTCGCGGCGCGGCCGGAGCGACGATCTTGAATGCGGAATTGCTGGCCAGTTTGGGGAAGCTGTAACAGCTAACAGTTCTTTTCTTGCAAGGGATATTTCAAAATGAGTCTGGTAGTGATGAAGTTTGGCGGCACGTCGGTCGAGGATCCGGCGGCTATCGGTCGTACCGCGGCCATCGTGGCAGGGCGCGTGGCGCTGGGCAAGCAGCCTGTGGTCGTGGTCAGCGCCCTGGCGCGGGTCACCGATCAGTTGTTGCGCGCCGCCTCGGCCGCCGCGAAGGGCGACCGCGAGGCTGCTTTGGAGATCAGCGCCCAGTTGCGCCAGCGTCACCACGAGACGGCCTCCGCCCTGGTCAAAGACTCTGCCGCGCTGCTCGCATTGATCGACCATGAGTTTGACTCGCTCGATGAGATTCTGCGCGGCCTTGCGGCTATCCTCGAGCTAACCCCGCGCATCAGTGACTTGATTGTCAGCTTCGGCGAGCGCATCTCCAGCCGCATCGTTGCAGCGGCCTTCAACGATTTGGGCATTCGCTCGGCCCACGTGGATGCGCGCGAGGTGATCATCACCGATTCGCAGTTTCAGAAGGCGGTTCCGAAGGACGTCCTCATTGAGAAACGCGCCGCGGAAAAGATCCTTCCTCTGATTGCGCAGGGATTCACGCCGGTGATGGGCGGCTTTATCGCTGCCAACGAGGCCGGGATCACGACCACTCTGGGCCGCGGCGGCTCTGATTTTACCGGCGCGCTGGTTGGGGGCGCGATACAGGCCGAGGCCATCGAAATATGGACCGACGTGGACGGCATCATGACATCCGATCCGCGCGTGGTGCCCGAAGCGCTGCGCGTCAAGGTGATCAGCTTTGAAGAGGCCGCCGAACTGGCCTACTTCGGCGCCAAAGTGCTGCATCCGGCCACCATCCTTCCGGCCGTCAAGAAGAACATTCCGGTTCGCGTGCTCAACAGCCGCAACGCCAGTTGCGAGGGTACGCGCATCACATCTTTGGCGCCCCATTGCAAAAGCCCCTTCAAGTCCATTGCAGTGAAAAAGAAGCTCAGCATCATCGATGTGGTGGCCAGCCGGATGCTGATGACTCACGGCTACATGAAGGAAATCTTCACCATCTTCGACAAGCATCAGTGTGTCGTGGACATGGTCTCGACGAGCGAGGTTTCCGTCTCGCTCTCCGTAGACTCGAACGATAAGCTGCCCGCTCTAGCCGCCGATTTGAGCAAGCTGGCCGATGTGAAGTACGAGGGCAAGAAGGCGCTGATCTGCATGGTCGGCGACGACATTCGCGGTCGCAGCGGCATGGCCGCTCAGGTCTTCAACGCCATTCGCCACATCAATGTGCGCATGATCTCGCAGGGCGCGAGCGAGATCAACATGAGCTTCATGATTGACGAAGAGGACGCGGACGAAGCGGTGCGCTCGCTCCACGCAGCCTTCTTCCAGGACCCCGATCCAGCGATCTTCGACGTCGAGGCCAGGCTTCACTCCGCCAAAAGCGCGCTGAATTTCTGAAGGGATGATATTGTTCCTTGAAATTTGTGCTTTCCCACCCATTCCGCAGAGAGACGCGGAATGGATGGGGCATGGAGCCGGTACAAATTCATATGGACAGAGAACTAGATTTTGCGCGCAGCCGACGGAGTTGTCCGCTTGAGCGAGAATCTGCGCGGGCGTAGATGGCAGTTAAAGATTCTGGCCCTGCCGCGACACTCCGCATAAGCGCACAACGAGGCCAGTTCTTCAGAGCGCCGACTTACTCGCTCAGCAGCCGCACGACGTGATTCACAATAATTAGATCTTCCGCAGGCGGAATCACGCGCACCGTGACTGGCGAGTGATCGCTGGAGATGACCGCTTCGCCGCGCACATTGTTGCGAGCGGGATCGAGAACGATGCCCAGGGCGCTCAAGCCGGCGCAGATTTCGGCGCGGGCATTGATGTCGTTTTCGCCGATTCCGCCGGTGAAGACCAGCATATCCAGCCCGTTCAACTCAGCCACAAAGCTGCCGATCCATTTGGCGATGGTCCAGGTGAATTTGTCCACGGCGAGCCGCGCCTTGGCGTTGCCGGTCTTGATGGCCTCGCGCAGGTCGCGCATATCGTTGGAGAGTCCACTGACGCCCAGCAGTCCGGCTCTCTTGCTGGCCACGATTTCCAACTGGTCGGCAGCCTCGGCTGCGCTGGTGGCCGTCTCGGCAATCTTGCGCAGGATGAACAGAAGCACGCCGGGATCGATGTCGCCGGTGCGCGTGCCGCTGATGATGCCGCCGGTGGGCGTGAGGCCCATCGAGGTGTCAAGGCACTCGCCGTCTCGGATTGCGGAGATGGAGGCGCCGTTGCCCAGGTGCGCGACGATCAGCTTCTTGGGCACGTTGGGCTGCAACTGGTAGACAATCGATTCGTAACTGATGCCGTGCGCGCCGTAGCGGCGAACACCCATCGCCGAGTACTCCTCCGGAATGGGCATATGCGAAACGACTTCGGGCATGGTGCGATGAAAGTAAGAATCCAGGCAGACGAAGTTCCGCACATCGGGAAAGAGGCGCAGCGACTCGCGCATGATGTAGCAAGCGATGGGCGTGTGCAGCGGCGCGAAGGCCGTGTACAGCTCCATCTCGTCAATTAATGCTGGACTAATGAGCTGGTTATTCTGCACTGTGGGGCCGCCGCAGACCATGCGATGGCCGATGGCAGCCGGGGCAGGGAACTGGCCGGAGTGGAGCGCGTCTGAAACCAGGGAAAAGGCGACGGCGCGCGTGGGCAAAGCCGGCGTTTGATCGACGAGTTTGTTGCCCTCGGCGTCCTTGATCCAGAACTTGCCCTGGTCGGTGCCGATGCCGTCTACCGCGCCTTCGAAGAGCTTGGTGCGCTGGCTGTCGCCAGCCTCATAGACGGAAAATTTGATTGAAGATGAACCACTGTTTAAAACCAATACAGGCAAAGACGGCATGAATAAAACCCTTTCAAGTTGGGGCTGAGTGAATCAGCAGAGTGAGTTGCGCATGGCGCTGTTAGCAAGCTAGCTTACCGGCCAGCGCCAGTTGCGGATTTCCGGCAGGTCGTCACCGTTCTCGGCCACGTAGAGCTTGTGCCGCTGGATGGCCTCGGAGTACCACTGTTCCGCCGCATCCGCTTGGCCGCGCAGCCGGGGCACGCGCTTGACGGCGTCCAGAGCCAACTGGAAGCGGTCAATGTTGTTAAGTACGCACATATCGAAGGGCGTCGTGGTTGTGCCCTCTTCCTTGTAGCCGCGAACGTGCAGTTGATCGTGATTGTGGCGCCGGTAGGTGAGCCGGTGAATTAGCCACGGGTAGCCGTGGAAGGCGAAGACGGTGGGCGTTTTTGGCGGGAAGAGACGATCGTAGTCCTCGTCGGGCAGCCCATGCGGATGCTCGCTGGGCGGCTGAAGCGCCATCAGGTCCACCACGTTGACGACACGAACCTTCAGGTCGGGCGCCAGCTCGCGCAGCAGAACAACGGCGGCCAGGGTTTCCATGGTGGGCACATCGCCCGCGCAGGCCAGCACCACATCTGGCGCGCCTCCATCGTTCGAGGCCCACTTCCAGGCACCCATCCCTATGGTGCAGTGAGCAACCGCTTCATCGATGGTGAGCCACTGCGGAGCCGGCTGTTTGCCGGCGACGATCAGGTTGATATAGTTCTTGCTGCGCAGGCAGTGATCGGCCACCGAGAGCAGCGTGTTCGCATCCGGAGGAAGATAGACGCGCACCACCTCAGCCTTCTTGTTTACCAGATGGTCAATGAAGCCGGGATCCTGGTGGCTGAAGCCATTGTGGTCCTGGCGCCAAACGAGCGAGCTAAGCAGATAATTGAGCGACGCAATCGGCTTGCGCCAGGGAATCTGGCGCGTCACCTTGAGCCACTTGGCGTGCTGGTTCACCATCGAGTCAATGATGTGAATGAAGGCCTCATAGCAGGAGAAGAAGCCGTGGCGGCCGGTGAGCAGGTAGCCTTCCAGCCAGCCCTGGCACATATGCTCGCTGAGCACTTCCACCACGCGGCCCGTCTGCGAGAGGTTTTCATCCACCGGCAGCGTCTTCTCCATCCACTCCTTGCCGGTTCCAATGATCACATCGCCGATGCGATTGGAAGCCGTCTCATCCGGTCCGAAGACGCGAAAGTTCTTCTGCTCCTTGTTGGCCTCCATCACGCCGTGGAGCAGTTGCCCCAGAACGCGCGTGGACTCGGCGTCCTTCTGTCCGCGGCCTTCGAGCTTGACCGCAAACTCGCGGAAGTTGGGCATTTCCAGCGGCTTGAGCAGCAATCCGCCGTTGGCGTGGGCGTTCATGCCCATGCGCCGCCGGCCTTTGGGCGCAATCCCGGCCAGTTCAACGCGGAAGGCGCCCTTCTCGTCGAAGAGTTCCTCTGGCTTGTAGCTGCGCATCCATTCTTCCAGGAGCTGCATATGCTCCGGCTTTTCGCGCAGCTCACTGAAGGGAACCTGGTGTGCGCGCCAGGTGCCCTCCACTGGCTTGCCGTCTACAAACTTTGGGCCGGTCCATCCTTTGGGGGTGCGCATGATTAGCATGGGCCACGCCGGACGGCGCTCCGCGCTCTTATCTTTTGGATTGGCTTTGCGGGCGGTTTGCTGGATTTCGGCGATGCGGTCGAAGATTTTGTCAAAGACGGCCGCCGCCTGCTGGTGCATGGTGAGCGGGTCGTCGCCTTCGAGGGTAAACGGCTCATAGCCGTAGCCGCGCATCAAGCTTTCCAGTTCGGCTTGAGGAATTCGCGCCAGCACCGTCGGGTTGGCGATCTTGTAGCCGTTCAGATGCAGAATGGGCAGCACCGCGCCGTCGGTGGCGGGATTGAGGAACTTGTTTCCGTGCCAGCTTGTGGCCAGTGGGCCTGTTTCGGCTTCGCCATCGCCGACGACGCAAGCCACAATCAGGTTGGGATTGTCGAAGGCCGCGCCGTAGGCATGAACCAGGGAGTAGCCCAATTCGCCTCCCTCGTGGATCGAGCCGGGCGTCTCCGGCGCCACGTGGCTGGGAATCCCATACGGCCAACTGAATTGCCGGAATAGCCGCTTGATCCCGTCGGCATTCTGTTCGATATGTGGATAAATTTCAGTGTAGGAGCCTTCCAGGTAGGTGTTGGCCACTATTGCCGGGCCGCCGTGTCCTGGGCCGATGATGTACATCATATTCAGGTCGCGCTCGCAAATCAGGCGGTTCCAGTGAACGTAGAGGAAGTTCAGCCCCGGCGTGGTGCCCCAGTGGCCGAGCAGGCGCGGCTTCACGTCGTCCAGGGTGAGCGGACGCTCAAGCAGCGGGTTGTCTTTCAAATAAATCTGGCCTACGGAAAGATAATTAGCGGCTCGCCAGTAGGCGTTCATCTTAGCCAGCATCTCGGGGCTAAGGGGAGTACTGCTTGTTGTTTTGCTCACAATTCACCTCGCAGGGGAAGTCCCGGTGACACTATCAGCCTAGCAGTCAGCGGTACCTGTTGGGGTGATAAAAGTCACAGGGAGATGAGACACAGATTCACATTATGGAACTTGAAGGAACGAGTTCCATTCTCTGAGAATAGCCGCGGCCGGTGCTGAGCCGGATTGATCTTGATTCTCGATGCGATTCCCGGTCGGTTCGGAAACGGCCACTCCGCGTCCGGGCTGCTGCATTCGGGCGTGGAGTGACAAATTGTTTATCGCGCCACGGCCACCGGAATTTCAATGGAGCCGGCCCGGTTTGCGGCCGTGTCCTGAATCGCAATGAGCAAGGTGTTCTCTCCCGCGGGCAGATCGAGCGCCAGACGAACGGGAGTGCCGGCGGCGAGAACTCGCGCGTAATGCTGGTCATGCAAATTCAGTTGGATTGCGCGGTCCAGGAAATTGACCTGATTGAGGTTGGAATCATAGGCGACCAGAACGAACTCGACAGAGGCCTGATGAGTCCCCTCCGGCATCTTTTCATAGGTGAGAGTGTGCGAGTCAATCGTCAAATCCACTATGTAGCGATGGAGCGGCTTCTTTACATCTTTTGACAGCTCACCGGCCGGTCCTTCGGATAGCTTCAGGTCCTTGAACTCCGGGTCAGTGGCGGGCAACACGCGCGCCAGAAATAGTATCTGAGTCTCCGGCGGCGCACCCAGCAGCGTCGCGGTCGTCATCAGACTGGCCGGAGGTCCGGGGCTGTAAGCGGAGGGCTTGTCGGGCGAGTTCGCATAGTACCCGCTGCGATAAGCGAGCTGATAGCTGGAACGATCCAGGTGTAGCTGAATCTTGTGGAAACGCCGATCGAACTTTTCGCCGTTTGGAACGTAGCCGATGGTGTAATAACTTGCTCCATTCTCGATGGCGTCCGCCACGGCCTCTTGGAGTCCGTTGTCGTTGATGTATGCCTTGCCGCCGGACGGGTTGGCCATCTCTTGCATCGTGGCCTGTTCGGTCTGGGGAGGATTTCTCATCGCCAATCCCCTGGCATCCACGGCATAGACGGCTACGCGCGCGGCCGACATCATCGCGCTTGTCTGGCGCACATCGTCCGCGTAGTTCTGCATATTTCTGAAAGAGTTATTTGCAAGGTCTGGGCCGAGCGTAAACGGGAAGGAGCCGGAGATCCAGATCAGGTTCTTGCGACCAGGGACGGCGTTCAGATAACGCGCCAATTGCTGCATGGCGGTGAGGGTTATCCTCACTCTGGAGTCGGTTTGGGCTCCATCGACGTCCGCGGCGAACTGTCGCGCATTGGCCTTTCCCAGTGCGCCATGCATATCACCGGCAATTCTTCTCATCGCGGCAGAAGTGGTGGGGTCTAACTGAAGAGAGACTTGCACCCCGGTCTTCTTGTCCTGCAGATCCTTGGATAGCCTGGCAATGTCGGTAGTGAATCCCTCGATCAAGCGCAGTCGCGAGGCGAGCAAAAAGACGGCCAGCGTGGTGCCCGGCTTCATCTTGCCCATATATTGAATCATCTGGCGGCGCACTTCCATCTGGTCGTCTGGGAGCGTGTTCAGATCGTCCAGTAGCAGCACGTTGACCGCGGAGGCCTGGGGATAAACAGGCAGGTTTGTGTATGTATTAGGCGGCAACTTGATAGGCTTGGCGGGAGTTGAGACCTCAACGGAGCGGTGCTCGTCGAAGGAGAAGACGGCCTGCTCGTGCCCGTTGTCGAAGACGTGGAAATTCCCTTGAGGGAGACCATGAACGGCGTTGCCGTGATCGGTCACGACAACATCCACCAGCACGAGGTTCGTATTGGCGTGCAGGACGGTTGAAACTGCGGAAGGGGCTGCAGCGGGAGTGGAGGCCGGTGTGGCCGGCGACTGCGCTACGGCATGAAGGCCAGCGGCGGCGAAGGCGGAGATACACAGACAAGCAAGCGCGCAATTGGCGATGGGACGGAACAGACGCATGGGTTGCCCCTTTCGGGAACATCCGGCTGAGGTGTTCAAACTTCCAACCGGCTTTTCCCTATTAAACACCATTCCAGCGGGTAAGTTGCCAGCGCCCCTTGGAATATCAGTTCGAGGAGCAACAGAGATCGCTTGCCACTCCGCGCCCGGCTGTCAGATTCGAGCGTGGAGCGGCAAAGATGTCTATTGCGTGACGGTCAAGGGGATTTCGACGGAGCCGGCCCGGTTCGCGGCTGTATCCTGCACAGCGATGCGCAGGATATCCTCTCCCGCAGGCAAATCAATGGCCAGACGAACGGGAGTGCCTGTGGCGAGCGCACGCGCGTAACGCTGGTCATTCATATTCAACTGGACACCGCGATCCAGAAAGTTGACTTGATTGAAGTTGGAGTCATAGGCGACCAAGGCGAATTCGACAGAAACCTTGTGCGCTCCCTCCGGCGTCTTCTCGAATGCAAGAGTGTGCGAGTCAATCGTCAGATCGACGATATAGCGGTGGAGCGGCCCTTTCACATCTTTCGACGCCTCTCCAGCCGGGCCATCGGGCATCTTCAGGTCCTTGAATTGCGGGTCAGTGGCAGGCAGAACACGCGCCAGAAAGAGAATCTGCGTCTCCGGCGGCGCACCCAGCAGCGTGGCGGTCGTCATACGGCTCGCCGGAGCGCCTGGGCTGTGAGCGGAGAGCTTGTCGGGCGAGTTGGCGTAGTAGCCGCTGCGATAAGCGAGTTTATAGCTGGACTTGTTCATGCGAACTTGAATCTTGTGAAACTGCCCATCGAGCTTTTCGGCGGCAGGAACATAACTGATGGTGTAATAACTTGCGCCGTTGTCAACTGCGTTCGCCACGGCCTCTTTGAGTCCGTTCGTGTCGATATACGCCTTGCCGCCGGTCAGGTCGGCCATCAGTTTGAGCGATTCCTGTTTGGCCAAGGTCTCCGACATGGCCTTGGAGTCATTGCTCATGCCGGTGGGCAGAGCCGTGTTGGGATTGTTGAGGCCGGTCGGGGCCTGGGCCTGCTTGCCATTCCCCCGGTTGGCTGCATCCATGGATGGCGGCGTCAACAATCCTTCGGCATCCACCGGATAGACGGCGACGCGCGCGGCAGAGAGCATCTCGCTGGTCTCGCGTGCATCGTCAGCGTAGTTCTGCATATTCTTGAATGGGCTACTGACTGTGCTGTCGGGACTGAGCGCAAGCGGGAAGGAACTGGAGAACCAGATCAGGTTCTTACGTCCGGGGATGGCGTTGAGATAGCGCGCCAATTGCTGCAAGGCATCGAGTGTCATTCTTATCCGTATCTGGTCCTGGGAGGCAGTGACATCCGCGGCGAACTGGTTCATTTGGCTAACGGCCATATTCAACGCGTTAGGATCCATTCCTCGGCCGGCGGGGGTGGGCGCATAATTGGCCAGGTTGTTCATGGCATCCGTGGTTCCAGAGTTAACATCAAGCGAGTCCTGCGGTCCGGTCTTCGCGGATTGAAAGGCCTTGGAGAGCTTGGCGACGTCGGTCGTGAATCCCTCGATCATGCGTAGCCGCTGGGAGAGCGTAAAGATGGCAAGCGAAGTGCCCGGCTTGACCTTTCCCATATACTCAATCATTTTGCGGCGCACATAAACCTGGTCTACCGAAATCGTGTTCAACCCATCCAGCAGCAGCACGTTGACCGAAGTAGCTTCAGGATAGACAGGCAGGTTCGTGTAGGTGTTGGGAGGTAGCTTGATAGGCTTGGCGACAGCCGGAGCCTCGGCGGGGCGGTGCTCATCGAAGGAGGAAATGGTTTGCTCGCGCCCATTGTCGAAGATGCGAAAATTTCCTTGAGTGAGTCCGTGGACGGCGTTGCCGTGTTCGCTCACGACGACATCCACCAGCACGAGATTGGTGTTGGCGTGCAGAACGGTTGTTACCGCGGAAGAGGCGGTTGGAGTGGAGGCAGGTGCGGCTTGCTTGGCTGGCGACTGCGCGACAGCATAAAGGCCGGAAGCAGCAAAGGCCGAAATCCACAGGCAGGCAAGCGCAAGGATGGTGATGTGACGGAACGGATGCATGGGTAGCCCTTTCGGGAGCATATTAACTCTGAGGTTCATACAGGAAATTCATACAGACAATTCATACAGACAGGATAACACTCGAATTTGCCTCAAAAATATCGCTTGAATTTGAGGATTTGCGACTCAAGACCATACCAGAGCGCAGTGGCGACCGCTGTGGTGGCAACGAGGCGCAGAGCCACGACCGCCAGAATGCCGGCGAATCCATAACGGTCCATGTGCGCATCAAACGATCCCAGGTAGATAAAGACCATGATATGGGTCATGTAGAGGCCGTAGCTGATGCGGCCATAGAAGGCCAGCGGCCCGCGTCGCAGCAGGGCGTTGAGGGGATTGCAGGCGCCGGTTGACCACCCCGGCGACGAAGACCTGTCGCCGGGGACCCCGGTTGACGAAGCTATCGCGGCCAGAACCGCGCCGGTGAAGCCCACGGCCAGCGCGGAATCGAGTAGCGAGGTTCCGCCGGCCAGGGTGGCTGCGGCGGCCATGCCCAGTACAAACGCACCCAGGCCGATCCAGAGCCAGGCGCGGCGGCTGAGCGTGAGCGTATACAGCCCCAGCGCCAGCAGGCTGCCCAAGGCGATGCCGTCCAGGTGAATCAGGGTATGGGTGGGAAGTCCCCACAGCCATACCGGATTGAGATGGCGCACGAGCGGCGAGCAGACCAGCGCGCCAGCGAGGACCGCCGCCAGCATCCACGGCCGGCGGAGCCAGCGCACGAGCGGCGCCCAGAGAAAGTAATACTGCTCTTCAAGAGCCAGCGCCCAGGTGGGGCCGAGAGCCGGCGGCAGGGTGAGGTGAAAGAGATTCTGCACACAAAGGAGATACGCCCACCACGGCGCGGTCCGGATGGCCTCGAGCGGCGGCGGGCCGATGAACCAATCCGACTGCGCATAGATGACGGCCAGCACCAACAGGTAGACCGGCCAGATGCGCAGAAACCGGCGCGCATGGAAGTTGTGGAAGTAGCGCGGCTTCTCCCGCGCTCCCAGGAGGTTGGAGGTAATCAGGAAACCGGAGAGGACAAAGAAGAGATCGACCCCCGCCCATCCCCACGCGACCGCGCCGTGCAGGCTGGTGCGCTCCAGTTGCTTGTAGTCGCAGTGGTAGAGCACCACGGCCAGAATCGCCAGGCCGCGCAGGCCGTCGAGTTCCGGCAGATAAGAGGGAAGCCAGGTTGGGCGTTGCATGGGCAAGGTTGCCATTGAGCCAGTGAGCGAAGTAAGCGTGGTTTGCAAAATTGCAGGATGCCCAGGTCAGATTCACAGACCTGGGACGAAGAACCAATACTATCCCGTCGCCAATTGCTTGGAGCGCTCGGTGGCGCGCATGACGGCTTTAATGAGCGTGACGCGCAGGCCGCCCTCTTCCAGAGCCATGATGCCGTCGATGGTGGTGCCGGCCGGTGTGGTCACGGCATCCTTGAGCATCGCCGGATGGTAGCCCGTCTCGAGCAC
The DNA here is from genome assembly GCA_964383595.1 of uncultured Occallatibacter sp. Classification (GTDB taxonomy): domain Bacteria; phylum Acidobacteriota; class Terriglobia; order Terriglobales; family Acidobacteriaceae; genus Telmatobacter. The sequence goes on along the minus strand of CAYLHL010000001.1, from coordinate 683,330 downwards.
CATCTTGGCCGCGCCATAGGTTGTTTGGGCGGCCAGTTCGGTGGCGATGTCGCGCGGCAGGCCAACCTTGACGCCCGCCTCGGCCAGCGCCTCGATGATGATGTAGATGTAAGCCGGGCCGGAGCCGCTGAGGCCGGTCACCGCGTCCATGTGTTTCTCTTCGACAGTGACGACGCGGCCGACGGTCTCGAAGATGCGCTCGGCCAGCTCCAGCTTTTCTTTGCTCACAAAGCGTCCGCGGCAGAGCGCGGCGGCGCCGGCGCCGAGCCGCGAGGGCGTGTTGGGCATGGCGCGGATGACAGCGATTTCGATACCGGCCGCCTCTTCAATCGAACGCGTCTTGATTCCGGCGGCGATTGAGATCAGCGTCTTTTCCGGAGTCAGCGCGGGACGAATCTCCTCGATCAGATCCATAATCTGGAAGGGCTTGACGCCCAGCAGAATCAGATCCGCCTGACGCGCCGCCTCCAGGTTGTTGGTGGATACGTCCATGCCCCACTGCGTACTGAGAGCCAGGGCGCGCTCGGCGTGGCCGACGGTGGCGTGCATCAGCTCGGGCGTGAAGAGATTCTGCTTCAAAAAGGCTTGCAGCAAGATGCCGCCCATTTTGCCGGCGCCCAGAACGGCGACACGGACATGGGGCAACTGCGCGGGTATTGCGGTGGCTTCAACAGCGATCTCCGCCATTTTCTTCCTCGATTTCAATGAGTGGGTTGCAAAATTCAAGAATACTCGCATCCCCGCGCCGATGCCATGCGTGCGGCGGGAGGAATCCTCTGCCGTTTCATTGAAATAAGCGAAGATATGGAGAAAGGAACCTTCTACTCAGCTCCGCTGGCTACTCGACGGTAAAAGTCGCCGAGCGCCAGGGAGTTTGCTTGCCCGTAAAATCAGACGCCTGCACCTCGACGCGATACGCGCCTGCGTGAAACTTCTTGAAGGCGATGCCCTCAGCGATTGGAATGATGAGCTTTCCTGGATTGACATAGCTATCAGCTGAACGCAAACCAGTATCCACAACAGTTTTATCGGTTTTCGCATCAACAACTCTCATCTCGTACTGGACCTTTGCCTGACCTGACACAAGCGCCGGTTCATAAATCTCGAAGTAAGTCAACAAACCGCCTCCCTTGTGTGAACGCGTGTCACCTGCAGGCGTGATCCCAATATCTTTGCTAACCAGAGGTACGTACTCTGGCGCCGTACTCACTTCACGCTTAGTGGACTTTGATAGTTCGGAAAAGTCATTATCGGATACATTCTGAGGCCAGGTGGTGTCCATCTTGACGAATCGCTTTCCTAAAACGATTCCGCTGACAGAGATATTATTTGGATCATAGGTTTCAACTGTGAAGGGTACGTCTGCGCGGCCAAAGTTCGTTCCATCTGTTAATACAATACGCATTCTATAACTCCCAGACGCAAGATCGACTTGCGTTTCGTATCGCGTAGGTAATCGAGTTGCTTCTCCGTCCACATATGATTGTGAACGCTGAACAGTCTCTCTCCCTACCCCTTGCACCCTCGGAGAGAAGGCAATGTCAGAGAATCTCTTAGTAAGTCTTCCATTCGTTGTATAAATCATTCCCAGAATCGCGACATCCGCTCCGCGATAATCACCATTCTTATATGTGCTGAGTAATTTCCAGGGAAACTCCACTGCGATATTGACTCGTCCGCTATTTGTATTGATAAATGTAGAAGTCGCCTGAATCGATAACGGTATTGTTCCTTTTTGTCCTATTTCCGCGTATTCATCCATCGTCTTTGCAATCTTTGTTCCCTTCAATGGATCAGAAGGAGAATGTAGTATGTTGCAGTATTCATCGCGATAATAGACTGTATCTTCTTTGCTATCTAAAGTAACTTTAATCTGATGACAGGAACCTTCCGCGCTAGCACGCGGAACGTAGGAAATAAGATACTGATCTTCAAGTAATTGATCACTCGCCGCCTTGTTCATCCCCTTAGTTCGTGCATTCTCATCTTTATCATATAAAAGTGTATGAGAAACGGGTAATAAGATGTAGGGCGGTTCAGCCACCCACATATTATCGTATATCCACATATAGGGACTTCCCCAGATTCCTTTGGGCGTCCCTGAATATTCATAATAATAACCAATATTATCTGTCGTGATCATAAGTCGTATAGGTATAACGCTAATACTTCGAATCGACTGTTCAACTCCGTCTTCGTAAATGTGAAAATCACTCATGGTATGATTATTTGGAAAAAATATATCTTTAGCATGTCCTCCCATTGCACTCTTTGGCATCAAAAAAGAATTTCTTTCATGGTTGATTCGTTTTATATTCTCTACTACGACGGGAACTATAACCTCATGCGCTTCGACACGGATTTCAAATGTGCTATCACTTTGTGAAGATACGTTGTCAGTCTGCGCAGGGAGTAATGGTGTAATAAGCGCGATGAATCCCACGCCCATGAAAACGATGTGTCGAATCTTCGCAATGAGATGATCGTGCATATAATCCATTTCTTGCGCCTCATGTAGAGGACGTTCACAGAGCTTGTTTCAAAGTCGGCTTGGCGGCAATCGGTTTGACTCCCCAGGACGCAAAGCTTCTTCACTCTCTATAACACTACCGGTAGGCGAATGTCGCGCTTAGGGATAGATTTATTTTGTGATCGGAGTCACCGGCCAGCTCGCCGGGCGGCATTCTATATAATTTGAGCAAATGTTGGTGCGCCGGAGTCGCGGCCATCCAGCCCAAGGGTGAGGTCAACGATGCAGACAGCGGTATCGCCGGCGGAGCAGGGAAGAACGGAGCAGGGTTTGGCGGCCTGCGTCGCGATTGAGGGCGCACACACGCCTGCGGTGGAGGAGAACTCGCCCCTGGCGGCGGCAAGCTCGCAGGAGGCGGTGGCCCTGCGCGACGAGATCATCCGCGCCGGGCGCAAGCTGTGGCAGCGACAGTATGTGGACGGCAACGGCGGCAATATCAGCGTCCGGCTGGGCGCGCAATATGTGCTCTGCACCCCCACCATGGTCAGCAAAGGCGATCTGTTGCCGGCCGATATCTGCCTCTCGGACCTGGAGGGCAACATTCTGGCCGGGGATCGGCTGCGCACCAGCGAACTGCTGTTGCACCTGGAGATTTACAAGGCCAATCCGCGCGCCCGCGCCGTGGTTCACTGCCATCCGCCGTATTCGACGGCCTTTGCCGTGGCTGGCACTACGCCGCCCAACGGGCTGATTACCGAGTACGAGCTGTTCATTGGCCCGGTGGCGGTGACGCGCTACGAGACTCCCGGAACAAAAGCCTTTGCCGAGACGGTGGCGCCTTTTGTGGAGCAGCACAACACCATCCTGCTGAGGAATCACGGGATTGTCTGCTGGTCAGACACGGTCACGCACGCCCAGTGGCTGACGGAGATCTTTGAAACCTGCTGCAAGACCTACCTGATTGCGCGGCAGATCGGGCAGCCTCTGGAGGCGATTCCCGACGACAAGATGGAGGAAATTCTGGCCTTCAAGCGGCGGATGGGCCTACCCGACTCACGGCTAGCGCGCACGGCTGAAGCGGCTGCACCGGTTGTGGGAAGCGCCGAACTCGCAGAGCTCTTTGAGCAAAGGCGAACGCGGCTGGAAGAGCGGGATTAACGGCAGTGGAAACCGGTATTGGATCAGTTTGAATGATCTTTTCCTCAGGGGCAAAAGCCCGTACCCTCAGCTACAGCCCGCACTCTTCAAACTGGCCTAATACTTGGAAACCTTGCGAAGTGGCTCCGGTGTTATACTCACAAGGTCAGGCGTGTACCGCGCCGCCATTTCCACTATCACTGAGGTTCCCATGTCCGGCCATTCAAAGTGGGCCACAATCAAGCACAAGAAGGGCGCGCTGGATGCCAAGCGCGGCAAGATATTCACTCGTCTACTCAAGGAAATCGCCGTTGCAGCCAAGGGCGGTGGCAATCCCGACACCAATGCCCGGCTGCGAACCGCGGTTCTGGCGGCCAAAGCGGAGAATATGCCGCAGGACAACATCAAGCGAGCGATTCAGCGCGGCACCGGCGAACTGGAGGGTCTCAGCTATGACGAGATCACCTTCGAGGGCTACGGACCGGGCGGCGTCGCGATCATTGTGGAAGTGCTGACCGATAACCGCAACCGCGCGGTGAGCGAGATACGGCATGCCTTCTCAAAGAACGGCGGCAACCTGGGCGAGAGCGGCTCGGTGCGCTTCATGTTCTCGAAGAAGGGGCTGATCGCAATCGAGAAGGACGCGGCCACGGAAGAGCAATTGATGGAGATCGTGCTGGAACATGGCGGCGAGGACCTGAACGACGAGGGCGATAGTTGGGAGATTGTGACCGAGCCGTCGGCCTATGAAGCGGTTGCCGCGGCCGTCAAGGCAGCCGGGATTCCAACGGTGATGAGCGAAGTGACGATGGTCGCTTCGACTTATACCAAGCTGGAAGGCAAGGAAGCCGGTCAGATGATCCGCCTGTTGGAGGTTCTGGAAGACTGCGACGACACGCAGAACGTCTATTCGAATTTTGACATGGACGCCGAGCAGATGGAAGCGGCGGCTGGGTAGGGACGTTCCAGGGCAGGCAAGGAAAGGCCGCCCGATGTGGCGGCCTTTTTGTGGAGAGACATTTTTTTGTTAGGGAAGGGAAGAACATTGACTAAAACTATTCCGCTTTTTTTCTTTGTATTTTTGGCGGGATTGCAGACCGCGCCAGCACAGATACCTTCAACGAATGCCGCAAGCGCTTCCAATCCGTCGGCGGCAGACCCCGTTGCCCAGGTGCGCGAGGCCAAAAGCTGGGAGTATGGTCCGTTTGTCAATTATGGCAGTGGGGTGGGTGATCGCTCGGGCTACAAGTTTTTCTGGGCGGGATACCAATTGTCAAAGCCTTTGAGCGGAGTAGAGTACGCCGGAATTTTCAGCGGCCAGTTCGAGTTTGGCGGCAACATCATGCCGCTATGGCAGTCCTATGCACCAGCTGCGCACTATCACACCTACAACTGTTCCGGGACGCCCTGCTCGCTGCTGGTTGGCGGCGGGACCTTCCGCGGCGTCAGCCTGACGCCGGTGATCCTGCGCTGGAACTTCCTGACCAAATCGCGGCGCGTACAGCCCTGGTTTCAGGGCGCGGGCGGGTTGATTTACACGACGCACAAATTTCCGCCGAATTTCATGAGTAATCCAGCCCTGGGGATGGACGGGGGTACCTGTGTCTGGAATTTTTCACCGCAGGGGGGCGTGGGCGTTCACCTGTTCACTGGCGCCAATCGGTCGATTGATATAGGGGTCAATGGAGTGCATATCTCCTCAGCCTCGCTGGGCGACCGCAACCCGGGGATCAACGCGAGCGTCCAGGTGCAGGTGGGCTACACGTACTGGAAGTAGTTTTAGAAAGGAATGATGAGCGAAGCATTGGTCGAGTGTGTACCGAACTTCTCGGAGGGCAGGGATGCCCGGCGGGTCAAGGCGATTGTGGCCGCGATGCGCGTTCCTGGGGTGCATCTGCTTGACTGGTCGATGGATGCAGCTCACAACCGGTCGGTGGTAACGATCGCCGGGGATCCGGCCTCGGTGGTGGATTCGGCTGTTCGGGGCGCAGGCAAGGCCGCCGAATTGATTGACCTGACCGGCCAGCAGGGAGTTTATCCCCGCATCGGCGCTGCGGACGTAATTCCGTTTGTGCCCATTCGAGAGATCAAGTTGGAGCAGTGCGTACTGCTGGCCCGCCAGGCTGGACTGGAGATCTGGCGCAGATATAATGTGCCAGTCTACTTTTATGAGGCGGCGGCCGCACGGCCCGACCGGGCGAATCTCGAAGATGTTCGGCGAGGGCAGTTTGAGGGCTTGCGCGAGGCCGTGACCAAGGATTCGTCGCGCCGCCCGGACATCGGCGGGCCGGGGCTTCATCCCACCGCGGGGGCGTGCGCCGTGGGCGCGCGCAGGTTCCTGGTGGCTTACAACATTTATTTTGATTCGGCTGACGTGGCCGTGGTGCGCGCCATTGCGCGCGAGATTCGCGCAGCTGCTGGCGGGCTCAAGGGCGTGAAGGCACTTGGAGTGATGGTGCAGGGGCGCGCCCAACTGACGATGAACATCACCGATTTTACCGCTACGCCGATCTCCCAGGTATTTCGGACGGTTACGGAATTGGCCTTGCGTTTCAAGGCAGCGCCAGTTGAGGGCGAGATCATTGGCTTGCTTCCTGAAGCGGCTTGTGAGCGGGAGAGCGAGTGGATGCGTCAATTGGTTGGGTTCGATGCGCAAACCAAAATTCTGGAACGCCGTCTTGAAGCTCCTTTGGCCTGGCCAGGAGCAGAGTGAACGGCATCGCCGGATGGAATGTGCACCGCTCCCTTGCCCAACAGGTAAAATGAAGTAGATAACAGAAACGGCGCTGGTGGCCATCGAATACAAGAGTCCAGGTATTGAATCTGGCTCCCGTTTGTGGTTTCAACCCATGCCGCAGTTGTGGAGGATCAATTCGTTGAAAGCAATACTGAGAGTTTCAATTTCGGTTCTAATTCTGGCCGTGGCGGCTTCGGCGCCGGCGGCGCAGTTGTCCACCGATGCTCGTACCGCCATTCCGCATGACGTTCAGCAGTTGGTGGTGATCGACTACCACACGATGGAGAACTCGACCGCGGCAACGGACCTGAAGGACCGCGTGATGCTGCCCGATCTGAAGCGGTTTGAAGAGGCGCTGCACAAGTCCGGCCTGAACGAGAATCATGATGTCGAGCAGTTGGCTTTTGCTCTTTTCCGCGTCAAGAGCGGGGATGAGAGACTATCGACCGTTGGCGTTGCCCAGGGCCAGTTCGCCGTAACGGATATTCTGGCCAACTTCAGGAAGACGAATATCAAGCCAGTGCGGTTGCGCACCAACAGAATCTATCCGCTGGCCAAGACGGACATGGTGCTCTGCTTTGTTGACCCTTCGACGATGGTTTTTGGCGACAACGATGCGGTAGAGAAGGCCTTGGATGCGCGCGACGGCGTGACATCCAGTTTGCTGACCAATGCGCCCATGATGGACGCCATGAGGGCAGTCGATTCCGAGCCGTTGTGGAGCATTCTGGACAAGAAAGGGACCCAGACGATGCTCAAGCAGGTGCTGGGCGAGGCGGGTGCCGGATCGACCAACGACCTGGAAACCGTGAGCAAGCGCCTGGAATCGTCTTGGTACTCGATGAACTTTCAGCACGGCGTCAAGTTTGACCTTACCATCTCCACGGGCGACAGCTTTTCAGCCGCTACCCTCACTTCGCTGCTTTCGGCGGGGCTGGCGGTTCGCAAGGTGAGCGGCACGGAGGCCGAGAAGCAGGCGCTGAGCGCCACTTCGATTGCCTCCGATTCCGGTCGCATGACGATCCATTTCGCCACCAGCGACGCGCAGTTCGCCAGCCTTCTGCAATCCCCGCTCTTCCAGAGCATGGTGCATTGAGGCGATTCTGAAAGAGTCGCGGGCTTCTCTTGCGGGCTTTACTGGTTGTGAAAGGATGCTCCTTTCGCAGCCAGTAAAGCCCGCTCAAGCTGGTTAGCATATTATTCCTATTTGTGTAGAGCGCGGCGTGGACCGTGAGGCCGGCGCTACCTCTTCTTTCAGCGCAACCTCATATTCAGCGACCGGTAACCTTGAGCCAAGCAGGAGATCCACTCTATACCAACAGGCAAATGCGCTAGGCGCCGGATTCATCCGCACCGCTGCTATCTTGCGCAGCCAGCTTCTTTTCCACCCGGTCAAGGCGTTTGGCCAGCTCCGGCAGCCGTTGGAAGAGAGTGACGGCGCGCAGCCAGACGCGGTTGTCGAAGCCGGGCGATCCAGAAATGACTTTTCCTGCCGGCACATCATGCGAGACCGCCGATTGCGCAGTGAGGATTACGCCGTCGCCCACCGTGCAGTGGCCGGCTACACCGGTTTGCCCGGTGAGAATCACATTATTGCCGATCTTGGAGGAGCCGGCCAGGCCAGTTTGCGCGCAGATGAGCGTGTTTTCGCCCACGTGCGAGGCGTGGCCCACCTGGACGAGATTGTCGATCTTGCTGCCGTCGCCGATGCGCGTCTCGCCCACGGTCGCCCGGTCGATGGTGGCGTTGGCTTGCACATCGACGCGATTGCCCAAGCGCACCGGCCCGGATTGCGGAATCTTCTCCCAGCGGCCCTGCTCGTTTTTGGCGAAGCCGAAGCCGTCAGCGCCGATGATGGCCCCGTTTTCCAGAGTGACGTGGTCGCCCAGAATGCAATGCTCCCGCACAACGGCATGAGCGTGCGCAAAGAAATGGCTGCCTGTTTCAACGCCCGGATAAAGCACGACGTGGGGCAACAGCGTGGCGTGAGCGCCGAGCTTCACCCGCGGACCGATTACCACATAGGCCCCAATGTGCGCGTCCTCGCCGATGACTGCCGTCGGGTCAATGACCGCCGTGGGATGAATCCCCGGCGCGTAAACCGGCGGCTGATAGAAGATTCCCAGCGCCCGCGAAAATCCGAGGTACGGGTTTTTGAGGCGCAGCGTCGGCGCGTCAATTTCAGGAAACTCCGGCTCGACCAGCACCGCCGCAGCCTGGGTCTTGCGCGCCAGACTTGCGTACTTGGGATTGGCCACGAAGGTGATCTCCGTGGGTCCGGCCTCTTCAATCCCTTTTACACCTGTGACTTCCAGCTCCGCGTCTCCGCGCAGCTCCGCGCCCAATCTCGATGCCAATTCGCCTAGCTTCATGGTTGAAATTGTAGCGGAAATGGCGGCGCATATAAAAAGGGCGTTCGTGGATTCCACGAACGCCCTTTGTTTGCCTCGAAAAACAGCTTAGAAATCGAGCCGGAGCGACATCTGCACCTGGCGCGGGCTGCCGATGGTGTGGAGCGTGATGCCCAAGCCGGCCGGGCAGTTGTAGAACGAAGAATTGGTCTGCTGGCCAGAGGCATTGCAGCCGGTGGGCGCAGGGGTTGTGCCCTCGACCGGATATCCGTTGTAGTCCACGTTCTGCGAGACCTGGTCGCCGGTGACGTCGAAGCTGGTGGTGTTGGTCAGGTTGAAAACATCGAGCGTATAGCGCAGCTTGTAGCGGTTTTCGAAGGGCGTCACCTTGACCAGCGAGATGTCGGCGCGCTTCTGCGGAGCCTGGCGGAAGATGTTGCGCTGTCCGTGGGAGATGAAGTTGGTCTCATAAGGATCGTTGGCGGGAATGGCGCCGCCGAAGTCGCCGGGATTGAGCAGCGGAATGGTGAAGCACTGGGGATTGAAGAAGGCGTCGGCTGCGCCGAATGCGCCGGATTTGCCGGTGGTGGCGCTCTTGGCCGTGCAGCCGGGAGCCAGCGGAACGATGGGGTTGTTGATGCCGTCCGAGACGCTATAGAAGACGCTGCCCACCGCGCCGGTAAAGTCGATGACGCTGAAAGGCTGGCCGCTTTGCAGGGTGGTGGTGCCGTTCAGGCTCCAGCCGTTGGTGAAGTCGCCCTTGAGCGAGCCATCAGAGTAAAAGCTGCGCAACTGATAGCTGTACGTGAAGTTGAACACATGCTTGCGGTCGAAGTCGGCCAGCCCGTAGCCGGAGCGCAGATTGTCAGGGTTGTCGCCGTTGTAGAAGAGACCCAGGCCGCTCTGCTCGTCAGTGGTGTGAGAGAAGGTGTAGGAGGCGCCGACCTGGAAGCCGTGGTTGAGCCGCTTGTCAATGTGCAGTTGCGCGGCGTTGTATTGCGAAATGCCGGCGGCGCGGTAGTCAATGGACTCGCCCGAATAGCCGATGTAGGGAACGCGCAGATCCACGTTGCCGCCTTCGAAGTTGCTCAGGTAAGGCGATCCGTCGGGCAAGTTGATGTGGTTCCCGGAGGAATCGAGGATGGTGTAGCCGTAAGAGTAGTTCTGGCCGCGAATGGGGTTGGTGGGGCTGGCGATCTGCGACTGGTTGAAGGGGGTGGGAATCACCTGATGGCGGCCGAGGTTGCCGACATAGCCGATCTCGATGGCCAGATCGTTGCGCGGCTGCCACTGCACGTCGAGGGTATAAGCGATGGCGTAGGGCAACTTGTTCTTGCGGTCGTAGACGCCCATGCTGAAGGGCATGGCGCCGTTGTTGAGAATGTTATATGCGTTGGGCAGATACTGCGTGATGTCAGAAGCCTTGCCGGTGGGCGCGGGCCCGAGCGACGATCCCCAGGGCATGGAGAGGTTGGCGTCGGTGGGCGCGCAGGTGGGAATGTATCCGTTGTAATAGCTGAGGTTGGCTGTGTTGCAGGTTTGCGAGTTGACGAAGGGCGGCGCCTGGGCCACGCCGAAGGGTCCGCCCTCGACCAAGCCGGCCGCGTAGCCGGGGGAGAAGTAGCTGAAAAGCTCGCCGCGATCGTAGTAAATGCCCGATCCGCCGCGCACCACTATTTTGTTGGCAAAGTGCTCCGGCGACCAGGCAAAGCCCACGCGCGGAGCGATGCCCCATTGCCGGCCGGTGAGCGTGGTGTCGTTCGCGTTGCGGGCGATTACATAACCGTTATTTGCGATGACGCCATCGGGGTTGGAAGGGTCATTGGCAGTGCCAGCGTCGAAGAGGCTTGGATCGAAGTTGTAGAGGCGTCCGTACTTCTCGCTGAAAGCGCCGTTGTGGTCGTAGCGGATGCCGGCCGTGAGGCTCAAGTTGGGCAAGACCTGGTATTTGTCCTGAAAGTAGAGCCCGGTCTGATTGGTGCGATAGTAGCGGTCGCCGTTGCCTTGCAGGAAGGTGGTCACATTGAAGTCGTCGTTGGTGGTGACCAGCCCCTGCACAAACTGGCTGAAGTCAGCCGAAGAGGTGGTTCCGGCGACGCCGGGGCGCCGGTCGCGGGGATTCAACTGGGTATGCGCCCAGCTTCCGCCCACAGACACGGTGTGCTTGCCCAGGGTCCAAATGGCGTTTGCAGAAGGCATCCAGCGATTCTGAAAAACGCCGGTGAGCGAACCTTGATTCGATCCGGGGCCGATGTTGAGGGTTTGCAGGGAAGTGGGGGTGTTGGAGCCGAGGATGTCCACGATGGTGACGCCGGCATAGTAGGGCGAGCCGAGGTTGTTTACGCCCATGCTGACGGCGCTGAAGGGCTGCTCGTTGGTGGAGTAGATCTTTTCTCGGTCAAAGCCCAGGGTCTCAGTGACGCTGAGATTCGGCTTGACGATATTCACATTGTTGATGGAGAAGACCTGACTGCCGGCGTCCAAATGCTGTGCCCAGCCGGGCACATTCGAATAAGCGTAGGGCGCAGTGGTCGGATCGTGCTGGTAGTAATACTTGAGCGCGAGCGTGTCCTTGGGGCTGGCGTTCCAATCCAGATCGGCCACCGCCTGATCGCCGAGGAAGTAGGCTGTGCCGGGAAGCGAGACGTTGTAGGGATGGGTGAGGCTGGCCACTCCGGTCGGATTGGGAACAAGCCACTTGCCTGGCTCGCCCGCAACCGCCGGCGCGTTGAGCAGATTGTAAGCGACGCTGCTACCGGGATTGATGGTGTTGTTATTCAGATCATTTCCGGTGAGCGAAGATCCCCAGGCGGGATTGACGACATTATTCGCCAGATCATCCAGGTTGGTGCGGTTTTCGTCGTTCAGTCCCACAGGAACCGAGAAGCGCGAGTAGCCGATCTCCTGGTCAGAGACGTGCAGGTGCTGATAGGAGATGAAGCCGAAGAGCTTGTCCTTGATAAGCGCGCCGCCGGCGGTGCCACCCACGATGACGCGATGCAGCTCGGGAACCTTCTGGTTGGCGGGAATATCCGGATCATTATTGAAGAAGAAGGGTGCTGCGTTGAGCCAGTTGGTGCCGCGATGAAGATAGGCGCTGCCGTGGAAAGCGTTGGCGCCCGACTTGGTGCTCAGGTCCAGATGAGCGCCGGCGGTGGAACCCTGCTGCGCGTCATACATTGAGGCATTCACGCGCACTTCTTCAATGGTCTCAGGCGCGGGGCTTGGAATTGCGTTGCCGATGGAGAGATAGATTGAGGCGCTGCTCTGAATGATGCCGCCAGCGGTCGAGTTGCCGCTGCCGGTATTGTCCACAATGCGAAAGCTGGCCACCTGGCTGGTGCTCTTGCCGTTGAAGAGATTCGAGGCGTCCACGCCGTTCAGCAAAAAGGTGTTCGACGTATCGCGCTGGCCATTGGCCCAGATGGGCGCATTGCCCAAGCCGGAGTTAACGCCCGTGCCGCCAGGCAGTTCCGCACTCACGCCGGTCGATTGAATCGCCAGGCCGGTAAAGCTGCCTGTCGACAGTGGCGCCAGCTCAATCTGCGCATGGTCAAGAATGTAGCCGTTGGTGGTGTCTACGGCGTTCAGCAGCGGCGTAGCTTCCACCTCGACGGTCTCGCTGATTTTACCCACTTTGAGCTGGACATTCACCGTGGCCGTGCGGTCGGCCTGCACCGCGATGTGCTCGGTTTTCTGCGCATCGAAACCATCGGCTGTATACGTCAGCGTGTAAGTGCCGATGGGCAGGTTCACAAACGTATAACCGCCGGAGCCATTTGTCTTGACGGAGCGTTTGAGCGAAGTTTGTTCGCCAACCAGCGTTACTTGCACGTTGGGAACCATGCCGCCCGACGAGTCGCTTACCTCACCGGTGATGCCGCCGAGCGTCTGCTGTGCCGCGAGCGATGTACCGCACAGCGCAACGACCGCCGCAACCGCCGGCAGCCAACGAAGCAAAGAGGAGAGCTTACGCAGGGATTTTTTCAAGATGCAGGCCTCGAAAACAGTATTCCGGCGACATTCAATGAAAGGCGCGCGGGCATTCAAGAAGAATCAGAGTTGCACAAAAACTGATGATGCGGAACCGCAGACGAGTGTTGTCCGTTCGTTGGATTAATCCAGCCTAGACTGCGGGGTATCTATAGAATAACGCCCTTACAGCGAGATTCAACCGGATATTCGCGATTCTTTGCTTGCCAAAGCCCGCTCATGTGTGCAAAATCCGGTACACAATTCGGGCGGTCAGATTTTTCACTTTCCGCTGTTCGCTTTCCATTGCATTACCATCGAGCCATGCAGTCCTCGGACAATTTCGCGTTCTTGCGGCGTGCCATTGCGCTGGCCACCCATAACGTCGTCAGCGGCGCAGGTGGGCCGTTTGGCGCGGTGATTGCGCGCGAGGGCCAGATTATAGCCGAGGGCGTGAACACGGTGACCGCATCGTCTGACCCTACCGCGCACGCCGAGGTTAACGCCATTCGCGCCGCTGCGAAGGCGCTGGGGGGATTTACACTGGCTGGCTGCCAGCTCTACAGCAGTTGCGAGCCGTGCCCGATGTGCCTCGCCGCAGCCTACTGGGCGCGGCTGGACGCGATCTGCTATGGGGCAAGCGCTGCCGACGCCGCCCGCGCCGGATTTGACGACACTTTTATTTACCAGGAGATTCGCAAAAACAACCCCGAACGGCAACTCCCCGCCATGCAACTTCTCGACGACGAAGCCTGGGCCAGCTTTGCCGCCTGGCTCTCGTCGGCTAACAAAATCGCGTACGGAGGCGGCGGCGGCGAGATCAAGGCGGGTAAGGTATGAAGACGCCCTGAGGGTGGCAAATTCATCTGGAGTGGACTGAACGGGGAGGAAGTTGCACATTCGATGGTGCAATCGTCGAGTTTTCCACAGCATCCCTGTTGTGCAATTTGGTTCGCAAATTTCCGGTTTTCTTAGGTATTTTTGGGGTATGATAGGTGTCAATTGGGTTTGTATCCAAGTTTTCACTTGACAATTATGGTTCACTCCCCTGATGGTAATAAGTATCGCGGTGCGAAGATGCACCGCGGAGTTCCTGCTCTGGCGCTCCGCACACCGCATATGGCGACAACCCTAGTGAGCGTGGAAACACGCGATGTGGAAACGCGCGAAGTGGTTCGCTGCACATTCGCCGACTGTAAACTTGTTCAGTTTCGGCCGAGCAACTCCCGTTGCGTCCGGTGTCACCGGCCCCTTGATTTCGAGGCGCCTCTCAGGCCGGGACCGGTTGCGGTTGACAATCCCGTTCGAGATCCTTCGTCTGAAGCCGGGCTGCACGTTGCCGGCCAGGTGAAGGAGATCCGCCGCGCTCGCCATTTGAGTCAGCGGCAACTGGCAGGTCGGATGCAGGTGCCTCGCACATACATCTCAAAGATCGAGAATGGCAAGGCCATTCCTACGCTGAGTTCGCTTGATCGGCTGGCCGCCGCTCTGGGAGTGGATGTGCGCCAACTGGTGCGCGACGCCCGGAGCCAGCGCGACGACGACGTGGCGTCGATCTTGGCTGATCCATTGCTGGCCGAGATTGCTGCCCTGCTGGCGCAGTTGGATCCGCTGCACCGTTCGCTTCTGATCGGTGCGGCGCGCGACATGGCTTTGGGCCAGCGGCGCACAGCTTGACGGGAGCGTTTCCTGTTTGGCGATGAATAGACGAATCTCTCTCTGCGCGGGAGATTTCGGCGTAATCGAGATGAACGGGAGCGATTGCGGCGCGGGTGCGCTTATGCTACGGTCGAGTTGCGACGCTTTAGCATTCGGCGCGATAGGTGACAGAGCTTGAGTGCCGGAGTTCTTGTTGAGGCAAATTTTTTGATTGCTGTTCCCAAACTGCGCATTGATGAACTGACCGCCGAGGAGCGCGCTGTCTACGCAACGCTCAAGCCGGAGCAGATGCCCCAGCACGTGGCCATTATCATGGACGGCAATGGCCGCTGGGCCGGCAGCCGCTCGCTTAAGCGCTTCGTAGGCCATCAACAGGGGGCCAAGAGCGTTCAACTGGTTATGGAAACCGCCTCGCGCATTGGGTTGCCATGGCTCACCCTCTACGCCTTTTCCATCGAAAACGATCTGAAGCGCCCCCGCGCCGAGGTGAACTTTCTCATGCGCCTGCTTAAAAGCTACCTGGAAGACAACGTGCAACGCATGATGGACAACAATGTGCGGATGAAGTACATCGGCCGCACGCATCAGCTGCCCGCCGAGGTGCAGGAGAAGATGCGCTGGGCCGAAGAGACCACGGCGCAGAACACCGGCACCACTCTCACCCTGGCTCTGAAGTACGGTGGAAGATCGGAGCTGGTGGACGCCTTTCGCAGTTTGTACACCGAGATGCAGAAGAAGCAACAGAGCGCGGAGCGCATCACCGAGGAAGCGATTCACCGCCATCTTTACACGGCGCATATGCCTGATCCGGACCTGCTGATCCGCACTTCTGGCGAGATGCGGCTGTCAAATTATCTGCTCTGGCAGGTGGCCTACACCGAAATCTTTGTTACCGAACGGCTGTGGCCGGACTTTCGGGGCATTCATCTGCTGGAGGCCATCGCTGACTTTCAGCGCCGTGAGCGGCGTTATGGCGGCCTGAGTGAGGGCTCTGGAACGGTGGACGAGGAGACGGAGCGGGCCAGGATTGTGGTGGCTTGAGTGTCATGGTTTGCGCCAGGGCTCTCCTTTGTGCCGCATTGGATGCGTTTGGAGGGTGAATTGAGGGGCCGCGGAAATCGAGTGCAGATGCAGGACCTTACACGAACCCAGCCCTGGCAGTGTATTCTCAACACTGAATGAAACGTGTAGTCACCGCTCTTATTCTGATTCCTCTGGTGCTGGCCCTGATCTTTTTCGGGCCGAGCTGGCTTCTAACTCTGGCGGTTGCGGCGGTCTCAATGCTGGCCGCATGGGAGTTTCTGGGACTGGCTGAGAAAGCCGGAGCCACACCGCCGCGCATCGCTGTGCTGGTGGCCATATTTGCGCTCTTTGCCGGCAGTTTGGCGCTGGATCACAGGGGCCAGACCGAGACCATTCTCGGCATTCTTAGCTTGGCGCTGCTGCTCTTTTGCACCTTTTTCCGACCCATAGAGCAGGTGATGGCCGATGCCTCGGCCTCTATTTTCTGCCTCTTTTACCTGGGAATGACTCTGGTTACCATTCCAGCCCTGCGTGAGCAGGCCAATGGGCCTTCGCTGATTGCCTTTCTCTTGTGTGTGGTTTGGGCAGGAGACATAGCTGCTCTCTACGTAGGCCGCGCCTGGGGACGGCACAAGCTGGCTCCAACACTGAGTCCCAATAAAAGCTGGGAAGGGGCGATTGGTTCAGTGGCAGGCGGTCTGCTGGTAACCGGCGTCCTGTTGGGCCTGGCACGGTTGTTTGAGCAGTGGGATAAAGCCTGGCTCTCCTATCCCGAAGATCTCTGGTACTGGTTGGGCCTGGCCGTAGTGGTCAACGTGGCCGCGCAGGTTGGTGATCTGGCCGAATCCGCGCTCAAGCGCTCGGCTGGCGTGAAGGACTCCGGCACTCTGCTGCCTGGTCATGGCGGCGTCCTGGACCGCATCGACGCTCTGCTGCTGGCCGCTCCCGTGCTGTGGTTTGCGCAAGTGATTCATCAATGGTTTTGAACAGGGTTCTGAGTGCGGGAAACAGAAGATGGGCGGTTCGGGCGCATTTTGCGATCTGGTTTACAAATGCATTGATTCAAGGATGACTTGAATCGTTTGCCCGGGATCCACGGTTAAACCTGTTTTGTTTCATTGTGATGCTTGAGGTTTTCGTTTGGCTTCCGGCGCATGAATCCAGGTCATTTCGAGCGGTTCTCCAATTTCTTTGTGTCTTCCAGCCTTGACTCCTCGCTGCGACGCGCTTCTTCGGGCATTTTTAGAGAGTGCCCAGTGAACACGTTTATATTAGTAGTAGTCGCAGTTGTCCTGGCATGCATGAGGAAGTCCATGACTTCAGCGTTTTTCAGCAAAATTGTTTTTCTGCAATTCGTACAAGGCGTAAAAACTCGATCAATCAGGTCATTTTAGTGAATCTTCCCAATTCCATCACGATGAGCCGGATCGTCATGATCCCTCTGCTGCTGTGGATTCTCACGCCGCACTTTCCTTGGCACATGCATGGAGCGCAGGAGATTACCGCCTCGGTGCTCTTTGTGCTGGCCTCGATTACGGATGGTCTGGACGGCTATCTGGCTCGCAAGCGCAAACAGATCACCACGATGGGAATGTTGCTGGACCCGCTGGCGGACAAGATCATGGTCACCGGCGCCTTGATTGCCCTGGTGGCCTACAACCCCGATGTGGTGAAGGTCTGGATCACGGTGATCATCATCGGTCGCGAGTTTCTTATCAGCGGCCTGCGGTCAATTGCCTCGTCGGAAGGCTTCACCATCCAAGCCAGCGACTTGGGCAAGCTCAAGACAGTCGTCCAGATTGTCTGTGTGGTTTCGGCGATTCTGGCACATGGCTGGTATCAGTGGCAGTTTGGCTGGTTGATTATTCCGGTCAAGTGGACCGCCGTCACCGCCCTTTATTTCACTCTGCTGGTCTCCACGGTATCGGCTATCGATTATTTTGTGGCCTTCTGGAAGCAAATCGACCATGCCAGCAAGGACCGCCGCAAGTCTTTCGTACTCACTCGCGGCAAGAAGGCCAACACTCTTTGACAGGCAGAGAATAAGCCAGTTCTGGAGATGTGTACGAATTATTGGGGGCTTCACTTTGCGCATTGTTCTTTCGAATATCGGGACCTATGGCGACACCAATCCCCTGATCGCCCTTGCTCTGGAATTGAAGCGGCGCGGCCACACTCCGGTGATGGCGCTTCCGGCGGTCTACGAGCCGAAGATTCGCCCCCTCGGCCTGGAGTTTCACGCCGTCCGGCCGGACATCGATCCCACCAATACGATTCTCGCCGAAATGATTTACGACGTGAAGAACGGCACGGAGCATGGGCTGCGGGATTTCCTTTTTCCCGTGCTGCGCGAGACTTATGCTGACCTTCTGGACGCGGCCACCAAGCCGGAGCGCGCCGATCTACTTCTGCTGGGTGAGCTGAACTACGCCGGACCGATTGTCGCGGAGGTGACGGGGATTCCCTGGGCGAGCTATGTGCTGGCGCCACTCTCGTTCTTTTCCGCCTTCGACCCGCCGGTGCTGCCGCCGTACCCGCGGCTGGCGCGCGCCGACAAGGCTGTGCCGGGATTTGGGCGCGTCATCAAGCGCGTGGCGCGCTTTGTCAGCCGAAAATGGCCCGAGCCGATCTACGAGCTGCGCCGCGAACTGGGATTACCCAAGGGCGCGAATCCGCTCTTCGACGCGAAACACTCGCCATCCCTGGTACTGGCGCTGTTTTCACGGGTGCTGGGCACGGAACAAAAGGACTGGCCGGAGCACACACTGATTACAGGCTTTTGCTACTACGACGCCGATGCCGGCAACCAGTCGCTGCCGCCAAACCTGGAGAAATTCCTAAGCGAAGGACCAGCGCCGGTGGTATTTACGCTAGGCTCTGCGGCGGTTTTGGCGGCGGGAAAATTCTACGAATACTCCGCGCGCGCGGCCATGCGCCTGGGAATTCGCGCCGTGCTGCTGATTGGCACCGACCCGCGCAATCAATTGAAAACGGCACTGCCGGAGTCGATCTGTGTGGCAGAGTACGCACCTTATTCGGAGCTGTTTTCGCGTGCTGCAATGGTGGTGCACCAGGGTGGCGTGGGCACGACCGCGCAATGCTTGCGCGCCGGCAAGCCGATGCTCATTATGCCCTTCAGCCACGACCAACCAGACAACGCGCGCCGCATGCGGCGGCTGAAGGTGGGCCGCGTGATGCAGCGTGGTCGCTATGCGCCATGGCGTGTGGCGCGGCGGCTGAAGAAGATGCTTGCCGATCCACTGCTGGCCAAGCGAGCCACGAGTGTAGCCAAGCAGTTAGCCAAAGAAAACGGTGTGTGCACTGCTTGTGATGCGCTGGAAGAGCTTTACCGAAAAAGCACAAGTCATCTGAGTCGCTAACTCGCTCAACACCTGGAGCGAAGCTAACTTACTGCAAGAGTGAAACAGCGCGACAGCAACAGCAAAAAGCTTCAAGGACGCCAGCGCAGAATCGGCTTGCGGGCTGCCTGTACTTCGTCAAGGCGCGAGACGCGCGTCGAATGGGGGGCGGTCTTGACTAACTCCGGCGTCTCCTCCACTTCCCGTGCGATGGAGCGCATAGCTTCAATGAATAAGTCAAGCTCCTCCAGCGACTCGCTCTCAGTCGGCTCGATCATCAGCGCGCCATGCACGATCATCGGGAAGCTGACCGTGTACGGATGGAAGCCGTAATCGATCAGCCGCTTAGCGATGTCGCCGGTTTTGACGCCGCGCACCGCTTGCAGCTTGTCGCTGAAGACGACCTCGTGCATTGAGGCTGTCTGATAAGGAAGCTCGTAAACGTCTTCGAGTTTCTTGCGGATATAATTCGCGTTGAGCACGGCATCTTCCGTGGTCTGGCGCAGGCCGTCAGGTCCATTGGCTAGAATATATGCCAGCGCGCGAATGAACATTCCCACATTGCCGTAGAAGGCGCGGACGCGGCCCACCGAGTTAGGCCGATTATAACTCCAGTGTTTCATGCCACTCGCGCTCTGAACCAACACCGGTGTCGGCAGAAATGGCTCTAAAAACGCCTTGCAAGCTACCGGCCCCGAACCGGGACCGCCGCCGCCGTGAGGCGTCGAAAAGGTCTTATGCAGGTTCAGGTGCATCACGTCCACGCCGAAGTCACCCGGTCGCGCCTTACCGACGAGGGCGTTCATATTCGCGCCATCCATGTAAAGCAGCGCGCCTTTGGCGTGAAGTATTTCGGCGATCTTCTCAATCTGGCTCTCAAAGACACCAATCGTTGATGGATTGGTCAACATCAGCGCGGCGGTCTTTTCATCTACCTGGCGAGTTAGAGCATCCAAGTCGATGCCGCCCTCGGAGTTAGATTTCAAAGTTTCAACAGTGTAGCCGCAGATGGCTGCGGAAGCCGGGTTTGTCCCATGCGCCGAGTCGGGAACCAGAATCTTGGTGCGCGCATTGCCGCGCGACTCATGCCATGCGCGAACCAGCAGGATGCCCGTAAACTCGCCATGCGCGCCGGCCGCCGGTTGCAACGTAATTGCGTCCATGCCGGTGATTTCGAGCAGGCAGCGCTGAAGGTTGTCGATCACTTCCAGAATGCCCTGCGCGAGTGAGTCGGGCCGGTAAGGATGCGCCTCGGCGAGACCTTCGATGCGCGCGACAAACTCATTCACGCGCGGGTTGTACTTCATGGTGCACGAGCCAAGCGGATACATTCCCAGGTCGATGGCGTAGTTCCACGTCGAGAGCCGCGTGAAGTGGCGAATGATTTCGACCTCGCTCAACTCAGGGAGCTCCGCAGCAATCTCACGTCGGGCCATGCCCAGCAGTTTCGCAGCATCGACATCGGGCACGTCGAGCGTCGGCAGCTTGTAAGCGTACTTTCCCGGCGACGACTTCTCGAAGAGCAGAGCCTCGTTCTGCGACGGGTGCGGGCGGACTTTGTCGGTGGAGTTAGTTACTACTGAGTTTGCCATTTATGCCTCGCTCATTCTTCCTACAATATGCTGCTTTGTAACAGGGCACGACTGAATTCGTGCTCTGTTACAAAATTATTAAGTGCAATTAGGGCGATCAAGTATTTCGTTGTGGACCGACTTCGGTGGAAGTAGATAGCGATTCTCATTTAAAAACCACTCAACGCGCCAACAAACAGGGCACCTGAAAACCACCAGATGAGATGCATGGTGATATCCATACCGCCAGTCGCTAGATGGCCGGTCAGCATACCATAGCCGAAATCGAGAACCGTCGCCAATCCTCCAAGACAGAATGTGGCGATTATGACAAATAGAGGGCATCCTAGCTTTCGAGCTTTTTCCCACCACTGCCTTGTTCCCGGGCTCATTGGAGTCTTGTAGAGCACAAGCCATTCCGGCAAGAAGTTGAAGATCATGTCAAGCATTAATCGCCTCCGATTACTCTCAGATTGTCGCCCTCTCCAATACACTTGCCGCGGCGTCGATCTGCGCGCGGGTAATCACTTCCGTGGCGCACCAAAGCGTGCAGTTGTGCAATTCGGGATACCAGCGGGATAAGTCGATGCCGCCGACAATCTTGTTGTCGAGGAGGCGCTGGCTCCATTGCGCCGGGGACTCTTCGGTCTGCACGACAAACTCGTGGAAGCGCGGCGCGCCGGTGAAGAGAAGTTTTGTTCCGGGCACAGCGCTTAGTGCAGAAGCCGCATAAGCAGCCTTTGCTAAATTATGTTCGGCTAACTCGCGGATGCCTTCCTTGCCATAGACGCTCAGAAAGATCGTCGCCATCAGCGCGACCAATGCCTGATTGGTGCAGATATTCGAGGTGGCTTTCTCGCGGCGGATATGCTGCTCACGAGTGGAAATGGTGAGGACAAAGCCTCGGTAGCCGTTGCTGTCTACGGTCTGGCCGACAAGACGCCCCGGCATCTGCCGCACATACTTTTCTTTTGTGGCGATTACGCCGCAAAATGGCCCGCCATAACTTAGCGCGACGCCGAAGGACTGCGCTTCAAGGCTGACAATGTCGGCTTCGACCGGAGGACAAACGATGCCGAGCGAAACCGCTTCGGCAATGGAAACAATCAGCAGTGCGCCTTTGGCGTGGGCAATCTCGGCAATGGCCGGAATATCTTCGATAATTCCAAAGAAGTTAGGGCTTTGCACTAATACTGCCGCAGTTTCTTCGGTAACTTCTGCTGCTAATGAAGCAAGGTCAAGACGTCCAGTCTCTCGGTCGTATCCGACCAAAGCTACGGGCAGTGCCTGATGCTTTGTATAAGTCGCCAGAACTTCGCGATATTCGGGATGAACGGTTGAGGCGACGACGGCCTTGTGACGGCCTGTTACTCGAACCGCCATCAATATTGATTCTGCAGCGCCGGTTGAGCCGTCGTACATACTGGCGTTAGCCACGTCCATGCCGGTCAGCTCGGCGATCATCGTCTGAAACTCGAAGATAGATTGCAGAGTGCCTTGAGCTATCTCCGCCTGATAGGGCGTATAACTCGTTAGAAACTCGCCGCGCTGGATGAGTGAGTCGATAATCACCGGGCGATAGTGGCGATAGGCGCCGGCGCCGAGGAAGCTGGCGTAGTCCGTAGCATTCTTCGCTCCAGCCGCGCGGAAGTAGTCGATGATCTCGCTCTCGGCGTGGGCGTGAGGAAGGTTCAGATCGCGCGTGATGCGATGCTCGGTGGGAATGACGGCGAATAACTCATCGATGGCGGCCGCGCTGATAGCGGCGAGCATCTGTTGGCGTTCGGCAGGAGATTTTGGCAGGTAGCGCATAATGCTCCTTTGGAGCAGTGGTCAGTGAACAGTAGTCAGTTGGTTGAGCGCATATAAGTCTGAAGTTTCCCACCCTTGCGGCAAAAAGAAACCACAAGGATGGGGCATGGTGGATTGTGAAAGATCCGGAAGCCAAGCGGGTTGGGCTTTTCTGTTTACTGCCCACTGCTTCTAGCTTTCTTCCGCGATGAAGGCCTCGTAGGCGACGGCATCGAACAGGGCGTCAAGCTGCGTGGGGTCGGAGAGCTCGACTTTGATGATCCAGGTATCGTGGGGCGTCTCATTGAGCTTGTCAGGCGCGGAGTTCAGCTCTTCGTTGATGGCCGTTACTGTGCCGGAGACGGGCGCGAAGAGATCGCTGACCGCCTTGACGCTCTCGACCGAGCCGAAGACGGCGTTGGCGATGACCGGGTCGCCCACCTTGGGCAGTTCGACGTAGACGATGTCGCCGAGGGAGGCTTGCGCATAGTCGGTGATGCCGATGGCGCCTATATTGCCGGCCAGTTCGATCCATTCATGTTCGCGAGTGTAACGGAAGCTTGCGGGGTAGGCCATGAGCGGTTTGCTCCTTGATTATGATTTTGCGGTGCGACTCCCTAGTGTACGACGAAAAGCTGGTTTAGGGACTATGGACTAGTGTTTAGGGACTAGGTTGCGAAGCCGGGGTACGGATCGAGCGGGACGAGGGCCACAATCTCCAACATTCCCGTCTGGAAGACAGGCAGGCTGTCGAGCGCGTCGCGGACCTCGGCCTCTCTGGCAGCCTCCCAGAGAATGGCCGCGCCGGGCGTGTCGGCGCGCTTCCAGATTTGGCGGAGGAGGCCGGAGGCGTAGAGTTGCCGGATGCGCTGGCCCTCGCGGGCGATCAGCTCCGGAGTGAAGGCTTCGGGTGGAAAGGCGTCGGTGCGGCGGCGGGAGAGCGAAAGAAATTGCATAGAAAAATTGTAAAGGCTGGGACTATGAACTGAGGGACTAGTCTCTATTTTGCAAAGAATCTGCCATGGCCTCCATTCTCCCATGGATCGTAATGCAAGGCGAAGTTGGCGCGGCGCTGGACGCTGGGGTGGCTGTACTCCCAGAACTCGATGAAGGGGCTGGGGTTGGGGTCTTCCAGCCATGCTTCTCCCAAGTGGTTGAAGGCGGAGACGGCGGTCTTCGGCGGGTTGGCGACGAGGCCATGAATCGCTTCCTGGCCGTAGACGTCGGCCTGGTGTTCGAAGTAGCGGCTGAAGGTGTTGCTGGCAGGTTGCAGGATGAAGCTGGCGATGGAAAGGGCGAAGAGCAGGACGAGAAAGCCCTGGCGGCTGGCGAGCGGGGTTGTCTTTGCATCATCGCAATTGATCTCTCGATTCCCACCCTTCGCAAAAGACGCGAAGGATGGGGCACCCACAGTAAAATCGAGTCCCCATCGAGCGCCAAAGCGGTGCGCCAGCCATGCGGCGAAGGCAGCCGAGGCCCAGAAGACAAAGAAGAGGCCGGCGGCCATGCCTGCGAGCGTTTTGGGAATGTGGTTGAGGACGTAATGACCGCTCTCGTGGCCGAAGATGAAAAGGATTTCGTCGTCGGGAAGGCGGTCTGTGGCCGTGTCCCACATAACGTAACGCTTGGTTGAGCCGATGCCGGTGACGTAGGCGTTGATGCCGTTGGATTTTTCGCTGGCCTTCATCAGGAACATCCGGTTGGGGGCTATTTGCGTACCGGTGCGGGCGACGACCTGCTCCAGCTGCGCGACCAGCGCGGGATGATTTTTGGCGAGCGGCTCGAATTTGTTGAAGATGGGTTCAAGCAGCGGCGAGGCGAGGACGGAGAGAACAATCAGCGGCAGCGAGACGAGCCATGTCCAGAGCCAGAAGCGGCGCGGGGAGCGGCGGACGATCCAGTTAAAGAACAGCAGGATGGGCGCGCCAAAGAGCAGCGAAAGGCCGAGGCTTTTGGCCAGATCGACGGACCAGCCGCCCCAACCCTGCACACTGATTCCATAATGGCGGCTAGCCGCGTGGCCGATGGCGTCGAGCGGCAGGCCGGCCAGCGTGGTGAGGAAGAGAAAGACCGCGAAGAAGAGCAGGCCCTGCATCCATCGGCGGCGCAGCAGGCGATTTGTCCAGGCGGCGAGATCCGCAGCCCAGCCCATAGCCAGGAGCAGCCAGAGGACGGCCAGGCCCCAGAGCGAACCGGCGATGTCGAGCGCGGTGCGAAGGTGGCTGAGAGTGATGGCCTGGGCGAGCTTGGCGGGCGGGAGCGAATAAGCCTGGGAGCCGACCGGCTGGGAGGGGGATTGTGCTGCCGGCACGGGCGAAGCGGGCTGCGTTGGCGCTGTCTGGGCCGGGGATGGCAGGACGGCGAGTAGCAAGGCAAGGCTAAGCGGCGGGAGGATTCGGCGCAAATATTTCATTAATAATTTCCTTTTCAGTAGCTTACTCTGAGAGAATCCTGTACGAAGAGGATTTGCCGGATTATTCAGCTATGAGAAAGATTTCTTTTTCCGCCGCAGGGCGGACCGCAGCCGGAATGGGATTTTGCGCGATTTTTTCTGTTTTGACGTTGGCTTTGCCGATGGCAGCAGGTGCGCAGCAACAGACAAAGCCGGTCCACCACCCCACGGACGACGACCTGTCCGTGGGGACACCGGTACTTCTCGACGCGATGACCACCGAGTTACATCGCGCCTTTACCTCGCTGGGCAAGCAGGGCGACGAAAAGCAGTTGCCGCCCTACTTTCTGAGTTATTCGGTGAGCGATGCGACCGCGGCGGTAATTCAGGCGCAATTCGGGGCGCTGGTAAACAACGGGGAAGCCCACGTGCGCGTGGCCGATGTGCAGGTGCGGGTGGGCGCGCCCAAGCTGGACAACACGCACGGAATGCATCGCGGCTCGGCGGTGACTAGCTCTGAGCTGCCGCTCAACGACGACCGGAAGGCACTGGCTCGCTCACTGTGGGTGGCCACCAACGCGGGCTACGGAAATGCGCTGGACAACTACCTGCGCGTGAAGACCGAGGCCGAGGTCCGCGCCAAGGAAGAAGACAGCTCGCCGGACTTCAGCCAGGAGGCTCCACAGGTGCACGTGGGCAAGCCTGCGCCGCCGGTGAAGCTGGACCGCGCGGCCTGGGAGCAACGGGTTCGCGCGCTGTCAAAGATCTTCCGCGAGTTTCCGGAGGTCTACCAGAGCGTGGTGATGCTGACGGCGCAGAACGAGACCGACTACTTTGCCTCGTCGGAGGGTTCGCGCGTTGTGACGCCACACCGGTTGGCGCGGGTGGTGATCTTGGCCGTGTCGCGCGCCGACGATGGAATGGATCTGTACCGCGAGCAGACCTTCGAGGCTGAGACGGTGGAGGGTTTGCCCGCGCAGGGGGAGATGGAAACGGCGGTGCGCGAGCTGGGCAAAAGCCTGGAGGCTCTGCGCACAGCGCCCCTGACCCAGCCCTTCGACGGGCCGGCGATTCTCTCCGGTCGCGCCGCGGCGGTCTTCTTCCACGAGGTGCTTGGTCATCGGCTGGAAGGCCAGCGCCAGAGAGGCGACGAGGAGGGCCAGACTTTTACGAAGGAAGTCGGGAAAGAGGTGCTGCCGGCCTTTCTCTCCGTGGCCGACGATCCGACCGTGACCACCTTCGGCAAGACTTGGCTGAGCGGCAGCTACGAATATGACGACGAGGGGCAAAAGGCGCAGCGGGTGGCGCTGATTCAAGACGGCGTGTTGAAGACATTCCTGATGTCGCGGCTGCCCATTGCCAGCTTTGCCAACTCCAACGGCCACGGCCGCGCGCAGACCGGCAGGGTGCCTACCGGCCGGCAGGGCAATCTGATTGTGACTTCGACCAAAAGCGTCTCCGACGTTGAGTTGCGCAAGCAATTGATTGAGGAGGCCAAAAAGCAGGGCAAGCCGTACGGGCTTTACTTTGAAGACATCTCTTCGGGTTTTGCCGTGACGCAGCGCAATTCTCCGCAGGCCTTTTCCGTGGTTCCGCTGGTGGTTTGGCGGGTTTATGTGGATGGCCAGCCGGACGAGCTGGTGCGCGGCGTCAGCATTGTTGGCACACCACTGGCGGCGATGAAGAGCATTTTGGCTACCGGTGACAAAAGCGAGGTCTTCAACGGCGAGTGCGGCGCGGAGTCGGGCACGATTCCGGTGAGCGCGGTCGCTCCGGCGATGCTGTTGCAGGATTTGGAGACGCAGAAGCAGCCGCAGGGCACGGCACGGCCGCCGATTCTACCGATGCCATCGGAGAAACAGTGAACAGAAATGTTGTCTGCTGGATTTGTTGATCCGAATGAAAGAAACGCACTGTAACAGAGTACGCTTTAGTCGTGCCGCACAGGCTGCATAATGAATGCGGGTTTTAGACCCTGAGGAAATGTTCTACAGATGTCAAAGAACAGAGGCTCTATGATTTCAATACGTCCAATTGCACTCGCTGGAGCGGCTCTGCTGGCTGTCTGCCTGAGCGCGTCCGCACAAAAAGCAGCCCAGCCCACCCGCGCCGACGCCGAGAAAGACCCGGTGCTGAAGGCGATGCTCACCGAACTGGATCGCAGCAAGAGTCAGTTGCAGTTGAAGGATTTTCAGAAGCCGTTCTTCATTCAGTACCGCATTGAAGATGTGGATAGCTTCGAGACCAGGGCGGAGTTTGGCGCGACAGTCCGATCACAGCGGGGCCGTGTGCGCGTGGCACGGGTGACGGTGCGCGTGGGCGACTACAAATCCGACAGCTCCAGCGGACAGGGCGACGGCGTGGCCGAAGTGACGGCGATGGACAACGATCCGATTGCACTGCGCTCAGCGCTGTGGTGGGCGACCGACCAGGCCTACAAGAACGCGCTGGCGATCTATGCCCAGAAGCAGGCCGCGCTCAAGCAGGTTGAAACGCCTCCGCAGGCCGACGACTTCAGCCAGGAGACGCCGGTGATCTCGCTGGCCGAGCCGCTCAAGTTGCAGGTGGACAGGGACGCCTGGGAGCGGATGTTGGCCAACGCCAGCGGCCTCTTCCTCACCGATCCGGCGCTCAAGACAGGCAAGGACTCAGTCGAATACTCCAAGGCTTTCCTGGACGCGATTGGCAAGACAACCTATCTGGTGAACAGCGAAGGCGCGATTATTCGCAGTTCGCAAACACGTTATGACGAGGACTTCAGCGTCGGCGGCCAGGCAGCGGACGGCATGAGACTCGATCGCAGTTATTACATTGCCGGCAACAGCCCGGCGGACATGGACACGGCCGAGGCGTTCAATCGTCATGCCATTGAATGTATCCAGGGTCTCGCCGAGTTGCGCGCCGCTCCGCTGGTGGAGGAGGAGTATCCCGGCCCGTTGCTGATGGATGCCGATGCCGCCGCAGGTACGCTCAAGGGGCTGCTTGCCCATGCGTTCACGGCCAGCCGTCCAGCGCTGGGCACCGAGGCGCGCACCAACGGGGCTTTCGCCTCCAGCTATCATGCGCGTGTGCTGCCGGATTCTTTTGATGTGGTGGATGATCCGGGAGAGAAGAGTTACAACGGCGAGAGCCTGGTGGGCACATACGACGTGGATGCCGAGGGCGTTCCGGCGCAGGCGGTCAAGCTGGTAGAGGCAGGCAAACTGGAGAATTATCTGATTGGCCGCGAGCCTGTACGCGACTTTCCTCACTCGAACGGCCACGGCCGTGCTCCAGTCTTCGGTGTGCCGCAGTCTTCGATCGCAGTGCTCAAGATTACTGCCAAGGACGGGATTGCCGCCGCGGAGCTGGACCGGAAGCTGCTCGATATAGGCAAGGATAGCGGGCTGCCGAGCGTCTATTTTGTCGAGGCGATGGCAGGCGAGATGAACCCGCGTCTGCTTTACAAGGTGACTCCTGACGGCAAGCGTGTACTAGTTCGCGGCGCGCGGTTCCAGGATCTGGACCTTCGCACACTGCGTTCCGGGATCGTGGCCGCGGGCAAAGATATGTTTGCCAACAATCAGCTCGGCAGCCTGCCGGAGACGGTGCTGGCGCCGGCACTGCTCTTCGATGACGTGACCATCCGCCGTGCCAACGAGAAGAACGACAAGCTGCCCTTCTATTCGCCGCCGGAGTAGGCGGCACAGGCGTCAATCAAGCCGCGTCAGGAAAGCCGTGCCCTCGGCGGGGCGCAGCTTGCGGGCGATTCGCTCGGCCTGCTCGCGGTTGTCTCCCTCGGGGCGGATGCGCACCCAGTAGCTGGCTTCGCCGGGGAAGTCGATGACGCTGGCGTCGGGATACTTGCGCTCCAGTAGTGCTTTGAACTTGTTGGCCTTGCGCTCGCTGGTGAAGGCGCCGATCTGCACACACCAGCGGCCGCCCGTCGCGATGGGCTTGGGAGTGCGGTAGACATCGAGGCGGACGCTCGCAGTGCCCATGCGGTAGACGCCCGTGGCTTTGGCGGAAGCTATAGTCAGGTCCAGAATCCTGCCTTCGACAAATGGGCCTCGATCGGTGACACGCATCGGGCTGGATTGGCCGGTCGTCAAGTTGGTGACGACGATAAGCGAACCCATAGGCAATGTGCGGTGAGCCGCAGTCAGCGTGTGGTCGCTGAATATCTGCCCGTTGGCAGATTTGCGCCCTCTAGCCGCGGTATACCAGGTGGCCAACCCCTCTTCGCTCAGGATGGGGTGGTGCGTCCTGACAAATTCCAGATCGTCGGCGTTGACGCCGCCCGGCGGCGCGGGCGTGGGCGCAATGCGTGACGGTTGCACCGGGGCCTGTAGCGGCGGCGGCGCGGCCTGTGACTCAGGCAGCGGAGCAACAGCCTTCCGATGGCCGCATCCACTGAGAGCCGCCAGCGCAAAGACCAGCCCAACCGCCGCACAAATTCTCTGGTGCTGGATCATTAGCGGCGCGGACTCCCGTCCTGCTCGAAGCGGTCAGCCAGATCGCGCAGTTTGCCGGCCACCGTGCGCAGGGCTGTGATGGATTCCTTGCGGACCTGCGGAACGACCGCGTCGTTGACGTATGCGATGGCGTGGCGGAGTTCCATCTCGATCTGCTCGATGGCTTCTTCAATGCGGCTTCCAGCGCCGCCGGGTCCGGCTCCGGGTGTGAAATTCGTGCTCATCGCGGCGCACCTCGCGCAAACAATCTTCTTTTCAGTCTGGGTGGCGCGGTGCGGCGCGTCAAGCGCCGAAGGCGCAAATGCGCCTCAGTCGCCAATACTAAAACTGAGTCCGAAAAAATCATATGACTGGAGTCGAGGAGATTCTGCGAATCGACCGCTACAGATTGAACAGCTCCCGCAGCCGCCGGGTTTGGGCGCGGCTGACGGGGATTTCGGTCTGCTTTTTATCGTTCATGCGCAACTGGTAGCTGGATTTGAACCAGGGAACCACCTCGCGGATGTGGTTGATGTTGACCACGAAACCGCGATGAGCGCGCCAGAAGAGGGCAGGGTCGAGCAGGTCGAGAAGTTCTTCCAGCGTACGGCATTTGGAACAGCCCTCAAAGCTCTGCGTCACCACGCGAATCACACCTTCGTCGATGGCGGCAAAGCAGATGTCGGCCTGATCGATCAACAACAGCCTGCTCTGCGCCTGGACAATCAGTTTGGCTGGCTGGGGTACGCCCTGCGGACGATTGAGCAGGCGAAGCAGAGACTCGATTTGCGACTCCGGCAGAGAACCGGAATTGGTGCCAGCCAGCCGCCCCCGCGCCCGCTCGACGGCCTGCTCAACGCGCGCGCGGTCAAAGGGCTTCAGCAGGTAATCAACGGCATTCACCTCGAAAGCGCGCACCGCGTACTGGTCGTAGGCCGTGGCAAAAACAATCTGCGGTAGCACCACCTGGGGTGGGGCAGACTGCGCCTGTGGCGCACCTTCCTCGACAGCCTTTGCCCTGCGAGCCACCAGCTTTTCAATTACCGCAAAGCCATCCAGTCCCGGCATCTGCACATCGAGAAAGACCAGGTCGGGATGGAGTTCTTCGATCAGGTCAACGGCCTCGATGCCATTGGCTCCCTGAGCGAGCACATCCACGCCGCCCACTTGGTCGAGCAGATACTTCAGCTCTTCGCGGGCCAGTTGTTCGTCGTCGATGATGAGCGCGGTGAGCGTCAATCCTCAGTCTCTAATCTTTTAGTCGCTACTCGCCCAGCACCCTGAGCCGCGCGGGCATATGGTCACGCGCCAACTCATGGCCGCAGCGGGTGCAGAACTGGTCGGTCGAACGCACCGTACGGAAGCAGTTTCCGCAATTGGCAGCGAGCCGGTAGTCGCACTGCGGGCAGAAGTGGAAGTCGCTTTGTACGTGCGTCGAGCAGGCTGGACAGCGTGAGACCTCCGGCTGGCGCAGCAGGAAGTAGAGCACGGCGCCGATGCCGCCGGGCATCACCAGGCAGAGCACGATCCAGAAGCGGGCGCTCATCGCCCGCCGCGGCGCGTCCTTGCTGACGTAGCCCACCATCAGGAAGTAAAGCGCGACCAGTAGCCCCCAGGAGATGTTGAAGTAGATGCGGAAGCCGAGCGGTGGCGTATGGTGCCCGTTGGGCAACACCATCCAGACGTAGTACTCCACCAACAGAAAGGATGCAATGGCCGCCACGATCGACCAGATCGGAATCAGGCGGGCGTCATCATTGACGGCAATGGATTGTGGATTACGCATAGGCAAACCCTCTCTCAGAGGGAGTTTCATTGGGTAAGTGTAGCTTACCGCATTCTGAATTGACGTAAAAGGGAGCGTGGAAGTTGCGCCTGGGCGGGGAAGTGTGCAAATTTTGCAAGAACCTGGCTCAAGGTTGGCGGCGGGTCCATCCAGCCAGCAGCGCGGAGGCCAGCAGGGCGGCGCTGAGGAAGAAAACCCAGACGGTAAGTTGGCTCATCAGGCTGTTCAGGTGTTCTTCATTGATGATGGTGTCGGCGATCCACCAGACCAGTGGACCGAGCACAAGAAGAACGACCAGCATGGCCGCCAGCGCGACGCAACGGCCTCTCTTCCTTCCGGCCTTCTGCTCCTGCATCACGCCCTGCGAGGCGATCACAACGCGACGAGTGCGCCAAGCCACGGCGCGCTCCCGCTCAGCCTGATTCCCGGTCAGAGCTGAGAGCAGGTTGGGGTCACAGCCGGCACGTTCGAAACGCTTCATAGTGTCCTCGGCATCGCATCCGCCATCTCCAGTCTCAAGGCAGGCATCTCTGGACGGCGCAGGCGGTTGCGCTCCAGCTTGGGTTTGATTGCGGCCAAACCGCGGTAGAGTCTTGATTTCACGGTAGACAGAGGAGCTCTTGTCACGGTGGCAATCTCTTCCAAAGAGAGCTCTTCATGGAAACGCAACACCAGCACCTCGCGGTAGAGCGTATCCAGTTCCAACAACGCCCCGGCGATTCGCTCGCGGTCTTCCAGGTTGGCAAAGCGATCCAAAGGGGTTGGCTCGCCGTCGGCCAGCTCGAAGCTCATCGGCCGATCATCTTCGCTCTTGCCCTCAAACAACTCGTCCAGGCTGGACATTGTCCGCTTGCGCCGCAGGTCGATGACCAGGTTGCGGGCGATGGTAAACAGCCAGGTGTCAAAGCGCGCCTTGCCATTGAACTGCGCTCCGCGCACCAGAACCCGCATCCAGACCTCCTGGAAGATATCCTCGGCCATCTCGCGATTGCCGCACAGATAGAGCAGATAGCGCATCAGCCGGTGCTGGTAGCGGACGATCAGCTCGTCCAACAAGCCGGCATCCTGGCGTTTCAGCCCCGCGGAAATGGCGAGGTTCTCCTGCCGCGCCTGCTCGTCAGCGACGGAGGCGGAACGCGGTGCGAAAAGTGGGCGAACAAACGCGGCTGTACTCATCTCACTCTATTAGACGACAGAATTGTGACGGAGTTCAGCAAAAATACGATCTATTCGAGAAATTCCGCGACTTTCGAACAAAAAACCGGGCTAGCTGTGCAAAGTTTGGTCAGTTTTCTTTGAGAAACGGTGCTGC
The DNA here is from genome assembly GCA_964383595.1 of uncultured Occallatibacter sp. Classification (GTDB taxonomy): domain Bacteria; phylum Acidobacteriota; class Terriglobia; order Terriglobales; family Acidobacteriaceae; genus Telmatobacter. The sequence continues at coordinate 651,337 of CAYLHL010000001.1, read as the reverse complement.
TTCTCCGCTTGTAGCGGCGGCTCAAGCGATCCGGGAACGGCTGCCGGTACTTACACCTTCACAGTGACGGCAACCGGCAATCCCACGGTTTCGCCGGCGCCCAGTGTCTCGTTTTCGGTTCTGGTTGATTAATGAAGATTCATTGTTTCTGCGCGGTTGATTTCGCGGTTTCCCACCCATTCCGCAAAAAGAACGGAATGGATGGGCGCGGGATTTCAAAACTTCCGGGCTGAATCGATTGCAGGAGTTTTTTCTATCTTAGTTGAACGTCGAAGGTGGCGCGGCAATGGACATCGGGCTTGAATTCCACGATCTCCTGCTTGTCGTCTTTGTTGATGTAGATATACATAGGTTTTCTGAGAACTTCTGGCAGATTTGTGATCTTTACTTGCCCGTTGACGCCTGTAAAGGCTTCAAGGTCGAGTTTCTTTACGCCCAACAGACCGTACCGCACGCGCGTCGTAATCTTTGCGCCGTAGATTGGCTTCAGATCGATGCCGGTGACGGAGATGAGTGCCGAGCAGGTTCCCAGGTCCGCGGAGATTTCCGCGGGCGAATTTGCAATCGCGGCACTTTGGGCGTTGCCCGGCTGGGGAAAGAAGACTACGAGATTCAATAGCAGCGGAGCGATGAAAAACAGGTTGCGCATGGCTACAAGTATAGCTCTGCATTACGGCAATACATTTACACTAAAAGAGTGAAACTATTGGACAGCGCGCAGCCGACATTCTCCCGCTGCTTGGCCAGGTTGTCCAGCTTGTATGCGCAGATCTTTGCGTGGCTCATACGGCGGATGCCGGGAGAACGGCAGCGTTTGTTCGCGGTCACCATCCTTGCCGGTGGTCTCTGTGGTCTGGCGGCCGTTGCCTTTCACTTGAGCATCGGATGGGCCGAGTCGCTGATGATTGACCGCGCCAACGCAGCCTCCGGTCATAGCTGGATCTGGTGGACGATTCTTACGCCGGCGTTGGGCGGCCTTGTGGCTGGCCTGGGCCTTACCTACCTGGCTCCGGCAGCGGCCGGCAGCGGCATTCCCCAAGTCAAAGTGGCTTTCACATTTCGTCAAGGCCTGATCACGCTGCGAGAAACAGTTGGCAAATTCTTTTTGTGTGCTTTTCAGATTGGCTCCGGTGCTTCTCTGGGTCTGGAAGGGCCTACAGTGCAAATCTGCGCCGGTGTCAGCAGCCTGCTGGCACGCGCGGCTCGTCTCAACTCCACAAACCGCCGTCGCATGGCCTCGGTGGGCATGGCGGCAGGCATTGCCGCCGCCTTCAATGCGCCTATCGCCGCCATCACATTTACGCTGGAGGAGTTGATCGGCAATCTGGATCAGACCATGCTCACCGGCGTGATTGTTGCCGCAGCTCTGTCGGCCGTCATTGAAAACACCATTCTCGGCCCGAATCCGGTCTTCCACGTGAATCATGCCTACAAACTGGGCAACGCCTCATCGCTTCTCTGGTATGCCGTGCTGGGTTTGCTGGCAGCGATTGTTTCGGTGACATTCACCGATTCACTGCTTTGGCTGCGTGCGCAATTCAAGCGCCTGACCGCAGTTCCCAAATGGGTGCATCCGGCCATCGGTGGTCTGGCCACGGGCTGTCTGGCAGTGGTGGCGCTGGCACTTTTTCACCTGAATGGCATCGCTGGAGATCCTTATAAGACACTCACGCTGGCGCTGACCGGCTCTATGGGCACGTTGCCGGTGGTGGCGCTGGTGGCATTTTGCATTTTGAAACTGGTGGCTACAGTCTGCTCGTATTCGAGTGGCGGATCGGGCGGAATCTTTGCTCCGTCGTTATTTATGGGAGCTATGCTGGGCGGGGCCGTTGGCTACATTGATGTTGCCGTCTTTCATCACACCTCGGACGCCATCGGCGCATTTGCCGTCGTAGGAATGGGCGCGGTATTCGCCGGCATTGTGCGCGCCCCCATGACCTCGGTGCTGATTGTCTTTGAAATGACCGGCGGCTATGGCCTGGTGTTGCCCTTGATGATTGCCAATATGAGCGCTTTCGCTCTGGCTCGTCATTGGCGCCACACGCCGATTTATGAGGCGCTTTTGGAGCAGGACGGCATCTATCTTTCGCGCAGCGTCAAACCGCCCCGCGTGCCCAGAGCCATCCCCCTGCTGCCACCGGAACTGCCGCTGGACGAGAATCCGTAAGCAGCTTACAAAAGTTTGGGTGTGTTTCTGCGTGATTGAGCTGAAGCAGTCGAGAGCCTTGCTTCAATGATTACGGGGGCTGGCGATGCACCTTTGCTTGAGAAGCGCCGAGGCGCCGGCAAAGAGCCGCTTCGCTGATTCACATCAAACGCATCACTAAACCGTCTAACCACTACCGGAGGTTCTAGAATCTTCATATGACTTCATGGAAGCGCTTTTTCTTTCTGATTTTTCTTGTATTGCCCGGTATGGCGTTCGCAGATTCTGCCCAATTTGATCTGGCTGGCCCAAAATTGGAAGTCAAAGTGATCCATGCAGGCAAGACGCTGCCGATCTCCGAGGTTCCCAACCTTTCAGTAGGCGATCAAGTGTCGATCAAGGCCGATCTTCCTCCAGTTCAGTCGGTGCACTACTTGCTTGTAGCGGCATTTTTGCGCGGGGCTACCAATCCGCCGCCAGAAGACTGGTTTTTCTCATCAGAGACATGGAGTTCCAAGGGCAGTGGCGGACTCAAAATCACGGTTCCCAAAGATGCCCAGCAGTTGCTTTTCTTCCTGGCCCCGGAGACCAGTGGCGACTTCAAGACGCTGGTGAGCGCGGTTCGCGGCAGGCCTGGAGCCTTCGTGCGGGCCTCGCAGGATCTGAACCAGGCGACGCTTGACCGTTCGCGGCTGAAGGTCTATCTGGCGGCCATCCAAACCATCAGCCAAAGAGATTTCGATCACTTGAAGGCGGCCACACCACTGCTTGCGCGCAGCCTGTCAATCAAGTTCGATTCCGATTGTCTTCAAAAAACGCCTGAGTTGCAGGCTCCCTGCCTGATGCAGGGCCGGGATTCACTGATCTTGAATGACGGACACAGCACCTCGATTGTGCAGGCGCTCACATCAGGTCCTGCCGGCGATCTGGCCTTTGCGTTGAGCAGTACGAAACAAGGCGATTATGGCTATTACAGTCCCTATATCTCCTCTGCAATGGACATTGCGCGCATCATGGAATCCTTCCGCACGGCGCAATATCAGTACATTCCGGCGCTGGCTACCGAACAAGGCGATCAAGTATCACTTGAATTGAATTCAGTTCCCTCGTTTCAGAATCCCAAGTCTGTGCTGGTTGGTGCACTGCCGGCAGTTGAAGCGCCCTTGATGCCGCCGCTCCATCCGGTTGATCCGAAAGAGGTGTATTGCGCGGAGAAGACGGAGTTGGTGTTGCCTGCCGAGGGCGCTCCGCTGGTGTTTTCAACGGACTACGCCCACGATATGGTTCTCCGGCTGAAGGGGAAGAATGGCAAGTATGTGGATTTGCCGGTGAAGGCTGACGCCGAGAAGGGCGGATTCGTTGCGAATACTGCAGAACTCAGCCCCACCAACTTCGGCGATGCGCTGGACGGATCCCTCCATGGCTTCTGGGGCTTTGAACCCTATAACGGCCCTGAGTTCAAGCTGGAAAATGCCCGTCCCCAACACTGGCAACTGGCCGATAACGATCAGGAGGCCTTGATTACCGGGCGCGATGACATCGTGCACATTGAAACGGAAAATGCCGCCTGCGTGGACAGTATTCTCCTCCAGAATCCAACGGGGGAGACGGTAAAGGCAGACTGGAAATCAACCGGTCCTAATCAGGTTGCTGTCACCCTTCCTCTCAAGAAGGTGAAGCCAGGCGCGCTGAAGCTGCTGGTGAAGGAATATGGCGCCAAAGACCCCGACACGATTCCGCTCCAGGCTTTTGCGCAATCCAGCCATCTGGACAGCTTTACCCTTCATGCTGGGGATCTTTCCGGTGTGCTGAAAGGCAGCCACCTGGAGGATGTAAGAGAACTCATGCTGAATGGAGTCAGATTCAAGCCGGAGCCGATCCATTTAGCCGAAAACGCGGATGAACTGCCGCTGGTCACTGTCGATGTCAAAGCAGCCAATGTGCTCAAGGAGGGAGAAGCTGCGACCGCCAAAGTCGTTTTGAATGACGGCCGCATCCTCAATCTCGAAACTACAGTGGCGTCATCGCGTCCCAAGGTCACGTTAATCGGGAAAAGTGCTCAACCTTCTACATCGGGCATCACTAACGACCTTCAGTTGAGCGACCAGGACGAGCTTCCGCAAGGCGAGTTGTTGACCTTTTCCATTCATGCGCAGGTTCCCGCGGCCTTCTCCGGCGAAGAAAAAGTCGAAGTAGGCACGATCCACGGCGCGTATCTGACAATACTCACCCCCACCAGCGGCCTCACCCTTGAGGATTCTCAAGTTGCGGTGGCCACGCTCGACACCGGCAAAGCTTTCGCTGCCTCCGCCTGGGGGCCTCTGCGCTTCCGCGTGATCGAGAATGGAATTGCGGGCGACTGGCAGCCTCTGGCCACGCTGGTCCGTTTACCTGAGTTTGGCGATCTCAAGTGTCCAAGCTCACCCGATCAGCTTTGCAAGCTCACAGGAGCCAAGCTCTTCCTGGTGGATTCGGTTTCAAACGATCCGCAGTTTACTCACCCCATCCAGGTCCCCGCAGGCTTCCCCGGTTACTTTCTTTCGATTCCCCGGCCCGCCGAGGGGCGGCTCTATGTAAAGCTTCATGATGATCCTGCTGTGGTCAATTCGATCACTTTTCCCGTGGTGGCGTTGCAGCCCGCACCCTTTGCAACTCCCGCAGCCTCCTCACAACCGGCTGCTCCGGCAGACAAGGCCACGCCTCAAGCATCACCTGCTGCGCTGCCTGTATCTTCTGGCACACCTTCACCGGCGGAGAAAGCGCCCAATCCAGCGCTGCCTGAACAACAGGGGACTTCATCGACCGGCACAGCTTCAACCCCCTGATAGTTCCAAGGGCATTATTCCTATTTGTGTAGACTGCGGCGTGGACCGGGAGGTCCACGCTACCTGTTCTTTCAGCGACCGGCGACTTACTGTGGAGCTGGACCACGAACAACCTGGACAAAATCGCCGGTACGCACATGCCTGAAGAACGCGGCTTTCACGTCGTCGGCATTCAATTCAAAGTACCTCTTCGCCGCATGTATCGGCTCGTCGAGCGGAAGGCCAATCTGAGCGCGTCCGAGCAGTCCTTCGGCAACCTCATTTTCACTGGACTCGCTCAGGGGAATCTGCCTTAGAAGCAACGCCTTGGCTTGCTGGAGTTCGGCTGCGGAGACGGCCTCGGTGCGCATCTGGTCAAGATCCCGCTGAATTAAAGCCCTTGCCTTGGAGACATTCTCGGGATTGCAGCCATAGTCGACGGAGTAGCTGGCCCTGGTCTTCGAGGCACTCAAACTTACATTGACGGTATAGACGTAGCCGGCCACCTGGCGCAGGTCGTGATAGAGACGCGTGGCGTAAAAGCCTCCGCCCAAAACATGATTTCCCAATTGCAACGGGTAATAGTCGGGGTCAAAGCGGTTCAGCTTCAGTTGCTCGGCAAGAATCACGGAGTCCTGCACCGCCTCGGAATCGGCTACGTTGACAGCCGAGGGTTTGTTGACCGGGATGGGAGGCAGCGTAGTATCGGGCTTCGGGCCAGCCGCCTTCCAATCCCCGAACCACTTTACAATCACTTGCCGGGCTTCTTCGGGAGAAACGTCGCCGATCACCACGATGGTCGTGAGGTCGGGGCGAAAGGTGAAGGCATGAAACTGCTTCACTTCGTCCAACGTGATTTTGCCGACGGTGGCCGGCGTCACCTCCCTCAATGCTGGGTCGCCCGCGGGCAGCAACCCCAAGTCGAGAGCGCGCGATGTCCGGTAGCCCGGGCTTTGCAAGTTGCCGGCAACGTACTGCGCCGTCTGCTGCTGAACGACTGCAAATGCCTCCGCAGGCAGCGCGGGGTGAAGCTCGTTGTCAGCCAGCAACTCGACGCCACGAGAGAAGTGCTCTTTCAGCACATCCACAGAAAAGTCGAAACCGGCACTCTCACTTGCGGCAATATCATCCAGCGCCTTCTGGAAGGCCAGCCGGTCCAGCGTCCGGGTTCCGTAGGAGAAGAGCCCGTCAAGAAGGTCGGAGACACCTTCCTGCCCGGCCGGTGACTCCAGGTCGGATTCGTGCTTTACTGAACCCGCAACTGAGACAGTCGGGCTGGTCCGGTCCGTCTTCACGATCAAACGAAGTCCGTTGGGCAGTGTTGTATCCGAGACGTTGATAAAATTTTCAGGCACTTTGAGCTGGGCCAGCGCATCTGCCGCCCAGGTGGGAAGCTGCACCGGTTTGGTCGGAGCCGAAGTGACCTGCTCCGCGCCGCCAAAACCCTTTCCGGAGACGGGTTGTCCGGTCGGTACCGGCTTCAAAGTCGCGGTAATCGAGTTCTCGTCAACCAGGAATTCTTTGGCGACCCGGTTCACGTCCGCGAGAGTGACGCGCTTGATGGCTTCAATGTCTTCATCGGGCGAGGTACGGCCCTCGGCAGCCAGCGCGTTTGACCATACATTTGCCAAACCGGGGATCGAGTTCCGCTCGAACTCCGCGGCGGCAACCTCGCTGCGAATCGCCGCCGCAACCAGATCCTCCGGGAGACCCTTTTGCGCATAGGCTGCCAATATAGCCCGCAGTTCCTTGATTGCGCCGGAAGCGTCTGCTCCTGCAGGCAGAGCTACATATCCATAGCCGACACTGGCTTTGGGATAAGTCTCAGCGATACCGAATTGTGCTCCCAGTGCCTTGCCTGCCGGAACCATTCCGTAGATGTCGGCGCGCTGGCTGGCCAGCACATCGGCCAGAATCTGACTGGCCGCGTAATCCTTGGAGCTGGTTCCGGGGAAGCGAAAGGCGATGAAGCTGAGGATGTAAGGGAGATTGCTATCCAGAGTGAAGGTTTCTGACTTGACGGGCTTCAATTCGACAGTTGGCCGCTCGGGTAAAGGATGGTCGGCAACATCGCCAAACCACTGTAGAATTTTCGTCATTGTCGAGGCGGGATCTACATCTCCCACAATCACCAAAATAGCGTTGGCTGGCGTGTACCACTTCTTGTAGAAGTCCTTGAGCATATCGCCCGTGGTGGCGTCGAAGGAGGCCTTTGTGCCGAGAGGATCGTGGGCATAGGGAGTACCCGCGAACATATCCTGATTGAGACGGTCGAGGAATTTGTACGTGGGATTGGACAAGTCGCGCGCCACTTCCTGCTCGATGGCTCCCCGTTCCTGCAACCACTCCTGCTGGCTGTCGTCAATCCCATGCAGACAAGCGGCCTGGGCCTTGAGAGCAACGTCAAGATCCGCTGCCGGCACAGTGGCATAATACTGGGTGATATTCTGCTGTGTATCGGCGTTGTTCTGGCCTCCGAGTTGCGCATAAATGGCGGACGTCTGATCTGCCGTTAACCCGGTGCATCCGCGAAAGGCCATGTGCTCCTGCGCGTGTGCCATGCCAGGAAAGCCCGGGGGAGTCTCATCGCCGCCGACCAGGAAATTCATTTCTACGGTGACCACCGGAGCGAGCGTATTGCGGAGAATGACAACGCGCATACTGTTGGGCAGCGTGGCTCGCAGAGCTTTTGTCTGATCTTGAGAGAAAGCTGTTGATACGCGCACGCCGAAGGCGGCAAGCAGAACAAACAAAAGCAGAAGACGCTTTGAGTTCATTTTGATTTTCTCCAAATCCAACTGCCATAGCAGGTTTTGTGAACAGACCCTGGTTGCAAGACGAGCCGGCTGCAATTAGTGTTGCACGGCCCGGCTACGGATGGATGGATAAACATGCACAAGCGGTGGAAGCAAAGATTTCAGGTACAACTCGGAGAGGCATAATCAATGGCAGTGGCCGCCAGGCAGGGCTGTAGCTCCGAATCACAATGTTTTGCCGCCGAGTTACGATTCCTGCACTGCTCCCCATTTTCCTCAAACCATCATAAATGACATTTGCGCCGCATATGCGATTGGCTGCGGCGTTCAGGTTTGAAGAGTTGCACCAGAATGCCTGAGCGGAAGTCTTGGTTTCTCTCCGCAGGTTCTTCCCGGCAATCCGGACGCCTTGAATGTTGTGCTTGACACCGTAGCATTGCCGGCACATGATCGTACCCAGACGCTTGGCTCTGGAGTTGTATTTTGCATCAAAATGTGACCTCGGAGGAAAGATATGTTGGAATCCATGAAGTCGCGAAGGGCGGCGATATTCGACACACTCTTTTTCGGTTATGAAGGGCCTGCTTTCGCTATCCGTCTATGGGATGGATGGCGTTGGTCTTCGACAAGCGGCCAAATGCCTGTTTGCACGGTCGTTGTGGAGAGCCCCCAGGCGTTCCAGTCGCTTGTAGCCGAGCCAAACGAAATCACGCTGGGAGAAGCATTTATCCAAGGCGGCCTGGACATTGAAGGCGACATTTTTTCAGTTTTCTCGATTGCGGAGCACATCTTCAACCGTCCTCGTCCGTTGCGAATGCAGATTCTGGAGAAGGCATCTGTGGCGAGTTTTAGCCTGGGCCGATGGTTCAGGCAAGGCTCGCGGCATTCCCTGCAAAGAGACAGCGCATCGATTTCTTACCACTACGATCAGCCAGTTGATTTTTTCAGGCCCTGGCTGGGTCAGTCCCTTGCATATTCCTGCGCGTACTTCCGGAACGCGGAGGACACACTGGATGATGCTCAGGAGCAGAAGCTGGATCTAATCTGCCGCAAGCTGCGGCTGCAGCCGCTGGAGCGGTTCCTGGACATCGGGTGTGGGTGGGGCAGCCTGGTGCTGCATGCCGCCAACAAATACCACGTGCATGCTCAAGGGATTACGCTGAGCAGGGAACAGGCACAGGAGGCAAAGCGAAGGATTGAAGAGAGCAGCCTGGGTCAGCGCTGCGCGGTCGAATTGCGAGACTACCGTGAGTCTGATGGCACCCAGCAACCATTCGACAAGATCGCCAGTGTTGGCATGTTTGAGCACGTAGGATTGAAGAACCTCCGGCAATACTTCAGCATAGTGCGCCGGCTTTTGAGGCCGGGAGGGGTTTTTCTCAATCATGGGATTACGCGTTCTTACACCTCAGCAACCCGGAAGGCTTCCTTTATTGACAGGTACGTCTTTCCCGATGGGCATCTCGTTACTCTCTCTCAGGTTCTTGAAGCCGCTGAATCCCAGGGTCTGGAAGTGCGCGATGTGGAAAACCTCCGCGAACATTATGAACTTACCTTGCGCCGTTGGGTGGAGGGGCTGCGGCAAAACTCCGGTACGCTGCTAAAGTTCGTATCGAAGGGCACCTATCGCATCTGGCTTCTGTATATGGCCGGTTCGGCCGCAGCATTTCGCAGGGGAGACATAGCCGTTCATCAAGTTCTCTTCAGCCGTCTTGATCGTGGCAGCAGCCAGCTTCCACTAACGCGCCAAGACTGGTACTCCGGCGCTTCCTCTGGGAGGATTGCCTAACCATCAATCGGATAGGCTATTATTCTAGTAATTCGTGTATACGCAATCTGTAAGCGGGCAGCCCGATCGATTCGAGCCGTGAAGCGGTTGCGGAGTTGAATGATTTGTCATCGGGGGACCGGACGCCGACGCCAGTTTCATTATAAAAGCGACGAATACTACTCCATCCCTCTGCTGTTAGAGGCGGATGAGGATTTTTCCGCGCTTGCGTATGAAGGACGATCGGCAAATCTCACCTTCAGTCTACCCGCAGTTTCAGGAGCATTATGTCGCGATTGAATCCATACGTCGTTCTGCTGACTCTCATCGCCACGCTGGGCGGATTGCTTTTTGGATATGACACGGCCGTCATCAACGGTGCTGTGGGCAGTCTGAAGGCTTATTTCATCGATCCGCGATTTACGGACCTGACCAACGCCGCCCAGGCCAACGCAGCCAATTCGCTGCTTGGCTTTGTGGTTTCGAGCGCGCTGATCGGCTGCATCTTCGGCGGATTGGTAGGCGGCTGGGTGAGCACCCACATTGGCCGCAAGCGCGGATTGGTGATTGCCGCCGTACTCTTCCTACTCTCGGCGCTGGGCGCTGCGGCGCCGGAGTTTCCTTTTGCCCCCATCGGCCATGGTGGACCCGGGTACATGGCGAATTTTGTTCTTTACCGCATTTTGGGTGGCATTGGCGTGGGCCTGGCATCGATGCTTTCACCAATGTATATCGCGGAGATTGCGCCGCCCAAGGTGCGAGGCAACTTGGTGGCGTGGAATCAGTTCGCCATCATCTTCGGAATGCTGGTGATCTATTTTGTCAACTTCGGAATCTCCAAAACGGGGAGCGGCGACGCCTGGCTCAACACGATTGGCTGGCGCTATATGTTTCTCTCCGGCACCATTCCAGCGGCGCTCTTTCTTCTGCTGTTGTTTTTTGTGCCCGAGACGCCGCGCTTCCTGATGCTGAAGGGAGATGAAAGCAGGGCGCGCGCGGTGCTGTCAAAACTAGTGACGCCGGAAGAACGCGAAAATGAACTGTCTGAGATTCGCGCCTCACTGAGCGAGCATCACTCCGGCAAACTGTTTTCCTTCAGCATCTCGCTGATTTTTATCGGCATCACGCTGTCGATCTTCCAGCAGTTTGTCGGCATCAACGTGGTGCTCTATTATGCGACGGACATCTTCAAAGGCATGGGTATGTCCACCAACGCCTCGCTGATGCAAACGATCATTGTGGGTGCGGTCAACCTTATCTTTACGGTTGTGGCGGTTCTCAGTGTGGATCATTTTGGGCGCAAGCCGCTGCAAATCATCGGCGCGCTGGTGATGGCGGTGAGCATGGTCACCCTTGGCGCGGATTTTTGGCTCGGCGGCAAGGACATGATCGCGCTGATCGCCATGCTGGTCTATACCGCCGGTTTTGCCGTCTCCTGGGGGCCGGTCACCTGGGTGCTGCTCAGCGAGATCTTTCCCAACCAGATTCGCGGCAAGGCCATGGCCGTGGCCGTGGCGGCGCAGTGGATCGCCAATTTACTGGTCAGTTGGACCTTCCCCATTCTGCGGGACAATCCATATCTGGTGGAGCATTTCAAGCATGGATTCGCCTACTGGATCTACGGCGGGATGAGCATTCTTGCCGCGTTGTTCATGTGGAGATTTGTGCCGGAAACCAAAGGCCATTCGCTGGAGCAGATGGAAAAGTTGTGGCACAAGGCTGGCAAGGAATCCCCTGAGGCAGAATTGCAGGGCTGACCTTCTAGAACCTTCATGGCCCGGGTGTGGAATTCACCGTTTGTTTGCGTTTATCTTCAAACAGCCAACGCAATAGATCGCAGTAAATTCCACACTCGTTAAGTTTTTGCGCTTGCGGGAAGATGGGAATTTCGGCACGAATTTACGGTATCAACTCTGCCGTTTCCAGAAAAGAAAAACTTCCCGATGGCGTCGGAACCACGCGCGTCAGCCGCCGGTTGTGCACTACCACTGTGTCCCTGTACCAGAGATTGATGGCCGGCAGATCACGCGCCAGAATCTGCTGCGCCTCTGCGTAATCGGCGCGCCGGCGGGCCGCATCCGCGCTCTGGGCCGCATCGTCCAGCAGCGCGTCCAACTGCAGATTCGAGTAGTGGCCGCGATTGGCGCCCAGCGGAGAAAAGCTGGCGGTCGCGTAAACATAATTGAAGATCTCCGGCTGCTCGTTGCCGCCGATCCAGCGCAGCGAGTACATTTGAAAGGCTCCGCGCGTCACGTCCGAATAGAATGTGGCGTACTCGTAGCTGCGCAGATCAAGCGCAATGCCCACGCGCGCCAATTGCTGTTGCAGCACCGCGGCCAGCACTCGCGTGCCCTCGTCGTTCGAGGTTTTCATTGCCAGATGAAAGCGCACGCCGTCCGGCCCCGGCCTGTGACCGGCTTCATTGAGCAGCCGCGCCGCGCGCGCCGGATCGTAATCGTAGTGCGCAACATCACCGGTATAAGCCCAGTGGCTCGTAGGCAGCAGGCTTTCGGCCGTCTGCGCGTGGCCGCGCAGCAATGTCTGAATGATCAGTTTGCGATCGATGGCGCAGGCAATGGCCTGACGCACTCGCGCGTCGCTGACCAGCGCGTCGCGCAGATTGAAGCCGAGATACTGAATCTGCGTTCCGGGCGCGTTCTCGACCACCAGATTTGGCCGCTGGGCGAGCGCCTCCAGCGAATCCATGGGCAGGGAATTGACGGCCACATCGCCCGAGCCTTTCTCCAGCTCCAGCGACGCGGTGATTGCGTCGGGCACCACACGAAAGCGTACCCGCTCGATCTTCGGCTTACCAGACCAGCTCAGCGGATTGCGCTCGATGACAACATCCTGATCGATCTGTTGGCTGACGAAGCGGAACGGCCCCGTGCCCACCGGATGCCGCCAGAACTCGCGTCCGCTGCCTTCGGGAACCACGCCGAAGGCACCGGTGGAGAGATTTGTCAGCAGAAAATTGTCGGCTTGCTTCAAGTGAAGAACGATTGTTCGGTCGTCGGGAGCCTCAACCGAATTCACCGAGGCGTAGGGAGCGGCCTTGGGCGAGGTCACCACACCGGAGCGAATCGAGGTCAGCGTCCAGGCCACATCGCGCGCCGTCAGCCGTTGGCCGTTGTGGAAGCGGACACCCGCGCGGAGATGGAAGACCAGTGTCAGCGGATTTGGTTGCTCCCAGCTCTCGGCCAGCGCCGGAGTGAAGTGAAAGCTTGCATCGCGAGCCACCAATCCATCAAAAAGCAGTTCGTCGATGTGCTCCGATTGCGCGTCCGTTCCGACGCGCGGGTCAAGATTCGCCGGACTGCTCTCGATGAGGAAAAGCACCGTTCGCGGGTCGCGCGGCGCCGAGTGGCAGCCCGCGAGCGCCACGAGCATGGCCAGCACAAGCAGTCTACGCATACGTCACCTGTCCCAGAATCGCCGGTCGCGCCGCGCCAGTCGCGCGGGGAAGATTTCCCGGCAGATGATGCCAGGTTTGCCAGGCCAGCAGCGCGAAGGCCGCAGCCTCCTTGGCCTCGGCGGGCAGGCCAAACTCCTCGCTTGCGGCCAACTCGCAACCCAACGGCCCCAGCCGTTGCGCGAGCATCGCCATGAGCGTCGCATTGCGCGCGCCGCCGCCGGAGACGATGTAATCCACTCCGCTGCTCTTCATCGCGCGATGGACAAATTTCCGATAACTCCGCGCAATTGTCTCGGCGGTCAGCGCCGTCGCGGTGGCTAGCGCATCTTCGGGCTTCGCGCCATTTCTCTTGCACCCGGCCAGAAACTCCGCCGCATACTCGCGCCCAAACTGCTCGCGCCCTGCGGTGCGCGGCGGCTTCTGGTTGAAATAAGGATTGTCCAGCGCCTCGGTCAGCACCGGCACAAGCACCGTGCCCCGCGCGGCGAATCTTCCGTTGCGATCAAACTTCTTGCCGAAGAGCTGCTGCGCCAGCGCGTCAATCACCATGTTTCCTGGTCCGGTGTCGAATGCAATGACCGCATCGGCCGCAGTGCCCGCCGGAATCGCCGTCAGATTGGCGATGCCGCCGATATTTTGCAGAACGCGCCCGCGCTTGCGGTCGGCAAAGAGCACATAATCCAGCAGTGAAACCAATGGCGCTCCCTGGCCGCCAGCAAGCATATCTGCCGGGCGAAAGTTCGAGACCACGTTCACGCCCGCCGCCGCGGCAATAACCGCCGCTTCGCCCAACTGCCAGGTGCAGGAGAATCGGCGCCCCGCGTAGCTCTCCGCGCGCGGCTGATGATAGAGCGTCTGCCCGTGGCAGCCTATCAGATCAAGTTTCAGCTTGTGCCGCTTGACGGTCGCGCTGATCGCTTCGGCGTAAGCCATTCCGAGCCGCCAATTCAGCCGCGCCAACTCCGCAGTTGAGGTTTCTGCCGCGTTCATCGCCGCCAAAATCATTCGCCGCAGCGAAGCCGGGAAAGCAAAGCCCTCCTGTGCGAGCAGCGTAACGATGGGCCGCAACTTTCCCGGCGCAATCCGCACCACGGCCACATCGACGCCATCGGCCGAAGTGCCGCTCATGATGCCGGCCACAGTCATTTCTTTTGTCTTCATGCCTTTCGCTTCTCCTGAGCCTGCGTCACTGTCTCGCCAAAGCGCAGAATCCGCCTGCGCAGCGCCTCGAATTGGCTGGCCGTCAGAGCCGCAGGAAGGCCGCCTGCAAAGAGTTTCTCCCGTCGCAGCGCTGTTTTCTCCGCGCGGGCAATGATTAGTTTAGCGAAGGCCGCCGACCGCTCGCCCTCGGCAATCAACGCCTCATAGGCACGCAGAATCAGCTCCGGCGTGTGGCAGACTTCAAGCAAATCCATCCCCGCGCGAATTGCCGCAACAGCCGCTTCTCCGATAGGCATGAACTTCAAAACTCCGCCCATCTCCAGATCGTCGGAGATGATAATGCCTTCGTAGCCGATCCGCTTGCGCAACACCGTCGTAATCCAGTAACTCGAAACGCTCGCCGGCTGGTTTTTGCCCGGTGTCCGCGGATAACTCGCATGACTCACCATCACCATCGGCAGCTCGCTTGATAACTCGCGATAAGGCGCTATATCTTCGCGCCACAGCTCGCGCAGACCACGATGAATCGCCGGCGTCTCCTGGTGCGAATCGAGCGTGCCGCCGCCGAGGCCGGGAAAATGCTTGCCGCAGCCCGCGACTCCGTGCGCCGACAGGCCAGCGAGAAAGTTGCGCGCATACTCGATCACTTGTTCCGCGGTTGCGCCCGCTGCCCGTGAGCCGAGAACGGCTGCCGAAGCTGGCAGGGCCAAATCCATTACCGGGGCAAGGGTCGTGTTGAAGCCAAAGGTCTTCACGCCTTGTGCAATCAGTTCGCCCTGCTCGCGAATCAGGCCGCGGTTGTCAGTCCGTTGCGCCGCTTCCGCTACGGCCTGAGCGGAAGACATGGGCGCGAGCGCGTCGTGCAGCCGGTCCACTGTTCCACCTTCCACATCCACACAGCGAAAGCTCTGCGGCGCGCACCGGGCAGTCGCCTCATCGAGCAGCGCCCGCGTCTGCTGGACGTTTGCGATGTTGCGCCGAAAGAGAATCACGCCCGCCGGCCGCACAAGCCGAAGCCATGCGCGCTCCAGGCCGGTCAGTTCTGTGCCGCCGAGGCCGACGACCAACAGGCTGCCCGCGGCTTGCCGCAGATTCGCCTTCATCCCTTCTCCTTCAGTTCTTGCTGTAACTCTTCCAGCAGATTGAGCGCCTGCAACGGCGTCAGCGAGTTTACATCGGTTTCTTCAATGCGATCCACTATGCGCTGCGAGAGCGGCGTGAAAATTGTCATTTGGATTGGCTCCGGCTGCGTTTCAACCTGCACACTCTGGCGCTCCTGTTTCTCGTGCTGGCGCAGCACGTGCTTGGCGCGTTCGATCACCGCTGCGGGCAGCCCGGCCAACCGCGCCACTTCAATCCCATAACTCTTGCTTGCCGCGCCCGGCTCGATGTTATGCAGAAAGACGATCCCTCCGGGGCCTTCTTTCACTCCTACTCGCAGATTGCGAACGCGCTTGAGTTTTTCGGCCAGCATGGTGAGTTCGTGATAGTGCGTGGCAAAGAGGGTGCGCGCGCCGGTCTCCGCATGAAGATACTCAACCGTTGCCCAGGCCAGCGAAAGTCCGTCAAAGGTTGCCGTCCCGCGGCCCATCTCGTCGAGCAGAATCAGGGAGCGATTCGTCGCCGTATTCAGAATCGTCGCCGTCTCGGTCATCTCCACCATGAAGGTCGAGCGGCCTCGCGCCACATTGTCGCTGGCGCCGATGCGCGTATAGATGCGGTCCACCAGCCCATAACGCAAACTGTGGGCGGGAACAAAGCAACCCATCTGAGCCATCAGCACTAACATCGCCGCCTGGCGCAGATAAGTGCTCTTGCCGCCCATGTTAGGCCCTGTGATAAGTAACAAGCTCGGTCCATCGCCCGATGCATTGAGATAAATATCGTTGGCGATGAACCTGCCCTCGCGTGTCTCCTCCATCCATTGCTCAATCACCGGATGGCGTGCGCTTGCGGCTTCAATCACCGGCTCCTCGGAGATTGTTGGCCGCACGTAGCGGCGCCCCGCCGCCAGATGCGCAAAACAGGCCAGCAAATCCGCCTCGGCCACGGCAGCCGAGCTTCGCTTGATGCGCCCCGTTGCTTCGAGAACAGTCTTTCTCAGCTCAGCGACGATTCGCTTTTCAATCTCGATGGACCGCTCATGCGCCGTAAGGATTTTGCGCTCGTACTCCTTCAACTCTGGAGTGGTAAACCGTTCTGCATTTACCAGCGTTTGCTTGCGCTCGTAATCGGCCGGGGCCAGCGCCATATTGGCTTTAGTGATTTCAATGTAATATCCGAAGACCGAGTTATAGCGCACCTTCAATGAAGTAATTCCGGTTCGAGCGCGCTCCCGCTCCTCGATAGCGGCAATCTGCTGCCTGCCGGTGGTCGAAATCGTGCGCAGTTCGTCCAACTCAGCGTCAACGCCGGCAGCAATTGCTCCACCATCGACGAGTGTAAGCGGAGGATCCTCGACTAATGTCGTCGCAATGCGCTGAGTTACATCTTCCAGTGTGTCTAGCCGCCCGACCAACTCAACCCATCGTGTGGACTGCATCGCCTCAAGCGCCGTTTTCAACTCTGGCAAACGGCTCAGGCTCGCAGCGAGCGCCCGCACATCGCGCGGTCCAGCGGAATCCAGGCTAAGACGCGCGAGCAACCGCTCCAGGTCCAGCAGTCCAGAAAACGCGCGCCGAATCTCCTCGCGTCTTACCAAATCTCCATGTGCCTCGCCGACCGCCTCATAGCGTGCTTCCAGGGTTTTGGCGTCCACCAGCGGCCGCAGAATCGTCGCGCGCAGCAGCCGCTTGCCCATTGGCGTCAGGCAGGCATCCAGCGTGTGAAAAAGTGTTGCCTTGGTGTCCTGGCCCACAAAGAGTGGTTCCACCAATTCGAGATTGCGCACCGTTACCTGGTCAAGCTCCAGCGCCGTCGAGTGTTCCTCAAAGCGCAGGCTGTCAATGTGCAGCGCCTCGTTTTTCTGTGTTGTGCGCACATAGTGCAGCACCGCTCCGGCCACAATCACCGCAGCGGGGTGGCCGGCGAGGCCAAAGCCATCGAGAGACCGCACATTGAGTTGTCGCTCGACCAGTTGAACGGCAAACTCCCGCGTCCAGACCCAGTCCTCCACCCGCGTCCGCGCGGCAATGCGCTCAAGCTGCTCAGGCAAATGGGCGCTCGTGGCCACCAGCACCTCGCTCGACCCCGCCTTCACAATCTCGTCCAACGCTTGCTGGCGAGCCGTTGCCCCAGCAAACTCCGCCGTACGGAACTCGCCGGTGGAAACATCCAGCAACGCCACCGCGCAAACCGACTCTTGTTCGGAGCCGCTCTCAAAATACGCTGCCAGAAAATTGTTTTCATCCTGTTCCAGGCTTGCATCCAGAGCCGTTCCCGGTGAGAGCACCCGCGTCACCTCTCGCCGGACGATCTTCTTGGTCAGCTTGGGGTCTTCCATTTGGTCGCACATGGCGATGCGGTAGCCCTTGCGCAGCAGGCGCGCCAGGTAGCTCTCCACCGCGTGATACGGCACTCCGCACATTGGCTGCGAGCGCTCCCGGTCCCGCGCCGTCAGCGTGAGTTGCAGCTCCCGGCTTACCGTTACCGCATCGTCGTAAAACAGTTCGTAGAAATCCCCCATGCGGAAAAACAGCAGCGCGTCAGGATTCTGGCGCTTGGCCGCCGTCCACTGGCGCATGAAGGGGGTAAGCTCGGCAGAACTCTTGTCCAAAGGAGGAAACGGTGGAGCTGCGGGTTGTTCGTCTTTGGTCACGTTGCCTTTTAGAGTATCGCGGCAGGATGGAAGGGGTATAGTCCGCTTCTAGGATACGAGTGGATGGGTTTGGTATTCCCATGGGCTCCAGCCACGCCTGGGTGCAAGAGTTACACTCGAAACAGGCAGGCGGCTGGAGACATCCATTCCATTCCTCCGAGCGGAACGTCTAAGATATTGAGTTCACACGAGCAGGAGAAGATGGAGCCGCTTCCCCCCAACGTCCCAAATCCCGAAGAATCCGCCGCGCCTGGTGGAGAGTTGAATCCGGCAGTCCCAACGCCGGCGCCAAGCTCGAAATCGGGAGCACTTGGACTGTGGCTGCGCGATCTGCTCTTCTCCGCAGCTGTCTCTATCTTCATCATCACCTTCCTCTACCAGCCTGCGCGCGTGGAAGGCACCAGTATGCTGCCGCGGCTGGAGGATCAGGACCGGCTCTTCATCAACAAGTTCGTCTACCACCTCTCGGCCATTGAGCGCGGCGACGTGGTTGTCTTCCGCTATCCGCGCGACACGGAGAAGAGCTACATCAAACGGGTCATCGCGCTGCCGGGAGACCGGTTGAGCATCGTCCACGGCACGGTCTGGCTCAACGGCAAACGGCAGATTGAGACGTATGTTCCTGACGAGTACCGCGACCTTCGCTCGATGGATGAGATCGTGGTGCCCGCCGGGTACTATTTCATGATGGGCGACCATCGGTCCATCTCCTCCGATAGCCGTGAATTTGGCCCCGTCGAGCGCTCGCTCATCTACGGAAAAGCCGCCTTTGTTTACTGGCCGGCGCGCGACGCGGGCGCGGTGCGGTAGAGCGCTGGGATTACCGCCTGAAAATCCACCGGCACGATTCTGTCAAAACTGTTAAAATCGATAGAATCCACTCTTCGGAGAGGCAATGCAATCAACTCTAGCGCTCGAAGACGGGCGTATCTTCCGCGGCCTCGGCTATGGCCACCCAGGCGAAAGTCTGGGCGAGGTTGTTTTCAATACTTCCCTAACCGGCTACCAGGAGATCGCCACCGATCCCTCCTACGCCGGTCAAATCGTCGTTCTCACTAACCCCCAGATCGGCAACTACGGCACTAACCAGTCGGATAACGAGTCGGCCAAGCCCTATATCGAGGGCCTGATCGTTCGCGAGTTCTCGCCTGTCAGCTCGAATTGGCGCTCCGAGCAGGTCACCGACGAGTACATGGAGCGCTATTCGGTTCCCGTGCTGGCCGAGATTGACACCCGCGCCCTGGTTCGCCATCTGCGCACCCACGGCGTGATGCGCGGCGTGATTTCGACGTCTGAGAGCAACGCGGAGATCCTTGTCCAGAAGGCGAGAAGCCTTCGCAAGATGGACGGGACGGATCTGGCGCGCGTCGTCTCCACCAAGTCGGTCTACACCTTCGACTCCGCTGACAGTCGCAACCAGACGGGCGATCCGCTGTTGGCGCTTGGTCTCGACCAAAAGGAAAATGCTGGGTGCCCCATCCATGACGCGGCTTCATCGCGGCATGGGTGGGATAGCAAGCAGCTCCACGTCGTCGCCTACGACTTCGGCATCAAACTCAACATTCTGCGTATGTTGGTGCGCGAGGGCTGCCGCGTGACGGTGGTTCCTGCCGAGACCAGCGCGGAAGATGTTTTTGCCCTCAAGCCCGACGGTGTCTTTCTGTCCAATGGTCCCGGCGACCCGGAGCCGGTCGATTACGCGGTGCGCGCGATCCGCAAGTTTCTGGGCCGTGTGCCGGTCTTTGGAATTTGTTTGGGCCACCAACTTACCGGCATCGCTCTGGGCGGCAAAACCTACAAGCTGAAGTTTGGGCACCACGGCGGCAACCATCCTGTGCAGAACAAGCTCACCGGCAAGGTGGAGATCACGGCGCACAACCACAACTTCGCCGTCGATCCTGATTCGATCAACATCAATGAGGTCGAGCTGACGCACGTGGATCTGAATGACCAAACCCTGGAAGGCATGCGCCACCGGACTCTGCCGCTTTTCAGCGTGCAGTACCACCCCGAAGCCGCGCCTGGCCCGCACGACTCGAATTACCTCTTCCGCGACTTCCGCAAAATGATGGAGGAGTGGAAGGGATGAAGAGCTGGCTCTCAGTCCTGGTGTTGTTGGCAGGGCTGGGGAGTTCTATTTCCTTCGCTCAGGACAAGCAGCAGATAGACCCATTTGATAGGTACTTGGCAGGAACCAAGTCAAATCAACCGGAGGCTGCCTTGGTGCGCTTTGCCGGTGTGTGTGGCGTTGACATCAATGCCATTGCACCTAGGTATGCTGATAGGCCCGGCAATTCTTGGATGCAGGTCAAGGATTTATCCAAGGGCATTCATGGGCTGGAGACAGATTTCTTTGCTACGGTTGCGGTTTGGAAGCAGTCGGATCGGATTTTAGTGGAGTTGTGGGTGATGGAGCTTGATGTAGCAAGCGAGTCAAGGAACTTCTACTGCCTCGACAAAAGGATAATTACACGTATGGAGTCAGTAGACTGGTCGCTACCTATCACAGATCAGGGTGGCAAGGAGAATCCAGGCTGGGGATACGAACAGCTATGGATAATGACCAGAGAGGGGAAGTATGAGAGAACCCTCCACGGATTCGTGGATTCTGTCGAAAAGCCAATCAGTCCGCCGAAACTCAACATGGAAACGCAAAAGAGGCTGAATTGGACACCAACGGTTTGGACTTCGAATGATTTGAAGTTACCTCCAGCATTGTTGCGATGATGCAAAAGCATCATAAGAATTCAGGAAATCGAAGAATATGCCACGCAGAAATGACATTCAGAAGATACTGGTGATCGGCTCGGGGCCGATTGTGATTGGCCAATCGGCGGAGTTTGATTACTCCGGAACGCAGGCCTGCAAGGCTCTCAAGCAAGAGGGCTACGAGGTGGTGCTGGTGAACTCGAACCCGGCCACCATCATGACCGATCCCGACCTTGCCGACCGCACCTACATCGAGCCGCTTACCCGCGAGTATGTTGAGGAGATTATTCGCATCGAGGCGGAGATGCTGGAAGCTAATCCCGCATCCGGCAAATTCGCGTTGCTGCCCACTGTTGGAGGGCAAACGGCGCTCAACCTGGCCGTCGATCTGGCCGACGAGGGCATTCTCGACAAGTACAACGTCGAGCTGATCGGCGCCAAACTCGAAGCCATCAAGAAGGCCGAGGACCGCCTGCTCTTCAAAGACGCCATGTTGCGCATCGGCCTCGATGTTTCCAAGTCGGCTCTGGTAAATAATCTGCGCGACGGGCTGGAGTTTGCCTCGAAGTTAGGCTTCCCCGTGCTCATTCGTCCCAGCTTTACGCTGGGCGGAACGGGCGGAGGCATTGCCTACAACCGCGAAGAACTGATGGAGATATTGGCGCGCGGATTGGACCTTTCTCCGGTGCATGAATGCCTTATCGAAGAGAGCGTGCTGGGCTGGAAAGAGTTTGAGTTGGAGGTGATGCGCGATCTTGCCGACAACGTGATTATTATCTGCTCCATCGAAAACTTTGATCCGATGGGCGTGCATACCGGCGACTCGATTACTGTTGCCCCGGCGCAGACGCTTACCGATCGCGAGTATCAGAAGATGCGCGACGCGGCCATCGCGGTAATGCGCGAGATTGGCGTCGAGACCGGCGGATCAAATGTGCAGTTTGCCGTCAATCCTGTGGATGGACGCATGACGGTAATCGAGATGAATCCGCGCGTCTCGCGCTCTTCAGCGCTGGCCTCGAAGGCTACTGGATTCCCCATCGCCAAGATAGCCGCCAAGTTAGCCGTGGGTTACACGCTCGACGAGATTCCCAACGACATTACGCGCAAGACGCCTGCCTGCTTTGAGCCGACGATAGATTATGTAGTAACGAAGATTCCCAAGTGGCAATTTGAAAAGTTTCCCGGTTCGGATGAGACGCTTGGTCCGCAGATGAAGTCGGTGGGCGAGGTGATGTGCATTGGGCGCACCTTCAAGGAATCACTGATGAAGGCCTGGCGCGCGCTTGAAACCGGCAAGAAGACCGGAGCGGAGATCCTGGAGCCGCGCCGGCTGACGCAGATGCTGGTGACTCCGCGGCCCGAGCGCCTAGGCTATATTCGCTACGCCTTCGAGCGCGGCATGAGTGTGCGCGAAGTGGCGCGGCTCACGACGATGGATCCGTGGTTTCTGCACCAATTGCGCGAAGTGGTGCTGGCGCAGGCGGCTATCTCAGAGACGACGCCCGAGACGATTGGCACGGAGCAACTGCGCCAACTCAAGCGCCTTGGATTGAGTGACGAGCGCATCGCCACAGAGTGGAAGCTGGAAGGCCACGCCGGAACGCAGCAGGTTAGAGAACTGCGTGAGAGCAAAGGGATCAAGCCGGTTTTTAAGCTGGTGGATACTTGCGCGGCAGAGTTTGAATCGATGACTCCCTACTTATATTCGACTTATGACGAAGAGGACGAAGCGCCGCCGACGCAGACTAAGAAAGTCATCATTCTTGGATCAGGACCAAACCGAATCGGGCAGGGGATTGAATTCGATTACTGTTGCTGCCACGCGGCCTTTGCGCTCAAGGAAGATGGCTATGAAACCATTATGGTGAACTGCAATCCGGAGACGGTTTCGACGGATTATGACACCAGCGACCGGCTGTACTTTGAGCCTTTGGTGCTGGAGGACGTACTGGCAATTTATAACCACGAGGCGCAGTCGGGCGCCGAGATCGGCATGATCGTGCAATTCGGCGGACAAACGCCGCTCAACCTGGCGCAGCGTTTGCGCGCGGCCGGGGTACCCATTATTGGTACGTCACCGGAGTCGATTGACCTGGCCGAGGACCGCAAGCGCTTCGGCAAGCTGCTCGATGAGTTGAAGATTCCCCAGCCCGCCGGCGGCACGGCCACCAGCGTTGATGAAGCACTGGCCATCGGCGAGCGCATCGGCTATCCCGTGTTAGTGCGGCCGAGTTATGTGCTGGGCGGCCGCGCCATGGTGATTTGCTATGACGCCGAGGCCGTGACGCGCTATATGCATGAAGCGGTTGAGTATTCTCAGGAGCGGCCGGTGCTGGTCGATCACTTTCTGGAGAACGCCGTCGAGGTTGATGTGGATGCGGTTTGCGATTCCGAGGATGTGATCATTGCCGGCATCATGCAGCACATTGAGGAGGCTGGCATCCACTCCGGCGACTCTTCATGCGTGCTGCCCGCGGTAAGTATCCGCGAAAGTACGTTGGAAACCCTGCGCACTTATACGCGCAAGCTGGCTCTCTCGCTCAAGGTTGTAGGACTGGTTAACTTGCAATTCGCCATTCAGCGCGACGCGCAAGGGCAGGACCACGTTTATGTAATCGAAGTGAATCCTCGCGCCTCGCGCACCGTGCCCTACGTCTCCAAGGCGACCGGCATCCCGCTGGCCAAGATCGCCGCGCGGTTAATGACTGGACGCAAACTCAGCGAATTATTGCCCGCACAGCTTGCCGGCGGCAAGGATTTGGAAACCGGCACACATTTCTATGTAAAGTCGCCGGTTTTTCCATGGAATAAATTTGCAGGGGTGGATACGGTGCTTGGCCCGGAGATGCGCTCGACCGGCGAGGTGATGGGCGTGGCTGCAACCTTTGGTGAAGCCTTTGCCAAGGCGCAGCTATCGGCGGGCCAGGTGTTGCCCTCCGGCGGCACGGTCTTTTTCAGCGTAAACGATCCTGACAAGCAAGCAGCGGTTGAGTTAGCTCGCCGCTATATGACTTTGGGCTTCAAAATCGTTGCCACAGAGGGCACAGCCAATGTGCTGGAAGCTTCCGGTCTCAGCGTTGAGCGGGTCTACAAGGTGAAGGAAGGGCGGCCCAACATTGTGGACCTGATCAAGGGCGACCGCATTCAACTTATCATCAACACGCCGCGCGGCCAAGACACATTTTTTGATGAGAAGGCCATTCGCCGGGCCGCAGTGCTGGCGCACATTCCCACCATCACGACCATCGCCGCTGCGCAGGCCGCAGTGGAAGGCATCAATGCCATTCAGAAGCGGCATACGACGGTTTACGCGCTGCAACACCTGCACGCCGTGACGTGCGGCTGAGCGATTGGACAAAACCCGCGAGTTGGCGAGTTTCAGGTGACGGGAGGAAGCAGCGTATCCGGCCCTTACAATAGGCTTATGTTGCTTGAAGGGATTTTTGCCGCCGTTTCCACCCCGTTTTACCCGGACGAGCGCGTTTACTATCGCAAACTCGAAGCCAACATTGCCCGCTACTCCCGCTCACTGCTTTCTGGAATGCTGCTGTTAGGCTCGACGGGCGAGGCGGTGATGCTGGATGAAGGCGAGAGCCGCGAGGTGCTGCGCGTGGCCGCCGAAGCCGCAGCGCCGGAGAAGGTGCTGATTGCCGGTGTGGCGCGGGAGAGCGTGAAAGGCACGGTCGCGCTGGCGGAGGCAGCTGCGGAGTACCGTTACGACGCGATTCTGGTCCGCACGCCAACATACTACGCTGGGCAGATGAGCGCGGCTGCCGTGCTCAACTACTTCCGCAGCGTGGCCGACCGGTCGCCGCTGCCGGTGATTCTCTACAGCATTCCGCAGTGCGTGCCCTATAACATCCCCGTCGAAGTCGTAGTTGAACTGGCACAGCATCCCAACATTATCGCCATCAAAGACTCCAGCGGCAGCGTGGAGCGGATTCGCGCGCTGGTGGAGGCGACGAGCAACGTGGCACGGCGGACGGTAACAGTGACGCCCATCTTCGAGGCGGTGACGGGACGGATGATGACGCCTCAGGCGATGAGCGGCGATGGGTTGGTTTCTATTGGCGAGAAGCTTGGCGATGCGCAGGGCGCGAAAGCTCAAACGCCGCAGAAGACGCGCACCAAGGATGTGGGCTTTCAGGTTCTGGGCGGCTCGGCAACTGTGCTGCTTGCATCGCTGGAGGCCGGAGCCAGCGGCGCGGTTCTGGGATTTGCCGCCTGCGCGCCGCAGGCTTGCCAGGAGGTTTATTTTGCTTGGAAAGATCGCGACCGCAAGCTGGCCGCGGAGAAGCAGCAGCGTATTGCCGCCGTCAACCAGCGCATTGTTGGCCAGATAGGCATCAGCGGGGTGAAGCACGCCTGCGACTTTAATGGCTACTATGGAGGGCGCGCCCGCGCGCCGCTGCTGACGTTGGCTGCGGCGGAAAAGTTGGAGATTGAAGAGCTGCTGGCGGGGATTCGCAACTAGTTGTAAGACTGCATAAATGGTAATTAGACTTGGACAGGCGCGGACGTGGACGACCGCGCTACAGCCGGTCGGGAGGCCGGCTCTACTTTTCAATGATTACGAAATCACGAGGTCAGGACACGAGGAGCGGTGACAAACAGCACAAGCTGTTTTGCGCCTCATCTGTTCAGATAGAAGTATGACATTAACCTTGCCTGCGGGCGCGTTTCGCGCCTATCTCTTCGACTGCGACGGAACGATTGCCGATTCGATGCCGCTGCACTATATTGCCTGGAAGATGGCTCTGGGCGAATGGGGCTGCGTGTTTGATGAAAAGCTGTTTTATTCCTGGGGCGGCAGGCCCGCACGTGAGATTATTACCAAACTGAACAAGATGCAGGGCCTTGCCATGCCGGTCGAAACTGTTGCCGTGCACAAGGAAGAACTATTCTTCGAGCTGTTGCCGCAGCTCAAAGCGATTCCCGAGGTCGTGGAGATTATCAAGGCCGAGCATGGCAAGATTCCCTTCGCGGTGGTCTCCGGCGGCAGGCGAGAGTCGGTGATCAAGGCGCTCAGTGTGCTGCATCTGATGGAGTATTTCGAGATCATCATCGGCTCAGAGGAGTACGCCCACGGCAAGCCTGCTCCGGATTGCTTTCTGCTGGCGGCCGAGCGGTTGGGCGTGGCGC
Organism: uncultured Occallatibacter sp.; assembly: GCA_964383595.1. Taxonomy (GTDB): domain Bacteria; phylum Acidobacteriota; class Terriglobia; order Terriglobales; family Acidobacteriaceae; genus Telmatobacter. The sequence continues at coordinate 625,676 of CAYLHL010000001.1, read as the reverse complement.
CGAAGGATTGCCTGGTCTTTGAAGACACCGATCTGGGCATTGAAGCGGCGACCGCAGCAGGCATGGCTTCAGTTAAAGTCCCTGAGCCGTGGGAACGAAACACTCAGTAAAGCAGCACGGCAACGCGATAAGCAGTGAAGGCGCCCTGCTGGCCTTGAGGCGGGCAACTACCTACGGAAGCCGCATGATAGTCGCCTGTGGCCAGGCGGTTGATCAGCGAATTGGGAAGATGGTTTATCTCCGCGTCTTGCCAGCGCATGACGAAGCGGGGCTGGGGGCCGGAGGCGGTACGGGGCAGGCCGCTGTCAGCGGCGCAGGCAGCGCGGGCCAGGGTCGCATCGCGCAGAACGGCGAGGCCTTTGGATTGCAACAGAGCGGCAATCACCGCCTCAACCTGAGTTTGCGAGCGCAGAGGCACGGCGCGTTCGTAGTCGGCTACGGCATAGAGTAAACCACGGCTGGCCACCACGGCGACGCCAACGCGGTCCACATCGGGGTTGAGCAGGTTCTCGCGGTGGGGTGGGGAGTGCATCCATACAGCGTGGATTGCATCGGGAGTGGGGCCAACCGCCACGTTCTCTTCGATGAGGCTGAAGCGCGCTCCGGCCTGATTGGCGCGCGCGCTCACATCCGGCTCGCCGGCGTACTGGTGAGAGATTGGCCCCTCGGCGGCCATGCGCAGGCAATGCTGGCGGGCAGCCGCGGCCAATGCCTCGTCCCACTGGAGCGGCGCGGCGCCATAGTTGGCGCGAGCCTGGTTGGCCAGCACGACAATCTGCCATGCTTCGGGCTGGATGGTTCCCGCCCGCCTTGCTTGCGCAGGTGCCTGCGCAAAGATCGCAGCCCCGCCTAACACCAGACACAATAACAATTCCCGCCGCAAAATGCTCATAAGTGATTAGACCCTGTTTTGATGACATAGTAGCGGTATTCTGAGTGTGCCTATGCAATTATTTCTGACGAACTCTTTGACCGCTCTGCGCCATCGCCTGCGCCGCCAGCCGCTGGCCGTGGTGGGAGTGCTGCTGCTGGCGGCCTTTGTGGTGGGCGGGTTGGCAGCGCCCTGGCTGGCGCCCGCAAATCCCGCCTCGATTGACCTCGCACACCGGCTCGAAGGTCCATCGGTCCAGCACTGGGCCGGAACCGACGAGCTGGGCCGCGACACGCTCTCACGGCTGCTGTATGGCGCACGGCTCTCGCTGGCGGTTTCCGTCACTGTGGTCTCGATCTCGCTGGCGCTGGGGCTGGCGATTGGCGGCTTGGCGGGCTACTGGGGCGGCTGGATGGACATTGCGCTGACGACTTTTGCCATGAATACGTTTCTGGCGCTGCCGGGGATTCTGCTGGCGATTGCCTTTGCGGCATTTCTGGGGCCGGGCTTTACGAATCTGGTGCTGGCGCTGGCCATCGGCGGCTGGGCCGGCTATGCGCGGCTGGTGCGGGCGCAGGTGATGGCGGTGCGCGACCGCGAGTATGTGGATGCGGCGCGAGCGCTGGGCGCAAGCGGGCTGCGCATCTTCTTTCGCCATATTCTTCCCAATATTGCGCAGCCGATTCTGGTGCAGGCGGCCATCGGCATGGCCGGAGTGATTCTGGCCGAGGCGACGCTCTCGTTTCTCGGTTTGGGGATTCCCGCGCCGGCGCCGAGTTGGGGCGCGATGTTGAATGACGCGCGCTCGCATCTCTTTGACTCGCCGCACATGGTGCTCTTTCCCGCAATGGCCGTGGCTGGAGCGGTGCTCAGCTTTAACTTTCTGGGCGACGCGCTGCGCGATCAGCTCGATCCGCGCACGCGGCTGGAGATGGGGCTGTAAATGAAGATAGGCGTAGTCAGCGATACCCACGGACTCTACCGGCCTGAAGTTGCCGAGGCGCTGGCTGGCGTGGAGCGCATTCTTCACCTGGGCGACGTGGGCAAGGCGTCGGTGCTCAAGGAGCTGGGCAAGATTGCGCCGGTGACGGCGGTGCGCGGCAACTGCGACCGCGAAGGCGAGCCGAGCGAGCTGCCGGAGACGGATGTGGTGCTTGTCGCCGACCGCTACGTCTATCTGCTGCACGATCTGAAGACGCTGCACCTGGACCCGGCTGCGGGAAAGTTTGCCGCCGTGCTCTTCGGCCACACGCACGTGCCCAACTTCTACCGGCGCAAGGGCGTGCTCTACTTCAATCCTGGATCGTGCGGGCCAAAGCGGTTTGAGCTGCCGGTGACGGTAGGTCTGCTAAGTGTGGGCGAGGACGGCGAGTTCAAAGCGCAAATCATCCAGCTCACCCCAGCTTAGGCAGGGAGTAACTTCCGGATTGCCGGTCACTCGGCTGGAACTCCGGAATTTGCGTCCCAGACGCTCGAATCACGCATTGGCGTTTCGCAACTATCGATGGAGTAAACCACCGCAAATCGGGCTAAAAGTCGCCCAAAAGGCGTGTTTTTGACCCGAAAAAGCACGATTTTGAGGCTATTTTTGCCTGTTTTCGGCTCTGCCGTGGAGTTTTTTCACAGAAATGCTCTTCGGAAGAGATTGATTATAAACACCTTATAATTCTCCGCAAGCTTTTGCGGTCGATAGAAAATAAATAGGGGGGTGGGGGTACCCTTTTCTGTGGTCAGTGAACTGGGGCAGCGGTCAGTAAAACCCTGCTCAACTGACTACTTCCATCTTGCGCCGATGGTAGGTAATTTTCTGCAAGGAGCGGAGGGGAAAGATTGTGGTTTCCCATGTCCCAAAAGCGGGACATGGGGCACCCGGCCACCCGCCGACAAGTACAAGCATTTTGACCGTGCTACACTTTGATCCATGAAAAGGGTGCTCACAATCATATTTCTTGTACTCTGCCTAGCAAATTACAGAGCCTTTGCTGTCAAGCCTTTTAAAACCTTAGAATTGAGCGAATTCGCGCCCAAGGCAAGTGAGTGTGATGGCAGATGGAAGGTATACACAGAAAGATCGGTTTGGATCGATGATGAAAACCTTGTGGTTTGGTTGTATAGCACATGCGCATCGCATGACAAGCAGAAACGCAAAAGCCTAAGCGACCTAGTATTCATCAATTCGGATGGAAACGGACAAGTTCTCCAGAGTGCGGACATTTCTTTGAGGTTCTCCCGTGGACCCGCTGGCACCGCACTTGTGGGCCACGGTGCCACGGTCGATCTTGTGAAACCGAATCTCCAAGTTGAACAGAGCATTGAATGCCCGGACAATAAGGTCTGCGCAATCTTTCCTTCGCCTTCCGGGTCAAGCGAAAGCGACTTTGCACTCTGCTCGATTGTCAGCCCTACAGAGCACTGCGATTTATATAAAGGCTTGCCCGCCGCTCGATTGGCCGAGCAACGAATGGACCTCCCAGGTCCAAAGGTAATCATCCCAATAGACCCCTACCTCAACGTCGCCCACCCAGACTGGCTTTCTACATTGTCCAAATCCTACAAAGTGTGGCGCGTCAGTGAAAAGGAATTGTGGTACTTCGATTATCACGGAACACTTACGAACATGATTGTGGGCCGTTCCACTACGCCCGTCTCACCGGTACAGTGGACGCCAAAGAATAGTTACTGCACCGGCGAAGTCTCTGTAGATCAACCGATGCGCTTTCTCGCAACATGTGTAGGGACACACTTCTACACGGACGGCGAACTAGATGCCATTTTTGGCTACAGCAGAATCGCCTTGTTCGATGTGACCTCGAAGCAAATTCTCGCGCACATCGACGGTCCGGCCTTTACCTTCGCGGCCCTCTCACCAGACGGCAGGAATATCGCAGTAATCCACAGCGAGAGAGTCAAAATCAGATTGATGCTATATAGGGTGGATTAGGTCGTATCCCAAGCCCGACATCTTCTTGTCGGATCTTCGGCACTGCTGAAACCGGGATCTTTAAAACCAGATATTCTCATCCCCTCATTCTCGGATTCACCCAGCGGTAGACCACGTCGGTGAGCAGGTTGACGAGGACATAAGTCAATCCAATCGAGAGCAGGCAGCCCTGGACCAGGGCGTAGTCGCGGTTGGAGATGGCGCTGACCGTGAGGCGGCCGAGGCCGGGCCAACTGAAGATGGTTTCGGTCACAATCGCGCCGGCCAGCAGAGCGCCGAATTGCAGTCCGACGACGGTGACTATGGGCACGAGGGCGTTGGGCAGGGCGTGGCGGCAGACGACGGCGGTCTCGCTGAGGCCTTTGGCGCGGGCGGTGCGGATGTAGTCCTGGCCCAGTTCTTCGAGCATGGCCGTGCGCACCATGCGGGTGAGGATGGCTGCCAGGGATGCTCCCATAGCGATGGCGGGCAGGACCAAATAGCGCCAGTCGATAGTGTTGCTGCCGCCGGAGTTTGCGCCGGAGACGGGGAGCCAGCCGAGTTCGATGGAGAAGACCAGAATGAGCACCGGGCCGAGGGCGAGGCCGGGAACGGAGAGGCCGAAGAGGCTGACGACGGAGAGGAGTTGGTCGAGCCAACGGCCACGGCGCACGGCGGCGAGAATGCCGGCGGGCAGGGCCAACAGCAGGCCGAAGCCGAGAGCGGTGAGGGTGAGCGCGAGCGTGTAAGGGTAGCGGGCGGCGATGAGGTGGGCGACAGTGTCATGCAGGCGGATGGAAGCGCCGAGGTCGCCGTGGAGGACGCCGGAGCAGTAGTGGAGGTACTGCTGGCCGAGGGGCAGGTCGAGGTTGTATTGGTGGCGCAGAGCCGCGATGTCGGTGGGGGTTGCGCCCTCGCCGAGCATCATTTGGATGGGGTCGCCGGGGACGAGATGAATGAGTAGAAAGACGAGCGAGACGACCAGCCAAACGACTGGAAGGGTGAGCGCGAGACGGGTGAGGATCTGCTTCATGGGCTGATAACAGCTTACAGTCGGCGGCTCGCGGTTGGAGCATGGCAGGGCGATGATTTTAGAATGAGCTATGAAGATAGCGATTCTGGGCACACGCGGGATACCGGCGCGCTACGGCGGATTTGAGACCTTTGCGGAAAGGCTGGCGCTGGGGCTGCGCGCGCGCGGAGTGGAGGTAACGGTATTCTGCGAAGCGGAAGCGCCGAGTGCGCCGGAGGAGTATGAAGGCGTTCGGCTGCGGTACGTTGCCGCGCCCGCGCTTGGCCCGCTGCGGACGATCCTTTACGACTTGATGTGCCTGTGGGCCGCGCGCCGCGGATTCGATGTTGTGTATATGCTTGGCTACGGCGCCGCTCCGTTCTGCGTGATTCCGCGACTATGGGGCAGCGAGGTGTGGATCAACCCCGATGGGCTGGAGTGGGCGCGGGCCAAGTGGGGATTTGCCGCGAAGAGTTACTTTCGGTTGATGGAACGGGTCTCGCTGGTTGCCGCTGATCGGATCATCGCGGATGCGGAGGCCATTGCGGCGAGCCTAGCCAGTCGTCACGGAAAGCTCAAGGCTTGCACGGTGATTCCGTATGGCTGCGATTGTTTGGATGCGGCGCCTGCGGATGAGCTGCTTGGTAAGTGGAATCTTGTGCCGGGGAGTTACTTTTTGGTCGTCTGCCGGCTTGAGCCGGAGAATCATGTGCTGGAGATTATTGAGGCCTTTCAGCGCTCGGCGAGCAAACGGCAACTGATCGTAGTGGGGAATCATCTTGCCGGGACCAGTTATGCCGATCAGCTTGGCGCGGCGCGGGACGCCCGGATTCGGATGATAGGAACCGTGTATGACAAGGCGGAGCTGGCTGCGCTGCGATATCATTGCTTTGCTCATTTACACGGCCACAGCGTGGGAGGTACGAATCCATCACTGCTGGAGGCAATGGGATGCGGTAACTTGATTGTTGCGCACGATAACTCGTTTAATCGGGAGACGCTGGACGATTGCGGATTGTTTTTCAGGGATTCAGAGGAACTTGCGCGAGTAATTGACGATGCGGAGAAGAATGAAGCCGAGCTGGAGCGATGGAGAGAGGCTGCCCGTAAGCGTGCGCGCGATTTTTATTCGTGGGAAGATATTATCTCCAGATATGCGGCGCTGCTGGAGCAGGCGTTAGATCGAGGGCGGAAGCATAGCAACATGCGGTGATCATTCGGGTTGCCGAAAGACTTCCCTCAGGGGCTAAAGCCCGCGATTCATTGAAAGGCTTCTATGGCACGACTGAAGTCGTGCCCTTTCAAAGTGAGATTTTTCATAGGCTAATAAGGTAGTAACTGAGCGAGTTATCAGATTATTTTGCAAGTTATGCAAGCCACCATGCGCCAATTCGATGCGGCTTTCAAGATTATCGCGGCGTTGCGCGCGGCGGGGCACGAGGCGTACCTGGCGGGCGGATGTGTGCGCGACCTGCTGCTGGGGCGTGAGCCGAAGGACTACGATGTGGCGACATCGGCGACACCGGATGTGGTGCTGAGGCTGTTTCCGCGCACCTTTGCCGTAGGGGCGCACTTTGGGGTGGTGTTAGTAGCCACCAGCGGCGCGGCAGGAGCAGAGTTGGCCCCGCCGCAGGTGGTCACGGAGGTAGCGACCTTTCGTTCTGATGGCGTGTATCTGGACGGGCGACATCCGGATAGCGTGCGCTATACGACGAGCGCCGAGGCGGATGTGCGGCGGAGGGATTTCACCATCAACGGGTTGCTGCTGGATCCATCACGCGGGACAGGATTTCAGAAAGCAGGTCCTTCGACTCCGCTGGGCGCAAAGAACGCGTCAAGCTCCGCTCAGAATCACAGATCGATTGCAAACGAAAAGAATCTACGCGACGCGGTGATTGACCATGTGGGCGGAGTGGCGGATTTAGAAACGGGAGTTATTCGGGCCATTGGAAACGCGGAGCTTCGCTTTGAGGAAGACCATCTGCGCATGTTGCGGGGAGTGCGATTTGCGGCGCGCTTTGGTTTTGAGTTGGAGGCGGCGACGGCTGTTGCGATGCGTCGGCTGGCGGCCAGGACCGCGGCGGTGAGCAGGGAGCGAGTGCGCGATGAACTGACGAAGATGCTGACCGAAGGACGGGCGCGGCGGGCCTTCGAGCTGCTGGAGAGAACTGGCCTGTTGGCTGAGGTGCTGCCGGAGGTGGAGCGGATGAAGGGCGTGGAGCAGCCGCCGCAGTTTCATCCTGAAGGCGACGTTTGGGAGCACACGCTGGGACTCCTGGGCCAACTGGAGGCGGGCTGCCCGCTGACGCTGGCCTGGGGCGCGCTATTGCACGATGTGGGCAAGCCGCCGACCTTTCAGCGGGTGGATCGCATTCGCTTCAACGGACACGTGGAGGTGGGCGTGGCCATGGCGGCAGAGATCTGCCGGCGCTTTCGTTTTTCGAATGACGAGACGCGGCAGATTCTCTCGCTGGTTGAAAATCATATGCGCTTTGGCGATGCGCCACGCATGAAGGCCTCGACGCTGAAGAGATTTTTCCGACTGGAAAAGTTTGCCGAGCATCTGGCGCTGCATCGCATGGATAGCCTGGCCAGCGGCGGCAACCTGGAGCACTGGGAGTTTGTACGCGAGCGCTACGAATCGATGCCAGAAGAGACTGTGAGGCCCAGGCCGCTGGTTACCGGGCGCGAGTTGATTGCGGCGGGATACAAGCCGGGTGCGGGATTCCGCATTATGCTGCGGGCGATTGAGGATGCGCAACTGGAAGGGGCGATCAGTACACAGGCCGAGGCGCTGGCGCTGCTGCGCGAACGCTTTCCACGTGAGTGAGAAGCGCCGCAGCTACGGCGCGCAAATTACAATCATCGAGAAGAGGTTCCGATGCAAATTCTAGTTCTGGGCAAGGGAAAGACCGGCAGCCTAGTGGCGGAAGTCGCCAGTGAACGCGGCCACGCGGTACGCACGCTTGACATCAACGAAAACCAGCACGGGGCGGCGCTGACGGCCGCGAATCTGGCCGGCGTGGATGCGGTGATCGACTTTACCGCGCCTGAAGCGGCGGTGGAAAACATGCGCGCCGTTCTCGCCCTCGACGGGCGTATTGTGGTTGGCACCACCGGCTGGCAAGAACATTTGGCGGAGATGAGATCGCTGGCGCAGGAGCGCGGCGCGCTGCTTTATGGGACCAACTTCTCCATCGGTGTGCAAAAGCTCTTCCGCCTGACCGCCGCGCTGGCGCAGCTGGACGGATACACCTTCTCGATTGCCGAGACGCACCACATCTCCAAGCTGGATGCTCCCTCCGGCACCGCCATCACGCTGCGCGAGATTGTGGAAGCCGCGCAGCCGGGAGCCAAGGTGGCGATTACCTCGCATCGCGTGGGCGACGCCAAGGGCGAGCACATTGTTACCGCGACGAGCGCGATCGACATGCTTGAAGTCCGTCACGACGCACACAGCCGCCGCGGCTTTGCCCTGGGTGCTGTTCGCGGAGCCGAGTGGATTGCAGGCAAACGCGGCGCTTGGGATTTCCGCGAGATCTTCGACCAGCTGTAGTGTCGCAGGCGGGGATCCCACCCATTCCGCAAACAGCGCGGAATGGATGGGCACAGCGTTTCAAAACGCATGGGCCGAATCAATAAGACCATCGCCCGGCTGCTTTGGTACAATCGCCCGGTATCTCCGCGACGACGAAAATTGGCAGATCTGCCGGCGGAGCGATCTTGAAGAATAAGATTCTATTCAATTTCAAGAAGGAGAATTGCAGTGAAACATTCGCTCAGATGGTCTGTAATGGGTCTCTCGTTGACGTGGTTGCTTGCAGCAACAGTGGGCTACGGGCAAGCAGTCGCGCAAAACAGCGCGCCAGCCGCTCGTCCACACCCTCCCGTAGTGGTGTCGCCGGAGGTGACAGCGGACCGGAAGGTGATCTTCCGCATTCTGGCGCCAGAGGCCAAGACGGTGACGCTGGAGGCCTGGGACCTGACGGGCCAGGGCGGAAAGATGCCCGAAGCGGCCAAGGATGATCGGGGCGTTTGGGAGGCGACATCGGCTCCGGTTCCGGCGGGTGCATACCGGTATCGCTTCAACGTCGATGGCGTTGGCACGGTGGATCCCAGCAACCCTGCCACAAGCGAATCGAATGAGATGGTTTGGAGCCTCGTGGTGGTGCCTGGGGCCGGTTTTGTGGATGATCGCGACAATGTGGCACACGGCTCTGTGTCGGAGGTGTATTACTACTCGACCTCCCTGGGACGCCAGCGCCGGATGCACATTTATACTCCGCCGGGGTACGAGACCAGCAAGAAGAAGTATCCGGTCTTCTATCTTCTGCACGGATCCAGTGACAGCGACGCATCGTGGAGTACGGAAGGGCGCGCCAATTTCATCCTCGATAACCTGATCGCCGACGGCAAGGCCGTGCCCATGATTGTTGTGATGCCGGCGGGACATACCTCGCGCCGGAGTTATCAGCGCCCATCGGCGGATGGGAAGCTGCCGCGTGACGAGTTTGCGGAGGATTTTGTCAAGGACATTATGCCCTACGTGGAGAAGAATTACCGCGTACGCACGGATCGCGCTCACACGGCTATCGCGGGCTTGTCGATGGGCGGAGGGCAGACGATTGATATATCTCTGTCGCACCTGAATCGTTTTGCCTATGTAGGCGTGTGGAGCGCGGGAGTCTTCGCCGGACAGCGGCGGTCACCCGCCGGCGCCAACCCGCTTCCCGCAGTCGTTTCTCCTGACTGGGTAAAGCAGCACGCAGACGCTCTGGATAACGCCAAGCTCCGCTCAGGGTTGAAGCTGCTGTGGTTCGGCACCGGGGCCGATGATGGGCTGTTGCCGACGACCAAAGCCACGGTTGCCATGTTCAAGGAACACGGATTCAATCCAGAACTGGTGGTCAGCGAGGGAGGTCATATCTGGGGCAATTGGCGTGATTACCTGAACCAATTCGCGCCACGGCTATTCCGGTGAGCCATGCAGTGTAACCGCGACGGCGTGGCTGCCGCGTAGGAGCGGGTGACGTGGAGCCGGTCCATCACCACGTAGCGGGTGCGCAGGCCGCCAACGGTTGCGGGCAGTTGGGCGGGCAGGCGATTGCGGTCCACGTAGATAACCAGCGCCGCCTCGCGGGGATTGTCCATGCTCTGGGCCACACCCACGCCGAAAAAGGCAGGGTTCTGGCGCATCAGGCTGGCGGCGACCTGGTTCTTGACAACCACGGCCTGCGCAATTGCCGAGGACGACGGCGAGACAACGCCCGCATCGAAGGAAGTCTGCGGCGCAGAGCCGTAGACGACGGCGCGGGCCGAGGTGGGAATGAGCAGGGTGCGCACGCCATCGATCGTAGCTGGCGCGCTGGCCGTCATCTTCTCGTCGGTGTAGAGGATCACCGCAGCCTCGCCGGCGTGATCGATACTCTTGCCGGTGGCCACGCCCAGAATTCCCGCCGTCGCATTCACCAGCGTTCTCGCCTGCCAGAGTGCTTGCTGAGCACGCGACGCTTCCGCATCACTGAGCGCGCGGCTCTGCGCCTGGGCGATGGTGTTGTCGCCGTAGCTGAGGCAGCTGACCGCATGATCGGCCGTCCCCACATAGGTATAACTTCCGCCAACCTGCGCGCCCAACTCGGCAAGCACGCTGGGAGCCGGGTTGGCCACGCCCTGGCTGACCCCGGATGTATCAGTGCCGCCGGCAAAGTAAAGGCCCACCGGCTCGGCGTTGGCGGCATCCACCACCAGCGCACCGGAGTCGCCAGCGTCACTGAACTGGTTGCCGCTGAGGCCCAGTTGATGGGTAAAGGTCTTGGTCAGGTAGGGCCGGGTCTCCGCGCAATCGAGGAAGTAATCGACCGTCACGTCGAGGTCAACAGCCGAAAGGCCTCCGCAGGTCAGCCCGGTGGTCCGGCCGCTCTTGGCCACCTTCAGATTGAGCCACGCAGCCTCGCCCCGCCCGCCGGTTGAACTAATGCCGGGCGGCGCGGCGGCGAGTGTGCCGTCTGCCTGTCTGCCGCCCAACTCCAGAATGTTGCCTGAGGGGTCTACGTTTCCGGTTGTAACCTGGGCAATAGCGGCGTCGGCGTTGGTCAGCCTGGAAGTGAGCGGAAGCCAGCCGGTGAGCTGCGCCACTGGGGCAACGGAAGAGGTCGATTCGTTGCTCAGTGGGGTGCAGTTGTTGTCAATCAGGCCAGGCTGGACGATGGTGTCGCCCACGCCGGCGTGGTCGCTTCTGGCCAGAACGTGGTTGTTGCTCAGCAGGTACTGTCGCTTGTTCTCATCCTCCACCAGCGCGCCCAGGGTTCCGCTACAGCAGTCCACGATTTGGTTGCCACGCGCATCGTAATCCGCGTTGTTGCCGCCGGAACTGCCCAGCAGGACTGGCGCCGGCGACTGAGCCTGATGCGTGGCGGGGTTGCTGGAAATGCCGGCCGAGTTTACCAGCACGACGGCGCTGGCACGGGATGAACTCCCGCTCACCGAAGCAACAACGTAAGTCGCGCCAGTAGTCTGCACTGAAGATGGTGCGGAAAAGGTGACCGCGCAAGAGGTGAAGGCTCTGCTACCACGCTGGCAAGTGACGGTGCTGAGTGAGCCTTGGGCGCCGGAGGGGATTCCGGCTTGCCCGGCAGGCGAACTTGAAAGCTCAAAGTTGATGCCGGCGGAGCCGCCCGCCTCGGCTAGGAAGCCGGTGATCACGACGCTTCCATTGGCGCCCAGCGCCACGTTCTCAGGAGTGAGCGGCTGCAGGAATCCCGGTGTCACGGTGAGTACCGCGCTGGCGCGGAGGATGGGATTCGCCTCCAGTGCCGCGGTTACCACGACTTCGGCGTGGTCGGAAGTGAGATAGCTGGGCGGCGTGTACTGGCCGCTGGCGTTGATGGTGCCAGGGCCGCTGGTCGCGTCGCCGCCGGCCACGGACCATGTGACCTCGGCTGGACTGCCTCCGGCCAGCGTGGCCGTGAACTGGTGGACGGATGCTCCCAGCGCGGTGGTGGAGTTGCAGCCGGTGCAGTTGGTGTCAATGGAGGCTGTGCCGGGAGTGACAGAAAAAGCAGCATTCGAGAATCGTGCCGGATACATTCCGCTGCCGCAGCCGGCCACCAATAGCACCGCCGGAGCCAGGAGCGTCGGAAGATTCCTGAAATACAGCCGCATGGTCATTATCCCAAGATCCATTGTATCGACTTTGCCCGAGAAAAAGGGAAGCAAGCCTGCAATCAACACCTTCGGCGGGACCAGAAAAAGTACATGGCCTGGCGAATGCCGGACCGATCAGTGTTGCATTCCACTTTGCTGCGCCAAAGTCTGCGCGGTGTGGATGTGGCAGATGGCGACAGCGAGAGCGTCAGCGGCGTCGGCAGGCTGAGGGAGTTCAGCGAGATTCAGGAGGCGGGCAACCATGAACTGGACTTGCTCTTTTTTGGCGAGGCCGTAGCCGACTACGGAAGATTTGATCTTGAGCGGTGCGTACTCGGCTACCGGAAGGCCCTGCATGGCCGCAGCCAGCAGCGCTACGCCGCGTACCTGCCCCAGTTTCAAAGCCGACTTGGCGTTGACTGAGTAGAAGACCTCTTCGATAGCTACGGCATCCGGCTTCCATCGCTCCAACTCGGCCGAGAGAGCCAGAAAAACCTGTTCCAGGCGCTGGGCAGTGGTTTTGGACTTGACCAGGCGGACAGCGCCCATGGCATTCATCACCAGCAGCGGCTGGCGCGCCGTCTCGTCGGACTCGACGACGCCGAAGCCCGTGATCTCCGTTCCGCAATCGACTCCAAAGACCCGCATGGACCTGAGTGTATCGCAGAGGCGGGGCATGGTAACAACGGCGGTCCATAAAATGACGGCGGCCTGAGCGCACTGCCCAGGCCGTCGCGGTGAACTGTGGGTATTGGACTAAGGCCATCGCACTTATGCGAGTGCCCGGGCATCTTCACTTCTGATCCCCGACTGTGATCGTTTGATGGCGACGCCCGGCAAGCCGGACTCCTTCGGCGACAGGCTTCGTCGCTGTATAAGAAGAATTGCCATCCCGCGTATCGGGTCGAGGGAACCAACCAACAGTGAAGGTGCAGTAGCGTCCCATGCGGAAAAACCTCTCCGCCGGGGGCAACCAGGGAGCCCAAGGCGCGATGCCCTAGGCCTCAGTCACCTCACGTACCATGCTTCTGTAAGATTCTTTCTGCATTAGCTGGACCTACCTCCTTTCCCGTGTTCGCTCAATGTAACTCTGAATTCATGCTACGTCAACCATTGATTTGTCTGGATGTTTTATCCGGTCGTCCAACATCCCAGAACGATCAGAGCGCGGAGCCAGCCGGTTCGTCGTTCAACCAGTGTTTTCACTGTTCGGCAAATCCCAGCATGGCCTGTCTCCATGGATAAATACTTGCCTAAAGTTATGCAAACGATTGCACAAATGTACTCATCGTCCACACGGTCGCCCCTCCGTGGGAATCTTCGCAATTACTAAAGAATATCTATATATATCAATTAGATATGTATACTTTTAAGGATTCTGGAGCGGCTAGAACGAGATGGCCCATCACGTGCATAAATATGGGCAGATGGAACTGTGACGCGCAGTCCTGCCGCTTGAGAGTGTACGTTTCAGGACATTTGAGATTGGACTTGGTTCCAGCTTGGAGCCCTGCCAGCCGAGGCTTTAACCCGAAAACGTCATTCAGGCTTTTAGAGTCTGGCTCGTAAAAGAATGAGGACAAAAATGAAGAATCTACGCATCGCATCAATCTCCCTTCTCCCTGTGGTTGCGTTGGCTCTTGCTGCGGCCCCCACGGCCGTAGCGGACACGGTTACGTATTCTGCAACGGTGGCGCAGCAGCTCACCGACTTGGTCAATGTGTCTCCGACGAGTGCTCTACCGGAGTTCAACCCCTCGCTCGGCCTACTCACGGGGGTTACCATCTCCATCCAAGGCACCGGCAGTACGACAGTCGCAAGTATTTTCAACTATGGCGCTACGAATACAGAGTTCATTGGAACCGAAAATACCGCCCTCTGGCTGGATGACCCGGCCAACAGCAGCATCGACACGCTCCTTGGTCCTCTGACCGCCAGCATCACGGGGAGTTCACCGGGAAGCGTTGTTCATGGTTCGGTGATTGGCGGCGTTACTGTTGCCGCAGGTCAAACATTGACGGATCCCCCCACAAATATGGGGCCCTACATCATGGGCGGCGCTCTTGCGACTGAGAGCATTACGGATCCATCATTCCTGTCTCTTTTTGAGGGAGACAGCAACCTTGACTTCGTGATGTCCACGGGAAGTAACTTTGTGCTTACGGTAAACGGCGCCGACGATTTAACTGCCAGCGTATTCACCGATGCCGGCGGCGCGATTTCGGTCACCTACGGCTACTCGGCCTATACTCCTGAGCCGGGCACTTTGGCTTTATTTGGCACGGGCTTGCTTGGTTTGGCGGGTCTGGTTCGTCGTAAGTATCTGCGCTCCCGCTAGGCCTGGGCGATTGTCAGCGTCGCTCAGCTGATTTGTCCTCAGTGATTTTCGGGTTCGAAAAAGATGGAATACGATGATTCGTATTCCATCTTTTTTGTCTCCCATTTCTACTCGCAAACCTGCCCCCCCTAGTGACAAACACAAGAGCGTTGGAAGGATGGGCACTCCGTAACCAATCCCCGCCAACTCTGTTACTGCTCTTGCGTCATCCAATAGTTGGCGCGGGCCACGATGCGTGCGCCATAGTCCTGCGCGGTGCGGACATGGAGGGTATGCAGGCCGGGGGTGGGATTGGAGGGGCTGAAGGTGATCAGATAGCGATTGCGTGTGTGCTGGGCCGACTCGACGACGCGCTTCTCAAAGCCCTTGTCGCCGGTGAAAGAGAAATATTCTCCGCCGCTCATGTGTGCTACCTCTTTGGAAACGTTCTTCTTGAAGGCCTGTACCACCATGAAGAGTGTTGAGATCATGCTCATCGTGCGGTCGTCGCCATTGTCTTTGATGTCGTGGAGCAGTTCGGCCTTGGCCGGAGTGAAAGAGACGCTCAGCACCAGAACATCCGATTGGCCAATCTTCTGAATCAGCTGTGCCGGCTTGGTGCGCTTGCTGCCGTGGTCGCGCTCCTCGCTGACCAGCAGGAGAACGCGGCGGTATTCCTTGGGCTGGGATTGCAGCAAATCAACGGAGTAGCTGAGCGCGTCAAGAATGGCGTCGCCGCCGTTGCCCTGTTCCAGATGTTTGAGCGTCTCATTCAGCTCTTCGCTGGAGTGAGTGAAGTCGCGCAGAAGATGGGGCTTGGAGTCAAAGCCCACGAGCGCTGCCTCCCCCTTGCCATCGGAGAGAAAGAGATCGAGCAGCGGGCCGAGCTTGGCCAGCTTGTCAAATTCGAGCGCGCCGACGCCGCCCTGCTCAACCGCAACCACCAGCGCGACCGGGGCGGTGTCCATCTCCTCCTGCACGCGAATCTTCTGGGGCACACCGTTATCTTCAACGATGAAATCCTGCTGTTTGAGTCCGTAGACTACGTCGCCGCCCGATTTCTCCACGAGCGTGGGTACCAGCACTTCGTTGGTCGTAATGCGCAGGGTGGGTGCGCCGGCGTGGGGTAAAGCGCCGGGCAGCGGCTGCGCTGGCTCGATGGGCGGCAACTGCTGCGCGCCGGCCAGAGCAATGGAAACCAGCAGTTCTGGAATAAGAAGGCAGAGCAAGCGCAATGAACTGAATCTCATACAACGACAGTTTACAGGGGGCAGGGAAGACTGGCCACTGCGTCACGCCTGTTTGTGCACTTCGCGGTCCATGCGGCTAATCCAGCCGAGGTAGCTAAGAAACTCCCAGCGCTGAGTCCAAAGAAAGCACAAAATGTCTTTAGTGGTGAGCGTTTCAGCCTTCTTGCCGGAGTAGGTTTCCACGCGCCAGCGCATATACGGGCTCCGCCAGGGAGCGAGACGGTGGCCACGAGTGGCATTCCAGAGAAAGCGAAGCGGAGCAAACATAAGGAAATCCCTTCGCATAGAGTATAGTCGGCTGAGGTTCGTCCGAGCGCGCCTGCATTGGGATCATTCCTGTATACTTTCGTTGCATTGCAGATTCGCTCTGAAATTGATCGTATTTCGAGGTCTCCATGATTGGAAGAACAGCGGCGCCAACTCGGCACCCACAGTCTTGTGTCTGCTTCTCAGCGTTTGTCGTCGCATTTTTTTGCCTTTTGTTCTGCTCAACCCAGCTTTGCGCCCAGGAGTGGGTTCTGGCGAACGGGAAGGTCGCCCGCACACTGGCGTTTGACGAGCACTCCGGGCTTTATACAAAAAGCTGGCGAGACGTGGAGGCGCAAGTTGACCTCGTTAAAGAACAGGAGGCGCGCGACTCCTGGTGCAAGGAGTTTCAGGTGAAGGTGGATGATCAAACCATCACCGGCTCCAGCCAGGATGTGACGCTGGAAGGCGCGCCCGTGGCCGCGAAGGTTGGACCGGACGAAACCCTGCAAGTTACCCTCGCGGCGCGCCGGATGCCGCTTCGAATCGTGATTCACTATCAGGCTGCCGCCGGCTTTGCCGCAATTCGACAGTGGCTCACTCTGGAAAACATCGGCGACAAGACGCTGACGCTGCGCAACTTGACTGTCGCCTGCCAGTCTGTCTCACCTGGGCCTGTGCATGATCTGATCGCCTTCGGCCACTATGGCGAAGAGCCGCGCGAACTATTTTTCACGGCGCGGGTCAATGACGTGACACCCATGGTGGAGAACACGCGCACCGGCGAGGGATTAGCCGTGCTGAGCGAGGTGCCGGGCTATCTGCGCCGCACGGAAGTTGGCAACGGTTGGGGCCGATCCATCAGCGCAATGTATGACACGGATTTGTTTCCCTTTGAACGCCGCCTTGCTCCCGGAGAGAAGTTTGAGACGGCCGCTTCCTCGGTGGTCTTCTATCGACGGGGAACGGCGCGAGACCCTCACTGGGTCTTGCCGCAGTACGTCGAGCAGGTGATTGCGCACAACAAGAATGAACTCCCGCCCGAGTGGTTCTACAACAACTGGGAGCCGTGGAATGGAAAGATCGGCGAGGCTGCTCTGCGCCCGATTGTTGAGCAGGCGGCGGCCCTGGGCCTCACCTTGAACACCCTGGACGACGGCTGGCAGAAGACCTATGGCGAGAATGAGATCAGCCTGGAGCACTATCCCAGCGGACTTGATTCCATCTTCACGTTGAGCAGCGGAGCTGCTTTCAAGCGCGGGCTTTGGTTTCCCATCGCGCTGGTGGCGCGCGATTCAAAAGACTTCCGCGAACATCCCGAGTGGGTCTGCCGCGGCCGCGATGGCCAGCCAAAGCTTTCGCAGGGAGAGGGCGTGGTGATGTGCATGGCTTCGCCCTATAAGCAGGCCGTGCTGGAGCGGGTGGCGAACGCCGTGGAACGCTACAAGCTGGACTACGTCAAGATGGATCTGACCACCGTCTTCAACGCCTACGGCGAGGAGCCGGGCTGTTATGAGAGCAATCACGAACACGGCTCCGAAGCCGAGTCCACGGTTCGCATTTATGAATCATTGAACTGGCTGGGAGAGAAGCTCCATGAGCGTTTTCCCAGCCTGCTGATCGACTATACCTTCGAGTTGTGGGGCGAGAAGCACCTGATCGACTACGGCCTGCTGCGCGTGGCCGACCTCGACTGGTTGAGCAACGTCTCGGACCACAATGCCATGGATGCCGGCCCCCTGCAAGCGAGGATGTTGCTCTACCAGCGCGCCATGTCCATTCCCACCGAGGATCTGCTCATTGGCAACCTGCAAGGAGAGGCGCCCAGCTGGCAGGATCGCATCGCTACCGTCATGGCTTCCGCGCCTCTCCTACTGGGCGATCTGAGCAAGCTCTCCGCGGAGGATCTGCGGCAAAGTTCGGAGTGGATTGCGCGCTTTCGCAAACTGCGCGCCGAGGTGCGCCTTGAAGAGTCATTCTTTCCACTGGGAGCCTGGCGGCAGACGCGAATCGATGCCTGGGACGGCTACGCCCGATTTGCCAGGAGTGGCGAAGGCCTGATCGTGATCTTCAGGAACGAGAGCACGGATGCAAACGCGAAGATCGCCATTCCCGGTTTTCCCGACGGTGCCTTCAGCGTCACCGACTGGCAAAGCGGGGCGCGCATGAGCCTTGACGGAAAAGCGCTGCGCGATGGCTGGGAGATCGCAACGGAGGGCAAACCGCGCGTACTGGTTCTGGAAGTGAGAAAGCAATAAAGCAATCCTATTGCAGCTTGCTGAAGAGATCGTTGCTGGTCGAATTGAGCTGCGCGATCACATCTTCCAGGGCCGTCTGTTGAGTTTCGGTCAGGGAAAGCTGCGTGGAGACCGTCGGAATGTCGGCCTGCATCAGGTTGGTCTGTGCGGTGGTCAACTGAGTCTGCACATTGGTCACGGCGTCAGAAGCAGCAGCCGTCTGGGTGATGGAGTTATCGATGGTAACACGCTGCTGGGAGACGTAGTTGAGCGCCGTGCCTAGCGCCTCCGTATCGCTCGCGGCCTGCGCAGTGTTGACCGTTCCGCTGGCGTAGTCGGCGACCAGGCTGTTGAGCGCGCCGAAGACACTGTTCGAGCCGCTGCCCAGGAAGATCTGATCACCCGGCACATTCAACTGAATCTTCTGCCCGTTGGGCGACTCAAGATAGTTCACATCTTCGTCGCCGTTGTAGCTGGTGACGGCCGGCGATGCGCCTGTCGATGTGGTGAAGGGGGCAGTGGAAGTCTGGCTGCCGGAAAAGATGTATTGGCCCTGATAGCAGGTGTTGGCTAGCGACTCCACTTCGTCGAGAATGCCGGAGATCTGCGTGGAGACGGATTTCACGTCGGAGGAGTTCATGGTGCCGTTGTTGGCGCTGGTGGCCAGTGAAATGGCTGAGGTCAGCTCGGTCACCACGCTGCCCAGGGCGGAATCGGCCACCTGCAACTGGCCGGTTACCTGGTTGGCGCTCTGCGTGAAGGAATCGTCCTGCTGAATCTGGTTGAGCAGCAGTATATTCTCGCCCGAGCCGACCGGATTGTCGCTCAGCGAGGTAATGCTGACGCCGCTCGACAGCTCAGACGACAAATGCTGCTCGCTGGCCTGAGCCTGGTCAAGCGAACCGACCAGGTTCGTGACGTAAAAGGGATCCACTCGCATTCCATTCCTCCCCTGGGCTGAACTTGAACTGCACCGGGACTGCGCTTCTGCGACATGAACAGCGTTTTACGGCTTAGGTGACCGCGGTTGTGTCTCCCAGGTTCAACGCCGAAGCCATGATCGTGTCCAACATGGTGAAGACCTGAGAAGCAGCCTGATAACTGCGTTCGTAGGTGGTCATCGCAGAGGCTTCGTCGTTCAGATTGACGCCGGAGAGCGCATTGTTCTGCGTCTGCAACTGGGTCACCGAGGCCGTCTGCGCGGTATTCTCCGTTTGCACGCTGGAGACCGTCGCGCCCAGCGATGTTACAAAGTTCGAGTAGTAGTTGATCGGCGTCTGGCCATTCACGATCGACTGACTGGCCAGGGCGGCCATGGTTGTGGCATTGGAACTGCCACCCGATCCCTCTTCCGAGCTGGCGGCGGCAATCTGGTTTGGATCGGTCATGATCACACTCATGCCAGCCGCGCTGCCCGCTACGGAGGTGGGCTGGTTGAAGATGTAGAGGGGATTGGCCGCCGTGCCGGTCACTCCATCCAGATCCGTTCCCGCATTGTTCTGCGCATTGACCGAAGTGGAGATGCTATAGGCCAGTTGATCGAGTGAGTTGAGCGCGCCGGGAATGTCCTGGTCGAGAGCCGTCAACGTTCCGCCCAGCGAGCCGCCGCCCGAGGTCAGATCCGAGGTAATATTCGTGTTGCCCAAAAAGAAGCTGGTCGTCCCGTTGACCGTGCCCGTGGTCAACTGGTAGCTGGTTCCCTCGGAGAGCAGCAACCGGCCCGATGTAGTGGTAATCGCAAGGCCGTTGTTCTCGGTGGTGATCTGGTTGATCCCGATCAACTGCGAAAGCTGGCTGATGTCCTGCTGGCGCTGGTCTTCGAGGGTTCCTGCGTCGGCGTTGGGCGAGGTGGTCATAATCTGCTGATTGAGCTGGGCGATGGCGCCGGTCAGCGAATTTACCTGGCTGGTGACGCCGGCTGCCTCCTGGCTCAACGCCGTACTCTGCGCATTCAGGCTGGCGGCCGCGTTGGAGATGTCCCCGGCCAGAGTGCTCGCCGCCGATAGCACACTCTGGCGGTCCGCATTGTTGGAGGGATTGGCCTCCAGCGACGAAAAGGAGTCAAAGAAACTGGCGATATCACTGCCGATGTCGCCGGCGGTTGAACTGGATGAACCTGAATCCGGCGTGAAAAGAGCTTGCAGTGTATTGAGCGCCGTCAGCCGCGAACCGGAGGAGGCTGCCAATTGCTGCTGCTGGTCCAGCCGTGACTCCAGTACGCGATCCCGCTCGGAGGTGGCGCCAGTCTCTGTCACGCCTTGGCCGATCGAGACGCCGCCAATACTGAGCGGCTGATTCTCCTGCCAGTCGGGCGTCTCCTCTGTATAGCCGGTCGTGTTGGCGTTGGCCACATTGTTGGACACCACATTCAGAGCTTGCTGATCGGCGTCCAGTGCCTGCGAGATGATGCTCAATGCGGAGTTAATTGTCCCCATGAGTGCTCTCCTTCAGCGACCACCTCTGGGCTTGCGAAGTACCGGAGTCGAAACGACCTGCGCTGTACTCCAGCCGTCCCATGCGCAACTCTCGCAGGCGGTTCAGCACATTCAGATTGGCCCGCGTTGCCTCCAGCACTCTGGCGAAGACCGCCATATCTCCCGCGGCTTCCCGGGCTTCAATCGCCAGCGCAGCGCACGCCGATTGATCACGCGTTGGCAAGTCGCGGTTGAGAGCCTGACAGCATAGCGCCAACTCCTCCAGCCGGTCCGCGTCCAGCCGCGCCAGCGCCCGCGAGGCCTCCACTACCAGATTTTTCAGCTTTGGTTGCCCGCCGCGCTCCCTCATTTCCAGCAACGTACTTTCTCCCTTCGCTATTCTCAGGGCATCGCGCATGGCAGATATTCCTGGGCACGCCTGACGCTTACCGGTCCAGGGGCTAGCGTGCCTTGCCTTCGAGATGCAGGTTCTGGCGCAATTTACGCCTGACTTCCCAGCATCGAATCCACCAGCTTGGAGGCCACGGCTCCCGGAGAGACGTTGTAGCTGCCCGCCGTGAGCGCCGCCTGAATGCCGGCGACCTTGTCCATGCGCACACCGGAGTCGCCGACCGACTGCGAGACCTCGCTGCCCGCGCTGCTGAAGGTTGCCCGGTCGCTGCCCAGCCCGCTTCCACTCGTCGAGGCGCTGCTCTTCGGCGGTTGCGCGGCGGCCGGAGCTGCCGCGGGCGTTCCCAAAAGCGACTTCAAACTATCAAGACTGTTGCGAATGTCCATTCTTCATGACTCCTTGTCTGGTTCATCGGCGCCCGTTCTAATCACTCTAGTCATTCAAGAGATTTCATGACGGTATTGCCGTGCAAATTTGTGGTTACTTGCCCTGTTACCGCAGTGGTTACTGGCTTGACGCTCGACGGAGTGAGTTGCCGCACGATACTGCTGGCAATTCCAAAACCGCCCGCATCGCTCAACGCCCGCCCCAGCGCCTCAGAGGCAAACTCGCCCAGCGCCCCGCTGGAGCCGGAGGCCGAGCCGCACCCTTCTCCATCCAGACCGTTGCCGCTCGTCATCGGCTTCAACAACTCCTTCATCATCTGCGCCTCAAACTCGTGCGCCGCATGCACCAGCCGGGGCTGCGGCTGAGAGGTAGGCGCGACCGGGCCTGCGCCCGTCGAAGCATACGCTGCTGTTGCAATTCCAAGCACTCCGCACCCCTTTCGATCACATCGAGCCTACAAAACCTCTAGATCGGCCTCCAAAGCGCCGGCCTCCTTCATCGCCTGCAAGATCGAGATCACATCGCGCGCTCCCGCTCCTGTTCGTTGCAATTCCTGTACCAAATCCTCCACCGTCGCGCCTTCTTTCAAGTCAATGCGGTTGACCGGCTTGTCCTGGGCCTGGATCGTGGTCTGATGGACCACCTGCGTCGTTCCCGAAGAAAGCCCGTTGGGCTGCGAGACCTCGGTTTGCGAGATGACGTTGACGCTCAGGCCGCCATGCAGAATCGAAACCGGCTGCAGGCGCACTGTGCCTCCGATCACCACGGTTCCGGTGCGCTCGTTGACCACCACCCGCGCCCGTGGAAAGACCTCGACCTCGACGGCCTCCACCTTGTCGAGCAGCGCGGCGATATCCTCCTCCGGCGCCGCGGCAATCTCCACCCGGCGGCTGTCGATGGCGTGGGCGCGCGCTGTGCCCAGCGCCTTGTCTATGGAGGCGGCCATGCGCTCGGCGGTATGAAAGTCGGCGTCATTCAAAACCACGCTGATCAGGCGCATCTGCTTCAGATCAAAGGGAACCGGCCGCTCCACCAGCGCCCCGCCGGGAATCCGCCCGGTGGTGGGATGGTTGGAGAGCTTGGTATTGCCCCCGCCCGTGGCCATGTAGCCGCCGAGCACCAGCGAACCCTGAGCCTGGGCGTAGATCTGCCCGTCCGGCCCGTAGAGCGGCGTCATCAGCAGAATGCCCCCCTCCAGCGAGCGCGCATCGCCGGCCGAGGAGACAGTGATGTCAACCTTGTAGCCGGGCCGGCTGAAGGGAGGCAGCGTGGCCACCACAAAGACCGCGGCCATATTTTTGACCTGCATGTTGCTGGCGCTGTTGGTTCCGGTCTGCGGTACGGTGATGCCCATCCGCTCCAGCGCCGAGATCAGCGTCTGCGCCGGAAAGATCGTCTGCGAACTGTCGCCGGTGCCGCGCAGCCCCACCACCAGCCCGTAGCCCACCAGTTGATTGTCCCGAATTCCTTCGATGGTGGCCACGTCCTTGATGCGCGCCAACTGCGCCGGCGGCGCGGCCTGCGCCCAAGCCGCGATGAAGACGAGCGACAAGGCCAGCGTCCGCCGGAGGCTTACGCCCCATCTGTTCTCCGCCGTGATTTTGCTCGCGACTCGCATCTCGATCTGATTTCGCATCGTCCCTACGGGACGGAGGGCATTTGTTGGATACTGACCCAGGACTGCGCTACGCTTGTCCTGGGCTATTCTCGCTTCTCCCTCCGGGAGAAGATTGCGCCGCCGTTTCCATATACCGCAGGTTGTCGAAGTCAATGGACGACTGTTCCCTGATCCCTAACCCCTAACCCCTGTTCCCTGATCCCTGTTCCCTGTTCCCTGTTCTTAAAACACCAGCAGCTTCTCCAGCAAGCGCACCACCGGATTCTGCCGGTAGGTGGAGTCGTTGACGATGCCCTTGCCGGTCACCTCCAGCTCCAGATCGGTCATCGCGGTCGATTGCACCTCATTTTGCGCGCTCACGTCCTCCGGGCGCACCAGGCCGCGCAGCCGGATCAACTGCGTCTGCTGCGAGAAGGTCAACTGGCGCGTCGCCTGCACCACCAGCATTCCGTTGGGCAGCACGTCCACCACCTCGGCGCCGAAGGTCGTCGCCAGACTGGAGTTGGTTGTGCTTTGGCCCTGCGCCGAGAGTCCCGATGCGGCGGTTGCGCCGAGCAGGTTCTGGAGATTGTTGGCAGCCTTCAGTTTGCCAAAGAGTCCCGTCAGTCCGGAACTGGCATTGGAGGAGCGGGAGTTCTTCACCTGGCCGTCGGTCGAGGCGGCCAGGCTCTCGCTGACCACCACCGAGACCACGTCATGCAGCCGCACCGCCTTGGCGTCGGTGCCCAGCCGCACCAGGCGCCCCTCGGCGCTCCAGATCGAGCCGGGCGTTCTCACTTCGGCCGCCTGCTGCGCCCGCACACGCTCGATGTAAGCCTTCAGCGCCTCCTCGGGCGGTGTTGCCTTGCTCGCCGAGGCTGGGCTCGACTTCTTATTGAGGCTGTTAGCCACAGCGGGCTGAACCGCCATGAGCGCCATTAGCGCACCGAGCAACCCGGCTCGGAAACCTCCGCATCGCAGCAATCTCATGGCCGCGCCCCCGTCTCTCTCTGAAAGGACGCGCGGCCCGCTCCCAGGGCGACTACCCGCGCCACGCGTCCGCCAATCGTCAAACGCACATCCAGCGCACCTCCGACCGCGGCCGGAGCCAGCGCGCGCGCCTCAAGCCGGACATCCACCCGCGCCGTGTGCTCCTCAACCGTCAGCCGGTCTCCGGCGTGAATGACGGGCAACTGAATGGTCTCTTCTTGCGCGCGTACTGCCAGCCCTGCCGTGCCGCCGGATGCGTTGCTGTGAGCCGTAATTCGCACCAGCCGCCCCGGCCCGCCGGGAAGCTCTGTATTGCGCAGCAGAAGCCAGCGCTCTCCATTGTGCGGATCGTCGATCTCGCGGACTATCTCGCCCGACACAAGCTCGCCCGGCGCCAGCTCGCCCGGCGCGACGCCCTGCGCCTGAGTTCCCAGCACCGACTCCGAATTGGATGCCAGAGAGCCGGAGGAGAGGATCGATTGCGCGCGGGAGCGGGCGGCGGCGGGCGATTGCGCCGGGAGCATGGCCGAGATGGCCAGCAGCAACGCGCAGATCGTATATTCCATTCCGGTTCTCATCCCGCCCTCCATAAAACTGTCCACTGTTCACCGACCACTGTCCACTGTTTAGTGCGTCATGTTATTGACCTGCGAGTACATATCGTCGGCGGCCTTGATGACCTTGGAGTTGGCCTCGTAGGCGCGCTGCGCCAGCACCATCTGCACAAACATGGTGACCACATCCACATTGGAGTTTTCCAAGTATCCCTGCTGCATGGTGCCCAGACCCTCGGTTCCTCCAGGGTTGCCCGTAACCGGATTGCCGGAGTTGAGCGTGGCCGTCAGCAGATTTGATCCCATTTGCTCCAGGCCGCCGGGGTTGGGGAAGGTGGCCAACTGCAACTGGCCCAGTTGCGAGGGGTTCTGCTGCCCCGGCAGGGTGGCGTTCACCATCCCGTACTGGGTGATGGTAATTGCCGTGGCATTGGAGGGAATGGTGATGGTGGGGATGATCGGATCGCCGTCGGTGGTCACGATGGTGCCCTGGCTGTTGAGGTGAAACTGCCCGGCGCGGGTGTAGGCGATCGAGCCGTCGGGCCGCTGCACCTGAAAGAAGCCGGAGCCTTCGATGGCCACGTCGAGCGGATTCGAGGTCTGGTTCAGCGACCCCTGCGTCATGATCACCTCTGTGGCCGCCGATTTGGTTCCCAAACCGATCTGCAATCCAGCCGAGACCGTCGTCTCGCTCTGCGCAGCCCCCGGCGTCACCAGATTCTGGTAGACCATATCCTGAAACTCCAGGCTCAATTGGCGAAAGCCGGTCGTCGAGGAGTTGGCCAGGTTGTTGGCGATCGTGTCGAGGTTCAACTGCTGCGCGCTCATGCCGCTGGCCGCGGTATACAAGGCTCGAATCATGATGGCTCCTTTCAGTCGCCAGGGGTCAGTGAACAGTGGTCAGTGGTCAGTTCTCAAAAGCCCGGACCGCTGATGAACCATCTCCAATGCCACCTTGCTGACAACTAATAACTGTTCACTGCTCACTGTCCACTGCCGCTCACACCCGCGGCAGATCTTCGGTGGCGATCTTGTTGAACTCAGTGTGGAAGACGGTCAGCGCCCTCTGCATCATCTCCGCCTCGCGCTGCACCAGCAGCAGATTCAATGTTCCCGGAATCACGCCCTGGTTGGCATTCTCAAGGGCTCCCTGGTGGATCGTGGAGTTTTGTACAGGCGCCGGCGCAACCTCGGTCGGTGCGACGTAGCGGTTGGCGCCTTCGGCGGTCAACTTTGTGCCCTTGGGAAAGGTGAAGACGCCTAACGTGGCCACTACGCCGCCAGCCGCCGAAACCGCGCCATCGGTTCCCACCGAGACCTCGCCAGGAGGGATGGAAATCAGTTGGCCGGTCGTGGAGAGCACCGCATCGCCAGAGGCCGTCACCAAAAGGCCAGCTGGAGTACGGTGAAATCCGCCGTCGCGGGTGTAACGCGGACCGTTTGGGGTCTGCACCTGGAAAAATCCCTCGCCCTCGATGGCCAGATCCAGTGGATTGCCGGTCTGATCGAGCGATCCCTGGCCCAGATTGAGCCGGTCACCGCCCACCAGTCCGTAGTTGTTCACTGTCTGTCCTAACTGCGAATCTTGAGCGTCTGGTCCCAGCAGCACCGAGCGGAAATATTCCTGCTCGGCCCGGTAGCCGGGAGTTCCGGCATTGGCCAGGTTTGTGGCCGCAATATCCAGCGCCTGTGTGCGCGCCACCAGTCCGGTCATCGCCGCATAGTATCCACTGTCCATTTGACCCTCCTCCCATGCACAGAGAATCCATGCAGATGAAGGGCCGGAATGGACGCGGAAGTGATTAGAACAACATGAGAATTGCAGGGAACAGGGAACAGGGAATAAGGAACAGGGATCAACCGTCAGCTGCAAGCGAATCGCCAGCCGTCGAGTCTATCATCCGCCCGGTTCCCTGTTCCCTATTCCCTGACCCCTGTTTTATTGCAGTCCATCGCAGATGATGGTGACGTCGAAGCTGGCGTCGTCGAACTTGTATGAGTGATTAAGCTTGAACTCGGGTGCCTGGACGTGGAGGTGGTAATTCCGTCCGGTGATGACGGCAGGGACCGAGAGGCCGCAGTTGGCCGCCAGATCCGGCACTTTACCCTTCCACGATCCGGCCAGCATATTGCAGATTTCGCCGATCCCGTCCTTGACGGTGTCGTCAATTTCGTCAAACTCCATGCCGGTCATGTGCGCGGCGATCTTGATGGCCGCCGAAGCGCCGCTCTTGAAGACGCAGGCTCCGCTCAACAGGCCGCCAAAGCCAACCACTGCTGTTACCGATTCCGGCTCTGCGATCTCTGCCGGTCCCGAGTAGCGCTGGCAGTTGACCCCCAGCATCAGGTGAAAGACCTCTTCCACACTCTCATCCAGGTTTTCTGGATCAGTGATCAGATGCACGGACTCTCGCAACGATAGCGTCATCCTAGGCTCCATTTCATTTCTGCCGCAGCCACGCGCTGTCACGATTGCGGCCTAACGCTCGCCGTACAATAGCACGCGCTGCCTTTCGGCTACGCCGCATTCAACAACGGCAGCACCCGCTCTTTCACCTGCTCGGCGGTAAACGGCTTGCGGATGTATCCCTGCGCTCCTGCCAGGATCGCCTGCTTGACATGCTCCTCGCTCGATTCAGTGGTAATCATCACCACCGGGACGCCGGTCGCCAAATTCCGGGAGCGGATTTGGCGCAGAAACTCCAACCCATCCATCGAAGGCATATTGATGTCGGAGAGAATCAGGTCTACTTGTTGGACCTTCAACACCTCCAGCCCTTCGATGCCGCTGCCGGCCTCGTACACCACCAGCAGGTCCAACCCCGCCTGGCGAAGCGAACGCTCCACGATCTTGCGCATCACTGAAGAATCATCAACAATCAAGGCCCGAACTTCACACATGCCCAAGCTCCTCTGCTTTTGTTTCTATCGGCGTCATCCATCAATTCATGAGCAGCAATTGCCCGGGTTAATACGGATTCTGTTTCAATGCGCTCCAATCGCGCAGATCAGATCCTGAATGGAGTCACGCTCGGGCATGGGCCCCTCCTGCGGTCGCCGCCACATCCTCAGCCACAGGCAGTCGTGCACCCGGACCAGGCGGGAGTCGACTGGACGCGCCCGCTCGATGAACTTGGAAAATGCATGGCAGGCCGCCGGCTCCGAAGTGGCCTCGATCAACTCCACGGGAGGAAATCTCGCGCTCAACATACGGCTGTGTGCCGGGCCAAAGAGTGACTCCTGCACCAGCCCGCTTTCGACGCGCAATCCGCTCATCCGTTCGACGGCCAGAGCCAGCACCGGGTCGATTCGGTCCTCGAAGCCCAGATAGAGCAGCTTGCCCGCGGCCATGCGCAGGGGAAGCGCGCCAAAGGCGTCCACAAAGAACCGGGGCAGCAGGACGGTAAGTGCCTCGGCGTTCTCGAACTCCAGAGACAGCACCGGGCAGCTCCACTGCAGGCCCAGCGCCCGCGTAACCAACTGCTCGCTTACCCCCTGCTGGCGCACCAGCCAGTAGCCCAAACGGCCGACGCCGGAGAGTCTCTGCGCATCCAACGCCTGACGTAACTGGTCTCCGGTAATCCAGCCTTGTTCGAGCATCAAGAGACCAAGCGGGACGCGATGCCGGTGGCTCTCCTGCGTCTTTCCTCTTCCATCCAGCTCGCGGCGTACCGCGGCGGCGACCCGCGCTGTTGTGCAGGCCGCCGAGCAGTTCCAGCCACCCTCAAAGACCGGCGTCTGGCGGCTGCGCCAGAGGTGCAGCCAGCCAGAGCCGCAGTTGGGATTGGCGCAGGTTTCAAACAATCCTCTGCGGCCGGCGGCGCGCTCGCCCGATGGCCATTCCATCAGCGCGCGTGCGCTCCTAGCTTGTTGCGACGCGTGATCGTGCAGGGTTGCCTCGACCAGTTCCAAGCGGCTTGGGCCGAGCGATGCAATGCTTTCATCCAGACTCCGGTTCCTGCTCAGAAGAGGCATCGTATGCTCTCCAGCCGCTTCCTGGGCGAGGCTACCTCGGTCACTCGCAGGCCGAAGTTACCATTGATGAGCACCACTTCGCCGCGGGCTACAATCTTGTCGCCAACGATCAGATCTACCGGGTCGGCCACATTGCGATCCAGTTGCACCACGTCTCCGGGACCAAGATCGAGAATCTCGCCCAGCGGCAGCGCCTTGCAGCCGAAGCGGAGCGTGGCCTCCAGTTCCACATCCAGCAACAATTCAATGCCCGGATTGAGCGGCGCCGGCGCTTCCTCCGCGAAGCTGGCTGGGGCAGGATCAGCCGGTTTCTGGGCAGGGGGCTGAACTGCGGACTGGGCCGCAGCTGGCGGCTTGGGGACGCGCAACTCGTCGCGGACCTGTATCGTCCAGGCGCGTTCACTGGAGTTCAACAGAAAGGCGCGGGAGACCTTGCTCTCTCCTGTAATCTCCTCAAACTTTGCGACACGGCACTTCTTGCCGGTCTTGGCCAGCAGCTCCCCGCAGGCCGCATCGGCAACTTCCTTAAGAATCTCGCCCCAGCCAGCCTTCTGGTCCACGCCCTCGCCGACCAGTGGAGAATCCAGAAGGCTGGGATCGAGGATCACCGAGAAGCGGCCCTCTTCATCCCCCATGACGGTCGAGCAAAAGCCGAAGGCGTCCGCCGCCAGAGGCTTGGGCAGCGACTCTGCCAGTACAGGTTCTCCAGCCAGGGCCTGAGAAAAGAGGGTTGTCGCAACTCCGGTCCAGCACTCAAGATAGCTTTTCAAGGCTCAGCCTCCAGATTGGGTCGTTCGATGCGTGCGGCGCGATGCACTCCCTGGCGGATGGCCTGCGCTGTCGATAGCATTTGGCCGCCGACCCTCCACTCGGGCAGAGTGTTCGCGGCCAGATCCAGGCGCAGAACCGTTCCCACTTCCAGGTTCTCGATGGCGCTTGCCGGTAGGCGAACCGTGGGCAATTGCAAGGCTCCGCCAAAGCGAATGCGGCGCACGGCTGATTCCATTCGCGTCCGGGTCTCGCTTCCGTGGCGGCGGCGGCGCGCCCAGTCCGAAGTCAGCCGGCGCAGGATGGTGTTGGCTACCACCGCTGGAAAGGCCAGATTCAGCAGTCCGGAGCTGTGCGGCATACGAATCTCGAAGCTCAGGCAGAGCGTCTTCTCGGTCACCGACATGATGCGCGCCACCTGGGTCTGCATCTGGCGGCGCTCGAAGTTGAAGCTCAACCCCACCGGCTGCCAGGCCGCGGTCAGCTCCCGGCAGATGATCTCGACCACACTGGCCAGAATCGACTCCTCGATGTCGGTCAACTCACGCAGCGGTCCATCCCGGCCTTCGCCACCCAGCAGCAGATCAATAATAGGAGGCGCCAGCGCCAGATCGAGTTGCAGGACCGATAGCGCGCCCAGCGGTTCCATGCGCACACTGGCTACATAGCTGATCTCGGGAATGCGCAGCAGAAACTCGTTGAAGGGAATCTGCTCGGCGCTGACCAGGTTGACCTGAAAGCGGGTGCGCAGCCATGCGGCCAGATTATGGGTCAGGTTGCGGGCAAACAGGTCATTGAGAATCGAAATGGCGCGCAACTGCTCGGTGGATATCTGGCCTGCCGAGGAGAAGTTGTAAGACTCGACCCGCGCCCGTGCCTCGGTCTTCAGCGCATCAGGCGTCGCGTTGCGCGCGGCCTGAAAGAGAGCATCGATCTCATTCTGCTTGAGCGTCTTCTCCATTGGCATCTCGACTACCCTCCCGCTCTCATCCCTTGTGGATCGCCCAAGCTCTTGAATGATTTGCGGCGCCTTCGGCTTCGCCTAGAATCCGCCAACCTCAACCCGCCAACCTCAACCCGCCAACCCCGCTTGCCAACCCCAAACCGCCAATCCCTACTTGCCAGCCCCAAGCTGCCTAACCCCGCTCAACGGCGCACTCGCTCCACAGGTCGGCGGGATCGCGCCCCGTCAAAAACTCCGCGTGCCGCCAAATCCTTGAGCGCGCTCCGCAGATGCACTACTGCCGAGGCATGCACCTGTGAGACTCTCGACTCGACCACTCCCAGCGCCAGACCAATCTCGCGCATGGTCATCTCCTCGTAGTAGTAAAGGCTCATCACCAGGCGCTCGCGGTCGGGAAGATTTTGGATGGCATCAGCCAGCCGCTCCTCCAGTTCGCCCCGGAGGCAGCGAAAGAGCGGGTCATCTTCGGGGCGGCCGGGAATATAGGCCAGCTCCTCTTCGCCTGAATCCTCGTTGCGCTCCATGTGCAGAGTGCCGATCTCCAATCCCTTCAGATCGCCCAGCAACTGCTGGTACTCCTCCAGCTCCAGGTTCATTTCGGTGGCAACCTCGGCCTCATTGGGCGCGTGACCGAGCCGGGCGGTCAGCACCCGGATCGCCTCTTCGACCGCGCGGCCCTTGCGTCGCAGCTCGCGCGGACTCCAATCGAGGGTGCGTAGGCTGTCCAGAATCGCTCCCCGGATGCGGAACTGCGCATAGCTGCGAAACTGCACCTTCTTGGCCGGATCAAATTTGGAGAAGGCGTCCATGAGTCCCACCACCCCGGCCGAAACCAGATCCTCGATGTCCACGTGCTGAGGCAGCCGCTCGTGAATGCGGCGAGCCAGAAAGCGCACAATCGGCAGGTGCTCCAGCAAGATTCGCTCCTGCTCGCCAGTCAGCATTGGCAGTTGCGCGCCGGGCGGATAACCGTTGCCTTGAATACCGCGGCGCTGCGCCGCCTGGCTCCCTGCCGTATTTGCTGCTTCAACCCCCATCGCCGTCCCTTCAGAATGGTTCTTCCACTCAGATAGCGTTTTTGTCACCGTTGAGAATGGATCATTCTTAAGAAAAATCCACTCTGCGGTCCTTGTATTTCTCTAGGAATCGCTGGCTTTTGGCTTCTAACCCCTAATCCCTGTTCCCTGATCCCTGTTCTCTGTTCCCTGCTTCTCTCACCGCACCGTCGCCACTGGGCGCAAACGAATATCTGGTGGTATCTCGCCGGCGGCCACCACCGCGAGGCGGGGAAAGACCGGCTCCAGCCAGCGCTTGACGTGATAGCGAGCAGGACTTGGGCATAGAAGCACGGGAAGCGCCGCCGCCGAAGAGGCGGGGATAAGCCGTCTCAAAGAATCCACTAGCCGTCGAACTAACGGGGTGGCCGGGGTATTGGCGGTGGCGGCGAGCATTCTCTGGCTGGTATCCGGTGAAAGCGTGTTAAGAATCTCTTCTTCGAGCGCCCCGTCCAGCAGCAGAACAGGCAACTGTCCCTCGCCATCGAGGAGCGGCTGGATGAGCCGCCGGCCCAGCCCCTGGCGCGCCGCCTCGACCAGCGCGACAACACTTTTATTCACAGCGGCGGTCTCCAGCAGGGATTCGAGGATCGAGCCCAGATCGCGGATCGAGACCCGCTCGCGCAGAAGTTGTTCCAGCACCCGGCCCACCTCGCCCAAGGTGAGCAGCTTGGGCACCAACTCCTCCATCAGTTTTGGGTGGCTGTCATTAAGCGAGTCGAGCAGCCGTTTGGTCTCAGCCCGGCCCAGCAGATCGTAGGCGTGGCGGCGGATGAGCTCACCCAAATGCGTGGTGATGACGGTGACCGCGTCCACCACGGAGTAGCCGGCGGCGTTGGCCTGGTCTTCCAGAGCCGGAGCGATCCAGATGGCAGGCACTCCGAAGGCCGGCTCGCGAGCCTCCTTGCCGGCCAGCGGGCGGCGGTTGGGGTCGCCGGAGACGGCCAGCATTTGGCTGCCCTCGGTCTGCCAGCGGCCGATCTCGATGCCGCGCAGCGAGCAGAGATACTCGCGCGGCCGCAATCGCAGGTTGTCGCTGATATGCACCGGCGGCACCAGAAAGCCCATCTCCGCCGAGAGGTGGCGGCGCAGCGAGCGCACCCGGCTGAGGAGTTGGCCGCCCTGCTTCTCGTCCACCAGGGGAATCAGCTGAAAGCCGATCTCCAGCGTCAGATCCTCCAACTTCAGCAACTGCGCCAGATCCGAATTGACCGCCTCGACGGGTTTTTTCTTCTCGCTCAAGCCCGGCTCGGCCATGGGCTGCGCCTGTGGCCGTGCAGCTACGCGCCGGGCGGCAAAGTACAAGACTGCTGCCACGCCTAAAAACGCCAGCTTGGGCAGCCCGGGAATCAGACACATCGCCCCGGAGACCAAGCTGGCCAGATAGAGTGTGGCTGGCTTTGCTAAAAGCTGCGAGCGAATTTCGCCGCCCAAGAGGCCGGCCGAGTTGGCCCTGGTCAGCGTGATGCCGCCCGCCACCGAGACCAGCAGCGAGGGAATCAGCGTGACCAGTCCGTCGCCCACCGTCAACACGGTGTAGGTGCGCGCCGTCTCGCCCAGCTCGATGCCCTGCTGCAGGGTGCCGATCAGCAGACCGGCAATGATGTTGATGCCGGTAATCAGAATCGTGGCTAGCGAATCCCGCTGATTGAAGCGTGCCGCGCCGTCCATGGCGCCATAGAACTCGGCCTCGCGGGCGATGGCCTGACGGCGCCTGCGCGCCTCCTGCTCGTCGATCAGCCCGGCGTTCATGTCGGCGTCGATGGCCATCTGCTTGCCCGGCAGGGCATCCAGCGTGAAGCGCGCCGTTACCTCAGCGGTGCGGACGGCCCCGTGCGAGACGACCAGAAATTGGATGGCGATCAGGGCCAGGAAGAGCACGAAGCCGACCACGTAATTGCCGCCCACCACAAACTGTCCGAAGGCTTCAATGACCTTGCCGGCTGCGGCCGTGCCCTCGGAGCCATGCAGCAGGATGCGGCGGCTGGAGGCGATATTCAGCGCCAGCCGGAAGAGTGTCAGTAAAAGCAGCAGTGTGGGAAAGACGCTCAACTCGACGGCGCGGCGAATCTGCACGGCGGAGAGAAAGACGATGATGGAGGCGGCCATCGACATGGCCAGAAGGATGTCGAGGCCAGCGGCCGGCAAGGGCACCAGCATCACAAAGATCACGCTGATGGAGGCCAGCGGCAGCACATACTCGCGCATCCGCTGCAGGAACGACTGTGCGGGCGGGTTGCCGATGGCCAGGGCTGCGCTACTCATTGCGCTCCTCCTGCGAAACCGGCACCGGCAGGCCGGGATTGCGCGGCCGCATGGACAGCCGACTCGCGGGCGCGGCGCTCGCGCATCTCCGACTCCAGCCGCTGGCGGTAGAGATAGGCCAGAATGGCGGCCACGGCGGCGTAGAGGTCCACCGGGATCGCCTGGCCCACCTCGACGGCGCGGTAGAGCGAACGGGCCAGAGGCGGATTCTCGATGATCGGCACTCCCGCCCAGCGCGCTTCGGCCTTGATCTCTTCGGCCAGCAGATTGCGCCCCTTGGCCAGAACTCTGGGTGCCTCCATGGTGGCGAAATCAAAGGCCAGAGCCACGGCAAAATGAGTGGGATTTGTCAGCACCACGGCGGCCTTGGATACATCGTTTTTCACCTTGCGGCGGCGCGCCGCGCGTTGCAAGTTGCGGATGCGTCCGCGAATCTGGGGGTTGCCCTCGGTCTCCTTGAACTCGTCACGCATATCGTCGCGACTCATCTTCAGCCGCGACTCGCGGCTCTGCCACTCGACCAGGTAGTCGATGGCTGACCAGGCGAAGAGCAGCCACGCGGCGGCCAGCAGCAACCCATAGAGATCGCTTCCGAGCAGCTCCAGGCGCGCGGTCGAGAACGGCGGTATCGTCAATTGCCTGCCGATGCGCTGCACTGCGAAAACTCCCAGCAGGGCAGCAGGAGCGAGCGATTTGGCCAGCCGCGCGGCGGCGCGCAGTGAAAAGAGGTTTTTCATGTTGGAGACCGGGCTGATGCGCTCCAGCTTGAAGCCCGCCGAGCCGGGATGGAAGTTGACGCCGCCGGTCTGTAACACTCCCACGCCGAGCGAGGCCGCGGCCACGGCAGCCATCATCATGCCCGGCAATCCCAGCGTCTCCAGCGACAGCCTGCGCAGGGCGTTGAGCGTGGGTTGCAGCTCGGAAGGCTCCCAGCGTGCGGCAGCGCCCAGGCTAAGAAAAGCCGCAAAGCTGTCCCGCCAGACGATCAGGAACCGGCTGCCAATCGCACCCAGTACCATCACCCCGGCCAGGGTTCCGGCCGCGGCCGACAGCTCACGACTGTGCAGAACGTCGCCTTCCCGGCGCGCCTTGTCGCGCCGGTGCTGGGTGGCTTGCTCGGTGCGCTCTCCGGGCATCGGCTATCCTTTCACTGGGCCGGAGGCGGAAATCAGCCGCTCGGCCATGTCCAGCAGCCCGCTGAAGCGAGCCTCGATGAAGCGCGGCCACAGGGCCAGGGAGCCGGCGAGCAGGGCAAAGCCGGTCAAGGTTTTCAGCGGCACGGACAGGCTCATCACCGGCAACTGCGGGCTGAGCTTGCCCATCAGCGCTATGGCCACCTCGACCAGCATGGTCGCGGCCAGCACCGGCGCGGCCAGTTCGACGGCGGCCAGAAAGACGCCCCCGGCGGCATGCACAATCTCCAGCGCGGCTGCAGGCGGAAGGACGTAGCCGCCCAGCGGCGCTACGCGGAAGCTGCGCACCATCGAGGCCAGCAGAATTTGGTCCAGGCCGGCCGTGATCAGCACCAGTGTGCCCATTAACTGAAAGAGATCGCCCAGCAGCGGCGTCTGAATCGAGGAGGTTGGGTCTAACAGATTGACCATCGAGAAGCTGAACTGTACACCCAGGAGTTGACCGGCAAAGAGCATCATCTCGTTGAGCAGCGCCAGGCTCAATCCGTAGACCAGGCCCACGGCTACTTCTCCCAGCAGCGCGGAAAAACTGAGCGAGAGATGCGCCTGGGGCTGCGTGGCCACCAGCGGCGCCAGCAGAAATGCCACCGCGCCCACAAAGACCGCCTTGGCGCGCATGGGCAGCGCCGTCGAAGAGAAGAATGGAGCGAAGGCCACCATTCCGCTCACCCGCACCAGGGTTAGCGTCATTGCGCAAAGAAAGTTGCTCCACTGCAATTCGTTTCCGTGCGGCATACGTGTGTCCTAATCGCTAACAGCTTCCCGCTAGCCAATAAACCGGTGAAAATCCGTAAACAGCAGCCGCGTATAGACTGCCATTCGCCCCAGAAACCAGGGCATGCCCACCAGCAGGATCATGGCCACGGCCGCCAGGCGCGGCACCGTGGTCAACGACTGCTCCTGAAGGCTGGTCAAGGTCTGAAAGAGACTGAGCACAAAGCTCAGCAGAATCGTGGCGATCAACAACGGAGCGGCCAGAATCATGGCCTCCTTCATCAGCTGGCGCAGCAATTCAGCGACCATGTCAGGCGTCATCGGGCGTCCTCTCCCATGCACTCTCAAAAGCTCTTCAACAATGAGTTGGCCAGCAGGTTCCAGCCGTCCACCATCACAAACAAAAGAATCTTCAACGGCGTCGAAACCACCACCGGCGGTAATTGGAACATTCCAATCGAGGTGGTAACCGAAGCGGTCACCATGTCGATCAACAGAAACGGAAGAAACAAGACGGCGCCGATGGCGAAGCCGGCCTTCAGCTCCGAGAGTACGTATGCCGGCACAACCACCCGCATGGGCAGGTCATCGGGGGTATTGGGGCGGGGAATCTGGCCGGCGGCGGTAAACAGCGCCAGATCCTTCTCTCGCGCGTATTTGAGCAGGAAGTGCTTGATCGGCTGCGCGCCCCTGTCGATGGCGTCCCAGCCGGTAATCTGGCCTTGGCGATACGGCTCGACCGCCTGCTGGTCTACCTGATTGAGCACCGGCGTCATCAGAAACCAGGTCATCATCAGGGCCAGACCGAGCAGCGTCGGGTTCGAGGGCGCTGTCTGCGTGCCCAGCGCCTGGCGCAGAAAGTGGAAGACCACCAGCAGGCGCACCATCGGCGTCACGCACATCAAAATCGCCGGCAGCAGCGTAATCAGCGTCAGGACAAGAAGAATCGTCCAGGGGGTCGAGTCCGAGGGATGAAGGTGGGCATTCAGATCGGGCAGCAGCGGAACCGAGGAGGGCGCCGCCAGCGTGAACGCAGCCCAAGAGGCTGCCAGCGAAGCTACCATGATACCCTCGCCTGTGCCGGCCGCGCCTGACTTGTTGGCGCCGGAATCAACGGCTCATCGAGTGCATAGAAAGCTGGTGCGCCCTCCGGGGAAGTGGCCACCAGAAAGCGCCGCCCCTCGGCCTCCACCAGGGCCAGCGACTGGCGCGGCGCCAGCGCAATGCGCTCGAGAAGCGTAAGCCGCTGAGGCCTCCTGCTGCCACGGACCCGCAGCCGGTTTAGCATCCAGCCGACCAACCCGCCAACTCGCGCCGTTCTTGCGTCCTCATTCTGATTGTTCTGTCTCATCTTCTCCAGTTCCAACACCTTCATTCCCAGTTCCTGCTCAGTACAGGCGGGTCAAGCGCACCGCCAACTGCGACTCGACAACTTCAAACTCGCTCCAGGCCAGTTGCACATTGCCTGAGGCCAGTGGCATATCCTCGTCGTGCGCCCACTGTGTTTCGATCAACGAACCCGCCTCCAGCGCCAGCAGGTTGCGCACGCGAAACTCGCGCACCGGCACAGCCACCTCCAACTCCACCGGCAACCGGGCAACCGGCGCTGTCAGTTCGATCTCGCTGAACTCTTCCGGCGGCTGAGGCGAAGGGACCAGCGCCTGCTCGGCGGCGATCTCGGCCGGTTTCGCCGGTTCAGGCGGACGCGGAGGCGCACTCGGCGGAGGCGGAAGTGGATGGGTTGTAGCCATGCGAGAGGGATGGAAGCAGAAAGATGGCCAGAATGGGGAGAGACGGATTGGGAAGAATTAAGAAACTACAATCTAACCAACCGCAGGTTAAGCTTTACCTTTATTTGTCTTGTCGATATATTTTTGCGAGCGGCGAACGTGCGATTGGCCGTACCGCAGGTGCCGAGCGAAGAGCGAGCCTCTGGCCCCACCGCAGGTGGGTTACACTGGAAGTGACACCAATCCGCGGTTATCGAGCCTGATCAAGCCCGGAGTCCGCTCCCAAGCGAGGTCCAAGTCCATGTCAGAAATGAATGAAAGTCAGAAGATCGCCGCCACCAGCCTGCGCCTCAAAGTCGGTCTTGCCGAGATGCTCAAAGGCGGCGTCATCATGGACGTGATGAACGTCGAGCAGGCGCGCATAGCCGAAGAGGCTGGTGCCACCTCGGTGATGGCTCTGGAGCGCGTGCCGGCGATGATTCGCGCCGAGGGCGGGGTGGCCCGCATGGCCAAGCCCAGCCTGATCAAGCAGATCATCGCAGCCGTTTCCATTCCTGTGATGGCCAAGGCACGCATCGGCCACTTCGTGGAGGCGCAGATTCTCCAGGAGCTGGGCGTGGACTTCATCGACGAGAGCGAAGTGCTTACCCCCGCCGACGAGGCCCATCACATTGACAAGCACGCCTTCACCACGCCGTTTGTTTGCGGCGCGCGCAATCTGGGCGAGGCTCTCAGGCGCATCGCCGAGGGCGCGGCGATGATTCGCACCAAGGGCGAGGCCGGCACTGGCGACGTGGTCCACGCCGTGCAGCATATGCGCCAGATTACGCGCGAGATGCGCGCTCTGACCGTTTTGAGCGAGCAGGAGCTTTACGCCGCCGCCAAGGATCACCAGGCGCCTTATGAGTTGATTCGCATGGTCGCGCAGGCCGGCAAGCTGCCGGTGCCGAACTTTTCGGCTGGCGGCATTGCCACTCCCGCTGATGCAGCGTTGATGATGCAACTGGGCGCCGAGGCTGTCTTCGTCGGCTCGGGTATCTTCATGAAGGGCACCGCAACGCCGCTCGAAGTCGAGAACTGGACCGAGAATGACGCTGAAGTTGGCCTGTGTTCCAAAAACGAGGTTGGCAAGCCACGCAACCCCGAAGAGCGTGAAGAGGCCGTCAGCCGCGCCAAGGCCATTGTCGTCGCCACCACGCACTTCAACGACCCCAAGATTCTGGCCGAGGTCAGCGAGCAGGTTACCGGCACCATGAAGGGCCTGGCCGCCGCTGGAATCGAACTAAAAGATCAGTTGCAGACAAGAGGCTGGTAACCATCTGCGGTGGGGCCAGTCGCTCGCTATGCGCTCGCATATGCTTTGTTGCTTCCAATGTCTCGAAATCGAGAGCTGGGGCAGTCGGCAGATTGCAGCTCGAGATGGAGTCGAGGTTGCCATTAAGGTTTCCTTCAAAGCATGGAAGGATCTGAACGCCGAATTGTGGAATAATGTCAGACCTATGACTCGCAGGAAAAACATTGACGGAAACTAGACTACCGCGCATCGGTGTTCTGGCCATTCAGGGCAACTACGCGAGACACGCGCAAGCTCTTACCGAGGCCGGTGCAACGCCAGTTGAAGTTCGCAAGCCGGAGCAGTTAGCCAGCCTGGACGGGCTGGTGCTGCCGGGCGGCGAATCCACCACCATGCTCAATTTTTTGAAGCGCCGCTTCTTTGATGCTTTGAAAGAGTTCTGCGAAAACAAGCCTGTCTTTGGCACATGCGCGGGAGCGATTCTGCTGGCCCGCAAGGTGATCAACCCGGCGCAGCGCAGTCTCGGACTGCTCGATGCAGTTGTGGAGCGCAACGCCTACGGCCGGCAGATTGACTCGGCGATTGTGACCGCGCAGACCGCTCTTGGCGGAGGCCCGCTGGAGATGGTCTTCATCCGCGCGCCGCGCATAGTGTCAGTTGGCCCTGGCGCCGAGGTTCTGGCGGAGCGCGATGGCTTTCCGACGCTGGTAAGGGAAGGCCATATTCTGGCCGCAACTTTTCATCCCGAGCTATCCAGTGACCGGCGCGTCCATAGGCTCTTCGTCGAGGCCGTCGCCGCAGCCAACATTCTCAATCATTAAGGGGCCGCTCATACGGTTGCGCTTCCGGTTTTTCGCCGATCTTTGACCACGACCGCGGTCGTTCATCTTCCGCGGGCGCGACGGTGAGGGCGATGCACTACTGGATGAAGAATGGCTGAAAGCGGTATAGTGGCCTCTATGATCAGCCATTGGAATCAACTCATTCTCTGCCTCGCAGTTGTACTGCCCATATCGGGCATGGTTGCGGCTTCGCAATCCGTCAGCAGCCAACGCGGCATCTTTACCGGTTCGACCGACGTGGGCAAGACGCTCAAGGGATCGACCGTCTTCGATGCGGCCAGCGGTAGCTATCGCGTCACCGGCGGCGGGGAGGATATGTGGGCCAGCGAAGACGCCTTCCACTTCAGTTGGGTTAAACTCACCGGCGACGCAACGCTGACTGCCGACGTGCAGTTTCCCGCTCAAGTTCCCCAACCTCTGGAGAAGGCTGTACTGATCTTCCGCCAGAGCCTTGACCCTGCATCGGCCTACGCCGATCTTGCGGTCCACGGCGACGGACACGCGACCATTCAGTGGCGCTCGGTGGCCGGAGGCAAGACCGAGGACGCCGTGGCGCCTCTGCATGGCCCCGCGCGGCTGCGCATCGAGCGCAAAGGCAATCTCTTCACGACCTCTGTCGGCCCCGCAGGCGGCAAGGTGACGGAGCTCTCCTCTACAACGGTCGTGATGAATGGGCCGGTCTATGTGGGCATCGGCTTCTGCGCGCATAACGCTGCGGGGCTGGCCTCGGCGACCTTCTCCAATGTAAAGATCGAGAAGGCCGCGAAGTAGTTTTCAGATCTGTTGATTCAGGCAGGCACAGGGTTAAGGTTTTCCATGTTCCAAAATCGGGATATGGGCGGCTGGTTTCCGGCTGATGCGGCTGGGTTCATTGTGTCGGGCATCTCAGGATCGTGATGTGGTCACCTGCCCTACCCCCCCACCCCTATTTTGGAAACAATATCCTTGTTTTCATGATGTTACGGGGAGGTGTGCGCTGCAATATCTTCATAACAAAAGAGTTATGGATAAAATAGTCCAGGATAAGAAGTTACGGGACAATTTGGCTTCTGCCGACGGCTTTTGGCTGAAAGACTGCGCCGGAACGATGTGAGAAAACTCATAGAAGTGATTGTGCGCCAAAAGGTGGAAATTATATGAAAAGACTGGTCGTCCATGCGGATGCGCTGCGCGCATGGGGTTTATCGTCTCCCAGGTTCCAGATGCGGGATATGGGAGACACGGCTGATCACCGCGCTAGAACGTATCCGAAGGTTTTGTTTATACCGCGGCGCTGCAAAGCTCGATAATCGCAGCGCCGAAACGCTCCACTTTGGCGGGACCCATTCCGCTGATCTCCAGCAACTGCCTCGGATTCGCCGGGCGGGACTGCGCCACGGTGGCCAGAGTACGGTCGTGCAGCACCATAAAGGCCGGGATTCCCAGCCGCTTGGCCTCTGCTATGCGCCACTCCTTCAGCCGCGCGGCAAGAGCCTCTCCTTTAGCCGAGAGCGCAACCGGTTCGGTTGACACCGCCGCTTTCGAATCGGCTCTCTTGGCGGAAGCGGTTTTTGCAGGGGGCTTCGTTTTCCTCGAGCGCGACGGGGCCGGCCGCTGCCCGCCAAACTCCTCCACCACTCCATCGCTGAGCAGCAACTCGACGGACGCGGCTTTCCGCATCTCTCGTCCAGCCTCGGTCAGCCGCACTTTGCGGAAGCGCTTTACCTCTCCGTCCTTCTCGTACTCGGCATCCTCGATTTCGATCAGCCCGGCACGGACCATCGCATCCAGCAGCCCGTCAAAGGCGCTTCGGCTGAGGCGGGCAGCCAGATCGAGATTCCGTTGCAATGTTCCCGTTGCTTTGTAGTCAACCGCCCGCAGATCATCGGCAATCGCCTGCGCAATTTCACGCTCCAGTGGCGTTGCGCGGCGGAAGAGCCTGAGAACCGCGCCTGCAGGGTCACAGATGTCGCAGATTCCGCAGGGGCGACTGGCATCCTCCACATCGCCAAAGTGACGCACCAGAGCGGCCATGCGGCACTCGGATGAAGTTGTGAAGCGCACCACTTTTTCCATCTGCTCGGCGCGGAATTGCGCCTGAATGGTGTAGGCCTTCTTCCAGTTAATGCCGCCCGCCGTCACATTGCCGCCGAAGTCGACCCGCGCCCCGCCGTGAATCTCCAGCTTCTCGAGCGCTTTGTCGAATGCCTCTTCGTCAAGCTTCGAGGCTGCGCGCAGTTCTTCGAACGGCTTTGGCTCCTCGCCTAGCATCCGGAAGACCTGTTGAAGGTGATCGGCGGGCGGATAGTCGCGGTTGAGAAAGAAGTCCTGGGTACGCTGGTCGGCGTAGCTGTGCATCAGATAGGTGCGGCTGGGCGCTCCGTCGCGGCCCGCGCGGCCAATCTCCTGGTAATAACCTTCGAGAGTAGCGGGCAGCCCGGCGTGGATCACGGTGCGGATATCAGCCTTGTCAATGCCCATGCCGAAGGCGATGGTGGCGACGACCACCTCCAATTCGCCGGTCTGAAAAGCGGTTTGCACACGCTCTCGCGTCGCCGGGTCGAGGCCCGCGTGGTAGGCCGCAGCAGGAATCCGGTGCGAGAGTTCTTCGGCCAACCGCTCGGCGCCTTTGCGCGATGTGGCGTAGACGATGGCTGGACGCCGGGTCGCATCTACCAGCAGTCCGCAGATCGCCGCTGGCCGCTGCGGCATGGAAAGCTCGACGACCTCGATGGCCAGATTGTCGCGCCGGAAGCCGTGGATAAATTTGGCCGGATTGATCATTCCCAACTGCGTCAGAATGTCGGCCTGGACAGTTGGCGTGGCCGTGGCCGTGAGCGCCAGCACGGGCGCCGGACGGAGCGCGGGCAGGTATTGGCCGAGCATCCGGTAATCGGGCCGGAAGTCGTGGCCCCATTGCGAGATGCAGTGGGCTTCGTCGATGGCGATCAGCGACGGCTTGCGCTTGGCCAGCATTTCGCCGAAGCCCGGCACGCGCAGCCGCTCGGGCGCGATGAAGAGAAACTGCAGCGATCCTTGCAGATAATCCACGCAGGTCTGGCGGGCTTGGGCACGTTCGAGGCCGGAGTGAATCCTTCCCACACGCAGGCCGAGAGAGGTGAGCTTGGCTGCCTGATCCTCCATCAGGGCAATCAAGGGAGAGATCACCAGCGCCGTTCCGCCCAGGGCGATTGCCGGCAACTGGTAACAGAGCGACTTGCCGAAGCCGGTCGGCATCACCAGGATCAGGTCGCGACCGTCGATGGCGGCGCGGCATACCGCCTCCTGATTGGCGCGAAAGCGAGAGAAGCCAAAGACCGAGCACAGCAGCTCCGTGAGATTGGCCGAATTGGCTTGAGTGGTCAAAAGAAGAAGAAGGGAAGGTCTACATCTCAATCTACCACTGCGATTGGATTCATCCCAGGTCCCAAAGACGGAACTTGGACACCCGCAGAGGCGAAGATGCAGTCGCGAAAAAGTGCTCAAAAAGGGCCATTTTTCGCGTGAAAATGGCAAAAAAAGCGTGTTTTTAGGCCAAAAAACGGTGGTTTTTCGGGGTTTCTATTTACTGATGAGTATACATGAATGGTTGATGAAGATGTTTATTATCTTTCACTTGCATGGATGAACCCCTCTCAGGAACCGGGATTTTAGGGTGGGGGGGGGTGGTATTGCCGCTGTTTTTCTTCTCCTTTTGATCGCTTTTCCTTTGCCCCTGCACCCTCTTTTTTTGCCCAACTAAAAACCATTGTGCGCCCGGGGAGGGGAATTGGGTAAATGCAGCGAGTTAGCACCCGCTGCGCGGGAGTGAGCGAGTTGGCAAGTTAGCATCCGCATCTTCGGGCCGGATCATTAAGCCGATTGTGCGACCGGCCATTCAATCCCTGTAAAGTGTGCCTCAGGGGCTAAAGCCCAATTATTTGTTCAGCGGCATTTGCGGCCCGGCTGAAGCCGTGCGCTTGTTACAAAGCCCGCATAATCAAGTTATTCAGCAGCCTGTAAAGCCGTGCCCTTTCAAAACAACAACATTTCAGAGATTCCAACAAGTCTAACCCTAATCCATGTTCCCTATTCCCTGGTCCCTGCTTTTCACATTTCTCTTGCGCGCTCGATGGCCCGGATCATCGCCCGCGCTTTGTTGATCGATTCCTGGTACTCCAGCTCGGGCACGGAGTCGGCGACGATGCCGCCGCCGGCCTGAACGTAGCCTTTGCCGCCCACGGCCAGCATGGAGCGGATGGCGATGCAGGAGTCGAGGTTGCCGGAGTAATCGGCGTAGAGCACCGCGCCGCCATAGCTGCCGCGGCGCACCGGCTCCAGTTCCTCGATGATCTCCATGGCGCGCACCTTGGGCGCGCCGCTGAGGGTGCCGGCGGGGAAGCAGGCGCGCAGGGCGTCCACGGCGGTCAGCTCGTGGCGGAGCTGGCCCGTGATGGCGCTGACGATGTGCATGACATGGGAGTAGCGCTCGATGAACATCAGCCGGTCAACCTTG
The DNA here is from genome assembly GCA_964383595.1 of uncultured Occallatibacter sp. GTDB lineage: Bacteria > Acidobacteriota > Terriglobia > Terriglobales > Acidobacteriaceae > Telmatobacter. The sequence goes on along the minus strand of CAYLHL010000001.1, from coordinate 582,052 downwards.
ACGGAGCCGAACTGGCTGACGCGGCCTACGTCGTTGCGGCCCAGATCGACCAGCATCACGTGCTCGGCGCGTTCTTTTTCGTCGTGGATCATCTCGTCGGCGAGGGCCTGGTCTTCAGCCTCGGTGGCTCCGCGCGGGCGGGTTCCGGCGATGGGCCGGTACTCAACCTTGCCCTGATGGACGCGCACCAAAAGCTCGGGCGAGGAGCCGGCCAGCTCGAGGGTTTGCGCCGTAAGGTTTTTTAACTTTTTGGAGGAGTGCTTGAGCTTATCCGGCAATTCGCCCAGCGGAGCTTCCGGCGCAAAGCGCAGGAAGAACATATAAGGGCTGGGATTGACGGTGCGCAGGGCGCGATAGACCTGGAAGCTGTCGGCCTCCGGCTCCACATCGAAGCGCTGCGCGATGACGGCTTGAAAGATGTCGCCCGCCCGGATGTACTCCTGGGTGCGGAGGACGGCAGCCAGGAAGTCTTTCTTGGCGGTGCGGTGGCGCACCTTGAGCGCGCCTTTGGCTTTGCGTGCGGCCAGCCTGGGCAGCGGCTGGGCGAGGCGCTTTTCAAGCCGGTTGAGCCGCTGGACAGCCTTGTCGTATGCGTTGGCCGGCTTGCCGCGCGTCACGTCGGCGGTGGCCACTAGCCAAATCTCCTTGCGAACGTGGTCGAAGGCCAGCACCTCGTCGAAGAAGAGCAGGCAGGCGTCGGGGACGCCCAGCTCGTCGGCGGCCAGATTGGGCAGTCGCTCGATCTGGCGGACGGCATCATAAGAAAAGAAGCCCACGGCACCGGCGGTAAAGGGCGGCAATCCAGGGAGGCGCGCCGGCTTGTGGCCGCTGAGCGCGCGGCGCAGAACGGCGAAGATGTCATCCTCTATCTGGACAACCTTCATGCCCTCGGTAATGGTGATCTCGCGTCCGCGGGCCACGATGCGTTTGAAGGGAGCCAGGCCGATGAAGGTGTAGCGGCCCACCTGCTCGCCGTTTTCGACCGATTCGAGCATGAAGCACTCGCGCTCCGGCCAAGCGGCGCGCAAAAAAGCTGAGACCGGCGTTTCGAGGTCGGCCGAGAGGATGCGGCAGACGGGAACAAGCGTGTGCTCATGGGCGAGCGCGAGGAACTCCTTGCGGCTGGGCTGGACGGAATGGGCTGAGGGATTCACGTTTTCAGTGTAATCGCTGAGACGCTCTTCTATTGCGATACGCCCAAGCGCGTGATAAAAAGAGGGAATGAATCCCATCTACCCAGAAGTTTCGCGTCGCGCCTTTTTGAAAGCTGCGGGAGCATTGCCAGTTGCCGCGTCCCTGAACGTGCCGGGGGCGCCTTTGCCCGCGAGTGAAACCGCAGAGAATCGCATCGGGGAGTGGTCCGACGATGCGGCGGGCTTGCCTTGTTATCGCTATCTTGGCCCGCTTCCCTTTGTCTCTCCATCGAGCCGGATCAGCGCGACTTATCTGCCGGAAGATCCCTTTTTTCTGCTGGGCAACTACCGGCTGACGCTCTTTGTTCACGCCAGTGGGCAGTACCAGATTCTGAGCGGCGAGCGGTCCTGGGGACGGCTCAATCAGGGGTCACAGCCGTGGAGTGGCATGAACGGCGCGGCAGTGGAGGCGGCGGGCACGCGCGTCGAACTGGTGGGAGCGCACTGCGCGGCGGCGGCAAAAGCGGAGAAGCGGTTTGGCGTGGGTTATGCACAGTACCGGTACACGCCGCTTCCGGAATTGGACGTGACACGGACGCTGTCGGTGCTGCCCTCCAACGGGGAGCGAGACGGCAGCTCGGCTTTTGTAGTGACTGTGCAGTTGAAGAATGCGGCGAAGGAGGCGGTAGAGGCTATCTACACGGAGAATGTGGGCACCTCGTATGCGCAGATCTTTGCCGAGGGGGATAAGGATCGGGAACTGGTGAAGTACAGCAGCCGGGTGGAGCGCGGGGCGGATCAGTTGCGCTGCATCACCGAGGCCCACGAGCCGCGACCGCTGCTGTTCTCGCGCGGAGGCCGGATGTCGCGCTTTGAGGGAGCGCCGCCATCGCTTTTTGTCAGGCTGATCGGCGGGCAGAGATCCGCTGCTCCGACGCTGACCGTGGAGAAAGACCGGGCGGGAGTGGAGAGGATGGGCCTTCGGGCGGAGTGCAAGCTCAAGGCGGGCGAGGAGATTTTTTTACGCTTCATCGTTGGCTATGTCTTTGCTGAAGCAGAGATCGAGGCACTGGTGAACAAGCTGACGGTGGCCATGGGAGAGTCGGCGCCCTGCTTCCAAGCGGAGTGGAGCCGCGCGATTCCAGATTTCAAGGATGAGACAGAGAGCGAGCAGCGGCGGGAGATGCGGTGGAACGCGGCCGTACTGGAGCAGATGGCAACCTGGCGGGAGTACTACGACGAGACGGTGATTCCGCAGGGCATGGTGTACGACTATGGGTGGGGTAACATGGCAAGCAGCCGCGATCTGGCGCAGCAGGCATTGCCGCTTTGCCACACGAATCCTGCCTTGGCGCGATCGACATTGCGTTTCATCATGAAGCGCACACTGCCTGACGGCGAGATCAAGCTGGACGATCTGGGATTTGGCTGGACGCCGCATGGGGCACGACTGACCAGTGACCAGCAGCTTTACTTCTTCATGCTGCTCAACGAATATCTGCGGGTGACGGGCGACAGAACGATTCTGACGGAGCGGATCTCCTACTACCCGGCAGAGAACGGAGGTCAGGGAACAGGGATCGAACACGTTCGCAGTGCATTTTTGTTTCTGCGCGACAGAATTGGCGTGGGCGGTCATGGACTGGTGAAGCTGTGGAACTCGGACTGGAATGATATGTTCTTTTTCTGGCCGACGACGGAACCATACAACAATATCTTCGATAACTCCGAATCGCATATGAATACGGCGATGGCGGTAGTGATTCTGGCCGATCTGGCGAGGGAGCTGGAAGGGCTGGGCCTGGACGGGAGCAGCGATGGAGCGGAGTTGGCGACCGCGTTGAGACAACATCGCGAAGGGCTGCATGAGGCATTTTTGCGGGACTGGGGCGAGCGGGCATTTCCACGCCGGATGTACTTTCAGGGCGGCAAGCCGGTGGGGGAAGAAGAAATCTGGCTGGAGCCGCAGGGCTATACGCTGCTGATTCCGGAAGTTCCGGTTGAGCGCAAGCGCAGGCTTTATGGGGAAGTTCAAGAGCGGCTGATGAAGGGCGAGGCAATGGGGGCCAAGCAGATTGATAAGCCGATTCAAAAGCTGGAGACTCCGCCGGGTTCGCGCGAGGATGGGGGATTCTGGTGGGCGCTGAACGGGCCGCTGGTTCTGGGCGTGGCCAGTTTTGACCCGCGGGAGGCGCAACGACTGCTGCGGCGGATGAGTTTTGCCAGCTATGCGCAGCGCTTCCCCGGCTATTGGACGGGGCATTGGACAGCCAGCGACAGCCTGGATTCGGCATCGCTGGCGACCGAGGGGCTGTCGATCTTCATTCCTTATTGCGCGCACGCGCACGCCTGGCCGCTTTATCTGTATCTGCGGTTGCGGGAAGGCGAGAGAGCCGCATAGGGCATCCGGAGCCGGATTGGCTGAAATCGCAACAATGGAAGATACCACGGCTGGGTCGAGCGGAGTGGACGCTGGCGGGCTTGACGCGGCATCCCTGCTAACCTAGACTCACTGAGTTTGGCTTTATGGCCCGTGGCTTGCGATTAATTCCGCCCGGCCAGCGGAATGGGAGATGCATATGGAATCTGTATCACTGGAACAGGAGATCAATCCCTGGGAAGCACAGGAAGCTCGATTTGACTTTGCGGCGCGCAAGCTGAATCTGGAAGAGGGTTTGTGGAAGCTTCTGCGCACCCCGGCACGTGAGATTATCGTGCACTTTCCGGTAGCGATGGACGACGGCCGCATTGAGATGTTCACCGGCTTTCGGGTGCAACACTCCATAGCGCGCGGCCCGGGCAAGGGCGGCATTCGCTATTCGCCGGACGTAACTCTGGACGAGGTGCGCGCATTGGCCAGTTGGATGACCTGGAAGTGCGCGGTGGTCAACATTCCCTTTGGTGGCGCCAAGGGCGGTGTGATCTGCGATCCCAAGAAGATGAGCCAGAGCGAGCTGGAGCGCATGACCCGCCGCTACACCTCGGAGATTATTGATTTTATTGGGCCGGAAAAGGATGTTCCCGCGCCCGACATGAACACCAACGAGCAGACCATGGCCTGGATCATGGACACCTACTCAATGCACATGGGACACACCGTGACCAGCGTGGTGACCGGCAAGCCGATCAACATAGGCGGATCGCGCGGTCGCACCGAGGCCACCGGCCACGGCATCCAGGTGATATGCGACGAGAGCCTGCGCTACCTGAAGATGCCCATCGACGGCTGCCGCGTGGTCATCCAGGGCTTTGGCAACGTCGGCTCGAATGCCGCGCGGCTGATGATGGAGCGCGGCTACAAGATTGTCGGCATCGCCGAGCAGGACGGCGGCCTGGCCAACCCCAACGGCATCGAGATTCATCAATTGTTGGAGTACAAGCGCCGCAACAATACGATTCTTGGCTTCCGCGGCGCCGAGGCTATGCCCAGCGAAGAGTTGCTGGTCTCCGAGTGCGAGATACTGATTCCCGCGGCCACCGAGAATGTGATTACCAGCCGCAACGCCGGCCAGATCAAGGCGCGCATCGTAGTCGAGGGCGCCAACGGTCCGACCACCGCCGTGGCCGATGAGATTCTGGCCGAGAAGCGCATCTTCATCATGCCCGATATATTGGCCAACGCCGGCGGCGTGACTGCGAGTTATTTCGAGTGGGTGCAGGACCGCCAGGGCTATTTCTGGAAGGAAGCCATGGTCAACGAACAGATGGAGACCATCCTGCGCGAAAGCTTTGACGATGTGGTGCGCTATGCGGAGGCGCACAACGTCAACAACCGCATTGCCGCTTATATGCTGGCCATTGACCGCGTGGCCTACACCATTCGCCAGCGCGGCATCTACGCCTGACCACCTGCGGTGGGGCAGCCGCTCGCCGTTCGCTCGCACGGTGTTGGTCAATTCCCAGGTCCGAAAATCCGGACCTGGGGCACCCACAGTTCAAAAGACGATAACGCCCAAGTGGGATGAGCCAGTTGCTTGTCCCGCATTTTTCTTTTGCGCTGGCGCAACTATTTCACGCGCAATGCTGTTTACACCACAAGAAGAGTTATGCGTTCGCCTGAAGGAGAATTATGAAGATCGTTCTCGTTGCACTGCTGTTCGCAACATCCGCATTTGCTCAGAGTCAATATGCCCCTCTGCCCATAGCCTGTGGCCCCGACAAAGCCCACTTTGAAGTAACACTGGACAAATCCCAACACACTCTGGCGCAGCCAGAAGCGGGGAAGGCGCTGGTTTACTTCATTCAGGATGATGGACTTTATGGAAATCACCAGCATTTCACTGTAAGAATTGGGTCGGACGGCGAGTGGGTGGGAGCATACAAAAATAATTCGTATCTCGCCCTCTCCATGTCGCCGGGAGAGCATCATTTGTGCGCGAACGTCCAGTCGCAATTTTCTGTAGGGAGCCTGGTAGCGCTTGCGCATTTCACTGCGGAGGCGGGGAAGGTTTATTACTTCCGCACTCAGTTTCTTGGTGGGATGACCTCGAACGAGCCTATTCCTCCTTACTTGGGTCTTGATCAACCTGACAGTGATCAGGCCAAGTATCTGATCGACTCTTATCCGCTGAGTGTGTCGAAGCGGAAAAAGTAAGAGGGCACGGCGTGTGCGTCGAGTGCGCGAGTTCGCTTATTTGGGTGAGAGAGTCATTGGTGCGCCTGCCAGCTGCGCAGGCGCAAGCTGTTGGCAAGTACGCTGACCGAACTGAGAGCCATGGCTGCGGCGGCCAACCAGGGGCTGAGCAGAATGTGAAAGTGCGGATAGAGCGCGCCCGCGGCCAGCGGGATGCCGAGCAGATTGTATCCGGCGGCCCAGACGAGATTCTGGCGCATGACGCGCAGGGTGGCGCGGGCCATCTCAAGCGCGGCGGGAATGGCGGCGGGCTGAGCGCGCAGCAGCAGTACATCGCCTGCCTCCTGCGCCAGATCGGCGCCTGTGCCCATCGCGATGCCGGCGTCTGCCTGAGCGAGGGCGGCTGCGTCGTTGATGCCGTCGCCCACCATGGCCACGCGCTCACCCGCCGCTTGCAGGGCGCGAATGCGGGCCAGCTTGCCGGCTGGGTCGAGGCCGGCTTCCACTTCAGTAATGCCCGCCTGCCGAGCGATGGGCGCGGCTGACTCGGCTGAGTCGCCGGTAAACATCAGCACACGGAGACCGGCGCGGCGCAATGCGGCCACGGCTTTGGCGGCCTCGGGGCGCAGCGCGTCGCGGGCATCGAAGTAGGCGGCAGGCTTGCCGTCGAGCGCCATCCACAGCCGCGTAACCCCCGCCTCCGGCGGGTTTTCGGCGCTGGGAAGAGGAATGAAGAACTCCTTGAAGAGTGCTTCGTTGCCCAGTAGGCAGTCGCGGCCTTCGACGCGGGCGCTAAGGCCGCGACCGGGCAGAACCTGCGCGTCTTCCGCAGGCTGCCAGTGGAGATTCCGCGCCCGCGCCGCGTCGATTATGGCGTGAGCCAGCGGATGGTTTGACCGCTCTTCGGCGGCGGCGGCGATGCGCAGCAGATCGTCTTCGGCGTAATTCGAAAGCGGATGAATCGCGCAGAGCACCGGTCGGCCAACGGTCAGCGTACCGGTCTTGTCGAGTACAACCACGTCGAGATGTGCCAGCCGTTCCAGCGCCTCGCCGCCCTTAAAGAGTACGCCCAACTGAGCGCCGCGGCCCACGGCCACGGTGAGCGCGGCGGGCACGGCCAGGCCCATGGCGCAAGGGCAGGCGACGACCAGCACGGCAACGGTTGCGGAAAGGGCCATTTCCAGCGAGTGGGTGGCAACAAGCCAAACGAAAAAGGTGAGCACGGAGAGGACCAGCACGACGGGAACGAAGATTTGGCTGGCGCGGTCGGCGAGCCGCTCCATGGGCGCGCGCGAGCTTTGCGCCTGAGCAACGAGGCGCGTGATCTGCGCGAGCACTGTCGCCTCGCCCAGCGACTCGGCGCGGCAGGTGACGGCGCCTTCGTAGTTGAGCGAACCGGCCAGCACGCGTCCGCCCACCGAGCGGTCGAGCGGCGTCGGCTCGCCGGTCAGCATGGATTCGTCCACAGTGGTGCGGCCTTGAAGGATTGTCGCATCCACGGGAAAGCGTTCCCCGGGCAGCACCAGCACAGAGTCGTCTACCTGAATATCTTCGAGCGGAACGATGGTTGCTACTCCATTTTGAATGCGGCGCGCGGTGGCTGGCTTGAGCCGGGAGAGCGAGTCGAGCGCGGCCAGGGCGCGGCGTTTGGCGCGGCCTTCCAGGCTTTTTCCCAACAAGAGAAAGCCGAGAATAAGCAGAGCTGCGTCAAAGTAAACCGGGCGTCCGGGTGCGGGCCAGAGGGTAGCGTAGGCGGAATAGAGAATGGCGACGCAGGTGCCCAGGCTGACCAACGTATTCATATTGGTTGTTCCGTGGCGCAGGGCACGCGCCGCGCTGAGGTAAATTCCGCGCCCCGCCCAGGCCATGAAGAACACAGTGAGCGCGAGCAGAGACCAGCGCAGCGGCTCCGCAGGCAGCGCAAAGAGCCAGGGCAGCAGACGCATCAGGACGTGGTCCAGAGCTCCCATGTTTTCACTGAGCGGCAGGGAAAGCAGCATTGCCGCCGCGCCAGCGAGTAGTGTGGCGCAGGCCTTCCAAGCAGAGCCAAAGTCGAACGAATCTGATGAGGCCTGCGAAGGATCATCGGCGCGGGGCAGCACCGCGTCGTAGCCCGCGGCGCGAACCGCCTCGACCAGTTGCGCGGGCGTGGCGATGGCCGGATTGAAGACTACGCTGGCGCGGTGAGCCATCAGATCGACGCGCGCCGATTCAACACCGACTGTCGAGCGCAGAGCTGCTTCCACATGATGCTGGCAAGAGGCGCAACTCATGCCGAGGATGGGCAGAACCAGGGGTTGATTCGCAGGCGAAGGCATTGGTTGACTTATGCTTCCAACCGCGCCGTGAAGCCCGCCCTGGATACAGCGGCAAGGGCGAGATCGACGGGCGCGGGGTTAAGGCTGGAGGAGAGCCGCGCCGCTCCGATGCGCACCTCCTGGACGGCGACGCCCTCGACCTCAGCCAGGGCTTGCGTAACGCGCCGCACACAAGCGCCGCAGTGCATTCCATCAATATGCAACTTGAACTCGGCCATCTAATCCTCCCATATATCTTTGATGATACGCCGATGGGAATGGATGATCCGCTGGGTGAAACAAGAGTTCACGGCCAGGGAAAACACGACGGAAAAGCAGGGTTCGATTGACTGCGCGTGCATGGAATTGCCAGGGGATTTCGTTCAATAACGGCGGCAGCCAGAGGGTTTATCCAATCACATTTACTGTTGACTATTTAATTAACTGTAAGAATTCGAGGCGAAAGGAAGAAGAATAACACAGAAAAATTTGTCCAATCACCGATTCTTCGCATTTGACGTTTGACATTGAATGGCGGGCGAACGCTTCTCCAAGGAGTACCCGCAGTTGGGCCAGCCGCTTGTTACGCTCGCAAAAGCAGGGATGAGTGGTTGGGGATTGGCGGCGAATAAACATATATGTATTGTGCGCCGGCTGAATGAAATGATCTGCAAACAAATGCGCGGCAGACCAGCAGCGGCTTGATCGCTTACCATAAACTGGGGTTGCCATGCGAGACCATCTGGCTACACTGCTCGACGATTTCCGCCGCTACGGCCGACAGATTGCGGTTGTTCGCTTCCAGGGCAACCGGCGGCGCACGGCTACCTATGAGGAGATTGCGCGGCTGGCGGGGCGCTTTGCGGCGTTGCTGGCCCAGCGTGGAATTGGTTTTGGCGACAGGGTTCTGCTGTGGGGAGAGAACAGCGCGGAGTGGATTGCCGCTTTCCATGGCTGCATTCTGCGCGGGGCGCTGGTGGTTCCGCTGGATGCCTACGGGAGCGCGGATTTTGCCCATCGCGTGGCGGCCGATGTGAAGCCAAAGCTGGCCGTCGGCGATGCACTGCTGCTGGCGCAGCTGGAAAGTGCGGATTCCCATCCTTTCCGCTCAGAACGCGGAAAGGATGGGGCACCCAGTTCAGAGGATTCAATCGCAATTTCCAAGCTTGCGTTTGAGAATTGGCTGGACGCGCTGCCCGCCGAAGAGGCTGGGCCGGTGGAGGGGCTTTCGCGCCAGACTCCGCTTGAAATTCTTTTTACTTCCGGCACCACAGGCGATCCCAAGGGCGTGGTGCTGACCCACGGCAACGTGCTGGCCAGCGTGGAACCAATCGAGCGCGGCGCGCAACCTTATATGCGCTACGAGCGGCTGATCCATCCATTGCGCATTCTGCATACCCTGCCGTTGAGCCACGTCTTCGGGCAGACGATGGGGTTGTGGGTTCCACCGATTTTTACCGCCGAGGTTCACTTCGAGAGCCGGCTTGTGGCCGAGCGGCTGATGGAGACGATCAAGCGGGAGCGCATCAGTGTTTTGGCCGCCGTGCCGCGGGTGATGGCGCAGCTGAAAACGCATTTGGAAGCCACGCGGCCGGAGCTGGCGGAGCGCGTGGCCGGCGCGCAGGGAAAGAAGCTGGGCGCGGCCAAACGATGGTGGCGCTTCCGCGATATTCACGGCCTCTTTGGCTGGAAGTTCTGGGCGCTGGTCTCCGGCGGCGGTGCGCTGCCTGGTTCGCTGGAGCAGTTCTGGAGCGGGTTGGGGTTGGTGGTGGTGCAAGGCTACGGAATGACGGAAAGCTCGGCGCTGATTACGCTGAACCATCCCTTCCACGTGGCGCACGGATCGATCGGCAAGCCGCTGCCAGGACGCGAGGTGAAGCTGGGGCCGGACGGCGAAGTGCTGGTGCGGGGCGAGATGATTTCCAGCGCCACCTGGGCGGGCGGCGCGATGCAGCCGCGCCAGGAGGAGTGGCTGGCTACCGGCGACTTGGCTACGAGCGAGGCGAGCGGCGAACTGCGCTTTGTGGGGCGCAAGAGCGAAGTGATTGTGACAGCCGCTGGGGTGAATCTGCACCCTGAAGACCTGGAGGCGGCCATTGAGCAGGAGCCGAATGTGGCGGCTTGCGCGGTGGTGCCGTTGGAAACGGCATCGGGACCGGAGCCTTGCGCCGTGCTGGCGCTGCGCGGCGGCGGGGTGGAAGGAGCTGCTGTGGCTATCGAGCGCGCCAACCAGCGGCTGGCGGAGTTTCAGCGGCTTCGGCGCTGGGTGCTTTGGCCGGAGCCGGAGCTGCCGCGCACTTCGACCGGGAAGGTGAAGCGCAAGGCGGTGGAGGAGTGGCTAGCGGGAATCCAGGCCGCAGCCAGCGCAACCAACAGCGGCGAAGCGGCGGCGAGCGCCTTTGCAGCCTCAGCGGACTGGCTGTTCAAACTGATTGTCAAAATCTCCGGTGAGACACCGGGCGGAGCCGGAGACGAGCTGCGCCTGAGCGAGGATCTGCAACTGGACAGCCTGGGCCGTGTGCAACTGGCGGCGGCGCTGGAAGAGCGGCTGGGAATGGCTCCGGAGAGCGGGCTGCTGGAAGAGGTGCGGACGCTGGGCGAGCTTCGCAAGCTGGTGGCGGGCGAGGCTCGTGGTTCGTGGTCCCCCGGCCTTTCCGCAAAAGAACGCGGAACGGATGAGGCGCCCGGCTTGGTTGATGAGCGGGCAGGCGAAAGAACGGCTGATGGGAAGGCGGGAATTGGCCTGCCGGAGCCGGAGAGCGACGCTGCGCCGGACAAGTACATTTATCCGCGCTGGCCGTGGCTCAGGCCATTCCAATGGCTGCGGACTGCGTTTATCGAGGCGGTCGAGCGGCCGCTGGTCTGGCTGCTGGCGCATCCCAGGGTGACGGCGCCGGAGACGCTCATCTCCGATGAGCCGCTGCTGATTGTCGCCAACCACGTGACGGCCTATGACGGGCCGCTGGTGCAATACGCGCTGCCAGCAGTGTTGCGGCGGCGCATTGCCGTGGCTATGGCTGGAGATATGCTGGAGGATTACCGGCACTTCCGCGACCCAGGACGCGCGCCGGGCAAGAAGGGGTTCTATCCGCCGGGACCGCTGATTTACCTGTTGCTGACGGCGCTGTTCAATGTTTTTCCATTGCCGCGAAGGAGGAACTTTCAGCGGAGTTTTGCGCACGCCGGCGCTGCGATGGACCACGGCTACAACGTGCTGGTTTTTCCTGAAGGTACGCGCTCAGCGGCGGGCGAGCTGGCGCGCTTCCGAGGCGGAATCGGCCTGCTGACCAAGCAATCCGGAGCGGCGGTGCTACCCGTGGCGCTTGTGGGGCTGGGCGAGCTGAAGGCCGGGAGCCGGAGCTGGTTCCGTTCCGGCAAGCTCAAGGTGCGCGTTGGCGAACCCATCCGCTTTGCGCCGGAGGAGAGCGAGGCGGCGATCACCGCGCGGTTGCATCATGAGGTGGAAAGGTTGTTGAAGGGATAGAGCTTTCTTCACTTTTTGCTGGACTTGCCTCCGTCTCGATGAGTAGAGTGGATTGCGGTGCTTTCAAGCGGTTTTCCTCCTTTCCTGTGCTTGCAGGTGATTCGTCTTCAGTGGATGGCGATGCTGTGCAATTGGCCAGGCAATGAGAAAATGGCGGAGACCATACGATTTTTCAAAAGGAAGCGGGGAAACTTTCATGGCAACACAAACCAAGTCACAGGCGGCATCGGGCGCGCCCAATTATCTTATGCCGTTCATCATTGTTACGGCGCTGTTTGGCATCTTCGGATTCCTCACCAGCCTCAATAACCAGCTTGTAGGAAAGCTGAAAGAGATCTTTCATCTGCCCTACGGTCCCTCGATGCTGGCGACCTCGGCCTGGTTCTTTGCTTACCTGGTCTTCTCGGTTCCCAGCGGCAAGCTGATCGAGAAGGTGGGCTACAAGAGCACCATGGTGATTTCACTCTTCATCATGGTTCTGGGCGCGCTGTTGTTTGTGCCCGCCGCCAACCTGGTGAGCTTTCCTCTGACGCTGACGGCAATTTTTGTGTTGGCTACCGGCGTTTGCGCCTTGCAGACCTCGGCCAACCCGTATGTTGCGATTCTTGGTCCAGAACACAGCGCATCGGCGCGACTGAACCTGGCGCAGGCCTTCAACTCCGGCGCCTCGGCTATTGCCGGCTGGTTTGCCGCCACGTTCATTCTGGCCGACACCAGCAAGATTTCCGACGCGGCCGGTCAGGCGCACATGCTTGAGATGCCCTACGTATACATTGCTGCCGGGTTGCTGGTGCTGGGCTGCACGGTGATCTTCCTGCATCTGCCTGCGATCACATCGGCGCGGTCTACAGAAGATTCTCCGGCGGCTGGCCGCAGCATCTGGAGCTTTTCACACACCGTGCTGGGCATGGTGGGCATCTTCTTCTATGTGGGAGTCGAAATCGCCCTGGCCGCGATTTGCATCCAGTACTGCAAGCAGCAGGGAATCGGCAGCGTCGAAACGGCGGGAATCCTGGTTACGGTTTACTATTTGCTTATCATGGCAGGCCGCTTTATCGGCAGCGCGCTGATGAGCGTGATCAAAGCCGAAAAGATGCTCGTTGTATTGGGCGTTTTTGGCGTGATTCTGATGTTGATTTCCATGTTCACTTCTGGACAAATCGCCATCTGGAGCCTGGTTCTGTGCGGCCTGGCCAACTCGATCATGTATCCGACAATCTTTACACTGGGCATTGCTGAATTGGGACACATGACCAGCGAGGGGTCGGGAGTAGTCACCATCGGCAATGTGGGTGGAGCGGTGATTCCGCCGCTCTTTGGATTCCTGGCAGACAAAGTGGGCATTCAATATGCATTTGTCCTGCCAATCATCTGCTACATTTTCATCACTTACTACGGTATGTCGGGTTACAAACCCACGCGGGCGGCGTAGGCGCGACGCGTGTGACGTGTAGCTATGTAGTCTCCCAGGTCCCCAGATGCGAGGGACCTGGGGCACCCATTTGATACTCATGGGAACCTGCGCCATCCGCCAATCTTTCAACTTACAGGCGATCATCCACGGCCATGCTCTCCATCTCTTCCAGGGTTTTGCCGCGTGTCTCCGGCAGGCGAAAGTAAAGGAAGACGAGGCCGGCAAGACAGATGCCCGCATAGCTCCAGAATGTTCCCGCCGCTCCCAGCGCCGCGTTCAACAGGGGAAACGTATAAGTCAGCAGGAAGCAAGCCGACCACAGCGCGGTAATGGCGATGGACATGGCGCTGCTGCGCACACGATTGGGAAAGATCTCCGCAATCACCACCCAGGTGACGGGGGCCAGCGACATGGCATAACAGGCGATGGCGGCCAGAACCAGAATCAGCATGGGAAGGCCCTGAATGTGGAGGCGGTAGAGCAGGCCCAGAGCCGCATAGACAACGATGAGTCCTGAGACGCCGATGAGCAGCAGGAAGCGCCTGCCGAAGCGATCAATGGTGGCCAGCGCGAGCAGGGTGAAGACCACGTTCACCGCGCCGGTGACTACGATATTGAAGAGGATATCCGAGACCTGATAGCCCGCCTGGGAAAAGATCTCCTGCGCATAGTTGAAGATCACATTAATGCCGCACCATTGCTGGAGAACGGCCAGAAGGACGCCGAGCAGCAGCAGTTTTGCCATGCCGGGGGAAGAAAGCTCGCGCAGGATAGAGCGTTGCGGCTTGCCGGCGGCTGAGGCGGCAACGTCGTCCATCACCTGTTGCGCATCGGCGCGTGAGCCGAGGCGTTCGAGCACCTCGAGCGCCTGCTGATTGCGTCCTCGCGAGGCCAGCCAGCGCGGACTTTCAGGGACCAGCAGGGAGGCGACGAGAAACAGAGCGGAGGGGATGGCGGTTACCGCGAACATCCATCGCCAGGCCCATTGGCCGTTCCACGAAAGCAGAATCTGCTGCGCCGTGGCACCGTGCGGCACCGGGTGCGCGATGAGCCAATTGACTACCTGCGCCAGCAGAATTCCAAAGACAATTGCTAACTGGTTAAGGGCGACGAGCCGACCGCGCAGACGCGCCGGCGAGATCTCCGCGATATACATGGGAGAGATGCCGGAGGCCAGTCCGATGGCACAGCCGCCCATGATTCTCCACAGTACAAAGGCCGGGAAGTGCGCGGCAAACCCGGTGCCGAGCGAGGAGATTGCAAAAACGATTGCGGCCAGCGTGAGCAGGCGCTTTCTGCCAAATCGATTGCTCAACTGGCCGGAAGAGATGGCGCCGGTCAGGCAGCCGATCAGCGCGCAACTCATTGCCCAACCTTCCAACGCAGGCGAATCGAGGTGAAAGTACCGCTCATAGAAGGGCTTTGCGCCGCCAATGACGACCCAGTCGTAGCCGAAGAGCAGACCGCCCAGAGCGCCGGCCGAAGCGGCCAGCCAGACGTAGGTTGAGCGGAAAGACTGCTGTGCAGGCGAGCCTGCTGTGGAGGTGGAGATGGGCGTAATCATGTGCGGCGTTTCCTCGCGTTCATTGGTAACGACTCAATGCTATTGTGATTGTTCAGATTGATGATAGCGCGGGCAGGGAAGCGACGACTCGCGCCTCGATGGCTCAGCGCCGGAAGCAGACGCATCAAGGGCGCAGCTGATTGGCTGCGCCCTTGATGATGGAACTTTGTCCTGGCGAGTTAAGCGTTGGTGTGCGCCGGTCCGCTCATCTTCTCTTCGAGGGCCGCCTGCGCCGCAGCCAGCCGCGCCGTCAGCAGACGGAAGGGCGAGCAGGAGACGTAGGTGAGGCCGATTCTGTGGCAGAACTTGACGGACTCTGGATCGCCGCCATGCTCGCCGCAGATGCCCAGCTTGATGGTGGGACGAGTGGAGCGGCCCTTGGTTGCGGCCATCTGCACCAGTTGCCCAACACCCGCCTGATCAAGAGTGGCGAAGGGGTCCTGCTTGAAGATGCCCGCCTTCATGTAGGCCGGCAGGAACTGGTTGATGTCATCGCGGGAGATGCCGAAGGTGGTCTGGGTGAGGTCGTTTGTTCCGAAACTGAAGAACTCGGCCTCTTCGGCGATCTGATCGGCGGTGAGGGCGGCGCGCGGCAGTTCGATCATGGTGCCCACCATGTAATCGACGGTCGTGCCCTTCTCCTTGAAGACATCAGCGGCGACGCTGCGGACGATGGCGGCCTGATTGCGCATCTCCTCGACCGACCCGACGAGCGGAATCATGATCTCGGGATGCGGATTGCCGCCTTTGCTCTTGACGATGCACGCGGCCTCAAGGATGGCGCGTGCCTGCATCTCAGTGATCTCTGGGAAGGCGATGCCGAGACGGCATCCGCGCAACCCGAGCATGGGATTCTGCTCGTGCAACTCCTCGACCCGCGCCAGGAGCGTACGCATTTCCTTGAGCTTGGGCGAGCGGGGCTTGGTGTCAACCAAATGCTGAATCTCGACCATCAGATCCTCGCGCTTGGGCAGGAACTCGTGCAGCGGGGGATCGATGGTGCGGATGGTGACAGGCAACGACTCCATGGCCTTGAAGAGGCCGACAAAGTCGGCGCGCTGCATGGGCAGGAGCTTCTTTAGGGCGGCGCGGCGGTCCTTCTCGTTATTGGCCAAAATCATGGTGCGCATGTGCTCGATGCGATCTTCGGCAAAGAACATATGCTCGGTGCGGCAGAGGCCGATGCCTTCCGCGCCAAACAAGCGTGCATTCTTGGCGTCGCGGGGAATGTCGGCGTTGGCGCGAATCTTGAGACGGCGGATAGGATCGACCCAGCTCATGAACGTAACCAGATCGGGATCGTCGGGCTGAGCGTCGAGAGTCTTGAGCTTGCCGGCGATGACGCGGCCGGTGGTGCCGTCGAGTGAGATCCAGTCGCCCTGCTTGTAGGTGTGCCCCTTGACGCGCAGTTCCTTCTTTTCTGTGTCAACGATGCAATCGCCGGCGCCGGCCACGCAGCACTTGCCCATGCCGCGAGTGACGACCGCGGCGTGGGAGGTCATGCCGCCACGCGAGGTGAGAATGCCGGCGGCCACTTCCATGCCTGCGATGTCTTCAGGGGTGGTTTCGCCGCGCACGAGGATGATGACCGGGTAAGCGCCGCTGGCGTGAACCTTTACGGCTTCCTCAGCGGTGAAAACAATCTGTCCAACCGCTGCTCCCGGCGAGGCGGGCAGTCCGGTGGCCAGCACTTCGACCTTCTCGCCTTTTTCCACCAGGCGGGGAACCAGGAAGTCGTACAACTGGTTCGGCTCGACGCGGTGAATTGCCTCTTCCTGCGTGATGAGGCCCTCCTTGACCATGTCGATGGCCACGCGAACAGCGGCCAGACCGGTGCGCTTGCCGTTGCGGGTCTGCAGCATATAGAGTTTGCCATCCTGGATGGTGAACTCGAAGTCCTGCATATCGCGATAGTGCTTTTCCATCTTGCCGGTGATTTCGCGCAACTGCTCGTAGCAGTCGGGCATGGCGCGTTCCAATTCACTGATGGGCAGCGGTGTGCGGACGCCACTGACCACGTCCTCGCCCTGCGCGTTCATCAGGTACTCGCCGAAGAAGGCGTGCTCTCCGGTGGCGGGATTGCGCGTGAAGCCGACGCCGGTGCCGGAGTTCTCACCCAGGTTGCCGAAGACCATGCACTGCACGTTGACCGCTGTGCCCAGCCAGTCATCAATGCGGTTGATGCGGCGATAGGTTTTGGCGCGCTCGTTCATCCAGCTGCGGAAAACGGCATCGCGGGCCGCAACCAACTGCTGTTGCGGGTCCTGCGGGAATTCCTTGCCGGTCACCTTGAGAATCAGCTTTTTGTACTCGGCGATGATTTCCTTCAGGGCATTGGGCTGCAGTTCGTAGTCGAACTTGACCTTGGCGCGCTTCTTGACGGCGTCGAAGATATGCTCGAAGCCCTTCTTACCCATCTCCAGCACGACGTCGCCGAACATCTGGATGAGGCGGCGATAGGAGTCATAAGCAAAACGGGGATTGTTGCTGCGCTTGGCGAGCGCTTCGACGGCCTTATCGTTGAGGCCCAGGTTGAGAATCGTGTCCATCATGCCGGGCATGGAGAACTTGGCGCCGGAGCGCACGCTGACCAGCAGGGGATTGTCGCCCTTGCCCAGCTTCTGGCCCTGCAGCTTTTCCAGCCGTTCGAGTGCGGCGTACATCTCAGTGTTGACGGCCGGCGAGAGCGCGCCGCGCATAAACTCGCGACAAGCCTCGGTCTGAATGGTGAATCCCGGAGGAACCGGCAATCCAGCATTGGTCATTTCCGCCAGGCCTGCGCCCTTGCCGCCCAGCACATCCTTCATTGTTCCGTTGCCCTCGGCTTTGCCGCCGCCGAAGAAATATACGTGTTGGGTAGTGTCAGCCTTACCGGCCGACGACCGCACCACAGCGCCCTGCGTCATGGGATCATTCCTCCACATCTTGGATTCCGCGGGCGCATACCGCAAGGCAGGAGGTCGGACGTAGGCTCGGCACGGGAAATCATGCAGTTTACGGGGCTGAGCGTTCGGGGCATCCAGACTTCGAGGCGCGCTGCGCGGGATTAGTTATTCGTTCATACGAATATCGTCTTTAGTATACAGTTGCCTGTGCCGATGGTCACATACGATTCATTGGGGCTTTGACATTCATCTGATTTTGACAGCGGAAAGGCGTGCAAATTTGGGGGCTGGCAATACTATTTGGGAGAAAAGATTACGACAGATTCACGCGGCGCGGTGCAGAAAGCGCAAACCGGAATGAGGCTTCCGAATCGCATGGTGAAAGAGAAGAATCCGTTTCACCCCAACCAGATCCAGCACCTCGGCCACACGCGGCGAGGGATTCGTCACACGGAAGCGGTGCCTGGATGCGCGGGCGCTGGAATAAAGCGCGAGCAGCGCGGCAACGCCGGCTGCGTCGATGCGCTGAACCCGGCGCAGATCGAGCGTCACGCTCTGCCGGCGCACCAGAGGGGTGAGCCGCGCCAGCAAGGCCTGCTCTCGGCCCAGCACCAACTCGGATAGCTCAGCCTCTTCGGTCAGCTTGCCGGCAGAGAAGATCGCCGTCTGCATAGGGATTGCGAATGTGCTGGTCATAACATACCTCCTTGAATGGCCTGATTTCCGGTTGCCCGTCTGCTTTCCTGACGGCACTTGGAGGGCCAAAGACGCGGGAGAAGGAATATGCTGAAATTGCAGCAGATAGGGGTATTCCGTGATTCCTTGCAACCGCTGCGTGTGTTCGTTTGCGCTCGCCGCCGTCCGTTATTGAACACGCTGCAATTCAATACGCAAACAGGAGGGGTTCCGGTTCCATGCGCAGTGCATCGCCTATCTCACAGTCTTGTTCGCCAGACGGCGCAATCCAATGGCGACCGCCAAGCCTGAGCCGCGAGCAGGCGCGCGGGCTGGCGCTGGAGGCTGGCTTTGACGAGGCTGGGGTGATTGCGCTTCCGTATGCCGGTCAGGAGCAGGATGCGGCGCGCTTCGAGGAATGGGTGCGGGCGGGCCACGCGGCAACCATGCGCTACATGGAGCGGAGGGACGAGGATGGGCGGCTGCTGCGCTCGCGCGTGGGGATTCCGTTTCCGTGGGCGCGCTCGGCGGTGGTCTGCTGGGCCAACTACAACAGCAAGCAGCGCAGCTCGACTGAACCGGCCTCCAAAGGAGCAGGATGGATTGCCCGCTACGCCACAACGGGCCGTGTGGATGCTGCCGGCGCGCAGCGGCCCAGCGACTATCACAAGGTGCTGCTGAAGCGGATGAAAGCTGTGGAGGCGCGGCTGCGCGAGAATCTTGGCGCGTTCGAGGCACACTGCTTTGTGGACACCGGGCCGCTGCAGGAGCGGGCGCTGGCGGCAGGGGCCGGGCTGGGATGGATTGGCAAAAATACCTGCCTGATTCATCCACGGATGGGATCGTATGGATTTCTGGCGGTGCTGCTGACCTCTCTTGAGGCCGATGGAGAAAATGTGCCCGCGCCGCTGCCCGACCGTTGCGGAAGCTGTCAGCGTTGTTTGGAGGCCTGTCCGACCGGCGCGCTGGTTGCTCCCTACCAGATGGACGCGGAGCGTTGCATCGCTTATCTGACCATTGAGCATCGCGGGGCGATTGCGCCTGAGCTGATGGAAAAGATGGGAGCCAACATTTTTGGCTGCGATATTTGCCAGGATGTTTGCCCGTGGAATCGCAAAGCGCCGATCAGCGTTGACCCGGAGCTGGCGGCGCGCGCGGAGCTGGTGGTGCCGGCGCTCGATTGGCTGGCAGCGATGGACGAGGCGGAGTTCGAAGGGCGGTTCAATGGGTCGCCGGTGCGCCGGGCGAGATTCAGCGGTCTGCGCCGCAATCTGGCCATTGCGATGGGCAACAGCGGTCTGAGCCGCTTTGCGCCGCTGCTGGAAGCTTGGGCCGAGGCCACTGACGATGGGCTGCGCGCGGCAGCGCTCTGGGCGCGCGAAAAGCTGAGGGCGCGGCGATGAACCGAGATGAGAGCGAAGAGGCCGGAGTGAGCCGGCACTTGCTCGATTTGCGGCGGGCGAATCGCATTACGGCCGGAGCGGCGGCGATGGCCCGCGGGGCCGGCCAGAGCGAATGCGAAAGGAATTCTCATCAAAAGCGGTTTTTACCCGCCCGGATGCGATAAACTCATGCGGGAGCCTCTCACGAGAGCCACATTTTTTCAAACTACGGAGGATACATAGAAATTGGGAAAAGGCATGGTCCCGAAGAAGCTGTTTTTCACCAAGGGCGTGGGCAAACACAAGGAGCGTTTGACCTCCTTTGAGCTGGCGCTTCGGGATGCGGGGATTGCCTCGCAGAACTTGGTGCGCGTTTCGTCTATCTTTCCACCGCGCTGCAAGATGATTACGCGCAAGGAAGGCCTCACCTACCTCAGCCCAGGCGAGGTGGTTTTTGCAGTGATCGCGGAGAACTCAACACGCGAGCCGCACCGGTTGCTGGTTTCGAGCATCGGCGTGGCGATTCCAGCGGACAAAAACACCTACGGCTACCTGAGCGAGCACCACAGCTTTGGAGAGACCGAAGATCAGGCCGGCGAATATGCCGAGGAACTGGCCGCCGAGATGCTGGCCACCACGCTGGATGTGGACTTTGATCCAGACAAGAGCTGGGACGAAAAGAAGGAGATTTACCGCATCTCCAACAAGATTGTCCGTACCAGCAACGTGACGCAGTCAGCGATGGGCGACAAGCGCGGTTTGTGGACCACGACGATTGCCGCCGCGGTGCTGATTCTGGAAGAGTAAGCATTACTTCGGCAGGGACAATGACAGATTCGCGCAAATACAACGTCGGCCTGGTGCAGATGCGCATGTCCGCCGACCCGGAGGCGAACTTTGCCGCCGCGGTCGAGCGCATCCGCGCGGCGGCGCATCTGGGCGCAAACGTCGTCTGCCTTCCGGAGCTTTTCCGCACACAATACTTCTGCCAGCGCGAAGAGCTTGCGCTCTTTGACCTTTCTGAAGAGATTCCCGGGCCGACGACGGCGCGACTGGCCGAGGTGGCCCGCGAACTTCAGGTTTCTATCATCGCTTCGCTCTTTGAGAAGCGCGCGCCGGGGCTTTATCACAACACGGCGGTTACGCTCGACGCCGATGGCTCCATCGTCGGCGTCTATCGCAAGATGCACATTCCCGACGATCCGCTCTTCTATGAAAAGTATTACTTCGCCCCTGGCGATCTTGGTTTTCAGGCCGTGGAGACGGCCTTTGGCCGCGTGGGAACGCTGGTCTGCTGGGACCAGTGGTTTCCTGAGGCCGCGCGGCTCACCGCGTTGCAAGGCGCCGAGGCAATCTTTTATCCCACGGCGATTGGCTGGCATCCGGCGGAGAAGGCCGAGTTCGGCGCGGCGCAATACGACGCTTGGCAGACGATCCAGCGCTCGCACGCCATCGCCAACGGAGTTTATGTTGCGGGCGTGAATCGCGTGGGTCTTGAGCAGGGAGACGTTTCTGGAAATCGTGCTACCGGAGCTGGCATCGAGTTCTGGGGCGGCAGCTTTTTGTGCGATCCCTTTGGCCGCGTCATCGCCAAAGCCTCGCATGACAAGGAGGAGATTTTGATCGGCGAGATTGATCTCGGCTTGATCGAAGAAACGCGCTGCAGCTGGCCCTTCCTGCGCGACCGCCGCATTGACGCCTATGCGTCGATCACACAGCGGTTTATTGATTCGGTGCATACGTTGAGCACGGACGGAGATCGCAAATAACCAGCTAATGTGGAGGTAACGACAATGTTGATAAGATTTTCACGCGAAGGTAAATTCCTGCTTATCGTAGCATTATGTGTTTTTTCTTCCGCGATAACTGGATGTGCTGAGTCGAACTTCAATTTAGCGAGTGAGTCGAGACTGCCAAATTGGTTTACACCGCCGCCGGGACTCACACGCCCAGACGTGTCAGTCACATTGGACTACTACTCACTGCCGCTTGTTCCCGATGCGATATTTACATTAAAGGATAAGAACGGGAAACAGCTATCTAAGGTAAAGGGCAAAGTGAGAGATTCATCTCCTTTGTATCTTAAAAGCTGCCCAGATAGAAGATTAGATTCGGATTGTCCGTCCTATGAGGTAATCACTGCAAAAGGCATAACTGAAATCATCAGAAATAGACCATATAGAGAACATGAAAACATGGAACAAAATGGGGAAATCGTTGCCCTGTTTTATGTCATAGATGACCCTGCTGTAAAGAAAGAGCTTTTAGAGAGTGATACGTATGTTAAGACAAAATGATCTTTCGGCGTAGGCAAGTGGCTTAGGCACCCAGAGAATGAAATGATGAGCGCATCACTCAACAGACTGTCATCCTGAGCGGAGCGTAACGGAGTCGAAGGACCTGCGGTTACAATAACTCACAAAAGATTTGAGCATTTCGATGAATAACAATAAGCCACATCAACTCGGCTACCGCATGCCCGCCGAATGGGAGCCGCATGAGGCCACCTGGCTGGCGTGGCCGCACAATCCCGAAGACTGGCCGGGCAAGTTCCAGGCCATCCCCTGGCTCTACGCGGAGATTGTTCGCCTGCTTGCCGCGCGTGAGTTCGTCCATATTCTTGTCGAGGATGAGAAGAGCGAGCAGCGAGTAATCAGCATATTGGAGAGGACCGGGGCGAATCTTGACCACGTGAGCTTTCACCAGTGGCCCACCAATCGCAGTTGGACGCGCGACTCAGGTCCAATTTTTGTGCGCAACCATGAGGGCAAAGTCGCAGTTACGAACTGGCGCTTCAATGCCTGGGCCAAGTATGATGACTGGCCGCTCGATGACTTGGTTGCAGGGCGAGTGACCGAGTACCTCGGCTTACCAGAGTGGCAGCCGACGATTGAGTTAGCCGATGGCACTTCGCGCAGATTAGTTCTCGAAGGCGGCTCCATTGATGTAAACGGCGCGGGAGTTTTGCTCACCACCGAAGAGTGTTTGCTGAGTGAGGTGCAGCAGCGCAATCCCGGCGTCAGCCGTGAGCAACGGGAGAGGGCCTTTCACGAGTATCTTGGCATCGACCAAGTGATCTGGCTCAATCGCGGCATTGTGGGCGACGACACCCACGGCCACATCGACGATATAGCTCGCTTTGTAACTCCCACGACGATAGTAGCTGCCGTCGAGCCGAATACACACGACCCGAATCATGCGACTTTGGTCGATAATCTTGCCCGACTCAAGGTCGCGCGCACTCTCGATGGCGAGCAATTCGAGTTAGTTGAACTGCCGATGCCACGCCCTGTGATCTTTCGCGGGCAGAGGCTTCCAGCAAGTTACGCAAACTTCTATATCGCCAATGGATTGGTGCTGGTTCCCACCTTTCATGATGCCAACGACCGCGTGGTGTTGAACATACTTGCGGATGTCTTTCCCGACCGCGAAGTGATCGGCATTCACAGCGTGGACCTGGTATGGGGTCTGGGCACGCTCCACTGCATGACGCAGCAGCAGCCAACGGCGGTATAACATACATTCCATGACCGAGATCGATTTCATGCTGGAAGCGCTAGATGAAGCCTGTCTAGCGGCGAAGGCGGGCGAGGTGCCGATTGGCGCTGTGGTTGCGCGCGAGGGAGTTGTCATCGCGCGTGGGCAGAATCGCGTACTGCGCGAGGTGGACCCCACGGCCCACGCGGAGATTGTGGCGATGCGCGCAGCGGCTGCGGCTATCGGCAATTATCGGCTGATGGGCTGCTCGCTCTATGTAACTCTGGAGCCGTGCGCGATGTGCGCCGGAGCGATGATTCATGCGCGGCTGGATAAGTTGGTCTTTGCCGCGGCCGATCCCAAGGCGGGCGCGGCCGGTTCTGTGCTTTCGGTGCTGAATCATCCGCAACTCAACCATCAGATGCAGGTGGAGCAAGGCATTCTCGCCGAGGAGTCCGCAGAGTTGCTGCGCAGCTTTTTTCGCGAGCGGAGATGATCTTAGCTTCGCGTCAACTCTCTGATCCGTTCCGCTTCTGCGGGCCATTTCTTCACTAACTCGGCATAACTCCCGCTCTTGTAATCGGCAAAGTCGAAGCCGGGAGTTACGGTGCAGGCGAGCAGCGCAAACTCGCCGTCCCCAACCAAGCGCGCGCCTTGCCAGACGCCGGCGGGGACGGTGAGTTGCACTTGTTGCCCCGCCGCCATATCCTGCCCAAGAGTGAAAAGCGCGGAGCGCCCATCGGGGAATAATTGCAGCATTTCGACGGGATCGCCGAGATAAAAGTGGTAGATCTCGTCAGATTCCAACTGGTGCATCTCGGAAAAGCTGCGCTGCTCCAGCAGATAGTAGATCGCCGTGCCAGCGGGCCGCGAGCCGCGCCGCAGTTCGACCGCCGTGGTGGAGACGAAGGTGCGGCGGTAGAAGCCGCCCTCAAAGGCGAGCGGTTCCAGCTTGAGCAACGATTTGATCTCTTCGGCGGTCATTGTTGCTGATCTTATCAGCGGGGGAAGGGGATCAACCAACCATGCTATCGGCCGGGATGATCTATCTTCAACTTTTTCTTGCATCTTGCGTTCTGGGGATGGGAGCGCCGGCGAAATTGAGTCCACTTCTCCACATTTGCCTCTGCGCCGCTGCCTCCGCCGGTGGTAGGTTGAGGGATATGGCAACGCTTCCCAATCCCACCTTCGACGCCGGCTTGCCGGCCAATCTTGATGCCGAGAAAACTATTCTCGGCGCTATTCTGCTGGACAATGCCGCTTACGCCGAGGCCGCTGAAAAGCTGGATTCAGAGGACTTTTCTCTTGACTCGCATCGCCGCATCTATCTGCGCATGACCGAGTTGATGAACGCCCAGCGGGCCGTGGACATTGTCACTCTGGCCGCCGAACTGGACCGCTACAAGGAGCGGGAGACCATCGGCGGCGTGGCTTACCTGGCCAGTCTGACGGAGGGTTTGCCTCGCCGCCCGGTCATCGAAGAGTACATCCGCATAGTCAAGGACAAGAGCCTGCTGCGCAAGCTCATGCTCATCTGCTCGGCGGCCATTGCGCGCGCCGCCGACCAGGGCGAGACGGCTCTGGAGGTGCTGGGCGCGGCTGAAGCGCAACTGATGGAGGTGAGCGAAAAGGGAATCACCGGCAGCTTGCAGAGGCTTGACAAGATCGTCGAAGACTCCTTTGGAACGATTGACAATCTCTATAAGCAGAGTCGCGAGGTTACGGGCCTTGCCACGGACTTCACGGAATTTGACCGCATGACCAGTGGCCTACAAAAGGGCGAACTGATCATCATTGCGGCTCGTCCCTCGATGGGCAAAACCGCGCTGGCCATCAACATTGCCCAGAGCGCGGCCATCAATCACCAGGCCATTGTAGCCGTCTTCAGCCTGGAGATGAGCAAGGAGTCGCTGCTGCGAAGGATGTTGGCCTCGCAGGCCTGGGTGGACCAGCAGAAGCTGCAGAAGGGCTTTATTGCGCGAGAAGATCAGGTCAAGCTGGAAAACGCCCTCGGCCAACTGGTGGAGACGCGCCTGTTCATTGACGACACGGCCGGCATCTCACTGGGTGAGATGCGCGCGAAGGCTCGCCGCCTCAAGCAGAACTCCGGTGGCCTGGACCTGGTGGTGGTGGATTACCTGCAGTTGATGACGGCCACGCTGCCCTCGAACGGCAGGAAGGGCTATGAGAATCGCACGCAGGAGGTCTCGGCGATCTCCCGCGGCCTGAAAGGGTTGGCCAAGGAGCTGAATGTGCCTGTGGTGGCTCTCTCGCAGCTCTCCCGCGCCGGTGTGCAGCGCAAAGACGATCACCGCCCCATGCTCAGCGACCTGCGCGAGTCAGGCTCTATCGAGCAGGACGCCGACGTGGTCGCCTTCATCCATCGCGAGTCCTACTACAGCCACGACGAGGAGATGAGCGAAGCCGACAAAGCCAAGTCGGAGATTATCCTCGCCAAGCAGCGCAACGGCCCCACCGGCACGGTGCACCTGAACTTCATCTCGCGCTTCACGCGCTTTGACAATCCCGATTCGGACCACGATGTGTGAGGGGCCGCATCTCGATTAAACTGCCTCATGGCTCATTCAGAATCAGCGCGATGCGGCCAACGATCAACTCGCTGGGCGGCTCGCCGGAGTTTACCTCGAGCAAGTCTACGGGGAAAGCGATGCTGTGGGGGCGCAGCACGATGCGGTTGGCGACGAAGTCCACGTAGCGCAGGGTTAAGTGAGAGCCGTGGCGGACTGCGTAGAGGTTGGGCCGGCTTGGGCGGTAAGGCATCAGTGAATTGTAGTGCCGGTCGATGAGCGTGATGGCCTCGGGCAGAATCAGCGGCTCCATGGGCATGGCATCGGCTGCGGAAATGCGCACGGCCACAAAGCGCTGCCATGCGCGGCGCGGGTTGGAGACGCGCGCCCGGAGCGACTGCAGCAGCCCAGCTGGCAGGTGAAGCATGGTCTGGACGGCGGCGGGCCGGATGTACGGCTCAAAGAGCGCCGCGGCATGGCTCACGACCGGCACGGTGCTTCCTTCTCCGTCGTTCTGCAGTGCCTCGCGGGGATAGGCCGCGGGCAACAGGTCGCTGGCGGCCATGTGCTGCGCGGTCAGAATCCGGTCGAGCGCCTCCAGCGAGAGCTGGCGGCGGCTATGCAGGAAATTCGACAGATGCGGTTGCCCAAAGCCGGTCTGACGCGCAAGCAGCGAGACGCTAAGCGTACCTCGCTGAATCCTGCGCAGCAGTTCCAGCCGGAGCCGCTCGTGCATCTGAGTAAAGTTCATCTGTGGAAAATCCGCCACCAGCAATGGGCACTTACCGTCCCCATTTTCACTGAGCAAATCTGGAAGGGCCGATAGGCCTTCATTCTCGGCGCTAATCCACGGAAAGGAAAGCGCGCAAGCGGAAAGCTGCCGGGGGGAATTGACGCAAGAGAACCATCTTTCTAGATTAGTTTTACTTAATCCCGTTATGGCTGTGGGAATTAATTAAGAAGTGTTTTTTACCGCAGGGTTGGATTGGAGGAAGGTGATCCTCTTTTGCGGGAATACACAATGGCCGGAGTATCCGGCTTACAGATTTCCTCTTCGAGATGCTCAGCAGAGGCGTTCGAGGGTGGTCAGACGAGATGATTCCAGATTCTGCGCGCCATGAGCATGACAGACAACGAGAAAATTCGGGTGGCAATCCCCCATCAGGGCAAGAAGATCCTGAGTAGCCGAGCCCGGTTTTTTCTACCCCGCGGAAAGCAGATTGTTAAGCCAAGCCGTCGGGAGAGGACAGGAAGATGGAGAATTCGTCATGGAATTGCGCGTGCAATTGAAAATTTGCGAGGGGTGCGGTTGCCTTTGGTATCGTGCCCAGACCCAAGGGAGTGTGTATTGCAGTGAGTGTGAAACCAAGCTGAAAGATTTTCCAACACCGGAGAGCCGGAAACGGCGCGGGCGGCCCGGCCGTAAGACGCTGGTGAGGGTTTGGGCCGTGGCGGAAGCAGCAGGAGGCGCGGAATGAGCGCAGCCCTTCAGTTGCCGATGATTTGGGAGGTAAACGGTCCACAGCGCGCTGCAAGCGAAGCTCAGAGGAGATGGCAAACAAAACCGGCCGCGCCGGCGCCGAAGCCGAAGGCAAAGGCTCCTGACACCGAGCCGCTGGTCAGCCTGGGCTTCTATCGCAAGCATACGGAGAGCCTTTTGCGGCGCTACCTTTACGCATCCATGCAGGTGGGCAGGGCGCCGTCAATTCTGGGCGATCCGGTCTCGCGCGGATGGTGTTCCAGCCGTCCGGTGCGCACCTTCGAAGATGCGGTGATCTTCGTTCTCGACGTGGAGAAATGCCTGGATCAGCTCGGCTCGCTTGACCGCATGCTGCTGAGCCGGATCGTGCTCCAGGAATACACGCAGACCGAGACAGCCTCGATGCTGGGGATGTGCGTTCGCACGGTCAGCTATAAGTTTCCCAAAGCGCTGGACCGGCTGACGGAAGAGCTGTTGAAGTGCGGACTGCTGGTTTTGCCGGGCTGACAGCGGGAGTTCGTCCAGCGAGGGGGAGCGCATTGTGCGCTCCCCTTGGCGTCTGGGGCATTTCCAGGCCCACAGAAAGCTCTTTGCGCTAAAATCGGTTGTTGACCGGAGGAGATCGATTCCATGGACTCATTGCCTCGCACTGCCACATTCCTGGTCTTTCTGGCTTCTGCCGTGCTGGCCGCGCAGCAGCCTGCTCAGCCCACCACCGCAGCCCAGGTGCCCGACCGCGACTCGAGTTACATCGACGCCCAGGGAACGGCGCACGTGACACGGGTTGTCCCGGTTCCGGCCACCATCAGCACCCAGGCGCAGCGGCGGCTGAGCCGCGCAGAGCCGGATCAGGGTCCGCCGCAGTCGCTGGCGCAGCGCCGCACTGGAACCGACGCGTATACGGCTGGCGCGCGCCTGGCCTGGAGTGCCATCTGCCCCAACCAGATTGTCGAGCAGATGATGGCCGGCGTTCCGGTGCGCGTGGTCACCCCCGACGACCTGCCTGAAGCCAATCGCGAAAAAGTGCTGATCGACCTGCACGGCGGCGGCTTCAACTCCGACTCCGGCTCCTACACCGAGTCGATTCCCATTGCCAGCTTCGCCAAGATCAAGGTCGTCGCCGTGCTCTACCGCCTGGCTCCGGAGCATCCATTCCCCGCCGCCGTGGACGACGCGGTGGCCGTCTACAAGGAGCTGCTGAAGAGCTACAAGCCGGAGCACATGGTTATCTACGGGACTTCGGCGGGGGCGATTCTCACTGCCGAGGTGGCTGCCAAGCTCAAGCAGCTTGGCCTGCCGCTGCCGGCGGCGCTGGGCATCTTCAGCGGCATGGGCGACTTTGCCCGCAACGGAGACTCCATCGCTCTCTTCGCGCTGAACGGCCTCTCCGGGCATCTTGATGCGCCGCTCGGTGGCCCGCATGATTCGTACTATGTGGCTTCGACCGATGCAAAGGATCCGATTCTCTCGCCCATCTACTCCGACCTGCGCGGCCTGCCGTCCACGCTCTTTGTCACCAGCGTCCGTGACCTGCTGCTGAGCGGTACCGTCAACCTGCATCGCGCCTATTTATACGCCGGGGTTGATGCGCATCTGGTGGTCTACGACGCGTTGCCTCACGCCTTCTGGTATGACCCGCAACTGCCCGAGGCGCTGGAAGCCAACCACATCATGGCCGACTTCTTTGTGAAGCATCTGGGCAAGTGAGGTAGTGCGTAAACTTGAGGATTGGTTTTCATGAATAAACCGTGGCACGCTGAGAACAAAATGCCGCGCAAAGCGACGCAGGAGCAGAGAATTCAATGGCACCTGGAACATCAGCGCCATTGCGCGTGCCGGGAAGCGCCCAAAAAAATGTTGCCATTCCTTGAACCCCCAAAGAGTGAGGCTCGCTAACGCGACTGCTGCCCGTGTTCCACCCGCATCATGGGAGAGTGACCGGCAGCCTGTGCGCCACGGATTACGTGGGGCGTGAGGATGATCAGCAGCGTTGCCGCATTCTTCTGCGCGTCCTTGCTGGTCAGATTGTTCATCCCTGGAATCTCGCTGATTCCGGGCGTGCCGCTGATGGCTCGGCTCTCAGTCTTGTCCATTTCGCTGACGACCTCCACGGCCTCACCCTGCTTGACCGTGACCACCCCGGACCAGGCGCGGTTGCTGAGCACCGGATTTCCATTGACCGAGCTGCCGGCCAGCGCGTCGATCTTCAGGTCGATGGTGAGCGCGAGATCGCCGCTGCGCATCACCTTGGGAGTTGCTTCCAAGGTCAGGCCCAGATCCTGATACTCGACCTGGGGAAGATTCGGTACGCTGCCAGCGTATGAAGCGAGCAGGGAAGAGAGGCTGCCGGAGGCGCCGGCGCCGTTCAGCCCCGGGATCTTGGGCAGGCTCGCGCCGAGGCTGGAGAATGAAGATGTTTGGATGGGGTAGCGTGTGCCGGATTTGATGGTTGCCTTTTCTCCGTCGCCCAGCCGCAACTGCATCAGATCCAGCTGACGCGAATCCGAGGAGTTCAAGTCGAAGTTGGCAGTGAGAGGACTGAGCGAGACCCCGGACAGGGTAAGCCCGCCGCCAAAGATAGCGACCCCGTTGGTGAAGAGTGAGCTGGAGATCTGGCCGGAGGCCAATAGAATGCCCAGGATCGCCAGCGGATCGTTGGCCGAGGCAAGCCCGGAGCTGATAATTTGCTGCACCAGGCTCTGGTTTGCATTCAGAAGCGACTGCTCCTCGGTGTAGACATTGACGGCAGTGGTCTGCTGCGGTAGTTTCACACCGGTATTGTGCTGGCTGGTGTGGGCAAGCTGGATCATACGCACCTCCAGCACGACCTGGCTGTGGCCGTCGAGCAACTGGCTCATGATGGCGTTGAAGACATTCAGTGTGTTTCGGGAGGCGCGCAGGGTGATCGTGCCGGAGGATGAATCGACCGCAGCCTGCTGCGCACCGAAAACGTCTTTGGCCATCTTGCCCACGTCGGCCTGCTCCTCCTTGCTCAATCCCGGCAGATGGACCGTCTCGGTTTCAAGGCGCATGAACTGCAAACGGTTTTCCCTGGTATCACGGGCCACCAGCGCGCGGTGCTCGTCCAGCGGAACGTAGAAGGACGCCGTTACCATCCCCAGGATGTGCGCCGCTGCCTCGAAGCCGGCGTCATCCACATCCAACCGGATAAGCGCGTTGCGCACACTCTCGTCAATGGTGGCGTCAACCCCGTAGGCCTTGAAGACCTGTTGGATGATCTGGCGCTGGTTGGCGCGCAGGTGAAAGCTGTGGACTCCGGCCGAGGGCTCCAGCTCCACTGCTTCGCCAACCGTTGAAGCGCTCTGCGCGTAGATGGGCCTTGTCTGCTCCAGCAGGGCGTCATCTCCCAATTCGTTGAGGTGCTGTTTCACGAGGTCGTTTTTGGGATCGAGATCCAGCGCATGCGCCAGCGCCGCGCGCGCCGAGGACTCATCCTTGCGTAGCCGGTCCTTGGCCGCGGCTTGAATCAGCGCGGTAACCGCGTGGCTGCGTGCCACGCTCGCCGCCAGCGGGTAATCGCGATTGGCGGGATCGAGTCTGGCCGCCTGCTCATAGCCGCGCATTGCTTCTTCAAACTGCTCTTTTTCAAAGAGCTGGCTGGAGGCCAGATAAAGCTTAGCCGCCTTGCGCCGGTCAGAGCTGTGCGTGGGCTTTTCTGGTGGGGGCGAGGGCTGCGTATCCGTTGCGGCGGCCATTGCGGAGGATGGATCTGTGTTGGCGGCGGGCGCAGGCGGCGTAGCTTGCGCTGCCATTTGAGTCGCGTGGATGCCGTTGGAGGCTGCCAGCAAGGCGGCAATAGCCCAGGCCCGTCTCATGGCGCAACCTCTGTCAGCGCCAGCAGGTCGGCCAGCGACGACGCGCAGACCTCCGGATGGCGCTCGGCGAGCGTGTCGAAGCTGAAGTTACCGGTGGCGACGGCGATGACCGGCAGCGCGCTGGCGTGGGCCGCCTCAATGTCGTTTGGCGTATCGCCGACCACGCAGACGCGGGCTTCATGGCCAACCATCTCTCTCGCCTGGCGCGCGGCGTCGGCCACCATCTCCGCGCGAATGGAAAACTGATCGCTGAAGCCTCCAAAGCAGAACCATTTCCGGAGCCCGGCCTCTTCAATCTTGATCCATCCGATGGATTCCAGGTTGCCGGTTGCCAAACCGAGCAGCGCGCCCTTCCGCTCGAGGTGGCCGAGCGCATTCTCCACGCCGGGCATCAGCCTCAGCCTCATCTCGCCGCGCCGCGCGGCCACTGTCTGCCGCATCGTCTCCAGAATGGCCGCGATGCGCGGCTCCAAGACCTCTGTTGAGATTCCTGCCTGGCTGCAGGCCGTGCGCAAGATCGCTGTATCCGTGCTGCCGTGGACAGGAACGCCCTCCATCGAGACTTCGATTCCCGTCACCTTCAGGATGCTCGACGCAAAGGCGTCCATGTGGATGCGGTCGGGGTCGCGCAGCAGGGTGCCGTCGATGTCAAAGAGATACGCCTCCTGCTCGTCCCAGGCAAAGCCCGGTACGATGTGGATGCGCGCGGCTGGAGTTCGAGGATCGTGAGCCTGCGGAGAGTTTTGCATCGTTTTGGGCAGCGCTGTCAACCTTGCCGGTAGATCTGGCGAGGCGCGCTATATACAGGACGTTCGCTGCGCGGCGGACGCTTGAGCGTGGCGCGCACTTCGGCCAGATGCAGCTCCAATTCGGCCATCGTCCGGCTCAGCGTGTTGCGATGCATCCCCAGTTCCT
The DNA here is from genome assembly GCA_964383595.1 of uncultured Occallatibacter sp. GTDB lineage: Bacteria > Acidobacteriota > Terriglobia > Terriglobales > Acidobacteriaceae > Telmatobacter. Next base: position 550,409 of record CAYLHL010000001.1, on the reverse strand, counting down.
CGGATGCCTTGCACTGGTTGCCCCGATGTGCAATCAACACCTCGCGCAGAAACTGCTTTTTGAACTCACGCACCGCGTCTTCGTAGCGTACGCCGCTGGAATGCATTTGCGTTACCAGGCTGTCCAGTTCTCGTCTCACATTCACCCCTTGCTATTCTATTAGCTTGCCATATTCCGATGCGTTGCGTCTCAAAAAATCACACGCCGCGATGACTACTGTGCAACCACTGCGGCGACTCCTCTTCAACAAACTTGAGCCCCTTGCGGACGCGGTCTGCCAGTTCCGCCGGACTCATTTGCGCACTCATATGACAGGCCCCGAAAAACATCCGGGGCAGTCTAGCTTCCGCCAGCCACTGGGTCTTGGGAAAAAAGGCCACCGTCACCAGGACGGCCAGCATCACCAGCCCGGCGCCCTGCAAAAAACCGAAAGCCGCGCCTGCCAGCTTGTCCAGGCAACCCAACCCCACGAGATGGAATGCCCTGGACAAAATCTTCCCCACCAGCGCGGCCAAACCCATCACAACAAGTGCAATCAGCAGAAATCCTATTGCGCTGGCCGCTCGCTGACTGCGCACCAATGGAAAAACCAGCGCAGCCGCGCTCTCGTAGTTCCAAGCCGCCAGTACAAGGCCAAGCAGCAGACCGGCCAGTGAGCAGAACGAACGAAAAAATCCTTGTGTCAGCCCTCCCAGCACGGTGAGAACCATGAACAGCATAATCGTCCAGTCGACCCAGTTCACCAGCGCCATACAGGCTCCGTCCATGAACTACAAATTCAAATTTCGCCCGGTCAAGCGGCGATAGGCTTCAAGATACTTTCCCTGGGTTGCCTCCACCACCTCGTCTGGCAATCCCGGAGCGGGCGCCCGCTTGTTCCAGTTGATTTTTTCAAGATAGTCGCGCACGAACTGTTTGTCGAATGAGGGTTGCGCGCCGCCCGGCTTCCATGCCGCCGCATCCCAGAAACGTGAGGAATCCGGCGTCAAAACCTCATCAGCCAGAATGATTTCCTCCTGATTCGGGCCAATCGCCACTCTGCCAAACTCAAACTTAGTGTCGGCCAGAATCAAGCCGCGCGACTCGGCGTAGGCGGCGGCCTTATTGTAGACAGCCAGCGTCAACCGCTGCAACTCCGCTGCGTCGGCCTCGCCCACCGCTGCAACAGTAGCGGCAAAACTGATGTTCTCATCGTGTGTGCCGGCCTCGCCCTTGGTGGATGGAGTATATAACGGCTGCGGCAGCCGGGAGCCGTCCAAAAGGCCGTCGGGGAGCGGAATTCCGCAGACGCTTCCGCTCACCTTGTACTCCTTCAAGCCCGAGCCGGTCAGGTAGCCGCGCGCCACGCACTCCACCGGAAACATCCTGGCACGTTTCACCAGCATCGAGCGGCCTTCCAATTGATCGGCATAAGGCTGCAGGGCGGCGGGAAACTCGCTCACCTCGGCGGTGATGAGGTGGTTGGGAATCAATTCTGACATCAGATCAAACCAGAAGAGGGAGATCTGGGTCAGAATCTTGCCCTTGCCGGGAATGCCTGTAGCCAGCACGTGGTCAAAGGCCGAGATGCGGTCGGTGGCTACCAGCAGCAGAGCGTCCCGGCCATCATATGGCACCGCATACAGATCGCGCACCTTGCCCCTGCCCAGCAGGAGCGTTTCACCCAGATTTGTTGTCAGAAGAGCGGTCACGAAAGAATTACCTCGGAGAAAACTGAGTCTTCGATTTTCAAAGTCTCAGCGGAGTTTGTCAACAGGTTCTTTTTCATTAGAAAAAAGAGCTATTTGTTGACGGGCGGCTCAAGCCGGCGTTCAACAAGGGCTCTCAGCGTACAGGCTGAAGCGCGTCATCGTATTCAGATGGATTCTGAGACGGGTTCTTCGATGGGAAGAAAAGCCGCGTGAAAGCAAGCGGCAAATCGGCCCGCATCCTGATAGATAATTTGGTGGAGCTGAGCGGGATCGAACCGCTGACCTCCTCGTTGCGAACGAGGCGCTCTCCCAGCTGAGCTACAGCCCCACGACATTCTTATCTTATCAGCCGATTGCGAATCCGGGAAGGGGCGCTTGAAGAAGAAACCGCGCTTCGTATTCCTATCTGGAATCAGGCTGTCAGAATCATGCTGTTATTGCAGCGGCCGGTCGGTCCACAGCGCCTTGTCGGCGATGGAGCGAACGGGATAGAGCCTTCCGGCCAGCAGTTGCTCGGCTTTTGACTGGTTGACATCCTGCGCGAAAAGCCACTTGCGTTCGCCGGTGCCCCAGATTGCTGAGAGCTGGTCTTCGCTGATAAAGACCTTTGGCGCGTCGGGGTAGCAGGAGCCCCAGACCAGTGAAGAGCCGTTGCCGTGGGGCGAGCAGGCTTCGCCTACGAGCCGCGCAGGCCGGCCGTGGAAGAAGTCGTGCGTGTAGAAAACAACCGAGGATGCGTCGGACTGGTCGCCATAGATTATGAACGAGTCGGCAGGCGAGGCGTTTTGCATAATGGCGTCGGCCAACTGCCTGGAACTGAGCATCGGCTCGAAGCGAGCAAAGGCGATGTGCGCGGCAATCAGAAAGACTGCGGCAGTCAGCGCGATGGAGATGGTAGCGGCCAGGTGCTTGCCTTTGAGCCGGAGCAGCCAGCCCACACAGGGCCCGATCAGCAGAGCCAGGGCAGCCAGGGCGGCAGGCAGCCGCAGCGCGGCAAAGGATGGTCCGGTCAGGTCAAAGAGGTGCGACATCGACAGCGTATAGTCTCCCACGCCGCGGTGGGCTAGCAGAACGCCGATGTCAGAGACGAAGGGCAGCTTGCGCGACTCCCACAGCCCCCAGCCCAGTCCCGCGGCAGCCAGCAGGCCAACCACGGCGAAGACGGCCTGCGCGACGGTGAGCCAAGCCGTGGAGAGCAGCGGCTTTTCGCTCTCCAGCCGGCCCAGTGAGTCGCGCCGCTGCTCGATCTGCGCCAGCACACCGGCGAGCAGGAAGAGCAGCGGCGGCCATGCCGGGAATGTGTAGTACTCCTGGTTGGTCGAGAGAGAAAAGAAGAGCAGGATGAAGCCGGCAAAGAGGCACAGCAGCCAGGTGGTATGTACCCGGAAATTGTGGCGGAAGATGCGGCTGGCGACATTCCCGTCCGTGGAGTTATCCAGATGCAACTCCAGCGCCTGGCCTCCGTCGACGCGCAAGTGGTGCGTCCAGTTGCGCCGCGTTTTCCAGGCGACGGCCAGCAGCGCGGGCACGAAGAGACTCCAGGGAAAGAGCCAGACGAGATGGAGCAGCCAGTAGAGGCTGACTGGAAGCTTGTTGTAGTCGTGCGGAAAGCGCGCGCCGGTGAAGCGAAAGACGTGCTCGTTGAGGAAGTAGAAGTACCAGAAGCCGTGGACGTTGCCAGGAGTGGGATGGTTGCCGATGGGATGGCCCTGGTCGGGATTGGCCAAGCCAGCCAGAATGTGCCAGGGCGCGGCGATGGCCAGAAAAAGCAGCAGACCGGTGACCGGCTTGAGCATTCGCCAGCGCCGCCACTGCCCGGTCAGGAAAAGAAACGGCAGAGCGGCGGCAGCAAAGAAGACAGGGGCGACCAGCCCTTTGGTCAACAGCGCCAGCGCAAGCGCCATCCACATTCCATAAAAGCGGATGGCGTGCCCGGATTCAAATCCCGTCAGCATGCAATAAAGCGCAAGGAGCATCAGAAAACTGAGCAGGGCCTCGGGAATAGAAAAGCGGGTGTAAAGAAATGGCCCGACCGCGGTGAGCACCCCAAGCGCGGCGTAGAAGCCGGCGCGGCGTCCCCACGCACGGCCAGCCCACAGCCATCCCATCCATGCGCAACCCAGCAGGGCCAGCGCATTGGGCAGATGGGTGGAAAAGGCGTTCTGGCCGAAGATGCGATAGAGCGAGGCGTCGAACCAGTAGGGCAGAGGCGGCTTCTCCAGGTAGCGGATGCCGTTGACCTTCAGCGTAACCCACGAGCCGCTTTCGGCCATCTGCTGCGCGGCTTGGGCGTGGCTAGCGTCCACGTCGTCCAGCAACGGAGGCGTAAACAAAGAGGCAAACTGCACAGCGGCAAATATGACCACCAGAAGCGCCCAAGCTGCCAAGGCGGAGGGCGCTCGTTGTGGGCGTTCAAGCGTGTTTGGATCGTTTATCATCGTGGCTAGGCCGTAGGGACAAGGATAACATCAGGGGGAGCGGGAAGACGCGTTCCTATTTGCGATCGCTCTTCGTCCTGAGGCGTGCGCTCTTGGGCATGCTGGCGTAAATAGCGCGTGCCGAGCGTGGATCAATGAGCCACTGCAAGAGCGGTGGATGGCGATCGAGGTCGATGCGGGCGACGGAACCTTTTCTCATGCGGATGGCCGCGCCACCGTCACCGGTAATGAGTCGCCCCAGAAACTGGAAGACGTTGGGGTTGTGCCCGACGGCCAACACACCCTCGTAGCCGGAGTAATGCGCCAACATCTCCTGGAAGTCGGCGTAATCGGCATCAGGCGCGAGAGCCGAACTGATCTCGACACGGGAGTCGTAGCCCATCTCAGTCCCTACAAACTGCGCGGTTTGCAGGGAGCGTTTCAAGGGACTTGATACGATTACATCCACCTGGACCTTGAGCGCATTCAGCACGCGCGCCATCAGGATACACTGGTCCTTGCCATCGCGAATCAGAGATCGCTTGGCGTCGAGCAGGGGATTGCCACGGGGCATTCCGGCATTTGCGTGACGCATCAGGTAAAGGTTCATCGGGGGAATCCCGGCGGGTTCGCAGTGGGGCTGCCCGCCCATTGAGCATCCATATTAACACAAAGGTAACAATTCAACAGAGATGGCGATGGCGCGCATTCACACTGCTTCGCATAAGCGATCAACAGAGTATTCCAGTTCCATTCGAGAGTGACGCTCGAGGTGCGGGGCGAAGAATCAGTTTCTTTCCCACTTTTCGGCTGTAAAATCGTGGCAGGACTGCGGCCATCGAGGGCCGACGGCGAGGAGGATATCATCGGCGCTCGGATGCGATTGGGGGATCTGCTGATCCAGGCGAATTTGGTCAGCAGGAGGGATGTGACAGAGGCGCTGGAGCGCCAGGCGGGCAATGGGGGGCGTCTGGGCGACAACCTGGTGGCGCTGGGCGTAATCAACCAGAATGTGCTGGAGTCGTTTTTGAAGCGAATTCCCGCCGAGCCAGCCGACATCAAGTCGACAGGAATCGACGAGGTCGAGCTTCTGAGCCTCATGATGAAGCTGATTTATGTGGGGCGTCTGTCGACGATCCGCGACTTCATCGATGCCATCAAGCTGCCATATCACATTGTGGCTGAGCTGTTGAGGATGGCGGTGGACCGGCAACTGCTACGGGCATTGGGAATGCGCTCCTCCGATAGCCCAATCGATATGGCGTACGCGTTTACGGAAGAAGGCAAGCGTTGGACGATAGACGCCCTGGAGCGGTTGCACTACATTGGACCGGCGCCGGTTACGCTGGAGGAGTTCACCTATCAGGTGAGCCTGCAAAAGCTGACCAATGAACTGGTCACCTTTGAAGGCATCCGCGAGGCGCTGGGGGAACTGACCTTCGACCTGGGCATCATCGAGCAAAGCGGGCCGGCGTTGAACTCGGGCCGGGCGATGCTTCTCTACGGCCCTCCGGGCAACGGAAAGACCTCGTTTGCGCGTTCTCTGGGCAACGTCTATAGCGACGTAATCTATGTGCCATACGCGATCACAATCGAGGGTCAGATTATCTGCTTTTACGATCCCAGCATTCATGTTGCGGTGAGCCCTACGGTCCTGGGCGAGGGCGAGGTGGTGTCGTTTGTCCGAGCGGAGGAGTATGACGAGCGATGGGTTCCCTGCCGGAGGCCGTTTGTGGCCACCGGCGGCGAACTGACGCTGGAGATGCTGGACCTGCGATACGACCCCACAGGACACTTCTACGAGGCGCCGCTGCACCTGAAGGCGCTAGGAGGCTGTTTCGTCATCGACGACTTCGGCCGCCAGTTGGTCAGCCCCAAAAGCCTGCTCAACCGCTGGATTGTACCTTTGGAAAACCGCATCGACTATTTGAAATTGCACACCGGAAAGAGCTTCAGCATACCCTTCGAGGAGCTGGTCATCTTTTCCACCAACCTGGAGCCGGAAGAACTGATGGACCCCGCCTTCCTGCGCCGGCTTCCTTACAAGATCGAGATAGGCGCGCCGACCCTGGAACTTTACCGGCTAATCTTCGAGAAGGAGTGCGCGCACCAGGGGATGGCGATGCCAGAAAAACTCTTTGACCTTATCGTGCACCAGCTTCAGGTGGAAAAGGGGCTCAAATTCGCCGCTTATCAGCCGAAGTTCATCGTGGATCAGGTGGTGGCGACCTGCCGGTTCCTAGGCCTGGCGCCACACTTTGAGCCGCGCTTCGTCGAATACGCTTTGAATAACCTGCGGGTCCGACGCAACGCGCCGCCTGTTCCCGTTCAAGGATAGATTCCGGGGTTCTTTGCAGCCGCTATTACATGGCCTTGCGAAGAATCTCGATGATCTCCTCCAGCTTCTTCTGGCTCTTATCGTCCCGTGCTTTGGCAAGCAGCCCTTCCGCATAGATGAGGCAGTTTGTCTTTTTCGCAGGCTTGGGAGCGACAATCGAGTGCACGACGCCATCGGTGCCGATGTAGAGAATCTTCACGCCCGTTGGCCCTTTGATGGAGAATGGCTGTCCCCCGCGGCTGGCGCTTGCGATCATCGTGGAGTCCAAGGGGAACGGTCCTGTGTTGGCAGGTTCATAATAGCCCGCTTTCACATCGACGCCGAGAGCCACCAGTTCGCGAACCGATTCCACCTGCTCCGACACGATGGCCTGTTCCATGGGGATGGGCGCGCCGACTGCGGTTGTGAACTTGTAGAGGAACCAACCGCCCTCGGTGTGCAGGTCTTCAATGTCGACGACCACGCGGGAGCGGTTGAGATCAGCACCGGCCTGAGCCAGCTCACTGATCCGATTTGTCTCTCCTTTGCTGATGACATTGAGGAGATCCAAATCGAGCTTGGCGTTGGCCTTCGGCTTCTGTGTTTGAGCATTGGCCGAGGTTTGCGCGCCGGCATAGAACCCGCCGGCGATCCCGCCAAAAATGAGCACAAGACTGCAAAGAACAACTTTTGATGAGATGGCTGTTTTCATGCGCCGCAGAATATCACAATGCTGTAACACTGTGCCAGAAAAAAATCATTCCATTCGGCGCGATGGCTCTCCATCCTCGCCGCATCGGCAATCGTGCCGCGAGGATGGAGCTGCCACACTCGCAGTTGGCGATTAGAGTGCTGTCTCGCCGCGCTCGTCGTTACGGATGCGGATGGCGTCGTCGATCTTGCTGATGAAGATCTTGCCGTCGCCGATGCGCCCGGTGCGAGCCGAGCCGATGATGGCCTGGAGGGTTTTCTCCCTCTGATCGTCGTTGACAACCAGCTCGATTTTAACCTTGGGCAGAAGATCGACCGTGTACTCACGGCCGCGATAGAACTCGGTGTGGCCCTTCTGGCGGCCATGACCGCGAGCTTCGAGAATGGTCATGCCTTCAATGCCTGCTTCAAGCAGTGCATCCTTGACCGCATCCAGCTTGGATGGCTGGAGAATGGCTTCGATTTTGATCATGTGCAAAATGCCTCGTTTGACAGCGTAACAGGCGAGGGATGGAGTGGGCCAGCCGCGCCGATATTTTTATTAATTCGTACCGACGCTTTGATTCCCACCCTTCCGCAGACCATGCGAAAGGATGGGATAGACCAGTTCGTTCCATCTCAGATCCCGGAATCGGAAGCCGGGGCAACCGTTCAGAAGGACAAGCCAGAAAACTACGTGGCAAAGTCGTAACCTTCCTCGTTGTGTTGCGAGAGATCCAGTCCGGCGGCCTCGTCTTCAGCGGAGACACGCAGCCCGACCAGCTTATCGACAAAGGCGAGCAGCGCCAGGGTGCCGACGATGGAGATGGCCCAAGCGATGCCGACGCCGGCCAACTGGTTGAGCACCTGGCCCCAGTGTCCGTCGATTGCGCCCACGGGGGCGTTTTTGCCAAAGACAGGGTTGATGACGCAGGCCGCGAAGAGGCCGGTGAGGATGGCGCCGAGGGTTCCACCGGCTCCGTGCACGCCGAAGGCGTCCAGCGAGTCGTCGTAGCCGAAGAGGCTCTTGACCACGAAGACCATGAAGAAGCAGAAGACGCCGGCGATGAGTCCGATGGCCAAAGCCGCCATGGGCTGGACAAAGCCAGAGGCGGGGGTGATGGCCACGAGGCCCGCAACCGCGCCGGAGATGGCGCCCAGGGCGGTGGGCTTGCCATTGTGAATCCACTCGGCGATGGACCAGCCGACGGCAGCGGCAGCGGCGGCGAAGTGGGTGTTGACAAAGGCCGATGTGGCCAGGCCGCTGGCGGCGAGCGCTGAGCCGGCGTTGAAGCCGAACCAGCCCACCCACAACAGACAGGCTCCGATAAAGCTCAGCACCATGGAGTGGGGCTGCATTTTGGTATGGGGATAGCCGATGCGCTTGCCTAAATAAAGACAGGTCACGAGCGCGGAGACGCCGCTGGTGATGTGGACAACGGTGCCGCCGGCAAAGTCAAGCGAAGGGAAGCGGCCACCGGCGTTGTTGAGCAGGCCGCCGACGCCCCAGACCATGTGGGCCATGGGGCAGTAGACAAAGAGCGACCAAAGCGAGAGGTAGATGGCCATGGCGCTGAACTTCATGCGCTCGGCAAAAGCGCCCGTGATGAGCGCCGGAGTGATGATGGCGAACATCAACTGGTAAATCATCAGGGTTTGCTCGGGAATGGTAGGAGCGTAGTCGAGATTGGGAGCGAGGCCGACTCCGCGCAAGAAGAGGTGTTCGAAGCCGCCGATGAACCAGTTGCCGTGGCCGAAGGCCAGCGAGTAGCCAACGATGGCCCAGAGAATGGTGACGATTCCCATCATGGCGAAGCTCTGCATCATGGTCCCGAGAATGTTCTTCTTGCGCACTAGGCCGCCATAGAAGAGCGCCAGGCCGGGGCCGGTCATCAGCAGAACCAGGGCTGACGAGGTGAGCATCCACGCGTTGTCTCCGGCGGATTGAGCGCTGGCGGCGGCGGCAGCGGCTTTGGAACTGGCGGCCTGGGCGGCGTCAACAGCCTGTTGCAGCGCGGCGATCTGGGCCTGCGTGGCTGGAGCAGAATCGGCTGCCGGCAAGCGTGCTGGGCCCAGTTCAGGAGCGACGGCCAGGGCCAGAGACGGAAGTGCGACGAGGGCAGCAAGGAGCAGCAATTTGAGGGCGCGACGACACATACGGTTTCAACTCCCAAGAAGATGCAGAGGGCCAAGGCCTTGCGATGAGGCTTGCGGATGAGAAGCGTCGGACATAGCGATACCCACCCGCAATCAAGCAGAATGAGCGCCAGGTTCAATTTTTCTCTTGAAGGAATTTTAGGGTTTTATGCATAAGGAACGTATGAGGATTTGCGAAATGCCCGCCGAAAAAGCTGTTCTTCATGTAAAACCCTATGGATTTTTCATCCTTTTCAGGGTAAAGAAGACGGATAGGGGAAAGAGAGCGGTCCCCCGGAGCTCACGTGTAAGACCCGGGAGGCGCGCTGTGAAGCAATATTAGACTGCGGATTCGCCGCGCTCGTCGTTGCGAATGCGGATGGCTTCGACGACCGGGCTGATGAAGATTTTGCCGTCGCCGATGTGGCCGGTGCGGGCAGCACCCAGAATCGCCTGGATGACTTTGTCCTTCATGGCATCGGCGACGACCATCTCCAATTTGACCTTGGGCAGAAGATCAACGGTGTACTCGCGTCCGCGATAGAATTCGGTATGGCCCTTCTGACGGCCGTGGCCGCGGGCTTCCAGGATGGTGATTCCCTCGATGCCGGCTTCAATCAGAGCTTCTTTGACGATGTCGAGCTTGGCGGGCTGGATGATGGCTTCGATCTTGAGCATGGCGGATTCCTCGATTGAAACAACTTTGGGGCGATTCATTGTTGTAGTATCCCACCCTAGGTTCACCCCAACGACGAAGACCCGTCGTTGGGGACCCCGAAGCCGCAAAAACAAGAAAGCGGCGAGTGTGGGGCACCCGGAATTGTTGCATTACGCGTTCAACTCATAGCCTTCCTCGCCGTGCTGGCTAAGGTCAAGGCCGACAGCTTCCTCGGTGGCGGAGATGCGCAGCCCCATGGTCTTATCGACCAGGAAGAGCAGCGCCAGAGTACCGGCAATGGCCAACCCCCAGCCGATGCCCATGCCAACCAACTGATTGATGACCTGGTGCGAGTTTCCGTCGAGGGCCCCGGCTGGGTTGGGCGTACCAGCGCCATTCTTGCCGAAGACGGCGTTGATGGAGCCAACAGCAAAGAGACCGGTGAGCAGAGCGCCCATGGTTCCACCCATGCCGTGCACGCCGAAGGCATCCAGCGAGTCATCATAACCGAAGAACTTTTTGACACGGAAGACCATGAAGCAACAGACTACGCCGGCGATGCCGCCGATGGCCAGAGCCGACATGGGCTGGACAAAGCCGGAGGCCTGAGTAATGGTGGCCAGTCCCGCAACGGCACCGGAGATAGCGCCGAGAGCGGTGGGCTTGCCGTTCTGCAACCACTCGGTGACGACCCAGGTGATGGCGGCGGCGGCAGCTGCGAATTGCGTGTTGACAAAGGCGCTGGTGGCCAGCGGGCCGGCATTCAGCGCACTGCCGGCGTTGAAGCCGAACCAGCCCACCCACAACATACCCGCCCCGATGAAGCTGAGCACCATGGAATGAGGCGGCATGTCCTCTTGCGGATAACCAACGCGCTTGCCCAGATAAAGGGCGCAGACCAACGCCGAGACGCCGCTGGTGATGTGGACAACGGTGCCGCCGGCGAAGTCGAGAACCGGCCAGCGGCCGCTGCTGACATTGAGAATGCCGCCTACGCCCCAGATCATGTGGGCCATGGGACAGTAAACCACCAGCGACCAGAGAGAAAGAAAGACGGCCATCGAGCTGAACTTGACGCGCTCGGCAAAGGCGCCGGTGATCAGGGCCGGGGTGATGATGGCGAACATGAGTTGGTAAATCATGAAGCTCTGCTCTGGAATGGTGCCGCCGTAGTTGGGGTTGGGAGCGAGGCCGACGCCGCGCAGAAAACTATGCTCCAGGCCCCCGATAAAGCCGTTGCCCGCGCCGAAGGCCAGCGAATAGCCGACGATGGCCCAGAGGACAGTGATGAGGCCCATCATGGCGAAACTCTGCATCATGGTGCCGAGAATATTCTTGCGGCGAACCAGGCCGCCATAGAAGAGGACCAGGCCGGGAGCGGTCATCATCAGGACCAGCGCGGCCGAGACCAGCACCCATGCGTTGTCGCCCGAGGTTTGTGCATCGTGAATGGCCTGGGTGAGAGCGGCGACCTGGGCCTGGGTGGCAGGCGGCGAGGGCCTCAAGTCAGGGGCCACGGCCAGGGCCATCGCCGGAACTCCCAGGCAGACAAAGAGAATCAGCAACTTCATTGCGCGACGATACATAGATTTCACTCCCAAAAGAAGATCGTGCGCAGACGAACAGCCAGTGAGCAGATACAGCAAACCTGTCTGCGACGGAAGACGTAAAAATGAAATTCCTTCGGCATATCCTTTATAAAGTTTCCATAAGGATTTGGGAAGGGATTAATTCTGTGGGGCATGGTTCCAACATTCTCTCTAAGGATAGAGAACGTGAGCGGAAAACCGAGTCAGTGAGCAAAAGCGACCAACACACTTCCGCCGAGACGGAGTTATAGTAATCCTATGGTTGCTGCGGCAGAGCGGGACCGTTACCTGTTTGGCGCGCTGGAGAGCAGCGGGCGGAATCGCGCCATGCTGCAAGAGGTGAATTACGGCTATGAGCAGCCGGAGGGTGTGCTGCTGACTTCGCTGGACTTCGCGGTGAATTGGATTCGCAAGAATTCGATTTGGCCGATGACCTTTGGGCTGGCCTGCTGCGCCATTGAGATGATGTCGATGGGTGCGTCGCGCTTTGATGTGGCGCGCTTTGGCGCCGAGGTCTTTCGCCCTTCGCCTCGGCAGAGCGACCTAATGGTCGTGGCTGGGCGGGTTTCACAGAAGATGGCCCCGGTGATTCGCCGGCTCTACGACCAGATGCCGGAGCCGAAATGGGTGATCTCAATGGGAGCCTGCGCGACTTCGGGCGGAGTCTTCAACAATTATGCGCTGGTGCAGGGCGTCAATCAGATTGTGCCAGTGGATGTGTATGTGCCCGGCTGTCCGCCGCGTCCAGAGCAGCTTTTATATGCGATTACTTTACTGCAAGAGAAGATTCAGCGCGAGCCGCGCAGCTTGCAGAAGGCCCTGAATAAGGGGTAGGAAGGAAGAATCAGAATGGTTCGGTTGACTGGTTACCGGAGTAACTTCGCGTTTTGTGCGGATTCTTCGAAAGGAGTGAGCCTAATCAGTAACATACTGAAAAAATGTTCTCCTTGGTGTACCTTCCTATGATACGTTTATGAATGATGTGAAAATATCTTCCGATCCTTCACGTGTGAGGACTCGGGTTGAGCAGCTTTTTGCTTTCGTGTTTGCAAGCAGTTTTGTTCATTTGTCATTTCAATTGATTGCGGAGGAAAAGAGTATGATGTCTCGTGTTTTGAAGTCTGTAAGCCGATTCCTTGCTTTGGTATGTTTGGTTTCGATTCCACTTGCCCTTGGCGCTCAGAACATGGCCAAGCCGGTAGCAAAGGCCGCTGCAAGTGATGCCCCGTCCAAGTGGGACATCTTCCTTGGTTACAGCTACCTGTCGCCGAATGGGTCTGTGAACATTCCACCCGCTCTTTGCGGCACCTGCGGAATGACGTCAGCCTCGTACGATGCAGTGAACGCCGGAGGTATTTTTGGCGTTTCGCGTTTCTTCAATCGCTACGTCGGCATCCAGGGCGAATTGGGCCTTCATGAGTTCGGCATTCAGAAGACCGGGAGCACCACGGGGACACAAGGCAACGACGACGGCTTTACGACACTCGCCGGCGGTTTGATTCTTCGCGCTCCCGCAGGCAACTGGACTCCGTTTGCACATGCGCTCTTCGGCGGCGCGCGGGTGGATGGCCCGTATCACAACCCCTTCACCTGGGGGCCGGTTGTGACCGTTGGTGGCGGGCTGGACTATGAGACGCCGCTGTTCAATCATCATTTGGCAATTCGGCTCGTTCAGGCCGACTATGAGTATATGCAGGCAAACTTTGGCTCGAATTGGGGCGGAACAGCGGACATCAATGCGGCCCGCTTAAGCGCCGGCGTTGTATTCCATGCTGGCTCGTTCGCTCCTCCCGCGCCGGTGACTCTGGCTTGCTCGGCTACCCCGGGAACGGTCTTCCCTGGTGATCCGGTTACGGTAACGGCAACGGCTGGCAGCCTGAACCCCAAGATGGGCGTGATTTACACCCTGACTGGCCCGGGCGTGACGAGCAAAGGCTCGACGGCCACGGTAGATACAGCCGCGCTTGCGCCTGGCAGCTACACGGTTAATTGTGGCGTCAAGGAAGGCAAGGCTGGCAAGGAAGGCCTCAAACCGTGGGAGTCTGCCAGCGCGACAGCCAGCTTCACGGTGAAGCAGTTTGAACCGCCGACGATCAGTTGCTCGGCCTCGCCCAGCACCATCAAGCCAGGCGAAACCAGCACAGTGACCGCCAGCGGCGTCAGCCCGCAGAACCGTCCGCTGACTTACAGCTTTGTGGCTTCCGCCGGCACCATCAGCGGCAGCGGCGCTACGGCGACTTTCAATTCCGCGGGTGCTCCGACCGGCGCAGCCGGCATCACCTGCAACGTGAGCGACGACAAGGGCCAGACGGCGACCGCCAACACCACGGTGACCATCACAGCTCCTTATGTGGCTCCGATTCCTCACACCCAGGCGCTCTGCACCCTCAGCTTCAGCAAGGACACCAAGCGCCCGACGCGCGTGGACAACGAAGCCAAGGCTTGCCTTGACGAGGTTGCCCTCGATCTGCAGAAGCAGTCTGACGCCAAGGCCGTTGTGGTAGGCGAGGCCAATGCCAAGGAGGTCGCCAAGACCGCCAAGGAGCAGAAGGCTGCGCTCAAGCACAAGCACGCCAAGGTGAGTGATCCGGCCGCTGAGCGCGCCGTCAACGCCAAGGAATACCTGGTGACCGAGAAGGGCATCGACGCCTCGCGCATCAGCGCGGCGACGGGCACGGCCGATGGGCAGAGCGTGGAAGACTATCTGGTTCCCGCGGGCGCGGACTTTGCGGCTGAGGTATCCGGGACCAAGCCGGTGGACGAGACTGCGGTGAAGCCAGTGGTTCGCAAGCCATTGGGCGTCAAGGCAGCGCACAAAAAGCCGGCGGCAAAGAAAGCCGTTGAACCCGCGAAGTAAGGCAGAAGCCTCGCTTCGTCGGCAAGAACGATCGTCCGGCCCCCCGCGATTGGCGATGGGGGCCGGGCAACTGGTAGTTTGAGGAGTTCCTCGTGCAATCTACTGAGGTTGACCGGCGAGCCGGTCAACCTCTTTTATTTTGCGCCTCCTGCTTCGTTTAGTTTTTTGTTTCAAGGAGTCAGTCATTCGCATGAATTGCTTGCCGGTATTTCTTGATTTATTCCGTCGGCCCAAAGTATTTGCACTGAAAGCGATCTGTGTTCTGCTTGCCTTTGCCTCTCCCGGGTTGGCAGAGCAGGCGCATTGGAGCGTTCTCGGCCCCGTCGGCGGCGATGCTCGCTCTTTTGCGGCAGTCCCCGGCCACCCCAATCATCTTTATCTTGGCTCCATCAACAGCTGGATTTACGAGTCCCTGGATGGAGGTGCCTCCTGGCGCAGGCTGGCGAAGCTGGACGACGCTGACGACCTGGTTCTAGATCACATTGTCGTCGATAGAGCGAATCCGGACACCCTCTTTGTGGCTGCCTGGAAGCTGGACCAGCCCGGCGGCGGCCTGTGGGTGAGCCGCGACGCAGGGCGCAACTGGAGCGTCATCGAGGCTCTGCGCGGCCAGTCGGTTCGCGCCCTTGCGCAAGCTCCCTCCGATTCAGCAATTCTGATAGCCGGAAGCCTCGACGGGGTCTTCCGCAGTGTGGACTCCGGCCGCACCTGGAATCTGATCAGCCCGCCAGGCAGCCGTGAGATTCACGAAGTTGAGTCGTTGGCCATTGATCCCCAGAACCCCGAAGTGATTTACGCCGGAACCTGGCATCTGCCCTGGAAGACCACGAACGGCGGCCAGAGCTGGCACAACATCAAGCAGGGAGTCATCGACGATTCTGACGTCTTTTCGATCATCATTGATCCAGCTCGGCCGAAGATAGTCTTTGTGAGCGCGTGCAGCGGCATCTACAAGAGCGGCAGCGCTGGCGAGCTATTCAAGAAAATCTCGGGCATTCCCTCCTCCGCACGGCGCACACGCGTACTCAAGCAGGATCCGTCCAAGCGCAATGTGGTTTATGCAGGGACCACAGAGGGGCTTTACAAAACAGTGAACGGCGGCGCGAGCTTTATGCGCGTGACCGGGCCGGAGCTGATTGTGAACGACGTCTTTGTCGATCCTCAGGACTCGAGTCATCTGTTGCTGGCCACCGATCGCGGCGGCATTCTGCAAAGTCATGACGCGGGGGCCAGCTTTGCCGCTTCCAATGATGGTTTCTCCGCGCGCAAGGTTGAAGCGCTGCTGGTGGACGGCGGCAATCCCCAACGGATTTTTGCAGGAGTGGTCAACGATAAAACTGATGGAGGCGTATTTGTCTCCTCCGATGGCGGTGCGCAGTGGGAGCAGATCAGCACAGGACTGGATGGGCGTGATGTCTTCGCCCTGGCAGAGTCGCCGGAGGGAACGATCCTGGCGGGAACCAATCAGGGGATCTTCGCGCTGGCGTCTGATGGGCCGAAGCCCAGTTGGACGCCGCGCAACACGGTTCAGAACACGCTGACCAAGACAGCCACCGAGACGCACTATGGAAAGCGTGTCAACGTCGAGAAGCAGGTGAAGGATACGCGCCGCGAGTTGACCGGCCGCGTCCGCGCGTTCGATCTATCGGGCGACGCGTGGCTGGCCACCACCGCCGGAGGCCTCTTCACCAGCCGCGACAAGGGCGCCAGTTGGCAGGGCGGCCCAGTGATGGGTTCGGGCGAGTATCTTTCCATAGCCGCGCACGGTTCGCTGCTGGCCGCAGCCCGGCAGGATGGCGTGGTTCTCTCCACCGACGCCGGTCAATCTTGGTCGCCCATCGGCATACCATTGATGCTAACGCGCATCCATTCGATCACCTTCTCCGCAGACGGGACGTTGTGGCTTGGGGCGCGCGAGGGCGTCTACTTTACGCGCGATCTGGGCAAGACGTGGCAGTGGGTTCACCGCCTTCCGTTGAGCAATGTGGACGATCTCTTTTATGACGCTCAGGCGCGCAGGATTCTTGTCAGTTCGCGGATGAGCGATCAGATATTCTCCATCGATCCCAAGTCACTGGAGTGGCAGTTCCTACAGACCGGCTACCGCATCAATCGAGTGCGCGCTGCGGGGGGCAGGCTGCTGGTGGCCTCGCTCTATAACGGCGTGGTGATTGAGCCGCCGACGGGGAATGAAGACAAAAAATAGAGTGCATGGCAAAGAGAGGATTGATTTCTGTATCATCAGCATATGCAGACTGAGATCCTGGCCTCGCGCCAATCGGCAGCTTTTCGCACACTCGATCCGCGGCTTGAGCCGGTAGCCGCCAAAGTTCTGGCTGGTGAACGGCTCGACTTCCAGGACGGCCTCGCGCTATACGGCTCGCCGGATGTGCTGGCGGTGGGCTGGCTGGCCAATCATGTGCGCGAGCGGCTGCATGGCGACGTGACCTACTTCAACGTCAATCGCCACATCAACCCCACCAACGTCTGCGTGGCCAACTGCCGGTTGTGCGCCTTCGGGCGCAAGAAGAATGATGCGGCCGGCTATACGATGACTCTGAAAGAGGCGTGGGAGGCAGCTGCATCGGGATATTCCGAGGCGGTCACGGAGTTTCATATCGTCGGCGGGCTGCATCCAGATCTGCCGCTGGAGTACTTCCTCGATCTGGTGCGCGGCCTCAAAGAGCGCTTTCCCAAAGTTCACATTAAAGCCTTCACCATGGTGGAAGTTGCCTACCTGGCGCGGCGGGCCAAGCTCAGTATCGAAGAGACGCTCGTCAAAATGCGCACGGCGGGCGTGGATTCAATGCCCGGCGGTGGCGCTGAGATCTTCGCCGAGCGGGTGCGCTCGATCATCTGCGACCACAAAATCGATGGTGAAGAATGGCTCCAGACGGCGCGGCTGGCCCACAAGCTGGGCTTTAAATCCAACGCGACAATGCTCTATGGGCACATCGAAAACGACGAAGACCGCGTCGATCATTTGCTGAAGCTGCGCGCCTTGCAGGATGAGACCGGCGGTTTTCAGGCCTTCATCCCGCTGGCTTTCCATCCAGAGAACACGGCGCTCGATCACTTGCCCGTGACCACCGGACTCACCGACCTTCGCCAGATCGCGGTTAGCCGCCTCCTGCTCGACAACTTTCCGCACATCAAGGCCTACTGGCAGATGCTCACCGCCAAGATTGCGCAGATCGCGCTTCGCTTTGGCGCCGACGACCTGGACGGCACGGTCGTCGAGGAGAAGATTTATCACGACGCCGGGGCCACCACGCCGCAGGGCATGACCCGTCGGCAGCTTTGCCGCCTGATTACCGAGGCCGGGCGGATTCCAGTCGAGCGCGACACCCTCTACCGCGCCGTCACGCGCACCGAAGACAGCTTTACCGTGGCCGTCTGACTGCGAATCGCGCTATTTCGACAAGACGCTACTGCCGCAGCTCCACCAGCGTCGCTCCCTGGCCGCCTTCGTTCTGTGGAGCTTCGGTGATCAGGGCGACGTGGGGATGGGATTTGAGGAATTCGCGGACGGCTCGGCGGAGAACGCCAGCGCCGTGGCCGTGAATGATGCGCACGCGTTCCAGGCCTGCCATAAAGGCTCGGTCGAGGTACTGCTCCAGCTCGCCGGTGGCTTCGTCCACGGTGCGGCCGATGAGGTTGATCTCCATGCGCAGCGCGTCGGTGTTGGCGCTGGTGACGGTGACGTGGATATTTTTCTGGCGGCGGGCGGCGGCTAATGGGTCGGGGCGTTTTTCCGAAGTTGTCTCTCCCCCAACGGGCTGGGGTGCGCAGCACTCGTCGCGCTTGACGCGCATTTTGATGGGGCCGAGGGCGACTTCACAGAGGTCTTTCTCGACTTCGCGGACGACGGTGGCGATCTTGTTCATCGATTTGATGCGGACCTGATCGCCGGCGGCGATGTGCTTCAATATGTGCGGCTGGGCGTTCTGGTCGCCGACATCCGCGCCGCTGCGATGGGCGACGACGGTCTGGTTAAAGCTCTCCTGAAATTCGCGGCGCAGGCGAGTGATGCGTCGCTCGGCTTCTTTGGAGAGCTTTTGCTGACCGACGCGATCTTCGATAGCGCGGACGTTCTCGCGCATCTGGAACTCGAAGTCCTTGAGCAGCGAGGCCAGCTTTGCCTCCAGCTCGCGGGTGCGCTGGCGCAACTCGACGTCGCCCTCACGGGCCAGTTTGGCGCGTTCCTGATTGAGTGCATATTGCTGCTCGCGGGCGGCCTTGCGCTCAGCTTCGAGCTGTGTCAAATCGCTGTGCAGCTTATCGAGAAAGCGGCTGATGTCCACCTGCTGCGAGCCGAGGCGTTCGCGCGCGGCGACGATGATGGCGGCGTTCAGGCCCAGCCTCTCGGCGGTTTGGATGCCGGCAGACGCGCCGGGAACGCCGAGCCTGAGTTGGTAGTTGGGCGCGAGGGTGCGCTCGTCCACGCCGGCCGCGGCGTTGAGCACGCCTTCGGTGTTGGCGCCATAAACCTTGAGCGAAGTGTGGTGGGTGGAGATAAGCGACCATGCTCCAGCGGTGAGAAAGTGGCTGGCGATGGCGACGGCGAGCGCGGAGCCTTCTTCGGGATCGGTGGCTGAGCCGAGTTCGTCAAGCAGGACGAGCGAGCGCGCGTCGGCGAGGCGCGAGAGCCGGTCGAGGTTGACGATGTGCGCGGAGAAAGTGGAGAGTTCGGCCTCGATCGATTGCGCGTCGCCAATGTCGGCCAGAAATGCGGTGAAGACGGGAAAGCTGGCAGCCGCCGCGGGGACGGGCACTCCGGCCTGGGCCATCATCGCCAGCAGCGCCGTAGTCTTGAGCGTGACGGTTTTGCCGCCGGTGTTGGGGCCGCTGATGATGAGCTGGCGAGCCTCGGCTGTGAGTTCCAGAGTGAGCGGCACAACACGACCGCCAACCGCGCGCAGATGGCGTTCGAGCAGCGGATGGCGCGCGGCTTCCAAATGCAGCAAATGCTCTGAAAGAGTTGGCCCTACGCAATCGTAATCGCGGGCGAAGCGGGCGCGGGCCTGCAGGCTATCGACCAGCGCGAGAACACGCGCGCCCTCGACCAACGCAACAGCATAGCCGCCCACCTGGCGAGTGAGGGCGATAAAGATGCGACGAATCTCAGCCTGCTCTTCTTCGATGAGCCGCACCAGTTCGTTGTTCTGCTCGATGGTTTCGAGAGGCTCGACGTAGACTGTCTGCCCGGAAGAACTGAGTCCGTGGACAACGCCGGAGATGCGGCGCTTCAGCTCGGCGCGTACCGGAATCACGAAGCGGTCGCCGCGAATGGTGATGAGGTCTTCCTGCGTAGCGCCTTCGGTGGAGAGCTTGCGCAGGGCGGCTCGCAGGGTTTCTTCGATGACGCGCTGCTGGCGCTCCTGTTCGCGGCGGATGCGGCCCAGCTCCGGCGAGGCGTTGTCGGCCAGCGAGCCGTCGGGCTGAATGGTGCGCTCGATAGACTCGGCCAGCGGCCGAAGGCTGTTGCCCGCCAGAGCAGTGGAGAGCTGGCAAAGGCCGGCCAGCTTGCCCACCAGCCGCGCCGGGGGCGATTGAAGCAGCGCCTGCCACGCGGCTACGTCGTTGGCAAGCCGGGCGATGGCTTGCAACTCATCGGCTTCAAGCGCTGCGCCGGGAATCTGCGCCTTGGCGGCGAACAGCGTGGGATCAAAGAGGCCGCCGACGGGGATGGAAGTTTGCTCTTCGAGCAACAGGCGCAGCTCGCCGGTGAGCTGATGCTGGCGGGCAATCCATGCTTCGTCGGTGGAGGGTTTCAGGTCGAGGATCGCGTTGCGGCCCACCGGCGAAGCGGCAAAGCCAGCGACCAGCGCCAGCAGCGGCTCCCATTCGAGGGCGGCAAAGTCGGCATTCAGCACAGGCGACGGGATGGGATCGAGAAGCGGCATCACGTACTATCTTATCGATCCGGGCCATTGCGCAGGAGAACAGCCGATAACAGCCCGTGGTTAAAGTCGAAAAGGCTGAAAATCGTCCCTCAGGGGCTAAAGCCCAACATTTTTTATCAACTATTTGCGGCACTACTTAAGTCATGCCCTTTCAAAACCAGTCTTTCACCACGGGCTGCTATGCTCATCTACACCTCTTCCACTTCGCGCAAGATAGCGATGGCGGAAAAGTCTTCCAGCGTGGTGATGTCGCCTTTAACCTCGCCGTGCGTGGCAAGCTCTCGCAGCAGCCGGCGCATGATCTTGCCGGAGCGGGTCTTGGGCAGGGTCTCGGTGAAGCGAATCACATCCGGGCGGGCGAGCGCGCCGATCTCTTTGGCGACCCATTGGCGCAGCTCCTCTTTGAGCGCCTGGCTGGGCTGGTTGGGATGCTCGAGAACGACGAAGGCGGCGATGGATTGGCCTTTCATCTCGTCGGGACGGCCCACGACGGCGGCCTCGGCGACCCGTGGGTGAGAGACCAGCGCCGATTCGACCTCCATGGTGCCCAGCCGGTGACCGCTGACGTTGATGACGTCGTCGACGCGGCCCATTAGCCAGAAGTATCCGTCCTCATCGACACGCGCTCCGTCGCCGGTAAAGTAACTGCCTTCGATCTGGCTCCAGTAAGTCTGCCGGAATCGCTCTGGATAGCCATAAATGGTGCGCGCCATTGCCGGCCAGGGCTGGCGCACCACCAGAAAGCCGCCGTGGCCGGGAGGAACCGGCTTGCCCTCCTTGTTGACGACTTCAGGCTGAATGCCGAAGAAAGGCAGCGTGGCTGAACCCGGCTTGGTGGGAGTGGCGCCGGGCAGAGGCGAAATGAGAATGGCGCCGGTCTCGGTCTGCCACCAGGTATCGGCGATGGGGCAGCGGTTGTGGCCGACCTTCCCCCGATACCACATCCATACTTCGGGATTGATTGGCTCGCCGACGGAGCCGAGCAGGCGCAGCGAATCCTGCGAGTGCTTCTCGACAAACTCGTCGCCCCACTTGATATAGGCGCGGATAGCCGTGGGCGCGGTATAGAGGACCGTGACCTTGTGCTCCTCGATGATCTGCCAGCTGCGCGAGAAGACGGGCCAGGCAGGAGCGCCCTCGAAAAGCAGCACAGTGGCGCCGTTGGCCAGCGGCCCGTAGACCACATAGGAGTGGCCGGTGATCCAGCCGATATCTGCTGTGCACCAGTAAACGTCCTCTTCCTTCAGGTCGAAGATATACTTCGTCGATAGATAGGTCTGGACCGCGTAGCCGCCCGTAGTGTGCACCAATCCTTTAGGTTTGCCGGTGGTGCCGGAGGTGTAGAGAATGAAGAGCGGGTCTTCGGAATCCATCTCCTCGGGCGGGCAATCGGGCGCTGCGGCAGCCGTAAGTTCGTGCCACCAGTAATCGCGCCCCTCGACCATGGTGACCGCCGCGCCGCTGCGGCGATAGACGACCACGTGGCGCACGGTTGGGCATTTAAGCACGGCTTCATCGACGATCTGCTTCAGTTGAATTTCGTTGCCGCGGCGATAACTCGAATCCTGCGTAAGGATCGCCACGCAGCCGGAGTCGTTGACGCGGTCGGCGATGGCGTTGGCCGCGAAACCGCCAAAGATGACCGAATGAATTGCGCCGATGCGCGCGCAGGCGAGCAGGGCGATGGCCAGCTCCGGCGTCATGCCCATGTAGATGGCCACGCGGTCTCCCTTTTGGATGCCCAGCCCCTTGAGCGCATTGGCGAAGCGCTGCACTTCGGCGTATAACTCGGAGTAAGTCAGCCGCCGTTGCTCGCCTGGTTCGCCCTCCCAGATTAGTGCAGTCTTCTGGCCTCGGTTGCCCAGCGCATGGCGATCCACGCAGTTATAGCTCAGGTTCAACTTGCCGCCGACAAACCATTTTGCCCAGGGAAGGTTCCATTCCAGCACTTTATCCCAGCGACGGGACCAGTGCAGATTCTCTGCCGCGTCGGCCCAGAAGGCTTCCGGGTCAGCGATGGATTGGCGGTAGAGCGCCTCATACTCTTCCATGCTGCCGATGTGGGCCTTGGCGCTGAACTCGGCGGGCGGCGGAAAGACACGGTTCTCATGCAGCGTCGAATCAATGTCCTGGCCGTTGGGCGCGCCAGCCGGAGGCACAAGAGAGAGAGGGGACGCGTCCTCCGCGTCCGGGCGCGAAGCGTGAGCTGTAGCCATGCGATTTGTGACCTCATAGGGACGCCGCTCGCCCGCATCCAAGGGGGGATGACAGGTGAGCGTCGGCAGAAAATCCCACTTTACTGATTCAACACTGCCGCCGCAGTTGCAAAAAGATCAGAACAATCTGCAAAAGACTCTCCGGCGCCGCAAGCCGTGCGCAGATTCCTTCGCCATCATCTACCATCGAAGAAAGCCCATGCCCTCCAAACCCAAGCTCGGTCAAAACTTTCTTGTTGACGCGCAGGCCATTCAGCGCATCGCTACTTCGCTCGGCGACCTGGGCGGACGCACTGTGGTCGAGATCGGGCCAGGCCGCGGCGCCATCACCGGAACGCTGGCCGCTCGCGCCGCACATCTGCTGGCCGTGGAGCTGGACTCCATGCTGGCGGCCTCTTTGCGCTTTGAGTTTCCGCCGGAGCGGGTTACGGTCGTCGAGCAGGACGCGCTGTTATTCGACTTTACGGCCGCCTCTGCGGCGGCGGGCGAACGGCTGCTGGTGGTGGGCAATTTGCCTTACGGAATTACCTCGCAAATTCTGCTCAAGCTGGCCGCTAGCTACGCCGCGCTGGACCGCGCCGTGCTGATGGTGCAGCGCGAGGTGGCCGACCGCGTCACAGCCCGGCCCGGCTCGCGCGACTACGGCCTGCTCTCGGTCACAGTGCAGTTGTACGGGCCTGCCGAGCAGATCTTCACGCTGCCGCCGGAGTCCTTCAGCCCGCCGCCCGACGTGCATTCGACGGTCTTCCGCTGGCGCTTTGCGCCGCGCTTCAACGAGCTGGGCGTGGACGAGGATGCTTTTTTGCGCTTCACGCGCCAATGCTTCCACCAGAAGCGCAAGACGGTGGCCAACAACCTGCGCTCTGCCGGATGGTCGTCTGCGGAGATTACCGCCGCCATCGCGCAGGCCGCAATCGACCCCCTTGCGCGTGCCGAAGCCTTGTCCATCGACAGCCTTGCGGCCCTGTGGCGAGCACGCGTATCTTGAGCGTGATGGACGGTTCCCTTAGCAGACCGCTCCTTTGGCGTCGCAGAATAGAATACGGACTGATACTTTCGCTTACCAGAAGGAAGCCATCATGCGCATTGTCTTTGCCGCATCCGAGTGCGTACCCTTTGCCAAGACCGGCGGGTTGGCCGACGTGGTGGGAGCGCTGGGGCCGGAGCTGGTCAAGCTGGGCCACGAGGTCACTGCCTATCTGCCGCTCTACCCGGTGACGCGGCGGCAGTTGGCAGGCGAGTTGCGCTATGCGGCGCGCTCGATCACCATTCCCTTCGAGTATTACAACCGCTTTGTGGGGATTGTGGACGGCGGCAGGCGCGATGGAGTTCAGTTCTACTTTGTCGATTGCCCGGAGCTTTTTGACCGGCTTGGGCTGTATGGCACGGCGGCGGGCGAGTACCCGGACAACGCCGAGCGATTCGCGCTCTATTGCCGCGCGGTGCTGGAGGCGTCCAAGCTGCTGGGCGTTCCGGACGTCTTTCATGTGCACGATTGGCAGGCGGCGCTGATTCCCGTTTACCTGCGCACAACGTATGCCTCCGACCCGCTGCTCAGCCGCGCCCGCGTGGTGCTGACGATTCACAACGCCGCTTACCAGGGCGCATTTCCACCGGCGACCACCGAGCGGCTGCTCTTTCCATGGGATATTTTTACCATGGACAAGGTAGAGCACTTCGACCGCTTCAACTTCCTCAAGGGCGGGCTGGTCTACTCCGAGATTCTGACAACGGTGAGCCGCAAATATGCCGAGGAGATTCAGACGCCGGAGTTCGGCGAAGGGCTGGACGCGGTGCTGCGCGGGCGCGCCGCTGACCTGCGCGGGATTCTGAACGGTGTGGACTATGCGCGCTGGGACCCCGCGACGGACGCTAACCTGGCCGCACATTACTCGCCGGAGGATCTGGACGGCAAGAGCAAGTGCCGCGCCGACCTGCTGCAAACTTTTGGATTGGACACAGTGGCTGCCACGACGCCGGTGATTGGGATCGTCTCGCGCTTTGCCGCGCAAAAGGGCTTCGACCTGGTGGAGCAGATCGCCGGGCGGTTGGCGGAGCAGGATGTGGCCGTGGTGGCGCTGGGCACGGGCGCACCAGCCCACGAGAAGTTCTTCCGCGACTGGGCCTTCTGGAATCGGGCCAACGTCGCCGTGCGCATCGGCTACGACGAACGGCTGGCGCACAAGATTGAGGCCGGCGCGGATATCTTTCTGATGCCCTCGCTCTATGAGCCGTGCGGGCTGAACCAGATTTATTCGCTCAAGTACGGCACCGTTCCGGTGGTGCGGGCGACGGGCGGACTGGACGACACGATTGAAGAATGGAAGCCGGAGCAGGATATCGGGACGGGCTTCAAATTCAAGGGCAAGAGCGCCGAGGCGCTGGAGGCGGCGATTGCGCGCTCTCTCACGGCCTTTGAGGACAAAGCGGGCTGGAAGCGGCTGATGCTGAACGGCATGGCGCAAAACTATAGCTGGCAGCAGCCAGCGCGTGAGTACGCTGCGGCGTATGAGGATGCGGCGCGGCGGCGGAACAAGCCGTAACTCAAGCGGCGGCTGGCGCCAAGACGAAAGGGCGCGATTTTCAATCTTATTGAGCGAGGCACTCCGTGCCTGGATCGCAGTAGGAACGAACGGTTCGGATGTAAGTCGCGATGACGGCAAGAGCTGGCAGCCGCTCGACGATGGCAACTGGAATGCTCTCTCGCTGCCCTTTGTTGTCGGCCCGAATGGCCGCATCGCGCGGATCAATGCCAGCGTCCTTCCGAAACAATAACTACGCCCTCAAAACTGCACAATAAAGTGGCTTTTATGAGTTCAAACGGCCTCTATTTGGGCTAAAATACGGGCAAATAACGCGGTTTGCAGTTACTGATTCGTTACTAGGCTATAATTACAAACGCTTGATTCTGTTCGTGTTACAGGAGATGTTAGAGTCGGAAAATAACCTCCACAGGGTAGGGGGGGTGGGGTCGAAGGGATTATGGGGAGAAGAAACGGGGAATAGTGGGATAAAAGGGGATGGATAGGGATCAGGGTCAAGAAAGCATGGCTACCGCGGTCGTTTTTCATGTTTTTATTTTGCGTCCAGGGATGGTAATTATCTGCAAAGCCAACTCCACGCTACCTCCCCAAGAAACAAAGACCGTTTTCTGGAGGCCTGGGTGAAGCGCGGGGCTTGCAAACTTTACGCCTACAGCTCAAGCGACGGAGTGCTGCCGGCATGAAGCTCTTCTACTCAAGCCCCTTTGAGCGGCGACCAACATAAAGCCTGTGGAGACTTATTGGCGCGGTAATTGTCCCGGCACGATAAAATGAGTACAGCCGATGATACAAACCAACCCAGCGGTTGACCGCCCGGAGGCCCGTGCAGCGCGGGAGCCGGAGCCGCGCCAGCCCATTGTTCAGCTACGGAATCTCGAAAAGACCTACACCACCGCGCGCGGCGCGCTGACGCTTTTTCGCGGCCTCAATCTTGATGTCGCGGCGGGCGAGATGGTGGCCATCGTGGGGCCGTCGGGCGCGGGCAAGAGCACGCTGCTGCATATTCTGGGCGCGCTGGACGCGCCCACGGCGGGCAGGGTTGTCTGCGTCTCGGTGGATTTGGCGCGACTCAAGCCGCAAGAAGCGGCGGAGTTTCGCAACCGCGAGATCGGCTACGTCTGGCAGTTTCACTACCTGCTGCCGGAGTTCACGGCACTGGAAAACGTCGCCATGCCGCTGCTGGCGCGCGGATTGCGCCGGACAGATGCGCTGAAAGCGGCCGCCAAGTGGCTGTGGGAGGTGGGTTTGGAGGATCGCGGCGACCATCGCCCCGGCGAGCTGAGCGGCGGCGAGCAGCAGCGCGTGGCGCTGGCCCGCGCACTGGTTTGCAATCCGCGGCTGCTGCTGGCCGATGAGCCGACCGGCGACCTGGACGAAGCGACGGCGAGGCGCGTCTTCGACCTGGTCGAGCGGCTGCACGGGACGCATGGGCTGACCTCGATTCTTGTGACGCATAACCTTGACCTGGCGGCGCGCTGCAAGCGAATCTTGCGTTTGGAGACAGGGAAGCTGGTCAGCGGCCAGCTGTCCGCGCCTCCGGCAACTGAACCGGCGTGAAGGGAAGTCAGGCAGGGCAGCCAGGCAGGAAATTGCACCGCGCGGGGTGATTTTTGAGTCTTATAGAGTGAGCCATTTGGGATAAGATGGATTCTCATCTTTTCCGAGCGGAAAAAGGTGGGATGGAGAGCTTCGGCGGCGTGAATGCCGGGGATCATGGAGTGCTGAATGACTCCCGAACCATTCCAAAGAGCTGTCCGGGGTCGCTAGCTGGTTCCCCAGGTTCCCGGCGGCGCAGTTGATCGAGAGGCGAACGCGGGTTGGGCCGAAGCCTTCGGGCGAAGCGGCCGGCCACTCCCGCCGACAGCCAGAATCAAGGGAGATCGTTATGTTCGAACGCTATACGGAGAAGGCGCGGCGCGTAATCTTCTTTGCCCGGTATGAGGCCAGCCAGTTTGGTTCGCCTTATATCGAGACCGAGCACCTGCTGCTGGGCCTGTTGCGCGAGGACAAGGCGCTGACCAACCGATTTTTGCGCTCGCACGCCTCGGTGGATTCGATTCGCAAGCAGATTGAGGCGCATACGACGATTCGCGAAAAGGTCTCGACCTCGGTGGACCTGCCGCTCTCCAACGAGTGCAAGCGAGTGCTGGCCTATGCATCGGAGGAAGCCGAACGGCTGGGCCATAAGCACATTGGCACAGAGCATCTGCTATTAGGCCTGCTGCGCGAAGAAAAGAGCTTTGCCGCGGAGATTTTGCAGGAGCGCGGCCTGAAGCTGGCGCAGATTCGCGAGGAACTGGGCCGCGTAACGCAGGAGAAGGCTCAGCCTCAACAGCAGCGCCAGCGCGAAAGCAGTCTGCTGGCCGAGTTCAGCCGCGACCTGACCCAGGCGGCGATGGACGGCCAGCTTGATCCGCTAGTGGGCCGCGACGGCGAACTGGAGCGCGTGGTGCAGATTCTCTGCCGGCGCACCAAGAACAATCCGGTTCTCATCGGCGAACCCGGCGTGGGCAAGACGGCCATCGTCGAGGGCCTGGCGCAGCGCATTGCCGACGGCGAGGTGCCCAGCTTTCTGGCCGAGAAACGCATCCTCGGGCTCGATCTTTCGCTGATTGTGGCCGGCACCAAATATCGCGGCCAATTTGAAGAACGGCTCAAGACCATCATGAAAGAGCTGATCGAAAATCAGAACTCGATCATCTTCATCGACGAACTGCACACGCTGGTCGGTGCCGGTTCGGCCGAAGGCTCGCTGGATGCGGCCAACATCCTCAAGCCGGCGCTTTCGCGCGGAGAGATTCAGTGCATCGGCGCTACCACTCCGGCCGAGTTCCGCAAATCCATTGAGAAAGATCGCTCGCTCGAACGGCGTTTTCAGGCTGTCAAGGTGCCGCCGCCCAACGAGGCCGACGCCATCAAGATCATCCACGGCATCAAGGACCGTTACGAGAAGTTCCACGCAGTCAGCTATACGGATGAGGCCGTCGAGTTCGCTGTCTCGCACGCCAATCGCTACATCCCCGACCGCTTTTTGCCCGACAAGGCGATTGATCTGATTGATGAGGCCGGCGCGCGCGTCAAGCTGCGCCAGACCTCGCTGCCGGAAGAGATCACCGAGGTGCAGAAGCGCATCAAGTTCATCGTGCATCGCATGGATTCGGCCATCGCCAACCACGAGTTCGAGAAGGCGCGCTTCTACTCCGACGAGGAGCGCAAGGAGCGCGAGACCCTGCGCCTGCTGCGCGACAAATATCACCTGGACGACTCGGCCGCCGGCATCGTCGGACGCGAGGATATAGAGGACGTGGTCAGCCGCTGGACTGGCGTGCCCATCACCAGCATCAAGGAAGAAGAGACGCAGAAGCTGCTGCGCGTGGAAGAAGAGCTGCACAAGCGCGTCATCAGCCAGGACAAGGCCATCAGCGCCCTGGCTCGCGCCATCCGCCGTTCCCGCGCCGGTCTCAAATCGCCGTCGCGGCCCATCGGGAGCTTTTTGTTCCTCGGCCCCACCGGCGTGGGCAAAACCGAGATGGCGCGCACTTTGGCGCAATTTCTCTTTGGCAGCGACAAGGCGCTCATCCGCTTTGATATGTCGGAGTTCATGGAGAAGCACTCGGTCTCCAAACTGATCGGCTCACCTCCGGGTTATGTGGGCTACGAGGAGGGCGGCCAGTTGACCGAGCGCGTCAAGAGGTCGCCGTATTCAGTTGTTCTGCTCGACGAAATCGAGAAGGCTCACCCCGATGTCTTCAACATTCTGTTGCAGGTTTTTGAGGACGGCCAGTTGACTGACGGGCTGGGCAACACGGTCGATTTCAAGAATGTCATCCTCATCATGACCTCGAATATCGGCGCCCGCCACCTGCAAAAGAAGCAGGGCATGGGCTTTGCCAGTGACCGCGAAGACATGGTCAGCGACAAGATTGAAGAACTGGTCAAGCAGGAGGTAAAGAAGACTTTCAATCCGGAGTTCCTCAACCGCCTCGACGAGGTCATCCTCTTCCAGTCGCTCTCCGATGCGGACCTGATCCAGATTGTCGAGTTGCTTGTCCAGCAACTCAACGTCAACCTGGCGCAGAAGTCCATCACCATATCAGTCACCGAGGAAGCCAAGAAGTGGATTCTCGATAAAACCCTGGTGGATCGCAGCTACGGCGCTCGCCCCCTTCGCCGCGCCTTGCAGCGCTACGTCGAGGATCCGTTGAGCGAGGCTCTCATCGGCGGCCAGATTATGGCGCGGCCGGCCTTCCTCGAGGTTTATCTCGAAGCCAACCAGCTCTTCTATCGCCCGATCACCGCCGACCAATCTGTCAGTTCCGACGAGAATGTATCGGAAGAAAAACCCGCCGGCATTCTGCTCTTCAGCGCCTGAGCAGCTCAAGCCAACCAAAACCGCGAAGCCCCCGGCCAACCAGCCGAGGGCTTTGTCGTCTTTCCTACATTCCACGAGTCCGTTCCCTCGCTAGCACGTCCAACACAAACAGAGGCAGAGTGCGTAAAATCGTTGCAAGAGTTGCGCACGCCTCGAAGGGAGTCTTTCGTGATGAAGAATCCAGGAATGGTTTTATGGGTAGCCGTTCTCACATTGCTGGGATCTGCGCCGGGGTTTTCCCAGGGCGATCATCAACATGGGCAAGGGAAGGTCGTGGTGACGGTTCTTCCCAAGCAGGAAGGCAAGCTGCCTGTGAGCGTCACCGAACAGAATATTTCGCTCAAAGTGAATGGGAAGCCGGCCAGCGTGACCGGCTGGAAGCCACTGCAAAGCGCGGCCAACAGCCTTGAGCTGGTGCTGTTGATCGATGGTTCAGCCCGCAACAACCTGGCGACCCAGTTTGGCGACATTCGGCATTTTGTCAACAATCTGCCGCCGAATGTTACCGCCGCCATTGCGTATATGCAGAATGGGAGAGCCGTTTTTGCCGGCCCGCTGAGCGCTGACCACGCCAAGGTGGTGAGCGAACTTCATCTGGCCGGAGGCCAGATTGACTCGAGCTCCAGCCCCTATTTCTGCCTCACCAACCTGGCAAAGCACTGGCCCTCCCAGGATCGAGGCGCGCGGCGCGAAGTGGTGATGGTGACGGATGGCATTGATAACCTCCAAAATGGATACGATCCCAACGACCCTTATGTGCAGGCCTCGATTGCCGATGCCGTGCGCGCCGGGGTGGTCGTCTACTCGATCTACTGGGTAAATTCGGGTGCCGCTGACAATTCGCTCACAGCCAACAATATCGGCCTGAGCCTGTTGAGTGAAGTTTCCCAGGCGAC
Organism: uncultured Occallatibacter sp.; assembly: GCA_964383595.1. Lineage (GTDB taxonomy): Bacteria > Acidobacteriota > Terriglobia > Terriglobales > Acidobacteriaceae > Telmatobacter. The sequence continues at coordinate 520,121 of CAYLHL010000001.1, read as the reverse complement.
GGGCGGCAAGAGCTACTGGTCGGGGACGGGGAATCCCGTTTCCCTGGCGCCGTTTCTCGACGAGCTGGCCCGCCGCTTGCGCAATCAGTATGAGCTGGAATTTACGGCTCCGCTGAGCGGCAAAGCGGAGGTCGCCGACCTGAAGCTGAAGCTAAACGCTCCGGGCAATGAGATTGACGCGCCGCAGAAGGCATTCCTCACTCCCGTTGCCGTGGCTTTGAAATAGGAGCAAAGGCTGCGGTTTAGCCAGATTGACCCATGCCCGCTCCGCGCCAATTCGATCTGATTGTATTGGGCGCGGGCGCGGCTGGGCTGATGTGCGCTGCGGTGGCCGGCGCTCGAGGGCGACGGGTTGCCCTGCTCGATCACAACGGGCAGCCGGGGCGCAAGATTCTCATCTCCGGCGGCGGGCGCTGCAACTTTACCCATCTGCATTGCAAACCCGAGAACTTCCTCTCGCAGAATCCACATTTTGCCAAGTCGGCGCTGGCGCTCTATCAGCCGCAACACTTTCTCGAATTGGTCGAACGGTATGGAATCCCCTGGCACGAAAAGGCGATGGGGCAACTCTTCTGCGACGGCTCGGCGCGGGCGATTCTCGATATGCTGCTGGCCGAGTGCGCGGCCGGCGGCGTGGAAGTGCTGCTCAACGCGCGTTCGATTCAGGTCGAGGGTGGCGGCGGCGGATTTCGGGTCTTGTCCTCCCAGGGCGAGTTTTGGGCGGAAACGCTGGTGGTGGCTACCGGTGGTCTCTCGATTACCAAGCTGGGGGCGACCGGGCTGGGCTACGATCTGGCGCGGCAATTCGGGCTGCGTGTTGTGGAACCGAGGCCGGCGCTGGTTCCGTTGGTGCTGGGCGGCGCCGAAGCTGGTTGGACGAAGCTGGCCGGCGTGGCGGCAGAGGTTGAGGCCTCCGCCGGCGGGGTCAGTTTCAAGGAGAAGATGCTGGTGACGCATCGCGGGCTGAGCGGCCCGGCGATCTTGCAGGCTTCGTCGTATTGGCGGCCGGGCGAGGCGTTGGCGCTGGATTTTGCTCCACAGTTGGCCGCTGGGGTGGGGCTGATGGAGCCCTTGCGGCAGCCGGGCGCGCGACGCGATTCAGCGACGGTGAGGCAAGTTCTGCGCGAGCATCTACCACAGCGAATGGCGGATTACCTGGCCGAGATCGCCGTACCGCAGGGGTGGTCGAATGTTGCCCTGACGGATTATGAAGGCAGGCTGCGCCGCTACGAGCTGCACCCGGTGGGAACCGAAGGCTTCGACAAAGCCGAAGTAACGGCCGGCGGCGTGGACACGCGTGATTTGCAGGCGCGCACGATGGAGGCGCGCGCCGTACCGGGACTATTCTTTATCGGCGAAGTTGTCGACGTCACCGGCCAACTGGGCGGATATAACTTCCAGTGGGCGTGGGCCTCGGCGGTGGCAGCGGGCCGGGCGGCGTGAGAAGAGCAGGGAACAGGGATCAGGGATCAGGGGTCAGTAAGAGCCTCACTCTGCCGGAGGCGCGCCGGGCTTGGCGGGCGGAGTGAGGGCAAAGCCGTTACGAACCAGCGCAAAGCCCTGATGCGGAAGTTCGGCCTGAAGAAGCTGATTTTCGGGGCCGCTGAAGAGATCCGTGGCGGCATCGGCGATGGTGGCCTTCAGATGATGAACGGCGATGGGCTGGCCGTCGAGCGTACCCTGCTCGTCGGCCAGCGTGGCCAACTCAATCGGCTCGATGGTGCCCGCCTGCTTGGGGATGATCGCCCAGAGATTGCGGTTGTTCTGCGCCACGGCCAGAGCGAGAAGGGTTTCCAGCGCCCCGGGATCGAAGTCGGCCAGAAAGACGGCGGCTGAGTGCGGAGCAAGCCGGGTGGTGGTGGCGCGGCCATTGGCTGAGATGTTCAGCAAAATCTGCGCGGCGTCGGGCGCTACGTTCACGGTCACAGCCGAATTGTTCACGATGGCGCTCAGCTGAACGTGCCGGAGGTGGTTGGCGGCCGTGAGGCGTTCGGTTTTGGAGAGCGCGTAGTCGAGGCCCTGCATGGCGATGCGAACCACGGAGGTGGAGTCGTAACCGTCGGCGCGTGCGATGAAGTTGAAGCTGGCCGTGCCCACAGATTTGCCGTGCTGGCTGATGATGAAACTGGCGGACTGGGCGCGGGCGGCTGGAACTAGAGCAAGCAGCGCCGCCAGCCCAAGCAGTGTCAATTTGCTCATACGGTTCAGCATATACCTGATGAGTTAGACACCATTCTGGAAAAATGGTTGCGGGCACCTGCGGTGCGGCAGCCGCTCGATTCGCTCGCATGGAGTGCGTGGTCTCCCATCCTTTCCACAAACAAGGTGGAAAGGATGGGGCACAGTGGCAGCGTTTTGTTCCCTATTCCCTAATTCCTGCTTCTCAGCCTTTAGCCACGGCAAAGCGCCGGTTCACTTCGTGCCAGTTGACGACATTCCACCAGGCGGCCAGGTAGTCGGGGCGTCGGTTCTGGTACTTGAGATAATAGGCGTGCTCCCAGATGTCGTTGAGCAGGATGGGATAGAGGCCCTGGGTGAGGGGCGATTCCTGATTGGCCGTGGTGATGACCTTGAGCTTGCCACTGGCGAATACCAGCCAGCCCCAGCCGGAGCCGAACTGCTTGGCGGTGGTCTCGTTGAAGAGTTTCTTGAAGGCCTCGAAGTCGCCGAAGTCCGCGGTGATTTGGGCGGCGATGGGGCCGATGGGCGCGCCGCCTACGCCGTCTGAGCCAACTTTGCCCATCAGCGGCCAGAAGATAGAGTGGTTGGCGTGGCCGCCGCCGTTGTTTTTGACGGCGGTACGAATCTCTTCAGGAAGCTGACTGAGCGTGCGAATCAGCTCGTCAACGGGCTTGGCGGCCAGCTCGGGGTGGTTGGCCAAGGCCGCGTTCAGGTTGTTGACGTAGGCCTGGTGGTGTTTGTCGTGATGGATGTGCATCGTCTCGGCGTCGATGAATGGTTCCAGAGCGGCGTAGTCGTAAGGAAGCGGGGCGAGTTCATATGCCATTGAGAAGATCTCCTCATACGTGGATGGTGTGTTTTGGGCAGCGGCGGGGGAGCCTCATTGCTCACCCCAGTCGATATGTCCTTCTGTATGAATGGATGCGCGAGGGCGCAAAGAGGGTGCGGGAAAGTTGTCGGATGTGATGATTGATTCGTACAAGAAGTTTTGAAACGCCGCGCCCCACCCAATTCGCGTTCTATTACGGAATGGGTGGGAGGGGGTGCTGCATTTCTTTGGGGCCGAATCAGTAGCGCCGTTTCGGGCGGCAGAGAGCGTACCATTCCGCAAGAAACCGCCCCAAAACCAGCAGTGATCAGAATCACCATGCGCACAGGGCAAAACTGCGCTACGATAGGCTGGTTCGCGCATGGACTCGGATTTACTGTCCGGCGCTGAAGGAGAATGCATGGCCCGCTTCGATCACATCCTCGTTCATTCGGCCAACGGAGTGAAGACCATCACCCTCAACCGCCCGGAGAAGTGCAACGCGCTCTCGCCTGCACTGATCTCGGAGCTGACCCTGGCCCTCGACGAGGCAGCGGAGTGCTCGTGCGGCGTGGTCATCCTGACCGGGACCGGTTCGGCCTTCTGCTCAGGTCTTGACATAGGGCAGTTGGAGACCATTCAAGCCCACTCTTACGAGGAGCACCGCCGCGATTCGGAGAATATGGTTCGCGTGCTGCGCGCTCTCTACGACTTTCCCAAGCCGGTGATCGCCGCTGTCAATGGCCCGGCCATTGCCGGCGGCATGAGTCTGGCCACCATTCCCGACTTCACTTTGGCCACGCCGGAGTCCAAGTTTGGTTTGAACGAGGTGCGCGTGGGCTTTGTGCCGGCCATTGCGGCTTCGTTCCTGTTGCGTCAGGTGGGCGAAAAACGTACCCGCGAACTGCTGCTGACCGGCAGGCTGCTCAAAGCGCAGGAGGCGCTGCAACTGGGGCTGGTGACGCAGGTTGTGGCCGCCGAGGAGCTGATGCTCTCCGCCTATGCGCTGGCCCAATCGCTGCTGATGAACAGCCCCCAGGCCATGCAGTCGGTCAAGCGGCTGCTTGCCAGCCACGCTCGCCGCCGCCTCGACGAGGAACTGGAAGAGGCCATCCAGGTGAACGCGCAGCAGCGCTCCACCGAGGACTTCAAGGAGGGCGTGGAAGCCTTCAAACAGCACCGCCATCCCGATTGGCCCAGCATGAAGGCGATGAGATAAGGACGCGCGTAAAGGGCAACACGATCTTCAGTCCTTGCAGGCCATCACGACAGTAGTAATCCCCGGGCGCGGCCCTGCGCCAGCACGCCGTCCACTAGAGCGTCGATCTCCGCGCGGCTGGTGCGATGATTGACGATGGCCGCGCGAATCGCCATGCGGCCTTTGATGCGGGTTGTCGAAGGCGCCACCCCCCCCGCCTCCTGCAGCGCAATCACAATCTCACCATTCACGCGGTCCGACTCCTCCGGCGAGCAGCCAGTGGCGCGATAGCGGAAGCAGACGATATTCAGCTCCACCGGCGCCAGCAACTCCAGCTCCGGCTCTGCGGCCACGCGGGCCTCCAAATAGTGAGCCAGCGCGCAACAGTGCGCAATCGACTCGCCCAGCCGGTCAACGCCCAAAACCTTCAGAGTGAACCAGACCTTCAAGGCGCGAAAGCCGCGCGAGAGGTCCGGCCCATAGTCGCAGGGCCAGGGCGAACCGGCGGCCAATCCCCGCTCGGCCCGTTGCAGGTAAGCCGCTGGCAGTTCGAAGGCCTTCTTGTGCGCCAAGCCGTCGCGCACCAGAATGAAACCGGCGTCATAGGGCGCTTGACCCCATTTGTGAAAATCAAAGGCAATGGAATCCGCGCGTTCGATCCCGTTCAGCTTTGGCGCGAGTTCGGGCGCCAGCCGAGCCAGCGCGCCAAAGGCGCCATCGACGTGGAACCAGAGTTTCTCGCGCTTGCACAATTCGGCCAGGCCGGCCAGGTCGTCAATCGCGCCGGTGTTCACCGTTCCCGCCGTGCCCACCACCAAAAACGGCGTCAGGCCGGCCGCTCGATCCCGCTGAATCGCCTCGGCAAGCGCCGCCAAATCGATCCGGCCGCGGCTATCGGCGGGGATCAGCCGAAGCGCGTCGCTGCCCAGCCCGGCAATGTCCATCGCTTTGGGAACGCAGCCATGTACTGCGGTCGAAGTGTAGGCCGTCAGCCGCCGCGCCTCCGCCGCCACGCCAGTGCCGCGCACCTCGAAGCCCAGCGCCGCATCCCGCGCAATCAGCACGGCGATCAGATTGGCCATCGAGGTTCCGGTCACAAACAATCCGCTGGCCGTCTCCGGGAAGCCGAAGATTTCCCGCACCCAGCGCGTCACCTGCCGCTCCACCTCGATGGGAATGTGATCGCGGCCGCCCAGGTTCGCGTTCAGCCCGGCCGCGAGCATCTCTGCCACCATGCCCACCGGCGTGCCGCCGCCATTCACCCAGCCCATGAAGCCGGGATGCGCGTTGCCCTGCGCATAAGGCAGAATCTCTTCCATGAACTCGGCATGAACCGTGGCCAGCTCTTCGCCCCCGCGCGGCACGGGCGAGCGAAAATGCGCCCGCACCTCATCGGGAATCGGCTGCCAGACCGGCCGCTGCCGAATTCCTTCCACGTAGCCGAGCATATCGTCCAGCATGCGGTGCGCCTGCGCGCGAAAAGCCGCCCAATCCGTGGGATCGAGGCTGGCCTCGGTGGGCGCGGCTTGCGCTGCTCCGCTCTGGATGGGGTTCTGTGGCTCTTGCGACATTCCTTCTCTCTGATGAGTATTTTACGCGGTGAGGGCGGGCCGCATTCAGTGTGCTCATTCAGTATCGACTTAGGCACGATAGCGGTATTGGCGGAGTTGCCGAATCGACGAGGGCTTGTCTGTAAAGCCGAAGAGTTATCGGAACGAAGCTGATCTTGCTAACCTTCTAACCGTCTAAAACACCGTCACGGTATGAATCGGATACGTGATTCATCGAATTGCCCGGAAGAGTATAGATGCCGTGTCCGGTGCTGCCGAATTCGGACAGGCTTACCCTCTCGAATCTCATACTCTGTAATCCGGTAAGCGGTTTCGCAGGCGTTACACTCGCCTTCGTGCAGATTGTCCCAAATCCTGAGGTGCAGCGGATCGGCCAAGGATACATCCACTACTCCACCGGAGATCATCGGAAGCGTGGAAATATCATATCCCTTTGCTGAAGGAACCAATGTGAAGACAAGGGCAGGACTGATTTCATCGCCCATATATTTCAGCGTGACAAAGTAGATTGGACCTCCACTCGCACACGCGCGAGTCACGTAAAGGGTAGTGAAAGCCTCCGAAAAAAAGGAATCCTCACGCCGGAATTCAGGCAATTTCCGCAGATTCACGGTCTGCATCGTCTTACCATCGCGTACGATCACAAAGCCAAGATCATATGGACCGATCGAAGTCTCGGTGTCCTCGTGCGACCGAATCAGAAGTGAGTCGGAGGAAGATAGGAAGTACTTGAAACGGACGAAGTCTCGCGGTTTACTAGCCGCCTTCATAGCTGTGAATGGCAGTGGGGTGCTCTGGTTTTTGCATTGAGAGAAAGCTGGCGTAGCAGTCCAACAGGCAGTAACCAGAGTAAGCGCAACAAATATTTTCGACTTTCTGAGCATAATCTTGAACCCTAACTTCAACTCATATTAGCCTATCCGAGAATATTATCGGATGCCATTTATCCCGGGATTGCACCAATACCGGGATCGGGATAGCGGTTACGACCGCTTAGGATCGCCATCTGTGCTACACTGTACTTGCGCTCAGTGATTTGGTCGTGAGCGGCGGAGTTCCCTTCCAAGGCGAATCTGCCCAGCACAGATTTTTCCCCGATCCCATACAGCGCGAACCATGAGTCTCCCACCCGGTGACTCTGCTTTGGACTGAGATTCAGTTCAGCTTTAGCCGCCTTTGTATCCTTGATTGTGATCAGGCGCATCAGCCGGGAGCGCAATTGATTTTGCGCTGGAGCGTGGGGCCTTTCGGCAGTGTGCCGACTGGCGATGAAGCAGCGTGTGGCAGCTCCGGGCCTTTTACATGTAGGCCAGTCTTAGCTCGACTCTTCGGTTCTCCCTTACGCACAATTGAACGTGGGCCTGCGCTCTCGCATGAGTGTGCGCGCCTCTTTTGTCCGCCTCCGTTTGCAGGCCGCTCGATCTTCGGGCAGCTCCGGAAGCCTTAGGAAATGACTCTATTTTGACCAAGTTCTCTGAATTCTCTCTTTCGCCCGCCCTGATGGCGCGGCTTGACGCCAATAAATTCGAAATCCCCACCCCCGTGCAGAGCGGCTGCATTCCTCCCGCGCTCGAAGGCCGCGACGTGCTGGCCACGGCGCAGACCGGAACCGGCAAGACCCTCGGCTACCTCATTCCCATCGTCGAAATGTTGCAGAAGGCTGAAGGCAAGGGCGCAATGGCTCTGATTTGCCTGCCCACACGCGAGCTGGCCATGCAGGTGGAGCAGGCATTTCTCAGCATTCGCTCGAACTCCTCGCAGACGGTTGCACTGGTGGTGGGCGGCATGGCAGAGCGTGCGCAGCTCGATGCCATTCGCCGCGGCGCGCGGCTGATCGTCGCCACGCCCGGTCGCCTGGAAGATTACATCAAGCGCCGCCTGGTCAAGCTCGACGGCATCAAGATTCTGGTGCTCGACGAAGTAGACCGGATGCTCGATATGGGCTTTCAGCCGGCCATCGCCCGCATTGCAGCCGAGCTGCCCGCCGTGCGGCAGACCCTGTGCTACTCGGCCACGCTCGAAGGCTCGGTAAAAGATGTGGCGCGCAAGTATCTCAACAACCCGGCGCGCGTCGAGATCGGCTCGGTGCTCAAGCCCGCCGAAAACGTCGAGCTGCGCACCTTCGAGGTTGAGCCGGACAAGAAGCAGGAGCTGCTCGAACACCTGCTGGGCGCCGAGTCAGGCAGCTTTCTGGTCTTTGTGCGCACCAAGCACGGCGCCGACCGCGTGGCTCGCCGGCTGGTTCGCGCCGGCCATTCCGCGACGCAAATTCATGGCGACCGCTCGCAGGCCCAGCGCAACCAGGCGTTGCGCAGCTTCAGCGAAGGCCGTCACCGCGTGCTGGTGGCCACCGACGTGGCCGCGCGCGGCATCGACGTGGCCAATGTGGCCCAGGTCGTCAACTTCGATATGCCCAAGATGGCCGAGGACTTTGTCCACCGCGTCGGCCGCACAGGGCGCGCCTCAGCGCACGGCGTGGCCTCCACCTTTGCCGGCCCGGCCGAGCGCAACGACCTGCGCAAGATTGAGCGCGCGCTCTCCATCCACATGAAGCACTTCCGCGTCAGCTCGGCAAGCGCCGCCAAGGCGGCTTGAAGACGGTGAGCTGAATGCGCGGGCATGGATTTTCCTTCGCTGGTAACATGATGTTAAGCACAATTACCGATGAAGGAGAACTGCCGTGCCACGCATTCATTTTCACCTGGAACTCGCGGAACTCAAGGACAAGTTGCTGGCCATGGCGGCCCTCTCGCAGCAGGCTGTTGAGTCCGCGGTTGACGCCTATCTGCAGCGCGACAAAGAGCTATGCAAATTCGTCAAGCAGAACGAGAGGGCTATCGACAGCGAGCAGCGTGACCTGGACGAGATGGCCTATGAGTTGCTAGCCAAAGAGCAGCCCATGGCTGTCGATTTGCGTTTTATTTTGGCAGCCATCAAGATTAACGGCGACCTGGAGCGGGTTGGCGACCAGGCGATGGGAATTGCCCGCCGCACCCGCGAGACCTTGAAACAGGATATCGTGGAGCTGCCGGTGGACTTTGCGGCCATGGGTGAGTTTGCCAACCACATGATCCGCACGGCACTGCGCTCCCTGCTGGAAGAGGACGCGCGGCTGGCTGAATCGGTGCGCGAGATGGACAGCGAGATAGATAAAATGAACCGCCGCGCACATGACGATTTGTTGAGCCTGATTGAGCAACAACCCAGCGCGACTCGGCAGGCGATCAGCGGTATCCTGGTAGCCAAGCATCTGGAACGGATCGCCGACCACGCCTCAAATATCGCTACTGATGTTATCTTCTGGCTGCGCGGTTCCGACCTGCGTCATCAGTCGAGCTTGGCGATGGAATCAGAATAAGAATTTGGGATTAGCCGCTCGGTATCCAAAGGCGGCTCCGAAGGTGAACGAGTCCGTTGCGCTAAAAGAGGCCGTTCTTGGCAAAGTCCCGATGGTACTGCTCAAACTCATCGAGCGGCAATGGCCGGCTGAAAAGGAAGCCCTGAAAGCTGTGGCAGCCGAGACCGGCGAGGAAGCCGCGCTGTTCCTTGGTTTCCACGCCCTCGGCCATCACCGACAAACCCATGGACCGACCCAGCGAAAGAATGGTACGCGCAATGGCGCCGCTGCCGACATCCATCAGCATATCGCGTACAAAGGACCGGTCGATCTTCAGTTCGTCCAGAGGAAGAAGCTTGAGATAGGCCAGCGAAGAATAGCCGGTGCCGAAGTCGTCCAGCGAGAAGCTCAATCCATGCAACTTCAGTTCGGTCATCTTCTGGATGACCTCTTCGAAATCATCCACCAGCAAACTCTCGGTCAGTTCCAGCTTGAGGTTCAGCGGATTGGCTCCGGTGCGCTCCAGAGTTGACAACACCTGTTCGGTGAACTCCGGCTGGCGGAATTGCAGGGCGCTGATATTGACCGCGAGCACGAGATCGGCGGTCTCTTCATGGCCTGCCCACTTAGCGATCTGCTCGCAGGCGGTTTCCAGTACCCAGTCTCCGATGGGTAGAATCAGTCCTGAATTCTCTGCGCTGCGAATAAACTCGCCCGGCTGCACCAGGCCACGCGTGGGATGCGCCCAGCGGATCAGAACCTCCGCGCCCACCAAGCGGCCCCGCTCCACCTGGGGCTGAAAGTAGACAATAAATTGCTTCGCCTTGATTGCATGGCGCAGATCCTCCTCCATGGCTGCGCGGGCGTTTATGACCGTCTGCAAGGCTGGCGAGAAGAAGCGCATGGTGGCGCGTCCTGCCGCCTTGGCCTGATAAAGCGCAATATCGGTCTGCTGGAGGATCTCATCCGTGCTGTATGGCTTGTCGCCGAAGACGGTGATTCCGATGCTGGCCGACGAAAGGCATTCGCGTTCCCTTATCATGCAGGGGCGGCTAATTAGCGTCAGGATCTTATCGCCCACGGCCTGGGCCTCGGCGGCGGCTTCCTCGGCTGCGTCGCTCAGATCTTCGAGGATCACAATAAACGAATCGCCTCCGACGCGGAAAACCTGGTTGGCTTCGGGAACGCACTCTGGAATTCGCCGCGCAATCTCCTGTAAAAACTCATCTCCGGTTTGATGGCCAAGGGTATCGTTCAAAGTCTTGAAGTTATCCAGATCAATCAGCAGGAGAGCCTGTAAGCGCTCGTTTGGTGTGCCCGAGGCCGCCAGGTGCAACCTGTCGAGCAGGTGGCGGCGGTTGGGCAGGCCCGTCAACGGATCATAGAAGGCCAGATTCAGAATTTCTCGTTCAGCAGCCTTGGCAAGCGAGAGATCCCGCGTGACAGAAAGAACGCAGTCCACGCCGGCAATTTCCATCAGCGACGACGACATCTCACCCCAGATAATCTCTCCGCTCTTCTTTCTGAAGCGCACCTCCATATTGCGGCAACTGCCATTCTCGAGCACCAGATTCACCATCGTTTGCCGGTCGCTGGGCTCCGCCCAAATCTCCAGCGTCAGTGTGCTGCGCCCGATCAACTCTTCGCGTTCATATCCCAAAAGATCGAGAAGTGCCTGATTGCAGTCGATATATAACCCATCGCTCAAGCGGTTGATGTTGATGGCGTCAATGCTCGTCTGGAAGGCAATACGATAGCGGTCCTCACTCTCGCGCAACGCCTCGGCGGCCGCCTTGGCCTCGGAGATGTCCCGAATCACAAGAAGAAAGCAGGGAACGCCGTCCAACTCGATCCTCGCCCCAGAGACCAAAGCCCAGATAGTCTTTCTGTTCTTGTTGAACAGTTGAAACTCCAGGTCCCGGCAGGAAGAGTTCTCTCGCAACGCAGCAACCAGTTTTTGTCGATGATCCGGCACAGGCCAGAGGTTGAGTTCCAGCGTAGTGCGCCCAATCACTTCTTCGCGCTCAAATCCGAACATGCGAAGAAAAGCTGGATTGACATCGACTAACCTTCCATCCTCCATGCAACTTAGGGTGATGGCGTCGATGCTGGTGAGGAAGGCGGTGCGATAGCGCTCCTCGCTCTTAAGCAGTTGCATCTCCCACTGCCGGTGAGTGGAAATATCGCTGATAATGCCGCGCATCTTCAGCGGATGCCCCTCGGCATCGTATTCCAGCTTGCCCAACCCATGCACCCAACGCTCGGTCCCGTCCGACGGACGAACGATGCGGTATTGCTTGTCGAAGGGCTTCCCATTTTTAATGACTTCGTTGGCGAAGTAGTCCGACATCATCGCTTGGTCGGCGGGATGCACAAGAGCCTCCCAACCGGCCACGGAACGCTCGTAACTCGCGTCAATGCCGAAGATCTCATCCAGCCGGCTGGTGCTGGTCCATCTTCCAGCGGAAACATCCAGAACGTAGCAACCCATATCTCCGATTCTCTGCGCTTCCCGTAAAAAATCCCCGCTTTCGCGCAAAGCCTCCTCAGAGCGCTTGCGCTCGTCGATGTTGGTGACAAAGCCTTCACGGCGAAGCACCTTTCCATCGGCCCCACAAATCTTGCGGGTATTCAGCGAAACCCAGATGATCGAGCCATCCTTGCGCCGAAAGCGGCACTCGAAGCCCATAACGGCATCATTCTCATCGAGCATCGCCAGGTACTTCTTCCGCTCCTCCGGATCAGCCCAAAGATCTTGCGAGGTGTCATCAACCTTCGCTATGCCCTCATCCACCGAATCGTAGCCCAGCATTCTGGAGAGGGCGAGATTGGATGTCAGAACTTTTCCATCGGTTGAAGTCTGATAAATTCCTTCCAACGCGCCGTCAAAGATGGAGCGATATTTCCTCTCGGCCTCGTGGAGCGCGAGTTCTGCCGCCTTGCGGTCTGTGATGTCTTTGCCGAAGACCGAAACTCCCGTCGCTTTGCCATTGACAAGAATCGGATTCAAGGCAAGTTCCAGCGTATGGCCATTGACGAGAAGGAATTCCGCGCTAAACCTCTCTCCTCGCAGCGCCCGGTCAAAGAGAGGAGACAAAAGCGCCATGCGCTCCGGCGGAAGCAGCTCCCGCAGGTCGATCCCCGGAGCCGCCAGGGTTCCATAGTTACTTTCTATATACATCTTGAATGCGCGATTAAAATTAATCAACAGCAGGCAGGGATCCATCGCCCAGACCAGGTCATCGGTGCTCTCAATCAGAGCTTCGAGATTCGCTTCCGCTTGAATGCGCATCGTTGGCCACCCTCAACCTGCCTGCATGATCGGCTCTCCGAGCAAATTTCTTTACCTGCAGGAAAAAATCTCTTGCGAGAGAGCATATGCAGAGAAATTGTACCATTCACTACGATCAGCTTGCAGCTTCTTTTAACACTGGGGCCAAATGCAACCGGGCGCTGCTCCGTGGGAGTATGCGCCCGGTCTCTTTCGCGGTTTGAAGAAGAAACTACGCCTTTTTCAACGGATGCTCGGCATAGTGCAGCAGCACGGCCACCGCGCAACTGGTTAGCCGCGTCTCGGCTGAATCCGCCCGGCTGGTGAGAATCGTGGGCACCCGCGCGCCGAGCACAATCCCGGCCAACTGCGCTCCGCCTAGATACTCAAGCTGCTTGGCCAGCATATTGCCGCTCTCCAGATCCGGAACCACCAGGATGTCGGCCACGCCGGTTACCGGCGAAACCAGCCCCTTGATCTTAGCGGCTTTCTTGCTCACAGCGGTGTCAAAGGCCAGCGGACCGTCAAGAATGCCGCCGGTAATCTGCCCGCGATCGGCCATCTTGCACAGCGCCGCCGCGTCCAGCGTCGACTTGATCTTGGGGTTGACCGTTTCCACGGCAGAAAGCAGCGCCACCTTTGGCTTGGGAATACCCAGGGCGTGCGCCAGATCGATGGCGTTCTGCACAATGTGGATTTTGTCCTCAAGCTCCGGCTCAATGTTGATCGCCGCGTCGGTGATCAGCAGGGTGCGCGCATATGCCGGGGTATCCATCACAAAAACATGGCTGATGCGGCGGCCTGTGCGCAGCCCCGTATCGCGATTCATGGCTACCTTCATCAGCTCGTCGGTGTGCAGGCTGCCCTTCATCATCGCCTGCGCTCCGCCGCCACTGCGGCACATGGCCACGCCCAGCTCGGCGGCCTTGCGCTCGCTTTCGGCTTGCAAGATGGGATAGGGGCTTATATCGATGCCGATCTTGTTGGCCAGCGCCTTCATTGCGGCTTCATCGCCAATCAGAGTGGGAAGGATCAGACCTTCAGCAGCGGCTTCCACGGCGCCTTTCAGCGCCACGTCGGAGAGCGGCCAAACTACAGCGGTGGTAATCGCCGGAAGCTCTTTGCAGCGCTCCAGAAACTTGTGAAAGACATGGTAGTCGGCGGGATGCCCCACCAGTGGGTCAACGGTTACGGATTCAGCCAGCGGCGCAAGATCACTCATCGATGCTCTCTCCCGGCCAACACAGCGGATAGCTGCCCGGCCTTACTTTATGATTCTCTGCTCAGCACCGACTTGCGCCTGTGCCAATGATCACACTCCGGCGCAGAGTACCGCATAGTAATACGTAATACCACTTATCTCGCCACTCACCGGGAGTCAAAATCCCGCGGTTTTTCTTCACCTCGTGATGTTTTGTTCGCTGGCGCAGGGAATTGGGAGCCTGGTTGCCCCTGTTCATCGTGGATCTGCGCAGCTTGTACAAATCCACACGCCTCGCTCAAGTTATGATGATTTCTGATTTCTTTGCGAGGTGATTTTGTGAACAAGCTGCTACTGCCGCTGTTTTTTCTGCTGGCCGGTTCGCTTTCCGCCCAGACTCCCAACGTCTGTGATGTTCGCGGTTTTGGCGCCAGGGGCGATGGCGTCACGCTCGACACCAGCGCCGTTACCGCGGCCATTCAAGCCTGTGTCAAGCAGGGCGGCGGCACGGTCTATTTTGGCCCGGGTCGCTACGTTATTGGCACCGTGCAGCTTTACAGCCATATTCACCTCTATTTGGAAAGCGGCGCAGCGCTGGTTGGCAGCCATGATATTCATGATTACCTTCCCAGCCCGCCCTTTGGATTCGCCCGCAACTATGGCGTCGATGTGACCGGCGAAGGCTCCCTGCTGGGTCTGTTGATCGCCAAGAACGCCGATGATGTATCGATTGAAGGGCAGGGTGAAATCGACGGCCAGAGTGACGCCTTCATGCTGGCGCAAACTCCGCACAATGACCACCAATACGCGGCGGAGTTTACGCGCAATCCGGAGAAGTTCCTGGCGGCCATGGACACCGTCGAGTATGGCCCCATTGAGCCGAAGGGCCGGCCCGGCACGATGATTGTCTTCTTCCATTGCACCCGTGTGCGCCTTCACGGCATTACGCTTCGCCAAGCGCCCAACTGGACGCTGCACTTGCAGGACGTGGATGGCGCGGCGATCTCCGACCTTCAGATTCTCAACGATCCCAGGGTGCCCAACAACGACGGCATTGACTGTATGCAGTGCCGCCACGTGCGCGTGTCCAACTGCGCCATCGATACCGGCGATGACGGCTTCGCCATCGTGCGCAGCGAGCACATCAACGTGAGCAACTGCTCCATCGCCTCGCGCTCGGCGGCTATTCGCCTGGAGAGCACCAAGCTGAGCACCTTCACCGGCCTGAGCATGGATACCAATCGAGGCATCGCCATCTTTGGCGACAGCTTTGAGGGACAGGAGAATCGAGCCACTGAAGATGTCACCTTCTCCGACATCGTTATTCGCACCCACCTTTTTCCCGGCGGATGGTGGGGCAAGGCCGAGCCGATCTACATTGCCGTGCAACCCTGCGCGCCCGGCATCGCCTGCGGCGTACGAGTCCGCAACATCTTCTTCAACAACATCAGCGCCGAGGCGGAGAATGGCTCATTGCTCTGGGGCGGCGAGGGCACACCCATCACCGGCGTGGAGTTCAACGGGGTTCGCCTGCATATGATTGCTCCGCCCGCCGCCCAGGCCGAGAGCGTGGGCGGCAACCTGGACCTGCGCTGGACTGCGACCACCCTGCGCGAGGGCGTCTTCAAAAGCGATATTCCCGCCTTCTTTGCAAAGAAGGTGGAGAATCTGCGGCTGAGAAATTTTACCGTCGATTGGGCTGATGGCATTCCCGCTTACTTCTCTGACGGGCTGCGCATCGAGGAGTTCAAGGACCTAGCCATCGACGGCTTCCAGGGGCGTCAAGCGCAGGCTGATGCCGGCGCGGCAATCATGCTCCTGAATGGCTCCGGAGTATCGATTACCAACTCCCGCGCCATGCCCGGAACCCGCGTCTTTACGCAACTTGACAAGGTGCTCGACCGCCGCGTCTTTGTGAACTACGACCTGGGCGGCGCAGCCAAAGTGATTGTGCCGCCGGATCAGCGATTCGACACGCAAATTGCGCTTCCGGCTGCGAAAGCCAGGCCGTCAAGCCACTCTCACTCCGCGGCGGTTCAAGCAAAGCCGTGAAGGTTGAATCTCAATTCGAATCGTCGCGGCGGTGCAGCGTGGGAGGGCCATCGTCGCCGCTGGTGCTGGGGGTGCTGCCGGTCGAGTTGCCGCTTCCCGAATTTGGATCGCTCGACCCCGTGCTGGCCTTGCGCAGCGAGGGTTTGCTGGTCTTGGCGTCGGTGAGCCGGCGCTTGTTCTCAATGCGCGCCAGCCTCGCCTTCACATCGTCAAACTCCGAGGTGGTCACCGTGTACTCATCCCGCGGGGGCAGAATGTGGGCAATCTCCTCCTGCGAATGAAGAATGCGGTCGGGAGTCTGCGGGTGGTCGGCGAAGACCTTGGCGACAGCGCCCGGCTTGCGCTTCTGTAGGGCTTGAATCTTCTCAAAAAAGGTAATGAATGCCTGAGGATCGTAACCGGCGCGATACATATACTGCACGCCCAGATAGTCGGCCTGTGCCTCGAAGTCGCGGGAAAACTCCAAAAATGCGACCGGAATGGCGATCTGCGAGCCTTCGTAGATGCCGTAGCCCGTCCAGCCGCCCATCATGATCATCACCGGAATAATGCCGATCTGCGCATAATTCAGGCGCGTCATCTCGCGCGCAGCGTGGTGGGCGCAGACATGAGCTGTCTCGTGCGCCATCACTCCGGCTAGTTCCGCCTCTTCGTCGGCGTTCAGAATCAACCCGGAGTTGACGTAGAAGAAGCCGCCCGGCAGCGCCATCGCGTTGATCTCGTCCGAGTCGATCACCTTGATCGTAAAGGGCACCTTGCAGTCCGAGTTCTTGACGATATTCTGCCCGATGCGGTTCACGTACTCGGTGACCACCGGATCGGTGATGAACTTTGTGCTCTTCTCGATCTCCATGGAGTATTGCTTGCCCATCTTGATCTCGGAGTCGGTCGAGTACCAGTTGCCGGCCCCGCGTCCGCCGATAGTGCGATTGCCCACGGCGTTCACATCATCAATCGAGCCAGGCTTCACATTGATCTTCTGGCTGCCCGGTTCAATCACCTTTTCGGGATTGACGGTGGTGGCCGGAGTATCTCCGCCGACGGGTGTGGTTCCCGGCGCGGGCTTGCCTTGAGGGCTGGGCGCAGTGGCGGGCGTGTCCCCGCCGACGGGCGCCGTCCCCGGCGCGGATTGGGCGGCGGGAGTGGTTGCCGGAGCCGCAGCCGAAGGCGTATTTGTCTGAGTTGGCGCGCTCTCCGTAGCTGTAACGGTTGGCGCGGGCGTAGCCGGGGGGGCACTGGACGGCGCGGACTGCGCCCATCCCATCGCGGCCAGCGCCAACACAGCCAGAACCGATGTTTTGCTCACTATCCGATCTGCCTTCATGACCTCACCTCCGGCACAACACCATTTTCGCAGCTTTCTGAACGCCGAGGGCCTGTGGGTCGGCCAGTCCTCTTCGCTGCACTGTTTAGACGCTCATCGCGGCACATTGGCTACAGAATCGGCGGAAATTTCGAGAGGAAGGGCGGCCAACAGAGCTTGACACGAAAATCTGATATATCGCAAGAGCAAAAAGCTCCCAAGAGCGTGAAAAGATAGCCTCACGGTCATCAAGCCGAAGTAGCACGCGAACGCTGAACGCTCCGCCCCGTACAATAAAATCATGTTCCGCGATCTCGCCCCGTTATCGAGCTACATGCGCCGTTACCGCTGGGGTTACCTGTGGGGCACACTCTCCTGCATCTGCACCAACGCCATCTGGGTGCTTTTTCCCCAGGTCATCCAGAGAGCCATTGACGCCATGGGACACGGCGTCAGCCGCCAGCGGATCCTCCTCTTCGCCGGCTTGCTGGTCGCCATCGCCGCGGTCAAGGGCATCTTTCTCTACTCCCAGCGCTGGATACTGATCGGCATCTCGCGCGAGATCGAGTTCGACCTGCGCAACGACCTCTTCCGCACACTGGAAGAGCAGGACTCCGGCTTCTATCAGCACTATCGCACCGGCGACATCATGGCCCGGCTCACCAATGATCTGAATGCCGTGCGCATGCTCCTCGGCCCGGCGCTCATGTATAGCGCCAACACCATCTTCTTCACCGTATTCGCCTTGTTTTTCCTGCTGAACATCAGCCCCTGGCTCACTTTGGTGGCCTTCGCGCCCATGCCTTTGGCCAGCATCCTGGTGCAGTACTTCGGCAGCAGAATTCATGATCGCTTCGAGCGCATTCAGGCGAGCTTTTCCGAGATCAGCGCGCAGGCCCAGGAAAACTACTCCGGCGCACGGCTGGTGCGCGCCTTTGCCCGCGAAGAGTCGCAGATCGGACTCTTCGAGCGGCTCAATCGCCAGTACATCGCCCGCTCTCTGCGCCTGGTGCAGCTCATGGGCATGCTCTGGCCCACGCTAGAGTTCGTGCTCGGCGTTTCGATGATCATCACCCTGCTGGCCGGCGGCCATCTGGTCATCGCGCATCGCATCAGCATAGGTCAGTTTGTGGCCTTCAACACTTACATGGTCATGCTCATCTGGCCCATCATCGCCGTGGGCTGGGTGGTGAATCTCTTCCAGCGCGGCACCGCCTCCGTGAAGCGCATCGACGAGCTGCTCAAGGCTGTGCCGGCCATAGACGACAGCCATGCCGACCCGACGTTTGCCGCCGACACCGTGCTGCGCGGCGCGATTCAATTTCGTAATCTGAACTTCAGTTACGACGGCGCGCCCGTGCTCCGCGGCATCTCGCTCGACATTCCCGCCGGTTCAAGCCTGGCCATCGTCGGGCCAACCGGCGCGGGCAAATCCACCCTCGTTCATCTGCTCTCAAGAATGTATGAAGCGCCCGATGGCGCTCTGCTGATCGACGGTCGGCCGGTGCGCGAATATCCGCTGGCGGTGCTGCGGCACAACATCGGCATGGTGCCCCAGGAGACATTCCTCTTCAGCGCCACCATCCGCGAAAATCTTACCTTCGGCGCGCCCGGCGCCAGCCCGGAGGAGATGCTGGAAGCCACCAAGGTGGCCCACATTCGTCAGGAGATCGAAGAGTTTCCGCAGGGCTTTGAAACCATGGTGGGCGAGCGCGGCGTCACGCTCTCCGGCGGGCAAAAACAACGCTCGGCCATTGCCCGCGCCCTGCTGCGCCGTCCGGCCATTCTTATCCTGGATGACGCGCTGGCAAGCGTGGACACCTATACGGAAGAGCGCATCCTGAGCGGCCTGGGCGGCTATACGCGTTCGTCGACCACGATTCTGATCTCGCATCGTGTCTCCACCGTGCGCCATGCCGACCAGATCGCCGTGCTCGTCCACGGAAAGATTGTGGAGCTGGGACGCCACGACGAACTGCTTGCCCTCGATGGCTACTACGCCAGCCTCTATCAAAAGCAGCAGCTGGAAGAGGAACTGACCGTAGCCGGGTGAGGAAAGCAGGGAACAAGGAATAGGGAACTGGGATTAGTGACTAGGAACTAGCGGTGATAGTTGAACACTCGTCATTTTTCTGCCGCATTGATGTAAAAGCACATGGCTCAAATCTCCGAATTGTTCGTTCGTAGAATGAGGTTGCTCTTTTCTGATCCCTGTTCCCTGGTTTTCACGCGTTCCAGCGCGAGCCGGCAACCGCATCTTCGCTATAATCGCCGCTGTCAAAGCTCCCCGGCCTGCGCCGGGAAGACAGCACGGCCACCTGCGGCGGAGCGGGATTGACTTCAGGGTTCCGGGCCACTTCGCGCCAGGCGTCGCGCACATTCTTCACGCAACCGATGGTGTGTTCGAACTTCTGCCGCGAGGCCGACTGAGAGGCCTGAAGAATCTGCGCGAAGACCGATGCGTAGAACTCACTGAGCGCCTGCGCGGGCCGTCCGCCCACATCCATGCGCAGCCGCGCCTGCAAGTGAATGATGATGTCCAGCGCGCGCTTGACGGCTGTGCGCCGCGCGGCCGCGTCGCCCCGCTCCACGGCCGCGGATGCCGAGTATAGAAAACGGAGAATACCGTCATAGAGCGCCACAACCAAATCCACCGCCGAAGCGCTGTCCAACGCATGTTCCTGGTAACTATCCATGGGGAGAATACTCCTTAGCCGTTCGTTTGCTGGTTGTAGCCGGTAATCGCCGAGTAGAGCTCATTGACCTGATCCAGCTCCGATGGCAGTTCCTGCATGATCTGGTTGGCCTGGTTCAACTCCGTCGTCAGGCTCGACTGCTGCGCGGAGATCAGGCTGTTTTCTTTGGATATATCGGCATTCAGCGTGGATTCGATACTGCTGTTCGAACTGGAGGCAAGCGCCAGGATGCCCGTCGCCGAGCTATTACCGGCATTCGTGAGCATGGTTGAGAAGCTCTGGCCCCAACTGTTCGCGTTTTGAAAGAAGCCAACCACACTGTCATAGTCCGAGTTCAGCACCGAATCGAGTGATGTCGCGTCCAGCGTGAGCGACCCATCGTTGTTCACGCTAATGCCGAGGCTGGTCAGGCTGTTTATGTCCGACGAATTGGTGTAGCTCAAAATCGCATTGCTGGTGTTGGTGGTGTCGAGTATGTTGGAGGTCACTGTGAGATCGCCGGCGGTCCCCGCGGTTCCGGAGGTCAGCGTCAGTGTCGATTCCCCATCCGTGGTCGTCACACTGGCCTTCACTCCGATATTGGCCGAATTGATGGCGTCGGCAAGGCCGGAGAGGTTATTGCTTGGAGAAGTGGCCGAGTTGGCCGGCACGTTGATCGTTTGCGTCGTGCCGTTGCCAATCTGAATCGTAATGGAGCCGGAGAGCGCATCGTTCTCGGCGACCGAATCCAGAGTGGCAGTTGAAGCCGTCGCGCTGGCGCCGGTTGCGGCATTTGCCTCGCTGCCGGCCGTAACCGAAGTACTCAATGCCGTGTCGCTGGTGGCCACGATGTTGGAAGCTACCGTCAACGCTCCGCTGGACCCCGCTGTCTGGGAGATCAGTTTCAGGGTTGACTCCCCGTCGTTGGTCTCTACGCTGGCTGTTACCCCAATGGCAGCCGAGTTGATCGCGTTGGCCAGGCCCGCGAGTGTGTTCTCCCCCGAGGTCGTGGGCACGCTGATCTCTTGTGCCGTGTTGCTGCCGACCGTGATGGTAATTGAGCCGGAGAGCGTCGTGCCCGTGTCGTCGGAAATCGCATCCAGGTAGCCGTTCGGGTTCTGCGTATTGATTCCGTTCAACAATTGCTGCTGTAACAGGGAGAGCGTGGGAGAGCCGAAGAGCGGCTCGGCGTTGCCCGAGCTATCGTCCCCCTCCTGCGTGTTAATGGCGCTGACCAGCGAATTATAGTCGCTGACGAACTGGTTGACCGTGCTCACGACATCGGTATTGTCATTGCCGATTACCACCTGCACCTGTTCCAGGCTGGTGCCGGAACTGGTGGTTTCGCTCGGGCTGGGCGCCAGCAACTGGAAGGTCACTCCGGGGATGAGATCGGCAACCGTGTTCGATGCGCTGGTCAGAGAGATGCCATCCACCGTCAATTGAGCATCGGCGCCGGTCATCGCTGAAGTATAGGCCAATGTACCGCTCGTTGTGGTGGTGTCGGCGATCGAGTTGGCGCTGACCGTGATTTCTCCGTTGGTCCCCGACTTTCCCGAAACCAGGCTCAGCCGCGATCCCGAAGAATCGGTAAGCACGCTTGCGGTGATACCCACCCCGGAGGAGTTGATCGCGCTTGCCAGTCCCGCGAGTGTGTCGTCTCCCGATGTCGTCGGGACGCTGATTTCCTGCGCCGTGCCGCTGCCCACTTGTAGCGTGATGGAGCCGGAGAGTTTGTCGGTAGATTTGGTAATTTCGGCCAGGTAGCCGCTTGAGGTCGTCGCCAGACTCGTAACTTCCACCGTATGCGTTCCGGCAACCGCCGTGGAGTTGGCCGCCGTCAACGTTAGCACATTGGTGTTGGAACTGGAACCGGTTTTCTCGGCCAAAATTCCTTCCTCATCGGTCAACGTGCTCAGGTCGTTGGAGAGATTCGAAAACAGGGTTCCTAGGCTGGAGATCGCAGTGTCCTGGCTCTCAAGAGAGGTCAACTGGGTCTTCCAGGGCTTTTCCACATTCTGCAGATTGCTCACGATCTCGGCTACCGTCGAACTGACGTTGAAGCCTGTTCCGCTGGTCGCTGAGCCAAAACTCAGACCTACTGTGCCCATTGCACCCTCCATCAACCACTTGAGCAGCCCAGGAACCACCGATGCCCAGGCCAGATTAAGGGAAACTCATTCCCTCGATTCTTCTCTGTTGTTCTTGTGTCGCCCAATTTCCAGCCGGCCAAAGACTACATCGGCACTGACTCCCGCCTTTTTAGCCGTTTACGCTTGAAACCCGCACGTTATACCTCCTCCGCGTTTCCTCATACAAACGAAGAGCGCCCGTGCGGACGCCCTTCCTGGTTGCTGGCTTGCGCCGTTTTGATTCCACCCCAGCGACGAAGACCTGTCGCTGGGGACCCAAGGATTATTGCAACAGCTTGGTCACTTCCTGCTGTACGCTGTTGGCCTGCGCCAGCGCGGCGATGCCCGTTTGGCTCAGGATTTCGTACTTGGACATGTTCGAGGTTGCGGACGCATAATCGGTGGCCTGCACCGCGTTCTGCGCCGACTGGATGTTTTCCTGCTGTGTGCTGAGCACGGAATTGACCGAGTCCAGCGTGTTGATCTGCGCGCCGATGTAGCCGTCCTGCGCAGCCACGTCAGCGATGGCCGCATTCAGTTCATTCAGCGACGTTGACGCATCACCCTGGCTTAACAGGTCGCTGGTGCCGAGGTTTTCTCCGGTTCCAGCCGAATAACTGATTTCGGCCGTGCCCGTGCCGACGTTTCCTAGCGCGGTTGTAGCCCCTGTGTTGTTATCTGCGAACGTCGTCTCGGCAAACACCGATTGCGAGGCTGTCGCGGCGGTGTCGTTCACCGCGCCGGAGATCTCGATGCCCGTATCGGCGGCAGCTACGGTAGAAGTTGCGGCAGACGTTCCCGAGCCGTAGTACTCCGCAGCGCCGGCTGTGGTGAGGCTGGCGGTCAAGCCCAGACCGGAGGTGTTGATCGCGTTGATGACAGAATTCAGGCTTTCGCCTGCCGTCGTGGCAATGGTTGTTTTTTGTCCTGATAGATTGGTGAAGGTCAGCGAGCCGGCGGCTGTGAGCGTATCGGTGCCTGCCGCGGCCGAGCCGGAGATGGTCTCAGCACCGGGGGTGCCGGCAGCGACATCCTTCGTGAGATCGGCAAACACGCCCTGCGCGGAACTGTAGTTCATTGTGCCGTTCGTCTGTCCGAGATCGCTGGAAGACAGCGTACCGATGCTGAGCTGGTTGATCGATGCGCTCTGCGCCGAAGAATCGCCAGTGTAGATGTTAAAGGACTTGCCGAAGACCTGCTCCTGGTTGTAGGTAGTCGTGGAGCCGATGTTCGAGATTTCCGACAGGATCGACTGGTACTCCTGGTTGGCAGCCGCATCTTGTGTGGAGTTGAGGGTGCCGTTCGAGGCTTCGGTAGCCAGCGTCACGGCCCGGTTGAGCAGGCTTGTCACTTGCGAAAGGGCGCCATCGGCCACTTGCAGCAGGCCTACGCCTTCGGTTGCGTTGGTTGACGACTGCGTCAACGCCGTCTGGTTGGCCTCAAGGCCGTTGACCAGCGAGAGTCCGGCGGCATCATCAGCGCCGGAGTTGATCCTGGAACCCGTGGACAGCTGCTGTAGCACGGTGTTCAGGCTGTTGCTCGTGTTGTTCAGCGCGTTCTCCGCATAGGTCGCGGAGAGGTTATTCAAGACACCCAGGGACATGGGGTTCTCCTTTGAATGCGTGGATTTACGGTCCTTCCGGATCTGCGCCCATTTTCTGCACTACCATGGGTCGCTGCTTCCAGCTCGGTTACCGTCGCATCTGGCCTCTTCTTCGGCGCAGGAGTTTGCGGCTTTATAACCCCCGTGTTTGTGTCCTGCCGGGGACATACGCGCTTCAGTTTTCCTAATCTCTTATCCTTTCCCGCCGCTCGCCGATAATCACGCAAAGGAGTTTTGACAATGATCGAACTTACCAGGCTCAATGGCACTCCGATGGTGCTCAACAGCGACTTGATCAAGACCGCCGAGGCCTCTCCTGACACCATGCTCACGTTAATCAATGGAGAAAAGATGATTGTGCGCGAAGACTGTGGCGAGGTGGTGGAGCGGGTAATTGCCTACCGCTCGCGCCTGTTGGCTGCGGTCGCCAGGCGGTTGCCGTCGAATGACGAATGGCAGCGGGCAGTTTCGCTGACCAGCCTGGACGTTTCCGGCCAGCCCCCATCACAGCCTGCCAAGAGCGGCCCACAGGAAGGCAACTGAAGGGCGAACTCCGCTCTCCACGCATATTGAATTGGGAAGTTTCGTATGGATGAAGGGGCCTTTCATGGATAAAGGCAGTGTTGGCGGAGTCTTTCTGGCCATTGCGGGCATCGTGGCCGGATTGCTTATCGAAGGCGGAAATCTCGGCCAGATTCTGCAGCCGACCGCGGCTCTGATCGTCTTTGGGGGCACCCTGGGCGCAGTGCTGCTGCAATTTCCGCTGCCCACAGTGGTGGCCGCATTCGGTAGGCTGGCGCACGTCTTTTCCGCACCCCGCAAACAAAATGACCAACTTCTTCACCGGCTGGTAGCCTTCGCCAACAAGGCCCGCCGCAATGGCGTCGTCTCGCTGGACAGCGACCTTGAAACCATCCAGGATCCGTTTCTCAAGCAAGCCCTCATGCTGGCTGTTGATGGCACCGAACCCAGCGAGTTACGCAAGATTATGCGCGTCAGCCTGGACTCCATTGCAGAGAACGAAGAGCGGCTACCGGCCGTCTTTGAGTCGGCTGGAGGGTTTTCGCCCACCATCGGCATCCTCGGCGCGGTGCTCGGGCTGATTCAGGTGATGCAGCATCTGGACAACATTCAGGAAGTGGGCCGAGGGATCGCCGTCGCCTTCGTCGCAACCATCTATGGCGTCGGCGTCGCCAATCTCTTCTTTCTGCCTCTCGCTGGAAAGATGCGCATCCGCATGCACGACGACCATCAGAGCAGGGAGATGATGCTTGAGGGGATCATCTCCATCCTCGAAGGCATCAACCCGCGAATGCTCGAAATCAAGCTGGCCGGCTTTCTGGACGCCTCCCAACACAAGAAAAAGGAGCGGGCGGCATGATGCGAGAGCGGCGCAGGAGCAACATCAGCCGTGACCGATGGCTAGTCTCCTATGCCGACTTCATTACCCTGCTTTTCGGTCTCTTTGTTGTTCTGTTCGCCTTCGCCAAGGCCGATCAGAAGAAGCAGACGCAGGTCTCGGATTCCATCGACGAGGCATTCCGCTCTCTCGGCATCTTTTCCCTGGCCGCGCGCCTGCCGGAAAATGGCGCGTCCAGTGGCGCCGACAAGGCAGTTATGCCCATGAACATCGTGATGGGCGAGGAGGTGCTTTCCGCGGCCAGAGTCAAAGATGACCTGGAGCGCATTCACCGCGATCTGGAGCAGAGGCTCTCCAACCAGGTCGCCACGCACACCGTTTCTATCAAGATGGGCCGCGACGGGTTGGTGATCAGCCTGCGCGAGGCTGGCTTCTTCAACTCCGGCTCGGCCATCCCCAAGCCCGAAACCCTCCGAACGCTGCGCCAAATCGCCGCCTCGCTCAGCCAGACGCCTTATGATTTGCGCATTGAAGGCCACACCGACAACATCCCCATTCACACGGCGGAGTTTGACTCTAACTGGGAACTATCCTCGGCGCGCGCCACCCGCATAGCCCGCATCATTCTTGACCTGAAGACTATCATTCCTGAACGCATCTCGGCTGCGGGTTACGCCGAGTTTCACCCCGTGGCAAGCAATGACACAGCCGCGGGCCGCAGCGAGAATCGCCGCGTTGATCTGGTCGTGATGCCCCGCACCAGGATCGATCTCGCCGCGCCTGAAATTACTCATCCCACCGGTCAATGGCGCAAGATCACCGACGATGATGCCGCCGAAGAGAGCAACAAGGCTCCTACCGCTGCAAATCCATAAAGCGGCAGCACTCTTCTGCGTAGTTAGCCACACCGCAGGTGGCTTACGTTAGCCCCACGGCAGGTGGGATGGTACAAACCTCCTGCGAGCGATCAGCGAGCGGCTGCTGCATGCAATGCCCGCACCGCGGGTGCTTACGCCATCGCCTCCCGGCTCATCGGCGCAAAGCGCAACTGGTTGGTTGCGCGGTCCACATCGATGCGCACGTGCGCGCCATGCGGAACTTCGCCAGAGAGAATCTTGATCGCCAGCGGATCCTGAATCATCCTTTGCAAAGCGCGCTTCAGCGGTCGCGCTCCGTACGCCGCATCGGAACCCGCGGCCAGTACCAGTTGCCGAGCCGGCGCCGTCAGTTCCAGAGAAATCTGCCTGTCTTCCAGCATCTTGCGCACTTCGTTCAACCGCAACTCAAGAATCTGGCTCATCTGCGCTGCGCCCAGCGAGCGGAAGATCACAATATCGTCGACGCGATTCAAAAACTCCGGGCGGAAGTGCTCGCGCAACACACGCATCACCGACTCACGCGCCTGGTCGAAATCGTTCTCTGTCTTCAGCTTCTCGCTCACCAGCATCGCCGCGCCCAGATTCGAGGTCATGATCAACACCGTGTTCTTGAAGTCAACCGTGCGCCCCTTGGCGTCGGTCAAACGGCCGTCGTCCATTACCTGCAAAAGAATGTTGAAGACATCCGGATGCGCCTTTTCAATCTCGTCAAAGAGAATCACTGCGTAGGGCCTGCGGCGCACAGCCTCGGTCAACTGCCCGCCCTCGTCATAACCGACGTATCCCGGAGGCGCGCCAATCAGCCGCGCCACGGCGTGCTTCTCCATGTACTCGCTCATGTCGATGCGAATCATCGACTGCTCGTCGTCGAACAGGAACTCGGCCAGCGCACGTGCTGTTTCAGTTTTGCCGACGCCCGTCGGCCCAAGGAAGATAAAGCTGCCAATCGGCCGCTTGGGGTCGCTCAAGCCCGCCCTCGAACGTCGAATCGCATTGGCCACCACGGTCAGCGCCGCGTCCTGCCCAATTACACGCTCACGAAGACGAGTCTCCATCTCGACGAGTTTTCTCACTTCGCCTTCCAGCATCCGCGAAACGGGAATCCCCGTCCACTTGCTCACGATGCCGGCGATGTCCTCCTCATCGACCTCGTCCTTCAGCATTCGCGCCACGCCCGCATTGCCGTCCTGCACGGCGCTCAACTGTTTCAGCTCGGCTTCAAGCCTGGGCAGCTCGCCATACTGAATCTGAGCCGCGCGGTCCAACTGCCCCTTGCGCGTCTGTTCTTCGGCCTCGAAGCGCAGCGTCTCGATTTTCTTTTTCACATCGCTGATGCGGCTGCTCGCTTCGCGCTCCTTGTTCCAGCGCGTGCGCAGCGCGGTAATCTGTTCGCGCAGGTCGGCAATCTCGCGCTCGACCTCCTCGCGCCGCTCCACGCTGTTCGCATCTGTTTCGCGTTTCAGCGCCTGACGCTCAATCTCCAGAGAGGTCTTGGCGCGCTCCCGTTGGTCGATCTCCGTGGGTACAGAGCCTTTCTGAATCGCCAACGAAGCCGCCGCTTCATCCACTAAATCAATGGCTTTGTCCGGCAAAAAACGGTCGCTGATGTAGCGATGCGAGAGCGTTGCTGCGGCTACAATCGCCGCGTCCTTGATGCGCACATTGTGGTGCGTCTCATAGCGGTTTTTCAAGCCGCGGAGAATGGCGATGGTGTCCTCCACATTCGGCTCGCCGACATAGACAATCTGGAAGCGCCGCTCCAGCGCCGCGTCCTTCTCGATGTATTTGCGGTATTCATTCAGCGTGGTTGCGCCGATGGCCCGCAACTCGCCGCGCGCCAGCGCCGGCTTGAGCATATTGCTGGCGTCGATGGCACCCTCGGCCGCGCCCGCGCCAACCAGCGTGTGCAACTCGTCGATGAAGAGAATAATCTCGCCGTTAGCCTCTTCAATCTCCTTCAAGACAGCCTTGAGCCGGTCCTCGAACTCGCCGCGATATTTTGCGCCGGCCAGCATCGCTCCCAGGTCCAGCGAGATCACCCGCTTGTCCTTGAGGCTCTCCGGTACGTCGCCGGAGACAATGCGCTGCGCCAGCCCCTCGACAATCGCCGTCTTGCCCACGCCCGGCTCGCCAATCAGCACCGGATTGTTTTTTGTGCGGCGGCTGAGCACCTGAATCACGCGGCGAATCTCCTCGTCGCGGCCAATCACCGGGTCCAGCTTGCCGGCCCGCGCCAGATCGGTCAGGTTCTTGGCGTACTTTTCCAGCGCCTGAAATTTGCCTTCGGGATTCTGGTCGGTCACGCGCTGCGAGCCGCGCACCGCCGTCAGCGCCTTCAAAATCGCCTCGTGCGTCGCGCCCAAATCCACCAGCGCCTGTGCCGCCGCATCATTCTTCAGGTGCGCTGCGCCCAACAATAAATGCTCGGTGGAAACGTACTCGTCTTTGAAGTTTGCGGCTTCGTGAAAGGCCTGATCGAGCACCTTGCTCAGCGCTTGACTCATAGTCGGCTGGCTTGCCGCTCCGGCCACTCGTGGCAACTTCTCTTCAGTTTGATGAAGTTCGTGCTCCAACCGTTCGATGGGAAGACCGATCTTGCCCAGCACGGAAGGGATCACGCCCTCGCGGTCCTCCACCAGCGCCAGCAGCAAGTGCGCTGGCTGCACCTCCGGATTGCCCAGTTCGGTAGCCCGCGCCTGCGCCTGCTCCATCGCCTGCTGCGACTTGACGGTCAGTTTCTCCCAACGAATAGCCATTTTTCTCCTTAGCTAATAGCTAACAGTGGACAGCTAACAGTCAAAAGCCGAAGACTGTCTGCTGCTAGCTGTCCGCTGTAAGCTGCTTTTACGCGGCCACTTTGATTTCGATCTGCTTGGGCTGGGCCTCGGGCTTCTTCTTCAGATCCAGTTTGAGCACACCCGCATTGTAGCTGGCTTGCACGTTCTCTGTATCTACCGTAGAGGGCAGCGTAAACGCGCGATAGAAGCTACCATAGCGGCGCTCGATGCGATGGAAGTTCTGCTCCTTCTCCTCTGCGTCGAACTTGCGCTCGCCCTTGACCGTCAGTGTGTGGTTCTCGATGTTCACGTGCAGGTCCTTCTGGTCGATGCCCGGCACCTCCAGCTTGAGCACGACCTTCTGCGCGTCTTCATAAATGTCGACCGCCGGCACAAAGCTGGCCGTCGATAGCGGATCATCTTCGCCGTTCATATCCCGGAAGAGCGAGTTGACGCGATTCTGCAGTGAAATAACCTCCCGATAGGGGTCCCAACGAGTGATTGCCATTTTCTACCTCCTGTAGTCATTTTGGACTCGGGCTGGAATGTGAGTCCCAGCCACTCAAGCACCCTGACATAAATATAGCACATAACAGTCACAATATATGCGCGCGACGCACTCATATTATGAAAATAGTGACCCCAAAAAACTATTTCATTTAATTTCAGTTATTTACAATGAATACAACAACGGCCAACCCAAAGGCTGGCCGTTGTGCATATTGGCAGAATGGAACTGAAAGGCCCAAGAAAGTCGATCCAGGTTAAGAATCAATCGCATCACAATCAGTGTTGTGCTGTTCGGGACCGGCCAAAAAGCCGCCGAGCCGGTAGAACATTTCCCTATTGCAGCACAACAAAGAGCGTGATCGACTGCGCCGGGAAAGTGTAGTTGCTGATGGTGCTGGTGGTGCCTCCCGCAGCGGGCGGCGTAATGGCGACGGTCGTCTGCGGTACGATGGCCGCCAGGTTAGCGTTGCTGTATAGGAATGGATACGCAGTGGCTGTGCCTGATACGAGGTTAGCCAGCGAAAGCGAGCTGGTCAGGTCACCATAGGTTTTGTTGATCACTACCACCGTGACGGCGTTGTCCGAGGAGCGCAGCGCGCCATAGACCGAAAGTTGGCCCTGATTGACGCTGGTAGAGGCCAAGGCCATATTGCCGAACTTTGAATTTTTGCCGTCATAGTTGCGGAAGACCTCGTAGGCCATCAGTCCGGGAATCTGCGTCGTTGGGTCTGGAGGCCCCCACAGCGTGGCCATGTCAAGACCATATTCTCCGAAGATGCCCAGAAGATCAGCCTGCGCCAGCGCGCCGTTGATGTGTTCCTGACCGCCCCAGTTGTACTCGGTGAAGGCAATCTTGGTGTTGGGATAGTCCTTCGCAACCCAGCCCTGCGCCATCGGAATCAGTTGTGGAGCCTGCAAAGGAATATTGCAGTTGGCGGTATAGTAGTTGGCGTCGGTGGTGTAATTCGGTTGGGGGTAATTGGGATCTGTATAGGTCGGATCCCATAAGGCGCGCGTCGAATTGAGCCGCGCCTGCTGCGCGCCCGTGTCGCCCGCGGTGGTGAGGCCCAGGCCGTTGCCGCTGCCAACCGGATAATCCGCCGCAAAATAGGTGTGCAAGTCAAGGTAGTCGAGCAGGCGCTGACTGTTTTTTTTGTCGTAGGCCGCAAATTGTTGTAGATAGTACTCGATCATCGGAATGCCGTCGTGGGCTGTCCGATCAACCGGATTGTCCCAGGGCTGACCGCACGGTCCCGCATCCCATCCAGCCTCGACATCTTTCTTTGAATAGAAGAAATCCCACCAGTAGGCCATGACCGGACCGCTCACTTCGGCGGTTGGATCGCTGGCCTTGATGGCTGCGGCGTAGGTGAGGCCGAGATTTGTTACATCGTCGTATGAGAAAGGATGCGTATAGACGTCGTGGTGGCCGCCATCCCACCAGTCGGGTTCGTTGTCCAGTGAGTAGATGGCCACGCCGCCATTGGACGCAGTACCGAATTTGCCGGCCAGATAAGCCACCCAAGCCGAAGCCCATGTGGAGTCGACTGGCGTCTCCGCGTTATTGGGATTGCCCAGAATCTGCGCCTGATCGGGCAGCTCGCCATCGCCACAGGCGGCGTTAAAGGGATCGAAGGCAAACTGACTCGGATAGAGCGAAGCCGGAAAGCTGCAAGATGTATTGTCTTTGGCCACCCAGCCCATCAATCCCACCGTGCCCAGAGTCTTTGCCCCAGCGGCGGCGTCGCCTTCAACCTGAGTATTAAATGCGCTGGTGTCTTCCACGCCCGTTCCTTGCACGCCATTTGCAAAATACCAATCGCTGCCGGCATTGGTGACGTCGAGCTTGTAATTGTAGAGAGATGTTGCGTCTCCGCCCCAGCGATCAACGGTTATGTTGGCCGCCTGGGATGCGGAGGCGTCCGCCGAATACCCGTTCCAGCCGTAGATGAACGGGTTGATGGGGTGGGTCTGGTGGCCCGCGTCCACGCTCAGCGCCGGGCCTGTCGCCGTGGCCGGAGCAGTAATGGTCACGGTGATGCTGGCGCTCTGCGTGGTGTCCGCTGCATCGGTAGCCGTTACCGTTACTGTCGGCGGCGCCGGGTACGGCGTTGTGTAGAGGCCGGTCGAGGTAATGGTTCCCGCACTCAGGCTGCTGCCTGAAGGCGCGGCTACCGACCAGTTCACTGCCGCACCGACCGTGCCGCTGACAGTGGCGCTGAACTGAATGGTGCTTCCGATGGTTGCCGTGGCTGGATTGGGAGTGATGGCAACGCCGTGCGGAATATAGTTGGCCGTGATGGCGGTGTTGCCATACATCTCGGTTGTGCAGGAGGCGGTGGTGCTGGTGCAGCCGCTCCACGAGGAAAATTGATTGCTCCCCGCCGTTGCCGGCGCGCTTATAACGACGGTTGTATTCGCGTTGTATGTGAGCGCGAGAGGCGTGGTTCCACTCGCAGTGCCGCTGTTGTCAGCAGGATTGACGGAGACGGACACGCCGCTGGCGGGGTTGGTGGAGCCTATGCTGAGTGTGTACGTAGTGGCAGGCGGAGTGGTTGTTGTGCTGCTGCCGCCGCCACAGGACGCTAATAGTAAGCTCAACCCGATTCCCAGCCAAGCCGCTGGCTTCCAACTCATCTTACTCATGCAATGCCTCTCGTTTCCTCGAAGATCCAGCCTTCGCATCTTAGGGAAGGCCGACGAAATGATCCAATTTAAGCAGCAGTTGACGCCGATCAACGCCGATATGTGCAGTACCGGCCGCTCATTCGACTGTTCAGCATCACGCCGTCTGAGTAACAAATACTTGTTGATGCAAGCACTTGTACCTCAACTAAGATGGTCCATCCGGCAACACATCTACCGCCAATTCTAGGATGATACACCGATTTCGAGTGCCATGAACGGTTCAAGATAAAATATTATGCCTATTGAACTGCATCCCAAGTAATCGCTTCTTCCATCCCAATGAAATGACCTGCCGCCGTGGATTCCGGGGATGGAGTTGCGTTGCCTAAAACCCATCTCAATCGATAGCCGGCCACCTTCACTTTTACCTTTCAAAACCATGCGGCAGTCCGAAAAATCTGCAATGGTATACACATTCAGGCCAAATGCGGTATCTTTGCCTGTTATGAAAACCTCAAAAAAATACGTTTTCCAAGCAATTTTTTCCTTCTGCATCGCGGCCCTGATTCCGATGCTGCTGGGCTTTGCCCTGACTGTCTCCGCGCAAGCGCCTGCGCCGGACTCACCCGCCATCGAAGCCAAGGCCCACGCGATGGTTGCCAAACTCACGCTGGAGCAAAAGATTGTGCTGCTGGGCGGCGTAGATGGCATGTTCACCCAATCTGCTCCCGCCATCGGTCTGCCGCGCTTGAAGATGTCCGATGGGCCGGTGGGTGTTCGCACCTGGGGACCAACCACTGCCTATACGGCAGGCGCCGCGCTGGCCGCCACATGGAATCCCGCTCTGGCTCGCAAGGTTGGCGAGGGGCTGGGCAGAGATGCCCGCGCCCGCAGCGTCAATTTTCTGCTTGGCCCGGGCGTCAATATCGCTCGTTCGCCTCTGGCCGGACGCAACTTTGAGTACTTCTCTGAAGACCCATTCCTTAATGCAACCATGGTCGTTCCTTATATTGAGGGCGTCCAGTCGCAAGGGGTCATCGCCACCGTCAAGCACTATGCTCTGAACGATCAGGAGTATAACCGGCACAACGTCAGCGCCGACGCCGATGAGCGGACGATGCGCGAGATTTACCTGCCGGCCTTCGAAGCAGCCGTAACCAAGGCCCATGTGGATGCGGTGATGAACTCCTACAATTTGGTGAACGGCGAACACGCTACCCAAAACGAGTTTCTCAACCTGAAAGTTCTAAAGGGCGATTGGGGCTTCAAGGGCATTCTGATGTCGGACTGGGATGCCACCTACGACACGGTGGGAGCGGCCAATTACGGCCTCGACCTGGAAATGCCCAATCCGCGCTTTATGAACGCCAACGGGCTGCTGGCCGCGGTCAAAAGCGGCGCTGTCAAAGAATCCACCATCGACGACAAGGTGCTGCGACTGGTGCGCGCCGCGCTGCGCTACGGCTTCCTCGACCGTCCGCAATTTGACCCTGCTGACTCAACCTATTCGGTGGCTGATCGCGCTGTTGCCCTGGAAGGGGCGCGCGAGAGCGTGACCTTGCTCAAGAATGAGGGCCATTTTCTGCCGCTTGATGCGTCTAAGATCAAAACCATCGCTGTGATTGGACCCAACGCCTATCCGGCGGTCACCGGCGGCGGAGGATCTTCTCAGGCGCAGGCCTTTGAGCCGGTCAGCACACTCACTGGCATCGCCAACCTGGCCGGTCCCACGGTTCATGTGCTCTATGCCCGCGGACTGCCCGAAACACGCGAGGTCTTCCAATGGACGAAATGGAACGGCAGCGTCAAGGTTGCCGGCTATCCCAGCGAGGACTTTACTGGAACGCCCGTCGAAGCCACCCAGCGGTTGATTTATGCCGATCAAGAGGGGAGCCCATTCCAATCCAAGACGCCGGGCAGCATTCGCTATACCGCCAGTTACAAGGCGGAAAAGGCTGGCAAGTACCTGCTTCTGACAGCTACGCGAGATTGGGGCGGTGACGAATTAACGGTGTCGGTAGACGGCAAGCAATTGCTCTCTCCGCCTCACGCCGAGGGCGAGACGCCGCAGTTCTGGACGCTCGATCTGAGCGCCGGCCAGACGATCAACGTCGTGGCCGACTATCTTCCCCACGGCAACGGTTTGCACGCCAGCCTGGGAATTGCCTATGAGCCGGAACTGATTAGCTCAGATGCGAAGGCCGCCGTAGCCGCTGCGGATGTGGCCGTCGTTGCCGTCGGCTTCAGTCCCAATACCGAAGGCGAGGGCGCCGACCGCACATTTGTACTGCCTTGGGGGCAGGATGCGCTGATCGCGGCCGTCGCGGCCGTAAATCCGCACACCATCGTCACCCTCAACGGCGGCGGAGGCATGGACACCCGGCGCTGGCTCGACAAGGTTCCAGCGCTGCTGCACACGTACTATCCTGGGCAGGAGGGCGGCACGGCTATCGCCGAGGTTCTCTTCGGCAAGCACAATCCCGAAGGCAAACTGCCGGTCAGCTTTGATCGCAACTGGGAGGAGAGCCCCTCGTTCGCCTACTACTACCCGATCAAGGGTGCCGACACCACGCTGCACGTGACGGAAACCGACGGCCGCAAGGTCGATTATGTCATTCCCCACGTGAAGTACGATGACGGTCTGATGGTCGGCTATCGCTACTGGACCACTACCGGCAAGCATCCGCTCTTTCCCTTCGGCTTCGGCTTGAGCTACACGACCTTCCGCTTTGCCAATCTGCAAGCGCCGGCAACGGCTGCCTCCGGCTCAACGGTTTCGGTCAGCTTCGATGTGACCAACACCGGCAGCGTGGCCGGAGCGGAAGTTGCTCAGCTTTACATCTCCGACCCATCCGCCAAAGTCAACCGCCCGGAGCGCGAACTGAAAGGATTTCAGAAAGTTCGCCTTGCGCCCGGTGAGACCAAGCACGTGACCATCAACCTGGACGCGCGCTCCTTCAGTTACTGGGATACGCCCGCCCACAAATGGACGATCGATCCCGGAAAGTTCGTCCTCCACGTCGGCGACTCCAGCGAAAATACTCCGCTCAGCGCCGGCATCACGCTCAAATAATGTTGGATTACAATCACAGGAGTTCGGGATGCGGAACTTGATCTAGGTTACGCATCCCGGCCTCCGCCAACAAAGCCCGCCAAAACTCTGCTGGAGGATGGTTTCATCATGCGTACAGGGAAGTTGGTTTACGCGTTTCTATGGAGGAGCATCCTTTTGTCACTTGCCTTTTCAAGCAGTGCTCTAGACGCGCAGAAAGACTCGCAACCGCTGGGAATCTTTCAGGATCACGCTGACATCGGCGCCGTAGCCCATGCCGGAAGCGCGCAGTTTGACCCGGCGCTTGGCGCTTACACCCTGACCGGCAGCGGAGCCAATGTGTGGTTCACCGCCGACGCCTTCCAGTTCGCCTGGAAGCAGGTCAGCGGAGATGTGGCGCTCACCGCGGACATTGTTTTTCCCAATGCGGGCGTCAACCCGCATCGCAAGGCAATGCTGATGATCCGCCAGAGTCTCGATGCCGACTCGCCTTACGCTGACGTGGCCTTGCACGGCGAGGGCCTCACATCGCTCCAGTACCGCGACGCCCGGGGCGAGACGACGCATGAGATTCGCTCCAACCTCTCCGCGCCCCATCGTATGCGCATCGAAAAGCGCGGCGACTTTATCTATATGTTCCTCGCACAAAACGCCGGTGAACCGCTGCGCGTCTCCGGCGCCTCGATCAAGATTCCCTTCAAGGGTTCGTTCTATATTGGCATCGGGGTCTGTTCACACGAGAAAGATGTTGTCGAGAAGGCGGTCTTCTCTCATGTTGATCTGTCGGCTGTTACGCCGATGACCACGTCGCCGGTTCTATACAGCACTCTGGAATCAATTTACATCGCCTCGACCGACCGCCGCGTTCTCTATACCGCCCCAAGCCACTTCGAGGCTCCCAACTGGACCCGCGACGGCTCCTCCATCCTTTTCAACAGAGAAGGCCGCATTCTGCGGCTGCCCGTCACCGGGGGGAAACCTGAGACCATCGACACCGGCTTTGCGGCAAACTGCAACAACGATCACGGCATCTCGCCCGACCAGCAATGGCTGGCCATCAGCGACGTCACGCAACCTGACCATCAGTCGAGGATCTACATTGTGCCCATCGGCGGCGGAGCGCCGCGGCTGGTGACGCAGAAATCTCCCTCGTACTGGCATGGCTGGAGCCCGGACGGCAAAACCCTCGCTTTCACCGGACAGCGCGACGGCGATGGCGACATCTACACGATCCCCGCTGCGGGCGGCGAAGAGACGCGCTTGACGACGGCCAAGGGGCTTGACGATGGCCCCGAATACTCGCCCGACGGCAAG
The DNA here is from genome assembly GCA_964383595.1 of uncultured Occallatibacter sp. GTDB lineage: Bacteria > Acidobacteriota > Terriglobia > Terriglobales > Acidobacteriaceae > Telmatobacter. The sequence continues at coordinate 484,270 of CAYLHL010000001.1, read as the reverse complement.
TACATCTACTTCAACTCCGAACGCACCGGGCATATGCAGATCTGGCGGATGCTGGCCGACGGCGGCAATCAGGAGCAGGTCACCTTCGGCGACCGCAACGACTGGTTCCCGCATATCTCCCCCGACGGCAGGTTGATGGTTTTTGTTTCGTATGAGAAGGATGTTACCGGCCACCCGCCCAACAAAGACGTGGAGTTGCGCCTGATGACGCTCTCCGATCGAAAGATCACGGTTCTCGCCAAGCTTTTCGGCGGACAGGGCACCATCAATGTTCCTTCGTGGTCGCCCGACGGCCGCGAAGTGGCTTTTGTAAGCTACCAACTGTTGCCCGCCGAAGAGGCCGCAACCAAATAAATCAGGAGAAGATGCAATGCGCATTGGAGTATTCACACCGCTGCTCTCACAGTTTTCGTTGTCTGTAGTTCTCGACAAACTCAAATCACTCGACATCAGCACCGTTGAGCTGGGAACGGGCAACTATTCCAGTGACGCGCACTGCAAGCTCACCATGCTCGAAGATGCGAAAGCGCTGGCCGAGTTTCAAAAAGTGCTGGCCGATCATGGCGCCACCATCAGCGCGCTCAGCTGCCACGGCAATGCACTGCATCCTGACAAGGAGCGCGCCAGGCAGGCCCGCGAGGTTAGCCGCAAGACGATTCTTCTGGCGGAAAAGCTGGGCATTCCCTTGGTCATCGACTTCTCCGGCTGCCCCGGTGACTCGCCTAACTCGACCGCTCCCAACTGGGTCACATGCGCCTGGCCGCCCGACTACCTCAAGGTGCTCGACTGGCAATGGAATGAAGTGGTGACTCCCTATTGGACCGAGCATGGCCAGTTTGCCACTGATCACGGCGTCAAGATTGCCATTGAGATGCATCCGGGATTCGTCGTCCATAGCCCGGAGACGATGCTCCGGCTGCGCTCCATCGCCGGCCCCAGCGTGGGATGCAACCTCGACCCCAGCCATCTCTTCTGGCAGGGTATCGACCCGATTGCAGCTATACGCGTTCTCGGCGACGCTATCTTCTACATCCACGCCAAGGATACACAGATCTATACAGCCAATCTGCCGCGCACCGGCGTACTCGACACCAAGCCCTACACCGATGAGCGGCTGCGCAGTTGGATCTTCCGCACCGTCGGCTATGGCCACGGCGCTGAATGGTGGGCCGAGTTCATCTCCACGCTGCGTATCTTCGGCTACGACTATGTACTTTCTATCGAACATGAGGACAGCTTGCTCTCGCCCGAAGAGGGCCTCACCAAGGCGGCGCACTTTCTTAACGGTCTCGTGATCCGCGAGCAGACAGGTGCTGTCTGGTGGGCTTGATTGATCTTCCACAAATTGGTTTCTAGATGTATGATTCTTTCGGGTTTTCCCCTCGAAAACGAGGGCTGGCTTTTGCGCGGGAACGGGAGACATTGCATGAAGGGCATACGGTGGAATCTGGCGGCTTGGCTGGGAATTGGGTCGAGCTTGTTGTTAACGTCCTGTGGCGGCGGCGGAAGCAGTACAACGACTCCCCCGCCGGTCACGACATACACACTCAGTTTAAGTTCGACTAACCCGGTCAGCGGCGTGACCATTTCCGTTAATCCCGCGGACAACAACGGCGTGTCGAGTGGAACTACGCCTTTCACTCTCACTTACAATGCGAACACCACCGTAGTTTTGAGCGCGCCAGCAACTGCGGGGGGAAATAAATTTTCCTCGTGGAGCGGCTGCGTAAGCACAACCACCTCCTGCACGACGGAGATGTATGGCAACACCGCCATCACGGCCAACTACAGTTTGACCCCGGTTGCCGTTTCTCCCAATCCAACCACCGTTACCATCGGAGGAACCGTAGGATTCACTGCAACCGTCAACGGCACGTTAAGTTCGGCGGTAACCTGGACGGTAGCCGCGCCCTCGGGCAGCAGCTTGAGCCCGGGAACCATTACCTCGAGCGGCCTTTATACCACGCCGTATCCGGCCCCGCCGACGGTGACGGTGACGGCCACAAGCACGGCGAACCCCACACTGAGCGGCAGCGCCACCGTAACCATTACGCCGCCGGCTGCGGCCTCAGGGCCGGCGCTGAGCGTGGACGCGGGCACCCAAACACGCCCCATCAGCCCGTTAATCTACGGCATGAACTTCTACAATGGCGCGAGTGGTACACCCACCGCAGCCGCAGCAGAGGCCATCGGTTTGCCGGTGGACCGCTATGGCGGAAACGAAGCCACCAGCTATAACTACCTGTTCGACGTTGACGCCAAAGCCAGCGATTGGTACTTTGAGAACTATATCGACAACAGCAACCCTATCAATACGCCCAGCGGCGCTCCTAACACCAGCGGGTTCAACACCCAGGTCGAGAACGATGCCGCCGTCGGAGCCAAAACGCTCGGTACGCTGCCCATTATCGGATGGGTGCCCGCGGACAACGCGAATTGCAGCTTCTCGGTGGCCAAATACGGAGCGCAGCAGTCAGTGGATCCCTATCGGACCGATTGCGGCAATGGTGTCCTGCTCAATGGCATCAATGTAGTGAACGACCCTACCGACACATACTACAAGGTCGATCCCCCCACCTTCGACAGCACATGGGTGAATTACTTGGTAAACAAGTTCGGTACCGCAGCCAATGGCGGCGTGGCCATCTACGAGCTGGATAACGAACCAAGCTGGTGGGACGCGGTTCACATCGATGAGCATCCGCTGCCCTTCACCTATGACGAGTTGACCAACACCAGCATTGCCACGGCGAAGGCAGCCAAGACGGCCGATCCGACCGCCGAAATCGCCGGACCGGTGATGGACAACTGGATAATGTACTTCTATTCCAAGAAGGACGTCGAGTCGGGATGGGCCAGCGGGATTTGCAATCAGCCCTGGGGCAATCCCGTTGATCGTAAGGCACATAACGGCGTTCCGCTGCTTGAGTACTATCTGCAACAATTTGCGGCCTACTACGCTAAGAACAATGTGCGCCTGCTCGATTACCTGGATATGCACACCTATTTCCTGGCCAGCTCCATTGGATCTAACACCCCCGAAGACACCGGCACACAGCAGGCGCGGCTTAACTCGACGCGCGTCTTCTGGGATCCGACCTATACCGACCCCAGTTATTCGCAGCCGAATTACACCACCGATGCCAATTACACAACCAACTGTAATACCCCACTCCAGGCTCCACAACTGATTCCAATGGCGAAGGCCTGGATTGCCAAGGACTATCCCGGCACGAAGCTGGCCTTCACGGAATACAGCTGGGGCAGTCAGGATACCGTCAACGGCGCTCTGGCGCAGGCCGACATTCTGGGCATATTCGGTCGAGAGGGTCTTGATATGGCCACGATCTGGGGGGCTCCTGATCCAACAACGCAGATCCCTGGACTGATCGGATATGAAATCTACCGCAACTACGACGGCAACAAGTCGATGTTTGGTGATATGGCGCTGACCTCAGCCAGCATCAATCAGGCGCAGCTCTCGGTTTACGGCGCGCTGCGCACCTCGGACAACGCCGTCACGGTGGTGGTGATTAATAAGACCTATGGAGACCTGACCAGCACACTCTCGCTGGCCAACCTCGCGACAGGAGCCACCACCGCGCAGCCGTATCTTTACAGCAACGCCAACCCGGCGGCTATTGTAAAGCAAACGGCTGTGACCATCACGCCGCCTGCTTCGGGTGGCCCCACCAGCACCATCAGCAATTACACATTCCCGGCGCAGTCGATCACGCTTTTTGTCGTGCCGCAATAGGGATGCGCTCTCAGGCTGCGGTCGATAACCACCTTCGTGCGCAAGGTGATTATTGACCGCGGCCTATGGAGCGAAAATCTTTGAAAACTTTGACTGAATTGTGGTTTTCAGCAAAACACGGAGAATGATTTACATATGAAACAGATCAAGACAGCTATCTTTGGCACGGGCTTCATTGGCCGTGTCCATCTGGATGCGGTGCGCCGGCTGGAAGCGGTTGAGGCCGTGGCCATTGCGGATGTGAATATTGAGTTGGCTCGCCGTCTTGCCGAGGGCTTCGGCATCTCCAATGTTTCGGCCGACTATCGGGAGATTCTGCGCGATCCTTCCATCGATGCGGTGCATATCTGTACTCCCAACGCGCAGCATTATCCGATGGCCAAGGAGGCGCTGGAAGCGGGCAAGAACGTGGCCTGCGAAAAGCCCCTCACCATGACTGTCGAGCAGGCCCGGGAACTGGTCGCCCTGGCTGCCCAAAAGGGCTTGCGCAACTGTGTATGTCACAATCTGCGTTCTTATCCCATGGTCCAGCAGATGCGCCGTATGCGTGAAGCGGGTGAGCTGGGCGAAATTCTCTCTCTTCAGGGCGGATACTCTCAGGATTGGCTGCTCTTCGATACGGACTGGAACTGGCGCATTGACTCGCGCATAGGCGGCATCTCGCGCTGCATGGCCGACATTGGCTCGCACTGGTTTGATTTGGCTGAGCACGTCACCGGTCTGCGCGTCAGCTCGCTCGTTGCTGACCTGCAAACCTTCCACCCCACGCGCAAGGAACCCAAGCACGCGATTGAATCCTTTGCCAACAAGCTGCTTGGGCCGGAAGACTTCACTGAAAGGCCAGTCGACACGGAAGACTACGGCGCGGTGATCTTTCGCATGGGCGCCCGTACGCGCGGCAGCGTGGTTGCCAGCCAGGTCTCCGCGGGGCGCAAGAACCGGCTCGGCATCGAGGTCTACGGCACCAAGGCCGCAGTTGCGTGGGACCAGGAGCGCCCCAATGAGCTTTGGGTTGGCCACCGCAACACCGGCAACGAGATCGTTCTCAAAGACCCGGCGCTGCTCCGGCCCGAGGCGCGCGGCTACGCCGATCTGCCTGGTGGACACACCGAGGGCTACGATGACACCACCAAACAGATGTTCCGCCGTTTTTACGCTTCCATCGCCTCGCCCGGAGCCGCCGCCGAATACCCTCAGTTTGCGGATGGCTTGCGGCAACTGACCATCCTTCAGGCCGAACTGGAAAGCAACCGAACCCGCAGCTGGATCGACGTTCCAGCGCTCTAATCATTCAACGAAAGGGGTTACTCGAATGTTGATTTTTGCCGCTATCGTCGCCATCTTTGTCTACGGGATGATTGCCGCCATGCTGGGCACTATCCTGCCCAATTTGTCGGATCGCTTCCACCTCACACCCGCGCAGAATGGCAGCATTGCCTTTGCGCAGGCGCTGGGATTGATCATCGCCTCGGTCGGCGTGGGTCCGCTGCTGGATAGCGAGGGCAATAAGCTCGGCCTTATGCTGGGCCTTGCACTTATCGCCATCGCGCTCTACGCTCTGCCGCGCTCGCCCGGCTTCCGCAGCATTCTCTTTCTGCTCTTTCTGCTTGGAGTTGGCGGCGGCATCGTCGTCACCGGCGCCAATGCGCTGGTCAGCGACGTGGGCGGCGCGCATCGCGCCACTGCGATGAACCTCGTCAACCTCTTCTTTGGCCTCGGTGGGCTGGCCACTCCCTTCTTCTCCGCCAACCTCTTCAAAAGCAACTGGGTACGCCTCTGCTACACCGTCGCCACGCTCACCGTGGTCGCGCTAGCCGTCCAGGCCTTCGCCAAAATGCCTCAGCCCACGGGCAATGCGCGCTCCCTGATCGCCGGCGCGGGGCCAGTCTTCAGCCAGCCGCTTCTCTATCTGCTCGGGCTTTTCCTCTTTCTATACATCACCTGCGAGGTGGGCGTTTGGAATTGGCTGCCGCGCCACCTGATTGCCCAGGGAATACCGGAATCGCGCGCTCTCAACATCCTTTCGCTGGGATTCGCCCTCGGTTTGCTCATCGGCCGCGTCGGGGTCTCGCCCATCCTGATGAGCGTACCTGCCATCAATGTCACTCTCGCCGCCGCCGCCGCCATGGCTGTTACAACCTTTCTCATGCTGCGCACCAACAAGCCCGTCGCTGCGTTCGCGCTGGTTTTTATCGCCGGCCTTTCCATGGCGCCGGTCTTTCCCACCACGCTGGCCATCGTCGGCTCGGCCTTTCCCAGCATGACCGGCACGGCGATGGGCTTCGTCATCACCTGTGGATGGGTTGGTTTGGCTGTCAGTTCGCGCATCATCGGCATGATCGCCGGAGGCGACCCGAAGCGGCTGAAGAAGGCTTTGTTGGTGATTCCCGCCTCAGCCGTATTGATGGTGGGCTTGAATCTGGCGATTCGCGGAGTTCTGCGCTAAAGTCCTTGCGGAGCCATTGCTCGGACGCGATGGCTCCGCACAGGAGAATCCTCCGCTAGGTGATGACTTGGGGCTTGGCGTCGTACTGGATCGAGCCAGCGCCCGGCACGCTAGTCCTCGCCGAGAACCTAACTCAACCTCACTGCTCTTTCAACAGATCACTGCCAGAGAGGGGTTGAATCGAGGTGCCGCTCAGGCGAGCTCCACCTCGATCTTTTTGGTTTCCGCATCGAGATTGACGATATTGAAGCTGCGAATCTGCCCTTCGCTGAAGGTTTCGGGCTTCGCCTGGGCCGAGGGCGTGTTGCCCTTCCAGCGGCTCTTCAACTGCGAAGAAAGAGACGACAAATCCAGCTTGCCTGCGTTCACAGGCTTTGCAGACTTGGCTGCCGCAACTCTGCCAGGCGCCACAGGCGCGGCTGCCGCGCCTATTCGGCAGACCGCCCGGATGCCGTCGCCCAGCTCAACATGAATAAGGCTTGGCGATTGCTCGACGACGCGGCCCGATACGGTATCGCCCACTTTGTGCTCGGCGATATACTCATCGATCTCGGTGGGAATCAGCTGCTTCATACTGAGCTTGATCTGGCGCTTTTCCTCGTCGATGGCCAGCACTTGCGCCTTGACAATCTGCCCCGTGCGCAGCATATCCGAGGGGTGGTTGAGGCGGCGTTCGGTGGTGATCTCGCTGATGTGGACGAGGCCTTCGATGCCGTCGGCAATCTGCACGAAGGCGCCGAAGTTCATCAGCTTGGTGATGGGGCCTTCAATCTGCGAGCCGACGGGGAAGTTGCGCGAGACTTCGGCCCAGGGGTCGGCGAGGGTCTGCTTGAGGCCGAGCGAGATGCGGCGCTCTTCCGGTTTAATGGCGAGAACTACGGCATCGACGCGTTCGCCCACTTTGAGAACCTCGCTGGGGTGGCGCAACTTCTTGCCGTAGGAGATTTCGCTGATGTGAATGAGGCCTTCGATGCCTGGTACGATTTCGACGAATGCGCCAAAGTCGGCCAGCCGCGTGATGGTGCCGCTGATGCGCTCGCCGACTGCGAGATGAAGGGTTTGCCAGGGTTCGGGCTGTAGCTGCTTGAGGCCAAGGGAGATTTTTTTGGTTTCAGTATCGATTCTGAGGATTTTGAGTTGAAGCTCCTGGCCGACGGCGAGCACGTCTTCAGGCTTGGCGACGCGTGAGTAGGCGATGTCACTGACGTGCAACAGGCCGTCGACGCCGCCGATATCGATAAACGCACCGTAGGGCATGAGAGTGCGCACCGTGCCGGTGACCGTGTCGCCTTCCTGCATGGCGTTGCGGCGGGCTTCGGTCAGCCCGCGCGCCTGCTCTTCGAGAACGATGCGACGATCAACGACCACGTCTTCATCGGTGACGTCGAGCTTGGTGATGCGGCAAGTAATCTCAGTGCCGACAAGCTTTTCCAGCTCCGCAGCGTCTTTGGTTCCGCTGCGGCTGGCGGGCATGAAGGCGCGGACGCCTACATCCACCGTGACGCCGCCCTTTCTAACTTCGGTGACAGTTCCGACAATCGCCAGCTTCTCAGCGAAGGCGGCCTCCAAGGCCGACCAGTCGCGGGGTTGGGCCACCTTGAAGCGCGAAAGCTCGTAGTAGTGCTCAGTATTGCGACCGGTGACCGAGACGGGGAAGCAGTCGCCGGGCTTGACGGCTTCAGCGTTGTTGTCGAAGGCTGAGCGGGGCAGGACGCCCTCGGTCTTGTAGCCGATGTCGAGGAAGACCTGATCGGCGGAGAGCGAAACGACGGTGCCCTGGAGTTGCCGCTGGCCGGGTTCGCTCTTGTGCGAGTGGCTGCGCTCGAAGGCGCTGAGCATATCGGCAAAGGACTCAGTTGGCTCCGGTTCAGGCTCAGGGGTGGTGACCAGTGCGACAGCTTCGGGAGCAGGCTCTGCGGCGGCTTGTGACTCAGCTGCGGGCGCGGATTCGAGCGAGATCGCTGCGACAGCTTCAGCAGCAGACTCGGCAGCCGTTTCAGGCGCGGCTTCAGGGGTGGACGGAACTTCTTCGAGATTGTCGTTTGTCATGACGGTTTACTCATTCATTCTCCCACAATTCAGCGGATGGTGAGGAGCGACCTTGCTCTTCCGGTGAAAGAGGGGAAGCGGGTTTCGTGTGAGCAGCAGAGGCTCATGCGGCAAAATTCACCTTTTTCAATCCAGGGGCCAGCAGATAAAGGATGGCCAGAGCCAGCAAATAGGCGCTGGCGGCGTAAACAAAGAGAGTCGCGTAGCTGTGGGTAAGTTGCAGAATACGTCCCGCATAGGTGGAGAGCAGCGCGCCGCCGGCGGCTCCTGCCATTCCGCCGATGCCGGTGACCGAACCGATGGCGCTGCGCGGAAACATATCCGAGGGGGTGGTAAAGAGATTGGCTGACCAGCCCTGGTGAGCGGCCGCGGCCAAACTGAGCAGCGCAATGGCGGACCACTCCGAGTGGAGATAGTTGAGCAGAAAGACGGGGACCACCGCGCAGGCGCAGAAGAGCATCGCCGCCAGCCGGGCGCGGGTAAGGGTCATCCCCAGGCGGCGAAAGGGGGCCGGCAGCCAGCCGCCGCCGATGCTTCCCACAGTCGAGGCGCTATAGACAAGGATCAGAGGCAATCCTAGATGCCGCAGATCAAGCTGATAGGTTTTGTTGAAGTAATCCGGCAGCCAGAAGAGAAAGAACCACCAAACCGGATCCGTGAGGAATTTGGCCAGTGCGAAGGCCCAGGTCTGGCGAAAGTTCAACAATTTTGCCCAAGGCGTCGTGCTGCTCATCTGCTCTGCCGCGTCCTGATAGATGTGCCGCAATTCGGTGTTGGACAAGGTGGGGTGATCGGCCGGCTTGCGGTATTTGCTGAACCACAACAGAATCCAAAGCGCGCTGAAGACTCCCGTGGCGAGGAATGCCGCGTGCCATCCGTAATGAATCGTTACCCAGGGCACGATGAGAGGAGCCAGGATGGCGCCGAGGTTGGCTCCTGAGTTGAAGATGCCGGTGGCCAGCGAGCGCTCGCTCTGAGGAAACCACTCGGCCACGGTCTTGAGTGCGGCAGGGAAGTTGCCGGATTCGCCCAGTCCTAGCGAGAAGCGCGCTATCCCGAATTCCAGCACCGTTGTAGCCAATGCGTGCCCCATCGCCGAGAGGCTCCAAACGGCCATGACCACCAAGTAGCCAATACGTGTGCCGACCTTGTCAACGAAGCGTCCGGCAACGAGCAGGCCGATTGCATAGGCGACCTGAAAGGCGTCCACCACATAGCTGTAACCCACCTCCGTCATGCCGATACTGTGCTCAAGCGTGGGCTTGAGGATGGAGATGACCTGGCGGTCCATGTAATTGATTGATGTGGCGGCGAAGAGCATGGCGCAGATGGTCCAGCGCACGTGGCCCAGTCGCGAACCTGAAGTCAGCTCCGGGTCCATATTGTCTTTGCTCGTAAGGTTCATAATAGTTTGCCGGCTGCCAGGTCGCGGATCAGTCCCCGGTCGGCGGGCAGGAAGTCGTAGTTGGGTAGTTCGTCGAAGGACACCCAGCGCACTTGCTGATAAATGCGGTTTTCAATCTCGCCAAAAAACTCGCGCACGGCAAAAAATTGCAGATCGACGGCGCCGCCATGGCGGTAGTAGTGGCGGACATGGGTGACGCGGGGACCGATAGTGGCGCGAATGCCGATTTCTTCGTCCAATTCACGCGCCAGCGCCTGCTCGGGGCTTTCGCCGGCCTCGATCTTGCCGCCGGGAAACTCCCATTGCAGGGCCATCGGCTGATTAGCTCTGCGCTGGCCGATCAGGACTTTGTCCCCACGCACAATCAGTCCCGCCGCCACAAAGCGGAGCGCAGGCCCGGCAGGCTTGAGATCGGAGTTCGGATGAAGTTCGTCCACGCTTCTTAGTGTAAACGCATGAAAAGGGTTACAGAGTTCATGTCGTAGATTTTCGGATGCTACTGCAAAAGAGCGGAGGGTCTATTCGCCTGCCACGGCAGCCACGACGCCCTCGGCGGCCTGCGGCAGGAAGTAGCCCCAGCCGCGCTTTGCCGCCGCCCGCATCAGCGCCGGTGAGGGATTGACCGGGAAGGCGCAGCGCGCTATCTCCAGCATGGCCAGATCGTGGATGGAGTTGCCGAAGACCGCGTCGGGGCGATTGAGGCCCACGCGCCGCAGCGTCGCGGCCTTTCCCTCGTCGGTGGGCACGTCCAAAATCTCGCTGGTAATGAGACCATCTGTTACGCGTACTTCGGCGGCCAGAATTCGGTTGTCGGCCAAGCCGGACTGCCGCACTCCCTCAGCCACGACCCATTTGTTGGTGGAGCTGACGGCCCACAACTCGACGCCAGCCTGGCTGAGCGCAGCCAGCAACGCCGCCATTTCGGCAAAGATGCGCGGCTGCACGAAGCGGCGCACATATTCGGCGGCGGCCGAGCGCAACTCCTGCTCGCGCAGCCCGGCGTAGATCTGCACCATCTCGCCGCAGATCGCCAGCTCGCTTACCTTTCCGGCCAGGTAGCCGCGATAGCGCGTGTCGATCCAGCCGGTGGTGGAGCGCGATAGCAACCCCTGCTCAATTGACCAGAACAAAAAGCCGTTGCCTGAGTCGCCTCCCCACAGCGTTCCATCGCAATCAAAGACCGCGACTTTGGGGCGGCTCTCGAAGACCAGCCGCTCAAACTCCGCTGCCGTCCAGCGGGGAATTACTATCTGTTTCTCTGTCAATCGTTCCTCATCGTGTACTCACTAGATTCGTCTTTCTTCATTTTCTTTCAAATCGCGCAGTTTTGCACGTGAAGGTTTGAAGAAGCAAACGAAGTGCGGCCAGCGGCCTCATCGATCAAACGATAAACATCCTCCCAATATCGGTTCAAGTTCGAAGACACCCTCCTTGTATCTCGACTCAACGTCTCAGTGTTGCACTCTAGCTGAAAGGATTATCGCGCCTAACGGAAATTCAGAGCATATGTTAGCTTGCCGGCTGGGAGGCTTGGAAATGCCGCCAGATGGCTTCAGCGGTTTTGCGCGGGACGACGGCGGCGAGTGATTCGGCGGCGGCTTGCTGCACCTCGCGCAGGCTGCCGAAGTGCGTGAGCAGGCGCTGGCGGGTCCGCGGGCCGACGCCGGGAATGTTCAGTAACTCCGAGTCGCGATCTCGCATGGCTCTGCGCTGGCGATGATAGCCCACGGCGAAGCGGTGACTCTCGTCGCGGATAAGTTGGACCAAGTGCAGCACCGGCGAATGGCGGTCGAGGACGACAGGTTCCTCTTCGTTGCCGTAGAGGTAGATAATCTCTTCGCGTTTGGCGAGGGAAGCCAACGGCTGCGTGGTCAGACCGAGGGATTCCAGCGCTTCAGCGGCAGCGTGGAGCTGACCGAGGCCGCCATCGACGAGGATGAGAGAGGGGAGGGTCTTCGGTTCCTTGGGGCGACCAGTTTCGGCTTCCCAGGTCCCAAAATCGGGACCTGGGGCACCCACAGTTTTGTTCATTCCTTCGAGCAGGCGCCGATAGCGGCGCGCAACAACCTCGCGCATGGAGGCGAAATCGTCTACGCCGGCGACGGTCTTGATCTTGAACTTGCGATAGAGTTGCTTGTTCATCTTGCCGTCTTCCCAGACAACCAGCGAGGCCACCGTCTCAGCGCCCTGAATGTGGGAGATATCAAAGCACTCAATGCGGCGGGGCAGTTCGGCGAGCATGAGCGCTTCGGCCAGCGCCTCCTGAATGGCCTTGCGCGAAGGCTCAATTACCCGGAAACGCTGCGTGTAGGATTGCTTGGCGTTCTGGGCGGCCAGGTCAACCAGCGAGCGTTTCTCGCCACGTTGCGGGACTAGGATTTCGATGTGATGGCCGCTGCGCTCGGTAAGCAGGGCGGCGAGAGCTTCGCGGTCGTCGAAATCCGTGGGAACGAAGATGGAGCGTGGGATGTAATGCTGATCAATGTAGAGCTGCTTGAGGAGCGCGGAGAGCACGTCGTGCGGTGCTCGATGAGTGAATTGAATTTCGTGGTTTCCCACCCATTCCGCTGAAGAGTGCGGAATGGATGGGGCACCCAAATCTTCCGCAGCACCCAGTTCATCTGCCGCTTCCAGCAGTTCCAGCAGATCCTCCCAGAAAAACTCGCGTCGGTCGACGATCTTTCCGGCGCGAACGTGGAAGAGGTTGACGGCCAACGAACCGTCCTCGAAGTGATAGCCGAAAACGTCAGTGTCGTCGTCCTGCTCGGCGGTGGCGGCGCGCTGCTTTTCCTGCAACTGCTGGACGGTGGAAAGCTGGTCGCGCAAACGGGCCGCGGCCTCAAAGTGTTCGCCCTCGGCAGCGGCCATCATGCGCTCAGTGAGGGTGCGTTCGAGTTCGGCGTGGCGGCCTTCCAGCAGCATCTGCGCGTCATGCACGGCGCTCTTGTAAATCTCTGGCGTCGTCAACTCCTGAACGCAGGGGCCGAGGCAGCGATGGATGTAGTACTGCAAACAGGCGCGGGGATGGTAGCGCGAGAGATCGACCTTGCAACTGGGAAGCAGAAAGCTGCGATGGATGAGTTCGACGACGCGCCAGGCGAGGCTGCCGGGAAAGTAAGGGCCGTAGTAGGCCGCGCCGTCCTTGCGCAGGCGGCGCGTAACAAAGACTTTGGGGAAGCGGTCGCGCATGGTGAGCTTGACGTAAGGGTAGCTTTTGTCATCCTTGAGCAGAATGTTGAAGCGCGGCTTGCGCTCCTTGATGAGGTTGGTTTCAAGCGCCAGCGCCTCGCTCTCGTTGCCCACCAGAATGTATTCAAGATCGACGGCCTCGCGCATCAGCGAGCCGGTCTTGGCGTTGGCCTGCGAGGACTCCAGCAGATAAGAGCGCACCCGCGCGCGCAGGTTCTTGGCCTTGCCCACATAGATGACCTCGCCCTCGGCATTCTTGTAGAGATAGACCCCGGGCTGGGTGGGCAGGGTGCGGATTTTCTCGTAGAGGTCCATTGGGCTGCTGCAAGGCTCCTGCTACAGAATAACGGGAAGGGCTAAACATCTCATTTCCGGCCTCGGGATGCGCGATATATAACTGCTTGTCTCTACTAAGCAAACTCAATTAAAATCGCCACTGCTGGCAGGTGTTGATCGGAGAGGCAAAGAGTGAAAATCATTCAAAGTTGTTTTTTGTTGGCGGCCGTGGCGCTGGTGGGCTGTGGGGGTTCAGGTGGAGGAACTTCGGTTACACCACTCTCTATCTCTTGGGGAGCCCCGCCGTCGATTTACTATGGAACGCCGCTGAGCGGGACGCAGTTGAATGCAACCGCGAATGTAGCCGGGACATTTACTTATAGTCCTGCCGCGGGAACGGTGCTGACGGCCGGCACTCATACTCTTTCGGCGACCTTCACGCCCGCTGACACCAAGGATTACACTTCGACATCAGTCAGTGTCTCGCTTACGGTGGATCAGGTTGCTCCGTCGATTACCTGGGCAACTCCGGCCTCCATCGTGGCGGGAACAGCACTCTCTTCAACGCAGTTGGACGCGACATCGAACGCGGCCGGCACATTCGTTTACTCGCCGGCGGCGGGAACGGAGATGGGTGTTGCCGGGAGTCAGACGCTCTCAGTGACCTTTACTCCGACCGACACGGTGGATTACTCGACCGCGACCGCTTCAGTGACGCTGACGATTACCGGGACGCCCGCGGTGGATTTTGCGGCGACGAGCCAGACGATTCGCGGATTTGGCGGAGCGTATCCCTGGGCGCCGGGGACGATGCCGAACTCGACGATTTCCGCCTTGTTTGGTACTACCGGCGTTGACCTTGGCCTGACCATTTTGCGTTTGCACATTGCGCCCGCCACCTGGACAACCGTCTCCCAGTCCGCGGATACTAGCGCCTGGACGACGGAGTTGAGCAACGGCAAAGCAGCGCAGGCTCTGGGCGCAACGATCTTTGCTTCTCCCTGGAGCCCGCCAGCCTCGATGAAGACCAACGGAAGTACCAATGAAGGCAGTTTGAGCACCACCAGCTACGACGATTACGCCAATTATCTGAAAGCTTACGTCAACTATGCCGCCAGCCAGGGCGTGAACCTTTACGCCATCTCCATGCAGAATGAGCCGGATTGGAACCCCTGCGATCCGAACGGCACAGACGAAGGCCCGAATGGTCCGGACTGCTATGAATCCTGCCTATGGACGGGGGCGCAGATGGATACCTGGGTGGCGCAGAGTGCCTCGACGCTGACCACTGGCGCCAATCCTGTCAAGCTGATCATGCCTGAATCGTTCTATTTTGCCGACAGTATGTCGGACCCGACAATGAATGACAGCGCGGCGGTGGGAGAGGTTTCAATTGTCGCCGGTCACTTGTACGGCTCCGCGCCCCACTACTCTACGAATGCGAAGAGCAAAGGCAAGGATGTTTGGATGACCGAACACTACCTGAGCCCTGCTACCGGGACTACGCCGGAGATCGCCGATGCAATTGCGTTAGGCGAGGAGCTTCACACCTCGTTGACTGTGGCCCAGTACAATGCTTATGTTTGGTGGGGGTCCAGCGCGACCAATCCGTACTCCGCTCCGTTGATCGACGCCAACAACAATCCCAACTACTACGGCTACGCCATGGCGCAGTTCTCCCGCTTTGTGCGGCCTGGCTATCTGCGCGTGAATGCTACGCAGAATCCATCGCCGGGCGTGTATATGTCGGCTTACACGGGCAACGGGCACGCGGTGATTGTGCTGATCAACTCCAATACCACGGATCTCTCGCAGCCCATCCTCATGCTGAATCAGACCATTACTTCGTTGACGCCCTACCAGACCTCGGCTGCGGGCGGCTTGATTCAACTTCCTGCGATCAGCGTAGCCGGCAACAGCTTTACGGCCGCGTTACCGGCGCAGAGTATAACCACGTTTGTCCAGTAGCAGCGCCGGTTACCGCTCCGCGTTGAGTTGTCGAATGTGCTCGGTGCGAACCTGGTCTGCGGTGAACAGACTGAGGAAAAGTGCGCCGTGCGCAGCACCTTCGACGGCGGGGCGGCCGTTGGCCTCTTCGCGCTCGACCAGGCAGACCACGGCGGCGACAATCATGCCGGCCTCGCGGGCGGCTTCGATGGCATTGATGGTGGAAGCACCGGTGGTGCAAACGTCATCCACAATCACCACGCGCGCGCCGGGGCGGTTGAAGCCTTCGATGCGGCGGCCTGTGCCGTGAGCCTTCTCCGCCTTGCGCACCAAGAAGCCGTGCAGCAGGGGCGCGCCGGGATTGGATAAAGCGCGCCAGGCGCTGGCCGTGGCCACATTGCAGACGATTGGGTCCGCGCCCATGGTGAGTCCGCCGACGGCCTCTGCATCGATGTGTTTTTCCTCCAGGAGTTCAAGCACGGAGTGCCCGGTTAGGCGTCCGCCCTCGGCGTGGAGGGTCGTCGTGCGGCAATCAACGTAATAATCGCTCTCGCCGCCGGAGGAGAGCTTGAAGTGGCCGAGGCGGAAGCTCAGGCGAGCGAGCAGGGCGAGAAGTTGCTGGGCGTGGGTCGGGGTGGTCATAGCTTCGATTTTACAGTGGTCAGTGGTCAAACGGAATTGTCATCCATGAACGCTGCTTGTCAACTACTCTTTCAAAGCCGATGCTGCCTGCGTTACCGGGAGGGAACTGTTCACTGCTCACCGTCCACTGTTCTCACATCTTGTCAAAGTGGCGAAAGCCACCCGTGCCCATCATCATGAATGCGAAGAGAAGGAAGTTGTAACAGGCGTGGACCATAGTGCTGGCGGCCAGAGAGCGCGTTTTGAGGCGTACAGCGCAGAGAACCAGGCTGACCGTGACGAGCAAAAGAAACGGTCCTATCGAATGGCCCTGCTGTTCGGCATGCATCAGCGCGAAGGGCAGGCTGGTGAGGATGGATGCGATCACCATTGCTGGAGTGGACCACAGCGGATGGCCGTTTACGTCGAGCGGGCGAGGGAGCTTGTTTGTGAAGCGTTCGTTGATCCAGTCGCAGGCCGTGGCCAGAGCGGGCAGCATAAAGCCGCGGAAGATCATCTCCTCAAAGAAGGGAGCGAGAGTGACGCCGAAGCCGAACATCAGCCAGGCCGCGCCGGGTGTGCGAAAGACCACTTCGATCGGCGCCTTGGACGAGCAGGGCAACAGGGATTCGTCAAGCAATGCAAGCCCGAAGCAGCCCAATGAAATCAACGGCAGAAGCCAGCCTAGCTTGAGAGTTGTTGCGCCGCGCCAGTGAATGCCGTCAAAGAAGTTTTTATTCCAAAGCATTGAAAAAAGCGGAAGGCTGAGGGCAAGCGCAACCAGGTATAGAAGTGTTTCTCCGCCGAGCAAGTAGTAGACATTGGACTTGATCTGGTCTTGTGAGTTGACTCCACCGAGATGGAAGTGGAGGGAGATAGCCAGCAGCACCCCCATACAACAAAAACCGAAGAGCAGGAATGCAGACAGCAAGGCCAGATGGCCCAGATGCGGAATGCGCGTGGACAAAACGGCATCAGGCTGCGAAAAAGAGTGAAATAGTTCGGCAGGTTGCTCGTTGGGTACGACGAAATCCCTGGACCCGGAATCGGAAGCTCGGGTATCCAACGATATGGGCGAAAGACTTCCCACAGGGGCTAAAGCCCCGGAATCTCCTAAGCCATCTGCAGCGCGACTGAAGTCGTGCCCTTTCAAAACAGAGATTTCGTCCGCGGAGTCTCCTGAGGCGTTTTCAAAATCATCGAATTGGCTCATGGCAGCACCGTCTTCTTTCTGCGGGTGTATTTCTTCTTGGCGGTCTTCTTTGCGGCTGGTTTGCGGGTGGCAATCTTCTTTGGTTTTGGTTGTGCTTTGGCAATGGAAGCGGACAAATCCGAACTCTCAGAAACGATGCCTGGGGCATCCATCTCGGCTGCTGAATCGACACAGGCAGACTCATTATCGAGGCTGACTGCGGCTAAGTGGCCGTTGGTCGAAGTGTAATAGCGCTTGAGAAACTGGCCGGTGTAGGAGCCGGGCGTGGCGGCGATCTTTGCCGGCCGGCCCTGGCCGACGATGCGGCCGCCATCTTCGCCGCCTTCGGGGCCGAGGTCAACAATCCAGTCGGCGTTGCGAATGACGTCGAGGTTGTGCTCGATGATGATGACCGAGTTGCCCAGATCGGCGAGCCGGTGGAGGACTTCAAGCAGCTTGCGCACATCGTCGAAGTGAAGGCCGGTGGTGGGTTCATCGAGCAGATAGAGGGTGCGGCCGGTCTGGCGCTTGCTCAACTCTCGCGCCAGCTTCATGCGTTGCGCCTCGCCTCCTGATAATGTCGTCGCGCTTTGGCCGAGATGGACGTAGCCGAGGCCGACATCGACCAGGGTTTGCAGCTTCTGGTGCACCTGCGGCACGTCGGCAAGCACGCCAAGCGCATCTTCAATTGTCAATTCAAGAATGTCGGCGATGGAATGGTTCTTGAACTTGACGGCCAGCGTCTCCTGGTTGTAGCGGCGTCCGTTGCAGACCTCGCACTCCACATAGACGTCGGGCATGAAGTTCATTTCAATGCGGCGCTGTCCATCGCCCTGGCAGGCCTCGCAGCGGCCGCCACTGACATTGAAGCTGAAGCGGCCCGGCTTGTAACCGCGTTCGCGGGCCTCGGGCAGCATGGCGAAGAGATCGCGGATAGGCGCGAAGACCTGCGTATAAGTGGCCGGGTTGGAGCGCGGCGTCCGGCCAATGGGCGACTGGTCAATGCGCACGACTTTGTCGATCTGTTCGGCGCCGGTGAGCGATTCGTGCGCACCCGGATCTTCGCGGGAGCCGTAGATTGTCTTTGCTAGCGAGCGATACAAAATGTCATTGATGAGTGTACTTTTGCCGCTGCCGCTGACGCCGGTGACGACGGTGATCACGCCGAGCGGAATGCGGATGGTCACGTCTTGCAAATTATGTTCGCGAGCGCCGTTGATGGTGAGCCATTTGCCAGTGAGGGGGCGCGGCTGGGCGCGTTGCAGCATGGGCGCCGCGCCGGAGAGATAACGCCCGGTGAGCGACTCCGGGCAGGCCATGATCTCAGCAGGCGTGCCTTGCGCAACCACCTGACCGCCGAGCCGGCCTGCGCCGGGACCGAGATCGAGAACGTAGTCGGCGTGGCGAATCGTCTCTTCATCATGCTCGACGACCAGCACCGTATTGCCCAGGTCGCGCAGCTTGATGAGCGCCTGAATAAGCCGGTTGTTGTCGCGCTGATGCAGGCCGATGGAAGGCTCGTCGAGAACATAGAGCACACCGCGCAGCCGTGAACCGATCTGCGTTGCCAGGCGTATGCGCTGACCTTCACCACCGCTGAGCGTGGCGGCATTGCGATCCAGAGAAAGATAGGTGAGACCGACGGCGCAGAGAAACTCCAACCGCTCGACGATTTCGCCGCGGATGCGTTCGGCGACCAGCGACTCGCGCGCCGTAAAGCGGAGGTTGATGGCCGCTGAGAGGGCGCTGTTGAGGGGCAGGGAAGTGAAGTCGGCGATGGAGAGGCCACCGATTTTGACCGCCAGCGACTCCGGGCGCAGACGCTTGCCGCGGCAAACTGGGCAGGGCGTGGCCGACATATAGCTCATCATCGATTCGCGATAGCTATCGCTGCGCGCTTCTTCGATGGAGTCACGCAGGAAGCTGAGAACCCCGTGGAAGCCGGTGCGCGGAGCTTCGCCCTTGGGCGGGCCGTAGATGAGCAAGTGCTGCTGGCGCGGCGGCAGCTCCTCGAAGGGGGTTTTCAGGTCGATCTGGTAGCGAACTGCGGCCAGATTGACGAGCTTGAGCAGATATTGCGAGGTGGAACCGGGGCCGAGAGCGTCCATGAGCGGCTTGGACCAGTCGGTGATGACTTTGGCGGGGTCGAGGTCGTAGAGAGAGCCGAGGCCGTGGCACTCCGGGCAGGCACCGAAAGCTGAGTTGAAACTGAAGCTGCGCGGCTCCAGCTTGGGCACGTCAAGTCCGCAGTCGGGGCAGGCCATCGACGATGAGAACAACTGCTCTTCCCCGCCGGAAACAGCGACCAGAACGAGGCCGTTGGCCAGCTGAAGCGCTTTGCTAACAGCGGCTTCGAGACGCTTTTCCAGACTAGGCTTTCCGGCAGGCGGCGAAGGCGCGTCGGGCAGAGGCTTTTTGAGCAGAATGCGGTCTACCACCGCTTCGATGGTGTGGTTCTTGCGGCGGTCGAGCGGAATCGGTTCGGAGAGATCCATCAACTCGCCGTCGACGCGGGCGCGAAAGCCCTGCCGGTCAAGCTGGTCAAGCATCTCCTTGAACTCGCCCTTGCGTCCTCGGACGATGGGCGCCATCACGGTGACGCGCTCGCCCTGTCCGAGTTCCAGAATGCGCTGGACGATCTGATCGGCGTTCTGGCGAGAGATGGGCCGCGCGCAGTTGGGGCAGTGGGGCGTACCCACCGAGGCGTAAAGCAGGCGCAGGTAGTCGTAGATTTCGGTGATGGTGCCGACAGTGGAGCGCGGGCTGCGGCTGGTGGTCTTCTGCTCAATGGAGATGGCTGGGGAAAGGCCGTCAATCGAGTCCACGTCAGGCCGCTCGATCTGGTCCAGGAATTGGCGCGCATAAGCCGAGAGCGTTTCGACATAGCGCCGCTGGCCCTCGGCGTAGATGGTGTCAAAGGCGAGCGAACTTTTGCCCGAGCCGCTGAGACCGGTGACAACCGTGAGGGTGTTGCGCGGGATGCGTACACTGATGTCGCGCAGATTATGCTGGCGCGCCCCGTGCACCGAGATGTGGGTGATGGGCATGATGGAAATGGATTGTCCGCAACTAACTGCCGGGTTACAGCCTCTTGTGGCTGCCGTCGCAGAGAACGGGATTGGCGCTGTGCTTGCAAGCGCAGAAATGGACCGTCTTGGTTTCGGTGGCGTCGAATTTCACAGGTGCGAAATCAGTGCCCTTGTGGCTTCCGTCGCAGAACGGCTGGCCTTGGCTGCGGCCGCAGGAACACCAGTAGTAGCTTTTGCCCGCTTCGATGGCAACGGCGATGGGAGACTTTTGTGCGATGGTTGGTTCTGACATGGGAAGTTCTCCTTTTGAAAGACGTTAGATAGATTATCGCCGATACGGGAGAACTCCGGCACGATTGTGAAGAAAACCGGCTTGCGAACAGATTCCATGCGCGGATTGGGGCCCTACGACTGATTATTCAATAGAATGTAACATATCAGAGGTATTCTTTTGGTCAATAGTAATCAGGGGCAACGCGAAGGGTTTTCTGCGACAATTACGAGAGCGGTTACTCGACAGGCCGAGAGGTTATCGCCTCGACTGGAGAGCGAACGCGGAATGTTTAGTCCTCACGGGAGGCGAACGAGAGCGGCAGAATGGTGGACTTGTTGAATTCAGCGATGTTGATTTGCGTGTCGGTTGGCTCGCTGGCCTTCGGCATTCTGACGGCGTATGGAATTCTTCGTATAGCCTTCTCTCTAATGCGCCCGCAGGCGCGCACTGTGGCTGTGCAAGCCCGGCCGCAAGTGGCGCGGGGACTTTGACCTCTGATTTGTAACCCCTGACTCTAATTTTGCGGATTGGCGGAAGGTTGTCCCTGCTGCTGCCGTTGCTGGATCTGCTGCTGTATTTGCTGGGGCGTGCGCGGCTGCCCGCCGGGGCCGAAACCGGGTCTGAAGGGGGGCGGAGTCGGCTGGGTTGGCGGCTCGTCCGTGTCGGCGTCTTCATCATTGGAGTTCGCTGGGGCGGGGATGTTGGCAGCCGGCGTTGTCGTGGCACTGCGGCTGCTGAGCACGATCTCCCGCGGGGTTCCCTCGCCCTGGTCGCCGACCATAAGCACGTTATACCCAGAGCCTTGCAGAAGCTGAGAGATCACGTCGCGCGCCGGACCTGGCCCGTAGGCGCCGAAGACGCGCTCGTCGGCGTCGAAGCCCTCAACCTTTGTTCCGGTAGCCGTGGCTACGTCGGAGAGAATCTGCGCAAGGCTGGAGTTGGCGGCGTCGACGCGCAAACCGTGGCTGTCCCATGTGATAGCGGCTGGCACAGGCTTCTCGTTTGCCGGCCACTTGGGAAGTTCAGGTTCAGGTGTTGCTACAGCAATATGCGCCTTCACTGGCGGCGGTGGTGTCTGCGGCTTGGCCGCAACGGTGTGCTTGCGGGGATGAATCGGCTTGTGCTGTGGGGCAGCAGGGGCGGCAGCGGCGGACGTTTGCGCGGACTGGATCTGCACACTGCCCAGGATCAAGAAAAAAGACGCGAGAAGCGCACAAACACAAAGATAACGGCTTCCGGGCCAAACGGACGAATTGTGCGAAATGGCTGTGCGCATGGAATCAGTCCTTGCTTCCGATGGAAGGGATAGAAGTTGCTTCCGGCAAAAGCTCGGAAGCCCTGCGACGTCCCCTTTACCGCTCTACTGTACTAGACTAACAGTGGCCTGTGAACGCTCACAAAGTGTTTTGCGTGCTAGGAGGGTTCAGGAGATGCGCCTCTGCTTGAGGGATTATGCCGCACCGGCATTTCTGCTATTGTTGTTGGCTGCGCCGGCGCCTGTGAGCGCCACGAGCTGCACCATGCAGGCCGAGTTGTTGCCGCAGGATCGCGATGCACTCACTGCCGCCGGGGGACGCCTGACCGAGGCCGTGGCCCAGCAGGATATGGTCTCGCTCAAGGCAGCTCTGTTGCCCGCAGTGGCCGCGGATTGGGAAAGCATCAGCGGAGTGGCGCAGGCTGGCGCCGCGCTGTTCAAGGGCGGGCAGATTCAGTTGCAGAATCTCTACCTTCTGGACGCGAGCAGCCTTGCCGCTCCTGCGGACACACAATTCTTCTGTTCGAGCGCGGATGGCGCGCTGAACGTGACGCTGACCATGCGAGCGTTGCCGCCGGGCCGCTACGCCGTGGTGCTGGCCGAGGCTGTGGGCGCGCCCTACGATGGCCAGTTGAGCTTCATCCTGGCCTGGGACGGCCCCGCCAACGGCTGGAAACTGGGCGGCCTCTTTTTGCGTCCGGGCGCACTGGACGGGCAAACCGGCAAGGATTGGTGGAAACGGGCGCGCGAGTTGGCCAAGGCCGACCAGCCTTTCAGCGCCTGGTACGCCTACGAAGCCGCGCGGCTGCTCTCACTGCCGGTGGATTTTATCTCTTCGCCGAATCTGGATAAGCTCAATCAGGAGCAGTCGGCGATTAAAAACTCTCCGCAAAGCGCTTTTCCCTGGATGCTTCAGGACGGCGCGCGCACATGGAAGATCGATGCCATGCGCCTGGACCCGTCGCTGCTGCACGCCGACTTGGGCGTCGTCTATGAATCGACGGGCGTGACCGATCCGGCGGCGCAGCGCACCGAGGCGATTGCCGTGCTGAGCGCCGTGCTGAAGGCGCAACCGGGTTTGCGCGAGAGCCTCCATGGCCTGTGGGCCCACGCCGTAAAAGACGGCAAGCAGACGCCGGTGCTTGAGCTACCGATGGCGCAGATACCGTAAAAGCAGGGAACAGGGAATAGGGAACAGGGAATAGCTTAGCTGGGAAGGAGAATAAGGGAATGCCATTTTATGCTGTACTTCTGCTTTGCATACCGATTGGATTCCTTTTTTACTTCGAAGCGCGCTGGCTGATCCGTTACGCCTCGGGTCGTTACGAACAGAGAGAACGCTGGGCCGCACGTTTTATTGGAGTCTTCGGTGTATCGTTGATTCCTTTAATTTACTCTTTCAGACTTATCGAAGACGCATTTCCAGGAAGGCTGGGAAAGTCAATCGCGATTGGACTTTTTTTGTGGTTACCCTGGGACTTTTCAGTCCTATATTTGCGATTTTGAATGAAAGGAAGTAGAAGACATTGGCAGCAATGATTGATTTACGTTCGGATACAGTGACCAGGCCCTCAGCGGCCATGCGGGCGGCGATGGCCGCAGCGGAAGTGGGCGACGACGTTTATGGCGAAGACCCCACCCTCAACCTGTTGGAGCGGCGCGCGGCAGAGCGCTTTGGCCGCGAGGCAGCGGTTTATGTGCCCAGCGGCACGATGGGCAACCAGATTGGCATCCGCCTGCACACCCAGCCGGGTCAGGAGGTGATCGCCGAGTCGCGCGCACACATCATGGATTGGGAGATGGCTACGGCAGCGGTTTTCTCCGGCTGCCTGATCCGCTCGGTCGTGGCAGAGCATGGAACGCTGACCTGGGAGCAGATTGAGCCGGCGATCTACGCTCGCGGCGCCTTGCGCGCGGCCACCGGACTGATTGAGATTGAGAACACGGCCAATATGGCCGGCGGGCGCTGTACGCGCCTGGAAGCCTTGCGGGAGATTTGGGTCGGGGCGCATGAACGCAAGATTCCGGTGCACCTGGACGGGGCGCGCATCTTCAATGCTTCGGTGGCGCTGGGCGTGGACGTGAAGGAACTGACGAGCGGTTGTGACACGGTGATGTTCTGCTTGTCGAAAGGGCTGGGCGCGCCGGTCGGCTCGATGTTGGTTGGTTCGGCGGAGATGATGGCCCGCGCGCGCATCTTCCGCAAAGCCTTGGGCGGCGGAATGAGGCAGGCGGGCATACTGGCCGCGGCTGGGCTGATTGCGCTGGCAGAGGGTCCCAAGCAGCTGCATGAAGACCATGCCAACGCGCGGCTGCTGGCCGAGGCGCTGGCCAGCATCGAGCAGGTTGAAATCAATCTCGACGAGGTTGAGACCAACATTGTGATCTTCCGGCTGACGGGCGGATTGAAGGCTGCTGATCTTTCAGCTCGGCTCAAAGCGCGCGGCGTCCTGGCCAATGCCGTTGGGCCGGATGCGATGCGGGTGGTGACGCACCTGAACGTGGACCGCGCTGCTTGTGTGACGGCGGCCGAGGTTCTTAGGGAGGAGATTGCAGCGATGCGGGCGTGAGTGTCGGCTCTGCTGAAACAAATCATAGACGAAACCGCAACTATTTTTGTAGGATTGCGTTCAAGTCATCAGTAGGCCGGAGGGAACGCAGACACCGGCAACTCAAACTAGGAGGAACGATTCATCGTGAAGAAGATCGCACTGGCACTGTTGCTTGCTCTCACCATGCTTCCCGCGGCCTCGTTTGCGCAGATTGTGGTGAGCATCGGGCCGCCCGCCCCCATTTACGAAGAGCGCGGCCGGCCACCGGAGCGGGGATTTGTCTGGATCGACGGCTACCATCGCTGGGATGGCACCCGCTACGTCTGGGTCCCCGGCCGCTGGGAGCGTCCACCCCATCCCGGCGCGCGCTGGGTCGCCCACCGGTGGGTTCGCCGCGGTGATCATTGGGAGCTGCGCGAAGGGCACTGGCGGTAAATCGCACTTGTCATCCAACAGAAAAGCGGGGCTTACGCCCCGCTTTTCTTGCTTCTGCTCACTATACTCAACTAATTTCGATCACATCGGTGGCTATGGCAGCCGCAGCTTCGGCCTGCTCTATCAGCTTTTCCGCCACGGCGTAGAACTCCGCCGCCTGCGCGCTTTTGGGCCCTGCCAGCGCGACAGGCAAGCCGCGATCGCCACCCTCGCGAATGGCGGGAACCAATTCGATGGAGCCGAGGAAGGGGACGCCAAACTGCTTAGCGGTGCGCTCCGCGCCTCCACGGGAAAAAATGTCGATCTCCTGGTGACAATGCGGGCAGGTGAAGTGGCTCATATTTTCCACGATGCCAAGTACCTCGACGTTGACCTGGGCGAACATCTCCAGCGCCTTGCGCGCGTCTTGCAGGCTGACGTCGCTGGGTGTGCTGACGACGACAGCGCCGGTCAGCGGCACAGTCTGGACCAGCGAGAGAACAACGTCGCCGGTGCCCGGAGGTAGATCGACGATGAGGTAGTCCAGCTCGCCCCAATCGACTTGTTGGAGGAATTGGCGGATGATCTGGTGGAGCATTGGCCCGCGCATCACCAGCGGCTTGTCGCCGGGCGAGATGTAGCCGATGGAGATGGTCTTCACACCGTGGGTCTCGTTGGGCAGGATGCGGTTCTCCGCTCCCATGCCGGGCTGCTGGGTCGATCCCATCATCAACGGCACATTGGGGCCGTAGATGTCGGCGTCGATGAGGCCGACGCGCTGTCCTAGTCGCGCGAGCGCAATGGCCAGGTTGACGGCGACGGTGGTTTTGCCCACTCCGCCCTTGCCGGAACCGATGGCGACAATCTTCGATACTCCGGGCAAAGCGACGGGTGCGGGCATTGCAGGTGAATGAGCCATTCTGTTTGTTGCTCCTTTGAGAGGCTTAACTGCTGATAATCGATTCGATGGCGGCAAACCGTTTTTTAAGACGTCAATAGTATTTTGATGCACCGCAGTTGAATTGCGGTTCTCAGGCTTCCGCGTCGTCCAGCTCGGTGTGAGCGAGCTTCTCTTGTTTGCGGCGTGCCTTCTCTGCCTCGCGATGCTCACGGCGCAGTAACGCATCGGCGTAGTGGCGCTGCTCCTCGGCTGTCTCCGGGATGACCTCGGGCACACGAACCGGGTGGCCCTCCTTGTCAATGGCGACAAAGACCAGGAAGGCGCTGGCCACGTGCAGTTGCTCGCCGGTTTGCGGGTCTTCCGCCCATGCCTTCACGCCTACCTCCATGGAGGTGGTGAAAGCGCGGTTGACACTGGATTTGAGGGTGACCAGGTTGCCCAGATGCACCGGCCGGATGAAGTCGATGTGGTCCATGGACGCGGTCACCATGTAGGTGCGCGCGTGACGGTAAGCGGCCATGGCGCCGGTCATGTCAATGAAGTGCATCAGCCGCCCGCCCAGCAGATTTCCCAAAACATTGGTGTCGTTGGGCAGGATGATCTCGGTCATCTCGGATTGCGTGCTGGCGACGGTGCGGGCGGCGGGAGTGGTAACGGGGTTTGCTTTGGCGGAACGCATGGTTTGGTCTGCTCCTGGTTAGCGCGGTACTCAAGATCGGCTGCCTCCGGATAAAATGAAGCGAATGGCAGCCAGCCTGAAGATGCGCCTGATTCCAGTTTCGGCAATTGCAGCCAATTAAGCAAATCGAATGCGGCGTGGGGAGCGAAATGGACAAGATTGCAGAAATCAGAGAGATACTGGCGCTGGATGGAAAAAACAGCTTGGCCCGCTATGGGTTAGCGATGGAATTGGCCTACCGCGGCGAGACGGCCGATGCGATCTTCGAGTTTGATACTCTGCTGGCCAATGACCCCAACTATACCGCCGCTTACTTTATGGCCGCGCAGACGCTGGCCGCAGCAGGCCGGAAACAAGAAGCGATTGAGAGGCTGAAGAGCGGTGTCGCGAGCGCCCAGCGCAGCGGAAACCGCCATGCCGCCAGCGAGATGCAGGCGATGCTCGACGAGTTGGACAGGTAAGCGCTCCCCTTCGCGTCTATACTAATACCATGCCAAAGTATTCAATTGTCGTTCCTTTTCACAACGAAGAGGAGAATGTAACCGTCTTGTACGCGCGCCTGAAGCAGGTGATGGAGCAGGTGGGCGATAGTTTTGAACTGGTGCTGGTGGATGATGGGTCGAATGACCGCACCTACAAGCTGATGGAAGAGATTGCCGCGGTTGACAGCCGCGTGCTGGTAATCAAGCTGCGCCGCAACTTTGGCCAGACCTCGGCGCTGGCCGCCGGCTTTGACCACGCCTCGGGCGAGTTCATTCTCTCGATGGACGGCGACCTGCAGCACGACCCCAGCGAGATTCCCAACTTTTTGGCCAAGCTCAACGAGGGCTACGACGTGGTCAGCGGCTGGCGCAAGGAGCGCATTGACAACTTCATCATGCGCCGCTTCCCCTCGCGCTGCGCCAACTGGCTGATGGCCAAGCTCAGCGGCGTGGATATTCACGACTTCGGCACTACTTTCAAGGCCTATCGCCGCGAAGTCATCCACAACATTCCTCTTTACGGCGAAATGCACCGCTTCATTCCCGCGCTGGCCAGTTGGTATGGCGCGTCAATCTGCGAGATTCCCATCAAGAACGTTCACCGCGAGCGCGGCAAGAGCCACTACGGCATCAGCCGCACCTTCCGTGTTTTCTTTGATCTGCTGACCATTCGCTTCCTGCTCAAATACATGAGCCGACCGCTTCATTTCTTCGGGGCCATCGGCGCGCTGGGCATTCTGGCGGGCAGCTTCATTTCGGCGGTGCTGCTGGGGTTGAAGATGTTCCACCCGCACGTAAACGTGATGGACCAGCACGGGCCGCTGTTCGTCATTGCCGGCGTGCTGATTCTGGCCGGAATTCAGTTGCTGGCTGTGGGCCTGCTGGGCGAGTTGCAGGTGCGTCACTACTTCACCAGCCAGCATCCCGAGCCGTACGCCATCGACCGCATCGTGCAGCTGGCCGCGCCGCAAGAGCCGAGCATATTGCCGGGAAGTGGACTGTGAGCAATGGACAGTAATTAGTCACGAATTCTCCTGCTGGGAGTGGACAAGCTCTGATGAAAGCGATCCAGATTCACGAGACAGGCGGGCCAGAGGTTCTGAGGCTGGCCGAGTTGCCGATCCCGCAGCCGGGGCCAGGGCAAGTGTTGATTCGCGTGGAAGCTGTCGGAGTTAACTTCATCGAAATCTACTTTCGCAAGGGCACATACAAGGCAGCACTGCCGCTGACCCCAGGCAGCGAGGCGGCGGGCACGGTGGAGGAGCTGGGCCCGGGCGTGACCGGATTTGCTGCGGGCGACACGGTGGTATCAGTGGGCGTGCTGGGCAGCTATGCTGAATACGCGCTGGCTTCGGCGGCGCAACTGGTGAAGGTGCCAGCAGGCCTCTCGATGCAGCAGGCCGCGGCAGCGATGCTGCAAGGCATGACGGCGCACTACCTCTCGCACTCGACTTATCCGCTGAAGGCCGGCGAGACGGCGCTGGTTCACGCCGGAGCCGGCGGCGTGGGATTGCTGCTGACGCAGATGGCCGCGCGGCTGGGCGCACGTGTGATTACGACGGTATCGACGAAGGAGAAGGCCGCTCTCTCGCGCGCAGCGGGAGCAGCGGAGGTGATTCTTTATACCAAGCATGACTTTGTTGCCGAGGTGAAGAGGCTGACCGGCGGCAAAGGAGTGGATGTGGTTTACGACTCGGTGGGCAAGACGAGCTTCGAGGGCAGTTTGAACTGCCTGCGCCCGCGCGGGTTGCTGGCCTTGTTTGGCGCGTCGAGCGGGCCTGTTCCGCCCTTCGACCTGATTCAGCTCAGCGGCAAAGGCTCGCTCTTTATCACGCGCCCAACGCTTTGGCATTACGTGGCTACGCGCGAAGAGTTGGAGTGGAGAGCGGGTGATGTGCTGGGCTGGGCGGCGAAGGGCGAACTCAAATTGCGCACGGAACACGTTTATCGACTCGCGGATGCCGCGCAGGCGCAGACCGAGATGGAAGCGCGCAGGACGACGGGAAAGATACTTCTTGAGCCGTGAAAAGCAGGGAACAGCCAACAGTAGACAGCTTACAAATGGGTGTCCAAAGTTGCGATTATGGGAGCTGAGAATCCAAGATTCTTTCTGTGATATTCGTCAAGCCCAAGGAAATTATTTATGAGCAAAATTACCATTGCGAGCGATGACCGCGTCTTCGTGCTGACTGGCGCGGGGATCAGCGCGGAGAGCGGGTTGCCGACCTTTCGCGCGTCCGACGGCCTGTGGGCGGGCAGCCGGGTCGAGGAGGTTTGCACGCCGGAGGCGTGGGAGCTCGATCCCTGGCGGGTGTGGGAGTTCTATGCAGCGCGGCGGGCGGCGGGCGCGGCGGCCAAGCCGAATCCGGCGCACGTGGCGCTGGCCGAGTTGGAGGCGAAGCTCGGCGAACGATTCTTTCTTTGTACTCAGAATGTGGACGACCTGCATGAGCGGGCCGGCTCGCGTCGCCTAGTCCATATGCACGGCGAATTGCCCAAGGCGCATTGCGAAAATGATTGCGGCAGAGCGCCGGTGGAAGATCGCGCGATTTATCGAAGCCTGGCCGAGGTAGGCCGCTGTCCGTGCGGCGGAAGGCTGCGACCGCACATTGTTTTCTTCGGCGAGATTCCGCTGGAGATGGAGCAGATTCAGCAGGAGATAGAGCGGGCGACGCTGATGTTGGTGGTGGGCACCTCGGGGTCGGTCTATCCGGCGGCCAGCTTTGTGCATTGGGCGCGGCAGCACGGCGCGCGCACTGTTTACGTAGGGCCGGAGCCGCCGCTGAACGCCGCGGCCTTTACCCAGGTGATCGTGGGCAAGGCCGGAGAAGCACTGCCACCTGCGTTGGGGCCAGAGGGCGCTTGCGCGCCATGAAATACTTTGCATCCCACACATCGCAAAGTACTCGATGGATGGGGCACTGGGATGGTACAAGAACAAACGGTCAGAGCCCCAGTTGTCTCAGCGCGCTTTGATGAACTCGACGCGGCGGAAGCGCAGCGCGGTCCAATCCTCGTCGATGGCGACGGCGCGCACGGAATCGAATCCCGCAGCCCGAAGAGCGTCCCAGCCGGTGTCGCGGTTGAAGTCGCACTTGAGCCTCTTCGACGCGGTTTTGGGATAGGCGAACCAGACGGTCGCGTCCCCTGTGGCGCGCGCGGCAAGCTGGCCGGCGAGCTCGTCCACCTCGGCCTTGCGCGTGACAAAGGCAAGGAAAAAGCCGATCTGCGCGACCGATTCAATGTGGTGGTGAATGGTGAGCACCGGAAGGCCTGCAAGCACCGGCGCAAAGCTGTCGGGCGCGCGCAGAACGACGATCTCCTGTTGCGCCCTGAGGTTGAGTTTCTCAAAAATTCCGGTCATGGATTCTGATGCTACGCCGAGAACGGAAATTATCGGCAAGGTTTTCTAGAATCTTTTAAAATAGTGTTAACCGGAATTTTGTCGGTATCCCACCCATTCCGCAGTATAAACGCGGAATGAATGGGGCACGGGAGTTTATAGCAAGCTAAAAAGCTCTAACGGGGTTAGCCTTCCAATAAGCAAAAAAGAAATAAGCGTGGACTGGGAAGTCCACGCGACAGCCGATCAACCACCCCAACGAGCAAAGGCCGCTCGTTGGGGACCCCGGCCAGGAGGCCAGCGTTATAGTTTCATCTACTTTGGGTTTGTGAACGCTTTGGTGACTGATAGGAAAAGCTTTTAAATTCTACAAAACAAGCTGGAAGTCGCCGGAACGAATTCGGATAAATGGAGCAAGTCAGCACCGGCTTCGCGGGAGTGAGCTAGTTGGCGGTTAGCAAGTCAGCGGCGTCTCATTTCTTACGCAAGATTGTGCCTCGCGCAACTGGATGAGGCGGTTACTCGGTGGCGTCGTGCCCTGAGACGAGCCGGGCTGCTCTTCAGGTATCATCGGAATATCGTCAAAGTTTATGCTCTGAGGGGGAGTAGCCCGTGACTGAAGTGAATGGTTCCGCATCGCCGCAACAACATTCCGCGCAGGAGAGTTCCATTCCGCGGCCATTGCGCATTGCGCTTCTTGGGTTTGGGACAGTGGCAAGTTCGGTGGCACGGATTCTGGTGGAGCTGAAGCCCAGTGGCATTGAGCTGACCCATGTGTATGCGCGCAGCCTGGCAAAGAGACGCGCAGCGTGGGTTCCGGCCAGCGTGGCGTGGAGCGCGGACGTGAATGCGGTGCTGGATTCTGATGTGGACGTAGTGGTGGAATTGGCCGGCGGGCTGGAGCCGGCGGGCAGGTGGGTGCGCAAGGCGCTCACAGCCGGCAAGAGCGTGGTGACGGCCAACAAGAAGCTGATTGCCTTTCGGGGCGTGGAGTTGGAGCGGATGGCCGCGGACAAAGGCGTGTATCTGAAGTATGGCGCCGCTGTGGCGGGTGGAATCCCTGTGATTCCGGCCATTGAGCAGGGATTGATTGGGGACCGCATCAAGCGCATTGATGGAATTTTGAATGGGACCTGCAACTTCATTTTGAGCAAGATGGAAGAGGGCTTCGAGTATGCGCCGGCGCTGGCCGAGGCGCAGGCCAAAGGCTATGCCGAGGCCGATCCCACCGAGGATGTGGGTGGTTTTGACGCGCGCGCGAAGCTGACGATTCTGATGCGGCTGGCGCTGCGCGTGGCGGTGGACCCGGAGGCGATTAAGCCGCGGCCCATCACGCAGGTTTCGGCCGTGGACTTCAGTTATGCGCGCGACCTGGGCTGCACGATCCGGCAGATTGCGCGGGCCGACCGCAGCGATGGGAAGATTGCAGCATCGGTGGGGCCGACGCTGGTGGCTATGCGCTCGCCGCTGGCCTGGTCGCGGGGCACGGAAAATATGGTGATTCTGACCGGCCGCTACGGCGGGGATGTGGTGTTTTCAGGGCACGGCGCGGGCGGCAATCCCACAGCGGTGGCGGTGGTGAGCGACTTGCTGACATTGGCCCACGGCGCGCAACCGGTCAAGATTCCCTCTGAGCAGGCTGAGGTGGACGCCGAGTTCGAGCTGCCGCATTACATTCGCTTCCTGGTGGATGACCGTCCGGGCATTGTGGCCGAGATTACCGGCGCACTGGCCAAAGAGCGCATCAATATCCGCGCCATTGTGCAGAAGCCGGGCTATCCGCACCACGCGCTGCCGTTTGTAGTGACCGTGGAGTCGTGCACCGGTTCGGCGCTCAAGCGGGCGCTGGAGAACATTCGCGGCCGCGATTACCTTCTTGAAGAGCCGCTGGATTTGCAGATGCTGGAGTAGTTGCTCGACGAGCGATGCAGGACGCCTTCAATCTCGAACGCTTTGTCAGCGCCCAGGCAGGCGTCTATGCGCAGGTTCTTGCCGAGTTGCGAATGGGCCGCAAGAGCAGCCACTGGATCTGGTTCATCTTTCCGCAGATGAAGGGGCTGGGCCGCAGCGGGCAGTCGGAGTATTACGGCATCGGCTCGCTCGCCGAAGCCTCGGCATACGCGCGGCATCCGCTGCTGGGAGCGCGCCTGGTCGAATGTACGCAACTGGTCAATCGCGTTGAGGGCCTCGCGATTGGCGAAATCCTCGGCTCGCCCGACGATCTGAAGTTCCGCTCGGCGATGACATTATTTTCCCGCGCCGCCGAAGAGGCCACGGTCTTTGATGAAGCGCTGATGAAATACTTCCACGGCGAGGGCGATCCGCTGACGCTCAAGCTGCTGCGCTAGCTAATGGGTGATTGAATAAATAATCAACGCGATTCAGGATGCGTACTTCGTCCGGAAGGCTCGCAGCTTGGCGAGCGTGGCCGCTGCCTGGCCGGAGTCGATGGCCTCGGCGCCGAGACGAACACCTTCTTTGAGGTCGCCGGCTAGCCCCGCGGCCACCAGCGCCGCCGCGGCGTTGAGCAGCACAATCTCGCGCCGCGCGCCGGGCAGGCCGGTGAGCACATCGTAGAGCAGCGCCGCGTTGGTGGCGACATCGCCGCCGGTGAACTCCTCCAGCTTGCGGCGCGTCAGGCCGGCCATCTCCGGGGTGATGCGCGCGGCCTTCATCGTAGGCTTGCCGCCGGTCTCGCTCTCTTCAATCCGCGCCACAATCGACTCTCCTGTTGTGGTCAGCTCGTCGATGCCATCGGTTCCATGGACTACGAAGGCGCGTTTTGCACCCAACTCCACCAGCGCACGGCCTACGAGCAGTACGCGGCTGGGAGCGAGAACGCCAATGACCTGCGTTCGCGCGGCTGCCGGATTGGTCAGCGGCCCGCACAAGTTGAAGATTGTGCGGAAGCCCAGCGCACGCCGCAGCGGCCCCACCGCCTTCATTGCGGGGTGGTAGAGCGGCGCAAAGAGAAAGAGGAAGCCGGTGGAGCGCAGGCACTCGACGGCCAGCTCTGGGCCTAGCTCGATGGGGACGCCCAGCGCCTCGAGCACATCGGCAGCGCCGCAGCGCGAGGTGACGGCGCGGTTGCCGTGCTTGGCGACCTTGGCTCCGGCGGCCGC
The DNA here is from genome assembly GCA_964383595.1 of uncultured Occallatibacter sp. Lineage (GTDB taxonomy): Bacteria > Acidobacteriota > Terriglobia > Terriglobales > Acidobacteriaceae > Telmatobacter. The sequence goes on along the minus strand of CAYLHL010000001.1, from coordinate 451,337 downwards.
GGCCACCAGCGCCGCGCCCGAGCTGATGTTGAAGGTGAGCGGGCCGCCGCCGCCGGTGCCCACCACATCGACCAGTTCATCGCGCTCTGCGGACGTAAAGGGCAGTGGCGTGACGCGCTCGCGCATCACCTCGACAAAGCCGGCCAACTCAGGCGCCTGCTCGCCGCGCGTGGCCATCACGGTCAAAAGCGCAGCGGTCTCGACGTCCGGCACGTCGCCGGACAGAATCTCTCTGAGCGCGGCGGCAGCCTGCGCACGTGTCATCGCTGCGCCGTCTTCGGCGAGCGGCTTCAAAAGCTCTTTCACGATTCCCATATCTTCTTATGGTAATCGCGTGGCGTGCATCTTTGCTTGTCGTGATGCGAGAGCGCAAAAATGGGCTACGGCAAGGCGTAGCCCATTTTTGCATGAGTTGTTGTTGACCTATATTTCGGCCTGGCTATTTTTGAAGTTCTGGATGAGGGCATTTTCGACGACACTCTCCACATCGGTGAGGAGGATGCCGTCGGTCGGCTGGAGCATGGCAACCTGCGTACCGGTGTGGCCGAGAGCGGAGGCGATCTCATTCCAGCGAAAGACAAGGGAGCTTGCTGGGACCATGACAGGCAGGCGAGCCGGCTCGGGGACCGCGCAGTAAGTAACCCAGATGCCAAGCGCTAGCAGAATCACCGACTCTGAAACGAATTGCAGGGAGCCCGTCAGCGAAGTATTGCTGGATACAAACGAAGCGAGAATGAAGTCGCTGGAGGACATCAGGCCAAAACCGAGAGCAATCCCGAAGGCCATGCTGCGTGCGGAGAGGCGCAATGCGTTCATGCTCAGGCAGAGGAAGGCCAGCAGGCAAAGCTCCAGGATGCTGACCGATCGCATCAGCCTATAGGCGATGGTGGCAATGAAATCCGTGGGCGTGTGTTGGATAACGAGTAAGGACAAGCTCACGATGACCGAGGCCAGAGCTACCCAGCGAAATGCCACGGTCCCAAGCTTCATCAGACCCGAGAAAGAGGAGAGTGCGGAGCGGAAGACCTCAACACAGATAAAGAAGATCAGCACGGCGCTGACGATGTATACCGACCAATAACAGAAAAAATACACTGATTCGTGGAACCACTGGTGCGTCTGGCCATAAAAGGAAAAGAGCAGCATGGGCATCGAAGCCACGCGCAAGACCAAGTATGCACCCATCGCCGGGAAACTACGATAGAGTTTCTTTGTCCAAAACAGGAAGCCAAGAGCAGCCCAAAGAGCAAACTCCGCCACGCACATCAGAGACATCGCAGTTTGTGAAGACATAACCGGCCTCTCGCCAATCTGAGAACTATCTCACCCAGAATAACGCTAAATGTCAAGCCGATCAACAAAAAAAGAGCGAAATTTTGCGTACAGGAGCCCAATTAAGGGCAGTGGCTGGCATCACTCAGCCCGCCGCGAGGCATCTCCCCGCGTCTACGCATCTCTTTTCCGCCTACCGAATATGGCAGCACCATGGCCCTGGCATACTTTCCGGAGAGGGCATATGGCTGGTGGCTGACAGGTGGCTGGGGAGTACGGAGGAGGTCTTGGGGGTGGTGGCGGCGGCGGCGACGCTGGCAACGGCAACGGTCAGGGCGAAGATGCGAAGAGCGAGCTTCATAGAGGTAACCTCTTTGAGTTAAGATGGACGGAAGAAAAATCTTCCGATGACTAAAATCGTATGGTATAAAATAGAATAAGTCAAGCTGTTTCTTGTAGTTAACCAATTAGTAACGAGTGCTGTTACCAGCGTCACTAAAGAGTAGCGGTTTTGCTCAGAAAAATCCTATTTGCAGTCTTGTATGGTTTCCCATTTTCGCCTCCTCGCCATGCTAAAATGAAGTCAGGCAACTTCGCTCGAAAGCCCCTGTTATTCCATCGGTTAAGCCCCGATCAATCGGATCGGAAATCGCAACGGGGCGGCGCGTCGGATGGGAAGCTCGAAGCGAAAGCCTAGCGAATGGACCCTATGGCGACTGAAATTCCTACGATTGCACCACAGCCTGAAGACAACGGCAGCTACACCGGCGAAAACATCAAAATACTCGAGGGCCTGGAGGCGGTTCGCCTTCGTCCGGCTATGTACATTGGCTCTACGGGAGAAATGGGTTTGCATCACCTGGTTTACGAGGTGGTGGACAACTCGGTGGATGAGGCGCTGGCCGGCTATTGCAAGAAGATTGACGTCATCATTCACGTGGACAACTCGATCACGGTGGTTGACGACGGCCGCGGGATTCCGGTGGATATGATGCCGCTGTCGAATGGCAAGATGATGCCAGCGGTGCAGGTGGTGCTGACCAAGTTGCACGCCGGGGGCAAGTTCGACGCCTCGACGTACAAGGTCTCCGGCGGCCTGCATGGGGTGGGCGTCAGTTGCGTGAACGCGCTTTCTCAGGAGTTCAATGTGGAGATTTGGCGCGACGGCCACACCTGGGAGATGGACTTCAGTTGCGGCGATCCGGCGAGCGAACTGCGTCAGGCCGGCACCAGCAAACGGCGCGGGACCAAAATCCACTTTTTGCCCGACAAGAGCATCTTTTCGACGACCGAATACAACTATGACACGCTGGCGCAGAGATTGCGCGAGATGGCCTTTCTCAACAAGGGGCTGGAGATTACGCTCACGGACGAGCGCACGGCCGACGCCAAGACCGGCGAAGCACGCCGGGCGGAGTTCAAATATGCCGGCGGCATAGCTGAGTTCGTCAAGCACCTCAATCGCGGCAAGAGTGTGTTGCACGAGAAGCCGATCATGATGGAGGCGATGCGCGACAATGTTGAGATCGAAATCGCGCTACAGTACAACGACAGCTATTCGGAGACGGTATTCAGTTTTGCCAACAACATCAATACGGTGGACGGCGGGTCGCATCTTTCCGGCTTCCGCACCGCGCTGACGCGCACGATTAATGCTATCGGGCAGTCGCTGGGCCTCTTCAAGGATATGAAGGAGAATCTGAGCGGCGACGATGTGCGCGAAGGACTGGTGGCGGTGGTCAGCGTCAAGCTGTCGCAGCCTCAGTTTGAGGGCCAGACCAAGGGCAAGCTCAACTCCGATATTGCAGGCACGGTGCAGGCCTTCGTCAACGAGCGGCTGGGCGCGTTTCTGGAGCAGAATCCGCCCATCGCCAAACGCATCATCAACAAGGCAGTCGAAGCCTCACGCGCGCGCGAGGCAGCCCGCAAGGCGCGAGATCTGACTCGCCGCAAGGGCGCGCTGGACGGCGCCGGGTTGCCGGGCAAGCTGGCGGACTGTAGTGAGCGCAATCCTGAGCGCTGCGAAGTGTATCTGGTGGAGGGCGAGAGCGCCGGTGGCACCGCCAAGCAGGGACGTGATCGGCGTTTCCAGGCCATATTGCCCTTGAGAGGAAAGATTCTCAACGTCGAGAAGGCACGCTATGACAAGATGCTGGGCCATGAAGAGATCCGCGCCATGATTACCGCCTTCGGCTGCGGCATTGGCAAGGATGACTTCGACGCGGGCAAGATCCGCTACGGCAAGATCATCCTGATGACGGACGCCGACGTGGACGGCTCGCACATCCGCACTCTGCTGCTGACCTTCTTCTTCCGGCACATGACGGAACTGATCAGGCGCAACAATATATATATTGCCCAGCCGCCGCTGTTCAAGATCAAGAAGGGCCGCTTCGAGCAGTACATCAAGGACGAGCGGGAGTTTGTGAAGGTGATGGTCAATCGCGCGGCGGAAGGAATGGTGGTGCGCCACGGCGAGGCGGCCAGCCGCATCGAAGGCCCCGTTCTGATCCGCTTTATGGCCACGCTGAACGAGTACCTGGGTTATGTCGAACGGGTGGACAAGCGCATACGCAATGAAAAGCTGACGGAGTTGCTGGCGCGGGCTGAATTGATCCACCGCGCCGATTTCGCATCGAAATCGGAGAGCGAAGTTCCGCCCAAGCTGGCTCAGCTGCACGCGAACCTGACCGAACTTGCCGACGAGTTCCAGTTCAAGTCTCTGGGCGATCCGGTGGAGGACGAGGAGCACCATACCTGGTCGGTCGGATTTGTTGATGCGCAGGGCGCCGAGCGGCACATCGACTGGACACTGGCTTCCAGCCCGGAATTCCGCCAGATGATGTCCAAGTACACGCTCATCAAAGAGTTTCTGGAGCCGCCGTTTCTGATCGAGTACGCTGCCAAGGCCGCTGTCGTCGAAGCGAACGTGGAGACAGAATCCGAGGAGGGCGAGGAGACAGAAGCCGAGAGCGCACCCGATGACGCCGAAGTCCAGGCCGAGGCCAAACAGGCACGCCGTGCCGCCCGCGTTCTGCGCGAGCCAGTGGAGAAGCAGACCGCTCGCGAGCTTTTCGCCTACATTGTTGAGCAGGGCAAGAAGGACTACTCGGTACAGCGTTACAAGGGTTTGGGCGAGATGAGCTCCACGCAACTTTGGGAGACCACGATGGACCCGGAACGGCGCACACTGCTCCAGGTAAAGCTGGAAGACTTCGTAGAAGCCGAGGAGATCTTTGCCACGTTGATGGGCGAAGACGTGGAAAAGCGCCGCAAGTTCATCGAGGACAACGCGCTGGACGTGAAGAACCTGGACATTTAATACATTTTCACTTTTTCTGTTATGGCTGATTTCGTAGTTTCCCATCCATTTCACAAAGAACGTGAAATGGATGGGGTACGGAAAATTCTTACACCATCCATGAAAATGCTCTAAGCCGGGCGTTTACGATACCATGAGCTTTGTGGAGGAGCTTCATGGAGTTGTTGCGTCTGCAAAAAGAGGTTCTTGAAGCTAATTTGGAGCTGGTGCGCCGCGGGCTGGTGCTCTACACCTTTGGTAACGCCAGCGGAATTGACCGGAAGACTGGGCTGGTAGCGATCAAGCCCAGCGGCGTTCCGTATGAGCGGCTGACCGCAGATGATATGGTCGTCTGCGATTTGGACGGCAAGATCATCTCGGGCGGGCTGAAGCCATCCTCCGATCTTGACACGCATCTGGAGCTTTACAGGTCATTTCCCTCGATTGGCGGCGTGGTGCATACCCACTCGGTGTTTGCCACCTCGTGGGCGCAGGCAGGCCGCGAGATTCCCGCTTTTGGCACGACCCATGCAGACTATTTCTACGGACCTGTTCCATGCACGGACGAGCTGAGCGCCGAGGAAATCGCAGGCGATTACGTGCTGAATACGGGCAAGGCCATTGTGCGCCGCTTCAGCGGCATCGACCCCCTCGCCATGCCTGCCGTGCTGGTTGCCGGCCATGCGCCTTTCACATGGGGCAAGACTCCGGCTGAGGCCGCCTATCACGCAGTAATTTTGGAGACAGTAGCGCGCATGGCGATTTATACTACGCAGTTGCGCCCGGACGGCGCCTGCGTCTCGCAAGCGCTGCTGGACCGGCATTATCTTCGCAAACATGGCGCGGATGCAACCTACGGGCAGAACAGTTAAATTGCAAAGGAAGAGCCGCCGCAGGGCGTCATTTGAGGCTTTGAGACCGTGATCGTGAACTGTATCAACCACCTGGGAACACCTGCATTGACCTCCCTATTGGCTTTCAACACCGCACCGCTGGCGCATCTGAAGCCGCTTGATATTGCCGTGATCGCCATCTATTTCGGCATGGTGATCTGGATCGGCATTTACCTGAAAAGCAAGGCCAACACCAGCGAAGAGTTTTTCATGGCCGGGCGCGAGATGACGGCGTGGATTGCGGGATTGAGCTTTGTTTCGGCCAACCTCGGATCACTGGAGCTGATGGGCTGGGCGGGCGCGTCATACCAATACGGCATTCTGGCCACGCACTGGTATTGGATCGGCGCCATTCCGGCCATGCTCTTCCTCGGCCTGGTGATGATGCCCTTCTATTACGTCTCGAAGACGCACTCGGTTCCCGGCTACCTGCAATTGCGCTACGGCGAGCACGCCCGGATTCTGGCCGCCGTCTCCTTTGCCGCGGAGATGATCCTGATGAGCGGCGTGAATATGTTCGCCATGGCCGTGGTGATGCAGGTGGTTCTGGGATGGAGCATCCCCTTCAGCATTCTGATCTCCGCTGCGGCGGTGGCGATTTACGTCACACTGGGCGGGTTGCGCTCTGCCATCTTCAACGAGGTGATGCAATTTGTGCTCATTTGGAGCGGCGCGCTGCTGGTGCCGATCCTGGGAATGATCCAAGCCGGCGGATGGGGCGGGCTGAAGACCAGGATCATCGCCAATATGCACTCGGACAGTTACTTTCACTTGTGGCGCGATACGGGTCATTTTGCCTCGAACCCGATGGGTACTCACTGGTCGGGCATTGTTCTCGGCCTGGGCCTTGTGATTAGTTTCGGCTACTGGACCACGGATTTTCTGGTGGTGCAGCGCGTGCTGGCGGCACATAATCTGCGCGCGGCACGGATGGCGCCGATTATTGGCTCGTTCTTCAAGATGGCTGTTCCGTTTATTGTGATTCTTCCCGGCTTGCTGGGCCTGGTGGTTTTGCAGAACTCCGATGGCAGCCGCATGCAACTGGTGGGCCAGGATGTGGTGAAATCCTGCACGGCTAGCGCGTCAGTAAACGGGATTGAAGATGCCGCGGGATGCGCCGCGGCGATGTCGAAGACGACCCTGCCCGCGGATTACCAGCAAAAAGTGCTGAGCGGCGCGCCGTCCGCTGAGCTGCACAGTTACAACGATGCGCTGCCTTTGATGATGGTGCGCTATATGGGTCCCGGCCTGCTGGGGCTGGGCATTACCGCGCTGATTGCCGGCTTTATGAGCGGCATGGCAGGGAATGTGAGCGCCTTTTCGACGGTATGGACCTACGACATCTACAAGCCGCTCATCAACAAGAAAGGCTCTGACAGCCACTATGTGCTGGTGGGCCGATTGTCGATTCTGATCGGCGTGGCGGTCTCCATCGGCGCCGGCTACCTGGTGCAGCACGCGCACGGCATCATGGATTACGTGCAGGCGCTCTTCAGCTTCTTCATCGCGCCGCTACTGGGCGCCATTCTGATGGGAATGTTCTGGAAGAAGGCTACGGCGCCGGCGGGCTTCCTGGGGCTGCTGATCGGCATTGTTTCCTCGGTGAGTATGTTTGTCTGGGTCAAAGTCAATCCTGCGGCGCTGGGCGTGGTTGCGCTTTATCCCAATGCGACGGACATGGCCGCGAACCTTTACCGCGCCTGGTGGGCCTTCTCGATTACCGTCATCATCATCTTTCTGGTCAGCCTGGTCACCAAGCCCAAGCCGGTGGCCGAGCTGGATGGATTGTGCTACAGCGCAACGATTCTGCCCAAAGAGGAGCCGGTCCCGTTCTACAAGAATGTCTGGCTCTGGGCAATACTCGCGGTCTGCATCTTTGCCGCGCTCAACATCATTTTCTGGTAAAGAGTTTTTATTTTCCAGCTAGACGAGATAGGAGAGGATCAGGAAATATGCATGGATCGGGAATTCAAATCTGGTTTTTCATTGGAGTTCTGCTGCTTGCCTACGGGTTGCTGATCTTCGGCTACGGCATCTTTGAACTGATTACGGGATGCTATCCGGCGGGAGTTCAATTGACCAATCTGCACACGCCCATCTGGTGGGGCGGTCTGTTGGCTGCTCTGGGCGCGCTTTACGTGGTAAAGTTCCGTCCGGGGCGCGCGTAGTTGGAATTTGTATCCCACCCCAGGCACAAAAACAAGAACGTGCCGAGGGTGGGGTGCCCATCATTTTGAACGAAGAATTTCAATCACATTTCAACCGCCGCAAGCGCGGCAAAGATCAAGGGAGTGAAGAAAATGGCAGAGCAACGCAAAGTGACATTTGGCGTAGTGGTGGGCAACCGCGGATTCTTCCCGGATCACCTGGCGAAGACCGGTCGCGAAGAGATCATCAAGGTTCTGAAGGCAGCGGGCGCGAAGGTGGTGGTGCTCAGTCCTGAAGAGTCGAAGCACGGCGCTGTGGAGACCTATGCGGAGTCGCAGAAGTGCGCCGCGCTCTTCAAGAAGCACGCAGACGAGATCGACGGCATCATCATCACGCTGCCGAATTTTGGAGAAGAGCGGGGCATTGTGGACGCGATACGGCTTTCCGGATTGAAGGTCCCGGTGTTGGTGCAGGCCACGCCCGACCGCTCGGAAGAGATGACCATCGCCGTCCGGCGCGACAGCTTTTGCGGCAAGATGAGCGCGTGCAACAACCTGATGCAATATGGCATTCCCTATTCGCTGACAACGCTGCACACCGAGAGTCTGACGTCGCCGGAGTTCAAGGCGGACCTGGAGTGGTTCTCGGCAGTCTGCCGCATTGTGAAGGGGCTCAAGAATCTGCGCATTGGGGCGATTGGGGCGCGTCCGGCGGCTTTCAATACGGTTCGTTATTCCGAGCGCCTCTACGAGTCGAGCGGCATCTCCATCGAGCCTATTGATCTATCGGAAATCTTCGGGCGCATCGCCAAGATGAAGGACAAAGATGACGCTGTGCAGGCCAAGCTGGCGGCGATCAAGAGTTACGTGGCTACCGGCAAGGTTCCCGCGGAAGCGCTGCTGAAGATGGCCAAGCTGGGTGCGGTCATCGACGGATGGATGAAGCAGACCAACGTAAGCGTCACCGCCGTGCAGTGCTGGACCTCGTTTGAAGAGTATTTCGGCATTGTCCCCTGCACCATCATGAGCATGATGAGCAACGATCTGATTCCTTCGGCTTGCGAAGTGGATGTTCCCGGCGTTCTGGGAATGCACATGATGATGCTGGCCAGCGGCACGCCCTCGGCGCTGTTGGACTGGAACAACAACTACGGCAGCGACCCCAACAAGTGCGTCTGCTTCCACTGCTCGAACCTACCCAAGCATTTCTTCGCCAAGGCACCGACGATGGACTACCAGGCGATTATTGCTGGCACCGTCGGCATCGAAAACACCTTTGGCACCTGCGTGGGCCGCGTCAAGGCGGGCGTCATGAGCTATGCGCGCTACTCCACCGACGACAACCACGGCATCATTCGCGGCTATACCGGCGCGGGCAAGTTCACCGACGATCCGCTGGAAACCTTTGGCGGCGCGGGAGTAGCGGAGATCCCTCAGTTGCAGAAGCTGCTGAAGTTTATCTGCCGCGAGGGCTTCGAGCACCATGTGGCCGCCAACTTCAGCGATGTATCGAAGGCTGTGCATGAGGCCACCTCGCGCTACATGGGTTGGGAATCTTACCTGCATGCGGCGGAAGAGTAGAGCTTTCCATCTTCATTGCGGTTTCCCATCCCTGCCAAACGAGCCGGCGAGGATGGGAGCCGGTCGCATTCAAGATCACTTCTACACGGCTTTGTGTAGAACTTCGGCGCAACGAATCAGAAGGAGCGAAGAGTAATGACTCGCAAGATTATCGGCATCGACGTGGGCACGGGCGGGACGCGCGCAGTATTGGTTGACGAAAAGGGAACACTGCTTGGTTCAGCGACGCATGAGCACGCGCCGTTTGCCTCACCGCAGAATGGATGGGCGGAGCAGGATCCGCGCGACTGGTGGAGCGCCTGCCAGAAGGCGATCGGCAAGTTGCTGAAGGAGACCGGTGTTTCCAATAGCGAGATCGCCGCAGTCGGCCTCGCTGGACAGATGCACGGCGCAGTTTTGCTGGACGAGAAGGAAGAAGTTCTCCGGCCCGCGCTGATCTGGTGCGACCAGCGCACAGCCGAGGAGTGCCGCGTCCTGAATGAGACGGTCGGCGAGCAGCGGCTGGTAGAGCTGACTTCAAACCCGGCTCTGCCTAACTTTACTTTGACCAAGCTGATGTGGGTTCGCACCCATGAGCCGGAGATTTGGAAACGCTTTCGCTCCTTTCTTCTGCCGAAGGATTACGTTCGCTTGCAGATGACGGGAGTTCGGGCGATTGATGTCTCGGACGCGTCCGGCACGCTGCTGCTCGATGTGGCTCATCGCTGCTGGTCCAAGGAGATGGTGGAAGCCACACACCTCGATCCCAGTTGCCTGCCCGAGGTTTTTGAATCGCAGGAGATAGTGGGGAGAATCACGGCAAGCGCGGCTCTGGCGACGGGCTTGGCCGAAGGCACACCGGTGGTGGCCGGAGCCGGAGATCAAGCGGGCGGCGCCATCGGCATGGGCATCGTCAAGGCCGGCGACGTGAGCGCGACGATTGGCACATCGGGCGTGGTTTTTGCCGCGACGGATCAGCCTTTTCTCGATCCCAAGGGTCGACTGCACACCTTCTGCCACGCTATTCCGAATCGCTGGCACGTGATGGGCGTAACCCAGGCGGCGGGCCTGTCTCTGCGCTGGATCCGCGATACCTTTGGAACCATTGGCAGCCCGGCCGGCGATCCCTACGACAGCCTCACCAAGGAGGCTGCGTCCATTCCCGCGGGAGCCGACGGTGTGCTTTGGGCGCCATACTTGATGGGCGAGCGAACGCCGCATCTGGACTCGGATGTGCGCGCGGCGTTGATTGGCCTGGCAGCCAGTCACGGGCGCGGACATATTATCCGGGCCGTTCTTGAAGGCGTGGCTTTTAGTTTGAAGGATTCGTTGACGATCTTCGCGGAGATCGGTGTGCCGGTGAATGATATTCGTCTGGGCGGCGGTGGTGCGCGGTCGCCCCTCTGGCGTCAGATTCAGGCAGATGTTTATGCGCAGCCGGTCTCGCTGCTTGCCGCCGAAGAGGGATGTGCCTATGGCGCGGCGGTGCTTGCCGGAGTGGGCGCGGGCATCTGGCCATCGGTCGATGAAGCCTGCAACCAGATTATTTCTGTTGCGTCGACGGTGGCTCCGGTGAAGCGGGACTCGGATAAACTTCAGCGGCAATACAGCCTTTATCGCGCGATTTATCCGGCGCTCAAGCAGATCAGGGAAACAATTGCCGCCGGCTAGAGCGATTTTACTGTTTCTGCAGAGTTGATTCGTGGTTTCCCACCCATTTCACAAAGAACGTGAAATGGATGGGGCACGGATCTTTCTTACACTATCAGTGAAAATGCACCAGGTTCAGATATGGCGGCAGAGTGGAGACGAGAGATGAGCACAGCAGAGCAGAGTTCGATTGAGGAAGAGATCAAGATCAAGAAGCAGCAACTGGTTGAGCTGATGGCCCAGCACAACCTTGCCGGCGTTTTGTTGAGCAGGCATGAGAATGTATCGTGGGCCACGGCCGGCCAAGTGGATATGCGCGTGGGTATTCCGGCGGCAACGGGCAGCGCCGCAGTTTTTGTGCGCAAGGACGGGGCGGGCTTTTACATCACGACGAAGAACGAAGCGCCACGGATGCATGATGAGGAGTTTGGCAAGCTGCCGTTTGAGCCGGTCGTCGTGCCCTGGAGCGATGGGGATTTTGCCCAGGCGGCGCGCGGCCTGACGACAGGCTTAATTGGCGCAGACACGCATGAGGCGAATTGCGAGCTGGTCAATCTTGCCGGACTGCGCAGCCAGTTGCAGCCGTCCGAGATTGCGCGTTATCGCGTGCTCGGCAGCATAACGGCGCGCGTTGTGGAAGAGGTGGTGCAGCATCTTGAGCCGGGCGTCAGCGAGGAAGAGATCAGCGCAATGACCGCCTCGCGCCTTATTCAGAAGGCCATTTTGCCTTCGGTGCTGCTGATGGCGGTGGATGATCGCATTCTCAAGTACAAGCACGCGCTGCCGAGGGGCAGGCACCTTAAACACCTGGGCATGGTGAATCTGTGCGCGCGCAAATGGGGACTGGTTATTTCCATTACGCGCTTTGTACACTTTGGGCCGATGCCACAGTCTCTGATGGATGGCTTTGACGTGGCGGCAAAAGTGAATGCCGCGCTGCTGCACGCCACGCGAGTGGGAGCTACGGGAGCGCAGTTGTATGCCGTGGCCAAAGAAGCCTATGCGGCGGCGGGAATGCCCGGTGAAGAACTGCTGCATCACCAGGGCGGCGCCGCCGGCTACGCGGAGCGCGAGTGGGTAGCCTTGCCCAAAGGTACGGAGACAATCGTGAACCGGCAGGCCTTTGCGTGGAATCCTTCGGCGCGGGGCGGCAAAGTGGAAGATACGGTAGTGCTGCAGGACGGCGCAATCGAAGTGTTGACCGAGACCACGGAGTTTCCGGTGGTTGTAACCTCGGCTGGCGGCGTAAGCTACCGTTCGGCCGGCGTGCTGCTCCGGTAAAAGTCGGTTTAGGAGAAAAACAGCGCGGGCAGGCTCATGGCGAGTCTGCCCGCGCTGTTTTATTTTGGCTAGAGCAGGTTCAGGGTTGCTGTAGATCAATTCCGTGCCCCATCCATTTCATAAAGAACATGAAATGGATGGGGCACGGAACTTCCTTACACTATCAAGTAAAAACTCTACTTGGGCAACGGCGCAGAGCCTGTGACGGTGAATTCAACTTCGGATTTGGACACGGTTTCCTGGGGCTGCGCGCCGCCCAGGCTGAGCGTGTACTTGCCTTCGAGAATACTGCGATTGCCCTTGTCGTCAACGCTGGAAAGCGCGCGAGGCGTGAGGGTGAGAGTGACTTCGCGGCTTAGACCGGCGCCTATGTTGACGCGTTGGAAGGCGGCGAGCGAATGGATGGGGCCGTCAGGTTGCGGCGTCTTCAGGTAGGCTTCGACGACCTCATCGCCGCCGGTCGAGCTGGTGTTGGTGATGGTGACGGTGGCGGTCAGCGGTTCACCGGCTTTGAGCGAGTCAGACGAGAGCTTGATGGGGCCGTACTTGAAGCTGGAGTAGCTGAGGCCGTAGCCAAAGCCCCAGAGCGGCTTGCCGGGGAAATAGCGGTAAGTGCGGCTCTTGAAGCTGTAGTCGGTGAAGGCGGGCAGTCCGTCGAGCGAGGCGTAGAAGGTGATGGGCAGGCGTCCGGCGGGGTTGTTGAGTCCGGCAAGGGTGCGAGCGATGGCTGTGCCGCCGTCGACGCCGGGATACCATGCTTCGAGGATGGCCGCAGCGTGCTGGTTGGCCCAGTTGAGGGCGACGGCGCTGCCGCTTTGTAGCACGACGATGAGCGGCTTGCCAGTGGCAGCCACGGCCTCAATAAGTTTTTGCTGGGGCGCGGGCAGATCGAGGCTGGTGCGGTCGCCGCCGGAGAAGCCGTCGATTTTGAGACTCATTTCTTCGCCCTCCAACTGCGGCGAGAGGCCTACAAAGGCAACGACAACATCGGCTTCATGTGCGCGGGCCACAGCTTCATTGAGCAGCGCCTCGGCGGGAGCCTCCCACTTGAGTGTGACGCCGCCGCCGGCGCGGTCGCCGGTGTGCGAGTATTCCAGGCAGAAGTCGTGAGGCTTGGTATCAGCGAAGTCAACCGCGATGAACGGTGCGATGGAGGAAATCTCGCCGGGAGGCGCGCTGGGCGAGGCACCGGGAGCGGCGTGGGGGCCGTCGGCAGGCGTCTGGCGCAGACTGCCTTCAGAGAGCACTTTTCCGTCAAGGAGGAAGCGATAGAATTCGGCAGGTGAGTAAGGGAAGCTGTCGCCTACTTCGAGCGTAAAGACGTAGTGGCCGGGGGCGGGAGCGCTGAGCGCGCCGCTCCAGCGGACGGAATAGTTGGGCGTATCCAGCTCGCGCACCGGCTTGGCGTTCTCCCAGTCGGTTTGCACGGCTGGCTCGGTCTGCGTGGCGACGGGGCGTCCGGTCCAGTCGGGGGTAGCGAAGTACTCGGCCTTCAGGCCGCGATCCATGCCAAAGGCGCTGCGCGGCACCGGAACGCCCACGCCAGCGGCGAGGGTTGCACCTTGCGCGTAGAGAATAGGTGAGGCGCGGAATTGGCGGATGATGCCTTCGAGCGGCGTAACCGGCTGCGAAGGCGTACCAACATAGTTGCCGAGGATGGAGGAAAGCTGATCGGCGGTGGGGCCTACAACGGCAATCTTGCCGGGTGCTGACTTGAGCGGCAGGATGCCGGAGTTCTTCAGCAGCACGATGCTCTCTTCGGCGGCCCGAAGGGCGGTCTGGCGGTTGGGCTGCGAGGCGACGATTCCGAAGGGAATTTTGTCCAGCGGATTAGAGCCTTGCAGGTCAAAGAGGCCGAGCTGGAAGCGCGCCGTGTAGAGGCGTTCGGCCGCCTGGGTGACGAGAGCTTCAGGGACCAACCCCAGGCGGACAGCATTGGCCAGGGTATTGAAGCCGGGAGTCCACGTGCTGCATGAGAGGTCGGTGCCGGCTTGCAGGGCAAGCGTGGCGGAGTGCATCACGTCCGGTGTCTTTTTGTGGCCCTGGTTCACATCGACAATGGCGCCGCAGTCAGAGACGACGAAACCCTTGAAACCCCAGGCGTCGCGCAAGTGCTCTTTGAGGAGCATCTGGTTGGTGCAGGCGGGAAACTCGTCGATGGAGTTGTATGCGCACATGACCGATTGCACATGGCCTTCTGTGACAGTGGCGCGGAAGGCGGGCAGGTAAGTTTCTTCCAGGTCGCGGGGTGAGGGATTGACATTGAATCCGTGGCGCAGGGGCTCAGGTCCGCTGTGCACGGCGAAGTGCTTGCTGGTGGCCACGGCGCGCAGATGGTTCAGATCGCCGCCCTGTACGCCGTTGACAAAAGCGATGCCTAGCCTGGAGGTGAGAAACGGGTCTTCGCCGTAGGTTTCCTGGCCGCGGCCCCAGCGCGGATCGCGGAAGATGTTGATGTTGGGCGACCAGAAGGTAAGCCCGTAGAAGATGCGATGATTACCCTCGCGCTGGGCCTGGTTGTACTTGGCGCGGGCCTCGCTGGAGATGACGCTGCCCATGCCCTGGACGATCGTCGGATCCCATGTAGCGGCCATGCCTATGGCCTGGGGAAAGACGGTGGCATAGCCGGCGCGGGCTACGCCGTGCAGGGCCTCGTTCCAGGTTTGGTAGTCGGGAATGCCGAGACGCGGAATCGCCGTGGCATAGTCTTCAAGCTGGGCGGCCTTTTCGTCGAGGGTCATGCGACTGACCAGGTCGTGGGCGCGTTCGGCGGGAGAGAACTTTTGATCCAGGTAAGCGGCCTGCTGCGCGTGTGCGATAGGAACGATAAGGGTGAAGGCGAAAGCGAACGAGAACCAGCGGCAGAACGGCATGAAGGTACTCCTCCAGAGTGTGAGGGCTGTGGTTGAATGAGTGCGGCGCCGAATCGATGATTCGGCAATTCTCGCGGCTGGGGAAGCAAATCGCCGCGAGAAAGAAATAGATACAACCAAATATAACTTTACAGGATGGAGGAAAGGCCTGACTAGCGGAGCCAGAGGCTGTTCACACTATTGTGGCCACTCATCAGGATTGTGCTAACAGAGGCCTTAACGTTCTTTAGCGCCCAGCCGCGCCACGCTGAACTGCGCGCCGGCAAAGAGAATCAGCCCAGAGACGTAGGCCCAGAAGATCAGCCCGACGGAGACGCAAAACGGACCGTAGAGCGCTGCCAGGTCCATGTGCGGAAGCACGGCCTCGAAGAGATACTTCGAAACCAGCCAGATCACGCCGGTATAGATTGCGGTGCGCATGACCGGCCGGGGCGCGACCTTGCGGTTGGGCAGCAGCCAGTAGATGGAAAAGAAGAAGAGGATGGAGGCCACGCCGGTCGAGGCTGCCATTGCCAGAAAACTGACCCAATAGAAGACAAAGCCCAGCATCCCATCATCCGTGTGGTGATAAAAGAGGATGGTCAACACCTCTCGCACCCCGGAGGTGAGCAGGATGCTACCCATGCCAAGCAGAACCATGAGGATTGCGAGGCCAAAGGCTATGACCTGATTGTGAAGGTAGTTGCGGCTCTTGGTCACGCCCCATGCCTGATTAAGCGCCACTTCGAGGGGTAGAAAGATGCCTGTGCAAGCCACCAGAATCATGATCAGCGAAAAGGCCTGTACGCCGTGACGCGAGGAGGCATTGGCAACCTTGACCAGGCTATCAACGACAAAAAGCTGATTCGCGGGGAAAAAATACCGCACCATCTCACTGACCGTGGTGACCATCACCGGCGAGTGAAAGATCGAGTGCGCCAGCGTGTAGAGCAGCACAATGAAGGGAATAAAGGAGAGAATGGCGTTGGCCGCCACGCTGAAGGCAAAGGTATGCACCTCGCTATCGAGCAGGTAACTCACCAGAGCCGTTCCGTCCTTGCGCCAGCGATACCACTTGGACTTTTTAGCTGGTTCCACCACATCGACGGCTCTGGGAGCTTCGATAGGCACATCGCTGCGCGCAATGTTATCCGCCACTTGCCACTACCTTTCTCTCGCCGGAGCGGTTGCAATTAACTCAACTGCGCCGCAGAAATGATCCGATGGCCAACGATTCGCACAGAGGCCACTCATTCAAGGATAAACTCCTTGACTCTCAGGCGCACGATTTGTGGATTGCTTAACCAGGCGATTGCTGGAGCAAAAGTGCGGGAGTGATTGAGTTCGATGCAGAGATGTCTGGTTTACAGGTTTCTATTCAGCCGCGAAGGTGTCCCTTCTCGGCGAGGCGGTGCGCAGCGTGAATGGAGGCGCGAGGGCGCAAGGCAGCTCAGGAATGTTGTTCCGATCAGGCGCAACCTCAAGGGCGGGCGGTAGTAGGGCAATGGGAAAAGCTGGAGTGGAGACAGCGCTCGACTCCAGCGCGGGATTGGGAAGTTGCATGATGGCTGACCTCGATAATGGAATGAAAGTTCTGACCAATGGCGACGCCTTGCGGCGAATCGACAAAGCCGCTCCGGTTCCGACGCTTTTGGCGCAGCACGGTGACTTGGCATACCCTAGTGCGATGTGGTCTCCTGAAGATACCCGCCTATGCTCAAGCGAATCGAAAACTACTTTCAGTTCACGCGCCTGGGAACCAACTGGCGCACGGAAATTCTGGCCGGTGCGACGACTTTTCTGACCATGGCATACATTGTCCTGGTCAACCCGTCCATCCTGGCTGCCACCGGAATGCCACTCTCTGCCGTCACTGCGGCCACCTGCCTGTCGGCAGGATTTGCCTCCATCATGATGGGCGTGGTGGCACGCTACCCCATCGCGTTGGCTCCTGGCATGGGGCTGAACGCCTACTTCGCCTATGCCGTTTGCATCCGCATGCACGTTCCCTGGCAGACGGCGCTGGGGGCGGTCTTTCTCTCCGGCGTTATTTTTCTGGCGCTTACGGCCACCGGCATCCGTCAGTCGATCCTCTACGCCATTCCTCACGAGCTTTATGCCGCCGTAGCCAGCGGCATCGGCCTGTTCATTGCGCTGATCGGCTTTCGCAATGCGGGACTGGTGGTAGGCGACGCCAACACGCTGGTTGGCCTGGGCAATATACGCAACCCCACCGCGGTGCTGGCGCTTCTTGGCCTGCTCCTTATGGTGGCGCTGGAAGCAAAGAAAGTGCGCGGGGCCATTCTAATCGGCGTGCTAACGATCACCGGGCTCGCTTGGACCATTGGCCTGACGCATTGGGCACCCGCTGCCGGCGGCTTTTCCAGCCTGGCTGCAACTGCCTTCCAACTTGACATTCGCGGTGCGATCAACAAAGGCCTGCTGGAGATCGTCTTCGTCTTCTTTTTTGTGGATCTCTTCGACAACCTTGGCACTCTGGTAGCCGTCACCAAACGGGCGGGACTGATCAAGGAAGACAACTCCATTCCCCGCCTCAACCACATTCTCTTCACCGACGCCACGGCCACCGTCTTTGGCTCGCTGACTGGAACCTCTACCGTTACCAGCTACGTGGAATCGACAGCCGGCGTTGCAGCGGGTGGGCGCTCCGGCATTACAGCCATCGTCACCGGCCTATTGTTTCTGGCCACCATCGGCGCCGCTCCCTTTGTGGGCATTGTGCCCTCGGCCGCCACCGCGCCGGCGCTCATCCTGGTCGGCTCCATGATGCTCTCCACCATCAGCGAGATTCATTGGCGCGACCCGCTGGTTGCCGTTCCCGCCTTCCTCACGCTGGTGATGATCCCCTTCACCTATTCGATTGCCAACGGGCTTGGCTTCGGCATTATCAGTTGGGCCGCGCTCCACCTGGTCACCGGCAAGTTAAGCCGCCATGACTGGCTGCTCTACGTGCTGGCCGTGCTCTTTCTCCTTCGCTTTATCTACCTGGGAGCGAGTTAGGTGCTAACATTGGTTTCGCGGTAAGAAAGGAGCAGCCATGCGCTGGTATCATTACGTGGCGTATTTCTTCGGTGGCGCATTCCTCGCCAACAGCGTGCCTCATTTCACGAACGGAATATCAGGTCATGCCTTCCAAAGCCCTTTTGCATCACCACCCGGGGTTGGCTTGTCCTCCGCAACGGTCAATGTCTTGTGGGGCCTCTTCAACCTGGCTGTCGCCTATTTGCTTGTCTGCCGCGTGGGTAGCTTCAATCTGCGAAAGACCCAGCATGCGCTTGTCCTTGGGGCGGGCATTCTGCTCATGTCACTCATGCTGGCCCGCGCATTCGGACGCTTTTACGGCGGAATGTGACGCGCTATACTCGTTTCCAGAGCAAGCGGTGACACTCGTATGATTTCCTGGGATAAGTTTCTCCAAGACACGACAACGCTGACCATCCTTCTGGCCTTTATCGGCTATCTGGCCACTGCCTGGAGCGCTCGCATGCTGGCCCGGCGCAAGGACAAGCTGGAGCTGGTCAATCGCCGTCTCGACGAATTTTACGGCCCTCTTTATGTTGCCTCGCAGGCAGGCAATATCGCCTACCGGTCGCTTCTCAAGAAGCAAGGCAAGACGCAGAGCTTTCCCATCCTCGACAGCGAAATGAAGGAGTGGATGCTCTGGATGACCACCATCTTCATGCCTCTCAACGACGTGCGCGAGAAGATCATCATCGAGAAGGCCTACCTCATTGTCGAGGAGCAGATGCCGCGCTGCCTGCTCGACTTTGTCACCCACGTCGTTGGCTACAAGGCGGTGCTTTCCAAGTGGGCCGAGGGGGACTACTCCGAACGCCGCTCCACCATAGGCTGGCCGCCGGAGTTCGACCTCTACGTGGAACGCTCCTATACCGCGCTCAAAGCTGAGCAGACGCGCTTGCTGCACAGCTACACTTGGCGGCTCTGGCAAAGGCTGGTTCATGGCAAGCGAAGCTGAGGCAGGATCAGATGAGTAGTCATATACAAGCCTGAGATTCCCAAGCCCTTGTTCCTGAGGCCTGGGAATCCAAGACTTTTTTCTATTCCTTGTTCCCTAGTAGCGGTAATTCTCCGCCTTGTACGGCCCTTCGACCGGCACACCCAGATAGTCCGCCTGCCGAGCGGTCAGCGTGGTCAGCTTGACACCGATCTTTTCCAGATGCAGCCGCGCTACCTCTTCGTCCAGATGCTTGGGCAAAACATAGACGCCCACCTTATAGGTCTCCTTGTGCGCCCACAGATCAAGCTGCGCCAGCGTCTGGTTGGCAAAGCTGTTGCTCATCACAAAGCTCGGATGGCCGGTGGCGCAGCCCAGATTCACCAGCCGCCCCTCGGCCAGCACAAAGATGCCGTGCCCATCAGGGAAGGTATAAAAATCCACTTGCGGCTTGATGTTCAGCTTGCTCACGCCCTGCTCCGCGTTCAGCCGGTCCATCTGAATCTCGTTATCGAAGTGGCCGATGTTGCAGACAATCGCCTGATCCTTCATGCGCTTCATCTGTTCGAGGGTGATGATGTCCACATTGCCGGTGCAGGTGACATAGATGTCTCCGCGGCCCAGCGTCTCTTCAACCGTGGTTACCTCGAAGCCCTCCATCGCCGCCTGCAGCGCGTTGATGGGGTCGACTTCGGTCACGATGCAGCGCGCGCCCATGCCGCGCAGCGAGTGCGCGCAGCCCTTGCCCACATCGCCATAGCCGCAGATCACCGCAACCTTGCCCGCCACCATCACATCGGTGGCGCGCTTGATGCCGTCGGCCAGCGACTCCCTGCAGCCGTACAAGTTATCGAACTTGGATTTAGTAACAGAGTCATTCACATTGATCGCCGGCACCAGCAGCTTGCCTAGCTCCATCATCTTGTAGAGCCGATGCACGCCGGTCGTGGTCTCTTCCGATACGCCGCGCCACTGGGCGACAACCTTGTGCCAGTGCTGCGGGTCAGCGGCAAAAACCTTCTTCAGGAGATTCTTGATGACCTGCTCTTCATGGCTCTCTGCGGGACCGTTGACCCACTGGTCGCCGTTCTCCAACTCATAGCCCTTGTGAATCAGCAACGTCACATCGCCGCCGTCGTCCACCACCAACTGCGGACCCAGGCCGCCCTTGTGGCTGAGCGCCGCCAGGGTGCAATCCCAATACTCTTCCAGCGATTCGCCCTTCCAGGCGAAGACCGGAACGCCCGTCGCGGCAATGGCCGCCGCAGCATGATCTTGCGTCGAAAAGATGTTGCAACTCGCCCAGCGCACCTCCGCGCCCAGGCTGACCAGCGTCTCAATCAGCACCGCCGTCTGAATCGTCATATGCAGCGATCCGGTGATGCGCACCCCGGCCAGCGGCTTGGCCGCTGCGTACTTGTTGCGGATCGAAACCAATCCCGGCATCTCGTGCTCGGCGATGTTAATCTCTTTGCGGCCCCAGTCTGCGAGCGATAGGTCGGCTACCTTATACTCGGTTGCGCGGCTTTCCAGCGTTGAAAATGTCATTCGGAGATCTCCTTATATCAATAAATCATGATACATTGATATGTATCAGAGTCTTGCTATGCCGTCAATCATAAAAATCCTGCGCGTTGTTGCTGACCCTAACCGGCTTCGCATCCTGTTGCTTCTGCGCGGTGAAGAACTCTCCGTAGCCGAGTTGCAGGAGATTCTGGCGATGGGCCAGAGCACCATCTCCACTCATCTTTCCCAGTTGAAGCAAGCCGGGGTAGTGGAAGACCGCCGCGCAGGCAAGAGCAGCCTCTATCGCCTGACTACCCCTGCGGGGGGCAGCCCTTTGGAGGAAATACTCGACAGGGCGAAAGATGAACTTCCTGAATCCGCCTCCGATCAGCTCGCCATGCACCGCGTTCTTAAAAAAAGACAAGAGAAGATGCGCGCATTCTTTGATTCTGCCGCCGGACGTCTAGGCAAGGATTACGTTCCCGGCCGCTCATGGAAGGGCATGGCCGAGGCGCTGCTGCGCCTGATGCAGCCGATGGTGATTGCCGACCTGGGCGCAGGTGAGGGCGCCTTTGCGCTGCTGCTGGCCGAGCGCGCCACCAAAGTGATCGCCGTGGATAGCTCCGCGAAGATGATCGAAGTGGCGCGCGAGCAGGCGCGGAGCAATGGCATCAAGAACGTCGAGTACCGGCTGGGCGACATGGAAGAGCTTCCCATTGAAGACGGAGCGGTCGATCTGGTCTTTTTTTCGCAGTCGCTTCATCATGCACTCCATCCGGAGCGCGCTGTCGAGGAAGCCTGGCGGATTCTCTCACCGGGCGGGCGCATCGTGATCCTCGACCTGCTGAAGCATCGCTTTGAAGAGGCGCGCGAGATCTATGCCGACGAATGGCTGGGCTTCAGCGAGACCGAGTTGGCAATGATGTTGGAGCGGGCCGGCTTTGCCGCGATTGATAGCTCCGTTGTGCACAAGGAACCGGAGACGCCGCACTTTCAGACCTTGTTGGTGGTGGCAATCAAGCAGGGCGCGGTTGAGCTCACCACAGTCAAACCGTGAGTGGATCGTGCGCTTCCAAAACAAGATACAATTCTCTAGCAGCGCGCTAACTTTTCAGAGTGCCTGAAGACTGATGAGTACTTTGCTGAATCCATCGAAGAAGACCACCGTCGTCATCGGCGGCGGCGTGGCCGGAATGAGCGCGGCTTGCGCGCTGACCGAGGCTGGGCTGCGTGTGCAATTGGTCGAGCGGCGCGGCTATCTTGGCGGACGAGCCAGCTCCTATCTGCATCCGGGCGTGGGCGAGGTTATCGACAACTGCCAGCACGTTCTCTTCGGCTGCTGCACCAATCTGCGAGGTTTTTATCGCCGCATCGGCATAGCGGACCGAATTCATTGGACGAGCGAGATGACGATGATTGAGCCGGGCGGGCGGAGGTCGCGGCTGGGACCGTTTGAATTTGGGCCTCTCAGGCTGCCCGCGCCACTGCATAGCGCGCCCAGTGTTGTGTTTGCGAAGGCCTTTACAATGGCTGATAAACTTTCGCTGGCCCGCGCCATGCGCGCCATGATGAAGCCGGAGGTGCTCATCGATACGCGTGAGAGCCTGGGCGATTGGTTGAGGCGGCACAAGCAAACCGAGGGCGCGATCAACCGCTTTTGGAGATTGGTGATTGCCAGTGCGTTGAATGCGGAGATCGATGCAATTGCTGTACCCTACGCGGCCAAAGTCATCCGCGAGTTATTCCTGAACTCGGCTCAAGCCGGCAGCATGGGCATGAGCACATTGCCCTTGAGTGAACTCTACGCGGGCGTGACTCCATTCATCACCGGGCGCGGCGGCAGTGTCCTGTTGAACACGGTTGTCGAGGGCGCGGCCTGGGATGAAGCTTCCCGTAAGTGGCTGATCTGTACGCGCACCGGCGAGCTGGTATCGGATTTCATGATTCTGGCCCTCCCTTTTGAGGCAACGCAAAAGTTGTTGCCGCGTCTGCCCGTGGAAGAAGGCGCGGAGAAGTTGTCACGGCAAATTGAGCGCCACCAGCATTGGCCTCTTTGCAGCGTCCACCTATGGTTTGACCGCGAGATTACCGAGCTGGAACACGCCGTACTGCTCGACCGAGAGATTCATTGGATGTACAACCAATCGAAGCTGCAAACCGGACGTGGCGGTCATTACATCGAACTGGTCATCAGCGCCACACGGGCCTTCGCGGCCCTGCCTCGCGAGGCGGCGATCAAGCAGGCGCTCGCCGAGTTGGCGGAGTTTTTTCCGAGCGTTGGCGCAGCCAAACTTGAAAGGGTTGCGCTGGTGAAGGAGATGCGCGCCACCTTTGGCGTGCCGCCCGGGATCGACTCGGCGCGGCCCGGCGCTGATTCTCCTTGGCCCAACTGCTTTCTCGCTGGAGATTGGACCGCGACCGGCTGGCCTTCGACGATGGAGAGCGCGGCGCGGTCCGGGCACATGGCCGCGGAGGCGCTGGGGCTGGCAGCCGAGGAGCCGCTCAACTGCTTCGAACCGGATCTGCAGCCGACCGGACTGATGCAATTTTTCGGTTATTGACTATTGGTTGTGAGCTGTATGCTATCGGCTGTTTTTTAATGCGCCAGGAAATAGACGCCGACACAGATCAGCACGGCTGCGGTCCAGCGTCGGTGGTCAACATTCTCTTTCAAAAAAAGCTTTGCGGCGATGGCGTTGGAGACGACCGTCAGCGAGGCCGTGGCCGGCCCAGCCAATCCCAGTTTGAGATGGTTCAGCGTAAAGAGCAGCGCGAAGAAGGCAACCGCCATGAAAAAGACACCAGTGAAGAAGAGCGGGCAGGTGAGCACGGCGCGAATGGCGCCTTTGAGGCCGGAGTGAGCGCGAATCTCGTCCAGATCGCCGATGGACTTCATGGCTGCGGCGGTCAGCACTTCGCCAGCCGTGGAACTGACGACAACGGCGGCAATCATCGCCGTCGTTGCCCAGAAACTGGCGGAAAGAAGGGGCAGGGAAGTGAGCGTCATCGCGGCACTTCCTCTCTGGCCAGCGTATCAATACCTGCCGTGACGGGTTTCTCGGTGCGCGAGGGACCGGGCGCAACAAAGCCCACTCCCAGGGTAATCAGCACAACTCCGAACCAGCGCTGGGTTGAGACTGGCTCATGCAGACAGAAGCGTGAAAGCACCTCGACCAGCACATTGCCCCAAGCGGTGGCCAGCATCACGTAGCTCAAGTCAGCCCAGGAGAGTGCGGTTAGATAAGTGGCGAAAAAGCCGATCAGCAGGGCGATTCCCAGCGCTACCCAGGGAGTAAAGACGGCCGCAATGAGGGCGAGCGGATGAGCCAGAGTGAGCGTCGGCAGGCTCGTCATTCCCTTTGACAGGCAGGCATTGCCCAGCGGCGCGCAGACCGAAACCAGAATCAAAATCATGGACTGATAGAGCGATAGTTTCTGATGAGCCATGAATCTTTCGGTCCTGACGTGGGAGAGTGGCGCTGTTTGCGGATCCCATCCTTTTCGCAAAGTGAGCGAAAGAGATGGGAATCCGCGATTATGCTCCGGCGCCTGCCACAGCCGGCGGTTCGCCCTGTTTGCCGCGCGCCGTCTTCACCATCTTGTTGCGTTGGGCGCGCAGTTTGAGAAACGACTTGGCCTCGACATAGAGCCGAGCGAGATCGCGATTTAAAAGTGCTTTCCAGACCACGCGGAAAGCTGCTTTGGGACGGAAAAAATACTCGTCATAGAAGCGGTGGACCATCTCGAGCACGTAGTCGGCGGGGAGGCCAGGATACTCGATATGCGCCAACTGATGGCCGCCTTCATCGCTCATCGATGTGGCGTTCGTCATAAAACCGTTGGCTTTGACGTAATCGTAAAGCTCGGTGCCGGGAAGTGCATGGGCGATGGAAACCTGGATGGTTTCCACGTCCAGAGACTTGGCGAAGTTGATGGTGTTGCGGATCGATTCCTTGGTTTCGCCGGGCAGGCCGAGAACAAAATCGCCGTGAATGCTCAAGCCCAGATCGTGGCAATCCTTGGCGAAGGCGCGGGCACGCTCTACGGTGGCGCCTTTCTTGATGTTTTTGAGAATCTGCGGATCGCCGGACTCGAAGCCGACGATAAGAAGGCGGCAGCCGGCCTCCTTCATGGCGCGCAGCGTCTCGCGGTCAGTGGTGACGCGCGAGGTACAACTCCAGGTGATGCCCAGCGGCTTCAGCTTCTTGCAGAGTTCAATCGTGCGCGCACCCTGAATGTTGAAGGTGTCGTCGTCGAAGAAGAACTCCTTCACATCGGAAAAGTTCTGCTTGGCCCAGGCCAGTTCGGCGGCTACGTCATCGGTAGACCGCTTGCGCCATGCATGGCCGCTCAAGGTTTGCGGCCACAGGCAGAAGGTGCACTGCGCCGGGCAGCCGCGCGTGGAGTAGAGCGCGATGAAGGGATGCAGCAGGAAGGGAACGTTGTAACGCGTCACATCCAGGTCGCGCTTGTAGATTTTTGTTGCCCAGGGCATCGCGTCCAGGTCTTCCACCTGCGGACGATCGGGGTTGTGGATGATCTCACCGTTTTGATTTTTATAGCTAATGCCGAGGATCTCGTTGAGCGGCTTGCCCTGGGCAAACTCGACCACGGAATAATCAAACTCGCGTCGGCAGATGAAGTCCAGTGCCGGACATTCATTCAGAGCGCGCTCCGGATCGGTGGTGACGGGAGGGCCGACGAAGGCGATGCGCATGGAGGGGTGGGCCGCCTTGATGGCCTGGGCCAGGTGCTGATCGCTCTTCCAGCCCATTGTCGAGGTAAACAGAACCAGGAATTCATAGTCCTTGCAAATCTTGATGGTCTCTTCCGCCGAGACGTGATGCGGCGAGGCATCGAGCACACGCGACCCTTCCAGCAATCCGGCCGGGTAGGTGAGCCAGACGGGATACCAGTAGGACTCGATCTCGCGCGTGGCCGGCCAGCGCGAACTCGCGCCTCCGTCAAAGTTCTCGAATGAGGGCGGATTCAGAAACAGCGTCTTCAAAGGCATTGTCATCCCCTCTATTCTAACATTCAGGCGAATTTGATCAGTTCCGGCGGGAAAATTGCACTCTCTCTTGCACCGATGATTACTTGGTGTGCAATTCGCCCAGCCAGTCTTGCATATGTCCGAGGGCTCGCAGCAGGTTCAGCCGCGCTTTTGCCAGGTCGAATCCGGCGTCTAGCGAATCGAGATATTTTTGCCGCTCTTCGATGCGGGCGAGTTGCTCGGCCTTGGGAGTCAATTGCGGAGTCGAGTCAGGGCCAGAGACAGCGCCGTTGCCCAGTTCCAGTTGCGCGAGCACAGCCTGGAGCTGCTCGTGGGCGATCTGCTGCTTTAGACTCGCAATCTCCGCCAAGGTATCCAACTCGCGCAGGTTTCCGGTCAGTTCGACGATCAACACGTCATTCTGGCGCTGGGCCTGCTCGGCCTCGACCGTGGCGCGCAACGCATCGGCCGCCGATTCCTTGGCTTTGTCGCGATGGCCCCAGTCAAAGAGCGGAATCTGGATGGAGAATCCGGAGCTGAAGTTATTGGTTGGGATGTGGTGCGCGTAGTAGTAATCGGTATAGTTCAGGATCTGGGTGCTACGGAGATACTGTGCGTCAAAGCTGATCTGCGGAAGCAGGCCATTCAGGTGATCTCCATTGGCCAACTCTTGCTTGGATCGCGCCAGCATCTGCGCCGCTTTAAGGCCTTTGGTGGTTTGCGGCGTTTCATCGGCCTTCACCGCCGGAATCTCTGGAATGCTGGCGTGGTCGGGCGTAATGGAACCGAGCGGCAGCCCGGTAAGCATGGCGATCTGCTTGGCCAGCGTCGCTGAACGCGTCTCCAGATGCAGCCGCTTGAGCTTGAGTTGGGCCGCCGTCAAACGCGCCTGCAACAGGTCGCTCAACGGGTCGACGCCGGCATCGGCGCGCTGCTGCTCAATCTCGACTAGTCGCTCGGCAAAGGCCTCCTGCTGGCGCGCGGCCTCCAGTTCGGTCGTGACAGTATCCTGCTCGATATAGGCTGTCGAGGCCTCCAGCGCCATCTCTTCGCGCGCGTCTTTGAGGCGGAGGGCGGCAGCTTTGACCCCAAGGACGGCTGCATCAACGTATCGCTTCTGGGGAAGATTTACGAACGGCACCAGGGACTGCACAGAAGCGCTTATGATCGAGGGCACACCTCCCGTAAAACCCACTGCGGGGATTGCAGGAATCCCCGATGCGAGATCCATACTCGGCACAAAAACATCTCTGGTCTGCGCAAGCCCCGCCTGCGCCTTTTTCAGATCCGCCTCGGCCAGCCTGACTGTACTTGAGTTGTGCTGCGCCAAGTCCACAACAGTGGCCAGCGAAACCTGCCCTGAAGCCAAAGTTGGCGCCGCCATCGCCGTTGCCACCAGCAACAGCACCCAGCCGTTCAGCGGATTGTGTTTCATCTTCACGTCTGTTCGATCCTTCAATATTTCAGTTCCTGCGCCGGGCGGTAATCGTGCGCCAGGGTCAGTGCCGCTGCGCGTTCGCGACGGGCGGCAGCCGAATCACCAAGCTGCTGCTGCAGCCGCGCCTGCCTTGTATGCGCTACAAAGGCCGGCGCTTCTTCGGTCTTTGTGCTGCCGGCAAGATAATCTTCGAACATTCTGGCTGCCCGCGCAGGGTCGCGATTTGACTCCATCAGCACAGAAGCCCCGTTGTAGAGCGCCACACCGGCGCGCTTGTCGCGCTGCGCGGCATTCTCACCGCTGCGCAGCGCTGCATCCATCTCCGTCCAGCGTTGACGAAAACGATAAAAGTTGGCCAGAGTCATCCACTGAAAGGCAGGATGGGGCGAAACCGCGAGCGCCTGTTTCAACTCCCGCTCGGCCGTGCCATAGTCCTTGCGCTGTTCTGCGATGTGGCCTCGCAACTCGTGGGCGCGAACAGGGTCAATCGAATCCAATTGCGCGGCCACGGCCTCTGCCTTGGTCATGCCGCCGCCCACCACTTTCGGCGCGTCATAGTAGAACTCGCCCAGGTCGGCCAGCGCCTCGGTATTGCGGGGATTGAGCCGGACGGCCTCCTCAAACTCGGCTAGCACACGCTTGCCCAGCGTAAACGCGTTCAAAAACGACGCTCGGCTGGCCTTCTCGCCCAGTGCGCGCCCCAGCCACATATGATTGTCTGAACTCTTCCCGTCCAGCTTGACGGCCTCTTCGCAGTCGCTCGCGGCGCGATCCCATTGCTCCAAAGTGAACTCGACGCGGCATCTGAGGTTATAGGCTTCAGCATTGCCTCTGGCCTGGGCAAGCGAATTGATTAACGCCAGCGCTCGATCCGCTTCGCCGGACTGCAAGGCGGCGTAGGCCGGCGCAAGCTGCGAACTCACGCCTTGCGCAGAGGACGAAGCAAACGCGGCAACTGCCAGCGCCAACCCAGCCACTGCCAGACCAGCCAGTTGTAAACCCGCCAAGATTCTCACCGGACTTCCTTAATCGGGACGCCTTCGTGCAAGGGTTGGCCGCCGGCGGTTCCTGTTGCCACAACATCCCCATCCTGAAGCCCGGAGAGAACGGCTGCCTCAGTCTCATTGACGATTCCCGTGGTTACGTAAGTCTTTTGCAACTCATCCTTCACCACTCGGTAGACGTACTTCTTGCCGTTATCCGCGCGTAATGCCTCGCGGGGAACGCTCAGAGCGTTTGCCTCGCTGGAGACGGTTACCGTCACCGTGACGTTGGTGTCGGGCAGTAGTTCGCCGTCATCATCGTCGATCTTAATCAGAACTTCGCCCACGCTGCGCGTACCCATATTGATCACTGTGACCGGAGTTCGCTCAATGTGCCCGTTCCAGATGTGGCCCGGTTTGGCGTCCCATTTGACTTGAATTTTCTGACCCACAGCGAGCTGACCAATTTCCGGCTCGTCGAAGTAGGCCCTCACTCGCTCTCGGTGCAGGTCGGCCACCTGAAGCACCAGCTTGCCCTGGTCGACAAACTCCCCGCGCTCCGCATCGATGCTATACACCGTTCCCGCAACAGGAGCGCGCATCAAGGTTTGCTTCACGAGCTGACGTTCCATCGTCAGGCTGGCTTCGGCATCGGCCAGTGCTGCCCGCGCGCGCTCAATCTCTGCCGGCGAATAACGGCTGTTGGTGCTCTGCTCCAGAGCCGTCAGATTTGCATCCGCTGTCTCCAGCCGTTGGCGCGCCGCGGCCACTTCGCTTGCCGACGCCGCACCGGTCGCCTGGAGTTTGCTCAGTGCCTCCAAGTTGCGCCGCGCCTCATTGCGCTCCAGCCGCGTGCGTTTTTCTTCGGCTGCCGCCGATTGGCGTTCCTGCTGGCTTCCGTTGTGAGTCACAGCTTCTAGCGCGGCCTGCGCGGCCTTCACGCCGCTTTCCGCCGTGGCCAAGCGGGCGCGCGCCTCCACGCTGTCTAGTTGCAGCAGCAGCTTGCCCGCCGCGACCTGATCTCCAGGTTGCGCGTACACCGACTCGACGGTGGTGGCAAGGGGGCTGCGAATCTCATAGTTCACCTCCGGTTCAACCCGGCCGTTGGTGCTGATGGTGCTTACCAGAGGTATATGCGACACAGTAGCCACATGGACCTGCATACGATTTCGGGTCAAGGCCCGCACCGCGAAAAAAGCGACTATGAGGAGGACGGCGGAGGTCCTATACAGCCAGAGTTTGAGCGATTGCTTGCTTTTTTGTGTCATTCTGCCAACCAGAGTCAGTATATAGGAAGCGACAAACGGCTCTTGCAGCAGAACCGAATGTGATAGAAAGAACGCGACTTGCGCGTGAGGCTCCGCAGGGGGTCAAAGGCCGTATTCGGGCGTGATTCGCCGCCCCTTAATGCCCGGGCGGCAGCTTGCAACAATCCCCGGCGGCGGCCGGTTCGTTGGCTCCGGCGTCCAGAGCCACCTTCCACTGGCCGTCTGCCAGCTTGCGCCAGATGGTGATATACCTGCCTGTGATGGTGACAGGATTGCCATTCACGTCCTTGCTGTGTCCCTCAAAGTGGCCCCAAGTATAGCCCTCGTCGCCCGACGGACCCATCTGCGCGTCGGTTGGCGTCCAGGTAAGTTGATAGACCTTGGGGTCCCAGTTGGCGGATTTGGCAATCGCCACGCGTCCCACCAGTGGAGCAGCGCCATTGCCCAGCGCCACACCGTCTTCGGCAAACCACTCCGCAAAGGCCGCGCCGCCCCGCGCCAGCACATCTTTGGCAAAGTGCGCTTCCAGATCGAAGAGCAGCAACTTTCCGGCGTTCATTGTGGGGTCGGCGAGCGGGTTGGGAGTGGTTTGGACAGCCGAGTCAGGAAACCCCAACTGCCCTTGCGCCGTGTGGAGAGCCAGAGTAAAAACCATGCCCGACAACACCATATAGCAAAAAAACCTTCTCCAACTACCGACCACGCAGCCAATCACGATTTTAGCCCTCCATGCATTGATGAGTTCATCGTACAACGAAGAGATGTGCACAAGAAATAAGTGGCAAGATGCATCAGCTCAGGAATTCGGCAATCGCGTCGACCACCGTCTGCTGTTCGTCTTCACGCAATTCGGGAAAGATGGGAAGGGCGAGCACTTCGCGCGCCGCGCGCTCGGCCTCCGGAAAACTGCCCTCGGTGTAGCCAAGGCTCTGCAATGCCTGCTGCAAATGGAGCGGGACGGGGTAGTAGATATCCGAACCTATCTGGCGCTCGGCGAGGAAGGCGCGCAGTTCGTCTCGGCGCGCGGCGCGAATGACGTACTGATGCCAGATGTGGCGGGTGCTCCGCACCTCTTGTGGAAGGACAATGCCGTGGCTTGGATAAGGGCCGGCCTCGGCCAATCCCGCGGCGTGGAAGAGCGCGTGATAACGCCGTGCGACGGCGCGCCGAGCGTGATTCCAGCCGTCGATGTACTTGAGCTTGACCGAAAGAATCGCGCCCTGGAAGCCGTCCATGCGCGTATTCCAGCCCAATTCATCGTGGTAATAGCGGCGGCGCATTCCGTGCAGGCGCAGCATGCGGGCGCGTTCGGCCACTTCATCCGAATTCGTAGCGACCATGCCGGCGTCGCCCGCGGCACTCAGGTTCTTGGTGGGATAAAAGCTGAAGGCCGCCGCATCGCCCAAGGCGCCCGCCTTCACTTCTTGCCATTCCGCTCCCCAGGCTTGAGCGGCATCCTCAACGAGCTTGAGCTTACGCTCATTTGCGATGCGAGCGAAGGCGGTCCAATTGGCGCACTGGCCATAGAGATGGACCGGCAGAATCGCTCGGACGCTCGTGCCGCGCGGACCGTCGAGGACGGCTTCAACTTTCGTAGGGTCCAGGTTGAAGGTCGCAGGTTCAATGTCGGCCAGCAGAGGCACAGCTCCGGCGCGGAGAATGGCGCTGGTGGAGGCGAAGAAGCTGAAGGGGGTGGTGATGACGGCATCGCCTTGAGCAATCTTTACGGCGGCCAGCGCCAGCCAAAGCGCATCGGTTCCCGAGGAGCAGCCCACGGCGTGGGCTACGCCTAATTTGGCGGCGGCGGCTTTTTCAAAGGCTGCCACAGGTTCGCCCAGAATAAATTGACGCGATTCCAGGACAGAACCCAGCGCCTCCAATAGTTCTTTGTGGAGCGGCTGATACTGGCGCTTGAGGTCCAGCATGGGCACCGGCTTGGCAGAGTGCAGTGGCGGATTGGGAGCGGCGTTCACAACTCCATGCTAGCAGCATCGCGGCTTTTCCAGCCTCAAAAATGTGCAGCTTCAGCTTGCTTCAGGTTCGCGCCGCTTCAGGGCAGAGCCTTAAAACCCACCTTGCAAGAAAAATAATTGCAAATGAGAGTTGAAAAGGTTAGCTAACATCTATATTGTTGAGCCATTGCAGGAATTGGCGGTTTCGGTAGGCTCGGCGCGCCGCCTGCGGGTTTGACCGGAAACGCCATGCAATTGCATTTAATCCCCCCAAAGGAAAGCAGGAGATCGGCAAATGGAGAACAAGCCGGCACAAAACATTCAGGACACATTTCTGAACACGGTCCGCAAGGACAAGACCCTCATCACGGTTTATCTGGTCAGCGGCGTCAAGCTAACCGGAAAAATCCGTTCCTTTGACAAGTATTCCGTGCTTCTGGAAAACAACAGCCAGGAGCAGTTGATCTTCAAGCACGCAATTTCGACTGTGGTGAGCAACCGGAGTGTTACGCATAGTGAGCACCGTCCGGTGGGTGCGTTGAACGGTGTTGGATCGGCGCCGTCCGCTGTCGAAGAGTTGTGACAAAGGGCGGGAAACGTTCTTCGATGATGGTTGCAGCGAGCAGCACAGGCGGCTTTGGCGATCAGCCAAAACTTTCAGTGGAGACTGTTAGCTCCAGAGGCGGAGGGCCGGAGCGGGCGGTTTTGGTGGGTGTGGAGTTCGGCGCCCGCGCTCGCGGCAACCGAGCTGCCCAAACGGGTGCGCGACAAGCGGCAATATCCGCGGAGTTGTCCGGTCCCGATTTTGGGCCTCGTGAGGCTACTTCCGCGGAGGATGCGCCGGAGGCTCGCATCTCTGGTTCAGGCATTTCTCCGCCGGCTCCGCAGCGCCCTTCCACGGAACTGGACGCGGAAGAATCAATGGCCGAGTTCCGCGACCTGGTGGCGAGCGCGGGCGGCGTGGTGGTGGCCGAGGTTTTGCAGCGCCGCCCGCATCCCGACCCAGCCACGCTCATTGGCGCAGGCAAGGTGGAGGAGATCGCTGGGATCGCGGCTTCCACGCAGGCGGATCTGGTTCTATTCGACCACGATTTGACGCCCACCCAGTTGCGCAACCTTGATCAAGCGCTGCCCTGTCGCGTTCTGGACCGGACACAGCTCATTCTGGACATCTTCGCCCGCCACGCCCGCACTCGCGAGGGGCAGTTGCAGGTGGAGTTGGCGCAACTTGACTATATGTTGCCGCGGCTCAGCGGCAAGGGCAAGCTGATGTCGCAGTTGGGCGGCGGCATCGGCACACGCGGCCCCGGCGAGACCAAGCTGGAGACGGATCGCCGCCAGATCAAGCGCCGGATCGACCATCTGAAGCTGGGGTTGGAGGCGGTGCGCCGCGTTCGCAAGCAGCAGCGCCAGCGCCGCGAGTCGGTTCCGGTGCCCACGGTGGCTCTGGTTGGCTACACCAACGCAGGCAAGAGTACGCTCTTCAACCAGCTCACGGGCGCGCAGGTCTTGCAGTCTTCCAAGATGTTCGCCACGCTCGACCCCAAGCTGCGAGTCCTCTCGTTGCCCAGCCGCCGGAAGATTCTGCTCTCTGATACGGTCGGATTCATTCGCAACCTGCCGCACGCTCTGGTTACCAGCTTCCGGGCAACACTGGAGGAGGTAGCACAGGCCGAGGTGCTGCTGCATGTCCGCGACGCCGCTTCAACCTACGGCGAGGAGCAGAAATCTCAAGTCGAGCGGGTTTTGGGCGAGCTGGATTGCCTCACCAAGCCGCGCATTGAGGTTCTGAACAAGATCGACCTGCTCGGCGAGCATGAGCGCGAGGGACTACTGGAGCGCGGCAAAGCCTCCAGCGAGGTGGCGGTCTCAGCGCGAACAGGCGTTGGAATGGAGGCGCTGCTCGCGGCCATCGATCGCGCCCTGCACACCGACCCGGTTCTCTCGGTCGAAGTGCGAGTTCCGCAAACGGAGGGCGCTGTGCTGGCGGCCATTGAAGCAGGCATGATCGTGCAAACCCGGGAGTACGAAGGCAATTTTGTGCGGCTCACCGTCACCGGTCCGGCCTCGCTCGTAGGCAAGCTGCGGCAATACCGGTTGCGGGAAGAGTGAGCGGCTTTTCATTCTTGAGCGTTGAAGAACTCAATCTACAAAATCAACCTGCGGGACGATGGGGATGATGCCACGCTCGTGGCCAAGATCAAGCAGTTTGCGGATGGCTGCGCGTCCGTCCGCGCCATAGTCCAGGGTGCGGTCATTCACATACATGCTGACAAAGCGGCTGGCCAGGCGCACGTCCAGGTCGCGGGCAAACTGCATCGCGTAGTCGAGGGCCTGCTCGCGGTGGTCCAGAGCATGCTGAATGCTGTCGCGCAGGGCCTGCGAAATAATCTTGTGCGATGCGGCGCCCAGCGAGCGGCGGATGGCGTTGCCGCCCAGGGGCAGAACCAGGCCGGTGGTCTCGCGCCACCAGACTCCCAAGTCAAGCACCTTGTAAAGGCCGCTGGAGCTGTAGGTGAGCTGCCCCTCGTGAATGATCAGTCCCGCATCGTATGTGCCGGCCAGAATTGCCGGGATGATCTGGTCGAAGGGCACGACCTCGGTCTTGATCGCCGGATTGAAGATTTTGAGCGCGAGATAAGCTGTGGTCAGCGTGCCGGGGACAGCGATCTTGATGCGGCTCAGGTCTTCGAGAGCCAGCGGTTTGGTGGAGACGATCATGGGGCCGTAACCCTCGCCCACGCTGCCGCCGCAGCCCATCAACGTGTAGTTCTGCTGTAGGTAGGGGTAAGCGTGGAAGCTGATGGCAGTCACGTCGAAGAAGGCTTCGTTCTGGGCGCGGCGGTTGAGTGTCTCAATGTCGCACAGGGTATGAGAAAACTTGTAGCCGGGGACGCGCACCTTGTTGGTGGCGAGGCCGTAGAACATGAAGGCGTCATCGGAGTCGGGACTGTGGGCGATGGAGATATTCACGGTTTCGTCCGGACTGGCGGCTGCGTTTTTTTGTTCGCTCATGGGGAATGAAGGTCCTTTCAACAGAACAATTGCAATGAAAACCCTGAAACTCGGTCAATCTTCTCAAATCTCTGTTTCTGTGTCGGCTTCCTCACTTGGGGCCGAGGCTGCGGCGTTTTCCGGCGGTTTGGAGCTGACGCGAGCGCGCCGTACACAGATATGGCGGGCCACGCCCGCTGCCGCAATCAGCAGCGCCGTGAGCGAGACGAGAAGAGCCACCAGCATCCAGCGCATCATCATTAATCCACGCCCAGAATAGCAGACGAGCTGTGAGTCAGTTTTCCGCATCAGGCAAAACGCGATTCGGCTAGCACAAAAATAATTCTGAGCAGCAGAGCGACTTTCAGGTAATCTTGGGGTTGTATCGTGCAGAGGCTACTCCATGAAGACGCAATTTGTCCTTCCCTTGGCCTTGATATGTGCTTGCCTCGCCGTCGAACCGCAGACGCAGGCACGTGCGGCGCAAGCCAAACCAATCTCTCCCGCAACCTATCCGCAGATTGTTCGCATCAGCTACATCGAGGGCGATGTGCGCGTCGCGCGCGGCGCGCGGAACAAACCCTCCAAAGACACAGTCTGGGAAAAAGCAGTAGCCGATCTGCCGCTGGAGACGGGCTACAGCCTAGTCACCGTCGCCGGGCGCGCCGAGATCGAGCTGGAAGACGCCTCTACCTTTTATCTCGCTGAGAACTCAGTACTTACCATCAACGACCTGCATACCACGGGTGGCATTCCTTACACCGAAGTTGCGCTCTTGTCCGGCACGGTGTCACTCCATGTGGTTCCGTATGTGTCAGGCGAAATCTTCCTCTTGAAGACACCGGTGAAGGGGTTAACTGTTACCTATGGCGACAAGAGCAACTTCCAGGTCAGCAGCTATCTTGATGGGACCGTTGTAACTGCGCCGGAAGGCGGAGCTATCCGTTTGAGTGGATCGGCAACAACGACAATTTTGACTCACGCAGTGACCTATCGCGCGGACGGTCAAGTCGTTCCTGCTGCGGACGCCGGTGATGTAGCCGCATCCGCCGATTGGGGCAAGTGGGTCGACCAGCGCGTTGCCCAGCGCAGCGCGGCCATCGCCAATGTAATGAAGGCCTCCGGGCTGACCGTGCCGATCCCTGGCATGGCGGAGATGGATGGCAAGGGAAAGTTCTTCGACTGCGCGCCCTATGGAACCTGCTGGGATCCGATAGACGCCGCTGACCAGCAGCAATCGAAAGACAAGCTAGCCGCACTGGATACATCTTCCGCCGCTACTTCGCCCTCCGGGCAGGCTATTTCGACAGATTCCACCGCGAGCGTTCGGCGCACAACCTATGAACGATCGATGGATGAATCTGATATCTCCTATTCCTTTCCTTGCTCTCCATTTGGAGGTCAAGTTATTCTTGGTCGTCATGGAATGGAACGTTACACCGTTGAAGAGGATTTGAAGACTCACAAGAAGAAGATCATCAAAGATGAAACAATTCCGGGGAATTGGGAGGAGGAGAATGAGAACCAGTATCCACACGAAATTGGCTACCAGTGGGGCGTTTGTAACGCGGGAAGCTGGATATACAGGAATAATCACTACGTCTGGGTCGCCGGTCATCGGCGCCATCATCATCATACGATTCACTGGGTCAAGAACGGACATTCCGTAGGCTTTGTTCCGATTCATCCCAAAGATATCAAGGGTAAGCCTCCGATCAACGCAAGGCACGATGTCTTCAAAGTGAGCAAAGAGAAGGGAAGGCTTTCGGTCGTACGGATCAAATTTGAAACCAGCCATCCCATCGAGGCTCTCAATCTTCCTCCCAAGGAATTTCGCAATGAATCTTTGCGGCCTCTGACGCGCGCCAGCGAGCCGCCCATGCAGACGCGCATGATTGCGGACGCGGGCGCCGGCAGCAAAGCCAATCCGGTCAAAGCCGTGGCCATCCCTCTCAACTTCGATCGCAAGTCAAACAGCTTCATGATGGCCAGCCAATCGGTGCAGGGCGGCAAGAGCGTGACCGTAATGAGACCGGTCGGCGGCGGCAATCTTCAGGCGCGGGCTGGAGGCGGGAGCAACGGCGGCTCGCGAAGCTCCAACATTGGCGGTGGTTCGCGCAGTTCCAGCAGCGGCGGAGGTTCTCGTAGTTCAGGTTCATCGAGCAGCAGCAGCGGCGGCTCGCGCAGTTCAGGGGGTTCAAGCGGCGGAGGCAGTTCAAGCGGTTACAGTGGTGGCGGCGGCGGTTCGCACAGTTCAAGTGGTTCGAGCGGCGGTGGTGGCGGCAGCAGCTCGGGTGCATCGAGTAGCAGCGTCCCGAGCGGCGGTGGTGGCCGTCGCTAGAATAGGTCTTCTCCCTAGCCGGAGCGATTACTCCCCGCGCAGGGCCGCTTGCAGCCACTCCAGATAAGGCTGGCTGGCGGCTTCAACGGGCAGAACCAGGAACTCGGGCGTCTGGTAGCTGTGCAGCTCGTGCAGCCTAGCTTCCAGGGCGGCGAGCTGCTCCGGGCCGGTCTTCAGCAGCAGCAGAGTCTCCGCCGCGCACTCGATTTCGCCCTGCCAGCGGTAGATGGATTGCGCGCCGGCAATCAGCGTGGCGCAGGCCGCCAGCCGCTCCTCGACCAGCGCACGGCCCAGGCGTGCGGCCTCCTCCGCGTTGGCCGTTGAGGTAAGGACGAGACGAATAAGGGAGCGTACAGTCGTTTTCTTTCTCTTCCGCCGGTTGATCTGCTTCTGTTCTGCTTCAAATACGAGTGCCGCTCGTTTGGAAATGAAAGATTTCCGCTTTCTTTTGCCTAAATTGTCGCGCCAGTCGGCGTAAAACTTGTTGCCCTTTTCAAACATATTGTTTCCAGTGGTTCGACGAATTGATAAATGATGGATACCTTATAGCTAGCCGTCTCCCAGGCCA
This sequence comes from uncultured Occallatibacter sp., assembly GCA_964383595.1. Classification (GTDB taxonomy): domain Bacteria; phylum Acidobacteriota; class Terriglobia; order Terriglobales; family Acidobacteriaceae; genus Telmatobacter. The sequence goes on along the minus strand of CAYLHL010000001.1, from coordinate 414,362 downwards.
TAAAAGCGTCCACTTCATCCAGTCCATTCAACAGATCGTTCATAATGGTTTTGATAAATCCCTTTGTACTCCATTGGACATCATCATTCAAGTTTGCAGCCTCCAGCTTGCCGGGTAAACTGGACTCAGGCAGTATGGACTTGGGGCCGGTTCTCCGGCGCAGGGAGAAGAACGATGGCGAAGGCGATCAGGTTTGGCACTTCGGGTTGGCGGGCGATTGTGGCCGATGAGTTTACGGTGGCCAATATACGGCTGGCAGTGGCGGGGATTGCCGCCTTTGTGAAGACCCAACCGGCGCCGCACAGAGTGCTCGTGGGCCGCGATCCGCGCTTTCTGGGCGAGAGCTTTGTGGATGTGGCCGCGCGGGTGCTGGCTGGGGCGGGTGTGACGCCGATTGTGATTCCAGAAGCCGCGCCCACGCCGGCGATTGCCTATGCGGTGCGCGCACTCAAGGCCTCCGGGGCGATCAACTTTACCGCCTCACACAATCCGCCGGAGTATAACGGCATCAAGTTCTCCACCCACGACGGCGCGCCGGCGCTGCCTGAAGTGACCAAACAGATTGAGGCGGCGATTGCGGAGTTGCAGAAGAGCGGCTCTGCGATTCCGCAGGCAAATCCCCCCGCGAGCGGTTTTGAGACCGCCGACGTGAAGCCTGCCTTCCTCAAACGCTTGGCTGAGCTGGTGGATTTGCCGGCGATTGCCAGGTCGGGCATCAAAGTGGTCTACGACCCCTTCTGGGGCGCGGGGCGCGACTATAGCTCCGAGCTACTGCGCTCAGCGGGTGTACCTGTCGAGACGGTGCACGACTTCCGCGACGTGCTCTTTGGCGGCCATGCGCCGGAGCCATCCGGCGAACTGCTGGGCGAGGCACGGGCGAAGATGAAGGAGACCGGTGCGGCGCTGGGAATTGCCACCGATGGCGACGCGGACCGCTTTGGAATTCTTGATGCGGACGGAACATTCATCCAGCCGAATTACATTATTGCGCTGCTCTTTGACTACCTGGTGGAGACGCGTGGCTGGCGCAACGGCGTGGCAAAGAGCGTGGCGACGACCAATCTAATCAATGCATTGGCAGAATTTCATAAAGTTCCGCTTTTTGAAACGCCAGTAGGCTTCAAGTATATTGGCGAGCTGATCAACGGCGACAAGATCGCCATCGGCGGCGAGGAGTCGGCGGGGCTGACGATTCGCGGGCACGTGCCGGAGAAGGATGGCGTACTGGCCGGCCTGCTGGTGGCCGAGATGGTCTCGCGGCGCGGCAAGACACTGGGCGCGCAGCTCAAGGAGCTGTTTGCCAAGGTTGGTTCCTTCTATCCGATTCGGACCAACTTTCGCTTGACCGCTGAGGGCATGGCCGCGTTCACTGAGAAGTTGAAGGCCGATCCCGCCGAACTAAGCGGGCGCAAGGTGGAGAGGGTGGTCAGGACCGACGGGCTTAAGCTGATTTTTACGGATGGTTCGTGGGTCTGCTATCGGCTCTCCGGGACCGAGCCGGTGGTGAGGGCTTATACGGAAGCGCGCAGTGAGCAGGACTCGGAGGCGCTGAGCGCCGCGGCCAAGATGTTTGTGCTGAGTTAGAAAGCGGACAGGATTCGATGCCGGACAAAAATGCGCAAGCCAAGTTGAGCGTGGTTGATACCGCACCCGTTCCTGTGCCCCGCCGAGCGCTCAGATGGACGAGTCGGGTCTGGCGTCCGGCGGTGAGCGGATTGGTGGTGGCGCTGGCGCTGCTGCTGGGCTGGCACGTGGTCAACGGCAAGAACGGGGTGTCGGCGTGGCAGCAGAAGCGCGCGGAAGACCGCCAGTTGCGCAAGGAGATTGACGATCTGAATCAGGAGAATACGCGCCTGCGCGAGCGCATTGATCGGCTCAAATCCAACCCCGACGCGATCGGAATTGTGGCGCACGACAAGCTGCACTATACCAAGCCGAACGAAGTCATCATTCAACTGCCGCCAGAGAAGCAGAGTTCGCCTGCCACTGCGGGCAAATGAAAAAGAACATGATCGATTCGGATGACACGCACTGCCACCGCTTCGCCTATGCCTCTTGTCCGTAGTGGCTTGTCACGTAGTTGTCGAGGATCTGCTTGAAGTCGGCGACGATGGTCTCGCCGTGGAGGGTCTTGTATAACTTCCCATCCACATAGACCGGAGCTTTGGGTTCCTCGAAGGTTCCGGGCAAACTGATGCCTAGGTTGGCGTGCTTGGATTCGCCGGGGCCGTTGACGACGCAGCCCATCACGGCGAGCTTCAACTCTTCAACGCCGGGATATTGCTTGCGCCACTGCGGCATGGAGGCGCGCAGATAACTTTGTATCTGCTCGGCTAACTCCTGGAAGTAAGTGCTGGTGGTGCGCCCGCAACCGGGGCAGCTTGTGACCTGCGGCATGAAGGAGCGGATTCCGAGCGACTGAAGAATCTGCTGCGCGGCCAAGACTTCCTCTGTCCGGTCGCCGCCTGGCTTGGGCGTGAGGCTGACGCGGATGGTGTCGCCGATGCCGGCCAGCAGCAACGGCGCGAGTCCGGCGGTGGAGGCGATCAGCCCCTTGGCACCCATTCCGGCTTCGGTCAGGCCCAGGTGCAGCACGTAATCGCAGCGCGCGGCCAGGTTGGTGTAAACATCGATGAGGTCGCGAACGCCGCTGACCTTGGCGGAGAGGATGATCTGGTCGCGGCGCAGGCCGAAGCGCTCAGCAGCGGCGGCGGCTTCAAGCGCGCTGATTACCATCGCCTCCATCATTACTTCGCGCGCGGGCAGCGGCTTGGCCTGGCGACTGTTGGCGTCCATCATGCGGGTGAGCAGCGATTGATCGAGCGAGCCCCAGTTAACGCCGATGCGCACCGGCTTTTGATTCTCGACGGCGCACTCGATCATGACCTGGAAATTGTCGTTGTCCTTTTTGCCGATCGACGCGTTGCCGGGATTGATGCGGTACTTGGCCAGCGCGCGGGCCGTCGCGGGAAACTTCTTGAGCAGCAGATGGCCATTGTAGTGGAAGTCGCCGACGATGGGTACACGCAGGCCGCGCTTGTCGAGACCCTCGACGATAGCCGGAACGGCCGCCGCAGCCTCTTCGTTGTTGACCGTGACGCGCACAATCTCAGAGCCGGCAACGGCGAGCGCCGCAACCTGCTCGATGGTGCCCTGAACGTCGGCTGTGTCGGTGTTGGTCATCGATTGCACAACGACTGGCGACTCCCAGCCGACGCGCACCTGCCCGATTTTGACTGTTCCTGTTTTCCTGCGCTGAATTTCCGCCATACCTCTAGTTTACCCGTAAATCTTCGCAGAGCGAATCGCTGGTTCGCCTACACGTCGATCCCGGTGGCCTTGATGATCAGCCGCTCGACGGCCCAGGCGGGCAGCAGACCGCGCATGAGCAGGCCGAGGCGGGCATCTGTGCCGAAGACGTGACGCAGGCGAGGGCGCGGCGTGGCGAGAATATCGGCGATGCCTTCGGCAACACGCTGCGGGTCGGCCTTTGGCTTGCCGGCCTCCATGCGCTGGCGCAGGCAGGCCATGCGTGCGGCGTTGGGGGAATGTGCATCCTGCGTGGCGGCTGAGACGATCGCGTTGCGGCTCCAGATGTCGGTCTGAAACGAGCCTGGCTCGACCAGAGCGACGTAAATGCCCAGCGGCTTGAGTTCGAGCCGCAGAGATTCGGCCCAGCCTTCGAGGGCGAACTTGGAAGCTACGTAACTGCTGACGCCGGGAAAGGCCATGCGGCCGGAGATGGAGGAGATGAAGACGATATGACCGAAGCCTTGGCGGCGTAATTGCGGCAAAAAGGCGCGCGAAACCGCCGCCGCGCCAAAGAAGTTGGTGTCGAACTGGCGGCGCAGTTCCGCGTCGGAAACATCGTCGGCAAAGCCTGCCATCGCAAAGCCCGCGTTGTTGACGATTGCGAGGAGCGGCGCCGGACGGTCGGCCAATGTCGCGGCTAACGCCGCGATTTGATTATTGTCAGTCACGTCGAGGGCGAGAAACTCGATGCGGTCGAGTACGCCGGCTGCCTGTGCGGCAGCTTCGAGCTTTTCGCGGCGGTTGAGGTCGCGCATGGTGGCGATGACGCGCCAGTCGCGCTTGGCGAGAGTGACGGCAGTCAGTAGGCCAAAGCCGCTGGATGCGCCGGTGATGAGGGCGGTGCGATCAGTGGGCACAGACTCAAACCAACTTTGGAATTTGGTATGGTTTCAGCAGCTTCTTCAAATCAGGTGAGAGACTTGGGAAGTGATAAGGCTTTTTGTCGGCCCAAGTTTTCGTATTCTCAATTCTTCCATCTGGACTAACCTTCTTTAATAAATCGTCATGGTCATATAAGTACCAGGGATCGCAATCGTGAATACCGTCTCTGAAGCAGATATACAATTGCTTGCCGCAATACTTCTTGTCGAAAGTCAACCTACTTTTGAGTTGCACATTGTGATATGTTACGCCGTCTTTGCATTGTAGTATAAAGTCGGCTCCATTCCAATCGTTGCTCAGAGGAATGGTTACAAAGCCAAAATCCGCCAACACAGCCGAGACTTTTTGGAAGTTATAAGCCTCTTGTTGGCGACTGTTGAGTTTCTGATAATCAACCATCTCGAAGGTTATAGGCATCGATCCTCCTCAAACCGTTCTGATCCCTGTTCCCTAATCCCTGTACCCTGTCTCAAATCAGCTCCACGCCCCATAGATCATGCAGGTGCAGTACGCCTTCGACTTGATTGGCGGCGTCGACGACGACCAACGAGGTAATCTTGCGTTCTTCAAGAATCGCCAGCGCCGTGGCGGCGAGTTCGCTGGCGGCGATGGTGCGCGGATGGGTGTTCATGGCCTCGCCGGCCGTGCGGCTGAGGGCCGCGCCGCCCTCGCGCTCCAGAAGCCGCCGCAGGTCGCCGTCGCTGATGACGCCGCGCAGTTGGCCTTGCTCCTGCACGGTGGTTATACCCAACTTCTTCGAAGACATCTCGTAGATGACGTCGGTCATGGGCGTGGAGGGCGCGACCACGGGGACTGCGTCGCCAGAGTGCATAAGCTCGCGAACCTTGGCGAGACGCTTGCCCAGCTTGCCGCCGGGATGAAGCTCGGCGAAGTCTTCGGCGCGGAAGCCCTTGCGCAGGCTGACCGCAATGGCCAGCGCGTCGCCCAGCGCCAACATAGATGTGGTGGAGGCTGTGGGCGCGAGATTCAAGCCGCAGGCCTCGCGCTCGATGCCGCAGTCAAGGGCTACGTCGCTGGCCTGGGCGAGAGTCGAGTCCATTCGGCAGCAGAAGCTGACCAGTGCGTCGCCTTTGCGCTTGAGAGTAGCCAGCAGGCGCAGAATCTCCTCGGTCTCGCCGCTGGCCGAGAGCGCAACGACCACATCGCCGGACATGAGTACGCCCAGGTCGCCATGTAGCGCCTCGGCGGGATGCAAAAACAGCGCCGGCGAACCGGTGGAGCTGAGCGTGGCGGCGATCTTCTGTGCGATGATGCCGCTCTTGCCCATGCCGGTGACCACCACGCGACCGCGCTCAGCGCCGCAGCGCAGAATCAGCTCAACGGCGCGGTCGAAGTTGGCCGCCATCGGCCCTTCGAGGCGCGCGGCGAGAGCTTCAAGGGCCGCCGCCTCAGTGCGCACCAGAGCGGCCGGCTGCAGCGCGCGGCTGGCTAGAGGAGTTGGTTGGCTGGACTGATTTTCTTCTTCGCTCATCGGTTATTGATGGTAACAGCTTTCCCATGCGGTGGGGGCATTGCATGCAGCAGCCGCTTGCTCTTCGCTCGCATGAAATCTGTGGTTTCCCAGGTCCCAACGAGGGAGCTGGCGCACCCGGCAGAGGCGAAGATGCGGTCACGAAAAAGTGCTCTAAAAGAGGCCTTTTTTCGCACGAAATCAGCAAAAAAGGAGTGTTTTTTGGCTAAAAAACGGTGGTTTTTCGGGGTTTGTGTTTACTGATGAGTACACGTATATGATTGATGATGATGTTTATTATCTATCACTTGCATGGACGAACCCCTCTCAGTAATCGAGTATTAAGGGTGGGGGGTGGTATCGCCGCTGTTTTTCTTCCCCTTTTGATCGCTTTTCCTTTGCCCCTGCACCCTCTGCATTTTCCCAACTCAAAACCATTGTGCGCCCAGGGAGGGTAATTATATGCAACCACCTGCGGTGGGGCCAGTCGGCGCTTGCGCGCCATGAGATTTGTGGTTTCCCCGGTCCCCAAAGGCGAGGGACCGGGGGCACCCTCGATGGGGGGGGGCTGGCCGTCCAGTCGGCGCTTGCACGCCATGAGATTTGTGGTTTCCCAGCGCAATAGCCCACCGCAGGTGGCTCGTACAATAGACGCAGAGGCAATCCGGTGAAGCGCAACACAATTGTTGTTATCGCGGTTTCAATGATTCTGGCCACCTTTGCCTGGGCCAGTTGGGCGCATGGCAGGCAGGAGGCCGCACGGCTGACGGCCCCGACGGCGCAGAATGAGGCGGCGGCTGGAGCGGTTGAGGCCTTGCCGCAGAGCGTCTCGTTGCTGATCGGCAAGCCCGCGCCGGAGTTCACGCTGGAAGACCTCAGCGGCAAGAAAGTTTCGTTGGCAAGCTATAAAGGCAAGGCGGTGCTGATCAATTTCTGGGCGACCTGGTGCGCTCCATGCAGGGTCGAAACGCCCTGGCTGATCGAGCTGCGCAGCCGGTATGCGGCGCAGGGGCTTGAGGTTGTGGGCATCTCGATGGACGATCTCAATCGCGACGATGCGGAAAAACTGAGCAGCGAAAAGCGGCAGATCGCGCGCTTCGTCCAAGAGATGCACATAACTTATCCGATGCTGATTGATGGCGACTCTGTCAGCCAGCCCTACGGTGGGCTGGACTCGCTGCCCGCCTCTTTTTATGTGAATCGCAACGGAACAGTGGTGACGGCGCAGGTGGGAGTGACGACAATGGATGAGATGGAAGCAGACATACGCAAGGCGCTGGGGGTGAGCAAGTGAGGGCGTCGGGGAGTACTAGTGATCAGACCGCATGAATTGGTAATTCATCATGGGCAAGCGCGAACGAGGACGTCCGCGCTACAGCTGGCCGGGAGGCCGGCGCTACAATTCCGGTCATTGCTCAATTATGTGGTCACGGTTCTAGTTACTGTATCCCTGACGCTGGCTTCGGCGCTGGCGCAGGGGCAGAGATCGCTGCTGAATGAGGCGTCCCATTCCACAGCCAAGCCGACTGAGGTCGTGTATCTTTACCCTGAGCAGATTACAGTGCCCGAAGGCAAGACGACCACGATCGCGTTGCACTTCCGCGTTGCGCCGGGGCTGCACATCAACTCGCACACGCCTGCGGGCGACGAACTCATTCCCACGACTTTTTCGATTCCTGATGGATTCGGCGTTCGGCTTGAAGGCGCCAGCTATCCGCCCGGGGCAGAATTTACGCTGGCAGCGGACCCCGGCAGGAAGCTGAGCGTTTACACGGGCGAGTTCGTTGTGCAGGCACGCATCAAGGCCGCGACAGGGGATCATCTGGTTGAGGCAAAGCTGCGCTACCAGGCTTGCGACCACAACGCCTGCATGCCACCCAGGACCATTACGGCGGCCATCGATGTGATCGGGAAGTGAGCCTCATCCCATGAAATTTGCGCGCTTCCAGGGCCGTCCTGATATGGTGTTGCGTGGAGGATTGATTGATGCGAACGGGATGGAAGGTGGCGTGTGTATTGGTCATGGCGATGGCCGTACTTGTGTTGACGAAGACCGCTCAAGCCGAATCACTGACGGTGAAGACCGCGCAGGGCAAGGCGCAGGGCAAGACGATCAACAACGGCAAGGTGAAGGCTTTTCTGGGGCTGCCTTATGCGGCTGCTCCGGTGGGTGATCTGCGCTGGCGCGCGCCGCAGCCGCCGGCCAAGTGGAAGGGCGAGCGCGATGCGAGCAAGTATGGCGCGCGTTGCGCCCAGGGCCACGTCTACGACGACATGATCTTCCAGGACAGCGGAGAGAGCGAGGATTGCCTCTTTCTGAACGTCTTTGCACCGGCCGAGGCCAAAGGCAAAAGCAAACTGCCCGTGATGTTCTGGATTCACGGCGGCGGCTACTCGGCGGGCAGCGCCTCAGAGCCGCGCCACAACGGCGATTTTCTGCCCCTCAAGGGTGTAGTTCTGGTCACCATCAACTACCGGCTGGGCGTCTTCGGCTTTTTAGCTACGGCCGACCTGGCCAAAGAGGCCAACGGCGCGGCGGGCAACTATGGGCTGTTGGACATGGTGGCCGCGCTCCAGTGGGTCAAGGCCAATATCAAGAACTTTGGCGGCGATCCTGACAATGTAACCATCTTCGGCGAGAGCGCCGGCTCCTTTGCAGTGAGTACGCTGATGGCCTCTCCCTTGTCGCGCGGACTTATTCAGAAGGCAATAGGCGAGAGCGGCGGCGCGGTGGGCGGAAGGCGCGAGCAGGAGTCGCTGGAAGCCGGCGAAAAGCGGAATCAGGAGTGGGTGGATTCGCTGGGCGTGAAATCGCTGGCGGAGTTGCGGGGTGTGCCGACGGCGCAGATTATCGCCGATGTGCAGAGCAAGAAAAGATGGTTTCCGACGGTTGTGGATGGCAAGATGCTGACCGAAACGGTGGCCGACACCTATGCAGCGGGCAGGCAGGCTCACGTGCCGCTGCTGGCCGGCTGGAATCGCGACGAAGGCGGCTCTGGCGGCATGACGCCGGAGAAGTGGAAGGCCGAGGCCGCCGAGCGCTTCAAAGAGCGTGCCGATGAGTTCTTGAAGGCGTATCCGGGCGAGACTGACGCGCAGGCGACGCGTTCGGAGGCCGACTTCAACGGCGACACGTTTATCGCCTTCAGCACCTGGCAGTGGATTGAGGCGCATCGGAAGACCGGCGAATCGCCAGTTTACCGCTACCACTTTGAGTGGCCCGCGCCGGTCAGCACCTACAACAAGAGCGCTTCCGCCTTCCACTCCGACGACATCGAATACGTCTTCGGCACGCTGGATACCCGCGCCGGCGCTGTGTGGCGCCCCGAAGATCGCAAATTGAGTGAGCAGATGATGAGCTACTGGACGAATTTTGCCAAGACCGGCGATCCCAATGGACCGGGACTGCCTCAGTGGCCCAAGTATGACAAGGATGACTCGCTCATCCATCTCGATAGCACCATCACCTCCGGCCCGGACACACTGCGCCCGCGTTACGAGTTCCTGATGAAGGGAATGCCGGAGCGGTAATTAAGAGCTGCAAAGGAAGAGATACAAGCATGGCCGCCCACGAGCGGCCATGCCTTATTTAGAAGCTGGATCTCTGAGAATCCGCCAGGTGCGCTCCGAGCTGATGGCTTATTGGACGCCTGCGGCTTCGGCAAAACCGGCCGACACCACGGGGGGAATGGTGCTGGCTGGAGGCGGTGGGGTAAAGGATGCGCTCTTGGCGTTGATGGCGTTAGAGTAATCGGGGCCGAGGCCGAGCTTTTTCAGCGCGCGGGAGTCGGGCATCAACTTTGTTTGCCAGCCCTGGTCGGCTTGATATTTCTGCATGGCGGAGATAGTGGTTTGATCCCACTGCCCGGAGGCTTCGCCGGTTAGATAGTGCTCGCGGATGAGGGCCTTTTGAATTTCAATGATGCGGGCCGGTTCAATGGCCTGTTGCCCGTGCAGCCTGGGTGCGGCCTTCTTGTGAGTACCATGCGCAGTCGAGTGAGCGCCATGCGCCGTCGTGGAGTGTGCTTCATGCGTCGAGAGCTTCCTGGTGGTGCCCGAATGTGCCGTGCGGGCATGATGGGTACTGGCTCCAACGACTGGGGATGCGGACAGAGCCACAAAGCATGCCACCGTCAGGCTTGTTCGCAATAAAGACACTCTGTATCACCTCGAAAAAGATAGATTTACGTGAGCTTTCATCAAGTCTAGCGAAGACTCCCGCTTTGCGGCAAGGCGAAATGGAGATACAATCCAAATCCAACGCAGGGCGCGATCCCACCCTTGCGACTAAATCAAAAATATCGCAAGAGTGGGACGCCCAGACTCAACTTTTCAATGCAAAGGCTGCTAAAGCGTTCCTCCCACATAGTTAATGCCCTGATCGGGATGGCGCGGGTCTACGACTTCAAAGACCACGTCGTCGCCGGTTTTGAGCTTGCTCACCACGGAGTCGAACTGTTCCTTGGTGCCTGTGGGCTGCTTGTTGATGCGAATGATAACCAGGCCTGGCTCGAGGTTCTGCAGGTCAGCGAAGGAGCCGGCGCGGACCGACTGGATGATGACGCCGGGAGCGTGCAGCTTGGCGGCGGTGGCCGCAGGAAGCTCTCGTACCACGATGCCCAGCTTGGTTTCGCCAGCGTTGCCCTTCTCGCCGGTTCCCGTATCGGCTTGCTGATTGCCCGCTTCGGCGAAGACCTTGTCCATATCACCGATAGTGACGGTCGTTTCGGCCTGTTTGCCGTCTCTGGTGTAGCCCAGGCGGATGGTCGAGCCGGGCCGGTGCGCGGTGATCTCCTTGACCAGCTCGTCGCCGTCCTTGATGGAGCGGCCATCTACGCTGGAGATGATGTCGCCCACCTTGAGACCAGCCTTATCTGCCGGGCCGCCCGCGACGACTTCCTGCACCAGCACGCCGTTCTTGAAGCCATAGACGCGGTTAACAGCGCCCGGCAGCTCCTGGTTGAAACGGATGCCGATGGAGCCGCGGGTCACCTTGTGGCTGGCACCGATCAGATCATTGTAGATGTCGACGACGGTGCTGGAAGGCAGAGCGAAGCCGAGGCCTTGGTAGCCGCCCGACTGGGTGAAGATGGCCGTGTTGACGCCGATCACCTCGCCGTTCATATTCACCAGTGGGCCGCCGGAGTTGCCTGGATTGATGGCCGCGTCGGTCTGGATGAAGTGCTGGAACTGGCCGCCCTGGCCCGGCTCGATGGTGCGGTTCTTGGCCGAGATGATGCCGGCGGTGACGGTTTGCGAGAGCGCGAAGGGGCTGCCGATGGCCACAACCCAGTCGCCCACCTGGGCGTTGTCAGAGTTGCCCAGCTTGACGGTGGGCAGCGGCTTGTCGGTCTCGATCTTGATGACCGCCAAATCAGTGGCCTTGTCAAAACCGATCACGCGTGCCGGACGGCCGAGGTCCTGCGAATCTGGATCGGTGGAGAGCTTGACGTAAATTTTGTCGGCCTTCTCGATGACGTGATTGTTGGTGATGATGTAGCCCTTGGGATCGACGATGAAGCCGGAGCCGAGCGACTCACGGACCTGGCCGTCGTCTCCCTCAATATCGGGCATCTGCCCGCCAAAGAAGCGGTTGAAAAAGTCCTGGAAGTTGCCTTGGCCTTGCGGCTGCTGCTGATCTTCCTGATCGTCGTCGTTGTCACCGGGCTGCTGGGGGATGGGTTGAACGCGGCCGTGAAAGTTGCGGCGGCCCTTGTTGGCCGACTGTTTGGGCAGCGTCTGGGTGTTGATGTTCACCACAGCCGGCGCAACCATCTTGGCAATCCTGACAAACTCGTTATCTGCAACACGGGAGTTGACCACCTTGAGTGGCGTGGCGTCGGCGCTGTCGTTCTGTTTCTCCTGCCCGCGGACCCCGTGAGCGGCAAAGGAACCGCCCACCAGGACGGCCGAAAGCGTGGCAAGCAAGACAAACACGGAAACGAGACGGCGTGCGCGCAACCGTTCTAAGAGCGATTTCATGGGTTCGTTGACCTCGTCTGGTGATCAGCCTTGCGGCTGGTTGGTTGAATACAACTGTTTTGAGTATAGCCAGTAGCGGGCAAACCCGTCTGGCTGGCTTTTCCGCACCTCGGAATCAGCATAAGCGTTATTGCTCCGAGGGGCGTGATGATGAAAGAGCAACTCCAAACGTATAGACGCGGCGCAACCGAAAGAGTCGCACCGGGTGGATGGACCCAATAGCCTACGGATCTGATTCCGGGTGGGTTCGCATTTGAGAAAAGCGCTTCGGCACGCCGCTGCCCCCGCGCCGCATTGCGTGGAATGACGGCTTTTCGCGTGCCATGAGTGCGCCAAAGTAGGACAAATTCTCCTCTTCACCATCTATGTGAGAAACTAGGAGTGCGGCGGAACTCCGCGGCAGGCGTTCGCGCGCCCCAAAAACCTAAATTTCACCTCCAACACTCCCCGGCGAACGGACGTTTTTCTGCCGCGGCTCAAGGTTCAGGAACTCATTCAAATGATCAGTGTCAGCAATGTGACCATGCGCTACGGCTCGAAGGTTCTCTTCGAGGATGTAAGCGTCAACTTCATCCCCGGACGCCGCTACGGCCTCACCGGTCCAAACGGCAGCGGCAAAACCACCTTCATGAAGATCCTTACCGGCGAGCTGGAGGCGCAGAAAGGCTCGGTGGTGCGCCCGCGCAAGCTCGGCGTGCTGCGCCAGGATCAATTCGCCTTCGACGCCTATCGCGTCATCGATACGGTCATCATGGGCAACAAACCGCTCTGGGCCGCACTGGATGAGCGCGACCGCATCTACGAAAAACCTGAGCTGACCAACGCCGACGGTATGCGCCTGGGCGAGTTGGAAGGTGTCATAGGAGACGAGGACGGCTACACCGCCGAGAGCGACGCCGCCGTTCTTCTGGACGGCCTGGACATCGCCGAGTCTGTTCACGAGCGCAAGATGAGCGAGCTGCAGGGTGGGCAAAAGATGCGTGTCCTGCTGGCGCAGGCTCTCTTCGGCAAGCCGCAGGCGCTGCTGCTCGACGAGCCGACCAACTACCTCGATCTGGAATCCATCCACTGGCTGCAAGACTTTCTCTTGAACTACGATGGCACGCTGATCGCCATCAGCCACGATCGCCACTTCCTCAACTCGGTCACCACTCACACGGCCGACATCGACTACGAGACCATCATCACTTATACCGGTGGCTACGACGAGATGGTGATGGCCAAGACGCAGATTCGCTCCACGCTTGAAGCGCAAAATGCCCAGCGCGAAAAGAAGATCTCGCAACTCAACGACTTTATCGCGCGTTTCTCGGCCGGAACCCGCTCTTCCCAGGTGACCAGCCGCCGTAAGGAGGTGGAGCGGCTGCAAACCAACGACCTTGCCCGCTCCAACATCGCCCGTCCCTACATACGATTTGACCAGGTGCGTCCCAGCGGCAAGCACGTGCTCGAGTTCAAGCGCATCACCAAAACCTACGGCGAGCATACGGTGATCGACAACTTCAGCGCCAACCTGCTGCGCGGCGAGCACATCTGCCTGATGGGCCGCAACGGGGCAGGGAAGACCACGCTGCTCAAGAGCCTGCTGGCGAACTACCCGAGCCTTGCCGACAAGGAATTCTCGCTCGACAACGGCACAGTATTATGGGGCCACGAGGCGCAGATCGGCTACTTCCCGCAAGACGTGGGCGCCACCATCGAACATGGCCTCAGCGTCGCCGAGTGGCTTCATCGCTGGAAGCCAGACGCACACGTCGAAGATATCCGCGGCATTCTGGGCCAGATGCTCTTCAGCGGCGAAGAGGGCGACAAGCAAACTAAAGCACTGAGCGGCGGCGAACAGGCGCGACTGGCCTTCTGCAAACTTATCCTCACCAAGCCCAATATACTCATCTTCGACGAGCCGACGAATCATCTCGATCTCGAAGCCATCAACGCGCTGAACATAGCGTTGCAACGTTACGAAGGCACGGTGCTGCTGGTCACCCACGACCACGATTTGATTGACGAGGTAGCCACCCGCCTCTGGGTCTTCCACGAAGACGGCATCGAAGACTTCCAGGGACCGTATGAGGAGTGGAAGGGCAAGCACAACTAGTTTGTGTAGCGCCGGTCTCCAGACCGGCTGTCGCGCGGGCGTCCCCGCCCGCGCTCCAAACCCACTTCCGCCCCTTCAACCCTGCTCGTTCCGGATTATTCACCACATAGCGGACGGCACGCTCCAACTCGTCCCCATTGCGAATGAGCCGGTCATAATACTCCCGCTGCCAGAACGCGCCGCCGCGACCGAGGATCTCGTTTGCCTTCCTGGCCGTAAAGGACTTCCAGCCTTGCAGCACCTTGCTCAATTCCTGCCCCGGCAGCAACCGGCAAACAACATGCACGTGATTGGGCATGACACACCAGGCCACGAGCCGATACCGCTTTCCTTGCCAGAAATCGAGAGCGTCGGCCACGAGTTCGCCAATGCGTGGATCGCGCAGGAAACACGCACCCAAGCCGCGATCAAAATACTCTTCCAGTTTTGCAGTGCTGAATTCGGATACCAGCACCTCCTGGGACGGCAATAGATGAGCGCCCACGCGCTTTGCCGCGATCAGAATGCGGTGACTCTCTGCTATCTTCTCCAGGACCGGCAGCGGCAGGGAGTCCGCCAGATGAAAGGTAAGGAAATACAGGCCTGCGTCCTTCTCCCAATGGGGCAGGCGTCCGCGTTGCCGAATGCGCACTTCACCGAACCGAGGTTGTACCGCTCCCTGAACGACGGCAGCAGTTGCAGGCTGGGGAGCAGCGATTGGCTTGGGCATAACTGCGAATTGTACGCCTGAGGGATGGGCGCGGGCGGGACGCCCGCACAACAGCCGGTCTCCCACCCCTGCGAGCACAAATCGCTCGCAGGGGACCCCGGTCTGGAGACCGGCGCTACCGTGTTGGTTTGGGATGCCTTGATATCGCTGAGGCCAGGAGCGGCAGGCCGGGGATAAATCCCGTTCTACCAGCATCTTATTGAATAAAGACGGTTATTTTTGCCGCTCAAATGTGAGCGAGGCGGAGTTGATGCAGTAGCGCAGGCCGGTGGGGGCCGGGCCGTCAGGGAATACGTGGCCCAGATGGCCGCCGCAGCGGGCGCAGGTCACCTCAATGCGGCGCCTGCCGAGACTCAGGTCTTCGTGCTCGACGATGAGATTGGAGTCGGCGGGCAGGGTGAAGCTGGGCCAGCCGCAGCCGGAGTCGAACTTGGCCCCGCTCAGAAACAGCAGCGTACCGCAGCCGGCACAGTGGTAGTTGCCGGTTTCGTGGTTTTCGGTGAGCGCCCCGGCGAAGGCAGGCTCGGTGGCCTTTTCGCGCAGGATGCTGTACTGCTCCTCGGTGAGCAGCGCGCGCCATTCGGCCTCAGTGCGTTGGATTTTTTCGGGTGGTTGGCTCATGGCGCGACTCCTGTCAATCGTAAATGGGTAGGGGATTTCTGTTTCCCCGCTCTTACGGCAGTATACAGAATGCATATTCGTCGTTCTAGCTTGGCTGGCGCGGCCGGAAGTGGCAGGTGCCTCCGGCCAGCACCGGGGTCCAGAGCGCGGAATCGGCGGGCTGCTCGCTGGAGCCGAGGAACAGGACGCCGTCGGGAGCGAGCAGCTTATGGATGCCGTCCAACAGCGTCTTGCGCGTCTCCTGTGAGAAGTAAAGCATGACGTTGCGCAGGAAGATGACGTCGAAGCGGTCGTCGCTGTGGGCGAAGGGCAGCGAGGGCGAGCAGAGGTTGGCCTGGCGGAAGTTGCACATCTTTTTGATCGCCGGCTTAACGTTCCAATCTTCGCCCACGTGGTCGAAGTAGCGGATGACGAAGCGGGCAGGCAGGCCGCGGTTCATCTCAATGCGGTGGTAGCTTCCAGCCTTTGCCTTTTCGACCACCTCGCCGCAGATGTCAGTGCCCTCGATGCGGATATTCCATCCGGCGAGGGCAGGAAAGAACTCCAGAAGAAGCATACCCAGGCTATAGGCTTCCTGGCCGGTGGAGCAGGCGGCGCTCCAGAAGCGCAGGCGGCGGGTGTGGCGGCGGGCTTCGATGATTTCAGGCAGCAGATCCGTGCGCAACAACTCGAAGGGACGGCCGTCGCGAAAGAAGCTGGTTTCATTGATGGTCATGGCTTCGGCGATGGAGCGTTCGAGGAGTGGATTCTTTCTGATTTTTAGGTATTGGACAAGTTCTTCCAGTTGAGTCATGCCTTGATTGCGCAGCAATTTGGTGAGGCGAGTTTCAAACAGGTAGTCGCGCGAAGGGTCGAGGACGTTTTGCGAGAGGCCGTAGACGAGCTGGCGAAGATAGCCATAGTCAGCGCTGGAGGCGGTTTGCATAACTAGACCACCGATTCCCGGAGCGCGCCGGTTTCGGAATGCGCCCGGCTGGCAAGCCGGAGGATTTCAGGTGCAATGGCGTTCAAGGGCAGCACCTTTTGCGCTAATCCCGCATTGCTGACCACGCCGGGCATTCCCCACACCGTGCTGGTGGCCTGGTCCTGGGCCAGAACACTGCCGCCGTGTTCGCAAATTTCACGGCAGCCCAGCAATCCGTCCGATCCCATGCCAGTGAGCACCACGGCCAGCGCGCCGGCGCCGTACGCGGCAGCCGCGGAGCGAAAGAGCACATCGACGGCCGGGCGGCAGTGGTTTTCCAGCGGTCCCTGACTGAGGTGCAGCGTAAACGGAGAGCCGGCGCGTGCGCCAGAGAGCACCTCCATGTGCCAGTTGCCCTTGGCGATGTAGATGGTTCCCGGGCGCACTGGATCGCCCTCGGCGGCCTCGCGCACCGGTAACGGGCAGCGGCTGTTGAGCCGCTCGGCAAAGAGCCTGGTAAACAGCTCCGGCATATGCTGCACAATCAGCACCGGGAGCGGAAAGGTTACTGGCAGCGCGGGCAGCAGAATATCCAGCGCCGCAGGTCCGCCTGTGGAGACACCGATGGCCAGCGCAACCGGGGTTGAGGAGACTGGCTGGGCTTTGGGCGGCGCAAGGGGAGAAATGTGCGGAGGGGGCAGTGCGCTGGGATGGACTGTTGTCGGCGGTGCTTGTGGCTGTCTGGTGAGAGTCTGAATCTTGGGAATCAATTCCAGCGAGAGCGCGCGACAGGACTCTTCCCGGCCCGATTGCCCTGTCGGCTTGGCCACATAGTCGGAGGCGCCGCAGGCCAGTGCATCGATGGTCACTTTGGCCCCGCGCTGGGTAAGTGAACTGCACATGATGACCGGCATTTTGTGACCCCGTGCACGCAGTTTCCTGAGGGTGGCCAATCCGTCCATCACCGGCATCTCCACATCCAGCAGAATCAGATCGGGGTGAAGTATCTCGATGGCGCTCAACGCCGATTCGCCGTCCGCGGCTGTGCCAGCCACTTCCAGGCCGGGATCTCTGCTGACAACCGAGCGCAGTAGGCTCCGCATCACTGCAGAGTCGTCGGCGATCATAATTCGGGTTCGTCGTGCTGCGGCCATTTCTCAGGACTCCACAAGACCGAGCATGGCCAGCTTTTCCGTCAGGGCCTCGTCGTCGAAGGGCTTCATCAGGTACTCGCCAGCACCGGCGTCCAGGGCGCGCAGGATATAGTCGTTTTCGGCCTCGGTGGTTACCATCATCACTTTGATGTCGCCATATTTTTCAGCGCGCATCTGCTTGAGCATCTCCAACCCGTTCATCACCGGCATATTCCAATCCACCAGAGCAAGATCGAAATGCACACCCGTATGCAACTGATCCATGGCGGCCTGGCCGTCGGCCGCTTCCTCGCACTCGATACCTTTCTCTTCGAGCAGGCCGCGCAGATAACCCCTCACGAAACGGGAATCATCGACGATCAAAGCTCGCATGGTTACCTCCCGACAGATACCGGTAAGAGCTGCTTTCTGCTACGCGGTTTTGGCCGCCAGGGCCGCGCTCAGGCGCATGGGGTCCAATTGCTCAGGGTCCAGCATGATCAACAGGCTCTCCTTGAGCTTGTAAGCGCCGGCAAACAACGCTCTGCGGCGCTCGTCAAGGATCGATGGATTCGGCTCATGGTTGGCCGGCGAAATGGTGAGAACCTCTCTGACGGAATCCACCAACAATCCGAAAATTCCGCCGGGACTCTCCAAGACCAGAATGTCCTGAGGGCCATTTCTGGGCGGCAGACTTAGCAGTTGGCGAAGACTGACGGTGGTGAGGACGTCGCCGCGATAATGAACCAGACCACCCACAAAGATGGGCGCCAACGGAACCGGCTGAGGGCGCGCCGCGCCGACAATTTCGAGAATGTGGGTGATGGGAATGCCAAAGAGCGTCTCACCCACGCGAACCGAACAGACCTCAACCAGCGCCTCTGCCGATTTTTCCTTGCATTGCAATGCCAGTTTTGCAGTACTCATGCCACGGTCTCCCCCATCTGGCTCCACTCGGCGGGCGCCTGTTCTCCCATGGGCAGCGGGGGCACGCCGCCCAGGTCCACCACGCCGGTCACGCGATCCTTGAGCAGCGTGACGCCGCCCGCACGCTGCGCCGTGCCGGCATCGAAGAGGTCACTGCCAGCGGCAACATCGAGCACGTGCGAAACGGCAATACCCACATGCCGATTGCCTTCTCGGCAGACCACCACAATGATGTTCGCCTGGGGATTTTCCTGGGCAGTGTCGATAACTCCTCCAGAGTCTTCCACGGGCAGCAGTTGTCCTTCGAAGTTGAGCACAGGGCGGGAGCCGATGTACTCAATGTGCGAGAGGGGAAGCTGCTCGATGCGCAATACATCGGCCAGTGGCACGGCGGCCCGGCGCTGCGCCGCTTCAACCAAGAGGTATTCGAGACTCTTTGTGGCATCCACCTCGGAGCTAGTTTCGCCCGAAAGCACGGTTTCATCCTCGCGGATTGCCACTCCTGCTTTCAGAGCGATTGACCCAGGGTCAAGAATCAACGCCAGATCGGCGTTGCCCAGCACGGTTGCGCCCGAATAGAGGCCGATGCTTTTGAGAACTGCTGAGAGCGGTTTGACGACAATCTCTTCGGGATCGGCCAGCCCGTCGACTACGAGGCCGAAGCGGCGGCCGTCGGCGTCTAGAACGGCAATGAAGTTGTCCCGGTCAGTGGCGATCCTTTGTTCGACGCCGGGCATCAGCAGGCGGTCGAGAAAGATGAGCGGCAGCAGCTTTCCGCGCAGCCGGTAGAGCGGCGCATTGTCAATCCACTCGATGGCCACGGTGGCCTGCTCAGGAGAAATATGCACCAGCTCTGACAGCGCGCCCTGGGGCAAAGCAAAGCTCAGGTTGAGGCTGCGCACAATTAGCGCAGGAATGATGGCCAGCGTAAGCGGAATGCGCATGCGCAGCGTGGTTCCTTTGCCAGATCGCGAGTCGATCTCGACCTTGCCGCCGATCTTCTCCACATTCGTCCGGACCACGTCCATGCCCACGCCCCTGCCGCTGACGTTGGTCACCGTCGCGGCGGTCGAGAAGCCGGGTATAAAGATCAGTTGCAACAGTTCGCGCTCCGTCATGTGCGAGGCGCGCCCTGGCGTGATGGCGCCGCGTTCAATGGCCTTCTGGCGCACCTTGTCAACATTTATGCCGGCCCCATCATCAGAGATCTCAATCACCACATGGCTGCCCTCCTGACTGGCCTTCAGCTTGAGGCTTCCTTCGGGGTTTTTGCCGGCTGCCTGGCGAATCTCGGGCGGTTCAATGCCGTGATCCATCGAGTTTCTTACCGCATGTGTAAGCGGGTCCTTGATGGCTTCCAGCAGGCTCTTGTCCAGTTCCGTCTCTTGCCCCTCTACCTCAAGGCGGACGCGGCGGCCCAGGGATTGCGACAGATCGCGCACGATGCGCGGCATCTTCCCGAAGATGTTGGAGACCGGCTGCATCCGGGCCTTCATCACGCTCTCGCGCAGATCGGCTGTTACCATGTCCAGGCGTCGGCTGAGCATGGTCATGCTGGGATCATTCGAGGTGGCTTGCAAGACCTGATTGCGGGTAAGCACCAGCTCACCCACAAGATTCATCATCCGGTTCAGTACAGTCACATCAACGCGCAGCGAACTCTCGGCGGCCGTCCCCTGAATGCGCGGCCGGGTCGCATTCCCTTCGGCGGCCTTCTGCGCCGGAGCGTCAGCCGGATCGAAGATGGGTACCGGGGTCGAAGTCGATGGGGATGAAACGTGCGCAGAGACACGGGGCGCGGGCAAAATAGAACCGGAGACCAGTCCCGGATGGCTCTCCGCCGTTGGGGCGGAGTCCGCAGGAACGCCAGCTTTGGCGAGGGCCGGCTGTCTGACCTGCGCCGGAAGCTGCAACTCCTCCAGGTGGGCAATCAGCTCCGCATCGTCACCATTTCCCTCCGTGTCTTCCGTCTCGATTGTTTTGAGGATGGAACGCAGTCCGTCCAGCAGTTGCAAGAGGCCGGTGATGATCGGCGCGTCGGCGGACAATTTGTTCTCGCGCAACAGGCCGAGCAGGTTCTCCCCGGCGTGGGCCAGTATTTCCAGTCGCTTGAAGCCCAAAAACCCTGTGGTTCCTTTTATCGTGTGCACGGAACGGAAGATTTCTCCGATGAGCCCCGCATCCCGCGGCCGCTCCTCAAGATCGGTCATGCACCGCTCCATGCGGTCCAGGCCCTCCTGGCTTTCGATCAGGAATTCCCTCGTCAATTCATCCATCGTGTCCACTCATCCGCCCAGCCGGGATCAAGCCCCCCCGGTACAACGAGCCTCAAGCTCTTTATCGGAAAATGGAACGTCAACTTGAGGAGTGTAATTATCTCCAGGCCTGGAGGCGAGAAACATGGAAGATCAATCGTAGGGCAGGGAAGGAAACTCCGAGGAGTTCACCCTCTCACGAACGCCGTCGCTGGAAGTAGTTTTTACGTGTAGCGAAATTGCGGTCTTTGCGAACAGGCTACGTGGCAAGAACCCATCCGTTGGTGGCTTCGCAGACTTCTGCAGTAACGGGAGACAAACAACTTCCTGCGCGTCCAGCAATCCGAAGGTCGTGATATTGGATCATTTTCACCCGACTTCCAGCGGCGCTTTCAGGACAAAGCTGCCCGGTCCGGGTATGAAAAATGGGACAAAAGCGATGCATTCAGCACTGGTCAAACGGTTTGATTTGTGTTAATGTACACCTTTGCCATCTCTGCCAGCTTGTCTGTAATGTTCGCCACATCAGTCACTTGGCAGAGATTACCAGAGCTTTCAGCGAGTCCGGGCAGCGGTTGGCGGCCTGAGGAGAATATTTCTACAAGGATAATTCTCCCCGTGCAGGCGGCCAGGAACCCATGGGCGGGCAGACCACTCGTGAGAAGGCGGAAGCAGGGAATGAATGCCTGACTACATCTATCTTCTGGAGAATCGGCTGTCGGCTGACCAGCAGAGCGCCTTGCGCCAGTTGCGCGAGGCGGCTCGCGCCGCTGGCATAATTTTGTTTCTTACCGGGGACGCGGTGCGCGATTTGACCAGCGGCCACGCCGTCCGCGATCTAGAGGTCGCCGTGCATGGGGATGCGCTCGACCTCAGGAAAACCATTGAAGAGCTGGGCGGCAAGGTTTGGGGTGAAGACAGGGCTGCACACGCTCTTTACCTGTGTTTTCCCGGCACGGTGCGCGTTGATCTGGTTAGCGCCCATCGCGTAGAGGTGCCCAAGCCGGGCAAGTTTGTCTACCATTCCGCCTCCATTCAGGAAGATCTGCGCCGCCGCGACTTTACCGTCAACGCCATGGCCATTTCGCTGAATGAAGGATCGTTTGGGCTGCTGATGGACCCCATGAACGGCGCCGCGGACATCGAGTCTCGCACTCTGCGCCTGGTTTCGAACTACGGTTTTCTTGAGGATCCATCGCTGCTGATTCGCGCCACGCGTTACATTGCGCGGCTGGGCTGGGAGTTGGATCCCAAGACGCACGTCCGTTACAACAACGCGCGGGAAGAGGGCGTCATCGAGTATCTCTCCGCTCAGGCCCGCAGCCGTGAGCTGGAGCAGATTGGCCACGAGGAAGAGGGATTGAAGGTCTTGCAGGCGCTGGAAGCCGAGGGCTGGATGAAGTTTCTCTTTCCGGCCTGGACGGCTGTCAAGGCGGACGGGGAAAAGCTGACGGCGCTGCACGATCTGGCCGTCGAATTGCTGTTGCAGGGCGTCCATGCGGATATGTCTGCGGCGCAGATGCGCTTGCTTACAGCGCGGCTAACCCCGAAGGAGTTGACCGCCCTGAAGAAGCTGATGTTGCGCACGGGCTTCGTCGAAGAGTGGAACAGCCTGGACGCGCTGGCCGCCGGGTTTGCCCGAGTGCTGCTCGCCAAGGAGAACGCCACGCCTTCGGCCAGCTACAAGCTCTTTACGCGCTATGATCCAGAAGCGATTCTCTGGCTGGGCTTTACCAGCAACGACGAGGCTGTCAAGGAACGCTTCAACCTTTTTCTCAAGGTATGGCCCGAGATTCGCCAACAGATTCCGCACGCCCTGTTGCAGGAGATGCGCATCACGGCCGAGTTGCCTGCCTACAGTGAGATTGTGCAGTCCGTCTTTCTTGAACTGCTGGATGGCAAGCTTGCCGAGCCGGAAGAGTTGCGCGCCTTCCTGGAGCCCCACTCGCCGCCTGCTCCGCCGCCCCAGGTCACCATCAAGCGGCCACGCGTCAAGCGTGGCGCCGATGCCAAGATGAAAGAAGACTCCTTTGACGACGAGGAGGAATCCGAGGACCACGAGGTGGATGATGAGGATCTGGACGATATTGGCGGAGAAGACGATGAGCTGGGCATGAACCTGCCCAAGGTTAATCTGCATATTGACCTACTCGAGGAGCCCGGCGCCTACGCTGAGGCTGCCGAAGATCAGGACGAGGAGGAGGAGATTCCGAAACCGGTTTCCAAGCCGCCACTTAAAGAGAAAATGTCCAAGCGCATCTCCGAGCCGTCAGCAAAAACAAGACAGACTCCGCCTTCGGTCGCAGTGCCGGTTGAGGCAGAAACGAAAACTGCTCACAAGGCTGCTCCTCAGCCGAAAATGACAGGAAAGCCAGTGCCGGCTACTGGACCCAAAGTTGCAGCAAAATCAGAGTCCAAGCCGACGCTCGCGCCCGTGAAGAAACCCGTTGCCTCCGATGTAGCCAATTCTCACGCGCACGGCGCCAAGGCCAAGCCCGCATCTGTTCAATCCAGGAAGCTGGTTTCACGAGCAAAACCCGTAAGCAAAAGCGCCCCCAGCAAAGCTGCCGCCAAGACGCCTGTCAAGGTTCCTGCCAAGGTTCTCAACAAGGCTGCGCAGAAGCATCCGGTAAAAATCGCGCAGAGGCATCCAGTGAAGGTCGCTCAAAAGCACCCGGTCAAAGTCGCACAGAAGCATCCGGTTAAGGTCGCACAGAAGCCTCCGGTCAAGACTGCGCGGAAGATCCCGGTCAAGGCTGTGGTCAGGACCGCGGCTCCGAAGCCGGCATCAGTAAAAAAGAAGCAGATTCCTGTTCCGAGTCGCAAGCCGGTCAAGACTGTCAAGAAACTCGCTCCCAAGGGGACAAAGAAGCGCTAGGCAAAGCGCGGATGCGGCGCGCGCAACCAAGTGAATTCGAACAGGCGTGAGACCGATGGGGATTGGGCCTTCCAAGAGGAAGGCCCAATCCCCTATAAGCTGGAGATCTTACGACCGAACGGCACCACTTCGATCATTCAACTCTGCCGCCCATTTAGAATAGAAAAGATATGACCACATTGAAAGCCGTACGCGGGACGCGCGACCTGTTGCCGCCAGAGACAGCGCTTTGGAACCGCATTGAGGCAACGGCGCGGGAGGTCTTTGCCCGCTACAACTTCGGCGAGATTCGTACGCCGGTCTTCGAGGACACCGGCCTCTTTGCCCGTGGCGTGGGCGAGGAGACCGATATTGTCTCCAAGGAGATGTACACCTGGGAGGATCGCGCGCGCGCGCAGTCGGAGAAAACGCAATCGTTGACCTTGCGCCCGGAGAATACCGCTGGCGTGGTACGCGCCTACATTGAGCACGGTCTTGGCGAGAGCGGGCTGCTCCAGAAGCTCTACTACATCGGTCCGCAGTTCCGGCGCGAGCGGCCGCAGAAGGGGCGCTACCGGCAGTTCTCGCAGATCGGTGCGGAGGTGATTGGGCCGCCTTCGGCGGGCAGCGAGTCGCCACTGCGCGACGCTGAGATTCTGGAGATGCTGGCCACGCTGCTGGACGAGTTGGGCATCAAAGGCTGGACGCTGGAACTGAACTCTGTTGGATCCGCAGCGGACCGGGCACGGTATAACGAAGCGCTGCGGGCCGCGCTGGTTCCCGTGGTGGGGCAAATGTGCCCGGATTGCCAGCGGCGCGCGGAGACCAACCCGCTGCGTGTGCTGGACTGCAAGGTTCCCGCCGATCAACCGATCATTGAAACACTACCGATGATTGTTGACTCGCTGGACGAGGAGTCGAAGAAACATTTTGCAGCGGTGACGGCGGCGCTGGATGCGGCGGGTGTGCCCTACACGCGCAATCACCGGCTGGTGCGCGGCCTCGACTACTACACGCGGACGACCTTCGAGTTCACGCACGGAGGATTAGGAGCCCAGAATGCTCTCTTGGGCGGCGGGCGTTACGACGGGCTGAGCGAGATGCTCGGCGGGCCGCGCGCGCCGGGAATCGGCTTTGCTATGGGCGAGGACAGATTGGTTCTGACCCTGCTTGCCCAACTTGGCGAGGCATCCGTGGCGGCGAAGGCTGACGCGTTTGTTGCACCGCTGGGTGAGGGGATGAACGCCGCCGCACTGGTTCTGGCGCGCGAATTGCGCCATCAGGGATTGTGGATCGAATTGGGAGAGGGCAGCTTCCGGCTGAAAAAGTCCTTCGACGCGGCGGAGAAGACGGCACGCCAGATTGTGATTCTGGGCGAGGATGAACTCCAATCCGGTATTCTTACAGTGAAGAACTTCTCCACAGGCGTACAGACCAAGGTTCCTCGCGGGGAGCTGGCGGTTTTTCTTTCCAATTGACCACCTGCGGTGGGGCAGACGACGCTTGCGCGCCAAGGAGTTCGTGGTTTCCCACCCTAGCCGCAAAAACAAGAACACGGCGAGGGTGGGGCACCCAAACATTTTTAGAAATGCAAGCAAGTAAAGGACAATAGGCAGTGCTTGATTTTCAAGGAAATCTCGAACGGACGCATCATTGCGGCGAGTTGCGCGCCGCTCACGCTGGTCAAACCGTGGTTTTGATGGGCTGGGTCAACCGCCGCCGCGATCACGGCGATCTGATCTTTCTCGATCTGCGCGACCGCAGCGGCATTAGCCAGATTGTGCTCGACAAGGAGCTTGTTCCCGACGGCCATGCCAAAGCCGAGCACGTTCGTCCCGAGTATGTAGTGGCAGCGGTGGGTAAAGTGCGGCTGCGCTCGGCGGATGCGATCAATCCCAAGATGCCCACCGGCGAGATCGAGATCGAAGCGACCGAGTTGCTTGTCCTGAACGACGCGCACCTGGCGCCGTTTTCGCCCTCGGAAGAGGCGATCCAAAACGAGGAAGTCCGGCTCAAGTACCGCTACGTGGACCTGCGGCGTCCGGAGATGCAACGCAACTTCCGTCTCCGCCACGATATTACGCTGGCCATCCGCGACAACCTAAGCCAACAGGGCTTTCTAGAGATCGAAACGCCCATCCTCACCAAATCCACGCCAGAAGGCGCGCGCGATTTTTTGGTGCCCAGTCGCGTTCATCCGGGCGAGTTCTATGCGCTGCCGCAGTCGCCGCAGATTTTCAAACAAATTTTGATGATCTCCGGCTTCGACAAATATTTCCAGATTGCCCGCTGCTTCCGCGACGAGGACCTGCGCGCCGACCGCCAGCTTGAGTTTACGCAGGTTGATTTGGAGATGAGCTTTCCACGCCAGGAGACGGTCTTTGGCGTCGCGGAGCAGTTTATGGCGGCAGCTTTTGCCGCGGCGGGTGTCACGCTGCCTACGCCTTTTCCGCGCATTACCTACGATGAGTCAATGCGGCAGTACGGCAGCGACAAGCCGGACCTGCGCCTGCCGGGGTTGAACGACGTGCGTTCTGCCTTCAGTGACGCGGATCTTGCTACGCTGCAAATTGACCCCGCATTACCAGTGGTGGCCTTCCGCATTCCCAGCGTTGGCGAGCTGAGCCGCAAGGAGCGCGAGGATAATCATCCGCTCTTTGATCTCAAGAAGGGTGCCAAATTCATCGACGACTTCAAGCGACTGGCCAAGAGCTTTCCGGCAGCCGCGGTCAAGGTGCGCGAACTGGCGGGCGCTGCGGAGGGCGACTTCGTCCTCATCGTCGCCGGCGATCCGGCCCACCCGGTGAAGGCCAGCGACACCAAGTTTGAAGGCCGCCTGAGCGAACGCGAGATCAATGTCTACACAGCCGCGGGCAACTTCCGCGGCGAGCTGGCAAAAAAATACGCTGACCGGCATGGAGCCTTTCGCAGCACCGGGGAGAGCATCCAGGACGCCGAAGAGCGCAGCGCGGGCGCTGCGTTTTATCCTATCTGGATCACCGACTTCCCGATGTTCGAATATGACGCGGCCACGTCCAAATGGGTTCCGGCGCATCATCCTTTTACAGCGCCGCACGAGGTCGACATGGCTAATTTGCTGACTGATCCAGCCTCGGTCCGCGCCAACTGCTATGACCTTGCGATGAACGGGTTGGAGCTTGGCTCCGGCTCTATCCGTATCCACCGCAAGGATGTGCAACAGCAGATCTTCCAGTCGCTGGGCATCAGCGACGAAGAGGCCCGCGCGCGCTTTGGTTTCTTTTTGGATGCGCTGGAGTACGGCACACCACCGCACGGCGGCATCGCGCTTGGCTTGGACCGCATCGTGATGCTACTGGCCGGTGCGCCCAGTCTGCGCGAGGTGATCGCTTTCCCAAAATCCGCCAAGGCTATTGACCTGATGGTGGACGCGCCGACGACCGTCACCGAGCAACAGTTGAAGGAACTGCACATTCGCGTGGCGCTCAAGAGCTGAAGACTGGCCGTCCAGGCAGACGGTGCTTACGCGCCACTACCTGCGGTGCAGCAGCCGCTCGCTTGGCTTCGTCGTTTCCCACCCATCGCAAAGAACGCGATGGATGGGGTGCCCGGCCGCCTCGGCTGCTGGGGGTACAATCAGCGTAAGCGCGAGAGCGGCTCCAGAGTGAGCAGCATGGGGCCTGACGAGCGCAAACTCAGCGTTATTTTGGAAAGACGAGCTTCAGCATGGCCCAAATTTATCCCTTTCGCGCTTGGCGCTATTCGTCCTCCGCCGTTCACCTGGAAGACGTGGTCACCCAGCCCTACGACAAGATTTCACCGGCGATGCAAGAGGCCTATTACGAGCGCAGCCCCTACAACCTGGTGCGCATCATTTTAGGCAAGCGGGAACTGTTTGACGACGAACGCGGCGAGACCGTATATACGCGCGCCGCACGCGACTTCAGCGCATGGCGCGAACAGGGTGTGCTGGCGCAGGAGAAAGATCCCTGCATCTTCGCCTACGCGCAGCGATTCATCGTGCCAGGAACCGAAATCGTGAAGGAGAGGCGCGGCTTTATCGCCCTCGGCAAGCTGCATGAATACGCTGAAAAGGTGGTCTATCGTCATGAGCAGACGCTCAGCAAGCCCAAGGACGACCGGCTGAACCTGCTCAAGGCCACACGCGCGCATTTTGGGCAGATTTTCATGCTCTACTCGGACCCGGCCGGGAGCGTGGAGAAGATTCTTTATGAGGGCGCCGGTCCCGCCGATGCCGAGGTCACTGATGAGTACGGTGTGCTGCACCGGTTGTGGAGAGTGAGCGACCCGAACGTCATCAACCTGCTGACCACAGCCATGGCCGACAAGAAGCTGATTATCGCCGACGGGCACCACCGCTACGAGACAGCGCTGAAATATTCCAAAGAACACACGGCAGCGCCTTCCAGGGCCGAGCATAACTCCTCCAAGTTGCCCCAGCCGGCTTATCCAGAGGCTGCGGTGATGATGAGCTTCGTCAACATGGACTCCGACGGGCTGGTGATTCTGCCCACTCACCGCGTGGTGCATAGCCTCAAGAGCTTCGATCCGGCGGTTTTTCAGCGCGCTGCGGAGGATTTTTTCACGGTAGCCGCGCTGCCCGTCACGGACGCCGCCAGTTACATCGACACGCTGAAAATCCAGCCAGGCACGGCCTTTGTCGCCGTCACTCGCGCCGGGGCGCTGCTGCTGCGCGCCAAGCCGGAGCCGGTGGCCGTGGCGCTTGCCCACTTGCCTGAGCGCCAGCGTCCGCTTGATCTGAGCTGCCTGCATTCCATCGTGCTCGACCGACTGCTGGGGCTGGACGCGGAGAAGGTTCGCCAGCAGACCAACCTGCGCTATCTGCGCGATGCGGCTGAGGCAGTCGAGCAGGTGCGCCGCGGCGAGGCCGATGTTACATTCCTGACGAATCCTGTTTCGATGGAACAACTGCGTGAAGTAGCCTTTGCCGGCGATGTCATGCCGCAAAAATCCACCGACTTCTACCCTAAGCTGCTCAGCGGTCTGACGATTTATGCGCTGGAATAAGCGGGTATTGCCGGCTTTGATTGCCGCTGGGCTGGCCGGATTGTCGGCAGCCGCGCAGGCACCACCGGCGTCGGCAGGAGCGCCGGCCCGGTTTGTGGTGGTGCTGGATGCGGCGCACGGCGGCGACGACGCTGGCGGGCACTTGGCCAACAATCAGCTTGAGAAGACTTTCACTCTCGCGCTCAGTGTGAGGCTTCGCTCGCTGCTGGGGGCGCGCGGCATCCAGGTGGTCACAACGCGCGAGTCGGATGCGACGGTTGAGCCGAACCGGCGAACGGAGATTGCCAACCACGCGGCTGCCCAGGCTTGCCTGAGTCTGCACGCCTCCGAGAGCGGCTTTGGCATTCACCTGTTTACCTCATCGCTTGCGCCGGCACAGCCCGCGCGCTTTGCTGCTTGGAAGACCGCGCAGGCCGCGTGGGTGACGCGATCGCTGGCCCTGGCCGGGGTGCTCAACTCCGCGCTGCTGCACACCGGAATGAACGTGACCCTGGGCCGAACCAGCTTGCCGACCATCGATTCGATGACCTGTCCGGCTGTGGCCGTCGAGATTGCGCCCGAACGCAGCGCCAGCCAACAAACAACCGCCTGGCTGAATGACGCGAACTATCAAGCGCGCGTGGCCGCGGCGCTGGTCGAATGGCGCGCGGAGGCTCATCAACCATGATTCCCCGCTATCAGAAGTATCTCTTTGGCATTCTGCTGGCGGCTTCGCTGGTTATGAGCATGGTGCTCTGGCAGTTGCGCGAGCGTGCTCACCTGCGGATGATCGCCGGTCAAGACTCGGCGCCTACTCACGCCCCCGAAGTGGCGCCCGCAGAGCAGGCAACTCTGCTGGTGGCCAGCGACAGCGATGGCTCCATGCTGGCGCAGGTTCACTCGCTGCCGCTGCCCGCCGATCCTGGCTCCCGCGCGCGCGCCGTGCTAGGCAAGCTGCTGGATCTTTATGCCTCGCCTGACTCCGCCCACCCCGTCCCGGGCGGCGGAAGCTCCGTGACCCAGGTTTTTCTGCTGCCCGCCCCAGAGGCCAGCGCCACTGGAGCTGCTTCAGGTAATGTCAGCTCTCCAGCCTCTCTGGGGCCGGGAACACAACAGACAGGCTCGCAATTGGCAGTCGTCAACCTGACTGGCGCCTTTGCCGCCAGCCACCCCTCCGGCATTGAAACGGAGACACTGACCGTGCTCTCTATATGCGACACGCTGTTCGCCAATCTGCCGCGCGTCACCCAGGTGCGCTTTCTGGTGGACGGCCAGCCGCGCGCCACCCTGGCGGGCCATGCCGATCTGACCCGCGCTTACCTGGCCGCCGAAGCCGCGCCCGCTGATGGAACGCGCCGATGAATCCCTTGCGCCACGCCCTTCGAGCCTTTGTTACCAAAGATATGTGCTTTTGCTTGGCCAATATGCCGTTCTTTCACGTATGATAAAAGAGCCACTTTGGCAGGGTTGGAGGTGGAATCCCTTTTGGCAGAGGTTCGTGTACAAGAAGGCGAGCCGCTGGAAAATGCTCTTCGCCGGTTCAAGCGGAAGGTTCAGCAGGAAGACATCATCAAGGAAGTCAAGCGTCACTCCTACTACCTGAAGCCCGGTGAAAAGAAACGCGTTAAGGCAGCTTTGGCGCGCAAGCGGAACCGCAAGAAGGCTCGTAAAGAGCAGGACTAGCTTCAAAACAAATCGTTACACGCGACGCACACTCCGGCATTCTCCCCGCGCAAGATGCGGACGGAAAGCCAGAGAATATCGGCAGGGCCGGAGTGGAGTGTCGCGATTAGATTCGCTTTGTTGCGTCGCGCTCGGTTGCGCGTCCGTCATTTTCAGATCTTTCCGGCTAACCGGGAAGCGTACTGTTTGCCGCAGATCCTTTTTCGTGGCCCGGGCTCTTGTTGTGACTTTACCAGCAAAGACAGGGAAACGGGACCGGCAAGCTTTTCCTATTCAGAGCCGATTCCAAGTCTGTTCCCTTCTTTGGGGAAGCCGGACATGGATTTTTCCGACAGGGTTTTGAAGTGCATCGATTGCAACGCCGAGTTTGTCTTCACCGCCGGCGAGCAGCTCTTCTTCCACGACAAACAATTCACGAACGATCCCAAGCGCTGCAAAGCGTGCAAGGCGAAGCGCGCCAAGGCCGGCTCCAGGGTGCGCCCCGAGACGCGCACCATCTGCGCGCAGTGCGGCGAGGAGACGACGGTCCCCTTCCGGCCAACCCAAGGCCGTCCCGTACTCTGCCGCGTCTGCTTCAAGCAGCAGAGTACACCCGCGCAGCAGGTGCAGGAAGAGGAAGCCCGGCAAGTGGCGGGCTCCTGAAGGCTGTTGCGCCTACTTTTTTTTCAGCGCCCGGTGGCCGATGTCGCGCCGGTAATACATTCCATCAAAGTGAACCAGCGCCAGAGCGTCGTAGGCGCGCGCGAGCGCTTCCTCCAGCGTGGGCGCGGCGGCGGTTGCGCCCAGCACTCGGCCTCCGGCGGTGAGCAATTGGCCGTCCTTGAGCGCGGAGCCGGAGTGAAAGACCTCAACCCCCGGCAGGCGCGCGGCGGCGTCGAGCCCGGTGATTGGCAGGCCGGTCTTGTAGCTGCTCGGATAGCCTGAAGAACTGGCCACTACGCAGGCCGCGGCACCGGGAGTCCAGCGCAGTTCGGTCTCCGCCAGGCACCCGTCGATGCAGGCTTCCAGAGCCTCCACCAGGTCGCTTTCCAGGCGCATCAGGATGGCTTGCGTCTCGGGATCGCCAAAGCGGGCGTTGAACTCCAGCACCTGCGGGCCGCGCGCGGTCATCATCAGCCCGCAGTAGAGCACGCCGGTAAAAGGCGTCTCCTCTTCGGACATGCCGCGAATGGTGGGTTCGGCGATGTGGTGCAGAATCCACTCCGTCATACCAGCGTCGAGCATTGCGTCGGTCGAGTAGACGCCCATGCCGCCGGTGTTCGGGCCGGTGTCGCCCTCACCTATGCGCTTGTGGTCCTGCGCGGGCGCCAAGGGGAGAACATTTTTCCCGTCAGCCAGGCAGAGGAAGCTGATCTCGTCGCCCTCTAGAAACTCCTCGATCAGAATGTGCTGCTCAACTTCGCCGAGCAGCTTGCCGTTCAACAGGTCATGCGCTGCTTCCAGGGCGGCCGGCCGCGACGCGCAGATGATCACGCCCTTGCCGGCGTGCAGTCCGTCGGCCTTGACCACGATGGGCGGATGAAAGGATGCAATGGCTTTTTCCAACTCGGCGGCCGTCGTGCAGATCGCGTATTTGGCGGTGGGAATATTGTGCCGCTGTAAAAAACGCTTGGCGAAGCCTTTGCTCGACTCCAGCATCGCCGCGGCGCGTGTCGGTCCGAAGACGCGCAGGCCGCTCTCCTGAAGCGCGTCCACAATGCCCAGCGAAAGTGGAACTTCCGGCCCCACGATGATCAGCCCGGGCTGCTCGGCCTCGGCCAGACGCACCATAGCGGCCACGTCCTTCAAATCCACCGGAACGCAGCGCGCAATCTCTGCAATGCCGCCGTTGCCGGGCGCGCAAACCACTTCTGTCACCCGACTGCTGCGCTTGACCGCCCAAGCCAGCGCGTGCTCCCGGCCTCCCGAACCAAAAATCAGAATCTTCATCTTCGCTTCCGCTCTTTCTGGCTTATCAACCCCAGAATGTTTATCTGAGCAAACCGGGAGTGAGAAGTCAATTCCGGCTCCAGGGGGGATCAACCGCTTCCAGTTCATTTACTCGCGCCAGCGACACACTGGTTTGCCGCCGCAACCGCAATCTGGCCGTAACTCAGGCCGCCGTCGCCGGGGCTGACCTGCCGGTGCTGATAGACCTCGAAACCCTTCTCTTCCAGCCCTGAACGCAACAACCGCGCCAGCCGGCGGTTGTGCATACAGCCGCCGCTGAGGGCAACTTGATTGATTCCGGTCGCCTCGCGCGCATTTACTACAGCATGGATGAAGCCTGCGGCAACGCCTGCATGAAAGCGCGCGGCGATGCGCGCTTTTGAGGTGTCTCGAAGCATGTCCCACGTCAGAGCTCCCCATATCGGCTTGGCTGTAAGGATTGCAGGCTCGCGCTTTGACCAATCCCCACCTACGAACTTGAGGTGATAGGATTCCGTCGCCGGTTCGTCCGGCTCGTCGATGGCAATGCCTTCCAGTTCAATCGCCGCCTGGGCCTCGTAATCGACGACGCGCCGCCCCAGCACGACTGCGGCCACAGCATCAAAGAGACGCCCCAGACTGGAGGTCATCGGTGAGTTGATCCTTCGCTGAAGCATTCGCCGGACGATGCGACCTTCCTGCTCCGAGGCTCCGGTCCCAGCGAGAAAAGATTGCCCTTGGTTATCGAATCCTGCCGCACTCAGATGTCCCAGCGCCATGCGCCAGGGCGAGCGGATCGCTGCCTCGCCGCCGGGCATCGGCACATATTCCAGATGCGCGAAGCGCTCGAAGCTCTCCATCCGCGAGATCAGCACCTCGCCCCCCCAGATTTTTCCATCGCTTCCATAGCCGGTGCCGTCCAGTGCCAGGCCGATCACCTCGCCCTTCAGCCCATGCTCGGCCATGCAGCCGGCGATGTGCGCATGATGATGCTGCACGGCAACCAGCGGGAGGCTGCGCTCGGCGGCCCACTCTTTAGCCCAACTAGTCGATAGATAGCCGGGATGCAGGTCATGGACGACAATCTCCGGCTCAATCTCGAAGGTGCGCATCAGGTGGTCGAGCGACTCGCGGAAGAAGTCGATGCCGGCGAGGTTTTCGAGATCGCCCAAATGCTGGCTCTGATAGACAAAGCGCCCGCGCGCGAGCGCAAAGACATTCTTCATTTGCCCGCCCACGGCCAGCATCATGGGCGCCGCGAGCGGCAGCGGAACCGCCAGCGGCACAAAGCCCCGCGCGCGGCGAAGGAGTTGTGGCGCGCTGTCCACCACCGCGGCCACCGAGTCATCGCAGCGTTGCAGAATCTCGCGGTCGTGCATCAGAAAGGCATCGGCAATCGCTCCCAGCCGCGAGAGCGCCTCGTCGTTGTCGATGGCGATTGGCTCCTCGCTCAGGTTGGCGGAGGTCATCACCAGCGCACGTACGCGCGCATCGGCAAAGAGCAGGTGTTGCAGCGGCGCGTACGGCAGAAAGACGCCCAACCAGGGGATCCCCGGCGCAACGGCGTCGGCAATCCCGCAATTGTCGTGCTTGCGCGCCAGCACAATCGGCCGCGCGGAGGTCGTCAGCAGCAATTCCTCTTCGGCTGTTAGTGCGCAGACCGTCCGCGCCGCCTCCAAGTCGCGCACCATCACCGCTAGTGGCTTACCGTAGCGGCGCTTGCGCTCGCGCAGCCGCATCACCGCTGCCGGGTTGGTTGCATCCACGCTCAGATGAAAGCCGCCGATGCCCTTGATGGCGACGATCTGGCCAGCCAGAAGCAGTGTGATGGTCTGGCCGACGGCTTCTTCGCCTAAGATGGCCGCAGAGCCTGCTGTCTTCAATAGCCAGACCCGCGGGCCGCAGACCGAGCAGGCATTCGGCTGCGCATGGAAGCGCCGGTTGCGCGGGTCGTCGTACTCGGCCTGGCAGGCCGGGCACATGGGAAACTTCGCCATCGAGGTCTGCGGGCGGTCGTAGGGGATATGGCGTGTGATGGTGAAGCGCGGCCCGCAGTGGGTGCAATTCAGAAACGGATAGCGGTAGCGGCGGTCGGAGGGGTCGAGCAACTCCCGCAGACAATCCGGGCAAGTTGCCGCATCCGCCGGAATGCCGGTGCTCACGCTGCCGCCCGAGTCGCTGGAGACAATGCGAAACTCCGTCCGGCCGGACTGGTGGCCGACTAAAAGCAAATCGCTCACTGTGACAGAATCGATGCGCGCCAGCGGTGGCGTCTCGCGGCGCAGACGGCGAAGAAAGGCGGCGACGCGCTCCTCCGGCCCTTCGATCTCCAGCGTCACTCCGCCGGTATCGTTGCCGACGAAACCCGCCAGAGCCTCCTCCAGCGCCAGCCGGTAGACAAACGGGCGGAAGCCCACGCCCTGCACCACGCCGCGCACCTGCACGCTCCGCCGCACTCGTTTTGGCTGGATTCCTTCGGTCAATTGCGCGCCTCTCACCGGAAACCAGCATAGCGCATCCTGGCGTGAACAGGCTGGCGAGCAGATAACTCTCATGCCGCCTCAACTGCACCTCGGCCCCATTTCACAGCAGGGACGCTGATGCGCTAGGCTTGTATGCGACTGCTGTTCGTCGAGGGAGTCTTCATGCGTCTTGGCCTGGTTGTGACACCGTTACTTTTCCTTTGCGCCGGAATGGGGGCGTTTGCACAAACCACACCGGTAGCCGCGCCTACTTGCGCTGATCTGCAACTGGTTCCCGCGCCGCGCGAGTGTACGGCTTTGCAGATGACTTCGATTGGGAAAACCGGTTTGTTTCTATCTGCAGGCAAGAATGCCGAAGATGCATTTGCTGAAAAGGATTTGTCTGAGCAACTTCCCAGAAGCAAGTCAGCAATCGACAAAGCTACTCGCATCTCGCTGCTGCGGGCAGAGACCGATCAGGCAAAGGCGCTACTGGCGCATCATCACCTGAACTTCGACCCTCCTATGCACGACGAAGGTTACATCCTCGTGCCCGACGGGAAGGGTGGCCTGGCCGTGATCGCCGAGAGCTCAGCCGGCCTCTTTTACGGCGCGCAGACGGTCAAGCAGTTGATTCGCGGCTCCGGCAAGGACGCTGTGCTTCTCGTTCCCACGATTCGCGACTGGCCGGCGATGGCCCATCGCGGAATCTCGGACGATTGGTCGCGCGGACCGCTGCCGACGATGGATTATCTCAAGCGCGAGATTCGCACCCTCGCAGCCTACAAGCTCAACACTTTTTCGCCCTACTTCGAGCACACCTTCGCCTACGATTCTTCGCCCGTCGCGGCCTTTCCCGGAGGGACGATGACCGCCGAGGAGGCGCGCGAGCTGGTGGCCTACGCCGCGCAATATCACATCACCGTCATCCCCGAGCAGGAATCCTTTGGGCACCTGCACAATGTGCTCAAGTTCGAGCAGTTCTCGGCGCTGGGCGAGACGCCGCACGGAGCGGTTCTGGCTCCCGGCGATGCCGCCACGCTGCCGCTGATTAGCGGCTGGTTCAGCGAGCTGGCCAAAGTCTTCCCCGGCCCCTACGCGCACATCGGCGCCGACGAGACCTTCGAGCTGGGGCTTGGCAGGACGCATGATGCAGTCCAGCAGCGAGGGCTGGGCGCGGTCTATCTCGACTTCCTCAAGCAGATTCATACGGCGCTCGCGCCCAACCACAAGCGGCTGCTCTTCTGGGGCGACATCGCGGTCAGCTCGCCGGAGCTGGTGGGCACACTGCCCAAGGACATGATCGCCGTGCCCTGGGGCTACGATGCCAAGCCCTCCTTCACTGACGCCATTCTGCCCTTCACCAAGGCCGGCCTAGAGACATGGGTCTCGCCCGGCGTGAACAACTGGAACCGCATCTACCCCAACAATAACGAGGCGCTGGGAAACATTCGCGCCTACGCGCGCGACGGCCAGGCGCTAGGCGCAACCGGTCTGCTCAACACGGTTTGGAACGACGACGGCGAGGGCATCTTCGACCAGAACTGGTTTGGCGTGCTCTTTGGCGCGGCGGCCGGCTGGCAGGCGGGCGAAAGCTCTGAAGAGAAGTTCACGGCCTCCTTTGGCCAGGCCTTTCACCGCGACCCTACCGGCAAGATCAGTCAGGCGCAGCGTGAGTTGATGGCCGCGCACGCGCTGTTCAGGAAGGCCGGACTTGGCGACGCCCAGGTCAGCTACTTCTGGGTCGATCCCTATTCGTCTGAGGGGCAGCGCGTGGCGGCCAAGCTGCGCCCCGTGGTGAGCGAGTTGCGCCTCAGCGCCGAGCGCGCCATTACCCTTGTTGCCGAGGCGCGGGCTGCGGCCAGGGAAGGGAATCGTACCCTCGATAACCCTGAAGCACTGGACGCGCTGGAGTTGGGCGCGCGGCGCATCGACTTTGTGGGTCTCAAATTCCAGGCCGCCGATGATATCGTTGCGATCTATAGCCAGTCGCGCGCGCTGACTGCCGACAAAAGCCGCCAAAGCGAAGTTGGAGAAATGCTGTGGACTGTCAGCTCGACCAACGGGCGGATTGAAGACATTCGCCAAGGCTACGCGCTGCTGCGCGGCCTCTACCAGCAGGCCTGGCTGCGCGACGAGCGCCCGTATTGGCTTGAGAACAACCTGGCTCGCTACGACATGGCTACGCAATTGTGGCTTGGCCGCGCCAGCCGCTGGCAGAGCCAGGTGATGCAGCAGTGGTGGGATACGCACACCCTGCCCGCGCCCGCCGACGCCGGCCTGCCGGCGAAGTAGCCAGTGACCGAGCCTCCCACAGCAGGGCCGCCTCCGGCCCTGCTTACGCCTGCCGTGTGACCAGAAACACAGTGCGGAGTGAATATTGTCACTGCTACTTCCTCTGCAAGGGCGCAGACTCAAAATCCTATAGGCAAGAAGCCCGTCTCTTCTGGGTTCCTTGCTTTTTGGAGCAATTGGCCGTCGATGAAACCCGGATCGCCGCAAACCCGACTTGTCCGACGCGATCGCCCGCCCGTGATTGGCAGGCGGGCTGTGGCTTCGGCGCGCAGCGTAAGCGGGGTTGCCGCCAAGCACCTCATCGATAAAGTCAACCATGCGGAGAGCTTGTTCCAGCGCATGGAAGCCGTCCATGCTCATACCGTCACAGATATTCTGGAATGCCCGCCGGCAACCGCGCTGCTGCTGAACGCTTCGGCCCGGAGCATCAGCTTTGGTGTCGATGAGGTTGTCTTTCGTCAGTCCGAGCTTTGCCGAGGGCTTTATTTGGTGGTCTCAGGCCAGTTCGTGCGCCAGACCGGGCAGTTGCGGAAGAGGCTGGCACTCCCGCCGGCCTGCGCTGGGGAGTTGGTGGAGCTGGCTGCAGCTCTGGGCGTCGGCCAGCATACCTATACGCTGGCAGCGCAGAGCGCCGGTTCGCTTCTTATGTTGCCCATCGAGGCGCTCAAGAAAGCGCTTGACAGCTTTCCGCCGCTGCGGATGCGGTTGTTGGAGGAACTCGCTCGCGAAGTTTCCCGCGCATATTGCACCTTCTGTCTGAGCTGCGCGATGAACCGTCGGAGGGGAACTACCGCGGCTTAACAGGCCGGGGATGGATCATTTTTGTGTAACCGGATCTTCGGGAAGCGGGACTTTTCTGGGCCGCGCCGGAGATTCAGGGAAAATCCATGCCTTGCACCGGCAAAGTGCGATATACTCAGTTTGCACGGCTGCGAACCCATGGCCACTTTTCATCCCCATCACCCCCCGGAAGATTGTGTCAACTGCGAGCATCGCCATTTGCGGATGTTTTGCAATCTCACGCCCGAGGCACTCGCCGATTACGACGGGATCGGGATCATGATGAACCACGCTCGCGGCGCCAAGCTCTTTGCTGAGGGCGATCCGGCGCGCAACGTCTTTGTCATCTGCTATGGCCAGGCAAAGATCTCCGCTACCTCGCGCGAAGGCAAGACCATGATTCTAAAGATCGCCGGCCCCGGCGACGTGATGGGCCTGAGCGCGGTGCTGGCCGATGTGCCCCACGAGGTGACTGCCGAGGCCATTGAGCCATGCCAGGTTAAAACCGTGCGCAAGCAGGAGTTTGTAGACTTCCTCAGCCGCCACGGGATTGCCAGCATGCACGCCGCGCAGTCGCTCTCCGGCGAGTATCTCACCGTTTTTCACGACGCCAAAAGGCTGGCGCTCTCCGGTTCGGCGGCGGGACGGCTTGCCAAGCTGCTGCTCGACTGGGGCCGCTCCTCCGGCAATGGCAAGAATGAATTGCGCTTTACCATGGCCCTCACACATGAAGAGATTGCCAACATGGCCGGCACCTCGCGTGAAACTGTTACCCGGCTGCTCAATCAGTTCCGCCGCGACCAGTGGATTACCATTAAAGGCTCAAGCCTGACCATCGTCAAGCCCGACCAGCTTGAGCGCCTTACCGCCTAGATTTCCTTCTAATAGAACGATTTTTCCACTGAGCCCAAGGGAAATCTTCATGGGTTCCTTATGCACAGACTCTATAATTTAGTCGAAGCCTCTAACCCTTACCGTTGCGTCCAAAAAAGGAGAACAATGTCCACTGACTATCGCAATTTTCTGGCTCTGAGCTATGAGGAGCTGGAAGTACTCAACCTGCAAGCAAAAGCCGACCGCGCCAATCGCGTTGCGGCCAACGAGATTCGCGAAAAGCGGTTGAAGTACTTGACCGACGAAAAGCGGATCAAGGCGGTGACCGTGCTGTTCTCAGACCTCGAGGGCCGGCTTCACTTGCTCGACTACGATAAGAAGTTCCTGCTCGGGGCGTACGAGAACCTGACCTTTGACGGCTCTTCCATTCGCGGCTTCACGGCGCAAAAAGAGAGCGATCTGCGGCTGGGCATCGATTGGAGCGCCTTCTACTGGGTGCCCGCCGATGTCTTCGGCACCGGCAAGGTGCTGGTCTTCGGCAACGTCATCGACAAGGACGGAACCACTTACTCGGGCGATATGCGCGGTGTGCTCAAGGCATACGCAGATGAACAGTTCAAGAAGAACAACTACACCCTCAACGCGGCTACCGAGATCGAGGGCTTCCTCTTCGCAGGCAAGGACGCAGAGGCCAATTACCACCTGACCGGCAAGTTCGACTTTATCTCCAGCGGCGGCTACTATCACTCGCTGCCCCTCGATCCGCTGCGCCAGTTCATTGACACCTCGGCTGAAGTGCAGCGCGCCATGGGCTTCCAGAACGAGAAGGATCACCCGGAGGTTGCGCCGAGCCAGTACGAGATCAACTACAGCTACGCCGAAGCTGTGGGCGCTGCCGACCAGATTCAGCTCTACAAACTGCTGACCCGCCAGATTGCCAACAATATGGGCTATACCGCCTGCTACCTGCCCAAGCCCGTGGTTGGCGTCAACGGCAGCGGCATGCACACCAACGTCTCGGTCTCCAAGGGAAAGACCAACCTCTTCTGGGATGAAAAGGGCGAAGAGCAGCTCTCGAGCTTTGGCTGGAACTTCCTGGACCGCATCCTAACTCACGCGCTGGATCTTTGCCTGGTCTTCAACTCCAGCGTGAACGCCTATCGCCGCCTCGATCCGCACTTTGAGGCGCCGAACCAGATTCGCGCTTCGGCCGTTGACCGCGGCGCCATGGTTCGCGTGCCCATCGGCAACCATCGCTCAATGAGAACGGAAGTGCGCGCGGTTGCGCCCGACGCCAATCCCTACCTCACGCTCTACGGTATTTTCAAGACCGGCCTCGATGGAGATATCTCAAAGGCAAAGAATCTCCGCTCCGGCGGCGGCTTCCTGCCCGACAACATTCAGAAGGCCATTGCGGACTTCGAGTCGTCGGCCTGGATCGCGAAGATTCTGGGCAAAGACGTGCAGGGTCGCTATGCGGATCTGAAGCAGGCTGTCGCAAACCGCTCACCGCGCGAGTTGGGAACGATCGTCAAAGGCTCCGAGGTGCAGTTCCACCACGCCGTCTACAATCAGTCGCTCTGGAATTTGTTTTAGAGCGCCGTCGCAGATCAGGCATATCGTTATGCCCCACCTTTGCTACGATGCAAAGGTGGGGCATTCTTTGTTTCGTTGAGGTTGAGGCCTACTTCTTCATTAACAAGTTCAAGAAAAACTGATTGTTTTCTGATTCCTGTTTCCTGGTTTCTCTCTTCACCGCGCCTTGAGCACCACGATGGTCTCATCGTCGAAGCGGTCCTGCTCGCCCTGGAAGCGGCTGACGTCGCTCTCGATGGCGTCGATGATCTGCTGCGCGGAGCGGTCGCTGTGTCTGCTCAGCAAGCTGGAGAGCCGATCCGGGCCGTACATCTCGCCCTGCGCATTCTCTGCGTCCAGAATACCGTCTGAGATAAAGACGAGCGTATCTCCCGGCTGGATGGCCAGTTCCAGCTCGTCGTAGCTCACGTTGGGGAACAAACCTAGAGGGAAGCCCTCGGCGCGCACTGTGGAGGTCTCTCCCTGGTGGCAGAGGACGGGCTGGGCCGCGCCTGAGTTGGCCACGCGCAGGGTACGGTTTTCGTCGTTCCAAACGGCAAACAGCATGGTCACGTACTGTGACTCCAGCTTGCGCTCTTGTAGCGCGTCGTTGAGCTGAGCCAGCATCTGTGCCGGCGCAGGCTGCTGCTGCGCCGCCGAGCGCATGATGCCGCTCACCAGAGCTGCAAAGAGGGCCGCCGGCGCGGCCTTGCCGCTCACATCGCCCAGCATGATGGCAGTCTGACCAGCGCCGTACTCAACAAAATCGTAGAGGTCGCCGCCGATGGCGCGCGCCGGCAAAAAATGCGCCGCCACTTCGGCGTTGGCCATCTGCGGCGGGGAGGTTGGCAGCAGCCGCAGTTGCACCTCGCGCGCCATGGTCATGTCGCGCTCCAGTTGCTGCTCCTGCGAGCGCACAGCTTCGTATAGCCGTGCATTTTCGATGGCGATGGCCACCTGCGCGGCGAGCGTGGTCAACATCCGCTCATGTTCCTTGTTGAAGAAGCCCGCGCGTGTGTGTTCCAGATCCAAAACGCCGATGATGCGCCCTTTGCGAAAGAGAGGCGCAATCAGTTCCGAACGGGTTTCTGGATTCATAGGCAGATATCGCGCATCCTGAAGTACGTCGGGCACATTCAGCAAGCGCCACTCGCGCACCGCGGCACCCACCAGCCCGCTGGTGATGGGAATCTGGCGCAGAGGCGTATGTGCATGGCCGAAGCGCCAGGCGTAGCGGGTAATGAGCGTCTCGCCCTTATCGTCCAGCAGCAGGATGGCGAACATCTGGTAGTCGATCAGACGGCGCAGCATCTGTCCCACCCGCTCCAGCAGTGGGTCCAGCTCCAGAATCGAAGTTAGCTCCGTGGCGATCTCGTTCTGCACCGTAAGCATCTGCGCCTGGCGCGAGACCCGCGCATAGAGCCGGGCATTTTCAATTGCTTGGGCAATGCGCGAGGCGGTCAGCGTGAGCAGGCGCAAGTGTTCAGGGCCAAAGTGGCCGACCTGGTCGCTCTCGATGTCCATTACACCGATCAGCCGGTTTTTAACGATCAGCGGCACCGCCAACTCGGAACGGACCTCGGGATTGGCGGGAATGTATTCTCCCTCGTTCGAAATGTCGTTCAGCAGCACTGGCTGGCGCGTGAGCGCCACCTGGCCGACCGCTCCCCGGTTCATGGAAACGCGCAACTGCTCCACATCGGCCGTGTGCCCAATCTGGAAGCGCACTCGAAGCTCTCGCGTGTGGTCGTTGAGCAGCAGAATGGCGAAGAGGCGGTAGGGAATGACGGCTTGCACCAGCTCCGATGTGCGCCGCAGCAGCGTTCCCAGATCCAGCGTGGTGTTTAGTGCGTCGGCCAACTGCATCAGGTAGGCCACATCCGCCGGTTCCACGCGAATATTTGCCGGGTCAAGATGCGCTCCGGGGATAGACGAGTCCGACGGACGGTAATCGCCCTCAAACTCGGATGCAGCGCGCGAAGATGGTGGTCTGTCGGGCATAGGTGTAGAAGAAAATGATAGCAGTGCAACGAACAGGGAGCGAGGGAATAGAAAGGTCGCTCATATCACATATCGTGTAGATGAAAATCTGATTCCTGTGCCCTGACCCCTGATCCCTGCCTTTCCAGTTCCCGCACAATCGCCACAGAAGCTGACGCGCCGATGCGGTTGGCACCGGCTTCCAGCAGCGCCTTTACTTCGGCCAGTGTGCGGATGCCGCCGGCGGCCTTCACGCCGCAGCGATTGCCGGCCACGCCGCGCATCAAGGCCACATCCGCCACAGTGGCGCCTCCAGCGGCAAAACCCGTGGACGTTTTAATAAAATCCGCGCCGGCCTGGATGGCGATCTCAGAGGCGCGCAACTTTTCTTCCACAGTCAACAGCGCGGTCTCCAGAATCACCTTGAGCAGCGCGCCGTGCGGGTGTGCTGCCGTAGCCACTGTTTGCACGGCGAACTCGACGGCTTGATAGTTCCCGCTCTTGAGGCGGCCGATGGGGATCACCATATCCAGCTCGCGCACACCCATGCGAATCAGCGTCGCCGCCTCATGGCGCAGCGTGGAGACCAGTGATGCGCCCAGGGGAAAGCCCAGCACCGAGCCGACCGGAAGGCCTGTGCCTGAAAGCGCGCTGACGGCCGTCGCAGCCCAGGCCGGGTTCACCATTACGCAGGCAAAGCGGAAACGCATCGCCTCGTCACAGAGATTCTCCACCTGCTCCTGTGTGGCGTCGGGTTTCAGCAGCGTGTGGTCAATCACGGCGGCCAGCGTACGCCGGTTTGCCAGCGTTGCCGCAACAAAGGCCGCCGCATCGAAGCTGCCATTGTCAAAGTCCAGCTCAACGTCCTGAATGAGTGTGGTCGCAGTCATGGGGCATGCTCCTTGCCGGCGAATATTGCGCGCCCTACTCCGGATGGTCGGCCGTCATCAGACAGATGTCGGGCAGATTCCTATAGCGCTCCGCGTAATCCATTCCGTAGCCGATAACAAAAAGATTGGGAATGGAAAAGCCCACGTAGTCCGCTTCAATCTTTTCCAGACGCCGCGAGGGCTTGTCAAGAAGTGTGGCGATGCGCAGCGACCGGGGACGCTGCTGCAAAAACAGCTTGCGCAGGTAGGTGAGCGTCAGCCCGGTGTCGAGTATATCCTCGACCACCAGCACATTCTTGTCCTCAATCGGCTCGTCCAGGTCCTTGATCAGCTTGACCGCGCCCGAGGAGCGCAGCCCCTTGCCATAGCTGGAAGTAGCCACAAAGTCGAAGGTCGCATCCACCTGCACGGCTCGCGCCAGATCAGCCAAGAACGGCGCCGCGCCCTTCAGCACGCCCACCATTGTCAGCTTCTCGCCGTTCAAGTCACGGGTGATCTGCGCGCCCATCTCAGCCACGCGCTCGGCAATCTGCTGACGGGTAAAGAGGACCTCAAGGTCTTGATAGGAGAACAATGCCATGCACATAGTATCGCCTGACTGTGGGGCAGTTGCGCAAGTCCCCTGTGTAAAATCCCGTTTATAAAGCCCGCGCGTCTATACTTGGAGGGTATGCTGCCCTTCATTCACGTCAATTTGTACTTCTGGCACTACGATCAGTCAACCTTCGGGTTGATGCTCTGGCTTGCCGCAGTTGTTGCCGCCATCATCATGGACCGCAGCTTTCGCCGCGCCGGCGTTAAGGCCGACGCCATCGGCATGGTGGCCATCACGCTGCTTGCGGGCATTGTTGGAGCCAAGCTCTGGCACATCCTCGACACCCCCGACGAGTTTCGCTATCAGGGCTGGCGCGTTCTGTGGGATACAGGCGGCTATGCCTGGTTTGGCGGGCTGGTCTTCGGTATCTCAGCGTTGCTGATTCAGGGCTGGCGCGAGAAGATCGGCTGCTTGCGCACCCTCGACCTGGCTGCTCCGGCTACCGCAGTCGGCTATGGCCTCGGACGTATCGGCTGCTTTCTCTCTGGCGACGGCTGCTACGGTATCGCCATTACGCCGCTGCATCTGTTCTCTCACACATTTCATCCCTGGGGCATGAGCTTCCCCAACGGCATCGATCCGGTCTTTGTCCCCGTCTATCCAACGCCGCTCTATGAACTGGCCGCGGGGCTGCTCATTGGCGGCTGGTTGTGGGGTCGCGGCGGCAAGCCGCATCAGACCGGCGCCATCGTCGGACAGTATCTGTTGCTCAGCGGCGCGGCGCGCTTCCTGGTTGAGTTTGTGCGCCGCAACCCCAAGGTTCTATGGGGCTTTTCGAATGCTCAACTGGCCAGTGTCGGGACCGTGATCGCGGGCATCGCTTTGATCGCATGGAGCGCCAGCCGTCCTGCCAATGGACCGCGTAGGGCTGCGACCGTGAGAAAGCCCGCGTAAGAGTTGGTGATAAAAATTCCGGTTTTGGAAAAGGCACTGCCTTAGCCGTGTCGTAAATGCAACAAATGCGGGCTTTGGCTCCCGAGGAATAGCCTTTCAAATTCTGACATTTACCATCGGTCCCCTATGCCAGCTTCACGAACCGCATTGCTGCCGAGTTCATGCAATAGCGCAGGCCGGTCGGGGGTGGTCCGTCGTTGAAGAGGTGCCCGAGATGCGCGTCACAGCGGCGGCAAGAGACCGCGATGCGGTCCATTCCCAAGCTTGAATCGTTCTTTTCTACCACATTTTCCCGCGCGATTGGCTGCCAGAAGCTCGGCCAGCCGGTTCCGGAGTCAAACTTGGTCTCCGAACTGAAGAGAGCCGTATCACAGCAGATGCAACGGAAGACGCCGTGCTCGTGCAAATTCCAGGTGTCGCCCGAGTAGGCACGTTCGGTGCCGGATTGGCGCGTGACCTGGTAGGAGACCGGCGAAAGCTGCCGTTTCCACTCGGCATCGGA
This sequence comes from uncultured Occallatibacter sp., assembly GCA_964383595.1. Lineage (GTDB taxonomy): Bacteria > Acidobacteriota > Terriglobia > Terriglobales > Acidobacteriaceae > Telmatobacter. Next base: position 369,806 of record CAYLHL010000001.1, on the reverse strand, counting down.
CTTGCTGATGTGCGCAACAGTTGCCTTGCCGGTCTTTTTTCCGTTCGGTGCAAACTCCACAATGGTCACGCTCGCCGGCTCATCCGCGGCGGAGACAGGCTGCGGCTGGAGAAGAGTGCCGCGCCGCAGGGCCCACAAGACCGCTCCGCTGGCCGCGCCTGCAACCGCAACAATCAACGCGCGCCGGTCCAAATCAACGTTCCCGGATTCGCTTCGTGGCTGGATCTGCTCTGGTCGCGGATGATTCATACGTCTTCCTCCCCCTGTTCCCTGATTTCTGATTCTTGTATTTGCGAGCGAAGTGATCAATTGGCTGCTCGCAGGTGCTCTCAAGGAATTAGATTCTGCTGATGCACAATGGAACCATGTTTCATGCGGTTTGCCTGTATTTGATCAATTCTGATTCCATTCAGTTCTTTCTTGGATTTGCAGACCATGGCGAGACCTCTGGCTGTATCCCGGCCCAACGGAGTATAAAGCTGGAATGGGGGCTGCAACCATCGAGATTGACGCATGGCTGCGCGACGGGGGCTTGGTGGTTACAGCCAACGATCGTGCCGCGCGCGCCCTTGCCGCAGCTTTCCATCGCGCCCGCCGGGCCGAAGGCCTGGGTGCATGGCCCGCGCCGAAGATTCTCGATTGGAAGAGTTTTGTTCGCACGGCCTGGGATCAGCGGGCAACCGACGCCCGCATGGTGCTTAACTCCGCACAGGAGCAGGCGCTCTGGGTAAGTATCGTCGCTGAGAGCAACTTCCTGGCCACACTGCTCGAAGGCCCCCGCCATCGTCTTGCAGCGATGGCCCAGGAGGCGCACGAGCTGCTTTGCTCTTACGCTCCGCAGTGTTTGCGCGCGTCCGCCCGCGCCGCGTGGCAGCAGGACGCAGCCGCCTTCAGCGGCTGGCTTGGCGGCTTCGACGAAGCCTGCCGTGCGGAAAACCTGATCAGTCCCGGTCTTTTGCCGCTGGAGTTGATTGCGCTACTTATGGCGGACACAGCACAGCGTCCTCCGCTCCTTCTGGTTGGTTTTGACCGCATTCTTCCCGTTCAACGCAGCCTTTTTGAGGCGTGGGGTGAGTGGCGTGAAGCAGCCAGAAATGCACCTGCTGCCGAGATCCAATTCCACGCCGCCGACGATCCACAGGCTGAACTGGCGGCCTGCGCACTCTGGTGCGGGCAACAGATCGCCGCCCAACCGAAGGCACGTTTGCTGGTGGTTGCCCAGTCCGTCAAAGAGCGCCGCGGCGAGTTCGAACGCGCCTTTCTTCGCCACGCCAAAGCGCCGTTCGAGTTCTCGCTGGGAATTCCGCTCAGCCAGGTTGTGCTGGCGCGGGCAGCTCACCTTATGCTGCGCTGGCTTGATGGGCCGCTTGCTGAAGTCGAGCTTGACTGGCTGCTTTCTACCGGCCACGCCGCCGCCAGCAGGCAGGAGTCTGCCGCGCTGCAAACGTACATGCGTGCTTTGCGCCGTTCCAACCTGGAGCGATCTCAATGGGCACTGGGAGTTTTCCTCAATCAGCGATTTGCCGCTGAGTTGCTGCCCGCTTCCTGGGTCGAGCGCATTACCGCTGTGCAACGCCGTCTGACCAACTTTGCACACCGTGTGCAACGCCCGTTCGATTGGGCGGACTTGATTCCCCAACTGCTCGACGGCCTCAGCTTTGCCGCCTCAAGTCCGCTTTCAAGTGCCGAGTACCAAGCTGTTTGCCGTTGGCAAAAAGCCGTGGAGGCCTGCGGATCGCTGGGATTTGATGGCCGCCGCATCGGCTGGAAGGATTTTCTCTCTCAGTTGAGCCGCGTGCTGGACGAGACCCTCTTCGCGCCGGAGTCGCGCGACGCGCCCATCCAGATTGCCGGTCCCGCCGAGTCGGCTGGCCTTACCGCGGACGCCATCTGGTTCCTGGGCGCCGATGAGGACGCCTGGCCTGCCGGAGGCGCGACGCATCCGCTTCTGCCTATTGAAGTGCAGCGCGAGGCCGGAATGCCACACGCCACTCCCCAGCTCGACTGGGATCTGGCTACGGGGATCACCAACCGGCTGCTGGACTCTGCTGACGAAGTTCACTTCAGCTATGCCAGGCTAAATGCCGCCATCGACGCCCGGCCCTCGCGGCTGATGGTTCAGTTTGCCGGTCCAGCGCAAGCGCTTGCGGCCGAGCTGCAAGCTCCAGCCGTCCCCGAAGCGCTGACCGTTTCGTTCGAAGACCACAGCCAAATTCCCTATCCTTCCAGCAAGGTTGCGGGTGGCGCCAGCGTTCTCACCGCTCAGTCGCAATGCCCCTTTAAGGCCTTCGCCACCGCTCGACTCGATGCTCAAAACTGGGAGCCGGCCGAGGCTGGACTCACGCCGTCGCAGCGAGGCAATCTGCTTCACGCCGTGCTTCACGCTGGATGGGACCGCGACTCGGGCGGCATTCACTCGCGCGCAGAACTTCAGAGCCTGAATGACCGAGAGGCTTTCGTGGCGAACCACGTCCAGCGCATCTTCGCCCAGGAGCTGCGCCCATCCCTTCGCGAACGAATGCCCCGACGCTATCTGGAGTTGGAAGAGCAGCGCCTCACGATGCTGGTTTTGGAGTGGCTGGAGCATGAATCCACGCGCATCGACTTCGAGGTGGCAGACACCGAGATCAAGCGCACAGTTCACCTGGCCGGGGTCAACTTCGACCTTCGCCTGGACCGTCTTGACCGGCTTAACGACGGTTCACTGCTGGTGATTGACTATAAATCGGGCAAAGTTTCGCCAAGCTGCTGGGATCTGCCTCGCCCCGACGACGTGCAATTGCCGCTCTATGCAGGCTTTGCCATCGACCACGAGCGTGAGCGATTGGGCGGGTTGGTCTTTGCCAAAGTGCGCCCCGGCGAGATGGGCTTTTCAGGCCGTGTGGACAACGCCGCGACGACGCTCTTTCCCGGCTTGAAAACCGCGAACCCTTTGCTGAAAACTCCATTTTCCGAGACCGAACTCGAGGCCTGGAAGCAATGTATCGAGCAGCTAGCTAGCGATTTTGTTGCCGGGCGCGCCGAGGTTGATCCACGCGAGGCTCCCAAAACATGCGAGCACTGCGGCCTGCAAACCCTTTGCCGGATTTATGAGCTGACAGCGCAACTGGACTCAGAGGACGATTCCGAAGATGAGGAGGCCGGTGATGAGTAAACCTTCGGGCCAATTCGTGCCTCCCGATCAGGATCAACGCGAGCGCTCCCTCGACTCAGGCCGATCCGTTCTGGTGCAGGCACCAGCCGGCTCCGGAAAAACCGACCTGCTGACGCGCCGCTTTCTTCGCCTGCTGGCCGAAGTGAATGAGCCGGGCCAGGTTGTCGCCATTACCTTTACCAATGCCGCCGCCGCCGAGATGCGCCATCGGATTCTTGCCGAACTGGAGGACGCCGTCACCAATTCCGCGCCCGATTTAGATGAATATTCTATGGGACTACTCGCCCATCGCGCGCTTACGCACTCCCAGGCGCTCGGATGGAAACTGCTCGACCTGCCTGCTCAACTTCGCATCTTGACGATTGACGCTTTTTGCCGCGAGCTGGCTCTGCAACAGCCGCTGCTCTCCGGCTTGGGCGGCGGCTTGGAGATTGCTCGTCAGCCCGACGAACTCTATCGCCGCGCTGCCCGTGAAACTCTTGCAAAGATCGACCAGACCGGCTCGGCGTTGGGTGCAGCCATCGAAGAACTTCTGCTGTGGCGTGACAACAACTGGCAGGAGATGGAGAATCTGCTCGTCGCCATGCTCAGAAGCCGCGACCGCTGGATGCACAATTTTGTTTTTGAACGCGAGCCAGATTGGGAGGTGGTGCGCCAGCGATTGGAGCGGCCCTTTGCAAACGTCGCTTGCGCCACGTTTATTCAACTGAGCAAGCTGTTCGATCAGGCCCCCGGCGCACGGGCTGAAGTACTAGAGCTGGCGCGCTTTGCCTGCACCGAGAGCGGTGGTCTTCTCTACCAGGAACTCGCCGAGTTGGCCGAGTTCCCAGCCGCATCCTTTCCGGATGGCCTTGAAAACGCGCGTGAGTTCTTTGTATCCCTGGCAGAACTCCTGCAAACGAAGAAAGGGAACTGGCGTTCAATCAAAGGCCTGAAGACCTCGGATGGGTTTCCGTCCACACCCTCTGGCAAAGCCGGCAAAGTTCGCTTCGCAGCGTTGATCGCACAGCTTGCTGCCATTCCCGGCTTGGAAGCCACGCTCGCCGCTGTCCCTAATCTGCCTCCCACGCGCTATACCGAAGACGACTGGCGAGTTGTACGCTCCTGCTTCACACTGCTGCGCCATGCAGCAGGCGAATTGCGAATCGCCTTTGCCGAGGCTGGCAGGGTGGACTTCATCGAGGTGGCGCAGATCGCGCAGCGGGTTCTTCGCGGCGAAGACGGTCTGCCTACCGACGCGGCGCTGGCTGTCTCCGACAAGATTCGCCATATCCTGGTTGATGAGTTCCAGGACACCAGCCGCCGCCAGCATCAGTTGCTTGCCAGCCTCATTGCGGCCTGGCCTGAACGGCCCGGCCGCACCTGCTTTGTGGTCGGTGACCCCATGCAGTCCATCTACTTCTTCCGCGACGCCGACGCGGAGCTCTTTCCGCGCGTCAAAACTCTTGGCTTGGAAATCCCCCACGAAGAACCTCTGCTCTTTGACTTCGTTTCCCTCCAGGCCAACTTCCGAACGACTCCGGGCCTGGTTGCGCGACTCAATGAGATTTTTGTTGAAATCTTTGCCACGAATGACGGCAGCGGAGTAAATTTTTCTCAATCTCTTGCTGTACGAACAGAGACAGGTCTTCCAGTTTCGCCCTTCACGCTGCACATTGATTTCGTACCTAATTCGGGGCGAGGCGCCATTGCAGACCTGAAGAATAAGAATGAGGCAGCACGAGAGAGGCAGATTGAAGAGATCGTCGAACTAATCCGCAGCCACACGAGCTGCATGGAGCAGGCCCGCTTGAGCGGAGAGAAATTCCGCATCGCCGTCTTGGGCCGCGCGAGGAAACATCTCGTCCCTATTGCCCAGGCATTGCGTGAAAAAGGAATTCCCTTCCGTGCTGTCGAACTGGAGGAACTCGCCGACCGTCCGGAGGTATTGGACGCGCTGGCCCTGGCCAGCGCCCTACTTCAGCCGGAGAATCGTGTCGCATGGCTCGGCGTGCTGCGCGCTCCCTGGTGCGGCCTCACGCTCGACGACCTGCATGCGCTGGCCGGCAACGATGTGCAGGAGTCGCGTCCTCGGCCAGTGCCGGAGTTGCTGGCAGAGAGAGCTTCGCTACTCAGCGAAGCGGGCAGTTCCGCCGCCGCGCGCGTTTTGCAGGCCATAGCCAGTGCCTCTGCTCTGCGTGCATCTCAACCTACGGCTTCGCTGGGAAGCTGGCTTGAGCAGGTCTGGATGCAGATAGGCGGTGCGGCTTGCGTAGACGCGGCCTCTCGCGCCAATCTCGATCTGCTCTGGAGTTGTCTGGACAGCCTTCCCAACGGCGAGCTGGATATGCTTGGCTCCGGCCTCGATGCGGCGCTCGACAAGCTCACAGCTCTGCCCGATCCCGCAGCCGGCAGCGATTGCGGTGTGCAGTTGATGACTATCCACAAATCCAAGGGGCTGGAGTTCGAAGTGGTCATCGTTCCTGAGCTACAGGCTCGAAGCGGGAGTGGCGGCCACAAAATGCTCTCGTGGCTCGAACGTGGGCTCGCCGAACCTGACGAATCCGGAGAGATAACGGAGTTTCTGATTGCCCCTTTTCAGCGCAAAGGGGCTGAACGCGGCAAGGCCAGATCCTGGGTCGATTGGGTTTATCGAGAGCGCGAAGCGCAGGAGACGCGGCGCATTCTTTACGTGGCCGCCACCCGGGCCCGCGAGGAACTGCATCTCTTCGCCCGACCCGTCTGCAAAGAGGAGAGCGGCAGCTTCACTCTGGTTGACCCTACAAACAGCCTGCTGGCCACGGCGTGGCCTGGCTTGCAAGATGAAATTCGCACTCGCTTTGAAGAGTGGAAGGCCACCAAGCCAGTCTCCGTCCCACTCGAAGAGCAGGAGATAGAGTCTATCGCCGCCTCGGGTGACTTGATTGAGATGCCGAGCCCGGTGCGGCCCACGCTGCTGCGCCGGCTACCGCCGGGATATACATCGAGCGCTCGCCCGTTCGTACCGGAATCGAGAACCGGGGCACCCTCGCTTTATGCTCGCCATGAGGGGGGGGTGCTCTCGCGCGCTTTGGGCACTGTCGCCCATGCGCTGCTGGAAGAGCTGGCGAGGCTCCGACTGAACCTGGATTGGGTCGCTGCCCGCTCGGCACTTCGGCAGTTTGCGCCCCGCTTCAGTGCTCAGGCGCGTGCCATCGGCGTAGATCAGGCGCAGGCCACGCGGATTGCAGCCGAGGCGCTGCAAATTGCGCTTTCGGCTTCCCATGATCCCGTCGGCGCGTGGATACTGTCTCCCCATTCGAGCGCTGCCAGCGAGGCCAGCTGGGCCGGAGTCGTGGCCGGGGCACTGCGCGCGGTACGAGTGGATCGCGTCTTCAAGGCCGGTCCAAAGCCCGGCGCTGACGGGAAGGATTGCTGGTGGATCATCGACTACAAGACTACCCATGCCGACAACCTGGACCCGGCCACAGCTTTGCCCGCTCTCCGTGCGCTCTTTGCGCCCCAGGTGGAGGCCTATGCTGAAATCCTGCGCAATCTGTACAGCGCATCGGAGTCTGGCTGCACAATTTACGCTGGCCTCTATTACCCGCGCCTGTCACTGCTGGATTGGTGGGAGCCTGAATCGTAGGGTAAAATTTCAGGTCATGCCGCCTCCTCGATGAGAAAAATGAGAAAAAACCTGATTCGATGGCACAAGTTTTTATTATTCTGAAGAATCCTTGTATCCAAATGGCATAATGGGCTGTACAATTTCCACGAGGAGACACATGGCCGGAGATATGCAACTTACGTGCAGCGATTGCGGGCAGGACTTCACCTTCACCGCTGCTGATCAGACGTTCTTTCAGGAACGTGGTTATTCGACCCCAAAGCGTTGCAAGAATTGCCGTCAGGCAAAGAAGAACGACCAGGGGGGCTCCGGCTACCGTTCGGCTCCGGCACAGGGAACACCTGTGATTTGTTCGGGCTGCGGGCAGCCTACAACAGTGCCTTTTGAACCGCGTGGCGACCGCCCGGTCTTTTGCCGGGATTGTTACCAGGCGCGAAAGGGCAGCGGCGGAGGCGGCGGCGGTAGCTCGCGCGGGCGCGGCCGGTAGTAGTTTAAGGGCGGGTTGATGTGCGCCCTGTACATGAACCCGCTTTCACCCAGGTATATCCAGCAAAGCTTTTTCGCAACGGCTGTTTTGGCTGCTGTTGCTGGTGGTAAGCTTTGGTGGCGGCTGTTTGTGCAATTTCTGCTTTTTAGACTTTGAAGCATCATCCTAGAAGCTTTTCCTAACAACATGAGATTTCAACTCTCCTTTGCGCCGCCATGAGGATGGTATAGAATCTCGGTTAAGTTTCGGCTTAACAATCCTGCTACCTTCAGTGAATTTGCAGAGGAGATTTCATGTCCTTGTTGAAAAACACCACGCGCAGAGAGTTTCTGGTTGCGGGATCGACGGCGGCTCTGGCTGCAGCCACGTCGGCCGTGAGCGCGCAAACGGATGCGCATGGCTCAAACGCTTCTGCTGTTGAATCTGCTCCCTATACTTCAGAAGCTCTCCTCAAGAGCGCGCCGCAACGCACCTTCAGCGGTGATAACGCTACTCAGGTGGCAATGCCTATGGGGGGAATCGGGGCTGGCTCGATCTGTTTGAACGGCTGTGGAGGGTTACAGGATTTCGCAATTCATGAGCGTCCCGCGACCACTGCACTACCGGTGAGCTTCACCAGCAATTCGCCGGAGGCTGCCTTTGCAGTTCTGCATATCAAAGGCTCACACAGTGTCACCAAGCTGGTTGAAGGGCCGTTTCCACCCTTCAAGATATTCGATCAGGGATTACAGGGGCAGGGGTTGCGCCGCGCCGGATTCGAGGGCTTTCCGCGCTTTGCGAAGTGCACGTTCAAAGGGGAGTACCCATTTGGTGAAGCTCAGTTCAGCGACTCATCGGTTCCGCTGGAAGTGAAGTTGACGGGTTGGAATCCCTTCATTCCTCTGGACGACAAGAACTCCGGCATCCCGTGCGTGATTCTGGAGTATACGCTGCGCAATACTTCCCATCAGCCTGTGGAGTATGAGTTTTCTTACCATCTCTCGCATCTGGCTCCGGGAAGCAAAGCAGAGGCGAAGGGATCGGCGAATACCGTGATTCCTGGCAAGGGGGCGTTCCTGCACAATGACGAGCATCCCCATGCGGAGGCCTTCGGTAGCGCCAGTCTTACGGTGATAGGCGATCATCCGCGCATCAAGGGGATGTGGCTGCGCAGCCCTGAGTGGACCTATGGCTCGTTAACAGCACTGTGGCGCGAGGTCTCCTCGGGGACATTTACTGCCAATGAGGGATCGAACAGCATTGACATTGAAGGCCGGAATGGCGCCTCTGTTCTGTTGGAAGGTCATCTGGCACCCGGTGAATTCCGAACTCATGTTGTTCTGATTACGTGGCACTTTCCCAACTGCTACATTCAGGCCGGCGGGAAGCCAAACCCAGATGTGCAAGGCGAGGCCGGCAGCCGGTACTTTGCCGACGGCAAGCCTCCGCTGTGGCGTCCGTACTATGCGGGCGTCTGGAAGGATGCGCGCGAAGTGGCGCTGTACGTGGAGAGAGAGTATCCCACGTTGCGCTCGCGCACAGTCAAGTTCAAAGAGGCTCTCTTTGCATCGACTCTTCCGCCGTATGTGCTGGACGCCGTTTCAGCCAATCTGGCGATCCTCAAAGCTCCCACAGTTCTGCGTGAGGAAAATGGCAATTTGTGGGGATGGGAGGGTTGTTTTCCAGATAACGGTTGCTGCGAAGGCTCCTGTACCCATGTTTGGAACTACGCCCAGGCTTTTGCGAATCTATATCCTCAACTGGAGCGGACGCTGCGCGAATTGGAGTTGGTGCGCTCGATGGATGAACGCGGCCATGTGAACTTTCGCAGTGCGATTCCCGAAGGCCCTGTGGATCACAGCTGGCACGCCGCCTCGGACGGGCAGTTGGGCGGCATGATGAAGGTCTATCGCGACTGGAATATCTCCGGCGATACCGACTGGCTCAAGAAAATCTATCCGCTGATGAAGCGCAGCTTGGATTACTGCATCGCAACCTGGGACCCGGATCATCGAGGTGGACTCTTCGAGCCTCATCACAATACTTACGACATTGAGTTCTGGGGGCCGGATGGAATGTGCACCAGCATCTACGTTGGCGCACTCTCGGCGATGACCTGGATGGCGTCGGCGATTGGCCGGGAAGACGATGCGCAGTTGTATGCCAGGCTGGCCGAAAAGGCCGCGCGCTTGATGGACGAGGAGCTCTTCAACGGCGAATATTACCAGCAGAAGGTGCAGTATCAGGGATTGCGCGACAAATCCTTCGCCGATTCCATTGCGAACGTCGACGAAAAGAGCAGTGAATTACAGCAATTGCTCAAGCGCGAAGGGCCGAAGTATCAGTATGGCGGCGGATGCCTTTCCGACGGCGTCATCGGGGCGTGGATGGCCCGGACCTACGGGATCGAAATGCCGCTGGCGCGCAAAAACGTTCGCTCAAGCCTGCAAGCCATCTTCAAGCACAACTTCAAAACCGATTTGAGCGATCACGCCAATGCGCAGCGGCCGGGCTATGCCCTGGGCCGGGAGCCGGGGCTGCTGCTTTGCAGTTGGCCGCATGGCGACAAGCCGACCTTGCCCTTCATTTACTCCGATGAGGTTTGGACCGGCATTGAGTACCAGGTCGCCTCGCATCTGATTCAGGAGGGCTTTGTGGAGGAGGGATTGACGATCGTCAAAGCCCTGCGCAGCCGCTATGACGGCCGCACTCGCAATCCGTGGAATGAATATGAATGTGGCAACTGGTATGCGCGGGCGATGGCGAGTTATTCGCTATTGGGCGCTCTCTCCGGTTTCCGCTATTCGGCCGTCGCACGAACGCTCTGGTTCGGCCCTCGGCTGAAGACGCGGCCATTCAAGAGCTTCTTCTCCGCCGCGACCGGGTTCGGCGTCATCGGTCTTGATGGCCAGACGGTGAGCGTGCAAATGATTGAAGGCGAGTTGCCGATTGAGACGCTGGCGCTCACTCTTGGGGCAGAAACCAAAATGCTTGATTGGAAGGTCACAGCCCGGCCGAACGCCGCTGCCGTCAAATCCATTTGAAGGCAGCGGCTGCCGGCATTTGGCTTATTGCGATTCGCCGGATGAGCTGGGTTGATCTGGAGTGGCCGGCGATGCGGCGGCGGGAATGATTTGCACGAGAGTCGGCGAGGGCGGCTCCGCTAGACGCGTAGCTACTTCATGCTTGCGACGCGAGGCAGCGTCCAAGTCCACCGGAATGCCGCCGGGCACAATTACCGGAGCATTGTAACGGTAATCCAACTCACGCGTGAGGCGGAAAACAATTGGCAAAGTCAAAAGCAGGACGGCGAATGCAACCCAACTGCCATCCAAGCCGTAACCGCCGCCCGTGAGCCAGAACGGCCCCATGGGATTGCCTTGCACGACAGGCGAATGGTTGTTGACGCCGCTGATCGCCAGCCCGAAGATCAGCGCGCGGCTGGCCTTCCAACCAAAGTTGACTCCCCAACTCACCCACAAGGCGCGGCTGCGCAGATAGGCCGTCGAGAGCACGAGACTCAGCGCCACCGAGACGACGATGCTGGCGCGGTTCGATCCAAAAACCAGCGCCTGCACAATGGCATAAAAGATCGCATAACCGAACGTCGCCACCAACGGGCCAACGGCTTGCACGAAGCGCTGAAAGCCGTAGCCGCGAAAAGCAACTTCTTCCGCCAGCGCGGCCAGAGCAAAGAAGACCGCTTCGACCGGCAACCATCCCCAGGCCGAGGGCTGAAGCTCAAGCACAATAGCTATGCCGCCCACCAGGACCATCGGCAGAACGCAAACGAAGGCGATTGCCCATCCCACTGCAATTCCCAGTCCCACCTCGCCCTGCCAGCCGGACCGCAAAGGCAACCCTTGCTCACGAAAAGGATGCTGCTGACGGTCGAAGACCAATCCCATGCCCGCATAGCCGGCGAGCAGCAGAAAGGCGAGCATGGCCTGCTCGACCAGTGGCTGCCATTGGTCTTGAATCCACTGCTGCTCGGCCATCCCCATCGCCTCGCGATGAGCCATCGAACGCGCAAGGAAGAACCAGAGCACGGCGAGGATGAATCGCAGATATGCGCGAAGCCTGCTGCCGGCAGCCAGTGGAGTGCTCATAAATTCCTAACCTTCCGAATAAAACTGCGCAATGTTGCGGAACTTGGCCTGGCGCGCGGCCACCAATGCATCGATGGGCTGCGCCATAAGTACAGACAGCTGCTTTTTGAGGACGACACTCAACATTCCCGTACCCGCCGCTCGGTCCGAGTGGATGCCTTCAGGCGGCTCTTCGACGATCTTGTCCACGCAACCCAGCGCGGCAACCTCTGGCGCACTGATGTGCATCGCCTCGGCGGCCAGCTGCTTGTAGGCCGCATCGTGCCACATGATGGCCGCACAGGACTCCGGCGTAATGACAAAATAGAGCGCGTTTTCAAGAATCAGAACGCGATCGGCGACAGCCAAGGCCAGTGCGCCACCGGAGCCGCCTTCGCCGCTGATGACAGAGATGGTGGGCACACGCAGCCGCGACATCTCCAGAATGTTGCGGGCAATGGCCTCGGCCTGCCCACGTTCCTCCGCACCCAGGCCGGGATAGGCACCCGGAAGGTCGATGAAGCTGATCACCGGGCGGCCGAATTTTTCGGCTATCTTCATGGCTCTTAGCGCTTTGCGGTAGCCTTCGGGGTGAGGCATTCCGAAGTTGCGGCGGACCCTGTCCTGAATTGTGCCGCCCTTGCGGTTGCCGATTACCAGTACTTCTTCGGTTCCCAGACGCGCCATTCCGCAGGCTACGGCTTCGTCGTCGCCAAAGGCGCGATCCCCATGAATCTCGCTGAAATCCGTAAAGATACGCTCGATAAAGTCCATCGGATAGGGGCGCTGGGGATGACGCGCCCGCTCAATCCGTATCCAGGCTGGTGAAGCTGCCTGGATCGCCGCGGATTCAGCTATGTGTTCTTCGCTCATAAGCAGCTCCAGAATAGCGTAATAAACTACTCGCTTGCCATCATCTCGCGCAAGGCAGCGGCATACGAATCGGGCAGGGGTCTCTTGTTCATCTGGCCGTCACAGACGACGTGCGTTGTCTCGCCCTCGGCCAGGAGCGTCGGGGCGCTGCCCTGGGCGGCTTTGCGGAGAACCCGGTAGGCAAACTTAAGGACGGGGCCTTTTAACATCGCAGGCCGGCTTTCAATAAGGATCTGATCATCATAACGGGCTGAGGCGCGGTAGCGGCATCGCGCCTCAATGACCGGCAGGATGCAGCCGTGCTCGTTCTCCAATTGGCGATAGGAAAAGCCGAGGGCGCGGAGCAATTCGACACGGCCAATTTCAAACCAGACCAGATAGTTTGCGTAGTAGACAACGCCCATTTGGTCGGTTTCGGCATATCGCACCCTGATTTCGGTTGTAACAGGCATGAAATTGCACTCCGGCGCTAATTGACTTGTTCCATCTTTTCACGTGAACTGCGAATCACAGCTTCATGTGCGCAAAAACCGGCAGCTTGCTAAGGTCGTTGACGATGAGGTAAGCGAACAAAGCCACGAGCAGGATAAAAGCAGCCTGGTAGATACGCTCCTTCACATTAATACTGATTTCGCGGCGAATCGCGCTCTCAATCAGCAGAAAGAGAATCATGCCGCCATCCAAGATCGGGAAGGGCATCAGGTTGATGATACCCAAGCTGATGCTGATCTCACCGGCCAGATTGAACTTGAAAAACCACCCCTTGCTTTCCGCAGCATCGCCAGCCGCGCGAGCAATGCCAACCGGGCCTGCCAATGCATTTCCGGCTGCAACCTTGTGAACGGCAATGCGCTGCAGCATTTGCAACAGGAGCGTCGAGTTGTCCTTGCAGAAAACGGCAGACTTGTTCACTGCTTTGTTCAACGGGAGCGGATTGCTTTTATACGGAGCGGGCACGGTAAGGAAGCCGAGCTTCCAGCCGGTGTCAAGTTTGGCTGGATGAGCTACGACCGGGGGCATGACTGCGCCGTTGCGCACCACAACCAGTGAAATTGGCTTACCCTCTCCACTCTGCATATAGGCCAGCAGAGAGGTAACTGTGTGGAAGGGATGACCATCCACGGACTGGATGCCGTCGCCCGCGCGCAGGCCGGCCTGTTCCGCGGGTGTCCCGGGTTGCACTTGCAGCACTCCAATGGCGCCTGCCGCCGTTTGGGGAAGGATGCCTGCCAGGTCTTCGTCTTTCAATTTGGAGGGGATATGCATGGCCAATTGAAGAACGCTGCCCCCACGATCCACCGTAACCGGAACCGTTTGATTGGGATCCAAATTGAGTTGTTGATAGACCTTGTCCCAGTCGGGATGATTCGCATTGGCGAATCGGAGAATGATGTCGCCCGGCTGAATGCCTGCCTGCGCCGCCGCCGATCCTGGAATGACCCACTCAATGACCGATTGCTTTATTTCTGCGGCAGGTACCTCGTTAATCCAGCCGTAGTAGACGACCATCAACACAAAGGCCAGAATAAAGTTTGCCACGGGTCCGGCCGCGCCGATGAGCATTTGCTGCCAACGGGGATGGGAGGTGAGGGCACCCGGATCGCTGACCGGCGCAACAGTAGCCGTGCCAGCAGCCGCGTCGCTCAGTTCCGAAAAATTCTCGCCGGCCATTTTCACATAGCCGCCAAAGAGCAGCGGGCAGACTTTGTAATCGGTATCGCCATACTTGAAGCCGAAGAGGCGCGGTCCAAAACCAATGGAAAACGCTTCAACGCGGACTCGGCAGAGCTTGGCGACGATGAAGTGACCGAACTCGTGGACCACAACCATAAAGCCGAGAAGAACGATAAAGGCGACGGCGGAAACTAGAAATTCATGCATAAATGCTCGGTTGTTCCTTCGATATAACAGTGGTCAGTGAACAGTGGTCAGACATCCGCATTCAACCATCAGCCTAAACAGCGGCAAGCACAAACCACCGTTTCCGAACACCTGAGAATTGAAACTGAGAACTACTTTGCCAGTTGCGCGCGCGCCATTTCCCGCGCCTCGCAGTCAGCGGCGAGCACCTCAGCAATGGTGACCGGATGGGCCTCGCGCGTAGATGCGAGCACTTTTTCAATTGTACGCGGGATTCCCATGAAGCCGATGCGGCGCTCCAGGAAGGCTTCGACGGCCACTTCGTCCGCGGCGTTCAGGGCGATGCAATGCGCGCCGCCCTTCGCCGCCGCTTCAAACGAGAGCCGCAGGCAAGGGAAGCGCTCAAGATCGGGCTGCTCGAAGAAGAGATGGGTGAGCGAGGCCAGGTCGAAGGTCAGGGTCGAGGCGGGCCGCTCCGGGTAGGCCAGCGCGTAGAGAATGGGCAGGCGCATATCGGTGACGGAGATTTGCGCCAGAATCGAGCCGTCAACGTACTCGACCAGCGAGTGCACTGTTGACTGCGGATGAACCGTGACCCGCACCTGCGCGGGCGTCACGTCGAAGAGGCGGCAGGCTTCAATGACCTCCAGCCCTTTGTTCAGCATGGTGGCCGAGTCGATGGTGATGCGGCGGCCCATCACCCAGGTGGGGTGCTTGAGCGCCTGCTCGGGGGTGATCGTTGCGAAGTCTGCGAGCGGGAGCTTGCGGAACGGCCCGCCGGAGGCCGTCAGCCAGATCGTCTTCACTTCCTGGTGCGCGCCCACGCGCAGGCATTGATGAACCGCGTTGTGCTCGCTGTCGATGGGCAGAATCGGCACATTGCGTTCGCGAGCCGCCCTGGTGAGGATTTCGCCCGCGGCCACCATGCACTCCTTGTTGGCCAGACCGATGGGCTTGCCGGCCAGGATCGCCGCGTGGGTCGCCTCCAGGCCTGCGACGCCGACAATCGCCGAGACTACGAAATCCACATCTGGGAGCGTCGCGCAAGTAACCGTGCCCGCCGTGCCGTGGACGACCTCAATGCCGGAGACGTCCGCCTGCTTGAGCTTGGCGGAAAGCTGGCCGGCCAACTCTTCCGTAGCCAGCGAGACAAGCCTCGGCCGCCAGCGAACGGCCTGCGCAAAGGCTTCGTCAATGTTGCGTCCGGCAGCCAGCGCGGCCACCGAGTAACGCTCAGGGAACTGCTCGACGATGGAAAGGGTGCTTTGCCCGATGGAGCCGGTGGAACCGAGAATGGCGAGTTTCTTCATGTTTTTATTGTATGGTTTCAGGGCGCTGGTCAGTGAAGCGCAGATGTCAATATGCTCATCGTCGGCAGAGGCGAAGATGCTGGCCTTTAAAAATGCTCCAAACGGAGTCACATTTCGCGCAAAACTGGCAAATAAGGCTGATTTTGTTGCCAAAAAGAGGTAGTTTTTCGGGGTTTCTATTTACTGATAAGTACACACGGATGGTTGATGAAGATGTTTATTATCTTTCACTTGCATTAATAAACTCCTCTCAAGAATCGGGATTTGAGGGTAGGGGGGGTGGGGGTGCCGCTGTTTTCTTCTCCTTTTGATCGCTTTTCCTTTGCCCTTGCGCCCTCTTTTTTTACTCGACTCAAAACCATTGTGCGCCAAGGAAAGTGATTTTTACGCAATCAACGTAAAAGCAGGGAACTGGGAATAGAGAACAGGCGGTTGCAGGAAAGATTCGCGGTTTCCCACCCATCGCAAAATACGCGATGGATGGGGCACCCGGCAACCGCAGGTCCTTCGACTCCGCAGTTCGCAAAGTACACGAACTACTTCGCTCAGGATGACAGGCGAGGTGGAATGGGCAATATTGGGAAAAGGGGCGATAGTACACTGGAGTGTTCCCATCTTTTTGCAAGCCCGCAGGAGGCCCCCATGGCATCGATCACAATTCCGGCAGTTTCGTCTGCGTCGAGGGCGGGGCGGTTTGGCGTCTATGGCGGGCGGTATGTGCCGGAGACGCTGGTGGCGGCGCTGGTGGAGCTGGAGCGCGAGTACGACGCGGCCAAGAACGACGCGGCCTTTCAGGCAGAGCTGGCCGATCTGCTGCACAACTACGCTGGGCGGCCTACGGCGCTGTATTTCTGCAAGCGACTGAGCGAGCAGTTGGGCGGGGCGAAAATTTATTTGAAGCGCGAAGACCTGCTGCACACCGGGGCGCACAAAATCAATAACGCGCTGGGGCAGGGGTTGCTGGCGCGGCGCATGGGCAAGAAGCGCATTATTGCCGAGACCGGGGCAGGGCAGCACGGCGTGGCTACCGCTACGGTCTGCGCGCTGCTGGGGTTGGAGTGCGTGGTCTACATGGGCGATGTGGACATGGAGCGGCAGGAGTTGAATGTGCTGCGCATGAGGCTGCTGGGCGCGGAGGTGCGCGGGGTCAGCTCGGGATCGAAGACGCTGAAAGACGCCATCAGCGAGGCGATGCGCGATTGGGTTACAAACGTGAGAACAACCTATTATCTGCTGGGGTCGGCGCTGGGGGCGCATCCATACCCCACTCTCGTGCGGGATTTTCAGCGCGTGATTGGCCGCGAGCTGAAGGAGCAGATTCTGGAGAGGGAAGGAAAGTTGCCGACGGCGATCATCGCCTGCGTGGGCGGCGGATCGAATGCGATTGGGGCATTTTATGAGTTTCTGGGCGACCCTCAAGTCAAATTGATTGGCGTGGAGGCGGGAGGGCGCGGAACCAAACTGGGCGAACACGCGGCGCGCTTCCGGGGCGGGTCGCCGGGCGTCTTGCAGGGGACGTATTCCTACGTTTTACAGGATGAGAATGGGCAGATTGCGCTGACGCATTCGGTTTCGGCGGGACTGGATTACGCCTCGGTTGGCCCGGAGCACGCGATGCTGCATGACACTTGCCGCGCGGAGTATGTGGCGCAGGATGACGCGGCGGCTCTGGACGCAGTCGTCCGGCTGGCGCGCACTGAGGGAATTTTGCCGGCGTTGGAGAGCGCGCACGCTGTGGCCGAGGCGCTCAGGCTTGCTCCGACGATGGATTCTCATGACATACTGGTAGTGAACCTTTCGGGACGCGGCGACAAGGATATGGGGATTCTGGCGCGGGAGCTGAAGCTGTAGGGAGCTTGAGGGGGATGAGCCCGAAACGCGGGTCCTTCGACTGCGTTTGACGCAAAGTGTGCGCCAAACTCCGCTTAGGATGACAGCATTTTATAAATTTGTTGGAGACATCAAGGACAAAAGCGGTTTTTCGATGGCGATTGAGTTCAATCACAAACCGGGGCTGGTGGTTTATCTGACGGCGGGCGATCCCAGTATCGCTGAGTCGCGGGAGATCGCGGTGGCGGCGATTGATGCGGGCGCGGATGTGATTGAGCTTGGAGTGCCGTTCAGCGATCCGCTGGCTGACGGGCCTGTGATTCAGCGGGCGATGGAGCGGGCGCTGGCGCAGGGAGTCAGCCTGCGGGATGTGATTCGGCTTGCGGGTGAGATTCGCGCGGCGCGTGCGGCGGCGGGCTTGGTGATCTTCAGTTATCTCAATCCGATTTTGCGTTATGGCCTGCCCAGGTTTGCCGACGACGCGAAGGCTGCCGGCGTGGATGGAGTGCTGGTGACCGACTTGATTGTGGAAGAGGCGGGAGAGTATCTGGCGGAGATGGCTCGCGTGGAGCTTGCGCCGATTTTTCTGGCCGCGCCCACCAGTCCCGACGAGCGGCTGAAGGCAATCGCGGCTCATTCACAAGGATTTGTATACGCTATCTCACGCGTGGGCATCACAGGCAAGCAGCAGAGCATGACCTCGGATGCAGCCGCGCTGGTCGCGCGCATTCGGCGATGGAGCAGGCTGCCGGTAGCCGTGGGATTTGGCATCAGTAACAGCGAGCACGTTGCCCAGGTGGGTGAGTTCGCGGACGCCGCGGTGATCGGCAGCGCAATTGTCGAGTTGATAGAAGGCTCGACAGCGGAGACTGGTTGCGAGACGGCGCCCGGCGCGGTAGCTCGATTTATCAAGGGCCTTCGCTTGCACGATGCGGCGCTGGCCCGGTAACGACTCCGCCGCTTCTAGCCTCCAGCTTTTCCGGGGCCAGATTCAGCAGGCAAGACTCGCAACAGCATAGCGACGCTGGGAGCAAAACGCTAGCAGCCCGATATTCAACATGAGGATGAAATGACGCTGGAAGAAATGCGAGACAAAATTGATGTTCTGGATCGCCAGCTTGTGGAATTGCTGAGCGAACGAGCCCGCGCCGCGCAGATGATCGGCAGCTTGAAGGTTGCTACCGCGCTGCCGATCTACGAGCCGGCGCGCGAGAAGGTGATTTACGCCAACGTGCGCGCAGCCAACAAAGGGCCATTGCCGGACATCGAACTGACGCATATCTACGAGCGCATCATCGATGTGATGCGGGCCTTGCAGCGGGATGAGTTGGCATCGCAGAGGAACGCCCAGGCGGATACATCGGGGTCCCCCACGACAGGTCTTGGTCGCGGGGGTGATGATGCGCCTGGCCACGGCACTGGCGCTGATGCTGACGCGCCCGAGATTGGGAACAGACAATGATCGTAGCCATGCAGGAAAGAGCCACCGAAGAGCAGATCGATGCCGTTATCGACGCCATGGTGGAAGCCGGAGTGAATGTACATCGAACCACAGGCGCCACGCAGAGCATATTGGCCGGTGTGGGACCTACCGCCAGCATTGACCTGGCGAAGTTTGAATTGTTTCCGGGCGTACTCTATGTGCACCGCATCACCGCGCCGTACAAGCTGGCCGGCCGCGCCTTTCGCCCGGAAGGCACGGTGGTGGAGTTTGCCAATGGAGTGAAGATTGGCGGCGAGCACGTCGCTGTGATGGCAGGGCCGTGCGCGATTGAAAACCGCGAGCAGATTTTCACGATCGCCAAATGCGTAAAAGCCGCCGGCGCGGTTTTCTTGCGGGGCGGCGCATTCAAGCCGCGCTCATCGCCTTACGCTTTTCAAGGGTTGGGCATTCCCGGCCTGAAGCTGATGTACGAAGCGGCGCAAGATTACGGCCTGCTGACGGTCAGCGAGGTGATGGAGATCTCGCAAATTGAGCCGATGCTGCCCTATACGGATTTGTTCCAGGTGGGCGCACGCAATATGCAGAACTTCAACCTGCTGCGCGAGCTGGGCGTGACGCGCAAGCCGGTGCTGCTGAAGCGAGGCATTTCGGCCACCATCGAGGAGCTGCTGCTTTCGAGCGAGTACATCATGGCCGGCGGCAACTACGATGTGATTTTGTGCGAGCGCGGCATTCGCACCTATGAAACCTCGACGCGCAACACCATGGACATCTCGGCGATTCCGGTGATTCACAAGCTCTCGCATCTGCCGATTGTGGGCGACCCTTCGCATGGCACGGGACGGCGCGATATGGTTCCACCGATGGCCAAGGCCGCTGTGGCCGCGGGCGCGGACGCGATTCTGCTGGAGATTCACCCCAACGCAGACAAGGCCGCCAGCGACGCCGCGCAGACGCTCTACCTCGACCAGTTTGAAAAGCTGATGGGCGAGTTGAGAGTGATTGCGACGGCAGTGGGCAGGACGCTGTAAAAACGAATCATGTAAGAACGAATAATATGATTGAACGCATCGCGATTCTGGGTACGGGTTTGCTGGGCACGTCAGTTGGGCTGGCGCTGCGGGCGACGGGCTATCGCGGCTCGATTGTCGGTTGGAATCGCGGCGCGGAAGGTGCGCAGACGGCGCTGGCGGCTGGAGCCATCGACGCGATTGCGTCCGACCCGTTGCAGACCGCACGGGAGAGCCAGGTGGTGCTGCTGGCCGTGCCCATCTACGCGACGCTCGACTATATGGAGAAGCTCTCCGGCGTACTCGGCTCCGAGCATCTGGTGACCGACGTGGGTAGCACCAAGGCGCAGATCACCGCCGCTGCTGGACGCCTCTTCAACACGCCGGAGCGCGCGGCGTTTCTGCCGGGGCATCCGATGGCGGGCAAGGAGCGGGGCGGCGCGGCGCTGGGTGATGCGCAGCTTTTTCGCGGCGCGGTCTGGCTGTTTACGGATGTTTCCACCTGGGAACGTTCTCCGGCTTCATTGAAGCTTGTACAAGGCTGGCGGGAGTGGGTGGCGGCGATGGGCGCGCGTACGCTCGATCTGGATGCCGCGCGCCACGATGAGTTAGTTGCATGGGTCAGCCATCTTCCGCAGTTCCTGGCCACGGCGCTGAGCGCGCTGCTGGAAGAAGAGGTGGGCGCTGCGCCGGAGCTGAAAGACGTGGGCGGACGCGCGCTGCGCGAGATGACGCGGCTGGGGTCGAGTCCCTACTCGATGTGGCGCGACATTGCATACACCAACACGGAGGCCATTCAAGCCGCGTTGCAAGCGCTGGAGCAGCGCCTGGCTCATCTGCGCGAAAATCTTCGCACACCGGCGTTGCGCGACGAGTTCGCGCAGGCCAATCGCTTTCGGCGAGAGTAGAAAGTAGCTATGAGCCAGATGCGCACGATCGAAATATCGAAGCAGAAGCGTGGGGACGCGATTGCTTCCATTCAACGCTATTTTGAAGAGAACATGGCGGAGGCTATTGGCGATATGCCAGCGGGGCTGCTGCTTAATTTTTTCATGGAAGAGATTGGACCGGCAATTTACAATCAGGCGATTCGAGATGCGCAGGAACGCATGCAGCAACGCGCGACCGATCTCGATGGCGAGCTATACGCGGATGAGTTTCAGTACTGGCCGAAGATCGACAGCAAACGGAGGAATCGACGTTAGGAACTGGCCACTGCGCTGAGCGCGTTGCGCGACGAGTTTGCGCAGGGCAATCGCTTTTGGCAGGAGTAATTTGCGGCGACGCAATTTCTTCCGCACCCTACTCGTGTAAACTCGGCTGCATGAGCACGATTCGCATTGCCGGCGTGATTCCGGCCCGTCTCAGTTCCACTCGGCTCAGCCGCAAGGTGCTGCGCGAGATTCAAGGGCGTCCGATGGTCGAGTGGGTCTGGCGCGCGGCCACGGCCTGCGGCCTGATGGACCCGGTGGTGGTGGCTACCGACGCAGAGGAAGTGGCCGACGCCTGCCGCCGGCGCGGGATTCCGGTGGTGATGACCTCGGCGGATTGCGCCAGCGGCTCGGACCGAGTGCGCGAGGTTGCCAGCCAGATCGAGGGCGACATTTTTGTCAACATCCAGGGTGACGAGCCGACGCTGACGGCGCAGTTTTTCCCTCCGCTGCTGGAGTTGTTTGCGCGGCCTGAGGTTGAAGTGGCTACGCTGGCGGTGCGCTGCCCGCCGGAGGAGATTGCCAACCCCAACGCAGTCAAGGTGGTCACGGCGCTCGACGGACGCGCGCTCTACTTTTCGCGGGCGACGATTCCATTTGACCGCGACGGCACGGGATGCGCGAGCTACCGCAAGCATCTTGGAGTTTACGCCTATCGCAAGGCTGCGCTGGAGCGCTTTGCCCAGCTCAAGCCCTCGCCACTGGAGTTGAGCGAGCGGCTGGAGCAGTTGCGTCTGCTGGAAAACGGCATCGGTATTTATGTGGCCGAAGCTCCGGGCGACACCATTGGCGTGGATACCGAGGAGGATCTGCAGCGCGCCGAGGGGTTGCTGCGGAGGATGGCCGCGGGGTAGGTGCGGAAGTTCTTGAATAGCCGCAGAATCCCCGCAGCGTTTTCCTGCTGCTGCCACTTGACAGAGCCGCCGCCGTCCTTGAGGCTGATTGCATGGCCTGTGTGCTGATTCAATGCACGCGCTGAGGAAATTTGCATGGATCCGCGTGACGAAATCGAACCCGGTCAGTTGGAGGCGTTGGAGCAGGTCTTCTGCGAGCAACTGATGGCCTGCCTGGATGAGTGCGCGCGCGGCCGTCGCGGTCTGTTTTCTGACGTGGAACTGCTGAGCGAAGAGGGCGAGGCCGGTGCGTGGCCGGAGGCGGCGCGATTGCGCGAGCTGGCGCTGGCTTTGCAGGGAATCATGGCGCAGCAAGAGGAGCGCAACGCGCTGTGCGACGAGTTTCTCGATCTCTGCTCGATGCATGGCGAGAGCCACCCCGGCGAACGCAAGCTGGCGCGCAGCTTGCTGGAGCGCATTGAGCGCGGCGAGGTGGGCGCGCAGCCGGATGCGGGGAAGCTGCCGTGGTGATTCTGCATACATTTCTTGCGCTGGCGGCGGGCTTTGCCGTTCTGGTGGCGTTGATGATCGGACAGTCGGCGCTGGTTGCCCGCCTGACGCCGAGCTGGGTGAACGCGCCGGGCGGAGCCGAACCAATGCAGCCAGCCTACGCCTTCGTCAGCCTCGGCGCTTCGTTTCTGGCAGCGGCGGCGGGCGGTTACGTGACCGCGTGGGTTGCGACGGCCAATCCTCTGATCCACGTTCTGGTGTTGGCCATCGTGGTTCTGGCGCTGGCCGCGCTCAGCGCGCTGCAATCCCGCGGCAAGCAGCCTGTCTGGTTTCAACTAGCACAGGTGGCTGTCTCACCGATCGGCGTACTGGCCGGTGGGCTTGTGCGGCTTCGTGTGCTGGGGATTTTGTAGGAAACGCCGTTGCCGAAGCGCACGATGCAGGAGCGGTGAGAGCCATAAAAAGTGAAAGGGCGGAAGCAATTGCTTCCGCCCTTTGCATTCAATAACACAGGTGCTCAATCGTTGTAGTTGAGGCCTTCCAGGCCGAGGAAGACTGCGCCGCCGCCCAGTTCTTCTTCAATGCGCAGCAACTGGTTGTACTTGGCGATGCGGTCGGTGCGGCTGACCGAGCCGGTCTTGATCTGACCCACGCCAGTGGCCACGGCGAGATCAGCAATGAAGGTGTCCTCGGTTTCGCCGGAACGGTGGCTGATGACCGAGGTGTAGCCATAGCGGCGGCCCAGGTCAATAGCTTCCAGTGTCTCGGTCAGCGTGCCAATCTGGTTGACTTTGATCAGAATGGAATTGGCCACGCCCTCTTCGATGCCGCGCTGCAAACGCTTCACGTTGGTGACGAACAGATCATCGCCGACCAACTGAATCCTTCCGCCCATCTTGTCGGTGAGCAGCTTCCAGCCAGCCCAGTCGTCCTCGGCCAAGCCGTCTTCCAGCGAGACGATCGGGTACTGGCGGCTCCAATTATCCCAAAAAGCTACCATCTCTTCGCTCGATAGCTCGCGCTTGTCGCTCTTCTTGAAGATGTACTTGCCTTTATCCTTGTCATAAAACTCACTCGACGCGGGATCAAGGGCGATGGCGATCTGCTCTCCCGGCTTGTAACCGGCGGCTTCGATTGCTTCGAGAATCAACTCGACAGCCTCGGTATTGGACTTGAGCGAGGGAGCAAAACCGCCCTCGTCGCCAACGGCGGTGTTGTAACCCTTTTTCTTGAGCACGCCGCGCAAGGTGTGGAAGGTCTCAGCGGCCCAGCGGAGCGCCTCGCTGAAGCGCTCCGCGCCTACCGGCATGATCATGAACTCCTGGAAGTCCACATTGCTGTCAGCGTGGGCGCCGCCATTGAGCACATTGAGCATGGGGGTGGGAAGCACAGAGGCGTTCACACCGCCGAGGTAGCGGTAGAGAGGAATCTCCAGCGTTTGGGCCACGGCGCGCGCCGAGGCCATGGAGACGGCGAGAATGGCGTTGGCGCCGAGCTTGGACTTGTTGGGCGTGCCGTCGAGGGCGATCATCGTCTGGTCGAGCAGCCGCTGATTGGAGGCGTCCATGCCCTCCAGTTCGGGCGCGATGACTGATTCAACATTAGCCACGGCCTGCAAGACGCCTTTGCCCATGTAGTGGCTCTTGTCGCCGTCGCGCAGTTCCACGGCTTCATGCTCGCCGGTGGAGGCGCCCGAGGGCACAATGGCGCGGCCTAATGCGCCGCTTTCCAGGATTACGTCTGCTTCCACGGTCGGATTGCCGCGCGAATCCAGAACCTCGCGGGCGCGAATGGCAACAATCTCAGTCATATCAGTCCTCGCTATGCGATGCTGCAGCCGGGCATTCAGGGTAGGGGGTTGCGGACGGCGATCTACGTCAAGCTCTTCTCCGGCGGCGCTTTGAATCGTATTCAGAAGTTGCTGCACGTGATCAATTCCTCGCCATTCCAGGCTAAAAGGGAATGAAGTCTCGCAAGGATTCTAGCAAATCCAAGCGCAGCGCAAGGAATAAAGGCGGTCAGTGGGGCCAAAAACCTTACCGGTAAGGGCACTCTGCCGGATCAGGTTATCTTTTTGATTCGTACCGTCCTAGGCACTTGCAAACCCCTTTAGTATGCCACCAGCGAATGGTGAGCGCTAGCATTAAATTGGGTGAGATGGCGCGCCGGCACTTTTCCAAGTGCAACTTTCATCGTCCGGTGGGGTTTGAACTGATTGAAGAGGACTGCCCGTTTACGGGAATAGGAGACTGGAATGAATCGGTCAATTCTGGTGTGTGTATCGCTGTTCATGGCAACGGCGGTTTTGAGTGCGCAAGATGCGAATCAGTCAGGCCCCTACCAGGGAACCTCGACGCCACCCCCGGACGACACGATTGTGACGACCAGCGCAGCCCAACCAAAGCCCCAGGCCGGTCAGCCAGTTGCTTCACAACAGGAGCAGGATCAGGCAGCGACGCAGGCCCAGCCCAGCGCGGGCGCTGTCGCCGTGAACAACGCTGATTCGGCTGGCGGAACAGTCGCGGTTCAGCCAGCCGCTCCCGCGCCGGAACAGCCGGCACTGATCGAGCGCGGCAACGCCGCCGACCCGGACGGTGACATCGTTCATCCGCGGCCGTTGCGTCCGGGCGAACTGCCGGAGGGCGTGACAATACGTGTTGAGTTGCTGGACAGGCTTTCGACTTTGGAGAGCGAAAAAGGCGAGGCCTTCCGCAGCCGCGTGGCCTCGGATGTATTGCAGGGCGGCCAAGTGCTGATTCCTGCCGGAGCAGAGATTGACGGCCGTGTCGTTGAAGTCTCCAGCGGCCATCCTGGCGGACGTGGCACCATGCGCCTGCGGCCAGAGACGGTGATTCTGTCCGACGGAAGACGCTACAAGCTCTTCGCCCAGGTAACAGGCACTCCCGGTTCCAGAACCAAGGTTGGAAGCGAGGGAGCTATTCTGCCCGATTCGCGCATAAAGCACGACAGCATTGAGTACGGCGGTGCGGTGGGAGCCGGAGCGGCCAGCGGCGCAATCGTCGGCGGACCAGCGGGCGCGTTGACCGGCAGCATTATCGGAGCGGGACTGGTGACGGTCCACCTGCTCGTCAGCCATCCGCAGGCTAGGCTGGAGTTGGGCACCACGCTGCTCTTCACTTTGACGGAACCGCTGCAGATGGAGCCGGCAGGCGCAAGCAAAAATTGACTGGCGAGACACATTTTGAGTGTCCATATCCACTTTCGGGATCAAAGAGAGTGGGTGGCGCATCCAATTTTGGTAACACATTCCGCAGCTAGGGCAGGACAAGTCTGCCGCCGGGGCTTTGTGCTACTATCAGCCTCGAAGGTTGAAATCTCCGGGAGAAGATCAGAATGGCATATGTCATTGCAGAACCCTGTATCGGCACCAAGGACACCGCCTGTGTGGACGCCTGTCCTGTCGATTGCATCCACCCCAAAAAGGACGAAGACGGCCACGCCGAGGCTGACCAGTTGTTCATTGACCCGGTCGAGTGCATCGACTGCGGCGCTTGTGTCCCCGCTTGCCCAGTCTCGGCCATCTTTGCGCAAGACGACCTGCCGGAGAAGTGGGCCAGCTTTGCCGAGAAGAACGCCAAACACTTCGGCCACTAAGCGGCTCACGGCCTCTTTCCAGTCTGGAGCCTCTCCTCAACGCGCGTCCTGCTGCGGCGGGATGTGCGTTTGTGTTTTTGCCGGTGTGGCTTATCCGATCAGCCCATTCCCGCATCACGGGCCGTTCACGGTGTAAGCGATAAATGCTCGTCATCGTCCAATGGAATGCTGCGCTTTTGACCTCTTGCGCGGCAGTGCGAAGATAGACGCATGAGTGTGCTTACCTCAGAGGCCGTAGTTTTGCGCACCTGGCCGGTCCACGAGGCCGATCTGATCGTGAGCTTCTTTACGCGCGACTTTGGCCGTGTGCGCGGCGTGGCCAAGTCGGCGCTGAAGAGCCGCAAGCGTTTTGGCGGGGCGCTGGAGCCGATGACGCTCGCTCGCGCCTGGTTTGCCGAGCGGCCCAGGCAGGAACTGGTGCGGCTGGATCAGCTGGAGGTCGTTCGCTCGCCTCTCTCATTGCCGGTCGATCTCACGCGTATGACAGTGCTCAGCTTCTTTGCCGAGATGCTGGACGAGGCGCTGCCTGACCACGATCCCCACGAGACGGTTTTCAGGCTGCTGGTGGCAGTTCTCGAGCAGACCACGGTCGAGCAGCCATGGATGCCGCTGACCTACTTTCAACTATGGATGACGAGGCTGATGGGCCTGTTGCCGGACGTTGCCCACTGCACAGCCTGTGGCGAGGCGCTCGAGGGCGGTGAAATCAGCTTCAACACGCTGGGCGACGGCTTGTACTGCGCGGTTCATCGCAGCGGCAGCGCCAGCGAGCTTTCAGTGGACTCATGGCGCCTGGCACAACAAATGCTGCATGCGCCGGTGGCGGCCTTTGCCAACGAAGTATGGCCCCGGCGGCGAGGACAGGACCTGCGCCGCTTTACCTTGCAAGCCATGGAACGCCACCTGGAGCGCAAACTTCACTCGGCGGAGGCGCTGGCGCGGCTGGGAGGGTGATCCATGCTGCTAAAATCGACTTAGTCCCATCAAGAGAGAAATGCCCGTGACCTCATCCCAGCTTCCATTGAATTCCAAGAGTACGCCGCTGACTTTTCAGGAGCTTTTGTTCCGCTTGCAAGGCTTTTGGGCGGAACGCGGCTGTATTTTGCAACAGCCTTACGACGTTGAAGTTGGTGCAGGCACCATGGCGCCGGAGACCTTCCTGCGCGTTCTCGGACCCAAGCCCTACAAAGTGGGCTACGCGCAGCCTTCGCGCCGGCCCGCCGACGGCCGCTACGGCGAGAATCCCAATCGTCTCTTTCGCCACACCCAGTTTCAGCTGATTCTCAAGCCGCCGCCGGTGAACGTGCAGGAGCTTTATCTTCAATCGCTCGAAGCCATCGGTATTGACCTCAGCAAGCACGATTTGAAGTTTGAGGAAGACAACTGGGAGGGCCCAACCGTCGGCGCCTGGGGCGTGGGCTGGCAGGTGATGATGGACGGCATGGAGATTACCCAGTTCACGTACTTCCAGCAGTGCGGTGGCCTTGATCTGGAACCCATCTGCGCCGAGCTGACCTATGGGCTGGAGCGGCTCTGCGCCTTCATGCAGGATGTGGACTCGGTCTACGATGTTGTTTGGGCGCGCGACCCGGATACCGGCGCGGTGGTGACTTACGGCGACGTCAGACTGACTGAAGAGTTGCAATACTCGGTTTATAACTTTGAGGACGCTGATGTTGGCAAGTTGTGGGAGCACTTCAACAGCTATGAAGCTGAAGCGCAGACGCTGCTCAAGCGGGCGGGCGCGCTGCTGGCGGATGAAAAGGCCAGCAGAAAGGAAAAGCAGCGCTTTCCGCTGATGTCAACCTACGAACTGGCGCTCAAGTGCTCAAACCTCTTCAATCTGCTGGATGCGCGCGGGGCTATCAGCGTCACCGAGCGCGTGGGCATGATCGGCCGCATTCGCAATTTATCGGTCGGCGTGGCAAAAGTGTACGCGGCACAGCAGAGTGAGGCTATCAGCTCTTAGCTGCGGGCCGTTAGCTCTCGGCTGCCCTGATACCAGGCTTACCGAGGATTGAGCTGAAAGACGAGCGTTGGATCTTTTGATTTTCAGAGACAGAAAGAATATCAAAGCTATGACAGATTTTTTATTGGAAATTGGGCTGGACGAAGTTCCCGCCCGCATGATTGCCGGAGCTGAAGCCGAATTGGGCCGCCGCGTAAGAGATTTGCTCACGCGCGAGCGGCTGCTTGTTGAGGGAGCCAAACTCACCACTTATTCGACGCCGCGCCGGTTGGCTGTGCTGGTTGAGGGCGTACTCACGAGCCAGGCCGATACAGAAGAGAACCTGACCGGTCCCTCCTGGAAGGTTGCCTTCAAAGACGGCGTACCAACCAAGGCCGCCGAAGCTTTTGCCAAGAAGGCCGGCGTTCCTGTAGCGGCTCTGGAAAAAGTTACCAACGCCAAGGGTGAGTATGTCGGGGCTAAAGTGAAGCGTCAGGGTTTGGCCGCTCAGCAAGTGTTGGCAACAGAACTTCCCAAGGAAGTGCTCGGCCTTTATTGGGCCAAAAATATGTACTGGCGCGCGGGCAAGCCGGAGCGCTTTGTGCGCCCCATCCGCTGGGTTGTTGCGCTGCTAGACTCGGCTATTGCTCCACTGGAGATTGCCGGCATTCAGGCGGGAAACTTGAGCCGCGGACATCGCATCTTGCACGGTGAAACGCCGATCGTGATTAACCAGCCGAAGGTTTATGCAGAGGTTCTGCGCAAGGCTTTTGTAGAAGTCGATGTAGCCGCGCGCAGGCAGTCGATTCGCAAGGCTCTGGATGCAGCCACGCGCACAGTTCCCGGCGCGCGCTGGCGCCAGGACGAGCCGCTGATAGAGACCGTTGTGCATCTCACTGAGTGGCCGACCGTGGTGCTGGGTGACTTTGAGCCGGAGTATCTTGCGCTGCCCGAAGAGGTGCTGGTCACGGTGATGCGCGACCACCAGAAGTACTTTGCGGTAGAAGGCGCGGACGGCAAAGTGCTTCCGCACTTTCTTGCTGTTTTGAATATCGAGGTAGACGAAGAGGGCGAGGCGATTATCCGCCACGGCAATGCGCGTGTGCTGCGCGCCCGCTTCAAGGATGCGCGCTTCTTTTGGGAGGTTGACCAGAAAACGCCGCTGGTGGACCGCGTGGAGAGTTTGAAGAATGTCACCTTCTTCCGTCCGCCGAAGGGCGAGCCATGGAGCTATTACTGGAAAACGGAGCAGAACATTGTGGCAACCCGGCAGCTTGGCGCAGCAGTCGTCCTAAAGGGGGCGACTGTTAATTTCGGTCTTGCGGAAATAGCCGCGAAGTATGCTAAGACCGATCTGACGACAGAGCTAGTAAAAGAGTTTACGGAACTTCAGGGCATCATCGGAGGATTATATATACGCGCACAATGGCAGCAGGAGGGATACGCAGAACACGGTGCCGTCATTGCCGACGCAATCTATTCCCAGTACATTCCGGCTTCGATGGAAGATGCAATTCCTGCTACCATGGAAGGCCAGTTGTTTGGCCTCGCTGATCGTATTCAGACTATCGTCGCATTGTTTGGCATTGGGCAGGCACCTACAGGATCAAAGGATCCATTTGCGCTTCGCCGTTCTGCGAATGGAATTGTAAAGATACTTGCGGAATCGCAGCTTCCACTAACGCTAAGAGATGTGTTGAAGTCGTATACCGGAGAAGTGCGAATTGATCAGAATGGTATCATGACTTCTTGCATGAGGGACATTGATTCTGACCAAACAATGACAGCAGTTTCAGCATTTTTGCTTGAGCGATTGAATTTTTATTTGAAGGACTACAAGGGCTATGCCTACGACGTGGTAAACGCCGTGCTGGCAGCCGGAGCCGATGATGTGCGCGATGCTATTGCCCGCGCCGAAGCCCTCACCGCCGCCCGCGAGTCCGCGGATTTCGCAGCCATCTCCGCGGCCTTCAAGCGCATCAAGAACATTCTGCGCCAAGCCGAGGAGAAGGGATTTGCCATCCAGGCGGACTCTGGGGTTGTGCTTCCGGCTGAGGCAAAACAGCTTGCCGAGGCCGCCGGGACGCTGGCTCCGCAAGTGGCCAGGCTGCGTGAGCAACGGGCCTACGGTCAGGCGCTGGAGGCCATTGCCACGCTGCGGCCGGTGGTGGACGCCTTCTTCGACAAGGTGATGGTGCTCGACAACGACCCGGCGGTGCGCGGAGCCAATCTTGCTCTGATTCAAGAGGTTCTCAGCGGCTTCAGCGGCATCGCCGACTTCAGCGAGATTGTTACGGCTTAGGAACGGCGTTTTGTTCGATGCTTTCGCTTGCAAAGCGGGGATGCGCCCTGCCACACTTGAAGTGTGACCACTCAAACCATTGTCATCCTCGATTTCGGTTCGCAGTATACGCAACTGATTGCGCGTCGCATCCGCGAACAGAATGTCTTTTCCGTCGTTTTGCCCTGTACGGCGCCCATCAGCGAGATTCTGGGGCTGAAGCCGCTGGGCCTTGTCCTTTCCGGCGGACCGTCGTCTGTTTACGACGCCGACGCGCCTGCCGCCGATCCAAAGCTGCTGGAACTGGGCCTGCCTGTGCTGGGCATCTGCTACGGGTTGCACTTTATCGTGCATCATCTGGGCGGCAAGGTGCTGAACGCGCCCCGACGCGAGTACGGCCATGCCGAGGTGACTATAGAAGACACTGCTTCGCAGTTGTTTGCCGGTTTGCCCGCTACGCTTCAGGTCTGGATGAGCCACGGCGACGAGGCAGCGCAACTGCCTGCCGGCTTCCATCGCACCGCCGTTTCAGCCAATGCTCTGGCCGCTTTTGAGAGCACCGAGCGCCGCATATGGGCGGTGCAATTCCATCCCGAAGTGCACCACACTCCGCTGGGACCGCAGCTGATCAAGAACTTTGTCTTCAACATTTGCGGCGCGGCGGGCGACTGGACTCCGGCGCGCTTTATCGAGACGACCGTTGCCGCCATCCGCGAAAAAGTCGGCAACGGACACGTGATCTGCGGCCTCTCTGGCGGTGTGGATTCGTCGGTGGCGGCGGTGCTGGTGCATCGGGCTATTGGAAATCAACTGACCTGCATCTTCGTCAATAACGGTGTGCTGCGCAAAAATGAGTTCGCCAGCGTGCAGAAGAATCTGCGCGAAAAGCTGGGGTTGAAGATTGTCGCGGTGGACGCCAGCGAGCGATTCCTCACAAAACTGGCCGGAGTCATCGAACCCGAAAAGAAAAGAAAAATCATCGGCGCCGAGTTTATCGCCGTCTTTGACGATGAGGCCGCGCGCATCGCCAAAGAGACCGGCGGTGTCGATTGGCTGGTGCAAGGCACGCTCTACCCGGACGTGATCGAGTCCAGCAGCGTGAAGGGGCCGAGCCAGACGATCAAGAGCCACCACAACGTCGGCGGCCTTCCGCTGGGGATGAAGCTCAAGCTGATCGAGCCGCTGCGCGATTTGTTCAAAGATGAGGTCCGGCGCATCGGGCGCGACCTTGCGATGCCCGACGAGGTTCTTGGCCGCCAGCCCTTTCCTGGACCTGGCTTGGCCGTGCGCATCCTGGGCGAGGTCACGCCGGAGCGGGTGGCGCTGCTGCAAGAGGCCGACGAGATTGTCATAGCCGAGATCAAGGCGGCCGGGCTTTACTCGTCGATCTGGCAGAGCTTTGCCGTGCTGCTGCCGGTGATGAGCGTGGGCGTAATGGGCGACCAGCGCACCTATGCCTACACTTGCGCGGTGCGCGCCGTGCACTCGGAGGACGGCATGACCGCCGACTGGACGCCGCTGCCCTACGAGGTGCTCAAGCGCATCAGCAGCCGCATCGTCAACGAGGTGCGCGGCATCAACCGCGTCGTCTACGACATCACCAGCAAGCCACCGGGCACCATCGAGTGGGAATAGTGACTGCCAGTTCAGGCGTCTAATTGCCGAGGGCGATGGCTGAGTCGTAGACTTTCCTTATGTACAAGATTGTGGAAGCCCGCAGCGTCGGCCTCAACATCAAGCAGTTTGTGATCGAGGCGCCGCGCATTGCCCGCAAGCAGCGGCCAGGGCAGTTCGTAATTCTACGCCTGCACGAAAAGGGCGAGCGCATTCCGCTCACCATCAAGTCTTCTGACCCTGTGGCCGGGACGGTGACCATTGTGGTGCAGGGGATCGGCAAGACCACCTCGCTGCTCAACTGTCTGGAAACAGGCGACTTCATAATGGACATTGTTGGCCCGCTGGGCAAGCCGTCGGAGATTGAGCACTACGGGACGGCGGTGATTCTGGCCGGCAGCGTGGGCACGGCGATGGCGCTGCCCACGGCCAACGCGCTCAAGGCCGCTGGCAATCACGTGGTCTTTATCGAAGGCGCGCGCTCGACCGAGATGGTCGTCTTCGAGGACGAGGTGCGCGCGGCGAGCAGCGAAACGTACATCATGACCGACGACGGCAGTTACGGCGAGCAGGGGCTGGTGACAAAAAAGCTTGAAGAACTGCTGGACGCGGGACGCACGATCGACTTTGTGCTGGCCGTTGGTCCGGTGCCGATGATGCGAGCCGTGGCGCGCATGACCACGCCGCTGGGCATCAGGACGATGGTCAGCTTGAACTCGATTATGGTAGACGGCACGGGGATGTGCGGCGGCTGCCGGGTGCTGCTGGGCAAGACGAGCAAGTTTGCCTGCGTGGATGGGCCGGAGTTTGACGCCTCAATGGTCAATTTTGAGGTACTCATGCAACGCAACACTATGTACCGCGAGAAAGAGTGCGCGTCACTGAAACAATTCCAGGAAAACAAAGAGGAAGAGATAGCGGAGCTACGCGCGGAGCTGGACGCGGGGGAGAAACATTATGTCTGAAAATCGTCCGCTGCCCCGCTCCGCAATGAATATTCTGCCTCTCAAAGAGCGGATGAAGATTCTGCGCACCCATATGCCGGAGGTTGATCCGCAGGTGCGCAGCCGCAACTTTGAGGAAGTGAACCAGGGCCTCGCGGTAGCCGATGCGCTGACTGAAGCCACGCGCTGCCTGGCCTGCGCCAAGCCCGCCTGCGTCGTTGATTGCCCGGTGGGCGTCAAGATCAAGGACGTTGTTGCCCTGATTTATGCCGGGGATTATTTGGCCGCAGCGGCCAAACTGCGCGAAGATAACGCGCTACCGGCGATCACGGGCCGCGTTTGCCCGCAGGAGAATCAGTGCGAGGGCGGATGCATTCTGGGCAAGAAGGGCGCGCCATTGGCCATCGGCAACCTGGAGCGCTTTGTCGCAGATTTCGAGCGAGAGAGCGGCCAACTTGGCCTGCCCGCGAATGCTCCGGCTACGGGCAAGAGCGTGGCCATTGTAGGCAGCGGGCCAGCGGGGTTGAGCGCAGCTGGCGACCTGATCCAGAAGGGCCACCGGGTGCGCGTCTTCGAGGCACTGCACGAGCTGGGCGGCGTACTGGTCTACGGCATCCCAGAGTTTCGCCTGCCCAAGTCCATTGTGAAAGGCGAGGTGGACAATCTGCGCCGCATGGGCGTCGAGTTCGAGACCAACGTCGTCGTCGGCAAGAGCGTTACTATCAACGAGTTGATGCGCGACGAACATTATGACGCGGTTTTTGTGGCCACTGGCGCGGGATTGCCCGTCTTTCTCAATGTGGCCGGAGAACACTTCAACGGCGTTTATTCGGCGAATGAATTTTTGACGCGCGTGAACCTGATGCGTGCCTACCAGCGCGAAGTGTACGACGAGCCGGTCTACGACTGCCGCGACCGTGACGTGATTGTGGTGGGCGGCGGCAATACGGCGATGGACGCGGTGCGCACCGCTCGGCGGCTGGGGGCGCGCACGGCGACGCTGGTTTATCGCCGGTCAGAGAAGGAAATGCCGGCCCGCGCTGAAGAGGTGAAGCACGCGCGTGAAGAGGGCATTGAGTTTCGTATGCTGACCAACCCGGTCGAGTTTCTGGGCGACGAAAAAGGCTGGCTCACCGGCGCGCGTTGTGTGTGCATGGAACTGAGCGAGCCGGACGAGAGCGGACGCCGCCGACCGGTGGAGATCAAAGGAAGCGAGTTTATTTTACCCGCGAATGTGGCCATCATCGGCGTCGGCACCACGGCCAATCCTCTGATCCAGAGCACGACGCCCGATCTCGCCACAAACAAGCGCAATTACATTGTGGCCGACACGGAGACTCTGCGCACCTCCAAACAAGGCGTCTTTGCCGGCGGAGACATTGTCACCGGCGGAGCGACGGTGATACTGGCCATGGGTGCGGGGCGCAAGGCTGCCGCTTCCATTCATGAGTACCTAAGCAGCGGCGCATGGTAGAAGCAATGGTTGAAAGCTCATTGCATGAAGCCGGAACAACCGCTCGCGCATCAACTCCAATGAGGGTACGATGATCTATCTGACGCGGCGAGCCGTATTTTCCGCCTCGCACTACTATTGGAATCCGGCGTGGAGCGAGGAGAAGAACGAGCAGGTTTTTGGACGATGCGCCAACCGGAATGGCCACGGCCACAATTACACGCTGGAGGTGACTGTGGCGGGCGAGGTTGACCCGGTGACCGGCTTTGTCGTCGATCTCAAATGGCTGAAAGCCGTCATCGACAGCGAGGTGCTGGCCGTCTGGGACCATCGCCACCTGAACCTGGAGGTTGTCGAGTTTTCGGCGGCGATTCCTACCACGGAGAATATCGCTATTGCCGCGTGGAAGCGGCTGGAGTCGGCGATTGTGGCTGGCGGAGCGAAGTTGCACCGGGTACGCGTCTACGAGTCGCCGGAGATCTTCGCTGAATACCGGGGTGAGGCATGAAGGCCGCCTTTGGCCGTCGCTACACCATCAGCGCCAGCCATCGGCTGCACACGGAGGCGCTCTCGACCGACGAGAACCGGGCCGTCTACGGCAAGTGCAACAATCCACATGGCCACGGCCACAATTATGTCGTGGAAGTGGTGGTTGCCGGAGTTGTGGACCCGGAGACCGGGATGGTGATCAACCTGAAGGATCTGGATGAGATAGTGCAGATGCGAGTCTTCGAGCGATTTGATCACGCCAACCTTAATTTGGACCCGCTCTTTCTGCATCGTGTGCCAACGACGGAGAATCTCTCAAGAGTGATCTTCGCGTTGTTGAAGGGCGCGCTGCCGGTGGGCGAGTTGGAGAGAGTGCGCGTGGAAGAGACGGAGAACAATTTTTTTGAGTGCGTGGGCGAATGAGAATTACGCCTCTTTTTCCAGGGCGAGAGGATTCAAAGAATGGCGCAGCCGATTGCATTGAGTAAACAAGTACATCAGGAAGCGGCGATTGACCAAGGACTGAGCGGATTCAGCACCAAGGAGATGGTGCATGAGATTCTACACCGGCTAGGCGAAGATCCCGATCGCGCCGGCTTGCTCGCTACGCCTGCGCGCGTGGAGAAGTCGATGGCCTTTTTAACGAAGGGCTACGATGAAAACCCGACCGGGATTCTGCGTGGGGCGCTTTTCGACGAGGACTACGACGAAATGGTCATCGTCAAGGATATTGAGGTTTTTTCGCTCTGTGAACACCATCTTTTGCCCTTCTTCGGCAAAGTCCATGTGGCTTATGTGCCAAAAGGTAAAGTAATCGGATTAAGCAAGATACCGCGATTAGTTGAAGTGTTCTCCCGCCGTCTTCAGATACAGGAGCGGCTGACGCGGCAGATTGCCGATGCCATTCAGGATGCGATCGCTCCGCAGGGCGTGGGCGTGGTCATCGAGGCGCGCCACCTGTGCATGATGATGCGCGGGATCGAGAAGCAGCACTCCTCGACAGTGACCTCGGCGATGCTGGGCTGCTTCCGCCAGAAGGAGACGCGGTTGGAATTTCTGTCGCTGGTGCGGCAGCAGGGAGCAGGCGGTCAGTGAGCAGGCGGGTGCGGTCAGCTACAGTAGAGAAGTGAACGGACTCCTTGTTATTGACAAACCAAGCGGCATGACCAGTCACGATGTGGTGGGAATCCTGCGCCGCATCACCGGCGAAAAATCCATTGGCCATCTGGGAACTCTCGACCCGATGGCGACCGGCGTTCTGCCGCTGCTGCTGGGCAAGTTTACCCGCCTGGCGCAGTACTTCTCTTCGGCGGAAAAGAGCTATAGCGGACGAATTCGCTTTGGCTTTGCCACCGACACATATGACGCCGAGGGCGAGCCAGCCGGAGCTGACTGCACGGCGGTTTTGGGCTCAACCCTGACTCTGGAGCGCATACAAACCGCGGCCAGCCGTTTTCACGGCGTGATGGAACAGATGCCGCCGCCTTACTCCGCCAAGAAGATTGCCGGAACGCCCGCCTACAAACTGGCGCGAGAGGGCAAGCCGGTGGAGCTGAAGACCGCGCGGGTGGAGATTCGCAGCTTTGAGATTGTCGCGCTCGACGGTGTCGAGGCCACCTTCACCATGAGCATCAGCGCCGGGGGCTATGTGCGCTCAGTGGCGCATGAAATGGGCCGGGATTTGGGCTGCGGAGCGCACCTGAGTAGTTTGCGGCGCACCCAGGCTGGCGTCTTTTCGCTCGAAGGGGCGCATAAGCTCGACGAGCTGCAAGCACTGGCAGGAAACGTAGAAGCACTGCAGGAGTTGTGCGTCCATCCGCGCAGTTTGCTGCCGGAGATGCCCTCCGTGACGGGGGATGCTCTGGCCC
This sequence comes from uncultured Occallatibacter sp., assembly GCA_964383595.1. Classification (GTDB taxonomy): domain Bacteria; phylum Acidobacteriota; class Terriglobia; order Terriglobales; family Acidobacteriaceae; genus Telmatobacter. The sequence goes on along the minus strand of CAYLHL010000001.1, from coordinate 333,416 downwards.
TGGGGCGGCTGCGTAACGGAGCACAAGCCAATTTGCCGGAGTTCTCTCACGCGCCGATTGTAAAGGTCTTTGCCAGTCAGCGCGAGCTGGTGGGGATTGCGCGGCGCGTGGCGGGAACGCTCTTTCAGCCCGTGGTGGGAATGGGATGAAGGGCAGAGAATAGCGATCTGAACGGCTCTAATATAGAATTCAAAAAACATTGCAGCGAATGCTTCCTGAGCTGAAAAGAAAGGAACGCAGATGAAATACGCCGGATTGCTGGTGATGCCAGCCGGATTCTTTCTCTCTCTCTACGCGCTGGTGCTCTTTTCCGCGCCGGCGCCGCGAACAGCTTTTGTGCTTTGCGGATTGGCCGTCGAGTGCCTCGGACTGGTGGTTGCCGTGCGCGGGCACATGGAAGCTCGAGGGGAAAATCGCATATGAATCCGACTCTGCCGACCGCGCCCATCCTCTCTGAAGCAGCCTTTGCCCTCTGCCTTGCTCTCTTGCTGGTTGCGCCGCTGGCCATCGCCGGCGTGGCGCTTATCAACACCGGCCTGGGGCGCTGCCGTTCAGCCGCGCAGGCGATGCTGGGCAACCTTGTCCTTTTGGCTGTTGCGGTCATCTCCTTTGCGCTTATCGGCGCAACCTGGGTGGGGAGCACGGGCGCGGCGGGCCACTCCTTTCAGTTTGCCGGAAGGCCCTGGGAGTGGCTTGGAGCCGGTCCGCTGCTGCTGGGCAGTCTCGGCGCGGCGGGGCCTCAGTCCCAACTCGCGCTGCTTTTTGAGATGCTGGCGGTGGCCCTGGCTGCATTTATTCCGTGGGGTTCGGGAGCTGACCGGCTGCGCCTGAGCGCCGGCTGCGCCATCGCCGCGCTGCTGGCGGCAACCGTATTTCCTCTGCTGGCGCATTGGGTCTGGGCCGGGGGATGGCTATCGCAGTTAGGCGTGAACTTCTCGCTGGGCGCGGGCTTTCTGGATGGAGGCGGCGCGGCCACGGTCCATATATTGGGCGGCTTGAGCGCGCTTGCCGTGGTCTGGATCACCGGGCCACGCAAGGGTAAATTCCCCAAAGAGGGACTCTCGACGGCGCTGCCTGGTCACAACGCTATTTATGTGCTTTTCGGGTGCCTGCTGGCGCTGGTAGGCTGGTTGGCTTGGAATCTCGCCGGCGCGCTGCTTTGGCTTCATGCGCCGCTCGGCAGCCTGCCGGTCACGGCGGTCAATACGCTGCTTTCCGCCGCCGGATCTGTGACGGCCACATTCGCAGTGACGCGCTTCCGCTTCGGCAAACCCGATGCCAGCCTCTGCGCCAACGGCTGGCTCGCCGGGCTGGTCTCTTCCAGCGCCTGCGCCGGTTTGGTCACGCCGGGCGAATCGCTCTTTGTTGGTTGCGTCGCTGGGATCCTGACGCCGCTGCTGGTCGAGTTACTTGAACTGGCACTCTCCATCGACGATCCATCAGGCGCCATCACGGTGCACGCCGTCGGCGGTCTCTGGGGACTCTTGGCAGCGGGCATCTTCGCACCAATGACGGGCCAATTCGTGGCGCAACTGATCGGCATCGCCACGCTGCTGGGGCTGATTCTGCCGCTGGTCTACCTGCTCTTCTGGCTGCTCAACCGCGTGGTCGCCTTCCGCGTCGACTCCGACGGCGAGCGCATCGGCATGGACCTGCACGAACTTGGCGGCGGGGCTTATCCGGAGTTCGTCATCCACCGGGATGAGTCCTACCGCTAGGTCGTTTTCAAAGTGGCAGCAAGTTTCTTGTACGCAAGAGAAATTATTCTCCGGCAAGTTTGCGCAGGCGCTCGCTGACGTTCATAAAGCCCCTGCCATCGTGGTATGCGCCTTTCCAAATCTCCCCTTTATCCTGGGTGAGGGGCGTACCGTCGGCCCTGGTGAGGTTATACAAGCCGCCATTTTGCGCGTCGATCTGATGAAGCTGGATGTAATGCCACTGTTCCAGAAATCGCTGGAAATAGACGTCTGTCTGCTTGCCATAGCGTTCGTGCATCATCAGAAGCGCATTCAACCCTTCGACCTCGACCCACCATTCCTTGTTCGTGTCGTCGGCTTTGCCCTGCACCGGCCCCTCACCGTAGAAGCCCCCATTGGTCGCATCCCAACCGTTTGCCAGGGCATGATCGACCAGCATTCGGGCCATGCGCTCTGTCTTTTCGCTGGCATGGTGGTGCAGAAGCTCGTCGGCTTCCAGCAGGAGATAAGCTGTTTCAACATCGTGGCCATAGGAATCACGAGAGGATGTCGGCTTCCAGTCGTTGGTGAAGTAGAGATTCTGAATGCCCGGCTCGGCGGCGATCTTGTCGCGCACCACCACCAGCAACTCCTCCAATCGCGCTCGCAGCAGCGGATCGGGCCACACCTGATAAAGCTGTGTAAAAGACTCGAGCAGATGAATGTGGGTGTTCATCGTCTTGGTGTTGGGCGGAGCCAGCGGAGCAACAACGCCAGGTAGCATCCAGGAAGATTGCGTAACCGGCGTTCCATCGCGTTTGAGCGACTCGAAATAGCCGCCGTTGGTTGCATCATGGGCATGTGCGTCAATCCATTGAAAGCCCTCTTGCGCCAGCGCCAGTGTCTTCGGATTGCCGTTAGCCTGATAGGCAGCGGCGGCTCCATAGATGCAAAAAGAGATGCCGTAGAGATTTTTGGCGTCGCTGAACTCTCTGCTGATTTTGCCTGCATCGTCAACTCCCCAGAAGAAGCCGCCGTCTTGCTTGTCCCACATCACATTCTGCAGGTAATCCTCTCCATGGCGGACAATGGGCAGAAACTTATCCTTCTCATTGGGGTAACGCAAGACCACCTGGGCGGCGACCCAGGTCATGCGCCCCTGAAAGACAGAAAACTTGCCGTCGCTGGACTCCCAGCGCCAGTCGCGCCCAAAGTGAGAGTGGAAGCCGCCATTCTTGTAATCGACAGAGCGAGGAAACCATACGTCGAGGACATCCTTGTGCAAGGCGTTGTCCACCTCCGCGGCGAGCTTGAGATAGCTCTGGCGCGAGGGCTGCGGAAGCGGCGCTGCGGTTTGCTGCGCGAAGCAGATGCCGGAAGTGAGAAGCAAAGAGAAGAGAAGTGGGCTGAAGCGCAAGGTCGAACTCCTTCCGAGCCACTGGCTCGCGTTCCATGCTATCACTTTGGCAGACGGCTGAGAGAGTGGGCTTCCGGCTCGCGCGGCAATCGCCAAATCGGGAACGTCTTCTTCGCCTGTTCCATTCTTGAACTCGGCCTATCTTCTTTCTTCGTTTTTACTCTTGAGTTTCCCAGTCCTTCGCGGGAAGGTAGAGAGGCACCTTCTCTTAGCACACGTTAAGCTGACGCGAGAGAGAACACAGAGAAGCAGGCAGAAGCCGTGAGTTGAAGGCGCTGTCGGCGAGAAAGGCAGTGATGAGGTTATTGATCGCCGAAGACGACAAGGCGTTGGGATTGTTTTTAAGCCGCGGTCTGGAGGCCGACGGACACCATGTTCGCGTGACGTGTGATGGAGCCGCCGCAGTGGAGGCATTTCGCCAGGAGTTACCCGACCTGACCATTCTCGACCTGAATATGCCGGTCAAGGACGGCGAACAGGTGCTTGACGAGGTCCGCGCCATGGACTCGGATCTGCCTGTGCTGGTGCTGACCGCGCGCCAGGAGGTCGATACGCGCGTCCGTTGCCTTGACCGCGGGGCCGACGACCTGATGGTGAAGCCCTTCAGCTTGCACGAGCTGCGCGCCCGCTGCCGGGCGCTGTTGCGCCGCAAGCGCGAGTCCAGGCTGCTGCTGCGCGCCGGCGATCTGGAGCTGGACCGGCTGGACCACACAGCACGTCGCGCCGGCCAGTCAATCATCCTCACCAACAAGGAGTTTGCTCTGCTTGAGCACCTGATGCTCAATCGCGGCCAGTGCGTGACGCGGGTGGAGCTGTTGGACTCGGTCTGGAAGATGGAGCCGGCGCAGACCACCAACATCGTCGATGTCTACGTCAACTATCTTCGCCGCAAGCTGAAGGATCCGCCGCCGGGGCTGTTGATCCGCACAGTGCGCGGGCATGGTTACATGGTGCCCGCGGAGACCAATCTAGCGCTCACAGCGCTGCCGGCGATGCCCCTGGCAGCGATTTCCGCGCCCGCGATTCTGCCCTCCGCGGCCGGTTCGCATCTTGAAGCGCGCTAACTATGCGGTGCGCTCGTTCATCAGGCTGTTTACAGACATTACCTTCATTTAATCGATTTATTCAGGAGAGTCTTCATGGTAACCGTTCCTGTTTCTATCCTTCCGCTCGCTACCCGCATCCGCCCGCGCACAGCGCTGGTGGCTAGCGCTGATCGCAGTTTTCGTCAAAAGCTCTCTGAGACGCTGACCGGACTCCGTTGGCAGGTACGGGAGGCCGAAGGCGGAGCCCAGGCATGGGCGGAGGCACAGGATGCTGCGCCAGAAGCCGTTATCGTCGATTCATGGCTACCCGATCTGGACCTGGCGGAGTTTCTCAAGGACTTCCGTGGCCACTTTCCTGACGTGGACCTGGTGACCGCCGACGGCTCCAGCGCACAACAGAGTCCCCGCGGCCCCTATCGCCAGGAGCTGCTCTATGCCCTGCGCAGCACCCAGGACAACGACACGGCGATCTGGAATGTGGCGCCCGCGCTGAATACGCCCAAGCTGCCGCAGAGCGTCACTCCTGACAATTTCTGGCAGCATCCAACCCCGGCATTCGCGGCGGCTTCCTCCTCAGCGCAGAGTATCGCCTCGATTCCGTCTGGTGAGGAAGTTGTGACAGATTCTCATCCAGCCCCTCCGCTGACTACGACAAACAGCGGGAGTCTGCCCGGCAGTGGAAACGAGTCAGCAATGGGCGAACGGCTGCCGGAGCTGATTGGTTACGCTCCCCGTATGCTTGAAGTCAGCCACCGTGTCCGGCTGGTGGCTCCGCGCTCCACGCCGGTGCTGATCGAGGGGCCGACTGGTTCAGGCAAGGAACTGGTTGCCGAGGCGCTGCACCGGCTCTCGCACCGCAGCCGCAAACCCTTTGTCGCCATCAACTGCGCGGCGATTCCAGAAGCACTCCTGGAAGCCGAACTTTTCGGCCACACACGCGGCGCCTTCACCGGCGCGGTGCAGGGGCGCGTTGGGCGCATCGAGGCCGCCGATGGCGGCACACTCTTTCTGGATGAGATCGGCGAGATGCCGCTCAGTTTGCAATCCAAGCTGCTGCGCTTCGTCGAGTGCGGAGAACTGCAACGTGTGGGCGACAACGAGACGGTAAAAGTAGATGTGCGCATCCTGGCAGCCACGCACCAACCGCTGGCTCAGCGTACCCAGACCGGCGCCTTTCGCCCCGACCTTTATTACCGGCTGGCCGTCTTTCTCATCCGTACCCCGTCGCTGGCCGAGCACAGAGGGGATCTGCCGCTGCTGATTGACCACATTCTGGCGCGACTGGGCCGTGACAACCCCGTGAAGCGGGTCGACCAGGGCGCGCAAGCCAAGCTCGCCTCGCATGATTGGCCGGGCAATGTGCGCGAGCTCGAACACGTGTTGGAGCGAGGCGCTATCCTGGCCGGCGATGCGGCTGTCATCACGGCGCGGGAGATCGACTTTGGGCTGGCGGTGAATTAAACGCAGCTAGCAGCTAACAGTTCTACTGTTTGCTGTTCGCTGACAGCTGATAGCTGTCAGAAGGAGGCACGCATGGGATCGCAGGTTGAAACTCAACTCAGCGACCAGATTGCCCGCTACCTTGATTTGGCCACCAGCGAGGCCAAGTTGACCGCGGCCAACTTGGCCAATATCGATACGCCAGGCTACCGGGCTATGGGCATGGATTTTGAGGCCGAGATGCGTGAGGCGATGACGGACGTGCAGCAGGGAAGCGCAACACGTCCAGTCCGCCTCAAAGCCGAAGACGGGCTGATCGCGCGGCCTGACGGCAACAATGTCTCCATGGACCGCGAAGGCCTGAATCTGGCCGATGCGCAACTCAAATTCAAGACTGGCGTAGCGCTGCTCCATCTGGAGTACCAGCGAGTCATGGACGCCATCCATTCCGATAGCAAGTAACTGCTGGACTCCGGTTTGTCTTGGACTTTCTCCATGCTTCTGGCCGGGAGCATGGAGAGTCACGTGCAGCAACTGATTCCAAAGGGAGAAGACGATGAACCTTTTCGCGATGCTGGAGACCTCGGGCAGCGCCATGCAGGCCGAGCGGATACGCGCCGAGGTGGTGGCGGCCAACATGGCCAACGCGGAGACGACACGCACGGCCACCGGCGGCGCATACCACCGTCAGCATGTGGTCTTCGCCGCCAATGCCGGTGATCCGGAGTTCGCCAACACGTTGAATGTGGCCTCGGGAAGCCTTGCTTCGACGCCATCAACTGCGTTTCCCGCGCCCCTGCCGCCGCTGGGCGGGAATGCCTCTGGGCAGACGGCGCCGGGTGTGCACGTAGCGGCCGTGGTTGAGGACCCGTCGCCTCCGCTGAGGCGCTATGATCCCGGAGATCCGGATGCCGGACCGGATGGCTATGTCTCCTATCCGGACATTAATCCTCTCACAGAGATGGTGGATCTCATGGGGGCGACACGTGCTTACGGACTCAATAGTTCCGCCGTGCAAGCGGAAAAGGGCATGATCAGCTCGGCGCTGGAGATTGCCAAGGCGTAGGGTCTGGATGGGCCGAACCAGGCCGGCATGAACAGGGAGAATCCATGATTACCGCTATCAACCCCATGACCACCGCGGCGCATGCGCTCCAGGGGCTTTCTGGAGCAGGAGCGCAATCGAGCGCATCTTCAATCGGCGGCCAAGGTGAAGCCTCAACTCCGTTTTCCGATCTGTTGACCGATGCGGTTGGCCAGGTGGATAAGCTGGAAGACCAGGCTCACGCCGCCGTTACCGGACTGATGAGCGGCTCCGGCGTGGATGTGCACCAAGCGATGATCGCTGCGCAGAAGGCGAGCATGGCATTTGAGCTGGCGCTGGCGGTGCGCAACAAGGCCGTTCAGGCCTACCAGCAAGTAATAGGAATGCAGTTCTAACAGAAGGCAATGCGGCGGGACACCCAGACCATGGCTACCGGAACACAGTTGGAAAAGAGCGCGCCATTGATGCCCGGGCAGCCCCAGTGGACCGACAGGCTGGCAGGGCTTTGGGGGCGAACGCGGGTGCGCTGGGCGCAGATGCAGCCGGCGCAGCGCAGTTGGGCGCTGTTGGCGGCGTTGCTGCTAACCGCTCTGCTTGGAGGCCTTCTGTGGTACGGCCTGCGCACGGACTGGCGCACCCTCTATGCGGATATGGATCCGGAGGACGCTCGCCAGGCCGGCCAGGCCCTGGCCCAGGCGCAGATTCCCTTTGAGTCCTCCGCTAACGGTGCGGGGATTCTGGTTCCGGCCGCGCAACTCGACAAGGCGCGGCTGGTGACCGCGGCCAAGGGCCTGAAGAGCGGACGGCTGGGCTTTGAGATCTTCGACAAGCCCAATTGGGTGGGCTCGGAGTTTGACGAACAGGTCAACTATCAGCGCGCCCTTGAAGGCGAACTGGAACATACGGTTGGCTCGCTTACCGACGTCGAGTCGGCGCGGGTTCACCTTGTGCTGCCTCACGACTCACTCTTTCGAGACCAGGAGAGGCCGGCCAAGGCCTCAGTTGTGCTCAAGCTGCGTCATCGCACGTTGGCCGACGGAGAGCCGGAGGCAATTCGCAATCTGGTAGCCTCGGCCGTCGACGGGCTGACGCCGGATCGCGTAGTTCTGGTTGATGCGGCAGGCAATCAGCCACTGGGGCCAAAGACGCCCGACGCGCAGCGGCTAAGCGCCGAAGAGAGCCTGGAGCAAAAGCTGGTCGCCACGCTTGAGCCGGTGACCGGCGCGGGCAACGTGCGCGCCTCGGTGACCCTGGACTACAACCCGGCGGCGACAGAGGAGACGCAGGAGAACTACGATCCCGACCAGACGGTGACGCTGTCAATGCAGCGCACCGAGCAATCTTATGGCGCGCAGCCGGTGGCTGCCGGAGTTCCTGGCACGGCCTCCAATGCTCCCAACGCGCAGGCCTTGCCCGTTTATCCGCAGCAGAGCACAGCGCCGCAGACGGCCAAGAGCGAGACCGGAACCTACGCTGCCTCGAAGACGGTGCGGCACGTAGTCGAGAATCCCGGCAGGGTGCGGCGGATGACCGCGGCGATTGTGGTGAATGATCGGTTGGTGCAGGCCGCCAGCAAAGGCAGGGCGGCGCAATGGCAGCCGCGCTCGCCCGATGAATTGCGCAATCTGACAGCGCTGGCGCAGGCCGCGGTGGGCTTCGACAGTGGTCGGGGAGATCTGTTGCAGGTGGAGGATCTAGCCTTCGACGAAAACCGTCTGCAACCTCCGATTACCATGACCGGTCAATTGCTGGCTGCGGCAGAAGCCTCGCCCGTGGTGGTCAAGTATGCAGTTCTGCTGGTTTGCATTCTGGTGATTGTGGCCTTTGGAGTACGCCCAGCGGTGCGGCGCGCCAGTATTGGCACAGTGACTAAGGAAGGCAAAGGGCGAATCAAGGAACTTTCCGGACCGGTCGAAGTTGCCGAAGCGCGTGTACTGCGACCCCCTGAGCCTGCCGAATTGGACCCGGAGCGGATCAGAGCGCAAGAGATCTTCGAGCAGGTGAGTGGCCACCTCAAGCGAGAACCCACGCAAAGCTCCCGGCTGCTGCAAAGCTGGATTCACTCCGACTGATCGGCTGAGCGGAGGGAGTGGGGACGGTGACTTCAGATGTCTAGCTGCAAGGTGAGAACACTGCGCATTTAGAACGCGGCAAGGGAAGGAAGAAGGGTTTGGCCGAAGCGGATACCCAAAGCGAAGCAGCACGGCGTCGCGGGACGGCGAGCATGAGCGGAACGCGCAAGGCGGCCGTTCTGTTGGTGGCAGTGGGCGAGGAGCTGGCCAAGGAGATTCTGCGCGCCTTGCCGGAGGCGGACGTGCAGCGGCTTACCGAGGAACTGGCCGATCTGCGCGGTATTACGCCGAACATGTCCGCGGAGATTCTGGAGGAGTTCTGGGAGCTATTGGAGACGCAGAACTTCATGATGCATGGGGGGCTGGACTACGCCAGCCGCCTGTTGGTGGAGACCTTTGGCAAGGAGCGCGCTGATGACTTGCTGGCGCTAGTGCGCCGCTCTCAGGAGGCAGCGCAAGGCAATCTTGCCAAGCTGCAACGCACGGACCCGCAGCAGTTGGGCAAGCTGCTGGATGGCGAGCATCCGCAGACGATTGCTCTTGTGCTGGCCCACCTGGATCCGCGCCGCGCCGCGATGGTGCTGGATAACCTGAGCGAGGACCACAAGGTTCTCTCCGTCCAACGGCTGGCTGAAATGCGCCAGTTTTCTCCCGAGATGGCGCAGAAGGTGGCCCACATTCTGCATCGTCGTCTGGAAAGCGTCGGCGACACGGCGCGCAAAAGTTACTCTGGCTTCAAAGCGGTGGCCGATCTGCTGAACCGTCTCAATGCCGAGGAGTCGAAGAAGATACTGGAATCGATCGAGGATAGCCAGCCGGAGCTGGCTCTGGCGATTCGCAACCTGATGTTTACGTTTGAAGATCTGGTAACTGTGCCGCCCGCCACCATTCGCGAGATTGTCTCGGGTGTGGACAAGCGGCAATTGGCGCTGGCATTGCGCGGCGCCAACGACGAATTGCGCGCACAGATTTTCAAATCCATGAGTTCGCGAGCCGTGGAGATGCTGAAGGAAGACATGGAGGTTCTGGGTCCGGTGCGCTCGAGCGAGGTGGCGCAGGCTCAGCAGGAGATTCTCAATCTGGCGCGCCGCCTGGAGGCCGAAGGCAAGGTGGTGCTAAAGCTTGAGACCGGCGACGAGATGCTGGTTTAACGATAGCAACCGGCGAATAGTTCGCAGTTGGCGTCCATAGACTTTCAATTGATCATTGTTGGCTGAGGAGAGGAATTATTGCCGCAGATGGAATCAGCACCGTGCAAGGGCACCAGCGGGCGCGTCGAGATATTTGAATATCCGGCTGGGCCCGGAGCGTCCTCAATCGCCGAATTGAATGGATGGGAGTGCGTTGAGGAGGAAGCGCCCAGTCCTAACGATGTCCATGCACACAAGGCCGGTGGCAGAGCCATCGAAATGCGATCGTACGCGGATTTTGAACAGCGGCTGGCCGAAGAGACGCGCTGCTCCTACGAGTCCGGCCGCGAACGCGGCCAGCAGGAGGGCCGGCAAGCCGAGCGCGAGGTGCAGGCCGCTTCGTCGGCAGGGGCGGAGCAGGAGCGAAAAAGGCAGGCGGCGGGGCTGATCGAGAGTTTTACGCTGGAACGGGAACGCTATCTGCAAAAGGTTGAGCATGAGGTCGTGAAGCTGGCTCTGGCAATTGCGGCACGCATTCTTCGCCGCGAGGCGCAGATGGATCCTCTGCTGCTGACCGGTGCGGTTCGGGTGGCGCTGGGGCAACTCTCCGGCTCAACAGAAGTGCGGCTGCGCGTGCCTGAGTTGGAGCTTGAGCTTTGGACGGAGGCCATCGCCCTGCTGCCCAATCTGGCCGTGAAGCCAACTGTGACGGTGGGCGAAGGCATGAGGCTGGGCGATTGCGTGGTTGAGACTCAGCTGGGCAGCGTGGATCTAGGGGTTCGTGCGCAGTTGGGAGAGATTGAACGGGGCTTTTTTGATCGCGCCGGTGGTCTGCGGACGAAGGCTTCCAAAACCGAGGCAGTAGCGGCTGCTCCCGTCGGAGCGACCCAGGGGAGCGGCGCATGACGCAGATGCTGGAACGCTATTTTGGCCGGTTGGAGCGTGGTCAGCCATGGCGCTGGCGCGGGCAGGTGCTCGAATCAGTGGGCCAGACGATCGAATCGGCTGGGCCGCTGGCTTCAGTGGGCGAGTGCTGCGAGATTCAGGATCAGTCTGGTCACGCCCATCTGGCCGAGGTGATCGGTTTTCGCGGCTCCAATGTGCTGTCGATGCCCGTCGAAAGCACGGAGGGAATTCGCTTTGGAAACCAGGTGTCTGCTTTAGGCGTTAGCCCTGAGATCGAGGTGGGGCCGGCACTGATGGGCAGGGTATTGAATGCGTTGGGCGCGCCAATCGATGATGGCCGGCCGCCTCTCGTTTCGCAGATGCTGCCCCTCGATGGGATCATTCGTTCGCCGCTGGACCGGGTGCCGATTCGCACGCCGCTGGGAACGGGAATCCGCGTTCTCGATGCATTGCTGACGGTGGGCCGGGGACAGCGCGTAGGGATTTTCGGCGGCTCCGGGGTGGGCAAGAGTACGCTGATCGGCATGATGACCAGAAACACGGAGGCGGATGTGACGGTGGTGGGCCTCGTGGGTGAGCGTGGCCGCGAGGTGGGTGAGTTTCTGGAGGATTCGCTGGGCGTTGCAGGCCGCGCCCGCTCGGTGGTGGTGGTTTCAACTTCCGATCAGTCGCCGCTGATGCGTATGCGAGCGGCGCTGGCCGCAACTACCATTGCCGAGTACTTTGCAGCCCAGGGAAAGCACGTGCTGCTGGTGCTGGACTCGTTGACCCGCTTTGCCATGGCTGCGCGCGAGATTGGACTGGCTGCGGGAGAACCTCCAACCAATAAAGGATATACACCCTCGGTCTTTACCCGTCTGGCGAAGTTGGTGGAGCGCACCGGTCAGTTCCGGGTTGGCTCGATTACCGCTTTTTATACCGTCTTAATGGAGGGCGACGATCAGCAGGATCCGCTGGTTGACGCGGTACGATCGCTGCTCGATGGTCACGTTGTGCTCTCGCGCGCACTGGCTGCCGAAGGCTGGTATCCGCCCATCGAACTGCTGGACTCCATCAGCCGATTGATGCCAGCCGTGACCCAGCCCGCGCATCGCGAACAGGCGGCGTTGATACGCAGGCTGCTGGCCGTCTACGCCCGCTCTGAAGATCTGGTGCGTATTGGAGCTTACAAACCCGGATCAGATCCGGATCTTGACCGCGCCCTGAGATCGCGCGAAGCGATGCGTGCTTTCATGACCCAGGAAGCGCGCGAGCAGCTTCGCTATTCTGACTGTGTGCAACGGCTTGCCCGTCTGGCGGCGGAGATTTAGCGAATGGCCATCTCGCGCGCCTTACGACGCCTGCTGCGCATCCGGAATCTCGAGGAGGAACAGCATCGTATGGCGTTGGAATCAGCGCTCGGTGAACTGAGTCACCTGCAAGACGCGATGGCGGCTACCGCCGAGCGGGAGCGCAAGGGCCGGAGCCTGATCCAGGCCGGTGCTCGTACCAACCAGTTGCCGGATCGGTTGGCCGGCCTGGAGGAGACGCGCGCGGCTGACCGTCTCATGGCCTTGCTCGAACCAAGAATATCGATCAAGGAAGATGAGGTTACAGCTCACCGCCAGGAGTTTCTTCGGAAGAGGATAGAGCGTCGCCAGGCCGAGATTCTGATCGAGGAGGCCGAGGCTAGCGATGACATCCAAGCCGACCGGCGCAGCCAGCAATCTCTCGACGACTGGTACAGCTCCCGGCAATTTCGTGATGGAGTTGATGCTGAACCGCCCATCTCCGCCGAGGAAGAATTTCCCACTTCCATGCTGACTGCTCCCAAACCATCGGCCAAGGAGCCTCCGTCGTGCGCCGGAAAGAGAACTTGAGGAAAAACACACGCGGAATGCACGTCGACTTCCCGAATCGGAATTGCTGCTTCCAATGTTGACAATGTTCTAACATGCCGTGGAGTTATTTTGGCACACCGTCTGCTCTACTCCTTCCCATGACCGTTGCCGCAACAATCGAAATTAGAACGTGTGGAAGGCAGGCGTCGGATTCTGACATGGTTCACGGCGTGGAAGTTGCTGGGACGGTCGCGCCGGGCTTCTCGCCCTCCGCGATTCCAGCGGCAGCGAGCTTTCGCGCTGGATGGCAATCGCTGTTGGATTCAATGGGCGCCAGACAGGCGGAATCAAAAGAAAATGTTTCCGGCCTAGACGGCTACAAAGAATCCGGAGCCGTGGCCGATCGAGTGATGCTGTTCGTAGAGCCGGTGCCGGCAGAAGCCTTGATGAACTCTTCCGAAAGAGCCGCAACTCTGTCAGCGGACAAGAGCCTCCGTTTGAGTCAGGGGACAGAGCAGGGAAGCGGACAATCGGGCGCAGGGCCGGCGTTGTCTTCTCTCACCGTTCATGAAGGAGCACAGCCGGATGCCGCGGCGGAGAGCCTCTCAGGAATTCGATGGAGGGCTTCTTCAACCAAAACATCAAACAAAACAGAAGAGAAGAAACCTGAGGCTGCGGGAACCAAATTGGCTGGCAGCCCGCGACCTGTTCTATCTGGTAATACCGCTCATGATCTCGCCCAATCGGAGGGTACTCCAGGCGTAACGATTTCCGATGCGGTTCAGACACCCGTACCAGCATCCGTCGTAAACATTCCGCAGAACGCGTCGACGCCAGTGATTGCTAGTCCGAGTGCCAGCAGCACTGTTGAGCAGGCGCAATCAAAGCCAGCTGATCTTCCTGATGCTCTTCCTGCGGGCCCGCCGTCCGGTTTTGCATCATCTCCCCGCGCTTCGCATGCGATGATGCCGGATGGCTCCAGTTCACTCCGTTCCGGCGACTTTTCAGAGGCTGTGAACGATGACGCGAATATGGGGACGGGAAAGGCTGAAAAAGACGCGGAGCAAGAACAAACATCGGCAGTGGAAAGCTTAAGAGGTAACTCTGACCGGACTATCAACAATTCATTTGCACCGGCCTTCAAGGCAACTGCACCGGCGAATGGTCCGGACGAAGCATTGTTGTCCACAGCGGGAGCTACTGAGGGAGCAGCTTCACTTGAAATTTCCGCGCTGGGTCGAAATCAGGCGCAAACAGGAACGCTGGGTCATGATCCGGCTTTGCCAGGGTCACAGAGCCAGCCCCCAATTCAGGAAATTGCATCAAACACCGGGGAGATTCCCGCGCAATCGGTGAGCCGGGGCGTGGCCAAGATACCAACTGAGACTGCCCGCGGCGGAAAGTCTTCTGGAGAGGACAAATTGCGGAGTGTGCCTACAGGCGGTTCGGTTGATTTAGTGCAGCAGGTGAACCGACTTGTGGACGGGCAACCATCTGCTGCGACGGCAGATGCCTCCGGGATGACGCGCGATCAGGCTGGCGCTCTTCCGGCTGTCAGCGCGGCGGAAGCCTCGAGGGTTGCTCCGGCCGGGCCAGACTCACGCGAGGTTTTTGCGACTCTCGATACAGAGGGCGCGCTGGGACGCCCGACGTGGATTCAAGCCGGAGCGCAACGAGCCGAGGCAGGCTTTCAGGATCCTGTTCTGGGTTGGGTTGGAGTGCGGGCGAATTCCGGCGGTGGCGGAGTTCGAGCAGAGTTGGTAGCCGGTTCAGCCGATGCGGCCCTGGCGTTAAGCAGCCACATGGCCGGACTGAACGTTTATCTTGCCGAGAGCCACACGACGGTCGAGTCGCTAACGCTGGCCGCGCTCACAGGCGGGTCGTCCGGAGGAGGAGGCGACCGCAGTTCAGGGGAGGGAATGCAGCAAGGAACAGAGCAGCAGACGGGGCAGGGCGCCGATACCGGCTCGTTCTCCGGTCCTCCCACCGAGCGTGACGCGCCAATGGAGGCATCACCAACGGCGTGGCGGGAGGGCGGCGTGCAGACAGCAACGCAGGGAGGCGGCCACATTTCGGTGATGGCCTGAAAGGAAGGCACGGATTAGAAAACGAGCGGCTCCGGAAACGATCAGACCGGAGAACGCAAACGAGATAGCGGTCAGGCAGGACGAGAGAAGGCAAGCTGGAGCAATAAAAACGAGGAGGCAACATGGCAGCAGCAATTATGAATCACCATCTGACGGCAGAGCAGGCTCTTACGGATAAAACCACATCGTCAATGGCGACCGGTAGCGAGAGCAACGATAGCAGCGCAAGCAGCGATTCGGCCACCATCACAGCCAATGATTTTCTGACGCTGCTGGTGACCGAGATGCAGAACCAGGATCCAACTGCGGATGTCGATCCCAACGAGTACATCAATCAGTTGGTGAATGTAAACAGCCTGGAGCAGTTGATTTCGATCAACCAGACCTTGACGACGGATTCGGGCAGCTCGACTGCAACTTCTGGCAGCAGTAATGCTGCGCAGGCGCAAACGTCGATTCATGGGGTTGCTAAGCAGGCCTCCGCACTGGCGGCTTCGAACAGTTCGGCGACAACCGTTCCCGGCGCCATCAACGCGGCGGCGGCCAAACTGGCGCCCGGCAATCTCGCTATTCCCGCAACCAATCCGTCAGCCCTGCGTGTGGCACAGGCGATGAATGGAGAGCCTCAATAGTGATCCCATGGGCCGGACGTGGCTCATGACAACCAGTTCATCCGTTGGCCAGCAAGGCCAGCGCCAACTTCAGAGGAAGTCAAGAGGAGAGCACAATGCCCAGCTTTTATATCCCACTCAGCGGTCTCAACGCCGATTCAACGGCGCTGAACACCATCGCCAACAATCTTTCGAATATGAACACCACAGGCTTCAAGACGCAGACTACGAACTTCAGTGATCTGTTTTACCAACAGGTGAGCACAACCGGTTCGGGAGACGAGATTCAGGCTGGAACAGGAGTGCAAGTGGCCTCGAACAGCACTGATTTCACGGGCGGCTCGATCGCCTCAACCGGCGTTTCAACTGATGCGGCCATCGACGGCACGGGCTTTTTTGTGCTGAACAATAACGGAGGCCAGTTATATACCCGCGACGGCAACTTCCAGTTAAGTTCAAATGGAACGCTGGAATCCACTGCCGGCCAGGCGGTGATGGGCTATCCGGCCACGAACGGCGTGGTGAACACCAGCGGAGCTTTGACCACTATCGTGATTCCCACTGGCCAGGCGATGCAGCCTTCGGCGACGACGACCTTCAGCATGACGCAAAACCTGGACTCCGAGTCCGCCGTAGGAGCTACCGCCTCCGGCCCGGTGACGGTTTATGACTCGTTGGGCAACAGCTACGTTGCCACCGTGAATTACACCAAGACGGGCAACAACACCTGGTCTTACAGCATCTCAATGCCGGACACACTGACGCCCAACTCAACCAACGCGGGAGCAGTTTCAACGATCAATTATGACTTTGGAGCGAGCGGCGGCACGTTGGGCACCGTCGATCCGGGAACGAACCTGACGATCACCGCACCGGCTACGGCAGGAGGCACAGCCACCACATCGCTGCCAACCTTTACAGGCTCTCCGGAGACGGTTGCCGATTATGTGACAGACCTGAACACCGCGTTGGGAGCGGCCGGCATCACGGTTGGCGCTGGCGGCGTGACGGTCACGTCGACTGCGGCTGGCGAGTTGACCATCTCAGGCACCAACATCTCCACCAGTGGAAGCGTGATCCAGGACCCGGTGGGAGCCAACACAACCGGGGCACTAACCTTCAATTCCAGCGGCAGCCTGGTTGACCCGGCTGGAGATGTGAGCGGAATTTCCTTTGCTGGACTCTCTGACGGAGCGGCAACGATGAACATGACCTGGGATCTTTACGGCGCTGCAAACACAGGGAATATCAGCGAGACCGCGGCGGCCAACTCCACCTCGTCCACCAAACAGAACGGATACACAAGCGGCGAGTATCAGAGTTTCACCATCGGCTCAAATGGCATTGTGGCTGCCACATACTCGAATGGCCAAACCCAGAATGTGGGGCAACTGGCGATCGCCTCGGTAAACAGCGAGCAGGGGCTGGTCGACGTAGGATCAACAGAATTTGAGACCAGCAACGCCTCAGGACAAGCTACTGTGGGCGTAGCAGGGACCGGCGGACTCGGCACCCTGGAAGGCAGCTCGCTGGAGGCCTCGAATGTGAATATCTCTGCAGAGTTCTCTGATCTGATCATCGCCCAGCGCGCCTTCGAGGCCAATTCCAAGGCAGTGACCACCTTCGACACCGTTACCCAGGAAACCATCAACATGATCCACTAAAACGACGGGCTGAGGTGATCCTTTCCCATCCTGGGACGGCCTGAAGGCCGTCCCAGGGTTTTCAGCGGAGCACTCAAGCGCCGTGACCGCTGCGCAACTCGATAAACAGCCCCGTTGCCTCGGCCAGCAACTGTCCTCTTGCGTTCAGAATCCGAGCTTCGGTCCAGTGCTTGCGGCCTTCGCTGCGCTTGAGCCGGCCCTCCAGCCGAAGCGGCGCGCCCGAGTGAACAGGGCGCAGGAAGTCGATCTCCAACCGTCGAGTCATCGCTGTTACCCCCGTCGCCCGCACCGATTTGCTCATGGCTTCATCCAGCAGAGTGGTGATAACGCCACCATGCAGGTAACCGGGCTGTCCTTCGAATTTATCGGAAATTGCAGGCAGGCAAAACACGGCGCCATCGCCAGCCATTAGAAACTCAAGTTGCAGCCCGGCAGGATTGGCGGAGCCACAGCCGAAGCAGCGACTCTGAGCCTTGTGCTCTACAGGAATAAAGTTTTCGGCGGAATTGTCCACGAAAAAAGCCTTCCTCTCTGGTATTTATTGATTTTCGCAGACTTTATTCGCCTCAGTGCATCGAACCCAATGGAGGGATTCCATCATGGACCGCAGAACCGCAATCAAGCACATGGGTGGCGTGGCGAGCGCGCTGCTGTTGACCGAAGCACTGCACTCACAGACGCCCGCAGTCAGCCAAATAGCGCCGGCGCCGCCAACAGGGCTATTCACACTGCCCCCGCTGCCTTACGCCTACGACGCGCTGGAGCCCTACTTCGACGCTGAAACCATGCACCTGCACCACGACAAGCACCACCAGGCCTATGTAAACAATCTGAACGCCGCCGTAGCCGCGCATCCCGAACTGGCAGGCAAGACCGTGAACGAATTGGTGGCGAATCTGAACACCTTGCCTGAGGCCGCCCGCACCGCCGTGCGCAACCAGGGCGGAGGTCACGCCAACCACTCTTTCTGGTGGCCTACGCTGGGCAAGGGTGGTGCTGCGCCCGTCGGCGAGCTGGCCAAAGCCATCGACCTGAAGTTCGGTTCGCTCTCCGGCTTTCAGGAAAAGCTGACCGCCGCGGCGATGAGCGTCTTCGGCAGTGGATGGGCCTGGCTGGTCAAGTTGCCCGACGGCATGGTAGCAATCGAAACCACGCCCAACCAGGACAGCCCTCTCACCGTTGGCCACATACCAGTGCTGGTCGTGGACGTCTGGGAGCATGCCTATTACCTGAAGTATCAGAACCGGCGCGCCGAGTATGTGAAGGCCTTTTTGCAGGTGCTCAACTGGGATTATGTGAGTGGACAATTTGCGCAGAAAACGTAGGCGAAGGCGGGTACAATTTTTTCAGTGGTGGATCAATAGGACGGGCTGGTGCCCGTCCTATTTCCGTTTGGACTTGCATCCAGCTTGTTGCATGTGTGCTTTGCTTTTGTGTAGTGCTCAAATTTCACCACCTGTTAATGACCTTTCTCGACCGAGTTGAATAACCTTGTCTCAGATAACCTGAAGTGTCTTACAGACGCGTCACCCTTACCACCCAAGCATAGAGAGAACAGGCATGTGTTTGCGGACGCCGGTCTAGAGAAGGGTGTGCTCAACTCAGGTGCAGTGCTTATGCGCAGCGCTTCAGGTTCGAGCAAAGAGAAAGGTGTATACACCATGACGGTACGCTGGGGAAAATGCTCGAATTTCAAGAACTGCAAGGATGCCCAACGACAGCTGCATATTCCCATTCCAACGGGAGCTCCATTCATTTGTCCCGAGTGTAAGCAAGCGTTGTTGGATGAAGACACCGACCAGGCCAATAACGATAAGGCAGCCGATGCAACTCCTGAAATAGCACCCATCATAGCCCCAACCAGTGCCGGCAGAAAGCCAGTCGCGGCTGGCGTTGTCGTGGCTTTGATTTTGCTGGTTGGGATTGCATGCTTCTTCATGTGGGGCAAGTTGCACAAAGCGAATGCTGGGTTGAAGAATATGCCTAAGCCGATTCTTCGCCTGGCCGGTTCCAATACGATTGGAGATACGCTGGGACCTGCGCTGGCAGAGGCCTTTCTCAAACAGCGTGGAGCAACGGATGTTCGCATCCTTCCAGGAGCCAGTCCCCAAGAGAAGATTGTTCAGGCTTTGTTGCCGGGCGACAGTAAGGCTTCTGTCATCACGATTGCGGCTCACGGCTCAGCAACTGCATTTACCTCCCTGGCTGGAAACGGTTGCGAGATCGGCATGGCTTCAAGGAGGATCAAGGCGGATGAAGCGGCAAAACTAGCGACGTTGGGCGATATGAACTCAGCTGCGAACGAACACATCCTTGGCCTTGATGGCATTGCTGTGATCGTCAACCCCTCCAACTCCACCGATAGGCTCAGCAAAGAGCAGATCATGAAGATCTTTACCGGCGAGATGATCGACTGGTCGCAGCTCGGATCCTCTCACGGAGCGATCAAGATTTACGCAAGAGACGATAATTCAGGAACATACGATACATTCAAAACCCTTGTGCTGGCAGGCAAACCGCTGGCGCCGGGAGCGCAAAGGTTCGAGGACAGCAAGGCACTCTCTGATGCCGTCGCTGCGGACCCAAACGGCATTGGCTTCATCGGCCTGCCCTACATTCAAAGCGCCAAACCTGTGGCCGTATCTGAAAAGGGGACACAAGCGCTGCTGCCCACCCGGCTCACTGTGAGCACGGAAGACTATCTCCTGTCGCGCAGGCTCTATCTCTACACACCCGCCACGCCGAGCGACACGTATACGCGGCAGTTTATTGAGTTTGCTCTCTCCAAGCAGGGACAGGATGTGGTTGAGGCAAGCGGTTTCGTTGCCCAGAATGTTGCGCAGGTAGCGCAGACAGTATCCGGAGATGCGCCGGACGAGTACAAGCAACTGACACAAGACGCAAATCGCCTTTCGCTCGATTTCAGGTTCCAATCGGGGCAAACGGCTCTGGACAACAAGGCAAAAGTTGATCTGGACCGTGTCGTCTCGCTGATTGCGGACCTGAAAGTGGCAGGAGACAAGGTCATGCTCTTCGGATTCTCTGACAGTACAGGATCACCCGCTGCCAACCAAGCGCTCTCGTTGAGCCGCGCCAAGGTGGTAGCGAGTCAGTTTGCTGAGCGAGGCATGACTCTGGCGATTGTGCGTGGGTTCGGCGCGAGAATGCCTGTTGCCTCCAACGACAGCGACGATGGCCAGGCGAAGAATCGGCGCGTAGAGATCTGGATCAAGAAGTGATGCAATTGGGCCGCGAAGGGCGAATCGAGAACATACCCGATTCGCCCTTCGCGTTATACTAAAAATTACTATGGCAACCGAAAAAACCTTCTATTTAGAGACCTTCGGCTGTCAAATGAACGCTCATGACTCGGAGAAGGTCATCGGGACATTGGAGCACGAGGGCTACCGGCAGGTCGTCTCGGAGGACGATGCCAGCCTGATCCTCTACAACACCTGCTCGATTCGCGATAAAGCTGAACAGAAGGTCTTCCACCGCCTCGACGAATATAAGCGCCAACACAGGGCAGGGAAGCGTTTTGCCGTTCTGGGCTGCGTGGCGCAACAGGAGGGCGAAAAAATCTTTGAGAGGACACCCTACGTCTCTCTCGTCTCTGGCTCGGCTTCCTATCGCAAACTTCCCGAGATGCTGGCCCGTTTGGAAGCCGGCGAGACACGCATCACCGGCCTCGACGACCGTCAGACCGATGAGACTTTCGAGACCGAATTTACTGCTCGCCAGAATCCCTATCGAGGCTACATCACAATTATTGAAGGCTGCGATAAGTTCTGCGCCTACTGCGTGGTTCCCTATACCCGAGGCCGTGAGCGCAGCCGCGGTTCAAGTTCTGCGCTGGCCGAGGCGCGGCGCATCGCCGACCAGGGCTATACCGAGATTCAACTGCTGGGACAAAACGTGAACAGCTACCGCGATCCAGAAGGGAAACGCAGCTTTGCCGAGCTGCTAGCTGCCGTTGGTCAGGTCGAGGGCATTCACCGGGTGCGTTTTACCACCAGCCACCCGCGCGACTTTACCCGTGATATCGTAGAGGCCATCGACACCATACCGACGCTCTGCGACCACGTTCATCTGCCGGTCCAGTCCGGTTCCTCCCGTGTGCTCAAAGCGATGAACCGAGAGTACACGCGCGAGGATTACCTGGAGCGCATCGAATGGATCAAAAAGGCGCGACGGCCTATCTCGATTTCGACGGATATAATTGTTGGATTTCCTGGCGAGACGGAAGACGACTTCATCCAGACGATGGACCTCTTGGACGAGGTTGAGTACGATTGCGTTTACGGTTTTAAATATTCTGGCCGGCCCAATACGCCTGCCTTGACCATGATCGATTCCATCTCAGAGGCTGAGAAGGCACAGAGGCTTAAAGTGTTGCTTGACCGCCAGAGAGAGATTCAAAGAGTGAATTATATGAAGCATCTGGGGGAGTTTGTGGAGGTCATGGTCGAGGGAGTAAATCTTCCCCGGCAGCAGATTATCGGACGGAGCAGCCAGAACAAGCCGGTAAATTTTACCTGCGCACAAGCGATTGCCCCTGCGCCCGGAAGCTATCGACAGGTGAAGATTACTGCGACGCATCCCAATAGTTTGGTAGGCGAGGAAGTCTAAAATCAGATCTGGCGATGGAAAGGGGAACTCATGGATATCGAAGTTCGTATACGCGGGCTGATGATGGACCCGACCACCAGTATGCCGATCGTGGTCCTCAAGGACGTGTCTTCTGAAACGGTGATGCCCATATGGGTGGGCATCTTCGAGGCCAACGCCATTGCACTCGAATTGGAGAAGGTTGCAGTGCCGCGCCCTACGACGCATGACCTGGCAAAAAACCTTATCTGTCACCTGAATGGTACGCTGGAACGTGTTGTTATATCGGACCTTAAGGACGACACGTTCCTGGCTTCGTTGTGGCTGCGTCAGGGAAATGAGCCTATGGTTATCGACGCACGACCGTCGGATGCGATTGCGCTGGCGTTACGTGCAGATTGCCCGATTTATGTCACCGAACAAGTGATGCAGTCGGCCAAACTGAACACAGCGGCTTCGGCGGAGGGACAAACTGCCGAGCAATTGCGGGGTTGGCTGGAAGGGCTCAACGACGAAGACCTGGGACGTTACAAGATGTAGAGAGAGTGTTATCCTCTGGAAGATGAGGATGTTATAGGTTTATCCCATCATGAACGGCTTGAAGAGATTTTGGCGACACATCACCGATGGCATGGCTCTCGGCCAGCTTTGGAGCCAATTCCACGCCGATGCCCGCTTCAGCTACAGGCTTTATACACAGGAAATTGATTCACGACGCAAACCTGGTGTCGGAAGGATCAGGCATATATTCAGGATGGCCAAGCTATTTCTGTGGGCCATTCTTGACAAACTTTCTCCTGCGCGCCGCGTCCTTCTACTGGTCGCACTGATTTTGTTTGTCCCCAGTATGCACCTGACTGGCTTTACAACCAGCGGGATCTTTTGGGGCTGCATTTTGCTGTTGCTAGTGCTGGTTCTCGAAGTAGCTGATCGAGTCGTGATGAAGCGCGACCTGCAGATTGCCAAGGAAATTCAGGCTTGGCTTCTGCCTCCGGGGCCACCGCAGGTGCCTGGCATACAGATTGCCTTTGCTACGCGTCCTGCCAATACGGTAGCCGGAGACTATTACGACGTTTTTCCTCGCCCTGGAACCCATTCGATCGAAGGCACCTACCTGATCGTCATTGCTGATGTAGCAGGCAAGAGCATCCCGGCTGCGATGCTAATGGCCACCTATCAGGCCAGCCTGAAGACTCTGGCTGGCATCTCCAGCACATTAATAGATCTGGTAGACCGTATGAATACATACGCCTGCAGCAACAGCCAGAATGGACGCCGGTTTACCACCACATTCATAGGCGAATACAACCCTGCAACGAATGACCTGGCATACGTAAACGCCGGGCACAATCCGCCCATCTTGCACCGCCAGACAGGCGGAATTGAGCGCTTGTCAGCGGGCGGAATCCCGCTGGGGATATTGGAGAAAGCTCCCTACGAGTCGGGAAGCGTCACTCTGCAACGCGGCGATTGGCTCGTCATCTTCACAGATGGAGTCACGGAAGCGGTCAATATTCGCCAGGAAGAGTACGAGGAATGGCGTCTTATGGCCTTACTGAACGCAAATCTGGCGGCAACGCCGCAGTTGCTGTTGAGCACTGTCCTGAGTGATATCAATCGTTTTGTAGGGAACACGCCGCAACATGATGACATTACTCTGATGCTGCTCAGGGCAGTGTAGGAGAGGGTGGAATCGGTTCGTATCAACCTGATTGATCGTCATTCAGGTGCAGTATACAGAATATACGTTATCAGACGTTATATACGGAACACGATATTCTGGCTAAGCAGTACGATATTATGTGTAAATAATGAGCAGCGTGCAGCCTCTATCTACACTGTCAATACCGATGGAACCTTAACCAACGTGGGGATGACGGGTGTCGCGACCGGCGGTTTATCCACGGCCTTCACTTCTGTCTGTTCAAATTAAACTGGCGTTCAGTCGCGGTCTCCGTCTGCCAACATTTTCGCCGCGACGCGTCCCACGCCGCGCAGCATGGCTTTGATGGGCCAGCGGCCCTCGGCGTCGGGGAAGAAGATTTCGCCGGCGCGACGGACTTCGGGACGATAGTACCAGCGCTTGAGGAGCGCCAGATGACCCTGACGCTGGGTTGGCGATGGAAGTTCCCTGCCCTGAGCCAATGCAGCCAGCACCGCCTCCATGCGAGCATCAAGCGCGCCACGGACAAGCTTGGCGGGCGGGTCGATGACGGCTGGGACACCTTCCGGTGGAGTTGCCTCAGGGGCGATAGAATCCGCAGAAAAACTTGGAGAATCAGGTGATTCTGAAGAAAACGATCCCTCAGGAGCTAGAGCGCCCTCCAATGCCGCATCATTGATGGCACCACTGAAGTCGTTCCCTTTCAATGCAATAGGCGCATCTGCTTGGGGAACTGGTTCATTCGCCACCTTGCTGATCCCTGATTTCTGATCCCTGATCCCCGTCGTTTCCAAAATAGGCTCAATCGTAATCGGTTGCGCGAAGAGCGAAGTCGAACCAGAGTGCTCATTCTGGATTCTCATGCCGAGAGTCGAGAAGGTAGACGGGCCACTAAGTCTCCCATTTTCAAAGAGGAAGACGGCGACCTCGCCGGGGTTGGCCGCGGCCTGAAGAATGACCGCGCGCAGCTCTGCGAGTGGGCGAACCAGCTCGGATGCCAGGGCGCGGACACTCTCGACGCGCTGGAGTTGCGCGTGGAGTGCGGCTGCGGCTTCAAATTCAAGCTCTGCCGAGGCCGAGTCGCGTTCGGCGCGCAGCACAACCAGCCGGCTCTCGCCGCGCGTGGATAGAAAGCTCTCAACGGCTGCGGCTTCCTCGCCATAACGCTCGTCCGTGCAGCCCTGGTAGCAAGGCGCAAGGCACATCTTCATCTCCGAGTAAACACAGCCGGGGTGAGCGGGGTTGGGGTCCAGATCCTCGGTGCAACGGCGCAGCAGAAAGAGCTTGAGCGCCTCTTCGGCAAAGCGCTCGGCCGCGGTGCGCGACGGGAACGGCCCATAGGCCCACTGGCTCTCGCGCTGGCTGGGACGGTTGGTCACGCTGATGCGCGGGTAAGTATTGTTGCCTAAAAAACGAACAAAGGACGGCGCGCTAAGATGCATTCTTTCCAAAGCTTTAGCGCCATACACCTCAACTAGTAGATGATATTGCAGAAGCAGCGATTCGAACTCGGAGCCGGTGAGACGCCAGCAAATTCTTCGGACCCTGCCAGCCAACTGCAAACGGCGCGGATGTTTAGCCGAGGGTTGCAAGAGCCGTGCAAGGCGGGCTTGCAGGTTGGGCGTACGGCCTATGTACGGCTCGGCGTGCGCTTCGGCCCCATATAGGGCGAATAACGCCGAAGCCGTCGGCAGTTGCGCCAACGTAGCCTTGGCGTCGGCCGGATCGAAAGCGAGGGTTTCGAGTTTCATCGGCACAGAAATCCCCTTCAGGCTCCCGCAATCGTCATGCCGTCAATGCGCAGCGTGGGCGAAGCTACCGCTCCCCTGAACTCAAAATCGCTGCCAACAGCAGTCACATTCTTGAGCATCTCGGCCAGGTTCCCGGCGATGGTCACCTCTTCGACGGCATAAGTAAGCTGGCCATTCTCAATCCACAACCCTATGGCCCCACGCGAGTAGTCACCCGTGACAACATTGACGCCGAAGCCCATCAAGCCGGTGACGTAAAACCCGGCGGGCACCTCTCCGAGGATTTGAGCTATGGTAAGGATTCCCGGCTCAATATAGAGGTTGCCGTAGCCGATCCCCGGTGTGCCCGCCAGGCCACGCGAGGCGTTATGAGTGGATTTCATGCCCAGCTTGCGCGCGGTGTAGGTGTTGAGCAGGTAGTTGCACAATACGCCCTTTTCGACGACAATTGTGCGCTGCGAGGGCAAACCTTCGCCGTCAAAAGGCGACGTCCCGAAGCCGCCCATGCCAGTGGGCAGCAGCATGGTATGGTCGTCCACAATCGTCAAGCTGGGCGCGGCGATCTGCTCTCCTAGCCGTCCAGCCAAAAACGAGGCGCTGCGCCAGATGGCGTCTCCTGAGACCGCATCGAAGAGCGAACCAAGAAGAGTGCCTGCGACTTCCCGCGAAAAAATTATAGGAACCCGCTGCGTGGGGACGCGCCGTGCGCCGAGCCGACGCAGAGTCCGCCGCGCCGCTTCTTGGCCGATGGATTCAGGCGAATCGAGATCCGCCAGCCGACGCGCGCTAGACCACCATCCGTCGCGTTGCATTGCGCCATTGGTATCCTGCGCCAGTGGCGCTACAGCAACCCCCGCATAACTGCTGCGATAGTTGCCCAGAAATCCGCGTGAGTTCGACAGCACCATGCGCCCGGTAGCCGCCTCAAAGCTGCCACCGTCGGAGTTGGTAATGCGCGGGTCCGCCGCTAGCGCCGCCGCTTCAGCTCGGCGCGCCCATTCGATGCGTTCCGTGCCGGCCAGCGAGTAGACATCTTCATCGTAGAGGCGCAGATCACTGGCGAGCGCACCGAACTCGCTTGTCTCCGGCAATCCGCAGAATGGATCTTCTTCAGTAACTTTAGCAAAATCCAGCGCGCCCTCGACCAGTTGGCGAATGCCCTCCGGGGTCAAGTCGCTGGTTGAGGCCGAGGCTGAGCGACGCCCCCGAAAGACGCGCAGACCAAGCCCGCGCGAGCCGGAATCCTTCAGTGTCTCCACCTGGCCCATGCGTACGTTTACGCTGAACTCATCGCCCTCGCGCGCGACCGCTTCGGCGTCGCTGGCACCGGCATTTACGGCCAGCGAGACAGCTTCGGCGGCCAAGGATTCGAGATCTGTATCAGTTGGATCGGATTGATTTGCAACATTGTGCATGGCTTCACGTTATCAAACTTTGCAGATGAATGGGACGACGCCCGGCGGAAAAGCGCCCTGGCCCGATAAACTGAAAAATGATGCGCAACCTCACTTCCCTTCTCCTATTGCTTGCCTGGGCCGGACCAGTATCTGGCCAGACGGCTCTTGCACCCGCGCAGGCTCAGGCGCTGGTGCGACGCGCTCTGGCCAGCGAAGTGCGCGCTTCTGAGGACGCAAGTCATCCCATGCGTTACAGGTTGCGCCGCTCCAGCCCACGCATCACATCAACCAAAGAGATCGTCGAAACCCGCGACGGCGATGTGGCCCGCTTGGTCGAGATAAACGACCAGCCGCTCAGCCAGACCGACGAACAGCGAGAACAGGCTCGGCTGGATGCGCTGCTGAGTGATCCAGGCAGACAACGGCATCGCAAACAAAGCGAGGGATCCGACACCGCAATCGTGCTGAAGCTGCTGCGGATGTTGCCCCAGGCTTTCACTTACGAATACGCGGGAGCAGAGGGAAAGGTGGTCAAATTTCATTTCCGGCCTAACCCCGGCTTCACTCCGCCCGACTTTGAGACACAGGCACTCACCGCCATGAGCGGCGAACTCTGGATCGATGCCGCCGAGGAACGGGTGACGCGACTGGAGGGCCACTTACAGCAGGACACAGAATACGGTTGGGGCGTTTTGGGCCGCCTGAACAAGGGCGGATGGATTGTGATCGAGCAAGCCGACGTGGGCGGACGGCAGTGGCGCATTGTGCGCTTCAAGATGAAGATGGACCTGCGGGTGCTCTTCAAAACCAGAAGCTTCGATACTGCGCAGGAGATGAGCCAGTATGCGCCCGTTGCCCCAGGGCTGAATTATCGGCAGGCTATACAGATGCTGCGCGGCGGGGGCAATCGCTAAGATTCCACTCTATGAAATGCACAACAGCCCCACCCAGTTGAGTGAGGCTGTTGTGTACCTTGGAAAATCAACCTTACTTGACCTTCATCAAAATAATAACAAAGGTCATCAGGGTAAGAGATTCAATGAATGCCAAGCCAAGAATCATGAAGATCATGATTCCGCCGCGCGCGCCGGGGTTGCGGGCAAGACCTTCACAGGCGGAACCGACAGCTCTGCCCTGACCAATGCCACACAATCCCGCTGCAATCCCCATACCGATACCGGCGCCGATCGGCACCAGACTGGCAACGGCTGAACCGCCGTCCGCAAAGGCCGGAATGGCGAAGCAAAGCGCCGCCAGGGCCATGAACAAATACTGTAGCTTCTGCATAATTCTCCAGCTTCCCTAAGATTGACCGCCAGTGGGTGGTTGAAGCTCACCAAGCTGGCCCCCTCACGCTTGCGGTCTACCGTTCGCCCGGAGCGGAAGCGCTCTCCGGCGGAATCGTTTAACAGCATTCAGCAAACAACTTGCAGCCAAAGCGCCTTTCCTACTGTTAGCTGATAGCTGCATTTAGTGCTCGTGTGAAACCGCCAGAGTCAGATAAATCATCGTCAGCAGCATGAATACAAATGCCTGAATCACGGAGACCATCAAGTGCAGGCCCAGGAAGAGCACCGGGACCCCAATGGGAATTAGAGAAAAGAATCCCAGTGTGACCATGTCTCCGGCAAACATATTTGCAAAAAGACGGATGGTGAGGGACATGACGCGCGCCAAGTGAGAAAAAATCTCAATGGGAAACATCAGCCACGCGATCCACCAGATCGGCCCTGCAAATTGCTTCAGATAGCCGATGGGGCCATTCACGCGTATGCCGTGGTAGTTGTAGTAGAGGAAGGTGAGTACTGCCAGGCCCAGTGGCACCCATGGCTGGCTGGTAGGCGCCGAAAGACCGGGGATCAGCCCACTCAGATTGTTCAGCAGCACAAACAGGAAGATGCAGGTTACGAAGGCCTGAAAGCGTTCGTAGCCGTGGCCGATGATCTGCTCGGCCTGACCACCGATGGCTTCGTGAATCATCTCGGCAATTTGCTGCGCCGGATTGGCTCGCTCCACCGACAGGGAAAGCCGCACAATGAGGAAGAAAGCTATCAGTCCGCCGGTGATGATCAACTCCAGCGCAAGCGCTTGATTAACCGCAGCGGCTTTCTCGGCGGCCGCGACCGGGTCAAGGCCAATCGACTGAAAGGATTTAACCTCAATGCCCAGCAAAAACTGGTTGAGCAAGCGAACAAGTAAAAATGATTCCGCCATGAAACCTGATACCTTTCGTCTCCGCGCAGAAGACACTGCCACGAAGTCTGTTCCAGAATTGTCTCCGTCTCGTTTCCGCCGCCGTCAATCGCGCAGCAAGCGGAGCGCCTCCCAGCCGATCGTCAACACTGCCAAACTCACTCCGAAGAGAAGCGCAAAAACCGAACCATGCAAACATTTAAGGCTACCATAAATCACCGCGGCAAAGATGGTGAGCCTGATCACAAAGAAGAGAACCACGGCAAAGGCGCTGGTTGGAGTCTTCTGTTTGTCGAGTCGGGCGTTGATGACGCGAACCAGTCGCTGCCACTCCCAGATGCTGGCCGCCGAAATCAGCGTACCGACAGCCAACAGCGCGGCGCTCGGCCAGCCTCCGCCAATCCATACCGCTATGGCAGAAATCAAACCTAGAATCAGCGTATTGCGCATAGAGCGCCGGAACATCGCGTCCTGATCGGATGGGGTAAGGTCAAAGATGGGATGAGTCTCCTGGGTCATGATTGAAGGGCGTTGATTCCTTTCCCGTCCCATTTTGGGGCGCGATTCCCGGACGGGATTTCCTCTCCGCGTCCATCGCCATTCGTATCATAAAGGTCAGCCCGGAGACGCTGCCGAAGATGACCCCTGCAATCATGATCCAGCTTTGATGGAAGAGATGGTCAGCCCAGGCGCCGAAAACCCAGCCGATAGCCACCGCCGCAGGCAGCACAAAGGCAATTTCCAGCAGCTTCTCCGTCTCAATGTAAGCGGCTAGCATGCCGGAGCTCTTCTCCGGCGGCTTCGATTCCGGGATGGGGCGATGAAAGGGCATCTCTCGTGATTATCAACGACTCCACGTATCCGCGCGCAAGGGGCAAAGCTACTTGGTGATTGTCCAGATAGACTGCTTCCAAGCCTTGACCCGGTAATGGCCCGCGTCGTCGTTCAGTTGCTCAAGGTTAAAGTCATAGATAGCACTGTTGTCGACTGTAGGAATCACCTTGACGTTGGCCGCGAAGTAGTAGACCTTGCCCTGCTCGGCCGTGAAGCTGGCCACGTCGATGTTCTTCTTCAGCATGGGCAGGGCCGATTGCCAACTGACGCAGAGATGATGAACACCGGGATCGACAGTCACCGTGAAGTAAGAGTTGTTGCTTGTAGCGCCAACCCAGGTCCCGTCCAAGCCGAATCGGACGGTCGCGTACATGGACAGGCCTATCATGTGGTTCTCGTTTTCAATAAAGACAATCTGCGCTTTACCAGCTGTTGGAGGGACGGGCGCAGGTTGATTCTTCACGGTACTGACGTAAAATTTGACGCTGTCACCGCCGCAGGCATCCGGCAGGATGGTCTTCGCTTTGGCTTGCACCGTTGCCAACAGCGACGCACACAGGAGCAGTACAGCGGGTCTTGTTTTCATGCTGGTCATCATAATCCAAAGATCGTTACCCGCTTCAAAAAAACAAACGAAAACCGGCAATCGCATTTGAATCATTGAAGGCTATTGGTTGAAGCTCGTTCCTTCACGCCGAGCCCGTTTACCGATGGCCAGGAAAGGGCGCGGTCTGCTCCGCTTCCGCCTCCATGCCTGCCAGGATCGCTCTCATCCGTTCAAACTCCGGGGCGCCGTGGAGGGGTTTCAGACGCGGATCGGCGAGCATCTGGAAGAACCAGGGGCAGCGGGTCTGCTCGGCTACTCGCAGTTCGGCGAGCGCGGCATCGAGGTCACCAAGCGCAACGTACGCAGCGGGAGTGAATGCATTGAGGAGGAAGCGTTCCCGGCCGATCCACTGCAACCGTTCGAGGATGGAGCGCGCTTCGTCTGTGCGGCCCGCGCAGGCCAGAGCGTAGGCTTGAACGGCGTTGGCAAGGTCGAAGTCGGGTACGCGGTGAGCCAGACACTGGGCAAGCTCGAGGGCGTACGTGGATTCTCCGTTGAAGGCGAGAATCAGCGCTCCATAGAAGTTCGTAAACTCATGCTCGGGGAAGAGGCTGAGGGCAGTCCGTATGTTGTCGACACTCTGAGCGGCTTGTCCATCCAAATGAAATGCCCAAGCCAAGCGGCAGAGCAACCAGGGCGCGTAGGGATCTTGTCGGATAGCATCGCGCAGCAGTGCGATAGCTTCGGCATTGTGGCGCCGGCTGAGCGCAAACATAACGCGGACGCGCGTAGTCCAGGGAGCGTGGGGCAAATGGGCGCTGTGGGAAAAATCTCTGAGAGCTGCAGGCAGGTTGTGGTCAAAATGGAAGTTGAGCCAGCCCAGCTCTGGCAGGATGACCTCAGCCTGGCGGGCAATATCGGGAAGCGTTTCCGCCGTGCGACGCACAAGCTCCGCCGCAACAGTCGGGGCCATAAAGCCGTAAAAGGTTTGACTGACGCACAGATGGACCAAGTCGACTTTAGCGGGAATCAGAGTGGGATCGAGTTCTATGGCTCGGAAGAGGTGCTGTAGACCGCCCTGCATACAATGGCGGTGAAGCGAATGCCACTCATGACGCCCTTGCAGAAAATGTTCGTAGGCTTCACGGCGGTGTGGACTAAACCTGAACTCGACCTGGGGCGCGGCGGCTGCGGCGGAGATGGACAGCTCTCCATTGTTCCATCCCTGCCCCGAAGGCCCACCGCCGGGGACTTCTGCCCCAAGCCGCCACGCCAGCCGCTGCGCCAGCTCCAACTCAAGTCCTGCGATTCGGCTCTGGTCCACGAGCAGATCTTCAACCCAGATTTGCACGCCATCCTCGACGCGGATCATCTCCGCGCGCAGACGGAATTGCGAGGCAAAGGCGTGGATCGTACCAGTCAGGGCCAGATCGGCTTTGAGCGCCAGCCCAACCTGCTGGGCTGTAAGCCCGCTGTGCGCCAGCGAAAAGACTGAGTCCCGCGCCAGCACGGCAAGAATCGGATTACGCGCATTAGAGAGCCGGGCGATAGTCTCTTCGGCTATGGCGAGACCGAGATGTTCCGGGACGCAGTGGTCAATGGTAAAGGGCAAAATGACCAGCCGCTTCAGCACCTCTGCCGAAGTCCCGCCGCGCCGCTTAACCTCGGCTGTGAAGCGGTAGCCCCGCTTGTAAACCGTCTGAATGAGGGTCTCCAAACCAAGCCGCGCGCGCAACGAGGAGAGGCATTTGGGAAGGCTGTCAGCCGTCACATGCACCTCACCCCAAAGCGCATGCTTCAGTTGCAGGGGCGATACAATCTGCCCTGCGTTGGCCAGCAACAACCGCAGCGCCGCCAGCTCTTTCGGAGGCAAATGAACCACCGCGTCCCCGCGCCGGAGCGTGCCATCCCCCTCCAGCCGGAAATCGGTAAAACAGTAGGCCTCCGGCTCTGCGCCGCAACCAGCATCTGTCACCGGCAAGCCCGTATTGCGCATCTTGGAGAAGGACTCTGACTTAACAACCAACGCTCTTCCTCTAATCCTGATACCGCTCCTCTGCCACTCCTGGCAAAAAGGGAGGCTGACAACTCTGGTCGCGGGGATCTGCGTGAGGAACAACCCATAAGGTATAAAAGAGCGGCACTCACGGAGAATGTACTGGACTGCAAGCAGCCCATTACATTCTGTGACCTAAAGAGTATCCGCTTTCGAGCGACCGCGGGGAGGTTTACTCGCAATATTTCTTCTTTTGCACATGAGTTTAGTAACCAAACTCACGTTACCGCAGGCGAACAAAATTCATAGAAGCTTCAGGAATTTGCCGCATGAACCAGCCCTGCAACTGCCAAACTAGAAAGTGGAGTGTGCCATGCCCAAGACAATTTCCCACGCGCACTGGTCTCTTGAACCCTACTGCATCGGGATGAAGCTGCGCTCGCTGCGCACCCAGAAACGGCTCACGCTTGCTCGTCTCGCCGTCGAAACCAAGCTCTCCACAGCGCTGCTCTCCAAGTTGGAGACAGACCGTATGGTTCCCACGTTGCCCACGCTGGTCACCATCTGCCGGGTATACGGCGTGGGCTTGAGTTATTTTTTCTCTGAGCCGGACAGGCATACGCTTTCGATTACGCGCAAGGCGCATCTCCAGGGATCGAGCCGCGGACAGGAGCCGCTGAAGACCATCCCGCTGAACGCAGTGACAGACAGGACGCGCTTGGTGGCGCAGATTATCGAGTTTCCGGCCGACAAAGCCTCCGCCAAAACAAACGCCCTGCGCGATTCCAACAGTTTTGTATATGTGCTGGAGGGAAAGTTGCAATTGGACACAGGCGGAATACAAGAGGTCCTTGAAGCCGGCGATTGTGCCTATACGGAAAGCGAGATGGCGCTAGCCTGGAGCGCGGCGGGCAAGCACCGCTGCCGGATTCTGGCGGTGACACCAGCCGGCCCGCGCACAGATTTCTTCAGCCATTCAAGCCCTGCCGGTTTGCAAGATGATGCATAGGGATAGAATGGTAATTCGGCAGAAAGACCGTATCCGTAAGTTATTTTGCAAGACTAATTGAGAGGTTAGTTATGAAAATCACGTTGCCCGCTGCCTTGCTTCTTCTTTCCTTGGCTCTTCCAGCCTGCTCCCTGGGCCAATCCGAGCGCAAAACCACCGCCGGCCCAGGTCCCGGCGGTGTGTCGCAGGCTACTTTTTTTGTGCACCGCCTAGGCACCGACCACGCCGAGGGGATCACCACACTGGACATGAATGGCGACGGCTGGCTCGACCTGCTTAGCGGGGCGTATTGGTATGAGAACCCCGGCCCGAAGGGCGGAGAGTGGAAACGCCACCAGTACCGGGAGGCGGGAATCAGGGATGAGTTTGTCTCCGACTGCGGCGAGTGGACGGTGGACGTGAATCACGACGGCCTACCCGACGTGGTAACCGCCGGCTGGATGACCAACGGGGTCTTGTGGTACGAAAACCCCGGCAAGCTGGGCGCGGAGTGGAAGCGCCATTTCATCACCGATAGCTACGACACCGAAGGCGGCTGGATGGCCGACATCAACGGCGACGGCAAGCCCGATCTGGTATTGGCCCACTATAACCACTCCGGCATTCTGTGGATCGACTTCTCCGGCCCCGAGCCGAAGGTTCATCATGCAGGCGGCGCTGAGCAGGATGGCCACGGAACCGGCGTGGCTGACATCGACGGCGACGGCAGGGCCGACATTCTTACTCCAACAGGCTGGCTGCGCCAAATCGACGCCGACAAGGACCAATGGGAGTGGCACCCGGACTGGAAGCTGGATGACGCCGGATTCCCGATTCTTGGCTACGACGTGCTCAACAATGGCAAGATGGACATCATCTACGGCCAGGGTCACAGTTACGGACTTTACTGGCTCGAACAGCAGGGCGAGGGCGCGGCGCGCCACTGGATCAAGCACACTATCGACGAGTCCTTTTCGCAGGTTCATGCGCTCAAACTGGCGGACCTGGACGGCGACGGCGAGTTGGAATTGCTGGCCGGAAAGCGCTATCGCGGGCACTCAGGCCACGATCCCGGCTCCTACGATCCGCTGGTCGTTTACTACTACAAGATCAACCGTAAGACGGGTGAGTTCACCCGTTTCCCCATCTCGGTCAACGGCACGGCCGGCGCGGGAACGCAGTTTGTCACTGCGGATCTGGACGGCGACGGAGACATGGACATCGCCACCGCCGGCAAGACAGGTGTGCATTTCTTTGAGAACCTGCGTATCGACCGCATACCCAGAGAGCAGCGCGAAAAGGAAATCCTGCTCGACAAAAACTGGCCGTTTCCCGGTGAGGGCCCCGTGGTGATGCAGGAAGAGAAGCCCTAAATGTAAATGTTTGTCAGACTGTCCAATGTATCGCCAAGGAGAAGCATGAACCCGGAGCTGCCCATCCCTGTCCACTCAATTTCAACGCTAGCCAGCCGCGAGGTCTATCGCAACCACTGGATGCGTGTGCGCGAGGACGAGATTCTGCGCTCGAACGGCCAGAGAGGCATCTACGGCGTGGTGGAGAAGCACGACGCCGCCATTATCCTGCCCATTGACCAGGGAAACGTATGGCTGGTCGAGCAGTTCCGCTATGCCATCCAGGAGCGGGCGCTGGAACTGCCCCAGGGCGGCTGGGAGATGGAAGTCAACGCCCCCGAAGAGCTGGCGCGCGGCGAACTGAAAGAGGAGACGGGCCTGATTGCCGCGCGGATGACCCACCTGGGCGACCTGTGGATCGCCTACGGATTTTTAAAGCAGAAGCAGCACGTCTATCTGGCCAGCGGATTGACGCAAGCGGAGAAGAAGCCCGACGCAGAAGAGCACGACCTCGTCGTCCACTCCGTTTCCATCGCAGAGTTTGAGGAGATGATGCGCGCAGGCGTAATTCGCGACAGCTGCACGCTTGCGGCCTGGGGACTTTATCTGCTGTGGCGGGCGCGGCAGGGCGGTACCGCGATTTAGAAGGACAATTTGTAAATATTGCCCTTGTTGTCTTTAGCTATGCCTTTGGTGGCAATTCCGGCTGTTTCATCATTGCCAAATGCATACTCGTACCACTCAATATCGAGCAATGTGCCTTGATTCCCAGCTAGTTCAGTATGGACAAAAAGCGGCGAGCCCCGAACATGGGCAACAAAATAGCCCTGCCCGTAGACGGTATCCCATGCCGCAGGCAAGCTGTTTTTATCGGATGCTCCGGAGGCAGCGCTCTGCGCCCCCGCTTTCTCATAGGTCAGACTCCACGGACCCTGAATTGACAGTGTAGATGGGCGGTGGCGTCAACGAGGCTATCGGACCCTGAACAGGGTAGAGATGGGCATAGCTATGGCATCCAGAAATCAAGCTGATTCCAAGCATGGCGAGGACGATCCTGACTTTCATGAGTTTATCCTCTCTATGCTGTAACACTCTGCCTGCAAAAAAGTTGCTAGTGCTTGTTTTTTATCCGCGTTCGTCCATGGGAATATACGGCGACGGGTAGGGCGGTCCGATGTACTCGGCGCGGGGACGGATAAGGCGGTTGTCATCGAGCTGCTCAATGATGTGCGCGGCCCAGCCGGCGATTCGGCTGATGGCGAAGATGGGAGTGTAGAGGTCGATGTCGATGCCCAGCGTGGCGTAGGTCGAAGCCGAGTAGAAATCCACGTTGGCGTTCAGCTTCTTGTCGGAGTTGATATACAGCTCGATGGCTCTTGACATCTCGAACCACTTGGGAATGCCTGCGTCCTTGCCCAGTTGCTCGCTCATCTTGCGCAGGTGGGTGGCGCGCGGATCCTCGGTCTTGTAGACGCGATGGCCAAAGCCGGAGATCTTCTGCTT
Source organism: uncultured Occallatibacter sp. (assembly GCA_964383595.1). GTDB lineage: Bacteria > Acidobacteriota > Terriglobia > Terriglobales > Acidobacteriaceae > Telmatobacter. The sequence continues at coordinate 297,670 of CAYLHL010000001.1, read as the reverse complement.
GGCGGCCAGCATATTCTTTACGTACTCAACCGGATCCTCGCCCAGCTTGTCGATGGTCAGCAGAAGGCGCATGACGCCCTCGTTGGCGCCGCCGTGCAATGGCCCCTTGAGCGCGCCGATGGCTCCGGTAACAGCCGAATGAACGTCGGCGAGCGTGGCCGCGATCACCCGAGCGGCGAAGGTGGAGGCGTTCAACTCGTGCTCAGCGTGCAGCACCAGCGCCAGGTCCATAGTCCTAACGGCCGTCTCCGAGGGCCTGACGCCGTTAAGCATCCACAGGAAGTTGGCGGCGTGGTTCAGCGAGCGGTCCGGCGGAACAATCTCCAGCCCCTTGCGCAGCCGGTCGTAGATGGCCACGATCATAGCCATCTGCGCGGTCAGATGAAAGCACTTGCGGACATTGGAGTCGTGCGAATTGTCTTTCTCATCGGCATCGTAGAAGCTGAGCGCGGAGACCGCGGTGCGCAGCACCTCCATGGGCGTGGCCGAGGCGGGAATGGAACGCAGCATATCGACGATACGAAAATCCAACCCCCTCGCCAATTGCAACTGCGTTTGAAACTCGCGCAGTGCCAACTCGTTGGGAAGAATCCCGTTCCACAACAGGTAGGTTGTCTCCTCGAAGGTCGAATGCACAGCCAGCTCGTGAATGTCGATTCCCCGATAGGATAAAACGCCCGCTTCTCCGTCAATCCAACAGATCCCGGAGTTTGCCGCGACAATTCCTTCCAAACCTTTTCCCGTCGACATGGCCTTGCAGTCCCCCTTGCGATCAATTCATTGGCTGACACAGCACCTGTCCTGGCCTCCAATAAGCCCGGCGCAACAATGTCCAGTAAAGATGTTTATATCGCAGCCGTTCGATGCTTGTCACGAAGTGTGGGACGGAGAAGCCTTGGAAAATGTAACGAATTCACTTTTTGCCTTCGGAATGAGCAAAGATGAACTGCTTTTCAGGCACGAGCCGGTTAAATTCTATATTCTGTAGACTCCCCTGGAAATAATCCAGGGAGAGAGCTTCGTCCTCCGATATTTAGGACGGAGACCCGGTAAAGATCATTTTGAGACGTCTAAACCGAAAGAAAGGCGTCCCTCTACGAGACGCGGTTGGCAAATCGGACCGCCAAAGAAAGGCAAACAGATGAGTGTACTTGACGAGACCCACAGAAATTACTCCGGCGCATGGTTGGCTGCCCTTATTGTGGCCCTGGTGGCCAGTGTGGCTGGACTGATCTGGAGCTACTCGCTGAGCAACAGGCTCGCTACCCAGCAAACCGAACTGGACGAGGCTACCAAGGCGAATGTGAAGCTGGCCGCCGAAATGCGCGAAACCGACGCCCACCTCAAGGTGGACACCGAGGAGTTGAGTAACTCGCTCGGAGTCTCGCAGAAGCAGATGGACGCCCGCGCCCAAGCGATTGTCAGCCGCGAGGAGCAAGACGAAGCCAACGCCAAGCAGTTGGCCAGCGCCCAGAAACAGACCGCACAGCAGGTAGCCGCCGTCTCCAGCGATGTCTCCGGCGTGAAGAGCGATGTAGGCGGAGTGAAGACCGATCTGAGCAACACGCAGAACCAGTTGGCCACCACCATCAGTCAGTTGACCTCGATGAGGGGAGACTTGGACGGCCATAGCACCCTGATCGCGCGCAATCACGATGAGCTGGAACTGCTCAAACACAAGGGCGACCGGAATTACTACGAGTTCACCCTCCTCAAGGGTCAGAAGAAACCGGTGGGCACGGTGAACCTGGAGTTGAACAAGGCAGACACCAAGAAGAACACCTTCAGCTTGACAGTGGTGTCAGACGACAAGCCCGTTCAGAAGAAAGATAAAGGCATTAACGAGCCTCTCCAGTTCTACAGCGGCAAGGACTCGATGCTCTTTGAGATCGTGGTAAACTCCATCAACTCAAAGAAGCAGATAACCGGCTACCTCTCGGTTCCCAAGAACGCGCCTCTTCCGCCTACTGTTCCGTAACCGCGTTGTGGGGCGCAAGCACTACGCTGGGCTGGTACTGGAATCTGAAGGTGAAGTTCAACTCCTTGCGCGCGTCCCACTCCTGCTTGTTCAATCGCATCGCCCAGAAAACTGTCCCATCCACGCTCTGTCCCGGGTCAAGAATCACGCGTGGCGAGAGCGAGTTGGCGCGGTACGCGGCGATCTCTGGATAAGCAAGGAAGACCTCATCGTACTGTGTCGTGCTACCGGCTGAGACGGAAAGAATCCCGTCTCCCTGTTTGACATTGGCCAGCACATCCTGCATCACTAGCGGGTGCTTGCATTCGTTGTGCAGCTTCACATGGGCAAAGACCAGCACTTCATCAAAACTTTCCTTGGCCATGGCCTCACCGCTGGCGTCGATTCCCGAGGTCTCGACGTGGCGCGGATGAGCCCACACCTGAACAATCTCACCGCTAACCACGGGCTTCTTTTCCCCGGCCAGCACAAAGATGGCAATGGCGATGGTGACCAGCACGGCTGCGACTATGCCGGCTGCAATGATGTGGCTGCTTCCCTTAGTGATCTCTTCACCAATGGCAGCATCGCCGGTCTCATTTCCAGATTCCTGTTGGAGTAGGCTCATAGCGCCTTCATCTTAACTCCTAATGTGCGCTATAAGCCATTTAAATCAGTGTCCTTCGGGACCATCCCTGAACTCTTGCCCAAAATGAGTCTTTTGAGCTGCAGAAAGTTAAATCTGCAACGAAAGCGAATCGCTTGAACTGTCAAATAAAAGATCTACTGCGAAGGCCACACTTGGCCCAGCGTTCGGTGCGGAACTCAGCCGGACGAAAAACGCTCACGCAACCCGCTCCGAACTGGGATGGAGGTGAAGAACTGGACACAATTCAAGCACACCACTCAGCAGCGGTCTTGCGCTCAAGCATGGCTTTCAGCGCCTTCAGGTTCCGCTGTGGGCTGCATCGGGGCTGCTGCGCTCGGGATGACGTCCTTCAGACGGACAACCGCATCCGCCTGGGCGCCCTTCTGGCCCTGAACGATGTCGAACTCAACGTCATCGCCCTCTTTCAGCGTCTTGTATCCGTCCAACTGAATCGATGAGTAGTGGACAAATACATCCGGCCCGTCTTCACGACCAATGAATCCGTAGCCTTTGGCGTTGTTGAACCACTTGACCTTACCTTTGTATTGAGCCACAGGTCCCTACCTTCCTTACATCCTGTGAGGTGCGGCGAGCTACAACCTGGGGAACTCTCACCGTCTTGGATTATGACGCGAAACGATCCAAAAAGGTGCATTAAATTTTATATATTTTATTCTCACAAAATTAGACAAAAACAGCTTGGGCCGCCGCTCAGCCAGGAGTCAGCGGCCCCAAACAGGTCAAAAATCGAGTTGCTATTTGTGCTTGCCAGCGACCTTGCGCGCATACAGCAGAACGGAGGTCAGCGTCTTGCCATCCAGAATCGCACCTTTTTCAATTAGTTTGACAGCTTCGGAGAGTTTGACCAGGCGAAACTCGATCTGCTCGTCATCCTCGGGATGAGCCTCGCCCGCCACCAGACCCTCGGCTACAAAGACCTTCATCGACTCGCCCAGAAAGCCTGGACTGCCGAAGTACTCAACCAGCGGCTTCCACTTTTTAGCCTGGTAGCCGGTCTCTTCCGCCAGCTCTCGTTTGGCGCCAGCCAGGGCGTCTTCGCCCGCCTCCAGCTTGCCAGCTGGCAGTTCCCACAGGAAGCGGCCCACCGCATGGCGATACTGCCGCTCAATGACGATCCAGGGATCGCGCTTGTTTTTTGTGCTGTCCAACGCGAGGATCACCACGCTGCCATGGTGGCGGACGATGTCTCGCTCGCTGTGCTTGCCGCCCGGCTCGATCAACTTATCGTGCAGCACGCGAAAGAGCGGCCCCTCGAAGACCACCTCGGAGCTGATGAGCTGTTCCTTTTGCTCAGCGTCAGGCTGGACGGCATTCTTCGCCTTGGAAATCTTCTTCACCTGCGGCTTCAGGGCTTTGGCCGCCGAAGACTTGGCTGTTTTCTTCAACCTCGACCGGGTGGGCTTTGCCTTCTTTGGCGCAATGGATTTTACGGCTTTTTTCTTGCTGGCCATCTCTTCTCTCTCCTCCATGTGCTGTCACGAGCAATTCATGCTTCAGTGCAATCATACTCACTCTTGGCACGCGCGGCGTCTCGCCTAGAGCCTAAGAACAGCAACATTCACTTTACTTCGGACTTGCTTCCCTTCTCCGCCGCCGCGCCACTGGGACGAAGCGTTACCCAATCGGTCTGTACCCGGTCCCAGCCCTGAATCAGGAAGCCGTAGCTCTCAAAGAGCTGGCGAATCTGCGGCCGCTGCCAACCGGCAATCTCTTCCAGAATTGGCACCAGCGTGGGCAATGCGTTGTCGCTCAGCACCGTTCTTTTTGCGATCTGCGCCACCAGTTTCGCTTCCGAAACGGCAATCGTAAAGCCGTCGCGCCGGTTCACCTGCATCATCACATGAATGTCCGAGCTGCCGTCGCCCACGTAAACCACATGATCGGCCGGTACACCGCGCTCTTCCACCAACTGCTCCAGGCGCATCACCTTGCCGTAACCGGCCGTCGCCTGCACCAGGCTTTCAATCTCGCCCGTGGCCTTGTATTTGAACTCCGTGCCGAAGATGTGATCCTGCGGCACAATCCCGTCCAGCGCCGACTGAATCACCTCGACCGGCGCCGCCGAGAGCACATAGAAATCAAAGTGAAAGCCGTCGATCTTCCGGTCAAGAATTTCGTAGACCTGCTTGATGTTCTCCTTCAAGCGGATGCGTTTTCCCACCTCGACCAGATGCTCGCGCCGCACCTGCGAATGAAAGGCCGGATCGTGCAAAAGCAGGTAGGAAAGCTCGGCGCCCTGCTGGACCAGGTTCAGCTTCGCCATACCGCCAGCCTTGCGCTCGAACTCTTTCTCCGGGATTCTGATCATCTCGCTGAGCACGTATCCGGAATCGTTGAAGGTCAGCGTTTTATCAAAATCACTGGCGAAAAGATAATGTTTTCGATCTTGAGAAGCCATACCTGATTTTAGAACAGATTTCAATTGCACTTGCGCCATCTCGCGGTTCGAAGCAACACATTCGCATGAATTCCTTTGTGCACGATTTCTCGCAATCGTTTACTCTCAATGCGGGTCGGTCGTTGGGGTCAACCCGGAAGTTGGAGAAATCCACCCCTACCCCCTATTTACCGTGAAACTGTGAAGACTTCTTGCCGCCGTTGATCGACCTTTGTGCATCGCCCCGCCTCGGCGTGTCATCCTAAAGAAGAGACGAGATTCCGTTTTCCGCTCAGACTGAATTCGTCCCGAGAGACTCCAGATTGCCATGAGATCGTGTTGCTGAAAGCAGATTGCCATCCCATCACCTCCGTGCCGGGGCTGAACCGGCTATTCCTGGACTTTTGCTCCGGCTCGACAGCAGTGTGCGGTTTTTATGCTTCCCTGCCTCCGAATGCGAGTTGGCAGGAGCGCCCGCCTATCCCCACGCATTGGCCGGAGCTGGTTAGCTTGCTGGCGGCGCAAAACCCGTCGCCAACCGCTGCAAAGTCGCTTGATGCTCTTCGGGGTGGCGCGGGAGTGGTGGTGACCGGCCAGCAGGTGGGCCTTTTTGGCGGACCGCTCTTCACGCCCTTCAAGGCGGCCACGGCCCTGGCCCGTGCGCGCCAGGCCACGGCGGCTGGTCGACCTCGCACGGCCATCTTCTGGCTGGCCACGGAAGACCACGATTTTGCAGAGATCAACCACATCGTCTTCCCGGCGCGTCGCGAGCTGTGCAAGCTGGTTTATGCGAAATCGCCGCCAGTGCCACAGCCAGTAGGCGGCATCGTGTTGGACGGCTCGATCACTTCCCTGCTCGAGGAAGCCCGGGAACTGCTGGGAGCTTCAGAGACGATGGAGGCACTGGCTGCGTCGTACCAGCCGGGGCGTACCTTTGCCCAGGCCTTCGCCGAGTTTTACTCTCGCGTCTTTGCCGTGCAGGGATTACTGGTGCTGGACGCAAGCAGCCGCGCCTTTCACCGCATGGGATCGCCGGTGTTGCGCGCAGGTTTGGAACGCGCCGATGAACTGCACGCCGCCCTGATTGACCGCAATCGAGCGCTCGAAGCCGCGGGCTATCACGCACAGGTGGCAGTCACTCCGCAGTCGAGCCTGCTCTTCCTGATTGACGAAAAGTCCGGCGCGCGACTCGCCCTCAAGCGGCTGGCTCCCACGCCGAACGAGCCGGAGGGGATATGGTTGGCCGGCCGGCAGAGCTTATCTACCGCCGACCTGCTTGGTATTCTCGACGCCGAGCCGGAGCGCATCTCGCCCTCGGCGCTGCTGCGGCCCATCTTTCAGGATTTTTTGCTCTCAACTTCGGCCATCGTCGGCGGACCAGCGGAGATCGCCTACTTTGCCCAGTCCGCCGTTCTCTACGAGCGCATTCTGGGCTGGAAGACAAATGCTCTGCCACGCTTTTCTGCTACCTTGATCGAACCGGCAATCGGTGAGTTGTTAGGCCAGCACAACCTGACACTTGAACAGGTCTTCGCCGAAACCTTCGATTCGCTAGCGCAGTCGCTGGCAACTCGTTCAATGCCCGCGGAAGGCCGTCAGAAACTTGTTGCCGCGAGTTCGGCGCTGGAGGCCGAGTTGGCGTCGCTCCTCGACTGGATGCATTCGCTCGATGAGGGTGTGGGTCAGTCCGCTGAGCGCTCGGCCAGTAAGATGCGCTACCAGATGAGCCGTCTGCAGCGTCTGGCGGCCAACTTCCAATTGCAGCGCGAGGCCAAGCTCACCCGTCACGCCGATGCCATCTGCCAGGCGCTCTATCCCAACGGCGCATTGCAGGAGCGGCTGCAAGGTGCCGCCTACTACTTTGCCCGCTACGGATTCGATCTGGCGGAAGAACTGACGCGGCAAGCGGAAAACTTCTGTTCGGGACACACTGCGATCTGGCTGTGAGTGCCAAGTGCGGGCCGTTGTTCAGAGCCTTCGTGTCAATCGGCACACTTTGAGGCCCGTGGCTTGTATAATCCTCTCGACCAGTTTTGGAGGCTTCCGATGAAACAGTTCCTTGCAATTCTTGTGGCCGGTTTATTGGCCAGTATGTCGGCCCAGGCGCAAAAGCCGCCCTGTGCGACCGCCGGAGACAACAATGCCTTTCTGGGCATCCAGACCATTCGCCTGTGGCCGGGCGACGCGCCTGAGGCAAAGGGCAAGGCCTGCGAGGATGTGCCCACGCTGACCATCTTCGAGCCGCAGCAGGGCCACGAAAACGGATCTGCCGTGGTGGTGCTGCCGGGCGGCGCTTACTGGGGACTGGCAGCCAACCTGGAAGGCCGCCAGGTGGCCGACTGGTTCACCGCGCGCGGCTTTCGCGCATTCATCCTCAGCTACCGGCTCTCTTCCAACGGCTATATCCTGCCGGTGCCGCTGCTTGACGCACGGCGCGCCATCCAGACCGTGCGGGCGCGGGCGCTTGACTATCATATCGCCCCAAATCGCATCGTAATCATTGGCTTTTCGGCTGGTGGCCATCTGGCGGCGCTGGCCTCCACGGAGTTCGTTGCCGGCAAACCCGATGCCGAGGACCCCATTGAGCGCGTCTCCAGCCGCCCGGATTATCAGGTGCTCGGCTATCCGTGGATCGGGGCAATCTCCAGCGATACCACGAACCTGAGCTACTGCAAGCTCTTCAACTTGATGGACCGCTGCGAGGCACTTCGTGCCGCGTACTCTCCTGACTTGTTTGTGACAAAAGCAACGCCTCCGGCCTTTCTCTTTCACACCTTCAACGACAATACCGTTCCGGTGGAGCAGGGATTGCGCTTTTATGAAGCGATGGTCAAGGCCGGTGTTCCCGCTGAAATGCACATCTTCGCGAATGGCCCGCACGGCACAGGTTTGGGCAAGAGCGACGCTGCTCTCGACCAGTGGCCGAACCTGCTGGAAATATGGCTGCGCGCCCAGGGGTTGCTGACGCCGGCCAGTGCCACTGTCAAGCCATAGGAGAAAACACGCCATCAAGTTGGCAGCAGAGGCGCGACAGTGGCCGCTTCATGTCAGAGTTGAAAAAATAGCCTTGGAAAGTAAGAGGCGGGCCGTCGGCTTCTGGAGTGGAAATACTTCCTGAAGCAAACAGCCCGCTGGACCCTGGACCGGGTCTAGGTAGTACTTCAAGTCTAGGCTTGTTTAGCGCGAATGCAAGTTCTTTTTTGAACAATCCTTCCCAAAAGTGACCGCTGTCACGGCAGTCCCAAAAATAGGGCCGTTCGCATTGACTTGAGGCTCTTCCCCTGATACAAAAAAGAGTTCCCCCTGTGCCAAAAAGACCACAATGGCCGGTTGGGCAACAGGATTCTAGAGAACTAACCAGACTTGAATGCAAGAGATCATACAACAACTCGAAATACTGTTTCTTGGCGCCGTGCCCACGGTACTGCTTTTCATCGTGCTGGTTGCGGCCTACCAGTTCCTGGTGCAGGGGCCGCTTACCAAGGCCCTTAAAGCCCGCCGCGCCCTGACCGAGGGTGCCGTCGAGGATGCTCACAAAGCCATCGCCCAGGCTGAGACGCGGGCTGCCGAGTACGCCGACAAATTGCGTCAGGCCCGCACCGAGATCTTCAAGCTGCGCGAGGCCCGCGTGAAGCAGTGGAGCGCTGAACGCGACTCTGCGCTGGAAGTGGCCCGCAAGGCCGCCGGAGCCAAGGTGAGCCTGGCCAAAGCGGAGTTGGAGGCCGAGGCTGCGCAAGCCAGGATTGCCATCCAGGCTTCTGCCGGGGATTTGGCCCGTCAGGTGATGTGCGCTGTTCTTCCCGCGGCCGCCGGGGGTTCCCGTTGAGAGAATTCATGTCGCATTTGCATTATTCCTTTCGAGTTAATCGTGTTTTGTTGCTGGCCGCGCTGGTTGTCGGCCTGACGGTTACACCCATCCGGTTGCTGGCTCAAGCTTCTGCTTCGGCTGCCACTCCCGTCGCGCAGACTTCGGCGGCCTCTTCGACCAGTGAAGCAGCTACAAAGCCCGAAGCAGCAGATTCCGAACAGGCGCAGACCAACGCATTCCGGTTGGAAGGCCCAGTGGTGAAGTGGACGGCCAAAACCTTCAACATGAGTCTGGAGACCACCGCCAGCATCTTCGAGATCCTCAACTTCGCCATCATCTTTTTTGGCATCGGTATTCCTCTCTTCCGCTGGTTGCCCAGATTTCTGCGCAACCGGGGCGAAAAGCTGCGTTCTGACTTGGAATCGGCCCGCAAAACGACTGCGGAGGCCAGCGCAAGGCTGAGCGCCATCGAGGCCAAGCTCTCCGGCCTGGATGGCGAGATCGCACAGATTCGCTCACAGGTGGAGGAAGAGAGCAAGCAGGACGAGGCGCGCATCAAGTCCACGATTGGCGAGGAGAGCGCGCGCATTGTTGCTGCTGCCGAGCAGGAGATTAGCGTCACAGCCGCTCAAGCCCGCCGCTCGCTGCGCCACTTTGCCGCCGATCTGGCCATCGATCAGGCAGCGCAGCAACTGGTGCTGACGCCAGAGAACGACCATGCGCTGATCGGCGAGTTTCTGGACGACGCGAATTTGAATCTTGCGGCCAAGGGAGGGCAGAACTAAATGGCAGCCTTTGTTGCGCGTTACGCCTGTGCCTTTGCCGATGTGGTGACTCAGAAAAAACTGAACACGGCGGCGTTGGATCAGCAGATGGAAGATTTTCTGGCAACCCTGAGCGGCAGCTCCGAGTTGCGCGAGCTGTTTTTGAATCCAGCGGTTGCCGCGACGCAAAAAATTGCGATCTTGGACAAGATGAACCAGAAGCTGGGGTTGCTGAAAGAGTTGCGCAACCTGTTGGCGGTGCTCATCAAGAACGACCGCATCGGAGAGGTGGCCGAGGTGGTCGCGGCCTATCGAGCGGAGATGCAGGAGCGGCAGGGAGTTCGTTCGGTAGAAGTTGTGACCGCTCACGCGCTCAGTGATCAGGACCGCGCAAGCCTCGTAGCTGGAGTGGGCAAGTTGGCCAACGCAAAGATTCAGGCAACTTTCAAGCTGGACGCTTCCTTGCTCGGCGGTACGGTGGTGCGCATCGGTTCCACAGTCTACGATGGTTCAGTTCGCGGACGCCTGGAACGTTTGAAGGAAGTTATCAGTGGGCAGTAGACAGTGATCAATGCACGATAAGCAGTAATCGGTGAAAAGGTGTCAGGGGATAGTCAACAGCGGTCAGATGCAGCAGGTATTTTCACTGTTCACTGTACACTTTCCACTGTAAAAGGACAGAAATGGCTCAGATCAAGGCAGACGAGATTACGCAACTTCTTCGCGAGCAGATCGCGAACTACGACTCGAAGGTCCAGGTAGACGAAGTCGGGACCATCACATCGCTGGGCGATGGCATTGCCCGCCTTCACGGGCTGGACAAGGTGATGGCCGGCGAACTGCTCAGCTTTCCGCACGGCATCGCCGGGCTGGCGCTGAGCCTGGAAGAGGATTCAGTGGGGTCGGTAATTTTAGGCGACTACACTGAGTTGAGCGAGGGCGACGAGGTCAAGCGCACGGGCACGATTCTCTCTGTGCCGGTGGGCGAGGGCATGATCGGACGCGTGGTAAACGCGCTCGGACAGCCCATCGACGACAAGGGGCCGATTGCCTCTACCAATTCCCTGCCCATTGAGCGGCTGGCACCTGGCATCATCGACCGTCAGCCGGTGCGCGAGCCGATGGCCACTGGGCTCAAGGCCATCGACTCCATGATCCCCATCGGCCGCGGCCAACGCGAGCTGATTATCGGCGACCGCCAGACGGGCAAGACGGCCGTGCTGCTGGACACGATCATCAACAACGCGAAGAACGACCTGATCTGCATCTACTGCGCCATTGGCCAGAAAAGATCGTCGATTGCGCAGGTCGTGCAAACTCTCACCGAAGCCGGCGCCATGGGCCACACGGTCATTGTGGCCGCCTCGGCCAGCGAGCCCGCGCCAATGCTCTACATTGCACCCTATGCGGCGACGGCCATCGGCGAGTACTTCCGCGACTCTGGCCGCCACGCGCTGGTGATGTATGACGATCTCTCCAAGCACGCCATGGCCTACCGCGAGATTTCGCTCCTGCTGCGCCGTCCGCCGGGCCGTGAGGCATATCCGGGCGACGTCTTCTACCTGCACTCGCGCCTGCTGGAGCGCTCCTCCAAGATGTCCAAGGAAAAGGGCGGTGGCAGCTTGACTGCCCTGCCGGTCATCGAAACCCAGGCGGGCGACGTTTCGGCTTACATTCCGACCAACGTCATTTCGATTACCGATGGCCAGATCTTCCTTGAGACGGACCTCTTCAACTCCGGTGTTCGTCCGGCTGTGAACGTGGGCCTCTCGGTTTCGCGTGTCGGCTTCTCGGCAGCGATCAAAGCGGTCAAGCAGGTAGGCGCGACGCTGAAGCTTGATCTGGCGCAGTATCGCGAGTTGGCGGCATTTGCGCAGTTCGGCTCCGATCTCGATCCGCTGACGCAGAAGCAACTGAACCGCGGCAGCCGCTTGACGGAGTTGCTCAAGCAGCCGCAGTTCCAACCGCTGACCTGGCAACAACAGACGGTGATACTGTTTGCCGGCACACAGGGTTATCTGGACGATTTTGAAGTCAAGGATATTCGCGCCTTCGAGATCGGTCTCTACAAGTACATCGAATCGGCGCAGACCGCGCTGATTGAAGACCTAACCAAGAAAAAAGCGCTCGACGACGCCCTGCGCGCCAAGATGCACGCCGCGCTGAAAGAATATGCCGCCAACTTCAAGGCGGAACTTGAAGCCACGGCAAAAGCGTAGCTTTCCAGCCTCCGGCTTCTAGCGAATAGCTAAGAATCGTAGGCGGGAGAATGAAATCTGGATTAGGAAGCCGATAGCGAGTAGCTGGAGGCTAGAAGCTCGGAAGAACAATGGCAAATGTACTCGATCTACGGCGGCGCATTCGCAGCGTGAAGAACACGCGGCAGATCACCAAGGCGATGAAGATGGTCTCGGCGGCCAAACTCCGCCGTGCGCAGGAGCGGGCGCTCAGTGCCCGGCCCTACGCAAGGATGATCACCAGCGTTCTCGAATCACTCACCCGCCGCGTCAGCATCTTTGACGAAGCGACTGGCGAGTTGCGCCATTCGCTTTTCAAAACTCGTCCGGAGAAGCGGGTGTTGCTGATTGTGGTTTCGGGCGACAAGGGATTTGCCGGAGCCTTTAACGCCAACATCCTGAAAACCGCCTTCCAGTTCATCAACGGCAACCCGGACAAGGAGATTGACGTTGAGGCCGTGGGCCGCAAGGCGCGCGACATGATGCGCCGCCGCTATCCCGTTGCCGTCTACAACAAGCATACCGATGAAAATGGCAATGTCGTCAATGTGCGTGAACGTAAAGACAAGGTAGAAGTCACTGGCGACCATCCAGGAATGTTGTTGAAGCTGGAACAGAGCCGCGTTCTCGAACTAGCCCAGAACATCATCGGACGTTATGAGCATGAAGAGATAGACGCCGCCTACATCGTCTACAACGAATTCAAATCGGTGATCGCACAGCGGCTGGTGGTTGAGAAGATTCTACCGCTGATGAAGATCGGCATTCCGCAGATCAGCGGCGCGGTCGAGCCAAGCAAGGAAGAAAAAGAGCGCGCCGCGGAAGCCGCACTCTCAGCGGGAATCGAGATTGAACCGGTTGACACGGCCGAAGCGGACGAGGAAGCGCGCAAGTTCGGCACCAGTCAGGTGGACTACATCTACGATCAGCCTAGCGAGGAACTCTTCGCGGGGCTGCTTCCGCAGTACATTTTTTCCATGCTATACCACGCGATGACCGAGTCAGTGGCCGCCGAACACGCGGCGCGCATGACGGCGATGGATTCGGCAACCAACAACGCCTCGGATATGATCGACGCGCTCACGCTGCACATGAATCGCGTGCGCCAGGCGGCCATCACCAAGGAGATCATCGAGATTGTTTCCGGCGCTGCGGCGCAGTAGTAGATGTTTAATAAACTGCTTTCTGATGGAATGTAGGTTTTGCAACAAGGTTTATTCAGAGTTTCCCAAATCGAAAAGGCAGAAAAATGGCAGAGAATATCGGCAAGGTAATCAAGGTCTCCGGTCCGGCCGTGGACGTGCAGTTTGAAGAAGCGACGATGCCGCCCATTTATCAGGCGCTTCGCGTGGTCAGCGACGGCTTCACTGTGCCCACGCCCATCGACGTGGTCCTCGAAGTTCAGCAGCATCTCGGCGAGGGCCGAGTGCGCACCGTGGCCATGGAAGCCACCGACGGCATGGTCCGGGGGATGAAGGCCATCGATCTCGGCGCGCCTATCAGTATGCCGGTGGGCAAGCAGACGCTGGGCCGCATCGTCAACGTGATCGGCAAGCCGGTGGATCAGCTGGGCCCCATCGGCGAAGCAGCGCGTATGCCGATTCACCGCCCTGCGCCTCTGTTTGACGAGCAGTCTACACACGAAGAGATGTTCGAGACCGGCATCAAGGTCATCGATCTGATCCAGCCCTTTCTCAAGGGCGGCAAGATCGGCCTTTTCGGCGGTGCCGGCGTGGGCAAGACAGTCGTCATCATGGAATTGATCAACAACGTGGCCAAGAACCACGGCGGCTACTCGGTCTTTGCCGGCGTGGGCGAACGCACCCGCGAAGGCAACGACTTGTGGCTGGAGATGACCGAGTCGGGCGTCATCAAGCCGGGCGACTGGAAGGACTCCAAGTGCGCTCTGGTTTACGGACAGATGACCGAGCCGCCCGGAGCACGTCTGCGCGTGGCGTTGAGCGCCCTCACCGTCGCCGAGTACTTCCGCGACGTGGAAGGCTCCGACACGCTTCTCTTCATCGACAACATCTTCCGCTTTACGCAAGCCGGCTCGGAGGTTTCGACGCTGCTGGGCCGCATGCCCTCAGCCGTGGGCTACCAGCCCAACCTGGCCACAGAAATGGGCGAGCTGCAGGAACGCATTACTTCGACTAGCAAAGGATCAGTTACATCTGTGCAGGCTGTCTACGTGCCCGCCGACGATTTGACCGATCCGGCCCCGGCGACGACCTTTGCTCACCTGGACGCGACAACCGTCTTGAGCCGTCCGCTCTCGGAGTTGGGCATCTATCCGGCCGTCGATCCGCTGGCCTCGACCTCGCGCATCCTGAGTGCGCGCATCGTCGGCCAGGAACATTACGACGTGGCCCAGGGCGTGAAGCGCATCCTGCAACGCTACAAGGATTTGCAGGACATCATCGCCATTCTGGGCATCGACGAGCTTTCAGAGGAAGACAAGCTCACTGTGGCCAGAGCTCGCAAGGTGCAGAAGTTCCTCTCGCAGCCCTTCCATGTCGCCGAGCAGTTCACCGGCATTCCTGGAGCTTATGTGAAGATTGCCGACACCGTGCGCAGCTTCAAGGAAATCATCGCCGGCAAGTACGACGACATCCCCGAGCAGGCCTTCTACATGAAGGGCGCCATCGAAGAAGTGTTGGAGACCGCCGAGAAGATGAAGGCGAGCGTGTAAGAAACAGTGAACAGCTTATAGCAGGCAGCTGACAGTTTAGAACCCGCAGACAAAAACTGTAAGCTGTTAGCTGTAAGCTGTCCCGAAGGGACTCTATGGCAGACGAAACCAATCAACTCCGCGTCCGGCTGGTAACCCCTGAGCGTACGCTCTTTGAGCACACCGCTGCGACCGTTGAGTTGCCCTCGAAGTCGGGATATATGGAGGTGCTCTACGGCCATGCGCCGCTGGTGGCCGAGCTGGGCGCGGGCGACGTGATCGTGCATGGCGGAGCGGACGGCGACCCGCAGAGTGTGCTGCACTACAACGTCAGTTGGGGCTTTGCCGAGGTGCTACCCGACCGCGTTACCATTCTTGCCTCGGACGCCCTCAAGCCGGAAGAGATTGACGTGCCCCGTGCCCATGAACAACTCGAGCGCGGCCACAAGGAATGGAACGAGGCCGGCGACAGCGAAGATGCATACACCAACGCTTTGCGCGTTATCTCCGAAGCCGAAGCCAAGATCGCTTCGGCGACGGAAAAACCCTGAGATTATTCAACAGATGGTAGTATTTATCGGAAGGCCCTGCTCGATTGAGCCGGGCTTTTCGTTTCTCGCCTAGACTAGTACAAATTACTGCTTCAGAATCCAGCTTGCCATCTTGTCCAACGCCACGGGCGAGATGGTCTCCTCAATCTGCGCGTACTCGCTCGGCGCTCCGGTCTTGGCTGTTTGAAAGAGATGATTCAGACCCGGCAACTCGTCCACTTCAACGTGCTTGTTTCCCGCTTCTTCAAGCGCCTTGCGTATGGCAGGCAGGTTCTGCGCGGGCGGCACTTGCAGGTCGAGCGAGCCGTTGATCGCCAGCACCGGACACTTGACCATGCGCAAAGCCGGGGCAGGATCGTAGCTGATGAAGTAGCGGAACCACGGCGAGGTGGCAATCTTGATCGACGGGCCGATCTCGCTCTCCTGCTTGCCGTCGGCTAGAAGCATGGAGTGCAATTCTTTCTCGAGCGCAGCAGGATCTTTCTCCTTTATCAATTCGTCCAGCACCTCCCGCTCCTTGGCGGCACTGGCGTCAGCCTTTTCCTTGCTGGCGCCGCCGGCTTCGGTGATCAGGCGGGATTGTTCCACGATAATTTGGTCGCCGGGTACGCCGGGACCGGCCATCAGCACGATAAAGGCAACATCGTGGTTGCGTGCAGCCACCATCGGCGCGATGACGCCGCCTTCGCTGTGGCCGATGAGGCCGATCTTGCGCGGGTCCACTTCGGAGCGCGTCTTGAGATACGCGACGCCCGCCTCGGCGTCAATGGCATAGTCGGCCGTGGTGGCCGTGGCCGCGTCTCCGGTGGATTTGCCCACCCCGCGCTTATCGGCGCGCAGCACCACGATTCCTTTACGGGTAAGGTAGTCGGAGAGAACCAGAAACGGCTTGTGGCCCATCAGGCTCTCATCGCGATCGTGCGGGCCTGAGCCAACGATCAGAAGAACCGCTGGAAATGGGCCTTTGCCGGGAGGAACGGTCAGCGTGGCCGCCAGCGTATTGCCGGAGGCGCTGTTGTTATAAGTTACATCCTCTTCGCGATAGGGAAACGGTTTGACGGGGTTCTGCGGGCGGCGAAGTTGCAACTCGGCCTGATCTTTGACGCGTTTCAGCGTCAACGGCAGCGGAGTGCCCATCTGCGTAAACGAGCCTTCTATGGTGTTCAGGTCCGCGGAGATCTTGCTTTCAAAGACCACGCCAATCGGGTTGATTTCGACGGTCAGCTTGCTGCCGTCCCGCCTCACTGCGGTCGCAGGAATCCAAACCGGACTCTGGTCCGGGCTCTGCATCTGCGCGGTAAGGCCGTCGGCGGTGTTGACGATCTTGAATACAATGCGCAGCTTAATGGCGCCGGCATCCAGAGTGCCAAGCCAACTGCCGTCGATATCCGACGGCGCGGCGGGCTTGGGCGGCGGCGCGGCGGCAAAGCTTCCGCGCTTCCAGTTGAGTTCGAGCGTCGTACCCTGCGACCACATGCCGTCGATCTCGCTTGCATCCTTGTTCACCGTGCCCTCATACGTGCCATGTACGGCGTCCACGGTGAGGCTCAGTTTGGAATCCTTCAGCGTGACCGAGCTGACCGGGATACCGATTGCTCCCTGGTCGATGCTGTCGAGCGTAGCCGTGAGGCTACCGTCTTTTGCGGCTGCAATGTGCAGGGCGAGACGAAGCTGCGCACCACCGGCACTGAGTGTGCCCTGCCAGTCTCCGGCAAGCTGCGCCTGTGCGTAGCCGAGCGGTGTCAGCACCCATGCGGTAAGGAAAGTGAGGGCGAGTTTTGCAATGGAAAAGTTGTTCACAGTTCTCCTTTCACTCCTTTGAGGATACGTCAGGACTCATCGTGATGTTTCAGTCTTTTGCAGTCCGCAGCGAACAGTCCGAGCGCGTATGCTCTCTGCGTCGAAAACGTGAAGGGCAAGGCTTCCTGGTTTCTACCCTTTCGCATGGATCACGGATGGATGGGATAGCAGGCAAAGGCGAAGATGTTGTTTCAAAAAAAGTGCTCCAAAAGAGGCCTCTTTGCGCACGAAACTGGCAAAAAAGGCGTATTTTTGGACCAAAAAGCGGTGGCTTTTCGGGGTTTATGTTTACTGATAAATACATATGGACGGTTGAACAAGATATTTATTATCTTTCACTTGCATGGATGAACCCCTCTTTGTAATTGGGCTTTAAGGGTGGGGGGGGGTGGGGGTGCCGCTATTTTCTTCTCCTTTTGATCGCTTTTCCTTTGCCCCTCCGCCTTCTTCTTTTCCCGACTCAAGAACATTGTGCGCCCAGGGCAGTGAATTATATGCAATCAATTTTTGGTGGGGCCAGAGCCTCGCTTCGCTCGCATGGGGTTTATGGTAACCGAGATCCCCGAGGGCGCGACATGGGGCACCCGACAGTGAAATGTTAGTCTCCCTCCCCGGTCCCCAAATGCGAGGGACCGGGGGCACCCTCAGCTTGTGTAGGAAGAACAGCAAGACCGGGACCACCCGCCGATAGCCGGTGGGAATTTTGATATTTAGATGGAGCAAGAAATAGGGGTGGGCGATAAATCCGCGCCCACCCCGATATTAATCCGGCTGTTTCGCAATTGTTCCGGGGCTAAAGCCCTTGAATACTCTGCTGACCTTATGCGGGGGTTGAAACCCCCGCCTCCCTCCGGAAACACTGCCTACTTTTTCTCGTCCACGTCTACGTACTCGGCGTCGATGACGCCTTCGTCCTTCTTGGCTTCCCCAGTTCCCTGCTCCGAATTCCCGCCGGCCGCAGGCCCAGCGGCCGCGGCTTGCGCTGCTGTCGCCTTGTAGACGATCTCGGCCAGTTTGTGGCTGGCGTGGGTGAGCTTCTCTTGCTGTGCCTGAAGCTCCTTCGAAGTCGGTGTGCCTTCGAGCAGCTTCTTGGACTCGGCCAGAACCGACTCAACCTCGGCCTTCACCGGAGCGGCATCGGTGCCTTGCATCTTGTCGCCAGATTCCTTCAGCATCTTGTCGATGTTGTAGACCATGCCGTCGAGCGAGTTGCGCGCGTCAATTTCCTCGCGCTTCTCCTTGTCCTCATTGGCGTGGGCTTCAGCCTCCTTGGCCATCTTTTCGACCTCGTCCTTGGAAAGGCCCGAACTCGATGTGATCGTAATGCGCGTATCCTTGCCGGTGGCGTTATCCTTGGCGAGAACATTGAGGATGCCATTGGCGTCGATGTCGAAGGTGACTTCGATCTGTGGCACGCCACGCGGGGCGGGCATGATGCCGCCCAGCTTGAACTTGCCCAAGGTGCGATTCTGCGCCGCCATAGGCCGCTCACCTTGCAGGACGTGGACCTCGACCTCGGTCTGATTGTCAGCCGCCGTCGAAAATGTCTCGGTCTTCTTGGTGGGGATGGTGGTGTTGCGCGGAATCATGGAGGTAGCCACGCCGCCCAGCGTCTCAATCGAGAGGGTCAGAGGTGTCACATCGAGCAGCAGAAGGTCCTTGACCTCGCCCGCCAGCACGCCGGCCTGCACTGCCGCGCCGATAGCAACCACTTCATCGGGGTTGACACCGCGATGCGGCTCACGGCCAAAGAGCTGCTTCACCATCTCTTGAATCTTGGGCATACGCGTCTGGCCGCCGACGAGAACCACTTCGTCGATCTTGTCCACGCTGATGCCGGCGTCGGTGATGGCTTTCTTGCAGGGTTCGAGCGAGCGGTCGAGCAGATCTCCAACCAACTGCTCCAGCTTGGCGCGCGTCAGCTTGCGGACCAAGTGCTTGGGACCGGTGGCGTCGGCGGTGACGAAGGGCAGGTTGATCTCGGTTTCGATGGTCGTTGACAGCTCGATCTTGGCCTTTTCTGCGGCGTCCTTGAGGCGCTGAAGGGCCATTTCGTTGCCCTTCGAGCTGAGGTCAAGGCCCTGCTCCTGCTTGAACTCGGAAATCAGCCAATCCACAATCCGCTGGTCGAGGTTGTCGCCGCCCAGGTGGGTATCGCCGTTGGTGGATTTGACCTCGATGACGCCTTCGCCGACTTCGAGAATAGAAATATCAAAGGTGCCGCCGCCAAAGTCGTAGACGGCGATGGTCTCGTCCTTCTTCTTGTCGAGGCCATAGGCGAGCGCAGCTGCGGTCGGCTCGTTGACGATGCGCTTCACGTCCAAGCCGGCGATCTTGCCGGCGTCCTTGGTAGCCTGTCGCTGGGCGTCATTGAAATAGGCCGGAACGGTGATGACCGCCTCGGTGACCGTCTCGCCCAGGTAAGCTTCGGCGGACTTTTTAAGTTTTTGCAGGATCATGGCCGAGATCTCAGGCGGGGTGTACTCCTTACCCTGCGCCATCACGCCGACATGATCACCCTGTTGAATTACCTTGAAGGGCACCATCTTCATCTCGTCGCTGACTTCGTTGTAGCGGCGGCCCATGAAGCGTTTGATGGAGAAGACGGTGTTCTCAGGATTGGTGATGGCCTGCCGTTTGGCCACCTGGCCGACCAAACGCTCACCATTCTTGCTAAAGCCGACAACGGAGGGCGTGGTGCGTGCACCCTCTTCATTCGCAATAACTTTTGGTTCTCCGCCTTCGAGGACCGCGACGCACGAGTTGGTCGTGCCGAGATCGATTCCGATAATTTTTGCCATGATTGGAAGCCTGCCTTGAATAGAATTCTGACTTTGACAGGATGACACATTGAGTGTCTTATTGTCAAGTTAATATGATTGTTGATTCATAAACAAATACGTACGGGCGTACATTCTGTTAAGAAAGGATTGCAATTTATATAGGACAATTATAGTCTTATATTAAAGGCGACTTATTTAGTCGTATTACCCTGGAGGGAGAACATTGATTTTGAAACGCATCGAGATCCTTCACAGAGCAGGAATTTGCCTTGCCTTCAGTCTCGCAATTTTGATTGCTCCCGCAGGCCGAGCGCAGGATAAGCCCTATTTTGTCACCTACTCACACGATTTGGAGGAGCAGGGCAATTTGGAGATTGAAACCAAATCGGCCCTGGCCCAGCCTGACGGAGGCGGCCGGTTTGGAGCCACAGCGATGGAACTGGAGTATGGCACGCGAGCCTGGTGGACCACGGAACTTTACCTAGACGGCCAGGCGACCGGCAGTGACTCGACCGTCTTTACTGGCTGGCGGTTGGAGAATCGTCTTCGCCCTCTGATGCGCGACCACGCGGTGAACCCTGTCTTCTATGTGGAGTATGAAAACACCTCCGGTGCTGACAAGACAATCTTGGAGTTTGTTGGTCACGATGGGCAGAGCGACCTGGCCGCCTCCAACGCCCAACTGCGCCGCGAGCATCAACATGAGGCAGAGCTGAAGTTGATTCTCTCGTCCAACTTGCACGACTGGAATATCAGCGAGAACTTCATCACAGAGAAGGACTTGAGCCACGCGCCGTGGGAGTTTGGCTATGCCGTGGGAGCGACACATCCGTTGCGTGGCGCAGCCAGCAGCCGGGAATGCACCGTTTGCGCGGAGAGATTCATTGTTGGCTTTGAGGGATACGGGGGGTTGGGCGACACATTTTCGCTGACTATGCGCAATACATCGGATTACCTGGCGCCGCTTATCGGCTGGCAGTTGCCAAGGGGCGTACGTTTCAGCTTTTCGCCGGGATTCGGATTGACGAGTACCAGTCTGGCGCGGGTCTATCGAGTGGGAGTGGCGTATGAGTTCGACCAGGTTGGTTCCAAGATTGGTGATTGGCTGCACGGCTCTCATGGGGGTGGAAGATAATGCGGAAGCAGATTGCAATTCTCTTTGTGATGTTGAGTTTGGCGGCTGCGGCCGGCGCACTCTCCAGCTCAAGATGGAAACAGATTCCGGCCAAGGATCACGCTCGCGCGAATCCTCTGGCGGGCGATTCTGAGGCAACTGCGGCCGGCGCGGTGGTCTATCGCGAACATTGCCAGCAGTGCCACAAAGCCAATGGGCAGGGTGATGGGCACAAGCGACCTTCATTGAGCAGCCAGCGGATTCGCGGCGTGAGCGATGGCGATATTGAGTGGTTTTTGCGCCAAGGCGACCTAGGCCACGGAATGCCTTCGTGGTCGAGCCTTCCCCAGGCGCAACGCTGGCAGCTTGTGGCTTTTCTACGTTCTATTCAGTAGGAGCGCGAATCTCCTCACCGGCGCAGGAGGTCTTTGGCCTTCTGTACGAGCACATCGCGGCTGATTTCGGAGATGGTGTTGGTGAGCGGCAGGCGCTTGGGGCAGACCTCGACGCAGTTCTGCGCAAAGCCGCACTCCTGGATGCCGCCGTCACCGACGAGGGCGCGCAGACGCTCTTCGGCCAGGACTTTGCCAGTGGGGTGGCTGTTGAAGAGCTTGACCTGCGCGATGGTGGCCGCGCCCACAAAGCCTGTCTCCTCATTGAATTGCGGACAAACCTCCATGCAACAGGTGCAACTGATGCAGTTGGAGAGCGGGTAGCTGGCCTCCTGCTCCTGAGGCGTGATGCGCGGGCCTGCGCCTAGATCGTAGGTGCCGTCGATGGGAATCCAGGCTTTGACGGCCTTCAGATTCTCGAACAAAACGGAGCGGTCCACTTGCAGGTCGCGGACCAGCGGAAACTTGGAGAGCGGCTCGACGCGAATTGGCTGCTCAAGATTATCGACCAGCGACGAGCATGCCATGCGCGCGCGGCCGTTGATGCGCATGGCGCAGGAACCGCAGATCTCCTCGAGACAGCAGGAGTCATAGGTGATGGGGGTGGTCTGGCAGCCGTGGGCGGTGACCGGGTTGCCGGCAATCTCCATCAGCGCGGAGGTGACGTTCATGCCGGGGCGCCATGTGATCTCGAAGCTCTCCCAGACGGCAGGAGCATCGGGGTTGGCCTGGCGCTTGATCTCGAAGGATACGGTCTTGGGTGGCATTGACGACTCTCCCATTAACTGGCTGCGTCGTAGCTGCGCCGCCGCGGCTGAATGAATTGCGTGTCCACGTCTTCGTATGCGAAGCGGGGGCCTTCAGGCGAGCCGGTAAAGCTGGCTAGCGTGGTCTTCAGGAACTGCTCGTCGTTGCGCTCGGGGAATTCGGGCTTGTAGTGTGCGCCGCGCGACTCATCGCGCAGCCGCGCTCCCTGCGCGATCACCCGCGCCAACTCCAGCATATTCTTCAACTGACGTGTAAAAGCAAAGCTGGTGTTGGCCCACGGGCTCTTGTCGCTGAGATTCACATTCTTGTAGCGGTCAAGCAGCTCGACGATCTTTTCGTCGGCCTTCTGCAAGCCGTTGTTATAGCGGATGACGGTGGCGTACTGGGTCATGATTTCGCCCAGCTCACGCCAGAGCTTGAAGGGATTTTCCGTACCGTTGCTGTTGAGCAGGCGGGCGTTGATCTCAGCCTGACGAACCAGTTCAGCCGCGTGACCGCCATCGCCCTCGGCGGCGGACAGGCTCCTGGCGTAATTCATGGCGTTGGGGCCGGAGATGAATCCGCCGTAAATGCAACTGAGCAGAGAGTTTGCTCCCAGGCGATTGGCGCCATGGTACTGGTATTCGCACTCGCCGGCGGCAAAGATGCCGGGAATGTTAGTCATCTGGTTGAAGTCAACCCAGAGGCCGCCCATGGTGTAGTGGACGCCGGGGAAGATCTTCATTGGCACATCGCGCGGATCGACGCCGACAAACTTCTGGTAGATGTCGAGAATGCCTTCGAGCTTGCGGTCGAGCGTGGCGCGGTCGATGTGAGTCAGATCGAGATAGACCATCGGCTTGCCGTCGATTCCCAGGCCTTCTTCGTAGACCACCTTGTGAATGGCGCGTGTGGCGATGTCGCGCGGGACGAGATTGCCGTATTTGGGATACCACTCTTCGAGAAAGTAGAAGCGCTCGGCTGCGGGGATTTGCTTGACGGGGCGCTTGTCACCAGCGGTGCGCGGAACCCAGACGCGTCCGCCCTCGCCGCGGGCCGACTCCGACATCAGCCGCAGCTTGTCTTCGCCGGGGATGCAGGTGGGATGCACCTGGATGAACTCGCCGTTTGCGTAAGTCACGCCCTGCTGAAAGACGGCCGATTGCGCCGAGCCGGTGCAGATCACCGAGTTCGTGCTCTTGCCAAAGATGGCTCCGATGCCGCCTGTGGCGAGAATAATGGCATCGGCGGGAAAGCCGCGCAGTTCCATGGTGCGCAAGTCGAGGGCGGTGATGCCGCGGGCGACGCCCTTGGAGTCGAGGACGGCAGAGAGAAACTCCCAGCCCTCGAATTTGCGGACCTTGCCCTCGGATTCGTGGCGGCGGACCTGCTCGTCGAGGGCATATAACAATTGTTGCCCGGTGGTTGCGCCGGCAAAGGCGGTGCGGTTGTAGAGCGTGCCGCCGAAACGGCGGAAGTCGAGCAAGCCTTCGGGGGTGCGATTGAAGGTCACACCCATGCGGTCGAGCAGGTCGATAATCGCCGGTGCGGCCTCGCACATCAATTTCACCGGCGTCTGGTTGGCCAGAAAATCACCGCCGTAGATGGTGTCGTCGAAGTGCTTCCAGGTGGTGTCGCCCTCGCCCTTGAGATTTTTGGCGGCGTTGATGCCGCCCTGGGCGCAGACCGAGTGCGAGCGCTTGACCGGCACGATGGAGAAGAGGTCCACCGCGCCGCCGGCCTCGGCGATTTTGATGACCGCGGCAAGTCCGGCCAGACCGCCGCCTACCACGATGATTTTGGGTCCTGCCATTGAATTCTTTCCTTTCTCCTATTAGAGAAACCGGTTGAGAGGTAATGTGAATTAAAGCCGCGTCACAATTCCATTCAGCGTTACATCAAATCGAAAGTCAAACTCTTCAACCGGCGTTTCGTTGCTATGACCTGAAACCTCGACTTCAAGCGTTCCAGCGTCGATCCATTTTTTAGCATTGAAATACATATGTGCTCCGCTACGAGCTAAGTCATTTAAATGCGGATTAATTTTTAGAATTCTTCCTTCCATATCATCTTGCATTTTTCCCAAACGGTCGTAAACATTGAGGTCCGTAATATTACTACCCAATTCATTGTTGACGAAAAAATGCTCTCCATCCGGTGCCCAGCCTATTTCAATTGTTCTGGGAAATTCCAAGATCGTCCTCCGAACTCCACTATTGTCTATATATAGGTGCTCATTTGCAGCAACAAGAACAGGGGTTCCTTGTGGAGCAGCAAGAGAACCTGATTCACCAGCCCCAACTTCTAAAGTAATAACCTGGACTAACTTGTTTGGTTCCGGCGCAGGAGAACTATTCAATGTAACAACAGCAATGGGTTCACTGTTTTGAGTGTTGGAGAATTTGCCCCCCACAAACGCCCAAATGCTCATCAAGCCCATGACCGCCAACCCCAACCCCAAAGCTACGCAGACGTAACCGAAGCGCTTGCGGGCGCGTGTGCCGGGAGTGATGCCCCACTTGGCAGCGAAGAGCCAGAAGCCATAAGAAAAGTGCCAGCAGATGGCGATCATGGCGACGATGTAGACGGCCAGCATCCAGGGGTTGGCCAGTTCGTGCTGCACCTTATTGAAGGCCTCCATCGGATGCTCGGGCAGGCTGACGCCCATAAAGCGTTGGCGAATCACGTGCTGCAAAATGTATGCGAAGGCGATGAGGCCGGTGTAGCGCTGAGCGGTGTAGAGCCAGTTCCCTGCCCAGGGATAGTAGACGATGTTGGACTTGCCGCGCAGCCAGATCCAAACACCGTAGCAGGCGTGATAAAGAATGGGCAGAAAGATAAAGACCCACTCCAGCACACGCACCATCGGCAGGCTGTTGAGGAAGCGGACTTGCTCGCCGTAGGCAGCAGGGCCTTTGAGCGCCTCGAAGTTCGAGAGAAGATGCTCGAAGAGGAATGCACCGAGGGGAACGATGCCTAGAAGCGAATGGAGCTTTCGCCAGAGAAAGGAGTTGCCCTGGCCGACGCGCAAGCGCTGAACGCCACGGCGAACAGTGGGGGCAATGGATGGTTGAACGATTGCCATGGCGGTATTAGCTCCTATCGTTCTGGCCTGCCGAGTGTCCGATCCAGAAAGACGAAAACGCGGCCTGAATTCGATTCATTATTGGTGTTACCCATCACACTCGTCAAGCGGTGAAATCCGCAAATGAAAGTTGAACTTGGGATTGTAGGCTTCGGGCCTCAATCGATTGGCTTGTCCCAGGATTCCAGGGTGTTCTTGAATTCGCTCATGAACTTGCCGGAATCGGCGCCGTCGATTGTGCGGTGGTCGAAGCCCAGGCAGAAGTGCTGCATGGAACGAATCGCAAGAGTGTCGTTGCCCTCGGCGTCGGTGAGGACCACCGGCTCTTTGCACAGGCCGCCGATGGCCAGAATCGCCGACTCCGGCTGGTTGAGGATGGGGGTGCCGAACTCGCCGCCGAAGACGCCGGAGTTGGTGAGCGTGAAGGTGCCGCCGGTGACCTCGTCGGGCAGCAGCTTCTTGGCGCGGGCGCGGGCGGCCAGATCGGCGATGGCGCGAGAAAGGCTGAGAAAACTCAGCCCCTCAGCCTGTTTGACCACAGGTACAATCAGCCCCCATTCCAGAGCCACGGCGATGCCGAGGTTGATTTGCGGGTGATAGTGGATAAAGCCGTCTACAAGGGATGCGTTGACAATGGGAAAGCTGCCCAGCGCCTGAATGGCGGCGGCGGCGATGAAGGGCATATAGGTGAGCTTGACGCCGTGCTGAAGCTCGAAACGAGCCTTTTCGCGCTCACGCAGGCGGACAATGCGCGTCATGTCGACCTTATAGACGGTGTGGGCGTGCGGGCTAATGTGGACGCTTTCGACCATGCGCTGGGCGATGATGGCGCGCATCTTGGTGAGCGGCACCACCTGCGCCACCTGCGGTGGGGCCAACTGCGCCTTCGGCGCGGAGCTTATTGGTCCAGATTGATTCAGGTGGCGCAGCACGTCTTCTTTGGTGATGCGGCTGTTGGAGCCGGTCCCAACGATCTGTCTGAGGTCGAGGTTGTTGTCTTTGGCGATGCGGCGCACCAACGGCGAGGAGCGTTGACGCCTGCCTAAATTGCCGGTTGTTGGAGACGCCTGAAATTCGGCAATATCAGGCGAGACGTCAGAAAGGTCAACACTGGGTTCCATCGCCGTAATCGATGCCGCAATCGATATGACCGCGACCACCGTGTTGATCTCCACGGTAGCACCTTCTGGTACTTTGATCTCGGTGAGCACACCAGCCACGGGCGCTGGTATCTCCGCGTCCACCTTGTCGGTGGAGATTTCAAAAAGAGGCTCGTCCTTTTCGACGGAGTCGCCGACTTTCTTGAGCCACTTTGTGATGGCGCCCTCAAAGATCGACTCGCCCATCTGAGGCATGACTACGTCGGTTGGCATGGTGGACTCTCCATGAGCGGGCAACTCAGGCGTTTCGTTCAGGGAAGGCTCAAGGCGCGCCCGCTTCAAGCCGGATTATAAATCGCGACACATACGGCAGGCGGAAGTCCAATCCACGCAAACAACTTCTGTCACTTTCCTGCGGCTTTCCCTTTGCCAGCAACCGGAATTCAAAAGCAGATCCTCTATTATGTTGATTAGGCAATACACTAAAAGAAACAAGGTTTTTCCTTGACCCCTGATTCCTGGAGCTACAGTGAACATTCTCTTCGTCGGCGACATCTTCGGCAGCGCGGGACGCCGGATTGTGCGCGAGCACATCGGTCACTTGCGCGCCGCTCACAATGTCGAATTGGTTGTCATCAATGCGGAGAATGCCGCCGGGGGCTTTGGCCTGACTCCGCAAATCGCCGAGGAACTCTTTGAACTGGGCGCGGACGTTCTCACCACCGGCAACCACATATGGGACAAGCGCGAGCTGATCGATTACATGAACGCAGCGCCAGCAGAGGGCAACGAACGCGGCCGCCGTGTACTGCGTCCGGCCAACCTGCAACCGAATCTGCCCGGCCACGGCGTCTACGAGGGAATTACGGCGAGCGGCGTGGAGTATGCGGTGATCGATCTGCAAGGCTGCGTCTTCATGAACACGACCAACGACCCCTTCCACACCGTGAATGCGCTGCTTGCCAACATCCGGGCCAAAGTTATCGTGGTGGACTTTCATGCCGAGGCTACCAGCGAAAAGGTGGCGATGGGCTGGCATCTGGATGGCCGGGTGACCGCCGTTCTGGGCACGCATACGCACGTGCCGACAGCCGATGAACGCTTGCTGCCCGGTGGAACCGCCTTCCAGACCGATGTGGGCATGAGCGGGCCTTACGACAGCGTGATTGGCGTCGAGCGGGAGCTGGTACTGAAGAAGTTCCTTACCGGCATGCCGAGCAAATTCGAGGCTGCTAAGGGAAATCCGAAGATGTGCGCCACGCTGGTGGCTTGTGATCCCGCGACTGGGCGCGCTCAGCGAATTCAGCGCATCATGCTGGGGGAATAACAGCAGATATTGGTCACTGCCGTACCAGCGTACCCTGCACATCGGCCGGTTTCCGCTCGACGACCTTGTCTCTCAATTTGGGCGCGGCGGAGTGAGTCACCTTGAGCAGCTTTCCTTTGTCATCGAGGCTCATGGTCCATCGCAAGGGACGAGAAACCGCTGAAAGGTCGGTAACAGAGATGACGGCGCCGCCGTTGATGAGAACCTCCAGCCTGCCCGCCGGAGCCGCAGGCAGCTTTTTGGGACCGGTCTCCTCCGGTTCACTCCGCGGACGCGCGCCCGCCAGGGCTGCATAGCAAAGGGCTGTTCCGAGCCAATCGAAAACCTCGTCCGAGAGCTCTTCGGCTCGAACGTGGTTGAAGGCCGAGATAGTCAGCTCATTGACAGGCGCGGGCGAAAAAAGTGAAAAGATTCTCTCTTTCAGTCTTCACAGTCTCCGCAGTTTCACAGCTATAGGGGGTGGCTCTTTCGCTTCATTCCGGTCTGGCCAACAGATCGACCTGCATTTAAAGTAATCGAAAGCGAATAATAATCTGCAAATGAGATGGATTCGATTGACGCACTTCTGATTGCATCTTGCGAATTCAACAAACGGGCAGCCTGTTTAAGGCTGCCCTTGATATCCAGGAGAAGGATGATGATGGGGCGCGCCGGGCCAAAACAAGACCCGACGCGATCATTGATTCAAACCAGCCGGCAAGCTTATTGCGCCGCTGGCTTGTGTCCGGCCGCCGGTTTATGCGCTGGTACGGCAGGCTTTTTCTTTTCAAGCTGGATTTCCCCTTCGCGCAGCACAATCTGCGCGGTTTGCACGGTCGTATCTGTGGCAGGAATCAGCGTGAAAGAGTCGTAAGTTCCGATCAAAGCAGTCGCGGGCGGGGTTTTGAATTCAAAGCCGACCGCTGGAATTTCCTTCTCAGTCAGGGGCTTGGCCAAATTGACGGTGAAGTCGGCAGTCTTGGCGGCCTTGGCATCATCAGTCACAGCAACCTTGATGACTGAAGCCGTGGCTTCGATCACGATCCCCGGAACTGGTGTGACCTGATTCTTCAGCACAGACCACAGCTTGTCAACATCCTCTTTGGCGCCGTTGGCCAGGATGAACTCTTTATCGCCGAGGTTCAACGTGGTCAGGTCAGGAGTGGTCGCAACCAGATCATGAATCTGCTCGGACGGTGTCTTGGCCGGGGTGATGACAAGGGTTCCCGGAGGAAAGGTCGTCGCCATGGCCTTGGCCTTGAGATCATCCAGTCCATCCATTGCGCCGTGGTACTTCTTGTAGTAACGCTCCAGATCGGGTTCAATCTTGGCCTTGTACGCTGGGGGAGCATAGTCCCATACGCGGGCAAAGAACCAGACCGCCTGCACCAGATCGCGGCTGGGGCCGGGCTGGAGATAGGCCTGCGCGAGCTGGAGCGTATCTGGTAAACCCATAGTCTTGGACTGGTCATCGGTATAAAGCATCAGTTCCGCGCGAAACTCGGCAATAGCCGCCTTGAAATCCTTCTTGGCGATCGCATTGTCCCAAGCGATGGCCGAGTGGAAGATGGGGTAGGAACCGCCGGACTGAGCTTTCCAGTCGGCGTCCGATATGCCAGCCGGCTTGGGAGCAGCCAAGCCCTTATGGGCCAACGCTGCGGCATCATCGCAGGTCTGTACATCCTGAGTAGTTCCGCACTGGGTTTTCTTGATGATGACCGAGTAA
Source organism: uncultured Occallatibacter sp. (assembly GCA_964383595.1). GTDB lineage: Bacteria > Acidobacteriota > Terriglobia > Terriglobales > Acidobacteriaceae > Telmatobacter. Next base: position 268,582 of record CAYLHL010000001.1, on the reverse strand, counting down.
AGAATGGCCTTCAGATTGTTGGGATCCACCTGCAGCAAGCGGTTGGCCGCGCTGAGGGTATTGTCTGAATCATGGAGGCTCTGGAAATAGGTGTCGACCAGTGAATCGAGAACCGCTTGCTTGACGACGCTCTGCGGATAAGTCTGCAAAAAGCTCTCGAGCGCGGAGGCCTTGGCCTTTGGGTCACTCTGTGTGGAGGCATTTTGATAACTGTTGAACTCTGCCGGATCCTTGATCGTGATCGAATCCTGGGCACGCAGCAAGGGCGAAACAACGAAACAGATGCTCGCCAATGCCATCGCAGACGCGAAAAATAACTTCTTCATTCAGTGCTCCTGGGAACTGCCAAAATGGAGGTCAATGTTCATGCACTCACCATCGGAAAGCGCAACCGATTTCGCGGTTGAACTTCAGGGGGTACGGATAAACGATACCACAGCTTCCGAGGCAGTGTTGGATGGATTATAAAAAGCCCTGTCAACTGTGACAAGAGCCGTTTGTCGAAAAAAGGGGAAATATGGGTAAACAGGTCGAAAAGACGGTGAACCGAAGGCAGACTCCGGCCATCGATTGGCTCCGATCCCGTTGCCAAAGCCCCACTGATCCCTGGTCCCGCTATGCAGCATTTTCATTGCAGCAGCCTCACCAGCTCGACCTGTTCGGCCAGGAAGGCGTCGTGGCCGTGGGCGCTGGTCATCTCGCGATAATCGGCTTGCACCCCGGCGGAGCGAATGGTAGAGACAAAGTCGCGCACCGTCTGGGGCGGAAAGAGCCAATCTGAGCTGATGCCGACAAAGCTGAGCCGGGCGCGAATTCTGCCAAAAGCCTCGGCTGGCGAAGCGCATCCGCGCTGCGGATCCCAGGTGTCCATGGTGCGCAGGATGGCCAGATAGGAATTGGCATCAAAACGCTCAATGAACTGTTCCCCCTGGTAATCTAGGTAGCCGGCAATGTCAAAGCGCCCGCCTACCAGTCCATCGCCCGGGCTGTTTCCTCTCCACGGGTCTTCCCCATTGCGGTTCGGCTTGCGCCCATTACGCTCGTCGAAAAGCTCCGTGGATTTGTAGCTGATCATGCCTACCTGGCGAGCCAACGCAAGGCCCCTACGGGGAGGCCGTTGCGGCAGATATCGTCCCCCCAGCCACTCCGGGTCGTGCAAAATGGCCTGACGCTGAAGATGATTGAGCGCCAACCCCATGGCCGACAGCGGCGCCACGCCAATAACCAGCGCGCGTTCCACCCGCTTTGGGTCGTGGATTGCCCAATCAAGGGCCTGCATCCCGCCGATAGAGCCGCCCAGCACCAGCCGCAGCCGGCGAATCCCCAGCGAATCCAGCAGCCGTGCCTGCGCCCGCACGTTGTCGCGAATGGAAATCAGCGGAAAATCCGGACCATAGATGCTGCCTGTCGCCGGATCTACGGAGCTGGGGCCCGTGGAACCGTAGCAGGAGCCGAGAAGATTGATGCAGATCACAAAGTCGTGTTCCAGTGACAGAACGGCGCCGGGAGCGAAGATCTCAGGCCACCAGGAGCCTACCAGCGCCGAACCGGTAAGCGCATGGCAGACCAGAACGGCGTTGTCCCGCGCCGCGTTCAGACGTCCGTAGACCGCGTAATGCAGCGTAGGGTTGGCTAAAACGCGCCCGCAATCCAGCGACAACGGCTCGTTGAGCACAAAGTCGCCTTCATAGGTCGGATTCACGATTGCGCCCCTGACCCCTCGCGGAAGGGGCCAGGCATTGTTGCCCGTGCTAGCATCTGCCATAACACTTATTGTGCAACATGGCGCGCCGTCTTTGCTCTTCATGCAATTTTGTGTCCGTTTGCCGCCTCGATTGCAGCATCGAGATCGGCAAGAATATCGCGAATGTCTTCAATGCCAACCGAGAGCCTAATCAGTTCAGGCGTCACGCCTGTCGAAGCCTGCTCCTCGACCGAGAGCTGCGCGTGCGTCGTTGAGGCGGGGTGAATCGCCAGCGATTTGGCGTCGCCGATATTGGCCAACTGCGAGAAGAGCTTCAGCGAGTTGAGCGCCGTTTTGCCCGCGTCGTAGCCGCCCTTGATTCCAAAGGTCACCAACGCGCCCTTGCCCTCCGGCAGATACTTCTGCGCCCGTGCGAAGTAGGGGCTGGACTCCAGGCCGGGGTAGTTGACCCACTCAACGCCCGGATGCTTCTCCAAATGCCTGGCCACCGCCAGCGCATTCTGGCTGTGGCGCTCCAGGCGCAGATGCAGCGTCTCAATGCCTTGCAGCAACAGAAAGGCGTTGAAGGGCGACAGAGCCGCGCCGGTGTCGCGCAAGCCCTGTACGCGCGCCTTGAGGATGAAGGCCAGCGGCCCGAAGGCCTCGGTGTAGATGAGTCCGTGATAGGAGGGGTCCGGCTCGGTGAAGTCCTTGAAGCGCCCTGAAGCAGCCCAGTCGAATTTGCCCGCGTCCACGATTACGCCGCCAAGGGAGTTGCCATGACCGCCCAGGAACTTGGTGGCCGAGTTGACCACGATGTCCGCGCCCCACTCGATGGGCCGCACCAGCGCAGCCGAGGCCGAGGTGTTGTCGATCACCAGCGGAAGCTTGTGCTCATGGGCAATTGCAGCCAGCTTCTCGATGTCGGCAATGTCCAGCTTGGGATTGCCCAGCGTCTCCGTGTAAATTGCCCGCGTCTTCGGGTTGATGAGCTTGCGCAAGCCATCGAAGTCGTCGGCGTCAGCAAACTTGACGGTAATGCCCAGGCGCGGCAGCGTGTAGTGGAAGAGATTGTAGGTGCCACCGTAGAGCGAGGTGGTGGAGATAATCTCCTCGCCGGCCGCTGCCAGCGTGGTGGCAACCAGCGTCTCAGCCGCCTGGCCCGAAGCCACGGCCAGAGCCGCCACGCCGCCCTCCAAGGCCGCCACCCGCTTCTCAAAAACGTCGGTGGTGGGGTTCATGATGCGGGTGTAGATATTGCCGAACTCCTTGAGTGCAAAGAGCCGCCCGGCCTGATCGGCGTCTTGAAACACATAGGAAGTGGTCTGGTAGATGGGCACGACGCGCGATCCCGTTGTGGGATCGGGAACTTGGCCGGCGTGGACGGCCAGGGTGGCAAACTGCTGTTGCTTCGCTTCGGACATTTCAGCTCCTTGGTTATTTGGTTATATTGCCTGCTGCTCAAACGTAGGCGCCCCATCCTTGTGACATACCTGGTTTCATCGCAAGGGCGTGCGCAACAACAAAACGGCCCGAATCCTCTTCGGACCCGGGCCGCCTGGCTTGAAGATCGGTAGCGCCTAGCGCATTCGCCGCTCAACAGCCGCACGGACAGGTCCGCAGCCCATACACATGCACATGGCCATGACCGCAATTCCGTGATTCGTTAAGTTCGGCATTAACAGCAGTATTCACGGAAACGGGAGGGTATGTCAAATCAGACTGGAAATTGCAGAGGGCAAAACAAGCACGAGATCACTCAACTCACAAGATTCCCTACCGTGCCCGCGGATGCGTCCGGTCGTAGACGACTGTTAACTGCGCGGTGGTCAGTTGAGTATAGCGCTGGGTGGTAGAGAGACGCTCGTGGCCTAGTAATTCCTGAATTGCGCGGAGGTCGGCACCCTCTTCCAGCAAATGTGTTCCGAAGGCGTGGCGCAGCGTGTGCGGATGAACGTCTGCTGAGAGGCCGCGCAGAATAGCGATGCGCTTGACGATGCGTCCCACGCTGCGCGTGGTCAGCCGCGCCCGGCTTGCTTTGCCGAGGCCGCGCAGTTGCAGATTGACGAAGAGCGCCGGAGTCTCGATTCTCTTCTCGCTGCTTCCCTTCCCTTCGCCAGCCGCCGCCAGCAGCGCCGCCCGCTCGGCGAGGTAGGCGCGCAAGGCCACAGCCGCAGCGTCGCCCAGCGGCACATATCTTTGCTTGTGGCCCTTGCCGCGAATCAGAATCGCTTCGTTGGCCCAGTGAATGTCGTCGAGATTCAGCCCGGTTAGCTCGGCGTTGCGGATGCCGCAGCCGTAAAGCAGTTCCAAAATCGCCGTGTCGCGCGCGGGCCAACTAGCGGCGTCCTCGCCCACCGAATCGACCACGCGGTTCATCTGCTCAATCGACGGAACACGCGGCAGATGCTTGGGCAGGCGGGGCGTGGCCACCAGCGCGGCGGCGTTCTGCTCTAGCCTACCGGTGCGCGCCAGCCACTTGAACCAACTGCGAATGGCCGCCAGCGCTCGCGCCGTGGAGGATTTTGCAAGGCCGCGATCATAAAGTGTGCCAAGGTATGCGCGAATGTGCGTGTGCTCGATGCGCTCCGCGCTTTGATCTTTTCCGTAATGCTCGGCGATGTAAGCAGCAAAGTTGTTCAACTCGCGCTCATAAGCGCGCAATGTATGCACCGATGCGCCGCGTTCATTGGCCAATACACGCAGGTATTCGGCGACGAGCGATGACAACTGTGTGCCAAGAATTGGCATTACAGAGGCACTCATGCATTCCCCTCACCGAGCTTCGTGCTCGAAACCAGGTATAACCCGCGGTGCGTGGAACCGGCGGCAGGCGAAGATTCGTCAGGCTCGGTGTGCGCCCGCATGGCGCGCGGATGGTGCTGACGAACCACTTCCTTGAGCCGGCCCAGCGCCAGGTGGGTATAAACCTGGGTGGTGGAGATGTCGGCGTGGCCCAGCAGCAATTGCACACTGCGCAGGTCGGCGCCATGCTCCACCATGTGGGTGGCGCAACTGTGGCGCAGACGGTGCGGACTGGCGGCCGAGTTGGCCATCTTCACCAGGTGCCAGATCCATTGACGGGTAAGCGGCATTCCGCGCAGGGAGAGGAAGAGACGCGATGGGTCTTGGCGCGGCGCGGCGGCTTTTTTGGCCGAGCTGATGCGCGCCAGATGCGGCCTGCCCTGACGCAGATAAATTTCCAGTGTCTCGATGGCTGCCCGTCCCAGCGGCACAATGCGCTCCTTGTCGCCCTTGCCGAGCACATGAACACGTCCCATATCGAGCGCCAAATCGCTGGTTGTGAGCGCCGTAACCTCAGAGACACGCAATCCGCCCGCGTAAAGCAGTTCCAGAATTGCCCGGTCGCGCAAAGCTGTTGCCCTCGCCTGCGGATGCTCGGCGTTCATTTGCGCACGCTCCAGCATCTCGGCCACCTCCGGCTCGGCCAGCGACTTGGGCAGAACCCGCCAGGCCTTGGGCGATTCGATGTTCACGGTAGGATCGTGATGGATGCGGCTGTCGAGCAGAAGCCACTTGTAAAAGCCGCGCAGGCAGCTCAACTTGCGCGCCGCCGAGCGCTGGTCGATGCCGTGAATGCGCAAATGCTCAAGAAACGCCGCTACATCCTGCTGTGCAACTGTCATCAGCACGGCGTTGCGACCTTCAATGAATTCGGCAAAGGTCTTCAAGTCGCCGTCGTAAGCCTCGCAAGTAAGCGGCCGCAACCCTTTTTCCACGCGCAGATAGGCTTGGTAGTCCTTCAAAAGCGATAGATTGCGCACTGCTTCCACAGTTTTGATTATCCGCGTCTGAAGGCGCCTGCGTCGCCGGCCAAAGCGCCGCCGAACCTCATTCATCATGGACTCAACTTCGACAACAGCACCTTCGGACGGGAGCAGCCAGCCGCAAGTGTTCGATTTCGGACACTCTGAGCGGCCATCGGTCAATACCGTACAGGTACAGAGTCGCAAGGACGCGTACAACTTCTTTGTTTTCAACGAGGACATGAGAGTGTTCTTTGGTGCGTCACGTGCTTATATTTCCGAGTATGGATATCGCACGCCCAGATTTGCTGCTGAAGAGGAAGCGCCGGTTTTGGATGATCGCCGGCGCCGTAGTTGTGGTTGTGGCTGTTGCGCTTTTTGGGGTCTCGCGTCTCAAGCCGGCAGCGCCCACAGTGGAACGCTCGACGATTTGGCCGGATACGGTCAAGAGAGGGCCGATGATTCGCCAGGTGCGCGGGTCTACTGGGTCGTTGGTGCCGCGCGAAGACAGCATCGAACTCATTCCCGCGCAGACCGACGCAACCGTCGTTCGCATACGCGTCTTGCCGGGCGCCAAGGTCACTCCGGACACCATTCTGATGGACCTGACCGATCCCCAGCTTCAGCAGGAGCTGCTCAACGCACAGTTGGCGCTAAAAGCCGCGCAGGCCGACTACAAGAGCCTTCAAGCCACGCTCGAAAGCACCCTGATGGACAAGAAGACCGCCGCGGCCCAGGTGAACTCCGACTATACCCAGGACCAATTGCAGGCGCAGACCGACAAGGCTCTTTACGATCTGGGCGTGATCTCCGGCCTTGCTTATAGCAAGTCAAAGAATACGGCCGACCAGTTGGCCGACCAACACCAGCTTAGCCGTCAACAGCTCGACGTCAACCAGAAGGCAATCAAGGTTCAGCTTGCCTCGGCGCAGACCAAAATCGACCAGGCCAAGGCGCTGCTCGACCTCTATCAGAGGCAAGCGCAAGCGCTTGAGGTCAGGGCCGGAATCTCCGGCGCGGTGGCGCCGCTTGCCACTCCGCTGCAAGTGGGCCAGCACGTAACCGCCGGAACCTCGGTGGCCGAGGTGATTCAACTCGACAAACTCAAGGCCGCTCTGCAGATCGCCGAGACGCAGGCGCGCGACATCCAGATCGGTCAACTCGCCTCCATCGACACGCACAACGGAATCATTCCCGGCCACGTTACCAGAATCGATCCTTCTGTGGTGAACGGAACGCGCACGGTTGACGTATCACTGGATGGTCCACTGCCTCCGGGAGCGGTTCCGCAGTTGAGTGTGGACGGCACCATCGACCTGGAGCGCATGACCGATGTGCTCTATGTGGGCCGGCCTGCTCTGGGCAACGAGAACTCCACGCTGAGCCTCTTCAGAATCGACCTCGACGGCAAGGGCGCCACGCGCGTTCCGGTCAAGGTGGGCCGTGCCTCGGTCAACAGCATCCAGGTGATTGAAGGCTTGAAGGAAGGCGACACGGTGATTCTCTCCGATATGTCGCGCTGGGATAACGTGGATCGCATCCGGCTGGAGTGAGAACAGTGGTCAGTGAACAGTGGCCAGTGACCAGCTGCGACTGCGATCACTGACAACTGATTGCTGATAACTACTGTTCACTGACACATATTCACTGTTCACTAACCACTGTTCACTGACTACTGATAAGGGAGAGATCATGACATCGAACGGCACGCTGATTGAAGTTGCAGACCTAACCAAGATCTTCTACACCGACGAAGTGGAGACGCACGCGCTCTCCGGCATTCACCTTACCATCGCGCGCGGCGAGTACGTGGCGATGAGCGGCCCATCGGGCTGCGGAAAATCCACGCTGCTCTCGATTCTGGGCCTGCTCGACACGCCCACCGGCGGCAGTTATCTGCTCAACGGCAGCCCGGTCGAGAAACTGAGCTTTAGCGATCGCTCGCGCATTCGCAACCAGGAGATCGGCTTCATCTTTCAGAGCTTCAATCTGATCGGTGACCTCACCGTCGAAGAGAATGTCGAGCTGCCGCTCACCTATCGCGCCGGAATGCAGTCAGCCGAACGCAAGATGCGCGCCAAGGATGCGTTGGAGCGCGTGAGCATGGCGCACCGCATGAAGCATTATCCGGCGCAGCTCAGCGGCGGACAGCAGCAGCGCGTGGCCGTGGCGCGCGCGCTGGCCGGCTCGCCGTCGATTCTGCTGGCCGACGAGCCAACAGGCAACCTGGACTCAAAGAACGGCGAGGCGGTGATGCACCTGCTGGCCGATCTGCACCGCGAAGGTTCCACCATTTGCATGGTCACGCACGATCCGCGCTTTGCCAAGCACGCCCAGCGCGAGGTGCATCTCTTCGACGGCAAGGTTGTCTCGGAGACCGAATTGAAGAAGCTCGAAGAGGAAGTGGAGGCGTGAGAATGCTGCTGAAGGAACTGCATTATGCAATTCGTCAATTGCACAGAACGCCTGGCTTTGCCGGTCTTGCGATCCTGGTCATGGCGTTAGGCATAGGGGCCAATGTCGCCTTGTTTACGGTGGTGCGCAGCGTGCTGCTGAAGCCGCTGCCGTTTAAGGAGCCGGGCAAGCTGGTCGAGCTGTATGAACACAGCAACGACGGCGAATTCGCATTCAACTCAGTTGCCGGGGGCGTTTACGCGGAGTGGCAGAAACAGAACCGGAGCTTTACAGACCTGGCGCTGCTCGGCGAGGAGGAATTCAATCTCGCCGGAGTCGGCGACCAGCTTCCGGAAAAGCTGCGCGGGAGCGACTGCACGTGGAATCTGCTGTCGACTCTGGGCGTGCGGCCGGCGCTGGGACGCGACTTTACCGCGGCAGACGACCAGCAATCCGCCGCCGGCGCCGTTCTGCTCAGCTGGAGCTTGTGGCAGCGGCGCTTCGGCGGCGATCCAGGGATTCTGAACAAGAGCATTCATCTCAACGGCCATTCATATACCGTCATTGGAATCCTGCCATCTGGTTTTGCTTTTCCGGACGCGGCAACGCAATTGTGGGCTCCGGTGTATTACGACAAGCCGGTGAGCTGGACGGCGGCTTTGGACAATCACGTCTTCCAGGTCGTTGGCCGTTTGCGGCCGGGTTACTCAGAGGAACAGGGCAAGGCGGATCTTTCGGTGATTTCGCGCCGCCTGCACGATCAGCATCCGGAGAATGCATTTATCGCCAGCTCGGCGGCGACTCGCCCTCTGCTGGAGCACATGGTGGGCGACGTGCGGAAGCCGCTCTACGTGCTGCTGGCCGCCACCGTTTGCGTCTTGCTGATTGCCTGCCTGAACGTGGCGAACCTGCTGGTGGCGCGCGCAGCCGCACGGCGCAAGGAACTGGCCATTCGCGTTGCGCTCGGCGGGGGCTTCTGGTGTTTGTTGCGCGAGCGGCTGATGGAGAGCTTTGTATTGGCGGCTGTGGGCGGCGGGGCGGGCTTGTTGCTGGCCTATGGGGCTTTGCAGTGGCTGGTGCACCTGCGCACGGATATGAGCCGTGTTGAGGCGATTCATATCGATGGAATGGTGGCTGCGTTTGCCGTCGGGCTGATTGCACTTTGCGCGCTCTTTGCCGGGATGATTTCATCGCTGAGTACAGATTCGCGCCACCTTCTGACTGCGTTGCAGGATTCGGGACGAGGATCGAGCACCGGCCAAAGCAGCACGCGGCTGCGCAAATCGCTGCTGGCGGTCGAGGTGGGCCTGACGGTTGTGCTGCTGGTTGCGGCGGGCCTGCTTTTGAAAAGCTACGCGCGCCTGCGTTCTTCCGAGATGGGCTGCACGACGAAGAATGTGCTGACCATGCGGATCGGCTTGTTTGGCGGCCGTTACAACGATCCTGCGCAGCAGGTGAATCTGTACCAATCGCTGCTGGACCGCGTGCGAGCGCTGCCCGGCGTGCAATCCGCGGGCTTTGTTCAGGCGGTTCCCGGCCAGGGCTATTGGGGCGATTCCAGCTTCGCAATCAGCGAACATCCGCCGCTGCCGCAGGGGCATGCGCAGTTTGCCATCTCGCGCTTCGCTGATCCCGGATATTTCGCGGCCATGGGCATTCCGATCGTGCGCGGAAGAAGCTTCGATCCATCGAAGCAGCTTGAGCGCGCAGATGAAGCAGTTGTCAGCAAATCATTTGTTGACCAGTACCTTCAGGGCGAAGATCCAATCGGCAAGCACCTGGTGATCATGGGCCACAGCCTGGAGATCGTCGGCGTTGTCGGAGACACGCGCTATCAGGCGTCGGAGCTTCCCCGGCCCATGCAGTATTTTTCTCTCTTCACGGGAGTTCAGAACAACGGAACGCTGGTGATTCGCTCAAGCGGCAGCGTGGAGCAGCTCGCCCTGCCGGTGCAGCGCCTGGTGGCGGAACTGGATCATAACCTTCCCGTCTCCGATGTGCTGACCATGGAACAGTTGCTAGGCAAATCAACGCTGGATGCGAGCTTCAACGCGACGCTGCTGCTGGGCTTTGCGGTGCTGTCTTTGCTGCTGGCCGGGGTGGGGCTGTTTGGCGTGCTCTCTTACATTGTGGCGCAGCGCACCAGCGAAATCGGAATCCGTATCGCGCTTGGCGCACAGCGCGAGCAGGTGTTGCGCGATGTGCTGTTCGACGGAATGCGTCCCGCTCTAATTGGCCTGGCTTTTGGTCTGATCGCCAGTTCCGTGGTTGTCCAACTGATCCGCGCGATGCTCTATCAAACACAGCCTCTCGATCCGCTAGTGTTTGCGGCTGTGGCTTTAGCGCTGCTGCTGGTGGCAACTTTGGCCTGCATGATGCCGGCCTGGCGCGCTTCACGGTTAGATCCGATACGGGCGCTTCGCGCCGAGTAGTCAGGAGATTCGAAATGAACACGCTCGTTCAAGACGTTCGCTTTGCATTGCGGCAGTTGCGCAAGTCGCCGGGCTTCGCACTGACCGCGGTGCTGACGCTGGCTCTGGGTATCGGCGCCAATACCACGATTCTCAGTTGGATCAGCTCGACCCTGCTCAACCCTATTCCCGGCGTCAGCCGAACGGGCAACATGTTCGCGCTCTCGCGGGGAGAGCGAACCGAGTATCCTTCGCCACCGCTTTCCTATCCGGACTACGCGGATCTGCGCTATAACGCGAAAAGCCTCTCCGGGCTGTTGGCGTACCACGACGACTACATGATCATCACCGGGACCGCCAAGCCTGTGCGCATCTATGGAACGCTGAGTTCGGCGAACTATTTTGATGTGCTCGGCGTGCAACCCATTCTGGGCCGGACGCTTCTTTCATCGCCACAGAATGAGCGCATGGGCACGGCCGAGGCTGTGCTCGGATACGATCTGTGGCAACGTCAGTTCGCCGGAGATCCATCCATCATCGGCAAAACGATTCAGGTCAACCTGCATAACTACACCATCGTGGGCGTCGCGCCCAAAGACTTTCAGGGTTGCAAGACGGGATTGCGCTCCGACATCTGGATCCCACTGGGAATGTATCGCGAGGTTTGGGGGTGGAATCCGACCGTTGATCGCGGTGTATCGGTCCTAAACATTCTTGGCGTTCTTCGGCCGGGATTCGATCGCCACCAGGCTGAAAATGAATTGAATCTGCTCATGGAGCATATTGTCGCCCAGTATCCAACTACGCATCAGGGCCAGAATCAGATTTTCACCGATCCTCTCTGGCGCTCGCCCTTCGGAGCGAATGTTTATCTGGCTGGGACACTGCCGATTCTTCTGGCCCTGGCGGCGCTGCTGCTGCTGCTGGCCTGCGCCAACGTGGCAAACCTGCTGCTGGTGCGCTCGGTGACGCGCCGCCGCGAATTCGCCATCCGCCTATCCATGGGCGCAAGCCGCTGGAGACTGGTACGACAACTGATGGCGGAGAACCTGATAATTGCCCTGGCCGGCGGGGGTCTGGCGCTTCTGGGCACGATCTGGACCGCCCGCGCCATCAGCTCTTTTCTGCCTTCCGGGACTCTTCCGATTTCCATCAACGGAAGAGTGGACGGCAGGGTTCTGCTAGCGGCGATTCTTGTTTCAATTTTTACGGCCGTGGTTTCAGGCACCGCTCCGGCGCTGCGCGCTTCCGTCGTCTCTCCGATGTCAGTTCTGAAAGACGAAGCGCTGAACACCTCCGGAGGGCTGCAAAAGTCGCGGCTTACTTCGGGCCTTGTGGTCGCGCAGATTGCGGTATCTCTGCTGCTGCTGACCTGCGCGGGATTGTTTTTCCGCAGTCTCGACAAGGCGCAGAGAGCCGATCATGGCTTCGATCCCAACCACGTATTGCTCGCTTCGTATGATCTGGGCGCGATAGGCTACAACAACGCCAGAGAAATCGAGTTCAGTCGGCAATTGCTGGCACGGCTGAGAGCGCTGCCAAGCGTGCAGTCGGCCACCGTGGCGGATTTTTCGCCGCTCGGCTTCACCATTCATACCGATGGCGTACTGCCCGAGGGCTACGCGCTGCGCCCGCATGAATCGGTGGAAAGTGACCGCGGGTATGTAGGAACGGAGTATCTGCAAACGCTGCGGACGCCGCTCATGGCCGGACGCGACTTCACCGATCAGGACAATGCTGCCACGCAACCGGTGGCAATCGTCAACCAGGCATTTGTCGATCGCTACTGGACGGGACAAAATGCAATCGGCAAACGGGTTCAATGGCGCGGAGGATGGTTCACGGTGGTAGGCGTGGCGGCCAATGGCAAGTATCGGAGGATCACATACGCCCCGGCGCCCCTGGTCCTGTTGCCCATGGCGCAGACATACGCTGGCGAGACAATTCTCCACATCCGCACGGCGGGAGATCCGCTGGCGCTCACTTCCGCAGTTCAACGGACGGTTGGCGAACTCAATTCCGATGTGCCTCTGTTTGATGTGATGACTCTCAAGGAGAATATGCAGATGGGCAGCATCTTCGAGCACATTGCGGTGGTATTCGCGGGGGCATTCGGGTTGCTCGCGTTGATTCTCTCGAGCGTTGGAATCTATGGCGTGGTTGCCTACACTACGAAACAGCGCACTCACGAGATTGGCATCCGCATTGCGCTGGGCGCCGGTAAAGCTGCAATCTTCCGCGGAGTGCTGCAGCAGGGGTTGCGGCTCGCTGTTGCTGGTTTGGCCGTTGGTCTGGCTGCCTCCCTCGTTTTAACCCGCTTTCTGCGCAGCCTGTTTGTCGGCGTGGAACCCACCGATCTGCCGACCTATTCGACGGCGGCAATCCTGCTGTGCCTGGTCGCGCTAGCAGCTTCGCTGATTCCCGCGCGCCGCGCCGCGGCTGTTGAGCCGATGCAGGCTTTGCGCTCTGAATAATGCGTTATTGGAGGAGTTAGAACGATGAATTTACTGCTGCAGGATATACGTTACGCGCTACGCCAACTGCGCCGCTCTCCGGCCTTCACGCTGACCGCGGTCATTACTCTGGCGCTGGGCATCGGCGCCAATACGGCCATCTTCACGCTGGTTCACGGCATCCTGCTGCGCTCACTTCCAGTCACCGACCCGGCGCGCCTTTATCGCATCGGCGACACGGAAGATTGTTGTGTCGAGGGCGGCTTTCCGGGCAATGCGGGCGATAACGGCGATTTTTCCATCTTCTCCTTCGACCTCTACCAACATCTCCAAAGCTCCGCGCCGGAGTTCGAACAGTTGGCCGCGGTCCAAGCCGGGGAATGGCATTGGAGCGTGCGCCGCGGCAATGCGCTGGCAAAGTCGCTGCGGGGGGAATTTGTGTCCGGAAATTACTTTTCAACGCTGGGTACCGGCGCGTATGCGGGCCGCATCTTTGCTGATAGCGACGACCAGCCCGCATCCGCTCCCGCAACGGTGCTCAGCTACAAGGCGTGGCAAGGCGAGTACGCCGCCGACCCGTCGATCGTAGGTTCGACGATCTTTATCCAGGCACGGCCCTTCACTGTCATCGGCATCGCGCCTCCCGGCTTTTTCGGCGACCGCGTTTCCGATTCTCCGCCCGATTTCTGGGTGCCATTGCAAACCGAACCTTATGTCCGCGGTGATACCGCCATCCTGCACCATCCTGAGTCACACTGGCTCTATGCAATTGGCAGGGTACGCCCTGCAACCAACATCGGCGCGTTGCAGACCAAGCTCACCGTGGCGCTGCGCCAGTGGCTTTACACGCGCCCGCTGCTTACCGCCAACGGCGGCTCATCCATAATCCCTAAACAGCACGTGCTCCTTACACCCGCTGGCGGAGGCATCCGGAACTTGCAGCAGGAGACGGGCAAAGGCCTGGAGATGCTGATGATTCTCTCTTCGGTCGTTCTGCTCATCGCCTGCGCCAACATCGCCAACCTGCTGCTTGCCCGCGCCACAACACGCCGCGCTGACATAGCAGTTCGCACCGCTCTGGGCGCGAATCGGGGCATCATTCTCCGCCAGATTCTCACCGAAAGCGTCCTCCTGAGCTGCATAGGCGGCCTGGCAGGCCTAGCCGTCGCGTACGCCGGGTCGCGCACCATTCTAGCGCTCGCCTTCCCCGATGCGCACAACTTGACCATCGATGCCAGTCCATCTCTGCCGGTACTTGGCTTTGCGTTCCTGGTTTCTCTGCTGACCGGCATTCTTTTTGGCGCGGGACCGGCCTGGCTTTCGTCGCACGCGCAGCCGGCCGAAGCCTTGCGCGGTGTCAACCGCTCCACCCGCGACCGCTCTTCGCTGCCTCAAAAAGCCCTCGTCGTTTTTCAGGCGTCGCTTTCTGTCGTTCTGCTGGCCGGAGCCATCCTTATGACGAGGTCGCTCGTAAACCTTGAGCATCAGAACTTCGGCGTCGCCACCGCCGACCGTTATGTGGTGCATCTTGATCCAGCCGGCGCTGGCTACACCGGCCAGCGGCTTCCCGCGCTCTATCGCGAGGTCGAAGATCGTTTCTCAGCGCTGCCAGGTATGGCCAACGTGAGCTTGGCCATGTATAGCCCGCTTGAAGGAGACAACTGGGGCGAGTGCGTCATCCCGCAGGGCCATCCCGCTCCGAGGCCTAACGACAACTGCGGTTCCACATGGGATCGTGTCGGCATTCACTTTCTCGACTCCATCGGTGTGCCCATCGTGCGCGGCCGAGGATTTACCGAGCAGGACACGGCCACTTCGCCACAGGTAGCCGTGGTCAATGAGGCTTTTGTGAAGAAGTTCTTTCCCAACCAGGACCCGGTGGGCCAGCACTTCGGCATCGACTTCCCGCAGTACTCGGGCAGTTTTGAGATCGTCGGCGTATTCGCCGATTTCAAGATGAATAACCCTCGCGACCCCGTCCACCCTGTCTTTCTCCGTTCGCTCACGCAGCCATTTGCCGGCTACAAAGAGGCGGATCTGATCTCGACTGAGACAAATTCCATGTTCATGCAAGCCATGGTTCTCGATTTCAATGCGCCGCAGGCCAATGCCGACGCTCTCATTCGTCATACCCTGGCTAGCATCGACCCTAATCTCACGGTCATGGATCTTCGCTCGTTCAGCGCGCAGGTGGCCGGCAACTTCAACGGGGAGCGCCTGATTGCGCAACTCTGCAGCCTCTTCGGCATTCTGGCGTTGTTGCTCGCTTCGATCGGCCTCTACGGCGTGATGTCCTACTTCGTTGCCCGCCGCACCAGTGAAATCGGCATCCGCATGGCTTTGGGCGCAACGCGCGCAAGCGTTGTCTCCCTAGTGCTGCGCGGCGCGCTCTGGCAGGTTCTTATTGGCCTTGCTCTGGGCGTTCCTGCCGCGCTTTTTGCGGGTCATCTGATGGCCGGCATGCTCTTTGGCGTGGGCGGCTTCGATCCCCTTGCGCTGTGCGGATCGGTCTTTGCGCTCAGCCTTTGCGCCTCGGCGGCCAGCTACATTCCCGCCCGCCGCGCCGCTTCCATCGAACCCATGCAGGCTTTGCGAAGCGAGTAAACCGAATCGAATATATCGGCAAGAAAATCGGAGAACAGGAATGATTGAACTGAAAAACGTGGAAAGAAGTTACATGACAGGACCCGCCGAAACCTGGGTGCTGCGCCACATCGGAATCACCATCAACGAAGGCGAGTTCGTCACCGTGATGGGGCCTTCGGGCGCAGGAAAGTCCTCGCTGCTGAATGTGCTGGCTCTGCTCGACGACGGCTGGAAGGGCGAGTACTGGTTTGGCGAGTCGCCCGTGCACAAGCTCAATCGCAAGCAGCGCGCTGATCTGGCCCGCGAGCGCGTCGGCATGGTCTTCCAGAGCTATCATCTGCTGGACGATCTCACCGTTGCTGAGAATATCGACCTGCCGCTGAGTTACAAGAATCTGCCTGCCAGCAAGCGCCAGGGAATGGTTGCCGACATCCTCGATCGCTTTCAGATCGTCGCCAAAAAGGATTTATATCCATCGCAACTCTCCGGAGGGCAACAGCAGCTGGTGGGCATTGCGCGCGCCGTGGTCCACTCCCCCGCTCTGCTGCTGGCCGATGAGCCGACCGGCAATCTGCACTCCACGCAGGCGCGCGAGATCATGCAACTCTTTTGCGAACTCAACCGGGCCGGCACAACCATTGTGCAGGTGACGCACTCGGAGGAGAACGCGCATTACAGCCAGCGCATCCTCTCACTGCGCGACGGCTGGATGACCGGCGATGAAGCATTGCATGCGGCAGTCAAGGAGGGTAAATGAATTTCCCGATGAAATGCTTTTTGATGCGAGTGCTGCTCGCGGCTGGGATTCTACTGATGCAGGTCAATCCTGCCTTCTCCGCGGAACCGGCGGCGGTCGCCGTGCAAACTCCGGCGACAACGCAGGAGCGCGCGGCAAAGATACCCTTTGACCAGATCTTGCGCCGTTCTCACAATCCTTTCGACGCCTACCACGGCAAAAGTGCGCCGCCGCCCAGCATGACTAACTCTGCGCGGCTCAGCTCGCTGGTCCGCGACGGAAAAGTCTATCTCGCGTTGCGCGACGCCATTGATCTGGCGCTGCAAGACAACCTCGACATGGTCATAGCGCGCTATAACTTGCCTATCGCACAGATGGATATTCTGCGCACCCAGGCCGGCGGTTCGGTGCGCGGCGTCAACACCGGCGTGGTCTCCGGCACACCCGGCGGCGGCGCCGGCAACGCGGGCACTGGCACCGGCGCGGGCGGAACATCCAGCGGAGCGGGCGGTGCTGGCGCGGGCGCCTCCGGCATTGTCTCATCCACGCTGGGAACCGGCTCATCCGTCTCAAGCTTCGATCCCTATATCACAGCGCAGGCCTATAGCGACCACACTTCGCAGTTGCTCACCAACCAGCAGCTTTACGGCGTCCAAGTCTACAAATTGAACACCACGCTCTTCAATATGAGTTATGATCAGTCCTTTCCCACCGGCACGTACTTCGAGGCAGATTGGGACAACAGCCGGAGCACCTCCAACAGCCCGGACAACGGACTGAATCCACAGTATTATGCGGCCGCACGCGTGATATTTGAGCAGCAGTTGCTCTCCGGCTTCGGAGTTGGCCCCAACCTGCGCTTTCTGCGGATTGCTCGCACCAATCAAAAAATCTCCGACATTGCTTTTCGCGCCCAAGTGATCGCCACGGTAACTCAGATTTGCGAAATCTACTGGGACTTGGTGAGCGCCTATGATACCGAGCAGGTAGAAGAGCGATCGGTAGCTTTTGCCAACGAGACTCTGAGCACAGCGCGCAAGCAGCTTCAGTTGCAGGCTATTCCCGAGATGGATGTATTGAAGGCGGAAAGCGAGTTGGCCAATCGAGAGCAGGAGCTGACCAAAGCCCGCACCAACCTGGAACAGCAGGAACTCTACATGAAGAACGCGATCACCCGCTCCCTCGATGACCCTATTCTGGAAGAGATGCCAGTGGTGCCAGTTGATCATATC
Source organism: uncultured Occallatibacter sp. (assembly GCA_964383595.1). GTDB lineage: Bacteria > Acidobacteriota > Terriglobia > Terriglobales > Acidobacteriaceae > Telmatobacter. The sequence goes on along the minus strand of CAYLHL010000001.1, from coordinate 251,319 downwards.
GCCAGCCAGATTGAGCCTATCACGGAGCCGGTGCAGGATATGATCGCCGACGCGCTTAAAAATCGGACCGAGTTGCAGGAATCGAGCCTGGATCTGCAAAACCGCGCGCTCAGCCGCAAGACCGCTCGCAATGCGCTTCTGCCTTCGCTCAGCCTGTACGGCTTTTATGCGGGAACGGGTTATGGTGGCGCCGCAAACAAGGACAGCAAGGTTATTGCGCCCAGCGGCTACGGCGGCACGCTGGAGAACGCGCTGAATTACTCATCGCCCGAGTATCAGGCCGGATTTCAGTTGAACGTTCCCCTGCGCAACCGCATCGCCAAGGCCGACCAGTATCGCACTGAGCTGGAATACCGGCAGTCGCAGGTCTATCTCGAAGAGTTGAAGAAGAATATTCGCATCGATGTGCGCAAGGCGCGTTATGCTTTGGAGCAGGGGGCCAGCCGCGTGGAAGCGGCGCGCAAGGCCCGCGACCTGGCGCAGAGGACATTGGATATTATGCAGAAGGAGCAGAAGCTGGGCGCGGGATCGAATCAGCAGACGCTTGCGGCAGAGCACGACCTGTCACTGGCCGCGTCGGCGCTGGTCTCCGCTGAAACCGATTACGAAAAAGCGCGTATCGAGGTGCGCCGCGCCACCGGCTCTGTTCTCGAAGAGTACGGCATCTCAATTGACGCAGCCCGTGCAGGCGTCGTGGAGGAAAGCCATCCCCAATAAAGAAGAGCCAATTCGCGTTTTGGTGGCCGACGATCAAGCACACATTCTCGAAGCCGTCGAGTTGCTGCTGCGCCCGCAGGGCATTCGAGTTGACTGCGCACGCTCGCCCCAGCTGCTGCTGGATTCACTCAGCGACTGCGACTACGATGTGCTGCTTATCGACCTCAACTACACGCGCGACACCACCAGTGGAGAGGAGGGCCTCGATCTGCTGGCGCGCATTCACGACTTCGATGCGGGCTTGCCGGTGATCGTGATGACCGCCTGGGGTAACATCGATCTGGCGGTTGAATGTATCAAGCGTGGCGCGCGCGACTTCATTCAAAAACCTTGGGAAAATGAGCGATTGCTCTCGCTGGTTCGCATTCACGCCGAGTTGCACCAAGCGTTGCGCCGCGCCCGCCAGCTGGAGATGGAGAATCGCCTGCTGCGCGCTGATGGTATGCCGGAGTTCGTGGCCGGCGCGCCCGCCATGCAGCCCGTACTGGATCTGATTGCGCAGATCGGCCCGTCCGACGCCAATGTTCTCATTACCGGCGAACACGGCACCGGAAAGGAGATTGTGGCCAAGTTGCTGCACGCTGCCTCGCCCCGCGCGCGCATGGCGCTGGTCGCGGTCAACGCTGGCGGATTGCCAGAAGGCACATTCGAAAGTGAAATCTTCGGCCACGTGAAGGGCGCATTCACCGACGCGCGTGCTGATCGCGTAGGCCGCTTCGAGCTCGCCAACGGCGGCACGCTCTTTCTGGATGAGATCGCCAATGTCCCGCTGCGCCAGCAGGCCAAGCTGCTGCGCGTGCTTGAGACCGGCGAACTGGAGCGCGTAGGCTCGTCGCAAACCCGCCGCGTTGATGTCAGAATTCTCTCCGCCACCAATGCCGATCTGCACGAGGAAGCCAAGGCAGGGGCCTTCCGCGAAGATCTGCTCTTCCGCATCAACACCGTCGAGATTCACCTGCCCGCGCTGCGCGAGCGGCGTGAGGACATTCCCCTGCTGGCCCAACACTTTCTCGGACGCACCCGTGCACGCTACCGCAAACAGGTCACCGGCTTCTCGCCCGCGGCGATGCAGCAGATGATGCATTATGCGTGGCCCGGAAACGTACGCGAACTCGAACACAGCGTGGAGCGTGCCGTCCTGCTCTGCCGTGGCACCGAAATCGAACCGGCCAATTTGTCCATCGCCGCTCCGCGCTCCGCCACTTCCTCGTTTGAAAATATGAGCATCGATGATGTTGAAGCCCTGCTTATACGCAAGGTGATGCGCCGTTGCGACGGCAACATCTCGCAAGCCGCCGAGGCACTCGGACTCAGCCGCGCCGCGCTCTATCGGCGCATCGAGAAATATGGCCTTTGATAACAGTGCGCTTGCCCACCGCAGCTCGGCTCTCCGCCGGTTGCGGCTGTTCTGCCTGCTTTTAGCGCTGCCCGCGCTGCTCTTTGCCGCTCTTCTTCTCTATTGGCAACAGGTTTCTCTCGCGCCGGCTTTGCTGCTCCTTGGTGTCCTAGCGATTTATCTTTTGCTTTTGACTGTCGCGTTGATGGAGGGCATCGCTCGTCCCCTGCAGACGCTCTCCAACGTGATTGCGTCCCTGCGCGAAGGCGATTATTCCTTTCGCGCGCGCGGGGCCGGCTCCCAAGACGCGCTGAGTGAGTTGGCCTGGGAGGTGAACGCCCTCGCCGATCTTCTCCAAAAGCAACGTGTCCGCTCGCTGGAAGCTACCGCTCTGCTGGCGCGCATTCTCGAAGTGATGGACACACCGCTCTTTGCCTTTGATCGCAACCAGCGGCTTCAACTAGCCAGCGACGCCGGAGTGCGACTGCTAGGTTTGCCCCGCGCGCGCTGCTTCGGCAGCAGCGCGCAGGAAGTGGGCCTCGACAAACTGCTGGCAGCGCCCGATCAGACAATTCACTCCTTCAACGCTCATCAGAACTCTTCCGCAAGCCCGACCCGCTGGCTGCTGCGCAAGGCGGCCTTTCGCCAAGATGGCGCGCCCCATACTCTGCTGCTGCTGGCTGATGTGAGTTTGCCGCTTCAAGAGGAGGAACAGCGCTCCTGGAAGCGGCTGATTCGCGTCCTAGGCCACGAGCTGTCAAACTCGCTGGCGCCTATCAAATCCATCGCCGGTAGCCTGCTGGCGCGCGCCGACGCCATCAGCGCGGACGAGACCACCACGCGCGACTTCCGCCGCGGCCTGGGCGTCATTGAGAGCCGAGCCGATGCGCTACATCGCTTTGTGCAGTCCTACCGGAAGCTCGCCCAGTTGCCCCCGCCGCAGCTCAGGCCCGTCACGCTGGCACCGCTCATCGAGCGCGTGGTGCATCTGGAGCAGCGCCTCACTGTGCAGCTCGATCCAGGCCCGCCGGTTGTTCTACTCGCCGACCCGGACCAGTTGGAACAGATGTTCATCAACCTGCTGGCCAATGCCGTCGATGCTTCGCTGGCCAACCACGAACAGTCGGTCCGCGCCGGTTGGCGGCTCACTGCCTCGGCGGCTCTGGTCACCATTGAAGACCGCGGCCTGGGCATCGCCAACGCCGAAAATCTTTTTGTCCCTTTCTACACCACCAAGCCTGCGGGCAGCGGCGTCGGCCTGGCGCTGGCCCAGCAGATCGCCCGCGCCCACGGTGGCGAGATCAGCCTTCTCAATCGCGAAGACGGCCTCGGCGCACGCGCCCTTGTGCGTCTGCCCGTGACGCAAGAGTAGCCGCTTCCAGAGGCTCTAAAAACTCCGGCCAGAACTTGGCTGGAGGCAAGCAGGCTTGCCCAACACAGTATCATCGGACCAACCAAGATGAAAACGCTCTTCCAGTATGGCTATTTGTCCGGCGCAAGATGGACGAATGTCGATAGAATCAACTAAAGTGATCTATATCACGCTACTGGTGGTCCTCTGGAGCAAAATCCTGACGCTTCAGGGATGTATTCCCGTTCAAGGCGTTTTTTCGCAAGCTCGCAAGATGATCTTCTTCCCATGAGGATAATCATCGAAGCGGAGTTTGTTGGAGGTCTCATGCAGCCCATGCAAAACATCCCAGCCCGCGGCGCGTTGAACTTCGACGAAACCCCCTTTCTCGCCATCTGGGAGATCACGCAGTCCTGCGACCTTGCCTGCAAGCACTGCCGCGCCGCCGCCCAGCCTCTCGCTCATCCCGACGAGCTGACTAACGCCGAAGGGAAGGCCCTCATCGACCAGATCTCCCAAATGGGCGTGCCCATCTTCGTCCTCACCGGCGGCGACCCAATGAAGCGCGCCGATCTCTTCGAACTGATCCGCTACGCCGCCGACAAAGGCGTTCAAGTCGCCATTACCCCCAGCGCCACGCCCCTGCTCACCCGCGATGCAATCTTCAAGCTCAAGGAGGCGGGCCTGGTCCGCCTCGGCATCTCTCTCGACGGCTCCACAGCCGAAATCAACGATACCTTCCGCGGCCTGCCCGGCGCCTATGCGCGCACCATTCAGGCCATCGAGTGGGCTAACGAAGCCGGTATTCCCATTCAGGTCCACACCACCATCAGCCGCCACAATGCCGCCGATCTCGACAATCTCTGCGCCCTTTTCGAACGGCTGGCCATCGTCATGTGGAATGTCTTCTTCCTGGTTCCGGTCGGCCGCGGTCAGCTTGCCGACCTTCTCAGCGGCGAAGAGTTCGAGCAGGTTTTCAGCAAGATTTACGAACTATCGCTCAGGGTGAATTTCCAGATCAAAACCACTGAAGCGATGCACTATCGCCGCTACCTGCTCCAGCACAACCTAGAAGAGCGCCGCATCGGCCACGGCCACCCCGGCACCGCCTACGAGCCCGGCGCACCAACCGCCGATGCCCAATCCCGCACCGCCAGTTGGACCACGCGCCGCGTCAACGACGGCAAGGGCTTTCTCTTCATCTCCCACACCGGCAACGTCTACCCCAGCGGCTTTCTGCCCATCCATGCGGGCAATATCCGCGAAACTCCGCTCAGCGAGATCTACCGCAACGCGCCCATCTTCAAATCCCTGCGCGACACCAGCAAGCTCTTGGGCAAATGCGGTGCTTGCGAGTACAAGGAGATCTGCGGCGGCTCTCGCGCCCGTGCCTACGCGCTTACCGGCGACCCGCTAGCGGCCGAGCCGTGCTGCATCTACCAGCCTAAGCACTGGGATGCTGAGTTGGAAAACGAAGCCGAAGCCTTCGCTAAGACCATGGAGACAGTGCGTTGACTTTGCTCTTCAGGCTGACTCGACATCGTTGATCTTACGGGCGACTTCAAAGGCCAGAGGCTCAATCGTTGCATGGAATAACCTTCGCTCCCGCGCGGGCAGCTCGTCCAGCAATTCGGCAAAGGGCATACTCTCGCATCCGGCAAAGGCCGGAAAACCGGCCGCGTCGGCCATGCGGCAACTGACATTGATCAGATCGGCCATCCTCCACGAGCCATCCTTCTGCCGGGGCTTGTGATGCTCGGCGACAATGGCTTCAAGCTCCGCGGGCAGCTTCCAGTCCTCAATCAGTTGCCGCCCGGCTTCGCAGTGATCCCAGCCGAAGAGCTCCCGCTCGGCAGCGAGGATGCTCGCTGCTGGCCCGCTATGAGCGCCCAGCGGAATACTGTACTCATTGGGCCGGATCACGGCCAGCGCCAGGCGGCCAATGTCGTGCATGACGCCCGCGGTGTAGGCAACGTCACGGTCCATTTGCCCAACAGAGGCCAGTTGGTCGGCAATCAGGGCGCAGGCCAGGTTGTGCCGCCAGATGGCTCGCATTGTAGGCAAGCTCAGCGTCTTGCCCATGTATCCGCGCACTCCCACGGTCATGCATAGCCCTTGCAGGTTGGTGGCGCCCAGCACGGCAATGGCCTGCATCACACTGTTGGCGGGAAAGCGCGGCGCATACAAAAGCGAATTGGCGATGGTAAGCACCTCGCTCGCAAATGCCGGGTCCGATGAGATCAGCTCGCTCAGCTCGTGCAGTTGCACGTTCTCGTTGTGCGTCAATTGCAACACCCGAAGAGCGACCCGAGGAAAGGGAGGAAGACGCAGATAGGCCCAGGGAGGAGTGCGCGCTTCGTTCCCTCGCCTCTCAATTTGCAACATTCGATGTCTCCCTTCGTCTTAACATTCTTCCCGCGTAGGCGGACTTCAATGTGTGCGCGCGCCGAGTCGAACAGCCTGCACGGAATAAGCAATGCTTGCTGATATCTCCTTCGGCAGACAGCGGAATTCCTTCAGCAACCTGCATACAATGTGCGAGATCTAATGATTATCTCCAGCGTTTTGGCGATTTTTCTCCGTAGAACAACATCCTCGAAGTGCGCGACAGTTTAGACTTGAGAGAGCAATTGCAGTGGATTGGAGCAGGCTTGAAGAAGAAGCAATGGATTCTGGGTTTGGTGGTTCTGGCGATCTTTGTGGCGCTGGTAGCCTATGCGCAACATAAATATCCCTTCCACTGGCAGACTTTTCTGGAGCAATTCAAACAGGCCAAATGGGGCAAGATCGGCATCGCGCTCGCCTCCATTTATGTGGCCTACGTTTTCCGCTCGTTGCGCTGGGCAATGCTCCTGCGCCACATTAAAAAGGTGGGGCCGTTTTCTCTTCTAGGGACCCAGGTTATCGGCTTTACAGCGGTGGCGCTCATCGGCCGCATCGCCGATCCGGTGCGCCCTTACCTGGTAGCAAAGAAGACCGGCCTGCCGCTGAGCAACCAGATTGCCGTTTACATCATCGAAAGGCTCTTTGATTTCGGTTCAATGGCTCTGATCTTCTGTTCGGTGATCTTGCTGGCTCCGGCGGGCGCGCTGCCGCACCCCGAAATCATCAGGAAAGCCGCTTATGGCGGACTTGCTATGACAGCGCTGGGCGCGTTCTTCCTGGTTACCGTTCGTCTGGCCGGAGGCGTAGTGGCTTCGCTTCTTGAAGGCGCCTTCGGCATGGTTTCCAAAGGCCTTGGACACGCCGTTGGCGAAAAGATCCGCACCTTTCGAGCAGGCCTGGACACGCTACGCACCCCCGGCGATTTTTCGATTACGCTTGGCATTTCTCTGGCCATGTGGGGGCTGATTACGATGGCCTATATGGAGATCACCACGGCCTTTGTCGCCAGCCCGCAGCTGGCCAACCTTACGCTCGCCAAATGTATGCTCCTGATGGCCTCCAGCATGGCTGCCAGCGGATTTCAACTGCCGGTGATCGGCTGGTTCACGCAGATCGGTATTGTGGCCGCGGCCATCTCAGGCTTCTTCGGCGTGGCCCCGGAACCGGCCACGGCCTGCGCCGCCACGCTTCTGCTGGTTACCTTCCTGGGCATCATTCCAGTGGGCCTCGTCTGGGCGCGCTTCGAACACGTCAGCCTGCGCAAGGTCGCCGCCGAGAGTGAACACGCTAATGAAGAGATTGAGCCGGACGAGGCCGCCTGCTAGGAGACACTAGAAAGATATTCCCATCGGATACTCGATCCAACCTGGCAGAATTCTCAGCTCACTTCTGCTGGGCGAGGGCCGCTGGCCCAACAGCAGGTGGTTGAGAGAAGTGAATGGCATCTGGCCCCACAGCGCCGCCGGTCATGATCATGCTCATCGCCTGCTCCATTGTGAGGTCGGTCTCCGTCACGCGCTCCAGCGGCAAAATCTGCAAAAAAGCCGATGTTGGGTTGATTGCGTTGGGTAACAGTACTGCAGCCAACTCTTCGCCGGTCGTCGAGTCGATCATCGTGCGCGTTAAAAAGCCAATGGACTTCTGGCCAACGATGGGGAAGTCCACCAGCACCACCCGCTGGCTGGACTCTTTTTTGGCCATCATGGTGTCAATCAACTGCCGTACCGACGAATAGATTTTGGCCACCACCGGCAAACGGTCCAGCGCGGCCTCGAAGAGGTCGAAGGCCTGGCGTCCAATTACGAGGCTCGTCACCCGGCCCACCACATAGAGCATGATCAGCGTAAGCAGAATTGCCAGAACCGATTGCATCCACGGCTGGCCTAGCCAACCCTCAGGGAAGAAGACCGCAAACAGCTGAATCACCGGCAAGCCGGCCTTGGCCAGCGTGCCTAGCAGAAAGCTGAAAATCAGGTAGGTTACGAACAGCGGCCCGATGGTGACGATGCCGGCCAGAATATTGCGTTGCAGGCTGCGCAAGGCATGGGACAGGACTGGTTTCACGCGGCTCTCCTCGCTACGAGGATACCCGAAACGGGTTATGCGAGTCTGTGAGTGGGTGCCTCGGTCGCCACTCCAATCAACCGCATAGCGTGTAAATTGCCGACCCAGATTCCGCTCGAATCGCCAATTCCGGGACGGCATATTTTACGAATCAAAGCCAACGAGACTGTTCATAATTGGCCGTGCATTCATATTGTCAATTTATTTATTGCTTTTGTGAATACGATATTTGCTATTTTTGCTCACTTTTACAATGCCCGTGATGTGGGACGTTGCCAGTCGTCTGAGCAGTGGGCTACTATTGGCCTCAGTTCAACCGGGTTCAACCGGGTTCGCGGTACGCCCGGCAGTTGCTTATGATGCAGTCGTTTCTTTCATTCACAGAGCTTCACCAACGAACTGCGCTTACCCGCGTACGCAGACGGAGTCTTTCGTTATGCCTTGGTATGCCTATTGTATCGGTGAAAAACAAGCATTTCCAGAGTTAATCCATCATCGCAGACCCATTCCGATGGAATCTGTCCTCGGCGTCAGCGGCAATCAGGTCTTTATTTATCCCGCCAACGATCTTGCCGTTGTTGTCAGTGAACACAACCCCTCTGAAGCCCTCAATCAGAAATCCGGCGTGGAGCATGCGCGCGTCGTCGCTGATTGTTTCAAGCATTCCACAGTGCTGCCTTTCCGCTTTGGAACCATCTTCCAGGATGACGAGAGCCTGCGCCGCTCTATCCGCTCCAACCAGCGCCAGTTCCTCGAACACATCGAAAAACTGCGCGGCAAAACCGAGATGCATCTAAAGATTCTTGTGGACGACAGTGGCAGCAACACTCACACCCAGAAGATCGCATCCGATGGACTAGACCAGAAGTATTTCTCCAGCCTGCGTGAGAACGCCAGCCGGCAGCGTGAGCGGCAGACCCGCGCCCGCGCCGTCAGTTGTCAGATGCACCGCCTCTTTATGCCCCTGGACGAAGAGGTGAGTTGCCGGTTGGCCGAGAGCGGCAACAAGATGATTTTGGACATCGCACACCTGATTGAACGCAAGTACGTGGATCGCTACCTCAGCAAGTTCTCCACTACCTCCGCGCAGATGCGCGAGTACCAGATGCAGTTCTCCGGTCCATGGCCGCCCTATCACTTTGTCCACCGGCTCACCTGCGGCATTCATCATACGCAGTCGCCCGCAGCTCTGGTTCCGGCGGCTATGCCCGCAGCTTCCTCGGAGCTCCTCATTCCAGAAGCGGTTCTGGCGCTGGCCTGAACCGGCCGACGCAGACGTTCCAGTGGTTCTCCCATTGCCATACGCCAAAAGCGCATCGCCAAATGGCGTTTTCCTCAAGGAAAATCCACATTTATCAGAGTAGATATGGGAATACGTATTGGAAAACCGAACGAAAAAGGCCATCCCGCAGCGGGATGGCCTTTGTGAATGGATTGGGGCGAAAGCGGCCTCGTTTATTTGAAGGAGGTGATGGCGTCAGCTTCATTGTCTTTAATGTCAAAGACAGTATAAAGTTTGGTCAACTGAAGCAGATCATGAACCTTCCTGGTCAGCTTCAGCAGCTTGACCTCAGCCTGCTGATTCTTTGCTGTGGTAAATGCACTCACCAATTCGCCCAGCCCTGAGCTGTCGATGTAGTCTACATTTCCCATATTGAGCAAAATGTTCTTCTCTCCCTTGCCGATCAGCCCGCGAATGGCTTCGCGCAACTGCACGCTGCCTTCGCCCAAGGTGATGCGCCCGCTCAGGTCAAGAATGACCACACCGTTCACTTCCCGAGAAGCAATTGTCAATGCCATGAATACTCCTCCTTGTTGCTGATACGATTATAGCAAGCCCGCAGTTCCGTGGGTGATTTTTTACTCTGGCGACAGATGCTTGATCAACGTCAGTTCGGTTCCGGGATGCAACTGCCGAATGCGAAGTTCATCCACAAAGGATCTGATCAGGAAGATGCCGCGCCCGCTGCCGCGTAAAAGATTCTCCGCCGCCAGCGGATTGGGCAGCGAAGCCGGATCAAAGCCTTTGCCCTGGTCGGCGATCACAAGAATCAGTGCCGTACCAGTGTTCTCAAAACTCACAAAGACCTTTTTGGCGGGGTCGAATTCGTTGCCGTGCTGTACGGCGTTCACCACCGCCTCGCGCGCCGCCATCGACATATGGAATCGCTCGTCCTCATCCAGGCCGGCCTCAGCGGCCAACTTCTCCGCCGCCGCTTCCACCTCGGCAACGCTCTCCATCGTCGATGGCAACGTAAGACTCTGCCGCCCTTCCTTCGCTCCGCTCACTCGCTCTCGAACCTGCCTCTCCCGGCGCGAAGATGGGCTTTCTGCCCTCTGCGCTTCATGAAAGCCTAATGGGCAGTTTCATGGTTTACCAGAAGGTGTGTCAAGCGGAGGCGTCGGCGGCAGGCGTCTTGAGAGGGCCTGCCACACATTCGCTGCGCCGCTACTTCAGGAATAAAAGCGCCAGACAAGCGTCTTCAAATCGCATCTCTGGGCTGGACTTATCCCTCTCATCTGCATGGGTTTGCCGTCAGAAGGTCAAACACTCCGCGCCTCAATCCTGTTTTCCGCTCCATGATTTCTGCTCACCGTATACACTGGAATTCCATGATCCCTACGCTCGCATGGACTCCGGAAGGGGTCCGCTTCATTGATCAAACCCGGCTCCCTCTTGAGGAGAGTTATGTAGTTGCCACGACCTACGAACAGATTGCCGAGATCATTACCACCATGGTCGTTCGGGGCGCGCCGGCCATTGGCGTCTCCGCAGCTTATGGCGTCGCGCTCGGTGTTCGTCGCACCAAGGCCACCACTGCACGGGAGTTTGCCCCCGAATTCTACGCAATCTGCGCCTGTTTAGCGGGAACACGCCCCACAGCAGTCAATCTCTTCTGGGCCATCGACCGCATGAAGCGACTCTTCGCCACACTGCTTGGCGAAGGCGCACCCCTTGAGCAGATCAAAGAAAGAATTTTGTCTGAAGCCCATGCAATGTACGCGGAAGATATTGCCGCTTGCAAAGCGATGGGCGCCTTGGGCGCAGCATTGCTGCCCCTGGAGGGTGGCGTTCTCACTCACTGCAACGCCGGCGCTCTGGCTACCTGCGGTTACGGAACCGCCCTAGGCGTCATCCGCTCAGCCGTCGAACAGGGCAAGCGCATCAAGGTCTATGCCGATGAGACGCGGCCCCTCCTGCAAGGCGCGCGGCTGACCGCCTGGGAGTTGATGGCCGACGGCATTGATACAACGGTGATCTGCGACAACATGGCCGCCAGCATCATGCGCGCCGGGCAGATTCAGGCGGTCGTCGTCGGCGCGGACCGCATCGCCGCCAACGGCGACACCGCCAACAAGATTGGCACCTACAACGTGGCAATTCTGGCCCATGAGCACGGGATCCCCTTCTACGTGGCGGCGCCCTGGTCCACTATCGACCTGGCTACGGCGACCGGCGACGCGATTCCCATTGAGGAGCGCGCCACCGTGGAAGTGACCCACCACGGTGGCCGGCAGCTCACGCCCAACGGCGTTGGCATCCGCAATCCCGCCTTTGATGTGACTCCGGCCCGGTACATCAGCGCCATCATCACCGAACGCGCCGTTCTCCGCACTCCCTACGCCGAGTCGCTCAAAGCAACGCAGATTTCCCAATAGGCGCCCGCTTCGCCAGGGATTCTTTTGTCCAGAATAAGAAAGGGGATAGGCCCAAGCCCATCCCCTTTTGTTGTTGCGATCGCTGGCGGGACTAGAAATGATATGCCACACCAATTGTTGGCATGTACATATTGGTCCACTTGTTGGTGGCGTAAGTCGTGTTCTTGAAGGTCGGCTCCTTGGTGACAAAGGCGCGGTACTCGGCGCGAATATCGAAGCTTGGGCTGATCTCGTACGCAAGGCCAGCGCCATAGATGAAGCCGATGCTGGTTTGCTGATTGGCGTCCAGCGTAGTAGTGCCACTGTTGCGGATGGGCAAGAAGATGAATGCGCCTGGCCCCACCTCGGCAAACGGGTTAAATTTACGGAAGTTGATGTTGCGAACGTAGGCGCCTGAGATTTCCTGGGTACGGGTCAAAACGGTGATGCCGGGCTTAAAACCAATTCCAGTGCCAGTGAAGTTGATCTTGTTCTGGTAAGTGATGCCGTAATTTCCCTCAATAGCCTGGGAGGGCGTCATCATGAAACGGTAGCTGACCAACGCGCCGTAGGCGGTGGTCGAGTGGACATAAATGTCCGTTGCCGAGCCGATGAATGGCTCGATCAGCGCGGATCCGCTTAGGCTGATGTCTTGACGGCTTTCCTGGGCGCGGCCTGCGGCTACGCACACGGCAAGCAGAAATGCAATGATGGCGATCTTCTTCATTCGGTTCTGATCCTCACGACTGCTCAACCGTCCGGCTGGCAACGAGCTTGTCTATTCCGGCGCCTCGGTTTGAGCCGGGCCCCACTCTCAGCATTGTAAATGGCCGGAGCGGTCCGTGGCGCAAGCGGTTGCCTGAATCGATCTGAGAGTTGGACGCGGAGGGAGGAAATCGGGCACTTTGGCCAGCATATTCTGGCGTAAATCCCGCATTCTTTGACTTCGCTGAGAGAAAATGAGCGCCAAACTTGATTCGAAAGAAGACGATTATGAATCAACCTGCCCGCTCCACTTGGTAGTAGAAGGGCGGACCAACCTCCGCAGCCAGCGTCTTGATGGTGTGCAGAAAGGCTCGCGCGGCGTAGGAGAGCGTGGCCTTTCGCCGGTGAACCAGGCGCAATACGCGCTTGATCTCCAGATCGTCCACCGTAACGCGCACCAAGCCGCCGCTCTCCAGCTCTTGAGCAACGGTCAGGTGAGGCACCAGCGCCACGCCATTGCCCATGGCCACAAATCGCTTGATGGCCTCGATGGTGGGCAATTCAATGCCCATGTTCAGCGGCGTACGGTGCTTCTGGAAAGCCTCGATCACCCGGCGTCGCAACGGCGAAGCCACGTTATGAGCAATGAAATTCTCTTTGCCCAGGTCGCTGACGGTGACGTGCTTCGCCCTGGCCAGCGGATGGCTGGGGCTGACGATAAACGTCAGGCTGTCGCCGTAGACGGCGATCGAGCGAAATTGCGCCGGGTCAGGGCGGAAGGAGAGCATGCCCAGCTCGAAGGTGCGGAGATTCAGCTCATCGGGAATGCGCGAGGCCAGCATACGATGCACGGCAACATTAATGTGTGGGAAATCGCGCCGGAAGCGATCGATGGCAGGCAACAGATACATGCAGGTGTACTCGTTCGCTGCCAGTTGCAGACTGCCTCTCTCCAAGCTCTTCAATTCACCCAAGGCACTGTCCGCCTCGCGCCGCAAGGCCAGCAGGCGCAATGCGTAGTCGCGCAAGAGCACTCCAGCCGCTGTAAGCGAGCCATCACGGGCGGCGCGGTCAAAAAGCATCTCGCCGATGGAGGCCTCCAGCTTGCGGATCACCTGACTGACCGCGGGCTGGGTGCGGCGCAGGCGCACGGCTGCCCGCGAGAAGCTGCGCTCCTCGGCCACGGCCAGAAAGGTTTCGAGCTGATGAAGTTCCATAACAGTAAACAGTAAACAATTTTCGCCCTAAATCCCTCTCAGCCGCTCCGGCGAAATTTTCGCTGTTCTCTCTTCCCCTTTTCGCTAGTATATAACATTCACTTATCGGCAATAAAACTATTATAACTTTGCGTTATATGCTGGAGTGCGAGAAACTATCAACAATCACAAGGGGTTCTCCGTGTCAGAGACAGACAAACTCGCAAATCAGGTATTCTTTTTCGACACCACGCTGCGCGACGGCGAACAGTCACCCGGCTGCAGCATGACCACGCAGGAAAAGCTGACCATGGCGCACGCCCTGGAGGACTTAGGCGTTGACATCATCGAGGCTGGCTTTGCAATGGCCTCCGAGGGCGACTTCGCGGCCATCGCCACCATCACCCAGGCCATTCAAAAGCCACGCATCGCCTCGCTGGCGCGCGCCAAAAAGGAAGACATCGAGATGGCCGCCCGCGCGCTGCAATTTGCCGCCCGCGCGCGTATTCATGTCTTTTTGGCGTCGAGCGATCTGCATCTGCAGTACAAGCTGAAGATCAGCCGCGCCGAAGCCCTCGATCTGACCGGCGAGTCGGTGCGTCTGGCGCGATCGCTGGTCGATGACGTTGAATTCTCGCCGGAAGACGCTACGCGCTCGGATCGTGACTTTCTGGTGGAGATGGTGCGCATTGCCATTGAAGCCGGCGCAACCACCATCAATATGCCCGACACCGTGGGCTACACGACTCCCGAAGAGTATGGGCAGATGTTCCGCGAGGTTCGCGAGCGCGTGCCGGCCATCGATGCCCAGGGCATTATTCTCTCCTCGCACTGCCACGACGATCTGGGGCTGGCTGTGGCCAATTCGCTGGCCGCAGTCGCAGCCGGAGCGCGCCAGGTGGAGTGCACCATCAACGGCATTGGTGAGCGGGCGGGCAACGCGGCCCTGGAAGAAATTGCCGCTGCCCTTTATGTGCGCGGCGACCGCTATGGCGTCATTACCGGCCTTAATCTGAACCAGATCTACCCCGCCAGCCAGGTGCTGGGCCAGTTGATTACCTTCAAGCCTTCGCCCAACAAGGCCATCGTCGGCGACAACGCATTCGCTCACGAGTCCGGCATTCACCAGCATGGAATGTTAGCCAACCCGCTCTGCTACGAAATCATGACTCCAGCGCTGGTGGGCGTGGCGCACAACCATCTGGTGCTGGGCAAGCACTCCGGGCGCGCTGCGCTGCGCAATCGCCTTGAACGGTTGGGCTTCGAACTCACCCGCGAGGAGCTGCAACACACCTACTATCGCTTTGTGGCGCTGGCGGATCGCAAGAAGAACATCTACGACTACGACCTGGTCGGCTTGCTGCCAGATCAGATTCGCGATAAGCGCCGCGAGCCGGTCTCCGAACTGGATTGATAATCTGCCCAATGATTTATCCTTGAAGAAAAGGTATCAATTGTCTGGTTTGGGACTTTGGCCCTGACCTCGGACGCAGAACTTGATTCGGGCTTTACAGGCTGCGAATACCCCTAATCCCGCTGTCGACGGGAATGTTTTGGTTCTTATGCTTTTTACAGGCGCAGCATTCAATGCCTGGATCCTTGTACGCAATCTGGAGAAGATAGACGAATGAAGCTGAAGATTCTAGTCACCGCAGGCGACGGCATCGGTCCTGAAGTCACGAATGAAGCTGTCGCTGTTTTGCAGGAGGTGGCGGCCATCTGCGGCCACACATTCGAGTTCAACGCCAAGCGCCTTGGCGGCGTGGCCATTGTGCATGACGGAACGCCGCTGCCCGATGAAACCGTTGCTGCCGCGTTGGCCTCCGACGCCGTTTTCTTGGGCGCGGTGGGCGGCAACGAATTCAATTCCCTCCCCCCCGACAAGCGCCCCGAAGCCGGTCTGCTGGGATTACGCGCTGCCTTGGGCGGCTTCGCCAATCTGCGCCCAGCCTTTGCGCTCAAGGAATTGGCGGTCAACAGCCCGTTGCGCCCGGAGATCATCGACGGCGCTGACATTCTCTTTGTACGCGAGCTGCTGGGTGGGCTTTACTTTGGCCAGCCGCGTGCGTGGGATCGCGAAAAGGGAGAAGCCTGGAACACCATGCGCTACACGCGCGAAGAAGTTGCCCGCGTGGCGCGCGTCGCTTTCAAACTGGCGCAGAAGCGCCGCAAGAAGCTCACCAGCGTGGACAAGGCCAATGTGCTGGAGGTCTCGCAACTGTGGCGCGCCACTGTGATCGAGGTGGCTGCTGAGTTTCCTGATGTGGCGCTGGAGCATCAGTACGTCGATGCCATGGCCATGCACATCATGAATCGGCCGCGCGACTTCGACGTCGTGCTGACGGAGAATTTGTTTGGCGACATTCTCACTGATGAGTCCGGCATCATCACTGGCTCGCTTGGGATGCTGCCCTCGGCCACTCTTGGCGGCAAGGTCAATTTGTATGAGCCGATTCACGGCTCCGCGCCCGACATCGCAGGCAAGGGGCTAGCCAATCCCTTTGGCGCGATTCTTACCGGAGCGTTGATATTGCGCTACTCGGGCGGACTTGAGGCCGAGGCCGTAGCCATTGAAGCGGCGGTTCGCAAGGTGCTCGAAGCGGGCTTCCGCACTCCGGATCTGGCGCGCTCAAATCCGCAGAGATTTACCGTTCTTTCAACCACGGAAATGGGCGCAAAGGTACGCGAAACCGTGAAGACTTTGCTTGTTCATGCGTAAACAGCAGTTTTGAAAAGGCACGGCTTTAGCCGTGCCGCAAACACGACAAAACAAACCGGGGGCTTTAGCCCCTGAGGAATACGGTGAAATCGCCAATGAGTTCAGCGCCAAAAACACTCTTTGAGAAGGTCTGGGAGCAGCACGTGGTGGTCGCGCCCGCGGGCGAACCAACCGTGCTCTACATCGACTTGCAATTGCTTCACGAGGTCACCTCGCCGCAGGCCTTCGAGGGGCTGCGACTGGCCGGCCGCAAGGTGCGGCGGCCCGATCGATGTATCGCAACGGTCGATCACAATGTGCCCACTACTATTGAAGGCCGGATCAAGATCGTCGATCAGATCGCGGCCAAACAAATATCGACCCTGCGCAAGAATTGCGCCGACTTCGGCATCGAGTTATTCGACGTGGACTCGCCCGACCAGGGCATCGTGCACATCATCGGGCCGGAGCTGGGGCTGACCAAGCCGGGCATGACGATTGTTTGCGGCGATTCGCACACCGCGACCCACGGCGCCTTTGGCGCGCTGGCCTTTGGCATGGGCACCAGCGAGGTGGAGCACGTGCTGGCCACGCAGACGCTGCCCCAATCCAAGCCCAAAACCTTTCGCATCACGGTTGAGGGCGAGCTGCCGCGCGGCGTCACGGCCAAGGACATCATCCTTGCCATCATTGGCCAGATCGGCACCGACGGCGCTACCGGCTGTGTGATCGAGTACGCCGGCTCGGCGATTCGCGCGCTCTCCATGGAAGGCCGCATGACCATCTGCAACATGAGCATCGAGGCCGGCGCGCGCGCGGGCATGATTGCTCCCGATGAAGTGACTTATGCCTACCTCAAGGGCCGCCGCTACAGCCCCAAAGGCGCTGCGTGGGACGAGGCTGTCGCCGAGTGGAGCAAGCTGCCCACCGATCCCGGCGCCAGATTTGATCGCGAACTGGTGATCGATGCCTCCGAGCTTGTGCCGTACGTCAGTTGGGGAACCAGTCCCGGCATGGTCGCGCCAATTACGGCCACCGTGCCCGATCCGGCCGCCGCTTCTAACGAGCAGGAGCGCAAAGGCTTTGAGCGCGCTCTGGACTATATGGGAATCAAGGCCGGAACTCCGCTGGATGCAATTCTCATTGACCGCGTCTTCATCGGTTCGTGCACCAATGGCCGAATAGAAGATATGCGCGCGGCGGCGCGCATCGCGGCGGGATATAAAGTCTCCTCGCACGTCAGCGCAATGGTGGTTCCCGGATCGCAGGCGGTGAAGAAGCAGGCGGAAGCCGAGGGCCTCGACCGCATCTTCAAAGAGGCAGGATTCGAGTGGCGCGAGCCGGGCTGCTCCATGTGCCTGGCGATGAATCCCGACGTTCTATCGCCGGGCGAGCGCTGCGCTTCAACAAGCAATCGCAACTTCGAAGGCCGCCAGGGGCGCGGCGGCCGGACTCATCTCGTATCGCCGGAGATGGCTGCCGCGGCTGCCATTGCCGGCCACTTCGTGGACATTCGTACTTGGGAGGTTAAGCGATAATGGAACCCTTTCGCACACTGACTTCAATTGCCGCACCGCTCGACCGCGCGAATGTCGACACAGACCAGATTATTCCCAAGCAGTTTTTAAAGCGCATTGAACGCACCGGCTATGGTGAGTTTCTTTTCTTCGATTGGCGAAAAAACGCGGCGGGCCAGCCCGATTCAACATTTGTGCTCAATGATCCGCGGTACAACGGCGCGCAGATTCTGATCGCAGGCAAGAACTTCGCTTGCGGATCGAGCCGCGAACACGCCGCGTGGGCGCTGAGCAACTACGGCTTTCGCGTGGTGATTGCGCCGAGCTTCGCCGATATTTTCTTCTCGAACGCGGGCAAAAACGGCATCGTGCTGGTTAGGCTGAGCGAAGAGCAGGTCAACAAGCTGCTGAACAACGCGAAGACGCTGGCGAATTATCAGCTGACCGTCTCGCTGGAAGAGCAGACTGTCACCGACAGCCTCGGATTCACGGCAAGCTTTGAGATCGATCCCTTCCGCAAGTTCTGCCTCATTGAAGGCCTCGACGACATCGGCCTGACGCTGCGCCACGAAGCGGCATTGGACGCATTTGAAGCGAAGCACGATCAAGCCGGATGGCTGAAGGCGAAATGAGCGTTGAGTTATTGGTCTCCCACCCATTCGACAAAATACGTCGAATGGATGGGCACCCAGCTGATAACTAACAGATCAACAGGAGTTCACATGGGAGCTAACGCAACTATGCAAGCATCGAATAATTCGCCGACTCGCATGACCGGCGCGGAGATTGTGTGGGCCACGCTGGTGGGCGAGGGCGTCACCGACGTCTTCGGCTATCCGGGCGGCGCCATTCTGCCGGTCTACGACGCGCTGCGCAAGTTTCCCATTCATCACACTCTTGTGCGTCACGAGCAGGGCGCGGCGCACATGGCCGACGGCTACTCGCGCGCCTCCGGCAAGGTTGGCGTAGCGATTGCAACCAGCGGCCCCGGCGCGACGAACCTGGTGACGGGCATCGCTACGGCGATGCTGGACTCAATACCCATAGTCTGCATTACCGGCAATGTGTCCAGTAAGGTGCTGGGCAGCGACGCCTTTCAGGAAGTGGATATTACCGGCATCACTCTGCCCGTGACTAAACATAACTTTCTCATCAACCGCACGGAGGATATTGCGCCTGCAATTCGCTCCGCCTTTCAGATCGCGAAATCCGCGCGGCCCGGCCCGGTGCTGGTTGATATTACCAAGGACGCGCAGCAAGGCATGGCGATATTTGACTTTGAGGCCGCCAAGCCGCGCCCGGTTCGCCCTCATCCCATGCGCAAGCTCGAAGAGTCCGGCCTTTCGCAGGCTGTTGAACTGATTCGCAACGCTAAGCGCCCCGTCATTCTGGCTGGCCACGGCATCATCGAATCCGGCGCTGAGGAGCAGGTGCGCTCGCTTGCCGAGCGCGCGCAGATTCCCGTGGCCCTCACGCTGCTCGGCCTGGGCGCATTTCCCGCTTCGCACCCGCTCAATCTGGGCATGATGGGCATGCACGGCGAGTCGTGGGTCAATCACGCCATTCAGGAGGCCGATCTGCTCATCGCTTGCGGAATGCGCTTTGATGATCGCGTCACTGGAGCTGTTTCGACTTATGCCACCAAGGCGAAAAAGATTCACATCGAAGTGGATCCCGCCGAAATCAACAAGATTATCAAAGTCGATGTGCCGCTGATCGGCGATCTGCGCGAGGTTCTGGAAACTCTGCTGCCTCGGATCAAGGACCGCGACAGTTCGGAGTGGCTCAAGAACATCGAGGCGATCAAAGGCGACTCGGCGGTGCGCGACATCAAGAACCTGCCCGACCTTGGCCACCTTTATGCCGCTCATGTGATCCACGACATCTGGCGCATAACCGAGGGCAACGCCATTGTGGTGACAGACGTGGGCCAGCACCAGATGTGGGAGGCGCAATACTACCATCACGAGCATCCACGCACACTCATCACATCTGGCGGCCTGGGGACCATGGGCTTTGCGCTGCCCGCGGCCATCGGCGCAAAGTTTGCTTGTCCGGAGAAAGAGGTCTGGGTGATCGCCGGCGACGGCGGCTTCCAGATGACCGCCTCCGAGCTATCAACCATCGCGCAGGAAAAAATCAAGATCAACATCGCCGTCATCAACAACGGCTATCTCGGCATGGTGCGCCAGTGGCAGGAGTTCTTCTACGAGCGCAACTACGAATCCACGCCGATGGTCAGCCCGGATTTCGTCAAGCTGGCCGGCGCCCACGGCATCGAAGGCCTCACTGTTCGCACACGCAGCGAAGTGGAGGAGGCCGTGAACGCGGCTCGCAGCGCTCCGGGCGCGTTTTTGCTCAACTTCAAGGTCGAGAAGGAAGACTCGGTCTATCCGATGATTCCCGTCGGCAACGCGCTGCACGAGATGATTCGCAGACCGGAATCAGTGGAGAGTGGAAAGTGAATAGTTTCCAGCTTGAGCTGCGAAATATTTCACCCAGTGCTAGGCCAAACGTTTCGCGGCTCTTTTGCATCCAAGTAATCTGACCACTGATCACTGACCGCTATTCATTAGAGAGGCTTTTATGCTGCACACATTTGTCGCTTACGTTGAAGACCGGCCAGGCGTGCTGACGCGCGTAGCCTCGCTCTTCCGCCGCCTGAACATCAACATTCATTCGCTCACCGTGGGCCGCAGCGAGCGCGCAGGCCTCTCGCGCATGACGATGGTTTGCGAGGCCTCGGCCGAGGCCGGCCACCGCATTCAGGCCAGCCTGTATAAACTGGAGAATGTGGTCAATGTGGACGACATCGCCCAGGCGCCGTCGGTCACGCGCGAACTGGCTCTCATTAAAGTGGCCGCCACGCCGCGCACCCGTTCTCAGGTCTTCGAGCTGGTCGAGGTCTTCCGCGCCCGCATCGTGGACTTGGCGCCGGAGTCGCTGACCATCGAGATGACCGGTGTCGAAAGCAAGATTGAAGGGCTGATCCAGGTGCTCGAAGAGGGCGAAGGGCAGGTGCTGGAGATCTGCCGCAGCGGCAAGCTGACGATGCGCCGCGGCCATCACACCAGCAGCGTTCTGAAGGCCATGAACGTCGGGACTGACGAGCCTGCCGAAGATGCTGCCGAAGACAGCGCGGCTGGCGAACCGGAGTAATATCTTCAAGCTGTCATCCTGAGCGAAGCGGAGCGGGTCGAAGGGCCTGCGGTTGTTATTTCTCAGAGATGCTGAAACCCAGGTAACATTAACCAGGAAAGAAAAGGAAAAAACATGGCGACAACTTATTACGATCACGATGCCGACTTATCCCTGATTCAAGCCAAGAAGGTAGCCATCATCGGCTATGGTTCGCAGGGGCACGCCCACGCTCTCAACCTCAAGGACTCCGGCGTCCACGTCAAAGTTGGTTTGGCGCCGACGTCCAAGTCTATCGCCAAGGCGCAGAAAGCCGGTTTTGAAGTGGGCACAGTCGCCGATGTGACCAAGTGGGCCGACGTGGTGATGGTTCTGGTTCCCGATCAGACTGCGGCCAGGCTCTATGCCGAAGAGATCGGACCGAACCTGACCGCGGGCAAGCTACTGCTGTTCGCCCACGGCTTCAATATCCATTACAAGACGATCATTCCGGCAGCGGGCATCGACGTGGGCATGGCCGCGCCCAAGGCGCCCGGCCATCGCGTGCGCGAAGTCTTCACCGAAGGCGGCGGCGTTCCCTGCCTCATCGCCGTCCATCAGGATGCCACTGGCAAAGCGCACGCCCTTACCCTCAGCTATCTCAAGGGCATCGGCGGCACGCGCGCCGGAGTGCTGGAGACGACCTTCAAGGAAGAAACCGAGACCGATCTCTTCGGCGAGCAAGCGGTGCTCTGCGGCGGCGTCAGCGCGCTGATCAAGGCGGGCTTTGAGACGCTGGTCGAGGCCGGCTATCAGCCGGAGAGCGCCTACTTCGAGTGCTTGCACGAGCTCAAGCTGATCGTCGATCTGATCTATCGCGGCGGCCTGGCCTATATGCGCTACTCCATCAGCGACACCGCCGAGTGGGGCGATTACGTCAGTGGTCCGCGCGTCATCAACGCCGAAAGCCGCAAGGCGATGAAGCAGATTCTCACCGAAATTCAGGACGGCAGCTTTGCCAAGCGCTTCCTAGCCGACCAGAACTCCGGCCGCAAGGAGTTCCTCGCCTTCCGCGAAGCCGAAGCCAAGCACCCTGTCGAGATCGTTGGCAAAAAGCTGCGCGCGCAGATGCCCTTTCTCGATCCGGTTACGGTGGAAGAAGTCGCCAAGAACCGGTAGTAAAAAAGCCTCCAGCTACTAGCTCTTAGCTTTTAGCTGGAGGCTCCTTCAAACACGATGATTCTTGACTAATAACGCGTCATTTACTGCCTAAATCGCGACTTTTTGACCTGAAAAAGGGTCGAAATCGACGGTTTAGTGTTACTAACTCGTAACTATGGCAAAAATACAAACTATTGAAATAATGTAAGTTACGCGGTACAGATGGTGCGAAAAACGTCCTCCACAGTGAGGGGGGGTGGGGGGGCAGAGGGTTTTCCACATTGTTAGACATAAAGCAGCCAAGGCCCGTTTTGCATACTTCTTCCATCCTGCGACAAAAGTAAATAATTATATGCAAACATCTAGCGCATGCGATGCGGCCAAATGACGCTTGTGCTCTTTCGCCACCCGGGTTAGGGCCAACTGTTCGCAATTCGCTCGTTCAGAGTTTGGGGATTCCCATTCATTCTGCAAGGTGTGCGGAATGGGTGGGGCACAAGGCGTTGGGGATGGCAGAATAGAATTGAAACAAAGCGACTGCTGCTGCGAAGGGAAGAGGAGAATGGAGAGAGTTTTTGCGCCGGGGTGCGCCCTGATGCTCTATAAACCCGAACTTGGGCGGCGGGTTCTGGAGTTTTTGCAAGGTGAGTTGGGCGATGTGGGCGAGCACCTTACCTGTTGCCGTCACGAGCCTCATTTAGCTGCAGGAACGCAGATCATTAATACCTGCGCTGGTTGCGATCTGCGGTACCGGGAGCTATATCAGGGAATCACCACCATCTCTTTTTGGGAACTGCTCGCGGAAAGCGAAGCCTTTTGCTTTCCCGACTACGGCGGCCAACAGATGACCATCCTAGACGCCTGCCCGACTCGCGATCAAGATCGAGTCCATGACGCAGTCCGCGCTCTTCTGGCCAGAATGAATATCCGGGTAGTGGAACCGGTGGCGACGCGGAGAAAAGGAGTTTGCTGCGGCGACAGTTTTTACGGCGTATTGCCGGTGGACGCTGTCAAGGAGCAGATGAAAGTTCGAGCATCCCAAATGCCTTCCGAGGATGTCGTCGTTTACTGCGTTTCCTGTTGCAAGGCCATGCATATCGGCGGGAAAAAGCCTCGTTACCTTCTGGATCTTTTATTCCAGGAGCCAACCATAACCGGCACCTTTGAACCAGAGCAATGGCACGGCGAACTCGATGAATTTATCGCAGTCCATTGAGTTGTCCCGGCTCAGGATGACCTGGCCCTTCCGGAGCCAGATCAGCTGTGTTTGAGCAAGAACTGCCTCTTCTCGAGCAACGGACGCTTTTACTCCTTTATCCCCTGCATTGGGGCCAACTGCTGGACTTCTGCTCGCTCAAAATTCGTGGATTCCCACCCATTCCGCAAAGTGCGCGGAATGGATGGGGCACCCGGCTTTTTCGAGCTTCAAGGCAAGCAGAACGGCGCGAATCACTTCATCGGCATTCGAATTCTGATCCGTTTAATTCCCCTATTCGCCCATATATGTCCCGCTTTTCGGGACAATCCGGCCTAACAGTACCCATTTCCGGCGATTTCGCTTATGCTGTTAACAATCCTTTCTTGCTACGGCAAGCCAAAAACACACGAGATGTGCGCAGATGAATCCAGTCGCCTTGGCGGTTGACGATCTTCGGGAGCAGTATACGCGGGAGATGGCGCTCGTTCGCCAGACCTGCGAGCGCACCGGCGACGGCACGGCCGCCATTCGCCGCCGCTCGGCAGTGGTGGACCGCCTGCTGATCGAGATGTGGCGCAGGGTCTTTGCTGGCCAGCCTACGCAGAGCGTAGCCCTGTTGGCACTGGGCGGCTACGGGCGCAAAGACCTTTTCCCTTACTCGGACATCGACGTGCTCTTCGCCTTCGCCGACGAGAAGATTGAGGCGCAGGCCAAGGAGCCGGTTCGCGCCATCATTCAGGGAATGTGGGATATAGGGCTACGCGCCAGTCCCAGTTCGCGCACCGTCAAAGAGGTTGGCCGCTTCGATCCCGACAATATGGAGTTCACACTGGCCACGCTCGACCGCCGTTTTTTGGCCGGCCATTTCCCGCTCTATCAGCAGCTTCATCAGACGGTGCTGCCCGGCCTGGTGCTGAGCGAGTGGAATACCATCACGCAAAAGCTGGGCGAGATCGCCCGCGCTCGCCACGCCAAGTTCGGCAATACGATCTTCCATTTGGAGCCGAATCTCAAGGACTGCCCCGGCGGATTGCGCGACTACAGTCTGGCCGTCTGGTTCGCCCTGCTCTTCCACCTCAAGGAGACCAAGGAGTGGCCCCGCCACCGCGGCAGCGTCTTCCAGAGCGCCCGCGGCGACGCCGAGGCGGCCTTCGACTTTCTTGCCGCCGCCCGATGTTTTCTTCACTTCCGCCACGGTCGCGACGACAACACCCTCGACTGGCAGTCGCAGGACGAGGCCGCCGCCAACTCCATTGGCCTGGAGACCCGCGGCACCGCCGATCCGGCCTACTGGATGCGCACCTACTATCGCCACGCCCGCGTCATCTATCGCCGCGCGGCTCTGCTGATGGAGCACTTGCCCGCCCCGGTCAGCTTCTATCGCCAGTTTCGCCGCCGCCGCACTCCCATCGCCGGCACTGACTTCCTCCTCGACCAGGGCCGCATCGACATTGTTCCCGGCGCGCAGTTCAACGACACCAGCTCCATCCTGCGCATCTTCGCGTTGATGGCCGCGCTCGGCTACACGCTCTCGCAGGCTGCCGAAGACCGCATCACCGACGCCCTGCCCGCTCTCGCCATCCACATCCCTGAAGGCCCTTACCTGTGGAACGCCTTGCGCGAAATTCTGCTTGGGCCCCATGCCGCTCACGCGCTAAGAACCATGCACGCCCTCGGCGTTCTGGAGATGCTCATCCCGGAATTTCACGGCATCGACGCCCTGGTGATTCGCGATTCCTACCACCGCTACACAGTGGACGAGCACACCTTCCTCGCCATCGACAATGTGCACGGCCTGCGCCAGCCTGTGCATGAGTACGACAAGCGCCTTGCCCAGCTTCTGCCGGAGATCGACCGCCTCGACCTGTTTCTGCTGACGCTGCTGCTGCACGACACCGGCAAGGCTCGCCGCAATGTCGAGCACGTTGCCCCCAGCATTGAGCTGGCCGACGCCCTGCTCGCCCGCCTGGAGTTCGACTCCGAAGAGCGCGAGGCCGTCCTCAATCTCATCCGCCTGCACATCGAGATGTCCAACACCCTGCGCCGCGACATCTTCGACCTGGAAAACGTTCGCGCCTTTGCCGAGAAGATCGGCAACCCGCAGATGCTCAAGATGCTCACCCTTTTGACCTACGCCGACATCAAGGCCGTCAACCCCGACGCCCTCACTCCCTGGAAGGCCGAGAATCTCTGGCAGCTTTACATGGCCACGGCCAACTTCATGGACCGCTCCGTCGACGAGGTCCGCTACCACGCCGCGATTGACCCCACCCTGCTCAATCGCCTCCGCTCCATGGTCCCAGCCACGCAGCACGACGCGCTCCAGCAATTCCTTGAAGGCCTGCCCCAGCGCTATCTGCAAACCCGCCTGCCGGAGCAGATTCGCAACCATTTCCAGATGGCCGCCAAACTTGACGAGGACCCCGTTCAGCTCGACTTGCGTCCTCACCGCCATCTCTACGACCTCACGGTGATCACCCGCGACCGCACGCGCCTCTTTGCCGACGTGGCCGGCGCCCTGGCCGCCTGGGGCATGAACATCGTGACCGCCGGCGCCTTCTCCAACGACGACGGAGTCATTGTTGACAGCTTCCACTTCGCCGACGGCTTTCACACCCTCGAACTCAATCCCAGCGAGAAGGACCGCTTCCTCGTCTATCTCCACGACGTAGTCTCACTCCAGGTTTCTGTTGAGCCGATGCTCGAAGCCCGTCGCCACAGCTACCACCCCGACAACCTCAAAGTCGAGGTGGCAACCCGCCTGGAGTTCGACTCGGAATCCTCCTCGCACTCCACAATCTTGCAAGTAGTGGCTCAGGATATTCCCGGCCTGCTCCGCCAGATCGCCATCACCCTCAGCCTCCACCAGTGCAACATCAAGGTGGCACTCATCTACACGGAAGGCGAAACCGCAATAGATGTCTTCTATCTGACCAGCCTGGGCGCCAAGCTGACGGAAGCGGCCCAGCAAACCCTCGCCGCCGACCTCACCGCCGCCCTCGAAGACCTGCGCAACCCCGCCAGCGTCTAGGTCTGGAAAGCCGCTAAAACCAAAAGAACATTCAGTTTTGGTGGGGGCGCGGCTCGCATCTCGTCATTACTTTGCCGTTCGTTACGGCTTGACCGCAAATCCATCAAACCTTAACAATTCTCGGGCAAATGAGCGGATAAACTAATGTGAGTCAAGGCAGCCGGGCTACAAGCGGCCACTCGAATTTACTTTTACTTTTAGCGGCCAAGTAATTCTATTATCATGGCTTCATTTCAGATAGGCGCGCATCATATCGATTAGGTCTTCGGCCATTTCCGGGGCAATTTGCTCCTTGTTGCTGTCGGTGAGATGAAAACGGATATGATCTTCCATCACCTCGCTCATCAGGCTGCTGACGCCGCCGCGGACGGCAGCCATCAGCATCAGTTGCCCGCCGCAGTTCTCGTCCGCCACCAAGGCGCGCTCCACCGCATCCAGTTGGCCACGCAGTTTTTTCAATCGCTGCAACAGTTTGGCTTTTTCGCGCTCATGGCTTGTCATAACTGCACCTCTTGTATACCCTCCCCCGGTATGGTATAAACAGAGTGGGGGTATGGTTCATTTTCATTTTACTCCCGATTTGCCCCGCTTCGCGCACTGATAGAAAGGTTGTCTTCCCTTGCTTCTGGCCTGCCGCCCACGACCGATGCCCTTCGCAGCGCAGCGCACGCTAGCCTGCCTGACGGCCGCGCTCGCGCTGACAGCTGGAATCGCCCGCGCCCAGGAAACGAAAGCGCTGCCCGCCGCGCCAGTGGCGCAGACCACGCTTTTTGCGCCTTCTCTCCATGCTGATTCCGAACAGGCCCTCTTTGCTGCCCAGCACGGAGAGGGCAGCCACGCGCCAGAAACCGTTCCTGAGCCACTCCCCACAAGCATTGCCGCACATCACGGCAACGACCGCTACTGGCTCTCCGGCCAGGCCAACATCATCTTTCAGGGCAATCTGCCCTTTCACTCCACCTACGAGGGCGCAAACAGCTTCCGTAGCGCGGCCGAATACAAGACTTCCCTGCTGGGCACCCTCTATGCCGAACTCCGGCCCAGTCGCTCGATCCGCTACAACACCGACATCATCTTCGACATGGAGAGCGCCGGCGGCCGCGGCCTGAGCGAGGCTCTCGGCCTGGCCGGATTTACAAATCTGGACGTGGTGCGCAACCCCACACTGAGCACCCTGCCTTATGCGGCACGCTACGAGCTACATCAGGTCATCGGCCTCACCCAGGAACACACCCCCCAGGAGCCCAGCTTCTTTGCGCTGGCCCCCAGCGTCCCTGTGCGCCGCATCGAACTGCGCATCGGCAAGATGACGCTGCCAGACTTCTTTGACGCCAACGGCCCCGGCTCCGACAGTCACTTGCAGTTCATGAACTGGACAGTGGACAACAACGGCGCATGGGACTATGCGGCCAACACGCGCGGCTATACTGCGGGCGCGATGGCCGAGTATGACGACCGGATTTGGAGCTTTCGTTATGGACTCTTCGCCATGCCCACCGTAGCCAATGGAATGGACCTGGACTGGAACTGGCGCCGCTCACACGGGCACAATGGCGAGTTCGAACTGCGCCACAGCTTCGTTGCCCAACGCAAGGGCGCGGAGCGCCTGCTCTTTTACGCCAACCGCGCCCACATGGGCACCTACCGCGAGGCGGTTGCGGGCTTCCTGAACGGCTCGGACAGGGTTCAATACGGTGTCACCGTGCCCACTATTACCCTCCACGAGCACTACGGCGCACTCAAATACGGCATCGGCTACAACACAGAGCAGGAGTTGACCGAGAATCTGCGCGTCTTTGGCCGCTTCGGCTGGAACGAAGGCCAGCATGAGTCCTTCGCCTACACCGAAGTGGACCAGACGGTGGAGGCCGGCGGAGACTATGCCGGTGCGCGCTGGCATCGCCCGGGAGACAAGGTCGGCCTGGCTGTGGTCTCGAACGCCATCAAGCACGACCATCAGGAGTATCTGCGCCTAGGCGGCCTCGGCTTCATCCTGGGCGACGGCAATCTCAGCTACGGGCGCGAAAATATCGTCGAGAGCTACTACAACTGGCACGCCTGGCGGGGACTCTTTTACGCCGTCGATGTGCAGCATATCAATCATCCCGGCTACAACCGTGACCGAGGGCCGGCCTGGGTTGGCGGGGTCCGCGCGCACGTGGACTTTTAAGAAATATTTTCAGGACTGGAATCGATGAATCTTTCCATCCATCGCGCCTTTGCCAGCCTGCGGAAGCTCTGCGCGACGCCGAGGTAGCAGCCAAGCTGGCCTGAAAAGCGCACACACTCCCTCCAACGAAAGCAGGAACGCTTTCGTCTGTCTGGATAGCGTTGAAGGAAAATCGGCGCTCAGAACGGAGTGATAGGCGGCGGAGCAACTCCGCCGCCAACCCGATAAATTAGTTGAAACTTACTCTGCCACCACTGGGTCGATCGAAGCAAAACGTCCTCGGTTGCCGTGGTCAGAGAACTTCACTCGTCCCGACACCTTGGCGAAGAGCGTGTCATCGGAGCCGATGCCCACGTTCACGCCCGGCTTGATGCGCGTGCCGCGCTGCCGCATGATGATCGAACCGCCGGTGATCAACTCCCCGGCAAATGCCTTCACACCCAACCGCTGCGCATTGGAATCCCGTCCATTTGTGGAGCTGCCTCCACCCTTTTTATGTGCCATTGCTCAATCCCCTTTCGTCTCTTGGCGCGCTGCCTCAGTTGTTATTTCCGGCTTAGACGGCGGCGGTGTAGGTCACGCCGTCGGCTTCGATGGTCTTGATGCGCACCTCGGTAAAGTTCTGCCGGTGGCCTTGCAGCTTCTTGTACTGCTTCTTGCGTTTGAGATGGAAGACCAAGATCTTCTCTCCACGCCCCTCGCCGAGTACTTCGGCGGTCACTTTTGCAGTGGCCGGCTTGGCCACACTTCCCGGTTCGCCCGATACGGCCAACACGTCGCTGAACTCGATGCTCTGGTCCTCCGAGTCCACACTCTCAATCTTCACCACGTCGCCTGGCGCGACCCGATACTGTTTGCCACCGGTGCGAATAACCGCGTACATAATCCCTCCAGCGCAAGCCCGGTTCAACCGGTGCGCGCCTTGAAAAAATAGCTCGGGCAAAATCTTCCGTTCCGCGGTACGCTCAAGCCTCTCAATCTCAGAGGCGAACGTCTGGCTCCACGGACACAGTCAGGAATCGCCAAACTAATGTAGTGTACCGGTTTTGAGGGATAAAGGTCAATGCGCGCTGTTTACCCCGCCCGGCCACAGCCGCCGCAAACCCGGCAGCGTAAACCCCCAGCCCCCTTGCGCCTGCTGGAAGAGATAAACGCCGAGCAATGTAATCAGCGGCTCCAGCGGATGGCGGAAGCGGGCATGCACCTCAATGACGTAATACGCTGCCGGCAGAAGCAGAAAAGCCGCGGCAAAGAGGCCAGCTCCGGGCCTCCGTCGCCTCAGCGCCAGCCCCAGCCCCAACAATCCGGCCAGCGAGGTGAAGCCGTAGTTCAGCCCCCGCCCAAAGAGTTCCAGCGGACTCAGCACCGCATTGGGCACACCAAACCAGAAAAAATACACCCGCCGCAGGCAAAGCTCCGCAAAGCGGCCCCGGTCCGCGCGGATCGCCTGCCGCGCCTGCTCGCCTCGCCAGGCCGAATAACGCAGCTCGCCCATCTGCCGGTATAGCTTCAGCTGCCCCGCGCTCACCGTCGGGTGGTCGTACTGCATTAGAAGCCCGTTCGCCCCAGGACCGTTGCCCAGATAGAGTTCTGCTCCCATATTCGTGCGAAAGGGTACAAATTGATGAAAAACCAACTCATTTCTCCAACTCCACGGGGCAATCACCGCCAGAAAAACCAGCCCTGACGCAACTGCCTTCGACAGATGCCTCGCCCACTCCCGCCCGCCGCGCGCCAGCATCCACACGCCGCAAACCGGTAAAAACAGCAGCAGCCCGGGATTGGAGAGCGCCATCAGCCCCCAAACCAAGCCAAAGGCCAGCCAGCGTGACCAACTTGGGCCGTCGTCTGGCCGCGCCTCTCCCGCACAGCCCACCCGCAGCG
This sequence comes from uncultured Occallatibacter sp., assembly GCA_964383595.1. Lineage (GTDB taxonomy): Bacteria > Acidobacteriota > Terriglobia > Terriglobales > Acidobacteriaceae > Telmatobacter. Next base: position 221,150 of record CAYLHL010000001.1, on the reverse strand, counting down.
CAATCACCAGCGCCAGTTGGAAGAGAAACGCTGTCAGCGTCATCTCCCAGATCCACTTCACCGCGTACTGCATTGCCGCCGGATAGAGCGCCCAAATCCACACCGCCCAGCGCGTGACCCTCAGCCCAAAGCAGCGCTCGCCCGTCTCCCAGATCAGCGGAATCATCAGCGCGTTCAGCAGGCTGTCCAGCGCGAGAATCGTCCAGGCCGACAGTGTGGAATAGACCCCGAAGAGCTTGAAGATGCCGCCCAGAATCAGCGGAAAGAGCGGCGTCACCCAGGCCGTCGGCCCGGTCTGGCCAAAGAATGGATCGGCATAGCCGCGGCCAGTCGCCAGCGCCCGCGCAATCCGGCCCATCTCCGCGCCAAAGTGGAAGTGGTCCTCGTCCAGCTTTACCCGGTAGTAGTGGCAGAGGGCGATCACCGCCAGCCGCAGCACCAGCGCCAGCCAGAAGAGCCGCCACGGACCCCACCCCGCCATCTTCTTGAAATACTTCGCTAGTGTCCTGAGTCTGAAATTCATCACAATAATAGCTGTCATCCTGAGCGAGCGAAGCGAGTCGAAGGACCTGCATTTCCATAGCACCTATCTTCCGGCTCACTACACTAGTGTTTGCCCTCCTTCACCGCCTCACCCGCAAACGTCGTCACGCTCTTCGGGGCCAGCGTCGCGCTGAATCCCTCGGCAGTCGAAGCGAGCACGGCCTGTGGTGCCAGGTCCAGCGCTGCGCTGGTCACCCACGGCGTGATCTTTCCCGTTTGGTAGCCGGGAATCTCGAATTGCAAAGCCTCCGCTTCGCTCGTGTCATTGATGGCGACAATGGCAAAGCGCTCCGTTTTTGCATCCCGGAAGGCGGTGATGAAGACCCCTTTTTGCGGAGTGTGCGTGGCCGCGGTCATACGAAAACCGGGACGCACAAACTTGCTGTAATTGCCCAGTGCAAAGAGCCGCTTGGTCAGGATGTAGTGATCGCCGGCAAGGTCCGCCAGCCCTTCATTGTCGCCCCAGTTATTCAGCAGCGCCCACCAATGCCATGCGTTCACTTCGGCGCCAACCATGGCGTTGTGAATCAGCAGCGCCGTGCCCAGCCCCCACTGAATCGATGGGTCGGGCTTGCCTCCTATGAAGGAGACCTCTGTCTCCCAAAGCTGCTTTCCGTAGCTCTCGCGCGGCTCATAGCGCGCCAGCAGCTCGGCCGGAGGAAGTTTAGGCTGCTGTTGCGTCTCAAATGTCTGGTCGTATTGGTGCGAGGCAACGATATCGACGATCTGCCGCGCCCGCGCGTCGGCCATCACCGCGTCAGCATGAATCTCCAGCGCGGGCCAACTGCTCACTTCCGGCACGATGATCTTCGCCTTCACATGGTCGCGCGCAAAGGTGGGTCCAAGATTGTTTTTGAGAAAATCGCGCATCTGCTCGCCCGACCACAGGCACGATTGGTAATCCACGTTCATATCCGGCTCATTGCTCATGGAAATGGCCTGAATCTCGATACCGAAGCGCGTCTTGTACTCCCGCGCGTACCGCGAGAGAAAATCGGCAAAATCCTGGTAATGCGTGGGCAGCACATGGCCGCCGTGATTGACATTCTTGTTGTCCTTCATCCACGCCGGCGCGCTCCAGTTGGCGCTCCAGAAGTACCGCACACCGCGCTTCTGTGCCTCCTTCATCAGCCAAACCTGATCGTCATCCTTGTTCCAATCCCACACCCCCGGCTTGGGTTCAATGCGAGCGAAGAGTTCGCTGCGCAGCATCGTCAAGCCGATGCCCTTTTCCTGATCGAAGAACAGATCGTTGAGCTTGGTTTGGTTCTCCGGCGTCATTTTGCGGAAGTTTGCCGCAGAGTCGTTGCCGCCCGATGCGCCAAAACCAGTGATCAATTGCCGCTGGTCAGAAAAGTCGACGATCACCGGGCTTGCTGGCCCGTCTGCGGCCACGGCTGAAGCAGAAAAACTCAAAAGGGCAATCGCCGGGAGCAGAACCCTGAAACTGTGCATGATTTTGCTGCCTTTCTCGAACCGCGTTTCGACTGTGGGCAACACGGCATTGGCTCAGTATAACGTGATACGCGCAGCATACTGAGCGACCGGCGACCCAGTTCCTAAAGACACACGCGACGACGCACAAGAATAGGCGCAGAATCGCCAGGCTTCTGGAGTGTATTCTTGCTAGCATGGATAATATGCATGAGCCGCGCGGATGGAGGAATTTCATGATCGAAGCAAACTGTAAAAACTCCGGACTTCTGTCGCTCCAGCAGGTAGCCGCATGAGCCGCATGAGCCAATGGCTGGCTGGCGGTCCACTGATCACCGATGGCGCTTGGGGAACCCAGTTGCAGGAGCGCGGGCTGCCTCCGGGAACGATCCCGGACACCTGGAACCTTACCCATCCTGAACTAGTGGAAGAGGTTGCGCGCGCTTATGCGGAAGCCGGCAGCCAGGTCATTCTCACTAATACTTTTCGCGCCAACGCGGTAGCGATGAAAGACCTCTCGGAAGATGACCTGGACGCCATCAACCGCGCCGGTGTAGCGCTCTCGCGCAGTGCCGTGGGCCATGCGCTGGTCTTTGCCTCCATCGGTCCCACCGGCAAGATTCTCGTTTCGGGCGAGATCAGCGGCGAATTGGTTAGCGCGGCCTTTGCCGCTCAGTCGCGTTCTCTGGCGGCCGCGGGCGCTGACGCTCTGCTGGTGGAGACAATGAGCGATATCGAAGAGGCACGATTGGCCGTGGAAGCCGCCCGGCTCACGGGATTGCCGGTCATCGCTTCCTTCGCATTCGATTCCGGAAAGAACAAGGACCGCACCATGATGGGCGCGACGCCCGAAGCCGTGGCTGCGGCAATGGTGGAGGCCGGAGCGGACGCAGTCGGCGCAAACTGCGGCGTTGGCGTCGAATTGGCGGTAAACATCTGCAGCAGGTTGCACGAGGCCTGCGATCTTCCCATCTGGGTAAAACCGAACGCGGGCTTGCCAATCATGGAGGGGGCAGCCATTCACTATGGCACGTCAGCGGATTTCTTCGCCTCGCACTACCCAGCGCTCGTTCAAGCAGGCGCTTCTTTTGTGGGCGGCTGTTGCGGTTCCACTCCCGGTTTCATTCGTGCTCTGGTAAACGCCCGGCGCTCCGCATCGTAGTCGCAATCATGGCCTCGGAGATTCTCGTTTTCAGCTCGCCGCGCTCCCAGCCGGGAACGATACAATCCCACTATGGCCGTTTTGCAGTTGGACGAGCCTCAAGGAGCGGATGCACGCATGGGTTATCAGGTTCTAGCCAGGAAATATCGTCCGCAGCGCTTTGCCGACGTGGCCGGGCAGGACCACGTCACTCGCACACTGCTGAACGCGCTCGCGCAGAACCGCATCGCCCACGGCTACATCTTCAGCGGCCACCGCGGCATCGGCAAGACGACCATCGCGCGTATTGTGGCCCAGGCGCTCAACTGCCGCACGGAAATCGGCAGCGCGCAACGCCCCACGCCGGAACCATGCGGTGAGTGCGACTCCTGCCTCGAGATTCGCCAGGGCAACGCCGTAGATGTGATCGAGATCGATGCGGCCACCAATCGCGGCATCGACGAGATTCGCGAATTGCGCGACGCCGCCCGCTATGCGCCCTCGCGCGACCGCTACAAAATTTACATTCTCGACGAGGCCCATCAGATCACCGATGCGGCCTTCAACGCGCTTCTCAAAACGCTGGAAGAGCCGCCAGCGCACGTCATCTTCATGATGGCCACAACACAGCCGGAAGACATTCCGCAGACCATCCGCTCGCGCTGCCAGCACTTCAGCTTTCACGCCGTCAAATTCGACGACATTCTTGCCCAGTTGCAGATGATCGCCACGCACGAAGAAGTGGAGGCCGAGGAAGACGCGCTGGCTCTTCTCGCCGAGGCGGGCGACGGCTCCATGCGCGACGCGCTCTCCATCATGGACCAGGCGATTGCCTCCGCGTCGGTCGTGAATGGCCGCGCTGTGCTCTCCTCGGTGCAGATTCGCGAACTGATGGGTGCGGTGCCGAACGCGGTCTTCGAGCGGCTGCTCGAAGCCGTTGCCGCTGGCCAAAGCGCCGAGTTGATGGAGCAATTGAATCTGCTGGTCAACGCCGGTCACAGCCCATCGTCGCTGGCCCGCCAGATGGTCCGATACCTGCGCAATACCCTCATGGCCAAGCTGGGCGGCGAGAAGACCGAACTGTTGCAGATCAGCGGCGATGAGCGCGCCAGAGCGGCGCGCACTGCGCTGCTGTTTACAGAAGAAGAGATTACGCGCAACCTGCAAATTGTGCTGCGCACCTTCGACGATCTGAACTACCGCCAGGAGCAGCGCTTCCATCTTGAGCTTGGCTTGCTCAAGCTGATTCACGCACAAAGGCTGCTGCCGATTGAAGAGCTTTTGAGTAGCGTCCGGGCAGGGACTGCGCGTCCGGCGAATCCTGGCTCCGCTTCGGTTGCTGCTTCGCGGCCAACGGCCAGCCCATCGCGTCCGGCAGCATCTCCCGCTCCGGCCCCCGCGTCGCCGCTCTCGCCCTTCGGACCGTCGAGTGGCTGGGGATCAGGCCCAAAGCTGAAGTCGAACGCTTCGCCTTCCACGGAACGCTCGCCGGTCGCAACGATGGAGCGGCCGCCCGCGACAACTCCCTTTCCAGGCGCGACGCCGTTCACAGCCTCGGCTGCTCAGGCCACAGGATTCACTTCCACTGAAACGCGCACCGAAGGCGCGCTGGCAGTGGCTCCGCTGGCCGCTGCCGCGTCCACCAGCCTTCCCAGTATTGATGCCATTCGCCACGCCGTCGGTTGCGCGCTGGTTGATGGCGGGCACCTTTCAGCGGCGCAGTTGCTGGGCGCCGGCGCGTGGACGATTGACGGCTCCAGCCTGCGCATTGAAGTCACCGGCATGGGCAAAAAAATGGTCGCCCTCACCATCAATGCCGCGGCAGAGAAGATTATTCGCCAGGAGTTGCAACGGTTGGGCGCGCCCATGCGTTTTCTGGTCGTTCCCGCTGAAGGCGCCGCTTCGGCTTCCGTTGCGCCGATGGCCGCGCCCATTGCCGGAAGCATGCAGGAAGCTGCGTTGGCAAACCCACTTGTGCAGCGCGCCAAAGAGATCTTCAAGGCCGAGGTGCGCAGCGTCGTCGACCTGCGGCAGAAGTAATATTTACCCATCATGGGTGGATGTTTTTTGATGTTTTGAAAGGGCACGACTTTAGTTGGTCCACCAATTTGCAAAATGGGAAAGGCTTAACCCCCTGAGGAATGTGTTTCGGGGAATATCGGAGATAACCCATGATCAACCCGCTTAAAATCGGCGAGATGCTATCGCAGGCCAACCAAATGCAAGAGGAGGTCCAGCGCAAGCTCGCCGAAACAGTGGTCGAGGGAAGCAGCGGCGGCGGCGCCGTGACCGTAACCATGAATGGCAAAAAGCAACTCCTCAAGCTGCGTATCGACCCAGCGGCGGTCGTCGGCCTCGGCGGCGACAAGCCCGATGTGGAGATGCTCGAAGACCTGGTCTTGGCCGCGGTTAACGAGGCCGGACGCAAGGCCGAAGAGGCGTTGCAATCCAACGTCAAGGGTCTGCTCGGCGGACTCAATCTGCCGGGACTGAGTTGAGCGCCGTCTATCGGACGCTGTAACAACGCACTACCCATTCTCACTGCTTTCAGGAGGCTTAACCCGTGACCCGCTATGCCGAGCCGATGGCACGGCTGATTGAAGAGTTGAAGAAGCTGCCGGGGGTGGGCACCAAGAGCGCCCAGCGCTTCGCCTTCCACATTCTGCGCTCCACCGACGAGGATGCGGCGGCGCTGGCTGAGGCGGTGCGCGGCCTGAAAGCCAACCTGCGCCTCTGCTCGCTCTGCAACAACGTCACCGATGTCGATCCCTGCGCCTACTGTGCCAGCGTTACGCGCAACCACCGGCTGGTCTGCGTGGTCGAGGAGCCAACGAATATCGGCGCTGTCGAACGGACGCGCGGATATCAGGGCGTCTATCACGTGCTGCACGGCACGCTCTCGCCGCTCCATGGCGTGGGGCCCGATCAGTTGCGCGTCGGCACTCTGCTGAGACGCGTTGAGCAGGGCGAGGTGGACGAGGTGATTCTGGCAACCTCGCCAACCCTCGAAGGCGAGGCAACAGCCAACTGGCTGGCAACTGCATTGCGCAGCCCTTCGGTGAAGATCACGCGCATCGCAACAGGCGTTCCCGCCGGCAGCGACATTGAATACGCCGACGAGGTGACGATGGCGCGTGCGATGGAGGGGCGGCGCGAGCTGTAACGACTCGCCGTCCGGCTCAACAGTTGCTTGTTCATCTGGCCGCAACCGGGTAAACATATACTGGAAACAATCAGCGGCCGAGGCTCCTAGAGCATATTCGGAATTAACGTAGTCCTTTTGAGTTCATTAAAAGTGGCTTTTTCTTGATGAAAAAGCCACATGAGTGTGAGGTTTCGGTCTATAGCAATTCCGAATATGCTATAGCCTGCGGATCTCAAGCGGAGAGTTACGCCATGCAGGAAGCTGTCCTTCTCGCCGAGAGTCAGAGTCCGGCCACTGCGCCTGACGCCATCATCCGCGCCGAGCGGATTGAGAAGTTCTATACGCAGCCCAGCCAGAACCGCATCCAGGTCATCTCCGCCACAAACCTCTCCATTGTTCCCGGCGAGATCGTTGCCCTGCTTGGTCCCTCCGGCTCCGGCAAATCGACGATGCTGCGTATGTTGACCGGTCTATCTACGCCCACCGCCGGCCAGGTTTACTGGCACGAGAAGCCCATTGCCGAGGCCGAGGTCAATGTCTCCATCGTCTTCCAGAGCTTTGCGCTCTTTCCCTGGCTCACGGTGCTGGAAAACGTCGAAGCTCCGCTGCAGGCTCGCGGTGTCTCCGCCGCCGTGCGCCGAGATCGCAGCATGAAGATGCTGGACACGGTCGGCCTCGACGGCTTCGAGGGCGCCTATCCCAAGGAACTGTCGGGCGGCATGAAGCAGCGTGTCGGCTTTGCCCGCGCCCTGGTAGTTGAGCCGGAAGTCCTCTTCATGGACGAGCCTTTCAGCGCCCTCGATGTGCTCACCGCCGAAAACCTGCGCTCTGAGCTGCTGGAGCTGTGGGCCAACAAGACCATGCCCACCAAAGCCGTCTTCATCGTCACGCACAACATTGAAGAGGCGGTGCTGCTGGCCGACCGCATTATCGTGCTGGGCAAGAATCCCGGCCACATCCGCACCGACTTCCGCGTGCAGCTCGCCCAGCCCCGCGACCGCAAATCAGAGCCTTTCACGCAGTTGGTTGACTACATCTACAAGGTGCTCACCAAGCCCGACGTGGCTCCCGATGAGGCGCCTGAGCAGCAAGTCGAACCTAAAGTCCGCGATCAGCGCCAGATGCATTATCAGATGCTGCCCCACGCGCGGCCGGGCGGCATTGCGGGCCTGCTGGAACTGCTGCTCGACAAGGGCGGGCGCGACGACATCTACCGCTTGGCAGACGACCTGAGCTTCGAGATCGACGACCTCCTGCCCATTGTCGATGCCGCTCAGTTGCTCGGCTTCCTGCAGATTGAAGAGGGCGACGCGGTGATCACGCCGAGCGGCACGGAGTTTGCCAACTCCGAAATTCTGCGCCAGAAGGAGCTCTTCCGCGACGCCGCCGTGGCCAATGTTCTGCTCCTGCGCCAGATTTGCCGCGCGCTCGACGCCAAAAGCGACCACACCGTTCCGGAAGACTTCTTCCTCGATATGCTCGACGAGCAGTTCAGCGAGGAGGAGTGCCAGCGCCAGATCGAAACCGCCGTCACATGGGGCCGTTACGCCGAGCTCTTCGACTATGACGCCGGACATCGGCGCTTCGTTCTGCCCGACGCAGCGGAAGAAGAAGTTGCCACACGCCAGGAGGCCGAGTGAAGCCTCAGCATCCTCTTGCGCAGACGCTAGTCACCGTCCGCACCTGGCCATTCTTCATCGATCTGGCCGTCGGCCTTGGCGGCATTGCCGTCTTTTTTGCCATTCTGCACACCGCCGGCTATTGGATGAGCGCGCCGGTCCCAGTGGCGTTTATCTCGCACTCCATCAGCGCCCTGCCCATCTACGCCTTCTACTCCATCGGGCGCATGATCATAGCCTTCCTGCTTAGCCTCACCTTCGCCATCGCCTACGGATACATCGCCGCCTACAATCACAGAGTCGAGGCCTGGATGATCGCCGTCCTCGATATTCTGCAATCGATTCCCGTGCTCAGCTTTCTATATCCGGTTTTGTTGGCGATGATCGCCCTGGTTCCCGGCCATCAACTGGGAATCGAGATGGGCGTCATCCTGCTCATCTTCACCGGCCAGGTCTGGAACCTTGCCTTCAGTTTCTATTCCTCGCTGAAAAGCATTCCGCGCGAGATGGTGGAAACCTCGCGCATCTATCGCTACTCCGCGTGGCAGCGCTTCTGGCAGCTTGAAATGCCCTATGCCGCCATCGGCCTGGTCTGGAACTCCATCGTCTCGGTCGCCAACGGATGGTTTGCCCTGATGGCCTGCGAGATGTTTTCCCTCAAGGGAACCCGTTTTCAGCTTCCTGGCCTGGGCAGCTACATCCAGACGGCCACCGACTCCGGCGACACGCGCGCTCTACTCTGCGGCGTTGCGGCGGTTGTTTTGATTGTGGTGGCGACTGATCAGCTTCTCTGGCGGCCGTTGATCGCCTGGAGCGACAAGTTCAAATTCGAACAGGTCGAGTCCGCTGAACGCGTTACTTCCCCCATTCTTGAGATTCTCAAACGCTCGAAGCTGGTTACTTCCCTTCCCGACCGCATTTGGAGCAGGATCGAAGAGCCTGTTTATCGCCGCATGGCGCTCACCCACTCCTGCCACATAGTTCAGCCTTTGGACGAGGACCAAACTGCCGGCAAAGCCTCCGCAGGACTCTGGATGCTGGCCGTTGTTGCCGCAGCAGCAGTGGGATGGGGCGCTTTCCAGGCCATCCTCATGCTGCAAACAGTCACCTTCGCCGAACTTCGCCTGCTCATGGAAGGCGCTGCCGCTTCCTTCCTGCGCGTCAACTGCGCGCTCGTCCTCGCCGCCGCCTGGACGGTTCCCGTCGGTGTCGCTATTGGTCTCAATCCCAAGTTCGCCCGGTTGGTCCAGCCCGTTGCTCAGGTGATGGCCTCCATCCCGGCGACAGCCTTCTTTCCCATCCTGCTCATGGGCCTGGTCAAGATCGGCGGAGGCTTGGGCATCGGCTCCATCGCACTCATGTTGCTCGGCACCCAGTGGTACATTCTCTTCAACGTCATCGCCGGGGCCATGTCCATCCCATCGGATTTGAGCGAAGTCAGTGATCTCTACCACTTCACCCGCTGGCAGCGCTGGACCAAACTCATTTTGCCGGGCATCTTTCCCTACCTCATCACCGGCATGGTGACAGCCTCCGGCGGCGCGTGGAATGCCTCGGTCTTCGCTGAATACTCTCACCTTGGCAACCGAACGCTGCAAACCCTCGGCCTCGGCGCGCAAATCAGCTCGGCCATTGACAACGACCGGCTGCCCATCATCCTGCTCGCCACCATCTTCATCTCCCTGATTGTGGTCACCATGAACCGGCTCGTCTGGCGGCGGCTCTACCGACTGGCCGAAACGCGGTACAAGCTGGAAGGCTGATAGCGTCGGCGATGCGTGCATTATGCGGCGACGGATTTATCGTTGTTCGGGAATATGAACCTCTGCACCTTTGGCCGCTTGCGCCGCGCCGCATGCCACAGGTCGTACTGCTGCTGCAAGTCAAGCCATACTTCCGGCTCTGTGCCAAGCGCATCGGCAAGCCGCAGCGCCATGGGCGCGGTAAACGACGTGCGCCCATTCAGGAGCCGCGATAGAGTAGACCGTGCCACGCGGAGACGCTTCGCCGCCTCACCAACCTGCATGTCGCCGAGATATTCTCTGAGAAGCTCGCCAGGATGGGGCGGATTGTACATTCGTGTCATCGTTCCTCCTCAAGCCTTTCTACCATCTCGTAGAGTCCCCGCGGCTCCTTCTCCACCAGCGGCACCCAGAAGCGGAAGCAGGCGCCTTTGCCCGCGGCGCTCTCGACCTCGATCCCGCCGCCGTGCGCGGCCAGAATCGCGCGGCTGATGGCCAATCCCATCCCTGTTCCCTTGCCTTTGCTGGCGCCCGTCTTGCCCCGGTAAAACTTGTCGAAGATGAAGGGCAGATCGACGGCATCGACGCCGGGGCCATCGTCCTCCACGCGAAACTCCAGACGGTCGCTCAGGCGCCGGGAGCCGAGCAGAATGCGCCCTCCGGGCGGTGAAAACCTCGCCGCATTCTCCAGCAGGTGGCGCAGAACGCGACCCAGCAGGTGTGGATCGAACCAGGCAGATTCTCCAGTTTCGTCGACGGCGATGACAACCCGATGGGCGGACAGCGTCTTGCGCGACTCCTCGATGGCCTGCTCCAGCAACGCGCGCGGATGCTGTGGCACGGGGCGCACTTCGACCACGTTGGCGTCGATCTCTGCCATTTCGACGGCCTCGCCAATCAGCCGGTCCAGCCGCGCACTCTCCTCATCGACAATGGAGGCCAGCTCCAATCGCAAGCTCTCGTCCATCCCCTCACTCTCAACCAGTGTGGTTGCGGCGGCGCGAATGGCAGTCAGCGGCGTACGCAACTCGTGGGTCAGCGAGTCGATCAGTGCGGTGCGCAGCCGTTCCCCCTCGCGCGCCGCCTCCGTGTGCGCCGAAGCCTCAATTGCCGTGGCGCGAGTGAGCGCAATGGCCACTTGACCGCTGACTGCCGTGGCTACCTCATGCGAAAGCACAGCAGGCCGCAGGCCCAATGCTCCCACCGGACGCAGCCCCAGCATGAGCGTTCTTACCGTGAAGTCGCCGGGAATGACCTGCGTCGGATTATGCCCTTGGGCCATCGCCCGCAAACTGGCCAAAATGCTCATCGGCAGATCGGCGGTCGATGTGTGGAACTGGTCCTGGTCGCGGACGTAAAGCACTACTCCATCCAACGCGAAGATTCGCGCGATGAGCCGGGGCAGGTCGCGAATCAGTCCGGCGGCATCCTCCTGGAGCATCATCTGTTGCGAGAGTTCGAAGAGCCGTTCCACATCCTCGCGGCGTTCGTCGGCCTGCCGCGCCTGGCCGCGCGCCCGCTCGGCTACACGGCTCACTACCACGCAACTGAGCAGGAAGGAGATCATGGCCACCCATTGCTGAATACCGATAATCTGCAAAGTTCTCAGCGGCGGCAGAAAGTAGTAATCGAAGGCAAGCGCACACAGAAGGGCTGCCCACAGCGAGAGCCAGACTCCCGCCTGCGCTGCGAACCAGACCACCAGCACCAGGAAGGCCATGCCCGCCGTCGTCGAGTTTGCGCCCAGGCTGACCAGCAGAGCCGTGGCCGCCGCCGCTATTAGGGTGGCCGCAATCCAACGAAGGGCCGGGGGCAGATTTGAGAATGGATTCATCATTTCCCTAACCGGAATCATACTCGCCCGCTCAGTTGATGTAATCTTTGTTGAGAAGATAAACACTATGCCCGGCAGAATTCTAGTCATCGACGACGAACCGCAAATCACCCGTGTGCTGCGCGCTGCGATCTCTGCGCAGGGCTTTGACGTACGCACGGCCAACGATCCCGAGGAGGGATTGCTAGTCTTCAAAGACTGGACGCCCGATTTGGTGATCACCGACCTGATGATGCCGGGCTTGAGCGGCGTCGAGGTCTGTCGCGCCATCCGCGCTCAATCCGCGGTTCCGGTGCTGGTTCTCTCGGTTCGCGACCATGAACGATCCAAGGTCGAGGCTCTGGACGCCGGCGCCGACGACTACGTGACCAAGCCCTTCAACATACAAGAGTTGCTGGCTCGCGTCCGCGCCCACCTGCGCCGCGCCCCGGAGCGGACCACCAGTGCCATCGAAACCGGCGACTTCGTGGTAGACTCAGTCGCTCACTCGATCACAGTACAGGGCAAGCCAATTCACCTGACGCCCAAGGAGTTCGAACTATTGCTGCATCTGGCCCGCCACGCCGGCAAGGTGATGACTCATCGCGCGCTCTTGACCCAGGTCTGGGGCGCGCAGTCGGCCCATCAGCCGGAGTATCTGCGCGTCTTCGTCGGCCAGTTGCGCAAGAAGCTCGAAGCCGAAACCGGCAAGCAGTACATTCAGACCGAACCCTGGGTCGGCTACCGATTTGTGCCCGAAGGCTGGACCGGCAACGAGGAATGATCGCGGCCTGCGCAATGGGGCGCTCGTCTGTTCACAGACAAATTCCGATTACTTTCTCTCAGGAGTAATATCCGTGACCGGCAGGTCCCAATGGGAGAGGAGAATCTCAAAACGGCGCTGTTCTTCCCTCTGATAGGTCGCCTGGTCGGGCCATAGCTCCTTGATGAATGCCTCTTCGTCAGGGTTGGCAGTAGTGGCCACGGTGGAGTTCTTGTAGCGGATGGTGACGCGGAAGTCCCAGCGCCCGTCCTCGGTGGTGTGGTAGGCGGGCGACTCAATCTTCAAGGAGAGAATGCGCCCGGTGGCTTGAATCTTCTGGAGCAGCGGGTAGTGATTCTTGAGGAAGAGCGTCTTGAACTCGGCCTGATGACCCCACTGGCACTTGTAGTAGTACTCAATGGTGTAGGGCTGGTCGGAACCGACCTGCGGCGGAGCGCCCTGAGCCAGAAGCGGAGCCGCCAGCAAAGCGGCAGCAAGCAGCGCGAAAACGGGAACGAGAAATCTGCGCATGGAACCTCCCTTGGTAGAAAACATTGTACCCCGAAGGTGTTGCATAATCGCGCTGACTTTTATGGAAGACGGGCGGCGAGTTTCGCGGCCAGCGAAGCAGCCTGCTGAGCATCGGGCAGGTTGGCGTAGCCGGCCAGGTAGCGTCCCTTGCGGAAGACGCAGATGCCGTCCAGGTAGGGCGCTTTGGCCTGGAATGCCTCGTCGCCGATCTGCGCCGACGTGGCGCCGCTAAAGCGCTCGCGGAGTTTTTTCATGACCTCGGCGGCGGATTCGGGCGTCGCCTCAAGCACGACAAAGGCCTGCCCTTGCGAGTACTTTGCCACGTAGCCGCGCTTGAGCAACTTAAGCCCCAACACGCTCTCCGGAACCAGGCGGACCGTGTCCAGATTCTCTTTGGGAAACCACAGCAAAGCCTCTGGCAGGGTCTCACGACCCTCCAGACGCTGCTCGATCCCAGTTGCGAAAGCCTTCATCAAAGCGGTGTGATCGGCCTCCGCGTTGGCGGCGACTTCAACGATTTCGACGTAATACTTGCCTTTGGCGAAGCTGGCGCTCTGCGGCTGGATCTGCCCGGCCATGCCGATTTTGGCGATGGGCAACTGAGAGTCGCGATTAGAGGTGAAGAGACCGTAAGCCGCATCGGCATCGTTCATCTCGGAGAGGTCGATGGTGAGAGTATCGCTGCCGGATTTACAGTCGATGCTCGACATGCGCGCGAAGCCGTAGCTCAGATAGCCCTCAGCCGCGCCATCCTTGTAGTCAAAAAGGTTTTCGGCGGTGTACTGGCGGATCGGCCCGGAGGCTTCCCAACCGGGCGCGATACGGCAGTCGAGCGCATTCTGGGCGCACGCCATCCCGGCCGGGAGCAAGACGGTTAGCAGCAAGCCGGCGATCTTCATGCAAACAACTCTTGAGCGCGCGCCATGCGGCGAGCAACCTGAACGCCGTGAGGACACTTGACGGTGCAATCGGCGCAATCGCCGCAGCGAACCGCGCGGTGTTCCGCGCTGAGTTCGAGGAACCTCTCACGGCCCAGCGCGAACTGGCCGTAGCCGTCCGCATAGGTGAGGAAGCGCAAGACATCAGCGACCGGCAGACCCTTCTGGCAGTCGCCGTCGCACTGTCCGCACAGGCGGCAATAGAGCGGCCGGATCGCATCCAGATGAGCCGTCAGCAGTTTTTCGTCGCTGGCGGAGAGAGGATTGCCCATTGCCCTGAGATTCTCGTCCAACTGGTCCATATCCGTCATGCTGGGAATAGTGGTTGTGATGTTGGGCCTGTTGATGACCCACTTCAGCGCCGACAGCATCGCGCCATCCTGGGTGAGCTTCTTGTAGAGCGGATCGCCGGGCTTCTGCTGGTGCATTCCTCCGGCCATCACCTTCATTCCCACCACGCCGATGCCGGCCTTGGCAGCAACCTCAACTGCCTGATCCATGCTGGCGTCCATGGTGAAGTTGTAGACCGTCAGCGCCACGTCAAAGACGCCCTTTTGCGCCATCCAAGGCAGCAGTTGCAGAGGTTTGTGCGTGCTCACGCCGGCGAAGCGAATCTTGCCCTCCTTCTTGGCGCGCTGCTGCACCTCGATCAACTCGTCGGTAACGTCGGCCACGTTGTCCTTGGCATGGAGGAACCAAATGTCTATGTAATCGGTGTTCAGTTCGCGCAGGCTGGTTTCGAGCTGCTTCTGCAACTCTTCCTTGTTGGGAGCCTCCGACTTGGTCGAGAGCACAATCTGCTTACGCTTGGCGCCCAAGGCGGCGCCCACCATGCGCTCATTGTTGCCATGCTGATAGCCGCGTGCCGTGTCAAAGTAATTGATGCCCAGGTCGGCAGCGCGCGCCACTACGCTGGGGTCGGAGGTAATCATGCATCCCATTCCCACCGTGGTCACCTTCAGGCCGGTGCGGCCGAGGGTCCTGTAATCGAGCTTGACCGGGGAAGCAGCGGATTTCGCGGAGTGCTGCTGGCCCATTGCGGAAGAAGCGCCCAGAACAGGAAGCGCCAGGCCAGCGGAGATGCCGGCGGACAGGAAATCGCGACGGGACGTATTTGAACTCATATGACACCTCGGGATTATCTGAAAATCATCAACCGAGAACGAGTATGAGAGCAGACGCGCAGACTAGGATGTAATGCGCGTCACAAAGGGCTTGTCTTCCGAAAGATAAATTTCTCGGACAAGGACGCCGCTGAAACCATCGGAGCAATTGGGTACCAAATTTTTGCACCTGACAGGCGAAGAGAAGAGAGATTAAACAAATCACTGTTTCTGCGCCTTTGTTTTTGGCGGCGGCAGGAAAGACGGGAGAAAGACTCAACAAGAATTTGGCATTTGAAAGGCACAACATATTGAAACTTCACCGGTGCTCTATATATTCGCCTGATCTTCGCCACCCGCGTATAATCTTCGCATGGACTTTCAACTGGTGACCAGCTATAAACCGCGGGGGGATCAGCCGCGGGCGATCGACGAGCTGATGAAGGGCTTGTCGGCGGGCGAGAAGCACCAGGTGCTGATGGGCGTGACCGGGTCGGGCAAGACATTCACAATGGCCAAGGTGATTGAAGCATCGAACCGACCGGCGCTGATTCTAGCGCACAATAAAACCCTCGCCGCACAGCTTTATCACGAGTTCAAGCAGTTCTTTCCCAACAATGCCGTGGAATATTTTGTGAGTTACTACGACTATTACCAGCCGGAGGCATATATTCCCGCCGGCGACTTATATATCGAAAAGGAAGCGACGGTCAACGAGGAGCTGGACAAGCTGCGCCTATCGGCGACGCGGAGCTTGTTTGAGAGGCGCGACGCAATCATCGTCTCTTCGGTGAGCTGCATTTATGGATTGGGCTCGCCGGAGGCTTACTACGGGATGCTGCTGCTGCTGGAAAAAGGGCAGCGCATCAGCCGGAAAGATATAACACGCCGACTAGTCGAGATCCTTTACGAGCGCAATGACACGGATTTCCGGCGCGGGACATTCCGGGTGCGCGGCGACGTGATTGAGGTCTTTCCAACGTATGACGAAACGGCCTACCGGATTGAGTTATTCGGCGACGAGATCGAATCGCTCGCGCAAATTGATCCGCTGTTTGGCACGGTGAAGCAGACCTATACGCGGCTGCCGATTTATCCCAAGAGCCATTATGTTATGCAGCCGGAGCGCAAGGCCGATGCGATTAATTCGATTGTGACGGAGTTGAACGCGTGGGTGCCTGAACTGGAAGCGCAGGGGCGGATGGTGGAGGCGCAGCGGATTCACCAGAGAACCAGATTTGATCTGGAGATGATCAAATCGATGGGCTATTGCCACGGAATTGAGAATTATTCGCGGCACTTTTCTGGCAGGCTTCCGGGCGAGGCTCCGCCGACACTGCTGGATTACTTTCCACGTGATTTTCTGCTCTTTATCGACGAGAGCCACGCCACGATTCCACAGGTGCATGGGATGTGGTTTGGGGACAGGAGCCGTAAACAGAATCTGGTGGATTACGGCTTTCGTCTTCCCTCGGCAATGGACAACCGGCCGCTGAAATTTGATGAGTTTGAGAATCGCGTGCAGCAGGTGATTTATGTCTCGGCGACGCCAGGACCGTATGAGCTAACTAAATCGGCGGGCGTGGTGGTGGAGCAGGTGATCCGGCCCACGGGACTGGTTGACCCGGAGGTGGAGATTCGCCCGGTGAAAGGACAGATCGACGACCTTCTGGCGGAAATTCGCGACCGCGCCAATCGAGGCGAACGCGTGTTAGTGACGACGCTGACCAAGAGAATGGCCGAAGATTTGGCCGGCTATTACACAGAAGTGGATGTGCGCTGTCGCTATATGCACTCCGAAATCGAAACTTTGGAGCGGGTGAAGCTGCTCGCAGGGCTGCGCAAGGGCGAGTTCGATGTGCTGATCGGGATCAATCTGCTGCGCGAAGGATTGGATCTGCCGGAGGTCTCGCTGGTAGCGATTCTGGACGCGGACAAAGAAGGCTTTTTGCGCTCGGCGGGTTCGCTAATCCAAACGATGGGGAGGGCTTCGCGGCATCTGGAGGGGCGTGCGATTCTTTACGCGGATCGAATGACCGATTCGATGCGGCGGGCGATCGACGAGACCGACCGGCGTCGGCGGATTCAGCGCGCCTACAACGAAGAAAACGGAATTACGCCGCAGTCGATCATCAACAAGATGGACATGGGCCTCGCCGCGATTATGAAGGCCGAGTATGGCGAGGTGACCGAAGAGGAGACGACCGGGCTGCCGGAGTTTGCAACCCAGGCGGAAGTGGACGCCTTTATTGCCAGGCTGGAGGCGGAGATGCGTGAGGCGGCCAAGAAGTTCGAGTTCGAGCGAGCAGCCAAGCTGCGCGACACGATCAAGAAATTGCGCGATAAGGAGCTTTTATAGCGCATTGCCGGGCGCGTTCGTCTGAGGTAGGATACAGGCTGCTGGAAGGATTGATCAGGAGAGATACGCATGACGCACCATTGCCGCACTTTGTTTATTTTTTTACTCGCAATCATCGCGCTTCCAAGCTTATTCGCGCAGAGCACGAGCCTGCTGCTCAACAAGAAGGAGTATTTTGAGTCGCCGGGCATCAATGTGATGGCTTTTCAGGACATATATCCCGACGGGCATCAGGGCGGCGTTTCCATCATCCAGAATGGCGTGCGCGTGGCCACCAACGGCGACATCCGCCTTGATCCGGCGCCGGGGCAGTGGCAGCCCATGCCCAAGCAGAACGAGCGCATGGTAGATGCCGCAGCGAATACCATCACCACCACACTCTCATACCCCGATCCAACAAAAAATCGCAAGGGGTTCAATCCCATCGACTATCCGGATCTGAACTTCACATACAAGGTGCGCGTTCACGGCGAGGGTAATTCGATTCGCGTCACTGTCGATCTGGATCAACCGATTCCAGCGGCCTTCATCGGCAAGGTCGGCTTCAATTTCGAGCTATTCCCCAACGATCTGTTCGGCAAGAGCTGGTATCTTGGCGCGGATTCCGGCATCTTTCCGCGCCAGGCCGAGGGGCCTGAGAGCTACAACCAATCGGGCGAGTTGCAGCCCACGCCGCTGGCCAGCGGAGCACGGCTATCCATTGCGCCTGAAGTTGAAGGCCAGCGCATGATCATCGAGTCAAAGACCGGCGATCTTCAATTGCTGGATGCGCGCTCCAAGCGCAACAACGGCTGGTTTGTGGTGCGTTCGCTGGTGGCGACGGGTGCAACCAAAGGCGCTATCGAGTGGGTGATCACGCCGCACGCAATTCCCGGCTGGAAGTATCAGCCGGTGATTCACGTCAGCCAGATTGGCTACCATCCCGCACAAAAGAAGCTGGCCATTATCGAACTGGACCGCGAGGATGCGGCCACCGATCCGGTGCGGATTCTGCGCATCAATCCAGAGGGCGGCGCGACGGAAGTGCTGTCTGGCAAGCCCACGGTTTGGGGCGATTTTGTTCGCTACAAGTACGCCGAGTTGGACTTCACCAAGATCGTCGAGCCTGGAATGTACCAGGTTGCCTTCCGCGATGCGCTCTCGCAACCCTTCCGCATTGCCAGCGATGTTTACCAGCGCGGCGTCTGGCAGCCGGTGCTGGAGTACTTCCTGCCGGTGCAGATGTGCCATATGCGCGTCGAGCAGCAATATCGCGTGTGGCATGGAGCCTGCCACCTGGACGACGCACGCATGTCCAAGACCGACTACAACCACTTCGACGGCTATAAGCAGGGTCCGTCGACGCTGACGAAGTTTCAGCCGGGCGAGACGGTTCCCGACCTTAATCGCGGCGGCTGGCACGACGCAGGCGACTTCGATCTACGCATTGAATCGCAGGCTGACGAGGTCTCCATTTTGGCCAGCGCCTATGAGAACTTCCACCTCGACTACGACGATACAGCGGTGGATGAACAGAATCTCCGCACCCAGATTCACGTGCCCGATGGCAGGGCCGACGCGCTGGAGCAGGTGGAACACGGCGTCCTGACTATCCTCGGCGGCTATCGCGCCATGGGCCGCGTCTATCGCGGAATGCAGGAGGCAACGCTGGAGCAGTATGTCATCCTCGGCGATCAGGTCAACGCCACCGACAATCTGTTCTATAACCCCAAGATGAAGCCCAATGAGCGTTCCGGCACCGAATCCGGCAAGCCCGATGACCGTTTAGTCTTCACCGAAGAGAACCCCAGCAACGAGTACAAGGCCATTGCCGCGCTGGCCGCGGCCGGGCGTGTGCTGAAGGCTACCCAGCCCGAGCTTGCGCGGGAGTGCACCGACGCGGCCATTGCCCTCTGGGGCAAGGAGAGCGACCCCAAGAAAAGCTTTGATGCCCGCATGATTGCCGCCGTGCAACTGTGGAAGACCACAGGCAATGAGGTCTACCGCAAGGAGATTGTCGACAATCGCGCGCACATTGTGGCCGACTCAGCCAGAATTGCCTGGGCCATTGCTCCGGTCGTCGCTTCGCTCCACGATGAGGCCTTTACCCAGGAGCTGCGCGAGGCCGTGCGCCGCGACTTTGCCCGGCTGGAAAAGAAACAGTCCACTGACTCGCCCTTCGGCGTGCCCTACACGCCTTACATCTGGGGAGCGGGCTGGGAGATCGAGCGCTTCGGCGTGGAGCAGTATTACCTCCATCAGGCCTTCCCGGACATCGTCTCTGCCGACTATATGCTCAACGCGCTCAACTTCATGCTGGGTGTGCATCCGGGCTCGAACACCGCTTCATTCGCCTCCGGCGTGGGCGCTCGCTCCACCACCGTCGCCTACGGCTTCAACCGCGCCGACTCAAGCTATATTCCCGGCGGCGTTGTCAGCGGCACCGCGCTCATCCGCCCCGACTTTCCCGAACTGAAGGACTTTGGCTTCCTCTGGCAGCAGATGGAGTACGTGCTGGGCGGCGGTTCGTCCAACTTCATGTTCCTCACGCTGGCCTCCGACCAGGTGCTCAACGGCCACAGCCAGAGCTTTCCGCCTCTTGCGCCGCCGCCGGCCAACCAGCCCTACCGCGAACCGTAAGCTGTAACGCCGATTGCGAGACTTTCTCTGCGTGGCCCGATTCTCCTCCCTTTATGTGAGGCAGATCACATCGAAAGCGGCTATGATGGATGAGGATGACTTCCGGTGGCCGCTCATAGGCTGGCTACGTAGGAGAATCAAGCTGGAATTGGCGGGACGTGTTTTTCAGAATGGTTTTGCGGATTCGGTAACATTCCCTCAAGGGCTAAAGCCCTTTCATTTTGTGGTTATTGACGGCACGACTGAAGTCATGCCCTGACACTAAGCGGATCTTTGAAACATATTCCAATAACGGGAAAGCGGAGACCCGGATGGCAGCTTTTGGCAGTTTTGCTTTACTGATCGCGTTGGCGCTGGCCGCCTATAACCTGCTGGCGGGGGCGTTGGCGTTGCGCCTGATAGCAACTGGGCAGCCCACGGCTATTTCGCCGGAGCGGCTGGCCGATACGGCACGGCGGGCGGGAATTGCCGGCTTCTGGGCGGTGACAGCGGCGGCATTCGCGTTGGTCTGGTCGGTCTTTACCAATGATTTTTCCATCACTTACATTCTGGAACACTCCAACCGCGCTCTTCCGGCGGCCTACAAGTTTTCAGCGTTGTGGAGCGGCCAGGAAGGCTCGCTGCTGCTGTGGGCGTGGCTTCTGGCAGCTTACGGTTTTGTGTTGCGGCTGACGCACAAGCAGGACGTGAAACTCTACGCCTACGCCGGAGCGATTCTGGCCGGAATTCAGTTCTTCTTTTTGCTGGTGCTGAACTTTGCCGCACCACCCTTTGCGCTGCTGAAGGGCGCGATTCCCGAGGACGGCAACGGGTTGAATCCCCTGCTGCAATATCCAGAGATGGTGATTCATCCGCCGATGCTTTATCTGGGCTACGTGGGCTTCTCGGTGCCGTTTGCCTTCGCGCTGGGCGCTCTGATGATGCGCTATCCGGGAGAAAAATGGATCAGGATTACACGCGTCTGGACGATGGTGACCTGGCTGTTTTTGACCTGCGGCGTCTTTCTGGGGATGCACTGGGCCTACGCCGTGCTGGGCTGGGGCGGCTACTGGAGCTGGGATCCGGTGGAGATTGCCAGCCTGATGCCTTGGCTGACAGGCACAGCCTTTCTTCATTCCGTGATGATGCAGGAGAAGAAAGGCATGATGAAGAGCTGGAATATCTGGCTGATCTTCTCCACCTTTCTGCTGACAGTCCTGGGCACGATGCTGACGCGCGGCGGGTTGGTCAGCAGCGTACACGCTTTTGCCGAATCGCCCATCGGCTACTGGTTTATGGTCTTCATGGTGATTGTGCTGGCGGTGTGCATCTTCACATACATTTTGCAATACAGCCATCTGAAGAGTGAGCGGCCGATTGAGTCGCTGGTGAGCCGCGAGTCAGCATTTCTCTTCAACAATCTGGTACTCATCGCCGCTTGCTTCGTGATTCTGTGGGGCGCGCTCTTTCCAGTGCTTTCGGAGTACTTTGTGGGCAACAAGGTCACCTTCGACGCGGCCTGGTACAACCGCATCGCCGTGCCCATTGGCCTGTTTCTGCTTTGCCTTGCCGGAGTGGGACCGCTGCTGCCCTGGCGGAGCACGTCATTTCGTTCTATCCGCCGCAACTTTGTGCTGCCAGTGATTGCGCTGTGGGTTACGGTCGGTGTCTGCCTTTTGGCAGGTATGCGCCCCTGGCACGACGGCGCCTTCGATGCGGGGCGCTTCTACGCGTTGGTCGCCTTTGCGCTCTCGGCGGGTGTGCTGACGGCCATCGGCTCGGAGTTTCTGCGCGGGATGCTGGTGATTGCAAAACAGAGTGGGCGAAATCTGATTTGGGCCAAATACCAACTGATTCGCCGCAACACGCGACGCTACGGTGGCTATATCGTCCACGTCGGCGTGGTGGTGGTTGTTATCGGCCTGGCAGGCGCAGCCTTCAATCGCAGCACGGAGAGCGAGATGGCGCTGCATGACAAGCTTGTCATCGGTCCCTACACGCTGGAATGTGCAGGGTTTACGCAGGACGCCAACGCCAACTACGACTCGGAATACGCGCTGCTGGATGTTTCGAGGAATGGCAAAAAGCTCTTCCAGATGACGCCGGAGAAGCGCGTTTACCTGGCCAGCCAACAGCCGCAGACGATGGTGGCGATCCACTCAACGGTGACAGGCTGGGATTTGTATGTGGTTTATGAGGGCGTCAATCCCGACACCGGCCAGCCGATTATCAAGGCCTTTCTCAATCCACTGGTAAATTGGATCTGGCTTGGGGTGCTGTTGATGGCCTTCGGCACGCTAATTGCACTGATCCCGAAAAAGTGGTCAGTGAACAGTGGACAGTGAAAAACTTCAGTTTTATGTGCGGGATACATGGAGGGTTTTGAACGATGGCGCAAACTTTGGGATTCATTGCCGGGTTTCTGCTGCTAGTAGCGCTTTTGGCCTATACCTTCTGGCCGGAGAACGTCTTCGCCAGCCAGAAGGAGAAGACGCGGCTCGACTACCTGCTGGAACGCAAGGAACAGCTCAACGAGAATCTGCGCGACTTGAATTTTGAATTTCGCGCGGGCAAGTATCCTGTGGAGGATTATCAAGCCCAGCAGGCGCAGCTTGATAGCGAGAGTTCGCAATTATCGGCTGAAATTGAGTTGCTGCAGCAGGTATGAATCGGAGACTCTGGGCGGAATTCTGAAAACCTTGAAGGAGCGCAACTTGCGCCGGGCGTCGAACCAATGACAACAGACAACTGAACGTGGAAAAGCTACCGACGACGACTGGCTTTGATGAAATTCCAGAGAATCCAGAGCATGCAAGCCTCGGCGAGAACGGTGAGAATGATCAGGAACAAATCGCTGTATATGTTGGTCATGAAGTTGTTTCCCCTTTCTTCCTACGCGGAAGCACAAGAGGGGAAAGTGCGCCGCCACCGAAATACTTCTGGTCTCCAGAAGAATCCAGCGGGCGTAACAATGGAGTAAATGAGCTGTAATGGCTTTATAAATATCGATTACATGTTGAAACCCGGGTTGAAAGCGAGGAGAAACACAGAGGATAACGACTTGCTCAGAAAGAGTCAAAACGTGACGAAAGACAAAGAACATCAAACGCTGTCAGTCGCGCCCCCGCGATTAACTACCAAGATCTTATAGCATTAACGAGATTGCGAAGGAACTTGTTCTTTCTATCGGAACTTTAGACAGGGCTCTTCACAATCGTGGCCGAATTATCACTTAAACGAGGGATCGGATCCAAAGATGGTGCGGCGGGTCAGGTGCACGCAAACTGACTCAGACGAGCTAAGGGCAGCTCAACAGATAATGGTCTCTGCTATCTTTGGAGCAGCCGGAACCGCCGTTGGGAATCATCTGACTAAAAAACCATCGTGCCATTCTCACCTTACCCTGCAGTAGTTACATTACAAACCTGGAATTGGTCCCAGCGCTAATCGCTTGCTGAAACCCGTTCCACTCACAGGAATAATCCGCCTGACTGCATCCGGGCACAAAGACTGGCGCGCGATCGGGAGGACTCTGAAGACTGAGCGGCGCGGCAGTGCGCATTTGATCGAGCGTCTGCGCGGTGTAAAAGGTGCGCACTGAATAATCGCTCGTTCCGCGCTTCTTCCATAACTCGAAGACCAGCGCCCCGCCAGGCGGCGTATCGTTGCGGCGGCCATCCACGATCCAATCGAGCCCCAGAGTGCCGGCGATATTCGAGAGGTTCGTATCGTGTCCGACCAGAACCAGCAATCGGTCGCCGGGCTTTGTCAACGCGCCGGCAACGGGCTTCGCTTCCAATGCCTGACGCATCGAGTCGAGAATGTGAGCTAGCAGGTTGGAAGATTGGATGCGAGCAATGGTTGGAGTGCGCCGCTCGATCTCTTCGCTGGCCTCGTGCAATTGCAGTAGCTCGCACAATTTAGCAAGGTCCACGCGCCCCCAGCCGACATTTGCCGCATCCATGCCTTCGGTGTATTCGAGCAGCAGATTCTCCGTCATCGAAGAAGCGAGGCTGAGCGGCGTTCGCAGATCAACCAGATGATCTCCTGTTCCTGGCGCTACCAACGATGGAAGATCAAAAAGAGAGGGATGTTGAGATGCAGCCGGGCAATCCACACCGGTTTTGCACCCAAGCAAAACCTCTTCCAACGCCTTCAGTTGCGGGCGGTATGCTTCGGTCAATCGCTGCGGATTGCCGCCGATGCGGCCGGAGATGGCAGCGGTGGCCAACAATTTATTGGGAAGGCCGACGCCAGCGCTCAACGAATGAAAGAGAGGATCGGTAGTTCCCTCCGGCTGTACGATAACTTCGATTGCGCATCCTGGCGCGAGTCCCTCGGCTAGAGCCTTGCCCGTTTCACGCGTGCGCTGGTCTGAGTCGGCAATAATTCTTATCTTCGCCGCATCGTCGCAGCCGCTCGCGGCGAGCAACCCCTGCGACGCCAGCAACTCGCGGTCGTAAGCGCCAACAAGCGTCATCAGATGCGCGCCGTGCTTCGTAAGGTAGCCCGGAGGAACGCTCCACGCAGGCCACGGCTGCGCGGAGTATTGATTCAGCTGGTCCGTTTTGCCAGTGGGTGAACGCACACCATGGCGGCTGACGATGACAGCAAATATTAGTTTGTCCTGCATCGCCTTGGAACTCTTCACCTCGGCGGCGGGAGCCGCTTGTGCCTGGCCCGCTGAATACACGCGAACCTCCGCCACGTGTTGCCCAACGCCCGGCACACCAACATAAAGCAGATGTTTCGAGGGAACAAACAAGGCCGTCTTGGCGCTGGCCGCAGTATGCAGAACTGCCAGCGCGCGCAGATTCTTCGCCGCGTCCGTCTGATATGCATCCACTTCGCCGGCACCGCTGATCACATAGACGCGGCCGAGCGCCGAGTCGTAGAAGAGATCGTCGGCGCCGTCTGCTGTCGGCAGGTTGGCGATTTCTTTGCCGGTGTTTGCATCGAACGCAATTAACGTTCCCGGAGTACGGCATGCAACGTACAGCAGGTTGTGTTCAACATCAAAAGCTATTGGCACATTGTCGGCAGCTTTGGTCAGCTTCCAGTGCGCGGTGATTTTCCTGGTTGCAGAGTCAATCACCGCGACTTCACCAACGTCGGCAACATTGACGAAGACGCGCCCACTATCGGGGTCAACGGCAAGCCCTTCGGGATGCGTCGCGAGAGGAACATTCGACAGGAGGCTGAAATCGACAGTATTTACGATAGCAACCCTGGCAGGAGTGGCCGCATCTTTGCCGCCATGTCCCACAAACAACAATTGATGAGCCTCGTCGTAGACCATGTCGTCGGCATCGTCTGAGAGCTTGATCTTTCCGGCCAGCGCCAGCGGCGCACCCTGATAGACCCGGAGTTCGCCCAGCGCGCCATCGGCAATGTAAAGGCTCCCTGTGGCTGCGACCCACGCCAAGCCATGCGGCTTGCCGAGTCCGGAGATGCTTTGCTCCACCTTGTTCGTCTTCAAGTTGATCACTTCAACCGAGTGATTGGTGGTGGCGGCGATGAATAGGCGCTGGCCAGCGTCGTCGATGGCCAGATGGTCGAAGTGGCCGCTGACGCCGGTTAGAGGAATCGTGCGGTTCAATACGAACGGCGCCGGCGTCTGTGCTTTCGCAAGAAAGCATCCGGCAAAAAGGCAGAGCGCGAATAGTGTTTTCAAGGGAACTCCCGCTTTCTTCAATAGGTGAGAATGCTTCAACTGCGGTTCACTCTCGATAGAGGTAGCGTGAACCGCAGTATTCGCGTGTGCTGCTTGATTCCAGCCGCCGGTTACCTGGCCTGGTGAGAGCTCCATCGAACTCCGCCCGCGTAAGTGGGATGATAGTATTCGCGCTGAACGACGTATTGGGGACTTCCGTAGTAGAAGCCGAATACCTCGTTGGTCAGGTTTAATCCCTGGACATATACCTCGAATCCCTTGCGCAGGCGATAGCTCGCTTGAGCGTCGACCTGAAGGTGAGGATACAAGTAGTTATCGCCGGTTGCTCCCTTGACTCCGCCAACCGGGGTGATGGGCGCTGTTTCTGGCTGACCGTTTGCGTTGAGGATAATGTTGCCATTCGCATCGGTAACATCGGCAAGATTCGCGTACTGGTACGAATAGATGCTCGCGCCGTTGTACTCGAATCCCATGTGCACGGAGACTCTTTTCCGGTCATAACTTGGACCGACATTCCATGTATTCGGAGTCTGGCGCAGAAGAGCCGGACTGTCGGTGCGCAGAGGACTGACATTCTGCGCCTGCGAATCGCTGTATGTATAGTTTCCGTTGAAGCCCAGTCCGCTTAACACACCCGGCAGAAATGAGAGCCTCTGCTGGTAATTCAGTTCGATGCCGTAAACCCACGCGCTACCGGCATTAGTTGGCTGGGTGATAATCGTCGGGCCATAGGTGGGATCGTTTACATGCGTGGTCGTCGACGTTAGCGGATTGGTGAGTGACTTAAAAAAGAACCCGGCCTGAAGGATTCCCAGAGGATTCAGATACTTCTCATACAGCAGATCAAAGTTATTGGCGTGTTCGGAAATGAGCGCCGGATTCCCAATTCCTTTGGCGGCGGGGGTCTGTGATGTGTTGAGCGTGATGTACGGAATCAGATCCTGCGGGTCAGGCCGCGCAATGCCGTGTCCGTACGACGCGCGCATGTCGGAGCTGTTGTTGATGGCGTAACGGGCCTGCACACTGGGAAGAACATCAAGATAATCCTTACTCCCGTTCACCGGCGTCGTGCCGCCCCAACTGCCGTCAGGGTTGGTCAAAACATTGTACCCGGTGGTCTTGATATTCGTTTCTTCAAATCGTACTCCGGCCTGAAGTTTCAGCTTGCCTAATTGAGTCGTGTTCATGGCGTAGCCGGCAGTGATCCGCTGCTCCAGATTGAAGTTGCTGGCGTCGGAGCCGATATGAGTCGCATCTTCGTCAATGGGGAACAAGGTTGGGTTTGCATTGGCATAAGCCACAATCAAATCGTAGTTAGTGAGCGGGCCGAGCTTGTAGCTTCCGTCATAGAAATTGTTGTTATGGATGGGACTGAGAAACTGGCTCATCAGAATGCCATCCGGCTCGTTGTCATAGGTCGGCGAGTAGGCAAACTGGCCCTTGTGCTGATTGCGCACCTTGGCGCCAAACTCCAGGGTCGAAAAGTGTCCCCCGGCCCTGTAGTTCAATCCATACGACGCCGAACCTTGCAGGTTAATCTGCGTGGTTTGTCCGCTGGTCAAATCCAGTTCACTCAATTGGTACTGGGTCGGATCGAAGACAGGCGATCCAGAGGCCGTGCAAGCGGCATTCCATTCTGGACGGTATTCGCTTGGGTTCGCGCCCGGATCATAAAAGCAGTTTGCTGCGGCAAAGTTCTTGAGAGTCTTTGTAGCCGCCTTGAAGGTTGCTCCGGGATTTCCGGCTGCCGCCAACTGGCGCGCGCGAGAGACAGCCGCCTCCCAATTGAACCAGGAGTTGGTGAAGATATGGTTGCCGCCGATGGCGAGCATTCCCAGGCCGTAATCCGGCGAGCGCTTCGAGGTTTTATATTTCGGCGTGTCGCCCGCGAAGGTTGCCGGATCGCCCGACGGATCGTTCGGGTTGGGAGTTACTACATTGTTCAAGGTGTAGGTCCATTTGTCGCCATAGTCCTTGAAATCCGAATAGAATACCTTCGCATACAAAAGCGAATTCTCCGATGGTTTGTAGTCAATGCTGCTGGCCGCGCCCCAGCGCGTGCGGTCGTAACGATATTCCCGTAGGTCAATGCTGTCGTAAGTGGGCGTCAGTGTTCCAGGATCGGGTGTCGGCTCAATGTCGTCGATGCCGCGGCCATTGTAATCGTAAGTAAAGTTGCCCAGAACGCCCAGCTTTTTGTGCATATAGCGCTTGCCCGCCGTGATGCCGTATTGGCTGGCATGGCGTCCGTCAATGATGGGCGTGTATCCGCCTTCACCAAAGGCGGAAAGTGTGGGTGTGTCGCCGGCAGTCTTGGTAACAAGATTGACGGAGCCGCCGATGGCGTCGCCATCCTGATTCGCCGATAGCGTCTTGTTGATTTCGACCGATTCCACCAGATCGGCGGGGATCGTATCCAGCTTGACCTGATTCACGGTCGATTCAGGCGATGGCGCCAAGACGCCGTCGATGGTCAAATTGCTCAAGCGCGGCTCCGTGCCGCGAATCTGCACATACTTGCCTTCACCCTCGTCGCGCTCCAGCGTTACGCCCATCAACCGCCCCAGGGCATCGGCCACGTCCGCATTGGGCAGACTCATGATCTGATCATTGGTGATCACATTCAGTATGTTTTCGCTGCTGTTGATGCGATTGATCGCTTCCGCATCGCCGTGCGCGCTGGTTGCCGTGACAAGCACCTGCTGCTCCGTGGACGCAACTTGCATCACGGCATCTAAGCTGGTTGTCTGTCCCGCTGTAATGGTGAGGGACTTGGCGAATGGAGTGAAGCCCACAAACGTGATGCTCACATTGTAAGAGCCGGGCGCAAGGTTGGTGATAATGAACTCACCCTGGTTTCCGGAGACAGTAGTGGTCATGCTGGGTTGCATTTGGATTTGCGCGCCTTGAAGCACCGCGCCAGCTGTATCGGTTACGCGTCCACTCAGCGTTCCCTTGCTGCCCGATTCCATGGCCGCGAGCGGCAAGGTCAGAAGCAGCAGGATAGATAGAAATAGCAAGCGTTTCATATGGTCTCCTTGCACAGCCAGAGATTCCGAACCACAACGCGAGCCCGCGTCTCCGGCTGGCTCTATGCTGGACTCTATTTGGCTTTGTTAAACACCCGTTAACGAAGCGGTAAATTTTCCCTAAGGTTGGCCGAACCATACTTCCTGGATGAATCTGCGATGAATTTTCCGTTTCACACTCATTTTCTATGTACATCGCGCTTAGTCTGAGAGATACGGTACAAATGCGCATTCTCATTATCGAAGACGAACCTCGAATGTCGGAACTCCTCTGCAAGGGACTCTACGAACATGGTTTTACGTTGATGAGCGCCTACGATGGAGAGACAGGATTGCAGATGTCCACAGCACATGAGCTGGACGCAATCGTGCTCGACATTGGCTTGCCAAAAATGGATGGGTATCAACTAATGCATGCCCTGCGGGCGAGTGGATGCAGTACACCGGTACTCATGCTGACCGCGCGCGATACCGAGGATGAGATTATTCGCGGCCTCGACCTGGGAGCGGACGACTACTTGACCAAGCCGTTCTCGTTTCCGGAACTGGTTGCGCGGTTGCAGTCCATCACACGGCGCCATCGCGAGATGGGCGACGGCAGAATCCAAGTCGGCGATCTTGTTCTTGATTCGGCGCGTCGATTGGTAACACTCGCCGATGAGAGCATCGAACTTACGCGCCTTGAATTCCAACTGCTCCTTTGTCTTGTTCGAGCAGCCGGCCAATGCGTTTCCCGGCAGGCCCTGATGGAGTCTCTCTGGGGCGCGGATTCCACGGTAGGGCCAACGGCGCTTAATGTTCTGATGAATGGCCTGCGTGCCAAAATTGACGCTCTGCACAGCATACAACTGATTGTTACCGTGCGGGGCTCCGGCTATCTTTTCAAGCGCTGCGCGGAAACGGAAAGGGAATCGCAATGATTTCTCTGCCCATCCGGGTGCGGCTCACACTCTGGTATTTTGCGATCTTCGCCTCGGCCGCGGTTTTGCTGAACCTGGCCAGTTTGTGGATGCTGCATCGCAGCGTGGATACAGCCGCATATCACGAACTACAAGAGCGGGCTGACGATGTGCGGGAGTTATTGAGCCACGAAGCCCCGGCACGAAGCCTCGATCAGTTGAGTGGTGACTTTGCCACCAACTATGACTTCAGAGATGAGGGAAAGTATTTGCAGGTGCGCGACAGCCAGGACAACTGGATTTATCGCTCCAAGCGCATGATGGCGCAGAACCCCGATCTATCAGCTCCGGATCGTATTCCCAAAGCCGGGCAGATTGCGCAGTTCCAGCAGGGCGTTCATACTGTGCGCATCCTTGCTTACACGGTTGCCGCACAGGGAAAGCTCTATGCGGTGCAGACGGGTATCTCCATGAATAAGTCGATGGCACTGCTGGCCGGCTTCCGCGCCGGACTGCTGCTGCTGACGCCGGTGGTCATTCTGCTGGCGGCTATCGGCGGCCACTTCATGAGCCGCAAGGCGCTTGTGCCGGTGGCTGCGCTGGCCGCCGAAGCGCGCCTCATCAACGACCGCAATCTCGACATCCGCCTGCCCGTCCCCGCCGCCAAAGACGAGATATCTGATCTTTCCCGCACGTTGAACCAGATGCTGGAGCGCATCGACAACGCCTTCGCCAGTGTTCGCACCTTCACAGGCAATGCTTCGCATGAATTGCGTACGCCCATCTCGCTCATGCGCACGGAGATTGAGGTGGCCCTCTATCGTCCGCGCAATGCCGATGAGTATAGCGAAACCCTCGGCCGCCTGCATGGTGAAACTGTGCTTATGTCTAACCTGATAGAGAATCTGCTATCGCTGGCGCGCGCCGATGGAGGCGCTGAGACCATCACTCTTACTCCCATTCAAGTCAATGTGCTTTTCAATCAGATTGGGGAGACATGGAAAAGCGCAATGAACCAGGCAATGCTTGACTTCCGCACGGAGATCCTGTCGGAAGATTTGGTTCTGTTGGGCGACTCGCAAGGCATTCCACGCCTGCTCTCGATTCTGCTCGAGAATGCGAGCAAATACACACCACCGGGAGGTTTGGTCGTCTTGAGCGCCGTAGCCGAGGAGAAGCGCGCCGTTCTCTCCATTCGCGACACCGGCATTGGAATCTCCGCCGAAGACATGCCACGCATCTTCGATCGATTCTACCGCGTTCCGCAAACCAGCGAACGGACCCCACAGGGATCCGGGCTCGGTCTGGCCCTTGCCAAATGGATCGCTGAACGGCACGGAACACAATTGAATGTAGAGAGCCAACCAGGACATGGCAGTTGCTTTTCCTTCTCGCTCGAAAAGGCCGCTCTTGCATCTTCAGTCTACGACGCATCCTGAGCTTCACGCCTATCTCCAGGAGAAGAATTGGCGTCGACTTCCTCCCGTGCTTTTTAACCAGCAATGCGGAGATCCAGCGAGAGAGGAACACTGGGTCATTGCCAACCTTGTGGGCAAAGGCGGTCACATACGAACAATTCCAGTTCCGGATTTGGTAAAAGCTGACATTGATGTCTGGATCGGAGCTTCTAAGATTTCGACCGGCATACTCCTTCGCTCGACCAACAAGACCGGCAAAGTCTGGGAACCGGCTTCAACCCCAAGGTGATTTGGAGCGTTGTGAAGCAGATAACAAAGGGCTGCAGAATCCCTTCTCCAACCCCGCACGATCCACGACGGATCTGCGCCCGGTTGTGCCACCAAGATGACGAAGATCTGGAGCAGATTCAGTTTCCGCTCGAACACGTTTCTGTGCAAACAACGGAACACAACCTTGGCCGCAAACAACGATTTCGAAACGCGGTCAATGACCGAATTGGCTTGGAGCCAAACTCGGCGGGAACACCGTAGATCCCGCCCCACTCCCCGACTTGAAAAGCACTCTTCCGGCGACATTTATTGTTCACAACAGATTCCGCGCAAAAGGCAGGACCTTCATCAAATGTTAGTTACATGCCAGTGTCAGGATTACTCCCGTAAACGCCGCAGGATCCGGGAGCTTCCTCGGCTCCTAGCGCAGAGACAAAGCGTAAAGTTTGAGTCGCGCTGCCTATTTCTGGTCGGTAATGATCAATGAAAGTCGTGCGATATGGTAACGGCTGCAGTAAGTTCGAGCGGCCGGATGTAGTTAGCTTTGATGTGGACGACGCCGTCGTTGCTCTGCAACTGGCCGTGGATCAGCAGAAAGCGGAAGCGGGTGACGGTGAGGCGCTCGCGCTCGAATAGGCCGGGCGTAAGGCTTTGGGTAATTCTTGGGTGAAATGGTGTGGAGCTCTGGCAGGGGGTGCCAATCTAAACCATTAATTATAAAAGAATTAAATGGTAGGCACGACTGGATTCGAACCAGCGACCTCTTCCGTGTCAAGGAAGCGCTCTAACCAACTGAGCTACGCGCCTTTAATTGCACTTCAGACAGTCTATCAGGAACGGGGCGGCAAGAAAAGTTGGGCGACCGCACCCGCGATGCTGTACCATCGTTTCTATCATTTCTTAGTCGCCATGAAAGAAGTTGCCTGCGAACCATTGAACCGATATCGCACAGCGCCCAACCTGCTCACGCTGTTACGCATCTGCCTGGCTCCGTTTCTGGTGGCCACTGTTCTGGACAACCACTTTGCGCTGGGTTTTTGTCTCTTTGTGGCCGCGGGGCTGACCGACGCGCTGGATGGCCTGTTGGCGCGCCTGCTCAAGCAGCGTTCGCAACTGGGCGAATACCTTGATCCGGTAGCCGATAAACTGCTGCTAAGCACACTGTTTTTGGTGTTTACCTACAAGGGGCTGATTCCCATGCTGGTGACAGCACTAGTCTTCGGCAGGGATGTGGGGATTCTTGTGGTTGCGGCCATCCTGTATGCCGCAGTAGGACGGCGCGACTTCAGCCCGAGCCTGATTGGCAAGGCCAATACCCTGGCCCAAGTGGCAGCGGTTGCAGCCGTGCTGGCGCAACAAGCTCTGCTGCAAAACTTGCTATGGCAGCAGCCAGTGGCGGTTTACAGCGTAAAGGTCTTCCGGCTGGTAGCTCTCGACGCTACGATCGGACTGACCATTGCATCGGGACTGCATTACGCCTGGGTCGCAGCCAGACGCGTGGGCGCCCAGGCCGCAAACAGCCGCGGCACTCGCTAACGATGCTTGACAGCAATGCATCAGTTGTCGTCTGAAGCTTCTGTCCAGTCGGCGGTTTCTTCAATCTCCATATCGCGAAACTCATCGGAGTCAAAGACATCGCCACAGTCCAGACACTCGACAAACTCACTGTCTTCGTGCCGGGAAACGATGCGTACCTTGGGATGTTTACAAACGGTTGCCATTAGTCCTAGTGTCGGTGAAACAAAGTACTCTTTTCGCAAATTGTATCGGCATTTCCTTCTTTTTCAAACAGAAATTCTTGAATTAGCCTATTCTCGTTCCATTTTTCGGCAGACGATTCAGTTCAGGATCATTTCAGAATGATTTCGAAGAGGGCTTGTAATTCCGACAGAAACAGTCGTATACTGAATACGGACTGAAGCAGTCGTATATTGATATGTTGAAGCTGACCAAAAAAGCGGATTACGGGTTGATGGCGCTCAAGTACCTGGCCGAGCACCCGGAGAAGTCCGCGTTGAGCGCAAAAGACGTGGCGGACGCCTATGGGATTCCGGCGCAACTTCTGGCCAAGATCCTGCAACAGCTGACCAAATCCGGCCTTCTGCGCTCCCAGGCCGGCATGAACGGCGGCTACGCGCTGGCGCGGGAGGCGCGTGAGATCTCTGCCTACGAAGTGATTCTGGCGGTCGACGGGCCGTTTTTTATCACCTCGTGCACGAAGGGCAAGACTGGCTGCGAATTGACCACGAATTGCACGATCAAGGAGCCGCTGGCGCGGGTCAACGAGACCATTGCAGGGGTTTTGAGGAGCATTAGCATTCAGGATTTGGCGGAGCACGAACAGCCGGGACGGGCGTTTGCGGCGGCTGAATTGGTTGCATTGAAGCTGTAACAAGAGCTTTTCCCCCAGGCGCTGCATAGAATGTCAGAGCGCTATTGGGAGATCAATGAGGATGGAGACGAAAATGAGCACAGTTGCCAGCCAAGTAGAAGTGCCAAAAGGCGTAAGCCTTCCGATTTATATGGACAACCACGCCACCACCCCGCTTGATCCGCGGGTGCTGGAGGCGATGATGCCAACTTTGACCACCAAATTTGGCAACGCGGCCAGCCGCAACCATTCCTTTGGCTGGGAGGCTGAACAGGCCGTGGAAGCCGCTCGCGAGCAGATTGCGGGGCTGATCGGCGCGACGGCCAAGGAGATTATCTTCACGTCTGGCGCCACGGAAAGCGACAACCTGGCTTTGAAGGGCATTGCGGAAATGTACCGCGAGCGCGGCAATCACATTATCACGCAGGTGACCGAGCACAAGGCGATTCTGGACACCTGCAAACGGCTGGAGAAGAACGGCTATCGCGTGACTTATCTGCCAGTCCAGGCCGATGGTCTGATCGATCTGGACGATCTGCGTCGGGCCATCGACGAGAAGACTATTCTGGTTTCGATTATGGCGGCGAATAATGAAATAGGAGTACTGCAACCGATTGCAGAAATCGGCAAGCTCTGCCATGAACGCGGCGTGCTCTTCCACACGGACGCGGTGCAGGCGGTGGGCAAGGTTCCCGTCGACGTGATCGCCGATAATATTGACGTGCTATCGATCTCTGGACATAAAATATACGGCCCAAAGGGCGTGGGCGCTCTCTACGTGCGCCGGCGCAATCCTCGCGTGCAGATTGCGGCGCAGATTGACGGCGGCGGGCACGAACGCGGCATGAGATCCGGCACATTGAACGTCCCAGGCATCGTCGGACTAGGGAAGGCCTGCGAGATTGCCCAGGCAGAGATGCAGGAAGAGGGTCTTCGTCTGCAAGGGCTGCGCGACAGGCTCAAGAACAAGCTGGAATCGGCGCTTGACTACGTTCACGTGAACGGCTCAATGGAGCATCGGCTGCCGGGCAACCTGAACATGAGTTTTGTTTACGTCGAAGGCGAGTCTCTGCTGATGGGCATCAAAGACATTGCAGTATCGAGCGGCTCGGCCTGCACCTCGGCGACGCTGGAGCCATCGTATGTGCTGAAGGCATTGGGCCTCGGCGACGATGTAGCGCACAGCTCGATTCGCTTTGGACTGGGCCGCTTCAACACCCAGGCCGAAGTGGATTACGTCGCCGACAAGGTCATTGACGTAGTAAAGCACCTGCGCAAGCTTTCGCCGCTTTACGAGATGGTGCAAGATGGCATCGACTTGACCAAGATCCAATGGGCGGCGCATTAACCACCTGCGGTGGGGCAGATGCTCGCTACCCGCTCGCAAAGGCTTTTCTGTTTTCTCATCGATCGGCAAGCTAAAACCGCGGCTTCCCCCCGCAAAAAGGAGCAACAACATGGCATACAGTGACAAGGTGATTGACCACTACAACAACCCGCGCAATGTGGGCCAACTGGACAAGGCATCGACGGAAGTCGGCACTGGTCTGGTGGGTGCGCCGGAGTGCGGCGACGTGATGCGGCTGCAAATTCGCGTCAATCCTGAAACCCAGGTGATCGAAGAGGCGAAGTTCAAGACCTTCGGCTGCGGCTCGGCGATTGCGAGTTCTTCACTGGCGACCGAATGGATCAAGGGCCGAACCGTCAACGACGCGCTCGGAATCAAGAACACCGACATTGTGAAGGAACTCTCGCTGCCGCCGGTCAAGATTCACTGTTCAGTGCTGGCAGAAGATGCGATTCGCGCGGCCATTGGCGACTGGAAGAAGAAGAACGGCAACGCGGCGAAGCCCGCCGAGGCCGAGGCTGTTGCGGTAGCGCGGTAAGGGAAAGGCAATTATGTCGAACACAGTGACCATCGGTAAACAACCGGAAGCCTTCACGGTTGCGCCGCAGCCTGAATCAACCCAGGCGCCTAAGGCGAAGCCGGACGCGCCACAGGGATTGCAAGTTACGGACAAGGCCGTCAAGCACATTCGTTTGGCGATGGCCAAGGAAGGCATCTCGCCCACAGAGGGCGGACTGCGCCTGGGCGTAATGGGCGGCGGCTGCTCGGGGCTTTCTTACTCGATCAAATTTGATACGCAGCCCCGAGAGCGCGACCGCATTTATGAATTTGACGGCGTGCGCGTCTTTGTCGATCCGAAATCATTTTTATATCTGCACGGCATGACCCTGGACTACGAAGAGACGCTTATGCGCCAGGGATTCAACTTCATCAACCCGAACTCGACGCGCACCTGCGGT
This sequence comes from uncultured Occallatibacter sp., assembly GCA_964383595.1. GTDB lineage: Bacteria > Acidobacteriota > Terriglobia > Terriglobales > Acidobacteriaceae > Telmatobacter. Next base: position 185,453 of record CAYLHL010000001.1, on the reverse strand, counting down.
TGTGGTTCGTCGTTTTCTTGAAAGACAGTAAGAGTGCAATCATGTTCAAGGTTCTCGATTCCGCAGTACCAATAGCCTGTTGGTCGTGCTCGATTGGCCACAACGACTCGACGCTTTTTTGCCCGCATTGCAGCAAGATTCAGCCTCCTCCCGGCGGCGATTATTATTCCGTTTTTGGACTGGAACCGAAGCTCAACCTGGATATGCCCGCGCTGGAGCGCGAGTTTCATCGCTTGAGCCGCCGGCTCCATCCAGACCGTTTTGCGCGAGCCGGGGAAAACGAAAAGCAATGGAGCCTGGCCGACACGGCACTGCTCAACGACGCTTATCGCACCCTCAAAGATCCATTGCGCCGCACCGGATACCTGCTGAAGCTGCTGGGCGCGAGGTTGGATTCCGACCACGAAAGCAGAGAACAAAAAGACGCGCGCGTGCCGGCTGATCTTCTCGAAGAGGTCTTTGAATTGAATATGCTGATCGAAGAGATGCGTGCGGCGCGCAACGCCGGCGAAACAGACGCGGCGCTCGAAGCCAACCTTGCCAAAGCCAAGAAGAATATCAGCGGCATGCTGGGCGCTGTGGATGAAGAGCTGCGCACGGAGTGGAACGTGTGGGATGCAGGCGATGCCGGCACGCGGCAATTTTCGCAAGTGAAGATGGTTGCCCTGCTTGACAGGCGGCGTTACCTCAGCAATCTGGTCCGCGACGTGAACGAAGTTTTGGGAGCATAGAAAGAGAAAGATGACGGAAGGACGCATAGTCGGAATTGACCTTGGAACCACGAACTCCCTGGTCGCAACGATGGAAGGCGACGCGCCGATGGTGATTCCCGGCGTGGACGGCTCTAACCTTGTGCCGTCGGTGGTGGCGCTCGACCCGATCGCCGCAACCGGCGGACGGCCCACGGTTACAGTGGGCAACAGCGCTCGCAAGGCTCTTATTCAAACGCCGGAAAGGGTTATTTACTCCGTCAAGCGCTTGATGGGCCGCAGTATGGAAGAAATACAGGAGGAGTTGAAGCTCTTTCCCTTTCATCTGGCCAAGGATTTGGAGGCGGGAGAAGTTCCTCGGATTCAACTGGGCGAGCTGCGCTTTACGCCGCCGGAGATTTCGGCCTACATTCTGCGCCAGCTCAAGCGCAACGCCGAGCGATTTTTCGGCTCGCCGGTGACACAGGCGGTCATCACCGTTCCGGCTTACTTCAACGATGCGCAGCGCCAAGCCACGAAGGACGCGGGGCGCATGGCCGGACTTGAGGTACTTCGTCTGGTGAATGAGCCGACTGCGGCAGCGCTGGCCTATGGCCTCGATCGCGCCAAAGAGGGCACGATTGCGGTTTACGATTTGGGCGGCGGGACGTTTGATATTTCGATTCTCAAACTGCACGACGGCATCTTCGAGGTACAGTCCACCAACGGTGACACGCATCTGGGCGGCGACGACATTGACAATTTGCTGCTGGCGATCGCGCTCAACGAGATTCACGCCGAGCACGGCGTGGATTTACGGCTGCATCCGGGTGCTGTCCAAGCCGTGCGCAAGGCCGCCATCGAGGCCAAAATTCAGCTCTCAACCGAGCCGGCTGCGCAGTTTGACATCGAGTTACCCAACGGTGATCGCTACCAAAGGGAGATTCCCCGCGCGGTCTTCGAGATGTTGATCGAGCCGGTGCTCAAGCGCACGGCTGGGCCCTGCAAGCAGGCGCTCACCGACGCCGGCATCACGCCCGAGCAGATCGACGAAGTAGTGCTGGTTGGCGGCTCCACGAGGATTCCCGCGGTGCGCCAGCTTGTGGACCAACTCTTTCATCTGAGCGCGCGCGGCAAGAAACCGCACACCGAATTGAACCCCGATGAAGTGGTGGCGCTGGGCGCGGCGGTGCAGGCTGACATTCTGGCCGGCGCATCGAAATCTACTGAAGAAATGCTGCTGCTGGATGTGACGCCGCTCTCCCTGGGCATCGAAGCGCTGGGCGGAACAGTGGCGCGGATCATCCAGAGGAACTCAACGATTCCGGCTTCGGCCACCGAGCACTTTACAACTGGAGTCGACGGCCAGACCAACGTCGCCATTCACGTGGTGCAGGGCGAGAGAGAACTTGCCGCCGACTGCCGGTCATTGGCACGGTTCGACTTGAAGGGAATTCCGCCTATGAGCGCTGGATTGCCGCGCATCGAAGTGAAGTTTCTCATCGACGCCGACGGCATTCTGCACGTCACTGCGCTCGAGCAGCGCAGCGGAAAAGCCGCGCAGATTGAAGTGAAGCCGACTTATGGATTGACAGACGAGCAGGTCGAGAGCATGATTCTGGACTCCTTTGATAACGCCGAGGCGGACTTTGCCAAACGCCTGCTGATTGAGGCGCGCAGCGAGGCAGAGACGATTCTCTCGGCGGTCGAGCGTGCGCCGCAGAGTCCCGCATGGGCGCTGCTGCGCGGCGAGGAGCAGGCAGCCATCACCGAGGCGCACGACCGGCTTACGGTCATCCGGCACGGCGAGGACGCGGCTGCCATCCGCGAGGCGACACTGGCGCTCGATCAGGCCACGCGCCGCTTTGCCGAACTGATGATGGATGCGGCCATCTCCGGCGTACTCAGCGGCAAGACGATGAACGCGGCCGGCGAGGAGCTGGCCGAGGCCGTCACCGCGCCCCATGCCATGGCCGCGGCAGAGTTCAAGTGAAGCGGAGTAGGCAAGTTTGCGGAGTGAGCACGGAAGGACAGATCGAATGAGCGACGCAACCGGAAAAAACATCCCCGCCGACAAACTCGTGCGCGTTACGTTTTTGCCCGAGGACCGCACGGTGGAGTTCGAGCTTGGCACACTGCCCTATGAGCATCACGGCAAGCCGATGTCGTTTCTTGATGTGGCGGAGAACAACGGTATTTTTCTCGATCACGCCTGCGGAGGCGTCTGCGCTTGCTCGACTTGCCACGTGCTCATCAAGGCAGGCGAAAGCGGCCTGACTGCAGCCGACGACGATGAGCTGGACCGGCTCGAGATGGCTGCCGACCAACAGTTGAATTCGCGGCTGGGCTGCCAGGCCGTTATCACCCGCCCCGGCGAATACGTGGTGGAGATTCCCAGTTGGAATCGCAACTACGTGACCGAGGGCAAGCCGCCGACACTGGCGGAAGAGAAGTAGGAGTCGCACTTATGCCGCGTGAGCTTCACTGGACCGACGCCGAGGAAATAGGCATTCAACTGCAAGAGAAGTTCCCTGCCCTCGATCCACTGACGGTGCGCTTCACCGATCTGCGCCGCTATGTGGCCGAGCTTGATGGTTTTGCCGATGATCCGGCCAAGTCGAATGAGTCGCGACTGGAAGCGATTCAAATGGCCTGGCACGAGGAGTTCGAGGACGCGCAGGGATAGATAAGGCGTGGTTAGTGCCACTCATACTGATCGCGTTCACTCCACCCAAAGGCGCCTTCGAAGTGGACGAACTTCTTTTCCTGGCCCGGCACAAGGTAGACACTGAGCACGTCGAAGCGCACCGGCGGCGCGGTCTCCTGGGACAACTGGCGCACATAGGCGCGAGCCAGCCGGCGGAGGGTATTGCGCTTGTGCTCATCTACGGCGATCTCGGCCGGAGCGATGTCGTGGGCGGTGCGGGTCTTCACTTCAACAAAACAGAGCATCGGCCCCTGCCATGCGATCAGGTCTACATCGCCGGGCAGCTCGCCCGCCGACCAACGCCGCGCCACCAGGGTGTAGCCCTTGCGGCGCAGAAAGAAGAAAGCCGCCGTCTCGCCGTCGATGCCGGTGGCCAGGTGAGCCGGTAACTCGTCCGGTCGCTTGCTGCGGCGAGCCGCCTTTACCAGGCCAGCCAGCACACGCTCCTCGCAACCGATCCGCATCTTTTCCAAGCGTCCCATGAAAATCCATTCTCTACCGGTTGAGCAGGAGGCGCAACTAAAGCTGTTCATCTCAAAGTGGAACGGCTAGTTCGCATCCGGGAAACCAGCGCAGATTTCATCGTATTACTCATACCTGTTCTCACGCGAAATAGGCGAAACTGGAGGCATTAGGCAAAGGAAAACTCGGATATGTCGCATAGCCTGCTTGGCGGTTTGTATTCACAACACAGCACACTGAAGATGCCTGTTTCGATGGGAATCGGTGCGCTACCTGAGGCCCGCGCTGAGGCAGAGATCAATCGCAGCTTTGAATATGCTCTGGAAGCGCTGCCGGTGAACGCGATGTTTTGCGATCGGGATCTAATTCTGCGCTATCTCAACCGTGCTTCGCGACGGACGCTGCTCACCTTGCAAGAGCACCTGCCGGTGCCGGTAAGCGAGATGGTGGGCAAGCCGATCCACATCTTTCACAAGAACACGGCGAAGATCGATCGCATCCTTGGCTCGAAGAATTTTCGCGGTGCGCATCAGCTTTCTCACAAGGCAACCATCGCTCTGGGTCCAGTGATGCTCGACTTGGAAGCCGCGCCGATGATTGGCGAACGCGGAGAGTATATGGGCGCGTGTGTTGTCTGGGGCATCAGCACGCAAGGCGCGCTGGAAGCCGTCCGGGCCGCGCAAGAGGCGCAGCGCAACGACATCGAGCATTTGAACGGCAACCTGCAGATGGTGGCCACGGCTACACACGAAATTGAATCGAGCATCGCCGAGATTGCGCGGAACGCAGTGGACGTTTCGCAGGCGGCGGAGAAGTCGCGCACCGCAGGCGCGGAGAGTAAGACGGCCATCGAGAGTCTGCGGATATCGAGCAGCGGCGTAGCCAAAGTAGCGAGGCTGATTGCCTCAATCGCCACACAAACCAGTGTGCTGGCGCTGAATGCGAACATTGAGGCGGCCCGCGCGGGGGTACATGGCAAGGGTTTCGCCGTGGTAGCCAGCGAAGTGAGAAAGCTGGCCGAACAGACGGCCAACGCCACGGCCGAGATCCAGTCCAAGGTGACCGCCATCGGCGTGGATGTTGCTACCGCCATGGGAGCAATCAGCCAGATATCCAGTCAAACGGAAGAGCTTTCGGGGTTATCGCAGCAGATGGCCGCCGCAGCCGAGGAGCAGCATTTGGCCACGCAGGAGATGGCGCGGAACCTGGAACGGGCCGCGCATCGGACATCGGAGATTGCCAATAAGCGCATCAAAGACGTTGTGTAGTAACAAAAGATGGCGCCAAAGTCAGGCTACTGCGCAATTGAGATGGCGCTGACAAAGCGGGGAGAAAATCGGTAACCTTTCTGGCCTGAGATTTCACCGGTTCGGCTGAGGAGTTGAACTTAGAAGCTGAAGGCGAGGCCGGCGCGGAAGCTGCGCTGCTGCTGGGCGAAGATCACGAGGGATCCGTCGCTCAACAGATAGGGGCGATAGCCCTGGGCTAGCAGGTTGCGCAAATCGAGCAACGCCTCAAAACCCTGGCAACGAAGGTGAATGGGCTGGCGAAGGTGCAGATTCAGATAAGGAGCAGCAGCGTCCACGGCAAAGGGAGCGACCTGCGTGACGGTATCTTCGGGCTGCCAGCGGTAGCTAGCCCGCCAACGAGTTCCCGTTCCGTCGAGTATGCCAGAGAGCGAAAGTGAGTAGGTTTGGGCGCGACGGGGATGTGTGCCGGCCAACACCTGAGCCAGAGATATGGAGCGAAGGGGGGAAGAGAGGATCAGTGCGTCGCCGTTGGCGTAACTGAAGCGAATGTGATTGCCGCCAGGCAGTCGATGCTCAAAGGAGGCGGCTACTCCTGTGGAGGTGAACTCAGGACCAGTAACATGGAGCAGGCCGTTTGAGGAATCGAGAAGCACCGCACCGACTTCGGGATCGCCATCGATGAAGTGGCTCATCGCCTCGATGACCGGGTTGTCGATGCGGTCAGAGAAGACCAGCACGGCAACGCCGGAAAGATCCGTGCTCCGCTCCCAGCCGAGTTCCTGGTGGTTGCCGTGCTCGATGGCCAACTCGCCATTGCGGGCGGAAAGCGCGGGTAGCCAGGCCTGGGCTTCAGTGTCTTGGGAATTCGGCGAGCCAGGCAGTGCCGAAGTGAAGCGATAGCGTAGGGCAGAATTGCCTTTCCGCCAGCTAAGCGAGGCAAATGGCAGAACGGCGGCAACGGTCTCCGGTGCATCACCGGAGAGCCGTGCAAGCACTTGGCCGGAACCTGCTTCGGCCTCGAACTCGTCCCCAAGATTGATTGTCTCCCAATTTTGGACGGCAGCCTCGACCAGCCCCTCGGCGCCAGCAGCGTCCATCTCCGGGTGAAGCGCGACGGCAGCCACGGACTGCACGGAGCCGGCAAAGCCCAAATCCTGACGGAAGCCGAGCATGGATTCCATGCTGGCATCGGTTCCGGGCGCAAAATCAACGCTGGCTAGCAGCTCGCGGCTGTTTGTAGGCGTCTGCTCAACTACGGAAGAGAGGCGCTCGCCGCTTTCACCGAAGGCGCCGTACTCTCCGGTTGCCACCAAGCGGGCTTTGAGACGGGGGTGCGCACCCGTGCCGTCTGAAACAACCACCAGCGGTCCATCCTCCAGCCAGCGTAGCAGGGGGCGATTGGCGGCCGATTTGAGGGTCCAGGCCCAGTCATCCTTCTGAGCGTCGCCTGCTCGTGGCTGAGCTGGTAACCAATGCATTGCCTCATAAAGAGTGCTGAGCGTAAGGTTGACGATGGTGTTGGCGCGGACGTGAAGGTTTTCGCGCAGGGAAGGCAGAAACCAAGCGCCGATAGCCTTGACCGCGTAGCGGCCGGGCAGAACAGAGGCGATGGTGAAGCGGCCGTTGGCGTCAGTGTAGACGCTGGCGATGACGGTGAGATCGGGGCGCAGCAACTGCACTTGGGCGTCAATCTGTGGCACACCGGCCGAGTCGCACACCACACCTGATACCGAGCCAAGGACGACTCCGCTGGCCCTGCTGCCGCCAAAAGCAATCAGCAGGACGAAAACAACGAGATGGAGCCTGCGTGTCATCAAATTAGCAAATGACCTAAAGGCGCCCCTGGCATGTATCCACAATTCGAAGCCGCGCGGGCTTTCGGATCTGATGCCCGATAGCCCCGTTGCACGGTGTAATTACTATTCCACGACAAAAGGCGCCGATTGCGCAATCTCTTGTTTGCTGATTGCGTCATTTATTTTGATCGTCACCTTGTACTTTCCTGGTTCCAAACCCGCGATGGACAGGGATTTCTCCACTGTCATCTGGTCGCTATGAGCGCCTAAGTCCTTTGAATCCATTTGTTTTTCAAAAACCACTGTATCCGAGGCCGGCGTGCTGGCGGTGGCGGCGACAGTTTTGCTGACCTGGTAGGTCACAGTGGCCGAACTGCTCTTGGTGGCTTCGTCAATACCCAGGTTGTAGACCTGCATCCAGAAGTTAAGTTGCTGACTGCGCTTGAACTTGACCGGAGCAGACGGGTTGGGGGAGCTCACACGAGGCCGGACGTAGGTGTTGCCGAGAACGAAGTTGCCGCCGCCGATTTCATGCGAGGATACCGTGTACATCTGGTCGGCCAGGATCAGCGAAGAGGTGGCCACCTTCTCGTCGTGATAGGCGGGCACTTCAAGGCTGCGGCCGTAGTAGCCCATGTGGTCCGGGTTATTCACGTCCTTGATGGCAATGTCGAGGCGATAATGATCGGGCGGCAGGGGCAACGCCTTCCAGTAAACCGAAAGTTGGTCGAGGCTCTTTTCCAGCAGCTCAGCCGGCTCTTCGACCTGGACCGTATCCTCAAAGGTCTGCACCGTCTTATGGGTGATGGTTGTGACCTTGCCCAAGACGTTCACCACGCCCTTGGAGACGCCTTCCTTGGTGACAAAGGTGATGTCGCGATTCCTCAGTTGCAGCGTGATCGGGACCAGAACCATGTTATCGGTCACTTTGACGTAATCGGTGCGAACATCGAAGGGGAAAACCGGGCCGGAAAGCAGTTTGTGCTCAGAGATGAAACTTTCCAGATCCGCGAACTTGATGGGCGGCGGAGCAAAGATTTTGGCGGCAAGCTCGAGGCGATCAAATTGCTTGGCTTGAGATGGCGTGGAGTTGGTGGGTCCGAGGCCCAGGCGTTCAATGCCTTGCGTATCGCGATCCTGCCTCTTGCCGCTACCCAATCTTTCCCAGTCTGTTTTGCCGAGGGTGGGCGAATGCTGCAGAGCGTCCTTTTCGCCGCGATCAATGGTGAAATGGTAGTCGCCGCACTGGCAAGTATCCACAAACTCGAGTTGGACGTCATCGCCAATGCCCTCAAGGTGGCGATAGTGCCAAATCTCGAATGGGTAGGTGACGGTATCGCCGCCACCTTCTTCAAACGGCCGGTGGTATGTACCGCCGGATGGGTGATCATCAATCGTGTCGGCCGGGCCGTAAGCGATGTAGATGTGGCCGCGGTCGGTTCTCCAACCAGCCCGGCCGGCGGCAAAGTGCTCGTTGGCGTATGCAATGCGCCGGTAGTGTTCTTCGCGGAACTCATTCTCCGGTGAATCGGGCGAGGGATTGCGGCGCAACCAGAAGTTCTCGATGAAGGCCTCGCGTTCCTCGTCATTCGAGAGATTCTTGAAAGCGGCGCGCTCCTCGTCGGAGATGATGTACGCCACATCCTGTTCCAGCCAGGTCTTGTAGGCGTGACTTATCTCTTGCTTGACGGCCTTCTGGGCGGTGAACTTTTCTTTGTCGGTGCGCTCGCGCTTGAGTGGGTCCGGTTCCTGATTCTGGCTGCCGGCGGGTTGCGTCAGAGCCGGGGAGCTGTTCGTCTGCTGGGCACGGATGCCAGGGGCGGGGGCTAAAACCAGTCCGCAACCGAGTGCGGCGAAGAGAAGGGCTGAACCGTTGAGCGTCATGTGTCTTGAAAACTCCTGCGATTCTTTATTCTACGGGTCCAGAAAGGGCTGAGCAAGATTTCCACGGGAGCTATCTGCATTATGGACGCGGAAAGACGGACAATGGAAGCAGCATAGGGGGTGTAAGGCGCTGAATTGCGCCGGAGAAAGGGTTGTTGAGACTAGCTGGGCCGTTCTCCCGTCCAAGAAACAAGCGCGTATTTTCCAGATATGTACTGGAGTGTGCCTCATCTGCTTCGCGGAATTGCTCATTTAGCTTTAGCGCGCCGCTTGCCGCAACCCCGGGTGCGCCGGAAACAGGGTTTTGCAGCCCGTGGAACCGTAGGGGCCGCAATTGCGTACACTAAATTCGAAGATCCTTGGAGCACGCACATCGCATGAAGAAGATCATTCTGATTATTCTCGCCGTTCTAGTCGTTGCAGGACTTGTGGCTTTTTTCATTTACAGGCAGCAGTCCGGCTACACGAAGGTTCTGACCGCCAAGATTGTGCGGCAGGATCTGGCCACGGTAGTCAGCGGCACTGGCCAGATCAAGCCCAAGACCTATGCCAATCTGGGCGCCACCGCCATGGGCCGCGTCACCCACCTTTTTGTGAAGGAAGGCGACACGGTGAAGAAGGGCCAGACGGTGGCCACGATCGAGAACGTGCAGCAGGAAGCCGGAGTCGCAGGCCAGAAGGCAGCAATTGCCGCAGCCAGGACCGATATCGCCTCCTATATTGCAGCGGAGAAGACGCAGGAGGCCAACGTCGAGCACGCCAAAGCTGATCTTGAGCAGAAGCGTCTTGACTGGGAGCGCGCCCAGGGACTCTATAAGGCCGGCATTTTGGCCAAACAGGACTACGACGCAAAGAAGGCAGCTTACGACACGGACGTCGCATCCGTGGCCCAAGCCGTAGCGCAACTGAACCAGGCCAAGGCGCAGACCGATTCGGCGCGCGGGCACCTTGGAACCCAGGTAGCCACCCTTCGCTCCAACCAGAATTTGCTCGACCTGACCAAGGCTGTCGCGCCCTTTGACGGCATCGTGACCAACGAGCCAGTCCGTGAGGGCGAGACCGTGGTAGAGGGCATCCAAAACACGCAAGGTTCGACCTTTATGACCCTGGCCGATATGAGCGTGGTCACCTCCGAAGTGAAGGTAGACGAGACTGACATCGTCAACATTCGCATCGGCCAGGAGGCCGAAGTGACCGTGGACGCCCTGCCTGGCAAGGTTTTCAAGGGCCACGTGACCCTGGCGGGCGATCAGGCACTATTGCGCTCCACGGGAATGGCCACCTTGCAGTCCACCACGGGCACCGAGGAGGCCAAAGACTTCAAGGTGATTGTGACGCTGGACGCGCCCACGAGCGACCTGCGGCCCGGACTCAGCTCGACCGCCAAGATCACCACGGCGTCGAAGGCCAATGCGCTTTCGCTGCCCATCCAGGCGCTGACCATTCACAACCCCGAAAGTGACAAGGATAAATCCAAGAACGGAGTGTCGGCGGCTTCCTCTTCATCCACTGCTGGCGGGGCCAAAAGCGCGCCGCAACAGGGCGTCTACGTGGTGGAGAAGGATAAGAACGGCAAGCTGCGGGTCCAGTTCAAGCCCGTCACCACCGGCATCACCGGGGCCACCGATATTGAGGTACTCAGCGGCCTGAAAGAAGGCGATGAGATTGTGATTGGCCCCTACAAGACACTGCGCGGCCTTAAAAACAACGCGCTGGTCAAGCGAGATACGGCGAAGCCAATTGTGGCGACGTCGAGCGGAAACTCGTAAGCATCGCCGGGTCACTCAACAATGGCATGCCCGTCGTGTGCATTAATAGATACAGGCAAAGGATGAGATACGGATGGCTTTGAACGGAATTAGTACCGGAGATGATGTGCAACAGACGGAAGGGCCCAGAGGCGACGTGATCGTCGTCGAAGATCTGTGGCGCACCTACGATATGGGTTCCGAGCAGCAGGTGCAGGCGCTGCGCGGCGTCAGCCTGCGCATCAAGCACAACGAATATGTCGCCATCATGGGACCGTCCGGTTCGGGAAAGTCCACACTTATGAATCTGATCGGCTGCCTTGATACGCCCTCAAAAGGCAAATACTGGCTCAACGGCCAGCTGGTCAGCGAGTTGGACGATGACCAGCTGGCGCGCATTCGCAACAAGGAGATCGGTTTTGTCTTTCAAACCTTCAATCTTCTGTCGCGGGCCACGTCGCTGCACAACGTGGAGCTTCCGCTGATTTATAACGGCACGCCGGCCGCAAAGCGCCTTGAGCGGGCCAAGGAATCGCTGAAGAACGTGGGTCTTGAATCGCGTATGTACCACAAGCCGAATGAACTCTCCGGCGGGCAGCGGCAGCGCGTTGCCGTGGCGCGGGCGCTGGTCAACAGCCCCTCGATCATCCTGGCCGACGAACCAACCGGCAACCTTGACTCGAAGACCGGCGAGGAGATCATGGCACTCTTTGATACCTTGCACGCCAATGGCAACACCATCGTCCTGGTGACCCACGAGCCGGACATTGCCGATTATGCTCATCGCGTGGTGCATATTCGCGACGGCCAGATATTCTCCGATGAGCCTTCCAAGCGCTTCCGCTGAGAGCGGATCTAACTTAACTTTTGAACATCGCCGAACCGGGAAGACGCAGAGTCTTTCCGGTTCATGTTTTTTTACCATTCGCCGATGAAACCTCTGTCGGCCTAGTGATCGTGATTTGGGCTATGGAGGCGAGGCACGTTGAGAACCATGTACAGCGCCGCTCAGTACCAGTCTTCAGCCTCCGGGTTGACCTTAGTCGAAGTGGAATCGCCTGCGGAAGCGCAGCCGGTTGGGGTGAGCGCGGCGTGGCGCAAACTGTTGATGCAGGCTGACATGGCCGCTCCCCATGTACAGTTGGCGACCATCGAAGGCGAGCACGGCGTGGGCAAGCATACGCTAGCACGCTATCTCTTCAGCCGCTCACCACTGGCAGGCACAACATTTTTGCAGAGGGATGCGCGCGAATGGCTGGTGACGGACGCCGATCCGGCGACTCTATCGGGTTTCACCTATTTGGATCGGGTGGATTTGCTGGCGCCTCCGGGGCAAGGTCTTCTACTGAGTGTGCTCAAGGCGATCCAAGATCGTCCGCCGGGCCGCTTTGTGCTGCTGGCCTCCTCGCAGACATCGCTGCGGCAGATGGCCGCTCAGGGTATGTTGCTGCCTGACCTGGCCTTTCGGCTCACCGCCGTTCGCTTCGCCATTCCCCCGCTGCGCCAGCGGAGGGAAGACATCGCCGTGCTGGCCCAGGCTTTGCTGGAGCGTATCTGCCACCGCTATCAGCAACGTCCCATGCTGATGGGGCCGGGCACACTGGCTCAACTCTTGCAGCACAGTTGGCCGGGAAATGTGCGCGAGATGGCGGCGGTGCTGGAGACCGCACTGCTGGAAGCCGCGAACGGCATCATCCGACCCGATGATTTAGCCCTGTCCACCGGCCTGGATCTTCCGCAGCAGGAAGTGCAGTCGGCGACACGAACTGGCAGCCTAAATCTGGACGAAGTCATTCAACATCACGTGCAATACGTTCTTGACCTCAACCGGGGCAACAAGCTACGTGCCGCCCGCCAACTCGGCATCAGCCGCTCTACTCTTTACCGCATCCTGGGCAACGAAAATCTCCTCGATCAATGACCTTGTGCCAAGGGAAGATCCGGATTACGGGTTTACCCCAAAGCGCAGATGGAAGAAGCGTTTCAGCTCCGGGGAAAACTCCTGCAGCATATGTTCTGCGCCCAGGATACCAACCTCGATGTGGCCGGATTGCACGCCCTGAACCAGCGGACTATAGTGTCGCGGATACCACATCGCTTCGATCATCGAGCTGCCATATGCGCCAGAGAGTTGCGGCACATCCAGCGTCTCGCGGCCGTTGCGGCGATAGGTGAGCAAGGTCATCTTCAGAGCGTGGCCGGATCTGTGAAAAAAGCCCGTGCAACCGCAGATGAGGTAGCGCGGTTCCGTTCCCCCTGCCCACGCCATGCTCTCATGCACAGAATTTTCGATCCCGTTGCCGGCATAGCTGCTGCCCGCGCGGCGGAGATAGCCCCCCGTGTTTCTGCCCCAGGCGGAGGGAGCGTTAATGATCTGCAAAATCCCGGCGGTGGCCAGCGATTCGGAGTAGAGAGCCGGAGAGGCGCTGTCTTCACTCACCCAGCGTTGCCAGCGCTCGCGCCCGTTCATCGGCTTGTATGTTTCGCGATCAAAATGTCCTTGCGGAGTGAGCAACTGGCCAAGCGACTGACCAAATGCAGGGCATGAAGTAAGCAGAAAAGCGAGAACAACGGTGCGGAATAAAAGGGTCACTCTTGCATTATCAATGAGAATCAGCCGTAAACAGAGCGAAATGAGCCAGAAATGAAAAAGCAACCCTGTTGTATCGAGAAAGACCAGGGAGCCGAGATGCGATCTTGCGCGAGAAGTTTGCACCTAGCTTGCGACTCTTGTAGAATGATCGGCATGAAGGGTAATGTGAAGGTCATCGAGCTACTGAATCGTGCGCTCCGCGAGGAGCTCACCGCCATCAACCAGTACTTCATTCACGCCGAAATGTGCGAAAGCTGGGGATATGACCGGCTCGCCAAGTTTATCAAGAAGCAGTCGATCGACGAGATGAAGCACGCCGAAGCGCTGATTGAGCGCGTTCTCTTTCTGGACGGCTCGCCCAGCATGGAACCGCTGGCTCTCGCGATTGGCAAGAGCGTGAAGGAAATGTTCGCTTCCGACCTGAAACTCGAATTGGGAGCCGTTGTGATGTACAACGAAAACGCTCGCATTGCAGCGGAGGAAAAGGACAACGGCTCGCGCGATCTTTTCATCAAACTGCTCAAGGATGAGGAGAAGCACGCGGACTGGCTGGAAACCCAGTTGCACCAGATCGCTGAGCTTGGCTACGAGCGCTACCTGACCACGCAGACCAGCGGGAGCGAGTAGGACGGCAACCCAGGCAGAAGCGTGAAGCTCTTTCGGCTTGAGCACTGTGCATTAATAGCCGTTTCACGGGGTCGTGTCAGATCACGACTCCGGGACTGCACTGAGCGGGCTGAAGGACGTCTCAGACGCTGTGTGCATGAACGCTTGGCTTCAGCATCTGAGATTTCTTTTGAGAAATCCTCATTGGACATATTCTTCATCCACGTGACGCAATAGTCTGTGTAGAAACTCGGCATTCCGTGCAAGTCGCGCGAAATGTCATTGCGAGATCTGAAGCCTGCATTGATTTGATTGGCCTTACACAATAGCTATACCCCTGCTCCGCTCCGCATCAGGTAATTCCGCAGTCTGTATAGCCCACTATGGGGGGAGTTCTCCGCGCTTGGGCGACTTTTATCCGCAAACGAATCCAATTATTTCGCATCGTTTCCGCTCGCTCTATGATTCCTTACGCTTTATTTAGAAAAGATTGTTGATACTCATATCTGGAGTGAATCAGAATCATACTTGAGCGGGTCTCCAGTAACGGCCTGCTTCCCGGAGTGCGAGAGCCAATATGCAAGATGTAACGATGTTGCTGTTCACGGTAGTTTTCTTCGGTCTGGCGTTTCTTTACGTCAAGGCCTGCCAAAAGCTGAGGTAGCCCAATGCCAATCGACATCACCGCTGCCGTTGCCCTGATTCTGTCCGTATTGTTGCTGGGCTATCTGGCCCTCACCCTGCTCTTCCCGGAGAAGTTCTAATGTTCGCCAACGGTTGGTTGCAATTTGCTGTCTTCTGTTTGATTCTGCTGGCCAGCGTTCGACCCATGGGCATTTATCTGGCCCGCGTACTGGAGGGTGAACGCACCTGGCTCAGCCCCATCTTTCGCCCCATCGAGCGGCTCCTATACAAGTTGTGCGGAATCAACGCCGACAAGGAGATGAACTGGCGTGAGTACGCCTATTCTGTGCTGGGCGTTTCCGCAGTGAGCCTGGTGCTGACGTATGGTTTTCAGCGGTTGCAGTTCTGGCTGCCGTGGAACCCGCAGAAGTTGGCCAACGTGGGGCCTGATCTAGCCTGGAACACCGCCGCCAGCTTTATCACCAACACCAACTGGCAGAACTACGTTCCCGAGACAACGATGAGCTATCTGACCCAGATGGCCGGCCTGGCGTATCACAACTTTCTCTCAGCTGCGATGGCCATCGCGGTGGCAGTGGCGTTGATTCGCGCCATCAAGCGAACCAGTTCGGCCACGATCGGCAACTTCTGGGTGGACACGACACGCACGCTGCTCTATGTGCTGTTGCCGGCCTCGATTATTGGCGCTCTGCTGATGGTGGCCCAGGGCGTTCCGCAAAACCTGCATTCCTATACGACGGCGCACACGCTGGAAGGCCAAACCCAGACCATAGCGCAGGGTCCGGTAGCCTCGCAGGAAGTCATCAAAATGCTGGGCACCAACGGGGGCGGATTCTTTAACGCCAACAGCGCCCATCCCTTCGAGAATCCCACGCCGCTGACCAACCTCTTCCAGATGTTTTTGATCTTCGTGATTCCCGCAGGGCTGACCTATACGCTGGGACGGCTGACCGGCTCGCCGGGCCACGGCTGGGCGGTGCTGGCGGCAATGTTTATCCTTTTTGCCGCAGGTTTCACTACTGTCTATTGGGCCGAGTCGCAGCCCCATCTGCTGATTCACAACGCGGCGCAGACCGGCGGTACAACCGCTCCTGCCGGGAACATGGAGGGCAAGGAGGTTCGCAACGGCATCAGCCAGTCCGCGCTCTTTGCCACCATCACCACTGACGCCAGTTGCGGCGCGGTGAACACCATGCACGACTCTCTCACTCCGCTGGGCGGGATGGTGGTGCTCATCAACCTGATGATGGGCGAGGTGGTCTTTGGCGGCGTCGGTTCGGGCCTGTACGGGATTCTTATTATGGTGGTGCTTGCGGTCTTCATTGCGGGCCTGATGGTGGGCCGAACGCCCGAATACCTGGGCAAGAAGATTGAGGCCTACGACGTGAAGATGTCGATGCTCTATGTGCTTATCTTCCCGCTTATCATCCTCACCTGTACGGCTGTTTTTGTACTCATGCCCAACATCGGCCTCTCCGCGCTCACCAACCAGGGACCGCATGGGCTGACAGAAATCCTCTACGCCTTCACCTCGACGGTGGCCAACAACGGCTCGGCCTTCGCGGGGCTGAATGCCAATACCTGGTGGTACAACGTGACGCTGGGCTGGACGATGCTCGCCGGGCGCTTCCTCATGCTGATTCCGGTGCTGGCTTTGGCCGGCAACCTGGCGCAGAAGAAGAGCGTACCTCCTTCACCCGGAACCTTTCCGGTGAACTCTGCGCTCTTCGCTGTGCTGTTGGTTGGCATCATCGTTATATTGAGCGCGCTCACTTTCTTTCCTGCCCTGAGCCTGGGACCGGTTCTCGAACACTTGCTGCTGAAGGCGGGCCAGGTGTTCTAATCTGCGTATTTGCTTTGAAAGGGAACGGCTTTAGCCGTGCCGCAAGAGAATCAAAATGAACGCGGGCTTTAGCCCCTGAGGGAATGCAATTCGTGGTTGAGACCTCTTCGGAAACTCTCTAACCCAAACCGACACTACACACGACAAGGCGAAACGGACCATCATGCTAGAGAAAAAGAGTCTTTGGAACACGGAAATCATGGCCCAGGCGTTTGTGGATGCATTCCGCAAGCTCGATCCCCGCTGGATGGTCAAGAACCCGGTGATGTTTGTCGTCGAGGTGGGCTGCGTGCTGACGACAGGGATTCTGATCAACAAAACCATTCACCACGGCACCGACTTCGGCTTCAACCTCCAGATCACGCTCTGGCTCTGGTTCACCGTGATTTTTGCCAACTTTGCCGAAGCCATGGCAGAAGGCCGCGGCAAGGCTCAGGCGGACACATTGCGCAAGGCCAAGGGCGAGACGATTGCCAAGCGCTACACAGAGAACAACAACCTGGAAGATGTGGCCAGTGCCCTGCTGCGCTCCGGTGACATCATCTACGTTGCGGCAGGCAACTATATTGCCGGAGACGGCGAAGTGATTGAGGGTGTGGCCTCGGTGGACGAGTCGGCCATTACCGGAGAATCGGCGCCCGTGATCCGCGAAGCCGGCGGTGACCGCTCGGCCGTCACCGGCGGGACCAAGGTTTTGTCGGACTGGATCAAGGTCCGCATCACCTCCAACCCCGGCGAGACCTTCCTCGACCGTATGATCGCGTTGGTCGAGGGAGCAACACGCCAGAAGACGCCCAACGAGATTGCGCTCTCGATTCTGCTTAGCGGCCTCACCATCATCTTCCTTCTGGCTGTGGTTACTCTGCAACCCTTCGCCATTTACTCCAAAGCTCCGCAAACGGTCTTCGTGCTGGTTTCGCTGCTGGTCTGCCTCATCCCCACCACCATCGGCGGGTTGCTTTCGGCCATCGGCATCGCCGGCATGGACCGGCTCGTTCAATACAACGTGCTGGCGATGAGTGGACGCGCCGTGGAAGCCGCCGGCGATGTGAATACGCTGCTACTCGATAAGACCGGCACCATCACGCTGGGTAACCGCCAGGCCACGGAGTTCATACCCGCGCCTGACGTCAGCCCCGAGCAACTGGCCGATGCCGCACAGCTCTCTTCGCTTTCAGACGAGACCCCCGAGGGCCGGTCAATCGTCGTACTGGCCAAAGAAAAGTACAATTTGCGTGGGCGCGATCTGGGCGGCATCCATGCCGAGTTTGTTCCCTTCACCGCGCAAACACGGATGAGCGGCGTCAACCTGCCGGGAGCACGGATTCGCAAGGGTTCGGTGGACGCCATTGCTCGTTTTCTGGAAGAGCAAGGTTCCTCACTGCCCAAAAAAGTTAGCGATGTCGTCGAAGAGGTTGCTCGCCTGGGCGGAACGCCGCTGGTGGTGGCCGAAAACTCGACGGCTCTGGGCGTTATTCATCTCAAGGACATCGTCAAGGGCGGTCTAAAAGAGCGCCTCGCCCGGCTGCGCGCCATGGGCATCCGCACCATCATGATCACTGGCGACAATCCTCTGACCGCAGCCGTGATCGCCCGCGAGGCCGGCGTCGATGACTTCCTGGCCGAGGCCAAGCCCAAAGATAAGATGGACCTGATCAAGCGCGAGCAAGCCAAGGGCAAACTGGTGGCGATGACCGGCGACGGCACCAACGACGCGCCCGCATTGGCTCAGGCCGACGTGGGCGTGGCTATGAACTCCGGTACGCAGGCCGCCAAGGAAGCCGGCAACATGGTCGATCTCGACTCCAACCCCACCAAGCTGATCGAGATTGTGGAAATTGGCAAGCAGCTTTTAATGACGCGGGGCGCACTGACCACCTTCTCCATCGCCAACGACGTGGCCAAATACTTCGCCATTATCCCTGCGATGTTCGCCGGCGTCTTCCCGGTGCTTGGCGCGCTAAATATCATGTACCTGCATTCGCCGCAGTCGGCGATTCTTTCGGCGGTCATCTTCAACGCCATCATCATTGTGACGCTGATTCCGCTGGCGCTCAAAGGCGTGAAATACGAACCCAAGCCAGCCGACGTACTGCTGCGCCGCAACCTTCTTCTCTACGGCTTCGGCGGCATTATCATTCCGTTTTTCGGCATCAAGGCGATTGACATGGCACTGGTTGCGTTGCATCTGGCATAACGAAAATTAATTGGAGCTTTAGCCCCTGCGGGTTGAGATAGGAGAAACACAAAAATGCATTCCGTCTGGAAGACATCGATTCGCTTCACACTTATCACCACGCTGCTGTTGGGTCTGGCCTATCCGCTCGCCGTCACCAGCATCGCCGGGCTGCTCTTTCCGCACCAAGCCGAAGGCAGCCTCATCCGGCTCAACGACGGCACCGTCATCGGTTCGGAGCTATTGGCGCAGAGCTTCACCAGCGACAAATACTTCCATCCGCGCCCCTCGGCCAACAACTACGACGCCTCGAACTCAGGCGGCTCCAATCTGGCTCAATCTTCCAAGGCTCTTGTCACCCGCATCCAGGGCGACATCGACAAGCTCGCCGCCGAAAATCCCGGCAAGCCGGTGCCCATTGATCTGGTCACCACCTCCGCCTCCGGACTCGATCCCGACATCACTCCCGAAGCCGCCGGCTTCCAGGCGCCGCGCATCGCCAAGGCCCGCAATCTGAGCGAAGAGAGACTGCATAAGCTCATCGCCGAGCACATCACCACCCGCCAGTTGGGCCTCCTCGGCGAAGCCCGCGTCAATGTTCTCGCGCTCAACCTCGCTCTCGACAAGCTGGCGAAATAACTTCGCCAAGCCGCGCGAACAACGCCTTCCCCTTTCCAACAAAGATCCTCCGGCCCAGCCGGGGGATTTTTTGTTCTTGTCACAAGAGTTAGTGCTTATTGTCACACGCGCCAGTGATGGGTGTCACATTGGGGGGGGGTAAATTCTGAAACGATTCTCCCGCAATTCTTTTTCAAGCCAATCCGCGCTGAAACCATCACAGCTCAGACTGCGCACCTACCGAAGGAGCAACCTCATGTTGAACCTCTCCCGGATTCTGCGTCTTCGACTCCTGCTCGCCGCGGGACTCATCGCCTTCACGTCGTTAACAGCCAGCCAAGTTGTGACCGCCCAGTCCACTGCCTTAAACGAATGGACCTGGATAGGTGGACTTAACTCGATTGGCGAGATCGGTAACAATGGTGTAGTTCCTGGAGACTCCGGAGTATTTGGCACAATGGGAGTGCCTGCTGCCGGAAACATTCCTGGAGCATTGTATGAAGCTTCGAGCTGGACCGACAACGATGGGAATTTCTGGCTCTTCGGAGGGTATGGCTTCGATGCGAATGGCAATGAAGGTGTACTCAACAACTTGTGGGAGTATACCCCTTCGACGAATGAATGGGAGTGGGTAGGCCCCTCGACGAGCAAGTGGGGGGGGACTTTTGTCTCTTCAGATATGGATCAGAATATTCCTGGCTGGTATGGCACATTAGGCACACCTGGTCCGAATAACTTCCCTGGTTCAAGGACCGAAGCAACGACATGGACAGACATAAACGGCAATCTCTGGCTTTTCGGAGGACAGGGGCAGGGAGATGACACAAATCTCGAGGCAGGTTTTCTCAATGATCTTTGGGAGTTCAATCCAACCACCCTCGAATGGACATGGATTGCCGGGAGTAGCGCAGTTCCGGCGTTCGGCGCCGTCCAGCCTGGTGTCTATGGAACATTAGGAACTGCTGCCGCAGGAAACATTCCTGGAGGCCGAGAAGGCGCCACTGGTTGGGTTGATAGCAATGGGAATTTCTGGCTCTTCGGAGGGGAAGGTGAATACTACCGTAAATACTCCGACTTTTGGGAATTCAATCCTTCCACAAAAGAATGGGCATGGATGGGTGGGAGCAGTTCGCCGAATCAGCCCGGAGTTTATGGCACATTAGGTTCGCCTGAAACCGGAAATGTTCCGGGAGCACGGATCAATGCTTCCAGCTGGACCGACAGCAGCGGCAACCTCTGGCTCTTTGGAGGGGATGGTTATGGCGCTAGCGCAGAAACAGCATGGAGCCTCAACGACCTTTGGGAGTTCAATCCTTCGCTCGGCCAATATGGCGAATGGGCGTGGATGGGTGGAAGCAGCGTAGTCGGCAAGCCTGGAGTGTACGGAACATTGGAAACGTCCGCCGTCGGAAACGTCCCAGGAAGCAGAAGCTATGCTTCGAACTGGACAGACAGCAGCGGCAATCTCTGGCTTTTTGGGGGCGTAGGCTCCGATGCCAACGGCAATGGGGGTGATCTCAACGATCTTTGGGAGTTTAATCCTTCGCTCGGCCAATATGGCGAATGGGCGTGGATGGGTGGCAGCAACACAATGGTTGAGTTGCCCGGATATACCGGGTATTATGGTAATCCCGGTGTGTATAGCAAGTTGGGAACGTCGGCTACCGGAAATATCCCGGGAGGACGTTATGCCGCAGCGAGTTGGACAGACAGCAGTGGCAATCTATGGCTCTTCGGGGGCAGCGGATATGGCGCTTCTATGGCTGGAGGTGCTGGCTACTTGAATGATTTGTGGGTATATCAGCCATCTTTATTGAAACCCACACTGACCGTTACTCCTGATTCATTCAGCATCCTTCCGACGCAGTCGCTTTCAGTGACGGTAGCCGTCAGCGGCACTCCAACGCCGACCGGCTCGGTAACATTGTCGGGCGGCGGCTACAGTTCTGCCGCGGCAACCCTCACAAGCGGCAGCGCCACCATTATTATTCCTGCCGGTTCGCTTGCCGTGGGCAGCGATACGCTGACGGCGAGTTACACGCCGGATGCGAATAGCTCCTCGACTTACAACAGTGCCACGGGTGTATCTTCGGCGGTTACGGTAGCCGTGCCCAAGACCACGCCCACAATTACCTGGACAGCACCAGCAGCTATCGCCTACGGAACGACGCTAAGTGCAACGCAGTTGGATGCGACTGCCTCAGTGCCGGGAACCTTTGCCTACAATCCAGCGGCAGGAACGACGCCACCCACAGGAACAGACACGCTCTCGGTCACCTTTACTCCCACCGACACGGCCGACTACACAACCGCAACGGCGACAACCTCGATCACCGTCAACCAAGCCATGCCCACGATTACCTGGGCAGCTCCCGCAGCTATCGCCTACGGAACGGCGCTAAGTGCAACGCAGTTGGATGCGACGGCCTCAGTGGCAGGAAGCTTTGCCTACAATCCAGCGGCAGGATCGACGCCGCCCACAGGAACAGACACGCTTTCAGTCACCTTTACCCCCACCGACACGACCGACTACACAACGGCTACGGCGACTGTGCAACTGACGGTAACATTGCCCAATCCCGCGCCAGCTATCAGCAGCCTCTCTCCGGCGATTGCCAGTGCAAGCGGCGCGGCTTTCACGCTCACCGTCAATGGAACTGGTTTCGTAGCCAACTCGACGGTCAACTGGGGCACGACCGCACTTACAACAACTTATGTCAGCTCAACCAAACTTACCGCTCCAGTGAGCGCCGCGGAGATAGCTTTCGCGGGGACTTCGCCGGTGACGGTTGTAACTCCCACGCCGGGCGGAGGAACCTCGAATGTACTAACCTTCGAGATCGATTCCTCTGACTCCACGGGAACGCCGCCTAACTTCAGCGTGGCGACGGTTGCCGTCACGGCAGGCTCTCCGGCGAGTTATGCGGTAACTCTGCCATCGTCGGTTACAGCGGCTACGGTGAGCTGTCTCAACTTACCCACAGGGGCCAATTGCAGTTACTCCGCCGGCACGGTGACGATCACTACTTCAACCACGACGCCGAAGGGCACTTATCAAATTATTGTCGTCTTTACGGAGACCGTAACCGAATCTGCAAGTGCATGGATACTGCTGCCGATTCTGCTGCTGCCGTTGTACTTTGCGCGCAAGCGGCTCACTCGGCACGGCGCATGGCTAAGCGCCTGCGTGGTGCTGGTTCTGCTCACCGCGACGGCCACGATTGTAGGCTGCGGAGGAGGCGGATCATCGACTACCAATCAGCAACCACCGCCGCCGCAGACCTATCAAGTGGTCAGTTCTGGAACGGTGATGCTTACGGTGCAGTAGCGCAAGTCAATTTGCAGTAGCGGTTGGGCAAGGGAGCGGATCTGTCAGGGGCAAAAGCCTGTCAGCCGCTCCCTTTTCTTATGCAAGGCGCAACGCGATAGGATGGATTGTGGAGCGCAATATGCCAAAGATGATCGACGGCGCGGCGATTGCTGCCGCAATCAAGTTGGAAGTAGCCGAGGAGGTGCGGACGCTGGCCATGGGCGGCATTCGTCCCGGTCTGGCGGCGGTGCTTGTGGGGAACGTTGCCGCCTCGGAGATTTATGTTCGCAACAAAGTTAGAATCTGCAGCGAAGTGGGCATCTACAGCGATCTGATCACGCGGCCGGCGACTGTCAGCACTGAGGAGCTGCTGGAGTTGGTGGCGAGCCTGAACGCGCGCGACGAGATCGACGGCATTCTCATTCAGTTGCCGCTGCCCGCACACGTGGACGCGAAAAAGTTGCTGGACGCAATCCTGCCGGCCAAGGACGTGGACGGACTTCATCCGGTAAACGCGGGCTTGCTGCAAGCGGGGCGGACAGCGCTAGCGCCCTGCACACCGGCCGGAGTGATTGAGATTCTCAAGCGCAGCAGCATTCCCATCAGCGGCCAGCAAGCCGTGGTGGTGGGCCGCAGCGACCTTGTGGGCAAGCCAGCGGCAATGCTGCTGCTGCACGAAAATGCCACGGTGACGATCTGCCACTCGAAGACGCGCGATCTGGGGGTAATTACCCGCCAGGCCGACATTCTAGTAGCCGCCATTGGTCGCGCGGGTTTTATCACACCAGAGATGGTCAAGCCGGGCGCTACGCTGATCGACGTGGGCATCAATCGCATCACGGAGCGCGCGGAGTTCGACCGCTTTTTTGCCGGCAATGCCAAGCGTGAGGCCGCTTTTTCCAAGAACGGGTCCACGCTGGTGGGCGACATTCATCCAGCAGCCTTTGCTCTGGCGGGAGCGTATACGCCCGTTCCCGGCGGAGTGGGCCTGCTAACCACAGCCATGCTGATGGCCAACACCGTGCGCGCCACCAAGATGCGGCGGGGACTCTAGCGAATTCGAAGCCGATAACTTTCATACTGAATTCGTAATTGATAATGGAGAGGCCTTTTCATGGACAGTACATTCGTCGCCGAAAATCAAGTCGAGCGAGAGAGATTGTTTGAATTGACTGCCAAACTAACAGATGAAAGTCTGGCAAAGATATTGCCGAATGGTTGGTCAGTGGCCGACACGCTGGCTCATCTGGCATTCTGGGACTTCTATTGTCTTTCACTGATCAATGGATGGGAAAAATCCGGTTTTTCCGTGACGAAGGCCAATGTTCCCGCAACCAATGAGGCAGTTCTTGCTTTGAGCAGAGCAATCCCTGCTCAGACTGTTATTCAATTGGTTCGCGATGCTGCTATGGCCGCGGATCTGAAGGTTGAAGAGATCGCACCGGAGTTGGCATTGACGATGATCAATGGAGGCGTATCGAATTATCTCAGCCGGTCCTCGCATCGCCGTGCGCATTTGAAGACCATCGAAAAAGGACTGGGACTGTAAATGCTAAGAGTCGGCCTCACCGGCGGTTTGGGCAGTGGAAAATCGACCGTTGCAGCGATGCTGCGCTCGCTGGGCGCGGAGGTCGTGGAGGCCGATGAGCTGGGCCGCGCGCTGATGGAGCCAGGACAGCCGGTTTTCACCGAGATAGTCCGCGTCTTTGGCGCGGAGGTCGTAGGCCCGGATGGCCGCCTGAACCGCGCACGGCTGGCCGAGATGGCTTTCAAGGAAGGCCGCTTGCAAGAGCTGAACGCCATCGTTCATCCAGCGGTGATCGCTGCCGAAGAGCACTGGATGAAGGAGGTTATAGCGCGGAACCCCGACGCTGTGGCCGTTGTCGAGTCGGCGCTGATTTTTGAAGTTGAGCGCGACGCCCGCCTGCGCGGCGAAAGCGAGACCGTGCTGACCAAGGCCCCCCGTAACCGGGGTCCCCTGGAAGCGATCTTGGCTTCCAGGGGTGGTAGAGACAGGTCTTCGTCGCTACTAAGGTTACTCGCCAACTGGCGGCAGCACATGGATCGCATCGTGGTGGTCACCGCGCCCGACGAGCTGAAGATTGCCCGCTTCGTGGCACGCGTCTGCCCATCCGGCACTGGCCGCAAAAAAGTAGAGTCAGAAGCACGGCAGCGCATGGCGCACCAGATCCCCGATGCGGAAAAGGCAGCGCAAGCCGATTATGTCATTGAAAATAGTGGGAATATCGGTGAACTCCGCGCCCAAGTGGAGAGGCTCTGGCTGAGACTCGTTGCAGAGAGGAACTATTCTCCGACAGATGCGTCTTTAGAATAGGAGACAGTGGCTTTTGTTCCTTGTCCGCTGTTTACTGACCGAGGTAGAGGATTGCAAGCGATGAAATTACGCCGATTTTTTCTGATTATTCTGTTGGTGGGTGGATTCTGGTTTCTCACCACACATCTTCCCTCCAGCTTTGATCGTTTGTCCTGGGGCCATCTCTTCCATACCAGCGGTTCCGATTCCGTGCTACAGCTCACCGAGGCCGAAGCCGCGCCAGCCTACGACGCCGAGGAGCAGAACAACATTGCCGTCTACAAGCGTGTACTTCCTTCCGTAGTCAACATCACTTCGACTACGCTGGTCTACAACTTTTTCTTTGAAGCGATGCCGCAGCACGGCCAGGGTTCGGGCTTCATCCTCGACAAGGCCGGCCACGTGCTCACCAACTACCACGTGGTGCAGAACGCCAGCCGCGGCATCAAGGTGCAGTTGAGCAATAAACACACCTACGACGCGAAAGTTGTGGGCAAGGACCCTGTGCATGATCTGGCCCTTCTGCAGATTGACGCGCCCAACCTGGAACCGGTCACTCTGGCCGACTCTCGCGATCTGGCCGTGGGCCAGAAGGTGTACGCCATCGGCAATCCCTTCGGCCTCAACGGCACGATGACGCGCGGCATCATCAGCTCCATCCGCACGATTGGAGGATCTGAGGGCGCGCCCATTGAAGACGCAATTCAGACCGACGCGGCCATCAACCCCGGCAACTCCGGCGGCCCGCTGCTCAACTCGCGCGGCGAGGTGATCGGCATCAACACCATGATCGCCTCCAACGGCGCCGACCAAAGCTCCGGCATCGGTTTCGCCATTCCAATCAATACTGCCAAGGCCGTGCTGAACGACCTGACTCGATATGGACGCGTCAAACGTGCCTCGCTGGGCATCGAATCCTACGCCATAGGACCTGATCTGGCCTCGCAGATGGGCCTGGCCGTAGATTCCGGCATTCTGGTACAAAAGGTCGTTCCCGGCGGAGCGGCGGAGCGAGCCGGCATCCGCGGCGGCAGCCAGTTGGCC
The DNA here is from genome assembly GCA_964383595.1 of uncultured Occallatibacter sp. Classification (GTDB taxonomy): domain Bacteria; phylum Acidobacteriota; class Terriglobia; order Terriglobales; family Acidobacteriaceae; genus Telmatobacter. The sequence continues at coordinate 159,768 of CAYLHL010000001.1, read as the reverse complement.
TACGTAGGCAACACACCCATTCTACTGGGCGGCGACTTCATCGTAGCCGTGGACGGCCAGCCGGTTACCGATCCGCGCGAGGTCAGCGCCATTCTCGAGAAGCACCAAGCCGGCGACACCGTCAGCGTCACCTTCTATCGCGGACGCAAGCAGATCACGCTCAAACTCATCGCGGGCGAAGCGCGATAGTCGCATTCGTAGAAATATCGGAGAAGATGCAGAAATCCAGACCACTCGTTTCGTTTGTCGGCTCCGGCCAGAACCGCAATCCGCTTATCGGCCAGCCGCTCTTCGGAATGGATACGGAGGCGCTGACGGCTTGCATGATTAAGGCCGGCGAGCCGCGCTGGCGCGGCCGCCAGTTGGCCGAAGCACTCTATCACCAGCGAATCACCGATCTCGATGCGATTACCACTTTGCCCAAGCAACTCCGGCAGCGGTTCACCGCCGAAGGTTGGCAGATCGGCCGGCCAGCCATCGTCCAACTTTTTCAATCCACCGATGGAACTGAGCGCTACCTGATTCAATCACGTAGCGGTGATCAGCTGTCTGTGGAAACGGTCTGGATGCCGGAGGGCGACGACAGCGAAAGCGGAGACCTCAGCGACGCGGCGACTTCAGAATCATCGGAGTTCCCTTCTCCCGCTTCGAATATTCGCGAAACCCCGAGCACTTTCGCCTGTGGTTCAAGGCAATTGGCCCCACAACAAGGGGCCGAAGGCGACTGGCCCCACCACAGACACCGTGCCACTCTTTGCATCTCCAGTCAAGTGGGCTGCGCCGTCAACTGCCAGTTCTGCTTGACTGCCAAACTCGGCTTCCAGCGCAACCTGAGCGCGGGCGAGATTGCCGGACAGGTGCTGGCCGTCTTCGACCGTCACGGAGTCGTGGCGGGACGCGACCGCGTGAACCTGGTCTTCATGGGTATGGGCGAACCGTTTCTGAACTACGACAACTTCATGGCGGCGGTTCGACTTCTGGTTCGCGAGGTTGGCCTGAGTCCACAACGCATGACCGTCTCCACCTCCGGCATTGTCCCAGGCATTGAACACTTTGCCCAGGAGCCGCACGAGCTACGCCCCAGACTTGCCATCAGCCTGAACGCGCCCAATGATGTGATTCGCGGCAAACTGATGCCCATCAACCGGAAGTGGCCTATTACCGCTCTCATTGAGGCAACGCGACAGGTGAAGCTCCGGCCCCGTGAACACATTACGTTTGAGTATGTACTGCTGGGCGGCGTCACCGACCGACCGGAAGACGCCCGCGCGCTAGCCAGCCTCGTTCGGCGCACCGGTTTGCCCATCAAGGTCAACCTGATCGCCTGGAACCCCGGCCCAGGCATCCATTTCTCCACGCCGCAGCCAGTAGCCGTGGAAGCCTTCCGTAAGACGCTGGCCGACATGGAGATTCCGACCTACGTGCGCAAGCCGCGCGGCCGCGACATTTACGCCGCCTGCGGCCAGTTGAAACGTACGGTGGAGGGGTGAGGATTCGGCAAATCGAATTCCACAGTGGATCATAACCAGCAACCAACCCGGCAATATTCGGCATATGCGGTATTCCGCTTCAAATCCGCTCTGTGTCAAGCCATCGTCCTCTCCAGCCAGCAATGATTCATGTTTATTAGGAATGCGCACCTTATTCCATAAACCCTGTTTGGAAACACGATCTGCAAGCCCCAAGGAATCAACACAAGGCGGCGAAATCAGCCTGCGTGAATGGGGGAATCCAACCCTGCATTAAGAGAACCACTTCACTTAGCGGGACGCCTAGCGGCAAACTCTCGTAGAATGGAGACAGGTCTCATTATTCAAGAAAGTAGATTCGTGGAGGATCAAAATGGCAACTACCTTGCAGCAATCGGAGGTCGCCGCTGACGACGGCTTTGTAAGCGAAGATGCCCGACGCCTGTCCGAACAGACGCGCACTGATCGAGAGCGTCAGAAACAGGTGCTCAATTTGCAACGGCAGCGTGTACTTTCGCAAACGAAGTCTCAGCCAGGGCGTCACGCTGCCCTGGAAGCGGCGCTGGCCCAGATAGATGGGCAGATCGCGCATCTAGCTTAGATAAAGTCGTACGTATTCCGGCGACTCCGCCAATATGGCTAGGCGTCACGATGGAAGAGCAGTGCGTTGGCCTGTTGGACGGGGGTCAGAAGAATCCGCGCGATGTTCACGTGCGCTGGCCGGCTAACGGCCCACAGTATGGCGTCGGCCACATCATCTGCAGAGAGTGGCTGGATGCCTTTGTAGACATTGGAAGCCCGCTCCGTGTCGCCGTGGAAGCGGACAATGCTGAACTCGGTCTCCACCATGCCTGGGTCAACAGTGGTCACGCGAATCGGCGTACCGAGCACGTCCTGCCTTAGACCGTCGTTGATAGCCCTTTCGGCTGCCTTGGTGGCGCAGTAGACCGCCCCATTGGGATAGGTCATCTCTCCAGCGGTCGAACCCAGATTGACTACATGGCCACTGCCCCGCTCCACCATCCCCGGCACTACGGCGCGAGTCACGTAGAGCAACCCCTTCACGTTGGTGTCGATCATCTCTTCCCAATCGTCAATGCTACCCTTGTAGAGCTTTTCCAGGCCGCGGCTGAGACCAGCGTTGTTGATCAGGACTTCAATCCGCGCCCACTCGTCGGGGAGCGCGTCGATAGCGCTCTGAACGGCGCGGTTATTGCGCACGTCAAGGCTGAATGTATGCACGGCTTCGGCTCCGCGCTGAAGCGCGGCTGAGGCCACCTCGGCCAGTTTATCGGCACGACGAGCGGCCAGCAGCAGACGCGCTCCCTCGGCCGCAAATGCCAGTGCCGTAGCCGCGCCAATGCCACTCGATGCCCCTGTAACGAAAACGACTTTTCCTCTGAGACTCATGGTTCTATCCTAACCAATTCGAGCAGCCTTGGGTTATGTGGCAGCGGGTTATCTGTACCAGGCCGCCTGCTTCGCCAATTTTGTAAGGTGTGTACTTTCGCGCCGAGATGTTGCGATTTTTCTCTCGCGGACGGCATTTTGCATATTTTTCTTCATGAGTGCCGAAGAGCCTGGGGCATGTGGAACTAGATATTCCTTGCCCAAGATTTCCCAAATTTCATTAAACGAAGAAACGGCCTCCGGATTACTCACGGAAGCCGTTTAAAACCTGAGGTTGATTGGTGCGGGGGCTGGATTTGAACCAGCGACCTTTGGGTTATGAGTCGGTGATATACAGTTGATTATAAACAAGATCAACAACTTAGCTTGGCAGAATCCGGCAAAACGCGGAAGGATCTGCAACCCCCGCGCAACTAGTTTCAGTGCCGGGAGGCTCTCCTTACTGCGTCTTCGAACCCAATCATTCCAACCTGTAATCACGAACCATCATTAGGTTCCAACCGTCCACAATTGACTTGCCTACCATACGCAGCAGACACAGCCGCGTCACGCTTCGGATTTGCCTATACGGCCAATAAGGTCGATCCATTCGAAACGTCACAATTTTCCACATTCCGTGTTCACCAAATCAAAGATGTGATTTTCGCTATGCTCGCCCTTGAATTGATGCTCATGACTAAATTGATTCTGGCGAAACATCTTCAATCTTGTTATTGCTTGACGGGAAAAAGGTAATACGCTAAGGTTACTTATCATATGCTATCTGTGGAAAACGGGGATAACACTTCTCATGTCATACAGTTGAGAATACCTCGGTCACTCGAAAGCATATGTCAGAGCATCAAAATGAAAGAATGCTGATTGATTCGCACTCATTTTAGCCTTCGAATTGCATTTTTTTCCAAAGATCACCGTTGGATCGACTTCACTATCCAGTATTTCGATTTCTCGGGGGAGAAATGCCTTTCTTGGGTAAGGATTATGTTTGTGTAACGAAGCATATAAGGAATTTGCGCGGTGGTTCGCAACCCATTCTGGCTCAGGCAAGTGATGGACTGCTCTACGTGGTCAAGTTCTCAAACAACCTTCAAGGGGCCAACCTCCCCTTTAACGAGAGCATCGGGACCGAGCTATATCGGGCTTGCGGACTGGCTGTTCCATCATGGAAGCCGATATTGGTCACAGATGCTTTCATCGACCGTAACCCAGACTGTTGGATGCAAACACCTGAGGGGCGTCTTCGTCCAGACTCAGGCCTGTGTTTCGGCTCCCGTTTTCTTGGCGGTAACGGGATAAGGCTACTGGAAATCCTCCCCGGGAGCAGCTTGAAGCGTGTTCGTAACCACGAAAGTTTCTGGCTGGCATGGCTGATCGACATTTGTGCCTGCCACGCCGATAATCGACAAGCCATCTTCGTGCAAGATGCTGAGGGCTGGATGGATGCGTATTTTGTCGATAATGGGCATTTTTTCGGCGGTCCCAAAGGAGAACAACACCCGAATTTTTGTGCATCTCGCTATCTTGACCAGCGCATCTATCAGTGCTTATCCTCTCAGCACGGTCACAACTTTCAGACGATCCCTACGTCTATTGATGTGGACCAGCTCTGGCAACGAGTACGAGCACTACCGGAAGATTGGAAAACAGAATCGGCGCTTGGATCCTTTACGGAGTGCCTTGGAAGATTGGCAACTCCTAATCTTTTGCAGAATGTTGCCGATACGATGAAGGATGCTCAGCGAAGGACAAATGAATATGGAAGCTTCAACCCTCAAACTGGACGAACGCCTCCTGCCTCATTTCTGCGCTTTGGCGTACAGGCCGAAGCCGGAAGGCAAAACCCCGCCATGTGTTGAATCCATCATCGTGATTGTGGTTAAGGACGAGAACGGCAATTTCCGTTTCCTCGTGTCGCCGACATACCGTGAAGTCGTTCAGGGGCACGACCTCGCCTATATCGATTCGTTGCTGAACGACTTCAAAGAACGTGCGAAGCTAAACTCTGAGGCTTTATTTCAGCAACTCTGCTCGCTCGGAGTGGGACCACTTGTGACCCAGGAGGCCGGACCTAGCCTTGCAACTCACCCAATCCTATTGGAGCTGTGCCGACGTTTCGTGCAACTCTAATACGGCTTTAGATTATCGTCTCTGTTGCAATGCATTTGGCCGGCAATTTTGGCCTTCCGGTTTGCTGCCAGCAATAGGTGCCAAGCCTTGGAGTGCTTCTCAGTAAACTCATCCGGTCAGTTGGGCTCTATCTTCCGCTTGGCTAGTGGGTTCATGTGCGCACAAGGAGAGGCCAGCTGAGACAATTCAGGACGTTGTCCGGACTCGGCAGACCGGCCCAACAGCATGTGGCCTGCCCGATGTTTTGTACCAGTGCGATTGTTAGTGTAGCGCGGCGGGTAAATGATATGACTCGTCGCAGTAGTCGGGGGTGTGGAAAAGTGGGAAGCGTTCTTTGCTTTCCACTTTTCCATGCCCCTGGGAAGCTTCGGGTAGCCGTGATGCTTTAACTCGTCCATCATGGCCAAGCCATAGATGGGTTCGTGCGCAACATGCACAAGCACATGAATCCGAATGAGTCCGATAAAGAGTTCCCTTTGTTCTCTCACCACAAGACAAATATACCGCCTTGTCAGCATTTCGGATTGTCTATTATCGAATTTCGATATATTCTGTTGCCGATGAGCAGTTTCCGGTGTGGACCTCATAATTTGTGTTGGGATGCAGGGAGGATGCGAAGAATGAACGCCGTATTTTTACGCATGGTGCTGATTCTTTTCGCCCTATTCGCATCTCCACATCTGTGGGCGCAAGGCCCTCCGTATCAAACAGACGATCCTGTGCCGGTGGATCTCCATCACTTTGAGTTCTACATCTTTGGCGGCGTTGACGGTACACCTGCGGAAATAGACTCTACCGGACCAGCCGTAGAGTTCAACTGGGGTGCGATGCCGAGAGTGCAACTGCACGCGATCCTTCCCTGGGGAGGCGCTTTTCCGTCGAACAATCCCGTGTACCTTCCCGCAGGAACAGGCCCAAGCGCGTTTGGGATCGCAGACATGGAACTGGGGGTAAAACTCGCGATCATCAAAGAGACCAAGCACTTTCCGCAAATCGGCACATTCCCTATGTTTGAGATGCCGACGGGAAACTCCGATAAGGGCCTCGGCGTCGGAAAGGTCTGGTACAAATTCCCCATCTGGCTACAGAAGAATTCTGGCAAGTGGCTGTTTGATGGCGGCGGCGGCTATCAGGTTGTGCCTCAATCGGGCTTTCGTGACTTTCCCTATACAGGATGGTTGATAAAGCGGGAAATCAATGAGCGCCTGGAGTTGGGCGCGGAGCTTTTCGCTCATGGACGGGAAGGACTCGCCACGGCGCAAACCGAACGCTCAGCGATGATCGACGTTGGCGGCTATTACCACTTCAAGAATCATCCCGCCGAGCAGTTTCTCTTTTGTTATGGCCATTCGGTAGCAGGACAAACAGAGAATTACGCGTACGCAGGCATGTACTGGACTTGGGGAAAAGACAACAACACCGGCGGAAATTCTGCGAGTGAATCTCTGTTGCAAAGCCAACCACATTGACTCGTCCACTGGAGGTATCTATGAGCGCGCTCGAAGCTCCGAAGCGAATTGCGTTGGGACTCCTTCTCCTGCGAATTCTTGTTGGATGGGTTTTCCTGTCCGAAGGAATTCAGAAGTTTCTATTTCCCGTGGCGCTTGGCGCTGGCCGCTTTGCCAAGATCGGGATTCCAGTCCCTCAATTCGCCGGCCCATTCGTTGGCATCGTGGAGATCGTATGCGGCACACTCATACTCGCTGGACTCTTTACCACTCTCGCTTCAGTACCCTTGCTCATCAACATCTCCGTCGCAATCCTAACCACGAAGTTTCCGATGTTTCTGAAGCAGGGGTTCTGGGCCGCAATGCATGAGGGGCGAACAGACTTCTGTATGTTCGCTGGTCTGATCGCGATTATGCTGCTTGGTGCCGGAACCCTGTCGTTGGATGAGAGGTGGCGACGTGGCTGATAATTCCTCTCCTGCAACAGCAGAATTTGCGTTGTCTCGTGGCTCCAGTCTGGAAGTGCTGCTCGTTTTTCTTCGCCTTGGATGCACTTCTTTCGGAGGACCGATTGCCCATCTAGGCTATTTCCGCAAGGAGATCGTCGAGCGGCGGCAATGGTGCAGCGAAAGTACGATGGCCGAGATTATTGCTCTCGCTCAGTCCCTTCCAGGACCAGCGAGCAGTCAGGTCGGATTCGCACTTGGCATACTTCGCTCTGGATGGCTTGGAGGCATAGCAGCCTGGATCGGTTTTACTTTACCATCTGCTCTTTTGATGCTTGCTTTCGCATTTGGCCACTCGCTCTTTGTCGGGAGTGTCGGCCAGGGCCTTCTCCACGGGCTTCAACTTGTCGCGGTTGCGGTTGTGGCCCAGGCTGTCATGGCGATGCAACGGTCGCTGGCCCCGGACAGAACACGGCTTGCAATGGCCATTGCCGCAACGGGCCTCACCTTGTTTTTGCCTGCACAGATGGCCACGCTCATCGCTATCGCGGGCGGGGCCGCGGCTGGGCTCTATCTTTTTCGTTCGGTGGATTCTGGAACAAGTGAACCTATCGCACTATCCTTGCCCAAGTCGGCAGCTATAGTCGCGGCAGCAACTTTCATTGTGTTGCTTGTCCTTGTACCGATCCTCGCCCATTTCTTCCCGATCTTTGGAGTGGCGGTATTTTCATCTTTTTACCGCAGCGGCGCTCTTGTATTTGGCGGCGGGCATGTTGTTCTGCCGCTGCTTGAGAGTTCCGTTGTGGCCCCCGGATGGGTGTCGCAGCAATCCTTCTTGGCGGGGTATGGAGCAGCGCAGGCTCTCCCCGGTCCGCTGTTTTGTTTTGCAGCTTACTTGGGCGCTGCCATCCGCCCCGGCAGCAGCCCATTTCTGTTTGGCCTGCTCGGACTGCTCGGAATCTTCGCCCCCGGCCTGCTCGCCATGACGGCTGTATTGCCGTTTTGGAGCTCATTACGCACAAATCGATATGCGCAGGCTGCCCTTCGCGGAATCAACGCAAGCGTCGTAGGTATCTTGATCGCAGCTCTATTCCAGCCAATCTGGACTTCGACCATCCACACATCAGGAGATTTCTGGATTGCGCTTTCAGCTTTTGCGCTTCTAACGCTTTGGAAAGTGCAGCCGTGGATTGTTGTGGCGTGTGTGGCGGCCGTTTCGGTCATTGCGTGGTAATCCAGTTTGAGAATCAGGCTTTAGGAGCATCCGCATCCATGGCCTTGCCAAGCCGATCTGCCCTCTTTTATGAGGATGGGAACTGCCAGTACAGCGGCAATAGGATCGAACCATGCGATATGAAATGCTGCATTTACCGCTAGCCCAGCCAACGTAATGAGTGCAATGTAGGCGCAAGCGGCGGATTGCACTGCATCGGCGGCCAGGGCTGCATTGTTGCTGCGGCGAGCTTCGCGTCGCTTTAGAGATGCCAAAACAGGCATTGCGATCAGTGCAGCGATGGTGATTCCTAGACCGGCGAAACTCGTTTCAGGCTGCAACCGCAAAGCTAATGACCCAGCACCAATCGCCGCGACTACAAACGCGAGCACAAACAGCAGAACTCCCGCAGTACGGTTTGCCCTCTGTTCCGATATAGGTATGCTCGGAATCCACTGCAAGAGCACAATGGTAGCGGACAGGAGTTCCACCAGGCTGTCGGAGCCGAAGGCCAATATCGCGGGACTGTGAGCCGTTACAGCCGCATATGCAGACACGCCGAACTCCACGAGCATCCATGTCAGTGTGACACCCTGTAACCAGAGCACCGTAAAGCCCGGCCTCGGAGTACAAGCGACAACGGGCTTTGATCGCTGAACATCGATCTGTACGAGTTCGGACATTCCATTCCACCGATGAATCCAACGAGCAATCAGACTCGCTTGAAAAGGCTGAATTGAAAGGACTGCTGCTTGCCCCACGGAGTCATGTGCATTTCCGGTTCGCTCTTCAGAAGAGTTAACTGCAAACCGAGTTCCTCAGCAAGCATCGGACCATCATATCGACGGACTTCCAGTCCGCTGCATTTTTGCGGACCATCGGGAGCAAACGAACCGATCACAGCATACCCCCCGACCGGAACCGATTGGAGCAACAGTTTTCTATAAGCAGCCCGGTCACCAGGATCAGTGAGAAAGTGGAAGACGGCCCGGTCATGCCACACATCGCAGGGCTCTAAACGGGGTTCCGCCGAAACATCGGCGACAATCCATTTGATATTGTTTTCCTTGGCGCCAAGCCGCTTTCGACTACGCTCAATCGCCGCTTCAGAGATGTCCAGTACAGTAACCTTGTAGCCCTGCTCCAAGAGTCTTTCCGCGAGAACGGATGTTCCGCCGCCCACGTCAATCACCTGACCGGAAGAACACACCTCACGAATAAGCTTCAGAGATATGTGCGGTTCGGGCTGCGTCCAGCTCATTTCCTCTTCACTCTTGGACCTGTAAATCGAATCCCAGTGTTCTTTGCCGTTCATCTCGATTACCTCCAGTTCAACTACCGTAAAGATCGCACAAGAGAGAGGAGAACAATTGCCCAGCAGCCCTCCTATGGCGCGTCTTCAGCCGGAAACACTGTGAAGCCTTGCTGTCCGGCAGTAAAGTAACGCCGCCGCATCCAAAAGGCGACGTTGACCAACCCGATGAGAGCGGGAACTTCAATGAGTGGGCCAACGACACCGACAAATGCCTCGCCAGAGTTCAACCCAAAGACAGCCACTGCCACAGCGATTGCCAACTCAAAGTTATTTCCAGCCGCTGTAAACGACAAGGTGGCTGATTGCGCGTAATTTGCGCCGAGCCGCTTGCCCATCCAGAAGCTGACCAGAAACATGATGAGGAAGTATACGACCAGCGGAATTGCAATGCGCACCACGTCAACTGGAAGGCGCACAATCAGATCGCCCTTGAGTGAAAACATCACCAGGATAGTGAAGAGCAGGGCGACCAACGTGAGAGGGCTAATGCGCGGAATGAAGCGAGTGCGATACCACTCTTCCCCCTTGATGCGAATCAAGACAAATCGCGTAATGAAGCCGGAGACGAATGGAATGCCAAGGTAAATGGCAACGCTCTTTGCGATCTGGCCGATGCTGACATCGACGATGCTTCCTTGCAGGCCGAACCACTTGGGAAGAATAGTGATGAAGATCCACGCATAGAGGCTGTAAAAGAGCACCTGAAAAACGCTGTTGATGGCGACCAGTCCGGCAACGTAGTCCGTATCGCCATCTGCCAGTTCATTCCACACCATGACCATTGCGATGCAGCGCGCAATGCCGATCAGGATGAGACCACGCATATAGGCAGGCTCGCCGCGAAGAAACACAATGGCGAGGACAAACATCAGCGCCGGACCGATGAGCCAGTTCTGGATCAGCGACAGTCCGAGCACACGCTTGTTGCGAAAGACATCATGCAGCTTCTCGTATCGAACCTTCGCCAGCGGCGGGAACATCATGATGATCAAACCAATGGCAATCGGGATATTCGTTGTGCCGCTCTGGAAGCGATTGACGAACCCTGCGGAATCTGGGACAAAGTGACCAAGAGCCACCCCGATGGCCATCGCAAGAAATATCCACAACGTGAGGAAGCGATCAAGGAAGGAGAGATGTTTCCGCTGTAACGGCGCACAATTCTGTACCTGCGTGTACGGTTTGCTGGACATGATTACTTGACCTCAATGGTGCATGGGGTTTCAACAGAAACAGGTACGGGAGCACTTTGCAGAGCAACGAACTTTGTCGGGCTGCAACAAGCCTTTGCCAATCGCGCTCGATCTGCCTGCATGGCCCGGTCTTCACTGAGCCACGCCAGCGTCTGCCGCAGCACCTGTTCCGCACCGGCATTCTTCGGCCTCACAATGCGATAGTGCATCCACTTTCCTTCGCGCCGGGCCGCAACGATTCCGGCGCTGCGAAGGTAGGCCAGGTGACGGGAAATCTTGGGCTGAGCCTGACCAAGAATCTCGACAAAGTAGCAGACACAAATCTCCTGGTCCCCCATCAGGTTGAGCAGGCGGAGGCGCGTATTGTCGCCCAGCGCCTGAAAGAAGCGCTCCACGTTGAACTGAGGCGATTTTGCTGGCATGGAATCCTTACCGTATTGCCAAATGTTTTGACTTCAATTGATAGCCGTTAACCGCAACAACTCTGAACTGTCGGCAAGCCGACAAGATCGCCTTCAAGATACCGTTGCGCCAATTGCAGCATGGCCTTGGCCGGAGTCTCCTTGACGCTCTGAGCTGTCTTTACTGCGAGCATCATGTCTTCGCGTGAGATGCCAAGTTTTCTGGCCTGCTGAAAGTGGTATTTGAAACAGGGATCGCAATTTGCGGCGATGGCAGCGCCGATTGCAACCAGTTCAGCGACCGCATCCGTATAGAGACTCTGCACAGGTGTTTCACTGGAAGTCGCCGAATAGCACGCTCCTGTCGCATCTTCGCTTGAACTGCAAGTGCTGGACGTACACTGCACTGGGTTGTCTGAAACATCCATTCTTTCCATATTCAGTTCCCTCATATCGAACAGTTTTCCAGGTCGTTTCTTCCCAAAACTGAAACCGAAAAGCCGTCTTGGCCGGAGACAATCACCTCCGGTCTATATTTCTTATACGCCTTGACGAATATGAGCGCAAGGGATATAGTCGTTTTGGCGAATATGTTTTTGGAGGAAATTATGACGGAACAGATTCTGGAGTCGGTCAAGTCGAAGTATGGCGCGGTGGCAGAAAGTTCACTTTCGAGCGACAATGCTGGCGTCAAGGCTGTGGCGGAGGCTTTCGGCTATACGGAAGAGGAACTTACGTCGATTCCGGCGGAGGCCAATATGGGATTGTCTTGCGGCAACCCCACGGCTACGGCTCACATCAGGCCCGGTGAGGTAGTAGTCGATCTCGGCTCAGGAGGAGGCCTCGACGTGTTTCTCGCCGCGAAGATGGTTGGCCCGGAAGGTCGCGCCATCGGCATCGATATGACGCCAGCCATGATTGAGCGTGCGCGAGCAAATGCCAAGGCGGGCGGCTACGCCAACGTCGAGTTCTACCAGTCCACTATTGACCAGATTCCATTGCCGGATTCATCGGTTGATTGCGTCATCTCCAACTGCGTCCTGAATCTCGCGCCGGATAAGCCTGCCGTGTTTCGTGAGATTGCCCGTGTGCTGAAGCCAGGTGGGCGCGTGGCAATAAGTGACATCGCATTGAAACAGGAGCTTCCCGAAGCGATTGCAAAGAGTGTTGCTGCGTATGTCGGCTGCATTGCGGGAGCCATACAGATCGACGAATACCGTGCTGGTTTGCTGGCTGCCGGTTTTGAACACGTTGAAATAGTGGACAGCGGCAAAGACCTGAATGCTTATGCCAAAGTTGAGAATCAGTCCGGCTGCTGCTCGCCAACGATGGACGCTTCCAATCCGCTTCAAGTTATTGAGGCGTCCTGCTGCTCCCCTGCCCCCACCAAATCCGTATCAGTGCATGAGGAACTCAAAACGCTTCTCTCGCAATACGACGTCAATGCGGCTGCGGCCAGCGTGAAGGTCTACGCCGTCAAGCCGAAAACAAACTCATAACCCTTCAGCGAGATGCCAGAGGACACTGCAATGCCTCACTACAACGTTTTGTTTCTTTGTACGGGAAACTCGGCCCGCTCGATCATGGCTGAAGCGATCATGAATCGCAAAGGCGCGGCGAACTTTACTGCCTACAGCGCAGGAAGCCATCCAGCAGGAGTTGTGCGTCCAGAGGCCATTCACCAGCTAGAAATGGCTGGGCTGAGCACCGCAAATCTCCGCAGCAAGTCCTGGGACGAATTTGCAGTGCCCGATGCGCCACCGCTTCACTTCGTTTTCACTGTCTGCGACAAGGCAGCCAGTGAGGTTTGTCCCTTATGGCCAGGACAACCGATGACAGCCCATTGGGGCGTCTCCGATCCGGCAGCAGTTCGAGGCACGCCGGCGGAAATCGAACGGGCTTTTGCTCAAGCATTGGCTGTGCTCGACCGTCGTATCAGCCTCTTTCTCTGTCTGCCGTTGGCATCACTTGAGACCTTTGCCCTGCAACGGGAGATCGACAACATCGGGAAACAATAAGCTCGGAAAGGAAAACATGGTCAAAGTCATTTTCGCCTGCATTCATAACGCTGGCCGCTCACAGATGGCGGCAGCATTTTTCAATCAACTTGCCGATTCAGCAAAGGCAGTAGCTATATCTGCGGGAACCGATCCCGGTTTGCACGTTCATCCTGAGGTTCTTACAGCCATGCAGGAGATCGGGATCGACCTCAGCAGCGCCAAGCCTCAGAAATTGACAGATGAACTGGCACGTGATGCGCAGCTTCTTATCACGATGGGTTGTGGCGACAAGTGCCCATACGTTCCAGGGCTTCGCCGCGACGACTGGCCTCTCCGTGATCCCAAAGGGCAGCCCGTTGATGAAGTTCGGGCCATCCGAGATGAAATCAAAGGCAGAGTGAAATCTCTGCTCGACCATGAAGGTCTAAACATTGCGGAATGACAGATTGCATTGGGCCGTTCGCGTCAGGTATCGCAAACAGCCCCACCCGCTTAGTCAGAAGAGCTATTTGCCTAAGGCCGAATTACTATCGGCAAATGCCGTAGTCGCTCGCGGGTTTGGAACATTGTTAGCTTTGCAAGAATCCCCGATGCAAACGAAGCTCCTGCCGCAACCCCTCGCGTAGCGCCTTGCTCTTCCTAAGCCCCTTGAAGAATTCATCGAGCAAGCTGACGACGATGGCGTTGACGCTGACTCTTTCGGCTTCGGCCCAGTCTTTGAGTTTGGTGCGGGCTTCGGTGCCGACGTGGAAGAGTTGGGGGCTGGTTAGCTCCATTCCCGCTTTGCGGGTCTGCTGAATATCGACCACTTCTTTGTCCACGTGGCTCAATGCGTAAAGGACGATCCTGGCTAGATCGCCCTTCACTCGGGATTCCTCGGTGATGGCCTCGCGTAGATCGCGCGGAAGGCGCAGCGTAATTCCCGGCCGGTTTTCCGTCCACCGCTGCCCCTCACGGTTCACCTTGCGCGCTGCTACCTGTTTGACGGCCCTTTTGGCTGCTTTCTTGACTGCCACTGGCACCCCTTATTCATCGTGCAGACTAAGAAATAGACGCAACCGAACACACGTTGTTCCCAAGTGCTGAATCGTGCGTCAAATACGATACCGCTGGCCGCTGAAGCGGGCACTCTACCGAAACGAGGGGAAAGATGGCAAGCAACTCGGATCGCTCCCGGCGCGAATTATCGCCATTTCATGCGTGTATTCACTGTGGCAGCGTTTTTCGTCGAGATGAATTCGACGGTACGGCTGTCGCCACCGGCATTTATCCCTGCACAAAGTGCGGCCATGATGGACCGCTCAATATCGTCATTCGAGACGTGGATGCCGCCGCGATTGGCAAGAGCGACCCCGCTCCCGGTAGTTCAGCAGGCTAACGCGGTGCTTCGCTGTTGTGGAGATTGCACCTTGACCAGCTTGCGCCCGGCAGCGCGAACAAATTCGCTGGTCAGCCGTTTCTTGTCGTCTGGCCGCATCGCCAATCTGGTGACGAGTTTCAGCCCCTCTTCCGCCAGAGGCCGGATTGCGATTTCATCGCTGGAGATTCGACAAGCTGCGTCGCGGGTCAAAAACGCTGCTCCCTTGTGAGCCAAGACAAGCGCCGATGCTTCTTCTGCGATTGTGAAAGTATGCGTGTCAGGAGGGACGATTCCTTTTGCATTGGCCGCATCCTGAATCATATTGGAGATGTACGGGTTGAGATGTGGCGCAGGCAGAATCCAATCATACGCGCGCAAGTCATCGAGGTGGAGTTCCGTGCGATCAGCAACGGCGTCGCTTTTTGGCAAAGCAATATAGCCGGACTCTTCGGTAACCGACAGAAAACTGAGTGACGACGAATCCGGGATCGCCAGCACCAATGCCAAATCCAGATTTCCGGCAGCCACCATGCGCGCGAGTTCGTGCGAGAAATTGCTCCAGAGCTTGATCTTCAGGTCTGGATAGAGCGGAAGCCGGACCGATTGGATCGTTGCAACCAGATAGGGATCGGCATAGGCTGACCTGCCGATGTGCAGCACCTCATCAGCTCCCCGCACCGCAGCCCTTGCGTCCACGATTGCGCGTTCTGCATACAAGACAGAGCTACGCGCATCCTCCACAAAATGCCGCCCGGCGTCAGTCAGCTCCACCGTTTGATGATTCCGCACGAAAAGGCGCATGTCGATCTGAAATTCAAGCTCGGCAATCCGCTTGCTCAGCGTCGATTGGTCGATGCGCAGCCGCGCGGCTGCACGCGAATAATTCAGATCTTCGGCCAGCGCAATGGCTGCCTGCAGAAGTCGCATCTCCGGTAGCGCCATACCCTTCCTCCTTGTTGTAACCAAGGGCAAGTCATGGGTAGTGCCGAGCAACACAATAGCGATCGGTGCTGCGTCTTTCTTTTCTCCACTCCTCAATCGCGCGGGCCTGGTCAAAACAAAACGATCCCCACGCCGTTTTTCTTATTGACGCTTTACCGAAAAGAAAGTTGTGGAAGTGTAATCAAAACTTGCAAGAGCTGCCTTTATGCGTTCCGCTGGTGCCGATGCTGACGGGATGTTTCTGGGGGCGGGTGGCTGCAAATCTCCATCGTGTTGGCCATGCTTCACGTGCGTTATTCCCAAATGGAATAACGCTCTCCGTGGAATTCATTAGACATCGGAACCGTCATCAATAAATCTTGCTGAAATGGCGATCTTGTCGCGTTGCTGACGAAAGGAGCAAAGATGCAGGAGGAAATGGAACCTTGCGCAAACGAACGAGACAACGGTCTCAATGCCAAGACGTGCAGAGAGCCCTTGCTCGATAGCCATCAGGCCGCAGCATTGCTGAAAGTTCACCCGCGAACACTGCAACGGCTTGTGCATCGCGGAAAGATTCACGCGATTCAGGTCGGAAAACTCTGGCGGTTCAAGGCTTCGGCGCTTGACGCGTGGATGAATCAGTAGCGCGTTCGCGGCCAGTGCAGGCGCGCATTCTGTGCGCATTTCGCGGCAAAATGGCGTACCCTAAAGGTAGCCATAAGTGCCGTGAAGTCGAGGATGGGAATTCTTGATGACACGTGCATGTTACCAATTCGGAAGTCTCACACGAAAGAAGCGGGCGAGGGGACCAGACGCCTGGGAGTTTCGGTATTACGAATCGACGGCGCAAGGAATGCGCAATCGAAAGACAGCCACCGTTGGCACCGTCGAGCAGTTCAAGACCAAGGCTCTTGCAAAGAAGGCCGTTGAAGCTCTTCTCCTAAAACTCAATTCAGAAACCCCACAGCAGCGAATGGCGGCGGTGACGTTCGGCGCTATTTGCGACCGGTATCTTCTGGAAGAACTCCCCGAGAGATACTCGACCGCAAAATCATACCGCTCGAACATCAAGAACTACCTGAAACCACGCTGGGGCGATTATCTGCTCGAAAAGATCCGGCCAATGGCGGTCGAGGATTGGCTGAGAAATCTGCCGCTGGCTCCGAAGTCAAAGACGCACGTTCGGAGCGTGATGCACCTGATGTTCGAGTGCGCCACACGGTGGGAACTTTTCAATGAGCGGAGAAATCCGATTGCTCTCGTCCGTATTCGCGGCGGCAGCAAACGGCGGCAGCGCCCCATCACGCTCACTGTGGAACAGTTCGAACATATCGTTGCGACATTGCGCGAGCCGTATCGCACGATGGTCCAAATCGCCCAATGCCTCGGTCTTCGCGTGAGCGAGATCGCGGCGCTTCAATGGGACGACTTCGATTTTGAGAAGAGCCAACTCCTCGTGCAACGGAGTTTCGTGGGCGGGCGAGTGGGGGATGTCAAAACCGAATACTCCCAGGACTACGTTCCGCTCCATCCGGGCTTGGCAAAGATCGTGCTCGACTGGAGCAAGCAGGCTGTACCGACAGCGGAAGGCTGGGTTTTTGCCAACCCGATGACGAATCGCCCCTACCATCCCGCCGAGATTCAGAAACGCTACCTGCGCCCGTCCGGCTGCTGCACTGTGCAGTGTCCGACGTGCGGAGCCAAGCCGGGAGTCTGGTGCTGGCAGGAGGGGCCGACCGCCAACGGCAAGCGCGTCCTCATTCACGAGGAGCGCAAGCTGGCGGCCGGCAGGTTCAGTGCAATCGGCTGGCATACGTTCCGCCACACGTACCGTTCGTGGCTGGACGAGACCGGAGCGCCTATGAAGGTGCAGCAGGAACTGATGCGGCACGCCTCCATCCAGACAACGATGAACGTCTATGGACGGGCGATGGCCTCATCGAAGAGAGAAGCGAATGGGAAGATCGTTGAGATGGTGCTCAAGCCGGTTGCGGCGAGCGCCTGAAGACTGATTTTTCTTATTGGGAGTTTTTGGGAGTTTGTCGGAGTGACCGAATCTTCGTAAGTTGTTGAAAGATTTGGTTGCGTGGGTCTGCAACACGCCGAAGCTGCCCGACTTGCCGTTCCGATACATCCTGCCAGTTCCTCCGAGGTATCATCCTCATTTTCAGCAACTTGCTGGAGGTTAGGAGTTAACTGGCTGTTCGATGTGGTTGGCTAAGCTGTATTTTGCAGGACACAAGGCTGAATTTGTCGGCATAAACGTGTTATTATTAGCCATAAGCAGCAAAAAATAGTGCTTATGGAGGAAGAGATGCCATTCACGCCACCAGAAGAGGTTTTAAGCCCCCGCGAGAAGGTCTCAAATCTGCGGGTCATTTACTCCGGTGATAAAGGCGACCTTGCCATTGCAACCATGACCTACGCCAGCAGGGCGGATGCGGTCGGCATCCGCTGGAACGGTGACGACGAAGATGAACTCGGGTACCCGAAGAGCCGCAATCAGCCTGTGTGGTTCGTGGTGCCTGAGAAGGGCGGTTTGGATGAGATAGTGCGGTGGGTGGGGGAGGAGTTGAAAGCGAAGCGCCCCATCAAGCCGCCGTCGTTGACCACCGACTCGGCTCTCGAATTCCTCACCGACCGTGGATACTCGGTGACGCTCAAGAAGTAAACCAAGCTACAACGGCACCTGCTTTAACGCAGGTGCCGGAAGCACAGATGCCGAATGGAATCGAGCCGAAATCTGATTGACCGAGGGCGGCTCGATTTCAATCTGCGGCTACCGCTTGTGGATTAGCAGCCCCGGCGAGGACACGTTGTTCGAAATCAGCCGACCGGAAGCATCTAGGGTGGTGGAGAACTTCTCGGACGTGTGCCCCGCGATGCGACCGTTGGAATCGTGAACTGTGGTTGAGTTGTCGGAATACCCCGTGGTCACCGAGCCGAGGATTTTGCCGCCTTGTCTGATGTACGTCCTTTCGAGTGCCATTTGTTTCTCCTTTCAAGCTGGAATTGTGAATGGTTGTGAGCGATTACTTCACTCGCAGTGCGTCGTCCGCCTCGGGGAGACTTCGGTGACCTTCGGATGCTTGGTGGCTGAGTCCCGCAGGAGAGCCGAGCGGAAGTCTGTGAACGCTTCACTTAGGCAGCGGCGTGAACCCTGCCATGACCGAGCGAACACTTCGAAGAGGTTCTCCGTTGCGGCTACATAGCGTTCGTGACCGTGATGAGCATCTAGCCACGCCTCGACAGCCTCGTCCATTTCACTCCGCGTCAGGTTCATCGTGTTGTCTCTCCCGATTGAAGATTTGCTGCAAACACCAAAAGCATCTGTAGTGGTCATCGGTTGCCAGTGTGGTGTCGTCCGGTAGGTGCATGGCTTCCATAATTCCGGCGACCACATCACGCCGCCTGAGAATGCACCTGTCGGCCATAAGGTGAAAACGCTGCTCTCGTCCGTCATAGACGACACGCCCCCTCGGCTGTTCCTCGTACTCCATCGCTTTTGACACTTCTCCGTTGCGCTGGAGTCGAATCCAGTGGTCGATGTGGCTGGCGGGATGCGTCAAGGCAGCGCCGTAGGGCTCGGCCAGCCGCACCCGCTCCTGCTTCGCGATGACGGCCAAGATGCTGATGACGGCATCGCGGAACATTCCACAGGAGTCCAGATACTGCTCCGTGAAACTGCGGAAGCCGACACCGTAGCCTGTCAGGGTTTGGAGATGCTTGAGGGTCTCGAAGACACCCTCGCGAGAGAATCTGTCCAAGCCCCAGAACAACACCAGGTCGAACTCGCGCTTTGCGGCGGCGGCGAACAGGGCTTTGAATTGCTGGCGGTCACTGCTCTTGCCGGAGGCCACGTCCACGTACTCGCGAACAATCTTCCACCCCTGCGTAAACGCGAACTCGCGAAGTTGGGTGATTTGATTCTGTGTCTCTTGCCGGTCAGTGCTGACCCTTCCGTACAGGCAGATTCTCATACCCACATAGTACGAATCCGGTCACGGAAAAGGCCATAAAACGGACGTTTTTTGCCACCACGAGAGCGGTCTGCAAGTCATTGTTTATCAGTGGTCATTTCTCCAACATTGACCACCGTTTTTTGTACG
Source organism: uncultured Occallatibacter sp. (assembly GCA_964383595.1). GTDB lineage: Bacteria > Acidobacteriota > Terriglobia > Terriglobales > Acidobacteriaceae > Telmatobacter. The sequence goes on along the minus strand of CAYLHL010000001.1, from coordinate 140,353 downwards.
GAGCACTGCAGCCACAGGTCGGCAAGGCGACCTGTCCAAACAAAGCAGTGTCAGCCTAGTTTGTGTGAAACCCGAATCTGGACATTATCCTCACGACCACGAGCATCAGCGCGTACCCAACAAAGAACCACCAAAATAGGTGCCACGCGCTGAAGCGATACCAGACAACGAAGCCAACGCCAACCAATTGCCAGACCCAAATGGAGGCACTTGCCAATTTGCCGAACCCGGACAATGAAGTTTGGCGACTCCATACGACTGACATCACGCAGTAAACCGCATTCAAGACGATGAAAGCCCAGCGTATCCAAAGCATTTCTTGCACCTCGTTCGAGGGGAGTCTATCTCCCATTTCAAGTGCTTACCTGAGAGCGTGAATGGAAGCTGCGAACATCGAGTCGTCTATGAATTGAAACGGAGGTTCAACCGAGCGTTTACGTTGCCTTGCGAAGCTGCCTTACGCCACCACTCTTTTGCCTTCACTTCGTCACGAGGCACACCATTGCCGGTAGATAAGAGGTTACCAAGTTCGTTCTGTGCTTGAGGACGCCCCTGCTCCGCAGCCTTGCTATACCAGTAAGCTGCCTGTGTGTTGTCTTGAGGCACACCTATTCCCCTTGAAAACGCGAACCCAAGTGCTTCTTGTGCATCGCCGAAATCTTGTGCAGCCGCCTTGCTGAACCAAAAGAAAGCTTGGTCGTCGTCTTGTGCTACACCGCGACCGTGGAAGTATATCCAGCCCAAGCTGGCTTGTGCCATTCCGTTTTCTTGTTCGGCGGCCTTGGTATACCAGAACCGTGCCATCGCATAATCTTTCTGCACACCGTTTCCGTAGTAGTATGCCTCGCCGACGCTGTTCTGTGCTGAAGCATCGCCTTGCTCGGCGGCCTCTTTGTACCAGAAGAAAGCCTCTGATAAGTTTTGAGGAACGCCCCTACCTTGACTTAATGCATCTGCCAAAAATATCTGCCCTATGATGGAACCTTGCTCTGCCGCGCGTCGAAACCAATGTGCTGACTTCACCAAATCGACTTCAAGCCCGGACCCGTCAGCATAAGCCGCAGCCAAAGTCATCTGAGCATCAACGTGCCCCTGATTGGCAGACATCTCATACCAATACGCTGCTTCAGATTCATTTTTCTGAACTCCATCTCCATAACTGAGCATACTGCCGAGGTCGTACTGGGCTTGAGCAACTCCTTGCACCGCTGCTTTACGAAACCACCTTGCGGCCTCCATTCGATTTTGCTGCGTTCCCAAACCATCTCGAAAGGCGAATCCAAACCAATACTGAATCTCAGAGTTGTGTGGGTCTATACTCGCAGCATTCTGTATGCAAACAAAAAACTCCCCAAGAGAAGCCCTGAATTCCTCTATAGAGCAATCTTTGGGTACAGTTTCATAGAGTACCTTTGCCCTTTTGAGCGAGTCTTTCGCTTTTTCCAGAACGTACCAATCGCTCAGCCCTCGTTTGGAAAGTGCCACAGAACCCCTGACAGCAATAGCAGCGGGTTGGACAGGCACAAGAGCAGTTGAAACATTTTCTTTGCTCATGTTTGTGCCCTCTTTGCTGATTTGTTCTCGTACTCTTGCCGAGACTCAAGGACACGTCCCTGAACGCTGGAGGCCATTTCTGCAAGCGGGTCTCGTCCTTCTGTTGTCGCTTGGTCTGCCTTAGCCTTCAGCTTGGCGAGGTCTGTTTCTGAAAGGGCTTTAGCCTCCAACTCAATTTCGGCGATGCGGTTACGTACCTGCTTCAATTGGCGCAACACCCTTATGAGGTCAGCACCAATGCCCGCCCCTTGCACCGCATCGGGGCTGGCATCGAGGTCGGCGAGGAGGCGTCGAAGTGCTTCTTCATCTCCAGCCGCATACGCGGCGTTGACTTCCTTCATCAGACGTTCACGCCGCGTACGGTCGGCCTCGTCGGTGGCAGAATCAGGGTGAACCAGCTTGGCCGCTTCGCGGTATAGCTTTTTCAAATCAGCCGATGGTAAAAAAGGCTGAACCTCTGCGGCCTCCCCATGAGCCGCTGAATAGGCTTCTTTAGCCTGTGCCCGAGCCTCGGCTGCCTCTGCCTGAGCCTCTGGAGTTCTGGTATGTTCGGCATGTAGCTCGGCAGACCGGGCATTCCACTCGTCCAGTTCGGCATACAGCACTCCGACTCGGCGAAGGTACAGCCCCTCAAAAGCAGACAACTCAGCCTTTAGGCTGGCAAGGAAAAGTTCTTGGTCTGCAAGCTGAGCCTCAAGCCGCGCCAACTCTTCGCGTTTGGCAGCAAGTTCTTCCTCTTCCAGGGATAACCGGCGAACCAATTCTGTCTTCATAGTTTTCAAGAAACTTCGGATGATTGCATTCTACAGCCATCCAATGGTGCTGGTGGCCGCTTCGGGTAGGGCAAGTCTACCCATTTCGAGGCGCATTGAAAAACCCGCCTCACTCTCGGTTGTCGCCAATTCCAATGTGCCGAGCATGGACATGCGTCTCCGAATGTATTGGGAGATGACACCACGGTGAAGCGCGGGGTCTGACTCCATGCTGCTCCTACGCCACTTTGAGAGAGAATGTTGTGGCGAAGATGGATGACCTATGAAATTCTTTAGTAGTAGGGGAATTGAGGAACACTATGGTCTGCAATTGTGGCGAGGAATATCAGAGAGTCTTCCCTGCCGACAACTCGTTCTCGGTCTTTGTGTCTAAGTCCAAAGATACGTCTCCGTTGACATGGAAAGAGAGCACCTTTTACGTCTGCGTTGGTTGTGGTGCGACAGGCGGTCAAGTGCCTGACGATTTGTTACAGGCTCTTCACGATGGAGCCGGAGAGAATTGAATACGAGCATAGCGCAACACGCTCGACTGGGCTGCAACCAAGCCGGTTGGCCGACCTGAAGGCGCTCAGCCGAGTATTGCTGTTTTAGCCGCCGCATCAGCGTAGCCTTCATGCCTTGCTGAAGACGAACAGCGGCTCGGTTTTGTACTGTTTGCTGGTACCGGCGCTGAAGCCTTTGGTGCCTAGCATCTGGCTCATCTCGATTTGAAGGGTGGCACGCAACCTCCAGCCCTCCCGCTTCGCCAGAGCAAGGAAACCTATACAATTTCGACAACCCCAGGCACATTAAACATCTATCTCTCTCAGCCAGGAGCGCAATCAACCACAGTTACCGGCGCGGCTACAGAAACATTTGACGCGCTTTCTACCGGGATTTACACAACGGCCTATGTTTCGACTGCCGGAATCGGCACCTATACCGGCAGCCCAACCCAACCCTTCGCAATCGTCGCTCCTAATGAGTATGGCGGGGCAATCGATAGTACGAGCAACACTCCGACCAATTACTTCGCGGTGGGTACTGAGTCCGGGAGTACGAATCCGGTTTATCTAACGCTTGCCCAACCTGTATCCTATTTTGGCTTTTGGTGGTCGGCGGGCGACGCATACAACAGGATTGCCTTGTACTCCGGCAGCACACTGTGCGGATCATTCAGCACGGCCGATCTGCTGACATTCCTGAATAACGGAACCGGCACAATTACCGCCAGCAACGGCACTGTCTACAATACCAGCGCCTACTTCGGTAATCCCAACATTACTTCTGGCGCGAACGACTCCGCGGAGCCTTTTGCCTATGTTAGCTTCTACATTACTGGCGTGACGATCACGCAGATCGTCTTTTATAACACCAGCAGTAGCACCGGTTTCGAGAGCGATAACCATAGCGCCATCTTTACCGGAAATACCGTGACGATTCCCACGACCTTCGTGCCGGTGGAAGCTCTCACTCTCGGTTCGCAAGTTGCGACGCCCATATTCACTCCTCAGGGAGGGACACCGCTGAACCTGGGGATTTCCACAACGACCCCTGGGGCATCGATCAATTACACGACAAATGGAGTGGCGCCAACTCCGACAACAGGAACAGTCTGTGGCACTACCTGCACGATTCAAGTTACCGCGGCAGAAACAATCGAGGCGATCGCATATGAAACCGGCATGACGAATAGCGCCGTGGCGTCGACGACGTACACGATGCCGACGCTGATTGTGGCCTCATCGAGCAATCCGTCTACTTACGGCAGCTCTGTGACTTTCACGGCAACGATTTCCAGCGGACCGACTGGCACAGTGACTTTCTACGATAGCGGAACTTCAATCGGGACGGGCACCATCAGCGGAACAACAGCAACATTTACTACCAGCGCCTTGGCCATCGGCACACACACCATCACGGCTGGCTGGATCGGAAATGCCAGTTATGGGTCTGTACTTTCCAGCGCAATCACCCAAACGGTGAATCTTGAACCCCAGAGCATCAGCTTCGCTAACCCCGGAACGCAGACGGTGGGGACGCCGCTGACGCTTGTGGCGACGGCCAGCTCCGGTTTGGCGGTCACCTTCACTTCGACCACACAGAGCATCTGCACGGTCTCCGGCACGGTAGCCAGTTTCATCGCCTCTGGAACCTGCACCATCGATGCGAACCAGGCGGGCAACAGCACTTACGCGGCTGCTCCGATGGTCGCACAGAGCTTCCAGGTCAACGGCGAAGCACAGACAATCAGCTTCGCTAACCCCGGAACGCAGACGGTGGGGACGCCGCTGACGCTTGTGG
>CAYLHL010000001.1:0-135643 GCA_964383595.1 uncultured Occallatibacter sp. | reverse complement strand
GGCAACAGCACTTACGCGGCTGCTCCGATGGTCGCACAGAGCTTCCAGGTCAACGCAGCGACGCTCATTTCGGTTGCTGTAACCCCACCCAGCGCGACGCTTTACGGCGGGCAAACGCAGCAGTTCACGGCTACTGTATCCAACACCAGCAACACCGCGGTGACGTGGACGATCAGTCCTGCGAGTGTTGGCACGATCAGTGCGGAAGGCTTGTATACGGCTTCGGCCACGATCTCAACGCAACAAGTGGTAACAGTCACAGCCACGAGTCAGGCGGACACGACCCAGTCGGCCTCGGCGACGGTTACACTCACGCCAACGCAATGCACGTCAAACGGATACAGCTACCAGCGCACTATCGTCATTGACCACACGAAGGTTCCGAATACGGATCAGACGAACTTTCCATTCCTATTCAATACGACCGATCCGCTCCTAGCCACGACAGCCAATGGCGGCCATGTTACAAATCCCAGTGGCTACGACATAGTTTTTGCATCGGATCCTGCTGGGCAGAACATTTTGAATTTCGAGATGGAGGAGTACAACCCGGTCACCGGCCAAGTGATCGCATGGATACGCATCCCAACCCTGTCGCACGCCACGAACACCGTCCTCTATATGTTCTACGGGAATTCCAGCATTACAGCCTCGCAGCAGAATCCGACCGGTGTTTGGGATGCAAATTACATGGGTGTCTGGCACCTGCCAAACGATACTACTCTATCCGCAAATGATTCAACTATCAACCGAAACAATGGCATTGTGGTTGGCGCCACTGCAACAACCGGTAAGATCGACGGAGGACTCAATAATCCGTACAGCACTTCAGGCTATATTGACCTTTCGTCTACTTCGTTGGCAACTGCGACGCCTAGTGTCTTTAGCCTAGAGACATGGGTTAATTTGTCTGGTCTTGGCGCTTGGCCAGCAATTGTCGATTTTAACGCAAATAATTCAAGCAACTGGGGCCTATACGTTGAAGGGGGATCTGGGGTTGGTATGGTCGTTTCTAACCGTATGCGTTGGTTGATTCCATCAGGCAGCTTCAACACGGGTTGGAATCATATTGTCGCAACGTGGGACGGGCAAGGCCCCGAGATGTACTTGAATGGAGTAGAAACTGGCTCAACTTGGAACGACAATTTCTACGAGAATAACATTGCCTCCGCCGCTATCGGTCTGGGGTATTCCGGTGAGCGTTTCAACGGATTGATCGATGAAGTGCGGGTATCGACAGGCATTGCCCGTTCCGCCGACTGGATTGCGACGGAATATAGCAACCAAAATTCGCCCTCGACCTTCTACGCACTCCATGCAGAAAACGCTGTAGAGGTTGTCCCGGATGCTGTAAATCTATATGACGGTCAGCACCAGCAGTTTACAACTGCAGGCGCTTGTGGCGCCGCAATGATCTGGTCTATGCCGTCGGGCAGTCCAGGAACGCTGAGCGCCACAGGACTCTATATCGCGCCTGCTAGCATCGAAACGCAGCAGACGGTCACTATAACTGCAACCACCCTTGGAGTATCGTCTACGTCTCTCTCATCGACGGTTACACTAATGCCGCCAGTGTCAGTGAGCGTAACTCCTTCCAGCGCGACTCTCTATGGCGGCCAGACGCAACAGTTTACAGCCAATGTCGTCAATACCAACAACACTGCAGTAACCTGGACAATCACTCCTGCTGGAGTGGGCGCAATCAGCACGGCGGGTCTGTATACGGCTCCGACAAAGATTACTGCACAGCAGACAGTTACGATCACAGCAACTAGTCAAGCTGACACGACCCAATCTGCCTCGGCCACGATAACACTGGCAGGGATCGTCACGCTGCCATCTGTTTCGATCAGCGTAACTCCTTCCAATGCGTCGCTTTATAGTGACCAGACACAGCAGTTTGCTGCCAGCGTAACAAACTCATACAACACCGCCGTGACCTGGACGATCAGTCCAGCGGGTATGGGTACGATTAGTTCGTCTGGCCTGTACACGGCACCAGCAGCGATCACTACGCAGCAGACGGTGACTATCACGGCTGCCAGTCAGGCGAATCCAACCCAGTCCGCCTCGGCCACTATCGGTCTTTCTCCAACGCCGTGCGGGTCGAATGGGTATAGCTACGTACGCTCAATCGCAATCGACCACACGAAGGTTCCAAACACGGATCAGACCAGCTTCCCGTTCCTGTTTAACACCACCGATCCAGCCTTTGCATCGACAGTTTACGGTGGTCACGTTTCAAATCCTAACGGCTACGACATTCTCTTCACGTCGGATCCTGCTGGTCAAAATATCCTGAATTACGAAATGGAGGAGTACAACCCGTCCGCTGGCCAGGTGATTGCGTGGGTTCGAATCCCAATACTGTCGCATAGCAGCGATACTGTTCTCTATTTGTTCTATGGAAACCCCAGCATCAATGCTCCACAGCAGAACCCGGCGGGTGTGTGGGATAGCAACTATGGTGGAGTCTGGCATCTGGCGGGATACGGGGCGCTGCAATCGTTCCCAGATTCGACGGCCAATGGAAATACTGCGACGGTCGTTGGTTCCGTGTCGGCAACCGCTGGGCCAATCGGCAATAGTGTAGCCCTAAGTGGTAACCAAGATTATATTGACGCTGGTAACAATCCAAGTGTATTGCCTACGCATACGGGCACGTTCAGCACTTGGGTATACTATAATGCGTTCGCCACCAATTACGCCGGCCTCATTTTTAACACTATCATGGGAAACGGCAATAACTGGGCTGGAACAAACGGAACACTGCTTGCGAACTATGGGGGAACTCTCTCCTTTGATGTTGATGGACCTAGTGGTGGCTACGGAGCCTCATACAATAATTTCGGGACGAGCCAATGGTATTCCCTCACAGGCACCTGGGATGGTTCAACAACATCACTTTACGTAAATGGTGCTTTGGTTGCCAGCAATCCTCAAACGACAGATGCTAGTCCTGCATACGATCTAACGCTCGGAGTCGATGGGGCGCGTAGCAATCTTGACGGTTATGTGAATGGAAGCCTGGAGGAGGCCAGAGTCTCTGGCATTGCGCGTTCCGCCGATTGGGTTGCAACAGAATACAACAATCAAAGTCAGCCATCGATATTTTACGCGATATCATCCGAAAATGAATATTCTGTCAGCCCGGCAGCAGTAACTCTAAATGCATCGCAGAGCCAGCAATTAACGGCTACAAGCATTTGCAATTCAGCATCGACCTGGTCAATGCCTGCCGGCGCTCCTGGTTTACTCTCAGTAAATGGACTGTACACTGCGCCTGACGTGATCACAACGCAGCAGATAGTTACGATTACGGCGACTAGCCTGTCCGCTTCAGCCAACTCCGCTACAGCAGTGGTTACGCTGATGCTGCCCGTTGCTGTTAGCGTGGCTCCGGGCGGCGTCACGCTAACAAACGATCAAACTCAGTTGTTTACAGCAAGTGTAGTCAACACAGATAACACTGCCGTTACCTGGACGATCGCGCCCACGGGGTTTGGTTCAGTCGATACGAATGGAATTTATACTGCACCGCCCACAATTGGAGCACAGCAGACAGTAACAATTACTGCTACCAGCCAGGAGAATCCTTCCAAGTCCGCATCTGCGACAATTACGCTCGCTCCAACGCAGTGCGCATCGAGTGGATTTGGATATCAACGAGTCATTGTAATCGACCATACGAAAGTTCCGAACACCGATCAGACCAATTTTCCGTTCTTATTCAACACTACGGACCCAGACCTTGCGAGCACTACGAATGGAGGCCATGTTGCGAGTTTTTACGGATATGACATCATCTTCAGCCTTGATCCAAACGGCCTGACCAAGCTGGATGACGAGATGGAGGAATACAACCCAATTACCGGTCAGGTAATTGCGTGGATACGCATCCCGACGCTGTCGCATAGTGCGGATACAGTTATTTATGTGTTTTACGGGAATTCGAACATTACAACTTCGCAACAAAATCCGACTAGTGTTTGGGATAACAACTACACGGCCGTCTATCATTTGGCTAACACAGGGACAGGAACAGCGGGGGACTCCACATCGTATGGTAACAACGGAACACTTACGTCGGTATCAGCCGCTTCCGGTGAAATCGATGGTGCAGCCAGCCTAAACGGAGCATCAAGCTATATACAGATTCCCGAGTCGGACTTCCCGACTTTCCCAACCGGCGTGTATGACAATGTTGGGTTACCCGCAGGTGACACGACCACCTTTTCCACGACGTTCGGAGTTTGGTTCAGGACCGCATCTGCTGGAGGCATCCTCAATCAATCCGTCAATGTTTCTTGTGGAATTTGGTGTTTATGGACTGTTCCCATGGAACCTGGGGATGCGCCTGACGGTTCATGGGATCCTTGGATGTACATTGACGAATCTGGTCGATTGAATGTAGGCGAACTAATTACGCCTTTAGCATATAACGACAATAATTGGCATTATGCAGTCTGGACTTTTGCAACCAGCGGCACACAAGAGGTGTACGTTGATGGACAGAATGTTGCATCGTCACAAGGTTCGGTAGCTAATGGTTACAGTCCGGATTACTCATACTTTATCGGAGCTGCATATACCATTGAACAAGACGATGGGAACTGGAATTGGCTATATTTCAACGGGAATATCGACGAGGTCACCGTATCGAACGCTCCAAGGTCGGGCGATTGGATTCAGACTGAGTACAACAACCAAGGGTCGCCTTCCACGTTCTATACGTTCTATCCACGCAGCGCGGTTCAAATCGCTCCCTCGGCTGTGAGCCTCTATGCATCGCAGAGCCAGCAGTTCGCAGTTCCAGGCACCTGCGACGCCGCCGTATCTTGGACAATGCCGTCAGGCGCGTTAGGTTCTCTTACCTCAGGTGGCCTTTACACTGCGCCAGAAACTGTCGCGGCACAACAGACCGTGGCAATTACCGCGTCGAGCCAGGCGAGCGGCGCTACAATCGGTTCCGCTTCCGTGACGTTGCTGCCTCCTCCCCCCCCCATCACTCTCACAGCGACAGCCCAATCGCCGTACACAGCAGGAAGCTCGCAAGCGTTTACAGCCACACTCCTCGATCAAGATGGCACACCAGAAAATGGAGTGGCTGTGACGTTTACAGTAGTAGGCGCGAATAGCAGCATTGGTAGCGGCACTACCGGCAATGACGGCGTCACTTCGTATGCATACATTGGCGCGAACAGTGGAAATGACACGATTCAGGCTACAGCTGTCGTTAACGGACAAGTATTAGCGTCTAATAGTATCTCTGCGTCCTGGATCATTCCAGTGCCGCCGAGTTCAGTCGCAAGCGTAAAGCTTACTGCGCCTCCAACTCTCGGACTGGCCGGACTTGTAGGGGCATTCACAGACAACAATGGAGCCGTCATCGAACCGATAGCCATCGGTGGTGCGCCGATGGAATATATCGTACCGGCTGGAGCTACACAGCTACAGTTGGGAGTTGATAGCGCTGATTTTGCGAACGATGGCGGACCGGGATTTGTAGTCGCGGTCAATGGAGCCTCAATACCTGTCCAGCCCACAGCGATGCCTTGGACTTGGGTAACCAGAGGACTGAACAATAACTATCAATATGGCCTCTATAACCCAAATATCCAAAACGGAATCCTTGATGGCACAAGTCCAGTTGTAGCGGCAACTGGTCTCACACAAGGCGCGAGCATCAGCATTGCATATCAGAGCGGAGCAGTTTCAGCTAATTATCCTGCCCGTCTGCCGGTCAATGCCAATGGAGACCAGAATTGGATTACCGGGGTGCAGATCTGGCAGGGTGTATATTTCCCAACATTGTACACGACCGCATCCTCTTATCCACTTGGCCAGCCCATAACATTCAATGCTCTGGTGACTGATGCTTCTGGAACACCGATGCCGAATATTCCAGTGATGCTCAATGTTACTGGAGCCAATGCTCAACAACTTCAAGCAACTACTGATTCCACAGGAACCGCAGCTTTTATGTTCACCGGACTCAATGCCGGGACAGATAATTTGCAGGCTCAGGCATTCCCGCCCGGTACATCAAGTTTCTTGTCAGGCCAAAGCAGCGTCACGTGGAGCAGTTACGCGACTCCACCAGCCGCGGGCACTCTCCAGCTTCAGTTGCTGACAAGCGTAGAGGATACACAGGGTTATGATGTGTTCGCGACAGATGCCTCGGGATCTCCGGTGTTCAATGCCAATGTCGGATTGTATGTTTGGGGCATCGATAAATTCTCTTTAGGTGGAACGACAGACATCACAGGCCATGCTTTTTTCCGCTACAACCATTTCAATCCGAATAGTCTTGGAAGTTACAACATCGTAGCAGTTGATTCTGTCAACCGGAATGTTGTATTTTCCAATGTTGTTCCGGGGCAATGGACGGGTCCGACCTCAAGCCAGCCGGACACGATTACTATAGGGATTACGGCGCAGTCTTCTGCGACAATCGGGGCCCCCCTACAGCTCAACGGGTCTGTTACTGATAGTGCAGAACTGACTCCGACTGATGTATGGAGCCAGGTCAGCGGACCCGGAACGGTCACCTTCGCTAATCCGAGTCAGGCCGTAACGACAGCTACCTTTAGCGACTTGGGACGCTATGTGCTGCAACTGAGCGCCAGTGATGCTTCGGGTAACAGCGGCGCGGAGCAGTTCACAGTCACAGTGAATCCAGCTCAACAAGATCCGCAGGGATGGGTCGGAAGTCCTGCTTACGGCTCTACTGTAACCGGGGTGGTTCCAATTACTCTCGCGCCGGGAATTGCGATTCAAAGTGGTGGAGTACTTTCCTACTATCCAACGAACAATCCCGTCAGCATCTCCATTCTTCCAATCACAGCCAGTTCAGGCACGATTGGCACTCTTGACACAACTGTGCTGCCAAACGGCTCTTACTGGATTCAACTGTTTGCAACAGATACGAATGGGGATCAGCAATACAGTCTCATCCTGGTTACAGTTGCCGGCAACTACAAGCCGGGCCGTGTCACGGCTACCGTGACAGACCTGGTTGTCCCCGCCACCGGACTTGCCATCAACATTCAACGCACCTATGACAGCCTCAATGCCGGCACGAGCAGCGACTTTGGCTATGGATGGTCGCTCGGCATCAATGTCAACCTCACAGTGGACCCCCAAAACGATGTTACCTTTACACTGGGCGGCCAGCGAAGAACCTTTTATTTCACACCACAGCAACAGGGATGCAATCCCTTGTTAGGATGTGTATTCCCGTGGTATTGGCCAATATTCACTCCGCAGCCAGGCCTGCATGGGACTCTCACGAGTTCGGCTCCGGGTTGCGCCGATGGGTTGGATATTCTGACTGCCGACGAATACTGCCAGGACGGCAGCCAATACGTTCCGCCGGGATACATCTACACTGACCCCAACGGGACCGCCTACACCATCAGCGCGGCTGGTAACTTGCAATCCATCCGGGACCGCAGCGGCAACGGCCTGACCATCACCGCAAATGGCATTACCAGCTCCACCGGCCTCAACGTGCCCTTTGTGCGCGACGCCAGCAATCGCATCACGCAGATCACCGATCCGCAGGGTAACATCTACTCCTATGGCTATGACGCCAACGGCAATCTCGCCACCGTCACCTATCCCGCCACGCCGCAAGCCGCCACGTGCCCCAACGCGCCAGCCTCCAACACCAGCCAATACACCTACCACACCGAGTTAGCCTTCCCGTACAATCATTACTACGAGGGCGGAACCGATGGCCGCTGCAATCCGCTGCCCGTCACCGCTTACTATGACAGCACCACCGACAGCGGCAACTCCTTACTCGACGGTCGCCTGCTCTCCGTCACCGACGCATTCAACAGCACCACCAGCTACGCCTACAACCTGTCGACCACCAGCACGATTAACGGCGTCAGCATCCCCAACACGGGCGTCACCACCATCACCTATCCGGATAACAGCACCTCGTCGATGGTCTACGACAGTTATGGTGACCTGCTGCAATCCACCGATCCCAACGGCAACACCACCACCGACACTTACGACGCCAATCACAATCTGATCTCAGTCACCGACCCGCTCGGCAACATCAGCAGCTACACCTACGATCAGAATGGCAACAAGACATCCTCCACTTATCCCGCAACCCCAAACAGCCACAACACCACCAGCACCACTACCTACAACCAATACAGCGAGCCAACCTCCACCACCGACGAACTCGGCAACGCGCGCACCTTCAACTACGACGCCAACTACAACCCGCAGTCCGTCACCGACTCCATCGGCACCCTTGCCAGCTTTATCTTCAACCCCAACCAGACCCTCTCCGCTGGCGCCATCGGCTATGACATCACTGTCAACCCCGCCATGGCCTCGCAGTTCGCCTATGACGCCAATGGCAACATGATCAGCCGCACCGACGCCCTCGGACGCGCCACCTCCTACGTCTATAATTCCCTCGGCCAGAAGACCTCCATGGTCACGCCCACGCCCACCTTGCCCACCGGCAGCGCCGCCTCCACCACCACCTACGCCTACGATCCCTTCGGCAACCTCACGCAGACCGTCGCGCCGCTCAGCCGCACCACCAGTTCCACCTACGACGCCAACGGCAACAAGCTCTCCGACACTGATGCCCTCGGCCACGTTACCGGCTATCAGTACGACGCCCTCAACCGCCTCGCTGAAACCGACTATCCCGACGGCACCAAGTCGACCCGCTCCTATGACTTCCGCAACAACGTGATCGACGAGATCGATCAGGCCGGCAACGATACCCATCACGCTTACGACGTCGCCGGACGCCTCATCACCCTCACCAGCGGCTACGGCTCCCCCACCCCCAGCGCCATCACCTACGCCTACGACAACGCCAACCGTAAGATCGCCGAGACCGACGCCCTCGGCCACAACACCACCTACACCTATGACAACGCCGGCCGCCTCGTCGCCCTCTCCGGCGTCAAGGGCAACATCATTTACGCCTACGACGACGCCGGCAATCGCATCTCCCAGACTGACGCCAACCACAACACCACCCGCTTCCAATACGACGCCCGCAAGCGCCTCATCAAGACCATCAACCCCGACAGCACCGCCATCGTCAACACCTACGACGGCCCCGGAAATCTGGCCAGCACAACCGATCAGGCCGGCGCGGTCGTCCAATACACCTACGACGCCGCCAACCAGCTCAAAACCGTCGTCCAACTCAACCATCCCAACCCATCGAATAACACGAATTATTACGGCTATGACTCGCTGGGCAACCTGAGCGGCCTGACCGACGAAAACATTCACACCACGGTTAACGCCTTCAACCTCTTCAATCAGCCGGTCCTCAAGACGCTGCCCGACCAGACCCACACCGAGACCCGCGCCTACGACGCAGCCGGCAATCTCTCCCAACTCACCCACTTCAACGGCGCCGTCACCACCTACACCTACGACGTGCTCAACCGCCTGCTCTCCCGCTCGACGCCGGGCGAAGCAACCGTCAGCTTCACCTACACGGCAACAGGCAAGCGTGCTACCATGTCTGTCGGGAGCTGGAATACGACGTATAGCTACGACACATTGGATCGCTTGACCACCAAAGCCGCCCCAGCTGGTGTGTTGAGTTACAGCTACGACGGCGCGGGTAACCTTGCGTCGATGTCGTCGAATCATGCCCACGGCGTTCTGGTCAGCTACGCCTATGATGAACTCAACCGCCTGATCACAGTCACCGACAGCCGGTTGCTGGGCAATCAGACGACGACGTATACCTATGATCCCGCCAGCAACGTGGCCACGGTCGCCACGCCCAACCAGTTGACCGCAAACTTCACCTACGACGTGCTCAACCGGCTCACAGCCATGACGACGTCTGTTTCGAGTTATACCTATACGCAGGGACCGACAGGCAACAAGACTGGGGTCTCCGAGGGCAGCGGGCGCACAATCAGTTGGAACTATGACGGCATCTATCGCTTGACGAATGAGACAATCAGCAGTGACCCGAGCCAGAACAATGGCAGTGCGAGTTATTCGCTGGACCCGGTTGGGAATCGGCTGTCGTTGAACTCATCTCTGCCGGGAATTGAATCAGGCGGCTTTGGATACAATGCCGATGATGAGATTTCGTCAGAGACGTATGACGCCAACGGTAACGTGTTAGCTACAGGCGGCAAGACCTACACCTATGACAGCGAAAATCACATGATCTCCGCTAATAACGGGCAAGTGAGGATGATTTATGACGGAGATGGCAACCGGGTTGCGAAGATAGTCGGTGGAGTAACAACACAATATCTCGTTGACGACCTGAACCCCACCGGCTACGCGCAGGTAGTCGAAGAAGTGGTCAATGGTGCGGTCACAAGGCAGTACACCTATGGTTTGCAACGTATCAGCGAGAATCAGGTCATCAATAATACCTGGACTACCAGCTTCTATGTATACGATGGTGGCGGAAGCGTAAGGGAGCTCACAGATGCAACTGGCAAGGTAACCGACGAGTACGAGTACGACGCCTACGGCAACAGCTTTACCAAGCAAGGCACAACGCCGAACAATTACCTCTATCGCGGCGAGCAGTTCGACAGCGATTTGGGGCTGTATTACCTGCGCGCCAGATACTACAACCCGGCGACCGGAAGGTTCATGTCCAGAGACCCGGAAGAGGGCACGATCAAGATTCCGGCTACATTGCACAAGTATCTGTATGCCAGTGGTGATCCGGTGAATCGTATTGATCCGCGCGGGCGCGCCGATTTGTTCGAATTTGATGCTGACGAACAAATTACGGCAGAGATTGAAGCAACGGAGCGAATGGTTCGGGAGGATGCTTACAACGGGTGCATGGAGGCGATGATGGAATTATTGGGGTACGATTATGGTTTCGATGTCGCATCAGGAAGCACACTTCCCTTTGCCTATGCAATTGCAAAGGGGGTTTGCGCGGCGTGGTCTGCCGGAATGCTATAGAAGACTAAGCACGTGATGAAGAAGGTCAAGGTGGGGTCGAAATGTTCAGACATGAGTTGCTGTGTGATTTGCAATTTGAAACGTTGCTCATGGACTATCGGGATGTGATCAAAGAAAGTGAGGAACATTGCAACCAATCTGTCCCCTCGTCACGAGAGTTCTTTACCTTCTACGCCATGAAATCCGCATACTTGCTCTTCATTAGGCTCGGGGTGGAGGATTTTAATCTTCATGAATTGGACCTGCTCTCAAGAAATCTCGGTAACGTTTATGTTGATGAAGTGCAAATGCCGAGATTCTCAGATGTGGTGAAAATTTCGAGTTCGATAATAAACGCTTTTGAATCTGGCGATCAGGTGTCGCTACTCAGACTACTTCAAGAAATCGGTGTGTTCGATCTCTGCCCACGCGCTGACGATCAATTGGAAAGAATGGGAATATTTTCCAAGCGTGTAGGCGGAATCGCCCGTCTAGCACTCCTCGTCGAGCTAGTGCGATTTGCCAGCGAACTTCGCGAACATGATGCGCTACGAGGATTCCTTCAAGAATCTTGGGAATGGATGCCAAATGGATGGGAACTCTACAACCTCTACATCGCTGAGGGGATTCTTTTGCTAGATTCTGAGGATTGGAGAGGCGCTGTTAGCTGCTTGGAAAAGTCGACGGATGCGTGCCTTACGGATGGATCGACCTCTCTAAGTTGCGGACTCCGTGCCCCCAATTTTCGCCTAGCTGATGGGCTGCTCAAGGCAGGGTACAGGGCGTCCGTGCTGAAGCATCTGGAAGAATGTCAAGATATTTGGCGACTCAGATGGATGCCCATGCGCGATTGGATCAAGGCAATCGAAAGTGGAGCCGTGCCAGATTTGCTTGATTCTAGTGTGGTTGCAGGTATGAATTTGCCGTCCTGTCGCATGTTTCTCCAATGGATGCATACACGGACGCTAGTCGCTGACTATGCCGCCCAGGCCCCTCGAAGCGCGAAATCACGCCGAGAGGTCATGGACGAAAGAAAGATGTTGACGGAGGATGGAAGAAGGTTCCTGAGCCAGAGTATTAAGGAATCACTCGCTCGCGAGTCAGAAAGAATCGACCAAGAGGAGTCCTGAGGCAGGTGGGCAGGTGGCCCGGTCATAAAATAACCACGAACTGCCGTGCCCCATTCATCCACAGTTTTATCGTGGATGAGTGGGAGACCACGAACTCAGTATAGTACTCTGAGCTATACTTACTACGCGAGCGGCAAAGTGGAAACCATCACCTCCTCCAACACGGGCGGCGTTCTGGTCAGCTACGCCTATGATGAACTCAACCGCCTGATCTCAGTCACCGACAGCCGGTTGCTGGGCAATCGTAAGCGTTTGGTCTGGCCATATTGACCATTGGGCGGTGCGTGTATTTGAGGTAGAGACTGATTTGTGAAGTGTCCACTTATTTTAAGTGGACACTTCGGGAAGCACCGGTCAGGCAGCTTTGGCGGCTGGTTGGAGGTCGTCGGCGAGATTCCATGGAAGCAGTTCTTCGATGCGGTTGATTGGATGTTCGGCGATGCGGATCAATACTTGGCGGAGATAGGATTCCGGGTCCAATCCATTCAGCTTGGCGGTGCCCACCAGCGAGTAAATGTCGGCAGCGCGCTCGCCACCAGAGTTCGAGCCGCAGAAAAGATAATTCTTCCGTCCAAGCGCAACGGCACGCAGCGCCCGTTCGGCTGCCGAGTTATCGATCTCCAGCAGTCCATCGTCAACATAGCGTGTGAGCGCCCGCCAGTGCGCAAGCGCATAGCGGATCGCACCCGCGGTCTCACTTTTTACGGACAGTTGCCGCAGGGATTTTTCCATCCAGTTTCGCAGATCGTCGAGCAACGGCTTTGCACGGGCCTGGCGAACTTCGTGTCTCACCTCGACCGGTTTGCCGCGAATATCTTCTTCTATCCCGTACAGAGCGCCGATGCGAGCGATGGCCTCGGTAGTGATGTGAGAAGCATGAACCACATGGATGTCGTGGAACTTGCGCCGGGCGTGCGCCCAGCACGCCACTTTATAAATGGCGCCGCCTTCATAAAGATGGTGAAAGCCGGCGTAGGCATCGGCCTGCAACGCGCCCTTGAAGTTCTTCAGATGGAGCCTGGGATGTTCGCCCTTGCGGTCCTCCGAGTAGGCGAACCACACAGCTGGAGCAGTTGAATAGCCTGCAGGGCGATCGTCGCGCACATAAGTCCAGAGGCGACCCGTCTTGGTCTTTCCGTTGCCGGGAGCGAGCACCGGAACCGGCGTGTCATCGGCATGAATCTTCGTCGCGGATAAGACATGCTTGCGCAGCGCATCGACCAACGGCGCAAGTAACTCACTGGCAGCTCCCACCCAACCGGCCAGCGTGGAGCGATCAAGATCGACACCTTCACGAGCGTATATCTCCGACTGGCGAAACAGTGGGCAGTGAACGGCATACTTGGCCACCAGCACATGCGCCAGCAATCCCGGTCCGGCAAGTCCGCGCTCGATGGTGCGCGATGGCGCGGGAGCTTCGACAACGCGCTCACACTTCTTGCAGGCAAACTTCGGCCGCACGTAGCGAATAACCTTGAAGTTAGCCGGGATGTACTCCAGCATCTCGGCCACATCCTCGCCGAAGTTGCGCAACTGGCCACCGCAATCGGGGCACCAGTCTTGTTCTGGATGGTGCGTTACGACTTCACGGGGAAGATGTGCGGGAAGCGGCTTGCGCGATGGACGGGACTTGGAACCAGGCTTGGCCTCTGACCTAGGCGCTTCTATCTCTTCTTCAGCAACAGCCTGTTCCGTCTCTGTCTCCTCCAGTTGCAGTTCAAACTGCTCAACCTTTAGGACAGCCTTCTCGCTCTTGGCGCCGAAGATCATGCGGCGCAACTTCTCGATGACCAGCTTCAGATGCTCAACCTGTTGGGTGTGTGAATCGAGGCTCTCACGCTGTGCAACAACCAATGCCTTCAATGCTTCGATATCGAGCTGATCGAGGTCTGGAAGCGTGCCAACATCCATGCAATAAGTATGCCATGAAGTTATGGATAAGTCATCCATAAAATGCTTATGTATACAGGAGAATCATGCTTGTCACTTATACTGCGATCTGCGGTGTCCAGGTTCTCTCCGGCCTGCGCCAATCAATGCCTTCCATGAGCATCGAGAGCTGTGCCCGCGACAGAGAAACCGTTCCTTCCTTCGCTTGCGGCCAGATGAAGCGTCCGTGTTCCAATCGTTTCGCAAACAGACACAAACCGTCTTCATCGGCCCATAAAATCTTGATCGTGTCGCCTCTGCGTCCGCGAAAAACAAAGACATGTCCGGAAAACGGCTGCTGCTTGAGAATCATCTGCACCTGCGCACTCAGCCCCGGAAAGCCGCGCCGCATATCGGTCACGCCCGCAGCGATCCAGATGCGCGTGCCCGTCCGCAGTTCGATCACTTGCGCAAGCTCTCCAGTGCCGGGTTCCCTTGCAAGCGATCGTTGCTTGCAAGGGTGGTGAGAATCGCTTGCAACGCTGCGCGGTCCGCACCGTACTCCACGGTGATCGAGACGCGGCCCGGAAACTCAATATGAATCGCACCCGCCGCGATCTCCGCCTCAGCAATGACGGCCCGCTCTCGCTGAGCCTGCACCGTGGAATCCGTTGCTGCCAGCACTACCGGCAACAGCGTCGATGCGTCTTCTCTGAACTCTATAAGCTTCCCGGCGCGATAGGCTCGACGCCACTGAAATACCTGATGCGAGTTCACACCCTCGGCCTGCGCAACTCGCGCCACGCTTGCCCCTGGCAGCAATGTCAATTCAACAATCCGCCGCTTCTCCGCTACTGTTCGCCGTACTCGCGCCTTCGTCGTTTCCATGCCCCATCGTTGCAATGTCGCGAGTACTTGTCGAGGGTGGGAACACAAGACGCTTACTCTTTAGCAGCCTGTTTTGATGGTTCGAGGGCCGCACGGTGATCCGTGCGGCCTTCGCGCGTTCCTGCCTTGAGCAAGAAAATCTGATCTTCAAAAAACGAGCGGCGGAGGTGCGCAGTGAAACATGATCTGCGATCCAAGTCAGTGAGTACGAAGGTGTCGGAGGCGGAGCTGCGCGTGCTGGAGTCGCGGGCGGAGCGGGCCGGGTTGACGCTGTCGGAGTGGGTTCGGGATGTGCTGCTGGGGTCGAGCGTGGAGGCGGGCACGATGGCGGCGGAGCGGGCGATCCTGGCCGAGATGCTGGCGATGCGGGCTATCCTGTTGAACTTCATGCTGAAGCTAAGCGCGCGCCAGCCGATCACGGAGCAGGTGAGCCGTGAGCTGATCGAGTGGTCTGACTCAAACAAGATGCGGCGGGCTCTCGAAATCCTTGCGAAGAGTCCGGCGAGAGAAGAACGGTTGCAGGCCGCGCCGCCGGAGCCTGGAGCGGGCGGCGCTTCGCGCCGGAATGACTGCGATACTCCATCCCTCAAAGGGTCGTGCAGGGGAACCCT
This sequence comes from uncultured Occallatibacter sp., assembly GCA_964383595.1. Taxonomy (GTDB): domain Bacteria; phylum Acidobacteriota; class Terriglobia; order Terriglobales; family Acidobacteriaceae; genus Telmatobacter. The sequence goes on along the minus strand of CAYLHL010000001.1, from coordinate 120,210 downwards.
GCGGATACCCTGCGAGCGCGTGAGCCGTCTCAAGGAGATAGGGTGTCCGGGGTTCCCTTGGGAACCTTGAGGAATCCGTCCGGGATTGATGCGGATCAAGCGACGATGCCCAAGCAGCGAATTGCTTTTGGGCTTGCTCGTGAAATCTGCGCAGATCGGCATCATAGGTCTCGCGCTGGGTTGGCGCGGAGAATCAATTCCTTTTCTCTCTTCCCCCCCACGGTTCGATTTGTTGTGGTTCATGCGGCTGCAATCACCGCATCTTCATGCAATGAACCCACTACTCCCCCGGCGCATCCTTCGCGCGAACTCTATTTGCAACAATCGTTTGCAGATTGCTCTTCTCTGCTCATATACTAATGCTGTAAGATACGTATCGACAAGGAAGCCATATGCCTACCGCGAAGAAGGCCACAACCCGACCGAAGCGCAGAATCGTTTCTCCCGCAGAGGAGCGCACTCAACTCCGGCTCACCGTCGATTCCAAATTCACCAAGAGCCATTTCAACCAACTTTTTGCCGTGCTCAAAATCCGGCGAAAGAACGCCCTGGCTGAACACATCATCATGAGTTTCAAAACCAAGGCTGCGCAGGCGCAGCTTGTTGCCTTTTACAACAACCAGTGGCTGAACATTCCATTCCAGAGTATTGACACCGCTTTCGTATTTCCTTTGACGTTCGAGATCGCCGACGAACTGGAAAGAGTGGGCGGAGAGGTTCTCGGCGGGGTGAATCGGTCCAAGGCATTTCGGGTGATGGTGGCCTACTTTGCCTTCGTCCATAAACTGAAGAATCAAACACAGACTACTCCAGCATAGTCTCTTCAGCGCATCTTTTAAGCGAGAGGGCGCTGGCGCTTTCGAGCAGCATTCGTACCCGAATGCCGGTGCTCAGGCAGGTGCTGTGTGTGTGCGGCAGATCGTCGCCGTGTTAGAGATTGAGCCGTTGGAAGCCCTTCCGGCTGGTTTCTTGATCCTCGAACGCAGTGCGAACAATCTTCGATCATCTTCGAACACTGTTCGACGTTGTCCGAATTCCGTTCGATCTTTGTGGATTACGTCACCATCGCTAAGCCATCAGGCTTAGGGATGGTGTCTTCCTTCAAAGCGAGCGCAGCGAGAGTGGTTTTCTGGTTGTTTCCTCAAAATGAAGCTCGCAGAATCAGGTGCCTTTGACTGCAATTGGGGGCGCGATGTTAGCTTGGCCTCTGCTGCATCCTTACGTTCCGCCCGAATGCCACGAGGACTTGTAGAATGCGCTCTTCGGGTTCATATACCTGATTGTTTATAAGCAGGGCGTAATGACTCCGGCTGTTGCATTCGGATTTCGAACAGCGTTACCGTTTGGTTGTGCTGACTTTGCGGGCCATGACGGGTGGTGCTGGATATGCTCAACGGCATCTGGAACACAGCGACTATTACGATGAAGGCCGTCGTGTTCAAGGTGAATGGCATGGCCAGGGTGCGGAGTTGCTGGGTCTGCGTGGAGAGGTAACGCGGGAGCAATTTGAAGCAGTTCGAGAGGGGTTGCATCCAGAGACTGGAGAATTCCTCCGCCCTCGCCACAGTGCTGACCGCATTGATGCAAATGGAAGCGAACAAAGCAAAGGCAGATCCCTGTACGATCTTACCTTCTCCGCGCCGAAGTCGATTTCGATTCAGGCGCTCGTCGGCGGGGATGAGCGGTTGATTGCTGCCCATGACAAAGCTGTCCGGGAGGCGCTCGCTGAGGCAGAAAACTATGCCGCAGCGCGTGTCCGGCTGAATGGTGCGAACGAGGATCGGGCAACTACCAACTGGATTGTGGCCGCATACCGGCACGACACCAGCCGTGAACTTGATCCGCAACTGCACACCCATGCTGTCACAGCCAATTTGACCTATGACGGTGTGGAGAGGCGCTGGAAAGCATTGCAAGCATCGGGACTGTATGAGCGCCGTGCGTACCTGACTGAGGTTTACCGGAACGCACTGGCGCGTGAAGTATATGGCCTGGGATATGAAATTGAGCCGCGCCGCGATTCCAAAGGCAGAGATCACGGCTTCGAGATTCGCGGCGTCTCGGATCAGTTGCTCGAAAAGTACAGCGTGCGGAGCGCGCAGCGGGACGCCGCCATCGAACGATTCACGGCGGAGCACGGCCGCAAGCCAACCAATAACGAAGTCGCCGTGCTCGTCCGTGAATCCCGTGCTGACAAACTGGCGGAAATCTCTACGGCGGAATTGCGGAAACAGCAGCAGGCAAGACTGTTGCCTGACGAGAGCCACGCCCTGAAGCATCTGCATGAAGAGTCTGTTGATCGTGCTGGCGAAATTCCGAATGAACCAACTCAGGCAGCGGAATCGCTTCAATACGCGAAAGAGCATCTCTTTGAGCGTAGCTCAGTAGTGCGCGAACATGAGTTGATGACGGAGGCCCTGCGGTATGGGCGCGGAAAGATTGATCGCCGTCAACTGCGTGGTGCCCTGGAGTTGGAACAGTCGCAGGGTACTCTTATCCGGGCCGGGAACAATCTGGCCACACGCGAAAGTCTGGAACGCGAAAAGCGCATGATTGCATCGGTGGATGGTGGCATCGGGCGCTATGAACGTCTGGGCGGGAAGCGCGAATTTAGCCCATCTGAACGGCTGCGAGAGGAACAATTGCGGGCCGTTCATCAGATACTGGACTCGCAGGACTTCGCAGTCAATCTACGCGGAGCCGCAGGGACCGGCAAGACCGCTACACTCACGGAAATCGCCCGTGGTTTACGCGGGGCTGGCAGGGAAGTATTGGCGGTTGCGCCAACGCGCGGCGCGGTTGAGGAGTTACAGAAGGTCGGCTTTCGCGATGCGATGACGATCTCTCGATTGCTGGATGACCCAAAGGCGCAGGCCGCGCTACATGGCAGAGTGCTGGTTGTGGATGAAGCGGGCATGGTCTCAGGCCGTCAGATGGAAGGCTTGCTCGAACTGGCTGAGCGCGAAGACGCTCGGATTCTTTTCTCCGGGGATACGCGACAACTTCAGAGTGTCGAGGCATCGGATGCCCTGCGTATGCTGGAACAGGAATCGCAGATGAAGAGCGTGTCGCTCATGGCCGTGCAACGACAGACGCAGGCGCAATATCGGGATGCCATACAGACGCTACGGCATTCGCCGGAGCAGGGGTTTGAAAAGCTGGAGCAGCTTGGCGCCGTTCGGGAGGTTCCCTATCTGGAGCGAGCGCAAGCGGTGGCGCCCGCTTATCGGGCGCTCACTTCAGACTCAAGTCGCACGGTTCTCGTCGTTGCCGGCACGCATGACGAGATCGGCAAGATTACCGAGGCCATCCGAAAGGACATGAAGCAGCGCGGCGAACTGGATCGCGGCGTTGTCTCCGAGCGCTATATGCCGCTGCAATGGACCGAGGCGCAAAAGAAAGATTTGGCGAACTATAAGTCAGGGCAAGTTTTGCTCTTCCATCGCTCTTCGCGTGGAATCGAAAAGCATGAGGCGCTCACCGTCGAGCGGACTGACAGGTCGTGCATCGTCGCCAGAGACCAGCATGGCATGGAGCGCACGGTGAGTCCATCACAGGCACGTTCCTTTTCTGTGCATGAATGCCAGCAGATCGAGGTGGCTCCCGGCGACAAGTTGCTGCTGACGGGCAATCGCGGCGGTGCGGGCTTCCGAGCCACTAACGGCGAACTGGTAAAAGTGCATAATGTCGATGGCGGCCGCATTCACCTTGAAGATGGCCGGACGCTACCGGCCAATTATCACGAGTTCGATCACGGCTATGCGGTTACCGCGCATCGCAGCCAAGGAAAGACAGTGGATGCGGTGATTCTTTCCGCCGATGCGATGAAGCAGGAGTTGTTCTATGTCGGGGCCTCGCGTGGCCGCCAGGAAATTGTCGTGGTGACCAGTGACCGTGAGCAACTGCGGAATTTGCTCGGCGTCTCCACAGCGCGGCCATCTGCAACTGAACTGGCAAGGGAACAGACGCCTCCTCAACCCGTGTCAAAGCGTGTTCCTGCGCAGTCGCCCTTGCAGACCATCGAACCGTCAATGCTGCGAAAAAAGGATGGACATCGGCACGATATGGGAATGGGCCGGTGATAGGAACCAACGTATCGAGCACTACCCTCACCGAATGATGGTATTACAGGTGACCCCACATACTGACTTGAGAGACGGGACATTATCCGGATTGGCCCAATTTCCGAGATTATGCGCAATATACGATGTAATCGCATATTTTGCACGGGTTTGGAAGTTCGGGGCTCGGCATGGCAGAAAGACAACGTAGGGATGAGAATCTCCAACCGCGATCACCATCAACTGAGATGGCAAATGTTCCGATGAGGATGACCCAAGAAACACTGTGGAGCTAATGGAACGACGATAGCGTTGGTCTTGCCTCCTTCGTCGGTGAGCGCATTGGCGATTTGGCATAAATCCAGGATTTATTCTGGCGCAATGGGCGTTTACCGGTATCAATCCGTTCTTAGTGCAGCATTCGCTGGTATTCGCCGTTTAGCCGGTCTGCACCTCCCTTCGCTGGGTAAGGCGCTTAAAGGTGAAGGAAGCGCTACTGCTTCCAATCATCTTCTAGTGTGGTTATTTCCATGGGAAACGCGGGAGTCGTTTCGTCGTGAACCCTACGGGCCTCTTCGCGATGCATTCCAAGAAGCAGGTAAATCATGGCTGCACGTACCAGCTTGAAGAGCCTCAAAGTTTTGGCGTTTAGGTCGCCGCGAGTGATGGAGTAGGCCAGACGGTTTGAGAATATCTCCAAATCGGAAGGCAGTCCGGTAGCGAAGTCTTCGTAAACCCTGAGGCTACTGTGTTCCAGGCGGTTGCGAATCACATAGAAATCTCGCGCTTCCGGCTCGATTACATCGCTGTACTGTTCGTCGAACAGGTCCTTTGCTAGCCAGAAGAGACCGCGGAAAGCCAAGTTGTCGAGGTTTATAAACTTCGGCTTGAGAAGAAAGTGCTTACTGCTCCTCTGCTGATGCTGATACCAGATGGTCTTAAAATAGACGTCGCGATCCTTGGTTCCGAGCTGAAGGTATTCGTTCAAGAAGAAGGCCAGCTTATCGAACAGCGAGTATGCCATCCGAAATGCGATTCTCGTCTTCTCGACGGAAAGAGCGTGGCAAGAGTAGTCTAGCGTGTTGTACAAGAGAACGTCGCGATCGGAGAAATGCATTTTCTCCGTTTGAGTTCCCTCGTAAAGGAGCCACCGCGCCGACACGTACTCTTGCTTCAGTTGGTTGAAAAAGCCAACTAGCGTCGGCGGCTCGTTTGCCTTTGTCGTGAAGGTGGGCAACATCACTATGTCACGATTGGCGACCGAATGGGATCCCAGATCATTGAGCGGATTCAGGAATAGCCGATTCTCCAGACACCACGCTCGATAGGTTCTCTCGGCCTCAGTCTTGCCCATCGGATGGTCATGGAGCTTAACCTTTTTGAGATTGGGCACCAGTGACTCAATACGGTTCTTGACTGATTCAAAGTGAACCAGTGCCTGCGGATAGACCCCATCGAATAGGACCTTTTTCCCGAGTGCCATTTTGAGAGCCGTGTGAGCGAATTTGACGAACAGCATTTGATGGCCAGGGTCGTGAAGTGCTCGGGCATAGGCTTCGAGACCGCAACCCTTGTTCCCAACAGCCATACCGAACCTCGGCTCCAAAATGAGCGCTTGCCGCCAATACTCCTGTGCTTCGATAAACCGACCAACTGTATCCATACAGTTCCCAAGGTTGGTGAAGACCTGGCAGCGGCGCAGCTTATCCAACTTGGAGAACGCGGTATGACAGACACACTTCCGGAGATAGAAGATCTGCTTGCCGAGCGCCGGCTGCTCCCAATCCCAAAGATTGGTAGCCTCATGCCGCTGAAGGACGGACCACGCATTAGCACGGAAGTATTCCAGAAGGGCTGCGTCCGCCTCCGGGAGCTCGGTTGCTTCCAACAGGTCCGACAATTCCAAGGCCCTGTGCGCTCCATCAGGCTTCCCAAGGTCACCCGAGAGATCGATGAGCCCCCCGATGACTTCAAGGCACTCGGCACTGCTTAGACCGGCCAATTCGGTCGTAAGGAAAGTTGCATACAGCTCTTCTGGATTGGAAGGATTCGCAGCCATAGTCTCTATCCTAGAGAAAACGGGGGACAGACGGAACGTCCCCTGGTTCCATTGTCGAAAAATGAATGCGTTCCGGCTGTCCCCGGTTTCTATTTTGATTAAGACGCGATCCAGTTTTGGGCTACAGCGCCAGCTCAAAGTTGTCCCAGACGGCGGCAAAGATTCTCTTCAGCCGCGTGTAGTCCTTCTTTGTGAACCTTGCCGGATCGAATTCTTTCCTGAGTGCCACGCCCGCGTGGATGTTGTTGCGCAGATGGCGAATCTCGTGCACCACATCCTGAACCGCGTGATCCCCAAACTTGTCCTTGAACTTGACCGTTGTCAATAGGTCAACTTGCTTCGCGCCATCAAGCAGGTCATTCAGCACCAGGCCGTCTGGAATCTGCTCATCCTTTGCAGGATCGTTGCCGTCGTCGCCACCCCAGATGATGAAGTAGGCGTAGAGCCACGCTTCAAGGAGGCAGCCTAACGCCATAGCTGCCATGAACCATTGCCTCGCTTTGGCTTCCCGTTTGTGCTGCTTATTCCAATATCGGACCAGCGCGTTGGCTTGGTCGCCGTGCAGGGTACAGGTGAACTTTGCCATTTGTGAATTCTAAGCTCCTACCTTATTATTTCGATTCATCAAGTCTTCTTTCAATCCCTCAATGGGGAGTGGCACCCGATCCCTCGGTCCTATTAAACACAAAGAGGGTGCCACCGTTCCCTCGCTTCTTAGGGCCGGGGATCGAAGCCCGATCCTCTTGCCAGATCAAATTACTAACGAAAAGTCGCCCAGTGTTCGCGAATCGGCCTACTCGGTATTCTCAGTTTCCCTGCCAGCCCAAAGCGCTCAGTGAGAGTTCCAGCCCCCAGGCGGGTTCCCTGCGAGTAGTAGGCAAACGCAAACTCGGCCACTTTCATTGCTGCATTAGCTTTTCTCCAGGCAGAGTCGAATATTGGCAAGCAGTTCCCCATTGTCCGCCGAAAGCACTTGCACTCCTACGGCATAGTTTACTTGTAATAGAACGTCAGTATATACTTGCAATGGCACGGCTCGATAAACTTGTATTCACTCGCAGGGGACGGGCGCAAATGGCGACACCGAATGAAAAATTGGCGGCATCTCTGAGCGTTCTCCAGGAACTCCAGAAAGACGGGCGGCGTGTATTTCAGTCGAGTGAACTGAGCCGGGTTCATCGAGACCGGCTGCTGAAGCGTGGATTCATGCAAGCGGTCATGAAAGGCTGGCTGATCTCAGCCAGCCCAGGCGTGCGGTCCGGAGACAGCACGCCGTGGTTTGCGTCCTTCTGGGAGTTCTGCGCCCTATATTGCGACGAACGTTTCGGGAAAGACTGGCATCTCTCACCGGAACAATCGCTGCTGCTCCACGCTGAAAACACGATCATTCCAGCCCAGGCAATCATTTACAGCCCGAAAGGCCATAACAACACAGTCGAGCTGCTCTTTCGCACGTCGCTGTACGACCTGAAGGAACAGCAATTCCCATCGCGCAACGACTTGGTTGTCCGCAATGGACTGCGAATCTTTTCCCCAGCCGCAGCACTGATTCGAACGCCGGAATCCTTCTTTGTTCGCAACCCGATTGAAACCCAAGTTGTCCTGGCGGGCATCCGAGACGCATCTGAACTGCTTAGGCCTCTTCTGGACGGTGGGCACTCTGCTGTTGCTGGCCGTCTGGCAGGTGCTTTGCGCCGAGTCGGCCGCGCGGAACAGGCTGGCGAGATTCTTTCGACGATGAAGGCTGCGGGATATGACGTTCGAGAAACAGACCCGTTTGAAGTTGCGCAGCGTGTTTTCGCAATCGGCGGGGCTACGGAAGCGCCCATCGTTGGCAGGCTTCAGGCCATCTGGTCGGCGTCGCGGGATGCAGTGCTGGAGAGTTTTCCTAAACCACCTGGGTTGCCCAAAAGCCAGACGGCATATCTGGATTTTGTCGATGGGATTTACCAGAGCGATGCCTATCATTCGCTGTCTATCGAAGGCTACCGCGTCAGCCCTGAGTTGGTTGAGAGGGTCATGTCAGGAGCATGGGACCCGGCGCATCACGAAGCAGACCGGCAAAGCCGGGATGCGCTGGCTGCGCGTGGGTATTGGCAAGCCTTTCAAAAAGTGAAAGGAAGTGTGTCTGAAGTGCTCGCCGGTAAGAATCCGGGAGCGATTGCCAGAGCGGATCACAAAGAGTGGTACAGAGAACTTTTTGAGCCATGCGTAGTGTCCGGCCTGATCCCTGCCTCGGCCCTGGCTGGTTACCGGAGTGACGCCGTTTATCTGCGGAATTCAAGGTATGTTCCGCCGCGTTGGGAAGCTGTGCGCGATGCCATGCCCGCACTGTTCGATTTGATCGAGGCGGAACCGGAACCATCTGTTCGGGCCGTGCTCGGTCATTGGCTCTTTGGATATATTCATCCGTATCCCGATGGCAATGGCCGTATGGCCCGCTTCCTGATGAATGTTCTGCTGGCTTCGGGTGGGTATCCGTGGACGGTGGTTAGCGTTGAGGACCGCACAGAGTATTTGAAGGCTTTGGATCGTGCGAGCATTGACGTGGACGCAAGGCCCTTTGCAAGTTTCATTGCGGAGCGGGTCCGGTGGTCGCTCAAGAAAACGAAGCGTTCCGTTTGTGCATAGACGCACGATAACCGTCTCTCCGACCGGCCGCGTTGAAAATGACATTCACGGAATGGCTGAATAAAAAGCCGAGGCGCAAGGTTCCGTGTCATGGCTCTCCGACCGCGAAAGCGGCGCGCGCAGCCTGCCCTTAACACAGACCGTGTCTCGGCCATGCTCTGGCCATCCGGGAAATATCCCGAGGATTTTTGCCTAGACGACCTACTTTGCTTCAATTAAATAAATATTTTTCTGCGCCAATTGTTCCTGAAATTACCTTCAGGTTCTTCCTGCTACTTGATTCAACTCTGGTTTCCATTAATGTCTTCGCGAGAGCCTATGTGTAATGTAGACACGCCCAACGATCTGATGCATCGTGGTGAATAGGGGTGTCCGAACGATGTTCGATTCTCGCCATATTCTTGAACCTCTACTCGACAGCGAACAGGCTGCGGCCCTCGTGAAGGTGCATCCAAAATCCCGACCACGTCACACGCGCACCGGCGGCGTTGCCGGTCTGGACATCAGTAAGTTCTGGCGTTTCCGAGCATCGGATTTCAATGGCCGGTCGCAGGGCGGGGAGCACACCGCTATCGACTCTCAACTCGAACAGCGGTACTCTGTTCTTAACCACTCGTGCCCGCAACAAAGGAGGAGGTAACCCTTGTTTGTTCGGACACGGTATCAGTACGGAAGTTTACGGCTGAGGAAGCGTGAGCGCGGTCCTGATGTGTGGGAGTTTCGCTATTACGAGACGGACTCCCAGGGCGAGCGGAAACGGCAGAGTGTGATCCTTGGGGATCGCAATCTGTACGTGACGGAAACCCAGGCGCGGAAGGCTACGCAAGCTCTTCTTCTTCGACTCAACGAAGAGTCTCCACGTGCGGAGGTGGAGGCGGCAACTTTCGGAGCCTTGCTCGACCGCTATGTCGAGAAGGAGCTCTCGGAACGCTACTCAACCCGGAAGTCGCATCTGTCGAATATCCGGGTTCACATCCGCCCACGTTGGGGGGAATACCCTGTGGACAAAATGAAGCCGATGGCAATGGAGCAGTGGCTGCACGATTTGCCATTGGCCCCAAAGTCAAAGACTCATGTGCGGGGAATCATGCACCTGGTTTTCAAGTGCGCAGAGCGTTGGGGCATTGTCGAACTTGGCAAGAACCCTGTCTCTCTGGTGCGCGTGAAAAACGCAAGTAAACGGCTGAAGCGGCCACGGGTTCTGGACGTGGCCGAGTACTTTGAACTGCTCAAGCATCTGGACGAACCACACCGCACGATGGTTCTGGTCGCACAGTGCCTGGGCCTTCGGGTAAGCGAGATTCTGGGCCTCCAATGGGGCGACTTCAGTTTCGAGAATCGCTCGGTGCTGGTTCAGAGAAGCGTGGTGGGCGGCAGGGTGGACGATGTGAAGACGGAATATTCGAAGGACGATGTTCCGCTCGATGCTCGTCTGGCCGAGGCGCTGTTAAGCTGGCGCGCTGCTTCATTCTTCCCGCGAGACACCGATTGGGTTTTTGCCAATCCGGTAACGGGAAGGCCGTACCACCAGGAAAGCTTGCGGAAAAGGCAGCTCCAGCGGGCTGCGAAGCTCGCCGGACTGGGAGAGGACATTGGTTGGCATACATTCCGCCATACCTATCGCTCCTGGCTCGACGAAACGGGTGCTCCGATGAAGGTGCAACAGGAACTGATGCGTCACGCCTCGATCCAGACGACGATGAACGTCTACGGGCGGGCCATGACGGAAACCAAACGCCGTGCGAACAGTCAGGTTGTGGGACTGGTGTTCGGCTCAAACTCGCAGCATTCGCCTGAAAACACGAGTGTTGCGACCGTCCAATAAATGGCAGTTGTTCCTAATGGGGGATAACGGGGACTTTCCGAAAGCGACCAATTTCTGTAAGTTATTGATTTTATTGGTTGCGGGGGCTGGATTTGAACCAGCGACCTTTGGGTTATGAGCCCAACGAGCTACCGGGCTGCTCCACCCCGCAAATACAGTTTAGCAACTGTCGGACCCGGTGGTCAAATGGCGCCGTCAATGCGTGGTTATCCATACCGCAGTGCCGGCGAACGGCTGGGTTGAATCGCTCGGACGAACAATCTACACGCAGCAAAATGCTAGCGATTTCCATTGCGGTTATTTCTGCCCATTGCTTGTCCGATCCACCTTGCCGATAACCCACAGCGCCGAATCATTATGGCTGCGATTCACATTTGACAACAACCGTTAAGGCGAGAGGAAACTCAACAAGAACGGCGTTATTTTGATATTTACTCCAGAAACCCTTAATGATATGCAAGAAATAGGGGTAAACAAAGGGAAAACGACCCCACGGGGGACCACCTGCGGGGGGCATCCGTCCGCCACTTGCAGCGAGGCAAAGCGCTCGCAAAGGCAATGATCATGGATAAGGGATCTGTGGCCAAGATCGAAGGCCCATTTATATGGTTGGATTGTGCGTCCGCGAAAAGTTGTTTTCTGTAAAAAATGATGCGCTGGTGCGAGCACAGCAGATTTGATCTGGATATCTGCGCGTTGACTCAGCGACGCAGCGAACCCCTTTTCATCCCTGATCGCGCCAGAGGACGACGCCACCCAGCAGGCCGGTCTCGTTGGAGACAATGCTGACGTTCTTGGCAGGTGTGAAGAGGATCTTCTTGGTGTTGCCGCCACCCAAATAGAGGTGGTCCCAGTTGAAAAGCAACTCTGTTTGCTTGATGGCAGCCTGGAGGAAATCGTTCCAGCGGGCCTTGCCGAATTTGTCGAGGCCGCGGCGGCCGATGTAATCCTCGTAGGTCATGCCCTTTTTGCGCCAGGGATGGTGGCCGAGTTCGAGGCCGGGAACCAAGTGACCGTTGGTGAACAGCGCCGCGCCGAGGCCGGTGCCAAGGGTAAGCACCAGTTCGACGCCGTGGCCATTGATGGCGCCATAACCGGCGACATCGGCGTCGTTGCCTACCCGGACGGGCTTCTTCCAGCGCTTTTCCAGTTCGGCCTGCAGCGGAAAGCCCAAGGCCCAGAGTGGGTGGAGATTGAAGCCGAGGTAGGTGCAGCCATGCTTGACGACGCCGGGAAAACCGACCGAGACGCGATCAAAGCCGCCCATCAGCTTGCGCAGTTCGTCCAGTCCCCCCAGCACGGCCTCCGGAGTGGGCACAGCCGGCGTCAGGACGCGCTGCCGCTCACCGATGGGTTTGCCCGCAGCGTCCAGCAGCATGGCCTTCAACCCTGATCCGCCAATGTCAATAGTCATGGTGATGGGACCGGCAGGTTTGGTTGCGGCTGCGGGGACGGCGACTGTGGCGTTGGAAGTATTGAGTGTCATCAGCAGGATTGTAACGCGTCTGGCCGCGCGTGTGCCGGACAAGTTAATAGAAATTTTTCCCCGGGGGGTGCAACAAGCCGGCTTCAAGCTTCAACTGCTCCGGATCGACTTGAGGCAGAGGATGGAAAAGACCTGCTCCGACCAGATATTCTTTGGCGTTCAAATTTATTCAGATATGGATCGGCATCATGCAAGTCCAACCTGGAGTTTCGCTTCAAGGGCGATTACACATGGGTAGGCGCGGGCTGGAACTGGTTCAACTTCAAGACCTGCACGGAGATCGGCACGAGGTGGTGATCCCGATGACCGATCTGGATTAGTCGGCTTCAACACGAAGATTATCAGCGAGATTCATTCCAAGCTGGAGACGCGGCAGGGATCGGGATGGATGGGAGCTTGTTCATCTCCAAGATAGGCTTCAACGACCGCAGCGAAAAGTAGCGGGCATCCCCTACACTAAAGTGAGCCGCTCATGCCTGCCTTCTGCGAAGTCGCACTACCTGTGCCTCTGGACCGCGCGTTCACTTACGCGGTGCTCGAGGGGCAACGACCGCAGCGCGGGGCGCGCGTTATTGTCCCGTTTAACAACGAAAAGCTTATCGGCGTAGTAACCGGGGTGAATGTGAAGGCTCCGGCTGAGTTCAAAGCGCGCTTTCTTGAGGCTGTTCTGGACGACGAGCCGCTGCTGAGCGACAACCTGCTGAAACTTGCCGAGTGGATGGCGCAGTACTACCTGGCGCCGCTGGGCGAGGTGCTGCGGGGAATGTTGCCGCTGATGGCCGAGGTGCGGCGCACGGTCTATTACCGGATTACCGATCTGGGGCGAGATGTGTTGGCGGATTCGGTTGAGCGGGGGGATGTGGATTACCAGGTCCGAAAAGCCCGACCTGGGGGACCCGGCCCTGACACAAACCAGACTTCATTCGATGCGCGATTCGATATAGGTCAGCAGCTTTCCCAGAATTCAAAAGCTAGATCTGGACCGGCTAATCTAGGGTTGGGGATGAGGAGCCAGTCGCGGCGGTGGGGGAAGCTCTCCAGCGAGGAGCAGGACCTGGAGCGCCGCGTTTTGGAGCGACTGGCGGCAGGCGAACCTGTGAAGGTGTCAACCTTGAGGACTGCTACGGCGGCGACTCTGCCGGTGTTGGCGGCGATGCTTCGGAAGAAGTGGATTGCTCGCGAGACGGCGGCCACGGAGCGCGATGCTCGGCGTACGGAGCGTTTTGCAGTTCTGATTCCCGAAGCGCGGTTGCCGGCGCTGACCCCAAAGCAACAAGCGATTATGGCCGAGCTAGCGGCCTGCGGAAGCGAAGTACCGCTGGCCGAGCTGCGGCGCAAAGATTTGCCCTCATCTACTCTGCAAACACTTGTCCGACGTGGAATTGTGCGCATCGATGAGCGGCCCGCAGCCTTCCATCTGGGCGGGTTGCAGAGTTCGCCCGGCCCGCTCCATCTCAATGAGCCGCAAATGGAAGCACTGGCCAGCCTGGCGACGGCCCTAGAGGGGAAATTTCATCCATTTTTACTACATGGCGTGACCGGATCGGGCAAGACGGCGGTTTATCTGGCGGCGATGCAGCGGGGGTTGGAGCGCGGACTGGCGTCGATTCTGCTGGTTCCGGAGATCGGGCTGACGCCGCAGATGGTGGGTCTTCTGGATGCCGCCTTCGGAGACAAAGTCGCGCTGCTGCACTCGGCGCTGACACCGGAGGAACGCAGCGAGCAGTGGCGTCGCATTCGGCGAGGCGAGACGCCGATTGTAGTCGGCACACGGTCGGCGATCTTTGCGCCAGTGCCCAACCTGGGTTTGATCCTGGTGGATGAAGAGCACGATCAAAGCTACAAGCAGGAGGAGACGCCGCGCTACAACGCGCGCGATGTGGCCGTGATGCGCGCCAAAATCGAAGGGGCGGTTGTGGTGATGGGATCGGCGACTCCGTCGTTGGAGTCGTGGCAGAATTCGGCTTTGGGCAAGTACCAGCTGATCGAGATGAAAGAGCGGGTGATGAACCGCCCACTGCCTGCGGTGGAACTGATCGATATGCGCCGCGAATTTCAGGAAACCGGACAGGAGCAGCTTTTCTCGCGCGTTCTAGTGGAGCAGACCCAGGCTACTCTGGATCGCGGCGAGCAGGCGTTGATTTTGCTTAACCGCCGCGGCTATTCGTTTGCCGTGATCTGCCGCGCGTGCGGAGAAAAGCTGGAGTGCGAGAACTGCGCCATCGCGCTGACGCATCATAAGCCGCCATCGGAAGATGCCAACCTGGCCCGCCCCGGCCAGCGCCTGGAATGCCACTACTGCGGATTCTGCCGCACGGTGCCCACGCGCTGCCCTAAGTGCGATAGCGAGCACCTCTACTACCTGGGAGCAGGGTCGGAACAAGGGGAGGCGCGGCTGGGGGAGATCTTTCCCACGGCGCGCATCGGGCGCATGGACCGCGATACGGTGCACGGACGCTACGATTTGGAAAGATTGCTGGCGCGGCTGCACTCAGGCGAGATCAACCTGCTGGTAGGTACGCAAATGATCGCCAAGGGCCACGACGTCCACGGCGTGACGCTGGTGGGCGTGGTTGGCTGCGATCACTCGCTTTCGATGCCCGACTTTCGCGCCGCCGAGCGGGTCTTCCAGTTGATGACGCAGGTCAGCGGCCGCGCAGGACGGGGCGATCTGCCGGGGCGCGTGGTGGTGCAGACCTACTACCCGGAGCACTATGCGATTCTAGCCGCCAGTACGCACGATTATGGGGGCTTTGTGGAGCGCGAACTGAAGTACCGGCGCTGGATGCACTATCCGCCCTTTGGCGTGTTGGCCAATGTGTTGGTACAGTCGCAAAAGCTTGAAGAAGCGACGAGTTGGTCGTCGATCCTGGGCAAATATATGGTGCAAAGCCAGAGCGGCGGAGCGGTGCGCGTGCTCGGCCCCTGCACCGCACCCATTGCGCGCATCAAGGGCATCTACCGCTTCCATATGATCTTGAAGGCAGCTTCGCGCAAGGCGCTCAACACTGCCTTGCGCGGGATGTTGGAGCAGGCCGAATCGGCGGGAATTCCGCGCAGGAATCTGATTGTGGATGTGGATGCGCAGCGTCTGATGTGAGCACTTACGATGGAGATTAGCCGCCTTCAGAGCGGTTGGCGGGCGCATTGATTCCCCACGCATTGCAAACCGGGAATCAGGACGCACCTACTTTGTGCGTCGGGGTGGAAAGTGCGCGATGGATGGGGTCCTGCGTACTACACACACACAGACCGGCCAGCGCGCCGCCGGCGTCCTGAAGCGAGGGAAACTCGCGATGATACTTTGCGAACGAGCATGGAGTGAAGGATTAGCCTCACTCCGGCAGGCCCTACTTGGCCGGCTCGCCGCTGTCGATCGAATGCAATTCCTTGCCGGGTTTGAAGCGCACCGCCTTGCCGGGGATGATGCTGACCTCTTTGCCGGTGCGGGGATTGCGGCCGATGCCGGTTTTCCGGGCGCGGACGCTGAAGACGCCGAAGCCGCGCAACTCGATGCGCTCACCGGCGGCAAGAGCCTGTTTGAGGCCCTCGAAGACTGTATCCACGGCCGCCTCCGCCTTGGTGCGGGGCAGGCCAGTACGCTCAATCACATGATGGACGATGTCCTGCTTAATCAATGGGGTACCTCGCTGGCGCAACTGAATTGACTTTACTACGTCCCACGCTAGAGATGCTACAGCTTTTGGAGGATTTATGGAACTCCCAAAACTGCGACCTTCCACAGAAGCGTGAATCCTCCTAGAGCGCCTGCCTACTTTCCAAGTTTGAAGTATTTCAAAATTGATACTGTTCCTATTGTAAATCCCTGTCAAATTCCGTAGGATAGTCCTTTGAATTCCACCCTAACCCGAACGAACTCAAAACCGGCGTGACACAGACCCGGATGAGGAGATGAATGTCAATTCAGAGTGACCGTTGGATCCGGGAGCAGGCTATTCAACACCGCATGATTGAGCCATTCAGCGAAAAGCAAGTGGCAGAAGGGGTCATCTCTTATGGCCTTTCGTCGTATGGCTATGACCTGCGCGTCAGTGACGAGTTCAAAATATTTACCAATGTCAACAGCGTTCTGATCGACCCGAAGGCCTTCGACGAGCGTTCGTTTGTCTCCGTCCAGGCCGAGTCGGTGATTGTGCCTCCCAATTCCTTTGCCTTGGCCCGCTCGGTCGAGTATTTTCGAATTCCCCGAAATGTGCTGACGATCTGCGTAGGCAAGTCAACCTATGCGCGCTGCGGCATTCTGGTGAATGTGACGCCCTTCGAGCCGGAGTGGGAGGGATTTGTAACGCTGGAAATCTCCAACACCACGCCGCTGCCGGCCAAGATTTACGCCAACGAAGGATTGTGTCAAATATTGTTCTTCCGTGGCGACGAGAGTTGCGAGATCAGTTATGCCGACCGCAATGGCAAGTATCAGAATCAACAGGGGATAGTTCTTCCAAAGCTCTAGAGCGTTTGTGGGAGGAAGATCGGCTGGAACGGAATGGGGGCATATTTCATGGCGATAGAGTGGCTGTCTTGTGGATGTCGCTTGGAGGGTTGTATTACAGGGTTGGGCCGGGAGGCACACTATGAGCACGAGGCCTAGCGCCGAACCGATTCGCGTGGGAGTGTTGACGGAAGAACCGATCCGCCAGGAAGGGCTTGCCAGCATCTTCGAAGCCGCTCCCAGCGAAAGATACGTGCAGTTGTCCCCGATATTCGCAGATCTTGATGAGTTGTTGTCTGACTCCACGCTGGAGTACATGGTTGTAGATATGAATTCGCCCATCGTCGGTATGGAAACCGTGGAAGACATTCGTCGGCGCCGTTCCGATATGCGGCTGATTGTCCTTGGCCCGGAGAATAACGACAAGCAGGTGATGGATCTGATCAAGGCAGGCGTCCGCGCCTACTTGGATCTGAAGGCCAGCCCGCGCATCGTGCGCCAAGCAGTCGATGTGGTTATCAGCGGTTCGATCTGGGCGCCGCGACGGCTGCTCTGCGCGCTGATCGATCGATTGCTGGAAAGCTCCGACACCAGCCTGACCAATACGCCCCCACGCTTGACAGACCGGGAGCGCCAGGTTCTGGAATTGATTCTCATGGCGCAGTCCAATCGCGAGATTGCTCAAAAGTTGGGCATTGAGGAAGGTTCTGTGCAGGCTCATGTGGGGCGGCTGATGCGCAAAGTAGGAGCGACTAATCGTACGGATCTCTCGATGCGCGCATCGAATCCGGCGCTGTTACAGGGCGCTGGTATTCTTGATCGACGCAGGGGTGAACGCCGCAAGGGTGATCGACGCCAACCTCTGACGTCCTTCTCGCAGCCTATTACTAATCAGTCAACAATTGACGTTACTTAGCTATACACATTTTTGTAATCTTGTGCAGTTTTGCGGGTTCCCGCAGAATTATTTATAGAAACAACGCAGATCTGGGGAAAGGAGTTCCCAGGCAGCATTATTAAAATGAAGCCTGGGAACTCCTCTTTTTTCTTAAATCACAGCAATACCCGATCTGCGCTGCACTCATCTCTTTTCTCTCCATTCATCTTTCAATTCCCTTCCCTCCCAGAGATATCCAATTCTATTGATGAGAGAACTGCGCATTTCATACAGTGATTTTGCATGGAAATGCCTATGTCTACTGGAGATTCAACACATATAAATACTTTTCTTCGCTTTATTCTCGTCACTTCGAAGTTGCGCGGATCTCCCCAGGCTCTTTTGAACGATCCGTTACAGATCAAATTCATCAAGAAATCCTGGGTAAACCCACATTTCCGTGCGATGCTTACGCACCGGTAGTTTCAACAACCAGTTCGTCGCCGCGCCTGAGCAGCCTGCTGAGAATCACATAAAGCACGGGAATGAAAAACAGGTTGAGCACCGTCGAAAGCAGCATTCCGCCGACGATGGTGGTGCCTACGGAGCGGCGACCGAGCGCGCCCGCGCCGGTGGCGAAGGCCAGCGGAAGGACACCGAGGATGAAAGCGAAGGAGGTCATCAGAATGGGGCGCAAGCGCAGTTCCGCAGCTTCAATAGCCGCGTCAGCAATGGAACGTCCTTTCTTGCGCAACTGCTCGGCAAACTCGACGATCAGAATCGAGTTTTTAGCCGAGAGGCCGATGAGCATGACCAGACCAATCTGGCAATAGACGTCATTGGAAAGGCCGCGCAGCGAAACCAGGCCTAGCGCGCCGAGGACAGCCATAGGAACGGCCAGAAGGATGATGAAGGGCAAAGCGAAGCTCTCATAGAGCGCCGAAAGCGTGAGATAAACGACCAGGATTCCGAGGCCAAAGATGACTAACGCCTTGCCGCTGGATTCGATCTCATCGAGCGTTAATCCCGTCCACTCGAACTTCATACCGGGCATCATGGTTTGGTTGGCCAGCTTCTCCATCGCCGCCAGGCCTTGCCCGCTGCTGTAGCCGGGCGCGGGCGAGCCGTCAATTTCAACCGCACGGAAGAGGTTGTAGTGTGTAATGACCGGCGGCCCTGAGCTTTCGGCCACCGTTGCCAGATTGTCGAGCGGCACCATCTGGCCGGAGTCGGAACGCACATAATAATTGTGCAAATCGCGAGTTGACATACGGAAGGGCTGATCGGCCTGCACATATACGCGATAGGTGCGGTTGTTGTAGTCGAAGTCGTTGATGTACTCCGAACCCATGAAGACGCTGAGGGTGCTGGTGATCTGGGAGAGGGGAATGTTCATTGATTTGGCCTTCTCGCGATCGATGGTGACCAGCTCCTGTGGATCGTTGGCCGAAAAAGTGGTGAGCAGGCTAGTGAGTTCCTTGTGCGATTTGCTGGCGCTTACAATCTGGTGAGCTACGCGGTCCAGGTCGCTGAGCGTATTGTTCCCCTTATCCTGCAGCATGAACTGGAAGCCGCCGTAGCTGCCTACTCCCTCAACCGCTGGGGGTTCAAACATCTGAACCAACCCCCCGTTGGGCGCGAACATAAGCATTTGCAGCTTGGGGTTCAGGTCAGCCACGATGTCGGCAGTAGAGTGACCTTTGCCACGGCGCTGGTCGCTCGGCTTGGCTCCGATAAACATCATGCCCGTGTTGGAGGCGCTGCCGGCAAGGCTGAAGCCCATCACGGAGAAGGCTCCAGCGATATCCGGGTTCTGACCGATGATGGCCTCGGCGCGCTCAGCCAACGCGCCGGTGTAAGCCAGCGAAGAACCCGGCGGCGTTTGTACGATGACCATCAGAAATCCCTGATCTTCCTGGGGAATGAAGCCGGTGGGAACGTGCATATAGGTCCACACCGTTGCACCCAGGCCGGCAAAGAAGAGAAGGAGCAGGGCGTAGCGAATCTTCAATGCGGCGTGAATCGACTTGGCATAGGTGCTGGAAAGCCAACTGATCTGCTCGTCGGTGGAGTGAATGAATCTGGCGAAAAACCTCGACACCACATCAATGTGCAGGAAGTCCAGTTGCTTGGGACGGTCTTCCTCACCGCGCAGAAACATGGCGGAAAGAGCCGGCGAAAGCGTGAGCGCATTGAAGGCGGAAATGGCGATGGCGAAGGCAATGGTCAACGAGAATTGACGATAGAGAATGCCCGTGGTGCCGGGGAAGAAGGAAACCGGCACAAAGACCGCGATGAGCACCAGCGATGTAGCGATGACGGCGCTAGTCACCTCGCCCATGGCGCGCGAGGTGGCGGCGTGCGGGTTGGAGTGCTCCAGATGAATGTGGCGCTGTACATTCTCGATAACCACGATTGCATCGTCGACCACAAGTCCCGTAGCCAACGTAATGCCGAAAAGAGTAAGCGAGTTGATGGAGAAACCGAAGATCTTGATGAAGGCGAAGGAGCCTATGAGGGAGACCGGAATGGTGACGGCTGGGATGATGGTGGCGCGCCAGTCCAGCAGAAAAAGGAAGATGACGATAATGACGATGACAATGGCCTCGACCAGCGTAACCAACACTTCGCGAATGGAGTCGCCCACCACAGTTGTGGAGTCGAAGGCGATAGCATATTCCAGCCCTGGTGGAAAGCTCTTGGAGAGTTCCGCGAGCGTAGCCTTGGCCCTGCTGTCCACGTCGAGCGCATTGGCGTTGGATAGCTGCTCGACACCGATGCCCATCGCCTCGCGCCCGGCGTATTTGAGATCGCTGCTGTAGTCTTCGGCGCCCACCTCCGAGTGGCCTACATCCTTGAGCAGCACCAGGCCGTTGGAGCTGTTTTTGACGATGATGTTGTCAAACTCGGCAGGTGAGCTGAGGCGGCCGACCACTCGCACCGGAACCTCGAAGGCCTGCCTCGCATTCGAAGGCGGCTGGCCAAGCTGGCCGGCAGGAATCTCGACATTCTGTTCCACGAGCGCACTCACCACGTCAGTTGCGGTAAGCCCGCGCGAGGCCAGCCGCACTGGATCAAGCCAAACGCGCATGGCGTACTTGCGCTCGCCGAAGATCATCACATCGCCCACGCCGGGAACACGCTTCAGCGCATCCTTCACGTAAACGTCAAGGTAGTTGGAGATGAACTCGCTCGAATATCGGCCGTCGCGCGTGAAGAAGCCTGCGCCGAAAACGAAGTTGCTGTTGGACTTGGTGATGGTGATGCCGGTCGAGTTGACGGCGGCGGGCAAACGACCCTCGACGCTGGCCACGCGATTCTGCACGTCGACGGCGGCAATGGAAAGATCGTAGCCCGTCTTGAAGGTCGTAGTGATGGAACTGGCGCCACTGTTGGTGCTGGAAGAACTGATGTAGCGCATTCCCTCGACGCCGTTGATGGACTCTTCCAGCGGAATAGTGACAGCCTTTTCTACGGTGTCTGCATTGGCGCCCACATAGTTGCAGTCCACCTCGACCTGCGGCGGCGCGAGAGTCGGGTACATGGCGACAGGCAGATTGGGGATGCATACCGCACCGGCAAGAATAATCAGCAGCGCGCAGACCGTCGCAAAGACTGGCCGATGAATGAAAAAATCTACAAACAAGGGTTTTCCCTTCCCTAATACGCTGTCATCCTAAGCGGAGTTTGGCGCGATCTTACTTCAAGAGCAGTCGAACAACCTGCGGTTACATGGATTGACGGGTGGCTCGAATTTCGATTGTGAGATTGTCGATAAACCGCGTCTCCTCAGCCGCCCATCGGCACCACCGGCATTCCGTTCACAAGGAACTGCGTAGCGGAGACGATCACGCGGTCGCCGACATTCAGTCCTGAAGAGATGGAGTAGTTGTTGCCCACTGTGTCGCCCAAGGTGACAGCGGATTGATGAGCCACAACGTGGCCGTCCTGAGTCTGTGCCACAAAGACAAAGCTCTGTCCGCCCTGCCGTGTGACCGCCAGCACCGGCACAACCGCCATGGGCGTGATGCTCCAGATGACGCGCGCCTTGATCATCTGCGCGTTCCGCAGAACTTCCAACTTGGTTTGCACTGGCGCTTTCACTAGAATTCCCTGGAGCGTTGGATCAACCTGCGGGGAGAGAAAGTCAATCTGCGTTTTCTCCAGCAGTTTGCCGCTGTTATCCATCAATTCCACGGCCAGCCCTCTGCGCACCTGGCCAGCGCGCTCCGTGGGCACATAGATGTAGGCTTCCAGTTCCCGGTTCTCATCCACCGTGGTCAGTACAGTCGCCGGCGAATTCATCGGCGAAGCGAAGTCGCCCACATGCACCGGGATGTCGCCCACCACGCCGCCAAACGGAGCGCGGATAGAATAGTAGGCTAATTGTTCCTCTTGCGTCTTGCGCAGCGCTACCGCGGACTCGTAATCCGCCTTTGAGTTGTCATGCGATTGCCGCGCCTGGTCGTAGGTATCGCGGCTGGTAACGCCGGCCTCGAAGAGCTTGCGCTGCCGCTCAACTTCCACTACGTTGTAATCGTAAACGGCCTTCTTCTGCCTCTCGGTGGCGCGCGCTGAGGAGACTGTGGCCATCTGCTGCCTCGGATCAATCTCCATCAACAATTGCCCCGCCTTGACGGCTTCGCCCGAGTGAACGCGAATCTGGGTCAGCACGCCGCTCACCTGCGGCAACAGCGTAGCCGAGCGGCGTGACTTGATGGTGGCCACATACTCGCTGGACTGTGCCACCGGCTCGAGCGTTACGGCCGCTGTCTGCACCGGCATGGCCTGCATCCCGGCCGCGCCAGATGCCGCTGGCTTCTTCTCGCAGCCGACCATCGCCAACCCTAGAAGTACAAAACAACCCATCTCGTAAATACGTTTCAAGTCGTTCTTCCTCACCTTATCTGAAGAATCCATTCAAGGACGTTGTCTATATTGTGACGCCTGGAGCCGGGAGATCGACGCAAAAAAACAATCTTTGCCCTCCTGACCTTGATGGAGGCATTGTCATTCGACGTTTTTACCCTTCCAAACAAAGGGGTTGAAGCTGGTCACGCCGTCCAGGGAACGCGCCATCGCCGTCGCGTATTTTGATACCCTTCCCGGTTTTTGCTAAAAAGTCTCCCATGATTTCAGCCGGTGATCTTGATTTTTTGACACAGCCCGGCAGAGTTGGTAGCCTTCGTAAGGGAGCTAGCGGCCAATCGCGGCCGATTATTGGCTTCTGTCTGCGTCCCCGTCGTCTAGCCCGGCCCAGGACACCGCCCTTTCACGGCGATAACACGGGTTCAAATCCCGTCGGGGACGCCAAATTAAATCAATAACTTAGCAAGTTTCCCCTGTTTCAGCCGCGGAGCATTTTGGGGAGCGTTTAAGCGCCCTTTTAGACCGCCAATGGAAGGGGTTTGGCCCGTACCATCTCGACGACCTTCTGCTGTGCCGCCCGTTTTGCGGGCATCTGCGCCTGTGCGTAGATGTCCAGAGTCACGCGTGTCGAACCATGCCGCAACAGCTCCTGCACAACTTTGATGTCCTCGCCGTTGGCTTTGAGGAGCGTTGCGAAGGTGCGCCGGAAGGTGTGCCAAGAGACCCGCTTGGTGATGCCGAGCCGCTCGACCACCGGCTGGATGTGATAGCGCATGATGGTCTGCAACCATAACGGCTGTTTCCCACGCTTCTCTCCTGCCCGGCTGCTGTTGGAAGCAAAAACCCAGTCCTCCGGATTCCGGTACGGCGTCACCTGCAACCAACTCTGAAGGAGTTGTGCAGTGCAACCGTCCATTGGCACCGGCTTCTGAGAAGCTTCCGTCTTGCACCGGCCCACGACTTGGCTCACGACCGACCTGTTGACATCGATTTGCATATTTTCAAAATCAATGTCCTGCCATTTGAGTCCAGCCAGTTCGCCGCGCCGCAGTCCGGTCGTCATGTCCAAGAAAAGCAACACACGCTCCCTCAACTGAAGCTCAGCGACAATGGCCTGCATCTCGGCGACTTCCAGGATGTCGGGAACTTTCTCCCGCTTAGAACTCTGACGAACGCCGGAACCGCGGGTCAACCCTCTGATCGGATTCCTGTCCGTGAATTCCCACCGGATAGCGTGATTGAAGAGCACACTCATCAGATTGCGGATCTTGGCCTTGGTAGCCGGAGCAAGAGGTTTGAAGTCTCTCTTAGCCGCTTGTCCGCTCTTCAGTTTGTGGTGCTTCCGTTCGAGCGGTATGAGCTGTTCCAGCCATTCTTCAACTATCGGCGTTTTGATGGTTGCCAATTCCTCTTTGCCCCACCTCGGCTCAATCCAACTCTTGAGGTAGCATTCGTAACGGTGACGGGTAGACCAGGCGCGTCGATCCTCGCCATTGCCTGCCAGTTCTTTGAGCCGAAAGTGTTCGATCAGATCCTTCATCGTGATTCCAGAGAATGCGTGTGCCTGATTGGAGTTGATGGCCAGCCGCCAACTTCGCACCGCCCGTTCCGCTGCGGCCTCTGTCTTGTACTGGTCAAGGGTGCCTACTTGTCTCTTTCGACGGACACGACGCCCGGTTGGAAGAACATGCTGCCAACTGAACATCCAGACCGGGGTTTTACTCCCGTTCACATCCATATAAAGAGAGCCATTCTGTTTCCGCGCCTTCCTCATGAAATCCTCCTTCCGCTGAGGGCGCAGAATGCATCGGTATTCAAACTGTACATCGAAAAATCACTCATGGAAAGATGCCTTTTCACATGCAGGTTGTTGATAAACATCATGATTCTGTGGGCCGATTCAGCCTCAACTGGGGCTAATTATTCTCCGGTCCTGCCCTTGAGCCAGTCGCCCAATTCAGACAGCAGGAATCGCCAATGCTTCCTGCTTCCTTTCTGTATGGGATGTGCAGGAAGACTGCCCATGCGGGCAAACCGCTGCACGGTGACCGGATGGAGTTTCAGGTATGTCCCCGCCGCGTTGGCATCGACGAAGGGCTCAGGACTCATACGCATGTCTTTGATGTTGTCTTCCATCATGATGAATCTCCCCAGAGCGCACAGTCTTCGACGGAAATGTAAGGCGCAAGACCGTGTTCCGTTGTTTGTTCGCAGATTTGCTCCCACACCTTTTCAACGTGTTGAGTTGCACTTGATTCACGCTCGGTCTCACCGAACGCGCCAACCATACAGTTTCCCTTCGTCAGCCTTGGGGTAACACACCCCAGAATCCAATTTCCAACCAGGCCGATCGCACGCACTCAAATGCTCCAGATCACCGGCTTCCCAAAGCTCGTACGCCCGCAATCCATCCACAGAGAGTGCCCATGACGACACAAGGTGCCCTTCAACACCGGCATTGAAACCACGAGCTCGACCGTGATCGAAACCCAGCCAATACCCAAGAACAAAAACACCGGCGACCATGAGCACCCCGGCAGACGAAGCAATTGCGCTCCATTTCAGAAGCTCGCGGCGGCCTTTTCTTGCCGCTACAGACTCGGCCGCACCGACCACTGCATCTGTCAAAGACGCCTGCAGACGGACCCTCGAAGCCTCAGCTTCAGCCGCGGCTGCCGACTGAATTTTCTCCAGAATGCCCTGCACGGTTACTTTGATCTTTTCCGGGACTGCCTCATACAGGTCGCTGTACCGGCCAAGCACAATCATCAAAGCCCATACGGCATCCGTTGGCTCGATCCCGAACGTGTCAGCGTATAACCTGACACGTTCGCGTTCGGACTCGGATAGATCCGCAAGAAAGACGCTGTACAGATCGTCACTTGGTGAAATCATCGTCGCAGACCCTATCGAAGATGTTCTGAGCGCATTCCCGGCGCCACCGTTCGATCTCCGCGCGACTACCCAACGTTGCAGTCTGCCACGCCTTTTCGAGCGTCAGCCGATTGCTCTGCACAAGATTGGTGACACGCGTGGCAAGCTGAGGGAGGTATAGCGACAATCCTTCCCTTGTCTCCACCGACTTCCGCAAAGCGGAATTGTCGTACAACTCGAACAACGACGGAGCAATACCGAAGAACCGATTGCGAACGACATGAATCCTGCCGTACTTCACCACGTTCATGTATTCGCTCAGCATCTCGCAACTGTCTCGCTGCTGGTTGATAAGGAACAGTGTGATGAAGGGCCAGCCAAATTCATTCAGCTTTTCATCGAACATTGAACCGTGGCGATTGACCCCTTCATTGTTTCGTGCGGCTGTATTGACGACAACCTCATCGTCCTTGCTCGCATCCACAATGTCGAGAAGATCAAGCCAACCTTCGTTCTCATCCAGGTTCACGAGAGAGAAAGACTTCACATCCTTCTGGTAGGCTTTGCCAACATCTGGGTTCGCCGTATCGGTCTCCACGAGCGAGACCTTACGATTCCTCATCTCGAAGTAGTCGAGGAGACCGATCGAGCCCACCGACTTTCCAACGCCGCCCTTACTACCTGTCACAAAGAACACTCGCGCCATACTTCACACCTTTCTTACAGCGGTACGTCCGCTTTCATCTGGAATTGTCCACGCCTTACTTCAACAGTTGACGAAAGCACCGAACTTCCCTTACGAACAGCTCTCGGTTGCAACTCATCTCTTGGCGACGCCAGTTTCGCCATGTATGTTGATAGGGCATTGGCTGTGATTACAACGCCCTTCTCTTCCAATACACGCACCAGCACCTTCAGCGAATAGCCATTTTCCCGTAGTTTTTTCAGTTCCGGGTACACAGCTCGTACAATCTCCCCCATCATGAACGTCTCAGGTTGTGGGGGAGGCTCTGTTTCCTTTTGAGCCAGGTATGTGCGAAGCCCCTGCACTTGCTCTGCGGTGAACATTTGCACTTTACGTCGCTCTTTTTCCATCCCTTTTCCCCATCTCCGCCTTCATCAACGGCACGAAGAAACAATACCATAGATATTACAGCATAAATGTATTATTCTAGTAACGGAATGCTTGAGAGAGACGGCAAGATGGGCGCTGTACGCACGAAACCCCTTCGGGGTTCCGCGCGTCCACCACCATTTCTCCAATCCGCCTGCGGCTACTCGGAGAAATGGTTGCGCATCTTGCTCAGGGCTACGCCCCGAGACCCCACAGAACAGGAGAATCCAATGGCAAGACCTAAACGGACTGAAGGCGCCACATTAAGGCTCTTCGTCAGGATGACGGATGCAGAGAAGGCCATCATCAGAGCCCAGGCCAAGATTGCCGGCATGAGCATGAGCGAGTACATACGAAGGGTCTCGCTCAACAAGCGAATCGTTTCGAAGATGGACCAAAAGGCTTTAGGGGAGCTTGCAAGACTCGGTGGGCTTCAAAAGCTCCTGCTGAAGCAGATCAAAGGTCTTCCCGATGAAGAAGGTCTGCGGAAGGGACTGAATTCGACACTGTCCGCGGTGATTAGCGCAGTAAGGGCGCTCGAAATCGTTGGGGTAAAGCGAACATGATTGTTAAGGTACAACCATCTCGAAAACACTCCACGAGCTTCAAGCGGCTTCATGAATACCTTACACAAGAGCCTGGTGCCGGTACTGGAGAGCTTCGATTGCGAGGAGATGTGGTCTTGTCGGAGAATCTTCTGAGCTTCGACACCGCAGCAGGAGAAATGCAAGGTGTTGCTGCTCTCAACGATCGTTGCCGAGATGCAGTATGCCATTATGAACTGGCATGGCCTCCAGAAGAACATCCGACTCGACCGCAATGGACGGACGCAGCCTTACACACATTGAAAGCACTCGGATATGAAGACCATCAATATATGATCGTCGCACACGACGACAAGAAGCACTTCCATATTCATATAATGGTCAACAAGGTACACCCAGAGACCCTTAGAGCAACAACGCCACATCAGTCCCATACGCTACTACACACAGCAGCGAGGCAACTCGAAACCAAATACGGTTGGGCTCATACGCCGGGCCTTGCACGCTGGGATGAGAACACAAAACAGGCTGTACCTACATCAAGGAACGAACGTACTGCGTACAGATCGAATCAACAACATCCGACTGGTGCCGCAGCACAATTTGAACATTATCAGGATCAGGAATCGTTCCAATCCTTTGTGCGACGGGAGGTTGCTCCGAGCGTACGCACACTGCTCACCCGACGCAACGTCACATGGGATGATCTCCATCTGCTCCTCTCCAAGGCCCATCTCCGACTTGAGAAAGGTGATTCGGGCGGATACACGGTCCTTGCCATCGATCACAACATCCGGGCAAAAGCGTCCGACGTGTTCCGGAACAACTTCGCAGGCAAGGTCAACCGACAAACCACTGAAGCCGCTCTTGGACCATGGAGACCGTCTTCAATATCCCCCCAGGAGATCGCTCAACATAGCGTTCGTACTCCCGTTCGTAATAGCGCACTGAGGGAAGAACGCAAGGCGCAACGACGGGCTGACCGATCTTCTCTGATGGATGAATATAACGGGTATCGCAAACGCCAGCGGGAAGTGTGCAAAGCCTTCACGACAGACGGCAGGGAGGGCAGGCAATATCTTCTTGAGGTCTTGAGGCAACAAAAGAAGGAAATTCGCAGGTCCGCTCTGTCATGGCCGGCCAAGAAAGTCCTGCTCTCCCAGGCTACGGCCCAATCCGTGCTCGAAGTGCGCGCCCTGAAGGTCTCCATTCAACAAAGGCGCCAAGAGGCATTTCCAAAGGATCTCCGCTCTTGGGTCGCGGACAGGGCCAGCGAAGGGGATGCACGGGCTGCCGCCCAACTTCGCGGATGGCGCTATGCGGATCAACGGAATCAGCGGCGGCTCAACTCGACGCTCGAACCAACTGCACTCCATATCGGCCCGTCGCCTGGCGACAATGACAAATCCGACTGGGCAGAATTCATGCGGCAGAGGCTATTGGCTCAACAGAGGGACCAGCATCTTGCTCAACAGATCGCCACGACACGCATCTGGACGATTAACCGGAAGACCGGCGACGTGTCGTACATGCTAAACGGCCGGGTCTCAGTCATCGACCGCGGGCGCCTAGTGACCGTTCTCAACCAGGACGATGCGGCAATCGTCTTTGGGCTGGAGATGGCCGTCCAAAAATATGGATCGAGAATTGCCTGCACCGGAACAGATCAATGGAAGCAGGCAGTCGTCAGAGCAGCCGTCCAATACGGCATTTTCGTGCAATTCACCGATCCCGACATGGAAAACGCCCTCGACCGAGAAAGGCAAACGGCCAATCCTCTTCAAGTTCGAGCTGCCCGGCTGCATTCGATCGAAACCAGACTCAGAACGGATGAAGCGGAGGATCTCGTCTTCACCGATGAAACCGAGGTTCAGGAACTGCTCTCATGCCTCCAGCCGGCCGCTCATGCGCATCGGGTGCTAGGGGTTCTGAAAACTTCTCAAGCTCCCGGCGCAAAGGCCAACGTGGGTGGCAATCTTACGTTGGCGATTCTCAAGGGTCCCCAAGGTCAATACGCCTTCCAAGTCTCCGTCCATGAAGGAAAGCGCCAGGAGATCATCGACCGAGTCGTCCAGCTTCGCCAGGCAGCGAATTGGGGTTTGCACCGGAACATCAGGACCCGCACGCGCGAGACAGAAGGCCGGTAAGGGGATGACTGAAGAACAGATCGTATTCGGTGTCACGGAGCGGTTTCTGCCTCAGTTCACCCTGTCCAATCCGGACCAGGATTCACAAGCGCCCGCGCATTCGGAACGAATCAGCCAATATGCCCAAGCGGCCCTGACCATCTTCGACGACCCCATGCACCCGATCACAATATGGGGATATTCTTCGGCTTTCAATCCCCTGGCTTTCGTCGAAACGATCCTGCCCCCCAATCTCCACTACCTGCTTCAATCCGCTCAATTCCTTATCGATCCAACCAGAACCGTGCTCACCCATGCTCCGGTTTTTTTCGACCTCAATTCGGAAAGCGCCCAACTCAGAATTCTCGCTGCCTACGGACATCCCAACCGCTGGCTCAAATCGAGCCGAGATCTCAAGCGATACTTGTATGACCTTTCCAGCGCCATACCGTGCCCGGCAGATCGCTTCTTTCGCGAGCATACCCCGATCACATCTAAGGCACTCCAGGTCAGAGTCAATGGCAATCCCTTTTGCACCGTCCCGGAAAGCCCGGCCGGCAAGGAACTCGCAGAAACCCTTCTTCGCCGTGCGTCGAATGCCGGTTACAAGGAAGCAACCCTGATTAGTCTCGACGGGCAGCACCAAACCCTGATCGACCACGCTTCCCTACTGGCTCCGTCACGCTACTTCGAGGCACAGGCACGCGCTCTCCACAACAAAGCCCACATCTATAGGCTCCCCGGACGTGAATACGCGGACCAACTCTTGAACACCGCCCTCGGGATTCCCTACGGAAGCAACCTTCTCGGGATTCTGACTTCGCAACTCGCCCCAGGCGACACCCGAATAGAGCCAATTGGCGGAATTCTGGATCTCCAGGTCAGCTCATCTCCGTATGGCGACTCGGAACTGGCATTCCACGTGCGCGAACGAGCTACAAGCAGCACGATTCTCCACTCCTTATATATGGAGGCATCCCAGACCCTTGATCCACTCAGGCTATCCCAGCCACACCGTCAATCCGGCCGAACCCGCCGTGGACGCGCTCACGGAAGATCAAGATAAACGAAGCCATTCACATAACCGCGTCGTTACTTCCGTAATTGCGCGGCATAGATATTACACAAATGACAGAATATAGGTATTATTAGACAGGTGAAATCCGGTGCTGCCAACAACACAACCCGATTGCCCGCCGGAACTTGTTCAGCTCATTGGAGCGATAGAACATTACGCAACTTCAACGGAGACCTCGCCCCTCGAAGAGCAGGCCATCCTTTCTTTATCGTCGAAAGTGGAGCCACAGCTCGTACAGCAATACTTGCGCGAAGCCACAGGTTTCGCCGTTCTAGCCGCGGCACAGTTCCAAGCTCGCAAACTTGACGATCAAACCAAGACATTTGATCGACAGATTCAACGCTACGATAGACTTCGCTACCTCGTAGACATACAAATCGAACAGCGCAGCACAACGATCTCCCCACTTGCCACCGTCAAAGCCATTCTCTCCAAGATCGAAGACCCCGATTACCCATCCCCTGTCTTGAACAAATCGACAGCCGCGCTCTGCATCGGCGCGATCTACGGCGACTATGCAAACCACAATTTAATCGATGCTCTGACTGCGCATACAGCCCAGGATACAGCGCGCACCATCTCCCTAAAAGAACTGGCCACTCTGACGTGCATCAACAAAGACGGCCAATACCGCTACGCGCTCGAACCATCTGAAGATCGAGCCGCCGAACTCTCTGACATTCTCGAAGACCTCTGTGTGTCTCTGCACGATCTTCGTCTCTACGAAACAGTTCTCAATCCTGCTCGACACACCATCGAACACAACCTCAACCTCAACCGTGCGCAAGAGTCGCGCACAGAAAGCGATGCCAAGAGTATGGCTACCCAAGTTGCACCTCTCGAAACCAGTGAGAAAACCCAGAAGCCGGGACGCCGCAGTTCTAAAACCAAGGAACGGGAACCCGAAACGGTTGTCTCTCCGGAACCCACGGCGGCTTCCACAATCCAGGGAACCGACGCTCAACAAGAACTTGACACCTTGGAAAACCAGGCGGAAGCCCCCCAAATTGGCTCCTATCTTCGTGAGAAAGGCGGATACGACGCTTTGTCCCCCGAGCAGAAGGCGGCCTGCGACAAGGATTTCCAGACGCACCTCGACCGGCGGACACGACCGATTGAAGTGCGCGACGGAGAGACCAGGGAGGACGCCGTTCTCAGGGCCAAGCACGAATACTGCGATGCGCGTCAGGAGCACACCGCACACCATCGTCAACTCGCCAAAACCATGCTGGCGTCGAAGATGAACTGTCTCAACGACAAATACCCCAGGGACTCATTCTCCCTGCTCAATCCCGATGTGGCCAAAGAGTTCATGGCCACAGCCTTCTACCACCACTCGGCAACCTCCAGAGGGCTAAAGTCCTTCGACAAGGATCTGTTTGCAACCTGCAAGAGGGCAGCACTGAAAGAATTCTCCGTCCTCGCGGCAGGCGTCGAAACTGGCGCAGCCGGAGCGAAGCAGTTCAACGACACATTCGCCATCAACATTGAACGGCCGCCGATCGGCGCCCTCAACCAAAATCTACGCATCGCAGTCAAGCCACTCCCTGGAAAGCGAGAGGAACTTG
Source organism: uncultured Occallatibacter sp. (assembly GCA_964383595.1). Taxonomy (GTDB): domain Bacteria; phylum Acidobacteriota; class Terriglobia; order Terriglobales; family Acidobacteriaceae; genus Telmatobacter. The sequence continues at coordinate 88,647 of CAYLHL010000001.1, read as the reverse complement.
CCGCGATCTTTGGCAAGTGCGCCTGGTATCACTCCAATCAGTCCGGCAGGACTCCTGAAGAGAGGGAACAGCGCCGCGCCGCGCGAACCAATCCCACACAAGAACTTGGTCGCTGAATGTCGGCTATGACCAGTCGGCTCTCATGATCTGCCAACCTGGGATGCTGCCACTGCTGAAGTGGCAGCTTTCCCACCACGATTCAGACAGAACATGGGTAGCCGGCCCCCGCGCTCAACGTGCCAGAAGTTAGAACAGGAGAACCGCCATGATGCAAGTGGAAATCTACCACGGACACGCAGGACTCTTTCACCAGATGGCTAACCACATCGAACTCTCGATGATGCCACAGCACCGCAGAGAAAACGGTGGGCCTGATCCGATTACAACCAACGACATTACCCTTGCGACTACGCTATTCAACTCGATCTATGGATACCCCGCAGGCAAGGAAGCTGTCTTGGCGCTGTCGGCAGGACTGATTCCTGGGGAGGAGCGATCTCAAGGAGTACGCGGACTCTTCGTGATGTCGGTCGGCTGCTCGGAGTACGACCAGACAGTCACGTACCAGATCCTTCCACTTCCAGACCAGGAGATGGAAACGGCAAAACTTCTCAAAGCAGCGGCTGCATATAGTCTTCAACGCGCTGAAGTGCACTCTCGAACCATTTCAACGCCTAGCCGGCTTCGCACCCAACTGGAGCGATAAACCATGAACACATCTCCAGCCTTGTACAAGAGACCACAATCGCCTGGATACCTCGGCACATACAATTGGTCCGCCATCCTGCTTGGGCTAATGGCATTGGTCGCAACCAACGTCATCACAACCCAGCACATTGCCTCGCACTTCGATTACCAGCCGGCACTCGGACCGCCTTTATTCCAAATCGCCTCTTTGAAACTTTACCCACCGTACAAGTGGTTCCCCTGGATTCTTAAGTTCGGCAACTCTCCCGACCCACTGGTACGGCAGCCCCTGCTGACCTCAACACTGATTGCAGCTGTCGGCTTTGCGGTTTCGCTCTTCATCGTTGCCGCACTCAATATTCATCGCAACAAGAAGCTCACCGAAGACACTGAGGATCTTCACGGAAGCGCACGATGGGCCAATGAAAAGGAAATCCGCAACTCTGGACTTGTCGATCAAAAACATGGCGTCTACATCGGCGGCTGGCACGATGAGAAAACCGATTCCCTCGAATACCTCAGGCACGCAGGCCCGGAACACATTCTTGCCTTTGCCCCAACCAGGTCCGGCAAGGGCGTCGGGCTTGTGATTCCAACGCTACTCGCATGGGAAGAGAGCGCAGTGATCTTCGACATCAAAGGCGAAAACTGGGACAGGACCGCTGGCTATCGGATTTCCGCAGGCCACGTCTGTTTTCGTTTCGCTCCAGTCGAAGAGCATAGCGCGCGCTTCAACCCACTCGCCGAGGTGCGCATCGGTACGCTCCGCGAAGTATCCGACGCGCAAAACATCGCGGAAATGCTTTGCAGAAGCGGCAAAGAAAGCGCCCAGGACGAACATTGGATCAAATCGGCGACCAGTCTTGTGACCGGTCTCATCCTGCATCTTTGCTATGTCGCGCGACGGAAGAATCGGTTTGCCACACTTACGGAACTGTCCAACTCGCTCACGCCGCTTATGTCCGACCTGACGATGCCCATCGACCTCGAAGGGATGGACCCGCAACAGCTCAACGTTGCCCGCGAATACTTTTCCCAGGCCATGAGAACTCCTCACGTCGATTCCACAAGCTATTGGAATCTCCGCGACGGCCAACAGTCGCTCGTGCATCCTGTAGTCCTCGAAAAAATGCAGGAGATGCTCAACAGAGAGGACAAGGAATTCTCCGGCGTGTTGTCCACAGCGAAAACAGCACTCATCCTCTACAGCGATCCCCTGGTTCAACGCAGCATCGAAGAGAGCGACTTCACCATCAACGATCTGAAGCACTTCAGATACCCTGTGAGCCTCTACCTTGTTGTGCCGCCGAGCGACATCGAGCGCCTCAAGCCCCTCCTCAGGCTGATCTTCACGATGACTGTGAACCGATTGACTGAGGAACTTGAAGAAGTGCGGAATTCCAAACTCCAACAGGCGCTCAAGCCCGGCGAGACATTTAAGGCCCGCCCAGACCATCGGGTTTTGCTCCTAATCGACGAGTTCCCAACATTGGGCAAAATGCCGATCTTCCAAACCGCATTCGCCTACATCGCCGGTTACGGCATCAAGGCATACCTGATTACGCAGGACATCGAACAGATGAAGGACACATATGGCAACCACGAGAGCATCATCTCCAACTGCCATATTCGAATTGCTTTTGCACCGAATAAGACCGAGACCGCAGAGGCACTCTCAAAAATGGCGGGAACAGCCACGATCCTCAGAGCGGCTGTCAGCTACAGCGGCTCGCGCACAAGCCCGCTTGCAACAAACGTATCCACCAACGTAGACCACATCTCCCGGCCTCTCATCACCATCGATGAACTCATGCGCCTTCCAGGACCCATCAAGGAAGGCCAGGGCGAAGCCCAGCGTATCGTCGCTCCAGGAGCAATGCTCATCTTCATCGCTGGGCAACCGCCGATATTCGGCAAGCAGCTTCTCTATTTTCAGGACCCGGTGCTACAAAAAAGATCGGCGATCAAGCCGCCGCAAACTCTGTTCACCATCGAGCATGAAGGCAATATCCTCTCGGCAGGCAAGCTCTACCATTCGGATACCTTGCAATCCACTCGTGGCTTGATTCAGGGTCCTATTCAAGTCAAATCCGCCACTCTACTTGATCCACCTTCCAAACCTCCATCCGCAGCCGCCGCGTCGTCTGCCAACGGAGGACCGAAGCACATCATCTCCTCCGACAAGCAAACCCTCACTACATCACACGCATTCACAACTGGAGATCCCGAAATGAAAGAACAAGGCGAAACCGCGGCTGCAATTTCTCAGCAACCGGTACCCACAGACGAAATGAAGGAGATATTCTCCCAGCTCGACGAAGGCATGGAAGAGATGGACAGAAACTTCCACATCTACGAACTCCAGAGAAGCGCGGGAGCGACCTCCAATGAACGTTAAGCGTTTCGTCATTGTCGCGGTCGCACCGGCCATCGCTGCTTCGAGCATCGTCCTTCTGCTCGGTGTCTTCGGAATCCGGCTCAACATCGCTTCCAACTCCCTCCCTCCGGGGCTTTACCGGATCGTTCCCGCAGGGAAAGGAAGTGACCTTCTCGTCTGTCCCACCGGAGTCGCTGAAAAGGTCTCAATCGAAAGAGAGTACAGGGTAAGGAGCTTCGGATGCGGGGACGGATACGCCCCGTTGCTCAAGCCAATCGCTGCCCGAGCTGGAGATACCATTACTCTGAGCCAAGCCGGTGTAGCCGTCAACGGGAAGCTTCTCCAGAATTCCAAACAGTACCCCAAGGATGGAATTGGACGGCCCATGCCGATGGTCCCGTTCGGAACCTATGCCGTCCTTCCTGGGACGGTATGGGTCATTTCCTCCTACAACCGTTTCAGCTTTGATAGCCGCTACTTCGGCCCAGTCAATCTCGATGAAAAGGTTCAATATGCAAAACTCTTCTGGCTCTTCTAAAACCGCCCTGATGGCCGGTTTTCTCGCACTTGTAATCGGCGCTGTTGCATGGTCCGGCCACCTCTTCACTCTTCTGGCGCTTCTCGCGCTGCCTATGGTGTTCAGGAGCGTGAAAGGACCGGCACAGCGCCTGACAGTTCTCGGATGCTACTACGCAGCATCGATTTGGCCGGTCATGCCTGGAGCAACCCAATTCTTCGGCGACGACGCCGGAATGCATCCGCTCTCCATTCTGATCCTCTGGATCATTTCGTCGGTTGTCCTGACGCTGCCTTGGGTCTGGCTGCTCCTGACGCCACGCATCAAGGCCGAATGGGCTTTGCCTATCGGGCTGTGTCTCACAGCCCTCCTGCCCACCGGCGTCGTCAATCCTCTGACCGTCGCCGGCGTCCTGTTTCCAGGGCTCGGCTGGGCGGGCCTCTTCGCCACCATCATTCTCTTTGGAACCCTGTCGAAGCGCAGGGTCTCTTCGCTTCTATCGGCGGGGATGCTCGCCGCAATTTGCTATGTCTCGCACCCAGGCACTCCAACCATTCCCCCGGCCTGGCAAAGCCACGACACCGAACTTGGAGGCGCTGAACTATCCAAGCAAACGCCGCTGGCGCTCTACAAGGCTGTCGTTTACGTTCAGGAGACCGCACTCGACTCAAATGCCCAAATCCAGGTCTTTCCCGAAGGACTCATCAATCACTGGACACCCGCCGCAGAGGGGTTCTGGCAATCGACCTACTCTGAACTCGAACGGAACCACCAGTCGATTCTCTTCGGCGCAGAAGAAAACTCGTCTCACCGCGGTCAATATCAGAACGAGCTTCTCCTGCGCGGGCAGTACACAGCGACATTCCAACAGCGGGTCCCGATCCCATACGCGATGTGGAGACCTTGGGACAAAATCGGCGTCCCCATTCACTATTTCGGCCCGTCCATTCTCTCCGTCGGCCCCAGGCGCGCAGCGCCCATCATCTGTTACGAACAGCTCCTCGTCGCTCCCATCCTCATCTCCATGGAACACAATCCCGAAGTGATCGTATCGATCGCAAACGACTATTGGACGAAAGGCACCTACATCGCAGAGATTCAGCAATCCGCCATCGAAGCATGGTCCAGACTCTTCTGGATTCCCGTGGTGAGTGCAACCAACAGATGAAACGGTATCAATCCATTGTCGTGATTCTTCTCAGTGTGGCCGCAGCCGCCGCTGTCGCGCAGGGCCCGGCGGCCACGCTTCTGGAACCGAATGGCCGCTATTCACAAGACCAGATGATCGTTCTGCTCAGGAGCTGCGCTCCTTACGCCGCACTCAATACCATGCTTGCCGTCGCAACGACGGAGTCCGGCTTTCACCCCTACGCAATCAGCGTCAACAGCCCCCAGAAAATCGCTGGCAGGTTTGGACTCACCAACCAGGCAATCGAGCTTCAAAGACAACCGAATTCCAAATTGGAGGCTGTCCTCTGGATGCGCTGGCTCCTTCAACATCGCGTCTCCGTCTCTGTCGGGCTTCTCCAGGTCAGCACCGACAATGCCGCTCGATTTCATCTCGATCCAGAACGGCTCTTCGACCCTTGCACCAACGTCACCGTTGGCGCCAACCTCCTTGCCGAAGCCTATGCCGCCCAAAAGCTGGCGGCACCGAACGACCCCGATGCGCTGCTTCACGCGCTGTCGATCTACAACAGCGGGACTGCTAATTTCGGCTTTTACAACGGATACGTTGATCGCATTCTCAAAAACGCCAGACCATGAAGGATGGTCGCCATGCTCGCGCTACAACCGCAAAATATGCTCAACATGCTCACCGCATCGAATCCAATCGCCTACGGATTTATCAAAGCAAGACGCGCTGCCGCCGCTGCGGGCTTCATCGTTTACTCCGGCATCCTCTCGGCCACAGTCGCATTATGGATGTGGATGTCGCGCAATACTACGTTTCAACCGAGAACCATCACCACAATTGCGGCACTCGCCCTGATTTGCTCCTCCGTCTACCTCTATCCGCGTTTGCGTCGAGGTTTCGGAACCTTCTGTCTGATTCTCTCGACCTCCGGAATTGGACTTGCCATCCTCTCTCAAAGCCAGCCTTTACTCCCTGGAATCAGCCCCCAGATCTCGGCCATCGCGCTCACCTCTGCCGGTTTAATCGTCTACCTGATTCAAACCCGTTTCATCACAGGCACCGTACTTCTTCTTCTCGCCTGCCTCGCTGGCATCGGTTTTCTCTGGTTTAATCCAATCTTCTTCAGTCCGCTGATCCTGTCCGTTGGCGGTTTGGCTCTGATCTTCGCCGGAAGCATCCTTCGCCACCTGGTTCTCCTAAACAGCTACTACTGACTTCACCCAGCATTACCCCCTCGAAGGCAAAATCCCAGACCAGAATCGTCTTTTCAGCTACGTTTGGAGGGAGCACCCTCCCTCGTTGCGGCCGCTTTGCGTCCTCCTCCTACCCACCCCAGCGGGGCGAAAACCCCGCAACGCCCCCACACAGCGCGATTGAACGCCAAAGGCGTCGCGTCGCTTTCGATCAAGGCGCTAACCGTTGGGGAGGCTGGAAAAGAGAACTGGTCGAGGCAAGGAGTGCTTTCTAAGCAAGGGCCGGCTAGCTGGGACGGCGCTATAATTCCCGAATGGCACTCATAGACATTCTTTCCTCCATTGATGCGGAGATTGCACGGCTTACCCAGGCCCGCGCGCTCTTAGTGGCCAGCGGTTCAACGATCACTAAAGCGCCGCCGAAGGTCGGTCGCCCCCCCCAAGGTGGTTGCTACCCCTCCAAAAGCCTCACCACGGAAAAAGAAGCGGATTCTCTCGCCCGAGGGACGCGCTCGCATCGCCGAGGCTGTCAAACGGCGCTGGGCCGCGCAGAAGAAGGCTGCCGCCAAATAGACGGGACAACTTCTCGATAAGGAAGAGATGTGCAATGAATGCAATCACAGACAGTGCCGAGAGGAAGACGATCAAGGTGCTTCAGGAGGACGCATTTCTGCTCAATGCCTTTGGTATTGACTGCAAACCGTTGGCACTGGTTTGCCTGTTCTACTGATTACTTTACCGCTTTCTAAGCAGGAGTCGTTTTGTGGTCATCTGATTGTACTCGCGGCCGGTATCATTACCCTTCACGCAGACTTGCGGACGCGAACGACTGTCTCCTCAAGGCTATGCCGGACAACCTCCAAACGGCCTGACGCGGCGAGCTGCTCCGGAACGATTCGGTCGATCTGGAAAGGGAACAGCCCCGGACCGTTTACCAGACTGCGAAAGTCAGAGACACCGTCCGGAGCCGACAGAACTGCGGATTCTAGGAGCCATGCAACCAACTTCGAGTCCACCACTGGGAACGGGGGTGCTAGGGAATACTCCCCGCTTCGACCAGAATCGGCGATCACGCCCCAATCTGCAAAAGCTCGTAGGACGTACCGCGTGGATCTTGCAACCGCTTCTCTCTCACCTAACAACTCCTTGACTCGTCGCTGAACTTGCGTCGGAGCAGCAGTTCCCTGGAGCCGGAACAGCCGGCCTGTCACATCCGCTACTACTCGCCAAAACGGATAGACAGCCATCGTCATGCCCCAATGCAGCGGCAGCCTTTCTGAACGGCGCGTTCCCTGCAAGAGATGAATGCCATCTTTCCGCAACTCTCGCAGCGGTAGCGGCACGCGGACCCAGGTCTTCATGAGAAGCGTGATCGTTTTCTCCCGACTACCACGCAGAGCTTTGCTGCCCACGGAGAGTTCGTCCTTCAGCCGTTCACGCAGTGCCGCGTAGATGTCTGCGTCGGACATGCCTGCCAGCAAGAGGTCCAGCGTCTCATCCAGCCAACGTAGTTTGACGGTCCGGTTATATCCGATGATGCGCTGGCGATCGATCAAGACCTTCCTCCCACAAGCCGAATGAATGGAACAATTGTCTCTTCTAGCGTAATGCCGCCATGAGCAACAGTCCGATAACCATCTGACACAAAAGCGCTTCGGTCAGCGGACAAAAGAGGCAAGAAATCCTCCGGAAGCCCAGTAGGTTTCCACGAAATGGCAGCCGGAAATCTGGCCGCGACATTGGCGCGTAGTACAGGATCGGAGTAAATCCTCGCGCGTTCTCCACGAATGTCAGCCGTGACCCCTTCGTTCGGCCTTCCGCAGCCAACGGACTCAACATTGCCGTGATCCGCGGTCAGAAACACAACGAATCCGTTTGAGAGTAACAGATCCAAGAGTGCAGTCAGGAATCCTTCTGCCGCCCACTGTCGCACCTGGCTTTGCATTCCCGCAGCACCTAACTCCATGCCGTGCATGATACGGTCGACCTTATCCACTACCGCTCCGATGACTTTGAGCTTGGGCTCTGATAATGTTTCTTCGACCGCTTCGAGTGCTGGTAGGTCTCCCAAGCCTTTCAAATAGGCGATCTCGGGACTTGCCAAGCCATGATCCACCCAGAATTGCTCCCAGAGGCTTGCTTCCCTGCCGGTTGAGAAGATGCTCGACGGGAAATAGAGCGGCGCTTTCCCGGCAAAGATTGCCTGCCGGGAAACACTCGTGATGGTTGGCACCCATGCGAATGTTGCGCTTTCTTCGAATCGCCACGCCGGGCGCTGCTGGCTGATTTCTTGCTGCACGGTTAGCCACTGGTCAAATGCCAGTCCGTCCACAACAACAAGGGCAACCTTAGCTACGTTATCGCGTTGCGCGGAGAGGAAGCGCGCGATGTGATGCACCATCACTGGCGGGCTCGACGGTAAGCTGTAAAGGCTGCCGAAGCGCTTTTGGAGCCACTGACTAAAACGTACGTCGACCTCTCCGCGAATGTTGAGGACTCGCGTCGCAACGTCTGGGGCGGAACCAGCACCTACTTCGGAAACCAGCAGATTCAATTCCGCCCAGATTCTGGCAAAGGAAAGCCAGGCACCGTGCCGTGCGTCGTCCTCCGGCAATTCACGTTCCGCGACATCGAGAAGTGCTCGGAAGCGACGATCCCGGTCATGTTGCGGATCGCGGCGTACACCCGCTGCGGCCCATGCTTGAGGAATCCCTGCCCACGCGACAGGCTGCAGCAATCCCTCTACGAAAAGGTTGTCGATGTAAACCCGAATGTCAGGGTGCTCGAAAGGAAGATGTGTCGGGCCATCTACAGTTAAGGAAGCTTCTCGGGATTCAGTCCTGTCGCTCAATTGGTCAAGGAACACTGGCCAACGCTCCTGCAGAAACGCATAGAACAGACTGCGGTCAGTGAGGAGTCCTCTGAGTGGCCACCCCGCAAAGCATCCATCTTGATTAAGAACCTGCACGAGCCGCTCCACGAACACTGGCGGTATCGACTGAAGGCGATAGTGTCGGCGTAATAACATCCGGAGGATGTCAGCATCAGACTTAATCAACTCCGCCGCGATCTCAAAGACATGCCGCAGGATGAAATCCTTTGTGGCATTCTCGCCCAGTATTCCGGGGCTGAAACGACGCTGGGCATCGTACAACAGATCAAAATACTGCGGCTCCAGGGCGCGGAGCACTGGGTAACTAAACTGTGGGAACACGTCCGCGAGTGAAAATGAGAGCTTCTGCGCCTTAGCGAGAACGTCAAACGGCACCTTCGCAAGGGAAGAGGCGCCATCGCCTACGAGGACTATCAGATCCATGTGTTCGTCTGAATCCAACCGAGAGCGGAAGCGGGACTCGTAAGCAAACCGGAAAGAGATCGAATCTTCTAATAAGAGCGACTCGAAACCTCGTTCGGCGAGAGCCTGGCTGAGGAAAGGTTCCGTAAGCAATTTATCCGGATCGGCAACGGCCGTTATCGGCTTGACCCCCACCGCAAACTCTTTCAGGATCTGTTCACGCCAGTCACCCATTGCCAAGACCCTCCACACGAATTATCAACCGCGGAACAAGCTCTGGATGGACTTGGTCACGCGATTCCGACTCGATGCCCCATGCCGCTTCCTCACGGGAAATTTCATTTAGGCGATGCTGGCGGACGGCAGGCAGACCGATCCGCTCGATCACGCGGCGCTGGGCATCAAAGGCATACCGTTTTTTCTCTCTCTCTTTATCGAGTTGGCCATGATGGAACCGCAACAGTTCCTCATAGAGAGGATGGCCATGAGACTCAGCGGCGGTTGTTGCTACCGCGAAGACCCTCGTGGACTCGCCTCCATCCAAGTAGCTGCGAGGAGTTGGTGATTGATCCAGCAGCAACGTCCATATGTGCCGCGCAGTTGGAAACAACACGCGCCCATCGTCGTGCAAAAACAACGCGAGTATCCGCTCCTTGCACCATTCGGGACTACGAACTCCGACGGTCCACAGAGACCAATACCCTCGGATTTCCCATGGGATTCCGGTTACCTCGATAGATGGAATAGGCTGGCCAGGCACGAAGCGTGGCACGCGCGTAGCAATGCTGCGGATCTGTGAGTCTTCTAGCGTCAAATGAGCTGCCGACGGGTGGATCTCCGCGTCTGCAACGGTGAAAACGGCGTGTGGCGTGGTCGTTCCATCGGGCCATTGTAACTTCCAGCCAGCCTTGGCCTTCTCTGCCTTGCCACCGCAAGTTTCAAGATAATTCACCGTCATCTTTTCAACCCAGTAGGGTAGCGGATGACCTAACAGTCGTTGTGCCTCTGACGGACTCAGCGCCACCGTTTGGGCAAGCAGACTCGTGCTTTGCCGCATGGCATCTGCTTGCGCTCGGACCTTTGCCAGAACCGAGTCCACTTTACTCTCGACGGCAACAGGGTCCAGGATGGCGTCCCTGTACAGCTCGTCGAAGATCTCTCCAGCTTCGGCGGAATCGAGCACATCGCCGGTCTTGTCGACGCCGAAATCGCGTAGAATGACTGCCAGCTTCTCCTCCAAAACCTCACGCACGCGGAATTCGACGGTGTCCTCCAGAACAAGGTTCAGCGCCCGAACCATGTGCCCCTGTCCGATTCGATCCACGCGGCCGATGCGTTGTTCAAGCCGCATCGGATTCCATGGGATGTCGAAGTTGACCACCACGTGACAGAACTGAAGGTTCAAGCCTTCTCCGCCTGCATCGGTGGACACCAAGATGCGTACGTCGCCCGCAAACGCCTCAAGAACCTGCTTGCGCGCATCCAAATCCATGCTGCCATTCAAACACGCAACCGAGAAGCCCCGTTCCGCAAGAAAGCTCCGAAGCATTTCCTGGGATGGCACGAACTCTGTGAACAGCAAGACTTTCAGGTCAGGATCGGATTCTTCCTGCTGCAACTGGTAGATCCAATCGAGCAGCGCCTCAGCCTTAGCGTCTGCGCTGGTCGCATCTGCACGCTTTGCAAGGTCGAGCAGCAATTGCACTTCGGCACGTTCATTCCGCAGCGCCTTGGTTCGCATGTGGAGCAGCATCTCAATCTGCTCTTGGCCATCCATGTCCGGCCAGTCGTCGTCGAATCCCTGCGGGAAAAGCGACAACTGTTCTTCCGGCATCTGAAGCATCTCCAGCCTACGCTCAAGTGTCGTCCGGATCGCGCGTGTCGAGGAAGTGACAAGCCGCTGCATCAAGATCAGCAGAAAGCCAACATAGTTTTTCTTCTCCCGTATCGCCTGGTTATAGCCGATTCGAACGTACTCCGAAATAGCTTCGTAGAGTTGTCGCTGGAGCACGTGGCGCTCGTTCCAGCGGACGGGCACCAACTGCGTCCGCCTTGGTTTGAACAGCGGATTGCCCTGTGCGTCGATGGCTTTACGCTTCTCGGTTCGGACCAAATAGGGCTCCAGCCGCTCGCGACTGACCGAACCAGAATCTGGGAATGCCGTCTTGTCGAGAAGCGAAACTAGGCGATGAAAGGCATCCGTCTTACCTTGGTGTGGAGTAGCGGTCAGAAGAAGAAGGTACGGTGCGGATTCAGCAAGCCCCTGACCGAGTCTGAATCTCGCTACCTGATCCGTCATCCCTCCCAGGCGGTGCGCTTCGTCGATCACGATCAGATCCCAGTTTGCCGCCATCAAGTCTTCGAACCGGTCTCGGTTGTACTCGGCGAGCTGCTCTTTCGACCAGCCACGCCGACTATCAATGGGTTTCACTGCGTCCATAGGGCAGATAATCTGGTCGTACATCCTCCAGACGTTGTCCTGACCAGCGACGCGACGAAAGGCCGGGAAGTCACCCGGCAGGAGGAGTCGGAAGTCTTCACCGAAATGCGTCCGCATCTCGGCCGCCCACTGGCTCACCAAACCCTTCGGTGCGACGACAAGAATGCGGCGTATCAATCCACGCAGCTTCAGTTCCTTTATGATCAGACCAGCCTCGATTGTTTTGCCCAGCCCCACTTCGTCAGCCAGTAGCAACCGTATACGGTCTGAGGAGACGGCCTTTAGCAAAGCGAGAATCTGGTGGGGAAGAGGGATCACCGATGATTCAATTGGCGCCAGAAGAATGTTCTCATCGAGCGCGTCTGCAACTTTAGCGGCGGCGGTGATATAGGCGATCTCCTGCGAACTGGTTCGGAGATCTTCGATTGGCTTCAGTTGTTCAGGGGCGACAAGCTGGATAGTCTGAGCTTCCGGATACCAGACCCTTACCGCTGTATGCCCCCATGTATCGGCACGCTCCAGCACCTGACACCGTAAGCGCCGGCCTTCGTCGTAAAGCCACTCTCCGCCTGAAAATTGCATTCGATTCCCATCGGCGCCTTCTATGCGCCTCGCCCAGTTCGAATCAGGCTGTTCGTATACCACATGAGCAACATGGCATCCTCTTGGAGCACATCCTCAGGGATCTTCTCCGCTACACCCAAAATGGCGTCGTAGTCGTTCTGCTGCCAAGCCGAGCGGAAGCCGGTCCGAATCGCCTCAAGTCTGAATACCTTGAGTTTCTTCTGAGTCGTCGCACGATACTCGCCAAATTCGCGGAGCAGTGCCTTTTCCCTACTCTTCTGGACATCTGCCTCTTTTGTCGGATCGGGGACATAGTACCGGTCCCTCGCCTTAGCTCGTAATGCTGGAGCATCCTTTGCAAGATTGCGCAGATCGTGGAAGTTTGTCGAGAGGTAGCGGTGAATCTGGCTGGGCACTTCGTCCAGCCCATCGTACAGCAAGAAATTCTGCTCCAAAAGATCGCGCAGCTCCACGGGGCTTTCGTGTTTCTCCCAGCCGGCAATCTCACGCATGAATTGCGGATGAATATCCTGGAATGTTTGAGGTTTATCTTGGAGCTGCTGACGGAGCCACTGGATGGCACTTTTCTCATTCCGAACGAATATCTCTAGCTGCCTTACTTCGTTCGCCGTCATCCTCTTTTGGTCGTACTCGGCAACCTGTTCCGGAAGAAAATACATTCCATCGCGCTCAGGAAATCGTTGTGAGAGCCCAGCAAAAAACTCTCCGACAGATAGCGGAACTACCACACTCCTCTGGACATGAAATGCAACCATTCGATCAAAAAGAAGGAATGCTTGTCTCTCCACGACAACTTCGACGTTAGAGTCCTTCGCAACAAACGCCGGCAACTGCCGCAGGTGTGTCCGTACAAAATCCCAGACACCATCCTCCGTCCCCTTTTCGAGCTCGAATCGCCCTTCAAGACCTCCGTTTGGCTTGTAGGCCGATATGACCAGATCTTGCTTCACAGCTGTGCTAGTGACTTGTCGGTATGAGCCCTGCTGCTTGTCAAGTGTGCGCACATCGGCAACCACAAAACCAGCACCTGTAAGAGCCTCTTGGATGGCTGCCCAAACAGAGTTGCTAGAGTTGTGAAACACCATCGTCATCCATCTGCCAGGTTTAAGTACTCGGTAGTATTCTCTGAGACAAGACTCCATCAATCGCTCGTACATAAGCAGATTCTTATCCTTAGTCTTGTCTACGATTGCTTCGTTTTTGGAGTCAGTGAAGATTCGATACCATGACTCAACCATGAAGTTCAAGTCAGCGTAGTAAATATTCTCGCCAAATGGCGGATCGGTAAAGATGTAGTCTATGGTGTTTGGGTCTATAGTTAGGCCAAAAGCACAGTCAGCCGTTGTAACGATGGTCAGGCCGGCAGACGGGCGATAACCCCGAAATGCAGTGAGAATCCTTAAGAGTTTGTTCTCGTAAGCAATAAAGGGGTTCGCATCACTCACTTGTGATGGTACGTAGTATACCCCCGTCAATGGGTTATACGGGAAACTTACTCCTGGCCTATACCTGTTCTGGATGGACAGGTTAACAACATGACTGTCGAACCAAAAGGAAAGGATCAAACGAAGGCGTCTGTCTGAAACGGTTTGAATCTTCTCCCAAAGCAGACCAAGCGCCTGCGCAGCGCGTGGCAGGTACATATGGTGGATATTTGTGAAACCCTTTGGGGCCAATCGTGAACCGTGATACATCGTATCAATAGGGAACGCGTTAACTGGGACGCCAGGAGGAAGTTTCATCGCTGCAACCCTCTGTAGGACATTAAGGTCGTGGTTGTCAGGCTTCTTTTCGTACCTTTTCCCCCCCACGGTATAGTTGATCAATACCGGTACAAGCCGTATACGCTCCCAAGTTCTTCCGGTTGCGGCGTCGATCAAGGTCTCCATCATTCGTTGAAGACTGTCCTTTGTAAGCTCTGACGAACATTTCGGACAAGGGAAGTGCTCTCTTACCTTATCGGTTTCCTGGTCCAATGCCTCCTCTAGAAACACCACCTCGCCACCGCAGTTCGGGCATGAGAAGACCTCACTCCAAACTGTATAGTTAATAGAGCCGGTCTTCTTGTTTTGCGCATGAATCGTTTCATACATCCAGCCGATCTCGGCTCGGAGTTCTTGCAATATCCGCTGTGCTTGGATTTGGAACGATTCCAGATCGAATGGCGTGGCATAATTACCAGCTATGAATGTTGCTGCAGGCGCCAGATCGCCAAGAATTGCCCGGCGTGCACCCCACTTGGGGAATGAATCGCCGGCGATTCGCCACTCCTCTTCCATGAGATTTCTGAACGCGGCATCCGGCGCTCCGCATGATTGTGCGGCAACCCCCGTCATTCCTGAGCCAGCAAACCCATCCAACACCAAATCGCCAGGCTCGGAGTAGTGGAGAATAGCGCGCATGATAGCCTTGTGCGGCACTTTCGTGTGATAGGAGTGTGCCGTATATATCGCGTCTGATTTTCCTTCGCTAACATCTACCGCAAATGGCTTCCGAAGATACGGGATTGCCGGATCATAAGGCTTGCCGTAACAGCGAACGAAGTCTTCCATGAAGGGATTAGGACACGCAGTAAAGTATGGCGGGTCAGAGAGGCGGAGTATGTCTTCATCAGAGCCAGTCGGAAAGCCCTGTGTTCTCCGGAACTCTGGGTCCTTCAGTCTTGCCTTCAAGATCGTCAGAAAGTGCGCACGGCGGGCATCCTCAGATGGGAAAGTATGGCCGAGACACTCTACCGTGCCTTCAGAGGGCTCGATAAACATGGGCTTGCTATCACTCGTCATTTTGCTCACTTTGCGTTCTCCTGATCCTTCTCTCGTGCCCGGTGGTTCTCAAGCAACCGTTGACCCGCCTCAGTGAGAAAGTATGTCTGGGAGGGGTGGTTGGGGTTCTCAGGGTACCTGAGTTGAAGAATCCCGCCGTCAAGTAACGGCTTCAAATGAGTTCTCCGAAAGAAGGTCCGGTTCGTAACCTTCATGTTTTCAAGAAGATTTTTGAGTCTCCTCGGCGCGGCACACAACACAAGTATCCGCACCTGGATCTCGGTCAAGCCCGAAAGTGTGACCCGTTTGGACTCAGCTTGGTCAGTGACCAAGCTGAGCGATTTCTCTATAGGTTGGTCACTGACCAAGTTCGGCTCCCCTGCCGGCTTGGTCAGCCCTGCAAAGCGTTCACGTAAATGCTCCGCCACGAGCCAATGAGAGCCGCTTGGCGCAACCGCCAATAGGGCTTGAACTGCCAGTTTTTCCAACAACTTACGAGTCTCGCCGGTAGACAAGGAAACCACCGTTTTAGCCTCAGCTTCACTCACCTGCTGTTGGCGACAGGCATAGGCGAATAAGCGGGCTTCCTCGTTGGTTAGAGACACTCCGAGACTCCCCTGGAAGAAAAGCTGCTCATCCGACAGGAGCATTTCTCGCAGCATGGTCACTTCAAAACTGCGTTGCTCTTTGTCATTCCGAATTCTGGGTGGAAGGTAGCCGAGCCGCTGCCAGCCTCGCATCATTGCCGGAATACCGGTGCCGGCCTGCTCGCCGAAACCGACCATTCGGAAGGCCGTGCGAACGAGCTGATTGCGAACTTCCTTGTCCCCTGGGGAGAGAAGTTCCGCGTCGCTGGCAAATGCGTGTCCTGGATTATAGAAAACTGCGGCATCGCGGAAGAACTTGATCGTAGGAATTCGGGACCGATCCGAATAGTCTTGATGGATAAGGAGATTGACCGCTGCTTCGCGAAAGACTTCCTGATCCGGCGGTGCATCGATGCGCTGCAATGTTTTTGAGTCCAAAGAAAACGGCTTCTCCGCGTGCCGGAGATACCATTCATTGATCGCGCGCCAAGTTTCGACCAAGTTCTCTTCGAGAACAATACGATCCAACCAGCGTTCCTCCGGCTGTGGGTCATCGCGATTCGTTGACTGTTTGTAGCACATGACCAGGGGGCGCCCGAGTACCTGTCTCACGGCGGCTTCCGAACCGAAGAGAAGAATGGCGGCGCGTGTGGCGAAGTGCTTGCCATCCCGCTCTTGGATGAACCCCTTGGCGTGAAGAAAGTCGACATCGCTCGCGTTCGGGTCGTATGCCAGACCTCGCGTCGCGAAAACCGAACGGTACCAAGTGACTGATTTGTTATTGAAGCTCGATGCAAGGCTCAAGTCATCGATGATGTGACAATCGAACGGGGTTTCATCCGCGTCGCGCAAGAAGGCCTTGATCTGATCTGGAGTGCAATGCTGATCTGAGCTGCCACGTCTGACAAACGACTTTCGCAAATCGCCGTTCAAGAAGATTGGCTTATCGCGGCGAGGCGCTTCCGGGACATAAAAGACGAGTGCGCTCGCCCCGTCGCAGTCGATAAGCTTCTCGTTAACATCGATGATCTTGCTGAGTTTTTGGCCACTTCTGATAGTGTTCAGGAACGCACTCTGCACCTTGTCAACTTCAATTACTCCGACAACCTCGAATGTGCCGCCCTTCTCCTTTGCGCCGAAAACAAGGTAACCGCCAGCGGTGTTGGCGAAGGCTGAGACAGACTCATACGCGCTGTTCGGCACGTCGCGCGCAGCCTCCTTCACCTCCCAGTCGTTCCACTCGATACCAGAAAGCCGGTCTAAGAGTTCCTCTTTTGTCATGACGCGCCTACTCCAAAACAATCCTGACCTTTGATGCGTCCTTGCCTTTGACAATCTCGACGAGGTAATCGTCGAAGCGCTTCTTCAATTCCGGCACTGTAGATGGCGAACCGTTGGCAAGTAGCGCAGCACGAAGCGCATCGGCAGTTACGATAACCTTCGATAGGCCCGATAGGGCCTCCTGAAGAGCAGCGACAAAGTCATGACTCACATCATCTGGAAGGACAGACGCTGTCAAGAACGCGTCAACGATCTTCCTGGGCGCCGATTTCAGCAATCCAAGATTCTGCTGAGTCGTGGGATCTTCCAGGTTGTTCAGAAGAGTCTTTGTCCAACCGTCGTACAGCCGGTCCAACTCCTCCTCCAACTTCCTGATTGCCTGACTCGCGAAAACAGAATCAGGTTCGGAAACCAACCGGAAATTGCAGTGCGGGCAAACAGGGGAAGCATCAAGATCCGGCTGCGTTAGCGCGAAGCAAGTTCGGAGACTGGCTAGACGGTTCTGGTAGTCGCTGAGCTGCTGCCTCGGCATTAGTTCAATGGTCGAAAGTCTCTGCAACTGTCCCAGCCGAGCATCCGTTGACAGTCGCGCCTTCAACTTATCGTCTTTCGCACCCAGTCGTGCGCGGCCGTGAGCGGCCACATACAACTCTGAATAGTCCTTCTTCAAGCTGGACAGCTTTTGAAGACCTTCTTGATGAAATGAATGCGATTGCCGCTTCCCGGCGTCCAACATATCCGACAGCAGCTCCTGCCGAACGGCCTGAATCTTCTTGATCCACGCATGATCGCTGGGCAGCGCCATTTCGGCAGCAGCGAGATAGGATGCGAGTGGTCCGAATTCAGCGGCGATCATCTGGAACGATTCAACTTGTTTCAGTACTTCTAAGCCATCACGTTTGGCGGAAATAGCCTGCGGCTCATCGCGGAAGTTCTTGAGTTGTCCGGCACTGGTATATGCCTGAAGTGATTCAAGAAACTGCTTGGTAACATCCATCCGCACACGCAGTGCATCGGAATCTTCAGGAGAAAGCAGATTGCGTGCCCAGAGTTTCAACCCGCCTTGCAGCACTTGCTGCGCATGAACTATCCGCTCAGTAAGCTTCTTGGATTCACCTGCCAGAGTCTTTACCGCACCGCCGGCCTGTTCACCACCCTGCGTGAGCGCCTGCGCAAGTCCAGGAGGCTGGCTCAATAGCTCAAACAATGCCTTCAGCGCAGGCAGGTTCCAGTCTTTCGGCCGCTCGATGTGCTTGAAGTTGATCAGTTCGTCGAGAGGCGTTGCTGTCAACTGGGCGATATTAGTTGCGTCGAGTTTCCTGCCGGGAACGGCGAGAACAAGATCACCGGAATGCACGAGCGCAGCAAGCAAGACGACGAGCCACTCTGGTTCTAGGCGACAGGTTTCAGGTGCGAAATACTCGACCCCGTGCACTTCATGAACCAGCTCACTCCGGTTTACAACTTGACCGTGCCCCTTCTTCTTCAACGCATCGACAACTTGGCAGGCGAACTTTGACTTCGCCGCATCCAACCGCTCACCGTCAAGCAACTCCAATGCTTCGAGCACGGCTGTGCCGACCTTCGTCCGCGGACCGCCGGCAATGGCTTTGAGGGCATCCTGGGTTGCCAACTCACGGTTCGCTGTGGTGATCAGGAGCGAAAACGAGGGATAATTCGGTGCGATATCTTCAAAATGCGGTGCCAAGCACGCCGAGGCAACCGTATTCACAACATCCCGCACATTGATTCGGCCGCCACTACCGAGCGGTTTACCTTTCGCCCAGCCCAGCAGGGGTTTCGCCTTTCCCTGATACGTGACTTCGAAGGCCGTGGTCATGTGATCTTGTAGCCATTTGACCAAATCCCTCAGAAATCCCGTTCCTTTTCGCTCGTACGTGTCCTTCGCATTCCCCGAGGATGTCGATCCGAGATTAACCGCCGCTGCGTAACTTCGGAGGATTGTGCGGAATTCGTCATCGCCGACAGTGAGGTTGAGCCGAAAGAATACGTCATCTTTCCTCTTCTCGTCCTGGTACCGCGGCGGATCGAAAGGTTGAAGGAAGTACAGGTAGAAATCGCGAGGCGGCGCCGCCGTCGAACGCTCATTTGGCGCGCCGAAGAAGAGGTAACCGCGGCGAGCGACCTTGCGCTCGATCCATTCCAATTCGTGTTCCCAAATGCGGTACCCGCTGACATAAGTCTGGTCCGTGCATTCCATCACTCGTTTTAGCGCTTCGTAGTAATAGCGATCCAGTTGAGTGGAATCCAGTGATTCGGCACGCTTCTCAATTAGCGCGTCGTAGTCCTCAGTCTTCTTCAGGTCGAGGTAGATTTGGCCATTTTCCTGATTCTGCGAGAGGAACTGACCGCTGACTGTACTCTTGATTTGGCCAACTACATTCTCAACGTGAGTCAGAAGGTCTGCGGCCCCGTCACCGCCCATGGCCGCGACTTCTGCTTGATAGAGGCAAAGAGTATCGCGCAGCTCCGTCGCGGTGGGACCAACCGGAACATGGATATCGCCGGTCGTGAGGCGGTTTACCGAAAGGGCTTGAATGATTCGCCGTGCCATCGGCTTAAAAGGCTTGATGGGGAAAGCCGCTTCGATACGAGATTCAAGAAGTTGGCTGCAATCGATGACCGCACGGATGTCGGGGACGGCGCGGAACGATGGGTTTTCGCGGAGAGTGTTCCAATAATTGTCGTAGGCGATCAAACCTGGCTCATTTATTGGCAATGAATCATTCAGCCTCTTTCGCATCGCGATTGAAAGGCTCTTTAGCACTTCTCGCTTCTCTACCGCTGTGACCTTATCGAAGGTATCGATATAATCCGGATGCACCGGAAAGAGGCGCACGAATTCGTCCAGGCGCTCGTTCATGTTGCCGTAAAACCTCGTGAACGGCAGAAGGTACTCCCGAATCTGAGCTTCCTGCGTGGGCGTCTTTCGCAAGAGGCGCTCCGCGACTACAAACTTCACGTCACTCCGGGCGATCAGGATCTGCTCGAAACGATCCTTTACACGACGTAGGCTCTCAGCGACGAACGAGAATCGCAGGCTGTCAAAGATGGCCTCCTGGAGGCCGGCGACGAATCGGAATCGCAGGTCTTTGCAAACCTCTCCCAGTTCGCGGAGAAAGTTCAGATCGAGAACCAGTTCCTGATCTTTCCGGCTTCGCAAATAGTCGAGCAGTTCGTCGACAACGACAAGCAAACCTTGGTCGGGGTACTTCT
This sequence comes from uncultured Occallatibacter sp., assembly GCA_964383595.1. Taxonomy (GTDB): domain Bacteria; phylum Acidobacteriota; class Terriglobia; order Terriglobales; family Acidobacteriaceae; genus Telmatobacter. The sequence goes on along the minus strand of CAYLHL010000001.1, from coordinate 68,548 downwards.
GCTGGAATACCGCCATCATGTCCTCAAAGGCACGCTTGTTGTTTGTAATGGCAGCAGCAGAAGGAAAGGTAAAGCTAACGCCCAGCTTGGAGAGATGCTCTTCTATTTCCGCAGTAAGGATGTCCCGGAGGGACATCGTCACTGCGCCGATCTCGGTACGGATCACCTTAAACTTGCCAGCGATCCGTTGCGCCGCCTTGGCCACTGGAGCGCAACGAATTAAGGGTAACGTGGCTGCATCTTCCGCGATCGCCGAAAGAACCGACATTAGGTGGGACTTGCCTGTGCCATAGTTGCCCACGACCATCAGCCCCTTATTATCCGAAGGCGTGTCGAACTGAATGTCCGGAATGACAAGGGATGTCAACTTCTCCGCCATCTCATCCGAGATGACGTAAGTGGATACGAGTTGCTTCGCAGCATCCAACTGATCCGCATTGCGGAGCTGTACCACGGACTCAATCGGTTCGAATTGAATTAAATCGCCGTATTTCATCTTCAACCTTCACGGGCTTACATGGCCTATCTGAGGCAGACAGTGAGAAGATCAGCTGAGGGATACCGCCGAAATTCCGGGTGCCCCGGCACGGCGTAGGTCAAATACCCAACGTCTACGTCACCGAGCCAACTGGCAACGATCGTTCTATCTCTGGACAACGCCTGCAACAAACGGAGAGGATCTTGCTTGAGGACCGGATTAAAGAGAACCTCAGTATTGTCCAGAAGAGCGAGATCGCTTGGTGATGCCGCAACCACTCCCTCTAACAATTTGGGCAAATGAAGTACGCGCTGGCGCTCGGTCAAGTCAAGAAGAAGCCGGGAAATTTCAGTGCCCACATTCAGCACCGGAACTTTTTCAGCATCCGCAAGCGAACGTATTGCGGCCGTTCGACCACTGCCTGAAGGCCCTACAAGAAGCACCAGGCGGTTGTAAATGTCGGCAATTCCAGAGAGACGCTCCCGAATTTGATCCACTGCGCTCTGTGTCTGCATTGGCTATCTGTCTCGCTCACCTGCGGCACCGCTCCTCACCCACCCGTCAATCTCTTCTTTCCTAAATTTCCAAAGACGTCCTACCTTGTGAGCGGGCATATTGCGGCGCGTAATCCACTTGTAGACGGTATCTCGCTTGATCCCAATGTATCCAGCCAGTTCTCCAACCGACAACCATCGGTCCTGCACCGGAGAGGTAGAAGAGTTGTTCATCTGATTGTCCAATAGATCAGCATACAGCATACATGGTTGGACATCATAAGGTGGCGCGAAAACAAGCAAGGGGAAGGGGAATCCCCCCACATGAATCCTCTTGGCCACTTGAATCTCGTGCCCGCGCTCCAATATTCGTCATATATTCGCCCATTTGACTACAAGAGGATGGCACCATCAACAAGCAACTTGATGATGGGAGCAATTGCCCACCCATTGTCATTGTGCCTGAGCCGAGACCCGATCTTGCGGCGTGCACATTACCGCACACGGGGCTTCGATGATCTGGTTGCCACTGCAACGAAACACACGATCCGTGGCGATGCAGGGCAGGCACTGATTGAGCAAAATTGTGGGACGAACGGTCAAGCTTTCTCCGCCGAGAGCCGGAGAAAATTGACCGAGTGATCCTTGCACACGTCCACCCATCTGTGCGATCAAACTTTATCGTTCATAAAATAATACATCAATGATGTATGATACAGTTAATACGATTCTCGCAAGTGCGCAATATGCGAATGATCAGACTATTCGGGACCACCGATGCTCTACCACGGATCGTCAGCGAACTCCCCGGCAAGTGCTCGCCTTCCAAAGAGTTCGTGGTGTTGGTGGCACTCATCGTTCTCGACACGCAACACGGTTGCGCTCTTGCTCCAGATCCTGGAGGACAGAATGCATCACATAACGCTTTCTTCTCTCGTGGTATTCAGCGCAATTTGCGTGCTGTACGCACTCGTCGTTCTAGCCATTTTGCAATTCTGCAAAGTCGCAAAGCTCAAACCCAATCCTCCAAAGTCCTCCACTGTGCGCGTTGAACTCACCATCAGCGCCCCCGCTCCATCGGGTGCCGATCCCGGCAAGTGTGAAGGAACCTGCATGACAACAACATTCGTCTTCGCCGACGAACTGGCGAGGACGGTCACAGATTTTCTCGCCGGTTACAACTCGCCAAGCCGTTCCGATCTCTTGGAATTCTTGCAGCAGTCAGGTGGCCTCATTGCCGGCCTTTTCATCACTCACCAGGACGACAACCGCGTTCGTAGCTTAACCCTCCTCGGCCAGGACGCCGAGAAGGTGTTGTCCTACCTTACGCATTGTTTCAACTGCCAGCTTGCGGGCGGTACGAATGAACTTCAAAACGAACACGTTCCCCTGACGGCCTAAACTCGCTGGCCGCAAAACATCAACCTCCACGAACCCAATCAGAAAGGAAACAACGCTGCTATGGCCGGTTCAGTCAATCTCACCATATTGCTAGGCAACGTCGGAATCGATCCGAAGATCCAGTACACCACGAACGGAACTCCCGTCGCACGCTTTACCCTGGCCACCAACAACCAGTATGTGGACAAAAGCACGGGAGAAGTGAAGGAAACCACCGCTTGGCACAACCTCGTCATGTACGGCGAAAAGCCTGCCGACGTTATCAAAAAGTACGTCAAGAAAGGCAATCCCCTCCATGTGGTCGGTCACCTCGCATACAGGCGGTGGACCGACAAGGACAATGTGCAGCACAACTTTACCCAGGTCGTCATCGATAGCTTCACCCTGCTCAGCCGTCGGCCGGCCTCCTCGCCCAATGAAGCAGCACCAGACCCGGCTAGCGACAACGGGACCGCCCCGATTTCGGTAGAGGCCGACAACGGCACCGAGCTAACCGACGATTCGCCGTTCTAGCAACCCGCGCAGCAGCAGAAAAGGGGCCATCGGCCCCTTTTCTTGTTGAACAGACGATAGCGAGAAGAACTGGGAAGAATCTATGAACGACACAGTGACCTTCATCCTCTACGACTCGATGGTTCTTGATCCAGTCCTGATTGCGCCATGGCCATCTTCGACGGCAGCAGCCGTAATGCAGAATAGCGCCAAGCAATCTCGAACACGGGCAACATCCGGCGCATCTCCAAGACCGAATGCAATTGAGTCTTGTAGGCGGTCTGGTCGCTCTGTGCGGCCGGCTTGCCCTTTCGGGCCGGGAATCGACTGCACCCGGCGTGCCAGCAAAAGGCGCTGTCACTTCGGTTGCTTTGCGTCGTTCCCCTCAAGCCGCCCCCACGACGCGAGCGTCCTCCCCTGGGCGCTCCTCAACCCCCTCAGCTAGCTGTGACGGGGGATTTCGGATCGCCCCCTTCGGAGAGGACTCCAGCATGACCGCCCTACAGATTTTCTTCAATTCGCTTCGGTCCAGAACTATCGTGCGCGCCATTTGGATGCCCGTGCTGATCGGCATTTTGCTGATAGGCGCCTGCATTCCTTCAAAGCACGCTACCACGCCGGTGAAGCCGTCTCAGACGATGCAGCCAAAGGCAAAGCCGTCTTCCATAGCAATCACCCGTCAGCGCGCGCGCGGCGCTGGGAAAACAAAGCCACAAACCGAGTTTAGGCCGTAACTGCACCTTCCCTAAGTAACTGCCAACCTGCTGCAAATACTCGTCTTACGGCATGTTTTGCCGATAACAACCATGTAGCCAATGTAAGGAGAACGCTACCATGACCCGTCATAATTGCCTTATCGCTTTCGCTTTTGTTGTTCTGACTCCACTCGTAACCCTGGCGCAGCCTAACCACGTCATCATGGTCTCGCACGAGACAGCTACCGACAAAGCAACGGCGGTCTGCCGGACTGAAGTGGACGCGTTTGCGGCCATTGCCAACCAACTTCCTCGGCCCACCAATTGGACCTTCTACATTGTCTGCGACGAGAAGACGTGGAAGGATGTTGTCCACGCGACCGGGACAGCCAAGAAGGGTTTTGACTACTTCAGCGTGACACCGACCTCCGGCGCTTCCGTCGATACGACGAAGAGGGTATCGTACATCCGGGGATGGGCGCTCATTCATCCCACGAAGGCAACGCCGGAACCGAAGTTCATCGTTGCGGATACTCTAGCGCGGGTGATCCTCAACACGTCGGATGATACCGTGGCGCGTAACCAGGTCACGGCATGGCTCAAGGACCGCAATACTCAGGTCGCAGCCATCAAGTGAACGGCTACGAGCCAGCCGAAACAAAGAGACAGAGACGCAGAAGGCCGGTCCGGGACCGGCCTTCTGTCGTTCTAGCCCAAAGCACACCAATCACCGGACGGCAACCGTCACCGTGTCAGCGTTTCCAGTGCCGAGTGCGACCTCCGGAGCAACCCGCAGCCGAAAGTACACGGGCACAACTTCAAACGGCCGCTTTTCACTGGTCGTCTGAGGCATCACTCGGGGCGCATCGCTCAGCCGCACTTCCCCGGTCCACGGATCGACAACCAGGTTTGAGCCGAGCGGCAAAGCTGCGAGCTGACGCGGGTTTCCCGGTTCGAGCCGTGGACTTTTCTCAGCGAGCAGCGCGAGCAGCCACGGCTTCCCGGTCGGTGAGATCAGCGAATCTCCCGTTTCCGGCCTATACAGCCCATTTAGCTTTCCAATGCCAAGGGCCATTTGTTGGTAGTACAAGCCGATGCCTCCCAGCTTGTCCCCGTACATGCTCTTCTTAATAAGGTTTACGGCGACTTCTGCCGCCTTCTCATCTTCCTTGCCTGAATGCGCGAGGTTGAGGTCTCTACTGACTTTCCGGTCTGGGAACATCGTTCTGTCCGCAAAGGAGTAGCGTGTGTCCACAGTGTTGCTTTGAATTACGTGGGCGAGCTCGAATGCGACCACCGAAGCGATCGCTTCCTCGTTGGGAAGTGTTTCGATGAGCCCCTTGCTGATGAGGATTGTGTTGCCCACGGTTGTCGCTTCGATGGGCGTGGTTAGCATGACGCGGCAATGGACGGGTTCTGCGAATGTCAGATCGTTCGGAACGCTCAGGTTGACCACAATCTGATCGAGAACGCTATCGAAGCTGCTGTGCGGGGCGAGAATACCGGCGCGTTCCAACTTGTCGAGGATGTTGCTTGCGGCGAGATCCTTCCACGCCTGCAGCGACGCCAACGGGTCCATGTCTGTTCCGTCGCCGCTGCGATCCACGGCATCGTCCACGGAGACTGTGACCGAAGACAGCGGATCGTGAAGCCGGGCGTCAAGGCCGTAGCCCCAGATGCGTATCTGGCCATGCACAATTCCTTCCGGCACAGGTTCCTCGACGTAGATGGCTGCCGGTAGCCAGACCCCCGGCTTGACGTTCAATCGCCATGAATCGAAATGCAGGTATAGGGGATGAGACCCGGAACCGTTACCGGCGAAAACTCCTGTAAAACGGACCAGGTTACCGTGCTCGTCAATCCAGAACCGGCCGCGAAAATAACCAGCCTTCGCGGGGAAAACATCGTAGACGGCGGCCTTCACATTGCCGATGAATTCGTTGTGAAGGAACTCAAACTTGAATTTGCCGGGGTCAAACCCGTGGATGTCGGGAGAAAGCATTTCGACGAATCCCGAGGAGTTGAACGATATGGGAGCGCGGCGTACCGACAGACCCGCGAACTTCCACGCATTTGACAGCTTTGAGCGTTGCCGTTCTGGTTGATCGTACATGGTCTCCCGGATCGCACTGCCAAGGTCGATCCGGTGCAGATAGTACCGATCCGAAACCGGACTTTCGCCATTCCTGGCCACCACCTGCAAATATGTTTCGACCAGAGGAGCTTGTTTGCCGATGCGGGCCAGCATCGCATTCTCGTTCGCGGCCATCCGGACGATGAGTGGGTCCTGCGCCTGCGCATACACACACTCGACACATGCGGCGAGCAACATCCAGGCCACAAAGAACTGAGCGATTCCTTTCCTTCGCATGACCTCTCCTCAAGGACGAAAGTGGTAGGTGATTCCCGTACCGATGGACCAATACACCGAGCCGCGCGATCCAAACGGCAAATACTCATTTTGCAATTGCACTCCGCGGATTCCCCATCGGGGCGTGAGCTGGTAATCTGCGCCAACACTTGTGTTGAACGCAAGGCCCAATTTAGGGGCCGTATAGAGATACATCTGATCGTTGGAGCTGGTTCGAGCCATGCCGCCGAGAACGCGGGCATAGGGAGTCCAGTGCTTGAAACTTCGACAGTATCCCGCGCCTCCGCCCGCAGAGATGAGCTTCTGCCCCAGAGGTTGACCGCTGGAGTATTGGGCAGATCCGACGAGCTCCCAGGGATAGAAATGGCGCGATGCGTATTCGACGCTGCCACCGCCGAGGCGAGTTCTTTCAAGATTCGTCGGAGTCACTTGCAGAGAGTAGTCATCGACTGTGTACATAAACGTAGCTGCCAGTTGGTCCGGAGCCCAGTCGTATTTGACCTCATGCCGCGCTTGAGCGAAGAGCGAAATGCCGGCAAACGAGACACCCAGGATGATCGTTGCCAGATGCAGCCTCATTTTCATAATGCCGCCCCTTCCTTTTGGCGATGCGCCTATTTCGCAACTACATGCAAGGTCATCGTGCTTGAATGAGTGATTGATCCTGACGTTGCCACAACTGTCAGAGAGTAGTACCCCGGCGGCGTTCCGTTGGATTGCACGTAGCGATTGGGACCCGCGCACCCTGCTATTCCCATCAAGAGAACCGCAAGTCCAATCCAGATCACGAAGCGATGACGCAGCCTCTTACGCGAGCAGGAACCCCACCCGAACAACAAACCCAGAACCCCAAGCGTCGTGACCGTCGTGCCAGCCGTGGTCATAGTCAAAGTGGTTGTATTGACGCTGGATGCTGAGGTTGCTGCGGACGCGGGGATCGTGATCGAGTCGTGTGTGAAGTTGCACGAACTCTCGTCTGGTGCTCCAGTGCATTGCAACTGGATCGTGCCTGCAAATCCGTTGAGAGAGGTGACCGAGACAGTCGCCGTGCCGGATGCCCCCTGAACGACGGTCATTGTCGATGGAAGACTGATTGTGAAATCGGGAGGCCCTTCGACGATCTGAGAAAGAGTCGTAGATACGGACGAGAGATAATCGGTGTCACCGCTATACAGTGCTGTGATTTCGTACTGACCGGATTGAAGAGAGATTGTCCAGGTCGCGTTACCCGAAGCGTCCAAGGGAAGCGTGGCTGTGGCAACCTGGCCAGACTCCTGGGTGGCGCTGAATGCTACGGTGCCGGTTGGTATACCGGCAAGCACTCCGGTGACATGAGCTGCGAAAGCGACCGTCGAATTGTTTGGCGACGGATTGACGGACGACGAAACCAGAGTTATGGTGCTCGCCTGTTCGACAACCTGCCGGTAAGAGACGCTCTTTTGTGCATCGAGCGACAGCGGCATGACAGACAACGCCGCGAACAACAGGCCAACATCAATAAGAATGCGTCTCATCATCGAACTCCCAATCGTCTTCGAATCCTATCCACTCTCGATCACACGGTTGGCGCTGCCAGACAGGAGAGTCCGGCAGCGCCCTTTGTTGGTTAGTTGTAGTTGCTGTCGCCCGAATACGTGACAACGATGTTGTGCGTCCCTGCCGTAAAGGTTGGGATAGTGATGGTTGCGTTGCCGGAGGCGTTGAGCGTCAATGTGCCGAGCGTGGTGCTTCCATCGACGACCGTCACCGAGCCGGTGGGCTGGATGCCGACAGAGGACGAAACATTGATGCTCAGCGTGACGGAATCGCCATAGACGGACGGGTTGAGCGAACTGGTAACCGTAGTTGTCACCACGCTGCTCGAACTGGCCTTCGTTACTACGTGGACAATGGGTCCGGAGGTGAGGGCGCTGAAATCTTCATCGCCGCTATACTGGACCGTCAGCGAGTGGGAACCCACAACCAGCGAGGTCGGGCCAACGAGCGTGATGGAGGCTTGTCCCGACGCGTTCAGCGTTCCAGAGCCGATCACCGTGGTCCCGTCGTAGAAGGTTACCGTTCCGGTCGGAATCCAGTTGTCATCGTTATCCTGATCCGACAACTGCGCAGTCAGCGTCACAGCTTGGCCATAGACGCTCGTACCCGCCGGTGAATCTGTCAAAACAATCTTCGGGATCTCCTGCTGAGCCGTGAGGACTACAGCATTCGAGGTCGATCCCACGAAGTTCGCATCTCCCGGATACTGCACCGTGACCGTATGAACCCCGGTCTGAAATTGGCTCCAGGAGAACGCGACGGTCCCGGCTTGTGCGCCGGTCGGCCTCGCGGTTCCAATCGTGGAAACGTACGGTCCTGCCTGGCCGGCTTGTTCAAACTGCGCACCCCAGAGATTGATAGGCACGCCAAAATTCGATGAGGTCAGCGAAACGGCAAAACCAGTGCCGGCAGTCGCCGGAAAGGTGTAGGTCAGCGTGCATCGTTGCCACGTAGAGGTAACTGAGCAAGGCGCGGATTTATTCGCAGCCACAAAGGGGCTGTCCTGAACGATGAGATTGAGTGTCGTCGGAGTTGCGGACTGCGCCCAGATCGAGAAAGTCACTTGCTGATTGGCGTAGTTGGTCGTTCCCGGAACTGCATAGAGTACCGTCGAGGTCGCATTCACAAATGTCAAGGCGGTGGCTGTATTGGTACTGCCGTCCGGGCCATTGGCGGTCAGGGAGGCTACTGTCGGGGCGGTCCCGGAAGTAGTCCATCCTTGCCCTGTGTTGACTTGCGAGTAGGGCAGCAAATTGGCTGCCGGGATCAGCCCAATAGTTTGGGGAGTGCCCAATGCCGTGGTGCCGTCGTAGAACTGCACCGTCTCTGTCGTAGGGGCCGGAGTACCGGCAGTGTTCAGAATGTAGGTGAAAGCGATAGGATTGCCAGCGGTGATGGTGCCGTTGGGCGTCGCAGAAAGAACACCGATTGTATTTCTATGGTTGACGGTTTGTGTGATCGTGCCGGTTGACTGCGCGAAAAGCATCGCAGGGCCACCGGCCAACAGAAGTGCAAGACTCGCAATTCTCTGACTGGGTTTCATGGTCGGCTGTCGTCCTCTTTCGGTTGAGTTGCGTTTGTTGGAATGGCAGCCGGGTCAATACAGCGCCCCCGGCAGTTGCCGTGGGTGAGCTCACTGATAGTTGTTGTCTCCGCTGTAGACCGCGGTTAGAGTGTGCTTTCCTGCGATCAGTGCAGATGTGTTGTAGGTTGCGATACCCGCATCGAGCGAGATCGTGGCAAGCGGATTTGCTCCATCGCTGATGGTTAGCGTGCCTGTTGGAGTAACCCCGCCGCCTATTAATGTGAAAGTCAACGCGACGTTGTCGCCATAAATGGAGGGAGACAGCGAAGACGCGCTGTTGACAATCACGGACTCTTTGTTAATGACCAAGCTCTGCAGGACCGCTGCCGCCGCGGTGTAGTCGGCATTGCCGGGCTGATTTGCAGCCACTACACAGGTGCCTGCCCCCGCCACCGTCATCGTGTTACCGGAGACCGAGCAAGGGCCAGAGGAAACGCTGAAGGTGACCGCCAGGCCGGAACTGGCCGTCGCGCCCAATGAGATCGGCGAAACGCCATAGGTGACTGGGCTTGCCGGGGCGGCGAATGTGATTGTTTGAGTGGCCACAGTCACCGTCAGGGTCCCGTTGGCGAAACTGAAGGTGTAGTTGCTCGCTGCCAGTGTTCCAGCCGCAGAGGTGATCGTGTAGCTGCCGGGTGCGGATGTCGGCGTGGCCGTTGTAGTCAAGCTGGGAGCGCCGCTCAGGACACTCCACGTGTCGCCGTTGACGAACCCCAAGAAGCTCGCGGCGAACGTCGGATTTGCGGTGCCGTAGACCCGTGAGGCGTTATTGGCCGTCACCGTTAAGACCGCAGCATTGACGACGATGCTGTGAGAAGCTGTTGCCGCCGTCGAGTAGTCTGCATTGCCTGCCTGATTTGCTGCCACCACACAGGTGCCTGCCCCGGTCACCGTGAGCGTAGCGCCGGAGACCGAGCACGATCCAGACGACACACTGAAAGTCACCGCCAGCCCAGAACTGGCCGAGGCAGAGAGCGAGATCGGCGACACCCCATACGTCACCGGGCTTGCTGGAGCAGCGAAGGTGATCGTCTGAGATGCTTGCGTCACCGTCAGCGTTCCACTCACATAGCTGAAGGTGTAGTTGGTCGCAGTGAGCGCCTCGGAAGAAAAGGTGATCGCATAGGACCCAGGAGCTGACGAGGTTGTTGCACTTGTTGTCTCCCCAGCCGAGCCGTCAACCACGCTCGACGTGTCACCGTTCACATAGCCAGTGACCGTGTAACCGAACGCCGGATTCGCTGCGCCATAGGCCCGCGAGGAGCTGTTCGCCGAAACCGTCAGTGCGGCCTGATTCACCGTCACGCTTTGCGTCACCTGGGCCGCAGCCGAATAATCACTGTTGCCCGGCTGATTTGCGGCTACAACACAACCACCCGCGCCGGTCACAGTCAACGTGCTTCCCGAGACCGAGCAGGGTCCGGAGGAAACGTTGAAGGTCACAGCCAGCCCGGAGCTGGCCGTCGCACTCAGGGTGATAGGCAACACTCCGTAGGTTACTGGGCTCGTTGGAGCCGTGAAGCTGATCGTCTGCACGGCTGCATTGACCGTCAGTGTTCCGTTGACGAAACTGAAGGTGTAGTTGCTCGCCGCCAGGGTTCCAGCCGCAGAGGTGATCGTGTAGCTGCCAGGCGCGGAGGAACTCGTGGCCGTTGTGGTTAAGCTGGGAGCGCCACTCAGGACGCTCGATGTGTCGCCGTTCACGAACCCCGAATAGCTCGGGGTAAATGTCGGATTTGCCGCGCCATAAGCCCGCGAAGCGTTGTTTGCCGTCACCGTGAGCACCGCGGCAGTAACGACGATGCTGTGAGAGACCATTGCCGCAGCCGAGTAGTCTGTGTTGCCCGCCTGATTTGCGGCCACCACACAGGTGCCTGCTCCAGTCACCGTCAATGTGCTGCCCGAAACTGCGCAGGGACCCGACAAGACGCCGAATGTCACCGCAAGCCCGGAGCTGGCCGTTGCGCTCAAAGAGATTGGTGAAACCCCGTAGGTCACCGGGCTTGCGGGAGCCGCAAAGCTGATTGTCTGAGACGCTTGGGTCACGGTCAGCGTCCCATTGACGTAGCTGAAGGTGTAATTGGCCGCTGTCAATGCCTCGGAAGAGAAGGTGATCGAGTAGGAGCCAGGAGCAGAACTGCTCGTTGCACTTGTTGTCTCCGCAGCTGAACCGCCAACAACGCTCGATGTGTCGCCGTTCACATAACCGCTAACCGTATAACTGAATGTTGGATTCGCTGCGCCATAGGCCCGCGCGGCGTTGGTCGCCGTGACCGTCAGCGCAGCCTGATTCACCGTCACGCTTTGCGTCACCTGGGCCGCAGCCGAATAATCACTGTTGCCCGGCTGATTTGCGGCCACCACGCAGGTACCTGAGCCGGATACCGTCAGCGTGCTGCCGGAGACCGTGCAAGGGCCGGCGGACACGCTGAAGATTACCGCCAGGCCGGAACTGGTCGTCGCACTCAAAGAGATCGGCGACACTCCGTATGTCACAGGACTCGCCGGAGCATTGAAGGTGATCGCCTGAGACGCTTGGATCACGGTCAGCGTTCCGCTCACATAGCTGAAGTTGTAGTTGGTTGCTGTCAGCGCTTCGGACGAGAAGGTGATCGAGTAAGATCCTGGGGCAGAAGTGCTCGTTGCACTGGTCGTCTCCGCAGCCGAACCGCCAACGACACTCGATGTGTCGCCATTCACATAGCCCGTAATCGTGTAATTGAATGTCGGATTTGTGGCGCCATAGGCCCGTGAGGCATTGTTCGCCGTGACTGTTAGCGCGGCCTGGTTGACCGTCACGCTTTGCGTGACCTGGGCCGCAGCCGAATAATCACTGTTACCCCCCTGATTCGCGGCCACAACGCACGTACCCGCTCCAGTCACCGTCAACGTGCTGCCCGAGACCGTGCAAGGGCCGGATGAAACGCTGAAGGCCACCGGCAGCCCAGAGCTGGCCGTCGCATTCAAAGAGATCGGCGAAACACCATAGGTCACCGGGCTTGCGGGAGCCGTGAAGCTGATTGTCTGTGTGGCCGCTGTCACGGTCAGGGTTCCGTTGACAAAACTGAAGGTGTAGTTGCTCGCCGTGAGCGTTCCAACCGCAGCCATGATCGAGTAGGAGCCAGGTGCGGAGGTACTCGTAGCCGTTGTGATTAAGCTGGGAGCGCCATTCAACACACTCGATGTGTCACCGTTCACGAATCCCGAATAGCTCTGGGTAAATGTCGGATTCGCCGCACCGTAAGAGCGCGACGCATTATTGGCGGTCACCGTCAGGACTGCGGGGTTGACAACGATGCTATGAGAGACCGCTGCCGCCGCCGTGTAGTCGGCGTTGCCCGCCTGATTCGCAGCCACTACACAGGTGCCCGCCCCGGTCACCGTCAACGTGGCACCGGAGGTCGAACAGGGGCCGGAGGAGACGCTGAAGGTCACCGCCAGCCCAGAGCTGGCCGTCGCGCTTAAAGAGATCGGCGACACGCCGTAGGTCACAGGACTCGCTGGCGCATTGAAGGTGATCGTCTGCGACACCTGGCTCACCGTCAGCGTCCCATTTACATAGCTGAACGTGTAATTGGTTGCTGTCAGCGCTTCGGATGAGAAGGTAATCGAGTAGGAGCCAGGAGCTGAGGTGCTCGTTGCACTCGTCGTCTCCGTAGCCGAGCCGCCAACGACGCTCGATGTGTCGCCATTCACGTAGCCCGTAATTGTGTAATTGAATGTCGGGTTTGCCGCGCCGTAGACCCGAGAGGCGCTGTTCGCCGTCACCGTCAGCGCAGCCTGATTCACCATCACGCTTTGCGTCACTTGAGGCGCCGCCAAGTAATCGGTGTTGCCTGCCTGATTCGCGGTCACCACGCAGGTGCCCGCGCCGGTCACCGTCAGCGTGCTGCCAGAAACGGTGCAAGGTCCGGAGGAGACGCTGAAGGTCACCGCCAGGCCGGAACTGGCCGTCGCACTCAGGGAGATCGGGGACACGCCGTAGGTGATAGGACTCGCCGGAGCATTGAAGGTGATGGTTTGAGACGCTTGGGTCACGGTCAGTGTCCCATTCACGTAACTGAAGGTGTAATTGGCTGCTGTCAGCGCCTCGGACGAAAAGGTGATCGAATAGGAGCCAGGAGCAGAGGTGCTCGTTGCACTCGTCGTCTCCGCAGCCGAGCCACCAACGACGCTCGAAGTGTCACCATTTACATACCCCGATACCGTATAACTGAACGCTGGATTCGCAACCCCGTAGACCCGCGAGGCGCTTTTCGCAGTCACCGTCAGCACAGCAGCGTTCACAGTGACACTCTGTGTCACCTGAGCAGCCGCTGAGTAGTCGGCGTTACCTGCCTGATTTGCGGCCACTACGCAAGTGCCCGCCCCGGTGACCGTCAGCGTGCTGCCAGAAACGGTGCAAGGTCCGGAGGAGACGCTGAAGGTCACCGCCAGCCCTGAGCTGGCCGTTGCGCTCAGAGAGATCGCCGATACCCCATAGATTACTGGGCTTGTCGGGGCCGGGAAAGTGATCGTTTGAGCGGCCTTGGTAATCGTTAGCGTCGTCGAACTGCTAGCCGCATTGTTATTGCTATCGCCGCTGTAGGTTACCCCAACAGTGTATGTGCCGATCCCGTAGGTCGAGCTAAACTGAGGCGCTGTGGCCGAACCAGAAGAGAGAGTTTCCGTCGCCCACGGCGAACCGTTGATCGTGAACGACAGTGTCCCGGTTACCGTACCGCTGTCACTCGCATAACCAGTGCAGATCGAATTGCTGCCCCCGTAGGTAATCGGATTCGGAGAGCACGTATCGGAAACGCTTGGTGTTGCCATGCTGATCGTAAGCGTGGTCGATGTACTCGCGGTATTGTTGTTGCTGTCGCCGTTGTAGGTAACGCCGATTGTGTACGAGCCGGCCGCATACCCGTTGAAGCCCCCTGCCGAAGCGGTGCCGCCACTCAATGTCTGTGTCGTCCACGCTCCACCGTTGATCGTCCAGGTTGTCGTGCCAGTAGCACCATTCCCGACATCGACTGTGCAGTCTGTGGTCTCGCCCCCGTAAGTAATCGGATTCGGCGAGCAGGACAAAGAGATTGAAGGAGTAGGCTTGACAAGGGTCACTGCGCGCACATCAGCGCATTCTGTGTCTGTATGAATCAGGTGTCCGGAGCCATCAATCGCCAAAGTGTCAAGATATCCCAACTCTGCGCTGGTAGCGGCGCCGCCATTCCCTGAACACCCAAACGTTCCGTCACCCGCAATGGTCGAGATGTCCTGTGTACTCGCCGAAATCATTCGGATGCGGTAATTGCCGTAGTCCGCGACATAGACGTTACCGCTCGAATCCACTGCGACCCCGGTCGGGCTCTTCAGTTCCGCACTCACAGCCGCGCCGCCATCCCCTAAATATCCGCAGGTCCCGTTTCCTGCAATCGTTGAAATGTAATGGTTTGAAGCCGTCACCTTACGAAGTGCACAGCCCACCAAGTTTGTGATGTAGACGTTGTCTGAAGAATCAACAGCCAAACCGCCTGCCTCAATCTCCGCGCTAGTCGCCGCCCCGCCATCCCCTGTGTATCCACAGGTCCCACTACCTGCAACGGTCGAAATGAGTCCAGAGGTCGCTACTTCACGAATAGTGTTGTAAGAGCACACGTCCCCGCCTCGCGTACTCGTGTACTGATCTTGCACAAAGAAGAGATTTCCGGAAGAGTCGATAGCTAATTTAGTGGCCTCGATCTCCGCGCTAGTCGCTGCCCCACCGTCGCCGGTATGCCCAGCCGTTCCAATGCCGGCTACGACACTCAAGCTCCCAGAAGTTGCCCGTTTGCGAATATAGGTGCCACCATCGATGAAATACATATTTCCCGACGCATCGACGGCTGCACCCATCGGATCATAGGTAACCCCATAGGTTGGAACGCAGTCGTAGTAGTAGCCTCCCGAAGGCACTGTGCCTAAAATGCTGTTTATGTCTCCTGTGGAGGCCGACACTTCGAGTACAAGACATAAGGCGCCGTCGTCGATCCACACATTGCCCGAAGCATCAAATACAGCGGAGAGGGGTTCATATAGATCCGTGGTCGTCGCTGCGCCACCCGTGCCGTTGTAGCCCATGGTGCCAGTGCCCGCAATCGCATTGATGTCATTGGCTGCGGGGTAGGAAATCTGGCCAAACACAGCTACGCTAGCCAGCATCACAACAACGACAAACATCGCTACGTTACGCCACGCTCCGCTCATTTTCTTTCTCCAAACGCGAGTCTTCACGGGTGAACAGTCTTCGACACTTCATACACATCACGCGTAATAGAACCTGAGTACCTGATCGATGCGATATGGCCAACATGGCGCAGGGCCATCCCGCTGTCTTCCCGGCCCGCCCTTACTGCGCCATCGAGCAAGCAAACGAGCCCGCAAGAAGCGCGGTAAGCGCCCAAACACTCTCAAAACCAAGCCACGAGGTATGGGCATTGTCGATTGGCGCATTTTCATACAGTGCATGGTGTGGCCGTTCACTGAGATCGTACAGATAATACAGCAGAACTGTATGAAACGCAAAACCCAAGAATAAAAGGTAAATACAGGGAAGACTTTGGCAGTGACTAGGAACACTTTCGTACCCCTTAACGGGGTCCGAATTACATGATTAATGTGATATAAAAGAAAGTTGTTCTATAGCTTTGCTCATCGGCAATCAACAATCAAGGGAGGGGAGAATGACCGTACCGGAAGCGCAGGAAAGACTCGAAGCGCTCGCAGTGACTCTTACGTCCTGCGCGAATTCGCCCAAACGACGTGGAGCCATCGAAGCGCAGATGGCTCGGTGCTATCGGATCATCCAAAGAGCACAACAGCGGGCTCATCAGTCCCTGGCTTCCGTTGCAACAGTCCTCCTTGAGATCAACGTGAATGCCGTTCTGAAAGAGGAAGACGCGGCCGGAATCATCGCTGCGGTTCACCTCCTCCGGTGCGCCTCGACCGAGCAATTGGCTGTAGCGGTGCCCGCAGCCATACATGAAACCTCAACGGAGAGCACACCTTCCATACCGCATAAATACCCTGAATTCTCTACTATGGTGAGCGCCCTTCTGAATTTGGACGGTCACCGTCTCTCGTTCGAGGAACGGTTCGCAGTTCGCGCCGCTCTTCATATGATGAATATTGCCGAGAGGCCACAGATACACCACTCGATGCGGCGTGCGCAGGCGTGCTTAGACATGCGGGCTCCGAGAGGTATGGTTAATCGGATCAAGGAGATATACGCAGCGTACCAACCCCAGAGACGGCGCAGTTTGGAGGTGGGAGCACGATCCGCAAGAGCGCTCCCATTCGACGCGTGTGCGACGGCAGGGAGCTTTCGGTAAGACCTGCAAACGGGGGAAGCGTGGCTGTCGTTTCCCCCATTGCAACAAACCCACTATAGTGACTTTCGGGAACTCCTTTGATTACTATTCCCTAGCGGGAGTCGTTGCTAAATAGTATATAATTACTGTAATATACATCTGAAGTTACACAACGCAAAGGAGACGGTATGACCCCAACGAAGAAAACCGGAGCCCGTACCAAGTCCAGGATCGTCGCACCGCTTGAAAAGCGCACCCAGCTCCGGCTCACTGTTGACTCCAAATTTACGAAAACACACTTCAATCAGCTTTTTGCCGTGCTCGGAATTCGGAAGAAGAACGCTCTTGCAGAACACATCATTATGAACTTCAAGACCAAGGTCGCTCAGACGCAGATTGTTGCGTTCTACAACAACCAGTGGCTGAACATTCCCTTTCAGAGTATTGACACCGCATTCGTATTCCCCTTGACCCACGAGATCGCTGATGAACTGGAGCGGGTTGGAGGAGAGGTTCTTGGGGGCGTCAATCGCTCCAAGACGTTTCGCGTAATGGTGGCCTATTTTGCCTCCATCTATAAACTCAAGAGCCCAACACAAACCACCTTCGCATAATGCTCTCGGTGCATCGCTAGGCAAGAGGCAGCCGCATGAACCTGATGATCGTGGAGAGCCCGAATAAGATCAAGAAGATCAAAGCAATTTTGGGCAGTGGCTGGGATGTTGCCGCAAGCGTTGGACACATTCGGGATCTCCCTGTAAGCGAATTCGGTATTGAGCCGGAAACCTACCGGCTCCAATACCAGATTCTCGAACGCAGCAAGGCTGTTGTTTCCCAGTTGCGGCAGCGCGTCGCACGCTCCGAACAGGTGTATCTCGCCACAGATCCCGACCGCGAGGGAGAAGCCATTGCGTGGCACTTGCAGCAGGTATTAAAGCCTCGCCGGTACGTTCGCGTTACCTTCGACGCAATCACCGAGAGCGTGGTCCGTTCCGCCCTTAAAGCTCCGCGACAGCTCAATACGAACCTCATTCACGCACAAGAGGCCAGGCGAGGCGCGGATCGCCTCGTCGGCTACCAGGTGTCGCCTGCTCTCTCGCAGCAAACGGGCATTGCCCGGCTGAGTGCCGGGCGCGTCCAAAGTGTTGCTCTCCGCCTTGTCGTCGATCGGCAACGTGAAATAGACGCATTCAAGGAAACAAAGCATTTTGGTGCCGAGGCCATCTTCGACAACGGAAAATGGCGCGCCCAGTGGGATACAGCCCCTTTCCTCAAGGAGGGCGAGGAATACATTCTGGATGCTTCGCTGGCGGAAGAAGCAGCGAAATGCAGAATCTTTGCCGTCACGGCCGCGGCGACGAAACCGGCGACCAAGGCCCCGCCGCCGCCCTTCACAACGGCAACGCTGCTTCAGGCAGCTAGCGTAACGCTCGGATACAAGCCGGAGCAGACCGCACAGCTTGCCCAGCGGCTATTCGAAGAGGGGTTGATTACCTACCACCGCACCGACAGTCAAAACTTTTCCGCAGATGCGCTGGCCGAGATTCGGGCTTACGCGGCCAGCAACAACCTGCCCTTGCCGCCGAAACCGCGCACCTGGAAGTCGAAAGAGAGCGCCCAGGAGGCGCACGAGGCAATCCGCCCCACTCACCTGGAGCAGCGTCATGCCGGCGCAGACAACGACCAGAAGAGCCTCTACGACCTCATTTGGACCCGAGCTGTAGCCTCGCAACTCGCGGATGCCGAATACAGCGTGAACACCCTCACACTCCGGGCCCAGGATGGATCGCGGCCATTCGTCTTCAAAGCAACGGGCCGAACGCTCATCAAGCCGGGCTGGCGCACTCTAACAGCCAAGGACGCCGCCGAAGAACCCGAGGCGAACGACACGGAGGACCCGGAAAGGCAATCGGAGGAGAATGGTCGCGTCCCTTCCCTCGCACGGGGCACCCAGGTCCACGCCGACAGCGCCCGTGTGTTGAACAAGCAGACGCGCCCGCCGAACGGCTACACCCAGGCAAGTCTGATTAAGAAGCTGGAGCACGAAGGAATCGGACGGCCTTCAACCTACCCAGCCATTCTCAAGAACATCATTACGCGCAACTACATCGACGATTCAAAGAAGATATTGAGGGCCACAGATCTCGGCATCTTGCTCATCGACGCGCTCAAAGGTCACTTTGCCTTTCTAGAGTACGACTACACGCGCTCCCTTGAGCAGCAGCTCGACGATATTGCCGAAGGCAAAGCCCAGTACATCAATGTGGTTTCCGGCATTGACGGCCAGCTCAAAAAAGAATTGGCGCAGTTGCACATCGCGCCGCAACCTGCTGTGGCGTCGAATGGGTCAGCGCCGGCGAAAACAGGGGATGCCCCGCCGTCCGGATCGCTCGTGTGCCCGAAATGCAAGCAAGGCGTCGTCAAAAGGCCCAATGGTCAGAACTTCTACGGTTGCAGCCGCTACCGCGAGGGCTGCAAATTCAGAATCAACGAAACCATCGCCAAGAAGACCCTCACCCCGAAACAAATTGAGGCACTCTGCACGAAGGGCAAAACCGGCCTGCTCAAAGGCTTCATTTCTAAACAGGGCAAGCGTTTTGAGGCGTGTTTGACATTGGGCGAAGAAACAGACTGGAAGGCTCAATTTCGTTTTGGCTCCGGCGACTGATACTCGGAGCCCAAAAGAAGGCCCGTCGGCGGGTAGCTCACGACGTTCCGTCGATTCTAGAATTGTTCACGTCGGCACCGCATCTTGGACCAACGTCCGAGCCATCAACCCAAATATGGATGGTGACATGGGCGTTTCCTGCTACTGATTTGGCGTGACTCAACTATACGATTGATTCCATGCAGGTTCGGCATCCACCAGCGCTGCATCCATTCTTCCGCAGTGGTTTCCCTGTGTGCTCCGGGGTCTGGTGCGTCAACTCAGAACAAATAACGGAGAGAAACCTGTTGTACGCGCGGCTTTGTGAGGATCGCATCATACACACCGAATTCTCCGCTGGTTGTCATGTTCTGCAGTGAGGTGAGCGGGTTGACGTCGAAGCGAACGGAGTTTGAAACGTTGAAAGCCTCCCAGGCAAGCCGGATGCTATTGCGTTCATTTGTCTTCCAGGTCTTCGACAATCCGGCATCGGCGCCAAAGTAGCCGTCGCCGCGGAAGTTATTGCGCTGCCCGGCTTCGCCCGGATATGGGTTGCGCATATTCGCCAGTGCTTGAGAAGGATTCGCAAAGACCTGAGCTGCGCCATTATCAATATGGGTGTGGGTGTGGATCGGTCCCGTCTGGACCATGTTGCTCTGCTCATCCCAATCGGTTCCCCAACCCGCTCCGCAGATCACGCTGAAGGGAAGCCCACTGGTCCAGCGCACAACCCCGGAAAGCTGCCAGTTTCCGATCACCCCATTCACGGCGCGGTTCGCGCCGCCCAGCAGTGTCTTGCCTCTTCCAACCGGAAGCTCCGCCACCCAGTTGCCGCTGACGAGGTGACGGACATCGAAATCGGATACGGCGCGATTAAAGCGTGGGTTCCAGGCATTGAGGATGGCCCCGAAGCTGCTACCGGCGCTGGTGCCTGTACTGGAGGAAAACATGGTGCGCTCGTTATCCGACCCCATGTCGAGTGATTTGGAAAGTGTATAGCTCAACTCCATCTGCACGCCTCGGCTAATCTTTCGCCGCAGCGTAATCTGTCCGGCATTGTAGCTGCTGGTTCCGATCGACGACCACGCATACATGCTCGCATACTGGCGCGGCCAAAAGCGATTAGGCGTGCCTCCGCAGCCAGGAGTACAGAGAATATCGAGCATGTAGAGCGATCCCGTCTCGTTGCCGGGAAGCCAGATGTTGTAAACGTTCTGGGTAGCGCTACTGCCACCCCCCGCAGCATCGGGAAACATGTTCTCGAAGTAGGGGATGGCGGACACGCTGGCGACTCCCGCATACTTTTGCTTGGAGAGCTGGGTAGCCGCCGAGAAGTAGTCCTGCCCCGATTTCGGATCGACCAGATCGAGCGGTTGTGCCAGATCGATCTGCTCCAACTGGTGGCGGCCAAGCCTGCCAATGTAGGCGATCTCCAAAGTGAACTCTCGATGTAACTCGCGTTGAATCGAGAGATTGACCACCTGCGAATAGGGCGTCTTCATGCGATCATCGAGACCGTGTGCAATCTCGAAACCCGTCCAAAGGGGATTGTTGGGCGCTAAGGCGGGGTAAGTAATTGTGCTTGCGGGTCTGCCTGTTATATCCGGAAGATCGTGAATGCCGGTGAAGCGCGGTGAGGTCGCGGGAGTAAGCAAGTTGGTGGGATTGGTGATACTTTCGCTGAGTCCATAGGAACCGTACTGGTCGAAGAGATTGACGATTCCCTCCCCGTAGTGGTCGTAATATATGCCGTACCCCGCGCGGATTGAACTTTCCTCCGCTCCGCCGAAGAGTTTGTGCCAGAAGCCATGCGCAGCTCCGGGGGAGAAGGCAACGGCGATTCGAGGAGCGACATTTCCTTTCTGCATCGGCCAGTACGCCTTCAATCCCCTAGCCTGTCCCGATGGCGCAAAGAAGAGGTCCGGCTGCACGCTATTCAACAACTCCGCCTGCTGTTCCCGAGTTCTGAACCATTGGTCTATATTGACTGTGGGCTGCGCCTGCTGACCGTGAACCTCGAAAGGCGTTTGCAGCAGTGTGTGACGCAATCCGAATGTCAACGTGAGACGTCGCTGAACGCGCCAGGAATCCTGCAAATAGTATTCAAACTCGTTGTTTTTGAATTCGCGATCCAGCATAGCGCCAGTGGGCAGTAGACTCGCCGTGCTCCCGCCAGGCGCGATCTGATAATTGGATTGGGTTGTCACCAGATCCAAAAGGCCTGCAAGATTGCCCATCGCAAAGTTGTATGAGTCCGCGAAACTTCCGGCTACCGCCGTGTACCCGAATGCCGCTGGATCGAAACTCTGCCCGGTGTTGGCAATGCCGGCATCGGCCAGTGCATATGCGTTGGTGTACCCGTAGCTGTAAGAGAAAGCGTCGGAGCGACGGTGATCGAGAATCAGTCTGTAATTGGCGCCGAACTGGATCGTATGCGCTCTGCGCGTCAAGGTCACATCGTCGATGATGTTATGAACCGGGATGTCGACAAGTGTGGTCCTGGTTTCGGCATAGAGCGGGCTGATGTTGTAGAAGTTCGCGTACGAGCCCTGGCCGATGCCGCGGCTGGCATACCCTTGGCGAATGAATCCATAATGCACATTGTTGATAAGGTTGGATGAGATGTTCCAGGTATCTCCCGCCACAAGTCCCTTGCTGTTATCCGTATTGGTCGCGCTGGCTGACTGGCTGGGAAACTGCGGCACGGAAAAGGTCTTGTAGTTCTGCAGATTGCTCCGGACAAAGAGCCAGTTGCGGTGCGACAACATGGAATCGAAGCGCGCAATATAGGTGTTGAGCGACGCTGGATTGGGCGCTGACCAAGTATAGGAAGCAGTATTCAGTCCGTCCCCCGCAGAGAGACCGTTCGGCGCAGGGTACAGGTTCAGTACCGCCAGCACATTTGGATCAACGCCTGGACCCCAGGGACGATTGCACTGACCTGAACAGCTAGGGTCCATGGATGCAATCTGCGCGGGAGTGAGGAGTGTGGGACTGCCCTGAGCGGAAGTCAGATACTGGATATTCCCTGCGCGCATCGAGAGCGTGGGAACGGTCATTGTCTGCTGCTGGCTCTCCGAGGTTCGCTGCCCCTCGTAGTTCACAAAGAGGAAAGCTTTGTCCTTCTTGATGGGGCCGCCAAGCGACGTTCCGAAGGTATTGCGAATGAGTTTTCCCGGTACATTCGGCAGCCCATTCGACAGCTCCGCCTGTTTGTTGAACCAGTCGTTGGCCTCGCCCAGCGAACTCCGGTTGTACTCGTAGAGACTGCCGTGAACCCCGTTGGTGCCGCTCCTGGTCACCAGACTGACTTGCGCTCCGGAGGAACGGCCGGTGTCAGCCCCAAAGGCATCGGTCGTTACGCGAAACTCCTGCACTGAATCGAGAGTGGAGCGGAGCACTCCAGTAAAAGCATATCCGCGCGCCTGATCGTTGTTGTCCACCCCATCCAGCGTGATGTTGCCCTGGTCTGAGCGGCTGCCGCTCGAAGTTCCGCTGCGGCTGTCATGACTCTGGTCGTCCGCTTCGCCAAGGTACAACACTCCAGGTTGCAGGCTCAGCAGGTCCGGGACGTTGCGCCCCTCCATGGGCAGCGCTTGAATGGTTGTGTCATTCACCGCATCCCCCATGCTGGCGTCCACATAATTCAATCCCTGCGCTTCGCCGCTCACCTCCACCACGGTTTCGAGCGCCTCCACGGAGAGCGAGAAACTTTGCGTGGACGGTTGATTGACTAGCAACTCGACAACTGCGAACTGCGCGGCGAATCCCTTCGCCGTCACGGAGACTGTGTATGTTCCGGCGGGTACTCCGAGAAAGCGATATTCGCCCGTGGAATCTGTAGCGCGCGAAGTTGAGAACCCTGTCGCCGGGTTCTTCAAAGCCACCTGGGCACCCACAACAGCCGCGTCAGAAGAGTCGGCCACATCTCCACGCAAGGAAGAAGTGGAACTCTGAGCAACCGTGACGGCCGCGAAACAGAACAGCCAATAAATTGCAAGAAGCAGACCTTGCCAGCGCATTTTGACTTACTCCTAGCTTCTCGGCGCGAGATGCATGACTTCCTTCAACTCCCGCACTAACAGTTCATTGTGCAAACGGGTGCGCACCCCGATGCGGAAGTAATGTTCGTCCAGGCCCTCAAAGTTTGCGCAGGAGCGGAGGACGACGCGATGCTCGACAATGAGCTGCCGCCAGAACTCCCGGCCATTGCGGCTTTCATCGATCTTCATCAGCAGGTAATTGGCCGCGCCTGGAAAGACGCAGAACCCCAGCGCCTGCAATTGCTCTGCCAGCCAACTACGCTCGGTTGCATTCGTCGCACGAGTCTGGGCAATCGAAGGCCAATCCTGGAGCACCATCCGGGCCGCTTCAGCCGCCATCGAACCCACGGGCCATGCAGGGATACGGGATTCCATGGCAGCGCGCATCTCGGGGCAGGTGACCGCATACGCAACGCGCAATCCGGGCATCGCAAAGAATTTGGTCAAGGAGCGCAGAACGATCAGTCCGGGGCTTTTCGCTGCCCATTGCGAGAGGCTGTCTTCAGGAGCGTAGTCGATGAATGCCTCATCGACGATGGTGGTCGCGCCCAGCGCGGATGACGCTTCATGCAACCGGAGCAATTCTTCCGCGCGCATTAGCCGTCCCGAGGGGCTTTGCGGATTGGCCAGCAACACGGCCTGCGCGCCCGAGGCCTTCAACCTGGCTGCCAGCAGCGCGCCATCCAGCAAGAATCCCGTATCTTGTGTCGAGGTGAAGGCGCAGCACTCCACGCCGCACGTGTCGAGCACCTTCCGGTATTCGGTGAACGCGGGAACCGGAACCAGGCATCGGTGCGGGCGAAGCGCGGAGAGTGCGGCACCGAGCAACGGCATCACACCGCTGCCAATGGCAATGGCCGGCACATCTACCTGCACGTAGTCGGCAATTGCCTCCTTCAGGGCGACGTAATGCAAATCCGGATATTCGGTCATAATCGTGCGCTCGCGAAGAGCATCGCAAAGAGCCGCTACAATCTGATCGGACGGCGGGTGCGGATGAATGCTGGCGCTGAAGTCGAGCAACGATGCTTCAGGCACGCCAAACTCGGCAGCCAGCTCGCGCAGTTGCCCACCATGAGCCGGCAAGAAACCTTCACGCATGTTTTTTCCCCAACGTAAGCAAGAGCGCTCCGCCAAAGCCAAGCAGAGAGGCCAGGCCGACAGCCTTCCACGCGCGCCGCGCATCGTTGCGGTTCGGCAGCGTGAATTCGGCCCCAAGATGCGGGGACGTGATCGCTTCGCCCGCATACTGGTTCGTTCCTCCAAGCCGCACACCAAGGAGGCCGGCCATGGCCGCTTCCACCTGCCCCGCATTCGGACTGGCGTGTCTGCTTCCATCACGGAACCAAACCTGTGCGGCACGAACTCCGCTGGCTTGCGGGATGAACTCCGCGGCCACACAAAGCAGGAGCGCCGCAATGCGCGCCGGAACGTAATTGGCAACGTCGTCCACACGCGCCGCGACCCGTCCGAAGTGAAGATGCTTCTCATCCTTATGTCCGATCATCGAATCGAGCGTGTTGATCGCCTTATAGGCAATCGCAGCGGGAACGCCGCCTATTGCCAGATAGAAGAGCGGCGCAATCACGCCATCCGAGAGGCTTTCAGCAAGTGTTTCCACGAGTGCCCGACAGATTTCCTCTTCATTGAGTTCATCCGTATCGCGGCCAACAATGCGCGCAACCCGCAGACGCGCTCGCTGCAGATCTCCGGTCTCCAGCGCTCGCATGACCTCGGCAGCTTCGTCGAGCAGGTTGCGTGTGCTGAGACAGGTACTGGCCAACCACACCTCTGCGGCGGTTGCGATTGCCGGATGGTCGCCTCTCAGATGCTTCAACAATGCGTATACGCAAAGCGCGGACAGCACCGGCACTCCCACTGCGACTAGCGTGCCTGCTGCCAATTCAAAACGATCTCCCGAGCTGCGACGACGGAGCGCGCGCTCTGCGGCGTCTATGCTCCAGCCCATGAGCCGCACTGGATGCGGCAGCCATTCGGGATCGCCGGCGCACCAGTCCAGCGCATAGGCGGCAGTGAACTTCGCAGGCTCCATCAAGAGAGCCTCCACTCGGCCTGATCAACAGTCCGGTTCGTGCAACGCGGCAGGTCGAGCATGGCAAACACAGCATCCAGATCGAGTGCTTCCGCAAACGCATCGGCCAGTATATCCAACTGCTGTCGGCGCAACTCGCTCCAAACCACCAGCCTAGCTGGTGAATCCATCTGACGCGCCGCGCGCGCAGCACGCAGGAATACATGCCGAAAAGCGTCCCCGTCGAAGAGACCATGCAAATAGGTTCCACAAACACGTCCGTCCGTGGAGACGCATCCATCGGGCAGCGTCTGCGCTCCGTCGTTCTGCCGCGCAATGGATGCAAACGGCGCCGCCCCTTCGAGATACTCCGTCGTGCCCAGGTGAATTTCGTAGCCAGCAACCTCACAGGGATCGATCAGCTGACCAAACAGTGCACCGCTGCCGAGCATCCCGTGCGCTGGAACCGTGATCTTGTCGTGTGCCAGGATGGTTCTGACGGGAAGCAGGCCGAGCGCCTTTTCGGTTCCCTCGCGTTCCATTCCATGGCTGTCGAGAATCTCTTTGCCCAGCATCTGGAAACCTCCACAGATACCCACGATCAGTCCCCCATGGCGCGCAAACTCTTTGAGTGCAGGCTCAAACCCGAAGGCGCGCAACCAGCGCAGGTCGTCGACGGTCTGCTTGCTGCCGGGCAGAATGACAACGTCCGCGAGCGCCATGCTGCCGGGGTCGCGAAGGTGCCTGAGAGCCACGGACGGTTCGGCATGGAGTGCATCGAAGTCGGTGAAGTTGGAAATCGAGGGAAAGGCGATGACGCCGATGCGTAATCTCCGCGCGGGCGCAGCATCCTGCATCCACGGTGCTTCAGGTTGCTGGTCGAAGCCCACACTGTCTTCTTCGTCGAGGGACAAGTGCCCAAGGTAAGGAATCACGCCGATGCAGGGTTTGCCCAGACGCTGCTCGATCATGCGCACACCGGGCCAAAGCAGCGAGATGTCCCCGCGAAACTTGTTGATGACGAAACCGGCGATGAGGTCCCGCTCATCCTGATCCAGCAGTTCACAGGTTCCCAGCAAGGAGGCGAAGACGCCGCCGCGATCAATGTCTCCCACCAGCAGGCACTTCGCATTCGCCATTCGGGCCATGCGCATGTTCACAATGTCATTCTCTTTAAGATTGATCTCGGCCGGGGAACCGGCGCCCTCCAGGACCATGACATCGTTTTGCGCAGCAAGGATGCGATAGCTCTCTTCCACAATAGGCAGGAGCTCGGCAACACGAACTTCCTGATAGTTGCGTGCATCGAGCTTGCGCCACACCTTGCCTCGCACCACAATCTGCGCGGCGGTATCGCAACTGGGCTTGATGAGGATTGGATTCATGTGCACAGACGGGGCAATCCCGGCAGCCTCGGCCTGCAGAGCTTGCGCGCGCCCGATCTCGTAGCCGTCCGGAGTGGCTGCTGAATTCAGCGACATGTTCTGCGACTTGAACGGCGCTACGCGATAACCCGCTCGCGCAAAGATTCGGCACAGTGCGGCGGTAGTGAGCGACTTGCCCACATGCGATGCGGTGCCAAGCACCATGATGGACCGTGCGCTCACTGACCCTGGTCCTCAAGAGAATATGGCTGATCGAAGTACTCCTCCCGCAAGACTGAGCCCAGGCTGGCGCGCTCCTCCCAACCTGCACGTTCCAGGTCCGGGCGGTCGGCGAATTCCTCCACATAGCCAATGCAGAGATATGCCACCAACTCCACACCGGAAGGGATTCGCAGCAGATCCTTAACTGCAAGAGGATCGAGAATGCTGACCCATCCGACCCCAACACCTTCGACCCGTGCCGCGAGCCACAGATTCTGTACAGCACAGACGACGGAATAGTTCGATGTCTCCGGCATCGAGCGCCGTCCCAGGCCGTGTCCCTGCGTACTCGTTGTCTCGCAAACCACGCATAAGTGTTGCGGTGCCTCCAGCAACCCCTCCAGCCTTAGGCGCCCATAAAGTTGACCGCGTTCTTGTGCATATTCAGCCGCAGAGGCCCGGTTGGCACGTTCAAAGATTTCATGCACCTTGGCACGCCGCGCCCCGTCGCGCACAACAATAAATCTCCAGGGTTGCATCAGACCCACCGATGGAGCAGAATGCGCCGCGTTCAAAAGCCGGCGCAAGGTCGCATCCTCCAGAGGTCGCGGCAGATAACCTGAGCGCACATCCCGCCTCTCCCGGAGCACACGATACACAGCTTCCCTCTCGTCTTGAGAAAAGCCGCTCCTCGCGCCCGTCACCACGCTCTCGACCACCTTGCTCCTCCGTGTTGATCGTCACGCAAACGGGAATCTATTCCGCATTCGAGTTCTATCTGTCGGGCGAACAGCCAGATCAGATCGGAGAGGCGATTGATATAGGGAAGCGCCTGTGGATCGATTGCGGCACCGCTTTCTATCAGCCGAACGACACACCGCTCAGCACGCCGGCACACGGTCCTGGCCACTTCGAAGGCAGCAGACTCCACGTGGGCTCCCGGCAATGACCAGTCCGATAGAATCCCCTCTTTGGCCTCGATAGCATGAACCATGTCTGTTAGTTCCTCTACATCCGCGGCAGACAGCGGTGGGCGCGCCTTCTTGCTTTCGGGTGGAGTGGCCAGGGACGATCCAACGCGGAACAGCGTTTTCTGGATGCCGTAGACCGCGGCACAAAGTTCCGGATTCTTGCAGATGCTTCTGGCGAATCCTAAGGTTGAGTTCAACTCATCTACCGTTCCATACGTCTCGACGCGCAGATCCGCTTTGGAAACGCGGATGCCTCCGGCAAGACCCGTCTGGCCGCCGTCCCCTGTCTTCGTAGCGATACTCATAGTGCCTCCCGTAGATTGCAACCGGCCGCGGCCGGTTGTTGCAATTGCTGAACGGTGCAAGGAATGATTTGTCTGGTCAACGCGCGGCAGCAGCGCTCCGTCGTCTCTTCATTCAGAAAATCTGTCACACATTCACGGGTAAGATGCGCGAGGAACATTCGAAGCCACTTCTCCCAGAATACGATGCAGTTCGCGAACACCATCCGTCAGGCAGGCCGGGCCAGGTTGAAGGATGTGAGACGAAGGGATTTCGTACACACGGTGGTTGCGAACGGCCTCGATCCTGTCCCAGCCTTCACGCGCACAGATCGACTCTTTCTTGACCTTCATACCGCACCAGGAAGCGAGGATCACGTCGGGATTGCGCGCAATAACCTCTTCGGGTTGGACGACTCGGTCCTTTGCCTTTCGAGCCTTGCGATACTCCGGAAAGATCGGTTCGCCGCCAGCAATTTCGATGAGTTCCTCGACCCATTCGATCCCGCTGATGATCGGATCGTGCCACTCTTCGAAGAAGACGCGCGGCTTGCGAGGGAAACAGGCCGCTGCACTGGCGATCTGCTGCAACTCTGCCTGATAAGCCGCGATGAGATCATTCCCCTTCTCCTGCTGATGGACCAGTCGCGCGATCAAGGCGATAAATTCAAAGATCTCCGACACACTTCGTTGGTTGAAGTTGAGAACCAGAAAGCCGCGATGAATGGACTCCTTCGTTATCTCGGCTTGCACGTCGGAGTAAGTGATGATGAGGTCGGGATCCAGCTTCTCGATAGCTTCGAAGTTCGCCTCTTTGAATGTGGACACACGCGGCTTGGTCATAACCTCTGGTGGACGCTTGGAAAAGCCAGAGACGCCAACTATGCGGTCCTGCTCGCCCAGGAGGTAGAGCAATTCGCTTGCTTCACCGGACAGGCAGATGATGCGCGAAGGAAAGGCCTGAGATTGTGCTGCAAATGTGAACTGGGAGGATTTCATTTCATGCTCAACTTTCATCATTGGGTCGAACGGTGGAAGGAATGATTTGTCCGGGCAACGCACGGCAATAGCGCACCGTGGCCTCTTCATCCAGGAAATCTGTCACCATCGGGGGATGCTCTGAAAACAGCGATTCTTGTGAGAAGAATCGGTTGCCAACAGCACCCATCTGGGAAAGAGATTCCGTGTAAACGACTACGCACGGAACCATGCACACGTTCTGTTTCAACAATTGAAATGAACGATGATACCCGTCACGAAGAAACCATCGGCCGCAATAGGACGCGACCTCCATGTATGGACTTCTCGAACGTGGATGGAGCGGAAGTGCCAAATCGAGAAGCTGTCGCGATCCTGCCCGCTGGTCGATTGGACGGCCATCGTGATGGGCGAATCCGATGCGGCGCTGGAAGGCGATAAGCTTCCGCAGATCGACGATGGAAAGTTCCCAGGCAAGGCCATCGAACTCCCCGCTCAATGCAACCGAGTCTTTCCGGGCTGCAAGCACGCTAGCGTGTTCCCGAGTCTCCTCGACGGAGATGGGAGAATCAGCCGGATATGTCATCCGTACCGCCAATTTTCGATGCGCATGAAAGGCTGCATTCCGCAGTTGTTCCTCACCAAGCAAACCGCGATCCACCGGGTGATCGAAACCCCATGCCGCCAATTCCCTAATTTCGAGCTGCTGAGCACTCACGGCAACACCTCGCAATCGCACGTTCGACCAACGGCAATGACTGTTGCGCAGTAGGGCATGGTCTTTGTCCATGCCTCTTCTTCAGAGAACCCGAAGAACCTTGTGAGCCCGTACCGCATGACGCCGCGATGTGTGATGATCGCTGCCGTCTGCCCCGCCGCTGCTTCGAGGAATGGTAAGAGGACGGCTTCAATTCTAGCCGTGAATTCCGCGTACGCTTCTCCGCCAGGTGCACTCTCCAGAGGGAATTCCCGGAGCCATCGATTTGCTTCCTTGGGAAACCGATCTTCAATCTCTTCCCAATTGAGGCCCTCCCAACGGCCAAAATAGATCTCCCTGAGTGCTGGCAGATAACCGACACCGACACCGATGCGTTGAGCGATGGCTGCTGCCGTCCGCGATGCGCGGCGCAGGTCGCTCGAATAAATGCGCTCAATCCCCAGCATGGCAGCTTGTTGCGCGAGACAAATCACTTGACTCTCGCCGGCCGCGTTCAGGTCCGGGTCGCTGTGACCGCAGAACCTGCCGGCCATGTCGGTCTCGCCGTGCCGAATAAAGACGATGGTGTTCATCCCCGCCAGACCCCGCAAAGATAGACTGCCAGCAATGTGACCTGGCTCGTCGCGCCAAAACAATCGCCCGTGATGCCGCCAATTCGATTCTTGTAGTACAAGCCGCTGAGGAGAGTTACTGCCGATGCGGCGGCAACCGGCCAAACCGCCGACAGGTGCAACAGGAAACCCACGATAACAAGGGAAATGAGCGTCCCGACCGCAAGGGAGATGCCAGACACTTGGCGGGCAATGCGGGCTCCTTGACTACCCTGCGCACCAGCGCCAGGCAGCGCGGTTCCGAGTGGAAGCATGACCCAGCGGCAAAGAACCTCTGCGGAGATCACATAGTACACAAAGCTCCCTGCGGGGAGGTGCGACAGCAGCAGCACGCGACCGCCTACGGAAAACAACAGTGCGAGCGAGCCATAGCTGCCGATGCGGCTGTCCTTCATAATTGCGAGAACCTGCTGCCGATTCCATCCTCCTCCAAATGCATCGGCTGCATCGGCCAGACCGTCTTCATGCAAACCACCGGTCATCAGCGTTGAAAAGAGCACGATCAGAAGCGCGACGACAGCGATGGGAAGATGCGTCGACAGCAGGCGATATAGTCCCGCTTCAGCGGCTCCGACCGCCAGGCCAACCAAAGGAAAGTATTTCGCTGCACGCGGCAGTGAGTCCGGCTCGTAGGCAAGCCGGTTCAGTGGCAGACGGGTCAAGAACTGAAATGCCGCTGCGATGTCTTGAAATATCCTCCTCATTCGTTTGCCGTACTCACTCCCGCCGATGAAAATGTGGCCATCTCGTTAAATAACCGGACCGAAGACTCGATCAGCGGCATGGCCAGAACCGCGCCCGTCCCTTCCCCCAGCCTCATCCCTAGCTTGAGAATCGGTGTCAGCCCGATATAGCGAAGCAGGTGCCGGTGTCCAGGTTCCTCCGAGCAATGGCCTGCGATCAGGTATCCACTGACTTCAGGAGCAAGGCCGTACGCGATGGCTGCCGCTGCCGTTGAGATGAAACCATCGCAAACAACGGCCATCCGATTTGCCGCTGCACAGAGAATGAAACCCGTCATGGCCGCGATTTCCAATCCGCCCACGCAGCGAAGAATCTCCAGCGGCTCGGGCGTCTCCTCGGAAGCGCCGAAGTGCCTCCTCAGCGAGCGTCTGAGCACATTGAGCTTGCGATTTCGTCCATCGAGATCAAGCCCTGTGCCGCGGCCAGTGACTTCTCCAATCGGTTGCTTGGTCAGCACCGCGGCAATTGCGCTCGCAGATGTCGTATTGCCGATTCCCATCTCCCCGATGGCCACCAGCGTTTGTCCCTGGTCTCTTGCGGCTTGCGCCAGACGAATGCCGGTCTCGATAGCGGCTGTCACGTCATCCTGTGTCAATGCGGGTTCACGCAGCATATTCCCGGAGCCGCGTCGAACCTTCATAAGGCAGAGTCCCGGCGCAGCTTCGAACTCCGCATCGACACCCACGTCCGCGACTGTCAGTTGCACATCATGCAGCCGCGCAAGCACATTGATCGCTGCGCCGCCTGCCACGAAGTTGTGCACCATCTGCGCGGTGACCTCTCGCGGATAGGCGCTTACTCCTTCTGCCGTCACGCCGTGATCGGCGGCAAACACATAGACGGCCCGTCGCAGCGGAATTGGAATACGGCCGGCGAAGATCGAGAACATCTGCGCGGCAACGGCCTCCAACTGACCCAGGCTGCCGATCGGTTTGGTCAGGTTGTTGAGCCGGAGTTGAGCTTCGGCCAGGTAGCGGGGATCGATCCGCTCAATGCCCGCAACCACGCTCTCCAGGGATGGGAGAAGAATCTCAGTCATAAGGCGTGCTCCATTGGATTTCGCATTCGCGCCAGCAACCTGGAGCGGTGATGCGGCAAAGTGTTGAATGCGATTTCAAGAACCTCGGACCGCAAGATCTCTTCAGGCGAACCCCGCCGCATTGGCTTATCTGGACTCATCAGCCAAACAGAAGAGAATGTTCCCTCAATCAGAGCAAGATCGTGCATCGAGGCGACAATGGCGATTCCTTCGCGACGCAACAAGTCGATCAGATCGATCATCTCGAACTGACGCCCAATGTCCAGGTGCTGCATGGGTTCGTCCAAAAGCAACAACTGCGGCTGCTGCGCAAGACCGAGCGCGATTTTCACGCGTTGGCGT
This sequence comes from uncultured Occallatibacter sp., assembly GCA_964383595.1. Lineage (GTDB taxonomy): Bacteria > Acidobacteriota > Terriglobia > Terriglobales > Acidobacteriaceae > Telmatobacter. The sequence continues at coordinate 36,176 of CAYLHL010000001.1, read as the reverse complement.
TCGCCTCCGCTTAGCTCGTTGAAGACGCGTGACCGCAACGACCATGTGTCTGTCAATTCCATGGCCCGCCTCATCGCTTCATAGTCGGCGGCGCATAATCCGCCAAACATCTTCAGGAACGGAGTACGGCCCTGCTCGACAAACTGTTCGACCGTAAACGAAAACGGAACTTCGACGTTCTGCGGTACGAATGCTACAGTTCTGGCAATTTCCCGTTGCTTTAATAGCCGCAAATCTTTGCCCTTCAAGCGCACTGCACCGCTCGCTGGAGCGAGCGTGCCGGCAGCCAGGCACAGCAATGTCGTCTTGCCTGCGCCGTTCGGGCCTATCACCGCAATGCATTGGTTTTTGCGGACACTGGCATCAATACCCCTGAGGATGTTTCGATCCCCATAGGCAAAGCCAACGCGCGCGAACTCGATCAGAGGGTTCATGACATCACTCCCTGCTTGGTCTTGCGCAAGAGGTACAGAAAGAAGGGTCCCCCGATGAGAGCCGTCAGGACACCCACCGGCAACTCCGCCGGAGCAATTGCGGTGCGCGCAACAGTATCCGCCACCAGTAGGAAGAGCGCTCCGGTCAGTGCAGTCGCCGGCAGCAACCGCACATGGTCCGGCCCAAGCACCATGCGCAGCATATGGGGGACGATCAGTCCCACAAAGCTGATCAGCCCGCCCAGAGCCACAGCTGCAGCAGTCAATATCGATCCGATCACGATGACGGCAATGCGTGTCTGTTGCACGGAAAGACCAAGGTGCGTTGCATACTCCTCGCCCAGAGCGAGTGTGTTCAGGTTTCGCGCCAGCGGAACCGAACCCACAAGCCCAATGGCCAGCATCGCCGAGACAATCGCCAACTGCGGCCATGTTGGTTGGGCGATGGTTCCATGCAGCCACGAGGCCAGTACGCGCATGCCTGTCCCGAAATCGCGATCCAGCACCTCGAGGAAATAGGACGAGTAGCTGAGCATGGTGCTCACCGCGAATCCCGCCAGCAGCAGAGCCACCACGGGCGTGCGGCCGTCTACGCGCGCCAGCCAATACACCAGCGTGATAGAGCCTAGGGCGCCTGCAAAGGCGAGGAGCGCAGTCGTGCCGAATCCGGCCACAGAAATCGGGGGCAGCAGAAATACTCCTATCGAAGCACCGAGCACTGCTCCGCCCGAAGAGCCAATAACATAAGGATCGGCAAGGGGGTTTCGAAAGAGGCCCTGGAACAGCAGACCGGAGACAGAAAGCGCACCGCCCACGAGAAGCGACGCAACAATACGAGGCAGACGGATCGTGAAAAGGATGATGCGCTGATCTGTGGGGAGCGCCCCGCCACCGATCAACTGACGCGCCAGCAACCATACCGGCACATGCACGGCGCCCATCCCCGCGGCAACCAGCACCGCAAAAACGACCGCAGCAGACAGAATCCCAAGCAGCCAGTGCTGACTGTGCTTCTGTGCCCATCCATGCGATGCGCTGGTGCGATCCTCGGTTACTTCCCCAGCCACGATTCACCTCCAAGAGTGAACTTCATGCCGAGCCGAAACATGAACGGGAGCGACGGATAGCCGAATGCCTCGCTGTAGTGTTCGTTCAACAGGTTCTGGGCATTTGCCTCAATGGAAACATACCGGTTCGCCCGATAGCTGGAGGTCAGATCCAGGCGCCGGTATGACCCATCCAGGTTGTGATTGGGAAGCAGAAGCATGGGCAGGTAATTCGCGTCATATTCCAGGAAGTCGCTGTCATCGCGCTTGCCGACAAGCGTACCGCGAAGACTTGCGAAGAGGCGGCTGTGACGATAACCGGCTTCGAAGTAGCCTGTGTGCGGGGCGATCCGAAAGGGACGCGCGCCAATGAGTGGTGAATAGGCTCCGATGGGGACTGTAGGAAAGTCAGGATTGAAGCTCGGCCCGATTGCGTCGCTCGTGAAGGAATGCTGAATCCGGGCATCGACGTAGGTGTACCCCGAGCGAACGAATAAATCCCGAGTGGCCTGGTATTCAATCTCCGCTTCTGTCCCTTGCGCACGATACGCCTGTGAGTTCACCGTTGCTCCGTATGCCGCCTGGGCGACAATCGCGCTGGGCACGCCAAGGTCTTCGAGGCCTTGCTGAGGGATATATTCGATGCCGTTCGTGAACTCATTGTGAAACAGAGTCAGGCTCACCCGGCTGCGACCATCGGCCAGCAATTGATCGACACCGCCGTCATACGTTCTTGAATTCTCGGGACCGATGGGAGCGACGTGGTATTGCGAGATGAGCTGACTCCCACCGGGCAAGCTTGCAAGCAATGCATCGAGTGAATCGAGCTGATCGAAGACAGCCGGCTCCTTGATGCCTTCACCAAAGCTGGCGCGCAGTTTTGTGCCGTTGAATAACCGTCCAGCGCCGCCTTGCGCCACCCGCCATGCAAGCGAAGCACGCGGCGTGCCCGCAATCCCAAAGAGACCGTTGTCTTCGAGACCGCTGCCAAGGGTATAGAACAACCGGTCGTGTATGTCTCCCTGAAGTTGGAATGTGTAGCTATAGTTGCCCCGCTCGATCGAAGTCGCCGGACCGCCCGAATACCCGCGTTCGTCTTCATAGCGAAACGCAACCAGCCCGAGAAGATGCGGATTGAAGCGGTAATCCGACTGTGCGTAAACGAAGTCCTTGTCCGTCGAACCGGGGTAAGTGTACGGATACGGAGGTCCGTCGTTAAACTCCTGCGCCTGGCCGCTGACGGTATATCCGTTTGCCCCTTGAATCGTGACAGGCGCTCCAAGGGTATAGCCGGACTGTGGAGTCCCAGCGGACGCAAACTCGGTGTACTGTGACCTCAGGCGCAACCCGCCATACCGCAACAAGTTATGCCAATTCGCCGTGGTCTTGTCTTCCCAGGTTACGCCAAAGTAGGCGTCTTCATTGGCTTGTTCGGCTTGGGATGGCAGGCCATAGAGCTCAATTGCACCCGGCTGGCCGGATGCGACGCGGTCATGATGAACCGTGGCGCGAAGGCTGGAAGCAGGAGAAAGTTCCCAACCGAAGTTTCCCGTATACGTGCCGTTGTGATACTCGTCGTCTGGAATCGCATTACTGCTGTCGAAGCGGGAGTAATCCGAGAAATAATCGAACTTCCTGTACCTGCCGCCAGCCGTACCCTCTTGCCGATACGTTCCAAGGTTTCCGCCGTCGATCAGATAGGTGAACTGAGGAAGCGGCGTGCTTCCTTTCGCGGTCGTCAGGCTGATCACGCCGGCCAGCGCATCCGATCCGTAAAGGGCGCTGTTGGGACCGCGAAGCACTTCCGTTTGCGCAACCGCGGCGCTCGCGATGTTGGCAAACTCAACCGATCCGCCAATGTCGTTTACCGGAATCCCATCGATCAGAACCTTGTTCGCATCGCTGCCACCGCCGCGTATGAAAACGGAAGTCGTTCCTCCCGCCTGCCCCGTCTCCGTAGCCTGCAATCCGGGTACAAAACGCAGTCCCTCCTGAATGTCCCGCGTCCCCTGGTAATCGGACGCATCCAGGATGGTCACGGCCGCTCCCAACTGCGACTGCGGCGTGGGAGACCCCGTCGAGGTCACCGAAATCTGCTCAGAACGAGATGCTATTTGAAGCACTAGATCCACGGTAAGTTCGCCGCCATTACTGGCTGAATCAAGCGCCTTCTCTGCCGTGCTGAATCCCGAGGCAGACACTCGCAGCCGTGAGCCGGAGCGAGGTTTTCGAGCAATGCTGTACTGGCCTTTTGCATCGGTAGCTACGGACGCAACCGGTACGCCGTTTTCAAGCAGTTCTACTTTGGCGTCTACAATCAGTGCGCCCGACGGATCGGATACGGTACCGCGAATTGCAGAGACCGGCGCAGCATATGCGATGGCGGTGGAGGCGAAGATTAGACTGGCAGTCCATCTTAATAGGCATAGGCGCGAAAATCGGAACATGGTTTTCCCCTCGGAAGAATTCAGCAGGACCGGTCTCCTGACTCGCGCCTCAACAGCGAACGGCTGCCTTCCCGGAATCTTTTCCAGTGGCAAACAAGCCGCGCCTCTTCGCTTACAGTTACGGGGTAGTGGCGGATTCGCACCGCGCTTCCCGATCATCCAGCTGTCATGCGGTTATGGTTCGAAGTGAATGTTACCTCTCACCGATGAAATTACTTGGCTAGTCACGGATGGAACTGTCTGGCTAGCTCCTCCAATGCATCGAAGGCAACCGGGCTGGGAAGATTGATGCGGTCGTCCACGTAGTAAACCCGGTTGTTCTTCACAGCCGGCATACTGTCCCATCCCGGCTGCCCTCGAATCTTCTCCATCGACATCCTCGATCCCCGTATGAGCAGGAGTGCTTCGGGCGCACGCGCCAACACTGCTTCCAGACTCACTTGGGGCCATTCCTGGTCGATGTCGCTGGTAACCGAGTGCCCACCGGCAATCTCGATCAGTTCTGTTATGAAGGCGTGTTTGCCTATGGTGACAATCGGGTCATACCCCACCGGCATCAGGATGCTCACCACCGGCTTTCCGTTCACTTGCCGTCGCACTGCCGCTTCGCGTCCGCGTAGCCTTGCGATCAACTGCCTCGCAGAATCCTCCCGGTTGAGAGCCAGTCCCAGGCTTGCAATGGATTGGTATATCCCATCCACCCCATGCGTCGAGACTATGTATACGACAATGCCGAGCCGTTCCAGTTGCTGCAATGTCTCGGTATGGCTCATATCTGCGCTGCCCAACACCAGGTCCGGATGCAACGATAGGATCGTTTCCATCGAAGGCGACAAAATCGATCCCACACTGGGCTTGGTTCTGGCTTCCGCCGGATACTTGGTGTAGTCGGTCACCGCAATCACATCCGCTCCAGCTCCCAGCGCGTACACATCGTCCACAACACTTGGCATCAAGCAGACCAGCCGGTGCGGATGCTCGGGAACCTGGACCGTGCGCCCCAGTTGATCTATAACCGTCCGTGCACTGCAAGTGGGGAGTGCGACGCAGAGGATAAGCCATGTGAAAAGCCTCTTCATGCCTGCACCTCGACGGCTCGAACTCGCGCCTGCAATGCGGATTCAACCAGGGATACGGCGAGAGTTGGATTCCCGCGAAAATGAAGATGTACATAGCTCGCCAGCACATTCTTGCTTCGATAGCCCTCGATCTCTTCTCGCCCAGAGATGGTGTACTTCAGGCGATACGCGGTTGGTAATGAGCTGCTAGCCTGGACGCGCGAGCAGTGAAAGCTGTGACCACGCACCCTCGTTCCCTTACCGCCGAGCAAGCAATCTTCGACGAATTCGACCTGGACATATCCAAAGTGCACCAACTGCGGCGTCATTTCAAACTCCATTGGAAGCACTCCGGCCATTGCGTGACTGCGCCCGTCAAGGGTAGTCAGAATCCGGCCCAGATAAATCATGCCGCCGCACTCGGCATATATCGGCTTGCCTAATTCCGCGAACATGCGAATGGCGGTGCTCATCGCGGTATTGCGACCCAATTCATCTGCATATAACTCTGGGTACCCGCCACCGAGATAAAGACAGTCGAGGTTCGGCGGAAGCTCTGGATCTGCCAGTGGACTAAAATCCACAACCACCGCGCCATTCTCCCGCAGCAGGTCGAAATTGTCTTCGTAATAAAACGAGAAAGCCTTGTCCCGTGCAACGCCAATGCGTACGCGCTCCTGTTCAGGGTGCGGAATCGGGATGGCTTCGCTCGCTGTCGCGGCATCCGGCCGCGAAAGAGCCAGCAGCGGCGCAATGTTGAGATGCTGCCGTCCTGTTTGCGCAAATGCAGCCAGCCGATTCTCGGCTGACGTTGTCTCTTCCGTTGTATGCAGTCCCAAATGTCGCTCAGGAATCGCAATTGCCGCCTCCGTTGGCAGACGGCCCAGCAGTGGTGTCGTTGTAACCGAGACAATCGCAGTTTCAAGAAGGCGATAGTGCCGGTCGCTTCCCACATTGTTCAGCACGATGCCTGCGAAGCGCACCGCGGGATCGAAGCTCTCGAAACCCTTCACCACGGCGGCAATGCTGCGCGCGCTTTTGCCGGCATCCATCACCAGCACGACAGGCAGGTCCAGGAGCTTCGCAATCTGCGCCGCGCTTCCATCCTCGCCGCCGCCTGCCACGCCGTCGTAGAGCCCCATCATGCCTTCGACGATCGCGACATCGGCGTTGCGGCTGGCGCTCGAAAAAATCGTGCAGTTCGCCTCGGCATCCAGCATCCACGTATCCAGGTTGCGCGACGCTCGACCGCAGATGGCGCTATGGTGTCCCGTGTCCAGAAAGTCCGGCCCGCACTTGAACGGCTGCACGCGCAGGCCGCGTTCTCGCAACATCGCCATGAGCGTCAGCGCAACCGTTGTCTTGCCCACGCCGCTCGCGGTTCCAGCCACCATGAAGGCAATCATGGTCGGCCTCCTATGCTGCCCTTGAGAGCCAACGGGAGCCCGGCCACCATCAGCACCACATTGTCAGCAATCGCCGCCACTTGCTGATTCAGTTCTCCCAGCGCATCGCGATACACTCGGCCTGCTGGATAAGGCGGCACCACTCCGCTTCCAACCTCGTTGGAAACCAATACCACCGAAGCAGGCGCAATGCGCAGCGCCTCCAGAAAGCCATCGAAACGCCGCTCCATGCTCACTGCATCGTTCTGGACAGCTTCCATTAGATTGGACACGAATACAGTCAGGCAATCTATCAGCAACAGGTCGAAATTCGCTCCGTGGTCAATGAGGACACGCGCCAGTTCCAGCGGTTCTTCCAAAGTCTGCCAGTGCGCGGGGCGATCCTCTCGATGGCGGCGGATCTTCTCGTGCATCTCTGCGTCGCGAGCCTGCGCCGTCGCGACATAGGCCACACGCTCGTACTTTCCGGCAAGTTCCTGCGCCCAACGGCTTTTGCCGCTGCGAACGCCGCCGAGAACGAGCGTGACCGTCTTGCGGTCTCTCATCTTCATGCATTACCTCTGACCGCGGAGTACAAAGCCACCGTGGACAGCGGGATTAATTGTGTAGGCAGCTTTCACGTCGCCGGTGCTTATCCTGACCGACAGGGGAACGCTCTCCAGCTCTCCCATCGAAGCTGGATCAAGCCTAGATTGGCATCTGGCCGGTCTCCTGACTCACGCTTCAACGAATGCGGACAGCCTTCCCGAGGAAACCCTCAGTGGCCGGAGCAAGCTCCATGTCCAATTCTCAGCGAATACAGTTACGGGGTAGTGGCGGATTCGAACCGCCTTCCCGACACCAGATAGACGATTGTATATCCGTGCGGATGCGCGGTGTCAAACGCCACAAACAAGAACGGACAGGTTGTCTCGCCAACTCGGCCCCTCCATGATGCGAATATTCAACCACGCTGACACCAAGGGCCATCTGGACGCCAATGTTGGTCCCAGTTGCGGGTGCCGAAGAGTTCCGGCCGATGCGCTGAGGATTGATCCGCAATCAGAAGCTCATCATGACTGCCAGAGTTGCTGAATATGTCAGTCAAAATGCGAATAGTCCGCTAGCGTTTAACGCCGGAAGCCGATCATTCGAGGATTGAGCCATAGCCCGCATCGCATCCTCCGAAGACATGGCTCACATTGCACCAAACTATGGCTGACCCAGTTCAGTCCTCGCAAGTCGGCTAGCGGTCGGTCAACTTCCGGGGCACACATTATCCAGGTCGTCGGGCTGCTGTCACATTACGCAGATTCCAACAACGCTTCGGCAATGGGTGCTCCACGCTGATTCCGGCCGCGAGGCCGGCCACGCTGGCCCGACCTCTGTGCGCCGAAAGCTGCCCAAACTGCGCTATTCACCAAGGTGTTCACAGAGCATCCGCGCGATTGAGCCACCTCATGGACCGCAGTCCACGTCGAGGTGAATACGCCAACTTGCATTGCATGGACCCGGCTGCAATCCACATCGAGCAATTCCACATCGTGAAGATTCACTCTATCCAGAGCCTCACGAACGCGAATGGACAAATCGCCGTGCCTTTTCCAGCGCCGCCTCAGGCATCGGTCGACTTTTTCATTGAACCGAACGTTGCGATACACAATCTCCATGATGGGCTCCTATTGACCCGCTTCTGTATCTGCATATGGTTCCGCAAAAGCAATGTCGCGATTCACGCGCACATTGAACCGATAGCCAGGTCGAATCTTGACCGTTGGTTGGATATTCAGATTCTTCCGCGTTACCTCCATACCCAACTGCCCAAACTGCTGGCCCAGGGCCTGAGTTGCTTCCGCGCTCGGGGATAAGAGACCGGACGCCGAAGTCGTCTGTGGTTGCGACATTTCGATCCCAGCGGTAAACGCGCTCAACAGCAATGCGGTCGAGACAAGCCGCAAATAATGGTTATCGACCTGGTCGTGAAAACCTCCAGCGCCGGAAGCATCGTGCCCCAACATGCCATCAAGATCCACGCTGGACCCGTCCGGAAAGATCAGCCGCGACCAGATTACGATTGCGCGGCTCTGGCCATATGAAACCCGGTTGTCGTACTGACCGATCAGGCGAGATCCTTGCGGAATCAACAAATACTGGCCTGTCGCAGTGTCGTACACATTTTCACGCACAACAGCCTTCACCTCTCCCGGCAGGTCGGTGTTTACTCCGCTCTCAAGCGTCGCCGGAATGTCCCATCCCGCCTTGATCTCATACTTCGATAGAGCGGGTCCTCGTGTCGCGGACGAATAATCCCGCTCTTCCCGGCCCTCCCTCGCTTTTTCGATGAAACCCTCTTTATGTTGTTGAAGGTTCGCATCGCTATCGTCCCCAGTACCCCCACTCCCAGACAGTAACGAAGGGCTCGGTCCTCCAGCATTCCCACCCGACCCGGCTTTCGGATATTCGCCGAGAAGCTGCTGAAGAACCGAACCCACGCCCCCGGAAGGCAGCGAAGCTCCCAGGGAACCCAATGATCCTAACCCTTTGCCGCTCGAAATCGAGGTTCCCGCTGTACGCGCTTCAAGATCGTTCTTGTACATCTCCTCACGGAACTCGTCTGCAGCGCTCCGTACCGCAGTCGCCCCTCCTTGAGGGCCCGCCTGCTGCTGATTCAACGCGGCTCTGCCGTCCGTGACCAATCCCTTCGCCGGTCGTCCAGAAGCGGCAATCTGCCGAGCCTCAAGGGGGGGAACAAGCGCATCTTTCGAGTCTTGGGAAGACGCTACAAGTTCAGCCGGAACACCGGCGCTCTGCGCCCGGCCCTGCAGCGTGTCCGGCGCACTCCCCCCGGCCTGCGCCTGGTCCAGAGCTTCCTTCCTTGCATCGATCTTCCGCTGGTCTTCGAGATCCTTCCAGACCTTCGTCCCGGTCGATTGTGCATCCGAAACGGATTGCTCATCCTTGGCTTTCTCCGCGGCCGTCTTCTTTCCACCCCGAGCCATCACCCCATAGACAATCAAACCGAGGAATCCCAGGACGGCGACGAACAACATCCCCCTCACAGCAGGATTCAGGTGCTTTCCGTCCGTGGGCCAGAAACGCAGCTTCAAGGGCTGCTTATTGTGCGTCGGGCTGTCGCCCTCCACCTTTGGAGACAGTACAACCTCCTCGCGCGCATTCCCATCGATCTTGCTTTCGTCCGCCATCACTTCGCCTCCGAATGCGGCGTGAGCGCATCCTTGCGCTCGATCTCCACGAACTCCTGATGCTTCCCTACACCCAGCAATAGGGCTGCCTTCACGAAAAGACGGTCCACCACAAACGTGGTGCCCTTCATCCGGAAATTGACCATCTCATTGCCCTCTGGGCCTTCGATCACCAACGTCGGCAGTTCCTGAAACGCAGTCACGCTCGGCATCTCGATGTAGGTCTTCTCCCCGTCATCCAGGACCCGCATGGGCCGGATGGAACCAGATCCCGACTTCACCTTGAACGTGTAATCGAAGTAGAGCTTGTCAACAGCATTGTTGCCCGTCTGCGAAATACGCGAGGCGTCTACATGGTCCTTGTGCTCCTTCGCCTGCTGCTCCAGAAAGAGTTTCCACTGCAACGGCTGATCGTCCGGGTAGAGGAACGCGACCCGCGAAACGTATTCGCCCGGTTTTGAAACCAGCCGGAGGTAATACGTTCTCCTGTCTGTGGCAACAATCATGGTCGTGTCGAGCCCGGTCATCTTCGGCTTCACAACCAGAATCGGCGTAGCGGCGTCCCCGGACCCAGACGAGATCGGCGTCACCACCCATCGCACCGAGTCTCCAATCTGAGGCTCTCCCAGGATTTTTTCGCCCGCTTGCAACTCGATCGAACTCACGCGAAGCGGTGTAGCAACCAACGTCGGTTGCCCAACCCCAAAGGTGTAAACCACTCGCCCGTCAGGCCCAGGAACTGGATTGTTCTGCTCGTTTGAGAGCTTCGCTGAAAGCGCAACGGCCTCTCGCGCCGTCTCCGACAGCGCCACATCCCTCGATGGCTCCCAACCAGGAGGAACCTTGACCCCAAGTCCTACGATCCCGGCAGCCGACTGAATGTCCGCGCCCGGACCTTGTTCCAGAGCCTTCTGAATAGCTCCGAATGGATACTTGTCCGCAGGAACGATCTCCGGCTTTGCCGGAGCGGCCTTCGTCCGATTCAGCACCACCGCGCCACCGGTCGGCCCAGCCGCACCCGGAGCGCCATCCTGTGCGAACCCGCAGAAGGCGCTCACACCCATCGCAACCAACACCAACACTCGTACCCTCTTCATACTCTCGCCTTCCTTGAATGAATTAAAGAACCTTCGACCAGCTCACATTCGTGACATAGATCCCCAAGGGATTTACGCGCGCCAACCCCTCATCCTCTGGCGGATGAATGGAGATCGTAATGACACCCTTGTAGTTCTGAGTGCCAATCTGCTCCCCCTTCAGGTCGAATGTCGTCTCTGTCCACTCGACCTCATAGGAATCTTTCGATGACGCGTAAAGAGCGCGCACATTAACGGAAACCGTCTCCGTTTGCGCCAGCTTCAACGGCGACCCATCGCGATACGCATCGCTGATCCGGATCGCCGCGGGCGTACCGTTGCCGATTTGCGCATACACCCGCTCAATCGCATTCTTCTCGACCGTCGCGTCCGACGAGACCATCCGCCAATCCTGGACCCAGGACCACAACGCCGCGCGTTTCAAACGGTCGTCGGCGACCGACGCCTGAACCGCAGTCCCCTGGCTCACTACCTTGCCCAGATTGTCCACCGCCACAATGTAGGGAATGACCTTGGGCTTGGCCCCGATCACAATCAACCCCAAGACCGCGACAAGCGCAACCACACTGGATGTCACGGCCAGAAGCCGCCAATTACGCGCAGCGACGATTAGATCCCGATATCGCTCGTTCCACTCGTCGCGAGCTGCCAGGTACGGGCTTTTGCCCGAGCCTTCTTCTTTTACTTCCGCCAGCGATGCACTCATCTTTCGCTCCTACTCTCCGTGTTGAATGTTCAGAGTCGGCGCCGACACAGTCGCCGAATCCTCCGGTAGATGTTGATGTACCTGTGCCGCGGTATTATGAATCCCCGAGATCTTCTCGCCCAGCGATCGATCATCCGATCGACCTTTTCGACGTGCCCCTTCCTCTCCGGTAGGGACCACACCTGCGAGAGATCCTTCCTTCAGCGCGCTCGGCGCTCCAACCGGCGCATCTGCCGTAGCACCAGCTCCCCCGATAGCGCCGGTGCTCACGTTTGCCGCTTGTGGAGCCGCTGCACCCGCTTCACCCACTTCGACGGGCTCGACGACGGTAGACGCTTCAACCGAGCCGTCACCGGTACCAGAGGCATCCGGCGTTGGAGCGCGCTCAGCTACTACCGCTTCTCCACCGCCGCTCTCGGGCACGCTTGCGCTCCCGCTCGCTCCACTCGACCCTTCGGCCTCAACAGTGATCGCTTCGGGCGATTCATCCGCCGAGTCCCCAACGTCGAATCCCGCCATCGTCTGCGGCCCGGCGCTGCCTTGTGCCCGTGCTCTGCGCCAACTACTCATTGCGCTTTGCCCGCCGACCTTGGATGCCGGACTCGAAGTAGCGCCACCCTCTTGAGATGTCACACTCCCATCCGCCATAGCCGTCTCCGGAGCCGCACTCACAGACCCTCGAACATCCTCGACGGACGCCGGCGAGCCAGCGGAAGACACGTCCGCATCGGGCGCACCCTTTTCTCCCGGCGCCCCCACGGTTACAGGCGGCGGATCGACAGCCACAACTGCGCCACCTCCACCACTCGCACTCGGAGAAGGCGGCGGCACACTGTTGATTGCGCCCTCAACGCCTGGCGCGGCGCTGCTCCCTCCACCGCCGGCCATCGTGCTTCCCATGCCCGGAATCATCCCTCCAGCTCCTCCAGGCATGAAGCTGCCACCGATCCCACCGGCACCTGCCGCGCCCGCTCCTCCGCCAGCAGCCGCGCCACCAGCAGCTAATGCGCCCACGCCGCCCGCTACCGCTCCCACTCCCGCCGTCGCAACAGCACCGATCGTACCTGCCGCAATCGCGGCCGACATTGCAGGAGCAATCAGATCCGAGCTTCCCATTTGCAGCGACCCTTGGAGGATGCTGCTGGCAAGCTTTGGCACCTGCCACGCGAGAGCCATGAACACGATTACGCTGGCCAGCAATCCGAAGAGCGATTGAAGCCCGGCCGTGCTCAATGGCATTTGCGAGGCTTCCTGAACCCATGTGTTCGATAAGGTCTGACCCAAGCCGATAATCATGTAGAGGACCATCAGCCGAACTCCCGTCGATACGACCAGGGAGATATAGCGTTCGGTATACGGAACGGTCCACCGGGACGCGCCGAACCCGAGGAAGATCAAACCTGCGCTCATCACGACATAGCTCTCGACAGTCGCCATGATGAAGGTCAGCGTAATGACCACATACGCGAGAAAAATCAGCAACGCGCAAAACAGCGCAACAAGCGCTGGAATGAGAGAAGCAGCCGTCAAAGCGGCCCCCGCGCCGGGAACAATGACTCCCAGGATTCCCCCAGCCGTCGCACCAGACGCGGCATTCGGCAGGCAAGCTGCCAAAATCGCCCCGCTGATTTGAACGCCCGTCCACAAAATGCTCGATGGGTTCAGATACCCCGATACCCCTCCGGCCTGTTGACCGATCTGGACAAAGCTATTGATGATCGCAGGGAACCAGGTCGATTGATTGATGAGTAGGGCATAGAAAAAGCTGATAGTCATAAACTTCTTCAAGAAGCCCGCAATCCATCCCTGCATTTCCTGCCCTTCCAGGAAAAGAACGATCATCGCCCAGGTGAAATCGATGAAGGCAAGAAGGCCGAACAACTTGTTCGCATATCCGAATGCAGTTGAGACCCAGGTCGTGGTTGCGTTCTTGTACACATCGAGCAAATCGGACGGCCCGGACTGAGGCGCCGTGCTCTGCCCGTAGGCGAGAGCCCCGGTCGCAATCACCAACGCGCTCAATATCAACAACGACCTGTGTCTCAGCCTCATCGCAATCGCTCCCTGTTACTGCTGCGGAACCGGTGAATACGTCCGCGTATCCGTATTCGATCCGGTTGGCACTGTAAAAAACGTATTGTTCATGTCTCCGTCAGCCTGCGCCGAGGCTGCCTGCTGCGCCTGATACGTGGCCTTGGATGTAATGTCGGTCAGCATCAATTGGCGCAGTTTTTCGAGCTCTGCCAATTCCTGTGCGGCAAGAGAGTTTCCCACTTGAAGGGTCTGCAATAGCGTTGTCGAGTTCTGCGACTGCTGCTGCAATGTCTGCACCAGCGCGGCATCGTTGTTCAGCTGCGAATATTGAAGCCCCGCAACCTTCAACGCCGAGTGAGCCGTATCCAGGTTCGTGTTGTACCAATTTCGATACATGCCCGCGTAATTTGTCGGGTTCGCATTCCCATAGCCGGGAAAGCGTGCATTGAACTCATCGTCCAGATTGGCCATCGAGTAGGCCAAGCCATTCCCGTACTGCACGACACCGTTCAGTGCGGAGAGATCGTTGGCAATGGCGCTGAAATTGAAGTTGCCGTTGCCAATCCCTTGCACCATTGCCGCAGTTTGCTTGTATGCCTCCTCCAGGTGCTCGATTTGCGTCTGCGCCTGCTGGAGCTGGGTTGCATACTGTTGAATCTGCTGCTCGTATTGAAGAACGAGCTGCACATTGTTCATGATTTGGGTCCACTCCGTGGCGAGACCCGCGACAACGCCCGCATGTGCTTCATCCACATTCAGACTCATAGTGAAGATGAATCCGGCCATGACGATTCCGATACGAAGCAGCAACTTTTTCATGCATTCCTCCTCACGACACAAGTTTTAGGCCGGACTTCTTCATCCCGTATTTCGTCTCGAAGTAATCCGCCCAGTTAGGAACTCCGCGCACGCGCAGCCATTCCGAGATCCATCCCTCGCCGTGCGTCTTGCGGATCTCGCCGATGCGAGCGCGCACCTCCGGACCGCTCACACCCACAAATGCGAGAGCAACAGGACCGAACCCGATATTGAAGAGCCGGCGCCCGTTGGGCGTCCGCTGGTAATACTCACGCTTTGGAATGGCGCGAGAAATCATCTCGATCTCCCGAGCGTTGACTCCCAACATCTCGTAGTACACGCGCACCGTCTCGCTAGTGGCCTCCGGATTAGGAAGGAAAATCTTGTTCGGGCAAGTCTCGATCAACACATCTTTAAGGGAGGAATTGAAAATATCCGACCAGTTCTGCGTCGAGAGCATCAACGCCGCATTCGCTTTCCGCAACGTCTTGGCCCAGTCCCGGATGAACTCCTTGAAGAGTTCATGCTTCAGGAACACCCACGCTTCATCGAGAACGATTGCCGTAGGCGACCCATCGAGACGCTTTTCGATCTGGTGGAAGAGAAACAGGAGCACTGAAACAACGGCCCGCTCCCCCATCCCCATCAGGTGTTCCATCTCGAACACCATGAACCGGCCGTGGCCAAGTACGCTTTGGTTTGCCTTGGCTTCGAGCAATCCGCCGAGTGAGCCTTCAAGCGTGTACACCCTCAATGCGTCTCGCAAGGACAGGTTCTGCAAGTTCACCAGGAGTTCAGTAAAAGTCCTCGTCTTCGACTGGACCAGGAGCTGAAGAGCCTTCAATATTTCCTTGCGCTCCGCCGGAACAACCGTATGGCCCGCCAAAGTGCACAACTGCTCGATATATTGCGCGGCCCAAGCTATATCTCCATTGGTATCGAGTTCCGCGAACGGGGCGAAACTCATTCCACCGTCCTCAGAGCCCAGGTTGTAGAACTCTCCCCCCGCGGCCTGATTCAAAGCCCAGGCCGAGTACCCTTTGTCGAAGACGAAGACCTGAGCATTCGGATAACGGAAGAACTGAGCCTCAATGCCGCACAACAACGTGCTCTTTCCGGCCCCCGGAGGCCCGACAACCAGCGTGTGCGCCAGGTCTCCCACATGGAGGTTGAAACGAAACACCGTCGAGCCGGTGCTCGTTGCATACATCAAGGGCTCGCTGTTCTTCGGCATCAATGCCGAAGAGTTCACGCGGTCCCCGGTCCAGATCGCCGCAATCGGCATACAGTCGGCCAGATTCAATGTGTGGAGAATGATGCGGCGGACGTTGCGATACCCATCTCCAGGCAGCGTGCCGCGCCACGCCTCCACTGCATTGAACGATTCCAGCCGCGCCCCGAAACCGAGATTCTTAATGATCTTCGCAACCTGCCGGGCGCGATCCTTTACTCCCTCGTTGTCCTCATCCATGAGGATGATGTTTCCCGAGTAAAGAACGAATTGCACATCGCCGCTGGACGCTTCGCCGATGGCGACGGTCGCATCCTCCATCATCTTCAACGCGAAGGGATCGATACGCTTGGGTGGCCTGCCCATCAACTGGTCGATGAACCCCCGCGCCTTCGCTGTCCACTTCTTCAAGGCATCGGTGATGATCTTCTTCGCCTCTTCCGGGTCAAGCAACACAGCTCGCGTGTTCCATCTGTACTCAAAGGGCAGTGTATCCAGAGCTGCGAGAATCCCCGGAAAACTTGTCGCCGGGAATCCGTCGATCGCGACGATCTGAATATGCTTGTTCCCAACCATCGGCTCGATGCCGGTCTTGAAGCTCACACAGCCGATGAGGTCATGCAGAAACACGGGAATCGCCGGCAGTACGAACGGATAATCCTCCCCCGTTACGCAACGCCGCACGTAGCGCGCAAGATCGCAACTGATCCACTGGGTCTCCGCTCCGTCGTCTCCTACGACAGGGTGTCCACAAAGCCGCTCCACACGTACCTGCGAACTCAACACATCGTGAAAGAGGCCGAGACGATCCTTGAAATAGATGAGAGCTGTCTCCCCGGCAGTCTTACTGTCCTCTTCGCCGCCTTTGAAGAGGTATCCTTTGACCTTCTCCTCGCTCCGCATCGGAGGAAGATAGGTGAGCGATATGTAATAGGTGCTCTCGAAATGCCGGCCTTCGGCCTTGAACTGGGCTCTGCGCTCATCGTCGATCAAACTCGTTACCGAGTCCGGGAAGGCTCCCTGCCTCGCGTATTCGCTCACTTCCGAGCGAATCGCATCGCAATGCACCAACCAGCCCGAGCCGAGCTTTAGGACGGAATTCAATCGTTCCGCAAGAGCCGCCATCTCTTCGTGAGTGACGGAACCGAGATCGGGACCGGCGTAGCGCCAGGTCGCCATCAACGCGCCATCCTGAAGTAGCAGGATGCCGTCGTCGATCATCGACGCATAGAGCAGTAAGTCGGGGAGTCCGGCAACCCACCTCCGGCCCTCCTCGGCCCGCGTACCGCGAGCTGCCCAGGCAATCAAGACACACGCCAACACACCCGCGCACGCTACAAGCAGAAACACCGTAAACGAAATCATTTTGCCTGCCGTTTCCTTATTTCCCGCGACGCCTATTTCCAAGTCCGCCGCTGGGTTTGACTTCTACTGGAGAGCCGGGATTTAGCCGGGTAGTATGCCTTGTACTGCAAGCTCCGCGTTGCAACATCGCGCATCATTGGATCGACCTTCGCCAATCGAGCCAGCATCGAAGTAGCCACAGGCCAGAACGCAACGCCGATCAGAATGCTCCACCAAGTCATCAACGAAAAAATGAACAACGCCGAAATCATGGCGGCGCCGAGAACAAGTTCACGGTCGCCGCCCATGAGAAGATTGGGGCGATTGATCGACGGATGGAACACCGTCTCTCTCGGCCCGTGCATCTTAAAATCCCCCGGTCATCGCGATGACCGCGCTGGAGCTGGAGAACAATGTACTCATCAGCGTGCCCGCACCGACAATCGCGCCGGTTGCAATGACCGCGTAGCAGGCGCGCTTGGCAAACTCCGACAGCTCGCCGCCAAAGACCAGGGCCATGCCGCCAGCGGCGATGCCTACCACCGAAATGCCCGCCGCTACCGGGCCAGTGAGCGACTGCTTCACCGTCTGCAATGGGGTTTCCCACGGCAATCCCGTGGACGTGCTCGACGCATACGAGACAGCGCTCGATATGAGCGCCAAGCCCGCCATGATAAGAAACTGCCGGCTGGTCAGAACCGAAACCGCCTTCCCACCCATCCTCCGCATCCTTTTCAACATGCTTCCTCCTTCCGGACCGGTTGAACCGTTGCCCATTGATGGGCCTACCGCCCATCGCGAATGCGTCCGCACCCTCGCTCCCCCAAAGGCGCTCGGGCTGCGCTACCCGATAACGGCGCTGGAGCTTGAAAACAATGTGGTCATCAATGTGCCCGCGCCGACAATCGCGCCAGTCGCGATGACCGCATAGCAAGCGCGTTTTGCAAACTCCGACAGTTCGCCGCCAAAAACCAGCGCCATCCCGCCACCTGCGATGCCCACCACTGAAATTCCGGCTGCTACCGGCCCGGTCAGCGATTGCTGCACCGTCTGCAACGGCGTTTCCCACGGCAGTCCAGTCGTGCTTGTTGAGGCAAGGGCGAGCGCATTCGAGACCAACGCCAAACCCGCCATTGTCAGAAACTGCTTGCCGGTCACAAGATCGACCAGCCTCCCGGTCGTCCTCCGCATCCTCTTCAACATGTCCAACTCCTTCTTTTCGGTTGAATGTTCTTGCCATGCAACGACCGGAAACGCCTAAAGCTGTTCAATCTCGAAGCGTTCCCCGTCGTGCCCTCTCACCAAACAAACTTCCTTCACCTTTCGTCCGCACGGAAACTGTCGCCCGGCTTCGATGTAGACAACCAGGTGAATCGTCTCCGCGACGATCCTTGCCAGGATGTGAGTTGGAAATGGATTCGCCGTCTTCTGGCAGAGAAATACAATCCTGTTCAAACCTTCCATGGCATTGTTCGCGTGGATGGTCATCGATCCGCCTGGGTGACCTGTGTTCCACGCTTCCATCGCGGTCAATGCTTCGGTCCCGCGAACCTCGCCAACCAAGATCCGGTGTGGCTTCATGCGCAGGCAGGAACGAATCAGATCGTCCATAGGCACCGCTTTGCAGGCGGTGAGCTGCACATAGTTCTCGATGGCCACCCTCAACTCGGGCAAATCTTCGAGAATCAGCACTCGGTCATGCGGAGTCCGTTCCGCAATTCCCTGATTCAACGCATCGAGGAGCGTGGTTTTTCCAGATCCTGTGCCGCCGACAACAAGGATGTTCTTGTGGTGTTCGATGGCTGTAAAAAGCACATCGACATGATTTTTCGAGCTGCGAAGCGCCTGCTCGAACGGGTCGATGCTCTGGAGGCCGTTCAGCGGATCATCCTTATTGGTCAGGATTCCGCTCGCGGCATAATCGTACAGACTGGGCTTTTTCTCGCCCTTCTTGCGGAAAGACAAAGACGCTGTGCCTATCGGGACCACGGGCGCAACCAGAGCTTCCACGCGGCAATTCAGATAGGGAACATTCCCGCTGACGACCGGGCTGTTGTAGGTCGCCACCAGCCCGAACCCTTCCGCGATACTCATCGTGGCTCCAACGGCTCGTAGCGGCGGGATCTCTGTCAACACTTCAAACGGTCTGCCCTGCCGCATGATCCAAACCCGCCCGTCCGGATTCACAACCACGTCCTCGGCCGTCCGGTCCCGCATCAGCGCATTCACGATGTCCGGACCCAGTTCGGTCATCAGCTTATGACGCTTGCGGAAATCGCTCTCGCTCTCAGAGTCGAGCCGTGCAGTCTCCAGATTCTCCGCCTGAACCGCCATCACCCTGTCTCCTGGACACAGCGCAAGTCCACTACTGGAACCATACCACAATAATACATAAAAGAGAGCATACGCAGCAGAAATGTAATAAACGTGGTACTCTGTTTCCAGAAATTTCTTGGGGTCTGCGCGCCCGGCAAGCTGGACGCTGGCCCAAGATGCGTGATTTCCGTACCAGGAAGGAGAGCCGAATGCTGCCGATCGCACTCAAGGCCGTTCAACTGCAACTTAAAGCAATGGACGCCCAACGCTACGAGTTGGGCGTCCGGATTCCCCCGGAAAAATCGGACGATGGCAAATCGCACATGAAACTGCGCAACGGCCAAGACGACAGTGGCCTTACTATCGGCGAAGTCTTCGACAAGCTCGATTGGTGCGCCGCCGAAAATGCCAAAGGCCACCACATCTATATACGGCCATCGGGACCGAGCCAGCTCACCCTGATCGACGACCTGACCCGCAAAAGCCTCGACACTCTCCTCGATACCGGGTACACCCCGGCCTGTGTTGTAGAAACCTCTCCAGGCAACTTCCAGGCGTGGCTCAAACACTCGTGGACCCTGACCAACGAGGAAGGCACCATCGTCGCCAAGATCCTGGCAGAAAAGTTCGCAGGAGACCCCAACTCAGCCGACTGGCGGCACTTCGGCCGCCTCGCCGGCTTTACTAACCCAAAACCGGAGTACAGACTCCCCAATGGGCTCTTTCCCTATTCGCAACTCAAATTCGCCCTGTCCAATGGCGTCGTCTACGAGAAAACGCATGAGGTGCTCTCTGAGGTCGAGGACCGGCTTCTCGAACAACTGTTGGAAGTTCGGAAGTCAACTGCGGCACGCATCGGCTACCAGAAATATCCCCGGCCGGCTTCGGAACTCCTCGATTATTCCCACTTCGCCAACCTGTTCTCCGCTCAAGGCGAACGCCATAAAGCAGACCTTTCCTATGCCACATACGGACTGCAACGAGGCGTCTCCGAGTTCGAGATTCGCGATACCATCCGGACCCATACCTCTACTTCCGCCTTCGTCAACCGCTCCCAAAGAGATCAAGACGCGTATATTGATCGCACCGTAAAAAAGGCACTCAAGCAGAACGGCTTTTCCCTCCCAACTCAGCCCACCTTCCAATCCGCAACACTCTGCCGCTAATCGTTCCCGCCTATCCGCGGGGAGGGGCGCCTCGGCGTCCCTCCCTCGCTTCGACCCCTCCAGGTTCTCCGCTACCCACCCCAGCGGGGTGAAAACCCCGCAACGCCCCCTCACACGCTTCAGAAGAAATGCGCTCAGACGAGCGATTCCATTCAACACCGCGAGAAAAAGCGTAACCGTCGCGCGGCGCGGGCCTGAGAAAAAAGGACGCGGGAGAAGGGCCTGTCTGGAGGCTTCCATTGGGTTTGCTGATGTGTATTTATTGCAATACTAATTGTTACTAAAAAACAGAAACTAAACAAGTTATCTATTTACAATGACAGCATATATGTATTATTCTTGAGATGTAAGGTCAAGCAATACAGGGAGAACGAACGACATGCAAAACGACAGATCAAAGGCCCTTATCGACTCCATTACCTTGAGCATCAACACCCTTGCCACCATGACCGATGCAACCGCGAAATCGGACTTGTTCAAGACCTGGCTTCGGGCAGTGTCCCGGTTTCATCACTACTCCTTCAACAACCAACTGCTCGTTCTCCTTCAAAGGCCCCAGGCCGAGCGGGTTGCCGGTTTCCATACGTGGAAGTCTCTTGGCCGCAACGTCAAGAAGGGTGCAAAGGGAATCGCGATCCTTGCCCCGTGCGTGCGCAAGCTGACCGCCGAGGAAGCCGCGCAGCGCCGGGCAGCCGAGAGGGTTTCCGCGATGAAGCTGTGCGGATTCCGCGTGACCCACGTCTTCGACATCGCTGACACCGAAGGCAAGGACATTCCCGAGCTTGAATACCGCGCCGAGACTGGAGGCGAAACGCTTCTGCCCCGCCTTGAATCCGCGGCCGCCGCCATGAATATCGTGCTGGAGTACCGCGAGGAGACGGGTTCGGCGAACGGCTGGAGCGAGGGCGGGAAGGTCGTTGTCAACGCGACACTCTCCACCACCGCGAAATGCGGCACGCTGGCCCACGAACTGGCGCACGAGTTTTTGCACCAGCACGGGCTCAAGGGCGATAAGACCAAGGAGCAGCGCGAACTGGAGGCCGAGGCCACGTCCTTTGCCGTCCTTGCCCACTTCGGCATCGAGCAGCACTCCGACCGCTATCTGGCCAGTTGGGACGCCACCGCCGAGAGCATCACCGCTTCTCTTCACACCATCCGCGATGCCGTTCACCACATCCTTGGCGCAATGGACTCGGAATCCCAAACCGCCGCCGAGATCGAGGACATCGCGGCGTAGCTTTCCACCGCCACAAACCACCCAGGGCCAGCCGGGAGCCTTATCCCGGCACGGATACCACAATGGCAATCGCCCACAAATTCGAGACCGCTGGACTTGGGACCGCTCCCTTCCGGCTGGTCCGTGTCGAGATGCGTTGGTTTTCCATCCCCGGCATTCCAGGCAGCAAGAAGCCGGGTTCATCGTGCATGTATTGCGGCCACCCCATCGCCGAGTGCTGCTTCCTCCACGACGCCAATGGCAAGGAATTCCACGTTGGCAATGAGTGCATCAAGAAAGCCGGTGACGCCGGTTTGTACGACACCGTCAAGAAGGAACTCCGGCGCATGAAGAGCCAGGCCCAGGCCGACAAGGCGGCGGCCACCTTCCGGGAAGGCCGCGACATTCTTGTCCGGCCCGAGATTCACGCATTGCTATCCACCCAGCCTCACCCCAATTCGTACTTTGCCGCCAAGGGCAAAACGATGGCCGACTACTACGAGTTTTTGTTGCACAACTCCCCGCGCGGAAGTGTGGCGAACTTGGTCGGAAAACTGCGCGAGATCGCAACGGAGCCGATTCAATGACGACGATGCAATTCTCCCTCTTCAATTCGCAGCCCCAGGTCGCCACGGTGGACGCGGAGCCGAGCGTGAATGCGCGGAATGCAAAACGCCAACTGGACACTCTGCGCAGCCAGTTGGCAACCGCCCAGGCCGATCTTGAAGACGTGAATTACAACCTGTCCGTCGTAACCATGCACCAACGGGCATCGCGCGAGGGGAAGATCGATGCCAATTGGTGGGAAGGGGCGATGCGCTTTGGGATGTTGGACCTCGACGAGGAGCCTGCCTATCGCCTTGGTTCTTACCCGGTGAGAGTCATGCGGTGGATTCGGCATCTGATCTTTACCTTGCACGCCGAGCGCCGCGACGTTCAATCGGCAATCGCCGAACTTGAACCCAAGGTCGCCGCGTTGTCTCAGATCATCGGAGATGCAATCAAGTGAGCACAGCCATGCAGATTCAAGAAGACAGTACCTACGTCTTAGACGAGAACCCCACCGCGTTGCTGGCTGGAGCGGAGATCGAGGCTGCGGCCCTTCATCGCTGCCTCAAGATCGTTCGGTTTTGGAGTCAATCAAGCGCCCTGTCCCAGTCCCGTCACGACGAGATGATCGAGGAAGAACAGAGAATAGCCAACCTCTACGCGGCCACGCTTTTTGAAATCGGCTGCGCGTTCGGCATCGAGTTAGCCGACGAACTCCAGGTTCGCATCGAGGCCGCTTGCATTCTCGACCCTTGGGAATGCCCACCTGCAGAACAGGGATTCCTGTTTCCCATCTCTAGAGATTCGGCGAATGCCGCCAGCCCAGCCAGGGCGAGAAAGTGAGTGCCCACCATGGAAACCATCCGCGAAGTCAATCCGGCCCGGCTCGCTTGGGGAACCTACGATCACGAGAAGAACGATTACGTGAGCGAGGGCGATATTCCGGCAAGCTACAGCGGCGATTCGATCGCCATGGGGCAGCCAGTGCGCAAACCCTTCCGAATGGACGGAGAGATGTGGGTCGCCATCGGGCTTAGCAACCATGGTGCGAAGGCATACCGCCTGTGCCCGTTGCGTGTCTTCTCGGGAACCCCGACCAACTACCGCGACAAGACCGGCACCGCAGAGGGTGCAGAGGCAGCCCGCAACGATCCCAATGGCTTTTACGACCGCATGACCGTCAAGCACGGCGGACAGGAGTTCGTACTGTGCGGTCCCGAAGTCCAGATCGTCGCCGGGCAACCCGAGGACGTTCCCGCTCCTCAGGTCCAGCTTGCCCTCTTTTAACCAGTATCCATTCGCAAACCACAAAAACCGAGACACCCCATGCTAGGACGCAGACTCAACCCAACCATTCACCGCTATGAAGACGTGGAACTCATCGAGGTTCACTCCGAGTATCTGGAGTGCAGCTTCTTGGTCGCCAAGGACGAATGGGAGACCGGCAAGATCCTGCTCAACCTCTTCAGCCCGCTCGACGGCAATGTGCTGGGTTTCCCGCACTATCGCCTCCACCGCGACAACATCTCCGCCGCCGGACCCAAGTTGCCCGACGGCACAACCGCCCAACCCGGCATCGCCGAAGCCATCGAACTCCAGCGCCAGGCCGGACACGCACTCTATGCCGATCATCTCTCCGCCATGCTCTACGGAGCTGGCCCCAACCCCGCGCGATCCTGAGACGCGCAACACGAAAGGGACTTTATGGAAATCACAGTTTGGAGTGTGGCAGCGGACGACGACAACGGCACCTATGCCAGCGTCCATGAAACGGAATTAGCCGCGTATCGGCGCTTGATTGAGTTGACCGTCGATAGCGACGACAAGGACCAGGTAGCGAAGGCCGAGGCGTTTATCGAAGCCGAGGACCTCGACGGGCTAGACGAATGGATTCACGAGGAAGTAATAGAACCCCTGAATACCTACAGCGTGGATCAGCACAAGCTGGACGTTCCAGCCGCTTCCGATTTAGCTACGGTAGAGGAAAGCAAACCCATCACGCGCCGCGAACTCGCCAGCGTGCTCCACGGCTTGCGCCTCATGCAGGAACAATGGGAGCCGCAAATGCACGGCTGCACTTCCATCGGTCTCCACGACCCGCAGGAATTGAGCGAGCCCAACTCCTGCGACCACTTCTGCGACGAAGAGGATTCTCCGCTCAGCCCCACCGAGATCGACGACCTTTGCGAAAGGCTCAACATGGGGCTCTGCAACTGACCGGCTCCCGAGACAGGGCGAGATAGCGAAGGGTTCCCATCTATCTGCATGACCCAGCTACTCGCCCGAAGCCGGTGCGGATGATTCCTTTGCGCACTTTACCGCGTGCTGCATGATCCGTTCCGTAGCATCCTCTCCAATCAGCGCGTTGACGAATAGACAAAATTGAATGGATCTCAAGGAGAGAGGTTCCACCACTTTCTTGAGATCGTTTTCCGATAGAGTGTGGAGATCGGCAATCGCATTCTCCGTGTCGAGGTCGCAGAAGGCCCACTTCAGAGCGGACATCACTCGCCATACGTACCGCTCTTCGAGCGGCAGCGCGGCTAATGCAGCCAGATACGGTTCGGTATCCTGCCCGGACATCTGCGCCTTCAAAAAGGCAAGATAAGGCTTCATCCTTTCGGAACGGACAAGATCCTGGGCGCCTTCTTCGGAATGAATCTCGCTGATGGGGACTCTGCTGATCTTTCCATCCGTCATACTTCCTCCAGGTTGAAGATGCCCTTCCGTGGCCGGCGATAGCTGAGGCGGTTCGGGTACACCCCAAGGCTACTCCATGTAGAGAATGTGAGGCTTCAGATATAGTGCCCAAAAGGTAACGGAGGAATATCCTTGATGGGACCGGCGGTCAGTATCTCGCCTACCGCGTCCGCAAATTTGAGTGTTATCGGCATACCATCGCCAAAAATGCAGGTGTTGTAATTGAGTTTGGTGAGGGCAAGTATGTCCTTCACCACCACATTGATGTCTGCCTCGCCTTTACTGATCTCAATGATCAGTGGATTGGGAACCTCCCTCCCTGGGTAGGTTTGAATGCGCGGTGTCCAACCGCGCGTCCAGAGATGGGCGCTGCGCGGGTTGCGGATATTTGCCAATCCGCGTAGAACTGGATTCTGGCCTTTGCGGTACAGCTTCAAGTTCTTTTCTTCCTGAATGCGGATGCCGACAATGTTTGTGCCGGTTCCGGCGGCATCCATGAAACCCTGCCATTCATTGGGCTCGAAACGCACTTTGCCGTGTATGAACATTTCCTGGGGTGGCCCGCCCGCTTTCTTGGTGTAGGACTTGATGGCTAGCTCCCCCAGCGCCTTGGCAGCCGCATAGCTCAAATGATAGTCGCCTGTCTCGTCGTTATACCAAGGGCCGAGCGCGCCTTTGAATACTACTCCGTCGCCGGAATCAAGAAACATCTGCGCCGCGCAGCAGGCGTTTTTCGAGCTGCCACTCGTCTCGTCCTTCTTGAACACTAAGCCGAGATAGCACACGCCGTCGCGGATATCCGCCACTTTCCAGGGACGCCCGCCTACCTTGTAGAAAATGGCCGTGCAGAGATTCCAGGCAATCTCTGACTGCCGGGCGGCGGCGCGCTTGTCGAACTCCGCTTCACCGGGCTTGCGAATATTGGAGACTGTGCTCTCCTTGATGATCTGGGTAAGCACCATCGCGTTCAGAAGTCTGGCCTTGAGTTGATTGTGGAACTGTTCTTCGTACACGTATGGTTCGGCTTCGCGGTCCATTTGCGGGAAGAGGGATCGCGTTTCATAGAACGTTTTCGCCTGTTTGGCCTTCTTGAACGCTCTAATGGCTTCCTGCCGCACTTCGGGCTCGACTACCGAGCTGGGCCTGCAATACTTCCACACCTTGTCTGGAACCACGACAAACCATAGCTCGGGTTTCTCGGTCTCTTCGCGTATGGCCTCAAGGATGCGATTCGCAAACACGCCTACCGTTCCGTAAACGCGCTGATGTGGCTCGTCAAGGTACAGAAATTCATCGATCTCGGCGTCTGTCACCGTGAGCGAAAGCAGGGGTTTGGTATTCCAGCGCGAACGGAACACGGTCTCAAAGCCGGGAAACGGGGGACGGCCTAAGAGCGGAGTCGCATTAAAGACTGGCCGCTGCACCCACTGCACCCAGCGTTCGAAGCTCTTGATGCCGGTTTCCGTGCCGATAACACCGGCCTTGATGCCATACGGCCTGCTCTCGTCCAGTGGCCCGAACAAAGTGAGACCATCGCGCGGGTCTTCCATCGCCTGATTGTGTCTAAACAAGAGACGCGGTTCTGGAATGTGGATGAGATCGTTCATTCGGCACCGCCTTCCGGGTCGTCTTCAAAAGCATCCTCGTCGCCGGTATCTCGACCGTAATCGTTGGCGATTTCATCGTCTTCGGAGAATCGCAGCAACTGCGGATCGGTGTATGATACCGGGCTGCAAAACAGCACCGGCATCGGCGGAATAGTCAGGGTGGCCTTGCTTCCAAGCGTTAAGGTGATTTTGTCTGTGCCGTCGCACAGGTATGTCGCGGCAGCAAGCGCACGGTCGCGCCATTCGTCGTTCCACCAAGATTTGCACTGGCTGCGCCGCGCGGAAGCGAGCTTCTTCTTGCTCTCCCAAATCGTCTTGCCGTCGCTTGTAAAGAGGACGTGCGATTTGAAAATATAGGCAAACGTGGGATGAACCTGCGGGCGAGCCTGCACGGCATAATGCCAGTAGCGCTTCGCGCTCACGCCGGTCGTGGGATTCGTTCGCGTGCTATATCCGACCATCGCTCGGTAGGTTCGTTCGCCGTCCACTCCAGGGAAGAAGACCTTGTCACCTGGCACCCGGTCCTTGAGAAAGTAGAAGCATCTGGCCTTGTTCGCCAGTTCGTAAACCGGAAGCTTTCGTTCGTCGAGCATCTGCTCCCAAGCAAGACGCAGGATCTGGAAAAGATGTTTCCCAAACACTGTCTTGGGCTCCGCCAGTAGCGCCGTGACTTCAAGCGGCTCACTCGCCTTGGCGATATACATCTCTGGGCCAAGTTTCCCCTTAAAATCCGACGCCTCCGCAAATGTAATGAGAAAAATCCCGTCCTGAACAGCGGGATATGGAAGCGCGCCGGATACTTCAATCGCCCCGGTGGTTTTTCGCGAGAGCGAGTGGAAGTAAATATGGGTGGGAAGTGTTACCTGGAACCAATTGGAGAGATATTCCTCGGGCTCCTTGCGCAATCCCTGCTCGGCGCTGAACTGCGTGCGCCACCAGTCGTTGACCGCCGTCCGATTGAATTTCGGGTCTTTGGGGACGCCGTCTTCCTCAAGTTTTTCCAGAAGCTTGGCAAGTCCCGCACCCCAAGAATGTGCAAACCCCACGGTGTTGATGCGGGTGATTTCTATAGTGATGTCGCCGTGCGGCAAATCGTCGATGTGCAGCGGAATGACGAAGTCCTTCAGTTTTTCTTTTTTGGCTACTATCTGTGCGAAATGGAGCTCTTTAAGCGGGCCGTCCTTGGCATTCGATGTCCGGGAGAGTACGTACAGCACCTTGGCGGTGCGGGCTTTGATTGCCTCTTCGATATCGTCCCAGAACACCTCGCCACCCAGCAGCTTGGTGAGATCGCACCATACCCGGTAGCCCTCATTAGCAAGCTGGAGCGCAAGCCACAGGGTAAATTCGTTGTCCTCCGGATTGGCATGACTTAACAGCAAGGTGTCTCTGGCTGCTTTGACCGGCGCGGGTTCGGTGAGACATTTTTCAGTTGCGCTTTGAAGGTCGTTCATATTCTCCAATGCTGGTGCGAACAGATGAACTTGTTACATGCCTTGGTTTACCTGATGGCCTCATTGTAAAGCTGTTGCGCTTGCGCAGGATCGTTCGCCCACGGCAAAAGCTTTGATACTGAGAGTTTCTGCTTAATCTTCTCGTCCACCTTCTCAATCTTGAATTCGTCTATCACCGCGTTCAGGATCAGTTCATAGGACTTGATGCAACTCGTCATCCCGACACCGGCCATGTACGTAAACGTCTCGGGCTTGAGATTGGCGACGCCGGTCAAGCCAGAATGGACCTGCCAGCTCATCCGTGGTTGCTCAACCTCGTAAACCTCTTCATATTCCAGCCCCGCCAGGACCGAGCGGTCGGCGAGATTCATATTCGCAAACCCTTCGATCTTTTTGGCGCCAGGCCAAAGCCTCGCCTTAGTTGCCTCAATCCGAGTTCCTTCCGAGGCAATATAGGACTGATAAAGGCTGTCATCAACCCTTGAAGTAGGGTGTTTCTGCTTGAACCTGACGATCTTCCCCGCAGCGCGAAGCTTCTCGACTTCCACATACGCGATCAACTTTTCGGCGCCATCTGGAACGATATCGATGAGCTTGAGATCGACCGACATTTCGAACAAGTTCCGAGCAATCATCGTGATTGCTTGAAAATGTTGATGACTGTTGAGCTTCGAGAGCGACATGGCATGTGCCGCGGTGCGCCAATAGATCAATATGAAACATTTCTCCCGATCTGTTGGAGCGATGATGCCACGCACGACGTTGCGAATCTCCAACTCGTCGAATTGCATCATGCTAGTCAGGCCGGCGAAGATTCGCGGCGCGGTGTCATCAGGCGGGGGTGGAGTTGGTGGAATCTGAGTTGTCGTATTCATAAGGCAGCAGCCCTCAAAGGTGGTAAAGCAAGCTGTGTGTCACCGATTCGTACATCTCTTTGTATTCCTCGAATTGCTCGCGCGTGAAGGTCCGAGGGTCGAATCCCAGACGGAGGGCTGCTCCGGGATGTATCAGGTTTCTGAACTTTCTGATTTTGTCGACCACGTCCTTTGCGATGTGTTTGGGGCTCGATTCGTCTCCATCCGCGCCCGCATGGGAAGGGATGTCGATCGGGCCGTTCAGAACATCGATCTCATTCGCGGCTTCCACCAATTCGGCCATATTGACTGAATCAGGTATCCGAAGCTCTCCCCCATTGTCATCCCCGAATTCGACCAACAGGTATGTCAGAATCGCAGTCTCCAGCGTGAACGCAAGTGCAACGGAGGCCATAAAGAATTGACCAGCTTCCTCCAGTTCGAGAACTTTGTCGCTGTAGAAGACAAGTAGGTCATTCGCTGCATCACCGTGGATAGTTCCCGTTAACTTCCCCATTTCTCCTCTCTAAACATGAAGGACGCTTTGCAACTTCTGCCGAGAACCGATTGCCGACATCAAAGAGAGAGGGGCCACCAAAGCGACCCCAACCCGCGTTACCCCTTGCGCCACTGATCCGGCTTGCCAACCGATGTGTAGCGGACTCGCTCCACATCAGGCCGCGTGTTCGGGCTGATCTCTTTAGCCCGTTCAATCGCCTCGGCCTGCGT
This sequence comes from uncultured Occallatibacter sp., assembly GCA_964383595.1. GTDB lineage: Bacteria > Acidobacteriota > Terriglobia > Terriglobales > Acidobacteriaceae > Telmatobacter. The sequence goes on along the minus strand of CAYLHL010000001.1, from coordinate 6,802 downwards.
TGGAAGGATCGCACTGGCGCGCTCGGCATCCGGCTTGACGACAGCGTATTCTCGAACGCCGCGCCGCTCCACGAAGATGTTGCCCTTGCCCATCCTGGAACCCTCCTTTCTTACCTCATGGCTACACGATACACATACTTTCTTTATCGGTCAAGTTTCTTTATCAATAGAGCAACTTGACTCACCATGGCCTCGACGTATAGAAACTATACGCATGACAGAATTGGGGCGGGATATTCGTTGGGGCATCGAACAGCGGCTGGAATTCATAGAGTTTCGGTTGTTCTGGGAGGGCGGAATTAATCGGTCCGCGCTGAAACAACAATTCGGAATTTCAATTCCGCAGGCATCCAACGATCTCAGGCGGTACGAGGAGCAGGCCCCAGGAAATCTTGTCTATGACAAGAGCCTGAAAAGATACTTTGCGTCGCCGTCGTTCACGCCGAAGTTTTTCGTCCCGGACGCGGATCAATATCTGAATCGCCTCCGCAGCGCGGCAGACCAAATATCCGGCCATACCGACGCTTGGTTTTCCCAAATACCAGCGGCAGAGTCCATGCCGCTTCCACATCGCAGAGTTGAAGTCGAAGTTCTCAGGAAGCTGCTTGATTCAATTCGCCGGGGACGCTCAGTGCGGATTCAGTACCAGTCGATGAACCCTAAGAGACCCGAGCCGCTATGGAGATGGATAAGTCCCCATGCATTCGCGAATGATGGCTTGCGTTGGCATGTTAGAGCGTTCTGCCATCTTGATCGCGATTTTCAGGATTTCTTGTTGTCGCGTTGTCTCGATGCGGACAGCGACGGGCCTCAGGAGGCCTCCGGTTCTTCAGATAGGAATTGGCAGGAATTCTTCGATGTTGTTCTTGTGCCGAACCCGCGACTTAGCAAGAGCCAAAGGGCTATCGTGGCACAGGATTATTGCATGAAGAACGGAAAGATATCGATCTCAATAAGAAAGTCTTTCCTGTATTACTTTCAGAAGCGACTTCGTCTGGACGTTGCTCAAACTCTTGATAATCCGCGCGAGACACCGGTTGTCGTTCACAATAGAGAGGCCTTTGATTCTGCCGTTGCGGAGGCGGACAAGTAGATTTTGCAGAATCCCTGTCATCGCCGACGTCTCCGAGAGTGGGGCCGACAGGCGGGCTGCGACTCGATAAGGATCGGGCGAGACATCATTCCTGCACCGCCTAGAGCTCCGTCAATCGCGCTCCACACGGGTTTTCCTCGCAAGACCTCTATGGAGCGTGAACTAAAAGCATCGCGATGATGCAAGAAATCAGAAACTGAGGTAAATTCGCAAAATGCTTGTCTACGCAAATCATTTGAACATACATGGCCAAGGCGCCGAAGAAGCCGTATTCAAGGCAATCGGTGGGTGGCTAAAGGAGCAACTGAGCTTCGGGTTACACCCAGACCAGCTCAGAAAGGACGGCGAATTCAACGGTACACGTGGGGACGTTCGTTCCTGGCTACGTGTGCTGGCGACGGCAGAGGAGGACCCGAAGCTCTACTCGTGGGTACTGAAATTCCCTGACGGAACTGTTCGCGGCCGACAATGGATTGTGGAGGTTGGAGTCAAAACACAGGTGGACAGATTGGACCTCTCCTGCGTCGTCAAGACCGACGAATACAGCACCCTGGTTGCAAGTCCGGTTGTAGCCTCTCAGCCTCGCCTGATTCGATATATTGCGAACAACATTCAAAATGTTCAGGATTCGACATTCGATATTACCGTGCCGGGAGTCGAAATCAAGTCCGTAGGGGCGGACGAAGATTCTTACCTGGGCCTGCTTGCCGAGATTGAACGTCCGGACCGCGAAGGGCCAATCGTACTTGTCAGCCCGACCAAGGATGGAGAGTACCTTCTTGAAGCTGAAGAGATTCAGCAACGGTTGATCGGCCTAGCTCAAGTCGTAAAGGTCTCAGCCGACTTTAACAGTTACGAGATGGCGACCGCGTTGGGAAAGCCGAAGTCCGCCTGGGGCGGAGCGATCAATATTCTCGATGCCCCTTCCCTGACGGGGCATGTTCAAGGCCGATATTATCTTGCTGACGTGATTGCTACCTGGGGAAACACGCCATTTAATCGCGGTTCTCACGTACTCGCATTAGTCACGAATGCCACGAACATCGCAAGGCTTCGCAGACATATTAGACCGGAAGGGGTCATGCAGCTTTCTCTGCGTCGTCGCATGCAAACTGCGCGCGCGAAAAGCGAACAGATGAGTGTTGCCCAGTTGCGGTCAGTACTGGAAGATGCAGCAAAACAGGCGGACGAGCAGACCAAATACTTTGACGAACTGGTCGAGGAGAACTCACAACTGGAATCCAATATCGCTACATTAAAGGACGATCTGGGTGGTGTCCACGATGAACTGGCCAAGAAGGACTACGCCATCCAGTCTCTCAAAGACCAACTCAGCCGTGCAGGCGGGGATCGGCCTGTGGGCATCGACGCGGAAGAATTAGTGAAAATGCTCAACCACGATGCCCCCCCGTCGCCGCTCAATTGCCTTACTATCATCCAAAGCATTTATGGGGATCGGTGTACTATCCTTTCGAGCGCATGGAGAAGTGCGGAGGAGATGGACAGCTTTATCTACGGGAGAGAACTTCTGGAATTGCTCAAGCGTCTCGTGACTGATTACCGCAGCGCACTCATGGAGGGCGGAGACAACAATGCGCGCAATGTCTTCGGCAAGAGCGAGTATGCTGCAAAGGAATCTGAAACGGTGATGAATAACAAGGCCATGCGACGAGAAAGGACCTTCGAATACGAGCAAGAGAAAGTGGAAATGTTCCGCCACCTCAAGATCGGTGCCGACGACGACGCGACAAGGACAATACGAGTGCATTTTCACTGGGATCATGAACGCGAGAAGATTGTCATTGGGTATTGCGGCCAACACCTATCGATATCAAGCAACTGAATGATCACGAGGTCGTGCCGGGCCTTCCACAATTGAGGCTCGCATCGCGGGACGAATCACAGAGAATAGATTTGCTCCGGGAGTCGTCCGGCGACTCTTGATGAGCGTTTCTGAGCCCTATCTAGAGACATCGGCGGCCTGTTGCCCTCTAATGAGAGCAATCAGAGCAGTAGACGCGCATATAGATAATATAGCAGAACTGTAATATACTGGCGTGTACCCTCACTACCACGAGGTTGAAATGCCACAAGTTCGGCCTTTTCAGCAGTCCTTATTCCCGGAGCTGTCTGGCACATTCCAGGAATCCGAATCCTTCACTACACTGAACCAGGAGGCACGACATGACTCCCAGCGACGCATCGAGCACCATCCCCGGCAACCCCGACTACATTTTGGGGTTGATGAAACTCCCGGCCTTTCAGAACCTGCTCGCCAAGGTGGAAACGAACTTCTACCGGAACCGCCCCAAGGAAGCGGCAGAGCTGGAATTGGAGGGGACGATTCGATTCACACTTCAGGAACGCGCGGCCCAGGCGTGGGAGATCCTCGCCAAGGCTCGCTCGACGGGCCTTCCGATGGAACAGGCCCAGGAGCTGATCTCCAAACTGGTCTACCCGCCGCTGGAGTCAGACGGCAACTGATACTCGAAGGCGATGCCAAAGCCCTCCGGTTGGACTTTGGCATCGCTCCAAACGACCAAGCCGAACCTGCGGCGCCCAGGCCGATTCTTCCTCCCGACCCCCTCCGTAACAGCCGGAACTTCCGCCTCACCAACGATGTCGCCTCGCGTATCGCCGAGGGCGGGTCAAAAGCCCGCATACAGAACAACCTCGAAATCCTTGAACTGCTCAAGTCCATCCAGGCTGAGGAGCGCAATGCGACAACCGAGGAACAGAACCGCATCGCTCAGTACATCGACTTCGGCGGTTTGCGCGAAATGTGGGACCAAGGCTATCGCTACTACGAGGAGCGCAACCGCCTTGCTGAGATTCTCACCGAAGAAGAAATCGATGCGGTCAAGGAGACATCCCTCAATACCCACTACACCGCCATTGATGTTGTGGACCAGATGTGGGCTGCGGCAAATCGTCTCGGCTTCGTCGGTGGGCGCATTCTCGAACCGGGCATGGGAGTTGGCAACTTCTTCGCCCGCCTTCCCGACCAGCTTCTCCATGAGTCCGAACTCTTCGGAGTCGAGAAGAACCCGCTCAGCGGGGCGCTCGCTTCCATGCTCTATCCGGATGCCAGGATTCTTGTCCAGCCCTTTGAAGACACCCGGCTGCCGAACAACTCGTTCGACCTTGTCATCGGCAACCCTCCATTCGCCGACATCAAAATTGCCGATCCCGAATACTCCGACCCGAAGCTCTCCCTTCACAACTATTTCCTTGTCAAATCTCTCGACAAGCTCAAGCCGGGCGGGATTGCCGTCTGCATCAGCTCACACTACACTCTTGATTCTCTCGACGTGCGCGCCCGCCGCGCGATGGCCGCCAGGGCGGATCTCGTCGCTGCAATTCGTCTGCCCGACGACACCTTTCAGAAAAACGCCAACACGTCGGTTACCACCGACATTCTATTTTTCCGCAAGCGGCTTCCCAACGAACCCCAACCGGAGCATCCGGTCTGGATTGATAGCGTATCGCACATAGTTCCGGGCTATGGCGATCCAGCGGCGGTCAACTACAACGCCTACTTTGACGAGCATCCTGAGATGGTCCTCGGAGTTCATAGTGCGGAAAGCCGCATGTACGGGAGAAAGGACTACACGCTCAAGCCCTTTGAAGGGGACACAAGCATTGTTGAACATCTCCAAAAAGCTATCGAGACCTTACCGGAAAATATCTTCACACCCTTCGATCCGTCTGTCTCCAAGGATTCACGGAACAGACGCAGCGCCTCTTCGCTTGTTCCCTCGCCAGACACCGTCAAGAATCATTCGTACTTCATCGACGAAGGCACTGTCTGGTTCAACGACAATGGCGCCAGGACTCCGCTTCCACGCGCATTGTCGAGCGGGCGCGTTCTCTTTCAACTGAAATCGCTGATTGCGCTCAGGGACACGTTGAAGGAAGTGATCCGGCTTCAACTCCAATCCTCGAATGAAGGCCAGCTTGCGGAATGCCAGGAGCAGCTTTTACAGCACTACGAAAGCTACCGCGCAAACTTTGGCCCGCTCAACAATATCAGTACAGCGAAACTCTTCGAAGACGATCCGGAATATCCGCTCCTGACTGCGCTCGAAAACATCGACCCAGAGACTTCGAGAATCTCGCTCGCCGACATCTTTACCAAGCGCACAATCCGGCCCTACGAGCCCCTGCGGGAACTTCCGAGCGATCCAAAAGCAGCCATGCTCCAGGTGCTTGCCGAGTGCGGCCGTTTGGACACCGGACTTATGTCTCGTCTCCTCGACAAGCCGGAGGCAGAGGTTATTGGACAGCTTGTCGCCGCCGACCTGATTTACAAGGAACCGAATTCACAGCAATACGAGACAGCCGATGAGTACCTTTCCGGCAACGTGCGGCAGAAGTTGAAAGACGCTCAAGGGGCCACCCTGCTCGACCCGGCCTATGAACGGAACGTCAAGGCGCTCCAAGCTGTCCAGCCCGAGATCGTGCCCTTTATCGACATCGATGTGCGTCTTGGACAGACCTGGGTCCCGACCGAGGTCTATGTTCAATTCCTCAACCGGCATCTGGCCGAACAACGCCCAGTGTCCGGCGACCGCGCACCATCCATTACCAGAGACCTCAACGGCAGGTGGAGCGTCGATCTGCCTTCCTGCTATAACACGTTCGAGCTGACTCACAAGTGGGCGGGCGGAGGAATGTCAGGCCACAAGCTCCTCGAATATGGACTCAATCTACAGGAGCCTACCCTCTACGAGAACAACGCCGATGGTAAGCCGGTCATCGACACGGTACGCACCATCGCGGCGCGCGCCAGGCTGCGCGAAATCAAAGATGCCTTTTCTGAGTGGGTCAAAGACGACAAGCAGGCCGACATTCATCCGCAGATCGAGCGCATCTACAACGAAACCTTCAACGCCAACCGCCTCCGCATCTACGACGGCGGGCACCTGTCCTTCCCAGGGCTGAATCCCACCATCGTTCCGCGGCCATATCAGATGCGGGGAGCATGGCGCGTCATGGTCGAAGGCCGCGCCCTCCTCGACCACTTCGTCGGCTCCGGCAAATCCCTCTCCGTGATTATTGCCGGCATGGAGTCGCGCCGAATCGGAATCTCTCGCAAGAATCTATACGTCGTCCCGAACAACATGATTCAGCAATGGCGCGAAGAGTTCAAGAAAGCCTATCCTTCCGCCAATGTCCTGGCCGTCACAGAACGAGACTTCGATTCTCCACTCAGCCGGAAGCGCCTTTTCAGTCGAGTAGCCACCAACGAATGGGACGCCGTCATCGTTCCCCATTCGCAGTTTGATATGCTCCCCATCTCGCCCGAGCGGGAAGCGAAGACTGTTAACGCTCAAATCCAAGAGATGAAGGATCTGTTGCGTGAGGGCGCGGAAAGCAATCGCACGAAGACCAGAGCGGAGAAGCGGACCACGCGCCAGATCGAAAACAAGATTCAGAAGTACAAAGAGAAGCTGAAAGAGCTTTCCCAGGGCCGGAAAGACGACACCATCTATTTCGACGATTTGGGGATTGATCGGCTCTTCGTCGATGAAGCCCACGCATACAAAGCTCTGGCCATCGTCACGAAGATGGGCAACATCGCCGGCATCAGCACCCGCGAGTCCCAGCGGGCGCAACGCATCCTCGCCAAAATCGAGTTCATGCAGGAGACGCACAACGGCGCAGGCGTCATCTTCACCACCGCCACGCCGATCACGAACACACTTG